>JBCBHW010000010.1:0-511 GCA_038525225.1 Planctomycetota bacterium | reverse complement strand
CGAGGGTGGTCCTCCGATCTTCAGACAGGATTTCACGTGTCCCGCCCTACTTAATACGTCCGATCTTGCTTCGTGTACGGGGCTGTCACCCACTTCGGCTGCGCTTCCCAACGCATTCCACTCACAATCATGGCTCGGCTGGTCCCCGTTCGCTCGCCGCTACTAGGGGAGTATCAATTGATTTCCTTTCCTCCGGGTACTTAGATGTTTCAGTTCCCCGGGTTTGCTCTTTAAAACCTATGTATTCAGTCTATAAGTACCTGGTTCAGCGACCTATTGATTACCGAAGTAACAATAGGAAACTGTCAGGTGGGTTGCCCCATTCAGAGATCCATGGATCAAAGCTTATTCTCAGCTCCTCATGGCTTATCGCAGAGTATCACGTCTTTCGTCGCCTCTTACTGCCAAGGCATTCACCAAACGCCCTTCTCGCGCTTGATTTGATCCAGAAAAAGAAAGACTTGCGCCTTCGATGGGTGAGAAGCTGGAACAACTCACCACCATTTTCTGG
>JBCBHW010000009.1:0-531 GCA_038525225.1 Planctomycetota bacterium | reverse complement strand
CGTCACTTTGAGTTAAAAATCGTCATGAGAGCATACCCCGAAGTGCCGGTTTGAAATCACACCGGCACCGGCACCGGCACCGGCACCAGTAATCAGGCACCGGCACCGGCACCGGCACCAAAACCTCAAGCTCATAGGCACCGGCACCGGCACCGGCACCAAATTTTCAAAAAAACGGGCACCGGCACCGGCACCGGCACCAAAGATCAGGCACCGGCACCGGCACCGGCACCAAGTCTCCATTTAAACCGGCACCGGCACCGGCACCGGCACCTGATTTTGAAAAAAACCGGCACCGGCACCGGCACCGGCACCAATTTTTAAAAATGACCGGCACCGGCACCGGCACCGGCACCTGAGGTGCCACCGGCACCGGCACCGGCACCAGTAACAGGCACCGGCACCGGCACCACGACACAAACAAACGGTTTGGTACAACGATTAAAACAAAGAAAAACAAGCTTCTTAGTTGCGTTTTGTACCCTATTACCGGCGGTAGTATTGTAATTTTAGCACAAAAATCTTCAGCAC
>JBCBHW010000008.1:0-535 GCA_038525225.1 Planctomycetota bacterium | reverse complement strand
CACTTGCAAACAAAGTTTTATATCGGTTTTATCTCCAAAACCCATACCCCGAATCGCCGGTGCCGATATCGGCACCGGCACCGGCACCCTAGGTGCCGGTGCCGATATCGGCACCGGCACCAAAAATCTGATTGGTGCCGATACCGGCACCCGGCACCGGCACCTTTGGGTAGGTGCCGGTAACCGGCACCTGTGTCGCCTGTACAGTCCAACCGGCACCGGCACCGGCACCGGCACCAAAGGTGCCGACACCGGCACCGGCACCGGCACCGACACCTCGAAGTCCAACCGGCACCGGCACCGGCACCGGCACCTTTTTGGGTGCCGGTAACCGGCACCGGCACCGGCACCGGCACCTTTTTGGGTGCCGGTAACCGGCACCTGTGTCGCCGGTATAGTCCAGCCGGCACCGGCACCGGCACCGGCACCTTCAGAAAGGTGCCGGTATCGGCACATGAGTCGCCGGTATACTCCAACCGGCACCGGCACCGGCACCGGCACCTTCATTTTAAGGTGCCGGTACCGGCACCGACAC
>JBCBHW010000007.1:0-546 GCA_038525225.1 Planctomycetota bacterium | reverse complement strand
CACACGCTCGCGGAGTCCGCTGTGGCGGTTGCGCTCCTGCTCACGGTCTTAGTCCCTGCGGCGATGTTCCTCGTCTTCCTCACGACGCAGCCTCGCACGGCTCACCAAGCTGAAGCGCTTGCCTTAGCGCAAGCCTATCTGGAGGAAACCATCGCCACGGAGGCGTTCGAGGACGCGACTACCCGAACATCGGATGCGGCCTGGACACTGGAACGCTCTGTTGCATTCGAGGGCGACCTGGCTCTCGTGACGGTCGCTGTCTACCGTCGCGATCGGCCAACACCGCTGGTCACGCTCCGAACGGCTCGTTTAGCTCCCTGACCCTGTGACCACAAAGTCTCCGAGCCGGTCTGTCATGTCTTCCTCAGTAAGTAGGGACGAGGGGGGATATACCCTCATCGAAGGCGTCATCGCGCTTGCGCTCGTTGCGGTGATCGCCGTGGCCGTCTTTGCCGTGTATCTCGTTGCAGCACGCCAGGTGTCTGCGTGGCAGAACCAATTTGCCGCGACGAACGACGTGCACCTCATTCAGCAGCGTCTAACGAC
>JBCBHW010000006.1:0-563 GCA_038525225.1 Planctomycetota bacterium | reverse complement strand
CCCCCGGCGATGAGCGCCACCGTTTCCTCATCATTCATGGCCATGCGGCCAAAGGTTTCGCGGATATCCTGGGCGGCAGCTACCGGGTCCGGCGTCCCATTGGGTCCTTCAGGATTTACATAGATCAAACCCATCTGCACCGCGGCGAGGGATTTTTGTAACTTGCGGTCACCGCTATAGCGTTGATCCGCGAGGAATTTGTTTTCTGGCCCCCAATAGACAAGATCGGGCGTCCACGCATCTTCGCGGCCGCCGGCAAAGCCAAAGGTCTTAAAGCCCATATCTTCCATAGCGACAGTGCCGGTAAGGACCATCAGATCCGCCCACGAAATTGAGCGGCCATATTTCTGCTTGATGGGCCACAAAAGCCGTTGAGCCTTGTCGAGATTAGTATTGTCGGGCCAGCTATTCAGCGGCTCAAAGCGTTGTTGCCCGGCGCCCGCACCGCCGCGCCCGTCGGAGATTCGATAGGTGCCGGCGCTGTGCCAGGCCATCCGTATAAAGAAAGGACCGTAATGCCCATAATCGGCTGGCCACCAGTCTTGGGAGGTGCGCATGGCGGT
>JBCBHW010000005.1:0-578 GCA_038525225.1 Planctomycetota bacterium | reverse complement strand
ACCCCGAAACGCCGGCGCCGGTGCCGGTGCCGGTAACCGGCACCAGGTGCCGATTACCGGCACCGGCATCCGGCACCTTCGGCTCGGTGCCGGTAACCGGCACCGGCACCGGCGCCATGAGTCAAACCGGCACCGGCACCGGCACCGGCACCGCCACCATGAGTCAAACCGGCACCGGCACCGGCACCGGCACCTTCGGCTAGGTGCCGGTAACCGGCACCGGCACCGGCACCATGAGTGAAACCGGCACCGGCACCGGCACCGGCACCTATAACCGGCACCGGCACCGGCACCGGCACTTCTAACCGGCACCGGCACCGGCACCGGCACCACACATTAGAGCTTAACCGGCACCGGCACCGGCACCGGCACCTTTGAAAAGGTGCCGGTTACCGGCGACTTAATCGTACTTTGACTCTGACCGGCACCGGCGCCGGCGCCGGCACCTTCAACAAGGTGCCGGTAACCGGCACCGGCGCCGGCACCGGCACCGGCACCGGCACCGGCGTCGGCACCGGCACCAACGAAACTTGAATTTATTTAAAATACTAAGATTTTTCAACAACGGCCAGATTCTT
>JBCBHW010000004.1:0-587 GCA_038525225.1 Planctomycetota bacterium | reverse complement strand
CACATCTCCTTTTAACCTTCCGGCACCGGGCAGGCGTCAGACCCTATACGTCGCCTTGCGGCTTCGCAGAGCCCTGTGTTTTTGATAAACAGTCGCCACCCCCTGGTCTGTGCCCCCAGCCAAAACTTGCGTTGAAACTGGGCCTCCTTCTCGCGAACTTACGGAGGTATTTTGCCGAGTTCCTTCAACATCGTTCTCTCAAGCGCCTTGGTATTCTCTACCAGTCCACCTGTGTCGGTTTAGGGTACGATCTCATGGAGGGCTATTTCCAGGAACCAATCAGCGGCCCGCCCAATCCGATAAGGGCAAACAACCTTCATGATCCGTCACATCCTCCTGGCCCAGGAATATTAACCTGGTTCCCATCGACTACGCCTTTCGGCCTCGCCTTAGGGGTCGGCTTACCCTGCTCAGATTAGCTTTAAGCAGGAACCCTTGGACTTTCGGCGAGAGGGTCTCTCACCCTCTTTGTCGCTACTCATGTCATCATTCTCACTAGTGATCTCTCCACCGGATCGCTCACGCGCCGGCTTCACAGAAAACTCCTTATCCTCCGCTACACCCCGAGGGATGCAAAAGAGGATTGG
>JBCBHW010000003.1:310-1028 GCA_038525225.1 Planctomycetota bacterium | reverse complement strand
AGGGTGAGGTCCCTGGTCAGGGACCTCACCCTTATCAGGGGTGCGCTCTAACCACCTGAGCTAATAGCCCTTTTCCGCTTTCGCGCTTTTGCTCTGGTTTCTTCTCTCTAGTCTCTCGACCTAGAACAATTAGTTTGACGTTATTCACCCCTTTCTGCTTTTCGCTCCGACCTTTTTCTGGGATGTTTCTTTTTGGTACAGCTTCCAATAAGCTGCCCTCAGAAATTAGGTCTCCCTCTTAAGGAGGTGATCCAGCCACACCTTCCGGTACGGCTACCTTGTTACGACTTCACCCTAGTCACCAGCCCTGCCTTCGGCATCCCCCTCCAAATTCATGGTTAGGGTAACGACTTCGGGCGTGGCCAACTTCCATGGTGTGACGGGCGGTGTGTACAAGGCCCGGGAACGAATTCACCGCAGTATGCTGACCTGCGATTACTAGCGATTCCTCCTTCATGCAGGCGAGTTGCAGCCTGCAATCTGAACTGAGGCTGGGTTTGATGAGATTCGCTTACTCTCGCGAGCTTGCTGCCCTTTGTCCCAACCATTGTAGTACGTGTGTAGCCCAGAACGTATGGGGCATGCTGACTTGACGTCATCCCCACCTTCCTCCGGTTTGTCACCGGCAGTCTTCCTAAAGTGCCCAACTTAATGCTGGCAACTAAGAACGAGGGTTGCGCTCGTTGCGGGACTTAACCCAACATCTCACGACACGAGC
>JBCBHW010000003.1:0-300 GCA_038525225.1 Planctomycetota bacterium | reverse complement strand
CTTTGAGTTTCACACTTGCGTGCGTACTCCCCAGGCGGAACACTTAACGCGTTGGCTACGGCACTGCTCGGGTCGATACAAGCAACGCCTAGTGTTCATCGTTTACAGCTAAGACTACAGGGGTATCTAATCCCTTTCGCTACCCTAGCTTTCGTCCCTGAGTGTCAGTTATGGCCCAGTTGAGCGCCTTCGCCACTGGTGTTCTTCCCAATATCTACGCATTTCACCGCTACACTGGGAATTCCCTCAACCCCTACCATACTCTAGCTAACCAGTTTCCACTGCCTATCAGAAGTTGAG
>JBCBHW010000002.1:0-1510948 GCA_038525225.1 Planctomycetota bacterium | reverse complement strand
CCGCACCGCCGATTCGTGTCTCAAGGCGGCGAGACGCCGCCCCCCCTTGATGTTTTAGCTTCTTCTGTTTCAAACAGGCCGATCACGGCGTCCTCACAGCAACAGGCAACGCCGTTGTACTGCCTCGGATCGATCGGCACGCCGGCGGTGAACCCACTGAATGCGGGAAGTGTCACGACGTCATTCAGAACAGTGAATGCCGGGGCTTTGGTGCGACCGAGCGTAACCGCGGGATGCACATGCCCCGCGACCGATGGTCCTTTCGCGTCGTCCGGATCATGGACGAACGTGATCGCATCGATCGTCAGCTCGGGATCTGCGACGTCCATGCGCCAGGCATCGAGCGCGATCGGCAGCTTGTTGCCCCGCGCGTTGCGGTCGTGATTGCCCACGACCAGCACAAACGAGCACGCGTGCCAATCGCGCCACGCAGCGACGCGATCGATGACGTTGTCCTTCAGGCCGAGCCGACCATGGATGAGATCGCCCACGATGACGACGCGCTCGGGATCGGTCCGCTCGATCGCGCGGGACAAGCGATCAAGATCGGCCTGCATCGGTCCGGTCGGCACGATCGCGCCCGCCGCGCGCAGGCCCTCGTCCTTGCCGAGGTGCAGATCGCTCGCCGCGAGCGTGCGGGTTCGGGGCCACCACAGCGTGCGCTCGGGCATGGCGTGCAGCGTTTCGCTGGCCAGCGTGAACTCGTGGTCGGTCATAGCTGATGCCCCGGCGGCCTCGACACCAGCGGGCGAGCTTTCTTGGTTGACGCGCCGGCTTCGAGGAACTGCTCGCGCATCTTGTCGACGCGCTCGGCGAGCGACTGGCTCGACATCTCGGCCGCGATGCGCTCGACCATCAGCGGGAAGCCCAGCGGCGTGGGCTGGCGGGTGTGCACCACCACCCTCGGGCCCTTTGCGATGCGGCCGAGCGTGTTCGCGAGCCGCGTCTGCTGGAACTGCCGGGCGAGAACCTCGCGGCGTGCCTGAACCATGAGCAGGTTGTCAGGGTCGAACTCCTCGAAGACATCAAAGATCAGCTCGGCCGACGCCTGGAGCTGCTTGGGCGCACGTGGCGAGCCGGGGTACTGCTGCACGATCAGCCCGGCGACCCGTGCGATCTCGCGGAACTGACGCTTGGCGAGCTGGCCCAGGTTCACGCTCTCGATCGTGTCTTCGAGCAGTTTGTCGGTCGTGAAGAGATCGGATGACAGGTGTTCGTCGAACGGGAAGGCGTCCTCGCAGAGCACTTCGAAGCCGTAGTCGTTGGCGGCGGTCGTGAAGGTCGCGCTCGCGAGTCGGCCGAGCCGGAGCGCAACGATCGCGGCGATGCCGATGTGCACGAGCCGACCGGCGAATGGGAATACGAAGAGGTGCCGACCCTCGGGTGTGTCGGTGATCTCGACGAGCATGTCGCCCGCCGAGGGCACGGCGCTGATGCCGGCCTGCGCGGCGATGACGGGCTCAACCGCTTCGAGCTCTGGAAGCGAGGTATCACCTTCGCGGACTTGCTCGATGGTGCGGCGCACGCTGAAGCCGAGCGATTCGGAGATCGGCAGTCGCGTGCCCGCCCAGTGCGGCGTGTGCCGGGTCGAGCCCGTTGCGGGGCGGACGAACGCGGTCATCTCCTTGATGCGTTCGAACTTGAGAAGCTGGCCGCCGAAGTAGAACTTCTGCCCGGGTCGGAGCCGGCCGACGAAGCGCTCTTCGATGTGGCCGATCGTTCGGCCGTTGACGTACCGCACAGCAAGCGTCGGATCGCCCGTGATCGTGCCGACGTTCATGCGGTGGATCTGGGCGATGCGTTTGTCGGGCACGGTGCAGAGGCCGTCTTGTTCGATGACCTTGTGGTAGCGAGGGTACGCCTTGAGCGTGTCGCCGCCCCGTTTGACGAGGTCGAGAGCCCAGTCGAACTCGTCGCGTTCAAGGGTTCGGTAGGCATAGCTGGTGCGGACTTCATCGTACAACTCGTCGGATCTGAACCCGCCGCCGAGTGCGCACGTGACGAGATGCTGGGCGAGGACATCCAGCGGCTTGTCGTACGTCTCGCGGTCTTCGATCTCGCCGCGTTCGATCGCTCGGCGGGCGGCGGCGATCTCGACGAGCTCGAGTGCGTGCGTGGGCACGCAGGCGATCCGGCAGGTCGCGCCGGGCCTGTGCCCGCTTCGGCCGGCCCGCTGGATCAGCCTCGCGATGCCCTTGGGCGAGCCGACCTGCATGACGCGCTCGACCGGCGCGAAGTCGACGCCCAGATCGAGGCTGGATGTACACACGACAAGGCGGATATCACCGGATTTGACGCCCGCCTCGATGCGCTCGCGTTCGTCGCGGTCGACCGAGCCGTGGTGCAAGGCCATGACGCTCGACCACTCCGGCCGGGCATCGGCGATGGACTGGTACCACAGCTCGGCCTGGCTGCGGGTGTTGCAGAAAACAAGCGTCGAGCGGTCGGGATCGAGCCAGTCAAGCACGGGCGGCAGCATCCGCAGGCCCATGTGGCCCGCCCACGCGAGCTGGCCGTCTTGTGTTGGGAGGATCGCTTCGAGCTCGATCGGGCGGTCGATCTTGGCGGTGATGAGCGTCGGCGTTGCGCTTTCGCCGACGGCGGCGTTTGCGGCAACGTCGAGGTTGCCGATGGTTGCACTCAGCGCCCATGTGCGCAAGCCGGGCGAGAAGGTTCGGAGCCGTGCGATCGCGAGCTCGGCCTGCGTGCCGCGTTTCGAGCCAAGCATCTCGTGCCATTCGTCGGCGATGACGCACGTGAGCGAGCCGAAGCGTTCGCGGGCGTCGGGGTAGGTCAGCAGGAGGCTCAGGCTCTCTGGCGTGGTGATGAGCACCTCGGGCATGCGCTTCTTCTGCTTTGCGCGGAGCGACGAGGAGGTATCACCCGTTCGTGACTCGACGCGAAACGGAAGTTCGAGTGCCTCGATCGGTTCTTTGAGCGCCTTCTCGACGTCGCGGCTGACGGCGCGCAGGGGCGTGAGATAGAGGATGCGGAGGCCCGGCTCGAAGTCACCATCTGCATGCTCGTCGATGAGCGAGGCGAGTGAGCCGAGGTAGGCCGCGTAGGTCTTGCCCGCGCCGGTGGGAACATTGACCAGCCCCGACTCGCCGGCGAGGAACGACCGCCAAGTTTCGTCCTGAAACGGATAGGGGTCGCGGCCCAGGCTCTGCATCCAGCCGCGGAGCCGGTCGAGGCCGGGCGATGTGCATGTGGCGGCTCCGTCCGTCATCACTGACAATGTACGCCGGCTGCACGGGTTGGCGTTGTCGGCTTGCGGACGAATCTGTCGCGAGCGTGCGTCGAACGCTGCTGGGTGCCGACCGACGCGATGCTGCTCCTGGTTCATGCCGCCGCGACCTGGTTCATGGTGGGTCTGATCTGGACGGTGCAAGTCGTGCACTACCCGCTGTTCGCCGGCGTGGGTGCCGACGGCTACGTCGCGTATCAGCGGTCGCACATGTCCCGAATCACGTGGATCGTGGCGCCGGCGATGTTCGTCGAACTCGGCGCGGCGGCGCTGCTCGTGCTTCAGGTCGGCTCGCCGCTGGCCTGGGTCGGCATCGCGCTGCTGGCGATGGTCTGGCTGTCGACGTTTGCGCTGCAGGTTCCGCTGCACGGCAGGCTCACCGCGGCGTTTGATGCCGAGGCACACAGGGCATTGGTCGCGACGAATTGGGCGCGCACCGTCCTGTGGACCTCGCGGGGCGTGATCGCGCTGCTGCTCTTGCAACCCTTCCTCAATCTGGAGACGACTTCATGAGATCGATGGTCTGGTTCCGGTCTGATCTTCGCGTGGCCGACAACGATGCGCTCTGGCACGCGCGACGCAACGCGGACGATGGTGTCGTCGCGGTGTTTACGATCTGCCCGGAGCAGTGGCACGAGCACGACTGGGGGCCGATGAAGGCCGACTTCGTGCGGCGGTGCCTGATCGAGCTTCAGCAGTCGCTGAACGATCTGAACATCCCGCTGAAGATCGTGGTGACGCCGCGGTTCGATGGGGTTCCCAAAGAACTGCTGAAGCTCGCGAAGCAGTATGACGTCGCCGAGCTGCACATGGGCCGGGAGTATGAGGTCAACGAGCGCACGCGCGATCAGAAGGTCGCCGACGTGTTCGAGGACGCGGGCATCGGCGTGCATCGGCACACGAACAAGGTGCTCTACGAGCCCGGGCAGATCCGCACGAAGGAAGACAAGTGGTACAGCGTGTTCACGCCGTTCAAGAAGCGGCTGTACGCGCGGTGGGACGAAGAGACGCCCGAGGTGCTGCCCGCGCCCAAAGCCTGCGATTCTCGCATCGATAGCGGCGATCGAATCCCCGACAAGGACCAGTGGAAGGAATGGGGCTTCGACTTCGACGAGGAACATGCAACGCGGCCCGACCTGTGGCCCGGCGGAGAGTCGGCCGCGATGCAACGCTTCGAAGCCTTCGTCGAGTCCAGCATCCGCGACTACAAGGATCGGCGCGACTCGCCCGCGGACGAGGCGGGCACGAGCGCGCTCAGCCCGTACCTCGCCATGGGCTGCATCGGCCCGCGGCAGGTCGTCAAGCGCTGCCTCGATGAGAACAACCACGAGTTCTGGAAGGGCAGCAAGGGCATCGCGCACTACATCAGCGAGATCGTCTGGCGGGAGTTCTACCAGCACCTGCTTGTCGGATTCCCGCGGGTGTGCAAGCACCGCAACTTCAATACCGACTACGACGGCCTCGAGTGGCGCGAGGACGACGAGCAGTTTGCCGCCTGGTGCGAGGGACGCACCGGC
The DNA here is from genome assembly GCA_038525225.1 of Planctomycetota bacterium. Lineage (GTDB taxonomy): Bacteria > Planctomycetota > Phycisphaerae > Phycisphaerales > UBA1924 > JANQQZ01. The sequence goes on along the minus strand of JBCBHW010000002.1, from coordinate 1,506,184 downwards.
GTGCCGATCGTTGATGCGGCGATGCGGCAGCTCAACACGACCGGCTGGATGCACAACCGCTGCCGGATGATCGTCGCGATGTTCCTCACCAAGAACCTGTTGCTCGACTGGCGGCTCGGCGAGAAGTACTTCATGAACAAGCTGGTCGATGGCGACCTCGCTTCCAACAACGGCGGCTGGCAGTGGTCGAGCTCGACGGGCACCGACGCGGCCCCCTACTTCCGCGTGTACAACCCGATCAGCCAGTCCGAACGCCACGACCCCGAGGGCGAGTACATCGCACGGTACATCCCCGAGCTCGCCGATCTTGGAGCCAAGCAGATCCACGACCCGCACGACCGCGCGGCGGGCCTGTTCGACAGGCTGAGCTACCCGGAGCCGATCGTGGACCTCAAGGAAACCCGCGAGCGGGCGATCGAGGCGTTCAAGCAGTTCCGCGAAGACGGCGAGGTGCGCGTGATCTAGGCCGCGGGCGGGCATGTCCGGGCATCGCGCCCGCGGAGAGACACGGCGCGCCGATGAGCCTTCACGCGGCACGCCAGACATCGGACCCGCTGGGGCGGTATGCTCTCGCCCAATGAGCAGCGACCCAGCCACCGGCCCTTCACCATCAGACACACCCGCCGCCGGAGCCCCCGCCGCGGCGCCGGCAGCATCTTTGGCGGGGGCCGGCCAGTGCTTCGCGTGCGGCTATGCGCTCGCGGGGCTAGCACATGACACCCAGTGTCCGGAGTGCGGCGCACCTCCGGGGGTCGCGAGAGAATTCTTGCTCACGAACAGCGACGCGGCCCATCAGCAGACGCTGCTCAAGGGCGTCGGGTATGTCCTCAACGGCATCATCGCGTTGATCATCATGGTCATCGTCGGTGTGCTCGTGAGCCTCGCGGCATCGGGCAACCCGCAGTCGGCGGTGACGCTCGTCGGGCCCGTCGATGTCGGCATCGAGTTCATCACGGCCGCGATCAGTCTCGTGATCGCGTACGGCTGGTGGCTCTTCAGCGAGGCTGACCCGAAGCTCAGCGGGTTCTCCGACGGCGGAGCCCCACGCCAGCTCGTCCGGGTGTGCGTCGCGATCAGCGTGGCGGGTACGCTGGCCAGCTTTGCGATCAGCCTGCTCGCGTGGCTAACCAGTTCGAGTGTGATCGCCGGTCTGGTGCTGCTGCTGATCACGATCGTCGCCGCTCTCGCGTCGATCGTCGCGTTCTTCGCCCAGATGCTCTACGTCAAGTGGCTCGCGGGCCGGTTGCCGAACGCGGCGGTCTACAAGCGGTCGAAGACGCTGCTGTGGCTCGGGCCTGTGCTGTACACGTTCGGGCTGCTGCTGCTCGGCCTCGGGCCGCTGATCGCGCTGGTGCTGTACTGGAACATGCTCGACAAGGTCCGCAAAGACCTCCGGGACATCGTCAGCGAAGGCGGCAGCGGCGTTCAGGCGTCGTTCTGAGAGAGCCCCTCGCACGGCGACAGGTCGGGAATTCGAGGAGCCGGCTTGACCGAGAGCGGGTTGAGGGTAGATTTCTGGCCGGGCCGCCGCCGGTGGGCGGCTCTTGACAACCGATCCCCGATAGCTCAATTGGTAGAGCGAGCGGCTGTTAACCGCTAGGTTGCTGGTTCGAGTCCAGCTCGGGGAGCTTTGATCCGGCCCGCGAAAGCGGGCCGGCTTTGTTTTACGGGTCGGGCGGCGGCGAGGCGATAGGCGGCATCCCGCAAAGGGCGGGCAGAACGGGACTTGCGGCGGCGGGCAGCGGGTGGCCGACTCACTGTTCTGACGTGTGCATAGGGAGGCCGACCGCGACGCTGGGCGTTCCGGTCCGGCTCTCGGCCGAACCTCTCAAACTCTCTGCGACTCTCGGTTAGCGGCCTCGCGGATTCGACGCGGGGTGCCGGTCGGGGGTGCTGAGGCAGCCACCCCTTCAAATCTTGGCGTCAGCCGATCTAAAACCGGGCTCAATCGCGTCGGCTTCATGAATCGGAACTGCAGTTGAGTGGGGCGCGGCAGCGTGAGACTGGCCTTTCGATTTCGCTGCCGGTGCTTCTTGATGATCTCCACGATCCGATACAACTCAGAGGCTGGAAGGCTGTACCGGCCGTAGTGACTCTCGGCAGCATCCGATAGCTCTTCAATGTCTACGCCCCGAGCAATCGAGACCAGTCGATCAACGAGCCGAGAGGAGAGTGCGAAGTCAGTCTTCATTGCCATCGCAATAGCCCGCACGAACGTCAGGGCCTCGGAGAACTGAGCGTCGAAGTTCAGATCAATTTCGCGCCGACTCACGGACTCGATAAATCGCTGCTCAAAGATCTCTCGACCGCCTGGGCCTCGAGGACTTGTCGAGACGACCGCTGCTTCGATAGTAAATGGAGTCGTCCGTGGTAGGTCACCAGCCTCCGAGCCGATGAGAGGAAACTCCCTAAATGCCCATGTCTGGTGCGTGGGCCAGATATCCAACACTTCGTACGCCGTCTCAAGTCGAAAGCCACCAAATCGAGTCGTCCTGACAATCCAGCAAGAAAGCACCCGCTTTAGCTCATCCTCGTCTGCACCTGATACCACAACGTCTATATCGCGCGGCCGGACTCGCGGGCCGTGTAATGCCACATCGCGAACTGTGCCGCCGAAAAAGTACGCGATAAACCCTTCGCGATACAAAGCCGCGAGCGGGTCGTGCTCCAGGGGAACCCGACTCCGTCTGATCGCGACGAAGCGTCGCATTGCCTCGCGAAGCTCTGGTACATCTTGTGGTACCCGGCGGTCACGCATTCATGAGGCTCTTGTGAAGTGACGCAGCGTATCCGTCGGTCATTCCGGCGACGTAGTCGGTGATGAGCATCAGCTTGAGATAGTGCCTCCAGGCTTCTTCGTCCTTGCCTTCAGGGACGGGGGCCTTCCACGAATACTCGAATAGCGACCGGTAGTTTCGCGAGAGCAAGCTGTATGCCTTGCCCTGTGCGCTCTTTGGCTTCGGCGGTTTGCCATCGAAAGCCTCGACCCCGCGCCAGAGCACATCCAGTAGACCATGGAGAATTATCTCGCCCCGAAGTTCGAGTTCGACCGTCGGACGCTTGTTGTAGACCCGCTCCCTCCCGATCTTCTTGCATCTCGCGATAAGCCGTTCAGCCGGGAGTTCGCCTCTCTCGTTGAGCAGCTCGCCTTGAAATGTACCACTCATTATCGCGTCGTAGTTTCTCGCAAAGGCTGAAGCGGCGGCGTTGATCGCTCGGCCTTGAGCAAAGACGCGAAATTGCACCGAGTACGCTTCGCCTGCCGCAGTCCCAAGGTCAAGGCCGGAGTCTCTCGCACGATTCACGATAAAATCTTCTGCTTGTCGCGCGATTTCCTGAAGGTCATCCTCTTCGAGGGCCTCAATGAAGTCACGCCAGGTGATGACCCCCTTGCGAATGCCGTCTTCGACATCGCAGATGGAGTAGACAGAATCGTCCGCGGCTTCGACGAGATACGCAATTGGATTACGGGATGGTCCCGTACCTGTCGCATCGCGGACGAGTTCGACTATCGGCTGTTCCGTCTGACAGAAGCCTGGCTTCGCCCTTGATTTGTCAGGACCATCTTTGTCAGCTTCATGGCTTGCAGCAACGTACTTCATGCTCGCTGATAGGGTGGCAGCAGTCAGGTTGAGGCCGTGGTTGTCTGCGAGAATCTGCAGGCTTGCGAGAAGTCTTGTGGTCCGCGCGTTGCCTTCGAATCGCAACAGATCGGCAGCGAGGTCCGGATGGTCGGCCAGGGGTGCGATCGCATTACTTCCGATATCTGATTGGAACCAATCGCCGATAGCCGCTTCGCCAAAATGACCAAACGGTGGGTTCCCGAGATCATGGACAAGAGCCGCGGTTGCTGCAATGTTCTGGATGTCGTCAATCCGAGAATTGATCTCGTGACGTACATCGTGTGCCAAGTGTGGATCGATCTTCGTGGTGGGATTTGCAACAGCTTTCACAAGCCCCCTTGCGACGCTCGCGACCTCGAGCGAATGCGTTAAGCGTGTGCGGACGAAGTCGTTTGGATCGAGAGGGAAGACCTGGGTCTTGTCCTTGAGCCGCCTGATCGGGCTTGAGAACACGATCCGGTCGTAGTCCCTCTCGAACTCCGTGCGATGGTCGCCGGTGGAGCCACCATCGCCGCGGAGCTCGCGTACACGCTTCGTGCTCAAGAGCTGAGTCCAGTCCATACCAATATCGCTAGACATGCGGCCATTGTATCGCCGCCAGACGGTGGTCGCGAAGCGGCTTCACCCACGCGTACGGGGTCGTAAACGCTTGATTGGAGACCCCCTCCGCCATGCTCAGCATGTGTCTGAGCAGGTGCTGATTGCTTTGGGATATCCACTAGCGATTTGGAAGACAGCAGCTAGACGCAGGGTTCCGATCGGTCCACCGCCAGTTCGTGACCGGTTTGCGTAGATGGTCCTTGACGCGTTGCCCGCAGCGGGCGACGGCACGACCAACTCAGCGAACGGGCAAATTCATGGACTACGACGATGTTGCGGTGCGCGATGACCTCGCTCCCGCAGAACGACTCCGCGCTATCGCGGAGATCCTGGCCCACGAGTTGCATCGCTGGCGGGACGATCGGCGTCGTCTCGGCGAACTCTCCGATTCCTCGAAAGATGGACTTGAACTCTCCGAGCCTGCCCGCCCTGATGGGACGCGCGGTTAACGCGACGCGAAACGGAGAGTGCGCATGGCGACGGACATCACGGCCACGGTCAAGGAACTCGGGACGCTGACGGTGCCGCAGCTCAAACAGCGATACGCGGAGGTCTTCGGCGAGCCGACGCGGACGAACCACAAGCGGTACCTCATCAAGCGGATCGTCTGGCGGACGCAGGCGCTCGAGCAAGGCGGGCTGTCGGAGCGTGCGATGCGCAGGGCCGCGGAGTTGGCGGACGACGCCGAGATTCGGCTCACCGCACCACGGGCCCGGGAGATGACGATGGGCCCGGTGGTGACCGCCGCATTCGACGCCGGGCGGTCGGCTTCGTTTCCGAAGCCCGGGGCCGTGATACGGCGTGAATACAAGGGCCGAACGCTTCTCGTGAAGGTGCTTCCACGGGGGTTCGAGTACGAGGGCGAGGTGTATCGGTCGCTGACCGCGCTCGCCCGGCACATCACCGGAGCGCACTGGAACGGCGTGAACTTCTTCGGCTTGCCGTCGTCGAAGCGGCGGGCCAAGGGCGAGGAGGCAGGATGAGCAACAAGCGGACAACGCTCAGCACAATCCGCTGCGCGATCTATACGCGCAAGAGCACCGAGGAGGGACTCGAGCAGGAGTTCAACTCACTCGATGCGCAGCGCGAGAGCGCCGAGGCGTACATCGCGAGCCAGAAAGCCGAGGGCTGGGTGTGCTTGCCGGATCGCTACGACGACGGCGGGTTCACAGGCGGCAACATGGAGCGGCCCGCGCTCAAACGGCTCATGGCCGACATGGAGGCTGGGCGGGTTGACTGCATCGTGGTCTACAAAGTGGATCGTCTCAGCCGGTCGCTGATGGACTTCGCGCGGATGATGGAACTGTTCGAGCGGCAGCGAATCTCGTTCGTCTCCGTAACACAGCAGTTCAATACGACGCAGTCGATGGGCCGGCTCACGCTGAACATCCTGCTGAGCTTCGCCCAGTTCGAGCGCGAGATCATCTCCGAGCGAACTCGGGACAAGATCGCCGCGGCGAGGCGGAAGGGAAAGTGGTCAGGCGGCCGCTCCGTGATCGGGTACGGCATCGATCCGGAGACCAAGCGGCTCGTCGTGAACGACGACGACGCGAAGCTCGTCCGGGAGATCTTCGAGCTGTACCTGAAGCACCGCTCGCTGCTCGCGGTCAGCCGCAAGTTCAACGAGCGCGGGATAACGACGAAGCGAGTGGTGACCAAGCGCGGCAAGGTGTACGGCGGGCGGCGGTGGGACAAACCCGCCGTGCTGGCGGTGCTGACCAACGTCCTCTACGTCGGCCGGGTGAAATACAAGACGGAGACGTACGCGGGTGAGCACGACGCGATCATCGATGAAGCGGTGTGGACCAAGACCCAAGAGACGCTCCGGTTCAACGGGCGGACGGGTGGCATGCACCAGCGGAACAAGCACTCGGCGCTGCTCAAGGGGCTCCTCCACTGCGCCCCGTGCGGCAGCGCGATGGGGCACACGGCGACCGTAAACGGCGCGAAGGACCGGATGTACCGGTACTACGTCTGCTACAAAGCCCAGAAACAGGGCTGGGACGCGTGCCCGTGCAAGTCGCTGCCGGCTGAACAGATCGAACGGTTCGTGATCGAACGGGTGCGCGATGTGTGCGGCGACCCCGAGATGCGGTCGCGGACGCTTGCGGCTTGCCGTCGTGTAGCCGAGGCGGAACTGGATGAGGCGCGGGCAAAGGCTGCGTCAGCGGAGCGTGATGTCGCTCGTATCCAGCGAGAACTGGGCCGGGTCGCGGGTGATGCCGCGACCAACTCGCACGCCGCTGCCCGTTTGGCCGACCTGCACGCGAAGCTCGATGAGGCTCAAGGACGCACGGACGAAGCCAACAAAGTGATCGCTTCGGCGGAAACCCAGATGGTGCTGCCTGATGAGGTCAATGCCGCCTTCGACGACTTCGACGGCGTGTGGTCAAGGCTGCCCCCAAAGCAGCAGGTGCGGCTGGTTCGGCTGCTTGTTCAACGCGTGGACTACGACGCCGAGAAGGGATCGGTTTCGATCGCGTTCCATCCGCTTGGTCTTCGACAGCTCGTCGATCGCGAGGCGCCGGCATGATGACGGACGGCGTCCGTATGGAATACGCGGTCCACTTCGAACGCGGCCGGCACGGGCAGTTGGAACTTCAACCCGGGGAAGCGCCGCCCGAGCCCGACGCGGACGCCGGCGTGGTGCCCCGGATCGCCAAGCTGATGGCCCTCGCCATCCGGATTGATGGGCTCGTTCGCCGAGGTGAGGTCGCGGACTTCGCAGAGATTGCGGCGCTCGGTCACGTCACCCGTGCGCGTGTCAGCCAGATCGTGAACCTGCTGAACCTCGCGCCGGATATCCAAGAGGCGATCCTGTTCCAAGAGCCCGTACGGGGATACAGAGACGCGATCCCCGAGCGCCAGGTGCGGGCGATCGCGGGCGAGCCCGACTGGGAAAGGCAACGAGAATTGTGGCACATCGAGGCCGAATCACACAGAAATGAGTGCTAGATGCCGACCTGGCCATCAACATGTAGACGGCCGCGAGGTGGCTTCCGCTAGCAGATGTATGCGGTACCATCTAAGAGCGGCCTTTTCGGGCACGGGGTGACCAAGCCGGGCCGCCATCCAGTCGATGGCAGGCATCATGGGGCACAGCCGGCTTGGAAATCTACCGCGAACTCGCAAGTGGCAGGAGGTCGTTGGCCTCATCGCGATCGGTGCAAGCTTCGATCAGATCGCGAACGCTGTCGTCCGCGCCGCTGAGAACGGGCTTATGGCCACAGCCCATCACCAAGGTCTTGTCGAGGCGTTCTGGGCGCTGACCAAGTTGGCGGCTGCTGCACGCGACGCGGACTTCGTTGAGGGGTTGCGGTCCCGAGGGCTCGATGTGCCGGACCATCCGTCACTTCCCTCTATCCTCGCGGCGGTGTCCGAGTCGATCGACGCCGGCATGCCGAACAACCGCGGCCGCACCGATCTTGGTGAGATCGCGCAGAGCGCGGCGGCAGAGGCTGTGAACTCGCTCGTGACCGAGAAGACACAGCAGCACAGTCTCTTTTCAACGACGGTAGTGGACGTTCAGCGGGCCTTTCACGAGCTCGGCACGCCCAAGAACTTTGGAGAACTGGGACGGCGCTTCTTCGGGCAGGTTATGAACAAGGTCCTGCAGTTTTACGTCAGTCGGGAAGCTGGTAACCACGTCGGTGAGAACCAGCGGTTCGCAAATCTCGCAGACAAAGCCGAGTTCGACAGGGCACTGGCCAACCACTGCCGAGAAGCATCGGTTATCGTCGCGAGATTCGCAGGGGAGTGGCGATCGGCACACGCATGGAACAGCGGCGTCGGGGGGATCACCCGCGAGGAGGCATCTGGGTTTGCCCATGTCGCGATGAAGAAGATCGTGGCGGAGCTCAAGGAGGGTGCGAAGTGAATCACCCAGCACTCCTTCTGTTATGCAACGAAGCCGCGACCGGTCGGCGTGAGTCGGACGGCGTGCTCAAGCTCCGTACGTCGGGCTCGCACCGGAATGTCCGTCTCAACCTGGGCGACATCGGATCAACGCTCAACCAGAGCATCCCATCCGCACTCGTAGACCTTCTTGAGATCGCCGCGTTCGTGTACATCGCCGATCAGATCGAGCATCGTGGAGCGCATGATGTCGAATCGATGGGTGCAAACTGGCGTCGTCGTCTGCGATTCAAGATCTCCGTCCGCGAACTGGATCTATGGCGGTCCACCGAGATGTCAGCGGCCCTGTCTGAGCTCCTGAGCTTCTTGTCGGAGGACGAGTACGAGTTCGATTTCATCAAGTATGAGCGCCCACCGTCCGTCGACAGCTACCTCGAGTTCGCTGACTACGACAACTCGGCAACGCCTGACGCCATCGCGCTGTTCTCCGGTGGCCTTGACTCGCTTGGCGGTGCCGTACAACAGGCTGTGGTTGATGGGGAGCCATCGCTCTTTGTGACGCACGAGTCAACACCCAAGCTGCGAAATCGGCTACGAACGCTCAGGACGATGATCGACGGTGCTGCAACGGGACCAACGCCGCAGTATGTGACCGTACGCGTCAATAAGCAGGATCTCGGCGAGCGCGAGTACACGCAGCGGTCCCGATCGTTCCTCTACGCCTCCCTGGCGGCCGTGGTTGCGCGAATGGCAGGTCTCAACAAAATTCGCTTCTACGAGAACGGCGTCGTCAGCCTCAATCTTCCTCTCTCGCCGCAGATCGTCGGTTCGCGAGCCACGCGGACGACCCATCCAAAAGTCCTTCGTTCTATGGAGCGGTTCTTTGCACTCGTTTCAGGCGTGGATTTCACCGTTGAGAACAGGTTCATCTGGAAGACCAAGGCCGACGTCGTGCAAGACATCGTCGATGCGGGACACGGGGCGATGGTTCCGTGGTCGACGAGTTGTACGCACACTTGGGAGATCAGCAACGCGAAGCCGCACTGCGGGAAGTGTTCCCAGTGCATCGATCGCCGATTCGCAGTCCTGGCAGGGGGAGCGGGGTCGTTCGAGAAACCAGAGACATACGGACGCGATTTGCTTGTCGATCCACGGGACGCTGGGGAGTCCCGGATCATGCTGGCGTCGTACGTCGAAACCGCCCAACGTGTCGCAACCATGCCAGAGGATCAGTTCTTCAGTCAGTACGGGGAGGCGACACGGGCACTTCGTCACCTCGGCATGGCTGAGGATTCGGCGGCCCGCAAGATCGTTGATCTGTATCGCCGGCATGGACAACAGGTCATGCAGGTCGTGGACGACGGCATCGCATCGGCCACGACGAAGATTCGCTCCAGATCGCTGCCAGAGAGTTGCCTCATCCGCCTCGTACACGATCCGCGTCCGTCATCCGGCAAGCACCTGGCGACTCCAACCGAACCAGACCACAACCCCGCTCCCGATTATCAACTGGTTGAGCGAGGGCAAGGCTGGGTTCTCCGGTTCAATGGCGTGGAAAAGCATCTGCTGCCCAGTATCGGCCTCACTTACATCCGCGAATTGATCTCCAACCCCGGGCGTCGGTTCACGCTGGCTGAACTCTTCGTGATCGCCCGTCCGCAAGCCCGTGGGCTTCCGATTAGCGCATCGAACCAGGAGAAGCTCGATCTCACCGCTGCGGCGGCATACCACGAGCGGCTTAGGGAGCTCGATGCAGAGATCGATCGTGCAAAGCGCGATCAGGCCTTCGTTGAGGTCGAAGTGTTCCAAAATGAGAAGGACGAGTTGCTTGCGGAGATCCGCCGTTCGAACTTCAAGGGCCGCCCGAAGACCGAGAGCACGGACCACAAGCGGCTCCGCGACCGAGTCCGCAACGCGATTAACCGGTCCGTGGACACCATCGGGAAGTACTACGAGCCCGCTGCGTTACATTTTCGCGAATCGATAACTATCGGAAGCACACCGGTTTACGACTCGGCGGATCAGCTTCCGTGGGAATTTTGAGTCCGCTACGCCAGATGTAGCGTGCCGCTACGCGGGAAGTCGCCCCGGGATCTCCGGAGCGGCTGCCCGACAGATCGTCCTCCACACATCCGTTGATTCGCTCCGCGACGAGCCGCTGTCGGGCCATGCGTCGCGGGCATGAGCGTGAGGACCCTCGCGTGCCGTGTTGTCGGCGCGCCCTGATGTAGCGGCCCGCCCGGCGGGCACCCCGACCCATCGACCCACAACCAATGAGCGCCGCTGTGCTCAGCGCGATCGCTGCGCGCTCGCCAAGGACCCATCCAAATGACGGTCGATCCATCCACCGTTGATTTCATTCACCTCGTCGTCCACCGCACTGTTTCCGACCTGCGTCGCCGTGGGCTTGTCCGCCGCGACGAACATCAGGACTACGCATCCGCGCTTATCTTGGAAGTTCTCCGCGTGTGGGCTAGCTTCGATCCGGAGCGCGGCACACCGCAGGCGTTCGTGAACCAAGTGGTTTCGACCCGTACTAACTCCTTGCTGCGCCGCCGGGCGGCCAAGAAGCGTTGGCTCCGGGCCGTCGCGCTTGACGGCGCTGCAGGGCATATTGCCGACGAGGCCGCCGACGGCCGGGTGCGAGAGACGGCGTCGGACCTCCGCGACGATCTCGCCGCTGTGCTCGGCCGCCTTACCCCGCGCCAGCGCGACATCTGCGATCAGTTGCTCCGCGAGAGCGTGTCGCCCGCCGCGCGAGAACTCGGCCTACCGCGCAGCACCGTACGCGACGAAATCGCCCGCATCCGCGTCGTCTTTGAGGAGGCCGGCCTTGGCGAGTACCTCTGAGCTCCCGTTTCCTTTCTCCGCCATTTCGCCCGCGGTTCGCGTAGTTGGTCGGCGGAGGACCGACGCGATGAACGACACCGACTTCCCGATCCGAACGATCTACCGCTTCCGGTTCGCCGCAGGCGTGGACATGGACGAGGTGAACGAGGCCATGGAACTTGCGGTGCTCGCGGTCGAGAGTCTGCGCGGTACGGCCGAGGTCCGCTTGGACGTGCCGCGATCGGGCGACGACCACCTCCGGGCCGTCGCGATCGACGGGAGCTTCGACGCCGGCCGGGAGGTGGCCAAGGTCTTCGTGGCGTTCTGTGAGCGGGAGTTCGGGCCGTCGGTGTTTCGGATCGACCGGATCTTCTCCCGGGGTGACATCTTCGGCGGGAAGACCTGGAGCGCAGCGTGAGCGATAGCAAAGTTCACACACCGTTAGTGCGTCTTGGCCAGGGTGCTTTCGCCCGTGACATTCGGCCCGCGGATCTGTCGCGGCCCGAGCAGGCGGCGCACGAACTCGATCTCGAATTCCTGATCCGGGAGCCCGGGTCGGTGTACCACGCCGGTCGCAAGGACCACCTCTCATCGCACGCGCTCGCTGACTTTCGGCGTTGCCCGAAGCTGTACCGGCGCAAACAACTCGGGCTCGTCCCCGAGCGTGATTCCACGGCGTACGCCCTCGGTCGCGCGGCGCACGTACTCATCCTCGAGGGCCGCGAGCGGTTCGAGGCTGAGTTCGCGGTCGGCGGGCCGATCAACCCGAAGACGGGCCAGCCGTTCGGTGCGCAGACGAAGGCGTTCGCACAGTGGGCAGCGTCGGTCGGCAAGCCTGTGCTTAGCGACGCGGACGCGGCGCTGCTGGAGCAGATGCACGCCGGCGTGCGGGATCATCTGTTTGCCACCGAACTCCTTCGATCGGGCGTCGCCGAGGGCGTGGTGCGGGCCGAGTACGGCGGCGTGCCGTGCCAGGCGCGGATTGACTGGGTGAACCCCATCGACGGCCGCGGCGTCGTCGACCTGAAGACGTGCAGCGACCTCGACGAGTTTGAGCGGGACGTGCACCGCTACGGCTACGTCCACCAGATGGCGTTCTACCGCGAGCTGGTGGTCGAGGCCTGCGGCGTCGAGCTCGAAGTCCATCTGGTCGCCATCGAGAAACGCGAGCCGTACCGCTGCGGCGTGTGGCAGCTCTCGCGCCGCCTGCTCGACCGGGCCGCCGACGAGAACCTCGCCGCCGTCGACGAGCTGAAGCGGTGCCGCGAGCACGACATCTGGAAGACGCGGTTCGAGTCGCTGCGGCTGATCGACATCGAAGCACCCGCCCCCTCATCAACCCACCCACAGGAGCACTCATGAGCCTGATGAAGCACATCGAGCGCGGTCGAGCCGCGCGCCCCCGCCGGATTATGGTCTACGGGACACACGGCATCGGGAAGTCGACGTTCGGCGCGATGGCCGAGCGGCCGGTGTTCATCCAGACCGAGGACGGCCTCGCCGACATCGACGCCGAGCGATTCCCGCTGGCGACGGAGTTCAAACAGGTCATCGAGATGCTCGGGGCCCTCTACACCGAGGAGCACGAGTACCAGACCGTCGTGATCGACAGCCTGGACTGGCTCGAGCGCCTGATCCACGCGAAGACCTGCCGCGACCGCGGCGTGAAATCGATCGAGGACGTGCCGTACGCGAAGGGGTACATCTTCGCGCTCGACGCGTGGCGTGAGGTGCTCGCGGGGCTCGACGCGCTGCGCTCAGAGCGCGGCATGCAGGTTGTGCTGATCGCGCACGCCGCGGTCGAGAAGTTCGCCAACCCGGAGACCGAGACGTACGACCGCTACGCCCCGCGGCTCAACAAGCACGCGTCCGCGCTCGTCCAGGAATGGTGCGACGAAGTCCTGTTCGCGACTTACCGCGTGCTAACCAAGAGCACGGACGAGGGCTTCAACCGCAAGCGGATTCAGGGCGTGGGAAGCGGCGAGCGTGTGCTCAAGGCCACCGAGCGTCCCGCGCACGTCGCGAAGAACCGCCTCGGTCTCCCCGACGAGTTGCCGCTGGACTTCCGTGCCTATGCGGCGTGCCGCGATGGCGAAACAACGCAACCCGCGAGCGATCAACCCACCGGCACCAACGAGCAGATCACCAACACCGCAGACCACTCCACAGAGCAACCCACAGAAGGAGCCTGAGCATGCCCAGTCTGAACGGATTTAACGCCAGCGAGGTCGATCCTGCCGCCGACTTCGAGCCCATCGCGCCCGGGTCGTACACCGCGGTCATCACCGAATCGGAGACCAAGCCCACCAAGGCGGGCACCGGGAGCTACCTGCAGCTCACGTTCCAGATCGTCGACGGCGAGCACAAGGGCCGGCTGCTCTGGGCGCGGCTCAACCTCGACAACCGGAGCGAGACGGCGGTCAAAATCGCCCGCGGTGAGCTGTCGGCGATCTGCCGGGCAGTGAACGTGCTGCAGCCCAAGGACTCGCTTGAGCTGCACAACATCCCGCTGGTGATCAAGGTCGGCGTGAAGCGTCGGGACGACACCGGCGACATGACCAACGAGATCAAGCGGTACACGCCCCGCGGTGGAGGCGTGCCGTCGAACGGCGCTGCGAACGCACCCGTCGCAAGCACGTCCGGGGGCAGCACGCCGCCCTGGAAGCGTTGAGCGAGCACACGCGCAGGAGGCGTCGCCACGGATGGCGGATCCGACCGTCCAACTCACGCTGCCGTGGCCGCCGAGCGTCAACCAGTACTGGCGGTCGGTGCCGATGGGGCGCGGCCGGGGCGTACGGGTGCTGATCAGCCGCGAGGGCCGGGCGTTCCGCAGGGACGCGGTCGCCCGGCTCGCGCGGTTCCGGCGGCAGGGTCCGCTCTGCGGGCGGCTCGATGTCCGCGTCGAGCTGTGTGCCCCGACGCGGCGTGCCCTGGACATCGACAACCGACTCAAGGCGCTGCTCGACGCGATGCAGCACGCCGGCGTGTACCGCGACGACGGGCTGATCGACCGGCTGCTCGTCGAGCGCGGCCCCGTGACGCGGGGCGGGCTGGTCCGCGTCGAGATCACCGAGATGAACCCATGAACGAACCAACGACCATGACTGAAACCAACGCAACGACATGCCGGGACACCAAGCCTGCGTTCGAACAACGCGCTCAGCGGAGGGACGCCGACTTCATCGGCGGCCCCATCCGGTCACGCCCGAGCCGCCCCGATCCCGCGTGGGCAACCGACGAGCAGGCCGACGGCTGCTGGGCGAATCTGGTCCGCGCGTACGAGGACGGTTCATGCAACTGAGGCCGTACCAGTCCGAGGCCGTTGACGCGGTGTGGTCGTTCATCCGCGAGCACGACGATGGCAACCCGGCCGTCGTGCTGCCGACGGGCAGCGGCAAGACGCACGTCATCGCCGAACTGTGCCGCGAGGCGGTCGAGTCGTGGAACGGACGCGTGCTCGTGGTCGCGCACGTCAAGGAACTCGTCGAGCAAGCAGCGGACAAGCTGCGAGCCGTGGCCCCGGCGCTTCCGGTCGGCGTGTTCAGCGCCGGTCTCGGTCGCCGCGATCTCGGGTACTCGGTCACGATCGCGGGGATCCAGTCGATCTACCAGCGGGCTCACGACCTCGGGCCCATCGACCTCGTGATCGTCGACGAGGCCCACCTCATCCCCCCTGAGGGCGAGGGCATGTATCGCAGACTGCTGGCTGATATCGCGCAAGTCACGCCGCACAGCCGCGTGGTCGGGCTCACCGCGACGCCGTACCGCATGAAGACCGGCGACATCTGCGGCCGGGCCAACATCCTGACCGAGGTGTGCTTTGAGGCCGGCGTGCGCGAACTGATCGTCGCGGGCTACCTTTGCCCGCTCAAGAGCCGGGCGGGTGCCGCGATCGCGGACACTAGCGAGCTTCATATCCGCGGCGGTGAGTTCGTCCAGGGCGAGGTCGAAGACCTCATGGGCGAAGCCGGCCTCGTCGAGGCGGCGTGCGCCGACATCGTTCGCCAGACCGAGCAGCGCAGCGCCGTCCTGATCTTCGCCGCCGGCGTCGCCCACGGGGAGCAGATCGTCCGGACGCTCCTCGATCGTCACGGGGTCGAGTGCGGGTTCGTGACCGGCGAGACGCCGACGGACGACCGGGACGAGCTGATCGACCGGTTCAAGGGCGGCCGCCTGAAGTACCTGGCCAATGTCAACGTGCTGACCACGGGGTTCGACGCGCCCAACGTCGATTGCGTGGCGATGCTGCGGCCGACGCTTTCGCCCGGGTTGTACTACCAGATGGTGGGCAGGGGCTTCCGTCTGCACCCCGAGAAGACGGACTGTCTGGTGCTCGACTTCGGCGGCAACGTGATGCGACACGGACCGGTCGACGACATCCGCCTGGCCGCGAGCGACCGAGCGCCCGGCGACGCGCCCGCCAAGGAGTGCCCGGGGTGCCACGCGCTGATCGCCACGAGCTACGCCGAGTGCCCGGAGTGCGGCCACGAGTTTCCGCCGCGTGAATCGGCCAAGCACGGCGCGGTCGCTTCAGACGACGACGTGCTCTCTGATGGCGACGGCGGGCCGACGAAGCGCACCGAGAAGGTGATCGAGACCGCCTACTACGTGCACTACAAGCACGGCGAGCCCGCTGCCCGCCCGACGATGCGGGTCGAGTACCGCGTCGGCTTCAGCCGCTGGCACCGCGAGTGGGTCTGCATCGAGCACGACGGGTACGCGCGGCGGAAGGCCGAGCACTGGTGGCGCGCCCGATCGGTCGAGCCGTTCCCCGACTCGGTCGAAGAGGCCGTCGATCTTGCCCAGGCCGGGGCCCTTGCTACGGCCCGATCGGTCACGGTCGAGAAGAAGCACGGCGACCAGTGGGAACGCATCGTCGCCTGGGACCTCGGGTACAAGCCGCCGAGGCTCGACGATCCCGATGCGGCACCTGAGTACGCGGCGGTCGCATCGAACACTTACGGCATCCCCGACGACGAGATCCCCTTCTGATGGGCGCTCCCACGGCCATCATTGGCGACGGGCACGGCCGGAACGGCTCGCTCCGCGGGCACGCCGAGGCGTGCGTCGCCGCGGGCCTGTGCGCGCTGCCCGCGGTCCGCCGCGGCGACGAGAAGCGCCCGGCGCTGGCGTCATGGAAGCTGTACCAGAGCCAGTTACCAACCGGAGACGAGATCGGCGCATGGTTCGCCGAGCCCATGGACGCGGACGACAACGGCCGTTCGATGTGCCTGGTGTGCGGTTGTATCTCGGGCAACCTCGAGATGATCGACTTCGACAACTGGGACGGCGGCGGCGGCGAGGCCTTCGATGCGTGGCGGGAATCGGTCGAGGCCCAGAAGCCGGGCCTGATCGACCGGCTGGTCATCGAGACGACCCCCTCGGGCGGTCGGCATGTCGTCTACCGGTGCGAAGCCCCGGTCAGCGGCAACACAAAGCTCGCCCAGCGGTGGATCGAGTCGGGCGGGCCGGAGCCGATCGTGGTCGGTGCCAAGGAGTACGTGCCGCGACGCGACGCGGCCTCGGGCGTCTGGCACGCCGCGGTGACGATGATCGAGACGCGGGGCGAGGGCGGGCTGTTCCTGTGCGCGCCGTCCGACGGCTACGAACTCCTGCACGGTGACCTCGCGGAGCCTCCTGTGGTCACGACCGAGGAACGCGACGTGCTGCTCGGGGCGGCGTGGTCACTCGACGAGACGCCGCGGCCGATCGTCGATGCCCCACCACGACCAGCGGACGTCCACGGTTACGCGCCTCAGGGCGCTGGCGTCCGCCCCGGCGACGAGTTCAACGAGCGCGGTGACGTCCGTGAGCTGCTGACCCGGCACGGCTGGCGGCTCGTCAAGCAGGGCGACAACGAGCACTGGTGCCGGCCCGGAAAGTCCGCGGGGACAAGCGCCACGCTCAAGGACCGCGTCTTCTATGTCTTCAGTTCGAACGCCCCGCCCTTTGAGCCGCAAAAGGCGTACGCGCCGTTCGCGGTGTACGCCCTGCTCGAGCACAGCGGCGACTTCACCAAGGCCGCGGCCGCGCTGGCTACGGATGGGTTCGGGTCGAGCGAGCGCTCGCACGGCGTCGATCTCTCGGGGTTCACGGTCACGCCGGCGTTCGCCGGGCCGGATCTCGACGGGCCGCTGATGCCTGCGCCGGTCCCCGTGGGCGAACTCGTCACGGCGTACCCCAAGCTCCGCGACCCGGTCATCCACGGCCTGCTCCGCGAGGGCGAGACGATGAACGTTATCGCGAGCCCGAAGACCGGCAAGAGCTGGCTCACGCTGGACCTGGCGATCGCGGTTGCGACCGGGCGAGATTGGCTCGGGCGGTACAAGACCGTGTCCGGGGACGTGCTCATCATCGACAACGAGCTGCACCGCGAGACCAGCGCTCACCGCATCCCTCGCGTGGCCGACGCCCGCGGCGTGGCGATGCGGGAGATCGCGGGTCGCATCCTCGTGGACAACCTCCGCGGGCGGCTGCAGGACATCTTCACGCTCGGTCCGTACTTCGAGGCGATCGAGCCGGGGCGGTACAAGGTCATCGTCCTCGACGCGTTCTACCGGTTCATGCCCGCGGGCGGCGACGAGAACGACAACGGCACGATGGCCAACATTTACAACCGGATCGACTCGTTCGCCGACCGGCTTGGATGTTGCTTTGTCTTGATCCACCACTCGACCAAGGGGAGCCAGAGCGGGAAGTCGGTCACCGACGTTGGTGCAGGCGCTGGGGCGCAGTCTCGAGCAACCGACACCCACCTGGTCCTGCGGCCGCACGAGGAGGAAGGTGTGGTCGTGCTCGACGCCGCGGTGCGGTCGTGGGCTCCGGTCGACCCGACGTGCCTGCGGTGGGACTTCCCGGTGTGGAACGCCGACCGGTCGCTCGACCCCGCGGAACTGAAGAACGAGAAGGGCGGCAAGAAGAAGGAAAAGGCCCAGCATACGCCCCAGACATTCGTCAAAACGTTCGTGAACGGCGTGCCATCCACCCGGTCGGTGATCCTTGAACGTGCCGTCCAGGCCGGCGTGTCGCAGTGGCGAGCGGACCAACTCCTGCGGACCGCAGACAGCGATGGGCTGATGATCCGCGAGGGCGATGGCAAGCGCAATGCGCCGTTCCTGTATCGCTCTGGCGACGCCGATCCAGCCGGAGAAAGCTCGCCGTGAGGTATTGCTTCGTGACTCATTCTGCGCACAAACCAAGTCTTTCCCGTTTCGTTGTGCGCAGCGCACAACGAGACACAAATCGATTCCGCACGCCGGGTCTCGTTTCGTTTTGTGCGCCCCTAAAGGGAGCGCACACAAAACGAAACGAACGGAGACCGGCGTGCCCGCGCCACCGCCGAGCGCACAACGAAACGCCAACCCCCGGATCAGGGCGCGGCCCACAGTCCGCGAGCGGGTCCTCCCGGGCGGATCGGCCCGGCTACGCCCGCGGGAACAGCCGCGGTATCCGACTGAGTTTGTTGCGCCTGTCCGAACGCCGGACGGGACGCCGCGCTAGGGCCCGACGTTGGCCCACGTGGCGTTCCGCGGACCGGGCGTGGGAAGCGACGCCACCGAAGGGACTCGCCCGTCACGGGCAAACGTCGCGGGTCACGGATGGCTCGCTGGAAACACGCAAGGAGCATCGCATGAAAATCGAGAATTGGGACATCGAGCGGGTCACACCCTACGAGCGGAACCCGCGACGGAACGACGACGCGGTTGAGGCGGTAGCGGCGAGCATCCGAGAGTTCGGCTTCCGCCAGCCGATCGTCGTCGACGCCGAGGGCGTGGTCATCGCGGGGCACACCCGGCTGAAGGCGGCCCAGCACCTGGGGCTTGCGAAGGTGCCGGTACATGTCGCCAAGGACCTCACACCCGAGCAGGTGCGGGCGCTGCGCATCGCCGACAACAAGACCGGCGAGCTTGCGACGTGGGACATGGATCTGCTGCCGCTCGAGCTGGCCGATCTACGGGACGCGGAGTTCGACCTGTCGGTGCTGGGCTTCGACATGACCGAGGTCGAGGCAATGCTCGCGCCGGCGGGCACCGAAGGCAAGTCGCCCGCGGACGACGTGCCCGAAACGCCGAACGATGAAGATGTCGTCACGCGGCCCGGCGATCTCTGGGTGCTGGGGCGGCACCGGCTGCTCTGTGGCGACTCGACCAACGCCAGCGACGTCGATCGGCTCATGGACGGCAAGCGGGCGGCGCTCGTCGCAACCGACCCGCCGTACCTCGTCGACTACACCGGCGAGCGGCCCAACGGCACCGGCAAGGACTGGACGGAGAACTACCGCGAGATCGACATCCCAGACGCGGACAGCTTCTTCCGCGGCGTGTTCGAGAACGTCGTCCGCGTCATCGCGCCGCACGCCGCGATCTACTGCTGGCACGCGCACAAGCGGTGCGGCGTGATCCAGAAGGTGTGGTCCGACCTCGGCATCCTCGATCACCAGTCGGTGGTGTGGGTGAAGCCGACGCCGGTCTTCGGCCGGGTGTTCTGGCACTTCCGCCACGAGCCCTGCATGATGGGCTGGGTGCAGGGCTCCAAGCCCGCGCACGACGGCGACCATTCGATGGAGATGAACTCCGTCTGGGAGCTCGGCTGGGAGGGCGGAACTGGTGGTGCGTCGGGCGGCGAGAAGTCCCGCGTCACCGGCAACGAGCACCCGACGCAGAAGCCCGTCGAGCTGTTCGCCCGTCCGATGCGCAAGCACACCACGCCGGGCCAGGTCTGCTACGAGCCGTTCAGCGGGTCGGGCTCGCAGCTCATCGCGGGCGAGCAGGAAGGGCGGCGTGTCTTCGCGATGGAGATCTCGCCGGCGTTCGTCGACGTCGCGGTGCGCCGTTGGCAGCGGTTCACGGGGGAGGTGGCGAAACGGTTCGATGCAGAGGGCGTGGAGCAGGCAGGGATCGGCACGGATGTCCCCGAGGCGATTGGGAGCGGGCTGTGAGGGCCGGCATGCGTCCAACGAGAAACCCCGGCCGTCGGCCGGGGAAGCGGGTTCGGGTGGCCCGGAACGGGTCAGCCGGCGTCCGTGGGCTCGGGGCCATTCTCCTGCAGCGCGTGGTAATCGGTCATGGCGTCGAGGTAGCAATCGGCGCTGGCGGCGTGGTTGGAGTCGCCCCGGCGTTCGACGATGCCCCGATCCTTCAGGAACGCGAGGGCGACTGCGGCCTGCGTCCAGGCGACCTGCTCGGCCCCGGCGATCTGGTTGAGCGTGCGCTGGTCGCTGTCACGCCCGTCGAAGTGGTGCGCGACCGCCCGGAGCGTCTCGAGCGAGCAGCGGTGCTCGTACCGGTGGCCTTCGGTGCTGAAGCGGGTGCGCACGAGCGCCCCCTCATCATCGACGCGGAAGTGTTCGATCGGGTGGCGTTGCTTCATTGCTCGTCCCTCCGTTCGAGTGCCGCATCGCCCTCGCGCCAGATCAGTTCGGGGCCGGGGTCGTACCGGCAGTGGCAGGTCTGGCACTCGACCACGTCGTCCTCGATCCAAACGAGCCGGTCCATGTGGCGATCACCGCACCAGGGGCATGCGAAGTCCGGCTGGACGGAGGTATCGTCGTGCTGATTGGTGTTGTCGCTCATCGCTCACGCCCCCTTCTTCGCGATGGGCTTCGCGCCGGGACCGGCTTCGAACAGCCCGCGGTCAGCTTTGCGGAAGCGCGCCGCGTTGCCCTTCTTGGCGATCTCTCGTGTCATCGCCGCGTAGAGCGTCGCCTCGGGCGTGTTGCCGTTGGTCTTCCACCCGGCGGCAATCGCACGCTCGGCGATCTGCTTGGCCCTGAGCGGCTTGCCCGCGTCGGCGAGGACCTTGGCCGCCAGATCGAGCCCGCTCGGTTTTCGATCGGCCTTCGCCGCGATCTTCGCGACCGGGTCCTTGCCGCCGTCCTGCTTGCGGCGCTTGGCCGCGGCCTTCGCGGGCGCGGCACTCTCGGTCATCGCCCGTTCGCTCGGCGTCATGCCGTCCTTGCTCGCGGCCCGCTGGTCGCGCTTGGTCGCGTTCTCCTGGTCGGCAGCCGCGATGGCCTTCAGGTTCGCGTCGACGCTCGCTTTCGCGTCGGCGAGGGCCCGCTTGGTCTTCGCCGCGCCCTCGGCCCGGGCGGCGCTCGCGGACATGCGGGGTGTCTTCTTGGCCGGTGCCTTCTTCGCCGGGGTCTTCTTGGTCGTGACCTTGCTGGCCGTCTTCTTCGTAGTGGTCTTCTTCTGCGTCATGTCGATGCTCCTTGCATTGGTTCCAAAAACAGCGAAGCCCGCGACGAGCGGGCTTCAGAGGGGTCGGATCTCGATGTCCCGGTCACACGCCGGGCAGGTGGTACGTGTCGGGGGTGCCGTCTTGCGGCCCGCTTCGTACGCCCGCTCGAGGGCGTCCTTGATGGACCAGACCGCGTGCTCGTGAAAGTCGAGACTGTCCATCCTGCGGGCCTCAAGCGTTTCGAGGTCGAGCACCTCGCGGGCGATGCGTTTGGTGGCGTTGTCGCGTGCTGTCGGCATGGTGTTCTCCGTCGTTCGCGGCGGCGGGCATTCGCCCCGCGTGTGACACATGAAGCCATGACATCGCCGACAAGGGAAGGCATTTTGCCCTTCATTTCCAGATGTTTCCGAAATTCTATGAGAGGTGCGGCGTGACTCTCGAACACGCGCCTAGTTCGAGCGGCAAGCCGGGCCTGAACCCGGCCGCTCTGTCGCTCGAGGACGCGGCGAAGGTGCTGTCCCGCATGGGCGGTAAGCCCGTTGCCACCGACATGCTTGAGTCGGACATCGACGCCGGCGCGCCGACGAACCCGGACGGAAGCGTCAACCTTGTGCACTACGCGGCGTGGCTGGTAAAGGAGATGAGCGGCCGTGCCGATTGACCCGCGGCAGCTCCGTCCTGGCGAGCTGTGCCGGCTGCTGAACTCCACGCCGCTGGGCGAGGTGATCAGCGAGCGGCAACTGCACCGCCACCGCACGCGTGCGGGGTTCCGCGTCGCGGCGGACGGGGACACCGGCCGCGTGGACCTGTTCCGGTACGTCGCATGGCTCGCGGCAACGAGACACGAGCAGCTCGCGCAGCAGGACGAAGAAGACGCGGGCCTGTCCGGCTACGACGCACACCGCGAGCGGGCACGGGCACGCAACGCGGCGATGTCGCTCTCGGGCCGGGACATCGGTGAGCTGCCCGAGGTGGAGGACACGGCCAGGAAGGACCGGGCCCGCGGTGACTTCCGGTTCTTCTGTGAGGCGTACTTCCCGCAGACGTTCCACCTGCGATGGTCGGCGGATCATCTCAAGGTGATCTCCAAGACCGAGCAGGCGGTGCTCGAAGGCGGCCTGTTCGCGATGGCGATGCCCCGCGGCAGCGGCAAGACCAGCCTCTGCGAGATCGCGTGCCTCTGGGCGATGCTCTTCGGTCATCGTGGCTTCGTCGCGCTGATCGGCTCCGACGAGGAGCACGCAGCCGACATGCTCGACTCGATCAAGGCCGAGCTCGAGAACAGCGATCTGCTGGCCGGCGACTTCCCCGAGGTCTGCCACCCGATCCGCTCGCTGGAGGGGATCACCCAGCGGGCGGCCGGGCAGCTCTACCGCGGCAAGCAGACGCACATCGGCTGGACGGCGAAGGAGATCGTGCTGCCGACGATCGCCCCCGATGGACAGCCCTCGGCGGCGTCGGGAGCGATTATCCGAGTCGCCGGCATCACCGGCCGCATCCGCGGCATGAAGTTCAAGCGGGCCGATGGACAGAGCGTCCGGCCGTCGCTGGTGTTGATCGACGACCCGCAGACCGACGAGAGCGCGCGCAGCCCGAGTCAGTGCGCCAATCGCGAGCGTGTCCTCGCCGGCGCGGTGCTCGGTCTCGCCGGACCGGGCGAGAAGATCGCGGGGCTGATGACGGTGACGGTCGTGCGACCCGATGACCTGGCCGATCGGTTGCTCGATCGCGATCAGCACCCGCAGTGGCAGGGCGAGCGCACGAAGATGGTGTACGCATTCCCCGATGACGAAGCCCTCTGGGCGAAGTACGCCGAGATCAGAGCCGACGGGCTCCGGAGCGAACGCGGGCTCAAGTCCGCAACCGCGTTCTACAAGCGCAACCGGAAGGCCATGGACGCCGGGGCCCAGATTGCCTGGCCCGAGCGGTACAACCACGACGAACTCAGCGCGATCCAGCACGCGACGAACCTGCGCCTCCAGAACGAGGCCGCGTTCTTCGCCGAGTACCAGAACGAGCCGCTGCCCGAGGTCGCGGCCGATGACGACCTTCTCACCGTGGATCAGATCGCTTCGAAGCTCAGCGGGCACGCACGCGGCCAGGTCCCGCTCGGCTGCTCCCACCTGACAATGTTCGTGGATGTACAGGGGAAGGCGTTGTTCTGGCTCGTTACCGCGTGGGAGGACGACTTCACGGGCCATGTGATCGACTACGGCACGGAGCCGGATCAAAAGGCGGGGGAGGCTGGGTACTTCACGCTCCGCGACATCCGCAAGACGCTCGCGATGTCAGCGCCGCGGGCCGGTGTCGAGGGCGCGATCTACGCCGGGCTGGAACGGCTATGCGATCAGATGCTCGGCCGAGAGTGGAAACGCGACGACGGCGCGGTCGTCCGCATCGACCGCTGCCTGATCGACGCGAACTGGGGCACCTCGACCGATGTCGTGTACCAGTTCTGCCGGCAAAGCCCGCACGCGTCTCTGCTACTGCCGAGCCACGGCCGCTATGTGGGTGCGAGCAGCATCCCGTTCAGCGACTACAAGCGGAAACGCGGCGAGCGGATCGGCCTGAACTGGCGCGTGCCGATGGTGACAGGCAAGCGGGCCGTGCGGCACGTCGTCTTCGATACCAACTTCTGGAAGAGCTTCGTGCACGCCAGGCTCGCCGTCCCGATGGGCGACCCGGGGTCGCTCGCGTTGTTTGGGCATAAGCCCGAGACGCACCGTTTGATCGCAGAGCATCTCACCGCCGAGTACCGCGTCAAGACCGAGGGCCGAGGTCGCACGGTCGACGAATGGAAGCTGCGGGTTGCCGGTCTCGACAACCACTGGCTCGACTGCTTGGTTGGCTCCGCTGTCGCTTCGTCGATGCAGGGGGCGGTGTTGTTCGGGACGGATCTGAAGCCGACAACAAAGCCACGCGTGCGACTGTCTGAACTGAAGCGTCAGCATTCCTGAACTCGCGTGGCACTTTCTCCGCCACTTTGGATCTATTTGGCGTAGTCGGTAGGTGACGGCGCTCCGCTCGTTGGGGCGTGCGACACATTCGGGACTTCGCGCAGATATAGACAACGTGGCAGACACCTCCTCCAACATGCCAGACCTCGACCAGGCAATCACCGAGAACGCCGCCGGGCCCGCCAAGGCCATGGTGGACGGGCAGTCGGTCGAGCAGCATGCGCTGAAAGACCAGATCGAGGCCGACCGGTACCTCGCGAGCAAGCGGGCGAGCCGTGGCCGTGGTCTCGGTGTTCGGCTGGTCAAGCTAACGCCGCCCGGAGCCATTGACGGTCTCGGCAACGACGGGGGTGCGTCCTGATGCTGGGCGGTTTCCTCGGTAAATCGAAGCGGGCCTCAAAGGCCGCAGCACCCATGACACGGGCCGTACGAGCACGGTTCGACTCGGCCCAGACCACTCCGGACAACCGGCGGCACTGGGCCGCGGCCGACGGGCTCGCGCCCAACGCCGCGGTGGGCCCCGAGGTACGCCGGATCCTCCGCAACCGCGCCCGGTACGAGGTCGCCAACAACAGCTACGCCAAGGGCATCGTCCTTACGCTCGCCAACGACACGGTGGGCACGGGCCCGCGGCTCCAGATGCTGACCGACGATCCCACGGCCAACGCCCGCGTCGAGGACGCGTTCGGCGAGTGGGCCGCCGCCGTTGATCTCGCCGGGCTGCTCCGCACGATGCGGATGGGCCGGGCCGAGTCGGGCGAGTGCTTCTGCATGCTGACCAGCAGCCCGCGCATCGACCACGCGGTGAAACTCGACCCGCGGCTGCTTGAGCCGGACCAGGTGACCAGCCCGCTGGTGCGCACCGGCCGTGCCGGCACTGACAACATCGATGGCGTCGTGCTTGACGCGTCGGGGCACCCGGCCGGGTACTACGTGCTGCGTCGCCACCCCGGCGACACGGCGTCGTGGACGCGCGGTCGGAACGGGCCGTTCGAGTTCGACACCGTGCCCGCGGGCGCGATGATCCACTACTTCCGGGCCGATCGCCCGGGTCAGCGACGCGGGATCCCCGACATCACGCCGGCGTTGCCGCTGTTCGCGCAGCTGCGCCGGTACACGCTCGCGGTGATCGCCGCGGCCGAGACCGCCGCGGACTTCGCGGCCGTGCTCTATACCGATGCGCCGGCCAACGGCGAAGCCGATCCGCTCGAGCCCATGGACATGGTGGGACTCGAGAAACGTCTGGCGACGGTGCTGCCCGGCGGGTGGAAGCTCGGGCAGATCCACGCCGAGCAGCCCGCGACGACGTACGCGGAGTTCAAGCGGGAGATCCTCAACGAGATCGCCCGCTGCCTGAGCATGCCGTTCAACGTCGCCGCCGGGAACAGCTCTGGGTACAACTACGCCTCGGGCCGGCTGGATCATCAGACGTACTTCAAGAGCATCCGCGTCGAGCAGCACCAGATGCAGGTCTCGGTGCTCGACCGCATCCTCGCGGCGTGGTTCGCCGAGGCGGCGCTGGTTGAGGGGCTGCTGCCGCAGTCGCTGCGGACACGCGACGCGGTGACGCCGCACGCCCAACATCACACCTGGTTCTGGGACGGCGTCGAGCATGTCGACCCGGCCAAGGAAGCGAACGCGCAGGCGACCCGGCTCGCGAACCACACGACGACGCTCGCCGCCGAGTACGCGCGGCAGGGTCGGGACTGGGAAGACGAGCTGCGGCAGCGCTCCAAGGAGGTGCAGTTGCTGCGGGAACTCGGGCTTCCCGAGGGACTCGCCGCGCCCGCGGCAGATCCCACCGACACCGACGAGACCGACGACGAACGCGACGAGAGCCGCAAGGAGGCCGCATGATCGCTGTGAATCCGAACCCGAAGACCGCGACCAACCCGATGTTCATCGCCGCCGCGGCGGACGACACGCTGCGTGACGATCAGAAGTCTGTGGCCCTCACCGCCCGGGCCGAGATCGATCTGTCGGCGGCGGCCGAGGCCGACCAATCCGAGCCGCTGCCACGGTTCCGCATGGTGGCGTACACCGGCGAAGCGATGCGCCTCGCTGGCTGGCGTCACCCGGTCGTCATCGACCTCGCGGGCCTGTCCGTCCCGTCACAGAACCGGCCGATCCGGTTCGGGCACGACGCCCAGGCTGGCGTCGGCCACACCGACGCGATCGGCGTCGATGGCGGGAAGTTGGTCGCGTCCGGCGTGATCAGCCGCGACACGGCCGCGGCCAAGGAGGTCGTGGCGTCGAGCCGGAACGGGTTCCCGTGGCAGGCCTCGGTTGGCGCGTCGGTGGACGAGTTTGAGTTTGTCCGACCGAACCAGACCGTCACCGTGAACGGACGCGAGTTAACCGGGCCGGTGAACGTCGTGCGGCGTTCGACGCTCGGCGAGATCAGCTTCGTCGACCTCGGGGCCGACGGGCGGACGAGCGCGACCATCGCGGCATCGGCCGGGTCGGATCCCGCCGGTGGTGACGACGCACATCAGACCGATCCGGACGCCGGCAGCGGCCCCGATCTCGTCGCCCAGATGCGCGCCGAGGCCGCGGCTGAGACCGAGCGGATCAACGCCGTCCGCCGCATCTGCGCCGGCGAGCACCGCGACCTCGAAGCCCGCGCCATCCGCGAGGGCTGGGACGCGACGCGCTGCGAACTCGAGGTGCTCCGGGCGAGCCGACCGAAGGCCCCGGCGGCGCACGTCCCCACGAACCTCGTCAACGACGGCGTGCTGCAGGCGGCGTGCATGCTCAGCGGCCGGATCCACCAACCCGAGCGGTTCTGCGAGGAGCGGGACCTTGACGCCGCGAGCAAGCGGTTCGGTCAGACGCTCGGGCTCCAGGAACTGCTGCTCGAGGCGGCGTGGGCCAACGGGTACTCCGGGCGCACGTTCCGGGACTGGTCGGCGGTCATGGATGCCGCGTTCGGTCGCGGGATCGAAGCCGCCGGCTCGACGGTGAGCATCGGCGGCATCCTCTCGAACGTCGCCAACAAGTTCCTCCTGGATGGCTTCAACAGCGTGGAGCGCACGTGGCGGAACATCGCCGCGATCCGAAGCGTCACCGACTTCAAGACCGTCACGAGCTACCGGCTGACCGGCAACGACCAGTACGAGCGCGTCGCGCCCGGCGGCGAGATCAAGCACGGGACGCTCGGCGAGGAGACGTACACCAACAAGGCCGACACCTACGCCCTGATGCTGGCGATCGACCGCACCGACATCATCAACGACGATCTCGGCGCGATCACCACCGTGCCCCGCAAGCTCGGGGCGGGCTCGGGCAAGACGATCAACGACATCTTCTGGAAGACCTTCCTCGCCAACTCGGCGTTCTTCGCGGCCGGCAACAACAACTTCATCTCGGGTGCGGATACCAGCCTCGGCATCGACGGGCTGACCAAGGCCGAGGTCACGTTCATGGACCAGGTGGACTCCGACGGCAAGCCGCTCGGCGTGATGCCCGCGATCCTGCTCGTGCCGACCTCGCTCTCGGCGGTCGGCAGCCAGCTCTTTAAGAGCATGGAGCTGCGCGACAACGGGTCGAGCGCGAAGTACCCGGTGAGCAACCCGCACCAGGGCAAGTTCCGCGTCGAAGTCAGCCGGTACCTCTCGAACGCGGCATACACGGGCAACTCGAGCAAGGCGTGGTACCTGCTCGCCGGGGCTGAGGATCTGCCGGTCATCGAGGTCGCGTTCCTCAATGGGCAGGAGGCCCCGACGATCGAGACCGCCGAGCAGAGCTTCAACCGGCTCGGGATCCAGATGCGCGGGTACCACGACTTCGGCGTCGCGCTGCAGGACCCGCGCGGGGGTGTCAAGGCAAAGGGTGAGGCATGAGCCAGTTTGGCGGTGGAACGTCGCCGGGCGATGGGGTGAACGAATCACCCGGCGGCGACATTGGCGACGGGTTCCTTGATACCCGCTTCGACACGTTTCAGACGAACACAACGGACAGCACGGATAGCGACGGACCAGAAGGAGACGGCATGGCAACGTTCATTCAGGATGGAGACGCGGTTGACTACTCGCCCGGGGCGGATGTGGCGGCTGGCGAGGTGGTGGTGCAGGGCGATCTGGTCGGGGTGGCGAAGACACCGATCCTGGCCGGCACGCTCGGATCGCTGGCGACACGCGGCGTGTTCGACTTCGCCAAGGCCGCGGGCGGGGCGATCTCGGCCGGGGCGATCCTGTACTGGGACAGCTCGGGCGGCGTCGCGACCACCACGGCCAGCGGGAACAAGCGGATCGGGAAAGCCGTGGCTGCTGCGGCGGCCGCGGACACCGCGGTGCGTGGGCTGCTCGCGCCTTGAACTTAGTGAGGACCCGGAGAACCCACCGTGGCGGACCTGCTGACCAGAGGCTCGGAGTTGATCGATCGCACGCGGCGGGCATGTCTGTCACGCACGGCGATCTATCGTCGGGACGATGACGGCGTTGATGTCACGGCCACGGTCGGATCGACGGCGTTCGAGCGGGCCGACGAGTACGGCGTCGTCCACCGGATCGAGTCGCGGGACTTCCTGATCGCCGCGGCGGATCTCGTGCTCGGTGGAACGACCGTGCTTCCCAAGCCGGGTGATCGGATAACAGAGGCCGGTAGCACATCACTCCATGAGTATGAGGTGATGGCGCCCGGGGGTGAGCCTGCCTGGCGGTACAGCGATCCCCAGCGGTTGACGCTCAGGATCCACACGAAGTTTGTTCGCACGGGAGCGGCATGAGCAACGGGACCAACTCAATCAACGGCCACGGTGGCAACGGCAACGGCCGCTTCCGATGGGCCGGTCTTGCCCTCACCGGCGGACTCGCGGTCGCGGCGCTGATCGTCCAGTGGGGCGTGGTCACGACCAAGCTCGATCAGGTCGAGAAGCGGCTCGACGAGTTCATCGCCGAGGCTGTGCAGCTCCGCAGCGAGTACCGAGACATGGAGCGTCGCGTGGCGTTCCTCGAAGGACGCACGAGCGTGGCGATCCCCGCAGAAAGGAGTGAGCCGTGAGTGTGATCGTGGAGATCGCAGACGCCGTCGCGGCGTCGATTAATGGCGCCTCGGATGGCGATGGGTTCACCGAGCCCGTCGAGGCCGTCCGCGCGTACCGCCCGTCATACGACCTCGAGCAACTCGGAGAGTTAAGAGTCAGCGTGGTCCCACGATCGGTGACCACCGCGAACCTTGCCCGCCAGCAGAGCCAGGTGGATTGTACGGTTGATGTCGGCCTCCAGCAGCGCGTAGACGCGGGCGATGACGCCCGGCTCGATGCGCTGCTCGATCTTGCCGAGCAGATCGGCGATCACCTGCGCCACAAACGTTTGCCCGGCTACCCGCAGGCCGCGTGGCTGAGCATCGAACACGAACCCGTCGTCGCGGCCGAGCACCTCGATGAGCGGTCGTCACTGACGACGGTATTGAGCGTGACCTACAGGGTCAGGAGGTAACCGATGGCGATCCGACTCGGCATGGAGGCCGTGCTCAACTACAAGACCGGCGGCCAGGACGGGGCCGGCTCGTGGGTCGAGCTGGCGAACGTGCGCGACGTGACGCTCTCGCTCGAAGCGGGCGAGGCGGACGTCACCACCCGGGCCAACAGCGGCTGGCGGGCGGTGGTGGCGACGCTCAAGGAAGCGAGCGTCGAGTTCGAGATGGTGTGGGACACGGCCGACGCCGGCTTCGGCGCGGTGAAGGACGCCTACCTCAACAACGCGCCCATCGGCATGCAGATCCTCGACGGGTCGAGTAGCGGCGCGGGCGAAGGGCTCCAGGCCGACTTCATGATCACCAGCTTCAGCCGGTCCGAGTCGCTCGAGGAAGCGATCACGGTGTCGGTGACGGCGAAGGTCACGTACTCGGACACGCCGCCGTCATGGATCGGAGGCTGACCCATGAAGACCTTCACCGACAATGCCGGCCGCGACTGGGTGATCGAGATCAACGTGGCGTCGCTCAAGCGGATCAAGGGACTGACCGGGACCGACCTGATCGGTCTCGCCGTGTCGATGGACACGAGCGTTGCCGAGAAGCTGGCGTCCGATCCGATCCTGCTGTGCGACGTGCTCTACGCGGCGTGCAAGCCGCAGGCCGACGAGCGAAACATCAGCGACGAGGAGTTTGGCCGGGCGATGGCCGGCGACGCGATCGAGTCGGCCACGGTCGCGCTGCTGGAGGACATCGTGGGTTTCTGCCCGAGCCCGAGGGACCGGGCCGCCCTCGGGCGCGTGCTGACCGCGATGCGGGACGCTCGCGACAAGGCCCGCGATCTCGTGGACAAGAACCTCGACCGGATGATCGAGGGCGGGGAGATCGATCGGATCGTGACCGATGCGATGACGGAAGCAGAAACCAAATTCGAAGAGGGGTTGGAGCGGACGACGTCTGGCGGCTCATCGACCAGTGCGCCGGCGTCGCCGGGGTCGATCCGCGACCCCTGACGCTCCGCGAGCTGCTCGCGATGGCCGAGGCCCGACAGCGGCACGACTGGTCGATCGCCAGCAGCGTGATGGCTCTCCTCGCGAGTGTCCACCGCGACCCAAAGAAGCGACGGGCGTTCAAGCCCAGCGACTTCGATCCGTTCGCACGGAAGGCGGATGCGGGTCAGCCGATCCCCGCCGACGTGCGGGTGCTCAAGGACGTGTTCATCAGGAAGACAGCAGAGACAGACACCGGGCAGGGAGGCTCGCATGAAGGTTGATCCGAAACACATCGTCTTCGGCTTCGGGCTCGTGATGGTCACGCTGGGCCTGGCGGCCTGCGCCGGCTTCGACCTCGGTGACGTGGTCAAGGTCAAAACGCCGAACGAGATCCAGCAGACCCGCGGGCTGCCGAGCACCACCTCGCTCAACGAGGCCGAGACCGAGTACCGGGCGTGGTTCGACGACGTGCAACGCACCGGTGCGCAGTGGAAGGCTTCGATCGATCGCGGCGGCGAGATCCGCGGCCTGCTCGGGCAGCTCACGCTCACCGCCCTCGACGACATCGGGCCGTCGCTCGCCGGCGTGCCCATCGCCGGGCCGGCGCTGCCCGCGCTGACCGGGCTTGCAGGGCTGTTCATCGGGGCCGGCCGGCTCCGCAAGGAGAAGGAGGCGTCGTTCAACAAGGGGCTGGAGAAGGGCACGGCGAACACGCTGCCGACGCCATCCATCCCAACGCCGACAGAGATCCGGGGGACCAGCGCGTGATCGACATGCGGGTCAAGAACCTGTTCTTCGATCGGCCCGCCGTGCAGCGGGCGATCGACCCGGCCCGGCGACGGGCGCTGTCGAAGGCCGGTGCGTTTGTGCGCCAGCGGGCGAAGACCAGCATGCGGAAGAGACGCGGCTCCTCGCGGCCAGGACAACCTCCGTTCGCGCACGAAGGCAGCCTCCGCCGGATGGTGCTGTTCGGCTACGACCCGCGGACCGAGTCCGTCGTGGTCGGCCCCGTGGGGTTCCGCCGTGGGAACGCACCGAGCGTGCTCGAGTTCGGCGGGCGGACCACGGTCGTCCGCCGGCGTGGAGGCAAGCGCACGAAGCGGGCGGTCCGCATCGCGGCCCGGCCGTACATGCGGCCCGCACTCGAGAAGGAAGCTCCGAACCTCCCCGACGTCTGGCGCAACAGCGTGAGGGGAGGCTGAGGTGAAGACTTTACATCTTCATCATCAAACGAAACTGCTTCGCGGCAGTGGTTGGCTTGCCTTGCCCGGAACGGATGACGCCTCGAATGCTCCACTGGGGGACGTTTCTGGTGTGCTGGACGTTACACAGGTCAGGGTTCTTTGCCAGTGCGTACTGAATCAGCTCCTTCTCCATGTGCGTCAGTTCTTTCTGAGCGACCTTCCGCTTGTTATCCGGCGGTGTCACGAAGAACAAGACCGGGGTTCCTCTTGTCCCTCGGAACAACGCGGAGTTGTAGTGCTCCCGCTTGTGATACGTGAATGTCTCCTGCTCGAAGCCCTTCGATGCTTGGCCGACGTACCACGGCTTGAAGCCCTTGCCAGCGCGAATCGCGAAGACGTAGCAGCCCTGCTTCTTCCGCAGATGAGCAACGACGTCGTAGGCCCAGAAGTCAATGCCGTCCGACGGCCGTACTCGCTTCACCGCACCGTTCGACTCGTATTCAATCTCGTAAGGTCCATCGACGCACAGATCAGTAGCCATTCCAACCCTCCGCGTTATCCCGCAAGAATTCTGAGTGGAGGGTATCAGTGATGGCGAACACCCGCGGCATCCGGGCCGGACGCGCATTCGTCGAGCTTGGCGTCAACGACCGGCTCGCGCGCGGGCTCCGGCGCGCTCAGCGACAGCTCCGGGCGTTCGGCCAGAGCGTGCGCGGGATCGGTGCGCAGCTCGCCGCAGTCAGCGGTGCGGTGGCCGCGGGGTTCGGGCTCTCCACACGGGTGTTCGCCGGGTTCGATGACCGCATGCGTGTGGTCCGCGCGGTCACCGGAGCGACCCAGGAACAGTTTGAAGCGCTCACGGATGAGGCAAAGCGGCTCGGGCGCACGACCTCGTTCACCGCGGGCCAGGTCGCCGAGGCGATGACCGAGCTGGGGCGGGCCGGGTTCGATCCGACCGCGATCCTGCAGAGCACGGAGGCCGTGCTCGCACTCGCGAGGGCCACGAGCACCGAGCTGCCGCGGGCGACCGAGATCGCCGGGGCCGCGCTCCGTGGGTTCAACCTGCCGGCGAGCGAGATGGGCCGCGTGTCCGACGCGCTCACCGCGACCGCGAACAAGAGCGCCCAGACGCTCGAGGACCTGTTCGAGGCGTTCAAGCCAGTCGCCCCGATCGCGGCCGAGGCCGGCGAGAGCATGGAGGACGTCGCCGCGGCGATTGGCATCCTCGCCAACAACGGCATCAAGGGCAGCCTCGCGGGCAACGCGCTCGCCCGCGCATACAAGAACCTCTCGTCGTCGGCCGCCCAAGGCGAGCTGCGGAAGTTCGGCGTGGAAGCGGTCGACGCATCGGGCAACCTCCGCCCACTCGCCGACATCATCAATGACCTGGCCAAGGCGACGCAGGGACTCGGCACGGCCGAGCGGCTGTCGATCTTCGAGACGCTCTTCGGCCGCGGCCAAGCGGCAGCGCTGAAGCTCGCCTCCTCGGGCACGGCGTTCGACGCGCTGCGGGACGCGATCCGGGCCGCCGCGGGCATCGCCGTGAAGACCGCGGAGGAGATGGACGCGGGCATCGGCGGCGCGTTCCGCAAGCTGTTGTCAGCGGTCGAGGGCGTCGCCATCGCGATCGGCGAGGCGATCGAAGGCCCGGTCCGCAAGGTCGCCGACGTGCTCGCGCGTGTCGCTGGCTACATCACGCAGGTCGTCAATCAGAACCGCGAACTCGTCACGAGCATCGCGAAGATCACGGCGATCGTGCTGGGCGTTGGGATCGCCCTCATCGTTGCCGGGACCGCGATCATCGGGGTCGGGGCGGTGCTGGGATCGCTCGCCGCGATCGCGTCGGCCGCGGGCACCGCCATTGGTGTCATCGGTATCGTGCTCGCGGCTGTGGTCTCACCCATCGGGCTCATAGTCGCGGGCGTCGCGGCCCTTGGCACAGCGATCCTCTACTACAGCGGTGCGGGCGGCGCGGCGATCGCCTGGCTGACCGAGCGGTTCGGCGAGTTGCGTGCCTTTGTTGGCAAGGTCGCCGGGGGCATCGCGGACGCGCTGGCCGCGGGCGACATCCAGCTCGCCGCGCAGATCCTGTGGCTCGCGCTCCAGGTCGCGTGGAAGAAGGGTGTTGCGGCTCTGAACGAAGTCTGGCTCGGGGCCCGCAACTTCTTCATCACCACGGCCCAGAGAATGTGGTACGGGGCACTCGCTGTGGCCCAGACCGTGTTCCATTCGCTCGAGGTCGCGTGGATCGAGACGACCTCGTTCCTCTCGAAGACGTGGACGCGGTTCACGAGCGGGTTCCAGAAGGTGTGGCAGTCGGCGTCGTCGTTCGTCGCCAAGCGGATGCTGGAGATCCAAGGTCTGTTCGACGCCGGGCTCGATGTTGAGGCTGCCAAACGGGCGGTGGACGACCAGCTCGATGCGAAGCTCGCCGAGATCGACGCGAGCACGCAGGGGGATCTGTCCGGCAAAGAGTCCCGTCGCCAGCGGGAACGCGACAACGCTTCCGAACTCAACGAGGCCACGCTCGCAGAGATCGGACGGCGGTTCGAGGAAGCCCAGGACGCGCTGCGATCGGGCACCGATGCCGATATCGCTGAGACGCAGCGGAAGCTCGACGAGGCCCGGGCCAAGCTCGATGAAGCGATCGCTGAAGCCAAGCGGCGGCGTGAAGAGCAGCCAGAGAACGCTGGTCAAACCGGCGATGTGTCCCGTGACCTGATCGGCCGCCTGCAGGAAGGGCTCGCCGGGCTTGGTTCTGCGATCGAGCGGGGCGTCGCTGTTCGCGGCACGTTCAACGCGTTGGCCGTGCAGAGCCTCGCCGCCGGCGACGACAGCGCCGAACGCACCGCCAAGGCCACCGAGCAGACCGCCAAGAACACACGCCGCCTGGCCGACTCCGCGCAGTCGGGTGGGCTGACCTTCGCCTGACCATCGTCTAACGAGGAGACCCGCTTCGTGTCCGTAACCGTGACTGAGAAGTTCGAGAGCCGCCGATCCACGACGGGCGACAATCCGTCGGCGGAACTTGCCTACTCGGTCCGCGGCACCGACAGCGACATGACCGCCCGGTCGCAGGCCGACACCAGCAGCCCCGCGAACTACGACGGCATGCCGAAGCAGTCGGTCACCGTCGAGCCGGTGGGCCATGAACTCTGGGATGCGATCGTGCGGTACGCACCCATCTCGCAGCAGCAGTCCGCGCCGCCTCAGACCGGCGACAGTTCGTTCGCGTTCGACACCGGCGGCGGCACGCAGCACATCACCCAGAGCAAGCAGACGGTCGGTACGCACGCGGCGTCCGGCACAGCCGCCCCCGACTTCCAGGGCGCGATCGGCGTGACGCAGGACGCGGTCGAGGGCATCGACATCACGGTGCCGATCTACCAGTTCACCGAGACGCACTACCTGCCCGCGGCGGCGGTCACGGGTTCGTACAAGGGCGCACTCTTCAACCTCACCGGCAAGGTCAACAGCGGCGGATTCCGAGGGTTCGCGGCGGGCGAAGTGCTGTTCCTCGGCGCAACGGGATCACGCCGCGGCACGAGCGAAGATGACGACTGGGAGATCACGTTCCGCTTCGCCGCGAGCCCGAACGTCACCGGCCTGTCGGTCGGCCCGATCAACGGCATCGCCAAGAAGGGCTGGGAGTACCTCTGGGTCCGCTACGCGGATCAGGAGGACTCCGGGTCGAACACCATCGTGAAGCGGCCCGTCGCGGCGTACGTCGAGCGTGTGTACGACCAGGGCAGCTTCGGGGGGCTTGGGATATGACGGGTGATCCCCTCCGCAAAGTCCGAACGGGCGAGCCGCTCAAGATCCCGG
The DNA here is from genome assembly GCA_038525225.1 of Planctomycetota bacterium. Taxonomy (GTDB): domain Bacteria; phylum Planctomycetota; class Phycisphaerae; order Phycisphaerales; family UBA1924; genus JANQQZ01. Next base: position 1,470,725 of record JBCBHW010000002.1, on the reverse strand, counting down.
CGGCCGCGTACAACGCGTTCGTCGATGCCGCGGTCGGGCATCGCTCGCGCGACCGCAATGCCGTGGCCGACCCGCAGCGGGAGATCATGCAACGCGGCGTCGTGCTCGTCCGCAACGACTCGGAACAGACCATCGAGCCGTACCACGCGATGGCGATCACTGGCGTGCTCGTCGAGCCGGGCGACGAGGATCAGGAGCGGACGTTCTACAGCCGCACGCCGCTGACGGGCGAGATCGCGACCGAAGACTCACCGCCGCTGGCGTTCGTCCTGGCGACCCAACCGATCAAGGCCGGCGACCTCGGGCGTTGCGCGCTCACCGGGGTGACGCCGGCACGGGTCTACATCACGAGCGAACTCGACACGACCTGCGAGATCGAGCCCGAGGAAACCGTGCTCGCGAGCCGGCCGATGGGCGGCGTGCCGATCCTCTGGAAGGAAGAGGGCGTCGGCGAGAAATGGGCCGTGATCGAGATGGGCCGACCGTCGTCGGGTCGCGTCACCGCGATCCTCGGTGAAGCCCAACCGATCCCGACCGAGAGCAACCGGTGGCGCTACCCGTGGCGGGAGGCCCGCCTCGACGGCGATCCTGGCAGCGAGACCTACCTCCGGTACGTCGCGGTCCCCGAGGGTCTGTCTTCACAACGCACTGGTCCTGGTGGGGGCGGCGGAGAAGACCCGACGCTGCTCGCGATCAACCGCTTCGAGGCGCACCACATGGATGGCGGCGTCGATGCGTCGGGCTTCGAGGGCCTGCTCGGACTCGGCCCGGTCTGCGACCTGCCGGGCGTGCTACCCGACTGTCCGCCGGCGCGATCACTGCAGCCCAAGCTGGTCCCGATCCCCGAGGGCGTGTGCGTCCAACTCACATGCGAGCGCAACAGCAGGGGCCGGCCGGTCTGGGTGTTCGAGGCCATGACGCTGATGGAACTGGCCGATCCCGCCGACGGCGACCGGAGGTTCAACCTGTTCGTGGAGGGCGCGGGATGACCGGCACTGCTACGAACAACCTCGACGCCCGCCGCGAGCACGAACGGAGCAAGTACGTCGAGCTGGCATCGCGGACGAACTCGTCGTACGGCGCATCCAACCACGGCCGAGACGCTATTACGATCGTGAAACGCTGGAAGCCGCGGTTGGTCATGGATTTCGGCTGCGGACGCAACGACTTCATCACCGAGCTCCGAAGGCACGGCATTGACGGTCTCGGTGTTGACTTCGCGTTCCCCGAGGCTGATGTCAACAAGCCGATGCACGAGACGAAGCTGGTCGAGGGCGTCGCCGACGTGGTGACGAGTTTCGATGCGCTCGAGCACGTGCTGACTGAGGACGTGGTCCCGGTCTTGAATGAGATGCGCCGGGTCGCTCGGCCGCGGGCGTGGTTCTGCTTCTCGATCTGCACCCGGCCGAGCCGCATCACCGTCGCCGGCGAGAACCTGCACCCAACCGTCCGCCCGCTCGCGTGGTGGGTCGATGTGATCGGCCGGGTTGGCATGGTCAACGACACGCGGGCCGGCGGTCGTTACGTCACGGGGAGGTTCAAATGAACAGCCCCAACCAGTCGGACATCGTCGCGCTCCAGCGTGGGCTCAAGGCGCGAGCCCCGGCCCGCAGCGGGCTGCGGCTCTACACCTCCGACTTCGACTCGATCTCGCTCGGCGGGTTCTACAAGGGCCGCTCGGCATTCCTCGTGCTCTCGGGTCCGTCGCTCAACGACATCGATCTCTCGCAGCTCAACCGCCGCGGTATCGTCACGATGGGCGTCAACAACTCGTGGACGGTCCACCGCCCGACGCTCTGGACCTGCGTCGATGATCCCGGCCGGTTCATCGACACGGGGTGGAAGGACCCGGGCGTGCTCAAGTTCGTGCCGGTCTGCCACTGGGGCCGCAAGCTGCGCATCCAGGTCGTGGACGGCAAGATGCGCGACAGCTCGTTCCGCGTGGCGCAGATGCCGAGTGTGCTGTTTTTCCGTCGCAGCAACCACTTCGACCACGAACGCTTCCTCACCGGCGACACGGTGCCGTGGGGCAACGACCCGAAGTCCACTGACTCGCTCGGCATCAAGGGCAAGCGGAGCGTGATGCTGGTCGCGCTGCGGCTGCTGCACCACCTCGGGTTCCGGACGGTCTACCTCGTCGGCTGCGACTTCAAAATGGCGACCGACCGCAAGTACGCCTTCAACGAGACCCGCGAGGCCGCGGCGATCAAGCACAACAACGTGCTTTACGATTCGCTGAGCCGTCGCTTTGAGGCGCTGCTCCCGCACTTCGAGAAGCACCGCTTACGCGTCGTGAACTGCTCGCCCGGCAGCGAACTCGGCGTGTTCGAGCGGATGAGCTTCGAGGACGCGATCGCCAAGGCCGGCAAGGAGTGCTCGAAGCCCATCAACACGCAAGGCTGGTACACACCGGTGGACGCCAATCGGGAGCTAGCGCGGGAGGCCGCCAAATGAGCGAGCCAACCCGGTACTACCTCTACATACCCGTCTGGGCGACGGGCCGCGCCCCACAGGGCGGCGGTTCGAGCGACTACTCAACGCCCGACACGCCCGAGTCGTCGTACGAGACGCCCGCGAGCAGCACGCCCACGCCATCGGAGGGCACGAGCTACTCGACGACCGGCGATGTGATCTTCACGACCGGGCCGAGCGGGACGCCCACGCTGACGTTCTACACGACCGACGCGTTCACGAGCGATAGCGGCACGCCCGACAGCACCGCCCCGAGTTCGACCGACGACCCCACACCAAGTGAACCGAGCGGGGGCGGGTCCACCGATGATCCCAGCGGTGGCTCGTCCGCTGCATCGTCAGGTGGTTCATCGGGCTCTGTTCCGACCGACACCGATCCGACGTTCAGCATGAGCTCGGGGGACTCGTCGATGGCATCGACCGACGATCCTGGTTCCTCGGGCGGCGGCTCGTCCGGCGGAGGTGGTTCGAGCGGCGGTGGGAGCGGACCTGGCGGTAGTGGTCCGGGCGGATCGGGCCCGGGCGGCAGCGGTCCCGGCGGCTCGGGCTCCGGCAACAGCTCGGGCCAGTCGAGCATGGACTCATCCATGAACAGCTCGGGGGCCAGCAGCGGTGATTCGAGCGGCGAGAGCTCGGGATCGGGTTCGAGTGAGAGCTCATCAAGTGAATCATCCAGCGACAGCTTCAGCAACACGCTGACCCTCGGCTCCGAGGGCACCATCAAGAACACCACCATCACCATCGGCACGAGTTCCGACTCGTTTACGGGCACGTTCACCACGGACCCGAGCGGCACCATCGTCGCCACAGAGGTCACCATCGACCCGGGTTCCGGATCCGGCTCGGGTTCCGGAAACGAGTCCGTCGCGATCGGCGCGTTTGGTGCCCAGTTCATCGAGGGCGGCATGGAGGGTGTGCCCCCGGCTGGGTGGCAGGCGAGTTCATCCGAGGCCGAGATCAGAGGAGGCAAAGCGTGATCACCATCCCCCGCATCGTCTACACCGCGCACCTCGCGCAGTCAGCCGTTCCCGAGTCGTTCCGCCGCTGGCAGACTGAATGGCAGCGGCACCACCCCGAGTGGGACGTGCGCATCATCACGCTCGAGGAGCGCGAGCCGGTCTTCAATCACGCCCAGTGGGCCGAGACGTTCAAGCTACCCGAGCCCGCGGGCGCAGCATCCCGTCTGAACATCCTTCGCTACGAGCTGCTCGCCCGCGAGGGCGGCGTGTTCGTCGATCCTGACCGCTTGCCGACCCGGCCGATCGATGATCTGGTCGATGGCGTCCGCGCGTTCTGCTCCACCACCCAGCAGCACGGCCGCCCGCACCTGCTCTCGCCCGGGGTGATGGGGGCCGTCCCGTGCCACGCGGCGCTCTGGCACTGCGTTCGGGACCTCGCCCACTCGATCCTCGTCTACCGCGGCATCTGGGACCAGACCGGACCCGGCTACCTGACCCGCGTCATCAACGAGCACGGCCACTTCCGAGATGTCGTCCCGTACCACTGGGGCCTGTTCGAGCAGTCCGAGGCCGACGCCCGTGAGCACGGCAACGCGTACCTCTACAACTCGAGCATCCAGACCGCCGAGGTCGTCGCCTGATGGCCGGTGCATCGCCCATCCCGAAGGTTCTGCACCAGATCTGGCTCGGCCGCGGCGATATGCCTGTCCAGCAGCGACGGTGGCGACGCCGGTTCGCGGAGATGAACCCGGGTTGGACACTCCACCTCTGGACCGACGACCGCCTGCCGTTTGCGATCCTAAACCGTCGAGCATGGGATGCGTGCCTCGCGATCGGCGGCGTCCCCGGCTGCGTCATGCGGAGCGACATCCTCCGCCTCGAACTCATGGCCCGCCTCGGCGGCGTCTACCTCGACACCGACATCAAGCCCGTCTGCCCGCTCGATGCCTGCTGCCCGCTAGGCGTAGCTGCGTGGGTGGCGTGCGAGCAACGTGAGATCATCTCGAACGCCGCGATGGGCTTCGTCACCAACCACCCCGCGGCGTGGCGAGCGGTGAACGCCATCGAGGAATCGTTCTTCGAACGGCGGTATGTCGGCGATCAGGCCGGCCCGGGACTCGTCGCGCGGGTCATGCTCGAGCACGACAATGTGGTCCTCTGGCCGCCGGCGTGCTTCCACCCGACGGTGGCCGAGGTCGCGCCGAACCCCGACCGGGGCCAGCTGCTGATGCAGGCACATCTCTTCGCGGGGACATGGGTTGAGGGACGACAGAAGGACCACCAGCGACTCTGGCGGGCCAACTCAACCGTAGATGTCACAGCAGTAGCGCGAGCATGACGGCAGCCATGGCCGCCATCGTCAGATCCTCTACGAGCGTGACTTTGGTCATGGGGAGGTTGAGAGCCGTCCCGAGACAGGCGCAGCGGATGGCTCGCTTGTCGAGCAGGGCCTTCAGAACACCTGCGGCACCCACGAGCATGAGCAGGAGCGTGACCGTGTTGGTGGCGACCGGAGCCCAGACAAGGAGGTAGGCGACGCCGAGGGTGAGCTCGACGAACGGATAGGCCCATCCCCATGCTGGTAACTTTCGAGCGATGAGGTCGTAGCCGCGGTAGGCGGAGACGAAGCCGGGTGGGTCGAGGAGCTTAAAGAACGAGAAGACGATGAAGAAGCCGGCCATGAAGTGCCGCATCATGGGCTCGATGGCCCATGTCTCCGTAGCGAGCGCGATCAGTACCGTGACGCCGGCGATGAACCCCACGATGAGGAAGAGGGGGTAGAGACTCTCGGGTGGCGTGTCGTCATCTGACATCGCCGGGGGCGAGGCTACGGTCGGGCCGCTTGATTCCGAGGACATGGATCTGGCTCGGTCGACCGAGGTCACGCGATAGTCGCCGGCGGATGCCACCGCTCTCGCGAGTGCATCATCGTCGAGGTCAATGTGTGTTGTGACGATGGCTGTGCCCGCTTGGTGTGACACCCTTGCCGAGTCGATTCCTGAGGTGCCGTCGAGTGCCCGCTCTATCTTGCCGGCACAACTCCCGCAGTGCATGCCTTCGATGGTCAGTTCGAGATGTTGACGTTCACTCGTCATGGTTGCTCTCCTGATTCTGGGTTGGCTGCTCTTGATGCGACTTCAGGAACCACCCTTCAGTCCCGAATATCATGACGATGCCGACTGCCGACACAATCAGGACGAGCGGATCGGAGGTCGCCTTCATGTAGACGAAGGCCCCGAGCACCACAGCGTCCAGTGCTAGCGCGGTCAGCACGATGGGTGCCTTGGCTCCAACGTCCTTGCGGAGGTGTCGGTACACGCCCCAGTGGATCGCCATGTCCATCACGATGTAGAAGATCGCGCCGAGCGAGGCGATGCGGCCGAGGTCGAAGAAGATTGTCAACACCATCGCCAGCACGGCGGTGTAAACGAGCGTGTGCTTCTGGATTCGCCCGGGCATGCCGAAATGGCTGTGCGGGACGAGCTCCATCTCGGTGAGCATCGCGAGCATCCGTGAGACGGCGAACATGCTCGCGATCACGCCGGAGATCGTCGCAACGATGGCAAGTGCAATGGTGAGCCACTCTCCCCACTGCCCGACCGCTGGCTTCGCGGCCTCGGCAAGCGACGAATCGCGGGCGGCGATGATCTCGTCCACGCTCAGGTTGCCCGCGACGGCGAGCGTGACCATCAGGTAGAGCCCGGTACAAATTACAAGGCTGACGATGATCGAACGCCCGACGTTCTTCTTGGGCTCTTTGATCTCGTCGCCGCTGTTGGTGATGGTCGTGAAACCCTTGTAGGCCAAGATCGACAGGGCAACCGCGGCCAAGAATCCGCCGACACCACCACGAGCCTGCGACGCTGAGCCGTCGCCGACGAGGTTGTTGAAGGAGAGCCCGGATACCCAAAGCCCGATGCCGGCGAAGACGGCGATGCCGCCGATCTTGATGATTGCGGTGATCTTGCTCAGCCCACCGATCAACTGATTGCCAAGCAGATTGACGATGAAGGCGACCGCGAGCAGACCGACACCCAAGGCAGGCACGAACCATGAGTCAGAGCCGCCGCCGAAGATCCGCATGGTGTAGGTGCCGAATGTGCGGGCGACGAGACTCTCGGCGATCACCATGGAGAAGTACATCAGGAGCGAACAGCCCGCGGTAATGACACCGGGGCCGTACGCCTTCTTGAGGATCATCGCTACCCCGCCGGCAGACGGGTACTTGTTGCAGACTTTGATGTACGAGTACGCACTGAAAGCGACCACAACAGCAGCGGCGACGAACGCGAGTGGGAATAAACCGCCCGCGAGCTCGGCGACCTGACCGGTCAGCGCGAAGATTCCGGCACCGATCATGACGCCCGTGCCCATCGCGATCGAGCCGGTCAGCGTCAGGCTGCCCTTCTCGTAGTCAGATCCATGCTCGTGGTCTTTGTGGTTGGTCATGGTTATTCCTGTGGCAGCTTGGAGAGGTACTTCTGCGGGTCGCTCTTGAACTTCGGGAGGCATCCGGCGCAGCAGAAGCGAATGAGGTGCGTGCCTGCGACGATTTCAACGGGCTCGCCCATCGACCCGAGCTTGCCGCCGGCGACGACGCACGTATCGATGGGGTACGCCTCACGCTGGGCGTCGGCGTAGGCCTTGTCGAGCTTGGCCATGTACTTGGCCGGCTCGTTGACGAGCGACTTCTCGCACCCGCCGCAGCAGAAGCGGACGAGTCGGTTCATCGAGATGAAGTTCACGGGTTCGCCCATGGAGCCGAGCGGGCCTCCGACCGGGCAGATATCCATGGGATAGTCGGGGAGCTGGGTCTCGATGACTTTCTTATCGAGGGCTTCTAGGTGTTTAGCTGGATCAGCCTTGAACGCGGCGGCGGCGTCAGCGTTGGCCAAGCGGACGAGACGGTTGTTGTGGACATGGTTGATCGTGTCATCGCCGAGCTTCTCGCCAGTGACGATGCAGGTGTCGATTGGGTAGTGCATGAGCTGCTGCTCGACGATCTTGGCGTCGATCTCGCCCCAGTACTTGGCTTTGTTGCCCTCGAACTCGCCGAGGCATCCGGCGCAGCAGAAACGCACCTCACGGTTGTCGTAGACCTTCACAACCGGATCGCCCATCGATCCGAGCGGGCCGCCGACGGGGCACGCGGTCAGTGTGTACGGGTAGGTTGGCCGGGCGACCCCGGTACCGGGCTTGGGAGCACTCGGCGCGGCCTCGCCTTGCCCGGGCTCGCGTTGGGCGACCGCCAGCGCGACGAACTGGTCCTTGCGGGTATTGTCCCACGCGAGGAACTGCTTGCCGCAGCCCGGGCAGCACAGCCCGATCTGATTTCCCTTGTATTCGACTGTGCCGGCCGATGGCACCACCGGCTCCTTGCCGATTGGGCACATCGCGTTGATGGAGGTGGTCTCTCCCGTCGACTCCGCCTGAGCGTTCGCGAACGGGTTGAGGATACAGACGCAGAGAGTGGCGGCCGCAACGCTGAATGACTTAAGCATGATCAGGCTCCTTGTGCTTCGGATGAAGCGGTTTGAGTTGAGCAGGTTTCTGCCGGCTGATTGGACTGACTGCGAGACGAGAGGCGGAACTTCCACTCCGCCACCCAGCAGTACAGGATGGGAACGACGAACCAAGTGATCGATGCGACGGCCATGCCGCCGAAGGATGGAATGGCCATGGGAACCATGATGTCCGAGCCTCGTCCTGTGCTGGTGAGCACGGGCAGCAGTGCGAGGATGGTCGTGGCGCTCGTCATGACGGCGGCACGTATGCGGAGTTGGCCGCCATCGACGACGGCTTTGCGGATCGCTTCGATCGAGTCGGGCTTCTCCTCGGCCATCGATTGCTCGATGCGGGTCGCCATGATGACGCCGTCGTCGGTCGCGATGCCGAAGAGCGCGAGGAACCCAACCCAAACAGCGACACTGAGGTTGTACGGCTCAATCTGGAACAGACCGCGGAGGTTGGCCCCGAGCAGCGACGCGTCCATGAACCACGGCTGGGCGTAGAACCAGAGCATGATGAACCCGCCGCCCCACGCGACGAAGACGCCGGTGAAGACCATGAACGTGACGCTGACCTTGCGGAACTGGAAGTAGAGCAGCAGGAAGATGACCGCGAGCGCCAGCGGGAGCACGATGCTCATCCGCTTGGCAGCGCGGACCTGGTTCTTGTACGAACCGGAGAACTCGTAGCTGACACCTGCAGGGACGATCACGTCACCCGCATCGATCGCGTCCTGGATCAGACGCTGTGCGTCCCGAACAACCGAGACCTCGGCATAGCCCGGCAGCTTGTCGAACAAGACGTAGGCAACGAGGAACGTGTCCTCGCTCTTGACCATCTGCGGGCCGCGTCGATAGTCGAGTGTGCTCAACTCGCGGAGAGGGACCTGGGCACCCGACGGCGTCGGTACGAGGATGTCGCCGAGGGTCTCGGGCTGGTCACGCAGTTCGCGGAGATAGCGGACGCGCACGGGATACCGCTCGCGGCCTTCGACGGTCATGGTCAGCGGCTTGCCGCCGATGGCGACCTCAATGACTTCTTGCACCGCCGCAATCGTCAGCCCGTACCGGGCGATCTTCTCTCGGTCGATGTCGATTTCGAGGTATGGCTTGCCGACCACGCGATCGGCGAAGACCGCCGCGGGCTGGACACTTGGGACTTGCTTGAGCAGGCGTTCGAGTTCGAGGCCAAAGGACTCGATGGTTTCGAGATCGGGCCCGTACACCTTGATGCCCATCGGAGCGCGGAACCCCGACTGCAGCATGACGATGCGTGTCTCGATGGGTTGGAGCTTCGGAGCGCTGGTCACGCCCGGCATGTCCGCTGCGGCAACGATCGCGTCCCAGATGTCTTGATTCGATTCGACCTCATCACGCCACTGGCGGAACGGGCGGCCGTCCTCATCCTCGATCAGGTTGCCCTGATCGTCTCGGACGAATGCGTTGGCTTTCGTGTCGTAGCGGAAGTTGAGCCGTCGCCCCTCACCATCGGTGCGGTACTCGCTCTTGTACTCAATGATCGTCTCGATCATGGAGATCGGAGCCGGGTCGAGCGGGCTCTCAACACGGCCGATTTTGCCGACGGCCATCTCGACCTCCGGCACGCTCATGATGCGGCGATCGAGTTCCTTCAAGATGTCGGTCGCCTCGCCGATCGACGCGTGGGCCATCGTGGTCGGCATGTAGAGGAACGCGCCCTCGTCGAGCGAGGGCATGAACTCGCTGCCCAGGCCCGGGAAGGCGTGGGCGATCTCGACCGCGGTCTCGTTCTGCCGGACTGACTCGGGCAGCCACCCCCAGACCCGGTCAAAGCCGAGCCAAACGGTCGCGCCAAACAGCACGACAAGGACGGCTGGCGAGAGCCCTACGAGTTTGTGGCGAAGGGCCCAAGCGAGGACGTGCGGGAATGCGAGCCGGATGAGCCAAAACGCCAGCAGAAGCCCGCCGACGATTGTCCCGATGAAGACAGAGTTGCCGACGACGCCCGGTTCCGGGCCGAGCGGTTCCCACGCCCCCGCGAGCACGATGAGCACGATAAGGACCGCGACGAGATTCGCTGACCACTGCAAGCCTCGAACCACAAGCTTGGGCAGCCAAGGCTTGGCGATGTAGAACGTACCGAACGCTGTGATGATCAGCCCGCCGAGCGTGTGCAGCCAGATCGCGATCGCGAGTCCGGAGACGGCGAGAGCAATCGCGCCCGCCGCTCGTATCAGCTTGGCCTTGGGGCGGAAGCCCATGAGCACGTGCGCGGCCGCGGGTAGGATTGTCAGCGCAATGATTATCGCGGCGATGAGGGCGAAGGTCTTGGTGTACGCCAGCGGCTTGAACAGCTTTCCTTCCGCAGCCTCCATCGTGAAGACTGGCAGGAAACCGACGACCGTCGTCGCAACAGCGGTCAGTACCGCGCTGCCGACCTCGGTGGTCGCCCGGTAGATCACATCAATGGTCGGCTCGTCGCTCTCGGCCTTCTCTGACTCTTCGAGACGGCGAAGGATGTTCTCACTGAGCACGATGCCCATGTCCACGATCGTTCCGATGGCGATCGCGATGCCGGACATCGCGACGATGTTCGCATCGACCCGGAAGAGCTTCATGCCGATGAATGTCATCAGTACCGTGATCGGCAGCATCGCACCGATGAGCAGGCTGCTCCGCAGGTGCATGACCATCAGGACGACGACGATGATCGTGACGAGAACCTGCTGAGAGATCGCCGAGTTCAGTGTTTCCAGCGTCTCCTTGATCAGCCCGGAGCGGTCGTAGAAGGGCACGATCGTGACGCGGCTCTCGGTGCCGTCGGCGAGAACCTTCGAGGGCAGACCGGAGGCGATGTCGTCGATCTTGTCTTTAAGCCGCTGGATCGTCGCCATCGGGTTCTCGCCGTAACGGACGACCACGACTCCGCCGACGGCTTCCTCACCCGCCTTGGTCAGCACGCCGCGGCGGAGCGCGGGACCGAGCGCCACCTTGGCGATATCGCCGACGAGGATTGGTTGCCCGTCCCGCGCCGTGATCGCCGCCTGCTCCAGATCCTCGACGCTCTCGATGAACCCGAGCCCGCGGACGATGTACTCCGCGCGGTTCACTTCGATCGTGCGCGCCCCGACATCGAGATTGCTCTGTCGCACCGCCCCGATGACCTGCTGGAGCGAGATCCCCGCCGCTCGCATGGCGTCGGGATCGACATCGACCTGGTACTCCTGCACGAACCCGCCGATCGAGGCGACCTCAGAAACCCCCTCAACTCCGGCAAGCTTGTACTTGACGATGAAGTCCTGGATCGACCGCAGCTCGTGCGGGTCCCAGCCGCCGGTAGGATTGCCCTCTGCGTCGCGCCCTTCGAGCGTGTACCAGAAGACCTGCCCCAAAGCTGTCGCGTCGGGCCCGAGCGAGGGCGAGACGCCGGGCGGCAGGGTGCCGGCTGGGAGTGAGTTCAGTTTCTCCAATACCCGCGATCGCGACCAGTAGAACTCGACGCCGTCCTCGAAGACGACGTAGATCGTTGAGAAGCCGAATACCGAGTAGCTGCGGATGTCCTTGACGCCCGGGATGCCGAGCATCGCGACGGTCATCGGATAGCTGATCTGGTCGTCGATGTCCTGTGGACTGCGGCCGGGCCACTCGGTGAAGACGATCTGCTGGTTCTCGCCGATGTCGGGGATCGCGTCAACGGGAACCGGGTCACGTGGGAGATCGCCGAGGTCCCAATCGAACGGAGCCACCAGCACGCCCCAGAAGATCGCACCGAAGAGCACGATCGCGACGACCAGCTTCTGCTCGAGGCAGAACCGGATAAGCCCATTGAGCGGCCCGCGCGGCGGCATCGGCGGCATGGATGGCGAACGGTCACTCATGATCGTGACCCTCCAGTTCGGTATCCCCAGCATTCATCGGGACAGGATTGAGCGGTGCAAACGACTCGCGGACATCGCCGCAGCGGAGCATGGATGCGCCGAAGTACGGGTTGTTGATCTGTGTGCCGCGCTGGAGCCAATCCGCTCCCTCGTTGTCGAACGCCATCGGGCAGTGGGCGAGATTCCATGTCTCGCTGCCCCGATGCCCGAAGCGGCGTTGCAACGCGATGACAGCCTCGCTCATGTCCTCAAAGTGGGTCCGTGCGATCCCGATGTCGGTGATCGCATCGTCAACGCGGAGCTTGACCGCAGCCCGACGCCATGCCCCGAGCGGTTCGCCAACGAGACCAGCCTCTTCAACGAATCCGAGCGCGGTCCAAAGGTCCGAAGCCGCCTGCGCAAATCCGCCAAGATCGTCGGCCGCGAGCGACTCTTGTGCATCTAGGTAGGCCGCGTAGACAGGCTTGAGCGCGAACACGAAGCTGTTCGGCACGGTGACGCGTTCGGGCATCGCCGGCATCGAGCCGCCTGCCATATCGCCGTGCCCGGCGTGCGGGTTCCCGCCGCCGCCGCCACCGGGCGTCATCATGCTCGGTTTGGCCGAGATCTGCATCGCGCTGTCCACGCGGAACGCGCCGTTGACCACAACCCGCTCGCCACGGCTCAGGCCGTCGCGGACGGTGTAGAACTCCCCGGCCCGCGGCCCGAGCACAACGGCCCGCCCTTCGTAGGTCGGTTTCTCGGCGTCCGGAACCTCGACATACACCACCGAGCGTGTTCCCGTGAACAGCACTGACGATCGCGGGATTACGAGCGGTTCGGCCACGGTGCTCGGATCACCGACCACGCCAATCGATTCGGCAGGCACCATGTCCATGCCGCAGATGTCGCATTGTCCCGGGCCATCTCTGACGACCGTCGGATGCATCGGGCTGACCCAGCGGCCGGCGAGTTCGTCGTTGACGACCGCGCCGTCCTCCGCAACACGTGTCCGGACCATCGCCGACGCGAACATGCCCGGCTTGAGACGACGCTCGGGGTTCTCGACGGCGACGCGAATGGCCGCGGTCCGGGTGCGTTCGTCCACCATCGGCTCGATGAACGCGATGCGACCCTCGAAGGTCTCGCCCGGGTGGGCTTCGACCGTGAAGCTCACACGCTGGCCCCAGCGAAGCATCGGCAGCTGCGATTCGTATGCCTCCATGTCCAGCCACAGACGCGAGAGGTCGGCGACCGTGGCGATCGGTGCGCCGGTCTGGACATAGTCGCCCTCACGGACGGCCAGGTGCGTGACGACGCCGCCAATCGGCGCGAAGATAGCAAGCCGGTCTGAATCAAACGAGCCGTCCTCGACGGCAGCGATCTGCTCAGCAGTCAGCCCGAAGAGCCGGAGCTTCTCGCGTGATGCTGTCACTGTGTCTCTTGTCGTCGAGCGAATAAGCTCGCTTGTGCTCGTGGAACCGCTCGCCGCTTGGGTGGACTGCCTGAGTTCTTCAAACGCGGCAAGCACTTCGGGGCTGTAGAGTTCCGCCATGTGATCGCCCTTCGCGACGGGCACACCGATGTAGTTCACGAACAGTCGTTCGATCCGTCCGGGGAAGTACGCCGTGAGCCGGGCGACCGAGGTCTCGTCGTAGGTGACCTTGCCGTAGAGCCGGATCTCTGCGGTTGGGAAGAACCGGCCGACGGGGGCTGTCTCGATCCGGCTCATCGCCGCCGAGGCTTCGCTCATGGTGACGCGCAGCTCGCTCCCCTCGCCGCCATCATCCGCAACGGGGATGAGGTCCATGAAGCAGATCGGGCACTTGGCGTCCGGATCGGGCAGACGGACCGAGGTGTGCATCGAGCAGGTGTACATCTGCGGTTCGCTCGATTCGGCTTCGCCGTGGTCATGGCCGGTATCGGCAACCTCGCTGACGGATTCAGGCGCTGACCGCCCGATCTGGTACCCGATGATGAGGGCGACCACGATTGCGACCATCGCGATTCCCGCCGCGGTGTGGTTCCAAAGCCATCCGAGCACGGATCGCGAACGATGCAAGAACTTGCTCATGGCTGCACCTCGTCAGATTGAGTCGCGGTTGTGGATGTGATTGCAGGCTCTGTCGGCACGGCTTGGCCGACGAGTGTGTTTAGTCGTGCGAGCGCTTGTCCCCGGTCCGCCCGCGCCCGCTCGGCCGAGACCGCGAACTCAAGCAGCGTGCGTTCGGTGTCGAGCAGATCGAGAAAGCTCGTCTCGCCGGCACGAAAGCCCGTGAGTGAGGCACGGAGCGATTCCTCGGCCTTGGGGATTAGCGTCGTCTCGAAGAGCCGGACTCGACGGTCGGCGTCCGTGTGCTCGAACCACGCACGCTGGATCGACGCGGTGATCTGGTTCGCCTCGTCCGCTCGCTCATACGACACGGCGAGCCGGCGGGCGAGCGCTTCACGAATGCCCGCGTCGTACTTATCACGCCACAACGGCACCGTGATACCAAAGCTGAGCAGGATCGGATCGTCTCCGCTCTCTGCAATCGAGCTATCGATGGCCTCGTTGGTGACGATGTAGTCGAGGCCGACCGTGAAGTCCGGCAGGCCCTCCTTCCGGGCAACATCAGTGCGGATCCGCTGCTCTTCGATCCGCTCGTCGAGTGCAAGCAGCACGGGGTTGGAACGCCGAGCGATCTCGGCGAGGGCGGGCCCGTCAACGGAGGCCACGCGGCCGGGAAGCTCAGTGAGCGATTCGACCGGTGCACCGGTCGGCCGGTTCAGAGCCGCGTTGAGGTCCGCGACGTAGGTGGGGCGCATCGCGCGGAGTTGAGCAAGCCGGTCTTCAAGCTGCCCCAACTCGACCTGGACGCGGACGAGCTCCGGATGCGAGCCTGAGCCCACCCGGTACCGGGCGCGGACGACCTCCTCGAACGAGGTCAGCAGTTCGAGGTTGTCGCCCGTGATACGGATCGCGGCATCGAGGTAGGCAACCTCGTGCAGCGTCTCGACGACGCGTTCGGTGACGGTGAGCCTCGCTGCCTCGAACTGCTGCCATGCGGCACGAGCGGCCAAAGCGGCGGCGTCTTCGCGATCACTCAGAAGCCCAGGCCATGGGAACGATTGACTCACACCGACGCGGGCCTGCTGCGCCCCCGTTCGGGTCTCGACCTCGTCGAGGAAGAAGCCGAAGTTCACCCGTGGATCGGGCAGCGAACGCACCTGAGGAAGCCGCTCAGCCGCGGCGGCCCAGCGCTGGTACGCCGCCTCGACCTTTGGGCTGTGATAGAGGGCGTAGCGCACGAAGTCGTCCGCCGAGGCACTCTCGGTGAGAGCCGGCGCATCGGCATCGGGCCCTGCTTCAGAGCGGTAGACGGATCGCGGAGATGCTTCGGCTTGAACCGGTAGGGAACGGGCGTGCGAAGGCGACAGACCGCGGGTGGGATCGAACGGCGACGAGCAGCCGCCGAAGATTCCAACCGCCGCGGTGCCCACCGCGCACGCGATGAGACGAACGGCCATGGATGGCTCCTGGGTGTTTGGAGGAACGAGTGTCCAAGTGTCAGCAACAGGGACGGAACGCTCTTAGCGCGCAACGTCCTTGTGAGACTCGGGCTCTACGTTTGCCAAACGCCCAGAAGGGCCTGCACTTCGTTGTGGGTCTTGCCCGCGCGGAGGCCAACAACGAGCGACACCATGGAAGGCATCGAATCGTCGGGCTCGATCACCGGAGTGATCTTCGACGGGCCATTCGGAAGCCCGGTGACCGAATCACGATCGGTCCGTGGGAGCGGTGCATCGGGCAGGCGTTCGGGTGCTGGTGTTGGAGAGATACCGCACCGGCATGGACCATCGCTCATGGGGCAGAACGCTTCGCTGCCGCAGCCGAAGTCCGAATCAGCGGCGGGGATCGGCTCTCCGCAGCAACTCACCTCCACGACAGGCACATGGCACGTGGTGTCGCCGCAGTGATCCTGGCCGGCGACCAATCCGACACCAAGCCTCGGCATCCCGGCGGCGATCAGAATCGCGATGGCAAGAACTCTGAGCATGGTGCCTCTCATGATAGCGAACCCGTTTCGGGATACAAACACCTCTGACAAGCGAACTATTCCTCGCTCGACGTACGCCCTCTTCCATCAATGCTGAGGGATGAGGGGCTGGTCGACGAGCACGCTGGGAGGCACGATTTCGACAGTCACGTGGTCGATTCCGAAGCGGTCTTGGAGTTGAGCCCGCACCCGAGAACACACGATGTGTGCGTCAATGATGCTGGCGTCGTCCGCCATCGCGACACGAACCTCAGCGGAAACGGTACCCTCGTCGATCGGCCAGACATGAAGATGGGCGACCGCTTCAACGCCGTCGACACCTGCGATGGCTTGCCCGACCTCATCAATCGATAACCCTTCCGGGACGCTCTGCATGAGGATCCGTATGCACCGCTTCATGGGCTTCCATGAGATCCAGACGATGTATACCGAGATACCAACCGTCGCGATAATGTCGGTCCAGTACCAGTCGAAAAGGATGATGAGCGTGCCAGTGACTATCACAGCAACCGAGGCGAGCGCGTCAGCGAGGTTGTGAAGAAACGCCGCCTTCAGGTTTACGCTGTCCTTGGACATCGAGTAGGTAAGCACGGCGGTCGCCGCATCCACGACCAAAGCAATCCCTGCCACGATCACCACCATCCAGCCGTCTATGTCTGGACGATCAAAGGTCCGAGTGATCGCTTCGACAAGTAGGTAGCCCGCGATCACCATGATGGAGGTCAGGTTGATGAGACCACCGACCACTTCAGCGCGGCCGTAGCCGAAGGTTCGCCGCTCGTCGGCAGGTCGCTTGGAGATGCGGCGTGCGATCAAGGCGAGGAGGAGTCCTGCGGCGTCGCTGAAGTTGTGCAACGCGTCAGCGATCAACGCAAGGCTGCCGGAAAGCAGACCGCCGACCACCTGGGCAACGGTCAGCAGCATGTTGATCGCGACCGCCCATGCGAGGCGGCGGGTGCCGGCGTCGGCCGAATGGTGATGGTGCCCGCCCATGCGTACCTCTTCAGTTGATATTGATCGACCCGGACTCACGGATGCCGTCAGCGGTTTCAACCTCGATCCACAGGGAAGTTGGAAGCGACACGTCGGCGGGTGCCTCGGCGTCGGCGTGGTAGTCGCCGCTGCTGCCCATCGCCTTGCTCTTCAATGCCCCGGTGCCCGTCTCGTCGCCGATCCAGACGCGGATCGCGGCTGGCTCGGGTCCGTCGGTGCGCTCGATGTCGAGGTGAACGGTTGCGGACGGCTCGATCTCGCCCCCCATGGAAACGCGGTATGTGGTGCCGGCGATGGTTACCGAGCCGAGGTCGCGCTCAGCGCCGTGATCGCCGTGGTCATCATCGCCGTGATCGTGATCCTCATGGCCTTCAGCATCGTGGTCATGATCTTCATGACCCTCGGCATCGTGGTCATGGCCGTCATGACCGCTATGTTCGGACTGTTCAGCGGCGTTGGACGAGCCGGACTCGTTTCCGCACCCGGACAGCGTCAGCGATGCGGCGGCGAGCGAGACGAGGAACAGCTTGGTCAGATCGGTCATGTCAGTTCTCCTTGGTGTTGACCGTGGCTTTTGCCGGGCGGAGTACGCCGGCGATCCGTGTGATGAATGACCGCGACGGACGGTGCCGCGGTTCGAGCTTGTGTCCGAACACCAGCGAGTAGCCGGCGGGGACAACGATGAGGTTCAGGAATGTGGAGGTCAGCAGCCCGCCGAGGGTGACGATCGCGAGCGGTGCGAGCAGCTCGCTGCCGGGCTCGCCGGCCGCGATCGCGAGCGGGACGAGCCCGAGTGCTGCCGAGATCGCGGTCATGAGGATCGGCACAAGCCGCTCCATCGACCCTTGGACGATCGCCTCGCCCATCGGCACCCCTTCGGCCTCCATGAGATGGTTGTAGTGGTTGATCAGCAGGATGCCGTTGCGGACGGCAATGCCAAAGAGCGTGATGAACCCGACCAAACTCGCGATGGAGATCACCGGCGGGATGTAGGGGCCGCCGATGCCGACGAGGGCCAGTGTGTTGGCGATCGGCCCGCCGCCCTCGGTGAGGTAGATCGCGGCGATGCCGCCGATGAGCGCGAGCGGCATGTTGAGCATGACGAGAACCGCCGCACGCATCGAGCCGGTCGAAATCTGGAGCAGCATGAGCATGATGAGCGCGACGGCCACGCCCGCGACAAGGATCGTGCGCGACGCGGACTGCTGGGCCTCGAACTGCCCGCCGTAGGACACGGTCATGCCGGCGCTCTGCACGATCGGATCAACACGTTCCTGAACCTGTGCGACCAAGTCGCCGAGGTTGGATCCCTCGGCGACATTGAGTGACACAACGGCCTTCCGCTGCGCGTTCTCGCGTGTGATGAGGTTGCTGGACCGCTCAGGGCCGATGTCGGCGACATCGCTGAGCCGGACGGTTGCTCCGCCGCGGCCTCTGAGCAGCAGGTCACGCACCTGCGCGATCGACTCCCGTTCCTCGGGTGCGAGACGAACGACGAGGTCGTACTGCCGCACGCCCTGGTTCACCGTGTCGACAACCTCGCCGTAGAGCGCCTCGCGAACCTGCTCGGCGGCATCCGCTGGACTAAGACCCGCGGCGGCGAGTTCCGCGTGCCGGTAGCGGATCGGGAGCGAGGTGATCATGACCTCGCGGTTGGCGTTCACATCGCGCGCACCGGGGAGGCTCTGGAGTTCGCCTTCGATCTCCTTGGCGACGCGACGCAGTTCGGTGAGGTTCTCACCGAAGACGTTGATCGCGATCGCCGCGGGCGTGCCGGACAGGACATGGCTGAGCCTGTGTTCGATCGGCTGGCCGACCATGGTGGTGATGCCCGGGACCGACGCGAGGATGCGGTCGATGTCCTCGCGGACCTCGAAGCGGTCGCTGCCAGCATCGACGGTGACCTCGATCTCCGAGTTGCTGACGGGCTCGGCGTGCTCGTCACGCTCGGCCCGGCCCGTGCGGCGTGAGACCGACCGCACGCCCTCGATCTCGACCAGCTGCTTCTCAACCTCGGTGGCAAGGCGATCGCTCTCGACGATCGACGTGCCGGGAGGCGCGAGCAGGAAGACGGTGAACGTTCCCTCGTTGAACGAGGGGAGGAACGAGCTACCGAACGTGCTCGCGAGCAGCAATGCCGCGGCTGTCACGAGTCCAGCGGCCCCGAGCACCCACAGACGAAGCCGAATGGCGGCGCGGAGCGCGGGCTCGTACGCCCGCTTGAGCAGTCGCACAAGGAAACCATCCTGGTCGCCATGCTTGCCGCCGAGGCGGCCCTTGAGCAGGAACCGGCACATCGCCGGGACGACCGTGAGCGCCACAGCCAGCGAAGCGATAATCGAGATCATGTAGGTGAGCGCCAGCGGCTGGAAGAACCGACCTTCCAGACCCTGCAGAAAGAGCAGCGGCACGAACACCATCACAATGATGACGGTCGCGAACACCATCGCCGGTCGGATCTCGTTGCTCGCGTCAAAGATGACCTCGGTAAATGGGCGTTGCTCTGATTCAGGCCGTGACCGGTTCTGCTTGAGCCGGCGAAACACATTTTCTACGTCGATGATCGCGTCATCCACGAGCACGCCGATCGCGACCGTCAGGCCGCCGAGGGTCATGACGTTCAAACCCAGATTCAACGCATCCATCATCAGCAAGCCCACGGCCAGCGAGATTGGGATCGCGGTGAGCGTGATCAGCGTGGTCCGAAGATTCATCAGGAACAGCACGAGCACGAGGAGGACGATGATGATCGCCTCGCCGAGCACCTTGGTAACGTTGTGGACGGCGCGATCGATGAAGTGCGACTGACGGACGACATCGCGGTTGAGTTCAACGCCCGCGGGCAGCGTCGGCTCGATCTGATCGAAGAGTGCGTCGAGGCTGTCGGTGAGAGCGAGCGTGTTGGTGCCGGGCGATTTCTGGATCGAGAGCACCACGGCGGGAGTGCCGCCTTCCGACGCCGTGCCCCGCTTGAGGGCCGGCCCAAGCCGCACATCGGCGACCTGACCGATCGTGACCGCGACGCCCTCGTGGTACTTGATGATGGTGCTCGCGATGTCCTCCGGTCGCGTGACCCGGCTCTGCTGGCGAATGGGGATCTCGAAGCTGTCCACGTTGACGAGGTACCCGCCGCTGGCGGTGCTGTGCGCGCCGCCCGCGGCCTCGACCACATCAGTGATCGTCAGGTCGTACAGCCGCAGGCGTTCCTGATCGACATTGACCTGATACTCGGGCAGTTCGCCACCGATCGCTACGACTTGGGCAACCCCAGGCACGGCGAGGATCTTGGTTCGCAGCTCGAACTCGCCGTAAGACCGCATCTGCATCGGGCTCACCGATTCGTCGGGCGACGAGAGCGAGATCAGCATGATCTCGCCGGCGATGGATGTGATCGGCGTGATGAAGGGCTCGACCTCGTCGGGGAGGTTCTCGCGGGCGGTGACGAGGCGCTCGGCCACGAGCTGCCGGGCGTCGAACAGATCAGAACCCCATTCGAGATCGACCCAGACGATGCCAAGACCGATCGCGCTCGCGCTTCTGACACGGCGCACGCCGGTCATGCCGTTGACGGCGGTCTCGATCGGGAAGGTGACGTACTGCTCGACCTCGTCGGCGGCGAGCCCGCCGGCCTCGGCCATGATGGTCACGGTCGGGGCGTTGAGCTCGGGGAAGACATCCACGCTCATGCGCGGCAAGCGGTAGCCGGCGTAGCCAACGACCATGACGGCCGCTATCAGTACAAGTGTTGAGTATCGGAGAGAGAATCGGATGACGGCTTTCAGCATGGCTTAGTCCTCCCCTTCGTGGAAGGTGCCATCCGAATGGAAGTGTCCACCCTTCTGGATCGAACCGCTCGTGGCGAGCATGAGCTGGAACGCGCCATCCAGTACAACCTCGTCGCCGTCACGCACGCCGCTCAGCAGCGCGACCCAGCGACCGTCGTCCTTGCCGAGGTCGGCTTCCATGCGGATGGCCTCGTTCGGGTTGCTGGGGTCGCGTCGGAAGATCACCGGCGTCAGGCCGTCACGCTGGACCGCGGCAAGCGGGATGGCGAGTTCGGGCGACACCGTCGAATCGGTGATGATCTCAAGCTGCGCCGAGACACCAGGGCGGGCCCACGGCCGCAGTTCATCCGGCACGATGAACACGTCAACTGTTCGGTCGTTCGGATCGCCGGCAAGCCCGAGCGTGATCGTGCCGGCCATCGTGTCGGTCAGCGGCACGGCGCGCCCGACAGCGGTCGGTGTCGGCGGGACGATCCGCGCGTCAAGACCGTCGCGCAGCACGCCAAGGTCACTCTGCAACCCCGAGGCTCGGAAGCGAAGCCGGTCCGGCTGCACGACCGTCACAACAGGCGTTTTCTCGTCGGCCCACGAGCCGTTGGTAAGCCCGAGCATCTCGACAACGCCGGCCTCGGATGCCGGAACCTCAATCCCGGTGATGGTTGCCCATGCCGGTTCAGGGCCGCGGTCGGTCTCGACGATCGCCGCGAGTTCGCTGCGGGATCGCGACACGATTGCCGAAGCCGCATCAAGCAGATACTCAACTCTTGCACGGGCGGCTCGCAGATCGGCGTGCGTCTGCTGACGCTCGGCGTCCAGTTCCGCCTTTTTCTCAAGCACGTTTGCGAGCTCGGCCCGGGTACTCGCCAGGGAAGCACGGGCCTGGGCAAACTCGTCGACCCGGCCACCGCCAGCTTCGCGGACCGATTGCAACTGCTCGACCCGCTCGTTCCACACCGCCACGCTCTCGTGGAGGCTGTCTTCGTGCTGCTGGTGCGCGGCAAGCAGCGGTTCGAAGGTATTCAGTCTTGCCTCGAATCGCTCGATCTGCGCGGCGGCGTCAGCGAGCTGCTGCTGCATTTCACGCCACGACGGCGAATCAAGCCGATAGAGCGGCTGGCCGGCATCAACCCGATCGAACTGCTCGACCAGGAGTTCCACCCGGCCAGGAATAGCGGTGCGGTATTCGCGACGTGCCGTGGGCAGGTACTCGAACCGCCCCGGCACGCGGAGCGTCCGCTCGACACGCCGTCGTTCGACCTGAACGAAGCTGATCCCGAGGTTCGATCGCACGGCGGCCGGGATCGCGACGCGATTCGGATCAGTCAGGGCTTCCTCTTGATCGTGATCGTGCCCGTCGCCCTCCGCGTGTTCGTCCATCTTCGTGTTTGTGCCGCTGTCGCAAGCGACCAACGCCCACGGCAAGGTTGATGCAAGGGCGATCGCGATCGCCCGCTGGATGCTGTTCATTGTGAATCCTCGTTTGTCGTGCTCGCAGCGGTGGGCGTGTTGCCTGTCGCTGACGCGTTGGTCGTGTGTTGGTTGTCTTCGTCGTTGCTTGGCTGCACCGGGACGGGCGACTCGGTTTGATCGGGCCCGAGCAGCCGAGCGATCTCGACAGCCGCGGCGATCTCGGCGAGCCTCAGATCGAGCAGCCGGCTCTTGGCGTCGAACCGACGCGTGACGGTCTCCAGAAGGAGCAGCGTGTTGACCTCGCCCAGGTTGATCAGTTGCTCGACTTCCGCCGATTGCTCGTCGAGCATCGGGACGAGTTCACGCTCGAACGCCGCGCGCTGCATCCGCGCCGCGTCATACGCCGCCCGGCTGAGGGCGAGTTCTCGGCTCAGTTGCTCGAACATGGTCTCGGCCGACACACGGGCGACCTGCCGCCGTGCTCGCGCTTCCGCGATTCCCGCACGGTTGGCGTTGAGAACCGGGATAGGAAGCGACACGCCCAGGAGCAAGCGATCGTCACCGTCTTCGCTCCCCAAGCCTGAGCCGATCGTGATATCCGGGTACTGCTTGCGCACTTCCAGGCGGAGTGTCTCTTCGGCAACCTGGTACTCCGCCCGTCGCACGGCGAGCAGTGTGTTCGCCTCGATCAGCCGATCGATCGTGTCCGCTTGATCGGTCGGCAGCACGGGCTGAATCGTCGGTAACAGATCGACGGCGGCATCCGGCGCGAGCCCCATCAGCCCGAGCAGTGTGATTCGAGCCCGGGCTTCGTCGAGCGTGGCCTGCGCGGCATCGGCACGGGTCTGGACAAGCTCGGCCCGAAGCAACCGAGCCTCCACACGGGTGAGTTCACCGGCCGATTCGAGCCGGTCGGTGATCTCGGCGACGCGCTCGACCTGCCCGATGACTTCCGAGAACAGTCGGAGTCGCTCCGCCGCCACAGACCATAACGCCCAGGCGGATCGGACCGCAGCGCGGGTGCTCCACTCCGCATCAACGATCCGGCGAAGCTCGGCCTCGTAGGCCGCACCGGCTCGGTCTCTTTCAACGCCCAGGCGGCCCGACACCGGGATCGTCAGGCTCAGCGTCAGCCCGTACTCAAACGGCCCCGCGGGCGACAGGATCTCCGCCCCGTCGAAGCCGAACTGCGGGTCCTCCCACAGCCCGGCTGTCTCGAAGGTCGCGAGCGCCACACCCGCGTCGAGCCGAGCGATCCGGAGGTCGGCGTTGTAGAAGAGCGCAAGTACCTCGCCCTCGGCGACCGAGAGCCCATCGCCCGGGTCAAAGCAATCGGGCACGGCGTGGCCCTGCTCGGCAAGACGATCAACAAATCGCGAGATTGGCTCTGTTGTGTCGAGCCGCGTGTCGAACGCCGCCCGGTGATCGGCCAGATCCAGCGGTACACGTTCGTAGGACTGGCAACCCACCAGTGTGAGCAAGGCGACCGCCGAGCCGAGCCCGGGTAGCACCACCCGCGTTCGTCGCGGGCGTTTCAGATGGTTCATGAGTCATGTTCCTGTCGGTGTCCAATGCGATCACAGCCGCGACCGACAACGCCGGCGCGGCACGCGCGAGGGAACAGACAGGATCAGATGGTTAGACGAACGCTTGCAACGATCGCAAGCCGATGGGCTCCGCCGGGATCGAACCACGGCGGCGACCTCGGAGGCCCGCAACGACCGAGCCCAGTTTCGGCGAGAACAACACCCCACGCCGGAACAGGGACGACCGCCGGAGTGTTGCCGCTGCCATCGTCGCCGCGAGGCAGCGTGAGGAGTTCGGCGACAGCAAGTTCGATATCGGTGCAGCCGCAGTCGTGTTCGTGCTCATCCGCAGGCACGGGCAACGGCCAAGAGCTGTCATGCCCGCAAGCCGACTCACAGTGGTCCGACTCCGCGGGTGCGTGCTGATGACCCCCGCCGAGGCATAGCACAGCCATTCCCCCCGCACCGCCAGCGAGGGCGTGCAATGCGATGATCGCGGTGAGCAGGATGGCAAGGGGACGGCACTTCACGGATCAAGTATACCTCGGCGGAGAAGGGACGTTGCTTGAGGGGCAACTGCTACCGGGCCCTACCTTGGCCGGTAAACACCTCAGTCGATCGAATCGAACGCCCGATCGGGCAGATTTATTCCCGTTGGCTCAGGAACTTTCTGGGACCCGCTCATCCCTACCGGCGTCTCTCAAGATCATTATTCCGCCGCGAACAACAACGACAACCACAACCGAACCCACTACGAGATCGGGGATCCTGCTCCCGAGCGCCATCACGAGCAGGCCGGCGACGATGACGCCGGTGTTCGCGATCACGTCATTCTTGGAAAAAATCCACGATGCACGCATGTGCACGCCACCATCCCGATGCTTCGAGATCAGCCGCAGGCAGATGAGGTTCGCGACAAGAGCGACACACCCGGCCCCAATCATGAGCAGGCTTGCTGGCTCGCTGCCGAACACAGTGCGGCGGATGACCTCGGCCAGCACACCGAGCCCCAACACGATCTGGAGCACACCGCTCACGTTCGCAGCGGTCCGCTTTGCCCTACCGGACCGCCGCACCGCGTACAACGCAATGCCATAAACGGCGGCATCGGCCAGCATGTCGAGTGAGTCGGCAAGGAGCGCCGTCGACTCCGCAATCCACCCCGCAACAGCCTCTGCGAGGAACATCGCGCCGTTGATCGCGAGCAGCGTCACGAGCGTGCGCTGCTCCAGACCAACCGCTTCCTCCGTACAGCGACACGCGCTCACGGGCCGTTCTCCGACTCCGAATCAGCCTTGGGGTGTCGCATAAAGACGGACGCGATGACCGGCAGCACAAATAGTGTGAGGAGCGTGGAGGTGACCATCCCGCCGATGACCACCGTCGCGAGTGGACGCTGGATCTCACTCCCCACACCCGTTGCAATGGCCATCGGGATGAACCCAGCGATATCGGTGATCGCTGTCGCGAGCACGGGCTGGAGGCGAGTTTTCGAAGCCGTGATGATCGCGATCGTACCCTGCTGCTCGGTGCGGAGTGCATCGCGGATCGCGGTGATTAGGATCTGTCCGTTGAGGACCGCGATCCCGGTGAGAGCGATAAACCCGACCGCGGCACTGACGCTGAAAGGGATATCCCGCCACCAAAGTGCGAAGATCGCACCGACCGCCGCGAACGGAATGCAAGTGTAGATGATGATGACATCCCGCAGGTTCTTCAGGCTGAAGTACAGCAGGAAGAACACCATGAGCAAGACGGCAGGCACGACGATGAGCAGCCGAGTCTTAGCGCGTTCGAGGTTCTCAAACTGCCCACCCCACTCAAGGACATAACCCTCCGGCAGCGTCACTCGCGCGTCGATTGCTGACCGTGCTTCTTCAACAAACGACGCAGGGTCTCGTCCGCTCACGTTGCACTGCACTCGGATGAGCCTTCTGCTCCATTCACGATTGATTGTGGCTGATCCCTCGGAGAGATCGACGGACGCCAGCGACGAGAGCGGCACCGCGACGCCCCCCTCGGTCGGGATACGAACGGACGAGACGGCTGCCACATCTTCTCTGAACGTCGGTGGTAATCTGACAACCAATGGGAAGACACGCTGGCCCTCGAACACCTCACCGACGCGGATCCCTCCGATCGCCTCAACGAAGTCCAAGACCTCGCTCGCGGCGACGCCGAAGCGGGCGATGCGAGACTGGTCAACGGAAACGGACAAGGCCGGCTGCCCTGTGATCTGATCGACCGAGATATCTGACACGCCGGGTATGTCGAGAAGCACGCGCTGCACGTCGTCGGCGAGCCGGAGCAACTCGTCGAAGTCGTCGCCGAAGATCTTGATCCCGATATCCGAGCGAATCCCGGAGACCATTTCGTTCATGCGCATCTCGATCGGCTGCGTGAACACCATGTTGACGCCGGGGAACTGCGAAATGGTCTTCTCCATCTCGACAACCAGAGCCGACTGTGTATCCGCTCTCGTCCACTCCGTACGGGGCTTGAGCGTCATAAAGATGTCCGTCAGTTCGATCCCCATGGGATCGGTCGCCACCTCCGCGGTTCCGATACGGCTCCATATGTACTCGATCTCATCTGGGAACTCGCCAAGCAGCACCTCCTCGATCCGAGTGTTGTACCGCACTGACTCATCGATCGATACGCCGGCGAGGCGGATGGTGTTCACGACCATCGATCCCTCGCTAAGCCGAGGTATGAACTCGCCGCCCATCTGTGTGCTCCGGAAGCCAGCAACACCAAGGAGGGCCACGGCAATGAACATCACGATCCACTTGAGTCGAAGCGCTCCGCCGACAGCCCAGCCGTATGCCCCTGCCAATGCGCGGAGCAGAACAGCATCCTTGGATTTCGTGCGACGCGGCAAGAAGTAGTACGACAAGACGGGAGACAGGAACACCGCCACCAGCAATGCTCCGAGGAGCGCAAAGATGAATGTCCACGCCATAGGCCGGAACATCTTTCCTTCTATGCCTTCCAGCGTCAGCACCGGTGCAAAGACGAGCGTGATGATGCCCATCCCGAACACGATCGGACGGACAACGCCTGCGCTGGACTTGGCGATCGATTCAAGCCGCTCCGCCGGGGAGAGCTTCCGACCCAGCTCTCGCTGACGTTCCTTCAGCGAACGGAGATTGGCTTCCGTCATGACCACCGAGCCATCGACGAGGATGCCAAAGTCGATCGCGCCGAGGCTGAGCAGGCTCGCGGCAATCGCAAACTCGTACATCCCCTGGACGGCGAAGAGCATTGAGATTGGGATCGCGACCGCAACGAGCAGCCCGGCTCGGATGTTGCCCAAAATGATCAGCAACACGACGATGACCAGCACCGCACCGATCACAAGGTTGTGTTCAACCGTCTTGATGACCTGCTCAACAAGCTCGGTCCGGTCGTACACGACATCCACAACAATGTCAGGGGGCAGTGAGGGGGCGAGCGACTCAAGGCGCTCGCGGAGTTCCTCGGTCACGACACGGCTGTTCTCTCCCATCAGCATGAACGCCAGCCCGAGAACAACCTCGCCCTCGCCGTACGCCGAAACCGCCCCGCGTCGGATCTCGCTGCCGATCTCGACATCCGCAACATCTCGGATACGCACCGGCGTGCCGTCGCTGGATGCGACGACGATGTTCTCAATCTCCTCGATCGTTGCGACGCGCGCGAGGCCACGCACGACCCGGGCCTCGCCCGACGTGACGATCTGCCCGCCGCCAACGTTGGCGTTGTTGCGCCGCAAGGCTTGCAACACGTCCTCAAGCGTGAAGCCGAACTTGATCAGGGCTTCCGGCTTGACAACAACATGATACTGTCTCTCTAGACCGCCCCAGGAATTGACCTCGGCAACGCCGGGTACCTTGCGAAGCTCGGGCTTGATCACCCAATCGTGAATGGTCCGGAGTTCCTCGATGGAGTGCTCACCGGTCTCCGACCGGATTACGTAGTGAAAGACCTCACCGAGACCTGTCGCGATCGGTCCGAGTTCCGGCCTTCCAACGCCGTCTGGCAACTCAACCGCCGAGAGCCGCTCGGTGATGTACTGCCTCGCGTCGATGATCCGGATGTCATCATCAAACGTTGCCACGACCTGTGAGAATCCGAACTTCGAGACGGAGCGCACGTTCTGGAGGCCCGGGAGGCCGCCGATCGACAGCTCGACAGGCAGCGTGATCTGTTGCTCGATCTCTTCCGGGCTGAGCGCGGGCGCAACCGTGTTGATCTGCACCTGGATCGGAGTAGTGTCGGGGAACGCGTCGATCGGGAGTTGCGTCATCCGGTAGATTCCGGCAGCGCATGCGATCGCAAAGAGCAGGATGACGAGCACCCTGTTCCTGAGCGAGATTTCGATAAGTCGGGTCAGCATGACAGCTCCGGATCAGTCGTCAACGCATCCCGCGCCGAGGCGGGACTTGAGGAATTCGGTCTTCATGGTGAAGCTGCCACCGGTCACAACTTCTTCGGCCTCCGTGAGGCCCGCCAGAATGGCGATGGTGCCGGAAGCCGTGTGCGGCCCAACATCAACGCGCCGGACCGCGAATAGATCGGGTTCCTGCCGCACAAACACGAACGGTACACCGTCGATCTCGTGCACCGATTCATCGGGGACGAGCAACGAGCTTGATGTGCCACCGATCATCGCGGCGACCTCGGTGAACATGCCATGCCGAAGAATGCCGCGGTCGTTCGCGACTACCGCGCGGGCCCGAACCATCCGCGTACGCTCATCGATGCGCGGGCTGATCCATGTGATTTGTCCCAATATTTTCAGTTCGGGTAGAGCACGGACGCTCGCGACGATTTCGCCGCCGCGCTCGATCTGAAACACTCGTTCTTCCGGGACTGCGATTTCGATCCACATGGTCGTCAGGTCGGCGATCCCGAAGAGCGAGCCCTCCGAATCAGCGGCCTCACCCAACACCGCGGTCCGGTCGACGACAGTACCTCCAAAGGGTGCCCTGACGTAGAGGTCGGACGACGATGACTGCTCGACCGCAATGTCGGCGACTTCCGACTCGGTAAAACCGAGGTTGATGAGCTGCTGGTGGGTGCGACGCACTTCAAGCTCCGCGAGCTTGAGGGCCGCCTGAGCATCCTGGAAGTCTCGCCGTGCCGCAATATTCTCGTCGACGAGCTTCTGCTCACGCTCGAACACGGTTGTTCTCGCTTCGAGCTCTGCAGTCTTTGACAGATACGCTGACTTCGCCCTTGCGACTTCCACCGAGTTGATGATCGCGAGAACCTGCCCTTCTTCGGCGCGGTCACCGACATCAACCCGGATGTCGGTGATAACGCCGGGAGCCAACGGCGTGAGCTTGGCCAATCGATTCCCGTTGTAGCGGACCTCACCCAATAGGCTTATTGACGCTGACGCAGTGCCCCGATCTGGCCGCTCAACAGTGAGCCCGGCCAGCTCCGCCGATCTCGCTGATGGCATGCGGACGAGCAGCGAATCGCCAACCCGGAGTGTCTCTGCGAGTTGAGGCTGGCAGATTCCACACTCGATCTCGTCGACGCCGTGCTCGTGACAGAAGAGTGCAGGAGCATCATCACGCGAGGGCGTAGCCGAGGCCCCGCCCCCCAAGACGGGATTGCACAGGTGGCACTCGTCTTCGTAGAGGAAGTGCTCTTCGCAATAGGCCCGAGATGCGTCCTCCAACTGTGGCTGACAGATCCAGCATCGGTCTTCATAGCGATCATGCTCAGAGCACCACAAGCGACCTGCATCACGCTTGGATGCGTCACAGATGAAGCACGCCTCGTCGGCACTGTGTCCATGGAGACCGCTGGCTGATTCCTCGACGGTGCTCCCTGAGGAACCGAGTGCTGAATCGCAGAGATGGCACTCGTCCTCGTACAGATAGTGCTTCTCGCAATACGGACGGGATGTGTCCTCAAGTTGCGGCTGGCAGATCCAGCAACGGTCCTCGTACCGGGCGTGCTCAGTACACCACAGGCGGCCCGCCTGACGCTTTGTGTCGTCACAAATGAAGCAGGTATCGCCGTCATCATGCGAGTGAGTAACCTGTATCGCATTCGATGATCGCGATCCGTTGGACGCCAACGACGTTTCGTTTTCGCCGTCGCACCCCCAAAGCAGGAACGACGTTGTGAACAGACAGACGAGTGGCATGACGCCGTGTGACAGTTTCACGGTGTGTCTCCTTGATTGTGGTGGTCAGAGCGCTCGCGGAGCGATGAGATGCTCAACGGCTCCGAGATGAGGCCTTCGACCTGAACCTTCGCGGCGTGATACTCAGCGAGGGCTTCAAGCCGTTGGGTTTCGGTATCGAACAGAGTGCGCTGGGCATCGAGAACATCGAGGTACGGAAGTTTGCCCTCGTCGTACGCCCGACGCGTGGCGTCGTAGGCGGCGTTGGCCGCGGGAAGAAGAGCGGCGTCGATCGCCTTGGCTTCGTGATACGCGGCGGTCAAGCGTGCGTGCGCTCGGACAAGTCGGGTGGCGAGGTCGCGTCGGGACGCCCGCCCCTCATCGATCGCCTGCGCCGCCCGAAGCCGAGCGGCCAGAATGCCACCCTGGTTGCGATCGAAAATCGTCAGCGGCACCGAGAACGACGCAACGAGCCCGACATCGTCGGTCTCTTCGACGTACCGAATGCCCGCTCCTGCCGTCACATCGGGGACCGCTTGGGCGCGTTCGAGAGCGACCACCGATGACCGCCGCTCGGTCTCTGCGATCCAACGCTGCACTTCCGGATGATGCTCAACAAGCTCCGTCAGGGCATCGAGCAACGGAACAGGCATCAAGTCATCCAGCGACCCGACAGCAAATTCAAATCCAGGTTCCGTCGCATCCCACATGGCACTGAGTTCACGCCTCGCGGCATCAAGCTCTCGACTCAGCCGATCGGCGGCGATGCGGGCGGACTCGCTTTCGAGTCGGGCCTTGATCTCGTCGATTGGCGAAACATCACCGGCTTGCACACGCCGATCGATCACGCGACGGTTCTCTTCAGCGAGTGCTTGTGCACGAATAGCGAACTCGACGCGTTGTTGGAGCTCCAGAACCCGGACAAAGCGAGACGCAGTATCGGTGAGCACGGCCAGCCGCTGTGCTTCGAAGTCGAGCGCAGCAACAGTCCACTGCCCCTCAGCGGCTTGCACACGGCGGTCTCGCTTCCCGCCAAGCTCAAGAAGCTGGCTAAATGCAAGGGTTGTCTCGGCAGAGTCAAAGCCGCTTAGCGCTCCAGAGCCCGCGAAGTCCTCCACTTCGACGCCGACATTTGGATTCGGCAATAGGCCAGCTTGCAGCCGCCGCGCCTCGATAATCCTTGGTTCCCATGCGAGTGATCGGAGCTTCGGATTGCGTAAGAGTGCTGCTGCAAGAGCTTGGCGAAGGGTCAACTCCCCTCCAATTGTGACGACATCGGAGCGTGGTGCGGCTTGCCCAGGCTCTGCCGGTGCTTCGTAGCGAGGCATGTCCCGTAGGAGGGGCCTTGCGGCGGGCAGCTCGAAGTCGAACGGTGATGGCGCGCAGCCACATAACAGAATGAGCACGCTCAAGTAGCACAACAGCTTTGGTTCAGCAGATCGCATGTGTTTCACTCGGATAGAGACGTTGCCCGGCACATGCCGAGCCTCTGGGAAGAACGAACGCGGTACACGAACCGCGCGGAATCCCAGGTCGTCCTAAACGAGCAGAATCACGCTGCGAAGATGGCAATCAGATAACCCGACGCTCGACGTAAATGGAGGTGAGGAGAGGTGTGCTGTGGTTACCGATCGATTCGCGAGAAACTCGAACCACGGAACGAGCGGATCGTCCGGCCCATCCAGGGACCAGTTGTCCTCCGTGTCTTTCTCAAAGCGGTCAACGGCAACGATGGACTCAGACTCGATCGCAGTGGATTGGCATCCGCCGTCCGGGCAGACCGTGCACAGGTTCGAGTTCTCGTGCTGATCTGAAGGAACAGGGCACGAGTCTCCGCCCAAATCGTCGCAGCAAAACTGCTCGCCGAACTGAGTGGTCGCTGTCCCGTCAGAACAGATGCAGAGGAACCGCGGGCCAAGGCCGGCACTCAAGCCAAACCAGAGGGCGAGGAGGATCGAGATGGCCGGGTGGTGTTTCACGGGTGTGTCGATCTGATCAGAGACGCCTTGACTATTACACGATATCGTGTAATAGTCAAGCGCGGATCAGCATCGGTCAGAATTGAAGGGGCCTCGCGTGGAGTCTTGCCGTCCGAAATTGCCGCTGGCCGCCCGTCCACTCATCGGTGCTCTTGAAGCCGAAAGGGTGGGCACGCTTTTCAAGAGCCTTGCCCACCCGACCCGGCTGCGTCTGCTCCACGCCCTGATTCGGGTTGAGGAGCTCAGCGTGGGCGACCTTGCAGAAGAAACCGGGATGACCATCCAGGCCGTCTCGAATCAACTACAACGCCTGGCCGAGGTCGGCGTGGTTGGCAAGCGGCGCGACGGACTTCAAGCCATGTATCGCGTCACCGATCCCTGCGTGCCGGTGCTCCTCGAACGAGGCTGGTGCCACATCGATGAGTACGACCCAGTTCGCCTTCATGCTGCTATGCGATGACGGTTCGTGTCGGAGCGGCCGTCTGTTAACCCGACTCAGCCGCCACCATTGGCCCGGTACGCCTGATCTGCGCCTTTGAAAGGGTTCCGATCGGGGAGTTTGCCTTACGCCGTGTATGTCTTGTTCAGCCGGACCTGCGGCAAACGATACGTCGGGCAGACCGACGATCTCGAGCGACGAGTCGGCGAGCACAACGATCCATCACGCAATTCGCGGAAGTTCACGTCCCGGAACCCTGGTCCGTGGGTCGTGGTCTACTGCGAAAGCCACGAATCGCGGGGTGACGCCATGCGGCGCGAGCGGTGGCTGAAGACAGGCGTCGGCAGGGAGTGGATGGACCAGCAGAACATCGGCAGAGCGAGTCCGCCATCGGCGAATTAACCGCTAGGTTGCTGGTTCGAGTCCAGCTCGGGGAGTTCTCGCTCCCTTGCGTGCTCGAGTCTTGGACAGCACCCACTCGCGACGATCGGAACGCCTATGAGATCTGCAGCGTTGACGGGCCTTTGGCACTGCCTTCGATCGCGTCGATCAGCGATCGGGCAACACTCGCTCTTGGGATCCAGCTCCACAGCTTGTAGGCACCAACTTCGCGAGCTGGGCGGCATGGCCCCACGCTGAGCAGCGTTGTTGGGCGCAGTGCCGTCGATTCGATTCCAGAGCCCGTGAGAACAGACTCCATCCGGCCGAGGTCCCGGTACGCGGGGGCGAGATTGGTGTATCGGATGAGCCAGCGGATGGGCAAGGACACGCTTGAGAAACTCTCGCCCACCCCTGCCGCACTGACGCACGCCAGCTTTCGGACACCGTGCGTCTTCATCGCGGCGACGATGTTCGCTGTCGAGCGCGCGGTGAGGTCCTCGGGCGACCGGATGGGCGACCACGGGTTGTACGGGTTGCGTCGCTTGATCCCCAGGCAAGAGATCACGGCATCGCAACCCTCGATCGCTTGGCCAACTCCGTGGCCCGCATAGACATCACAAACACACAGACGAGTCTGATCGCCGGTTGAAACCAGATGCCCCGAGGCAGGCCGCACGGCTGCCGTGACGCTGTGTCCCCTCGCCGTGGCTTGTCGCACGACCCGCCGACCAACTCTGCCAGATGCTCCGAAGACCGTAACCCGCATCCCGGCACTGTAGAGCACGAGGAGGCCCGGCCGACGTAACTTCCTACCAGAGTCGTAGCCAGCCGCGCGGTGGATGCTCGACGTTGGTGAGCATGAATCGCCCGACCGTGCCGAGCGAAGGCCCATGATCGCAACGCACGGCACCTCGCAGCGCTCGCCCTCATCCCTGCTTATTTCTCGGGCTTCGGTCGAGGGAGCTCGAACGCTTCGAGCACGGCATCGATGCGACTGCTGTTGGCCTCCACCCCGAGCCGCGGGTGCAGATCGTTCGCGGCGATGTTGCCCTCCGGGTCGATCAGCGTCATGTGCGGCGTGCCCCTGACCTCATAGGCGGGGTTCCATGCGGATTCTTCGGTAAAGACAACCGGCCACGTGACGTCCTGCGAAGCGATGAAACGCTCCATGAGCTCGTACTCGAGCGCCGGGTCGTCGCGCGAGTCGGCGGGTCCGTCGGTTCCCGGCTCGAAGTGACGCCCCTGCAGGCTTGTGACGCCCACGATCACGACATCGCCGCCCTCATAGCGTTCGGCGAGCGCCCGCATCGTTGACAGCGCGGCGATGCAGTGACCGCAGCCCGTGACCCAGAACTCGAGAAGCACCACGCGGCCACGCAGATCGGCGAGCGACGAGATTGAGTCGTCCGACGACCACGCGATCGATAGGTCGGGCGCTGCCGACCCAACAAGATCGCGCGTTGCCGCGGCACTCGTCATCATGCCGATCGCCGAGGTGGCGCTGCTGATGAGGTTCAGCGTGTCAACATCGGGCGACGGTTCCGCCTCGGCCTCGTGGAGCGCGGCCTGGATACGGGGCAGCAGCGTGGCACGGATCGCGACGAGCTGGTCTTCGCTCAGAACCGTTTTCTTGACATCGCTCCATCGCGCACCGATCTCGACGGCGACGCTGCCGTCGGCTGAATCGGACGCCTCGATCAGTCCAACGAGCTGCTCGATAGCGCGTCGGCGTGCGTCGAGGCCCTCGGGCTCGGTGCCGTACGCCATGAGCAGGGTGGGCAGCATCCCAGCGCTGCCGTCCTCGATCGTCCTGATGAGATCGGGGTGAGAGAGCACCCGGTCGATCAGTGCGGTGATGCGCTCGCGCGAATCGTCCACGGGCTTGTCGTAGCCCAGGGGCCCCGCCCAGAACAGCAGGTCCGCGAGCTTGAGGTTGCCGTGCAGATCGTCGGGATCGCTCTCGATGATCGCGTGAAGCCTCGCGAGGGAACGCTCCATGCCGTTGCCGAACTGGAACGTCATGCGGCTCAGCCCGGAGAGCTGCTCGGCGCTGAGTCTCTCGAAGGGCAGCGTTTCGATGGATGCGTCGTACGCTGCACGGAGGTCGTCCCACGTTGCCTCATCGGCTCGCAGCGACTGCCACACGCTTTCGAACTCCGCCCACGCCTGTTCGACGGTTTCATCGGCGACCGGCTGGGCAACGCACAGCGGCGCGGCGAGTATGCACGTCGTAAATGCGATCGCGCGTCTAACGGTCAATCTGCTGGCCATTGTGCCCTCCTCTCGACCTTGGATGCGTCAACCGGCATCGCCCGTCATCGAATCAGAAATCAAACATGCCGCAGCTCGGGGCACGATGCTTCCGCCCGATCCCCGTCGCCCGAACCGCCCACGCCGTCGGCCCCACTTCGCACACGCGCACGCTAGAGTGGCCGGATGCCAGCCACGGCCCGCCAACTCGCCGAGTCGCTCGCCGCCCGCGAGCTGACGTCGATGGACGCCCTGCAGCGATCCTTCGACGCGATCGACGCGCACGAAGGCGATATCGGCGCGTTTCTATCGACCACGGACCGCGATCTGCTTCGCAGCCAGGCCGAGGGTATCGATCAGGCCCGGGCCCGAGGCGACACGCTCCCGAGATTCGCGGGCGTGCCGATCGCGGTCAAGGACAACATCGCGGTTCAAGGAGAGCGGCTCACCTGCGGCTCGCGGATGCTCGAGCACTACCGATCGCCCTTCGACGCGACGGTGGTCGGGCGCTTGAAGGATCACCAGCTCTTGCTGCTCGGCAAGACCAATATGGATGAGTTCGGGTTCGGGTCTTCGACAGAGAACTCGGCGTTCCACCGGACGGCGAACCCCTGGAACAAGAATTTCGTGCCGGGCGGGACGAGCGGTGGCTCGGCCGCCGCGGTGGCCGCCGGGTACTGCCCGTGGACGCTCGGGTCGGACACCGGCGGCTCGGTGCGCCAACCGGCGTCGTTCTGCGGCATCGCGGGACTGCGCCCGACGTACGGCCGGGTCTCCCGCTACGGCCTCGTTGCCTACTGCTCCTCGATGGATACGGTGGGACCGCTCGCCAATGACTGCTCCGATCTCCTGGAACTGCTCAAGATCATCCAAGGTGTCGATCCGTTCGACGCGACCAGTTCCTTTCGTTCGCCGTCGGCGCCGGGAGCCTCACCGACGCGGCTCGGTGTGCTTGAGGAGCTATTCGCCCCGCCGTGCACCCCCGATGTCGTGCACGGCCGTGAGGTCATCGAGAAGGCCGCGAGCGCCTGCGGCTGGCGGCTGTCGTCGTTCAAGCTCGATTATGCCTCTGAAGCACTCGCCGCGTATTACATCATCGCGTCAGTCGAAGCAGCGAGCAATCTCGCGCGATACGACGGTGTAAGGTACGGCTATCGAGCGGCCGAAGGCTCCTCGTGGCACGACCTTGTGACTCGAAGCCGATCTGAGGCGTTCGGCGATGAAGCGCAGCGACGGATTCTGCTCGGCACGTTCGCGGCCTCGGCCGGGTACACCGACAAATACTACGAGACCGCGTGCAGAGCGAGGCGGCTCATCCACAACGCGTACATGCGCCTGCTCGACACATGCGATGTGCTTGTCGCTCCCATCTCTCCGTCCCCGGCCTGGCGTCTTGGCGAGAAGGCCAGCGACCCCATGGAGATGTATCTGTCCGACGTGCTCAGCGTCTCGGTCCCGCTCGCCGGGCTGCCCGCCGTGGCGATCCCGTCGCACCTGAGCGCGGAAGGGCTGCCCATCGGCGTGCAGTTGATCGGAAAGCCGCACTCCGACGAGTCGCTGCTCGAACTCGCGGCTCTGATCTCTAAACACGTTGGCTTTCAGAACGTGCCTCGGCATCACGCGGCGAGCAATGGCTTGTGATGTTCAGCGGCATCGGTTCATAGCTCCCGCTAAAATGAGGTGATTCGGGTTGCGTAACGCACGCTGCAGAGTCGCTAGATTGAACTGACCCAGCAGGTCCGATGGTTGACATGGACAGTTTGAAACGTCAGCAGATCGAACAGCAGCTTGGGAAGCCGCCTGTATCGATTCAGCCGCTCCATGGCGGCTGCATTGCGGAAGTCTGCCGCGTCCGATTCGATGACGGCACTGATCTGGCCGTGAAGTTCGACTCCGGCACATCACCGAAGCTCAATATCGAAGGCTTCATGCTCAAGCGATTGATGCATGCGGGTGTGCGTGTCCCGCGGGTCGTCCACGCTTCCACTTCGCTGCTTGCCATGGAGTTCATTCCGAACGATGGACGCCGATCGACTCCGGGAGAACGAGAGCTGGCGAGGCTTCTCGCGGCGTTGCACGCGCATCGCGCGGACCGGTACGGGCTGGAGCGAGACACGCTCATCGGCCCGCTCGAGCAATCCAACGATTGGTCGCACGATTGGCCGGCTTTCGTCGCCGATAGCCGAATGATGCCCATGGCCACACTTGCCGAGCGACGCGGCGCGCTGCCCGACGGCTGTCGCGATCGGCTTCGGCATCTGTGCGACCGTCTGCCGGTGTTGCTGCCGAACCCCAGCCCGCCAGCGCTCATCCACGGGGATCTATGGGCGGGCAACATCCTCTGGGACGGTGGCGCCCCGGCCGCGCTCATCGACCCGGCTGTGTACTTCGCCGATCCCGAGATCGAGCTCGCTTTCATCGACCTCATGGGCGGCCTCGGGCCCGGGTTCTGGGAGAGCTACCACGAGCACCGACCGATCGACGACGGGTTCTGGTCGTACCGTTGCACGCTGTACCAGGTTTATCCGCTCCTCGTTCATGCGGCACTGTTCGGGGGCGGTTACGGCGCGGCAGTTGATGCTGTGTGCAAGCGATACGCTGCAACATCTATGTGAATATCGCCCTGGAAGGAACACTAGTGAAATCTGAGACACATTCTTCCGGAAGATCAATGGCGATTCGTGTCAGATTAATGATTCATGCGGCACATACATTTTACTTATATTGTATCCATTTGACCAATCATAATTTGGATTACTTTATGATAATCCCATTGCTTGCGGAGACTCGGACGCATACATCCGCGACTCGACACCGTGGCTCGCGTCTGATAGCACGTTTCGCGATTCACATGCACACGATTTTCTGTCACCGGAGCCGCGTGCGGTCGGATCACTTGTATGATCTGTCTGGAGGATCCGATGACTGATCACCACCCGCCGTTCGCCGACCCGATTGCGATGCAGCACCGGCTGTTCGCAGAGCTCAGTCTCATGTTCGGCAGGGAAGTGCCGCTGTACGATAAGTCGCTGGCGGTGAACGATGCCTGTAATCGGGTCGTGTGCGATCTTCTGTCGGCGATGCACCAAGGCCTTGCGATCAGCGACGGGCAGATCGAGAAAACGAGCGGCGAGCGGCACGGCGCCATCCGCATCGGGCGCGCGGACGAGTACCGCTGGATCGGCAGGTTCTTCGCGTGCTTCGGGATGCACCCGCATAACTTCTATGACATGACGAGCGTGGGCGCAAAGAGCCAGCCCGTGATCGCGACCGGGTTCCGCAGCGTCGTGCACCCCGAGCACCGGGTGTTCACGTCGCTGCTGCAGACGAGCTATTTCGACGACGAGACCAAGGCCCGCGTCGATGCGCTGCTGGAAACGCGCCAGGTCTTCTCGGATCGAGCGATAAGGCTGATCGAGAAGGCCGAGGCAGCCGGCGGGCTGTCCTGGGACGACGCGGAAGCGCTCATCGCCGAGGGAACCGAGCGGATCTTCAAGTGGACGGGTGCCGCGCACGATCCCGAGCTGTACGAGCACCTGTGCAAAGCGGGGTTCAAGATCGCGGCGGACGTCGCCTGCTTCCGTGCGCACCATCTGAACCACCTGACGCCGAACACGTTCTGCATGGACCTGTACACGTCTGCCATGAAGTTCCTGCTCGGTGAGATCGACCGCGGCGTGTTCGTGACTCGGGCGACCCGGGCACTCGAGCGTCTTCAAGCAACCGGCGATCGCGACTTTCTTCGGCTGTGCTTCAAGCATCTCACGCGGGCCGAGGTCGAGTCGTACGCGCGAGCCACGCCCGCTCCCGGGACAATCGAGAAGCTGGTCGATGAGCTGCTCGCACGGCTTGAGGTGCCGGAACTCGACCTCAGCTTGCTCGCGCACAACGGGTTCAAGGACCATACAGAAGGGCCTGCCGTCGATACCCCGCTGCTGCTGCGTCAGGACGCGTACAAGGCGCTCACCGAGCCCGTCAGCTTTACGGATGCCGATGGCGGCGAGCGAACGGTCGAGCACACGGCTCGGTTCGGTGAGATCGAGCAGCGCTTCTACGCGACGACGCCGCGTGGCCGTGCGTTGTATGACGATTGCCTCGCGCGGGTCGAGGAGGCCAAGGCGGAGAGCCCTTCGCTGGTAAAGGACGACTTCGACGCGTATCTGCGCATGCAGGCCGAGTGCTTTTCGCCATTCCCGAAAACGCTGCGTGAGCTGCTGGAGCAGGGTCTGGTGTACGGCCGGTTCGAGCCGACCGAGAGCGGACTTTCGGCCGCATCGGCGATCGAAACCATCGATCTCTTTGAGCTGGTGCGGTGCGGATATGTCGCATACGAGGGCCTCAGGTACGAGGACTTCCTGCCGGTGAGCGCTGCGGGCATCTTCGCGTCCAACCTGAGCCAGTACGGCACTCAGTCGACGGCAACTGAACGGCCCGAGTACACCCAGCGCATGCTCGAAGACATCCTCGGGTGCGCCATCATCGACTCGGATGTCGTGTATCGGGGGCTGCAGGCCGATTCGATTCTCCAGGTGTACACGGCGCTCGGGGTTCTTGATCGCGTCGATCGTGCCGAACGCGAGCGGCTGGCGCGTGATATGGAGGGCTGCCCGCCCGAGGCTCGCACACGGTTCGCCGAGCGGAGTGTCCTCGCCGCAAAGGCGTGATCGCTACTCGACCGGGGCAGGCTCGATCTGCAGACCGACAACGGTCTGCTCTGTCTCGAAGCGCAGGGGCGTGGGCAGCTCGCCGAAAGTCACCGCTTTCTCGTCGATCAGGCTGTCGAGATCGTCGGGCGTGAGGCTCACGGTCGCGAAGATCCGGAGTTCATTCGATCGGATCCGTGCGATCAGATCACTCGGCCCGGTGACGACCACCCCGGAGAGCAGCTGGTCGGCCTCGTCCACGCGGACGATCCAACGCTCGGCCTGGAAAGCCGGGCGCTGGATGCGGACCGGGACGGCGTCGAGCGTCACCGAGTCCTCGCGCTGCTCGAGCGTCGCGATCACGCTGACGCTGGCCGGTTCCACCGATGCGAACGCGTTTCCCGTGAGCACATCGGGGAGAAGCAGCGGCACATCGCGGATGACCGACCGGGATCCCACGCTGATATTGTCGGACTGCGCGGCGGAGACCTCGGCGATAATCTCGGCGCCGCGGTCGATCGCCGCGGCCGCTGTATCCGGATACGTCAGC
This sequence comes from Planctomycetota bacterium, assembly GCA_038525225.1. Classification (GTDB taxonomy): domain Bacteria; phylum Planctomycetota; class Phycisphaerae; order Phycisphaerales; family UBA1924; genus JANQQZ01. The sequence goes on along the minus strand of JBCBHW010000002.1, from coordinate 1,430,830 downwards.
CTCGCGCGGCGCGGCTCTGCGACAACCGATGAAACGTCGAGCCCCTCGGGCAGCCTCACGGCAATATCGATATCACGCGTGATCAGACGAACGATCTCGACCTCGATCTGCTCTGGTTCGACCGAGACGATGCTGATCCCCGAACCCTGAAAGGCGGGCAGCGATCGGACCGCGGCGGTGAGGTCGAGAACGTGCCGACCTGGCTCGATCGGCACCGCGCCCTGCCCGGGCTCGAGGACAAAGCCGGCCCGGAGCGGCTCGCGGAGACGCGAGATCGCCGCGGCGCCGCCGGCGAGGTCGATGACAACGCGGCCGGTCCACGCCTCGCGGCGGACGGGGACCATGATCAATCCGGCCTGGTCATCGCCGAGCAGGCTCACCGCCGCCTCGAACCGTTCGTCCGCGAGGCTCTCACTCTCGGCCACGACCCAGACGAGCGCCGCGAGAACGCTGACGATGCCGAACGTCCGAAGCTGCGAAAGCACGCGGGCGCTCATGCTCGTTTCTCCCGGCGATCGGCGTCCTGCGTGCCGGCATCCGCCTCGCGTTCGGCGTTGTCGCTGATCGTTCCCTTGAGCCTGACGGCGTCCTCTTCCTGCCGCCCCGCGGAGTCCTCGTCAGCGATCTCCGGGTTCCGTTCAAGCCGGGCTCTGAGCTGCGCACGGAAGACACCGGGCGTGAAGCCCGGGCTGAGCTTGCCGCGTTCGGCGAGTCGCAGGAGCCCCGTCTCTTCGCTCACCACGATCACCAGCGCGTCGCACTCCTTGGAAATCCCCACCGCCGCCCGGTGCCGGGACCCGAGCGTCGGGTCGGGCATGTCCTGCGGCTCGGCCAGGGGGAGTTGCACGCCCGCCGCGTGGATGACCCGCCCGCGGATGATGACCGCGAGGTCATGCAGCGCGGTGCCGGGGTAAAAGATCGTCTGCAGGAGCCCGGCCGTGAGCTCGGCGCGGAGCGGCGTGCCGCCCTCGGTCAGGCCCTCCAGCCCGACCTGTCGCTCGACGACGATGATGGCGCCGAATCGTGCTTTGGAGAGGTACGTGCACGCCTCCGAGGTCTGCTCCACGACATACTCGATGTCCTTCGGGGACTGCCGGAAGAAGGGTGTCTCACCCAGGCGGATCACCGCACGCCGCAGCTCCGGCTGGAAAATCACGACGAGCGCGATGGTCGCGATGCCGAGGAAGCGGTCGTACAGGAACCCCAGCCTCGCAAACGTCTCGCCGGAGACAATGCGGGCCCCGAGCGAGACGAGAATGACGACAACGAGGATGCCTTTGATCGCCCCGGCGGCCCGCGTGCCCTGGACAAACCGAAACGCGACGAACACGACAAGCCAGATAACGACAAGCTCGGCCAGCACCTCCCACCACGGGTACGCGCCGAGCCGGTCGATGAGATCTGTGATGCCTTCAAGCTGGTTCACGTTCCTGCGAGTCTACGGCGTCGCCGAGCGATACGCTCCGGCATGCCGAGTGTGCTTCGCTACGAGCCGACGCCGAACCCTGATGCGCTCAAGCTGATGCTGGACGGCCCGATCTCCGATCGGCCCCGTTCGTTCCTCAGCGCGGCCGATGCGGCGGGCGACCCGATCGCCGGACCGATTTTCGACACCGGGGGCGTGCGGGCGGTGCTGATCAACGGCGACTGGCTCTCGGTGAACAAGCTGCCCGACGCCGACTGGCGTCCGATCAAGTCGGTGTGCGAGCGAGTGCTCCGTGATGCCGAGTAGCGGCGGGCGGGCCGGGCGTGACCGACGCATCGCCCGGGACCTGTGCGCGTGGTTCGCGGAGCATCGCCGCGATCTGCCCTGGCGCGAGACCGACGAAGCCGGACGGCGTGACCCATACCGCTCGCTGGTCTCCGAGATCATGCTCCAGCAGACGCAGGTTGCTCGCGTTGAAGAACGATTCGGTCAGTTTCTCGACCGCTTCCCGACGGTCGAGGCGCTCGCCGCCGCGCCGCTCGATGACGTGCTGGCGCTCTGGTCGGGCTTGGGCTACTACCGCCGAGCGAGAAACCTGCACCGGTGTGCGCAGGACATCGTCGGCCGATTCGGGGCGGTTCCGCACCGAGTCGAAGATCTCGAATCACTGCCGGGCGTCGGGCGATACACCGCGGGCGCTGTGGCGTCGATCGTGTTCGACGCACCGGCCGCCATCGTTGACGGCAATGTCGCTCGCGTGCTGCTGCGGCTGGAAGGCGAGGATCTCGATCCGAAGTCATCGGAGACCACATCGTTCTGCTGGGAACGCGCCCGGGAGCTGGTGCTGACCGCGTCGAGGTCAAGAACACCGGGCGTATCAGCAGGGACGTTCAACGAAGCCATGATGGAGCTCGGCGCTCTCGTGTGCACGCCGAGGTCTCCGTCGTGCGACAGGTGCCCGCTTTCGGTCGCGTGCGCGGCACGTCGCGACGGTCGGCAGAACGAGATCCCGAGACCGAAGCGGTCCGCGGCGAAGCAAACGGTGCACATGGCGGCGGTCACCGTGCGCGACGCGGACGGCCGAGTACTCGTTGAGCGGCGGCCCGAAACGGGGCTGTGGGCGGGCATCTGGCAGCCGCCGACCCTCGAAAGCGACAGGCCGATCCGCAAGTCGGCTGTTGCCAAGCACTTCGGGCTTGCGTCAGCATCCGTTTCCCGCGATGATGCGGTGCCGAGGGGTCTCGTGTGGGAAACATCGCACCGCACGCTTCATGTGTCGGCCTTCCGATCGGACGAACCGCCGCGAGACACGGCGGGCCTGCAATGGCTGTCCGAGCGGCAGCTCGAACGTAAAGCGCTCGGGTCGCTGCAGAGGCTGCTCCTGCTCGGCAAAGCAGCGGGCCAGACAGAGGACTGACGGGGCGACCGCGACCGTCAGGCGAGGGACACGAGATGGCCACACTCCTTCGAAAGGCACGAGGCGAGCGCACCGCGTTCACGCTCATCGAGCTGCTCGTCGTCATCGCGATCATCGCGCTGCTGATCGGCATTCTGCTGCCCGCCCTCGCCAAGGCGCGACGCAGCTCGCAGCGCGTCGTGGACGCCAGCAACCAGCGGCAGATCGGCATCGGCGCGGCGTTCTACGCGGAGGAATACGACGGGTATCAGCCGCGTGAGAGCTCCGGCGGCGGGACCGACGGCGGCCCCTGCGCATCGCGGCCCGGATGGGCGTCGGCGTTCCGCCCGTTCCTCGACGGCGACGGCTACGCACCCGAGGACAAGTTCGTGACCGAGGGCAACGACGTGTTCGACGGCATGGAGATCTACAAGGATCCGGCGAGGCCCCGCGATGACCACCCGCTCAACTATGTCGTCAACGCGTTCACGTTCATCGAGAGCGGGCGGGTGGCCGCCGTCAACACGCGGCGGCTCGAACGGGCCAAGCCGGCGACCAAGCTCAGCAGCGTCGCGTTCACGGCGAAGACGATCTACCTCACCAACCTCAGCCCCGACGAGGACGGCAGGTTCATCCGAAACATCCCGGGTTCGAACCGAGAGTTCGAGGACACGGCCGACTTTGAGGTCGAGTTTTTCTATGACGTGTGGCAGGTGAACCACCTGCTCGAGACGAGTGTGGAGGCCCGCGTCGCGCCCGAGTGGTATGACCGGGGCCCGAACTGTCTCTTCTTCGACGGCCACGTCGATCTGGTCGATTCCGAAGCCATCCGCGATGTGAACACGTGGAACGACCGCGACTACACGTGGTGGCGGCGTGTGACCAGCCCGAGCTACGACGACTGCCGGGAATGCATGGACGACCCGACGCTCTGCCCGTGACGCGCCCTTAGACGTCGCGGCTCGGCGGTGTGCCGGGGGGCATGCCCATCTCGATGCGGCGCAGGATCGTCCGGCTCTTGCTCTTGTCTGTCACGCCGACGCGGACCTTCAGCCGGGTCGTCGCGGTGCCCTTCCCCTCGGCCCTGATGCGCACGATCTGGCCGTCGGTCCGCTGCGCGGACATGCTCGCCTCAAGACCGTCGAACTCGTCGTTCGTGACTTCGAGGCCGAGCTCCGCCGTCGCCTCTCTCACCGCGGACCACACGGTCGAGATATCGGTGTCAAACTGCCGCTCGATATCGCCCTCGAAGATCGCGTAAGCGCCCGCCCCGGCTCCTGCCGCGACCACCGCGGCCGCGCAGCCAGGCAGAGCGAGAACGAGTGCGGCGAGAACAATCGCGGTGGCGTGAGACTTCATGGTGCGATGATACGGCCCGCTACGGCCTGATGCGGCGCGTGCCCTGGGTCGGGACCGGCGCACCACCCCATCGGCCGATGATGCGGCGCACCTCCGCAAGCCCGTCGGCGATCTCGCTGTCCCTTTCGCCCCGAGCCAGGCGTTCGATGGGCAGCGCCGAGAGCCGCGTGACAATGCCGTAGGCCTCGAGCATGTCGATCGTCATCCGTTCCCAGTCGTCTGTTGCCCGCTTGAAGCCGCGCTCATTGGCGGACAGATGATCGAGCTGGTAGCGGGCGCGGGCGATCGCGCCGAGGCCTCGCATCGCGGCGAGGGCTTCGTCTTTCGGCTCGTACGACGAGGCGGCGACAATGCCCTCGTAATTGCGAAGATCGGCGCCGCGGGATGCGTCGTACCAGCCCTCGACCTGTCGGCCGGCGCAGCCAACAAGGACAAGAGAGACGGCAGCACACGCGGTTGCGAAAGGGGCACGCCTCATTGCTCGATCCGCTCCTGAAGACTCATGAGAAGCGCATCGGCCCGGGATTCGAACGCGCTCCATTCGGAGGCGGTCAGTGCCGACCGCGCGAAGAGATCGGCCGGGCGATTGATGAATGACTGAAGATGCCGGTGAGCGATCTCGGCGGCGGCATTGATCTGCTGGCTCCGCTGCTGGTCGTACTGCCGACCCGCTGCGGCGATCAATGCGATGTCAATGCCGAGCGTCATCGCCCGGAGCCGGGTGGTGCGCTGCACCAGCTCGCTCTTGCCCTCGTCCGTGTAGTCGCTCTCGGAGATTCGATTTTCCAGACTGGTGATATCGCTGAGCGTCGCCGTCGACTGCTCCGCGATACCAGCGAAGTCGACGCCCCGGCGGGACGCGCAGCCTGTGGCGCTCATCAGCGTGAAGGCAAGCAGTATGACGAACGCACTGCGCAACTGAGCGGCAATCATCGCAGACTCTTGGCCGCTTGGAGCATCGCGTCCAGTTGAGACTCCCACTGCTTGAACTCCTCAGCGTCGAAGCCGCGGGTCGCGAAGACTGCCGGCGGCTGCTCGAGCGTCGCCTGCATGTGGCGGTACATCGTCCGGAACGACGATTCGAGGCGGACGACGTTCTCCGGATCGAAGTCGGTCGATGCGAGCGCATCGATGATCTCGTCCACGTCCTTGACCGAGTTTCTGATCATCCGCGTGGTGGCGAGCGCCTGCTTCTGGTTCTCCGCCGGCAGCTCGGCGAGCAGAATCCGCTCCTCCATCGTCGCGGCTGCGCGGAGGGTGTTCGCCGACTCGGCCGCGAACTCGTTCACTGCGATAGCCCGGCGCTGGCTGCACCCGACGCAGCACAGCAGAACCATCATTACCGCAACAACGCGACTCACCATTGGTCAGTCCTCCGCCTGCAGCTTCGCGACAACACTGAAGTCTTCCAGCGTCGTCGTGTCCTGCTTCACCTCGGTCTCGCCCGCGGCGATCGAACGCAGCAGACGCCGCATGATCTTACCGGAGCGGGTCTTGGGCAGGGCATCGGTGAAGCGGATCTGGTCGGGCTTGGCGATGGCGCCGATCTGGTTGCCGACGTGGTTGCGGAGGTCTTTCTTCAGGTCGTCATCGGCGTTCGTGCCCGATCCCAGCGAGACGAAGGCGGCGATGCCGGTGCCCTTGATCTCGTGCGGCATGCCGACGACGGCGGCCTCGACGACGGCCGGATGGCTCACGAGCGCGCTCTCGACTTCCATCGTGCCGAGGCGGTGGCCGGACACGTTGATCACGTCGTCGATGCGACCCGTGATCCAGAAGCAGCCGTCTTCGTCGCGCTTCGCGCCGTCGCCGGCGGTGTAGAAGCCGGGGACGGTGGACCAGTAGGTATCGATGAAGCGCTGGCGGTCGCCGTAGACGCCCCGGAGCATGGAGGGCCAGGGCTTGCGTACGACCATGAGGCCGTCTTCGCCGCGCGGCTTCTCGGTGCCGTCGGTGCCGACGACGGCCGCGTCGATGCCGAAGAAGGGCTGCGTGCACGAGCCGGGCTTGCAATCGGTGACGCCCGGCAGCGGCGTGATCATGTGGCCGCCGGTCTCGGTCTGCCAGTAGGTGTCGACGATGGGCAAGACACCCCGGCCGATCTTGTTTCGGTACCAGTCCCACGCGGCGGGGTTGATCGGCTCGCCGACGGTGCCGAGGACTTGCAGCGACGAGAGGTTGTGCTTCTCGACGTGCTCATCGCCCCACTTCATGAACGCGCGGATGGCGGTGGGCGCGGTGTAGAATTGCGTGACCTTGTGCCGCTCGACCATGTCCCAGAAGCGGGATGCATCGGGGTGATTGGGTGCGCCCTCGTACATGAGCGTGGGGACGCGGTTGGCCATGACGCCGTAGATGATGTAGGAGTGGCCCGTGATCCAGCCGACGTCAGCGGTGCACCAGTAGAGCTGGCCGCTTTGTGTGTCACGCTTCGGCGCATCGAGATCGGGGATGAGGTTGAAGACGTACTTGCTGGTGAGGTACGTGTAGACCATGTACCCGCCGGTGGTGTGCTGGATGCCTTTGGGTTTGCCGGTGCTGCCGCTGGTGTAGAGCAGGAAGGCCATGTGCTCGGAGTCGACGGGCTCGCAGGGGCAGTCGGTGTTGGCGGTTGCCATGTCTTCGTGCCACCAGCTGTCGTGTGATGACATGGCGACATCGTTCTCGCAGCGCTTGACGACGACGCACGCGTCGAGCATGTGGCCCTGCTCGCCGAGTGACTTGACCGCCTCGTCGACGTTGGCCTTGAGCGGCACGACCGAGCCGCGACGCCACGCGCCGTCACAGGTGACGATGACCTTGCTCGAAGCATCGAGCACGCGGTCGGCGATGGCGCTCGAGCTGAAACCCCCAAAGATGACGCTGTGGACCGCGCCGATGCGGACGCAGGCGAGCGTGGCGATCGCGAGCTCGGGGACCATGCCCATGTAGATCGTGACAACATCGCCCTTCTTGACGCCCTTGGACTTCAACACGTTCGCAAACTTCGCGGTGTGCTCTTGAAGCTCGGCGTAGGTGAGGTTGCGGACCTCGGGAGAACCGCCATCCATCGGCTCGCCTTCCCAGACGATGCCGATCTGGCTGCCGTGGCCCGCTTCGACGTGGCGGTCGACGCAGTTGTAGCAGAGGTTGGTCGTGCCGCCGACGAACCACTTGGCGTCGGGGGCTTCGAACTCGCAGACCTTGGACCACGGGCTGAACCAGTGCAGCTCACCCGCGGCGTTGGCCCAGAAGGTGTCGGGGTCGTCGATCGACTGCTTGTAGAGCGTGTTGTACTCGTCCATCGACGAGATGAGCCAGCGGGGCGTGCCGATATCGCCGGCCGATGACGGTGCGTAGGTGGCGGATGCGTCGGTTGTCATGATGTGCTCCTCGCGTCAGTTTAGATGTCGTCGGCCGTGGCGGGTGGCAGCTGCATCTCGTGCGCTTCGCCCGCGTCCTTCGGCACGCGGATGTTCTCGATCAGGTCCTGGATCTCCTGCGGCGGCGGCGGCGTGAGCTTGCTGATCGCGATCGCGGCGGCGAAGTTCACCAGCATGCCGATGGAGCCGATGCCCTCGGGGCTGATGCCGAGGAACCAGTAGTCGGCCTTGTTCTGGCCCGGCTCCCAGCCGGACACGACTTGCAGCAGGCCGTCGGCCCAGGTGAACTTGAACATCACGATGTAGGTGAGCGTGTAGGCGATGCCGATGAGCATGCCGCCCACGATGCCCTCGCGCGAGGCGCGCTTGCTAAAGATGCCGAGCAGGATGGCGGGGAAGAACGTGCTCGCGGCGAGGCCGAACGCGAGCGCGACGACCTCGGCGACGAAGCCGGGCGGGTTGATGCCGAAGTAGCCCGCGCCGAACACGCCGACGGCCGCGGCTCCCCGCGCGACCCACAGCTCCTGCTTCTCGGTGACCTTGGGGTTGATCACGCCCTTGAGCAGGTCGTGGCTGACCGCGCTCGAGATGACCATGAGCAGCCCGGCGGCGGTTGAAAGCGCAGCGGCGAGCCCGCCGGCGGCGAGCAGGCCGATCACCCAGTTGGGCAGGTTGGCGATCTGCGGGTTGGCGAGCACCATGATGTCGCGGTCGACGTAGAGCTCGTTCGGGGTTTCCGAGGGCGGATTGGTCACGACGCGCTGGCCGTGGACGCCGCGAAGGGGCGTGCCATCCTCTTCACTCGTTGCGAACGCAGGCTTGTCCTTGCCGCCGTCTGCGAAGACGCGGCCCTTGAGGTAGTCGACGCGGCCGTCGTCGTTCTTGTCAACCCATGCGAGCAGACCCGTGGTCTCCCATTCGCGGAACCACTCGGGGATGACCTTGTCCTCCTCGCTCTTGGCGAGCTCGGCGTCGTAGTACGCGTGCTCGACGGTGTGGATGAGGTTCATGCGGCCAAACACGCCGACCGCGGGGGCGGCCGTGTAGAGGATCGCGATGAAGAGCAACGCGTAGAACGCGCTCATGCGGGCGTCGCGGACCTTGGGCACGGTGTAGAAGCGGATGATCACGTGCGGCAGGCCGGCGGTGCCGACCATGAGCGCGATGGTGATCATGAAGATGTCGAGACGCGACTTGCTCCCGTCGGTGAAGGCATTGAAGCCGAGCTCGGTATTGATCTTGTCGATCGCGTCGAGCAAAGCGATCTTCTCGCCGCCGACCGCGCCGAGATCGGCTGCGATCTGCGTGCCGACGTCGCCGCCGAGGTCGCCGACAAAGCCGGCCTGCGGCACGAGGGTGCCCGTGAGCAGCAGCGACATGAAGATCGCGGGGACCATGAACGCGAAGATGAGCACGCAGTACTGCGCGACCTGCGTGTAGGTGATGCCCTTCATGCCGCCGAGCACGGCGTAGAAGAACACGATGCCCATGCCGATGACCACGCCCCAGTTGATCGGGACCTGCAAGAACTGGCTGAAGACGACGCCGACGCCCCGCATCTGGCCGGCGACGTACGTAAAGCTGACGCACAGCGCGCAGAGCACCGCGACGACACGCGCGAAGTTGCTGTAGCAGCGGTCGCCGATGAAGTCGGGCACGGTGAATCGGCCGAACTTGCGGAGGTACGGCGCAAGCAGCAAGGCGAGCAGCACGTACCCGCCCGTCCAGCCCATGAGGTAAACGCTGCCGTCGTAGCCACCGAACGAGATGATGCCAGCCATCGAGATGAACGAGGCGGCGGACATCCAGTCAGCGCCGGTCGCCATGCCGTTGGCGAGCGGTGGCACACCGCCGCCGGCGACGTAGAACTCACCGGCACTGCCGGCGCGGCTCCAGATCGCGATGCCGAGATAGATCGCGAATGAGAAGCCGACGATCAGGAAGGTCCAGGCTTGCACATCCATTGGGTCAATCCTCCCTGAAGCCGAAGCGGCGATCGAGCTTGTTCATCAGCACGACGTAGACGGCGATGAGCGCGACGAAGACGTAGATCGAGCCCTGCTGCGCGAACCAGAAGCCGAGCTTCGCGCCGCCGAGGCGGTACTCATTGAGCTGATCGACGAAGAGGATGCCGCAGCCGTAGCTGACGGCGAACCAGATGCCGAGCAGCACGGTCAAGTACTTGATGTTGGTCTTCCAGTACCGCTGCGCCGCGGACGGGCCTGTGTCTTGCGTTGGATCGTTTGGCATCGCGTGTCCTTTGCTGCGGCGTGCGTGAACGGTTCAGAAGACGAACTGGAGCTGGAGGCGCACCGACAGCTGTCCGCCGTCGGAGTCGAGCAGGCCCGTGCCGGGGTTCGGGCCGAAGCCGACAACGGTGGTGTCGTCCGGCGACTGGAAGAAGTACTGCACATCGCCGGTGAGCTTGAGCGCGTGGCCCGCGATGTACCAGTTTGCGCCGGCGAGCACCTCGTGGAACGGGTCGTCGCCCGGCGCGTCGGAATCGGGCACGAGCACGGTGTAGCGGCCGAATGTTTCGACGTTCTCCGACACGAACATGCCGGCCTGCGCGAGCGCGCCGAGGTCGATTTCGTCGCCGCCGCCGGGGAACTCGATGTGCCGGATGACGGCCGCGCCGAACAGGTTGTAGCCCGGCGCTTCGTAGCTAATGTCGACGGTTCCCTGAGTGAGGTTGTTGATCTCGGTGCCGAACAACGAGCGGGTCTCGCCCTGCCAATGGGTTGCCGCGCCGAGCAGCAGGCCCGGCTCCTCTGTGCCGAGGCTGGTCAGATCGGTGAAGTCGGCTTTGTTGCCGAAGAGCGCCGACTCCAGCCGAACGGTCACCGCGCCGGCCTCGGACTCGGTGTCAGTGGATAGTGGGCCCGCGGGAGCGAACGGCGAGTTCAGGCTGCGCAAGCCATCTGAATACGCAATCTCGAAGAGCGTTTGCCCCGTGAAGTACGAGAGCTTGACGCCCTGGCCGTAGATCGAAGCGAAGTCGATCGCGAGCGTGGAGCGTTCCACGGGCTGGATGAAGCGTTCGCTGACGAGCCACTCGCGCCAGAACGGCAGCTTGAACTGGCCGCCGGTAATCGACCAGCCATCGCCGATGACTTCGGACAGGTCCTGCTTGATCCAGGCATCGAGCAGACCGAACGTGCCGTTGCGGCCCGCGGAAGGCAGGATGAGAAACGTCGTGCCGTCGGCGACCTGGCCGGAGAAGACAAGCCGCGTGCGCTCGACCTGGAAGCCCGATTCGAACGTGTCCTGCGTCGGGGTGTCGTCGACGAAGTTAGCGTAGTAGCGGATCTGGGCGTAGCCGCCGATGTTGAGCCGCTTGGTACCGTCGGCGGACTGGATGAAGAACCGGCCGTCGTGCCCGGATTGGTTGGCCCGGAGCAGCGATCGCCGCTCGGCATCGGCGAACAGGTCGGCCTGGCGCGTGGGCAGCAGCGGGTCCGGCTGCCGATCCTGCCCACACGCCAACCCACCCACGCCGGCAGCACACGCCGCGACGAACACACAAATCATTTGACGCACGATCCACCCTTTCCGATAGAGCCTCTCGCTCGACGGCTATGACAGTCGAGAAACTCATCGAAATCTACTCTTTGAGTGGCAGTATGCCGGGTGGCGCGTTCCTACGCAAGGGCGTCGGTCCGCATCGTGCAAACACGGGTAACTGATGGCAGTCTGTTTGGATTAAGCGGTTCGGGCTTAATCCGACGTCACACGCAGTACCTCGGCGACCGTGGTCAGGCCCTCGGCGACCTTGGCCATGCCGTCCTGGCGGAGGCTGTGCATGCCGCGCTCGAGGCACATCCGGCGGAACTCGGACACGTTTGGGTTCCGGGCGATCACGTCGCGCAGCTGGTCGTCGACCGCCAGCAGCTCGTAGATGCCGACCCGGCCCGAGTAGCCGCCCTGGCGGCACTTCTCGCAGCCGACGGGCATGTAGACCTGCTGGCCGATGATGCCCGAGAGCTCGAGGAACTCGACCTGCTCCGGCGGCGGATCCCGCAGCTCTTTGCAGTGCTTGCAGAGACGCCGCACGAGTCGCTGAGCGAGCACGGCGTTCACCGCGGCGCCAACAAGGAACGGCTCAAGGCCGATGTTGACCAGTCGCGTCACCGAGCTCGGCGCGTCGTTGGTGTGGAGCGTGGACAGCACCAAGTGGCCCGTGAGCGCGGCCTGCACGGCGATATGCGCCGTCTCCATATCACGGATCTCGCCCAGCATGATCACGTCGGGGTCCTGACGCAGCAGGGCCTTCAAGACCTTCGAGAAGGTCATGCCGATCTTCTCGTGCGTCTGGGTCTGCGTGATGCCGTCGAGGTGGTACTCGATCGGGTCCTCGGCCGTGGAGATGTTGAGCTTGTTCTTGTCGAGCTGGCGGAGCGATGAGTAGAGCGTGGTGGTCTTACCCGAACCGGTCGGGCCCGTGACGAGCACGATGCCGTGGGGCTGCTTGACCTGGTGCTTCCAGATCTCGAGCGTGTTTTCGTCGAAGCCCAGGTCCTCGAGCTGCACGTTGATCGACTTGGTATCCAAGATACGCATGACGACCTTCTCGCCGTAGCCGCAGGGCAGGGTCGACACACGAAGGTCGAGCTTGCGGCCCTGGACGGTTGCCCGGATTCGGCCGTCCTGCGGGATGCGGCGCTCGGAGATGTCGAGGTTCGCCATGATCTTGATGCGGCTGGTGATCGCGGCGGCCATGTTGGCGGGCGGGTTCATCGACTCGTAGAGCACGCCGTCGATGCGGAGCCGCACCGTGATCTTCTTCTCGGCCGGCTCGATGTGGATATCTGATGCACCCTCTTTCACGGCGGTCTGGATGATGTAGTTCACGTAGCGGATGACCGGGCTCTCGCCGGCCTTCTGCTCGAGGTCGACCGTCTGGTCCTCGTTCTTCTCGACGGTGACGTCGTTCTCGTCGACCTCTTCGAGGATCGAGTTCAGGTCGACCTGTTCCTGCTCGGCCTGCTGCTCGGAGCCGTGGCCCGCGACCTCCAGGGCCTGCATGATGTCCTCTTCGGTGGTGAGGACGATCTTGGGCGTGCCGCAGTTGAGCCGGCGGCGGATCTCGTCGAGCTCGAAGGCGATGTCGGGGCGGGCGCTGGCGATGATGGCGCGCTTGCCCTCCATGCGCAGCGGCAAGACCTTGTGCTCGGCGCAGAACGGGATGCCGAGCCGCTGGAGCATGCCCCCGTCGAACGCGCCGTCGAGGCCGACGGTCTGATCGATGCGTTCGAAGGGCAGGCCGTGGTGGCGGGCGAGCGCACCCTGCACCGCGACCTCGTCCACACCCTGCTCGATGAGGACGATCGCGACGTCCTTGCCCGGCGTCGATGCCGCGACTTTCTCGGCGGCGGCGACCTGCTCGCGGCTGATGCCGGCGTCGGCGAGGTCGTCGGCGAGCGAACGCTTGACCGTGTCGAGCGTGGCGCTGTCGGGCGTGAACAGATCGCTCATGCCCGAGGCGTTCGCGCCGCCCGGGTTGATGCTGATCATGCCGTCGCCCTGCACCGCGGGCTCGGTCGGCTTATCGTCGTCTGAGGGCTCATCAACCGACTCGATCACGGACGCATGAACAGACTGGGGCCGGGCGTCGTCCTCGGCATCCGCGGTCGATGCGCCGAGATCATCCTCATCAACGTGCTCGGGCGGATCCTCGGGCGGCGCGATGTCCGCCATCGGCGATGAGCCGTCGAACGACGATTCGCATGTTTCGGCACTTTGCTCAGACTGCGCAGTTGACGGATCGAATTCCGTGGGACCTTCCTGCACCTGCTCCGCTGCATCCTCGGGCTCGGTTGCCGCGTCCGAGCCTGTTGTGTCAGACTCGGACTGTCGATCGAGCCCAAACTCGATGTCTGCGTCGGGGTCTTCTTGAGCATCGGCTTGGAACTCCGGTGCTTCATCGGAGTCCGGCTCGCTTGACGACGCATGACCGACCGGGGCCGGCGGCACGATCGCCGACATGGCCGGCCCGCCGTCGGACTCGTCCGACGAGAACAGATCGTCATCATCGGCTTCGTCGGCCGTTGGCGGCTGGAGCTCGACGCCGACGTCCTCCATGGCGTTGTCGGCCGAGGGCGGCGCTTCCGCCTCGGTGTACGTCTCAGGTGTCAAGATGTCGGTATCGTCGTCAGCCGATACGGCATCTGACGCTGATTCGTCTTTCTCGGTGGGCGTCGCCGGCTTCGGAACCGTTGCCGATTCGAGCCGCTGGATGCGTGCAAGGATGTCGTCGATGTTGCCTGCCGACATGGATTCTCTCACTCCGGTTCGACGAGCAGCGCGCCTCTAGCGGCTGGTCATCTCGAGCACGTACGTCGTTTCGTCCGCCTTGATCTCCACGGTCCGGTCTGGGTTGATGGCTGTCACGCGGAACTCGCCGGCGACGGTGTCGCCGATGCGGTAGGTCTTCCCGTTGATCCGTGCGAGCGAGATACGGCCTGAGATCACCGTGCCGAGCTCGAGTGTCGCGGCGATCTCGTCCAGCTCGGCGAGACGCAGCTCCTCGGGCGTGGGCCCCTGCGGAACCTCTTCCACCTGCTCCTCGGCGGCGAGGCGCTGCTCCTCGGTCGTTGTGATCGGTTCGAGCTCGAACGGGTTCTGCTGGATCTGCTCCGACGGCACCTGCGCGATCTCACCCGACATCGCGAGCGCGTCGAGCACATCGCGCTGACGCCGCTCCGTGTTGACGTTGGTCGGCGCGTCGATGGGATACTCGATGTTGACCTCATCGCCGGCGCTGGCAAGCCCGGCGCCGACACCCTGCATGCGCAGGAAGATCAGCACGCCGATGCCCGCGGCGACCACACCGCCGACGAGCATGTACTGCTTCGTGGCCGACCGGTGCGCGACGGGAACCGCCGCGGCGTCCTCGCCGCCGGCCTGGATCTTTGCGAGCGCGGGGGTAAAGACGCCGCCCTCGTCGCCGGGCTGCCCGGTGCCGAGCGATTCATCGAAGTCTGCAAAGCTCATGACTGGTCTTCCTCGCTCTCGAAGTAGATGTTCAGGATGAACTCGGCCTGAAGATGCCCGTCAACGTCCTTCGAGCGCTCGATCTGCATGCCTGGCATGCGTGTGATCCGCGGCATCTGCTCGAGGGCCAGCAAGAACTCGTAGAAGCCCTTGAAGTCGCCCGAGAGTGTCATCTCGATGGGCTGCTCCATGTAGAGCGTGCCCCGGACCGGCGGCTGCGAGACCATGCCGGGCTGGTTCAGGCCGCTCTCGACCGCGAGGGCCGAGACCTGACGCACGACGCTGTCGATCTCGCGATCGCTGGGCAGCCGCGCCTCGATGGCGTTGATGCCGGCCTCGATCTCCTGCGTTGCCGCCTCGAGCGAGTCGCTGCGGCTCGTGACCGTCTGCAGCTTCTCGAGCATCTCTCGCTTGTGTTCGATCTCGAGCTCGGCCTGCTCGATCTTCTCGTTGTTCGGGCGGAAGACCAGCCACCAGCTCGAGAGCGGCAGGGCCATCAGCACGACCAGCAGGACCAATTCACGGACGCCGAATCGCATGGATCAGCCCTCCCCTTCGTCTTCGGTGTCCGAGCCGGTGTCGGAGTTGGTGTTCGTATCACTCTCATCCTCGCTCTCGACGTCGTCGATCGAGGCGGGGATCTCGTACCACGGAACCTCCGGCTCCCGGTTCTCGTTCGGGGGCGTGATGGCTGTGAACCAGCTGCCGAAGTCTCGCACGCCGTCGAGGTTGTCGCCGATCGTCTGGATCGGGTTGGGCGGCAGATCGGCCTCGCCCGGACGCAGCGGCTCGCCGTCGAGGCCCATCTGGCTCGGCGGCAGGATGATCGGCGTGGACGGCACCAGATCCTCGGGTGCCAGCACTTCTGGCAGGTCGAGCTCCTGCTCCGGGTTGACAAGACCGCGGGCGTCGATGCCCGGGCGGATCCGGGCGTTCAGCTCGAACTTGCGGAGCTCGGCGTTCTCGATCTTGGTCTGCTTGATGTACTGAAGCTCGACGCCCGTCAGGATGGCGCAGTTCTTCAGGCTCTCGATGTAGTCGGCGATGTTGTCGTTGTCGCGACCGACACCGACCAGCGTAAGGGTCTGCCGGTACTCGGGAACCAGCGAGTCCTCCTCCTCGGCCTTGTCCTTCTTCTTGCTGCCGCCGGCCTTCCGCCCTGCGCCCGAGAGCGTGCGCACGCCCGCGGACTTCTTGCTCGCCGCCGACGCCTTCTTGATCTGCTCACTTTCCAACTGGAGCTCGAGCAGCTTCACCTCAGCGGGCATGCGGCGGACAATCTCAGCGAAAAGCAGCGAGCGCGGCACACGCTCAACGAGCGCCGCCGTGACCTCGGCCTTCTTGATCAGGTCGTCGCGCTGGGCCTCAAGCTCCTTCAGCTCGTCGATCTTTGAGGCCTCTTGCACGTACATCGCGTTGATCGACCGCTTCTCATCGCGGACGGTCATCCACTTCTTGTTGGTCGCGAAGAACGCGGCGACCACCGCGAGCATCATCACACCGAAGAGCGAGAGGCTCAGCAGGTTGGCCCGCCGCTCGCCACGGCTCTTGACGTAGTCCTCGGGCAGGAAGCTGGATTCCTGATCCCAGCTCGTCATCGGCTTGGTTGCTTGCTCGTCCATGGGTCACCCTTCTGCGCCGACGGCCGCCGGCTGAATCGATCTCACTGGTCGGCCTCCGCCGGCCTTGTTTGGCCCCGTCGCACGTCCGCTCACAAATCCGTCGGGCACAGCCCGAGCCCGAGCACCGCCGACCATCCCGGCATCGGTGCCGCCGGATCCACACCGATCGCTGGCTCCTTGCCCGACCGCACGAGCGCCCGCGTCGGGTCGCCCGCCTGCACCGGCACGCGGACCACGCCCGCGAGCGTCCGACACAGCATCAGCTGCCGGCTCTCGCCGCCCGTGAGCACGGCGCGCGTCACCGGCGCATCCGGGAACAGGCTGTGGTGATACCGCAGGCACATCGCCACCTCGTCGCCGAGCATCTCGAGCGTCTCCCCGACATCGGGCACAACGCTCACGCTCTTTCTGGCCTCGACCTCATCGGGCCTGTCGGCAACTTCGGCTCTCGGGGGGGGCATCCGCAGGCCCGATTCGGCAACTCGGGCCGTTCGGTCCCCTGCCAGCGCCGTTACAGTCGCCACGGGCGCACGCTCAACGCCCGAGAACTCGCTGCACTCCATCCGGGCGCGGTGCGAGCGCTCGATGCTGATCTTGCGGTGCCTCGCGATCTCTTCGTCCAGCGATCGGCCGCCCAGCTCGATCGTCCGGGCGAGAAGCAGGCGGTTGCCCTTGGCGATGATCACCTTGGTCGCGCTGTAGCCCAGGTCGAGGTAGAGACAGACATCATCTTCCGACGTGAGCTTGAGCGTGCTGAAGCCTCGGAGCAGCGCGACCGCTTCGGTGCGCATGCCGACCGGCTCAAGCTTCGCGGCGGCGAGCCCGCTCATCAATCGCCCGACGACGCCGCGCGACGCCGCGATGGTGATGACCTCGGTCTTTCCGGATTCGTGGGCCGGGCCGACCTCCTGATGCCGAACGACCAACGCGTCCGGCGTGCACGAGAGCTGCGTGGCGACGGCGAGCTTCGCGGCGCTCTCGACACTCTGCGGATCACCCTTGGGCACCTGGACGTGCGTCGTGTGCGTGAGGCACGCGGGGATGAGGCACACCGCCCGCTTGCCCTTGAAGCCGCCGCTGCGGATCAAACGAGGCAGCTGCTGCGTCTGGAACGCGAGCCGCGCCGACGGATCATCGAGCAGCTCGTCCGGCGTGTCGATCGCGGCCGCGGCGCCGAACCCGTGCGGCTCGCTCGGCGTGAGCTGGAAGACCTTCAGCGCCGCCGCCCCGAAGTCCACGGCGATCGGCGCCCCCTTGCCGGGCTTCGCCGTGCTGGCCTTCGACCCCAGCTGCCGCCATGCTCCGAGCGAGCCTTTGCGCATCAATCCCCCGCCGCACGTTCTCACACCGGTCCACCCGGCGCCGACGGGGATATCGGCCATGAACAAGGGGGCATTGAGCGGGCGCAGCATTGGATCGGCTTCGCTCAGATCAAGCTGCCCGCGCAGGCCTCACGACCCGCCGAGCCAGCGGTTCTCGGGAGTCATCGAGTCAGATGTTCCGCGACCGCCCGAGACAGGGGGCCGAGCCGATCCAGCGCCTCGGCGAGCCGCCACGGGTGACGCGACCGATCGCCGGCGATATTGCTGATCACGCGGACCTCGGCGAACGGAACCCCCGCGCGGGAGCACGCCAGATGCGCGGCTGCGCCCTCCATCGCCTCGGCGATCGCCCCGGTGCGGTCGCGCACGGTTTCGGCCAGCGCGTCGGTCCCGGACACAGCGGACACCGTAGCGACGGCTCCCGCGTGGTCGCACGAGGCCCCTAATCGCTTGGCCAGATCCGGGGAGGTGTCCATCCAGTCGGAACCGTCGAACGGACCAAAGCCCATGCCCGCCAGCCCGGTGAATCCCCCGGCCTCGACCCGCCCCTCGCCGGCGAGCACCGATCGGGTCGAACAGACCGAGTCGAGCACGCTTACGGCTGAGCCGGCGTAGGCCCCGGCAATCCCGATGCATACGGCGGCGGATGCGGGGTGCGCGGCCAGCGATGCGGCGGTGCTGACCGCGGCCGAT
The DNA here is from genome assembly GCA_038525225.1 of Planctomycetota bacterium. GTDB lineage: Bacteria > Planctomycetota > Phycisphaerae > Phycisphaerales > UBA1924 > JANQQZ01. Next base: position 1,412,657 of record JBCBHW010000002.1, on the reverse strand, counting down.
GCGGGGCCGACGCCGAGGGCGAGCAGCTCGACGCGGCGGCCGCCAAACCCCAGAGAAACGCGCGATCCCGGGCCGGTCGGCCCGGACTTGCCGAACTCGGCAAGCACCCGCTCACACTCGGCAGGAGCCGCGACACATAGCAGAATCGGGCCGTCAGCGTCCACGCGGGACGGTACGACCGCGGGGCCCGCCCGTCAGTGAGTCCGTGTCGCAACGGAAGAAACAATCCGTTGAAGCCTTGCAAACGAACAACCCCGGGCTGGATCGGCTGTACGCAACGGTGCGACGGCCGGGATAACCAGCGCACCGGCCCGTTTGGCGGGAACGCAGAGCCAGAAATGGCGTCTCAGATGAGGGCATCACGCGATGGCGAGACCGATCACGACGCAAACATCGTCACGTCCTGGCACTCTTCGGCGGCGCGGCGGCGCGCTCGTGAAGCTCGCGGTCGCGATCGCGGTGCTGGCAGGAGCCGGCGTTGGCGTGTGGCAGCTCGGCGTCTTTGATGCCAGCGGGGACGCCGCCCCGAGGGTGCAGACCGCGGACATCGCGCCGGTCTCGACCATGTCCTTTGACATCACAACAACGGCATCGGGTGAGCTCCAGGCGGAGAACCAGATCGAGGTGCGGTCGAAGCTCGAGCGTCGGACGACGATCGTCGAACTGATTGAAGAAGGCACCCGCGTCGCTGAAGGCGAGGTGCTCGCGGTTCTCGACGCCGACGAGTACCGCACGGAGCTCGACGACGAAGAGATCGGGCTCGAGTCGGACCGGGCAGGGCTGATCGCCGCCGAGAACGCGTTCGAGATCCAGAAGTCGGACAACGAGAGCAGCAAGCAGGCCGCCGAGCTCAAGCTGCGGCTCGCGGAGCTCGCGCTCGAGCAGTGGGTTAACGGCGATCATCAGATCAAGCTCAAGGAGCTCCGGCTCGCCATCGAAGAAGCCGACCGCGAGCTCGAGCGGCTCGAAGAGAAGCACCAGAAGAACGCCGAGCTGCTCGCGCAGGGGTTCATCAGCGCCGACCAGTACAAGCAGGATGAGCTCGCGTTCATCAAGGCGCAGTCGCAGGTCGAGAAGGCGCGGCTGCAGAACGAGTCCTACGTCAAATACCAGCAGGCCAGCGACCGCGAGCAGAAAGAGTCCGACGTCGAGCAGGCGCGGGCCGAGCTGGAGCGTGTCGAACGCAGAAACACGATCCAGCTCGCCGACAAGCAGGCCGACTTCACGAGCCGGCAGCGACGGGTCACCCGCCGCGAGAACGAGATCAAGGAGCTGAAAGAGCAGATCGAAGCGGCGACCGTCCGCGCACCGTCGTCGGGCATGGTGGTTTACGGCAGCACCGTCGAGCAGTCGCGGCGTTCATGGTCGAGCGAGGGCCCGATGCAGATCGGCCAGCAGGTCTACCGCAATCAGCTCCTGTTCGGCCTGCCCGATGTCTCGAAGCTGGTCGCCGAGGTGCGTGTGCACGAGAGCCTCGCCGGCCGCGTCACGCCAGGGCAGCGGGCGATGATCACTGTGGATGCCGCGAACGGCCGGACCGTCGAGGGCACGGTGAAGGAGATCGGGATCCTCGCGGAGAACGGCGGCTGGCGCGACCCCAACCTCAGGGAGTACACCGTCACGATCGCGATCAACGATGAGAACGCTGATCGGTCGCTCAAGCCCTCGATGCGGTGCGAAGCGATGCTGGTGCTCGGACGCGTGGAGCAAGCGCTCGCGGCGCCCGTGCCGGCCGTGTTCAACGACGGGCCGGTCCGGTACGTGTACACGCCGTCGGGCTCGCTGTTCCGCAGGGTGCCCATCCAGACAGGCCGATTCAGCGACACGCACGCAGAGATCCTCGCCGGGCTTGAGGAAGGCCAGCGCGTGCTGCTCCGCGAGCCGTCGGCGGGCGAGATCGTGGACGAGCCATGGGAACGCAGCGAGCTCGAACTCGTGGGCCTGACGCTCAGCGAGGACGGCGAGCCGGTTCAGATGGAAAGCAGCCAGAGCGGTGTGGCGACGCCGGCCGCGTACCGCGGCGGCTGATCGGCCTCGCTTCGACGACCACGCCCACGCTTACGCCCGCGCGGGCGTGTTCAGGCAGATCTGCGGTGGGTGTCCGCCTGCTCGCGGCTTTCTTCCGCTGCGTTGTGCAGGCGGCGTGCCTGCGAATCCAGGCAGAACTCGGCGCTCGATTCTGGGTAGAAGTTGTCTCGGCCGACGTCGTGGCCGTCGATCTCGGCGACACACACGCCGGCGGTCTGGCACAGATCGATCGTCGGCCCGGAGGGCACGTTGAACGGGTCACGCGGGTCGAGGGCCCGCACCCGGGGCTTGCAGGGGTTGAGAGAGTCCCAGCCCACGACGACGCCGTGCACATCGTTGGACAGCGTGACGCGAGCGCCCGGCGGGTACGGCGGGCAGACGGCGAGCAGCGCGTGCATCACCGTGGGATCGAACCACCCGGCCCGCTCGCCGCGCAGCATCTCGCCGAGCACGCGGACGCGGGGCACGTCGCCGTCCGATTCGCCGGCACCGCTCAGCCGATCGAAGCAGTCGGCCGCCGCGATGATCCTGGCGTGGATGTGGATCTGGTCTCCCGCGACCGGCTCGACGCGACCGTCGGCCTTCTTGCGCTCGGGGAAGCCGGTCCCGTCGAAGCGCTGATGATGATGAAGCACCGCGGCGGAAACCGTGGGCGGCACACGCCCCTTTATCGCGTCGTAGCCGATGCCGACGTGCGCCCGGAAGTCCTCGTTCGACGGGTCGGGGTTCTCCCGAACGCTGCGCCGCTGCTCGGCGGACATGCGGACGACACCGATGTCGTGGAGCATGCCGGCGATGCCGAGCGGGACGACCTCTCGGGCCCGCGCGACGGTGACGCGCGGGCGCTCGTGCTCGAGGTACCACGCGAGCTTCAGCCCCATCAGCGTTGACACGTAGCACACCGTCGATGCGTGCTCGAGCTCTAGATCGCTCGTGCGGGCGATCCGATCGATCAGCAGCGCCGCGTCGGGTTCGGCCTCGAACGCCTCGACGAGACCCGTCACCGCGCCGGCGTACACGCCGTAGTCCAGCTCGGCGTTCACGCCGGAGCGGAACGAGTCAAAGAGTCTCGACACGTGCCCGACCACCGCGGCGTGGCGCCCGATGATCGCCGGTGACGTCCGGCGGGTCAGGAACGCGAGCTCCGGGATGGCAAGCCAGAGCGTCCGGACACCGAGGTCGCGGAGCCGGCCGATGCTGCGGGCATCGAGCTCGTAGCCCGCCCGCAGCAGGACCTGTCCCGGCACGGCGGGGTGGAACGCCGGCAACGCCAGCCGCGTGCCCGGTATCGCCTCGCTCGTCGCAATCCGCAGCATGCATTGAATATCGGCTGCTGGAGCGCGCCCCATCGCAGACAACCGCCGAAAGGGGCCGCACCCCGGCCCGATCAGCGGGTTGTTGCGATCAGAACGCCCAAGTAGCCAACGTAGAGCCCGAGAAGCAGGACCCCCTCGATCCGGGAGATGTTCCGCCCGACCAGCATGATCGGCAGGCACGCGACCGTGAGCAGCAGCATGACGGGCGCATCGCGGTTCCAGAAGCCGTCTGTTGCTTCGAGCGGGACCGGTGAGAACAGAGCCGTGAAACCGAGCACGCAGAGCAGGTTGAAGATGTTCGACCCGATGATGTTGCCCACGGCGATGTCTGGCTCCTTGCGGAAGGCCGCGATCGCCGACAATGCGAGCTCGGGGACGCTGGTACCGAACGCGACAAGCGAGAGGCCGATGACCGCGGCCGGCACGTTGAGCATCGTCGCGAGCGCCTTCGCGCCATCAACCAGCAGGTCCGACCCGAAGAAGAGCATCGCGAGGCCGACGACGACATAGACGATGCTGCGCGCGACCCCGGTGTCGCCGGACGAAGTACCGATCTCGTCGTCGAGCTCTTGGGCGGCTCGGACAAGTTCGGACGCCTCTTCGCCGTCGGCGGTTCGCTTGCCGTTGAGATAGGCGAACGCGACAAACCCGAGCAGCGCCGCGACCAGGACCGCGCCCTCGACGCGGTGCGCGCCGTCACCCAGCATGAGCAGCACCGCGCATACCGTGACCGCGACCATGATGACCGCTTCTTTGCGGATCACCGACAGCCTGACGGGGATCGGACAGATCACCGCGGTAACGCCCAAGATCAGCCCGATGTTGGCGATGTTCGAGCCGACGACGTTGCCGACGGCGAGGCCGGGCTCGTCCTTAAAGACCGCCCCGAGCGAGCCGCCGAGTTCGGGCGCGCTGGTGCCGAACGCGACGACGGTCAGGCCCACGACGAACGGGCTGATACCCATCGCCGTGGCAAGCCGCTTCGCGCCCTTGACAAGAACCTCGGCCCCCACGACCAGCAGCGCGATGCCGCCGACGAGCATCGCGATGTGCCAGAGTGCGATCACGCCGCAAGACTAGCGGCGCAGCGGGACCGACGCGGGCGCATCGGCGGCGCTCAGCCGAAAGCGCTCGGGCAGCCTCGGCAGCAGCACGATGACCGCGCGACGCCGGACCGGGTCGATCGTGCCCGGCATGGCCGAAGTCAGCATCGCCTCGCCGAGCGTGGGTGTCAGCGGCACGGGCGGGCCCTCGGGCAGACCCGCGACCGCGGGATCGACATCGCCGCGAGCGCCGCTGCCGCTCCCCGGCTTGGCGTGGCCGGCCGGACCGGGCTCAGTCGGCATGTCGTTGCCCGCATCCGTGGCATCGGCGGTGTGATCGATGCGGTCTGGCATCGGGACGATGACGAGCGCCGTGCCGCTGGGCACCCGCATCGCCGCGCGGAGCCGGGGAAAGATGACGCCGGCCTCGAGCTCGCTCTGCATGCTGGGTAGCTCGAACGGGGAGCGCACCGAAACCCGCCGTTCGAGCTGGACTGCGAGTTCCAGGTGCATCGCGGGCTCGACGATCGACTCGCCGGGCGTTGTCCAGCACCGCATCAGCATGCGGAGCCTGCCCGCCGGGGACTTCATGATCCCGTCCGCGAGTTCGATGGGCGTGCCGGCCCGCACTTCGCGGCCCCGGACCGCCTCGGACCAGTCCGGAGACTGACCGAACCAGTCCCGCTGCTCCGGCCCGATCACTCGGATCTTGGTGCGGAGCTCGCTCAAGGCGTCCGTCGGGATCGCGATGACGCGGAAGCCGCTGGCCCGCCAGGCCCTGCGGACCGAGTCGGGCATCGGCGTCGGCAGGGCTTCGTAGCGGTCGATCGCGTCGGCCAGCACATCGTCCTGGTCCTGCGTGACCCAGACGCGCATCTCGAGGCCGTTGGTCGCGCCCATGAGCGCGGGCTGCGCGGGGTCCATCAGCTCTTCGGGTGAGGGCAGCGGCGTGACCTGCGGCGAAGGGGCACAGCCCGCAACGATGAGCACGAGCGAGAGCGACCAGATGGCTGCAAAGCGCCCGATCATCACGCGTCGCGCGGCCCGAAGTCGTTGATGCGGTCGATGAGCTTGCGGACGAGCCCGAACTTGTGACGCGTGTGCGTGAACGCGAGCCGCGGGAGATCGAGGTGATCCTGTTCTTCGGCGTAAGCGCCGCACTGCACGATGCGGCCCGACTTCACGAGAAGACCGAACTCGTCATTGAGCGCCTGCACACCCTCGTCGCTGATGGGATGATTGATGCGGATGACGAGATCGTCGCGGACGTACCGCGAGCTGTGGTACGTCCGGTAGAACCGTTCGACGATGTCGACGGCCTGCTCCGGCGTGTGGCACACGTGGTACAGGCTCAGGTCTTCCTCGCTGATCATGCCGTTGTTCAGAAGGCGCTCTTTGACGAACTCGTCCCACAGATCCCAGTACGGGATGCCCTCGCCTTCGAGGAGCACGATGGGGACCATCGAGCTCTTGCCGGTCTGGATGAGCGTAAGGACCTCGAAGGCCTCGTCCATCGTGCCGAAGCCGCCCGGGAAGAGCGCAACGGCGTCGCACTGGCTCAGGAACATCAGCTTGCGGGTGAAGAAGTAGCGGAAGTTGATGAGCTTCTTGTCGCCCTCGATCACCGCGTTCGCGGTGGTCTCGAACGGCAGGCGGATGGCCACCCCGAAGCTGGCGTCCCGCCCGGGACCCTCGTGGCCTGCCTTCATGATGCCGTCGCCCGCACCGGTGATCGACATCCATCCCTTCTCGGCCATCAGCCGGCTGAACTCGACGGCGGCGGCGTAGTCGGGATGGTCCTCCGGCGTGCGCGCCGACCCGAAGATCGTGATCTTCTTCTGATCCGGATACTGCGCAAAGACCCGATAGGCATAGCGCAGCTCTTTGACGGCGAGCGCCATCAGCTTCAGCTCGCCGGTGTCGCGGCCGTCGGGGATCAGCTTCAGGCCCGCCGTGACGAGGTCCCTCACGAGTCGGTGCTCGAAGCTCGTGGCCGCGGCGCCGGTCACGTTCTCGATGAGCTCCGAGATCTGGCTCTGCACCGCGGGGTCGTTCACCCGCAGCTGCGTGGGCTGCTCGGGTGGGGCCGCGGATTCATCGCTGATGAGGTCCATCGGCGGGTCGAGCTCTTGCCGCTGCTGTCGGTCGCTTGTCATTGCTGCTCCTGCGGGCTTGAAGAAGGTGGTGCGGCGGAGATGGCGACCGCGGATCGCGGCGGCCTGCCGTCACGGTAGCGGCCGCGGACATCGCGGATCCGGAGCGCCCGGCGCTCGATCTGATCCAGACGCCCCTCGGAGGCCCGCGCGCCCCCGGAGACGATGCTGCCCAGAAGCCGCCTGCTGCTCGGCAGGACGAGCACGGAGGCCTCGGGCGCCTTCGCGGTGCCTGTGATCTCGACCTTGCCGAATTCGTCCAGCAGGACATCGGCGAAACGGCTGATCACCGGTAGCGGGCTGATGCTGCGGGTGTACAGGCTGAGATCGAGATCGAACGTCGGCAGCGTGACCACACCGAAGCCGAAGACCTCGACGGTCTTGCTCTGAACGCTGATGTGCTCGCCGATGATCCTCGTGCCGTCGATCGCGAGGTCGGCGGTCGCGAAATCGAGCGACTCGCCCGTGGGCGGCTGGAGCGCCTTGATCTCGATGAGCCGGTTGAGCAGCGGCACCCGGAACAGCTCGCCGCCCGCGATTCGCAGCGACACGCGCCCCCTCCGCGTCTCGTCCTGCTCAACAGTGCCGGCGAGGGCGACCCTGCCCTCCATCCGTGCACCCGTGTCCTCGCGCTGCGGTGCGAGCTCGTCGGCGCTCGCGATCCCGGCGCCGAACGCCTGGATCTCGTCCTGCATCGCCGTCAGCCCGAAGCCGGTAAACGCCGCGTTAATGGTGTAGGTCGGTGCGGCCGGGTCGTCCGTGGGCGTGAGCACGCCATCGCCCCACACACGTCCGCTCCGTCTGCCGCTCGCCGAGAACACAGGCACGGCGATGCGTCCCGGAACGTCCGCGCTGCCCTCGACGCGGACACGCGCGTCACGCATCTCGATGCCCGCCGCCCGCGCACGGTCGGCGTGGGCCAAGATCAGCATGTCCATCGGCGCCGAGCCGGTCGTGGGCTGCCCCGTCGCTCTCGTCTGGGTCTCGATCCTGGCCGAACCGGCGACCTGATCGATCGGCATCCCGAGATCCATTGATGCGTTCTCGAACGTCAGCAGGCCCTTGAAGCCGGCGGACGGCGTCTCGCCGGTCATCGCCGTGAGCGTCGCGTCCGACAGCGTGATTCGGCCTTCGCACTCCATCGCCAACTTGGTGAGGTCGGCGTCGAGCTTCTCGAGCAGCAGCGCTCGGAGATCCGGCGTGAGCCGCCGGGCTTCGACCGCGAGATCGACATCGATGCTCGTGCCGCCCAGCCCGTCCTCGGTCAGCGATCCATCGGCGAACACCGAGAAGCCGTCGCCGTCGCCCCGCAGGCCGTCGAGCCGGGTCCGGCCGGGGACCGTCACGATCACGCCTTCGGTGACATCGACGCGGACGTCACGCCCCCGCCGGAAGATCGCCCCCCACGACGGCCTGAGCGTGTACGTCGGCCTCGCGATCCGCTCGATGCCCGGCGCGAGCGGATCGGCGACGGTGATCCGCGGCCGGAGCGCGATGCCGAGATCGAACGCCCCGCGCGCATCGTGCGAGAGGTAGTCCTCGGCGAACCTGCCCCCGAGCTGCTTCTCGACGAACGCCCGCGAAAGGGCCGACTCGAACCGCCCATCCGCCAGCGAGATGCCGAGCTCGTGCGCGGGTCTCGGGGAGCCGTCGGGCGGTGTGAGAACCAGCGTCCCGTCGGCGTGAAAGGAGCCGGCCTGCTCGTCGCCGAAGGCGAGCCTGCCCTCGACGTCGCCCAGCTCCAGCAGAGCGAGCCCGCTGCCGTCGGCTGCGTCCGCCGCTGCGCGGATGACAACGGAACCGGTCGGACGTTCGCTGACGATCCGGCCGCCGTACTGCGCGACCGAAACCCCGGACAAGCCCATGAGCTCGACCGTTGTTTCCGCGTTGCCGGCTCCGTCGGACGTGACAATCACCTCCGCGTCCCCAACGCCACGCGGGGCGAACTCGTCCTTGAGTGCCGCGATGGCGTTCGCCGCGTCTTCGTTGAAGACGTGGACAATCTGCTCGAACGGCGTCGCCGCCTGCACGCCCTGGATGCCGATGCTCGCGTCTGTCGCCAGATCGCGCGTCGGATCGGACCAGTCAAGATCGATCGCGAGCTGGACGGCGGTCGGGTTGTCGATCGCCGTGTCGCCCGACACACCGGTGAACGCGGCGTCGGACTGGATCGTCAAGCCCTCGTGCGTGAGATCGATCACGCCCGTCGCATCACCCAGGATGAGGGGCGGCCGACCCTCCATCGGCTCCGTGAGCACGCTGATCCGATCGAGACCCATTGAGACAGCGAACCGCGGCTCGCCCGTTTCGTCGCCCCAGAGCACGCCCGCCGCATCCGTGTCGCCGTGCAGCCCGAGCGCCCGCACGGTCTCGGCGGCGCCGATGCGCGCGGGATCTCGGCCGGCCGGGCCGATGGCATAGTTCAGCAGCTCACCCGCGCGGAGCCGGTCCGCCCGGAAGCGGAGGTCGGGTCGCGCCTCAGGACCGGCGACATCGATCGTGCCCTCGATCGAGCCGCTGATCGCGTTCACCGGCACCGCCGAGCCGCGGGTGACCGTGATCACATCGTCGTTGATCCTGACCGCGAGATCACGCACCCGGATAGGCAGCGGGAACTGCTCGGGCACGAACACAGCATCGCTGACGTCCGCGTAGATGTCGGTATCCCACCGACCCCGGCCGCCCGCAGGTTTGACGAGCGTAATGAGCAGCCCAGCGCGACCACCGAGACCGACCTCGGGCGCCGACGCCACCCGCCGGGCCATCGCCCGCGCCTCGCTCAGCGTCGCGGCGGCGGCGGGATCCCCATCGAGAGCGAGCAGTGTGAGCCTTGTCACCTCGTCCGAGATCGACTCTTCGACGACAGGGCGCTGTCCGGGCGGCACGACCAGAGCCCTTGCCACGAGCTCGTTGTATTGCCGTTCGTTCAAGATCTCGCTGAGGCCCGCGCGATGCTCGGGCTTCATCGCCGCGCGAAAGGTTCGATCGATCGGGATGTCGAAGACCTCGACCTCGAGGTCGAACCCGGCCTTCTCGCCGAGCGGGCTGACGGCGCCGCTGGCCGAAAGAACCGCGCCCGTCGGCGCAACGCCCCAGATCGAACGGATGCGCAGGCGGTCCTGATCGAACTCGATCTCGCCCTGCACGTCTTCGAACTGGTAGGGGAACTCGTAGAACGCGGTCGCGCCGCCCGAGAGCCGTACGACGCCTCGGTAGGTCTGCGGGATCGCGGCGCCGAAGCCCTCGTCGCTCCCCGAGATGACGCCGCTCAGCCGGACTTCCGCCGACACGTTTGCTGTCGGGCTGAGGGCCACGATCTGATTCTGGTCGGCGAACCGCGCGAGCACCTCGCGCACAGCGGCGGGCAAGAACGGCAGGAAGTCTGAGTCCTCGCCGAAGCCGAACTCGCTCACCGTCACCGTTGCGGCGTAGGGCATGCTCTCGTCGGTGCGGCCCTGCAGGAGGGGCCGAACATCGGCGTTGAGCTCGATTGCGTACGGCACGCCCGCCAGAACCCCGGAGACCTCGGCGATGAATTGGCGCTGCTCCAGTCGCAGCCGGCCCGACGTACTGCTGAGCCGGAGCGTGTCCTCGGACTGGTCCTCCTGCGCGAGCGGCAGCGTGACCGCAACGCCGCCGAGCTCGGCCACCGCGCTCACGCGCTCGTACCCCGGGCCGGCGAGCACGATTGCGACCTCAGCGACGTTGCCCTCGATATCGAGGTCTTCGAGTAGCGGCTGCACGGCCGACGGCGCAGCCTTGGGCAGCCACTCGTCGAACGCGAAGTTGTCGAGCTTGATCTCGATGCGCTCGGGTTCGATTGAGCCCGTCACGACGACGCCGGTTGGGATCTCGATGTCGCCGCCGCCCGCGGCGCTGAGCACCTCGCGGAGCGCGAGCGTGAGCGCAGGTCCCTCGGCGTCGCGTTGCGGCGCGAGCCCGCCCTCGACACGCACGCGGCGGAGCGTCTGGAACGTCTCGCCGGTGTGCTCACCCCAGTCGATCGCGCCGCCGTTGACGTACACGGCCGGCAGCCGGTCGGGCGGTGCACCCCCGCCGCCGTCGCCAAGCCGGAGACCCGAGAGGTTTGTCCTCGGCCGGTCCGCGGGCGCGGCATCGATGCTCACGCGGAACGTCGGCTGGTCGAGCGTGATCGCGTTGATCGCGCCGACGCCGCCGAGCAGTTTCGTCGGCTCAACGTCGGCCGTGAGCTTCCGGATGGTCAGGATCTCGCCTGGCCGGCCGCCGACGGTACGCGAACGCATCGTGACATCGTGCAGCACGATCTCGTCCAGATCGATGTCCCAGCTCGCCGCGGCGATGTCGGCGTTGAGCGAATCGCCCACGCTGGCGATGATGAACCTGGGCAGCACGGCGTGCAGCACGAGCGCCACGATCGCGATCAGCGCGAACGGCAGGATCACGGCGTACCGCATCACGTTCGCCTTCTTGCGGCTGAGCCCGCGTGCGAGCAGCCGACGCCGAAGCAGCGGCTTGCCGGCCGGCGGTGACACAGAATCGTGCTGATCTTCCTTCAAGCGATGGTGTCCGTGTCGAGGGTTGCCCGAGCGGATTGAGCGTCTGCCCACTCCGACGGTCTGTTCATCGGCAGCCCAGGGGGCGAGCCGGCAGTTCACGATGGACGCGGTGTCCCACCACCATGCCCAGCGGTAAGGGTAGCCGGATCCGACAAACGCCCGGCCGAGGACCGCTCAGAACGCCGATGCCGATCGGAGTTCGTCAGGGAGCGGCCTCGGCTTGCCGTCGCGCCCGCAGCACGCCAGCTCGATCGTCGCCTCCGCAGCAACGTGCCCATCGACGGCTTGGCCCCCGGTCTCGACGACGACAACCTCGTAGGCGTGCGTGATCCGCGCTCGGCCGACGGTCTGCACGCGCGTCCTGATCTCCACCAGGTCGTCGTACGCCACGGGCTTTCGGTAGCGGACGTCCATCGTCCGCACCATGAGCAGCACGCCGGCCCGCTCAAGATCCGCATAGGTCGTGCCGCGGTTCCGCAGCAGCTCGGTCCGGGCAAGCTCGAACCACACAACAAAGCTCGAGTGGTGCGCGACGTTCATCGGGTCGCACTCGCAATAGCGGACACGCACCGGGGTGATGTGCCAGGTGTGGGCGTCGTCGGGCATGCACGATCCTAACCTTCTCCGCTGTGAGCGACGAGGTCCGACATCTCGACACCGACGGCGTCCGCGTCGCGGATATCCGCAAGCAGGACATCACCGTCCGCCGGTTCATGACGGGCGACGCGATCCCCGAGATCACCGGGCTGCTGCACCGGGCCTATGCCCGCCAGCGCGCGCTCGGGCTGGACCCGCTCGCCGGGCGGCAGGACGAATCGACAACCCTCGACCGCATGCTCGCGAGCGAGGCGTACCTCGCCGTTGCGGATCACGCGGGTGCGGAGTCGGTCGTCGGCATCATCTTGTTCAACGAGCACGAGAAGGTGTCGTTCCCGCCGAGCTTTCTCGAACCCGGCACCGCACACTTCGCGATGTTCGCGGTCGACCCGCAGCTCCAGGGCATCGGCGTCGGCGTGATGCTGCTCGAACGCTGCGAGCAGCGCGCGCTCGAAACCGGTGCCGACCGGCTCGCGCTCAGCATGGCCGAGCCCGACGCGTCGCTGCGGCGGTACTACGAGCGGCGGAGCTATGAGTTTGTTGAATACTGGCAGTGGCCGTACACGAATTACCGCAGCGTGATCCTGGCGCGTCAGATCCCCTCGGCCGCCGCGGAGTAGAGACATGCCCACACTTATCCGGCTCGTTCTCTGTCTTGTCGCCATCGTGCCCGCGACGACCGGTGCGGCGCAGCGGCACCAGTTCGGCCACGTCATCTACGACCTGCCCAAGCACTGGGAGCTCGGTCGGGTCGATGACTACCAGCTCATCTATTCCGACGACGACAAAGTCGGCTACTACGCATCCATCAGCATCCATGGCGGGTTCGAGCTCAAGGGCAGCAATCCCGAAGCCGTGCTCCGCGAACGTATGAAGCTCGTGCTCGATGACGACGAGACCGCCGAGCCGTTTGGGGACATCAAGACATCGTCCGCCGGCCCACGGACGCTGCTGATCGCCGGCGAGCAGATCGGCAAGCGGAAGATGCGCATGCACGCCCTCAGCATCTCGCGCGGCTGGGCGTATCACGCGTTCCTCGATGCACGCATCAACCAAGACGGCCTGCAAGACCCGAGGACCGGCGTCTCGCCGACGTTCTCGACATTTGCCGCGACCAAGCGCTTCATCCCCGATGGCGCCTCGCCCGTGCTCGGTGCGCCGACGCCCGGCGAGCTCAGCGGCGCGTTCGCCGGCGTCGAGCAGCGCTACGGCCTCAACGGGCTTCAGTTCGAAACCGCCATCATGCAGTTCTCGAAGTCCGGCCGGTTCTACGACGGCATGCCCGCTGGCGGCAGCCTCAAGACCATCGCGCCGGCGGATGTGCTCTTCCAATTCCCGCACGAGTGCGGCAACTACACCATCAAGGGCGACAGCATCGAGTTGCAGTACGCCACGGGCGAGACCGAGACGATGGAGTTCGAACGCGACGGCGACGGAAACCTACGGCTCGACGGCATCTACTTCGGCAAGCTCGACCCGATCGCCGACGGCACGCGGCTCGACGGCACCTACCGCGACTTCAACTACACCAGCTTCACGCCGGGCTCGGGCGTCACGGGCGGCGTCGCGACCGAACGCACCATCACGCTCACACGCGGCGGCCGCTGGGAAGCAACGCGATTCGCCGGCGCGTTTGGCAACTTTGACGACGGCGCCGGCAACACAACAGGCGGCTTTGCAACATCCAACGACAAGCCCGAGCAGCGCGGTACGTACGAGATCGCCGACGGCGTGCTCGTGCTCACCGACGACTCGGGGCTCGTCTCACGCAAGTCGATCCTGCTCATGGACGGCCTGCTGATGCTCGACGGCACGGGCTACCTCGAGAACGACAACGACTAGCCCGCGTCGGCGTCCATGGGCTTGCCGTCGTAGTGCAGGAAGCTCAGGTGCAGCGCGCAGTGATTGAGCTGGATGCGCGTGCCCTCGTCGTGCGTGACGCGGCCGACGAGCGGCGTGTCGCACGCGAGGCTCTCGCCGGCGCGGACGCGGTCAAGCTGCGCCTGCAGCTTGTCCCACCCCTCCTCAAACGAGTACTCCGGATCGCCGCCGAGGTCGCCGGTCTTGGGCTTGAACTTCAGCCCGGGCTTGAAGGGCTTGCTGATGATCTGTTTCCGGAAGAGCTTGCCCAGGACGGCGATCGCGGCCGGCGCGGTGAACGGGAACGAGCCGTCGAGGTACCAGCCCATCCACTTGGCGAGGTGCCCGAGGTTCTGGCCCGGCGTCCAGTTGCCGCTGACCCGCAGCGTGCCGGCGTGGTGCGCCTCGCGCAGCTTGGCGAGCTCGGCGTCGAGCTCGGCGAACGTGCCGAAGCTGAGATCGCGGCGGAAGGCTTTGCGGGTGTTGGTGGGCATGGTCGGATTATTGGGGCTTCCGATCGCGGAACCAGTCCGGCCTCAATCGCTTCAGCAAGAGAACCGCTCCGATCGCGCAACAGCCGAGCACCACAACCCACCACGACCGCCCGACCAGTCCGATCACAACGGCACTCGACAGCACGAGTACAGCAGAAACACGGAACTTCGAGTTCAGGCTCCGAAACGAGGCAGGAAGCGGCTCCTTCCCAGTCAGCTTCGATTGAAGCTCAGTGTCGTGCGAGTTCAGGCACAAGCACTCCGGGCAGACAACAGCCCGCCCGGCAGACGGGACGCCGTCGAGTTCATATCCGCATCGATCGCACTGAAGGGGCACAGAGCATCATTCGCTCTTGCTATCCCCCCGCGCAAAGATGCTCGCGACATAGTTCAAGACGTCCGTCGCGCTCCGCTCGTTGTAGCCGAACTGCTTGATCAGCCGCTGCTTCACCACGTCGATCTTCTCCTGCGTCTCGTCGTCCACGACGCTCGAGACCAGGTTCTTGAGCTTGATCGTGTCCCGGCTGTCCTCGAACAGCTTCAGCTCCAGGGCCTTGTGCAGGCGGGCGTTGGTCGAGTACTCGAACTTCTTGCCGTCGAGCGAGAGGGCGCCGATGTAGTTCATGATCTCCTGGCGGAAGTCGTCCTTGCGGCTCTCGGGGATGTCGATCTTCTCCTCGATCGCCCGCATCAGCCGCTCGTCCGGCTCCTCACTCTTGCCGGTGTAGCGGTTGACGACCTTCTCCTTCTGCGTGTACGCCCGGACGTTCTCGATGTAGTTGGTGCACAGCCGCTTGATCGCGTCCTCGTCGGCGCTGATCGCCCGCTGCACCTCGCCTTTGATGATGTCCTCGTATTCCTCTTTCACGACGGCCAGCATCTCGAGGTAGCTTTTCTTGGTCTCGTCGTCGTTGATGAGGCTGTGGTGCGTGAGCCCGCTCTCGAGCGCATTGATCACCATGAAGGGGTTGATCATCTTCTCTTCGATCGCCTGCCGACTGACGAGCGCGTTGGACACTTTGTCCTGCACGTACCGCGGGCTGATGCCCTGCATGCCCTCGCGCGGGGCTTCCTCCTTGAGTTCCTTCACCGAGTCCTCGGTGAAGCCGGGGATCGCCTTGCCGTTGTAGAGCTTAAGCTTCTGGAGCCTCGTCAGGCCGGCCTTCTTCGGGTCGTCGAGCCGCGTCAGCACGGCCCACATCGCCGCGACTTCGAGCGTGTGCGGCGCGCAGTGCATGTTGCGGAGCTTCTCTGGGCCGAAGTCCTTCTCGTAGATCTTGACCTCATCATCGAGGCGGATGTTGTACGGCACATCGATCTTGATGGTCCGATCGCGGAACGCCTCCATCATCTCGTTCGACTGGAGCCGCTTATACTCGGGCTCGTTGGTGTGGCCGATGATGACCTCGTCGATGTGCGTCTGCGCGAACTTCTTCGGCTTGATCGAGTGCTCCTGCGATGCACCCAGAAGGTCGTACAAAAACGCGACGTCCAGTTTCAGCACCTCGATGAACTCGCACACACCTCGGTTGGCGATGTTCAGCTCGCCGTCGAAGTTGAACGCCCGCGGGTCTGAATCGCTGCCGTACATGGCGATCTTGCGGTAGTTGATATCGCCGGTGAGCTCGGTGGAGTCCTGGTTCTTCTCGTCCTTGGGCTGGAAGGTGCCGATGCCGACGCGGTCCTTCTCGCTCAGGATCAGCCGGCGGACGCGCACATGCTCGATGCACTTGGTCCAGTCGCCGTCGTAGAACCGCATCAGGTCGTCCATGATCTTGCGGCTGAACGGGTCGAGCTCGCCGACGATCTTGAGCCGGCCGTTGTGGTGCCGGGGCTGGTAGTTCTCGTTCAGCGCCGCCTCGACGTCGGCCCGGGCCTGCTGCGGGATCAGCAGCAGCGGCTCCTGGTGCATGGGGGAGTCGAACGAATGCGTGCGCTGCGCCTGGCCGTTCTCGCCCGGCTGGACATCGCAGTCCTCGCTCAGCAGCCAGCTGAAGCTGTACAGCGCACCAGCGTCTGTCCGCGAGTACTGCTCGATGCCTTTCTTGAGCAGGCGCGCGATGGTTGATTTGGATGAGCCCACCGGGCCGTGCAGCAGCAGGATGCGCTTGTCCGTGCCGTAGCCCTCGGCGGCTGAGCGGAAGAAGTCGACAAGCTGCATGAGCGCGAAGTCGAGGCCGAAGATGCCGTCGGCGCCGGCGTCGAACGGGTCGCTGAAGAAGGTGTACCGCACCGCGTCGCGCTTGAAGAGCTTGTACTCCTCGCTGCCCTGGTCCATGATCGCGTCGTACACGCGCTGGTACGCGTTGCGGGCGACGGCCGGGTTCGCGCGGGCGATCTCGAGGTACTCGAAGAACGTCCCCTCCCAGTGCTGGGTGCGGAAGGTGTCGCGGTCGAGCTGCGCGTCGATGAGGCTCTTGAAATCGGTGGTCGAGTTCTGCCCTTCGCGATCCATGGCACTGGCCCTCCGCGCCGGGTTCGCCGGCGGCTCGTGAGCCAGAGACCGCACCCGACCGAGCCGTCGCCCGAGCAGCCGATCCCTGGCTGGAAGAGCCCGAATCCGGGGGCCTGTGGCCTCCGCGGGGCCATGGGGCGGGCAATCGCACCGCCGGAAGAGCTATCGGGGCACAAGGGCTGCTACTTCAGCCCGACCCGCCGGAGCCCATCCCACCGCAGTCAGATACGCATTGCGGGGTCACGGGTTCGGGACGGCACCCCGTTCGCCGGTGCCCTTCCCTGGGGTTGAGCAGCCAGAAGACCAAAAAAGCTGCCCAATGGACGGAAGAGGGTTCCGATCGGCACCGCTTCTGGGTATGGTCGGTGTGTGGGAACCCCTAAGCGGTTAGGGGTCATTGCTATGTCTCCTTGCGGAGGAGTGGGACAAATGAAGAAGTTTGCTATTGCATGCGCACTGCTCGCCGGTACGGCGAGCGGTCAGGCCGTCACCAATTTCAGCGGCGGGAGTCCCTTCCCGGCGTGGAGTGGTGACGGTCCCGGCGTCGTCGGCTGGCGGTTCGACGTCAACACATCGATCGTCCTGACTGATATCGGCGTGTGGAACAACGATGCTGTCGTCGGCTTCGAGGGTCTGACCTCGTCGCACGAGGTCGGCCTCTGGGATTCTTCGGGCACGCTGCTGACCTCGGGCGTCGTCTCGCCCGGCGACGTTGCCATCGGCGAGTTCACGTACACCGACGTCGCCGACGTGGTGCTGAACCCCGGCGAGCGCTACACCATCGGCGCGGTGTACGCGATCGACGACAACGACAGCTACATCAGCAGCCCGGGCGTACTGGACCTCGCGCCCGAGATCAACGCCACGACCAACGGCGTGTTCCCGGAAGACACCGACCTCGGCGGTCTGTTCTTCCCGACCGGGGACTCGACCAACCTGGCACGTCTGGGCACGAACTTCCTGTTCGTCCCGACCCCCTCGGCCGCAGCCCTGCTCGGTCTGGGCGGCCTCGCCGCCGTTCGCCGTCGCCGCTGAGTGACGACAGCCTCTCGACTTAGACAGCCCCTCGGGTTACCGCCCGAGGGGCTCGTATCGTTAGTACTTCAATTCGACGCCGCACTCGCCGGCGATTGGTGATGCACAAACGCAGATCGATCATGTCGCGGGCTGTATACGCGCGGCAGAATTACGCTGCATCGACCGACATCGCTTGCACACGATGATCAAACTTTTTTGTGTGCTCATAAAAGCCGTCTTTGACCGCTCACGCGACGGTCGAGACGCATCGCGACGACCACGCGACCTTCGTTTCGCCATGATGTTCCAGAAATCTCGGTAAAATCTGCAAATATCTGTTTTGTCCGCGGAGCGTTATCGGTAATCTCATTGATGCGAGAGTTCTCTCGATGCGGTGAGAGAACTCATGAGTGGGAAATGTGGGATCTTACAGGAGAAGACTTGATGTTGAAGATACTGGCTATCGCTGCGGTCGCAGCGGGCACCGCCCAGTCGCAGGTGCTGTGGGATGAGGTCGTCGATGGCGATCTTGGAGATATGACGTCGAACGATGACGCGCCGACGTTCCTCGGCAATCTCGGCGTCGGCGCGAACATCGTCCGCGGGACGACCGCCCCCATCGCCATGGGCGATCTCGCTGACGCGTTTTCGTTCACCGTCCCGGTTGGGCTCTCGCTGCAGAGCGTTGTTCTGACCGCGTACTCGACCGCGGACGGCGGACCGGGCACGAGCGGCATCGTTTTCTACGATTCACTCGGCGGTTCGAGCGGTCTGTTCCTCGGCGGCGCAAGCTACGGCGCGGCCGACGTGGGGACCGACACGCTGCTCGTCTCGACGGGGCTGACCGACTTTGGCCCGGGCGATCTCGCGATCTCGGTCCGCGAGTTCGGCGGCCCGGACGCGACGTGGGAACTGACGCTCAACGTCGTTCCCGCGCCCGCTTCCGCGGCGCTGCTCGGCCTCGGCGGCCTCGCCGCCGCCCGCCGTCGCCGCTAAGCGTCGACGACACCCTGTCTCTCTCGAACGCCCCGGGCCTTGGCTCGGGGCGTTCTTGTTTTCGTGCGACGCATAGCCTTGCGGCATGTCGTTCGGATTGAGCCGAGGAAAGCCCCTGGATGTTGCGCCCGGCGTTGTCATGGTTTCCGATGAGGAGCTGCCCCCGCTGCCGGACGAAGCACTCACCACCCGCGAAGCCGGGTGGGTCGATCCGCGCGGCTGGTTCCCGAACCGCGACGAGGGCCCCGAACGCCGGTTTGAGATCGAGATCGGATCCGGCAAGGGCACGTTCCTGTGCCAGCAGGCCAAGCTCTCGCCCGAGATCGACTACCTCGGCATCGAGTGGGCGGGCGAGTTCTGTAACTATGCCGCCGACCGTGTCCGCCGAGCACAGCTGGCCAATGTCCGCATGCTCCGCACCGACGCGACCGAGTTCATCCGCTGGCGTGTGCCGACCGGCATCGTCGATGTCGTGCACCTCTACTTTTCTGACCCCTGGCCCAAGAGCCGGCACCACAAAAAACGCGTCGTGCAGGACCGGTTCCTCGCCGAGGCCTGGCGGATCCTCAAGCCCCGCGGCGAGCTGCGGGTCGTGACCGATCACGACGAGCTCTGGGCCTGGGACCGCGAGCACTTCGACCGCTGGTGCGGCGAGGGCCCGTGCCCGGGCTTCGAAGGAGCCGTGCCCGCATTCGAAGAGAAACCGTTCGCTGCTCCCGACTCAGCACGGGATGGCGAACTCGTCGGTACGAACTTCGAGCGTAAATTCCGCGACGAGGGACGATCCTTTCATTCAACTGTGCTCGTCAAACGCACAGCGGTCGCGAACAACGCCCCAGACAACAACGGAGACTGAACATGCCGGCCAAGATCCTCGCCTTTTCTGGGAGCCTGCGGAAAGAGTCGTTCAACCAGCGTGCGGCCGCGGTCGCCGCCGAGCTCGCCCGCGAGCGGGGAGCCGAGACCACCCTGATCTCACTCCGCGACTACGAGATGCCGATCTTCAACCAAGATGACGAGGAGAAGACCGGCGTGCCCGCCAACGCCCGGGCATTCCGCGAAAAGCTGCTCGCGCACGACGGCTTCATCCTGGCCTGCCCGGAGTACAACGGCTCAGTCACCGGCGCACTCAAAAATGCTCTCGATTGGGCGAGCCGCGCGAAGCAGGGCGACGAAGCGCCGCTCGAGTGCTTCGCCGGCAAGGCTGTCGCGCTCGTCGCCGCCTCGCCGGGAGGGCTCGGCGGGCGCCGGGGGCTGACCCACGTCAGGGAGATCCTCGCGGATGTCGGTTGCCACGTCGTGCCGAACATGGTCGCCATATCGCAGGTTCACACCAAGTTTGGCGGTGACGGCGAGCTCACCCACGACGACACGCGGGCCTCGCTCGCGTCGCTCGCCGAGACGCTCGTGCGGACAGCAACGGCGCTGCGCTCGGCATGACCGCGGCCGCCCTCGTCAGCGAGACGTTTACCAGCGTGCAGGGCGAAGGGAAGCTCACCGGTGTGCCGAGCTGGTTCCTTCGGCTGTCGGGCTGCAACCTGCGCTGCACGTGGTGCGACACGCCCTATGCGAGCTGGAGTTCTGAGGGGGACAAGCGATCGATCGAGTCGCTGATCGATGAGGCATCATCGAGCCGTGCGCGTCACGCGGTGGTGACCGGCGGCGAGCCCATGATCTTCAAGCGGCTGCCCTCGATCTGCGAAGGGCTCCGCCGGGCGGGCATGCACATCACCATCGAGACGGCCGGCACCGTGTTCCCCGACGACTGGGCCGATCTGGCGTGCGATCTGATCTCGATCAGCCCAAAGCTGGCGAACTCCACACCGATCGGCGACGAGCGGGACGCGCTCGGTGTCTGGGCCGAACGGCACGAGCAGCGGCGGCTCAACATCCCCGTGCTCAACCGGCTGCTCGCGGGCTTCCCGGACAAGCAGCTCAAGTTCGTCGTGGCCTCGCCCGCCGACCTCGCCGAGATCGATGATCTCCTGGATCAGCTGTCAGGGTTTGAAGCGGGGGATGTGATGCTCATGCCCGAGGGCACCAGCGTGCCGGACCCCGCGGGCGTGAGGTGGGTCGTCGAGACCTGCCTGGATCGCGGCTGGCGGTACTGCAACCGCCTGCACATCGAGCTGTTCGGCGACACCCGCGGGACCTGAGCGACGGCCCGCCGGCCGCTGCGCATCCGAGATTCCACCGGAATGAACCGCCCGCCCGCGCGATCGGTACAGTTGCCGATGCCAGCTTGTTCGTGGAGGGAGCACCCATGCGACGTCTTCTGATCTGTGCCGGACTTTCTCTCGGGATAGCGGGCCCTGCGCTCGCTCAGCCTGCCGCGGCAGAAGCGACGCAGCCCGCCGCCGAGCAGATGGAGTCGGCCGTCTCTTACGCCCGCGGCCTGAGCCTCGCGTTCAACCACGTCGCCGACAAGCTCGCGCCGAGCGTCGTATTCGTCCAGCGCAAGGACACCGTCGTCGTGGGCGGCCGCCGAGACATCTTCGGCCGCGTCGTCAGGCCCGGCAGAGAGGAACTCCGCGACAGCGGCAACGGGTCGGGCGTCATCATCTCGGACGACGGGCTGGTCTTGACCAACAACCACGTGATCGAGGGCGCGGACGAGCTAGAGGTGCAGCTCACCGATGGTCGCACCTACTCGGCCGAGGTGCTCGGCGCGGACCCCGCGACGGACATCGCCGTGATCAAGCTCGATGCCGCGGGCCTGACTCCCGCCAGGCTCGGCGACTCGGACGATCTACAGGTCGGCGACTGGGTGCTCGCTATGGGCTCGCCCTTCGGGCTCAGCAACACCGTGACCGCGGGCATCGTGAGCGCGACCGGTCGGCAGAACCTCAACATCGGCCGCAGCACCGGGCGGACGGTGCAGTACGAAGAGTTCATCCAGACCGACGCGGCGATCAACCCGGGCAACTCGGGCGGGCCGCTCGTCAACCTCGACGGCGAGGTCGTGGGCATCAACACCGCGATCTTCAGCCGGGGCGGCGGCAACATCGGGCTGAGCTTCGCCGTGCCCACCGCGATCGCCGAACGCGTGATGCGGACGATCGTCGACAACGGCCGCGTCGCGCGGGGTTGGCTGGGCGTCTCGCTCGAGCCGGTCACGCCCGACGACGCCGACTTCATGGGCATCGCCGACCGCCCCGTTCGCGGCGTGCTCGTCGCGCGTGTCGAGCCCGACAGCCCCGCGGACATCGCGGGCATCGAGCCTGGCGACATCATCCTCGCCGCCGACGGCAGGCCCGCCGAAGAGGTCAGCCGGCTGATCAACACCATCGCGCTCTCAGGCCCGGACCGCGCGATCGAGCTTGTCACGCTGCGCGACGGCGTCGAGCGCCGCGTCACGGCAACGCTCGCCGAGCGCGAGGCATTCATCCGCAAGATGCTGGGCGTGGTCGATATCACCGACATCGGCGCGGGCGTCTTCTCGCTCGCCGACCGGAACGACGCCGACCCCGACGCCAGCGGGCTGTTTGTGTACGACATCGACCCCGACGGCATCGCGGCGCAGTCGGGCCTCCGCGAGCAGGACATCATCCTCGAAGCCGCGGGCCGCGAGCTCGCCGATGCGGACGATCTTGAGCGGGCGCTCCGCCAGCTCCGCACAAGGGGCGAGACCGAGCTGTTCGTGCTCCGCGGCGCAAGGCGGGGCACCGTCACACTGCGAGACCGCGGGCTGTAGGTCGAGATTCAGTCGGCGGTCACCTCGGGCTCAACGCCGATGCCCTCGAGACCGCCGGCCGGGCCGCCGCGCTCGACGACGCGGCCCGTCCACAGCGTCCGCATCAGCACGCCGATGTCGCTGAAGATCAACAGCAAGCACGGCAGCAAGATCAGGATGATCAGCGTCGCCGAGATCAGCCCGCCGCTGATCGTGATCGCCATCGGGATCAGGAACTTTGCCTGGAAGCTCTGCTCGAGCAGCAGCGGCGTGAGACCCAGCACGGTCGTCACGGTCGTGAGCAGGATCGCGCGAACACGAGCGCGGCCCGCCGCCATGCACGCGTCGTACACACCCAGCCCGCGCCTTCGCTCGTGGTTGTAGAACTCCATCAGGATCAGCGAGTCGTTCACAACAACACCCGTCAGCGCGACGAAGCCGATCAGCGACAGGAACGTCATGCTGTAGCCGAGCACGAAGTGGCCCCAGATCATGCCGATTGTCGCGAACGGGATCGCAGACATGACCACCAGCGGCTGCGTGTAGCTGCCGAAGAGCCACGCCAGAATGACAAAGATCAGACCCGCGGCCACCGCCATGCCGAGCGGCAGCGTCGCGAATGAATCAGCGACGTCTTCCTGCCGGCCGCGCGCAAGGATCTCGATGCCGGGGGTCTCCTTCGCAAGCCGCTCGATGCGCGGCGCCAGCGCCGCGGTGATCGTCTCCGGGTTGCCGACTGCACGGTTGACATCGGCCGTCACCGTGACGGCTCGATCGCCGTCGAGCCGACGCACTGTCGCGTAGCCCTCGACCTCTTCGACCCGCACGATCTCCTTCAGGGGGACCGGGTCGCCCGCCGGCGAGATCAGGAACTGCGACTCGAGCGCCGCCACCGAACGACGCACACGCTCGGGCAGCGTGACGCGCACGTCCACATCCTCTTCGTCGCCCGCGAACGTGTAGGGCTCGAGGCCGAAGACCGCGCCGCGGATCTGGTTTGCGACGTTCGCCGTCGTGAACCCGAGCTCATTCGCGCCGGGACGCAGCGAGAAACGAAGCTCACGCTGGCCGCGGTCGGCGTTGTCCGAGATGTTTTCGACGCCCGGGTACTCAGCGATCAGCGACTTGACGCGCTGCACAGTGCCGTCAATCAGCTCGTCGCTCTGCCCGACCACCGTCAGCGTGATCGGCGGCCCATCAGGCCCTCCCGAGACACCCTCGAGCCGGAAGCTCTTGACGCCCGGCAGCGGCCCGAGCTCGTCGCGGATCGCCTGGATGATGTCCGAGCTCTGCCGCAGCCCCTGCTCCTGCCGCTGCTCGACGGGCATCACCTCGAGGATGACCTGCGCGAGGTGCGTCTGCTCCGAACTGCTCGCGCCGTCGAGCGCGGTGAGCGAGCCCGCCGAGGCGAACACCTGCTGGATCTCGGGCTGGTTGAGTGCCGCGACCTCGATTCGCCGCAGAACCTCGTCGGTCTTCGCGGTCGGCGTGCCGATAGGCATGCGCAGCTGGCCGTCGATCGTCTCGGCGTCGTCGCTCTCAAAGAAGATGAACTCCACCTTGCCGCCCGCCACCATGCCGGCCGACATCATCACGACCGAAACCGCCGCCGCGAGCGCGATGTACCGGAACCGGAGCGCAAGCCGGAGAGACACGGTGTACGCGGGGATCAGCAGCCTGCCGAAGAACGCTTCCCGCAGCCGATCGGTCCGGGACTCCAGCCAGCGGACGGGGTTGAAGCCCTTCTTCGCGCGAGCCCTGTCCGTCGCGCGGAGCGAGTGCGACATGTGCGCCGGCAGGATGAACAGGCACTCGATCAGCGACACCGCGAGCGCACACGCCACGACGATCGGCAGCACCTCAAGGAAGTCGCCGATCTGCCCCTGGATCAGCGCAAGCGGCAGGAACGCGCAGATCGTCGTCATCACGGTCGATACAACCGGCCACTCGACCTGCTTCGTGCCCTTAATCGACGCCTCGATGTGGTCCTCACCCGCTTCGTGACGCGCGGTGATGTTCTCGGCGACCACGATCGCGTCGTCGACGAGCAATCCAAGCACCACGATCAGCCCGAACATCGTCAGCAGGTTCAGCGTGACGCCCACGAAGTACATCACGGCGAGCGTGCCGAGCACCGAGACGATCAGGCCCACGGCGACCCAGAACGAGACGCGCCAGTTCAGCAGCAGCATCAGCACGAGGAAAACCAGCAACCCGCCGTAGAGCGCGTTGCGCGTCAGCAGGTCGAGCCGGCCCACGATGAACTTGGCGAGGTCCGTCGTAACGGCGATCTGCGCTCCCGTTGGCACACCGCCCGCGCGGCCCCGTGCGAGTCCGAGTTCGTACGCCTCGATGCGCTCGCTCGCCGCGGGCGGCTCTTGCCCGTCGGCGGGACGCAGCCCCGCGAGGAACGACGCGGCACGTTCGCCAACGGTCAGCTCCAGCGGCTCGCCTTTGACGCCCGCGACGTAAGCCTTCACCAGCTCCGCGATCGTCACCGCGTCCTGCTCGCCGACCTTGAACACGGTCAGGCTGAACGCCGGCTCGCCGTTGAGCCGCGACCGCACGTCGACATCGGCAAAGGTCTCCCGCACATCGGCGATGTCGGCGAGCCGGAGCACCTGCCCGTCGTCGCCGGCCTTGACAACGATGTTGCGGATCTGCTCGGCGCGCTCCTCGGCGCCGAGCGTGCGGACCGCGACGTTGCTCGTCGCGCTTTTGAGCGTGCCGCCGGGCAGCTCGAGCATCTCGCCCCGCACACGCTCGCTGATCATCGGCAGGCTCAGCCGGTGCTTGATGAGCGCTTCGGGCCTGGCCTCGATTCGGATCTCGTCGTTGCGCACGCCCGACACACCGATGTCGCCCATGCCATCGATCGATTCGAGGTCGTCTTTGATCTGCCGGATCGCGCGCTTCATGGTCCGCTCGTCGGCCGTGCCGTACAGCGATACATTGATCGTCGGCAGGTTGGGCTCGAGCTTGTCGACGATGATGCGATCGGACTCGTCGGGCAGATCCTGCAGAGCGTCCATCTCGCGCTTGACGTCCTGAACCTTCTGATCGATGTCGACGCCCTCATCGAACTCGATCGTGACCGCCGCCACGCCCTCGCTCACCGTCGACGTGATCTCCTTGACATCGTCGAGCGTGTCGATCGCGTCCTCGATCTTCGTCGCGAGCGCCTGCTCGACCTCATCGGGGCTGGCACCTGGATAGGGCGCGCCGATGGTGACGAGCGTCGGGTTCACCTCGGGGAAGAACTCCCGGCGGAGCCCGACGCCGAAGATGATGCCGCCGATGATGATCGTGAACATCACCAGGTTCGCGACAACCGGCTTGCGAACGCCGAACGCAGGAATGCTCATCCGGCAGCCCCTTCCCGGTCGTTCGAAGCGCCCCGGTCACCCGCAGAGCCCGATACAGAAGGCTCCACCGGCATGCCGCCGATGAGCTCGTCGAGATTTGAGGTGATCACAACCGCGCCCGGTTCGATGCCCTCGGCAACAACGGCCCACTGTGTCTCGCCCGGCGCCACATCCGGGAGACCGAGCTCGATGTACCGGCTGACACGCACGGCCACAGGCTCGGCACGGCTCGGGCTGTTGCTCTGCGCGATCATCACGCGATCTCCGACAACGGCGCGCCTTGGGACCAGCACGCTCGGCTCCGTCGCCTGGGTCCGCAAACTGCCCATGACGAACTGGCCCGGCAGAAGCGGGCGCTCGGACCCAGCCTGCTCAACCTCGACGAACACTGTGAGCGTCCTGGTCGCTGAGTCCGACTCGGGGGCGATCCGAGCGACCACGCCCTGCCACGAGCCGGCGTCGGGCCCATCGCCCCGCAGCTCGGCGGCGTCACCGATCGAGATGCGCGATGACCCGGTTACAGGCACCCTCAGCGGTACCTCCACGCGGTCGAGGCTCACGACTCTCGCCACCCGATCGCCCATCCGAACAAACTCGCCCACCTCGACCTCGACCGACTGCAGTCGGCCGCCGATCGGGGCCGCGATGCGCGTCCGGCCGATATCTTGCTCATCAATCCTCAGCGTCGCGCTCAGGTTGCCGAGGTCTGCGCGAAGCTGCTGGGCGCGGGGAGCGACCTGCACCAGCGCCTGCTTGATCGCCTCGAGCGACCGCTCGGACCGGCGGACCGCCGCGAGACGGACATCGACGTCGGCCTGCGTGCCCGAGCCGCCCTCGACCGCCTTCTCGATCCGCGCGAGGTCCCGGCGATCGATCTCGATCTCTTGCTCGGCGAGCCTGACCTGGTTCTCGAGCTGCACCCGCTCCGCCTCGAGCGCGGCGAGCTGCGCATTGACGGCAGCGATCCGCTGCCGACCCGCCTCGGCCCGACTCTCAAAGTCGTCCGACTCAAGCGCCACGATCAGGTCGCCCGCTGCGACCGGGTTCCCGGGCTCGATCGAGGCCGGTCGCTCGGCGACGCGCGCCGTAACCTGCGCCGAGACGACCGAAGCGTCCATGGCCCGCGCTGTGCCGAAGCCTTCGATCACCCGCGGCAGCACACGCTCGGGCGCGACAATGGCCTGCACGCGGAGCGCCTGGAATGTCTGCTCGATCGGCTCGGGCTCGATCTTCGACGCCTCAAGAACCCGGAAGACGCCGAGGCCCGCGGTGATCAGCACAATGACGATCACGACCCGCAAAGCGATCGAGAGACCGAAGAGAACGGAACGCGGAAGCTGCGCCATTAAACCCCAGTGTTTCTGTCGGCCTCGTGCGTCGGCGGCGACCGCTCGGCGGATCCCGCGGCCGATCGACAGAAAGAAGAAGCGCGGGCCGAACGCGCTGCCTCGGCTGGTAAATGCTAGCCGCCAGCGGGCGCCGTACGCGGCGCGTCGAGGTCAATGCCCAGAAGATCGTCCGCCACGGTCGCGACAACAAGCGAGATCACCAGTGCACCGATGATGTTCATCAGGATGCCCGCCTTTGCCATCTGCT
The DNA here is from genome assembly GCA_038525225.1 of Planctomycetota bacterium. Taxonomy (GTDB): domain Bacteria; phylum Planctomycetota; class Phycisphaerae; order Phycisphaerales; family UBA1924; genus JANQQZ01. The sequence continues at coordinate 1,385,526 of JBCBHW010000002.1, read as the reverse complement.
GGATCCGCAGCCGGCCCGAGCTGAACACGATCGCGTTCGGGGGCGTCGCGACCGGCAGCATGAACGCGTAGCTCGCCACAACGCCCGCCGGCAGCATCAGCAGCAGCGGGTGCACACCCAGACCGTCGGCGGCAGAGCCCAGCACGGGCACCAGCGCCGCCGTCGTCGCGGTGTTGCTCGTCAGCTCGGTCAGGAACACGACCGTGAGCGTGATCACGCCGATCAGCAGCCAGATCGGTACGCCTTCGAGCCCGCCCATGCGCTGACCGATCCAGACATCGAGCCCGCTCGCCTTCATCGCCGCCGCGAGGCTCAGCCCGCCGCCGAACAGCAGCAGCACTTCCCACGGCATGCCCTTGGTCGTCTGCCAGTCCATCGCGAACGCTCGGTCCTTGAGACTCACGGGCAGCGCGAAGAGCGCGATCGCGCCGATCATCACAACGCCGGTGTCGCCCAGCGTGTCGAGCGTCGTCGCCGCGCCTGTGAGGCCCGCGCCCTCAAGCGCCGACTGGATCATGCCTCGGAAGATCCAGCCCGCCGCAACAAAGACAAAGACGGCGAGCACCGTCCACTCGCCCCGCGAGATCCGCCCCAGCCCGAGCAGCTCTTCGCGCAGCAGCCCCCGCACACCCGGGATCGCCGGGACACGCACGGGCAGTGTCACGCGCGTCAGCAGCAGCCAGGTCACCGGCAGCATGATCCCGCACAGCGTCAGCCCGAACGGCAGCCAGCCCGCCCACGAAATATCGACGCCCTTCTCGCGCAGGAAGCCGACGGTCAGGATGTTGGGCTGCGTGCCGGTGACGGTCGCGGTGCCGCCGATGCTCGCGGCATAGGCGATGCCGAGCAACAGGGCGGGCCCGAAGTTGGCGTGCGTGCTGCCCATGCGTTCGAGCAGCCCGATCACGCTCATCGCGATCGGCAGCATCATGAGCGCGGTCGCCGTGTTCGAGATGAACATGCTCATCACCGCCGTCGCGAGCATGAACCCCGCGATCAGCCGCGTCGGCTTCGTGCCCACGAGCAGCACCGTCGCCAGCGACAGCCGCTTGTGCAGCCCCCACCGCTCCACCGCGAGCCCGAGGATGAACCCGCCGAAGAACAGCCCCACCAGCGGGTGCGCGTACGGCGCGGCGGCCTCCCGCATCGTCACCACCTGCAACGCCGGGAACAACACCAGCGGCAGAAGGCTCGTCGCCGCCAGCGGCACCGCCTCGGTCATCCACCAGATCGCCATCCACACCGCAGACGCCGCCACCGCCCGCGGCTCGTGGGCAAGATCCGTCGCGCCGAGCAGGACGTAGACGAGCACGCCCACGATCGGCCCAGCCGGTAACGCGGCCAGACGCAGAACGTCAGCACGCGCTAGAGCATCAGTCGGTGTGTCGTGGGCCGCCATGCGGACAGGCTACCGCGCGGGAACGGGCGAGGCACAGGCGAAGCAAGGGCGCAATGCCACGACGCTCGCCGCGAGGGGGATTCTCAATCCTCCGGCACGTTGTCGCTCGTCACGATCTGCCGGAACTTCGCCCGCAGCGCCTTCGTGATCGGCCCCTCGGCGCCCGAGCCGATGACGTGCGCGTCTTGCTCCGTCTTACCGATGCTCGTCACCGCGATCATCTCGGCGGCCGAGCCGGTCATGAACAGCTCGTCGGCGTCCATGACCTCTTGCAGCTCGAGGTTCCGCTCGTTGACCGGGATGCCGGCCATCGGCGCGAGCGTGTCGATCACGAACCGGCGGGTGATGCCCTCGAGTAGGCCCTCGGTCACCGGCGGCGTGTGTAGTTCGCCGTCCTTGACCACAAAGATGTTGTCGCCCGAGCCCTCGGCGACCCGGCCATCGGTGTTGAGCATGATGCATTCGAGACACCCGGCGTCGATCGCCTCGACCTTGGCGAGGATGTTGTTGAGGTAGTTCAGGCTCTTGATCCGCGGGTCAAGGCACTCGACCGGGATCCGCGGCCGCTCTGCCACGACCACCCGCATGCCCTGCTCGTACATCTCATCCGTGTAGAGCTGGATCTGGTCGGCGATGCACACCACGCCCGGCTCGGGACAGAGGAACGGGTTCAGCCCGAGCGTGCCGACGCCGCGCGTGACCACGAGGCGGATGTAGCCCTCGGTGATCTCGTTGGCCTCGATGCACCTGCGCATGATCTGGGTCATCTCGTCGCGCGAGACGTGCTTGGCGAGGTCGAGCCGGATCCGGCCCGCGCACTCGTAGAGCCGATCGAGGTGCTGCTCGAGCTTGAAGATCCGGCCCCGGTACACCCGGATGCCCTCGAACACGCCGTCGCCGTAGAGCAGACCATGGTCGAACACGTTGATGCCGGCCTGGCTCTTCGGGAGCATCTGACCGTTGACATAGACCATGGGCTTATCGTCCATCTTCGCCTGCGCCGCCGACGCGGCCGTGGTTGCTGTCTGGGTCATGGCGTGCTCCTTTCTGTGGGCCCGGAACGCCGAGCACCGGCCATCTGCCTACCGGTCCTGAGCAGGACGGCGGCGGTGACGGACCGGGAACCGACGAACTGTATACAGACGCCGGCCTCACCACCGGGCCAGCACCAGGACAGGCGTTGGAATCGATCACATTGCAAACATACACGAACGTGGAGAGTTCTGCTCTGAACGTCGGTAAAGCGGGTGCCTACGCCCGCAAAGTCGCGCCGAGCTTCTCCGTGGCGAGCCGGACGACCCGGTCGACCTGCGGGTCGACGTCCTCGTGGCGGAGCGTGCCCGAATCGAGCCGGAACCGGAGGCGTGCGGTCAGCGACTTCTTGCCCGCGCCGACCGGCTTGCCGCGGAACGTGCCCACGAAGTCAACCCCATCGAAGTGATCGGGCTTGGCGGACTCGATCAGATCGACGACCTTGGCCCACGGGACGGCCTCGTCGAGAATGAGAGAGAGGTCGCGCTCGATCGCCGGGAATGCGGGCAGCGCCTCAACCTTTCCGCGGGGCGGATAGAGGCCCAGCAGCGCATCAAGATCGAGCTCGGCCGCGACGATGTGCTCATCCAGACCCGCGAGCTTGCGGGCGTGCGCGCCGACGATGCCGAAGACGCCGAGGTCCTGGCCATCGACCTTGACGTGCGCATGGCCGGCTGCGTCCCACCCGCTGCACGCCGGGGCTGCGGGAACGACCTGAATCGTGCGCACCGGGCCGGCCATCGCAGCAACGGCGTGCTCGACGGCTCCGCGGATCGCGCGGACGGCCGACTGCATCTGCTCGGGCTTGGGCGTCTTGCCGGGCGCGACGCCCTCGACATCCATGACCATCGTCAGCGTCCGGCGCTCGACCGACTTGTGCTCGAGCGTCTGCGCGAACGTCGCCGACAGCTCGTACAGCCGAACGCCGCCATCGATGTGCACCTGCCCCGCGGCGTTGTGCTTCCGGCACTGCAAGAGGCTCGGGATCACGCTCGGCCGAAGCGTCGGCTCGGCACCCCGCCGATCGTCGTCGACCCGAGCCTGCTCCAGACCCTCGGCGTACCACGGCTCGGCGTGCTCGGGGCCAACGAAGCTGAACGTCACCGCCTCCCAGAACCCGAGCCCGGTCAGCACCGCGCCCAGCTCGCGGCGGGCTCTCTCCGAGTCCTGCGGGTGCGTTACACGGATCGCGATCTTGTCGGCCATCGGGATGCTGTCGTAGCCGTGCGTCCGCGCAACCTCTTCGATCAGGTCGATCTCACGCGTCAGGTCGGGCCTGAATGCTGGGGGTACGCATCGCAGCGCATCATCCGAGGCCTGCTCGACCTCGACCTCATGCCCCCGCAGTAGCTCAGACACTTCGGTGCTTGAAATCTCGATGCCGAGCACGTCCCGGCACCGGCTCGGTCGAACCGAGATCTGCTCGGTCGTGGGAAGCTCACCCCCGTCGCTCAGCACGCCTTCGGCAATTTCACCACCCGTGAGTTCCGAGATCATCGCGACTGCACGCTTCGCAGAAGAGTCGATCGTCCGCGGGTCAACGATGCGCTCAAAGCGATAGCCGGCATCCGTGCGAATCGCCATCCGGCGGGCAGCGGTGCGGATCGTCACCGGGTCCCACGTCGCCATCTCGAAGACGACATCGGTGGTCGACTCATCGACCTCGGAGTCCTTGCCGCCGATGACGCCCGCGAGCGACGTCGCGCCCTCGGCGTCGGCCACGACCAGATCGGTCGCCTTCAGCGTCCGCGGCTTGCCGTCGAGCGTCGTGAGCGCCTCGCCGTCGCGGGCGTAGCGGATCACGAGCTGGCTGCCCGCGAGCTTCTTGAGATCGAACACGTGGCACGGGTTGCCCAGCTCGAACGTGATGAAGTTGGTCACATCGACGACGTTGTTGATCGACCGCTGCCCCACGGCTTCGAGCGCCTTGACCAGCCAATCCGGGCTCGGGCCGACGGTGACGCTGCGGATGAGGCGTGCCGTGAACAGCGGGCAGACGTCGGGCTGCTCGTTGCTGAGCGTGAAGTCGTCGGCGATCGGCGCGCCGGTCGCCGGCTCGTCGAACTTGGGGTGCACGAGCGTGCGGGGCTTTGTCGCCGAGCGTGCCGCGGCGATCTCGCGCGCGCAGCCGAGGTGGCTCAAGAGGTCGCCCCGGTTGCTGGTTACCTCGACATCGAGCGTGACATCGCCCCACGGTTGCTCGGTGATGCCCTCGACCGGGTAGCCGGCGTGCGTGAGCACGTGCTCGGCCTCCTCGGCGGTGACGTCGCCCGGGTCGAGACAGCGGTTGAGCCAATCGAGACTGATATCCATGCGGCAAACATAGGTCGGGCCCCGCCCGTAGACTGCACGCGTGAAGACCCCGGCGACCATCCTGCTCGCGTGCGTCGCGCTCGTGATCGGCTGCGGATCGCGGCCGACGGCCGACGCCCGGTTCTCACCCCGCCCACCCGAAGACCTGACGATCGCCGTGACGGTCGTCGCACCCGAGGGCTCGTCGCCCGAGCCGGCGCGGTTTGTCATCGAGCCCGGCGGCCAGCTCCGGGCCGCATCCGGCGCGGGATCAAGACCCGAGACGCTCCCGCCCATGACCCGCCTGCTCACGGACGCGCAGGTAACCCAGCTTTACGGCATCATCGCCCGCGAGGGCCTCGCGCTGCCCACCGACGCGCCATCGGCCGACGAACCACGGATCGAGGTGACCGTCATCGCGGGCGACCGCCGGCGGACGGGTCGGCATGAGCTGACCGACGCCGACGCGCGGGTTGTGGTCGATCGGTGCCGGCAGCTCGCTCGGCTGAACTGAAGACCACCGCACGAAATCACTCCGGCGGCACGCCGATGTCCTCGGCCCACAGCTCGGGCTGCTCGGTGATGAAGCTCTCCATCATCGATGTGCACCTGATGTCGTGGATCACGACCACGGCGCAGCCTTCCTGCTCGAGCCAGTCCTCCCGGCCCATGTACGTCTGGTTCTCGCCGATGACCACGCGGGGGATGCGGTGCAGGATCGCGGCACCGGTGCACATCGCGCACGGGCTGAGCGTGCTGGCGAGCGTGAGCGTGTGCCAGTCGCGCCGGCGGCCGGCGTTGCGGATGCACATCATCTCGGCGTGGGCCGTTGGGTCGCCCGTCTGCACGCGGAGGTTGTGCCCCAGCGACACGATCACGCCCTCGGCGTTCATCAGGGCCGCGCCGATCGGGATGCCGCCCTCGGCCAGCGATTTCTCTGCCTGGGCGACCGCGGCTTCCAGGGCCGCGTGGTCCATGGCGTCGCGGGTCATCTGTGTCATGTTCGAGTCTCCGATCGGCTACGCTGAGAGGCCATGGGCCGGACACACCCGAACCACTCCAACGCGGTCATCTTCGAGCACCCGCTGATCCAGCACAAGCTGACGTGGATGCGCGACACGACCACAGGCTATCGGCCGTTCCGGGCGCTCATCGCCCAGATCGCGGGCCTGATGGTCTTCGAGTTCACGCGGACGTTCCCGACCGACATCGTCGAGGTCGAGACGCCGCTCGAAACAACCAGGGGCCAGCGGCTGTCCAAGAAGATCACGGTCGTGCCGATCTTGCGTGCCGGGCTGGGGATGGCCGAGGGCATCATGGAGGTGATGCCCGAGGCTCGGGTGGGGCACCTGGGTATGGCCCGCGACGAATCGACGCTCGAGCCAACGGTGTACCTCGAGAAGCTGCCGAACGATCTCGACGCCGGTCCGGTCGTGCTCGTGGACCCGATGCTGGCCACAGGCGGCTCGGCAGTCGAAGCGGTAGCTCGACTGAAACAGATCGGCGCAACCGACCTCCGGCTCATCTGCCTGGTCGCCTCGCCCGAGGGCCTCGCGCGCATGCACGCCGAACACCCGGAGGTCACCGTGTACACCGCCGCGGTCGATCGGCAGCTCGACGAACGCGGGTTCATCCGCCCCGGCCTCGGCGACGCGGGCGACCGGATGTACGGGACGGTGTGAACCCAGAATCATGAACCGAAGCCGGGCGATGCGGGTACGACAGCTGTGATGAAGGTCGTGTTCTTTGCGCTGATTCTCGTGATCGCCGGCGTCGCGACGTACACCCTCACCAACCCCGGCGGCACGGGCTACACGCTGGGCGAAACCATCCCGGACACCGCAGGCGTCGAGAACGCGATCGTCTTCGGACGCGGCGTGATCAGCGGCGCCGAGCCCGACGACGAAGCAGGGTTCGACACGCTGGCGTTGTTGGGCGTCAAGAGCATCATCAGCGTCGACGCGGCCCGCCCGAACCTGGAAGCGGCCGAGGCGCAGGGCATGCGGTACGTCCACATCCCGACGCGGTACGACGGCTTCACGGGCGAGCAGCGGCTCGCGCTCGCCAAGGCCTTCCGCGAGCTGCCGAGGCCCATCTTCATCCACTGCCACCACGGCAAGCACCGCGGGCCCGCCGCCGCCGCGCTCGGGCTGATCTGCGTGGGCGAGCTCGAGCCAGCCGAGGGCATCCAGCTGATGCGAACCGCGGGCACGAGCGAGCACTACGAAGGGCTGTACGACGACGTTTCGGACGCGATACGCATCCCCGGCATCAGCATCGACACGCTCGCCCCCGACGAGCTGCCCGAGTACGTCGAGGTCACCGGGCTGTCCGCATCGATGGTCGAGATCAACGACATCTTCCGCGACATCCGGGCCGTCGCAGACAACGGCTGGCAGGTGCCGAGCGACCACCCCGACATCGAGCTTCAGGAGATCGCGCCGCGGCTGCCGGACCTGTTTCGTGCGCTCGCCGATGATCTGGACCGACCCGCCAACGCGCACGTTGATGCGGGCTATCGCGCGATGATGCGCGATGCAGCAGAGACGGCTTCGGCCTTCGAAGCAGCGATCACGAGCGAGGATTGGACGCTCGCGGACGAGCTGCGATCGAGCGTCGCGCAGTCGTGCGTTGAGTGCCACATGAGCTATCGCTGAAGCCCAGGCTCGCTCTCACATTCCCGGCTGGCCCGTGGATCGAAATAAAAAAGAATCCAGGCTCCGGAATACGTGAGAATTGATTATTATTTACTCAACAGGAGGTGGTGATCCGCCTCCAGAGCAAAGAGAGACCGGAGACCACAAGGAGCAGAGACATGAAGACCCACCACAGGTGGAGCACCCGGCTGACCTTCGCCGCGACCGCGGTGGCGCTCGCGATGCCCGCCGTCGCCGACGACGACGACGAGGGCGAGATCGATGTCCCCGTCGGCATCACGCCCTCGGGCCAGATCGGCTTCGCCGGCTTCGACTTCGATGAGCTGTTCGGACTGGATTTCGAGTTCGTCGCCGACGGCACCGACCCGGCCGGGCTCCCGTTCTCGGGCCTGTTCACCGACAACCCCGGCTTCCGTGACCTCGTCTCGGCGGGCGTGACGCCGTCCGCGGACTTCGCCCAGCCGACCGGCACGTTCAACTTCGAGTTCGAGCTTCTCGCGATCGACGCGCCACTGCGCATGGCCGACCCGACCTTCGATAATGAGCTGTTCGGCCCCGGCAGCACGTTCACCATCGGCGATCAGGACACCCTCAGCACGCTCGGCGAGATCGACTCGCACCCGTTCTTCTTTATCGCCGAGTCGGACATCGTCGTCGGCGAGGTCCTGTCGGTCACGGGGCGAGTCGTTGACACCACGGGCAACTTCTCGGCGAGCGAGTCGTTCACGTTCAACTTCCTCGTGCCAGCACCGGGTGCGACAGCCGCGATCGGTCTGGCGGGGCTCGTCACCCTGCGCCGTCGGCGCTAGGCGAGTCTGAAGATCTAGGCACAGCCGCCGGCCTTGCAGCAGCGAGGCCGGCGGCTGCTCTGTGTCAGCAATCAATCGGTGAGAAGCTCTGTTCGATCGCGACCTTCGGACATGCGCCAACGATCTGCGATCGAGCGTTGCCCGGTCGCGCGTGAGATGTCATGAGGCGTTCCGCTCACAGAGACTCAGCTTTCGCATGCGGCTCTGGATCGCCGAGGGCTTGCGCTGAGGCCGCGAGGCGATCTCCCCCACACCGATGCCGCCCCGAACGAGAGCCTTGAGCGATCGATCCTCGGCATCCTGCCACGGCTCGTAGGCCCGCGCGTGCCGCTCACGCATCGCGTCGATGTACGACTGCTCTTCCATCGTGCGACCGGGCACAGGGCCGGATGCAGGGGCCGCGGACGGTTGGGGTTTCGCGACGCTGGGCTCGCCGCGTGCGATCTCGACGCCGCGATCGAGCAGGCTCAGCGCCCGGCCGGCCGCGTCGAAAATGTCCTTGTACGTTGTTCCGGGCACGCGATCGAGAATCTGGTCATACGAGCAGCCGTCGGCGATCAGCGCGAGCACCCGCCTCGATTGACTGTTCAGCTTCCGACGCGAAGACATGTTGGCTCTCATGCTCCGCCCTCGATCCGCCTCTGAAAGATCGGCGAAGCATAACGCACAAAGACCGGACATGCAAAGGTATGCCGCGCGGCGGCCGAGCCTCCCGCCGATACAGCGCATCAATCAGCTAGCCGATCCCCAGCACCACCTTGATGCCCTCGCCTGACATCATGGTGTCGAAGCCCGCCTCGTACTCGCTCAGCGGGAACTCGTGCGTGATGATCTCGTCGAGCTCCAGCCGGCCCGAGAGCAGCAGCTCTTCCATCTGGTACCAGGTCTCGAACATCTTTCGCCCGTTGATGCCGAGCACGGTGCAGCCCTTGAAGATGATGTGCTCGTTGAAGTCGAACGTGACCGGCTTGGCGGGCAGGCCCAGCAGCGCGGCGACGCCGCCGTTGCGCAACGCATGGAAGCACTGGTCGAACGCGCTCGATGCGCCCGACATCTCGAGCACGACATCGACGCCCTCGCCCCGGCACTGCCGGCGGAGCTCCTCGATCCAGCCGTCGCCCTCTCGCACGTCGTACGCCTCGACCGCGCCGAGGCGCTTGGCGAGCGCCAGCCGCGCGGGGTTGACGTCCGTCGCGAAGATGCGGCTCGCACCCGCCGCCTTCGCCACGGTGACGGCCATGAGCCCGATGATGCCGACGCCGGACACGAGCACGCTCCTCGCGCTCACGTCCGCGGCCATCACCGTGTGAACTGCGTTTCCCAGGGGGTCGAGCACGGCCGCGACCTTGTCAGAGATAGCGGGATGGACGGGCCACACGTTCTCTTCAGGCACAACGACGTACTCGCCGAAACAGCCGTCGCGGTCGATACCGATGATCTCGGTGTCCATCGCGATGTGGGCGTTGCCGGTCCGGCTGTTGTAGTCGATGCCCCGTGTGGTGTGCCCCTCCGCCGAGACCCGTTGGCCCACCGCGAACTTGGTCACCGCGGAACCGACGGACTCGATCGACCCGACGAACTCGTGGCCTGTGACGATGCCCACCGGCACGCGGCCCGCGGCCCAGTCGTCCCATTCCCAGATGTGCCGGTCTGTGCCGCAGATGCCCGCCTTCGACACACGGATGAGAACATCGCGAGGCCCGACGTCGGGCACGGGCCGTTCGACGAGCTCGAGCCCGACACCGGCGTGGTGCTTGATGAGGCAGCGCATGGTCTGGGGCATCGAAAGACTCCTCGCGGGTTCGGGACTGTTTGTATACAAGACTGCCGCAGCCGGCGCGGCCACCGCCCGTAGACTTCGATCGATGCCATCCGCCGCTGCGTCAGCCCAGCCCGATAGCTTCCTGTTCATCGCCGCCAAGGCGGACGGGGGCAAGACGTTCGGCGTAAGGCCGGCGGACGACGAGGGCGTGCTGGCCCGCGATCTCGGCAAGGACAAGCTGATTCTCCTGCGGAGCTATCGCGTGCCCGCGTGGCTCGCGGGAGGCCAGGGCGAGCTGCCGCTCAAGGACCAGGCCGAGGCGACGACCCAGCTCGCGGCGCTGCTCGACCGCGGTGTCCCGCTGGTCGAATCGCTGGACGTTGTCGCGGAAGCCGTCTCTTCGAAGTCGAGACTCAAGGTGGTTCGGATGCGCGACATGGTCAGCCAGGGGCGCGGCTTCGCGGCGTCCTCGGTCGAGACTGGTGCGTTCGACGAGGTGACAGCCGCGGTGTTCGGCGCGGCCGAGCGGACGGGCGATCTCGCCGGCGCATCGCGGCAGCTCGCGCGGAACGCCAAGCGCAGGCTCAAGATCCGCGAGACCGCCACGACGCTGCTGTTCTACCCGCTGATCGTGCTGACGATCTCGGCATTCGTCGGGCTGTTCATGCTGACGGTGGTCGTGCCGATGGTCGCCGACTCGATGCGGCAGATGCTGCCCGAGGACCAGGCCCTGCCGCTGGCGACCGAGCTGATGTCCGGCGCGGGCATGTGGCTCCGCTCGAACCCCCTTCTCGCGCTCGGGGTTGTCGCGGGCGTGCTGATCGCCGGCATCGTGCTGCGCCGTCCCGTTGTCGCGGGCGCGGCCGGTCTCGTGCGAACGCTGCCGGTGGCAAAGGACCTCGCGCTCGCGCAGGAGTCGGCGAGGTTCTTCAGCGTGATGGCGGCGATGTCGACCGGCGGCGTGCCGCTGGCGGACGCGCTGGGCGTCGCCAACCAGACGATCAGCCATCCGCGCCTGCGCGACCAGCTCAACAAGCTCAGGTCGGGCCTGATCGAGGGCGGCGTCTTGAAAGTCCTCATCGAGCGGGTGTCGGCCCTGCCATTGGCGACCCGCCGCCTGCTCATTGCCGCCGACCGCGCGGGCGACCTTGACTCGGCGTTCGAGAGCCTCGCCGAGGACCACACCGAGATCGTGGACCGGCAGTCGAGCCGGCTGCTTGCGGTCCTCGAGCCGGCGCTGATCGTCCTGATCTTCCTGGTCATCGGCTCGATGATCCTGGCCCTCGTCGTGCCGATGCTTACGCTCAGCACGTCCGCGTTCCAGGGGCTGTCCGGCTGAGACGCGGGCAGCCGGATCGCGATCGCGTCCGCATACAATCAGCCTGACGAAAATCCGGCATTCGGCGTGCAACGGCCGCGGTGCAACCGCGTAGCCACCTGGGGACACGCCTCCGAGCACACGGCAGACAGGGGAAACCTTCGTATGGGCACGACAACACGACGAACGCACGCCCGCGGCTTCTCGCTCCTCGAGCTCACGCTCGTGATCGCCATCATGGGGATCCTTATGGGCGTCGTCGCGTTCAACCTGATCGGCCAGTCGGAATCCGCCCGGGTCGAGGCGACCAAAATCAGGATGAACACCATCCTGCAAGAAGTTGAGGGGCAGATCGCGCGAACCGGATCGCCCCCGGCCGGTCTGAACGAGCTGGTCCAGAGCAAGCGGCTCAAGACCGAGGGCATCATCGACGCGTGGGACGAGCCCTTCTTCTACGCGCCGAAGCCCGCCGGTCAGTCCCCGGCGTTCGACCTGCGAAGCCCGGGGCCCGATCGCGTGATGCAGACCGAGGACGACATCAACATCTGGGATCACTTCAGCCCGAGCTAAGCGGCGGGACGCCGCGGAGGCAACGCGTGACTCGGACACCGACGACAACCCGACGCAGCAACGGGAGCGCCGCGTCCGGTCGCGGCTTTACCTTTCTGGAGGCCGTCCTCGGGCTCGCGCTGCTCGGCATCCTCGGCGGGGCGATCTTCGGCGTGCTCGGCTACGCGTGGCGCATCGAGATCGAAGCGCGGCAGACGCTCGCCGCGGCCGAGATCGCGAACCGCGTGCTGATCAGCTACATCGACGACCCGACCAGCCCCGAGAAGCTGCCCGAGACGATCGCCTACGAGCAGGCCGACTACCGCTGGTCGATCGACGTCCAGCCCACGATCATTCGCGACGCGTTCCCCGATGCCCGAACAAGCCGGGACGGGCTGCCCGCGACCCAGGAAGCGCTCGAGAGTCTCGAGCTTGTCACGGTCACCGCGTGGCTCGATGACGACACGTCTGCGTCCGCTGCCCCCGGGCGGACGCCGACGTTCCGCATGGAGCGCGTCATCAACCCGTTCCAGTACCGCGGGAACGACACGCTCGAACGCTTGCTGCAGAGCCCGGAGCGTCAGAACAGGCTGCTGATGCAGATGAGCGGCATCGACGGCGGTGGCTCGTGATCGGCCGCCGGCACCGCCGCGGGTTCACGATGCTCGAGACCGTGCTCGCCGTCGCCGTCGGGTCGCTCGTGCTCGCGGCGGCCTTCGGCATGATCGCGACGATCCGCTCGAGCGACCGGGCGCTGGCCGACCAGTCTCGCGACATGAACAGCCTCGCGGCCACGCAGATCGCCGTGCGGCGGGCGCTCGACACCATTCACGCGGCCCCGCCCGGCACCGTGCGGAGCGCGATGGCGGACGCGGGCGAGGATGCCGCGAACGCCGTCTTGAACACCGCGTTCCCCTCGCCCGTCCCGGGGCTTGCCGCCAGGCTCGAGATGACCACGGGAGCCAACCCGAGGCTCGAGGTCGTGCTGGGCAGCCCGTTGCTCGATCGGCCGCCTGCGGCTCCGGATGACGCTGCGGCGGGCGAAACCGGCTTGGTCACGCGCGTCGCCGCGGAACAGCTGCCCGGCCACCGCGGGGCGTTCGAGGTCCGCCGCGAGCCCGATAGAGAGTTCCCCTCGCTGTGGTGGGTGCCGCTTCCGCCTCGCGATCTCCCCGCCGGCGTCGTGTTCGACGAGGAATCGCTTCCGAGGCCGCGCAGGCTCTGCCCAGATGTTCGATCCCTGACGTGGACAGCGTTCATCGACAGCCAGCGGGTGCCTCTGGTCCGAGCGATCGAGAAATCGCAGCTCCCGGCGTACATCGAGCTCGAGATCGAAACGGCCGGCGGCGGCTACGGCAACTGGATGTTCGAGCTCGGCTGGACGGTCGGCGTAGAGCTCGAGGCACCGCCCGACGATGCGAGCGCATCCGTCGAGACCGAGGAGAACATCATCGAGGGCGGGCCGGCCGGACAGGGCGACGCCCCGGTCCCGGACGGGTTCGATCCGTCGCAGCTCGGCTTCGAGCCCGAGGTGCAAGGATGATGCGGCGCGGCTTCGTGATGCCCATCGTCATGCTGCTGGCACTGATCATCGGCCTGCTTTCGAGCGTCGTGCTCGCACGCGCCGGACAGCGCTCGACGACCGTGCGCGACCAGCTCGCGTCATACCAATCGAGCCACCGCGACCGCGGCGTGAAGGAGCTCGCGGCGGCGTGGCTGATGTACACCTCGAACCAGGACCTGTTCGCGATGACGGGCGCCGACGGCGGGCCCGTCAGCTCGCGCGGCGCACGAAGCGGCGGAGACGCGTTCACCGTCAACATCGGCAGAGACACCCGTGTCGACGTCCGCATCGAACCAGCACAAGCCACCGCTCGCATCAATCCGATCGGCCTCGACGCCGCCGACGGGCTCGCGGCCCGGGCGACCGAGCGCATCCTGCGCGATCGCTTCGGCGAGGCCGGGCTGCGCACGCGGACCCGCGAGGTCGGGCCCGTGACGATCGACGCGATCCGCGCGGCCGACGACGTGCTCGCCGCACTGGTCGAGGGCACCCTCGCGGCGACCGATGCAGTCGATGCGGAGGGCGCCTCAAGGTTTGTGTCAGCGCTCCGCCGGTCCGAGGCGAACGGCGGGTTCGACGCCGCGGACGTCAGGGAGGCCGGCGACGCCGCCGGGTTCAGCGAGGCCGCCGCCGATCGGCTCGCCGTGCTGCTCACGCCGGATCCCACGCTCTGGCGGGTGACGGCGACCTGGCTGGAGCGGGACCCGGCCCGGCCTGGCCGCGACCGCCGCGAGGTCTACACGGGTCTGATCAATCTGGACCGCCAGTCGCAGTCTGCGTTCGGTGCGCAGCACCCTCGCGAGCTGTTCCTCGAATGGGCGATGACCGACGAGAGCGCCCGGGGGGACCGATGACGCCGGGCGCTAGACTGACAGGCGGTCGCGGAATCCGCGGCGACGCCCACGGAGGGACGGGGAACGCATGAGCAGAATCGACCGCAAGGGTGCAAAGCGTGTCACGCGTATCGGCCAGTGCGCCGCGGTGCTGCTGGTTGGCGGCGCGGTCGTCGCGTTTGCGGTCAAGCCGTCGCTGCCCCCGGCACCGACAATCGTCGCGATCGAGGAGCGGGGCGATGAGCCGGTGATGTTTGATGAACCGGCCATCGAATTCGACGCGGTGCTGATATCGGCCGTCCTCAACGAGGCGGCGGGCGTCGATCCCAAGTTCGATGAGCCGGTAAATGTCGCCGAGCGGGACGACGAACCGCCGGCGCCGCTCACGGATGCCGAGCCGACGACGAGCAACTTCCGCTTTCTCGGCGGCTTCTTCTCGCCGAGCCGTTCGCTCGCGATCATCGCCGGCGCGGGCAAGCAGCGCATGGCTCGGCCCGGCGACGAGATCGACTTCGGCTTTCGGGTCAACGAAGTCACTCCCGAGTACGTCGAGATCGAGCGAAACGGGGTCGTCGAGCGGCTCGACCGCGTCGTTGCGAGCGGCGCCGTGGTCGCGACGGCTACGCCGCCGGCCAGCGAGGAATCGCCGCTCGACCGGCTGTCCCCCGGGACCGAGGTCAGCGCGTCGGCGAGGGATCGGCTTCGGAACGCGCGCGACCTCGCGGCGCAGCGCGCCGGCGGCGATCGCCTCAAACGCGAGGCCGACTTCCAGCGACGGCGTGAGCAGCGGCTCGAAGAGCTCCGCGAGCGCGGCATCGATATCGAGGACGACGACCGGTTCCAGGACGATTGAGCCCAGGTGAACGCCCCGACCGTCTATCTCGAACGCGATCCATCGGGCCAGGCTCTCCTGGGCCTGCGGCTGATCGGTGATTCCGACGCCGAGCAGTGGGCGCCGCCCCACGACGCCGATCCTTCGGCCGTTCCCGCGATGGCGGCCGCCTGGCTCCGCACCCAGCTCTCGGGACGCATCGGGCTGCTCTGCCTGGATCTCAGAGGCGCTGTGTGCTCGTGGCTCGATGTGCCGAGCAGTGACGCGGCGGTCGTCCGCGCTGCAGCCCGCCAGGCACCGCCGGGCATGTGGGCCGACTGGCCCCAAATGATGAGCGACAGCGGCGGCGCGATCGGCCTCGATTGGCGTGCCGCCAGCGTGCAGACCGCGACGCCGACGGCCGCGCCACCGCGACCGCGACGAGCCATCAGCTTTCGGTCGGCCGAGGACACACCGGCGGCGCCGAAACCCCGCGCGGCGGCGCTCGGCGTTTCGGACCTGCCGGTGCGTCTGCTCCTGGACGAGCTCGACCGCGCGGGCGTCGCCGTCAACCGCGTCGCATCGCTCTGGCACGCGATGGCCGCCGCGTGGGACCCCGGCGCCGCCCCCGCGCCCGCCGGAGACGACGAGGATCCGCTCTCGTCGCGCGACGACTCCGACGCGGCGGTTGTTCTCGTCACCGAGGACGGCCGGCTCGCGTGGGCGTGGTCGTCCGCGGGGACGCTTCTGGCCGCCGGCACAACTCGCATCGACGGGGCTGCGCTCGCCGGCGATGCCGACGCGTCGGCTCAGGCGGCGGGCCGGATCTCGGCCGACTGGCTCGCATGGACCAGCCAGCTCGCACGCTCGCCCGGCCGCGTCGTGTGTCTGGCCGACGACGCGATCGGCGACGGCATCGCGATGCTGGGCCGCGCGATCGGATCGTCGTGGTCCCAGGCCTCGATCGACCTCTTCCGAGTGCCCGATCCGATCGGTTCAACGCTGCTCCGGCTGCGGGAAACAACGGCGGGCGGCAAGCCGACGCGGCCGCTCGACCCCTTGGCGGGGCTCGACGAGCTCGCCTCACGGCCCGGGCGGACTCACAAGGCGATGTACCGCTGGTGTGCGCTCGCGATGATCGCTGGTGCCGCCTGCTGCGTCGCGCTCGGCATCCAGCAGCGGCAGGTCGCCGGAGAGGCCATCACAGAAGCGGCGGCGTTGACGGGTACGCAGCGGGAGCGCGTCCGCCAGGCCATGCCGGACGCCCCGGACCTGACCTACCCGGCCCTGGTCGCCGCGAACGAGCGGGACCGCCTCCGCGCTGATCGCGAGACTCCCCCGGAGCTCCAGCCGATCCCGCCCATCCTGCTCGGCGTCGAGCAGATCGGCTTCGTGGTTTCGAGCACGGGGGTCCGGCTCGAGCGGCTGGAGCTCGCGAGCGGCATCGCGACCGTCGCGGTCACCGGGCCGACGACTGAGTCGGTCGAGCTTCTCCCGTCCGCACTCCGCGACGGGACAGACCTGTTCATCTGGTCGGCCAGCGCCGACATCCGTCAGGAACGGGGCCGGTACCGGGCAGGTATCACGGGCTTCTGGTCGGACTCGGCGGGCGAAACGGAGCCGAGGTCATGAGCCAGGCCTCACCATCACCGATGACTGAGGAAGCGCGGCTGCAGATGTTCCGCCGGGCCAGCGAGGCCGAGCGGTCGAATCGGCCGCGTTGGATGGTCCTGATCGCGGGCTTGGCCCTGGCGGCTTGCCTCGCGTACGCGCTGCTCGGCTGGCTCGATCGCAGAGACGCGCTCGACACCCTCCGCGGAGCCCGGGCGGCCGACTCGAACCTGACGCTCGTGCTCGGCGAGATCGAGCGCCTGCGCGAACCGCCCGAAACCGGGGATCTCGGGCCGTTTCCGCGTCTGAGCACGCCGCAGACGGAGCTCCAGCTCTGGGCCACGCGGGCCGGGCTCGAGAATCTCGACCCGCCGCGGGTCAGCGAAAGCGAAGTCAACGAGCGAATCAGCCGAAGAGAATTCACGTACAGGGGCGTGCGGCATCCGTCGCCGACGGCTCTGCTGCGCTGGCTCGACTCGGTCGAGCGTGGCATCACGGGGATGCGGGTCCGCCTCATCGACCTCAAGCCCAACCGGGCACGCGACGGATGGGAACTGAGCGTGACCTTCAGCCGTTTGGAGACGTCGCCTTGAACCGAAGCCTGACACTGTGTGGTAACGCGGCGCTGCTGCTCGGCACGATCACCCTCGCCCTCCCGCTCGCGGGCTGCGGCGGATCGGGCTCGGCGAGCGGCTCGATCGGCTCGGGCGGGACTGTGGCCGACGCGAGACAGCTCACCGCACGGGCGGACCGCGCCTTCCTCGACGGCGACTTCCAGCGGGCCGAGTCGCTCTACCGCCAATCGCTGAGCATCTTCCGCGAGCAGCCGGGTGCCCTGAACAACCTCGGCAACGCGCTCGTGGCCATGGACCGCTACCTCGACGCCGAGGACGTGTACAAGCAGGCGATCGAGGCCGACCCGACCCGCCCGGAGGTCCACGGCAACCGCGGCCGGCTCTGGCTCGAGGCCGGCTACCCGCGCGAGGCCATCGGGTACTTCAACGAGGCGCTCGACATCGACCCTCGCTGGATGCCCGCCATCCGCGGCAAGGCCAAGGCCAGCCATCTGCTGAGCATCGCCGACGAGCGCTACCTCCGCATGCTCCGCGAGGCGATGATCCTCGAGTCCAACGCCTCCTGGCGCGCGTTCTTCGACAGCGAACGCTCCCGCGTGCAGGACGCCCTGCGTGCTGAGAGCGAGATCAGCGACCGCTCTTCGTAACCGCGTCCGCCATCACGGGCCAGACCCAGCCCCCCGCCGCTCGCGGCGGTCTTTTGTTGCGCGACGGAACCACTTCGTAGGTCAGCCGTCAGGAGGCCTACGCGAGGAGATACCCATGCGCATTCAAGTTTCTGCAATCGCATTTACCGCCATGACTGGCTGCGTCGCTGCATCTGCTCAGGTTGGAATCATCGCGCTCGGCGACTTGCCTGGTGCAGACA
This sequence comes from Planctomycetota bacterium, assembly GCA_038525225.1. Taxonomy (GTDB): domain Bacteria; phylum Planctomycetota; class Phycisphaerae; order Phycisphaerales; family UBA1924; genus JANQQZ01. The sequence continues at coordinate 1,367,446 of JBCBHW010000002.1, read as the reverse complement.
GAATCAGCCGCGCTAGAGCTGTTTCTTCGGATGGTTCAATCGTCGGGGGTGACAGCACGGTCGAAGGCCCCGATGCGGCCCCTTTCCGCTGGACGCGCGAGGAGGGCATGGTCCGTATCCCGGGCACCCCCGGCGGTTCCTTCTATCAAGTCGCCGGCATTTCGCCCAGCGGGGAGTACTTCGCTGGGAGGTACACGCGACCCGGCGGCGGCGGTGCGCTCGGCTTCATCTGGTCCGAAGCGATGGGCATGGTCTCGTTCGGTGACCTGCCCGGCGGACGCGAGGACTCGACGGCGGTTGCCGTATCAGACGAGGGCGTCGCGGTCGGCTTCAGCAACGTCGGCATCACGCCAGTCGGAGGACGGGTGAATCGTGCAGCGAAATGGACGGCGAGCGGGGGTCTCGAGGCCCTGCCGTTCCCCACCTTGGCTGACGAGAACTCGAGCACGCAATCGCTCGACATCCTCGCCGACGGCCGGATCTTCATGCAGGCCGACTCCGGACGCTGGCTCTACTCGGAGGACACGGGCTTCGAGTTTCTGGATATCTCGGACGGGCCCTACAGGATCAACTCCGACAGCACCTTCATGGCCGGCAACATCGACACGCCCCTTGAGCCGATCGCCCGCCGCGCGGCCTACTGGACGCCCGACACCGGCGAGGTTTTGCTCGAGCCCTACATCGACGGCACGCTCTACGGCACGATCGCCATGAGCGACGACGGCTCGATCATCGTCGGATCGCAGGTGGACGTCGGCTTCCTGCTCTGGTTCGACCAGGGCGCACCGGTGCTGTTCGACGACTACGCGGCCCAGATCGGCATCGACCTCGACGGCTGGAACATCCGCTCGATCACGGACATCTCGGCCGACGGCACAACGATCGTCGGCTCGGCGCGGCGCGACGAATGGGAGATCGGACGGATCGAAGCCATCGTGATCACCATCCCCGCGCCCGGCGCGCTCGCCCTCGCGCCCCTTGCCTTGCTGGCGATGCGTCGGCGGCGCTGACCCCTCGCTCACGCGAGGGGCTCGTCAAGAACGACCAGGTCTGTGTGGTTAGAGCAGCTCCGCCGCGACGCTCGCGAGCTCGCTCCGCTCGCTGCGGGCCAGGGTGATGTGACCCACGATACCGATCGACTTCATCTTCTCGACGACGTACGCGAGGCCGTTGGATGACTGATCGAGGTAGGGGTTGTCGATCTGGCCGATGTCGCCGGTGAGGACGATCTTGGTGCCCTCGCCGACGCGGCTGACGATGGTCTTGATCTCGTGCGGGGTCAGGTTCTGGGCCTCGTCGACGATCATGAACTGGTGCGGGATGCTCCGGCCGCGGATGTAGGTCAGGGGCTCCAGAACTAATTTCCCGTCGGCCATGAGCCGCTGGATGCGCTGCTCGGTGCTGTGCGAGTCGGGTGCCTGGTTTTCGCCGCCGCGGGTGGTGAGCAGATAGGACAGGTTGTCGAAGATCGGCTGCATCCATGCGGTCAGCTTCTCGTCCTTGTCGCCCGGCAGGTACCCGATATCGCGGCCCATGGGCATGATGGGGCGGGCGACCAACAGCTTCTCGTAGCGGTCGTCGTTGAAGACCTTGGACATACCCGCGGCGAGGGCGAGCAGCGTCTTGCCCGTGCCCGCCGAGCCGAGCAGCGTGATGAGCCGGATCTCGTCGTCGAGCAGAAGGTCGAGGGCCATGGTCTGCTGGGCGTTGCGCGCGATGATGCCGTAGACCGGCTTGCGCGGGCCGGTGACAGGGATCACCGTCTCGGTCTCGGCCATGCGGCTCGCGAGCCTGCGGGCAAGGCCCGTGTGGTTCGGGTCGTTCTCGTCGTGCAGCACGATGAACTGGTTGGGCTGGAGCGCGCGGTCGTACATCTGGCCGTCGGCGCCCTCGTACTTCAGATAAGGCTCGAGCTTCGACAGGTCGAGCTGCTTGTTGTGGTAGAGGTCGTCGATCAGCTTGCCGGGCAGCGTGAGATCGAAGTAGCCGCTGTAGAGCTTTTCGGCGTCGACCTTCTGGTTCTCGAAGTCCTCGCTGGTGATGCCCAGCGCGTCGGCCTTGATGCGCGCCGACAGGTCCTTGCTGACGAACACCGCCGGCTCGCCCTCGAGCTTGAGCGCGTAGGCGACGGCGATGATGCGGTTGTCGGGCATGTCCTTGCTGATCGCCGTGGGCCGGGCGTGATCGGTGACATCGATGCGGATCGTCCCGCTCTTGCCCTCGGCCGCGAGGGCGCTGGGGTTGAACTCGGGCGAGGGCGGCATGTCGCCCCAGGGCATCGCCTCGGTCAGCTTGCCGAGCTCGCGGAGGCGGTCGAGGTGGCGGATGCACTGCCGGGCGTTTCGGCCGATGTCGTCCTCGCGCCGCTTCATGGTGTCGAGCTCTTCGATCACCGGGTAGGGGATGATGATGTGGTTCTCTTCGAAGACGAACAGCGCGTTGGGGTTGTGCAGCAGGACGTTCGTGTCGAGCACGAAGTGCTTGACGCGCTTCGCGCTCTCGGCGGGTGTGCCCTCAGCCGTCTGAGTTGGGTTCGAGTTGGTCGTCGCCTGCGGGCGGTCGGTCATCGGTGGTGACATCCCTGTCCAAGGTTGTGGATCTGTCGTCCGTCGAGGGCTCCGCCTCTATGCCGAGCATACCGGACGCCGGTTGGTCTGGCGATGCTCCACTTGCAGCATTGGGCCAGAAGGCCGCGACGCTCAGCACGATGACCATGACCGCGGCCACGCCGGCCTTGAGCAGCGTGGACACCAGCTTGCCCGCGGCCGCCCCTGCACCGGCCTTGGTCGAAGCCCTCCAAGACTTCTTGCCGTACTTCCGCTCGAACGTGACCGCGAGCAGCCCCGCGCCCGCGGCACCGCCCAGGATCGTCCCTAGCACCGGAATCGGTATGAAGATCGTGCCAAGGATCGCGCCGACCAGGCCGCCGAGCAGCGCCCCCCACGCCCCGGCCTTGCCCGAGCCGCCGGCCTTCGCGCCCGCGGCCGACGCGCCAAACTCGACGATCTCGCCGAACACAGCCAAGGCACCCGCGACGCCGATCCATGCCCAGGGCATGACCTCAGGGACGAGGATTTTGCAGATGATCGCGGTCAGCAGCGCGAGCCACATGCCCGGCAGGCCGACGATCACCGCGAGCACGCCGAGCAGTCCGACGAGCGTGATGACCGATGCGGCGACCCAGACCATGCGATCTCCAAGAACCAACAAATGGCGCACCTTCGCCACTCAATCGGAGCAGGGGGGGGGCGGCGTCTCGCCGCCCGTACAGACCCGGTGTTCGAGTAGGCGGCGAGACGCCGCCCCTCCTGGCTCGCAGGGTTACGAGTTACGGTCTTCTTGCGATTCTGGCTCGTCCGATTCCGCCGCCGGCTCGCTCTGCTCGTCCGCATCGTCGCCTTCGTCTTCGAAGTCCTCGGGCCTCGCGTGCTTGTGCATCTCGACGCACCAGTCCTCGAGCGGGGCGTACTGGTACAGGTCGAGCTTGATCTCTTTGCCGCCGAGCTCCGCGTGCTCGGGCTTGATCTTGAAGAAGTACAGGAACTTGTCCCACTTGCGGCGATCGAACTCCGCGACATCGCTGGGCACGATGCTGTGACCGCCCGGCAGGCCAAGCCGGAGTTCGGTCGGCTCCCAGGTGTACGTCTTCTTGGCGACGCGCAGCATGTGGATCGCGAGCCAGATGCCGAGGCCGAAGCCGACAACGGTGAAGAGCCACTGCACCGGGATGTCGAACCAGGCCAGTGGCTTGGGCTGCTCTTTTGTTTCCCACTCGGTCGTGAGCTCGCTGAGTGTCTCGCGTGGGTTGCCCTCGAGGTCGGCGGCGACGCGCTCGGCGTTGAGGTCGTAGATCTTGCCGAGCGAATCGAGCCAGGTCATCTTCGCGAGGTCGGCCCGTGCATCCCGGGCTGCGCCGCCCTCGCCGCCGGCCTTTGTGAAGAGCTCCTCTTCGCGGTCGTGCAGCGCATCGAGGTAGTCCTGCGGTTCTTCGCCGTCGGGGATGCCCAGCGGCAGCGCGAGGCCGTGCGCATCGTCGGCTGCTCGGAGGTACTCGAGCAGGCGGTAGCTTGCGTCGCGTTCCCCCCGGTTCGGGTAGGCGATCGTCGCGTCGTAGAGCCCGTAGATCCCGAAGCCGATGGAGACGACCAGGAAGATGATGAACTTGCGGAGCCACTTTTTGCCCAGCTTGGTCTGCTGGGTACGCAGGTTGCCGGGTGCTGAAGGATCGGCCATCGTCTACTCCGCCGGTATGAAGAACTGAACTGGCAGAGGATAGATCGGTCGGACGGACCCGGCGGTTGTGCGGCGTTCGGCTATCGGCGGCGCTTCGACTGTCCCGACGACCGACCGGATGACAGGGCATCGTCCCACCAGGCCTTGGCCCAGAGCCTGCCGCCGGGCGTCCGCATGAGCGACTCGAACCCGCCGAGGCGGACCTCACGCTTGGGGATGCCCGGGTGTGATCGGCCCGTGCGGATCGCGCGGTCGAGCCAGGCCTCGTGCATCCGCCGGACCCGCTCGGAGGGGCTCAGCTTGTCGGATCGGTTCCAGAACTGAAACATATTCGCCGAGTATATCGGCAGATGTCAGGGACTCAGGCCTCCGAAACCGCGGTTTCTGCGGAAGTTGGCTCGTCCGCGTCTTGGCCCAATACCCGCCCCCGCCACGCCCGCTTGCCCCGCTTGGCGAGGATGAAGCTGTGCCACTGGACGGCCGTCATCGCCAGAGCCCCGAGCGGGTGCAGAAGCACAGGCCACGGCCCCTGCTCGAACCGATCGCTCAGAATCCACCGCTCCAGCGCCGCGAAGAAAACGGCAAAGAACGCGAAGCCCGCCGCGAGCACATCGATCTCCGATCCGGTCGCTTTGGCGGTGACAAGCAGGGCGAATACGACGACGGGCGCGGCGTGCGCGACCGTGTGCACAAAGGTCAAGAAGATCAGCAGGCCCAGCGAGCCGAGGCCCTCGAAGGCGTTCTTGGCGAAGCCCGACCAGCTCTGCGCGAAACCCTGGTACATCCGGACGCGGGCAAGGTCCTGGCCGTCGAACAGGTCGCTCTTGAAGCCGGCCTTGCGGACGGCCCTCGGCATCTTGATGCCGTCGTGGTACGAGTCCTTGAACGCCTCGTGCCCGCCGCTCTGGTCGTAGGCGTCGCGCCTCACGAACAGGAACTGCCCACAGGCGGCGGATGTGCTGGGGTCGTTGGTCTGCCGCATGCGCCACATGGGCAGGTAGCTGAACAGGATGAAGAAGATCATCGGGACGAGTAGGATCTCGCCGAACGACTTGGTGATCTGGCGTGGGAAGGTGCTGAGCAGGCCGACATCTGAGCCTTCAGTCTTGAGCTTTTGCGCGTGCGCGAGCGTTCGTTCCAACATGTCCCCACTGAAGCGAACGTCGGCGTCGGTGAACAGCATCCAGTCGCCGCGTGCCGCCTGCGACATCCGCCAGCAGGCGTGCTGCTTGCCGGCCCAGCCCGCGGGCAGCGGGACTGTGTTGACGAGTTTCAGGCGATCGTCTTCTGCGGAGATGCGTGCGAGGATCTCGGGCGTTGCGTCGGTGGATTGGTCGTCGTAGACGAGGACTTCGCAGTTGGTGTACGTCCCGTCCAGCACCGAGCGGACGCAGGCCTCGATGTTGTCTTCCTCGTCGCGCGCGGGGATGCAGACGGAAAGCAGCGGTTTGTCGGCGCTCTCTTCGAGGCTCTCCGGCGGCCGTTCGTAGAGGCTGAGGTTCTTGATCGCCATCGCCAGCGCGCCGGCGCAGCTCATCGCGGCGAACAGCATCAGTCCCGCGAGCAGGGTCATGCCTCGGCCCTCCGTGTGCGGATGTCTTGGGTTGACCTGCCGGTCGCCTTGAGCCACCAGTCGTAGACGAAGAACGTCTTGCCGCCATCGCCGGCCCCACCACCCATGTATGGCTCGAACCTCGAAGGGTCGCGCGTGACCGCCTCGCACGCAAGCTCGCCGGCGGTCGTCTTCATCGCAGAGGACACCGAACGGTGCCACGCGACGGTGCTCTCCGTCCGCGTTGGCGGCTCGATCTCCGCGATGTGTGCCAACAGCTCAGGCTTCTTGTCGTCCCAGAACGGGTACTCGATCGCGAGCACGATCGCGCGGGCATTTGTCAGCTTGCTCAGGATCGCGCTCACGCCCGGGCGGATCTCCATCTCCGCCCGCGGGTCCTGGAACCGGCCCTGCGGCGTGATCCAGAGCGTCGGGCGGGCGGCGGCGTTTAGCCGATCGACGGCGTAGCTCACGATCGCGTCTTTCGATGCCGGGTCGTCGGGGTCGATGCCGAAGAGGCCGAGCTTCTTGAAGATGCCGACGTTGGCGAGCACGGCCTTGTCGATCGGGGCGATGCCGTCGCGTGCGTGCGGGCCGAAGCGTTCGATGTGCAGCAGCACGCCCAGCATCGGGTCCCACCAGCCGGCGTGGGTCATGCAGCCGACGACCAGGCCGTCGTGCGTCGCGAGCGCATCGAGCCGATCAAGCGAGCCCGGCGTGAAGCGAAGGGCGTGGAAGCTCTTGCCGATCATCCGGCGTGCGATGATGCGGAAGACGCGCGCGATCTTCGGGTCGTATTGACCTGGGATGACGGAGGCTGGGGCGGCTGGTTCGCTCACGCCGTCGCGGCTTGGGCCGTGGGCTTGGTTTCGATGAACGTTCCCGCGGCACGCTTCGCGCCCTCGAAGCCCTGGCCGGCCTGCGGGCGAGGCACGTCCATGCCGAGGTCTTCGAAGAGCGCGTGGGCGGCGGTGACGCCCGACATCAGCACCATGGGCATGCCGGGCCCTGGGTTGGCGCTGCCGCCGGCGAGATAAAGGCCGTTGAGTGCTTTCGAGCGGTTGCGGGGCTTGAAGCCGCCGCCGAGTCGGCCATGGGAGGCGAGGCCGTAGATCGCGCCGCCCTCGGCGTTGTACATGCGGTCGATGCCGTCGGGGGTGAGCGAGTGCTCGACCTTGATGTGGTCCTCGATGTCGGCCATGCCGTGCTTCTTGAGCTTGTCGATGATGACGGGCCGGTACTGTTCTAACAACCCGCCGGGGCCGTCCCAGACCTGGCCGGGCCGCTTGTAGGCGGTGTGAACCAGTATGTACAAGGCCTCGCCGCCTTCGGGAGCCTGCGTCGGATCGGTCCGGCTGGGCGCGGCGATGTACAGCGTCGGGTCGCGTGCGGGGATGCCCTTGTGGTAGATATCGCCGAATTCGGACTGCGAGTCGGAGCTGAACAGGAAGTTATGGTGCGCGAGGTGGTCGTACTGCCTGTCGAGGCCCAGGTAGAGCACGACGCCCGCGCAGGCGGGCTCGTACTTCTTGGCGATGCGGTCGGCTTCCTTGTGACCCGCGGGGGTGGCGAGCAGCTTGCGGTTGGTGCGCTGGACGTCGCAGTTGGAAACCACGGCATCGACCTTGATCGTGCGCCCGTCTTCGAGCTTGAGGCCGTGGACCGCGCCGCCCGAGTCGAGGATGCGTTCGACGCGCGCGCCGGTGATGATCTCGACGCCCTGTTCGTGCGCGATCTTTTCGAGCGATCGGGCGATCATGCGGGTGCCGCCGTCGGTGCCGTCGGGGGCCATGGAGTACCAGCAGCCGTGGTCGGTCTGGGCGGAGGCGATGAGGCTCAGGATCGCGGGGGCGAGGAACGGGCTCGAGCCGACGTATTGCAGAAAGTGCTCGACAAGCTGGGCGACGTGCGGCTCGTTGATGCTCTTGTGCGCGGTGCCCGCCATGGTCGAGTGCATGCGCATGCCGAGGGCGTCTCGCATGACGCCGGGCTCTTTGGGGGGCTTCTTCATCATGTCGAGCGGCGACTCGAGGTCGTTGAAGAAGAAGACCTTCTCCGAGAGCCCGTACATGCGGCGGCTGAACTCGAGGAAGTCCTTGTAGCCCTGCCCGGGCTTCGCATCGGGGAACTGCTGATCGAGGGCGGCCGCCATGTCGTCGGGGTCTTGGCGGAGGTCGATGACGGTGCCGTCGTCGTAGAAGCAGCGCCACTGGGGGTCGAGGTCGATCAGGTCGCAGTAGTCGGCGGGGTTCCTGCCCGACCTGCGGACGATGCCCCTGAAGACCTGGGGCATCGTGATGATGGTGGGCCCCATGTCGAAGCTGTAACCCTGGTCCTGGGTGAGGTTCATCTTGCCGCCGAGGTGGCGGTTGGCCTCGATGAGCGTGACCTTGAGGCCCTGGCCCGCGAGCTCGACGGCCGCGGAGAGCCCCGCGAGGCCGCCTCCGATGATGCCAACGTGTGTACTCATCCGCTCGTGTCCTCCGTGCGCGTGCCGTTGCGTCGTACAGGCCCACCTCTAGCGTAGAGCCTGCGGAGCCACGGCGTGATCTTCGACACGGGAGTAGCCGGCGGATCCAGCGGCAGGCGGACTCGTTTCGGTGTTGTGCTGACCGAGACGGGGCGTGTCATCGCGAGCAGGCCCTCGACACCCCGGGAGACGCCCCAGCCCGAGTTGCCTCCAGCGCTCAGGGGTGCGCCGGGGTGGCCCGTGGGGATGATGGCGTCGTTGATGGTAACAGTGCCCGCTCGCGATCGTGATGCGAATGTCTTGGCGTTTTGTATCGATCCGAATACGGAGAGTGTGAGCGGGTCGGAGTCGATGCCCCTCGCTTGCGCTCCGGGCTGGTCAAAGGCGGGCATATCTGACGAGCCCGATGCGCGAGCGAGGGACAGGTCCAGCGTCGCCACTGCGAGCAGGGGGCCGAAGTGCTCGCCCTTGTGCAATCGCGACTCGTGCGGGGCATTCGCAATAACGAACGGCGCGAGAAACTCGGCATCAGGATCGCCACAGATCAGCTCACCGCCGGCGTCGATTGCCTCGCGGGCGACCTGTCGGCAGTGGTCCGTTGCCGCGTCATCGATAAGTCGTCGGGGCTGAGCCTCGATCGAGAGTTTACGGATCTCGTCGAGAAACGACTCCATGTGCTGCTCGGCCACGAGGGCGCGGTGCGGGGCCATGCAGGTCTGGCCGTGGTTGAGGGTGAGGGCGTACCAGATGCACTTCGCAGCGAGCGTGGGATCGGCCGATGGCAGGACGACCGCTGAGTCGTTGCCGGAGAGTTCGAGCGTGCTGGGGATCAAACGCTCGGCGAGCACGCGCGCGATGGCCTTGCCGACGGTGGTCGATCCTGTAAAGAGAAGATGATCGAACGATTCGTCGCGAACGAGGGTTTCTCCCGCTTCGCGCGTCGCGGGGACGCGGTCGATCGGGATGCCGGCCTGCTCGGCAAGATCTAGCAGCAGTTCCTGCGTCTGCGGCGACCGCTCGCTTGGCTTGACGATGACCTCGTTGCCGCCCGTGAACGCTTGCACGATCTGCACGCCGACGAGTTGCACGGGGTAATTCCACGTGGCGATGATCGCGACCCGGCCCAGGGGCCTGCGGGCCACGCGGTGCGACACGCCCAAAAGCCACAGCGGCTTTCCGGGGGGCTTGCGGTCTTGCAGAACACGCTTGGCGTGCTTGATATGCCACGTGCACGAGGCCAGCAGCGGCAGCACATCGCTCGCGAGGGCCTCGAACTCGGGCTTGTGGATTTCTTGGCCCATGAGCCGGACGAGGTCGTCGGCGTGGTGCGCCAGCAGGGCCCGGAAGCGCTTGACGGCTTGCACGCGGTCGGCGAAGTCGGGGATGAGTGAGGTCGTCGGCACAAGTGAGGGTATGTGTCGGGTCCTCCCCTCTCCCTGCTGCTGCGCAGCTTCCCTCTCCCCGCCGGGGAGAAGGGGGCGGAGCTATCGACAGCCTGGGTGAGGTCGGGAAAGGCGAGGACGGCCGGGCCCCTACCGTGCATCTCAGAAATCGATCGACGCGAACCCCGGACAGGAGGTCTGGATTCCATGAGTCAGCGAGTGGCGGTGGTTGGAGCGGGACCCGGCGGGCTGAGCTGCGCGATGCTGCTCGCGGCATCGGGCATGGAGGTCACGATCTTCGAGTCGCAGCCGATCATCGGCGGGCGGACCGCCCGGATCGAGCTGCCCTCCGAGCGCGGGACGTACGCGTTCGACCGCGGGCCGACGTTCTTTCTGATGCCCTATGTGCTCGAGGAGATTTTCGAGGCGACCGGCCGGGATCTGCACGAGCACGCGACGCTGACGCGGCTGGATCCGATGTACCGCCTGCTGCTCGGCCGCGAGGACGGCGACCCGATCTCGCTGGACTGCACGCAGGACATGTCGGAGATGGCCCGCCGGATCGGCGAGATCGATCACGAGGACGGCCAGAACTTCGAGCGGTTCATGAACGACAACCGCGCGAAGCTCAGGCGGATGGAGCCCGTGCTCCGCAGGCCCATGCGCGGGCCGCTCGACCTGACCAACATCGAGACGGCCAAGGCGCTGCCGCACATCAACCCGCACCTGTCGGTGCATCAGCTGCTCAAGCGGTACTTCATCAACAAGTACGTCCAGCGCGCCGTCAGCTTTCAGAGCAAGTACCTCGGCATGAGCCCGCACGAATGCCCGAGCATGTTCACGATCCTGCCGTTCATCGAGTACGAGTACGGCATCTGGCACCCCAAGGGCGGCTGCAACGCGCTGATGCGGACCATGGCGGACGTGCTCGTCGATATGGGCGCGACGATCCACACCTCGACGCCCGTCGAGCGGATTACTTTCGGAGGCCAGACCGCGACCGGCGTGGTGGTCGGCGGGCAGAAGCAGCGGTTCGACCACGTCGTGGTCAACGCGGATGCGCCGTGGGCGATCAAGAACCTCGTGCCGAAAGACGTGCGCTGGGGGATGGTGTCGGACGAGGCGATCGACCGGAAGCGGTACTCGTGCTCGACGGCGATGCTGTACCTGGGTGTCGAAGGCGGCGTCGACCTGCCGCACCACACGATCTACGTCACTGGCAAGTACGACGACAACCTCGCGGACATCGCGGACCGCGGGCGGCTGTCGGACGACCCGTCGATGTACGTCTGCAATCCGACGGTGACGGACCCGTCGATGGCTCCGGACGGCGACTCGGCGCTTTATCTGCTGCTGCCCACGCCGAACTGCCGCGTCGGCGAGGCCAACGGGCTGGATTGGTCGCGCGAGGCCGGCCCGACGCGCGAGCGGATGCTCGATCAGCTGGAGCGGGTCTTCGGCGTTCCTGACATCCGCAGCCGGATCCGCGCGGAGCAGATGCTGACGCCGAACGACTGGCGGTCCGACAACATCCTGTTCGGCGCAACGTTCAACATGGCGCACAACCTGCTGCAGATGCTGCACCGCAGGCCGCACAGCGAGCTCAACGGGACGCGGAACTGCTGGCTGGTCGGCGGGGGCACGCACCCGGGCAGCGGGCTGCCGGTGATCTTCCTTTCGAGCCAGACCACTGCCGGGCTGATCTGCGAGCGCGCGGGCATCGAGGGCGTGTCGATCCAGCACCGCTCGCTGGAAGAGGCCGCGGCGGTCTGATCGCTCGGCGGGGACGCGGTTGTTGGAATACGCGGCGGCGACGCGTTGTTCGTTGCCGGTGCGGTGGGACATCTATCAGATCGGGGGGATTGTGCGCGGCGGGTGACGCCGGGCCGAGGAGATTGAACGATGAGAGAGCTTCTTCAGACGGGTGTGTGTGCGGCGGCGATCATGGCGGCGGGAACGTCGGCCGGCCAGACAACAGTGACTCTCAACGCGACCGCCGAGGCGACGATCTTTGAAGACGGCTCCGCCATCGGCGTTGGCCAGGTCTTCGCAGGGCGGAGCGGCAACGGCCAGACGCGGCGCGGGCTGGTGCAGTTTGATCTGAGCGCGCTGCCCGAGGGCGATGTCATCTCCGCGACGCTCTCAGCGCTCGTCATCAACCAGCGCGGCGCGGCGACGCTCAACGCGCACCGGCTGCTGCAGGCGTGGAACGAGGGCCCGTCCGCGGGCGGCGGCGGCGCGGGCGGCATCGGCGTGACCTCCACGCCCGACGATGTGACCTGGACGGGCACCGGGCTCGGCGGGTCGTGGGCCAACGCGGGCGGCGACTTCGAGGCCGTCGCGACCGACACGCAGAACGCGACCGGCAGCGGGAACGCCGTCGAGTTCGACGTCAGCTCGGACGTCTCGCTGTTCGCCGACGGTCTGGCCGACAACTTCGGCTGGATCATCATCTCCGACTTTGAGCTGCTGCCGCGCAACGTCGTGGGCATCAGCACGGACGAGACGGGCTCGATCCCGATCACGCTGACGGTAACGATCGCGGAGGCCGAGCCGTGCCTGGCCGATGTCAACGGCGACGGCGAGCTGACCCCCGCCGACTTCAACGCGTGGATCCTGGCGTTCAACAACCAAGAGCCCGAGTGCGACCAGAACGGCGATACGCTGTGCAACCCGGGCGACTTCAACGCATGGGTCCTGAACTTCAACGCCGGCTGCCCATAACGCCTGTAAAGCGCCGACGCACCCACCACCCGGATTCGTTCCGAGCCGCCCGCGGTCTTGCTGCGGGCGGCTGTTCTATCGTTGTGCATGAACACGACGACCCATGCGCTGCCTTTTGATGCCCGTACCGATGCCGTCCTCGCCGAGCTCGACGCCGGCGGGCAGTACAAGCACCTGCAGATGCTCGACTCTCCCATGGACGCGGTCGTGAAGATGCGGCAGCCCGACGGCTCGTTCCGCGACACGCTGTGTTTCTGCAGCAACAACTATCTCGGTCTCGCCAACCACCCGGAGGTGATCGAGGCCGGCATCGAGGCGCTGCGGACCTACGGCGCGGGCACGGCCTCGGTCCGGTTCATCTGCGGCACGTTCACGCCGCACGAGACGCTCGAAGCGACCATCGCAAAGTACATGGGCACCGAGTCGTCGTACACCTTCGTGTCGTGCTGGACGGCGAACGAGTCGCTGTACCCGACGTTCGCCGAGGCCGGCGATCTTATCTTGAGCGACGAGCTCAACCACGCGTGCATCATCGATGGCATCAGGCTCGCGGCCGTGATCAAGAAGGGCGTGCACAAGGGGGTCTACAAGCACTCAGATCTCGAGAGCCTGCGCGAGAAGCTAGAGCGCGCGCGGGCGAACCCGGACGTCACCGGGCAGATCTGGGTCGTGACCGACGGCGTCTTCAGCATGGAGGGCGATATCGCGAAGCTGCCCGAGCTGCGGGCGCTGTGCGATGAGTTCGATGCGATGCTCGTCGTCGATGATTCGCACGGCCACGGCGTGATGGGCGAGACCGGCCGAGGTACGCACGAGCACTTCGATATGGTCGGCAAGGTCGACTACTTCACAGGCACGCTCGGCAAGGCGCTCGGCGGCGGCGCGGGTGGGTTTATTGCTGGTGCGAAGCGCGGCTCGGAGCTGACCGTGCAGCGCGGCCGGCCGACGCTGTTCTCGAACGCGCTGCCGGTGACCGTCGCGGCGAGCGCGAACAAGGCCATCGAGATCCTGATGCGCGAGCCCGAGCGCGTACAGAAACTCCGCGACAACACGGCCTACGCCCGCGAGCAGATCACCGCCGCAGGCTTCGATGTCATCGAGTCCCCCACCGCCATCTGCCCGATCATCGTGGGCGACACCGCCAAGGCGATCAGCATGAGCAAGCGGCTCATGGAGCTGGGCGTGTTCGTGATCGGGTTCGGCTACCCCGTGGTGCCCGAGGGCACGGCACGGCTGCGGATCCAGATGTCGGCGGCACACCAGCGGGGACATATCGATGAGCTGGTAGACGCACTGAAAAAACTATGAGTGCAAAGCTGACTCTGAGGAGCGCATCATGAAGAGAGTCGCACGAGCGGCGCTCACAGTCATTATCGCGGTCGTGCTGGGCGTTAGCGTCGCTACATTTGTCGCAAACGCGATGATGACCCGGCACAACAATCAAATCCTGAATGTCGAAGACGAATCGGGACGCCAGATTCGTATCGGGACGGCAGGCTTTGACAGCCCGTTTGTTCATTTCGTCGAGCCTGATGGCACGGTCATCATGGAAATGATGGCCACGAAAACCGGGCATTCGCTGTTTGAGATGCTCAATCCGGAGACGGGCGAGCCCGCGATCACAATTGACACGGCAACCTCGAACGGCGCTGCCCGTATCGTGCTCTATGACCCCAAGACAGGCCAGCCCGCGAAGACGATCACGTTTGAATCCCAGTAGATGAACGCAACGGACGCCGTGGCATATGCGATCGATGCCCCTGTTGTTCTTCTTGCCAACGTCGCTGCTCCCGGGCTCTCCGTCGCCGGTCTGTTCCCGCTCTGGGTGCTTGTGCCAATCGTTGCAGTGGAGCGGGGCGTCTACCGGTGGCGGCATAGGGGCAGGTGGCTCACGCGGGTTGTCCTTGCGAACGTCGTATCGGCGCTGGCAGGCGCACCAGTCGCCGCGATTTTGGTTATGTCTACCAACCGCGACCATCTCATCTCGAGCGTCGCGATGGTCATGGGCGGGATGTACGCCGCGTCTGTTGTCATTGAGCATGGCGTACTCGCGCTGCTTTCGCGATCCGCGGCCGGAGACCGACCGCGGTGGTCGACAGCGTGGCTTGCCAGCGTCACAACATACGCGAGCCTGACAGCGATCCTGGTTATTCTTCTCATTTAGCCTTAGAGCTTGAAGCAGTAGCGAGTGATCAGCGGCGGCGACGCAGGCCGAGGCCGGCGATGCTCAGGACGGCCGCGGTCGCCGGGGCCGGCACGACGAAGGTGTCGTAGGCCGATGAGCCGCCGACGTTGATGACGACGCGGTCGAAGCCGAGCACGCCGAAGTCGGTCGCGGCGATCGGCGTGATGCGGTTGGCCGAGTTGTTGCCGAAGCTGACGGTCGGATCGAAGTAGGGCGAGCTGTTGTCGGTGAAGTCGGTGAAATCGACAGTGCCGACAAGGCTGCCGCCCACGAAGAACTGGAGGTTCGAGTTCTCTTCGACCACGCCCTCGATGTCGACGATGTCGAGACCGAAGACGGGGATGGGGCTCGCGAAGCCCAGGTCGATCAGGCCGGCGGGGCGGGCACCCTCGTCGTCCGGGTCGTCGAGGATGCCGTCAGCGTTGGCGTCGAGGTCGTTCTCGGCCAGAATCAGCGCGGTGCCGATGGCGACCTCCGTCGCGGACACGGCGAGGTTGCCGCCGGACCAGGGCGGACCCTGCAGATCGGGATCGGAGCCGCCCATGGTCTGGGTGTCGAACCCCGCGACGATGTCGAACGACCTCGCGAAGTTCTGACCCGTGATGGTGAGGGCCGGCTCAAACTGATTGGTGATGATCTCGCCGTGGGCGAGGGTGTCGAAATCGAACGTCTGGGCGACCGAGCACCCTGCGGCGGCGCCTGCCACGAACGCAAACATAGTGGCTTTCACGTTGTCTCTCCTATGACGAGGTATCCCCCGAATGGATGAGCATAATGTGAGAACCGGTTCCTGATCAAGGGTTGAAGAACGGTTTTTCGGTCCTTCCATGCGAAATCACCCCGCACCGGCGTCGGCCGCTGGGGGTGTGGGATATTCGACCATATGGTCCGATGCACCAACGCTGTTGCGGGTGCTTCGGCATCAGGTCGGCGACCTCCGCCGAGCCGGTTATCGGCGACGACGAGCCGCTGCGAGGCCTGAGAGGCCCAGCACCGCGGCCGACGCGGGGGCCGGCACAACGAAGGTGTCGTAGGCCGACGAGCCGCCGACGTTGATCACGACGCGGTCGAAGCCGAGGACGCCAAAGTCGGTCGCCGCGATCGGGCTGATCCGGTTCGCGGTGTTGTTGCCGAAGACAACCGAGGCGTCGAAGTACGGGCTCGACGGGTCCTCGAAGTCCTCGAACGCGACCGTGCCGACGAGGGCACCACCGGAGAAGAACTCGAGACTGGAGAACTCTCGCACGCGGCCCTCGATATCGATGATGTCAAGCCCGAAGACCGGGATGGGGCTGGCGAAGCCCAGGTCGATGAGACCGGCGGGGCGTTTGCCTTCGTCATCGGGGTCATCGAGGATGCCGTCGCCGTTGGCGTCGAGATCGTTCTCGGCGAGGATGATCGCGGTGCCCAGCGCGGTCTCCGTGTCCGAGATGGCGAGGTTGCCCCCGGACCACGGCGGGCCCTGGAGGTCAGGATCCGACGTGCCGGTCATGCCGGTGTCGAAGCCCGCGACGATGTCGAAGCTCCGGTGGAAGTTCTGGCCCGCGATGGTCATCGCCGGCGCGAACTGATTGCTCACGATCTCGCCGTGCGCGATCGCGTCGAACGTGAATGTCTGTGCCGCGGCTGAACCGGCGCACGAGACACCCGCGGCCAGGGCCGCGTACAAACTCAAGTTTCTCATCACATATCTCTCCGACCGGCGATTGCCGGTGGTCCACTGTTCCGCATCCGCAGTAAATCAGCCCCCGTTCCGGGGATCAAGCAAAAACTGCGGGAATCTTGCGATGAGAGTCCGATTGGTCCGGGTTATTGGCCGTGCAGCGGCGTCCGGCGAATCGCAATCCGTTGCTCAGGGCCGATCATTAGTTCACGATCATCGCATCGAACGACTTGTCGATGTCGGCCGTAAGGTTCTCGGGCGACGACTCGGCAACGAGCACGTTGTCTTCGATCCGCACACCGCCGATGTGCAGCCAG
This sequence comes from Planctomycetota bacterium, assembly GCA_038525225.1. Taxonomy (GTDB): domain Bacteria; phylum Planctomycetota; class Phycisphaerae; order Phycisphaerales; family UBA1924; genus JANQQZ01. The sequence goes on along the minus strand of JBCBHW010000002.1, from coordinate 1,350,920 downwards.
CGCTCGACCTCGTCCCAGTCGGTGCAGTCGGCGAAGCGCTCGCGGCGGTCTTGCTGGGCGAGCAGCGGCCCGATGAAGTAGAGCCCGGGCTCGACGGTCGTGACCATGCCGGATTCGAGCGGCAGGTCCATACGCAGGAACGCGAGGCCGAAGCGGTCGGAGCGCTCGCGGCCCGGCAGGTAGCCGCTCGCGTCGCGCACGCCGAGGCCGACGAGATGTCCCAGACCGTGCGGGAAGAAGTTGGCGTGCGCGTCGCGCTCGACGAGTGCTGTCGGGTCGCCGCGCAGGATGCCCAGGTGGACCAGCCCCTCGGCGAGCTTGACCGCGGTCTCGAGATGCACCTCGTGGAACTCCCGGCCCGGCGTGCATCGCTCGAGCGCGAATTGCTCGGCCTCCAGCACGATCGCGTGCAGGTCGCGGTGCTGCTGCGTCGGCGTGCCCTTGAAGAACGTGCGCGAGACGTCGGCGGTGTAGCCGTCGATGTGGCAGCCGGCGTCGATCAGCACGAAGCTGCCGTCCTCGACAACGCGATCGCCCGCGGAGAAGTGCAGGATCGCGGCGTTGGTGCCGGCGCCGACGATGGTGTGGTAGCCCATGCCGTGGCCGCCCGCGCGGAGGCAGGCGGCGGTGAGCTCAACCTCGATCTCGCGCTCGGTGACGGTCTGCCGGGCAATGACGCGGCGTGCCGCATCGAAGCCGTGCCGCGTGGCTTCGCAGGCCCGGCGCATGATGCCCAGCTCGAGCTCGTCCTTCGGGCGACGGGCGGCGAGCAAACGCGGCTCGAGCGATGACGACAGATCATCGTCGGCGCTCACACCATCGACCGGAACGCCGAGCACGGCGACGGCTTTGCCGCGGCGTGACTCCAGCCAGGGCGAGAGGCCCTCGATCGGCTCGCCGAACGATGTAATTCGGCCTTCCCATACGGCGTCGTCAGTGGTGACGGGCGGGACAAAGTCGTGCCAGACGCCGTCGCTCGGGTCGAACGCGATCACGCCGCCGGGCGAGCGGTGACCTGCGAGCCACTGGTAGTGCGGGTGCGGCGCGAAGGCGTGGACCTGATCCATGCCGCCCGGCACGGGAATCGGTGAGCCGGCGCCGACCAGAAGGATCGCGCCGTCCACCGCAAGGGCCTCGGCGGCACGGCGGCGGCGGGCGTCGATCGCTTCGGCGGGTGTGTGCATGGGCGACTGTACCAGCCGCGATGCGCTAGCGTGCGGCATGCGACAGCTGATCTCGAGCGGCGGGCCCTGGGAAGCATCGGCTGGCTACAGCCGGGCGGTGCGCGTCGGCGATGTCATCCATGTCGCGGGCACGACAGCGGCCGACGCGTCGGGCCTGGCTCTGCATCCCGGTGATGCCGGCGCACAGGCGGGCGAGATCCTTCGCCGCATCGATGCCGCGTTGCAGCAGGCCGGCGCGACGCTCGGCGATGTTGTGCGGACGCGGATGTACGTCGTGGACATCAACCGCGATGCCGAGGCGATCGGCCGAGCGCACGGCGCGGCTTTCGCGGACATCAGACCGGCGGCGACGATGGTGGAGGTGCGGGCGCTAATCTCGCCGGGGCTGTTGGTGGAGATCGAGGCCGACGCGGTTGTTGCTCAGTCGCCGGCGAGGACGAGGTAGTACCTGTTGTCCGGGAATGACCGGAACAGTCCGGTCGTCAGGTCTCCGTCGTCCATCATGATATCGATGTCGAGCATGTACGTGTCATCGCGCGTTGTGCCTGTGCCGTTGAAGTGAACGCCGATGCCGTACGCGAGACCAGAGCTGTCCGACTCGCCATCCCAGGCGCCACCGACCGGGGTGGGCGATTCGAACGCGGTGACGTCGAGCAGGTCCTCGGTGCCGGCCGGGGCCTGCCCGGACGAGCCGTCTTCCGGCCACTCGCCGTTCTCCGCCCTGTAGAGCTGCATGGCCTGTGCGAACGCCCTCGCGCTCGTGGCGAACGACGCATGCCGGGACGGCTCCACCGCGTTGGCAAAGGCCGGCACGACAACAGCCGCGATGATGCCGAGGATGACCACGACGATCAGGACCTCGACAAGGGTGAAGGCCCGTGACCGGGCAGGGTTCGAGCGGGTGTTGCTCGGCATGTGTCGCTCCAAGGGTGCCTCGATGAGCAGGATCGCTCCTGGAGCATCGGATACGCCGCCGAGTGTCGGTATGCCGTTTCACAAGGCGCACGCGTTTCGGTTGGGGTCGTAACCGAAATGCCGCTTGGGCATCGCAGCCGTCGCAGGCGTGCGAGACCGCCGAGTTTCACACTGAGCCACTCAGCGGCGGCGTCTGACGCCTACCGCCGAGGGTTGCGGCGCGAGACCGCCCGCTGACGCTGGCTCGGTGACGCGTGCGGGTTGGGGCCCATCGGCGGCTGGCGCTGGGAATGCGGTGCCGAGGCGGCCGCACTGGCGGCGGGCGGCTCGGTCAGATCGTCACCGTCGGCTGACGCGTGGTTCTCGGTCGTTGCTGCGCTAAGGGAATCCGGATCACCCGCTTGCGCCCGCTCGGGATTGTCCTGCTCGCCGGGCTCGATGAGCGACGCGAAGATCATCCGGCCCGCGGCCGTTGGGATCGTCGACTCCACGCTGACCATCGTCTGCGACCCGATCGCGTGCTCGGCGTGATTGACGACGACCATCGTGCCGTCGTCCAGATAACCCACGGCCTGGCCCGGCTGCTCCCCGGCGCGGACGAGCCGGACCTGGAACGACTCGCCCTCAACCGTCACGGGTTTGCACGCCTTGGCCAGCGTGTGGATGTTGAGGATCGGGATGCTGTCGATCTCGGCGACTGCTGCGAGCCCGGTATCGGTCGTCGCGATCATCGCGCCGCTGCGCTGGGCAAGGTCGACGAGCATGCGGTCGGCGCCGCGCGCGGTGAGCAGCGTCTCGTCGATCACGACATCGAGCGCGGGATCGCCTTGCAGCTGCGCGATGGTCTGGAGCCCGCGTCGGCCCCGGCTGCGCACGCTCGCGTCGGGGTTGTCGGCGAGCAATTGCAGTTCTTCGGCGACGAACCTCGGCACGATGAGCGTGGTCTGAAGAATGCCCACGCCGGCGATGTCGACGATGCGGCCGTCGACAAGCGTCGATGAGTCGATGAGCAGCGGACGCGGGCCGCGGATCTGCTTGGCGAACTCGACATAGGGGATGACCAGGCGAAAATCGTCCTTGGTTTGCAGGACGGTCGAGATGCAGATGTAGCCGATGCCGATGCCGAGCAGGACCTGGATGGTGTCGATGATCGCCGGCTGCGTGCCGTCGGCGGTGCGGATGTCCCAGAGATCGGTGATGAGATCGATCACGCTGCCGAGCGCGAACGAGGCGAGCAGCGCGACGACGAGGCCGAAGAAGATCGCGCCCAGCGTGGAGATCTTCTTGTTGGGCGTGAGGCGATCGGCGGCGAACGCGAGGCCTCCGAAGATCACCGCGAGCACGGTCGTGAGCCACCAGCTGCTGAGCACCGCGAACGGTCCGAAGCGGACGCGCTCGAGGTTGTAGTCGTCGGTTGCCGCGAGCACGGTGAGGACCGTGACCGTGATGAACGCGATCAGAAACGCGGCGCGGACGACCTTGAGCAGTCGTTTCTGCTGCTGCTCGGCCCGGTTGTAGGGCAGCATCTCGGGCTGGGTCGGGCGGATCGCCATCGCTGGAGTGTACGGAACGGGGCCCGCGGCGGTTCAGGTTGCCGCGGGGCCTAGCATGGCGTCTTGCTCTTCGGAGGTCGGTCGGGTTGGCGGCCGGGCCCGGTGCACGGGCGGCACGTGAACCTGGTCAGGGCTTGACCGCAGCAGCCATAAGCGGCGTCGTCCGGGGCGTCGGTGTCCTGGCCGCCAACCCGACCGACCCGCTGGAGCCTGACGCGAACACGCGGGATTTCACACGATGAAGCGGCTGCGATGAAGTGGTGGCACGGCTCACTGATCGGACTCGGCATCGCCGCGGTCATGGTCCTGCTCACGCTGCCGATCACGCTCTACATCGCCATCGACAAGGTTACCAACGAGCTCAAGCCCGCGTCCGTCGGCGTGTTTGGCTTCTGGGCCGCTGCAGTGATTGTCGGGACCGCCGGCGGGGGGCTGGTGCCCAAGCTGCTGGGCTCGGTCGACCGCGACACTATCGATCGGCGGCGGCAGAAGCGATCGTCACCGCCCGAGAGCGAGCGGGAGCGCGGTGCGTAGGGCGTTGGCGAAGCTGCGCTCGGGCTTGAACAGCTCGGCCCGGCGCTCGAGGGCCGCGGCGCACATCGCGTCATACCGCGGCTGATCGGTCGCGAGTTCTGTGATGGCCCTCGCGAGACCTGCCGCACCCTCGGCGACCGGCACGACGATGCACGCCCCCTGCATGACCTCGGCCGACGCGACGACCTCGGTCACGATCGCGGGCATGCCGAAGAGCATCGATTCGAGCGACGATTTCGCGATGCCCTCGTTGAAGCTCCGCTCCGTCGGCGTCACGGTGACGTGCGTGGTCTTGTAGATGTCCGCCAGCTCGTCGCCGCCGACCCAGCCGGGCAGGCTGACGACGTCCGTCAGGTCACGCTCGGCGACGGCGGTGCGCAGCCAGTCGAGCTCTGCCCCATCACCCGCGATGGTCCAGCGGACCTGGGGCTTCGACGGATCGCTCGCGTGCGCATCGCGCAGCATCGCGGCGGTCTCGATCATCGTGCGCACACCCTTCATGCGCTCGAGCCGGCCCGCGAAGATCGTGTGGAAGGGCTGGCCGAACGGCGCGGCTCGCAGGTCGTTCCGCATATCCGAGTACTGCGGTACGTGCTCGATGATCGGGTAGTCGCCCGGCAGCGTGGCCCGGAGCTGCCGCGTTGCTTCGGGCACAACCGAGAGCGCCGCGCGAACTGTGGTCGATGCGGTGCGTCGGGTCAGCGTGCGCACAACACGGTCGGCGAGCCGGGGCGTCGTGGACATGGGCCAGAGCGTGTTGTGCAGCGTCAGCACAACCGGGATCGATCGCTTGGCGAGGGCGGCGATCATCGGGAAGCCGTAGTGGATCGACATGAACACCGCATCAGTACCAAGGTCGGCGATGCGGCTCGCCAACGCGTCGGCCGCATCGAACCAGTCCCGCATGTAGCGAACACCGCTCGATTTCGGAATGAACGGCTCGTAGTACAGCTTGAACGGATCGCGCTCGACCGGCTCGGCATGGGGCCTGTCGACGAAAACAGTCGAGGAGCACCCGAGCTCGTGGCAGACCTCGAAGAACTGGATCGAGTACGCGTCGGCGATGATCCGGCCGTCGGCCGAGCCTTCGGCCCACTTCTTGAGCGTGCCGCCGGCATCCCCCGGGCCGTGGAGGTAGACGATGTGCTGCCGGTCTGCGGGCATGGGCGGGTCTCGGCGATGCCCGGCGCCAAAGCCGGGAGCGGGTGTGCAGGGCGGTCGCGCCATAGTACACACCGCACCGGTCATCGCCGTCTGAGCTTTAGCGCTCGCGGAGGTAGGCGATGCGGCCGACGGGCTGGCCCGACTCGAGCATCTCGAGCACAAGCCGATCGCCGATGAGGCTGAGCCGTGCCGCCGCCTCGGTGTTCTCCGGCTCGAACGTCTCGGCCGACACGTCGCCGGGCTGCGTAACAATCACCGTCACGGTCTCTGGCACGAGCGCGAGGCTGGCACCGTCGATGGTCCACGAGCCGGACTCGCCGACCTCGACGCGGCGCTGGTCGCGCTCGATCGTCGTGACGCGGTCGAAGCCCTGCTCGGTGACACGGATGGTCGCGTCGGTGACGCGGACGCCCTCGCCGAACTCGTCGCCCGGCTGGGCGATCGTCCACTCGCCGAGGGTGGCCCGGCTATCGATCGCGGCGATTGGCGTTGCGATCGAACAGCCGCCGAGCAGTGTGGCGCAGCAGGCGAGCAACAGCAATGGACGAGCCGCGATCATCTATCAGAGCCTACACGAAGATCGGTCGCGTTCCTAGGACCGAGAACAGGCGTCCCGGAGGCGGTTCTACACTGGGGCATGTCGTACACCGCACTCGCCAGACGCTACCGCCCGCAGGATTTCGACGACGCCGTGGGCCAGGAGCCGGTGGCCCGGACGCTCCGCGCCGCGATCGATGCTGACCGCGTCGCGCACGCGTACCTCTTCACCGGCACCCGGGGCGTGGGCAAGACGACGATGGCGCGAATCTTTGCCAAAGCGCTGAACGGCAACGGCACAGAAGAAGTCGATATCGCGATCATGTCCGGTCAGGACACCGACGTCGTCGAGATCGACGGCGCGAGCAACAACTCGGTCGAACAGGCGCGCGAGCTGATCGCCAACAGCGTCTACCGGCCGATGCGCGGGCCGTACAAGATCTACATCATCGACGAGGTGCACATGCTCTCGACGGCGGCGTTCAACGCGCTGCTCAAGACGATGGAAGAGCCTCCCGAGCACGTGAAGTTCATCCTGTGCACGACCGAGTCGCACAAGGTGCCGCCGACGATCCAGAGCCGGTGCCAGCGGTTCGACTTCCGCGCGATCCCAGCGACCGTCATCGGCGAGCGGCTCGGCGCGATTCTCAAGCAAGAGAAGGTCAAGGCCGACGCGGAGCTGGTCGCCATGGTCGCGCGGCTCGGCAACGGCTCGATGCGCGATGCGCTCAGCCTGCTCGATCGCCTGATGGCCTCGGGCGAGAAGAAGCTGACGGTGCAGCTGCTCGAAGACCTCTTGGGCCTCGCGCCGCGCGAGCTGGTCGGCCGGCTGATCGACTCGCTGGTGCAGGGCGAGCCCGCGCCGGCGCTCGATGCCGCGGGCGAGCTGGTGGCTTCGGGGACGAGCATCGACCAGACGCTCGAAGCACTCATCGAACGGCTGCGCGACCTGATGGTCCTCGCCGCGTGCGGGCCCGAGACATCGCTGGTCGAGCTGTCGGGCGATGCGCGATCGGAAGAAGTCGAGCGTGCCAAGCACTTCGACCCGGCCGGGCTGGTGCACATGATCGCGCTGTGCGAGGGCGTGCAGCGGGCGGCGAAGTCGAGCCCGAACCCGCGGGCGCTGATGGACGCCTTGGTCGTGCGGCTGGCGATGACCGAGAAGCTCGCGGATGTGACGGGCATCCTGAACCAGCTCGCGGGAGCCGGCGCGGGAAAAGGCTGAGGGCGTCGGCCGGCGCGACCCCAGCCGCGTCGCGACCGCCGCCCGCTGCGAAACACGTCGCGACGCCCGCGCCATCGAAAGCCGTGGTGCCCGCGAATGGCGCGGCACTCTGGGAACAGCTTCAGCAGGTCGCGCCGATGATGCTGCGAGCGTTGCTGGCCGATATGCGACTGGTGAAGCTCACGGAGTCCGAGGTGGAGCTCGCCTGCGCGGGCCACGCCCGCAATACGGCCGAGAAGAAGCTCGACGATCTCTCGAAGCTCATGACCGAGCTCTCGGGCAAGCAGATACGTGCGAGGCTCGTCGATGGCGAGCCCGAGCCGGCGCCGAGCGATCCGAGCCAAGCGCCGACGCCGGACGTGCCGCCTGACCTCGATCATCCGGTCGTGCAGAAGGCGCTCGAGATCTTCAACGGACGGATCATTGATGTGAAGCCGGTACGGTCGAAGCCGGGTGACGGCGGAGGGGCGATCTAGATGTTCGGCAACATGAAAAACCTCGGAGCGATGGCGGGCCTGCTGCAACGCAAGGACGAGATCGCGGCGGCCGCGAAGGAACTCGGCGAACGCATCAGCGAGCTACGCGTCGAAGGCCAAGCGGGCGGCGGCGCATGCCGAGCGTGGGTGACCGGCAAGCTGCGTGTCGATCGGATCGAGTACGACCCTGTGGTGCTCGCGGGCGTAGCCGCATCACCCGAGGCCAAGCACCAGCTGGAGCGGCTGACGACCGAGGCCGTCAACGACGCGGTCGAGAACTGCCAGCGCGTGATGCAGCGGATGGTCGCCGAGGAAGCCGAGCGGCTGGGAATCGAGGACCTGATCCCCAAGGGCGCGGGCGGCGGCGGACCCTTCGGCGGACTCCTGGGCTCGTGACGCCGTCGGAGGCGATCGAGCTGGGCGACACCGACCCCGCATCGATCACGATTCGCATCACCGATGAACCGGTGCCGCCGGCGACCCGTGCGGTCGTCGAGTGCTGGGACGCCATGCGGATCGACAAGCCGAGGCTGTTCAACGGCACTCTGCTCTCGTACACCGAGCATCGTGGAAGTGAGATCACCGTGCGGCGGGACTCGTATCAACGCATGGCGGTGCAGGCCGTCGATGCCTCGCTGATCTCGCCGCCCGTGATGCAGCTCTCGGTCACGGGCCTCCTCGTCGCCAGGGACAACGCGGGGAAGCCGCACGTTTTCGTCGGCAGGCGTTCGCACGAGACCCGCATCTACGGCGGGCTCTGGGAGCTCGGGCCCGCTGGGGGAATCGACCCGCCGCCGGTATCACACACATCACTGAACCATCTCGATGTGTTCCGTCAGCTTGAAATAGAGCTGCACGAGGAAACACGCCTCAACATCGACTGGTCCGCCGGGCCGATCGTTGCGCTCACCATCGATCGCCACGCGACAGCAGCCGACATCATCATGCGCATGGACGTCGGCTCGCCGCTTGAAGACATCACGCCCCATGCTCAGCCGCGCAAGCATCGTTGGGAGTATGAAGCAACGCGATGGGTCGCATGCCACGAGTTCGAACAGTTCGTGCTCGATGCGCCGTGTATCCCGCCGACGATCTCGCTCGCGAAGCTCGTCGGAGCACTCGCCTAGCGCTTAGGCACGCTCGCCGTCGTCAGCAGCTCGGCCAGCTTCTTGACGTCACGCTTCTCAACGATCGCAGCAACAACATGCGGCTTGATGTTCGTCTTCTTCAGATGATCGTGCGCACGCTTCCAGAGCGTGTCCGCCTTCTTGCCCCCAACTGAAGAGGAGACAAGATAGATCTCGGTCACCAGCTCCTGGAGCTTGGTGATCGTGATCGTGTCGGCATTCTCGTAGTAGCGTTTGACGATCTTCTGCTGGTGCGCAGAGAGGTTCTGCCCCTTGGCCATCGTGCGGAGTCCTTTCCGGGTCAGCCCGAGCCGACGAGCTGGGTGCGTGCGAGGGTGCGATAGACATCGCACCGGTCGAGCAGCTCGCTGTGCGTGCCCTGATCGATCAGCCGGCCCGCGTCGAGCACGGCGATGCGGTCGGAGTTCACAACCGTGCTCAGGCGGTGGGCAACGACCAGCGTCGTTCTTCCTCGGCTGAACTCGTTGATCGCGTCGGTGATGTGCGCCTCGCTGTCGGCGTCGATCATGCTCGTCGCCTCGTCCATGATGAGGATCGCCGGGTCGCGGAGGATCGCGCGGGCGATGGCGATGCGCTGCCGCTGGCCGCCCGAGAGCGTCAGCCCTTGCTCGCCGACAGGTGTATCCAAGCCTTCGGAGAGCTGCTCGATGAACGGCATCGCGTGCGCGCGGCGGGCCGCGTCGATGATCTGGTCTTCTGTGACATCCTCGGCGCCGTAGGCGATGTTCGAGCGGATCGTCCCGGGGAAGATGACTGTTTCCTGCGTGACGACGCCGATCTGCTTGCGCAGGCTCTCGGTCGCGTGCTCGGTGATGTCGAGACCGTCAACCAGAACGCGGCCTGAGTCTGGATCAAACAGCCTCGGCACCAGCGACAGAAGCGTGGTTTTACCCGAGCCGTTGGGCCCGACGAAGGCGACGCGCTCGCCGTGCACGGCCTCGATCGACACCTCACGCAGGGCCGGGCGGTCCGCCCCTGGGTACGTGAACGTGATCGCTTCGAGCCCGACCGAGCTCTGATGCCTCGGGAGATTGGGCAGCCGCTGGCGTGTGCCGGGCTCGGGTTCGAGGTTCATGATCTCCTCGACGCGCTCGCTCGCGGCGGCGGCGGCCTGGATCTCGTTGATGATGCCGGTCAGCGGCCTCAGGCTCGCGGCGGCGATGCCCAGCGACATCAGCGCGAGCATGAAGTTCTTCGGATCGAGCTCGTTGTCGAGCACGGCCTTGACGGCAACGGCGGCCAGCACGCCAACGGCAGAGATCGCAACGACTTCTGAGACCGGGCTCGACAGCGCGCGTGCCGTGCGGGCCTTGAGCATCTCGCGAATCACGCGCGTGTTGGTCTCGCGGAAGCGGCGGATCTCGTCGCTCTCCGCGGTCTGGACCTTGACGACACGCAAGCCACGCAACACGTTGCCGGCGCGGCCCAGAAGCTCGGCCTGACCCGCGAAGGCTCGCTTGCGCGCTCGGCGGACGCGCTGACCCAGCGCGCGGATCACGAGGAACAGAACAGGCGCGGTGACAAGCGATACCAACGTGACAAGCGGCTCGAAGATGATGGCGACGGTCAGCGCCGCGAGACCCTTGCCCACCTGTGTCGCGCCCTTGGACAGAATCGCGGCGAACCCCTCGGCCAGGCGTTCGGTCTCGTCAACAACGCGGCGGGAGATGTCAGATGAATCGCCGGTGACCACCGTCCGCAGCGGCAGGCGGACGACATGCTCGAACGCGCGGTCGCGGATGCGCTGCGAGGCCCGATACACGGCCGTCAGCGACAGAAACTGGTGTCCGAACGTCGCGAGCGCGCTGAGCATCGTGAGCAGTCCGATGCCGACCATGATGACAACGACGCTGCGCCAGGGCCGCGTCGGCAGGATGTCGATCACGGCCTGCGGGACCTGGGGCTCGAGCGGCCACGCGAGCAGGGCGACATTGGCATCGGCCACCATCTCTTGCAGGCCCTTGGCGCCCTCGGGGCCGGCGAGCATGGTGTTGAGCACGGGCGCGACCGAGGCGATGCCCGCGCCGAGGCCGACGCTGGCGAGGAGCGCGAGCAAGAGGGCGCACGCGACCAGGCCGCGGTCGTGCACGAGTTCTTTGGCGAAGCGCCAGAAGCTATCCATGCCCGGCGTGTCTCCGTGCGCCCCGCGCGTCGTGCTAGCTGAGCGGCGTCAGGCCGCCGAGAATGGTGGGCGTGACCGTGAACCGGCGGCCGGCGTCCTCGTCAACACGCGTGAGCGAAGCGGTGATCGGCTGAGGATCCGCGCCGTCCGATGTGACGAGAACCGAGAAGCTGCCGAACTGATCGGGGTCGCTCAGGATCTTCGAGGCGATCGCGATGAGCTCGCTGGTGCTCCGTCGAGCCAGATTGAAGTCGGCCCGGCGTTCGCCCGCGACCGTCGCACTCGCGGAGAGCTGCTCGCCGTCGCTGAAGATCGCGGTGAAGGTGACGTCGGCGGCCGTGCTGTTGGGGTTGTAGACGCTGATGATCTCGCTGAACCCTGTCTCGGTGACGAACGACGCGTCGGTAAAGATCTGGCTGGTCGCGCCGAACGGTGCGACCAACGCGCCGCCGCCGCCGATGGAACTGGCAGCCGTGTACTGGGCAGCGAGCAGCGAGCCCGGGGTCTCGCCGGTGACCCGCACGCTGATGGGGGTATCTGCCGCGATGGAGGAGCCCGGCAGGTTGTCGAGGTCGAACAGCCGGCGTCGGCCTGCCTCGATGGTGTTAAAGATGCTCGACCGCTCCACGCCGTCGCTTGTCACGAAGTCGAGCGTGACGATGGCGTCCTCCGTGCCGAGATTGACCACGGAGATCTGACCCGACCCGTCTTCCGGCCGGCGGGCGTCCGCGAGAGCGACCACGGCGCCGGGCTCGCCGGGCGAGCCGATCGTGAGCGCCGCGCCCGTGCCGGCGGGGTCGCTCTGATCGAGCCGGAAGATCGAGCTGCTCGCGACGATCGGCACCGTCGAGGTCACGCGGGCGGCGAACGGCTTCTGCGGCAGCACGCTCTCGCCGATGCCCTCGAGGTTGATCCCGCCCCGGCGGTACGCCTCGAGCTCGCGCGGCGTCACGAGCTCGGTCGAGGGCTGGTCGGCGAAGAAGAACTCGATGGTGACTTCGCCGGCCTCACCGGTCAGGTTCTGCCAGGTGATGAAGCTCTCGAGCGCATCATCGTCGCGTTCGAGGTCGGCGAACGTCCACGTGGTCAGCGTGTCCTGCCGGCCGGCCTCGGGGAGAGCGAGCGGGTCGAAGAGCGACTCGCCCGCGAACGGATCCAGCCCCTCGCTGCCGTCGCTGAAATCGCCTCGCGTGAGCGTCGCGGTGACCGGCAGCGCGATCGGGTTGGTGAACGCCGAGTGCACCTCGATGGCGTACGGGTTGAAGCCGATGAGCCTGCCGTCGTCGCCTGTGCCTTGCAGCTCGATCTCCAGCCGCTCGCCGCCTTCGAGCGTGCCCTGCGTGACGACGATGTCGCGGTCAAGCCCTTGGGCAAACCGTGCGACGACCTGGTACTCGCCGGCCTCAGCGTTCGGGTTGACGACGGTCAGCGTCTCTTCCGTGCGGAAGTTGCTAAAGCCCTCCGGGTAGAACACGGCCTGATCGAAGAAGCCGCTGTCGCCCTCGGGCTTGATGACCTCGGCGTTGATGATCGTGACGAACTCGTCGGTCGTGAAGCCGTCCGAGTCGTCGAACGACTCGGTCACGGGCGTGGAGCGGAACGGTCCGCCGCCGAAGTCGGGGTCGCTGAGCTGCTGCGACAGGTCGAGCCGGTCGAGCTCGGCGATCGCGGTGACGACATCCCACGAGCGGTCGTCGAGGACCCGGCCGAAGACCGCGAAGCCGCCGTTGGTCTGCACATCCGGGCCGAGGATGTCCTCGTTGTCAACGAGGTTGAAGAACCACTGGCTGTTCGCGCTGTTGGGCGCGCCGGTCTTGGCCATCGCGATTGTGCGGGCGTCGTTCGAGCGATCGACCTCGTCGACGATGTTGTCGCCGACGTTGATGGCGGTGGCGTTGCCGTTCTCGTCGATGCGGTTCCGGCCGCCCTGGAGGATGTCGCTCGGCGCGTCCGGGTCGGCGTTGAGCGCCTGGGACCGCTGGATGATCAGGTTGTCGTACTGACCGTCCCGCACGTAGCCAAGGAAGTTGTCAACGGTGACCGTCGGGTCGCCGTCCTCGGACACGAACAGCTCGATGTCGATGTGGCTGAAGCCGTCGGCCGACGCGACGTTGGTCTCGAACCGGACGATCGGATTGCTGGCGTTCTCAAGATCGGCCACGTCCGGCAGCTCGGCACCGAACAGGGTCGAGAGGAGCACGCGCGGCTCGAGCTCGTCGAACGCGCACGAGGGCAGAGCGGGCGGAAGCGATCGGGAACGGAACAGCTGCATCGGTCGGCTCTCCGGGTCATCAAGGACATGGGCCCGGCCCGAGGACTGTGGGCGGCAGATGCCCTCGGCGGGAGCCGGCGTCGGCCTTGGGCTAGGCTGCGCCGGCAGTCTCGCCAGAAGGATACGCCACCAGAGCGATGACCGAGTCCGCGCCCGCACACGAACCCGCTGACGAAACCGCTGCTGCCAGGCCGGTCGCGGCGGTCGCCGTCACCGCGGTGATTCCCGCGTGGAACCGGCCCGCCGACCTTGTGAAGCTGCTCGGCGACCTCGCGGCCGTCGAAGCCGATGCCCGATTGTCCGTGATCGTGGTCGATAACGCCTCGGACGTCCCCCTCGAACGCGTCGATGCGGTCGCCGCCGCCGCGCGGCAGCTCCGCGACACGGCACCGGTCGAATTCATCCGCTTGCCCTCCAATTCCGGAGGCTCGGGAGGCTTCAACGCCGGGCTCACGCGGGCGCTCGGTGGTGATCCCGCCTTCGTGTGGCTCGTTGACAGCGACGCGAGGGTCGAGCCGGGCTGCCTGCGGGCGATGCTCGCCGGGTTTGATGACAGCACAGCCGCGGTCGGTGCCGCGATCGGCGACCCGCGGACCGGCAAGATCTTCGAAGTGGGCGGCCGGCTCAACCGCCGCACGGGCCGGATCGGGGCAGCGATGCCTGCCACCCGTGAACCGTTTGAAGCCGACTACGCCGCGGCATGCTGCCTGCTTGTCCGGGCCGACGCGGTCCGGAAGGCCGGGCTGCTGCCGGATCTGTTTCTGCACTCTGATGATGTCTCGTTCTGCCTGCGGCTGCGCTCGGCGACGGGCAAGCGAATCGTCGCCGCGCCGATGGCGCGGTGCCGGCACCCACGGTTCGATCGCTACAAGACCTGGGCGCGGTTCTACGAGGCGCGCAACTGGATCGTGCCCGCGCTCGACGCGGGGCTCGGCCGGCGTGCGCTCCTGCGGCGAGCGTGGCGCGAGGTTGTCCTCGCCGTGGGCCAGACACTCATCTGCCGTGATGATCTTGCCCAGCTGCACATCCGCGGACTGTCGGACGCCGCATCGGGACAAATGACCGGCAAAGCCGAGGCATCGCGGACGCAATGCGCACGCACGTGGCCCATGCACTCGCTTGGCCGAGCGCTCGATGCGATCGCGACGACGCTGCCGGAGTCGGCCCAGCCCATCGCGTCCATGCACACCGATGCGCCGCTGACTCAAGACGTTCGCGCGAAGCTGCGCGCGAACCTTGAGCGAAAGGGCCTGACCGTGGTCGATGTGCCGCCGAAGCCGATTCGCTCGTCGGGCGAGGCGTTGCGCGGCCTGCTGCGGACGGTGTTCACGCCCCCCGCAGTTCTCGCGGTCGTGAACGCGAAGGCCCCGCCGCACGCATGGAGCGCGGGGCGCGTGGTGCTTTCGATCGCGCCGACCGGGTACACGCTGCGGCGGCTGCGCTACACAGATCGGATCGCCGCGCTGCTTGCAGTCGTCCTCCGCGGCACGCTGGCGGCAGCGCGGATCACGCTGCTTCCGCCCGCGTCGCCCCGCAGCCCGTCGGCCGAGCCGCGGCCCAGACCCGCCGAGCGCCGGCCGACACTCTCGGTCATCATCCTCACCCGCGACCGCATCGAGCAGCTCCTGCACACGCTTACCAAGCTGCGCGAAGACGGCGTCGGCCGAGATTGCGAGATCGTGGTCGTCGACAACGATTCAAGCGACGGCACACCCGGCACGGTGCGCGAGCGGTTCCCCGGCGTCGTCGTCGTCGAGACCGGAGCGAACCTGGGCGTCGAGGGCTTCAACCGGGGTGTCGCGGCGTCAACGGGCGAGGCCGTGCTGATCCTCGATGACGACGCGTGGCCCGCCGACGGCGCACTCGCGGGCGCGCTCGATCGGCTCAAGACCGAGCCGGACCTCGACGCGATCATGCTGCACCGCCGCCACCCGCAGACCCACGAGTGGGAGTGGCCGTTCGACCACGAGCTCGCCGATGACTCGGCGTGGCCCGACATGGGCAGCGGCAACATCATCCGCCGGGCCGCATGGGACGCGGTCGGCGGCTACGAGGCCGCGTACTTCCTCTACCGCAACGACACGGACCTCGCGCTCAAGCTGCTCGCCGCGGGCAGCCGCGTCGCGTTCGCGCGCGACCTGCACGTCTGGCACGACTCGCCCATCGCCAAGCGCAAGACGCCCAAGTGGATCTGGCGATCCACCCGCAATTGGGTCTGGCTCTGCCGACGCCACGGCAGGCGAGGCTCGGGAATCCGCGGCGTCCTACTCGGCTGGCTCTGGGCCCACCGACTCGCACGGCTCTCGCCAGCCGGGCACGCCATGGCGCTGCGGGGGCTGTTCGAAGGCCTGCTCAAGAGCGCGCCCAGGCTCGAAGACGGCATGCGCCCCGACGGCGAGGCGCTGCGGAGGCTCATCCGACTCAAGATGCGCTACCGAGGGTGAGCGGCACGAACGGATCGCGCGATGCGAACTCGATCGGCATCGACGGCGCACTCAGAATCCCGGCCTCGATGAAGCACCGCAGCAGCGCACGCCACTCGGCGTAGACGTACGGGATGCCGAACCGGTCGTGCATCTCGCGCACCAGCGACGCGCCGCGCTCGGCGAGGTCCTGCACGAACCGCTCGCGCGTCGGGTCGCAGAAGTACACCCGGCAGCCCATCGGCCGCGCGGGGTGCACGCCGCAGCGGCTGATCGAGCCGTCGGCGATCAGAAACGGGCAGTCGCCCCGCGACTCCGCCGCGTCGATATCACCACCAGCGATCGCACGTTCCGCGGGGATTCGGTCGAGCGTCCACGCGACCTCCAGGCCTGTCACGAAGAGGTCGTGCCCGGTGCGTGCAAAGTCGCAGCATCGGCCCGACGCCGTGCACACGGGCCCCGATGCCCGCACATCGCGGACGATCGCGTCGTGCGCGCCTCGGATCATCTCATCGACGTCGGCGCGCCGCGCGATCGCAACCCATTGCCGCAACACATCGTGCTCGATGACGGGAGCGCACAGCACGGCGTTCAGATCTCCACGATGTCGCGCTGCCGGCGTATCTCCGCCGGGCGGGTAACGCTGCCACCTCGATCGATGCCCGGGCACTCCTGCGCCGCCCGCCGCCACGCGTGCTCGGAGGTCAGGTTGCTGGTCCAGAAGGGCCACGTGCGGCACTGCATCGGGCGCGCCTCGTAGAGCCCGCACACGGCGCGGCCCGGCAGCGTCTCGCGGTCGAGGAACACGCAGTCGTAGCCGAACGCGGTCTTGCGCTCGGTCAGGCTCCGGCCCATCGGCGTGTCGTGCGTGTATGTCCGCATGAACGTCTCGACATCAACGTCGAGCTTCGCGGCCATCGCGATGGCTTCGTCGTCGGTGAACTTCACGTAGCCGCTGGATCCCGAGCAGCACCCGCCGCACTGCGTGCAACTGAAGCGCAGGCCGTCGTCGTCGATACCAGCGTCGCGGCGGCCGGCCCGTGGGCCGCGGTGATCGAACCACTCCAGATGGATGACCCTGCTCACGCCCGCGCCTCTCCGGGGCCGTTGTATCGAACAATGACCATCGTCTGATCATCGTCGCGAGGGCGGGTGCCGGCATGCGAGGCGACGGCGTCGAGAATTTCGCGTTTGATGGACTCTGGGTCGCCGCTCGCGCCGGCGATCGCGGCATCGAGCCGCCGTGTACCAAAGAGCTCGCCGACTGGGCTGAACGCCTCGGTGATGCCGTCGGTGTACATCACGAGCGTGTCGCCCGGGTGCATCACGAAGGCATCGCCGACGGGTTCGAGATCGGGCAGGATGCCGAATGGCGGTCCGCCGCAGCCGTCGATGGATTCAACAGTCCCGTCCGCCCTCCGAAGCCTCGGCGGGTTGTGGCCGCAGCAGCTATAGATCGATTTCCCGTTCGTCGGGTCGATGGTCAGAAGAAACGCGGTGACAAACGTGCCGGGCTCGACGCTCTCAAACACCATCGCATTGACATCGGGGACGGTTCGCTCGGGCTCGGACGTGTAAAGCCGGGTCGCGAGCATCGCGGTGCGGAAGACGGTCATGGTCACGGCGGCGACGGGGCCGTGGCCGGACACATCGCCGATGACGATGCCGAGCAGGTCGTCGCCCTCTTGATGCTCCGACCCCTGCGGCCGCGGGAACGTGCGGTAGTCGTAGTAGTCGCCGCCGGCGGCCTCCGACGGCTGGTAGCTCACCGCGAACGTGAACCGCGGGTCCGTCGGCCAGGCCGCGGGCAAGAGCGACCGCTGCACGCGCCCGATCTCGTTCATCTGGGCATCGAGGCGGTCGTGCAGCCGCTCCGCCTCGTTCTTGAGCACCAGCGTCTCGATGGAGGTGGACATAAAATTGATGTTGCCGATGCCGACCCGCAGCATCTCCTCGTCGAGACCGCGCGACGAAGGGGGCATGAACATCACCGAGTACTCGTTGACACGACCGGCCGCGAACACCGGGACCGCGAGCACGTCGCAGACGCCCGGCAGCCAGCCCTCAAGCAGCGCATCCCCCGCCGGGTCAAGCCCGCGCACGAGCTTGGGAGACTCGCCCTCGATCAGCCGCGATAAGTAGGACGAATGCTCGATCGGAGTTTCGTCCAGCGGCAGCCAGTACCTCGTCATCGCCCGGACGCTCTCGGGCGTGAGGTCCCCTCTGCCAAACTCCTGCCTGAGCATGACGCGAAACGAACCCGGCTCGCAGCCTTCGGTGAGCAGACCCAGCGCGTGCGTCACGCCGGAGAGCTGGTTGAACTTGCGAGAGAACGCGGCGTACAGCTCGTCCTCGTTCTGCGCGAGGCTGATCTCGCGCAGCATCTCGAGCGTCGCCCGCACGCCCTCGAACCTGTCGAGCACATCGATGTTCAGTTCTTCCGTCCGCACGAACGCATTCTACGGGGTGGCGACCCGATCGCGAAGCTGCAAGGCGGTCGCACGCGACGCGTCGCGGTCGGTCAGGACCCGGGATCGTTCGTCATTGTCGGACAGCTGCGGGGCGTTGACACCGATATTGAGCGAGGCGGTCTCCGCGGCCGCGTGGGCGAGGACCGCCGCGGCGACGAGGTCGCTCCGCAGGTTCGGGTTGCTGATGGGCGAGAGCTTCTCGCAGAGCCGGAGCAGATCCGTCGCGGCCGCCATGACCGAACGCGGTACGTGGATCGCCCGGCGAACGGCCGATTGAAACTCAGCGGGCTTCTCGGACTGCGATCCCCACAGCGCACTGAGCGACGCATAGGCGTCCGCGTCCGCATCGGCGAGCGCGAGCATCACGCCGCGCGCGTTGTCGAGCTGCGCAGCGATCGACTCCAGCTCGTCCTGATGATCGGCGAGGCTCTTGCGGCCGAGCGAGTAGCTCACGACCATGCGCGCGAGCGCCGCCGACTGTGCGCCGACCAGGCCGGCGACGGCACCGCCGCCGGGGGCCGGTGACTTCGAGGCGAGCGCGTCGAGCAGGTCTGCAACGGTGAGGCTGGCGAGGGTGTCCATGTGTGGTTGTAGGTCAACGAAAGACCCCCCGCTCACGCGGGGGGCTCGCAAAGAAACCGGTCGCCTGATGACGAGACTTATCGCTCGATCGGCACGCCGATCATCGAGCCGTACTCGGTCCACGAGCCGTCGTAGTTCCTGACGTTCGGCAGGCCCAGCAGGTACTTGAGCACGAACCACGTGTGGCTCGACCGCTCGCCGATGCGGCAGTAGGCGATGGTGTCCGTTCCCTCGCTCACGCCGGCGTCCTCGAAGTAGATCTTCTCGAGATCGCCTCGGCTCTTGAACGTGCCATCGGGGTTCACCGCGGTCACCCAGGGGACGCTCTTCGCACCCGGCACATGACCGGCACGCTGCGCGGTCTCGCTCATGCCGGGGGGCGCGATGACCTTGCCAGAGAACTCGTCGGGCGAGCGGACGTCGACGAGGTTCGCGTTGCCGTCGCGCACAACCTGGAGCACGTCCTGCGCGAACGCGCGGATCTGCGGGTTCGTCTCGCCGACGGAGTACGTCGTCGGCGTGGGGTTCGGCGTGTCGGTCGTCAGCGGCTTGTCTTCTTCATCCAGCCACTTGCTGCGCCCGCCGTTCATCAGCTTCACGTTGTCGTGGCCGTAGTACTTGAAGACCCAGAACGCGTAGGCCGCGAACCAGTTGTTGTTGTCGCCGTAGATCACGACCTCGTCGTCGTTCGAGATGCCGGCCTTGCCCAGCAACGCCTCGAAGTCGTCTTTGCTGATGATGTCGCGCTGGGTCTGGTCCTGGAGCTGGGTCGTCCAGTCGAACGCGACCGCGCCGGGGATGTGGCCCGCGGCGTACTGCTGCGTATCCACGTCCACCTCAACGATCTTCAGATCGGTGTTGAGGCGCTCGTTGACCCAATCGGTGCTCACCAGAACGCTGGGGTCTGCGTACTCGCTCATTGCTATCTACTCCTTCGCGGCGCCCACCGGCCGCGGATTCTCGTGGTTCATGGGTGACGTGCCCTCGGTCAGCTCGGGCATGTGCTTGGCAAAGTTCGTGGCGTACTTGAACGCATCATCGCAGAAGATCATGACGCCCAGGCCCGTCTTGTCGCGCTCGGCGACGATCCGCCCGCCCTCGAAGATCAGCCCTGCGCTCGGCCCGGCCCGCAGGCCCTCCCTGCTGAACAGCTCGTACGCCCGGGTATATGCCAGCTCGTAGTCGATCTCGAGCACGTCATCGATCAGCGACTCGTCGTACAGGGTCGTGACCGAGAGCTGGCTCTTGTTCCGCAGCCCGGGCACGTCGTGCCCCTCGCTCGGCGCGACGGCGATCACCTTGATGTCCGGGTTCTTGGCTTTGAGATACTTCGAGAGGCCCGTGACCGTGCCGCAGGTGCCCAGGCTCGTGATCATGTGCGTGATCTCGCCGGCGGTCTGCTTCCAGATCTCCGGGCCGGTGGTCTCCATGTGCGCACGCACGTTGTTCTCGTTCTCGTACTGGTGCGGCATGGCGAACTTGTTGCTCTGCGCCCGCGCGATCGTGCGCGCCAGATTGATCGAACCCTCGCCCATCCCGGGACTGGGACACAGATCGTCGTTCACGACCTCCAGTTCCGCCCCGGCGAGCTTGAGCATGAGTTTCTTTTCCAGCGGCACCTTGTTCGGCAGCACCGCCTTCATCGGGTACCCGCGAACGCCTGCGAGCCCCGCGAGGCTCAGGCCTGTGTTGCCGCTGGTGGGCTCGACGATGCCCTTGCCCGGGTCGTCGGGGCCCTCGGTGCCGGCGGCCCGCAGGCCCTTCTCTTCTTCCATCTGTCGCAGCAGGTAGCTCGCGGCCCGGTCCTTCACCGAGGCGAACGGGTTCATCCACTCCAGCTTGGCGTAGAGCGTGAATCCCGGCTCGGGGTTCAGCCGGTTGATGCGGATCAGCGGCGTCGGGTTCTCCTCGTCGGGCAGCATCTCGAAGATGTCGTTGTAGACGCGGGTCTGGTGGTTCATCGGGATCTCCGGAGGCGTGTCGCCGCAAATCTGGACCATTCGTTCCAGGCGAACAACACGGCCGGGCAGGATTTCATTTCGAGTCTGGGCGGATGATTTCTGATCGGTGGGTTTCAGCGACAACAACACCGGGGCCAACACCCCGATGCGGTCAAGCCGAGCACGTTCGTGATGTCCATTCCGGTCGTCATCTCCTAAATCATACGCACGCACTGCCGGCGCAGATGAACGGGCATAGCCGGCCGGGCCAACTTTAAGGAATCCGAGCGCGACGCCAACTCGAAGCCCCACGCTGGGAAACCCCTGTTTCGAGCGATAGGAGGCGGTTCTTGGCGGATCAGCACGCGATAGGCATCATCGGAGCAACCGGCGGCATCGGATCCGCCCTCGCCAAACGCCTCGCCGAGGCGGGGCACCCGCTGGCTCTTGCTGCGCGGGACCAGGGCAAGCTCGACGCGCTGGCCGAGTCGATCCCGGGCGACCACATGACCCACGTGCTCGACGCCACCCAGCCGTCCGAGATCGTCGAGTTCGGGAAGACCGCCGCCGACCGCTTCGGCGGGCTGGCGGGCCTTGCCAACTGCGTGGGCTCGATCGTGATCGCCCCTGCCGACCGCACGACCGACGAGCAGTTCGAGACGACACTCCGGCTCAACCTCTGGAGCGCGTTCGGCACCGTGCAAGCTGCTGCGAAAACCATGCGGAAGACCGGCGGGTCGGTCGTGCTCTTCGCCACCGCCGCGGCTCGGGCGGGCCTCCCCAATCACGAAGCGATCGCCGCCGCCAAGGGCGGGGTCATCGGCCTCGCGCAGTCGGCGGCCGCGACGTACGCGACCAGCAACATCCGCATCAACGTCGTCGCGCCGGGGCTTGTCGATACACCCGGTGCAGCCGGCATCGTCGGCAGCGACATGGCCCGCAAGGCGAGCGAAGCCATGCACGCGCTCGGCCGGATCGGCACCGCCGACGACGTTGCACCGCTCGCCGCGCTGCTTCTCTCCGACCAGTCCGGCTGGACCACCGGCCAGGTCTTCGGCGTCGACGGCGGCCTCGCCACGCTCAAGACACGGGTGAAGGTCTAATGGCAGGCTCTGCAAGCACGCACGCGCGCCCCTGGATGACCACCGTCCTGCGGATCGCGGGCGTCTATAACATCCTCTGGGGAGCGGCCGTGGTGCTGCTGCCCACAACAACGCTCGGCCTGCTGATGGACAGCTCCCAGATCACCGGAACCGTTGTCGTGTTCTGGCAGTGCATCGGCATGATCGTCGGTGTCTACGGCGTCGGCTACTGGGTCGCCGGCTCTGACCCGCTGCGCCACTGGCCGATCGTCTTGGTGGGCTTGCTCGGCAAGCTCTTCGGACCCGCGGGCTTTGTTGACGCCGTGCTGATCAGAGAAGTTCTCGACCCGAGCTTCGGCATCACGATCATTCTCAACGACCTGATCTGGTGGGTGCCGTTCTTCCTGATGCTGCTCGCAGCGCACCGGCAGCATGTCGAGAGCCGGCAGCACCAACTCACAACCAACGGCAACGCCGATGCGTCGGCCTCGCTCGAATCTGCCACCACTTCCGACGGCCGATCGCTACTCGAACTCTCGCGCGAGAAGCCGACACTGATCGTCTTCCTCCGCCACTTCGGCTGCACGTTCTGCCGGGAGACCCTCGCCGATCTCGCATCGCAGAAAGACGCGGTTCGATCCATGAACGTCGCCGTCGTGCACATGGTCGGCGACGACCAGGCGGCCGAGTACCTCAAGAGGTACGACCTGCCCGAGCACGTGCGCATCAGCGACCCCGACAAGTCGCTCTACGCCGCCTTCGAGCTCGAGCGAGGCAAGCTCGGCCAGCTCTTCGGCCTCCGCGTCTGGTGGCGGGGGTTCCTCGCGGGGGTCATCGGCCGCCATCTCGTCGGCGGGCTCGCGGGCGACGGCTTCCAGATGCCCGGCGCGTTCATCGTCAAGGACGGCACCATCGTCCGCGCGTTCCGGCACCAGGACGCCGCCGACCGCCCGGACTACCAGCAGTTCTGCGATGCTCTGCCCGCGTAAGCGTGTGTAGAGTCGCGGCATGAGCGAACCCGGCACCGAATCGCGCACCGTCATCATCGGCGGCGGGCTCACGGGCCTCGCCGCGGCCAGGCACCTCGAAGCCGCGGCCCACGAGTGCCTGATCCTCTGTGCCGGAACCGAGGTCGGCGGACGCGTACGCACCGATCGTCACGAAACCGACGCCGGCACGTTCCTGCTCGATCGTGGGTTCCAGGTCTACCTTGATGCCTACGCAGAGGCCGGCCAGATGCTCGATCTCGATGCGCTCGAACTCAAACCGTTCTATCCCGGCGCGCTCGTGCGGATCGAGGGCAAGTTTCATAAGGCCGCCGACCCGTTCCGCAAACCGATCGATGCCGTCAAGTCCTTTGGCAGCCCGATCGCCTCGCTCGCCGACAAGGCCAGGCTTGGCCTGCTCGACCAGCGCATCCGCCGCAGCAGCATCGATGCCATCTGGCAGCGCCACGAGCGCACAACGATCGACGCGCTGACCGAGGCGGGCTTCGGCGAAGCGGTCATCGAGCGTTTCTTCCGTCCGTTCTTCGGCGGCGTGTTCTTCGACCGCTCGCTCCAGACCTCGAGCCGGATGTTCGAGTTCACTTACAACAACTTCGCGACCGGCAACACCTGCGTGCCCGCGGCCGGCATGGGCGCGATCCCGAAGCAGCTCGCATCAACGCTCCGCAGCGAGATCCGGCTGAACACGCCGGTGTCGCGCGTGAACCCCGAATCGGGCGAGCTGCTGATGGGCGACGGCTCGACGATCACCACCGAGCGCGTGATCCTGGCGACCGACGCCAACGCGGCCGCGCAGCTGCTGGGTGAGAAGCCGGGCGTGCCTTGGAACGAGACCGCGACCGTCTACTACGACGCCGACCCGGACTCGGTCAGCACGTTTGGCGATCAAGCGATTCTGGTTCTTGATGGTGACGGCATCGGTCCTGTGAATCATCTGTGTGTGATCAGCGCCGCAGCACCGGGCTACGCGCCCGATGGGCGTGCGCTCGTGTGCGCGAACGTTGTTGACAAAGACATGCTGGAACGTTTCCCCCGCGACGATCAACTCGACGCCGCGATCCGCGAGCAGATGGTCGGCTGGCTCGGCGAGGGCGCTCGATCGTGGAAGCATCTCGCGACGTACCGGATTGCGCACGCGTTGCCGAGACGCGTGCCGGGCGAGCGGGGGCTTGATCAGCCGGTATTGATGCCGAGGCTCTCGGAGCGCATCGTGCAGGCCGGCGACCATCTCACCCACGGGTCGATCGAGGGCGCGATGATCGCCGGCCGGTTGGCCGCCGAGACGCTGCTCGGCTGAGGCCGGGGGTGTCTTGTGTGGTGGCACGGGCTTCCAGCCCGTGGCGGTGAACGAACACGGGCAGGATGCCCGTGCCACGGAAAGCCGTTCATCCGAACGTCGCGGTGCAGACGGTGAGTGCGAGCGTCATCATGAAGCCGTAGGTCATCAGCCCGAGGACGAGCGGGGAGGCGAATCCCTGCCTCGCGGGGTGCTTGGCTTCGTCGTGGGGTTTGGCGAGGGTCTTCAGAGCGTTGAGCGTTTCCATGTCGTTCTCCTTTGGGCCGGTTCGTGCCGGCCGGCTCTACAGGATGAACCTCGCGGCCGAGGCTGTGCTTCCCAGGCTGACCAAATAATTTAGTATTTGCTAATTACAGCTCCGGACATGTCGCGATCGACCGGGTTCGGACGCCCCCGGGTAGGCTGATGCCATGCTCGCGAGCCTCGGCGAACGCATCTCGGCCGCATTCCGTGCGACCGCACCCGATCCGTTCGTGATCGCCGTGCTGCTGACGGGCGTGACCTTTGCCGCGGCGCTCGCCTTCACGAACAGCTCGGCCGGCGACCTGGTCTCGGCATGGTCGAGCCCGACCGATGGCGTCTGGAAGTTCCTCGGCTTCGCGATGCAGATGTGCCTGATCCTGGTCACGGGCCATGCGCTCGCGGCATCGAGGCCGGTCGCGGGTGTGCTCTCGCGGCTCGCGGCTCTGCCCAGGTCGGGCAAGCAGGGCGCGGCACTGGTCGCGTTCGTCGCCGCGACGCTCGGCACGCTCAACTGGGGGCTTGGCCTGATCGCCGGTGCGCTGCTCGCACGCGACGTCGGCCGATCGCTTGCAAGAAGACAGATCCCCCACCACTACCCCGTGCTTGTCGCCGCCGGCTACGTGGGCCTCATGACCTGGCACGGCGGGTTCAGCGGCACGGCGCCTCTCAAGGTATCGACCGATGCTCAGATCGCCGACGTCCTGCCCGCCGGGGTTTCCCTCGACGCCATCCCGATCGACCAGACCATCCTGAGCTCGATGAACATCGTCATCACGGGCGGGCTCATCGCGATCGCAACGGTGCTCTTCCCGCTGCTGATGCCGAAAACCGGCACGCCGGCAACGCTGCCCGACGAGGGCATCGCGAGCGAATCCGAGCCTGGCAAGCCGCTGATCCCCCGGCTGCTCGAAGACACGCCGATCGTCAACTGGCTGCTGGTCATCCTCATCGGCGCGTGGGCCGTCGGCCACTACTTCCCGGGCAACGGCGAGCCCAGCGGCCTGCGGTCGCTCACGCCCAACACCGTCAACCTCACCATGCTCATGCTGGGCCTGATCCTGCACGGCTCACCCCGCTCGTACATCGCGGCGGTCGAAGACGGCGCACGCGGCTGCGCCGGCATCATCATCCAGTTCCCGCTCTATGCAGGCATCATGGGCATGATGCACACCAGCGGGCTCACCGCACAGATCGCCGAGACCGTCAGCTCGAACGCGACAGAGAGCACGCTGCCGGTGTTCACCTGCCTGTCGGCGGGGCTGATCAACCTGTTCGTGCCCTCAGGCGGCGGGCAATGGGGCGTGCAGGGGCCGATCGTGGTCGAGTCGGCGCTCGCCGCGGGCGTGCCGCTGCCGAAGGCCGTCATGGCGTTGGCGTATGGCGATCAGCTCACCAACATGCTCCAGCCGTTCTGGGCGCTGCCGCTCTTGGCAATCACAAAAGCAAAAGCCCGCGACATCGTCGGCTATACGGCCGTGGTGATGCTCGCGGGCTTCGCTTGGGTGTTGCTGGGGTTGCTTGTCTTCTAAGTCATCTCAGCCGGTCGGCGCGGGAGCGCTATGCGGCAGCTCGCCGGACATGCCATTCCACTCGCCGTCGGCCTTGGTGACGAGGCTGGCGTGGTTGCCCTTCTTCCAGTCCTTCTTGGTGTCACCGAACAGACCGTCGTAGAACAGAAAGAGCTTGTCGTCCTTGACGATGAACGACTTCGGGTTGATCTCGGTCTTGCCTCCCTGGCTCATGGCCCAGGCGCACCAGCCGCCGTACTGGGGCTCATAGCGGTCCGGCGAAGCCTTGAACAGGTCACGGTTCTTGGCGGTCGCGAAGCGGTAGGTCACGCCCTTGTGTGTGTGCGTGATGTTCTTCTTGCCCTTCTTCGCCTTGCCGCCGCCCTCGGCGAAGTAGGCCACGGGGTCGTAGCCGTCGATGGCGAGCTTTTTCTTGTTCAGGTCCCATTCGCTGATGTTGCGTTTCCAGTCCTTGGCGGGCAGGGACTCGGAGGGGCTGGACTCGGCCTGAGCGGCGGCCGTCCCGGCGATGCCCACCGGCATGCCGACGAATGCGGCAGCGGCGGCGGTCGCGGTGAGGAATCGGAAGACTGAGCGGTTGTCGGTGCGTGGCATAGCGGGCTCCTTCTGGCGTCGGTCTCCTGACGCGATGACTCTCTACGGAAAACGATACCCACTTTATCGCGCGGCCTATTCCGCACGAGAGGAAATGGGCCTCAGGGCCGCTCGAATGCGGATTGGACAGGAAACAACGCCGGCCACATCGACGCGTGAGCCCACGGCAACGATCCGGCGCTCAGCACCGTTCGAGGGTCCCTACGCGGCCTCGCGGGCGCGGTGCCGCGTCAGATCGATGCACATCTCGATCAGCCGATCTCGGGCGACCGGCTTGGTCTCGTAGGCGTCGCATCCGGCGTCGAGGCAGCGTTCCCGGTCACCGGACATCGCGTGCGCCGTCAGCGCCAGGATCGGCACGTGCTCGCCCTTCGCCCGCAGCTCGCGCGTCGCGGTGTAGCCGTCCTTCACCGGCATCTGCATATCCATCAGCACGAGATCAAACGGATCGCCGGCACGACGCCAGCTGTCGATCTGGTTCACACCCTCGGCCCCGTTGTTCGCGATCGATACCAGGGCACCGGCCTTCCGCAGGTGGTGCGAGATGAGCCTCTGGTTGTCGAGCCCGTCTTCGACAAGCAGCACACGCAGGCCCTGGAGCAGGACGCTGCGGTCGGTGGCGGGATCGACGGCCACCTGGGCCGAAGCCGACTCCACGCCGGGCTCGATCCAGGTCGCGCCGTCGGCGAGCACAAGCGGCAGCGCGAGCGTGAACGTGCTGCCGCCGCCGATGCGGCTGCGGGCAACAACGTCGCCCCCCAAGAGCTCGGCCAGGCGCTTCGAGATCACAAGCCCCAGCCCCGTCCCGCCGAAACGCCGGGCCATGGAGTCGTCCGCTTGCTGGAACGCGGAGAACATCCGCTCGACCTGTCCCTCGGTCATCCCGATGCCGGTGTCGATCACGCTGAGTTCCATCATCGGTGTCGCCGCGGATGCCTCACCCGCTGCGCCCTCGCGGCCGGCGGGCCGGGTGATCTCGGTCCGGATGGTGACGCTGCCCGACTCGGTGAACTTGATCGCGTTGTTCACAAGATTCATGAGGATCTGCCTGATCCGCACGGGATCCGCCATCACGGCGTCCGGCAGCGCGTCGCGCTGCTGCACCTCGAGACGGATGCCCTTGTGCGCCGCGCGGCTGCGGTGGAGCGCATGGACATCGGCGAAAAGCTCTCGGAGGTCCGTGCGCACCGACTCGGTCGTCATCTTGCCCGCGTCGATCTTTGAGATATCCAGAATGTCGTTGATGATCGCGAGCAGATGCTCGCCGTTGCGCTGCACGATCGACGCGGTCTCACGCATCCTCTCCTGGTCGACGAACATGTCGCTGTCTTTCGCCATGAGCTCGGCGTAGCCGACGATCGCGGTCATCGGGGTTCGGATCTCGTGGCTCATGTTGGCCAGGAATTGGCTCTTTGCAAGGTTGGCGGTCTCGGCCTCATCGAAGGCGTGCTCGAGTTTCTCGGCGACCCGCACGCGATCGTCGATGTCGATGTGGACGCCGACCATCCGCGTCGGCCTCCCCTGGGCGTCGCGCTCGATGATCGAGCCGATATCACGGACCCAGTGCCACCCGCCGCCCTTGTGACGCAGCCTGCACTGGACGTCGTAGCTGAAGGCCTCGCCCTCGACATATGCGGCGTGCGCCGCCAGCACGGCGTCATGGTCGTCCGGGTGGAGCAGGTCATCCCAGAAGCACTCGACGGTCATGGGGATCTCGCCGGGCTCGTAGCCAAGCATCGTGAACCACGTGTCCGCGTACGAAACCCTGTCCGTCGTGAGATCGTGCTCCCAGTAGCCGACGCCGGCGGCCGAGAGCGCGAACGCGAGCCTGGCCTCGGTGTCACGGACTTCGTCGACCGCCCGCAAGAAGTCGGTGATATCGCGGGCGACGCCGATGACGCCGCCGATCGAGCCGTCCGGGAGGCGGTACGGGTGCTTCTCCGAATCGAACACGCGTTCGCCCCCGCCGAGACCGGCGAGCACGACCCGCTCCTCGATGCGGACCGGCTCGCCCATCTTCACCACACGCTCATCGGTCTCGCGCACCCGGTCTCGCGACACGTCGTCGAGGTGCCCGTAGTCGATCGTGCCGATGAGCTCGTCGATCGGACGGCCGACCGCCTGGGCGTACGCCGGGTTGCAGAAGATGAGCTTGCCTTCCCGGTCTTTCACGAAGATCACGTCCGAGCTTGCATCGGTGATCGCCTCGATGATCTCGCGCAGCCGGCGGCTCTCGGCCTCCTGCTCCCGCACCTCGGTGATGTCGTGGCAGAGCGTGATCACGCCCGCGACGGTGCCGTCTGACAGCCGGTACGGCTGCTTGAGCGTGCTGTAGTGGAGCACGCCGCGCGGTGTCACGATCTCCTCGCCGAACGTCGCGGCCTCCCCGGTGCGGAGCACGTCGATGTCGCCGCTTCTGCACAGCTCGGCGGTGTCGTGGTCCATGACCTCGTGATCGGTCTTGCCGAGCAGATCGGCCGGCGACCTGCCGCAGAACTCGGCCATCGCGGGGTTCGCGAAAAGGAAGCGGCCCTTGATGTCTTTCACAAAGATCAGATCGCGTGTGCCCTCGCTCATGACGCGGAGCATCGCGTTGGTCCGGTCGCGCTGCTCTTGCTCGGTCCGGATGCGGGTCAGATCCTGGAAGGCGCCGACGAGCCGCACCGCCCTGCCGTGCTGCAGCACCGGGCAGCCGATCGCCTGGACGGGCACGCGCGCCCCGTCGGTCCGGATGATCTCGGCCTCGAAGTCGAACGCCTCGTTCGCGTTGATGGCGCGGTCGATGACGTCGGCGACCATGGCGCGGCATTCCGGGGCGTACTTCTCGATCGCCCGTGTCACGCTGGGCTCGCCCTCGCTGGCGTCCATGCCGTGAATCGCGAAGGTCTGCTCCGTCCAGTGGAGTTCGCCCGTGATCAGGTCCAGCGACCAGCCGCCGACGCCGCTCATCGCCTGCGTCTGCTCCAGCAGGTCGCGGGACCGCTCAACGAGAAGGTCCTGCTCCACGCGGGCGGTGATGTCCTCCGTGAACACGATGATGCCGCCGATCGAGCCGTCGTCGTCGTGCCACGGGTACATCTGCCAGCGGAGCCACTGTGCCCGCCCGTCGGCGAGCTGGTACCGGTAGCGTTCGCGGGAGAGCGACTTGCCGCTGAGCGCCTCGCGGTGGAACTCGTGCCACGCGTTGTCGAGGTTGGGAAAGACGTCGTAGTGGTGCATGCCTTCGAGGGCCTGCTGCGAGAGGCCGTTGTCGGCGTACCACTGATCCGACGCGACAAGGTACCGCATGTCGGTGTCGAACATCGCAACGGCGACGGGCGTGTGCTGGATGAACTGCCGCAGCAGCCGCTCCCGAGACTCGTTCTGCCGCTCCGCGCCGCGGATATCGGTGATGTCTTCGACTGCGGCGATTAGGCCGCCGCCGAGACGCGCGAACTTCCAGCGCAGCCGCAGCACGATGCGGCCGTCGTTGTAGTCGCATTCGGCGCTCGCCGCGTCCCCGGACTCGCATGTGTGCAGCAGCGCTCGCCACACGCAGCCGTCGCCGCACCCGCGCAGCGAGGGCAGCTTCTTCGTCATCGCGGCCCCGCGGAGCCCGCTCTCGTGCAGACGCAGCACGCGCCGCGCCATGCTGTTCGCATCCGCGATACGGAAGTCGGCGATACGGGTCCGGTGGTCCCGGACGGGGTCGAGATGCAGAAGCCCGACGGGCGCGGCGTCCTGGATCGAGCCGATGCGCCGCTCGGCATCGACAAGCTCCTGCTCGGTGCGACGCGACTCGAGCATCGCGGCGGCAGCCGAGGCAAAGCGCTCGAGCATCCCGACCTGCTGCGCCGTAAGCGAGTTGGGTGATCGATCCTCGACACAGAACGCGCCCACCGCCTCGCCGGTCGAGAGCATGATCGGCGCACCGGCGTAGAACCGCGGCCCGCCGGCGGATGTCACCACCGGGTTGTCGCGGGTCCGCTCGTCCGCGGCCAGGTCCTCGATCACGAGCGGCGCGGACGCATGCACAACGTGCGCACAGATCGATGCCGATCGATCGGCGGCCGCCGCGGCCGCCGGGACGCCTGCCGAAGATACGGTCCACTGCCGGTGCTCATCGACCAGACTGATCGACGCCGCGGGCATCGCGAAAGCATCGCGGGCCAGGGAGGTCAGATCGTCGAAGCGGCTGTCGGCGTCCGTGCCCGTCAACCGAAGCGAACGCAACGCGGCGAGACGCTCGGGCTCGTTTGATGGCTTCGGGGCCGGTGGCACGCGATCGGGCTCCTGCTCGCTGAGACGGAGGGATATCGGCCGGGTGCGTGCAGACATTCGCCGTCTGTCGGGACCGCGGGAGGATTGTGGCGGTGCTCGATCCGCTGGGGCCGGGCGTGGCGGCCGTCCCCGCGATCGAGGGAAGAAAGCCGCCCCGGGCGGTGCAGCACCCGAGGCAGCGGAGAAGAGAGGTCCTTCGCTCTTTCGACGGATGACCGCCGGCGAAGTTCCGCCGCTCGGAAGGAATTGGTCAACTTTTTCGGACCACCGTTCACGCCGCGGGGCAGAGCCCGGTCAGAGGCCCAGCCGGTCGGCCAGGAAATCGACCACGCCGTCCATCGGGACCCGCTCCTGCCCCGCCGTGTCGCGGTCGCGAACGGTGACTGTGCCGAAGTTCTCCGAAGAAGAGTCCAGCGTCTCGCCGTCGATGGTGAAGCAGAACGGGCAGCCGGCCTCGTCCATGCGGGCGTACCGCTTGCCGATCGACTGCTTCGGGTCCGTCTCGATCATGCCGAGGTGCCCGAAACGTTTCACGAGCGCTTGGTGCAGCTCGGCGGCCTTCTCGGGCATGCCGTCCTTGTTGACCAGCGGGAAGACCGCCGCCTTGATCGGCGCGACCCGCGGGTGGAACTTCATGTAGACCCCGCTGGCTCGGTCCGGGTCGGGCGTGTACGCCTCGCACAGGATCGCCAGAACGCCCCGGTCGAGGCCCGCGCTGGGCTCGATCACGTGCGGCAGGTACCGCTCGCCCTTGGGCTGCATGTTCTTGGTGAGATCCCCTCTTGTGGTGTCAAAGTACTCCAGCTTCGCGCCCGAGTGCTCCTTGTGCTGGCGGAGGTCGTAGTCGCTGCGGTGCGCGATGCCCTCGAGCTCGCCGAAGCCCGGGGCCGTGAACGGGAAGCGGTACTCGACGTCGCTCGTGCCGGCCCCCTCTTTGGCGTAGTGGGCCAGCTCGTCGGCGTCGTGCTCGCGCAGGATCAGATTCTCGCCCGCGAGGCCCAGCTCCTGCCACCACTGCATCCGCCAGTCGCGCCAGAAGGCGTACCAGTCCTTCGCGTCGTCGGCGTGGCAGAAGAACTCGATCTCCATCTGCTCGAACTCGCGGCTGCGGAAGGTGAAGTTCCGGGGCGTCACTTCATTGCGAAACGCCTTGCCCGTCTGCGCGATGCCGAAGGGGACCGACACGCGCGTGGTGTCCACGACGTTCTTGAAGTTGATGAAGATGCCCTGGGCGGTTTCGGGGCGGAGGTAGGCGGCGTTGTCGTCGGTCTCGGCCGAGGTCGCGCCGACGAAAGTCTTGAACATCAGGTTGAATGCGCGAGGCTCGGTGAGCGTGCCGACGGTCTTGGTGTCAGGGCCGACGGTGATCGCGAGTTCGTCTGCCGAAAGGTCCGTCAGCGGGCAGGTGTCAATGTCGTCCTTGGTCAGGTCCTCTTTGACGTACTTGCTGAGCTTCTTGAGAGCTGCGTCAAACGACTCGTCGTTGTTCTCGACGTAGGCGTAGATCTGGCCTTCCTTGTCGCCCTTCTTGCCGATGCACAACAGATGGTCCGCGCGGTAGCGGTTCTTGGTCTCCCGACAGTCGACCATCGGATCGTTGAACCCGCCGACGTGGCCGCTCGCTTCCCACACCTTCGGGTTCTGCACGATGCACGAGTCCAGCGGCACGATGCGCACGGGCTTGCCGTCGGGGCCCGGCATGCCTCGGCACGGGTTCATGACGACATCCTGCCACCACGCATCGCGGAGATTTTTCTTGAGCTGCGCGCCGAGGGGGCCGTAATCCCAGAAGCCGTTGATGCCGCCGTAGATCTCTGAGGCCTGGTAGACGAAGCCCCTGCGCTTGCAGAGGGCCATGATGTCGTCCATGTTCTTCGTAGATGCTGCTGCGTTGTCGGCCATCGGGAATCTCCTCAGGGCGGCATCGTAGGTGCGACGCAAAGAACGCAAAAACGCGGCCGGGCACTCGTTTGAGCGCCCGGTCGCGTGGAGGAGAGAGATCTGATTTGGCGAGGCCCGTTTCAGCGAGGCCTTGCAGGAGAGGGAACCATCGGCTTCATCTCTGTATTCGGATTCGGCAGAGATCCGTGTCGTGATCCGCCCGGATTCCGAAAAGATGAGCCGGTGAGGCCGGAGCGTCGCGGCAGGCCGACGGTCGGGACACTGAGTGTTCAGATGAGTCCGAATCTCACCGGCGGCGGCGCGAGGCGGCCAGGCCGCCGAGGGCGAGCAGCGTCGCCGACGCGGGTGTGGGCACCATGCGGACGATGCTGGCCGACGAGTTGCTGATGGCGATCGAGTCGCCAGCCATGCCGACGCTGAAGAACAGGTCGGGGGCGGTGCCGATGGCGTTCTCGTAGTCCTGCACGATGAACTGCCAGGTCTCGCCGGGCTCGAAGAGGCCGTTGAACGCGCCGCTCTCGAAGACGAGGTTCTGGTTCGCGCCGAGCGCATCGATGCGGAAGGCCAGGCCCGGGATGTCCGGCGTGCCGCCGCCGAAGCCGTTGCCGTCGGCGTTGCTGAAGCGCGTCTCCGGGTCGCCCACGTAGAACAGGTTGTCGAGCGTGCGGTCGGTCAGGTTGGTGATCTGCACGAGCGCGTTGGGCATGGTCGGGTCGTCGGTCATCGGGCATGCGGTCTCATCGGTAAACGTCGCCGCGTGCTCGATCCACTGGCTGGGCTGGAACGCGCTCGGGTTGCCGAATTCCTCGACGGCCTGCAGCGGGCCGTGGTTGTCGCAGAGCGGGGTATCGATGTACAGCCCGCTGATCGGGTCGGCGACGGCGACGGCGGTCATGTTCAGGGCGAGGGTGGACAGAGCGATACCGGTCAGAGCTTTCATGGCGGTCTCCTTCTTCGTGGTCTGGCTGTCGTCTTTGGTCTTGTCGTCTGGGCCCCCACGGCCCCTCAGTCAGACCATGCGAAAGCCGACGCGCGACACGACAGCGCACGCGAAGAAACTCAAGAAAGACGACTCGGCTTACGGCTCGATCGGGCGGACGACGAGGCCCTCGATCTCGGTTTCGATGGGTTCGAGGCGGATGCCGGTGGCCTCGAACAGTTCTTCGGGCATCAGTTCGCGATCCCAGCTCAGGAGCACGGTGTAGCGGAAGAGCCGATCACCCAGGCCGGTCTCGTCGTCGATCGGGGCGGCGAGAAAACCTGAAGCGAGATCAAGCAACTGGCCTGCGGTGTTCGATTGGCTGATGATCTGCGCGGCCGTTGGCGAAGTCCGCGTCGAGTGTCCCAGCGTCTCGTCGAACTCTGATGGCTCGAGCCGAACCCCGTCCTCACCGAGCACGGCTCGCCACCCCTGGATCTCGACGTCGCGATGCTCGACCTCGACACCCATGGCCGCGGCGACAACGGGACGCACGAGTTCGGAGCCGACGTCGCCTCGGCGGACAATGACATCGAAACGGGTCTCGCGCAGCGACTCGTCGAGCTCGACGGCGTAGCGCGGCACACCCCAGAGCAGCGAGACCACCTCATCGACCGAATGGGCCAGCATTGTCGCCGACGAGTCGCCGTGCCAGACCGAGGTTCTGGACTCGTCGGGCTCGCGGACGATGACCTGGAACGCGGGTGTCTCTTCGAGTGCGCTGTAAGGATCGAGGCCCGGGATGATCTGAAACCCTCGACGCCGCCCCAGAGGCATCGAGCCGTTCTGGTCTCCGCGATCGACGGTGTCGCGACTCGCGACTTTTTCGGCGAGTTCCTTTACGACTTCGCCGCGCCGCGCGGCCTCGATGTGCTCGCGGGTGAGCTGCGCAGGGTGGGTCTTGGCCATGACCCGTCCGTCGTGGATCAGGAACGTCGCCGGGATGCCGCGGACGTCGAACGCGTCGATCGTATCGCGGTCGAGGTCGTGGCCGATCCAGCTCTTCATCTCGCGCTTGGTCCGGAACTCGCTGACAAGATCAACCGGCTCATCCGTGACACTCAAGAAAATCACATCGTCGGCGTCGGCGTACGACTCGGCCAGCTCGTTCAGGTGCGGGATGGCGGCGATGCACGGGCCGCACCACGTTGCCCAGAACTCGAGCACGACGGTCCTGCCGGCGAGCGCGTCCCAGGTGATCTCCTCGGCGGTCATGCCGAGGTCGGCCGGCGCGTTCTCGATCGCTTCGAGATCGATGGCCGGTGCCGGCGCACCCAGCATGGCCTGCGACGATGCCGAGCCGACCAGAGCTGAGGTGGCGACAAAGCAGACAACACGAGCGAGCAAGGATCGAGCCATCGGCAAGCCCTCCGGGTGGTTTGCCGGAGTGTACAGGCTGGCTACGGCTGGGCGGGCTGCGATTCGGGTGAGGGCGGCCCGAAGAACAGCCGGCGGAAGACCTCGCCCGGGCCGATGTCGCCGATCTCGGCCTTGGCCTCGGCGTGGATCTCGTCGTACTCACGCACCGGCGGCTCGTTGGCCAGCTCGATCACGTCGGCCTCGCCGGCACGCGACAGGTCGAGGGCGCCGTTGGCCGAGATGGAGATCACCCATCGGCCCTCGCCGACCGTGCGGTAGATCGTGGTGCCGAAGCGGGTGCCGGGGGCGTCCCAGTCGATCTCGGCCAGGCTCGGATCGATCACCATCGCCTCGTTCGGCGGGGTCGCCTCGTCGTACAGCCGGCGGATGAGCAGCCGGCCGTCGATCACGACGTAGTCGACATGCAGCTCGCCGTCGGCGGTGAAGGGCGTCTCGATCGTCTCGACGGTGCCCGCGGCGCTCGCGATGCGGACGGTGACCTCGTTGTCCTCGACCACGAGCTCCGTGACGGCGGTCTTGGCGACGACCTCGTTGAACTGGCCGCGGAGCTGTTCGTACTCGGTCGCGAGGCCTTCGAGCCGGTCGCGGTAGACCTGGGCGGCGAGGTCGGCACGCAGGAGCTGGTAGCCAAACAGACCCGCCGCGCCGACCACGGCGATGATCGCGAGTCGCGTCAGCAGCTTGATGGGCTTGAAGCGGGGTTCGGGCATGTGCGAAGGGCGGCGAGACGCCGCCCCCCCTGCTTGGGTGAGGTCCCCGCCCGCTCACACGGGCGGCTCGCGGAAACCGCGGGGATCAGTCCTCGCCGTCCTCGTCCTCGTACTCGTCGTCGTGGGCCTCTTCCTCGCGCTGGAGGTTCAGCTTCTCGGGGTTGAGCACGCGGACGAGGCCGTCCTTGAGCCGGCGCTCGGAGAAGTTGATGATCAGGCCCAGCTCGACGTCTGCGGCGCGGAGCTTGCTGCGGAGCGCGAGCCGCTCGAGCGAGCCGATCTGGCCCGGGCGGGCGAGGATCTCGACCGCGAAGCGTTCCTCGACGAAGACATCGATGCTGACGCCGCCGAGGTCCTTGTCCTTGTAGACGACCTCAAACTCGGCATCGAGCTCGTACTCGAGGCCGGCCTCGGCCAGCTCGTGCTTGAGCGCGTTGAGATAGATGTCGCGGCTGAAGCCCGGGCCGAGGGCCTTGTGGACCTCGATCGCGCCGCCGATGACCTTGCGGGACTTCTCGGTGAGGGCGGGGTCGAGCTCGCTGAGCGGCAGGCCCCGGCGGTTGCCCCGGCCCCGGCCGCGCGAATCGTGATCGTGATCCATCAGAAAGTTCCCTTCAGAGTTCGGCCCCGGCGGGCCTTGGCTAGAGCTGCGGTTGCGTACGGAAAGACCGGATCTCTCGAATGGGGATCATTGGCCCGCCGATGGGTTCGCGTCGATGCCGTGAACGGATCCTGCACGCGGAGGAAGCATCGAGTCGATAACCGACTTTCATGGGCAGTGGCTCGCATGGTCGCGCGCGCGCCGGGGCCGGGGCGTCGTTCCCCTGGCCGGATCCCGGCTGGTTCTTCCTGATCGCAGGGATCGGCGCGATCGCCTCGGCCGTGCTCATCCCCGCGGGCGAGGCCCTCGACGAGGCCCGCTACCGCCGGGACGTCGCCCTGACCTGGGAGCAGGAGCGCCTCGACCGGCTCGCAAAGCACGAGGCGTACCTCGAATCGGTGATCGCCCGCGAACCGGCCACGGTCCGGCAGCTCAAGGCGCTCCAGCTCAACCTCTATCCCGATGGGCTCACGCCGCTGGCCGAGTTCGAGGTGGACCCGGGGCTGGCGAGCGCGTCGGTCTTCGCGATGCTCGAGCCCGAGCCGCACACGCCGCCGGAGCCGCCGGCCCACCGCGAGGAGCGGTCGAGGCTGGCGACCTGGGCGACCGGCGAGCGGAGCCGGCTCTGGCTGCTCGCGGCCGGCGGGCTGGGCGTCCTGATCGGGCTGATGCCGCCGCGATCGGAGCGGCACGAGGCCGAGCGGGCGGCGGCGGACGCTACCGTTCCCGCATGACTGACGCGCCCCGCCGGGCGATCTATCGCAAACGCCACCGGCTGACGCACGCCCTCGAGTTCAAGGCGGTGTACGACGCCAAACTGAAGGCCCCGAAGGGCCCGATCGTTGTGTTCGCGAAGCCCAACGAGCTCGGCCACCTCCGGCTCGGGCTCAGCGTGGGCAAGCGGGTCGGCAACGCCGTGACACGAAACGCGGTGAAGCGCCGGCTGCGGGACGCGTTCCGGGTCGTGGCGTCGGAACGGCCGAGCGACCAGCTGGGGCTCGACATCGTGATCGCGGCGCGTTCAAAGAAGATAGATTCGCCCGAGACGTACGCCGAGTTGCTGCGATCGGCGATCGCGAAGCTGTCGAAGGTCATCGAGAAGCGGGGCGAGGCGTGACCCGGCTTGGGCGGATCGGCGCGGCGGCGATGATCGGTGTGGTCAAGCTGTATCAGGTCACGCTCTCGCCGATCGTGGGCGGGCAGTGCCGGTTTCGGCCGACGTGCAGCCAGTACGCGATCGAAGCCCTGCGCGAGCACGGGCCGCTGCGGGGCGGGCGGATGACCGCGTCGCGCCTGCTGCGCTGCCACCCGTTCGCGAAGGGCGGCTATGACCCGGTGCGGCCGCGCAGGTGTGAATGCAGCCCACGCGATGAGGTTGGTATCGACTAGACTGGACCGATGCCGACCGAATCCGCACCACGCAAGCGGCTCCCCGCCGAGGCCCGCCGGGCCCAGCTGCTCGATGTCGCGGCGGGGCTGTTCGCAGACCGCGGGTACGCCCGGTCGACCACGGCTGAGATCGCCAAGGCCGCGGGCGTGACCGAGCCGGTGATCTACCGGCATTTCGAATCGAAGCGCGACCTGTTCGTCGCGCTCGTCGAGCAGACGGCCGAGCAGACGCTGTCGATCTGGCGCGAGAAGATGGACGCGGCCGGCGACCCGGCCGAGCGGCTGGCGATTCTGCTCGGCTCCAACCCGATGACGGCGCTGGGCGACGACGAGGCGGTTCGGTACCGGATCATCCTGCAGGCGATCACGGAGACGA
Source organism: Planctomycetota bacterium (assembly GCA_038525225.1). Lineage (GTDB taxonomy): Bacteria > Planctomycetota > Phycisphaerae > Phycisphaerales > UBA1924 > JANQQZ01. The sequence continues at coordinate 1,313,025 of JBCBHW010000002.1, read as the reverse complement.
AGGACGCCGAGATCCACAGGGCGGTGGTCGACCACTTCACATCGATGCACGCCTTCATGGAGACCGAGGTCGAGGCGGCGCAGGCCGCGAAGAAGGTGTCGAACCGCGTGCCGGCGGACATGATCGCTTGGATCCTGATCGACATCGCGCTGGGCTTCGGCGTGCTCGACGCGATGGGCATCTCAGGCCACCACGAGTCGAAGGACGCCAACGTGGTCCAGGTGATCGGGCAGATCCTGCTGCCGCGGCGGAGGTAGGCGTTCGCGTTGATCGCCCCCCCGCCCCAGCGGGGAGAGGGTGGCCGAGGCGAAGCCGAGGTCGGGAGAGGGGAGGATGGCCCGTTCCGGTCGGTTCTGCGCTCGCCATTCAGGAGCCTCCCCTCTCCCTAGTCGCTGCGCGACCTGTCCCTCTCCCCGGCGGGGGAATGGCACATACATAGCCTCCCATCCCAGCAGCATACAAGGCGACGGGCCAGCGCCATACGGGCCGCTGACCTGCCGCCTTTTCTTGCGATGAGTCGCTCAGAGTTCTAGCGAGCTATTGAAACTCGATAAATCGGCTCAGTGCGTACCGGGCTTTTGCCCTCTCCGACGCTTCGGATTCTGTGAACGGTGCTTCTTGCCCTTGTCGTCACCCTGATAGAGCTTGCGAGCCCTCGCTTCGTGCCTCGGAGTCTGCATGTAGGGCTTTGGAGAGCCGCGATACTTCCAGGCGCGGGGCTCGTAACGGCCGGGCCTGTCGCCGACTCGGTGCTCGCTGATCTGATCCAGCATGTGGTGGAATAACCTGCCCTGCTCTACGGAATCCGAGAGATCGAGCTTGCTGCTGTAGCGGTCCATGTATCGCATCGTCTCGCGGAAGCTGATCTCCCTCGCAGCGCAATTCGCCCGCCTCGCGGCCATCGCAGCCAAGCACCTCACGACGTTGTTCGCCAGCGCGAGCATGAGCAACTCCTTCTCAAGCATCTCGGGCGTTTTACACTTGAGCATTGCTCCGCCGAGATCGTGCTTGAAGCTGCGGATGTCGAGTTCGACATTCCAGCGCGCTTCGTAGAGTGTCGCGAGATCCGAGAGCGTGTACCTTGGACTCGTGAGCGTCGAGACGAGGCGCACGTCTTTGTCCTCCTCGCGGCTATTGCAAACGTCCACGACGTACCGGCTGAGACGCATGTCGTGCTTCCAAGGCACCAACTGACGCATGTTGTCCGGGAGCGCCCTGCGAGTGCGGAAGCCCCGCAGCATCTCGACGATGCGGTCGTTTCTGGCGATCCGCTGCTTCGTCGGCGTCCCCGCAGTCCTCAGTTGCTTGTTGCGCCTGAAGACCGTCGCAACCTGCTGCAACGCGAGCAGCGTCATCGACTCGTAGCCCTGATAGAGCCTGTCGCCGACGAGCACATCCTCTGGACGCAAGCTCGTCCACGTTTCCCGGAGCAGCGAGTTCTCGCCTGTGCCCTTGCCGAGCGATGCGCCGATCTCTGCTGTCAGTATCGCCCCTGTGGCGATCGAGTTGACGAATAGCACACGAGCCTGTGGCATCCCGGTTCCATCCGCCAACTGCTTTGTCTTCGGGAACTGCTCGCGAATCGCTTCCGTGTCTTGCAGCACGATGCCTGTGCCATCGACAGCCCACGCGGGACGATCGATGATCCAATGCTCATCGCACTCCCGCTCCAGCGCCCTCGCTGTCTCGCGGACGAGATCCCGGATGACCTGAGACTTGATCCGCTTCCGTGCTTGGCAGTAAGCACCAGTGCTCGCGCTGATCGCCCTTCCGCGTGCTCGCTGATAGAGCGACATCCGGGCGACGGCATCCGAACAGGACTGGCCTCCCGCGATGATTTGTGCGAGCCAGAGCCAGACGGTCTTCTCGTGCGTAAAGACGCGATCTCGCTTGTGGATGCCGTGTCTCCGGCAGGCTCGCTGGATTTGCTCGAAGCCGAAAGGGACCGAGTACGGATTTCCGAACGCTGTAAACTCAACCTGTGGCATGAATTGCCCTCCATAAGTGGCGGCAATCCCGTAAACTCCTGCTGTCCAGGGCAGGGAGTGCGGGATGTCCGCATCCTGTTCGCTCCGCGGGCTGTTACAAGCGGCCCCGGAGTATTCATAAACTAATTGAAAACAACGACTTACGCTGATTTCACGGCCCTGTGGATAACTCGATTCCCTCGCTGATGTAGCCATCCGGCAGACGCCGAGGCGGGCTGAAATCGGCGTTGAGAGGCTCTGAGAGGCGATTTCGAGCCTCCGAGACTGCGGCCCAGCAGGCCGCGTCTAGCGGCCCGAGAGCCATGCCTGCGGGGCTGCATTTTCTCGATACATTTCTCAGATATTGTCCTACTCGCCACACATAACTCAACGGTAGTTTGGCGGGCAGGACACAACTTTCTGATATGATGCACAGATCGCAGAGGGCGATGTTTCATCGTGCTTTCTCCATCGCCTCGCGATACTTGGCTCGGACGGGATTGCGCCCCTTCCGAGCCCTTCACACGGGCGGCTGTTCTGTTCGAGGCTCCGGACTGCCCGACGCCTGAGCATTCACCATAACACATCGAAAACAGGGCACTAGGAGCCCCGTTGCGTCGCTTATACTGGTTGCCTTGTCCGACTGGCAGTTGGTTTTGAGAGCCCCTGAGACGGCATGGCAGAGGCGACAGGATCATGGACGCCAAGAAAATCCGAAACATCTGGCTCGATCAGGATGGGCGTGTCGTTGCAGAGTTGGACGACGAGTCGCATAACCTGATGATCGAAGCGGGAGCCGTTGTCGAGCGAGCAGCCGAGCAGCCTCATGCCGACAGGGTTTGCTGGCGAGTCTTTGAGAACGAGGACCAGCAGGACGTTGTTGAGTTCACGGATGGAGACGAATAGTCGGCATCCGTTACCATGTCCGTATGACAACGAAGACTGCCCATCGCTGCCCGGATGCTGTGCGCTCGCTGATCGAGCGATTCGGCGATCGCGTCAGTGAATACAAGGATCCGAAGTACAACGAGACGCTTGTCCGGCGTGACTTCATTGACCCATTGTTCAAGGCCCTCGGCTGGGATATCGACAACTCGAAGGGCCTCAGCAGCTTTGAGCGCGAGGTTATTCACGAGTACGGCTTGCACACAGAACAAGGCGTGAAGACGCCGGACTACGGCTTTCGCGCATATCCACATCTCAAGTTCTTCGTCGAAGCGAAGAAGCCCTCTGTCAACCTCAGAACAGATCACCGCCCCGCGTACCAGCTTCGTCGATACGCATGGAATGCCAAACTGCCGCTGTCGATCGTGACGGACTTTGAGGAGTTCGCCGTTTATGACACACGGTTTGAGCCGAGTGAGAACGATTCGCCATCCAAGGCTCAGGTCAGCTATATCAAGTATCACGAGTACGAGTCGCGATGGGATGATATCGCCGGAGTGTTCAGCCGCGACGCGGTACTGGCGGGCTCTTTCGATCAGTTTGCGCAGGACAAGAAGCGACGCGGAACGCTCGAAGTAGATGACGCATTTCTGTCGACGATTCAGGAATGGCGGAAGAAGTTCGCGAAGGACATCAACTTCTACAACGAGTTGTCTGTTGACGAACTCAACGACACAGTGCAACGGCTGATCGACCGTATAATCTTCCTGCGGATCTGTGAGGCCCGAGGCACTGAAGAAGAAGGACGCCTCAAGGACGCTGCGACCGCCCGTGACATTTACCCAGAGTTGCTCAAGCTCTTTCGCGCAGCTGATAGCAGATACAACTCTGGACTGTTTCATTTCGAGCGCGAGCGGGGCCGCGAGAGTGAGCCCGATCAGATCGCACCAGAACTGATTGTCTCGAACGTCGCTCTCAAGCCCATCATCAAAGAGCTGTACTACCCAGCTCCCTACGACTTCCGCGTGTTCCCGCCGGATGTGCTAGGGCAGGTCTACGAGCGGTTTTTGGGCGATGTCATCTCTGTTTCGTGGAACAGCAAGAAGGTTACTGTCGAGCCGAAGCCGGAGCGCCGCAAAGGCGAGGGTGTCTACTACACGCCGACATACATCGTCCGCTACATCGTTGAGCAGACGATTGGAAAGCTTACAGCGGGCCAACAGCCCCACGAAACAGCAGGGCGGAGCGCCTCGACGTTCAAGCCTCTGAAAAACAAACGCCCGCTCTGTGTGCTCGATCCGGCCTGTGGTTCAGGCTCGTTTCTGCTCGGGGCGTATGAGTATCTGCTTGCGCACTACCTGAAGCAGTATTCTCTGGATCCCGAGCGGTGGCGCAAGGGAGCGAGCCCCAAGCTGCGCAAAGTGGGAGAGAACGACTATCGGCTTACGATCAATGAGCGCAAGCGCATTCTTCTCGACCATATCTACGGAGTCGATATCGACAGACAGGCCGTCGAAGTCACGAAACTGAGCCTGCTGCTGTGCTGCCTCGAAGGCGAAGACCAAGACACGATCAACAGCACGCTATTCACGAAGACTGAGCGCGCCCTCCCTGATCTGTCAGACAACATCAAATGCGGCAACAGTCTGATTGGAACAGACATCATTGGCACTCGCCATTGGCCTGCACTGTCGCCAGAGGAGCAACGCGCGACAAATCCGTTCGACATCTCAAGCGAGTTTGCCACACGGTCAGGGCAGCCCGTACTGGGTTGGGATGCCCTGATCGGCAATCCGCCGTACGTCCTGCTACAAGATGACTACAGGATTCAACCGCACTTGGACTACTACCGCGAAAAATATGAGGCGGCTGGCTACAAGTTGGACACCTATCACTTGTTCATGGAGCGCGCCGTCCAGCTAACCGCTGAGGGCGGGCTGTGGGGCTTCATCACGCCCTCAAACTTCCTGACAAACAACCATCTATCGCAGTTGCGCGAAGTGTTGCTCTCAGGCGGCGATCTGTCGATTCTGAACATGAAGTCCAAGGTCTTTGCGGACGCCAGCGTTGACACAGCCGTCACGATTCAGCGACGTGCGTCGGAGCGGGCGGCCTCTGCTGACCTTCATTTATCGGAAGGCGAACTGCGACTCGCGCAGTTGTCGATTCAAGAGGTTGGAACCACTTCTGCTGAACGAATCCGAGAAGACAAGCACACGCTGTTCACAGGCTTCGGCTCTGAGCGAGATGCAGAGTTGCTGAGACGGATTGAAAGCGATTGTCGCGAGCTTGACGAGTTTGCATCTGTGAACTTCGGCAAGCAACTTCGGAATCGGAAGCAGTACACGACGGATGTCATCACAGTTGCCGATATCGACTCGATTCCCGATACGCACGAGCCTTGCTACAACGGGCGTGATGTCGAGTGGTATCACCTGAATTGGAACGGACTGGCCTGCCTCACAGATCGAGCCGCCAAACGCGGAGGCTGCTGGGACGACGAGAAGCACCTCGCCGAGAACAAACTGCTGACACGCCAGATTGGGCGGCATCCAGTGTTCGCTATCGACGAGAACGGCTACTCATGCTTGAACACCATCTTCATGGTGAATGTTGAGGACGAAACGGATCCGTACGCCCTAATGGCTGTGCTCAACTCGAAAGTGATGCGATACATTTGGGGCTACAAGTATTTCGATCAGCGCGGCACGTTCCCCAAAATCAAGGGGACATACCTAAAGCACCTTCCGATTCCCTTCGCGCTTGCCGAACACGATGAGCTTGCCAAACTCGCTGAAAACCTCGTCACACTGAATCAAGCGCTTGCGACAGCACAGTTGGGAGCGGAGAAGCAGAGACTACGGCGCGAGGCCAAGGCTGTGGATCGTCAGATCGACAAACTCGTGTATGACCTTTACGGGCTCTCGAAGGACGAGATCGCGCTGATCGAGGCTGCCGTGGCCGACGAGAAGACGAAATAGCAGCCCGAATCAGCAGATTGCCGCCTTGTCTAAGCGAATGAGGACAGATTTCGAGCGATGAGGCTCGATCCGCCCTTGGATCATGCGATCAGTCTGCTATGTGAGTGCCATTCCCCGGCGGGGAGAGGGGGGTAAGAATCCTGCGTGCCAGACTCCATCATCTATCTCGACAACAACGCGACGACCCGGCCCACGCCCGCGGTGCGCGAAGCCATGGTCGCCGCGATCGATAACACGTGGCACAACCCGTCGAGCGTGCACCGGCCCGGGCAGGCGGCGCGGCACGCGATGGAACTCGCGCGGTCGTCGGTCGCGAGGCTCGTGAACTGCAGGCCGCGTGAGGTGGTCTTTACCAGCGGAGGCACAGAGTCACTCGAGCTCGCCATCCGCGGCGTGCTCGAAGGTGCCGACAACCCGGTGCTGGTGACGAGCGCGATAGAGCACGCGGCCGTGCGCGACCTGCTCGAAACACTCGAGTGCGAGGTTCGGCTCACACCCCTCGACGAGAACGGCGTGGTCGATGCGGACGCCGCCGCCGCACTGCTCGACGGCGCGACGCTCTGCTGCCTGCAATGGGCGAACAACGAGACCGGCGCACTCCAGCCGATCGGCGCGATCGGTCGCGCGTGCAAGGAGGCTCGCGTACCGCTGCTGGTCGACGGCACGCAGTGGGTCGGCAAGCTGCCGACGAACTTCGGCACCGGCACCGCCGCACCGGACGATCCATCCCACGCCGACGACGAGGGCGCGGTGATCGATATGCTCGCGTTCAGCGCGCACAAGCTGCACGGGCCGAAGGGCGTCGGTGCGCTGATCGTGCGTCGCGGCACGCGGCTGGCGACGGTCCGGCCGGGCTCACAGGAGCTCGGCAGGCGTGGCGGCACCGAGAACGTGCCGGGCATCGTCGGCTTCGGTCTTGCGTGCGAAGAGGCGGTGTCGTTTCTGGCCGACGCGGATGAGCGTCAGCGGCTGGCGGCGCTGCGCGATCGGCTCGAGGCGGGAATCCTTGAGCGGTGCCCATCGGCGGCGATCAGCGGCCCGACAGCGCCGGGTGCTCGGCTCTGGAACACGACCAGCGTCGGGTTCCGGTCGCTCGAGGCCGAGGCGCTGCTGCTGATGCTTTCAGAGCGCGGCGTGTGCGCCTCCGCGGGCGCGGCGTGCTCGAGCGGCAGCCTCGAACCATCGCCCGTGCTGCTCGCGATGGGCATCGAGCCCGCGGTCGCGCACGGGTCGATCCGGCTCAGCCTGTCGCGGACGACAACAGACGACGAGGTTGACCGGGCGGCGGCGATCATCGCCGAGGCCGCGGCCGTGCTGGGCGGCGCTCTGCCGACGCCGTGAGTGACGCTGCAAAGAGAGACCCGTTGCGTGCCCGCGGGTGGTCGGGTCGGCGCGGGAGCGATAGCCTGCGCGTATGAGCGAGAACCCCTACGCGGCCCAGCCGGCTCCGGCCGGCGGAACCATGCAGAGCTCCGACTTCGGCAGCTCGATGCCCAGCGGCCCCGCGCGGACGAGCGTGCTGGCGATCCTGTCGCTGCTGTTCAGCCTTGTCTGCTTCATCCCGGGCCTGAGCACCATCGGCTCGGTGCTGGGCGTCTTTGCGATCATCGGGATCAGCAGCAGCAAGGGCCGGGTGAAGGGCACGGGGCTCGCCGTCGCGGGCATCGTCATCGGCCTGCTGGTCACGATCATCTGGATCGGGCTGGCGATCGGCGTGAACCAGGGCTTGCAGCAGTACGCCACGTTCGGGTCGATCGTCGCGGACGTGCAGGACGGCGACGAGCCGGCGGTGCGTGCGAGGCTGGCCGCCGAGACCAACGAGGCGATCACGTCCGCCGATCTGGAAGCGTTCGAGGCCGCGTACCGCGCAGACGCCGGGGCGTACACGGGCGTGCCGACGGGTATCGGCCCGCTGTTCGGCTCCTTCCGCGACCTCGCCGAGGGCGGCTCAGCGCCTGACAACTCGGCGATTCCGTACGGCAGCCCCATCCCGCTGCCCGGCAACTTCGAGAACGGCAGCCGGCTGATGTGGATCGCGCTCTCACGAACCGAGCAGAACGCCGCCGGCACGCCCGCGTTCATCAACTTCGGCATCGAGCTGAGCGACGGCACCATCGCCTGGCTGATCGACCCCGCGTCGCTCGGGGCGGGGAGCAGCGACAACGCCCCGATGCTCGACGGCTCGGGCCAAGGCGGCCAAGATCAGGCCGATGAAAGCCAGATCGACCAAGACCGGCGTGACGAAGGCCAAGCGGAGGCAAGCCCGGACGCGGAGGTGCCGAGCGGCACACCGGGCGCGTCCGACAACGACGACTCGGGCGGGTCGGGCGGGTGAGCCCGCCGGCCGGTCCCATGCCGACGCCGGTCATCCGATGCCGCAACGTGGTCAAGGCGTTCGGCGACAAGACCGTGATCGATGGGCTCGACCTCGACATCTACCCCGGCGAGACCATGGTCGTGATGGGCGGGTCCGGGTCGGGCAAGTCGACCACGCTCAGGATGATGATCGGCTCGATCGAGACGTCATCAGGCTCGATCGAGCTGTTCGGCACCAACATCTGCGGGATGAAGGAGCGAACACTCAACGACACCCGCAAGAAGATCGGCGTCCTCTTTCAATCCGGCGCCCTCTTCAACAGCATGACGGTCGCGGACAATGTGGCCCTGCCGCTCCGCGAGCACACCGATCTCGACCCGGACATCATCGAGATCCAGGTCAAAATCAAGCTGGAGCTGGTCGGGCTGCGCGAGCACGCGGACAAGTTCCCGGCCGAGATATCGGGGGGCATGAAGAAGCGCGCGGGCCTCGCCCGGGCGCTCGCGCTCGATCCGCAGATTTTGTTCTACGACGAGCCCAGCGCGGGCCTGGACCCCGTGACCAGCGCCGAGATCGACCGGCTGATCATCGATCTCTCGAAAAAGCTGGGGGTCACCAGCGTGGTGATCACGCACGAGATGGACTCGGCGTTCGCGATCGCCGACCGGATGGCCATGCTCGACAAGGGCAAGATGCTTGTTGTTGAGAAGCGGGAGTGGTTCGAGCGGGTGCGCGACACGTCCGACGGGGATGCCGCGTCGATGTCGGAGCGTGAGCGGCTGATCCGGCAGTTCCTCCGGGGCGACGCCGAGGGCCCGATCACCGAACGCAAGGCGGCGAGCAGCTACGCGGATGATCTGCTCGGGAGCGTGGACGCGAGCACGGTGCTGCCCAGCCTGGAGCCGACGCGTCGCTAACCTACCGGCGGTCCGAGAGCCGATTGGGAGCAGTAGCGCATGGCAAACCGCAAGCGATCCACAGCGAGCCTTCTGACCGGTCTGTTTCTGGTGACCGGGCTGGTCGGGTTCCTCGCGATCAGCGCGGTCCTGTCGGGCGCGATCGATCGGCTGACACCCAGCGACGCCTACACCGTGCGGTTCAGCCTCGCACGCGGGGCGCCGGGTGTGAAGCCGGGCTCGGCGGTCACCATGGGCGGGCAGCCGGTCGGGCGGGTGACGGGCGTTGCGTTCACGCTCGACGACGCCGGGGCGGCGACGGCTGTCGACGTCGGCGTGGCGATCGAAACGGGGTACACGCTGTACGGCGACGCGCGGTTCGTGCTGGTCAGGCCTCTCATCGGAGAGGGCGGCACGCTGAACATCATCGATGCCGGCTCGTCGGGCGCGGGCCCGCTGGCTCCAGGTGCGACCATCGACGCCTCGATCGGCGTCCCGACGTTCCTCGCCGACGCGGGCTACGGCGACACGCAGATCGCGCAGGTGCAGCAGATGATCGCCGACGGTGCGGACTTCATGAGCCGCGCGTCGGGCATCGCCGAGTCGCTCGACGCGGATATCGATGTGATCACCGCGGACGCCAAGAGCTTCTCCCGGACGCTGCGCGACACGAGCGCCGACGTGCAGGCGCGCTGGCCCGAGATCGCGGCGGACGCCGAGACACTGCTGGCCAACCTCGATCGCGCGAGCATGAGCGCCGACGGCATCCTGAGCGAGGCGCAGGGCCTGCTCGCCGATGTGCGATCAGCGATAGAAGAGGGCAACCCGCGTGTGCAGGAGACGCTGGCGGGGCTGCAGCGCGTCGTCGAGCGGGTTGAAGCGGAGCACCTGGGGCTGGCGCTGGATGTCCTGGGCGATGCGCAGCTGGCCGCGTCCGACCTCGCGAGTGTCGCGGAGCGTGCCGACCGGCTGCTCGCGCAGGAGTCGCCCGGGATCGGCAGGGCCGTCGCCAACGCCCGGCTCGCCAGCGACCAGCTGCGTCAGCTGAGCTTCGAGATCCGCCGGAACCCGTGGCGGATCCTCCAGCGGCCCAACACCAAAGAACTCGAGGGGGAGCTGATCTACAACGCGGCCCAGGCGCACGCCGAGGCCGCCAGCGATCTGGAAGACGCGGCGGCGTCGCTCGAGGCCGTGCTGAGCGCGAGCAGCAACCCGATCGTCCCGCTCAACGCCGACGCGGCCGCGGAGCTCCAGGCTGAGCTGCGCGACGCGATGACGCGGTACACCGAAGCGCAGCGGCGGCTTCTGGAACTCACCGACGGCGCATGACGGCGCGAGACCGGACCTCCAGAAACCGATCGGGCTCTGTTCTTCGGTGTTTGGTATACTCCGGTATGGCCACCGCTCGGCATCACTACGAACGAGCCATCGAGGCGTATCTCCGCGCGAGGCGGACGCCGTACGTGTCCGTGAACGAGGCCCGGCGGGCGCTGCTGCCGCCGAAGGCGCGCCTCCAGGCCACCGATGCCGAATCGGGTGAAGCGGTCTCGCTCAAGAGCTTCGACTTCGTGGTCTACGGCGCTCCGTACAACCTGCTTGTCGAAGTCAAGGGCAGGAAAGTTCCCGCGTCTGCAAGGCCCGCCGCCGCAACGCGCAGCCAGCTCCAGAGCTGGGTCACTCGGGACGACGTGGTCGCCCTCGAACGCTGGCAGGGGCTTTTTGGTGGTGACTTTCGGTCTGCGTTCGTGTTCGTGTACTGGTGCGAGCGCCAGCCGCCGGATGCCTTGTTCCAGGAGGTCTTCGAGCACGATTCGCGGTGGTACGCCGTTCGGGCGGTGCTGCTCGACACGTACCGGCTCGAGATGAAGACCCGCAGCGAGCGGTGGCGGACAGTGCACGTGCCGACGGACGCCTTCGAGCGGATCAGCGGCCCGCTGGCGTCGGCGAGCCCGGGCCTGCCGCGGCGGATTTCCTCGACGCCGCGGCTACAGGCCGAGATCAGCCGTTCGGTGAGGCGGCGTCTCGGCCCGAGGCCCGCTCTGGAACCTACAAACCGACCGGCCGGGTGAATCCGACACGCAATCGACGGCGGGCTTTGCTCGGTCCGTGCCGAGGCGGTAGCATCCGGTCATGATGGATCGAGACGGAGCTATCTGGAAGCGTCGCGCCGTGCGTCTGGGGGTCGGGGTGGCGGCGGTCGGGGCATTGGTGTTCGCCAGCCTGCCCGCCGACGTCGCTGCACAGGCGGCCGAGTCCCTCAAGCCCCCGAGCGTGAACGAGACCGACGACCCGCCGACGATCCGCATGTACCTTGTCACGGCCCTGCTCGGCGCGCTCGTCGTCGGGGCGAATCTGATCCCGAGCAAGCGCGGCCACCAGGACTAGGCCTCGGCCTGGCGGAGGCGGCGCGCGAGCCGACCGGAGAGCACTGTGAGCACAGAAAGCAACACGCGGAGTGGCCGATGGCCGCTTATCGCGATCAACGCGGGGCTGGCGGCCGTCATCGGCATCACGGCCCTCGCGCCGGCGCAGCCCGACGCCAACCGTGCCCGTGGCGACTACGCGATCGTCGGCGGCGAGTTCCTCGGCGGCGGCGGTGAGAACGCCGTGTACATCGTGGACGCCACGAACCAGGACCTCATCGCCGTCCGATGGGACCGCACCCGGCAGGCGTTGCAAGGCATCGGGTACCGCGACCTCTCGGTTGACGCTCAGGAAAGGCCCGGCCGATGAACACCACCAACGAACCAAGCCCGGCCCCCGCCCGCTCTTCGACCGATCCGCTTGTGATCTCGGCCGTCGTCCTCGGGCTCATCGCGGCTGTGCAGATCGGCGTGAAGCTGGGCGCGGGCTCCCCCGAGCCGTCGGCGCTGGCCGAGATGGCCGCCTCCGTCGGCGAGTTCAAGATCATGACCACCGCGAGCAATGACAACGAGGAGCAGCTCTTCGTGCTCGACAACCGGAACGAGCAGCTGATGGTCTACGGCGTCAACCAGAACACGGGGCTGCAGCTCCAGGCTCGCGAGAGCCTCGGGCAGGTCTTCGCCAGCGCCCGAGCCGCGTCTGGCGGGAACCGCAGGCCCTAGAAGGCGAAGGTTTAGCCGCCCACGATGCCGATTGTTCCCCTGCCGCAGTTCGAGGAGGACCTCAAGGCGTACCTCGCCGAGAAGGCCGACCGGGACGCGTACGAGCGGCTCAACGCGCCGACGACGATCGTGGTGCGCTTCGGGGCCATGAAGATGATCGGCGAGTTCCCGTACGACGGCGAGGCCAAACCGGGGTGCGGGTCGCGGCTCGTCGTGCGGACCCACCGCGGCGAGGAGCTCGGCGAGATGCTCACGAGCACGTGCCCGAACTCCGGGTGCTCGAAGAGCGTCACCAGGAAGCAGATGCTCGAGTACATCGAGAACTCGGGCGGGAAGGACTACCCGTTCTACGACGCGAACTCGGCGGGCGGGAGCAGCCCCTCGGGCGCCAAGGGGCGGGTGCTCCGCGTCGCGACCAAAGAGGATCTGGACACGCAGTCGGCGATCGACGAGCGGCGTCAGCCCATGATCCGCCGCGCCCGGGACGAGGCGCGGCAGGCCCGCTTCGACGCCAAGATCGTTGACGCCGAAGCGATCCTCGGCGGCGGGCACGTGACGTACTACTACTCGGCCGAGCAGCGGATCGATCACGGCGCGATCCTGAGCAGACTCAGGCAGCTCCACGCCGGCGACCGCGTCGAGATGAGACAGGTCGGCGCGAGGGACGATGCAAGGCTGACCGCCGACTACGAGCGGTGCGGGCAGCACTGCTGCTGCAAGAGCTTCCTGAAGGTTTTCAAGCCGGTCTCGATGCGCTCGGCGAAGGTGCAGAAAGCGACGCTGGACCCGCTCAAGATCTCGGGGCGGTGCGGGCGCCTGATGTGCTGCCTCCGGTACGAGGACCAGACATACAAGGACCTGAAGAAGAACCTTCCGCACCGCAAGACGCGTGTGGGCACGCCGCACGGCGACGGCATCGTCATCGACAGCCAGATCCTGACGCAGCTCGTTCTGATCGAGCTCGACACGCGCGAACGCGTCGCCGTCCCGGTCGAAGAGCTGGGCGAGCCCGGTCAGGCCAAGGCTCCCGAACGCGAGCAGCCCGCTCGGCCCGGCGACACCCGCCGCCGACCGCAGCCGGGCACGCCCAAGAGGCCCGCCGCCGAAAGCGCCGGGTCGTCGGCCGGCACCGCGGCCGAGGACGCGCCACAAACCACCAAGCGTCGTCGCAAGCGCAAGAGCCCCTCGCCGGCGGGCGCGAGCGGCCCCGACTCTGTCAAGAGCGAGAAACCGCCCAAGGTCGTCGGGCGTCGCCGCCCGAAGCCGGCGGGCGACGAGGCTCCGCCGAAGAGCGAGGGCGGCGGCCCGGATGAGAACCACGACGCCGAGCCTTCGAAGAAGCGGCGCCGACGCCGACGCGGCAAGAACCGGGGTGTGTCCGGCGACGGTTCCGGCGGTGGACCGGGCGACGGCTCAGCTCGCGGATCAGGCGGGAGTCCCGATGCAGGGTCCCAGAACCCGGACAACGGCACCGGCGGAGGCGGCGGCTCAGACGCCCCGCCCGGCTGACCGATGCACCGCTGAGATGCCCGAAGCCCCGTCACACTCTGTCGAAGCAGCCTCGCACGCGACGCGGACGCCGGCGAGCCAGACCTCGGTCCCCGACACCCTGATCTCCGTCACGCTGGCGCTCGCGCTCGCGTTCATCTTCCGCGTGTATGTCGTAGAGGCGTTCGTGATCCCAACGGGATCGATGGCCCCGACCCTGCTCGGCGCACACTTCGAGGTCCGGTCGTCCGAGACCGGCGCGGTGTTCATGGTTGATCGCCGGCTCAGGGAGACACGGCGTGGAGACAGCGTCGGCGACCCGTTCACGGACACCGAGCTGCCAACCGCCGGGCTGCGCCGGCTCGACGGCGACCGCATCTTCGTGCGGAAACGGACGCCGCTCTCGCCCGTGCCGGGCCGCTACAGCGTGGTCGTCTTTCGCTCGCCGACCGAGCCCGACGAGCGGGTGATCAAGCGGCTGATCGGTCGGCCGGGCGAGCAGATCGCACTGGTCGATGGCGACGTGTTCGTTCGCGACGCGGCGGGCGCCGGCCCGGGCCTTCCGACCTCGTGGGACGAGCCCGGCTGGCGGATCACGCGGAAGCCCGAGCATGTGCAGCGCGCGGTCTGGCAGCCCGTGCACGACATGGCGCGGGTGCCAGGGATGACCGACGCGGGCCCGTGGATCGCCGAGACCGACGACTGGACGGTGCACCGCGGCGTGTTCCGCCGAGACGCGGCCGGGCGAAGCTCGGTGCGCTGGGACACCGGGTCGTGGGAGATCCGCGACCGATCGCCGTACAACGACATCGATGAGCGGCGGGACCAGCGCGTCGGCAGCGGCGGTGTGCGGTCGGGCCTGAGCCCGAGCTATCCGGTGTCCGACCTGCGCGTGCGATTCGGGCTCGAGCCGGTCGGCGATCGGGACGGCGCTGCCGTCGTGTTCCGTGTGCGATCGCACGAGTTCCGCGTTTCGATCGACCGTGCGGGCGATCGCGGGCTCGCCGTGATCGACCGGCGGGGCTCCGATCGAGGGCCCTGGTCGGAGATGGCATCGGGAGCGTTCGAGCTTTCGGCATCGAGAACCACCGAGTTCGATGTGTGGCACGCGGATCAGGCTCTGGTTCTGTTCGCCGGCGGCGAGCGGGTGCTGGACGCGAGGTATGACTGGACGATCGGCGAGCGGCTGGAGGCGGCGATCCCCGGGTCTGCACTCGACGAGCTGGTCATGTTCGACGACGGGCTGAACCGGCTCAGCGAGAGCGAGCAGTACGCCCTGCCCGGCATCCGGATCGATGTCGAGAACAGCACCGCGTTGCACCGGCTGCGGGTGGACCGCGACCTGCACTACCACCCCCACCACTCGCAGTACCGGCTGCGCAACAACCCGCCGCCGCTCGGGACGCACCCGATCACGACGGTCACGCTGGGCGAGGGCCAGCTGTGGGTGCTCGGTGACAACAGCCCGGCGAGCCGCGACGGCCGCACCTGGGGCGCTCCGGACGCGTGGGTGCGCCACAGCCTGCCGGCAACCGCGGGCGACGGCGTGCTGCCGATCGAGCTCCTGCTGGGCGAGGCGTTCCTGGTGTACTTCCCGGCGATGCACCGCGACTCGCTGCTGCCGATACCCGACTTCGGCCGGATGCGGCTGATCGAATAGCGAAAGGCACCGCGTTGCGCACGGCGTTCCATCTGGCGTTCAATGTCACGGATCTCGACGAGGCTCGCGCGTTCTACGGCGGCGTCATCGGCGCGACCGAGGGGCGGTCGGCCGAGACGTGGGTTGACTTTGATCTGTTCGGCCACCAGCTCTCGCTGCACCTCGGCGAGCCGATGATCACCCGCGAGACGGGCCGTGTCGGAGATCATCTCGTGCCGATGCCGCACTTCGGGGTGGTGCTGCCGCTCGAGATCTGGAGGCCGCTGGCGGCGAGGCTTGAGGAGGCCGGCGTCGAGTTCGTCATCCCGCCGAGCGTGCGGTTTGAGGGCGAGCCGGGCGAGCAGTGGACCATGTTCTTCCGCGACCCGTCGGGCAACCCGATCGAGATGAAGGGGTTCGCGAACCTCGAGGGTGTGTTCGCTTCGTGAGGCTGACGACGGAGGCTGGAAGCCCCCGTCACCGGGATTTAGCCGAGCAGGCTGTCGATCGCCTTGCCCACGTACACCGGTGAGTCGGGGTCGGCGCTGAAGTCGGCGAAGGTCCCGCGCGCCGATGCCGAGAACGCATCGATGAGGTTCGGCGTCAGCTCATCGCGCGGGTTGTCCAGGTCGCGGAGCTCGACCTTGTTCGGCTCGTTGACGATGACGGCAAACTGGGCGTGCTGGGCCGACGCGTCTTGCAGCTGCTTCTTCCGCTTCCCGCGGTACGACCGCCTCGCGTGCATCGGTGCCAGGGCGAAGCGGTCCGCCGACCACGGGCGATGCGACTCGTGCTGCGGAGACTCGATGCCCCGGCGGAGACTGGCCAGCAGCGGCTCGATCAGGGCCGCGTCTTCCTCGTCGGCGATGACGAAGGCCTTGGGCCGGAGGCTCGGCGACGGCTGGCTCAGCGACTCGCGCAGCGGCGCCCCTTCGGGCATGAGATCCTTGTCTTCGAGCAAGATGCGGAGGACCACGTCACCCATGCCGAAACCGACCGCGGGCGTCGGCGGGCCGCCGAAGAGCTCGATCAGGTCGTCGTAGCGCCCGCCGCCCGCGACAGCGCGCTCGCCGTCGGCGACGAGCTCGAACACGGTGCCGGTGTAGTACGCGAGCCCGCGCGCGATCAGCGGGCTGGGGAAGAGCCGGTCGGTGATGCCCCGCGCGTCGCCCGCTTCGAACACGTCGGCCACGGCCTGGGCGAAGCCATCGGGCCAGCCCTCGAGCACATCGCTCTCGGTCCACGCCGGGTCGTTCTGCCAGGCGACGACCTGTTCGCGCATCGCACCGACCGCTGACGCCTGCTCCGGGGTGAGGCCGCGCTCCGCGGCGGCACGAGCGAGAGCCTCGGCCGGCAGCTTGGCGATGTTGTCAAGCATCCAGCAGACGGCGGCCACGAGATCCTGACCGATACCACACCGCTCGCACCAGCCGGTGAGAAACCGCCGGCTGCCGATCTCGGCCTGGACGGTCGCCGAGTTGAGGCCCAGCTCGTCGAGCACGCCCACGCACACGGCGAGCAGGTCGGCGGTCGCCCCGTCGGAATCGTCGCCGATGACGTCGCAGTTCCACTGGAGAAACTCCCGCAGACGCCCGCGCTGGGGTCGCTCGGCGCGGAAGTACGGCCCGGCGGTGAACCACTTGGTCGGCGTCGGCAGGCTTGCCGCCCTGGCGGCGTAAAGACGGGCGAGCGTGGGTGTGAACTCGGGCCGCAGCGCGTAGTCGTCGTCACCGCCGTCGCGGCGGAAGCTGAACAGCTCGCTGACGATGCCGTCACCGGATTTGACCTTGTAGAGATCGAGGTGCTCGAAGGTCGGGCCGGCGATCTCGTCGAAGCCGTGGCGGATGCTGACACGCCGCCACGCGTCGGCGATGTACCGCTGCCGGAGCAGGTCCTCGGGGTACAGATCCCGTGTGCCTCGGGGCGTCTTGAACTTGCCTTTGGCCATGGTCGCCCAGGGTAGGTGCGTCAAGCTGCGGATCGGGGGGTCTCTGGCGTGGCCTGAGTGGGCGGGCAAAATCGGCGAGACTTGCGCGGCCTGGGCCCTCGGACCGATGAAAAACCCCGCGGACGGTGCCGAAAGAGCGGACAACCGGCGGGAAGTCCGATAGAGTCGCACGCTCTCGCTGTCCGAGAGTCTTACCACACGCTTACAGACCCTCGCCGGGGGGGTGGTCCCGGCTTCCAGACTCCTGATTTAGAAGCAAAGGACTCACACGATGAAGAAGACCATCACTGCCGCTGCCGCTGGCGCACTGGCTTTCGGCCTCGGTGGCTGCGCCGCCGTCGGCCTGACCGACGACGCCCTGAACATCACCAAGGCTGAGTCCGCGGCGACCATCGCGCACCTGAACGCGACCGAGCCCGAGTTCGCGGCCGCGGTCGGCGAGAGCGCCGGCTGGGCCGTGATGCCCGGCATGATGTACTTCCATAGCTACCTGCTCGGCGGCGGCGGTGGCGACGGCCTGGTGTACTCGGCCGGCAACCCCGAGCCGGTCGGCTACAGCCGCAACGCCCGCTTCACCGTTGGCCTCGGCTCGTTCGGCCAGTACAACGACCACGTCGTGTTCTTCGCCGATGAGGCGGCGGCCGACACCTTCAAGCAGGGCGGCTTCGAGATCGGCGGCGAGGCCGCGGCAGCGATCTTCGGTCTCGGTGCCTCGGGCGAGATCAGCTTCAACCCGGGCTACACCGTGTTCGCCGACCCCCGCTACGGCGGCGGCTTCTACGTCGCGTTCACCTTCGACAACTACAGCTACAACGATCTCTCGGCCGCCATGGGCAACTGAGATCGCTCGAAATAGCTTGATCGCACGCCGCCCCGGCCAGATGGTCGGGGCGGTTGTTTTTTGGCGTACGCTACTCTCGTGAAGCGCATCGTCGGCAACCCGTGGGTCGGACTCGTCTCGCTTGGCGGCTTCGTCGCGGCAACCATCGTGGAAGATGCTCTCAACTCGGCAGCGTAGGCAGGTCAGACCTTCCCGGGGGTCATCGAAGCCACGCTCAAGTCGATCGCCGCAGCGTGCGTCTTCGGGATTGCGATCGCGCAGCGTCACGCCGATCTCACCCCACTCTGGCGGTTTGCCAATTCGCTCGTCATTCTGCTTCTGCTCGTTCAAGCGGGCGTCGTTTACGGCACGTGGGGTCTCCCCGAAACGTCACACAAAGCAGGGCCACGAGAACTGCCGGGGAGCCTCGCGCTCTTCCTCGCCATTGCTGTTGCTCTCGTGCAGCCAGAGGGCATGCGTCGCGATCACCGAGCCGGCTTCATCGCGATTGCCTGGATCACGATTCCTGGATTTCTGGGTCTTGTCATCTCATCGCGGTACTCGTCGCCCGGTCCCAGGGCGTTTGACCTGCTGATTCTGCCGCTCGCCGCGATGATGATGGTGATGGCGGCCCCGTTCGCCTACGACTTCGGCTCTCGGTCGTTGAAGCGGACCTGAATCCGGAGTTCAGGTTCTGTCGCACGCTGCCGAAGGGGCTTACTGCGAGTCGTTCGCAACGCCGACCGGCGTCCACGCCCCTAGGATGTGCCGCAATGCCGAGCATCACGATCAATGGCGTCGAGTGCGACTTTGAAAAGGGCCAGAAGGTCCTGGAGATCGCGAACAAAAACAAGGTCAAGATCCCGTATTACTGCTACCACGAGGGGCTGAGCATCCCCGCGCAGTGCCGGATCTGTCTGGGCGAGGTCTGGGCGCCCAACCCTCGCAACGAGGGCAAGCTCGAGCCGATGGCCGGCGGCAAGCTCCAGCCGACCTGCTCGCTCGACGCGATGGACGGCATGGTCGTCTACACCGACAACCCTAAGGCGGTCGCCAACCAGAAGGCCGTCATGGAGTACCTGCTGATCAACCACCCGCTGGACTGCCCGGTGTGCGACCAGGCGGGCGAGTGCGAGCTGCAGGACTACAGCTTCGAGTACGGGCGCGGCGTCTCCCGCTTCCAGGAGCAGAAGGTCAAGCAGCCTAAGAAAGACCTCGGGCCGCACGTGTACATCTACTCGGACCGCTGCATCATGTGCACGCGGTGCGTGCGCTTCGCGCGGGAGATCCCGGGGACGGCCGAGCTAACGATCGCGGGCCGGGGCAACAAGAGCGAGATCGATGTCTTCCCGAGCGTGCCGCTGGACAACGAGCTGTCGGCCAACGTGATCGACCTCTGCCCGGTGGGCGCGCTGCTCGACAAGGACTTCCTCTTCGCGCAGCGGGTGTGGTTCTTGAAGTCCACGCCTTCGATCGATGGCATCACCGCGTCCGGTGACAACATCCTCTTCGAGCACAACGAGGGCAAGCTCTACCGCATCAAGCCGCGGACCAACATGGGCGTGAACAAGTGGTGGATCACCGACGAGGTCCGCTACGGCTGGAAGCACGTGCACAGCGATGACCGCCTCACGACACCCGAGCGCCGGCGCTTCGGCGTGCTCGACGAGTGCGACTACGCGCAGGCGTACGACGAGGCCCTCGACGGCCTGCGACGCCAAGCGGACGACGACAAGCGGCTGATGGTTATCGTCAGCCCGATGCTCAGCTGCGAGGAGGCGTACCTGCTCGGCACGCTGGCGCTCCAGCTCGATGAGAACGCGGTGCTCGCGGTTGGCTACGTGCCGTTCCGCGGCGAGGACAAGGTGTTCCCGAAGTCCGCGTCGCGCGAAGACGGCTACGTGATGTACGCGGAGAAGGCCCCGAACGCGCGGGGCGTGCGGCGGGTGCTCGAGTCGCTGTCATCGAATGTCGTCGAGTTCGATGACGCGACGAGCCGGCTCGCCGACGGCGACATCGGCGGCGTGATCATGACCGGCAACTACCCGGGCGAGTGGGCGGAGCGCGAGTTTGTCGCGGCGCTCGATGGAACGTTCGTCGTGCTGATCGACACGCACGACCGGCGGGCCCGCGAGCGGGCGGATGTTGTCATCCCCGGCGCGACCTGGGCGGAGAAGGCCGGCACGTTCGAGAACGCCCGCAACCAGCTGCAGGCGTTCGAGCAGGCGATCCCGGTGATCGAGGGCGCGATGCCCGAGGGGCAGATCGTGATCGATATGCTCGGTCGCTTGCAGGGCGAGCCGGTCGGCGCGGTGCAGACGACGTTCGTGCGTGTTGACGAGGCCCCGGGCCAGGTGCCGACGGGCCGGGAGATCAGGCGCCAGTCGTCGCGGCTGTTCAACGCGGCCGACGTCCGGCGTGAGATGGCCGAGAGCCAGCCCGGTCTCGGCGTGTTCGTGACGGACGTCTCGCTGCCGGTGACCGACGTGAAGCACGCCGGGGATATGGAGATGGTGGAGCTTTAGTCGAACGAGAATAGCTCTCGTTGGCCGTGCTCGTCAACCTTGTTGGCTTCACGCCAGAACTTCAGTCCGAGTTCGTGACGACTGGCGAACACAAGGCTGTACATCCGCTGACCTCCTGGGTTCACGAATCGAGTCATGTCGAAGTGCTTGTATCCGATCTGCCGAAGGCGATCCTCGAACCGAAGGCGCAGAGCTTCATGAGTGTCACGCTGAGGCTCTTGGATCAGTTCCCGCCATCCTGATTCACCCATAAACTCGTCAAGCGACGAATTCGGGTTATCGTTGTAGTAAGTCCGCATGTTGCGGATCGCATCCATGCCATCGGGTAACAGAACGACTAAATCCGAGTGAATGGTCGAGAGTACTTCAAGCGTCTCGAAACGAAGCGCCGCGAGACTGAACGGATCCGCTAGCGTGACGCAAAGAACGCGATTGCCTTGCACCAGCGCGGTTGCATCGCCAATTCGATCATTCGTATCACCGTTGATGATGACTGGCGGTTGAGGCTGCTGTCGCCGCGACAACCGCTCCCGAAGCGCAGCTGCGTTTTTATCGTCGAGCTCTAGAGCGACGATCTGCGAGAACGGGAATCGAAGATTTGCTGCGATCACACTACTCGTCTCTACAATTTCATCCGTGTCTCTGATCCTGGCGAAGCCAGCGGCAGCGAAGAGATCGACAAAGACGAGACGCTCAAATTTACTACGCATCGCGGTTGTAAAAATGTCCAAAAACCGCGAAAGAAAGTGATACTTTCGCTTCGCCCAAGGGCCCACCGTTGGGAGCACAAGACCATCTTCGGTCGCGACTATGCGATCTTCATTTGCTTCGGCATCTGATCCCATGTTTGCCCCCCGAGTTCCCGCCCCGTCTTCTTCTTGTTTACCCCGCCCCACTGCTTGAAGAAGAACGCAACATCTTTCGCTTCGCACTGCCGCTTGATCTGCAGCGCCCATGAGCCCTGCATGGGGCGAGCACCGGGGCCGGACTCGCCGCCGACAATGACCCAGTCGATGCCCTTGAGCGGCATGCGCGGCAGCGGGCCCAGCAAAGGCTCGCAAGACAGGAACTTCACCTTCGCGTCGGTCTTGGCGAGCAGACGGATGCGTTCGTAGTAGGCCTTCGTCTCGACGCTTGTGCCCATCCAGACATGATCAGGCCACGGCAGGTCTTTGCTCATCGCCAGGCAGCGATCGGGCCGCTTGGTGAGCACCTGGAACGTGTGCTGCGGGCAGTCGGTCATCACATCAAACACGCGGTGGATGAACGTGTCTGGCACGGCCTCGTGGAACAGGTCACTCATCGAGTTGACGAAGATGATCCGGCCGAGCTTCCACGAGCGGGGCATGTCGAGCGCCGACTCGTCTATGTTCACGACGCCGGTGAACACAGGGCGACCGCTGCCCGCCCGCCGGGCGGTGCCTTCGTACTTGCGGCATCGACCACGCCCCATTCGCTCCAGCCGCAACGCCATCCGAGCGGCATAGCAGTTCAAGCAGCCCGGGGACACAGGTGTACAGCCCGCGACGGGGTTCCAGGTCGTTTCCGTCCACTCAATCGCGCTGCCAGATGCCATCCATGTCTCCATCGTACAAGATTCTAACAAATCTGTTAGGGATCCGCAAGAGTCATCGGCGGGTTCCGCTCTGTGGCTCGAACATGCGCGAATGATGTCCTGTGCTCTGGACCGCGATCATCGTTGGTGTTCTCACCGTCGTCATCGGCGTGCCGTTCACGTATTACTGGTTCCGCATGACCGACCGGTGGGCAAAGGACGATCAGAAACGGTTTGGATCGCCCGACCGGTCGATCGATGATCGCACGGAGATCCGCATCGTCCCGCCCGGCAAAGAGCGGTGATGCCGCGGTACAAGCTGACCATCGCGTACGACGGAACGGACTACTGCGGGTGGCAGAAGCAGGAGCCGCCGGACCCGGACAACCCGGGCGAGCGGACGACGCTGCGGACGGTGCAGGGCGTGGTCGAAGAGGCGGCAAGAGACGTTCTGCGCGAGCCGGGGCTGGTGCTGACGGGGGCGAGCCGGACGGACTCGGGCGTGCACGCGCTCGGGCAGGTGGCGGCGTTTACGAGCGAGCCCGACGCGAGCACCGCAGTGGGCTGGCCCCAAGACCGCGGCACGGATCGGCTGATCAAAGCGCTCAACAGCAAGCTGCCGCGGGATGTCTTGGTTCGTGATGCCGAGCTCGTGGCCGACGACTTCGAGCCCATCGGCGGTGCGACCAGCAAGGAGTACACCTACACGATCGTGAGCGGCGAGACCCGGCCCTTGTGGGATCGGCGGTACGTCTGGCACACGTGGTACGAGCTTGATCTCGCGCGCATGCGCGAGGCGGCGGCGCACCTCGTCGGCGAGCACGACTTCGCGGCGTTTGCGCAGATCAATCACGGGCGAAAGACCACGGTGCGGACGATCTTTGCGTGCGATGTCGAGCAAGCCGAACCCCCTCACCCCAGCCCTCTCCCCCACGGGGGAGAGGAGGCAAAACATGCGGACGAGCAGCGGTTTGTCGTGCGCGTCTCGGGCAGCGGGTTCCTGTACAACATGGTTCGGATCGTCGCGGGCACGCTGATGGAGGTGGGCCGGGGGAAGATCGAGCCGGGGGATATCCCGGCGATCATCGAGTCGAAGGATCGCAGGCGTGCGGGCGTGACGCTGCCGCCGACGGGGCTGAGGCTGGAGTGGGTGCGGTATGACGGGCGTTGAGATCCGCACCGAACGCCTGATCCTTCGTCAGCCGCGGATCGATGACGCCGAGCCGTTGATGGCGGTGTTTGGCGATGCCGAGGCCATGCGATTTGTCAACCACGGCAAGACGCGCAGCATCGACGAAGTGTGTGCGTCCATCCAGAAACGCATCGAGTGCTTCGCCACCCACGGCTTCACGCTCTGGACCGTTGTTGTCGCAGAGACGAGCGATATCATCGGCGACTGCGGCGTCATCCCCATCGACTGGACCGAGCCCGAGTTTGAGCTTGGATACCGGTTCAGGCCCAGCGCGTGGGGGAACGGCTACGCGACGGAGGCCGGTATGGTGGCGATGGAGCACGCCTGGCGGGTGTCGACGCTAGACACGATCTATGCCGTGACAGATCTCGAGAACCACGCATCGCAGCGGGTGCTGACCAAGATCGGCTTCGCCGACGAGCGCGTGACCGACAAGTACTACGACGCGTCGCTGCGGTTCTTCCGGTTCGATAGGCCGGGTGGCAGCCTTGCCAATGATCCCGCGTGAGCTTGCGCATCCTGCACATCTCGACGCGGCTGATCCTTGGCGGCTCGCAGGAGAACACCGTGCTCTCGTGCGAGGGACAGGCCCGGCTCGGGCACGATGTGCACCTTGCGTTCGGCCCGATCTTCGGACCAGAGGGCTCGATGCTCGATCGTGTCCGCGAGTTCAAAGCCGATGACGGCCGGGGCATCACGACGCACGAGCTGTCGAACATGGTGCGCGAGATCAACCCGATCAAGGACCACTTCTGCTTTCATCACGATCTGAAGCGGTTGATCCGCGAGGTGCGACCCGACATCGTGCACACGCACAGCAGCAAGGCGGGGATCCTCGGCCGATGGGCGGCGTGGAAAGCGCAAGTGCCCGCCATCGTGCACACGATCCACGGCCCGCCGTTTATGCCCGTCGAGGGTGGCGCTTTCTCGCGAACCAAGATCCGAATCAAAAACCGGATCTACACCGCGGCCGAGCGGTTCGCCGCCAAGCGTTGCCACACGATCGTCAGCGTTGCGGACGCGATGACCGAGCAGTTCGCCGCGCGTGGTATCGGTTCGGCGGACCAGTTCGTGACCGTGCGCAGCGGGATGGACATCGCGCCGTTCGTTGAGTTCGACGGAAGCGAATCGCGCGATGCCGTGCGTTCGTCGCTTGGCTTGGGCCGGGACGACTATGTCGTCGGCACCGTTGCTCGTCTCGCCGAGCACAAGGGGCATGACGATCTGCTCGACGCGCTTGCCGACGATCTCAGGGCCAACCCGCACTGGAAGCTGCTGTGGGTCGGCGACGGCTGGTGGCGTGATCGGCTGATGCGACGGGTGGCGGACCTCGGGATCAGCGAGCAGATCGTGACGACCGGGCTGGTTCCCCCGGAGCGGGTGCCGGGCTTGATCCGGGCGATGGACGTCTTGGCCCATCCGAGCTATCGCGAGGGCCTGCCCCGGACCGTGCCCCAGGCGCTGCTCGCCGGGGTGTGCCCGGTGGCAACAGACGCCGACGGCACGGGTGAGGCGTGCCGGCACGAGGAGACCGGTTTGCTCGTGCCCGTGGGCGATCCGGCGGCGTTGCGACACGCGGTGGCGCGGCTCCACGGCGATCCGGGCCTCCGGCGTAAACTCGCTGAGCGAGGACGGGAGTGGTGCCTGCATGAATTCTCGGCAGCGACGATGGTTGAACGTCTGGAACGGGTCTACGCCGACGCTGGTGATCGCGGTCGCGGCGTGCGGGGCGGCTGAGGCGCAGTTTCTCGATCTTTCCGGGCCCGAGGCCCCCGAGGCCGGCGCGGGCCGGGCAGCGATCGAACTGTCCGCAAACCTCGGGCGCGCGTCGGACCGACTGCTTGAGACCGAGGGTGCGCAAGATGGACTCACAGGTCTCCGAGGTCGGGCCAAGGCGGCCTTTCGATCCGCGGCGGCGTCACTGGCGGACCTCGGCGAGTCCAAGCGCGACGACGGGTCCGCCGCCCTGCTGTGGGCAATGACCCTTGGCTCTCGTGCGGCAGAGCTCGACGAGCTGATCGATGCCGTGGATGACCCCGCGATCCTCGCGGCGATGATCACGGACTTCGATGCGCTCGATCTCGAATGGTCGCGGGGTGAACTCGCGCGGGCGCCGGGCATCGATGAACAGATCGGCTCGGCGTTGGCCGCGGTCGCCCTGGCCGCGGTTGCCGGCGATCGCCCGGGTACGGGTTGGTTCTGCGGGAACGACGCCGTCACCGAGGACAACGTGCGCGCTCGCGCCGCGACGCTTGCCGGGCTCGGTGCCGGGGACAGAGCGGTCGCGGCGATCGGCATCGTCGCCGACGAAGTCGAGGTGCTCCGATCGTGGCCAACCTACGCGGCCCGCGGCGAGGCGATCGCGCGGGATCTGACCGAGGCCGTCGACGCCCTTGCGGCGCTTCCCTCGTGGACACCCGAGCCCGCAAAGAATCGGCTTGTCTCCGACGTCGGCGGTTCGCTCGAGCTGCCGATCGCGCGGCGGAGGCTCGCGCTGCGTCTCGCGGCGCAGCACGCGAGACTGCTCACATCGCTCGATCGGCTCGAAGACGGCCGCGAGGCGGACCGTCTGCGGGCGCGGGCGTCCGAGATGCTCGCGACCCGCGAGACCGACGATGCGGCGGCGCTGCCCGCGTCGATGCTCGCCGCGGACGCGATCGCGCTCAGCGTCTCCCGGGGCTCGATCCGCGACGACGATCACATCGTGCGTGAGCTGCGGCCCGCGTGGCGGCGGCTGGTGCCGCTCGTCCGCAGCGCCACGGTCACGGCGCGGGACGAGACGCTCGATCTGCTGGTCGATCCGACGAGAAAGACCGACCCCGGTGTGCTGGCGACGGTCGCCGCCCAGAGACGGCTGTTCGAAGACTTCGCGCTGCTCGAGCGGCTGAGCAGCCGGGTCGGCGCCGGGCTCGACGGGCCGACCGAGCTGGTCTCGCTGGTTCGTGATCGGCTGCTGGGCATTGCGCAGATGTCGGCGGATGAAGATGCTCAGGACGATGCCCTCGAGATGCTTAGGGCGATCGACTCGCAGCTCGCCATGCTGGATCGGATCGCCGCGGATTCGGAGACCGCGGTGCGCGTGATGGGCGAGCGCGGCCGAGATCTGTCGGCGAGACAGACCGACCTCCGGGACGTTTGGCTCCGCGGCTGGGCTGTGCCGGGCGGCTCCGGCCCCGACGCGGAGAGCATCGCGGACCTGCAGCTTGTTGCAGATCTCACCGCGCTGCTCGCCGACGCGGAGGCATTCACGAGGCTCGACACCCTCATGACCTGGCCGGGATTTGAGATGTCGGTGCGAGCGCGGCGAGCGATCGCCGCAGGCCTGACCGAGGGCATCGACGAGCTGGTGCCCGACGCGATGCGTGGCGGCAACGCCGTCGCCCGTGATCGCAGCGCGGGCCGGCTGATGACACTCCGCGGCGAGAACGCGGCGGCGCTCGTCGCGGGCAGGCTCGCTCGGCTCGGCCGCGACGCGGGGCTCACCCTCGCCGACCCGATGGAGGAGCTGGCGCTCGGGCCGCCGACGGACGACGCGTGGATGCTCCGGCACCGGGGCGGCATCGCCGACGTCTGCCGGTATGCCGAGGAACTCGGTCGCCTGGCCGTGACGACCGGCCGGGACGACGAGACACGGGCGGAGGTGCGCTCGCTCGTCAACTGGCGGGCGTTGCGGCTGCTCGAGGCGATCGAAGCCGAGCGGGACTGACGCTACACCCAGCGCAGCGAGCGGGCCCCGAAATCAAGGTGCATCGCTTGCTTGGCCATGTGCAGGGTCTCTTCGGCGACTGTGTTCGCACGCGCTGTGCCGTCGCGGATGATCTCGATGATCTTCTTCTCGCCGTCGGGCCCGTCGTACGCGGCGCGGCGTTCGCGCATGGGCTCGAGCAGCTCGTTCACCGATTCGATGACAGCCGCCTTGACGTGGCCGTCGCCGATGTTGTCGCCCTTGCGGTAGCGGTCCTTCATCTCTTGCACGACGCCCGCGTCACAGAACGTCTCGGCGTACATGAACACGGGGTTGATGTCGGGGTCGCCCGGCTCGTCCGGCTCGCGGCTCTGGCCGGGGTACATGCTGTTGATCTTCTTCTTGACCTGCTTGGGCGTGTCGCTGAGAAAGACGGCGTTGTTCAGGCTCTTGCTCATCTTGTTGTCGCCGTCGGTGCCGACGAGCCGACCGACGCGACCCACGAGCGCCTCGGGGATCGGGAAGGTGCCGCCGAGCTTCGCGTAGTCGCCGTCCTCGGCCTGCGGATCAACGCCGTTGTAGACCTGGTCGAACTTCCGCGCGACCTCGCGGCAGACCTCGATGTGCGCGACCTGATCAACACCAACGGGCACGTACTTCGGTCTGAAAGCGAGAATGTCTGCGCACTGGCCGACGGCGTACATCGGGAAGCCGAAGCTGTACTTTTCGCCCAGCCCTTTGGTCTCGATCTCGGTCTTGAGCGTGGGGTTCCGCAGGATCCGGTTGAAGGGGATCAGCATCGCGAAGTACCACGTCAGCTCGGCGATCGCGGGGATCTCTGTTTGCAGCACGATCGTCGACCGCTCCGGATCGATGCCGGCGGCGAGCCAGTCCTTGACGATCTCGATGGTGTCCTGCCGGATCTCGGCGGCCTCGGTCGCGCGGGTCGTGAACGCGTGCATGTTGGCGAGCAAGAAGTAGCAGTCGTAGCCGTCCTGCATCTGCACGCGCTTCTCGACCGAGCCGACCCAGTGGCCCAGGTGCAGCCGGCCGGTGGGCGTGTCGCCGGTGAGGACGCGGTGCTTGGCATCGGGTTGGGGGTCTGTCGTCATGCGGCGATCGTAGGAGTGGCCTAGGCGTTGCTCGTGAGAAACAGGGCGAGGCCCACATTGAGCGCATTGAACGCGATGTGCATGACGATCGGCACTCCGAGCCGGCCGGAGCGCTCGCGGGCGATGCCGAGGGCGAGCGCCAGCACGGTCAGGGTCGGGATCGCGAGCCACGTCGCGCCGCCCGAGTCGGGGCCGCGTGGAATGTGCAGCATGGTGAACAGTGCGCCCGAGATGAGGATCGCGGCCCACGGGCCGGCCGTCGCGCGGATCGCCGGCTGGAGAAGGCCCCGGAAGACGACCTCTTCGAGGATCGGCGCGCCGAGCACGGCACCCGCGACGATCGCCAACCACCAGACGCTCGCGCGGTCGCCGGTGGCGAGCAACTCGAGCGTGCCGTGCTGGAGCGGGGAGTCGGGTGCGCCGCCGGTAATGGTGTAGAGGGTGCTCGCGGCGAGCGAGGTCAGGTGCATCAGCGGGTACGACAGTGCGAGCGCCGCGACGCCGATCCAGAGATCACGAATGCGCGGCCGGAGGTTCTCGGGCCCAAGCAGCTTCCACCTCGCGGCGAACCAGCAGATCACGATCGCGATGACGACTCCCGAGCCGTAGGTCAGGCCGGCAATGATGCCGTTGTCCCGGAGCGTTGGATCATCGCTGAAGCCGACGCCGAGCACGCCCAGCATGATCGCCGTGAAGATGGCGGGCAGCAGGTAGACGCCGAACGCCATGAGCGCGAGCGGGATCGCGGCGCGCGGCTCGGGGCCCGCGTGTCGGGCACATGCGATTGAGCCGGGGCGGATGGTGTCGAGCTTCCAGAGGATCACGAGGCAGATGGCGGATACGAGCATCGCGATGCCGAGCGCAACGAACGGGGTGCCCGCTTCTGGTTCTGGCGGTTGCGCTGCGACGGAGCCGGCCGCCGCGGCAACAATGCCCCCCATGGCCAATGCCCTCGACGAGATCGTTGCGAAGAAGAAGGAAGAGGTCGCCGAGCGTAAGGCGGCCAAGCCGATGGCCGAGCTCGAGGCCGAGGTCGCGCAGGCCGACCCACCTCGGAACTTCTTCGCGGCGGTCACGAGGCACACGCCGACGGATCGCACGGCCGTGATCGCCGAGATCAAGCGCAAGAGCCCGAGCGCCGGCTGGATCCGCGACGAGTATCGCCCCGCCGATGGTGTGGAGCTTGCTTCACCGGATGATCCGTTTCGGCCCGAGGACATCGCGAGACGGTATCACGCGGCGGGCGCCTCGGCGATCAGCTGCCTGACCGACGGGCCGTTCTTCGCGGGCGATCTGAGCTACATCGAGCGGGTGCGTGAGGCGGTGCCGCTGCCGGTCTTGCGGAAGGACTTCATCGTCGACACGTGGCAGCTGTGGGAGAGCCGGGCGGCGGGGGCGGACGCGGTGTTGCTCATCGCCGAGTGCCTGACCGAGGGGCAGATCGTCGACATGATGATCCTGGCCCAGCGGCTCGGAATGACGGTGCTGCTCGAGGTGCACTCGGCCGAGAACCTGCTGCGGGTGAAGCCGCACGTGGGCTTCCCGCATCCGAGCTACTGCCTGCTCGGTATCAACAACCGCGATCTGTCGGCGATGACCGTCGACCTCGCGCACACGCTGCGGATGGCCGACTTGGTCGAAGAGCACCGGGGAGTGCTCGTTTCGGAGTCGGGTATCCGGACGCCCGAAGACCTGAAGAGGCTTCGGCAGTCGGGCGTGCAGATCGTCTTGATCGGCGAGACGCTCATGCGGCAGGATGACCCGGGCGTGGCGCTGGCCGAGCTGCTGCGGTAAGCCCGCGCGGGCCCCAGTGATGGGCCCGGCGCTAACATGCCGGCCGTCGGCCGGGGGGAGCGGCCGACACCGAACCTTGAACTCCGGTTTTCGACCGGTCGGGAGCAACCGCGATGACGATGATCAACCGAGCCGGTGGTGTGTGCGTGCTTCTCGCGTTGGCCGGGCTTCCGCTCGCATCGGCGGCCCAGGAGTCGATGCCGCCGCCGGATCGGCAGCCGGGCGACCAGACCGACGCGACGAACCGGGACGCACGGGCTATCGAGATCCTCGAGGCCGCGCAGGCCGCGATCGGAGAGGCCGCGGCGATCCAGTTCGACATCGTGAAGACCATGGAGAAGACCGACGAGCTGCCCGCCGACTTCGCGATGATGGCCTCGATCTCGATCGGCGCGAAGGGCACCGTGCGGTCGGCCAAAGATGACCAGGGCCGGTGGGTGTACCGCATCGACGGCACCGCGGACGACATCGGCCGCAAGGATGCCTTCGAGATTGTCGTGCTGCGCGGTCCGCAGACGGCCTCGTGGCTCGACCAGGAGAACCGCACCAAGGTCACGGCGAACCGCGGGCTGGCGCGCGGGCGCGAACTGAGCACCGAGGCGGAGTTCGGGGTGCAGTTCGTCTTCGGCGAGCCATTCAAGAAGCCGTTCGAGGACATCCTCGCCGCCCCGACACTGGAGGCGATGGAGCCCGAGCTGATCGACGGGACACTCTGCGACGTTGTCCGTGCCGGGTTCGGCCGGCCGAACGAGTCCGGCGACAAGGTCGTCTACATCGGGAGAGCCGACGGGCTGCCCAGACTCGTCCGCGACGTGCTGGTCACGGGCTTCGAGAACAGGTTCGCGTACAGCTACGGCGAGACCGGCGACGCGCCCGCCGTCGAGTCGCTCGCGATCGACGCTCCGCAGGGCTGGGAGGTCGCGTACCGGCCGGAGAGCCTCAGGCCAGACTTTGTCGCGCCGGCCGACCGCGAGTTCGAAGCGGCCGCCGACGGCGAGGGCACGGTCGGCTACCTCGTCGGCAACCGGGCGCCCGCCTTCGACGGGCTGACGATGCTCGGCGATCCGGTCAGCTCCGACGCGTTCGCGGGCAAGACGGCGGTGCTCGTGTTCTGGGCCAGCTGGGTGCCCGGCACGGACAGCATCATTGACTTCCTCAAGGCGACGCAAGAAAGCCGTGGCGACTCGGTCGAGCTGATCACCTTCGCGGTGCGTGAGCGCAACCCCGACAACGCGTTCAACCTGCTCTCGAACGCTGGGCTGAGCGAGGTGCCGATGCTCATCAACCCACGAGACACGCTGCTCGCATACGGCGTGACACGGGCGCCGCTGGTCGTTGTGATCGACGCCGACGGCGTCATCCGTTTCCGCTCCGAAGGCAATGACCTCGAAGCGATCTTTGCCTCGGCGACCGAGACGCTCGATACGATCAGCGGCGACGAGTAGGCAACCAGGCGATCTCAACAGAACCGAAAGAATCGGCCCGCCCCGGGCGAACCGAGGCGGGCCGTTGTTGTTTCACATCGTCGTGCGTTCGCTTGCCGTGACGGCCGCTACCCGTGACGAATAGCCGCCTGCGCCGCCGCGAGCCGGGCGATCGGCACGCGGAAGGGCGAGCAGCTCACGTAGTCGAGGCCGACGCGGTGGCAGAAGTCGACCGACGACGGGTCGCCGCCGTGCTCGCCGCAGATGCCGACCTTCAGGCCCTCGTTGGCGCCGCGTCCGCGCTCGAAGCCGAACTGGACCAGCTCGCCCACGCCGGTCTGGTCGAGGCTCTGGAACGGGTCGACATCGAGGATGCCCTGCTCGATGTAGTCGGGCAGGAACGTGTTGACGTCGTCGCGCGAGTAGCCGAACGTCAGCTGCGTGAGGTCGTTGGTGCCGAAGCTGAAGAAGTCGGCCTGCTCGGCGACCTCGGCGGCGGTCAGCGCCGCACGCGGGATCTCGATCATCGTGCCGATCTTGATGTCGAGCCGCTTCTTGAAGCCCATCTCCTTCTTGACCTCGGCGAGCGTGTCCTCGGCGATCCCGCGGAGCATGGCCAGCTCACGGACGGTGCCGACGAGCGGGATCATGATCTCCGGCATTGCCTTGACCTTCTCGCCGACGCACTCGATCGCCGCCTCGACGATCGCCCGGACCTGCATCCTCAGGATCTCGGGATAGGTGACAGCGAGCCTGCAGCCGCGGTGGCCGAGCATCGGGTTCAATTCGTGCAGCATCGCGACGCGCTGCTGGAGCTTCTCCTTCGGCACGCCGAGCGACTTGGCAAGATCAACGACCGCCGCATCCTCGTGCGGCAGGAACTCGTGCAGCGGCGGGTCAAGCAAGCGGATAGTCACGGGCAGGCCGTTCATCGCGCGGAACAGGCCGATGAAGTCGTCGCGCTGATAGGGCAGCAGCTTGTCGAGCGCCGTCTCGCGCTGCTCGAGCGTCTCGGCGACGATCATCTCGCGCATCGCCTTGATCCGCGGGCCCTCGAAGAACATGTGCTCGGTCCGGCACAGGCCGATGCCCTTCGCGCCGAAGTCACGCGCACGCTGCGCGTCGGTCGGCGTGTCGGCGTTGGTCCGCACGCCCATGGTCGCGTGCTTGTCGGCCCAGCGCATGATCTTGGCGAAGTCGCCCGAGAGCTCGGGCGTGATCGTCGCCACAGCGCCGTGCAGGACTTCGCCCGTCGAGCCATCGATCGAGATCACATCGCTTCGGGTGTAGCTCCGGCCGCCCACGGTGAACATCCCAGCCTTGGCGTCGATCTGGATGTCACCTGCGCCCGCGACGCAGCACTTGCCCCAGCCGCGGGCGACGACCGCCGCGTGGCTGGTCATGCCGCCGGTGCTGGTCAGGATGCCGACCGCCGAGTGCATGCCGTCGACATCCTCGGGGCTGGTCTCCTTGCGGACAAGAATGACATCCTCGCCCGCGTGCGCCCGCTCGACGGCCTCGTCCGCCGTGAACGCCGGCTTGCCGACCGAGGCACCGGGCGACGCCGGCAGACCGCGCGAGAGCACGCGCGCCACCGACTTCTTGGTCTCGTCGAACCGCGGCAGCAGCAGCTGCGTCAGGTCGCCCGCGGGGATCCGCAGCAGTGCCTCCTTCTCGTCGATCAGCTTCTCTTTCACCATGTCGCAGGCGAGCTTGACCGCGGCCGCGCCAGTCCGCTTGCCCGTCCGCGTCTGCAGCATGTAGAGCTTGCCATCTTCGATGGTGAACTCGATGTCCTGCATGTCCTTGTAGTGCTTCTCGAGCTTGGTCTTGATGCGCATCAGCTGCTCGTAGACCTTGTTGTTCCACTTCTTCATCTCGATCGCGGGCAGCGGCGTTCGGATACCGGCGACGACGTCCTCGCCCTGCGCGTTGATCAGGAACTCGCCGTAGAATTTGTTTTCGCCCGTCGACGGGTTCCGCGTGAACGCGACGCCCGTGCCAGAGGTCTCGCCCATATTGCCGTAGACCATCGCCTGCACGTTCACGGCCGTGCCGTTCAGGCCCGTGATGCCCGAGATCCGGCGGTAGCTCTTGGCCCGCGGGCTGTCCCAGCTCTTGAAGACCGCTTCGATCGAGAGCTCGAGCTGCTTGAACGGGTTCTGCGGGAAGACGTCGCCCGTGTGCTTGCGGTAGACCTCCTTGTACCGCTCGCACAATTCGACCAGTCCCTCCTCGGGCACATCGGTGTCATCCGCGGCGTGGTACCGCGTCTTGATCTCGGCGAACGCTTCCTCGAAGTACTCGTGGTCGATGCCCATGACGACATCGCCGAACATGTTGATGAGCCGGCGGTACGCGTCGTAGGCGAAGCGGCGGTTGCCCGTCGCCTCGGCCAGCGCCTGCACGCTGTCATCGGTCAGGCCCAGGTTCAGGACGGTGTCCATCATGCCCGGCATCGAGACCGCGGCGCCCGAGCGGACCGAGACCAGCAGCGGGCTCTTCTTATCGCCGAACTTCTTACCCATCTCCTTTTCGAGCGTCGCCATGTTCTTGGCGACCTCGTTCATCAGGCCGTGGGGCATCTTGTTGCCGGCGTCGTTGTACTTCGCGCACGTGTCGGTCGTGATCGTCATGCCGGGGGGCACGGGCAGGCCAATGCTGGTCATGTCGGCGAGGTTCGCGCCCTTGCCGCCGATGAGGGTCTTCATCGTGGCGTCGCCATCGGTCTTGGTCTTGCCGAAGTAGTACACCATCTTGCCGGCCTTCGAGGGCTTCTTGACGACCTTGCGACCGCTCGCGCGGCGGACGCGGCCGGCCGCCTTGCTCGCGGCTTTCTTCGTCGATGATTTGGCGGCCTTCTTGGCTGACTTCTTCGCGGCGGTCTTTCGTGCCACGGCTTTTTTCGCGGCCTTCTTCTTGCTGGCCTTCTTGGTTGTCTTCTTGGAAGCAGCCTTCTTCTTCGCCATCGTGTCGGGTCCCTTCAAGGCGCTCGCACCGACCGCGTCGGGCCGAGCGTGTCGCTGGATGCAATGAGCACCGGGCCCGCTCCTCGTGCTCGGGCGTCCGGCGAGGGCCAGTCTAGGGCCGAGGCGCTCGCGGGCATCGTGTTTCATAGCATGAGATCGTGAAGACCGAAGCCGCTCGAAGCATCACGGACACCCGACCCGCCGACGCCGTCGCGCGGTGGCCGACGCATCGACCGGTCGCCGCGGTGCTCGCCGGCGATCCGTCGGGTCGCTCGCGCTTCAGCCTGCTCGCCGAACCGACAGAGATCATCCAGCTCGACACGCTCGCGGAGCTTCAAGAGCATGCTGTCGCGCGCCCCGGACGCCGTGCGACGCCGTTCGGCCCTGGTTGGACCGCCTCGATCGCCTACCACGCGGGTTTCGAGATCGAACCGACAGCCGGCGATCGGTCCTGTATACATGACCCCGCGGTCACCCTTGCCCGCGTCGACCACGGCTGGGTTCACGACAACCGGCGCGGCACGTGGGCACCGTTCGGCGATCCGCCCGCGATCGATCTCTGCAACGATCGCGCGTCATTCTCGCTCGGCGAGGTGCACGGTCTCGATCGGCAACAGCGGTACGAATCTGCGGTCGCTCGGGCGGTCGGGCTGATCCGCGAGGGCGATGTCTTTCAAGTCAACCTGACGCACGCGCTGTCGGCATCGTTCGCCGGCTCGCCGCGTGGTCTGTTCGCGGCGCTCGCCGGCCGGCTCGCGCCGTGGCATGGGTGCTACCTCGAATGGGACAACCGCGCGATCGCCTCGGCAAGCCCAGAGTTGTTTCTTGAGGTGAGTTCGAACGGACAGGTCACGACCAGGCCCATGAAGGGCACGCGGCCCGGCGACGATCGATCCCTCGCGCACAACCCCAAAGACGCGGCCGAGCTGGCGATGATCGTCGATCTGATGCGGAACGACCTCGGGCGCGTGTGTCGGTTCGGATCGGTGCGTGTCGACGAGGGCCGGGCGATCGAGCCGCACGGCGGAACCGACATCGCGCCGCACGTGTGGCAGGGCGTCGCGACGGTCACCGGCGAGCTGCGCGACGGCGTCGGCATCGGCGAACTGCTGCACGCGACCGTACCGCCCGGCTCGATCACGGGCGCGCCGAAGGTCCGGGCCATGCAGATCATCCACGGGCTCGAACGCGATCTCGGCTTCGGCAACGCATCGCGCGGGGCGTACTGCGGCGCAACCGGGTTCATCGGCGACGACGGCTCGGCATCGCTAGCCGTCACGATCCGCACGGCGATTGTTGAGGGCGGCGTGTGCCGCTATCCGGTCGGCGCGGGGATCGTCGCCGACTCAGACCCGCACGGCGAATGGCTCGAAACGCTGGTGAAAGCCCGGCCGTTCCTTGATCTGTGCGAAGGCGGCGCGCCGTGAACGGTCCCCGCGTGCGCACGGACATCGTCGACGTCTATGTCATCCGCGCCGATCAGCTGCTCATGCTCCGACGATCGCGCGAGCCGCTGCTCGGGCAGTGGCACCCGATCATGGGGCATATCGAGGCCGGCGAGCGCGCGATGGACACCGCCATCCGCGAGCTGCGCGAAGAGGTGGCGCTCGATGCATCGCACATCGAGTCGTGGTACCAGCTCGAGCAGACGTTCCCGTTCTTTCTGGCCGACCGCGACGAGGTGCACCTGAGCCCGCGGTTCGTTGTGCTGGCTTACGCGTCATTTGAACCGGCCTTGAACGATGAGCACGATGCGCACAAGTGGATAGCGTTCGACGAAAGCAAGCTCCTCTGGCCGGGTCAGCGGCACGCGCTGCGGGAGATCGTGTCGTGCATCCTCCCCGGCGGGCCGACGGCGCAGGCGCTCAGGCTGCCGATGCCCGGCGAGTCTGCGTAGGCATCGCGCCGAGCCACGGGGCGAGCAGCCGCGCGTCGCCAGCGTGCCTGTTTATCGCGTCGAGCATCGGGCCGGGCGAGAGCGTGCCGATGACGCGGACGTCGGCCTCGGCCGCATCGCCCACGATGATCAGACCGTGCCGCGCGATCGCCTCGCGGACCTGCGGCTCGTTCTTGCCGGGCTCGATGATCGCGGCGGTGCGCGCGCTCGGGTGAACACGAATCTCGAGTGCCTCGCGCGCGGCGGCGAGGCCCGTGAAGCGTTCCCAGTGCTGCCGCGATAGCGGCGTCCGCTGCTGACTATCGATCGTCGATCGCAGCTCTTCGTGTGCCTCGGCGAACGCGTGGGCGACGCCCTCAGCCTCCGCGATGTGCGCATACCGCCGGAGCATCTCGCCGAGCGATCGCTCGAGCTCGGCCTCCGGTGCGTACCGCGTCAGCACCCAGCCGTTGTTGCGGACGAGCCGTCGCAGGATCGTCCCGAAGTCCCGGCCGGTGTTCACCTTCCGATGCTGCACCCGGAACCTGTGATCAAACGCGATGCGGAAACCGGCCGTGATTATGCGGGCGCAAAGGTCGTACTCCTCGGCGTAGTAGCCGAACGCGTGGTCGTAGCCGCCGAGCGTAAGGAACAGCTCCCGGCGGATGGCAACGCCGCAGCCGACGAAGACCTCGGGCAGACCGCCCCGCTCGCGGGAACCGTCGGGCAGGCGGATGTCCGCAGCGATCGCGCCCACACGCGGGCCGGCGTCGGCGATGGCATCCACGACACCCGCATCGAGCGGGTGCGAGTCGTCATCGAGCATGACGATCCAGTCGTTCTCTGCTTCACGAGCACCGATGTTGCGCGCCGCTGCGCCGAGGTTCTCTGGCAGCGCGATCGTGCGAACGCGAAGGTCCGCGCTCGTCGAGTCGAACTTCGCCGGCGAGTCCGACGCGTTATCAATCACAATGACCTCGGCACCGGCGATCCCGAGCTTGGCAACGGCATCGATCGTCTGCGCGAGTTGTGTTGGTCGGTTGCGGGTCGGGAGAACGAAACTGATCATGGCTTCGGTCCTGCGCTAGGCGGCGTGAACGAAATCAGGAAGCGCGGCGAGTGTCGGCTCGGCTCTCAATCTCGTCGGACGGTGCGAACGCGAGATGGGCCGAGTGCAATCCGTTCACGCCCCGGCGGAGATCTGTCGCCGACACGGGCGGGTTGCCGAAGCGTCTCGCGTGCAGACCTGCCGCGACCGAGCCGAGGAACGAGGCTTCGAGCATCGTGCCGCCCGTTGCGAACGTGAGCGTGGCGACAGTCAGCAGCGCATCGCCGCAGCCGAGGACGTCGATCGCGGCGGGCGAGAGCGCGGGCACGTGCTCGGCCTTGAGGCTTGTCGCAAACGCGTCGCCCGTAACGGCCGACCCGCCCAGCGGCTCGAACCCGACCGCGCCCTCGGGCCCCATCGTGACGATCGCCCGGCCGATGCCCGTGGGCTCCAGCAGCTTGGCGACCGCGGCGGGCAGCGCTTCATCATGGCTGTGCGTCGCGTCGCGGAGCTCGGACTCGCTGGGCGCGACGAGGTCCAGGCCCTTCATGCCGGCCAGATCGCTGCGCCGACCGCTTACGTCGCCGGACACGAACGCGCCGCGCTTGCGGCACTCGCGGGCGAGGCTCTGGATCGTCGGACGCGTCAGCAGGCCCAGACCAAAGTCGGCGATGACGGCCGCGTCGGGCTTGGGCGCCGCGGCCACGAGCCCCACGAGCGCATCGCGCTGGCCGGCGTCGAGCACCATGGGCCGAACGAGGTCGACCTTGACGACCTTCTGTGCGCCGATGACAAACCGCTGCTTCTCGGCGAGCAAGCCGTTGACCGGCACCCAGAGCACCTCGACGCCCTCGGCGCGGAGGCGCTGGACCATCTGCTCGGCTTCGTCGGTCGGCGGGAGCGCGGTGACGAGGGTGGGCGAGGCCCCGAGCGCCGCGGCGTGCCGGGCGATGACCGCCGCGCCGCCGTCGTACTGCCGGGTCTCGAGCGGGCGCAGGGTCAGGATAGGGCTCTCACCAGCGACGTCGGGCCGATCGCACAGGATGTACGAATCGATGATCGCCTCGCCGACGATGGTCATCCGCTTGCCGCGGAACGCCGCGATGCGGTCGTCGAGCCTCGGCTGCGAGAGCGACGGGTCGGCGAGCAGCTGCGTGAGCCGGGCGTGCGAGGGGTCGATCGCCTGTTCGAGTGAGCCGATGAGTGCGGTCGAGCTGAAGACGACGTCGCCCGAGCTGAACACGACCCGGCCGCCGGCGGACTCCACCGCGTCGCGCTCGGCGCGGAACCGCGGGTCGCCGTTGGACTCGTACTCCCGGCCCTTGAGGTAGACGTCGGGCCGGAGGTTCTGCAACAGATCGAGCGCGGTCGGGTTCGGATCGACGTGCACAAAGTCGACGATGTCGAGCGCCGCCAGGTTCTCGGCGCGGAGCTCCTGCGGGATCAGCGGCCGGCCCGCGCCCTTGTTGATGTGCGCATCGCCAGTGATCGACACGACAAGCACATCGCCCATCGATCGGGCCTGCCTGAGGTGCCGCACGTGGCCCGGGTGGACGATATCGAAGCAGCCGTGGCACAGGACGACCTTCGCGCCGCGTTCGCGGGCGCTTCGCCGATGCTCGAGCAGTTCGGCGCGGCCGACGACCTTCGCCAGTGTGCTGGCTCCTGCCATAGGAAGGAGTATCGGGCCGAAGCCTGCACGGCGACCAAGAGTTTCCACGCTGACGCCCGTGGCGGGCCGATGTCTTCTCCGATGACGCCCCCCCGCGCACAGAACATGGCGATGCTCGTGCGCGCACAGCGGCTGTGGGACGCCGCAGCCGCAGCCGCAGCGGAAGCGACGACGGCCGTTGATGACCCCGATGTGCTCGTGCTGGCCGCCGAGATCTGGGCGAAGCTCGGCGTTGCCGCGCTCTCAACACGCAGCCTCGATCGCCTCTGCTCAGCCTTCCCGGCCGCGA
The DNA here is from genome assembly GCA_038525225.1 of Planctomycetota bacterium. GTDB lineage: Bacteria > Planctomycetota > Phycisphaerae > Phycisphaerales > UBA1924 > JANQQZ01. Next base: position 1,273,857 of record JBCBHW010000002.1, on the reverse strand, counting down.
GCGAGAACGGTCGCGTGGCCGCATGCCGCGACATTGCTGCGAGCACGCCGGACAACGAACTCTCCCCGCCACTGCTGCGCCAGCGCGTGCAAGAAGCGGCCGCCCTGCTCGACCGGCGCATCCCCGGCGTGGCGGCAGCGGCCGACCGGTGGTGCCGCGACAATCAGCACACCCGCGTCTTTCTCGCAAACGACGGGAACCCTGTGCGAATGCGCCGCGACGGGCGAATCGAACTCGTCGGCGATCATCGCGCCGCAAGCCGTGCCCTGATCGAACAACACCGCGATGCCCTGCGACAGAGCCTCGCACCGATCACAATCGAGGGGTTCGATCCCCCGTGGCTCGCGCTCGACCTCGCATCCGCGACCGCCGCCGACACCGCCGGTGACTACTCGCCCGGCCTGCGGATCGTGCAGGCGGACCCGCTGGAGCTGCTCGACGGTGTCTCGCTCATCGAGCCGCCAGAGCTGCGCTCTCTTGCCGAGCAGGATCGCGTCGAGTGGTTCATCGGCCCCGCGGCAGCGACCGAACTCGCGGCAGCGATCACCGCCGAGCCCGGCCTTGCCCACAGCGGCCCGACAGTGCCTCTCGCCACGCTGCGCACCCCGATCGGCGGGGCTCTGGGCAGCTGCCTTCGCGACGCTTCGGATCGTTTCGCCCGCGAACACACCGCGCACGTCACCGCGATCCGTTCGAGAGACAGTGAATCGGCGGCGGCCGCTCGCGTCCGGGCCATCGCGAAGGGTTCACCCAGGGTCGCGCTGATTGCCGGTCGCTTCACAACGGTCCTGGCGCCCATGGTCGCCGATCTCGCCGCCGCGTTCCGTGCCGTCGGCGCATCAACCCGCATCATCACCGAGCCGAGCGACCACCGACGCCTCACCGCGCTCGCATATTCCCGGGTGTTCGCCGAGTTTGATCCGGACCTGATCGTCTGCGCGAATCACACCCGCGACGACGCCGATCGCCTGCTCCAGGAGCGCGTGATGCCCCGCGGCGTCCCCTGGGTGACATGGGTCCAGGACGCGATGCCCCACCTGCTGAAACCCGACGCCGGCCGATCCATCGGGCCGATGGACCTCGCGATCGGGCACATCGCGCCAGCCATGCGGGCCGAGCTCGGCTACCGGGGGGACCGGTCGATCTCGGTGCCCATGGTGGCGAGCGAGACGAAGTTCAGCGCTGACCACGCTGATGCGGCGCTGAGGGACGAACTTGCGTGTGAGATCGCCGCGTTCACGAACCACAGCGAAACGCCGGAGGCGATGCGTGCGAGGCTGATCGATGAGGTTTCGAGCTCGACGGACGCGGCCTCGCTCGTCGAGCGGGTTGCGGATGCCGCGCTGATGCTCGCCGCAGAGCCGGTCGAGCGCGTGCACGGCTGGGAGCGTTGCGAAGCGATCGTGGCGTCGGCGGCGCCGGGCGTGGACGCCGAGACGCGCGAGAACCTGATCCACAACGTCGCGTTCCGCGTCTACGACCGCGCGTGCCGGCACCTCGCGTTGTCCTGGGCGTCGTCCGCCGCCGAGCGCAACGGGTGGAGGTTCGCGATCTACGGCCGCGGCTGGGATGCGAACCCGTCCCTCGGTGCGCACGCCCGCGGGGTGCTCCGGCACGGCCCGGAGCTGTGCTCCGCCTACGCGGCGGCTCGGGTCACGATGGACGCCACCGTGCTGACCAGCCTTCACCAGCGCGTCGCGGAGTGTGTTCTCGCCGGGGGGCTGCCGAGCGTGCTTGCGACGGGCAGCGCCATCGCCCACGCGCGCGGCGCGATCAAGCGCCGCCTCGTCGCTGCGTCGGCCTCTTCCGGGACGCCGGTCGCCGAGATGCCCGGCCAGGTCGCGGTGCCGCTCTACCGCTCGGAGGACGGCCGACGGTTCGCGGCCCTCGGGTCGATGCTCAACGGCCGGTCCTACCCATATGCCTTTGTGGAGCCTCACTCGCCGCTCGAAGCCGAGCCGCCCGGTGTCCTGAACACCGATGACGCCGTCGGTCTCGTCGAACTCGGTGTGACCGGGGTCGCATCGATCGAGCGGCTGGTCACGAGAGCCGCCGATGCGTCGTGGCGGGAGTCCCAGCGGGCACGGGTCCTGGGTTTCGTCCGGGCGAACTGCACGCACGCCGTTCTTGCCCGGCGGATTCTCGACCACTACGCGTCGATGCCCGCCGCCGCCTCGGCCGCGGCCTGAGCACGGTGGGTGTAGATGCCCCTCAGATGAACACCGGCGGAGCGCAGCGGGGCCGAGCGATCGAACATCGGTGACTCCCACGCGTCCGACGACAGCAACACGGCGTCGGGCCGCAGACGATCGATCGCTCGATCAAGCGCGACGACCGGCAGCCCGAACGCTTCGCCAGACGGTGGCGGCGAGTCGTCGATGATCCCGACGATCGGCAGGTCGTCACGGTCGAAGACGCCCGACCGCCACTGCGTGTGCCTCCCGAGGCCGTAGATCGCGATGCGGCGGAACCCGTCCGCGCGCAGCCGTTCGACATGCGGGACGAGCTCGTCGCGGCAGGCCCGCTCGCCGATTCGGACCACGGGAACACCGGGGCTCGAGGCGGTCGGCCTCGCGTCGCGGACATGGTGCACCACCACATCGCACGACGGATCACGCCGCCGTTCGCCAACAGAATCGGCGCCTGTATCGGCGTCTGTATCGGCGGCTGATGACGCGACGCGCTGGTACCCCGCCTCGCGCAGCCTCCGCACGGTCCATTTAAGCTCAGTGTCGGGATCGCTCGCCTCGCAGCTCGCCCACCGGAGAGGCTCGATGGGTGTCACCCCGGCCGCGTCGGGGCCGGCGTCTACACGTCGCTCGAGAACGCGATCGAACAGCGCCGCGTACCGCTCGGCCATCGCCTCCTGCGATTGTGTCGCGGCGACACGCCGGTGCGCCTCCGCTCCGATCACCCGCAGGCGCGTGCGGTCCTCCGCGAGCCACGCCAGCTCCGTCGCCATGGCGCGGGCATCGCCGATCGGCGCGACGACCCCGCTCGCCCGTGGCTCGACCCACTCGTCGGCGCCGCTCGATACCGCGGTGACCGCCGGGACAACGCCAACGCCCATCGCCTCGAGCATCGAGATGCTCGTGCCCTCGGCCTCGCTCACGAGGATGCTGACATCAATGCTCGGCAGGAACGACCGCACCCAGTCGGCATCACGCTCGCCGTGAAACTCGACCGAGATTCCATTCAGTGTCGTCTCGGCGAACGCCCTTCGCAGCGCCCCGAGAGCGGAGCCGTCGCCCACCACGTGGAGCACGGCCTCGACGCCCATCGCGTCGAGCGCCCGCATCACAGGCACGAGATCAAGCACCCGCTTCTGAGGCTGAACCACGCGCCCGAGATACGCGATCTGGAGCGGGCCCGACGTCTGCGGCTGACGGGGCGACTGCGCGATCGGCACCCCGTAGGTGATCGTCTCGCAAGGCCGATCGCCGGCGAGCGGCGCGAGCCACGACCGGACCGATGCGCTGACGGCCACGGCGCCGTCCCATTCGCCGTGCAGCAGCAGCTCGCGGTAAGAATCGTCGTCGGTGTGGCCAATCGCGACACAGCGTGCGCCCGTGTGCCTGAGCTGCGCGGCGACCATGTAGCTGGCGTCGGTGTAGTTCGGCAGAACGATGTCAGGATCGCAGAGCTCGACCGATTCTCGGAGATGATCCAGCACCTCGTGCATGGGCCTGGATCGGTCGAGCACGCAGAGCGACGCGTGCTCGCCCAGCATCGCGTGGGCCCGCGAGGCGCTCGCGGCGTCCCAGGCCACGAACAGCGTGTGCGCGTCGTAGCCGAGGTCCGGCCGAGCCGCCAACGACTCTGCCAGCCGGACGGAGAACATGGTCACGCCGCCGAGCGGCGATTCCTCAAACGGGAGCAGGCTCACGACGCGTCGGCGGTCGCCGCGAGCGGCCGCGCGGGCCGGCAGCCGCTCCAGCGAGGGTGTCCACCGGCCGGTATTGCGGGGATCCGAGACCGGTTGCGAAGACGCGGCCTCGAGCACCGAGGCCCAGCTGCCGGCCGCCTCGGAGAGCGACCGGACCGGCCGCCGACCGGCGTGCCTCCGGGCAGGCTCGATCGCGTCGTCAGACGCCACGACCGCCGAAACCCAGGGCCACGACGAACGCCAGCCCGTGAAAGCATCACTGGAATTGTGCGCGACCGCGACGAGCGGCACGCCGAGTCCGAGGTGCTGCGCAATAAACATCGGCGTATCGGCGGCGTGCGCGACGATCAGCCGGGCCGCGGCATCGATCAAGTCGAGGATCCGCGAGGCGTTGACGTCCCACGTAGCGCCGCGGTCGAGCCGGCAGATCTCCGCCTCGGGCCGGGCTCGCCGCGCTCTGCACTCGCTGTCGTCGTCCCAGGCCAAAACGACAGAACTTACAGGTTGCCCGGATGCCCGCGCGCGATCGTCGAGGTCGCGCTGCGCATCGGCGACTCTTTCGAATTCTGCGCCCTCGGCGCTCGTGATGGAGACGACAACGCCGTCGCTCTCGTTCGGGCGGCGGCCGTCGAGACGCAGAGCCATGCGGCTCGGCGCGCCGCGGACGAGCCGGACCATTTCTTCCGCGACCAGTTCGGCCGCCCGAGCGGCGCCGCTCGAAGCATCGAGCCATCGCAAGCAGTCGAGCTGACGATCGCGCTGCTCGCCCGTGGGCTTGGTCAGCTGACGAAGCAGCCGCGAGGGCGAATCCACCCAGCGCGACAGCCCGCCCGCCGCCGGCGGCACACCCGTGCTGTCTGGAACGGGCTCCTCGTCGCTGGGCTGCCACACCCACGGCACCGCGTGCCAGAGCGGTGTCGCCGAGGCGTGCAGCACGGCCGTCGGCAGCGCCGCCCGCATCGACTCGATCAGCAGCGTGCTGGGCGTGCAGATTGTCGCTTGGACGCCTGCCAGCACGTCGGCCAGCGGGCGCCAGTCGCTCGCGACACCGAGCTCATCATCCAGCCCGCCGGTCAGGCGCCACACCAGCGGCACGCCCGCGTAGCCTGCCTCGTCGCGCAGCTCCCGCAGCGCGGCGAGCAGACGGCGACGCTCATCATCGCTGAACGCCGGCGTGTTCGCGGTCGCGACCAGAACCGGCGCAGCCCGCCCACGCTCGGGGAACTGCCCGGCACGGAAGGCCGCGTCGATCCTGGGCAAGCCCGTTGCGGCGGCGCGGTTGCCGAGCGCACGCAGCACACGCGCATCGCTCAGGCCGCTGCACAGGACGAGATCGACACCCGCCGGCCGAAGATAGCTCTCGGTCTGGCGAGGGTTCGCCAGCGTGTTCCGCCAATCGGTGATCCCGTCGAGCAGCAGCGCGGTGCGGGCCCCGACCTTTGACGCCTGCCGGAGCGCGAGCATGCAGCGCGGCGCGGTCAGCGTGGTGACCACCAGCTTCGTGCCGGGCCTGATGTTGGGCGTGGCGAACGGCTCGTCCTGGCGGCTGCTGGTCAGACCCCGCGCGGCGAGCTCGTCGCGCACACCCGGGAAGTGGTCGGTGCGGTTGTCGGCCTGCACGAGCACGATGTCGCTGGGACGGGGCCCCGATCTGAACGCAGCCATAGATCGAGTCAATCGGCGTAGATCGCCGATTGTGACCATGTTTTGGGCGTTCATCGTGCGGAACCCGGCTGTCTGATTCCCCTCCCGGGCGGGCTCGGCGTGAGCGGCGTCGCGCGATTCGCCGTCCGGCTCGCGAACGGTCTCGCCGCCCGCGGCCGTCGGGCCGGTCTGCTGCTGCACGCCGCGACCGCGGCAATCCCGCCGCTCCGCCTGCCGCTCGATGATCGTGTCGAGGTCTTCGACTGCGGCGATCTGCCACCGATCGAAGACGCGGACCCCGAGCTCTTCGTCGAACGGTACGCGCTCGCCTCCGACCGGCTGGCAGCCGGAGGCCCCGTGGCGGTGGTCCTCGGTCAGCACGCCGGGCCGTTCGCCGTCGCCGCCGAGCTCATCGGATCGCGCTCGCGCGACTTCCGCACCGTCGGCGTCGCCCACAGCGACAACGGGTACGACACGCGTGTGCTCGCCCACTACGAGCCGCTGCTACACGCCCTGGTCGCGGTGAGCGGGTCGCTGCGGTCGTCGATCGCGTCGCTTGCGCCCCGCCGGGCTGAGTCGATCGAGCTGATCCCGTACGGCGTTGAAGTCCCGGCGACGTCTCACAGCCGTGAGCCGACGGGCGGCCGGCCGCTCCGGCTGCTCTACGCCGGACGACTCGATCACTACCAGAAGCGTGTGCTCGCGCTGCCCGGGCTCTCCCGCGAGCTGGACCGACGCGGCATCGCGCACCGGCTGACGATCGTGGGCGACGGGCCGGCGCGCGATGATCTTGCCCGGGAGTGCGAGGGGACGGCTTCGATCAGCTTCGCGCCCGCTGCGACACCAGCACAGGTCGCCTCGCTCCTCGACGCCAACGACGCGTTCGTGCTGCCGTCACGATTCGAGGGACTGAGCATCGCTATGCTCGAGGCGCTCGCGCACGGCTGCGTTCCGGTCGTCGCGCCGAGCCGGTCGGGCACCGCCGAGGCCGTACTGCCCGGCGTGACAGGAGAGATCGCCAGCGCGACACCCGACTGCGACGAGCGCACCACCGGCCTCGCGCTCGCGGACGCCGTCGATGCACTCCGGCGGCGTGATCTTGGAGAAATGGCCGAGCGATGCCGACGGCACGCGCAGCAGCACTTTTCAATCGAGACCCACACCGACCGCTGGTGTGCGCTGCTCGACCGCGTTGCGCGCGAGCCTCCCAGGACCTGGCCCATCGGCAGGCCGGCCCGGTTCGACGCAGCATCGGCATCCGGATCGGGATCGGTGCCCGCCGATGCGGCCGAGCGGTTCCTCCGCGTCGCAGAGTCGCTCGGCGGCGCTGCGATCGCCCTCCACGGGGCGGGGGCCCACACGCGGGCATTGGAGGGCTCGATCGGGCGCATCAACCTCGTGTGCATCGCGGACGACGACCGGCAGCGACACGGCGAGACGCTGCTGGGCGTGCCCGTCGTTGATCCGAACCACGTCGGCTCAACGGGTGTGCAGCATGTCGTCGTCTCGACGCACCTGCACGAGCCCGCCGTGTGGCGTCGCCGCGCGATCTATGAGCGACAGGGGCTGACGGTGCACCGGCTGTACGCGGACACCGACGCCCGCTAGGCCGCGGTCCGCTCCCGCGACCACGACGCCTCGACCAGGCCGTGCCGCCAGAGATGACGCTTGAGCGGGAGGTGGTGCTCGTACAGCGCACGGATGAGCCGCGGATCGCCGGCCGCCGCCGAGGGCATATCGGCGAGCGCACGGAAGCTGTCGATCAGCGGCTCGATCTGGGGCGCGTCGCGTTCGATACGGGCGCGGCACTCGGCGACAAAGGCGAGGTCGCGCGGATCGCGCCGGAAGATCTCACCCGCGCACGCGGCGTTGACCTCCGCGAGCCTGACCGCCTGCCGGCCGAGCTCGCGTTCGCGGGCCAGATAATCACGGGGCTCGTACCTGTGGTGGTGCGTCACCCGCGCCGCCGGGCGATAGAGGACCGGCGCCGCGGCCGATCGCTGGACCCGCCACGCCCATTCGAGGTCCTCGAACATGGCTCTGCCGAACGATTCGTTGAAGCTGTGCTCGTGCGCGAGCGCGGTTGGCAGTGACAGGTTGAGCGTCCATGCGTGCCGGAAGCCCCAGTCCCGCTCGGGATCGGAATCGTTCATGGTGTTGTAGAAGAACACCATCGACGTCTCACGCACAAGGCGATCGAAGAGCCGGTCGTCCTTCGGGACCGCGAAGGGCGCGCTGCCCAGGATCATGCTGGGCCGATCCGAGATTGCATGGGCGTCGAGGTGAGCCTCGAGCAGCCCGGGATGCGCGGAGACGTCGTCGTTCAAGAAAAGGACGTACTCACCCCGCGCCAGCCTCACCAGGCTGTTCCGAGTCGCCGCGGGGCCGCGGTGCTCGAACCGCTCGACCCGCCACGGGCCCCCGTGCGGCGGCGAGCCGGAGCCGTCAACGCCGACGATGATCTCGAATCGATCCGCACCGAGCGTCTGCTGTTCCAACGACTTCAGCAGCCGCCCTATCGCTTCGGAACGTCCGCGGCTCGGGATCAGCACGCTGACGGCGGGCTGGGACGTCCGTGAACGCTGCTCGGGCCTGGCTGATGGATCTTGCATAGCACACCCGTATCGGCGACACGGCGGCTCCCGCTTGCAGGCGAACCCGACCGCCGCCGAATTTGGCACAACCCGCACAAGTGGGCGACCCGATCATCCGATAGTCGAGCCGGAGCCGCGCATCGCGATTTCCGCGGCTCCCGGAGCACGACATGATCGACCACGACCGCATCATCGAGGTCCGGCCCGGACAGGCGGGCGAACGCCGGCGTTTCCGCAGGATCCGGCTGGCCAGGCCCTGCAAGCTGAGCGTCGGGCCATTCGCCGACTATCGGCCGGCGATCACGACCGATGTGTCCTCTGGCGGTGTGCACGTGAGTGTAAAGGGCGACCAGGCCTTCGAGATCGGTGCATCCGTGATTCTGGCTGTGTCCTGGCACGACCACCCCACTGTCACGCAAGGCGAGACGCTGCCGGCAACAATCGTCCGCGTTGAACCGGGGGATGATGCCACGGGCCTCGCCCTGGCGTTCGAGTCGCCCGTGGTCGTCGAGAGCATGGTGCCGTCGCCCCGAGCCGCGTAAGGCCTCGGAGGCTCCCGCGACATCCGGAACCCTCGGTTTCCCGAACGCGCCCCTATGATCAGGCGGGTGTGGTGGACACCTGTGGATCCCCGCGACGAGGTGCGCATGCTCTGGCAGCCGTCCCTGCATGAACGGTACACGCTGGCCGACTCGGCCGATCTCGCCCGGGATATCGCTGCGCGTCGGAAACAGCTCGGCGACAGGCTCGTCATCCTGGGCCACCACTACCAGACAGACTCCGTCTACCGGCACGCCGATCTGACCGGTGACAGCCTGAAGCTCAGCCAGATGGCGGCCGACGTGGTGCGCGAGAAGCCCGTCGAGCACATCATTTTTCTCGGCGTGCACTTCATGGCCGAGACCGCCGACATGCTCACACCCGAGCACGTCACGGTGACGCTCCCGGACCTGTCTGCCGGCTGCTCGATGGCCGACATGGCGCAGGAGGACGACTGCTTCGAGGCGTGGGAAGCGATCCACGACACCCTCGACGCGCAAGGGTTCGCGGGCCGGGTGATCCCAATCACGTACGTCAACTCGTCGGCGGCGATCAAGGCGTTCGTGGGTGAGCACGGCGGCGCGTGCTGCACGAGCTCCAACGCGGACCTGGTCTTCGAGTGGGCGGCCGCGGGCGGCGACATCCCCAAGCGGGACGACGAGGAGATCAAAATCCTCTTCCTGCCCGACCAGCACCTGGGCCGGAACACAGCGCACAGGTTCGGCATCGACGTATCGAAACACGCCGCGCTCTACAACCCCAAGCTTGTCCGCAAGAGTCAGGCACTCGGCGGTATGACCGAAGCGCAGCTCCGCGACGCGCAGGTGATCCTGTGGGCGGGCCACTGCTCGGTGCACAAGCTGTTCCGTCCCGAGCACATCGGCGAGATCCGCGGGCTCAGCGACGCCTCGCCCGAACAGCGGCCCTGGAACGTGATCGTTCATCCGGAGTGCGCGAAAGAGGTCGTCGATCTTGCGGATGACTCGGGCTCGACCGAGTACATCCTTAAGCAGATCGAGGACGCCGAGCCCGGCACGCGCTGGGCGGTCGGCACCGAGCACAACCTGGTAAACCGCCTGCGTCAGCGGTCGGCCGAGCGGGGCGTCGAGGTGCGCATCCTCAGCGACTGCCAGTGCCTGTGCACAACGATGTACCGCATCGACGAGCCGCACCTGCTCTGGTCGCTCGACATGCTCTGCGGCATCAGCCCCAGCGGCAAGCCGCGCGCACCGGAGCTGCCGAACGTCATCCGAGTCGCTCCGCGGGTGCGTGAGCAGTCGCTGCTCGCGCTCGAACGCATGCTCCGGCTCGCGCCGGGGGCGACGCCCGCCGGGGCGGCGAGCCGCTAGCAGGATTGCCTATTCGGCCGGCACGCTCTCGTGCACCAGCTTGATCTCGGCGATGCGGTCCTCGGTGGTCTTCTCGACCCCGTCGCGCATGAGCCGGCCGGGCTTGAACTTAATCGTCTGCTTCGCCGGCACGTGGACGCGCTCGAGCGTGCGGGGGTTCTGGGCCACGCGGGCCTGCCGCTCTTTGACCTCGAAGACACCGAAGTCGCGGAACTCAAGACGGTTGCCCTTGGCGAGCTCGCGGACGATCTCGTCGAGGAACCGCTGCACGATCTTCTTTGACACCACACGGGTCTCGCCGGACTCGTCGGCGATGCGATCGATCAGGTCTTTCTTGGTCACCGTTGCCATTCGGTCGTCCGTCCCCCAGAGACGATGTAGGCTGATCGAAGCCGTCACCCGTGCGCACTCATCGGACCGGGCGAGCCGACCCACCGACGGGCTAGCGTAGCACCCCGGCGGGCCGGGCGAAAGGCTGTTTCAGCGGTGAATCGACGCCGATCGTCGCTGATTCGTTGGCGATAGCCGCTCAGAGACCGCCACGCGGGTCACCGCGCGCACCGGCCGCACATGCGCCGTGGTCCGAGAGCGCCCCGAGGGCAATTTAGAACCTGACGGTCAGCCCGGCGAACACGCCGGCGACGGCTCCATCGAGCTCGAAGTCGCTGCCCTCAAGCACGGTCCGCCGCAGGCGGTAGCCGAGTTGAAACGCGGCGTTGTCAACGAATCGGTACTTGAACGTTGCCTGGATGTCGAACGTGAACGAGCGCTGGTCGTCGATCGTTGGCGTGGCGCCGTAGCTGTTCTGGAGCTGGATCTCGTACCGGTCGGCGAAGGTGATATCGGCGGTGAAGCCGATGAGCGGCTCGACATGCGTGAACGACGCGCCGGCCGAGCTGACCGGCCCCTCCACGCCGAACGTCCCGTCGTAGAGGCGGACGCCGCCCATGAGATCGAGACCGGCCGAGAGCAGCGGCCTGCCGCGGGCGTTCGCGTCGGCGTCGAACTGGTAGACCTTGTAGCCGGCGCGGAACACGATCTCGTCGAGGCGGTAGCCGCTGCTCACCGAGTCGCCCGCGGCGAACGTCGCCGGGCCGAGCGTCACGGGCTCTGTGAGCGTGGTCCTCGCGCCGACATCGAGCAACGACCCGCGGACCGTGAACGTCCAGGGGTCGGACCGCAGGTGGGCCTCGACCATGGCGGTCGCGCGCGGCGAGTCCAGGTTGAAGCCGGCGGTCCCCGTGGGCTCGGTGTTGCCGATCGAGATATCGCCGCCCGGCGAGGCGTACCACGCGTTGGCTTCGACCTCGGCGAGCCAGATGGGCCGAGGTGCACGCTCGTAGGTGCCCGAGAAGAAGCCGTAGCGGCGGGGAGGTTCAGCGGTGTCGGGCCGCGCCTCGACAGCCTCGGTCGGAGCCGGCTGAGGGTCGTCACTCTGCGCGACGCACGCCGCGGCGGGGAGCAATGGCAGAATGGCGGCAATCCATCGTCTCACGCCGGCTGTGCCTCCGTGCAGCGTCGGCCCGCGTCGGTCTGCGCGAATCAACCGCCGGTGGAGCGTACCGTCCCCGGGAGGGCCGGGTCGTGCCGTCGGCGGATGAACACCACAGTGACGGCTCACGGCTGCGCCTCGCCCCCGGTGCGCACGTCGCCGAGAGCGAGATTCAGTTCGAGTTTGTTTCGAGCTCGGGACCCGGCGGGCAGAACGTGAACAAACGCGCGACCAAGGCCCGGCTGCGGGTGGCGATCGAGGCGATCGACATGCCACACGGGGCACGGTCGAGACTCCGCCGGCTGGCGGGGTCGCTGGTGAACGACGCGGACGAGCTGGTCATCGCCGCCGACGAGGAGCGGAGCCAGAAGCGGAACCGCGACGCGGCCCTGGGTCGGCTGCGGACGCTGGTCGCCAAGGCCATGGTCAGGCCCACGCCCCGCAAGAAGACCAAGCCCTCGCGCGGGGCGATCGAGCGGCGGCTGAAGGCCAAGCGGGAGCGGAGCCAGACCAAGGCCCGCCGGCGGAACAGGCCGGGTGCGGGCGATGGCTGAGGCGAATCGCTCAGATCCCGTTCTGACGCTGGCGATCGAGTCGAGCAATCCGAGTTCGGGTGGCGAGCCCGGCGTGGCGTTGGGCGTGGTCTCGGCCGAGTCGTGCGAGGTGCTGGGCGTCGAGCCCCTGGGGACGGGCGAGCGGCACGACGATCTCCTGATGCCGGCGATCGACAGGCTGTTCAGGAATCTGGGCCAAGCACCCGGCGATATCCACAGAATTTCGGTGTCTGCGGGGCCCGGAGGGTACACAGGGCTCAGAATTGCGACATCGACGGGCAACCTGATCGCCCTGGCGACGGGCTGCCCGGTCGTCGCGGTGCCCTCGGCGGCGGTGGTGGCCCACGCCATGGCCGGTCGAGGGCCGCTGGTGGTCTGCCTGGCGAGCAAGGGCGAATCGGCCTGGGTGACCCGGTTCGACGGCGACGGCGTGATGGTCGGCGGCGGCTCCCTCATGTCGGCGGCGGACCTGAACCTGAGGCCCGGCGAGACCCTCGTGGGCGACCGATTCCTGCCCGATTCCTTCCGGGATGCCGCCACCAGCACGGGGTGTGACACAGCCCAGCCAACTTTTTCGCCAGAGGCCTGCCTGGCGCTCTCGGCAAGATTTCCGCCTGTTCAAGCGGGAAACGCGGCTCCCCTGTACGGGCGAGAAGCCGAGGCGGTGACACGGTGGCGAGAGTTGCGCGGCAAACCAGGTCCAGGTTGAGTTATCGCCCCAACTCCGGGTCACCTGTGAAGTTGGGGCGGGCAGCCGCCGATGACGACACCGAGCGGGTACCCCGCTGGTGGGGCAGTTCCAATGGCGGATCCGAACCAGTCATCCAGTTCTTCGGACGATCTGAGCCGCAAGCGGATCTTCACGACCGGTGAGGCCGCGACGGTCTGCAAGGTCAGCCAGCAGACGATCATCCGCTGCTTCGACTCGGGCCGGCTGACCGGATTCCGCGTGCCGGGCTCGAAGTTCCGGCGGATCCCGCGTGAAGAACTGATCCGCTTCATGAAGGCCAACGACATCCCGCTGGACGCGCTCGAGGGCAGCACCCGGCGGATCTTGTGTGTCGACGACGACCCGAAGATTGCGGAGCTGTTCCGCGACATCCTGGGCGACGACCCACGGTTCGAGGTCGAGACCTGCGAGACGGGCTATGACGCGGGGCTGCTGACGCACAGCTTCAGGCCGCACCTGATCGTGCTGGACTACATGCTGCCGGATATCAACGGCAACATCGTGTGCCAACGCATCCGCGAGCACGATGATCTCGCCGACACCAAGATCATCTTCATCTCGGGCGTGATCGAGCCGGGCGAGGTCGAGGGGCTGATGGAATCGGGCGCTGACGACTTCTTGCAGAAGCCGTTCGACCTCGAGGAGCTCACCGGCCGGATCGAGGCGCTGCTGGCGCTTGAGTCACGCTCGAGCGATACCAACGGGCGGCACTAACGAGGGCAGACCCGTGGGAACACCCGGCGGGCAGGCCCGCGCACGCCATGTCGAGATGATCATCGAGCGGCTGGGCATGCTGCCCACGCTCTCAACAGTCGCGCAGAAGGTCCTGAGCGCCGGCTCGCACGACGAGGTCGACATCGCCGAGCTCGCCCGGCTGATCGAGGCCGACCCGTCGCTGACCGGCAAGGTCCTGAGCATGTGCCGGCGGGCCGACACTGGGCTGGGCGACAAGATCACGAGCGTCAACCGCGCGATCACGCTGCTCGGGCTCGACGCGGTGATCAGCGCGATGCTGAGCATCGAGGTCTTCGATCTGCTCTCCGGCGAGCAGAACGCGACGAACACGGGCGGGTTTGACGGGCCGGGCCACTGGCGGCACGCGATCGCGGTCGCGTCGGCGTCGGAGATGATCGCGCAGGCGCACAAGACGTTCGACGTCAAGCCCGAGACCGCGTTCGTCGCCGGGCTGCTGCACTCGATCGGGCGCGTGGCGCTGCAGATCACGCTGCCCGATGCGTACGCCCGGGTGCTGCGCGTGGCCGAGACGCGGGGCGTTGATTCCGCGCCGCTCGAGCGCGAGCTGATCGGGACGGATCACCACGCGGCGGGCAAGCACCTGGCCGAGCACTGGGGGCTGCCGCGGCAGCTGAGCGACTGCGTCTGGCTGCACGCGCACCCGGTGATCAGCCTGCCGAAGACCCCTCACCGCAAGCTGGTCTCGATCGTCGCGGTGGCGCGGGCGCTGTGCCGACGGCTCAACCTGGGCTGGTCGGGTGACTACGGCCCCGGGCCCGACGTGCAAGATCTGGCAGTGGCGGCCGAGATGGACCCGATGGCGCTCGACGGGCTGACGCTGAACCTGGCCGAGCAGGTCGCGGACCGGTCGGCGACGCTCGGGTTGGACGATGTCACCGGCGCGGAGCTGATGCTCGAATCGGTGCTCCGCGCGAACGGGCGCTTGGCCGAGCTGAACCGCAACCTGAGCAAGCGGAGCCAGCACGGCGAGCAGCAGCGGCGCGTGCTGCGCGCGATCGGCGAGTTCAGCGAGACGTGCGGGAGCGGCCGGCTCACCGATGTCATGGCCGGGGTCGCGGCCTCGGCCCGCGGGCTGCTGGGCGGGACGATGGGTTTCGTTCTCGCGCAGGCCGGCCGAGGCGCACCGTGGCAGGCTGTCAGCATCGACTCGCTCGGCGAGATCCTGGGCTCGGCCGCGGCCGATGCGCCGATGGTCAAGAGCAAGCTCCGCCCGCCGCAGCCGGTGCCGCTGTCGGCGATCGGCGGGCAGGCGGCCGAGGGCTTCCGCAAGCTCATGGTCCTGCCCTGGCTGAACGAGCACCTCAGCGACGACGACGACCTCGCGATGGCGCGGCCGATCGTGCTCCCGATGGGCGAGGCTGGCGACGGCGCAGCCGCGGTGCTGCTGATCGATGTCGATTTCGAAGAGGCGATCCCGAGCGAAACGCAGCGGAAGGCACTCACTTCGGTGTGGGGCGGCGCGGTGTCGGCGGCGCTCCGCATGAACGGAATGGACGCGCTCGCAGTCGAATTAGCCGACCGGCACACCGAGCTCGCCGAGGCCCAGACGCGCCTCGCGGAAAACCGATCGATGGCGCGGCTGGGTGAGATGACCGCGGGCGCGGCGCACGAGCTCAACAACCCGCTGACCGTGATCAAGGGCTACGGGCAGATCTTGCGCAAGAAGGCCAAGGAGAGCTCGCTGCGCGAGCCGGCCGAGAAGATCGTGCACGCCGCGCAGGAGCTCAGCGACCTGATCACGAGCCTTCATCTGCTGGCGGATCCGCCCGAGCCGCAGATCACCAAGACCGGTCTGGTCGACATTCTCAACGACGCCGTGCAGCTTGCACGGCAGCGGACGCGCAGCGATTGCACCACCCGCATGGTGCTGCCCGACAGCACGCCGCCGGTCGTCACCGACCCCGCGTTGCTCGCCCGGGCGCTGGCGGAGCTGATCTCGAACGCGGCGGAGTCTGAAACGTCCGAGATTATCGAGATCCGCGTTCAAACCGACCCGCTCGATGACCGACTGATGGTCGTGGTGAAGGACCACGGCCGGGGCATGGACGCCGACACACTGGCGCACGCGTTCGACCCGTTTTTCTCCAGCCTGCCCGCGGGCCGGCGCACGGGCCTCGGGCTTTCCCGGGCCAAGCGTCTGGTCGAGCTAATGGGCGGCACGGTGACACTCGCCTCGGAGGCAGGCGGGGGAACGAAGGCAACGGTCACACTCGCCGGCTGGCGTGCCGAGACCGACGACGCGGCGGGCGACGGACTGCTCGCCGCCTGATGGGCCACGCCGGCGAAAAGCCGGGAGCGCCCGCAAGGACGGACGCAATGGCCCGAGCACACGACAACGGAACAGGTCCCCGTCGCGCCAGGGCGCGCAAGCGCGCGGCCGAGGTGCACAACGCCCCGGCGGATGCGCGCGACATCGTCCGACAGCCCACGGCCCGCGTGCTGCTCGTCGCGACGAACGGCACGCTCGGCTCGGTCGCCGGGCCCGTGCTTGGATCGATGGACGCCGCGGTCGAGGCCGTCTCGACCGCCGACGAGGCCCGCGCCCGCATGGGCGACGACGATCGGCCGCATGTCGATGTCGTTGTGGTTGACGAGCGCGTGCCCGAGTCGGTGGAGCTGGTGCGCGAGGCCGCCCAGGCGGAGCCGGCGGTCGTGCCGCTGCTGGCCTCGGCCAAGCCCAGCCTCGATCTTGCGGTTGAAGCGATGCGGTCGGGTGCGGCTGATCTGATGAAGCTCGGCCGGGGCGACGAGGTCGTGCACGCGGCCCGCGCGTCGCTGGCGCTCGCGATCGACCGTGCGCAGCTCGCACGCCACCGC
Organism: Planctomycetota bacterium; assembly: GCA_038525225.1. GTDB lineage: Bacteria > Planctomycetota > Phycisphaerae > Phycisphaerales > UBA1924 > JANQQZ01. The sequence continues at coordinate 1,257,495 of JBCBHW010000002.1, read as the reverse complement.
GAGGGACGCGTCGAGCGGCTGCGCAACGTCTGCCGCCAGCTGCACTCGGCGCGGCAGGACATCTCCAGCCAGCTCTCGGGCATGTGCAGCGATCTCGTCGAGGCCTACCAGGAGCTCAGCGACCAGATCGATCAGGTGTCGGTCTCGGGGGAGTTCAACGGCATAATCCGGCAGGAGCTCGAGATCGAGAGCCTGCTGCGTACGGCGCTCGAGTTCATGCTGGCGAAGATCGGGCCAACGAATGCGGCGGTCTTTCTGCCATCGACGTCGAGCGACTTCAGCCTCGGCGCGTACGTAAACTGCGACTTCAACGGCGGTGCGCTCGACACGCTGCTGGATCACCTGGCCGATACTCTCGCGCCCCGGTTCGAGCAGCGTGCGGGCGTTCACATCTTCGGCGATCGCCGGGAGACGGCCGCCATGCTCGGCGCCGACTCGCACTGGCTGCCGGAGCACGCAACGATCGTCTTCCCGTGCCACAAGGACGAGGAGTGTCTCGCCGTGGTCGCGCTGTTCCGCGATGATCGCACGCCGTTCGAGCCGGGCACGAAGGTGCTGCTCGAGACGATCAGCAAGCTGTTCGCCGCCCAGCTCGCGCGGATCATCCACGTGCACCACCGGCACCTGCCCAAGAACCAGTGGGGCGCGCCGGGCGATGACCCGCACGAGTGGGATGATCTGGACGATCTCGATCTGGCGGCGTGATCGCCGAGAACGAAATCGTGGCGAAAGTCATTGCGGCGGCCGGGGGTTCTGATACGCTTCCTGCATGCTGAAACGTGCCTTGGTTGTGTGTGCGATCGCACTGTTCGCTGGTTTCGCGCGTGGTCCTGCGGCCGGGCAGATCGCGCTGACAACGCTGCTCGATCGCGGCGATGTGTTCCCGCAGACCTGGCGGACCGACATCACCTACCGCTGGCAGTGCCAGCTGCCGCCCTGCTGGGACTGGTTTGTGCTGGACACGGACGAGCTGAACCGTTCCCTTGTGCTCGGGCAGGTGTACCGCGTCTTCAACGGGCAGCGGTTTTATGACAGCGCGGCCGCGGTGGTCGAGCCGGATGGCACGCAGATCCCGATCGTCGGGCCGTTCGATCCGTACCCGGCGGAGGGCGGACTCGTTCGGTATCGGGGCGGCGGGTTCGGCTCGGATGGATCGGTCGTGCTGCACTACGGACGACGCGAGACCAGCACCACGCGCGAGGAAGCCCGCATCGGCATGCTGCAAGGCGGCGTGTGGACGACGCTGGTTCAGCTCGGCACGCCGCTGGTCAACGGCGGTACCGTGCCCGAGGATATCTTCTCGTTCTACATCTATTCACTCGGCACGAGCCCGGTCCGACAGGCTTTCGTTGGATTGCTTGATGGCGGTCCGGGGTTGCCGGACATCAGCCAGCTCTATGTCATCGAAGCCAACGGCGTCTCGCTGGTCGCAGAAGGAGGCGAGACCGACGCGTCGGGACGTGCCTTCGGCCGGTTCGACTTTCGGGCGCCGCGTGTCAGCGATTCCGGCATCGTGGCCGTCCCGTCGGGGACGGCGACGCACGGCCGGTTCATCGTGTACGACGGGAGCGGTGCGGCGCAGGTGCGGTTCCCGTTTGAGGAACTCAACGCCGCATCCGACGACCTTGAGCTTCACTGGGTTACAAACGTGTCCGGTGGGCGGACGTCGTGGGACATCGCAGACAACGGCCGGATCGCGGCGGTCGTCGACAGCACAGCGGACGGTGTGCGCACCAACCGGTTGGTCGAGTTCACCGACGATGGGCCGCGCGTGCTGCTGACAGTCGGCGACCCGGCCCCGGGCTCAAGCTTTGATCTCTTGCGAATCCAACGTGTGCGGTACACCGACGATGGCGACCTGATCGCATGGACTGACCGCAACAACGGCACTTTCGAGAAGGGTCAGATCGTTGCCTTTCGGCCGAACGGCGAGGCGGAGCTGGTCTTTGAGGGCTTCACCAACTATCCCGTGTTCAGCACGCCGGCGATCAGGGGATTCGAGACCGCCATCGGCGACAGCATCGTGCTCGACGGCTACGTCAGCGGCGGCGGTTCTCGGCTGGTTCGTGTCTCTGGTGTGCGGCCGCCGTGCATCGCGGACACGAACGGCGACGGGGCGCTCACCCCGGGCGATTTCAACGCGTGGCTGCTGGCGTACAACACGGCTTCGGCCTCGTGTGATCAGAACGGCGACGGCCGGTGCACGCAGGGCGACTTCAACGCGTGGATCCTGAACTTCAACGCCGGCTGCTAGCCCGCACCGCCGCCGGCGAGGCGGTCGTGACGCGGCAGAACGACGGCCTTAAAACGACCGGAACATCCTTTGTTGATCGGAACCTTTTTCACGGATCGTCTCCCGCGGGTTCCCATATCTACGACAACTTGGTAGTCTGAACGTCGAGCTCGGCCCGGCGATGTGCTGGGACGAGTCTCGGCCGGGGTTGTGCAACGCCGGCGGAACCGAGAAGACCCACCACGGCATGCTTTGTTCGCCGGGCGCGATGTCACGCGCGCCGCTAGCCAACAGAAAGGGATCACACCGATGCTCAAGGGACTTGGAACGTGTGCGGCGCTCGTGGCGCTCTGCGGCACCGCGCATGGCGATGCAAACCCTGTCACCGATCCGCTGAGAAGCTTCGATGCCGAGATCGAGGTAGATTCGGGACTCGTGCAGAACGTTGGCGATTCGGTGACGACGATCTTCACCGAGGTCGTGAGCGTGCCGAACGCCGACTGGCTGCGGCTGACATTCAACGAGGTGACGCTGTCGGGTTCGCGCGACGCCAACAACGCGTCGTACCTGAAGATCACCTCGCTCGAGGACGGCGCGGTGCAGTACCTCGACCGCACCTCCGCGCAGCAGTGGGGCTACACCTCGGCGTACTTCAACGGCGACACCGTCATTGTGGAGCTTGTCGCGCACCCGGGCACGGGTGTGAACGAGCTCACGATGAGCTCGGTCATCGCGGGTGATCCGGTTAATGTGCCCGCCGAGTCGATCTGCGGATCGACGGACGACCGCATCCTGTCCAGCGACCCGCGGGCGGCGCGGGCGCTGCCGATCGGATGCACGGCGTGGATGATCGACGACAGCGAGCACTGCTTCCTGACCGCCGGGCACTGCAACCCGAACGGCAACAGCAACATCAACGTGATCGAGTTCAACGTCCCGCTGTCGGACAACAGCTGCTCGTTCGGCGGCATCAACCACCCGGGCCCGGAAGACCAGTACGCGGTTGACGCGGCCAGCCAGCAGACCAACGGCGGCCAGGGCGTCGGCAGCGACTGGGGCTACCTCGGTGTGTTCCCCAACTCGAACACGGGGCTGCTGCCCTGGCAGGCGCAGGGCGAGTGGTACACGTTCGCGCCCGCCAGTGTGAGCGGCACGACCACCGCACGCGTGACGGGCTACGGCTCGGTCTCGTCGTCGCTGGCGCCCTGCTCGTGGTACGCCGTGCAGAAGACGCACTCGGGGCCGTTCTTCTCGCTGTCGGGCAACGCGCTCGACTACGGCATGGACACCACGGGCGGCAACTCCGGCTCGCCTGTTCTCGACGATGACACCGGCCTGGCGATCGGCATCCACACGCACGGCGGATGCTCGACCAGCGGCGGCGAGAACCACGGCACATGGGGCGGCCACCCCGCGCTCCAGAACGCGCTCGCCAACCCGACCGGCGTCTGCCTCCCGCAGGGCCCCATGTTCAGTTTCCCGGGCGGGATCCCCGATCTCATCCCGCAGAACGGCACCACCATCGATGTCACCGTGACGACAGGCAACGACATCAACCCCGTCCCATCGACGGCCACGCTGCTGTACACCACCAGCACGGGGTTCGTCAATATCCCGCTCGCGTACAGCGGGGGCGATAGCTACAGCGTGACGCTGCCCGGCGGCGACTGCGCCGACATCGCGTCGCTCGCGTTCAGCATCCAGGGCACCGACGGCGAGACGTACACCGGCCCTTCGGGCATCGAGGCCCGCATCGCCGACGGGTTTATGGGCGAGATTTTCGACATGAACACGGCCCCCGGCTGGACCGCGACGGCGCAGGCCTCGGTCACCACCGGCGACTGGCAGCGCGTCGTGCCGGGCGACTACGGCCGGAGCGATCCGTCCGTGGACGCCGACGGGTCCGGACAGGCGTACGTCACCGACAACGGTGTCAACGCCGACGTCGACGGCGGCATCGTGACGCTGACCACCGCGGTCTACGACGCGTCGTCAATCGACAACGCCGAGGTCAGCTACTCCATCTGGCACCAGACCAACGACTCGGCCAACGACGTGCTCACGGTCGAGGTGTCGAACGACGGCGGTTCGAGCTGGACGCTTGTCGAGTCGATCGGCTCGACGTCGAACTGGGAGCAGCGGAGCTTCGCGCTCAGCAGCCTGATCACGCCGACGTCGCAGATGGTCTTCCGCTTCACGAGCCGCGACGTCGCGGGCGCATCGATCACCGAATCGGCGCTCGACGACTTCCGACTGGGCGCGTTCACATGCGACGACGCGTGCCTCGCCGACACCAACGGCGACGGCGAGCTGACCCCGGCGGACTTCAACGCCTGGGTCGCGGCCTTCAACGCGGGCTCGGCCGAGTGCGACCAGAACGGCGACGGCGAGTGCAAGCCCAGTGACTTCAACGCGTGGGTCGCGAACTTCAACGCCGGCTGCTGATACGCACGCAGCGATAGTGCATGACTCGAAGGGGCTCGGCACGTGCCGGGCCCCTTTTCCATTTGTGGAACACTCCGATCCGGCCGAACGACGCGTCAGCCCGGGACGCGGCGGAAGACGAGTTCGAACGGCGGCTGGTCGTCCTCGGACGACCGCACGATCGCGGTCAGCAGGTCTCCCTCGACCGCGTACTCGAACGACTTGATCCCCCAGTCCGTGCTCGTCGGCTCGAAGCGGACCCGCCGCTCGCCGCCGAGCGTGACCACGGCCTCGATCGGCCCGTCGGCTTCGGTCGCCCACGGGATCAGCGCGGTGCTGAAGTGCCGGAGCCGGTACACGAGGTCGTTGGAGCTCGGGTCTTCCGTGATGGTGACGATCTCGACCACGCTCACGGTCGGCGTGCCGCCGTCGTCGGGGGACACAAGACGGAAGACGCCGGTGAGGTTCCCGGCTCTTGGCGGGAGCCAGGTTTCTTCGTAGATCATCGGGCCGGATGCGCCGCGCCACGTGCCGGCGAGAAACGCGAGGTCGTCGGCATCAATCGTCGGCTGCGGCATCAGGGAAGCCAGCATCGTTGCGATCGCGGCGTGCATCATCGGTCACTCCATCTGTACGTGCATCAGTCGTCGTCTTCGAAATACGCCTCGGCATCGACCGGCTCGTCGGACCCCGCTGCGGCCCAGTCGGCATCGCTGAAGACCAAATCGTCCTCGCTGGTCTGGCTCAGGTCGATCTCAGTCACGCGCTCGGGCGCGAACTCGGCGGCCGTCTGCGGGTCGTATGACTTGGCCTTGCCCTTGCCGTCGCGCTTGCGACCCTTAATACGCAGCCGGATCGGAACCTCACCGAACGGCAGCTCCTCGCGGAAGCGGTTCATCAGGAACCGCTGGTACATGGGCGTGAACATCGTTGGGTCGTTGACGACCATGGTGATGGTGGGCGGGCGGGTGCCGGTCTGGGCGGCGTAGTAGATCTTGGCCCGCAGGCCCAGCTTGTTCGACGGGCCGCGGGTCTCCATGAGCCGGCCGATGAGCCGATTCAGCTCGCCGGTGCCGACGCGCGTACGGCCCTGTTCGGCCATCTCAAACGCGAGGTCGATCACGCCCTCAACGTTCGTGCCTTCTTTCGCGCTCATGAAAGCCATGGGCGCGAAGCCCAGGCCCCGCAGGTGCTTGCGGAGGTACTCCTCGTAGTCCTCGGGCGTGACGGGTCGGCCCTTCTTGCCGATGGTGCCGCCGGCGACGTCCCACTTGTTGATCACAACGACCGCGGGCGTGCCGGCCTCGATGACCATCTTCGCGAGCTGGTCGTCGACGTGGCTGAGGCGCTCGGTCGCGTCGATCATGAAAAGCGCTACATCGGCGCGGTTGAGCGACTTCTCAAGCCGATCGAGCGCCCACCATTCCACGCGTCCCGAGAATGACGACTTCTTGCGCAGGCCGGCGGTGTCGATCGCGGTGATGGAGCGGTCGCCGAAGTCGAAGCGGACGTCGACGGCGTCGCGCGTGGTGCCGGCGATCTCGCTGACGATCACACGCTCTTCGCCCGCGAGCTGGTTGATGAGCGTGCTCTTGCCGGCGTTGCGCTTGCCGACGATCGCGAGCTTGAGATCGCTCGACCGCTTCTCGTCCGGCTCCATCTTCACATCGGGGACGAGCTGGTAGAGCTTGTCGAGAAAGTCGCGACGGAAGTAGTTGTTCATCGAGCTGATCATCAGGGGCTCGCCGAAGCCAAGGGCCGAGAGCTCGTAGCCGTGCACCTCCCACTTCGGGCCGTCGGTCTTGGTGCCGACGACGACGACGGGCACCGCATCGGCGCCGCGGCGACGCTCGCGACCGAGCCGCTGCTCGCGGAGCATCTTGGCGATCTCTTCGTCGCGCGGCGTGATGCCCGCCTGGACATCAATCGCAAACAGCACCAGATCCGCGGTGCCCACGGCTTCGGCGATCTGCCACTCGATCTTGGAGGTCAGCTGGGCCAAGTCCTTGCCGGCGTCGTCGAACTGCTGGCCCTCGGCGACGTAGACGCCGAAGCCGCCGGTATCGATCAGCTCGATGGCTTTCGTGGGCCCGGCGTTCTCGGGGTGCTCGATGTCGACGATCACCGAGACCCGGTCCCGCGTCACGCCCGGCAAATCGTCGACGATTGAAACCTTGGCCTTGGCCATCAGGTTGACAAGGGAGGACTTGCCGACATTGGGTCGGCCGACGATCGCGACGCGGGGGAGGGGCATGTCTGCATGGTAGGATCCTACTGAGGGTTTCCGTGACCAAAACCTCCCGCAGGAGAACGCCCCATGACGCCACCCGATTCGATCCAGGTTCAGCATGCGCTTCCGAGCGACGTGCCGCCCCTGAAAGAGAACGACCCAGCCGTCACACAGGCAATCGCTCGCCACGTCGCGCAATGGTTTGGTCCCGTGGAAGCGACGATGGAGGAAGCCAAATCGATCTACTTCCCGCTTCTGCGTCACATGTGTCTGCCGAATAACCGGCTGGACTGCGTGACCCTTGTGACGAGCGGCATCAGCACGCTCCCGATGAACGTGCCTGCTGGCACGGACGCGCCCCGCCTGGTTGAGTTCATCCAGCATCTGCCCAAGTACTGGCGACCGCCGACACCCGCCGAGCACGAGACAAGCAAGCTGGCGTGGCTGGCGAAGAACTACCCGCTGTCGCAGATGACGATGGTGAGCAGGATGCCAGCCATGTTCGGGACGTTCTTTGCGCCGGGGCACACAATCTCTGACTCCCCGAAGCCCGATCCGTTCGCTCCTGGTGTGGATTTCTGTGCTTGGTACGTGCGGATCCCGCGATCGATTCCGAAGGAAGCCATGTCCGTCGGCGAGGGCAAGGGCACGATCACGCTGCTCGAACTCGTGCCGATCTATCAAGAGGAGCTCGCGCTGATCAAGAAGAAGGGATCCAAAGAAATAGACAAACGCTGGAAGCGCTTCGATCCCACGATGATGTACGACCCGAAGCGACCGAACTTCGGCACGAAGAAGCTGGGCTTGTTCTGAGTATGGGCCAGTTCCCGGTCATCTGCGGCCCCACCGCTTCCGGCAAGACCAATCTCGCGGTGGCGGTCGCGCTCGCGTTCGGTGAGCGGGGGATGTCTGCGGAGATCATCTCGGCCGACGCGTTTCAGGTGTACCGCGAGCTGGACATCGCGAGCGCGAAGCCGACGGCGGAGGAGCGGAAGGGTGTGCCGCATCATCTGATCGACGTGGTTGATGTCGAGGAGCGGTTCACCGTCGCACAGTGGCTGGGTCTTGCAGAGGCGGCGATCGATGACATCCGCGGGCGGGGCTCCGTGCCGATCGTTGTGGGCGGGACTCATCTGTACATCAAGGCGCTGCAGGATGGATTATTCGAAGGGCCGGGCGCAGACGAGTCGATCCGGGCAGATCTTGCGGCGATGGACGCGGCCGCGCGGCGTGCCGAGTTGGAACGCGTTGATCCGGAAGCAGCGCTGCGCATCCACGCCAACGACGATCGGCGGACGATCCGGGCGCTTGAGGTCTACCGAATCACCGGCACGCCGATCAGCGCGATGCAGAAGCAGTGGGATCGGGAACCCGGCCGACATGGGGCCGACCGGTCGGACCGCCGGCTGGTCATCCTCGACTGGGACGTGCCCGAGCTGAACTCTCGCATCAACGCGCGGGTGAAGCGGATGGTCCAAGACGGCCTCGTCGCCGAGACGCGGGCGCTCGCGGATCGGCTCGGCCCCACCGCCCGCGAGGCCCTCGGAACCAAGCAGGTGCTCCGGCATCTGAATTCCAGTGGGGCGGGCGCTTGCACGCTCGACGAGGCGATCGAGCAGACCAAGATCGAGACCCGGCGGTTCGCCAAGAACCAGCGGACGTGGATGCGTCGGCTCGCCGCGACGCCGGGGGCCCGGGTCGTCCGACCGGCGGATCGGCCCCTCGCGGATATCGCGCAAGGTATTTCTGTTTCAGTACTTGCAGACTGATGACTCGAGCCGGATCGGGCCGGCCGGGAACATTTGTAGGCCGCCAACCGCTTGACATCGCCGGCCGCGGGCCGTTTGGTCCGGGGCTCCGGACCGAGGCTGTATAGAAGGATTGGCGGCGACGCGACCCACCCCATGGCGAAGAAGACCACCAAGAAATCGACGAAGAAGACTGCCAAGAAGACGGCCTCCAAGACCGCTTCGAAGAAGGCAGCCTCGAAGAAGGTCTCGGGTCGCCGGCCTTCGGGTAAGGGCAAGGGCCTGGGCTTCAAGAAGGGCGACGCCGAGGGCCGGTCGCTGGTCATCGTCGAGTCGCCGGCGAAGGCCAAGACCATCAACAAGTACCTCGGCAGCGACTTCCTCGTGCTCGCGAGCGTCGGGCACGTGCGCGATCTGCCGAGCAAGGCGCCCAAGGGCAGCAAGCAGCCGGTGCCGGGCGTTGATATCGAGAAGCGGTTCACGCCGAGCTACGAGGTGCTCAACGGCAAGGAGGCCGTGGTCTCGGATCTGAAGAAGGCTGCCAAGGAGGTCATGAAGACCGGCGGCGACATCTGGTTCGCGACCGACCTCGACCGCGAGGGCGAGGCGATCGCCTGGCATCTGGCGCAGGAGCTCGGCATCGAGCCGCGCGAGGCGAAGCGTGTGATCTTCGCGGCCATCACCAAGAACGAGATCGCCAAGGCGTTCGACAACCCGCACCCGATCGACGTTGATCGCGTGAACGCGCAGCAGGCTCGGCGCATCCTGGATCGGATCGTGGGCTATCAGGTGTCGCCGCTCTTGTGGAAGAAGGTGGCGAGAGGGCTAAGCGCAGGGCGTGTGCAATCAGTTGCAGTACGGCTCGTCGTCGAGCGCGAGCGGGAGATCCACGCGTTTATCCCGGACGAGCGATGGGAGATGAGCGCGAACTTCGCCCTCGATCAGAGCAAGGCGGCGGCGCTGGTTGAGTCGTGGGCCGAGTTTGCGTCGCAGCGCGATTCCAAAGGCAACGGGCCGACGATCAAGGAGCGGAACGCGTGGCTCGGGGGCGAGGGCGCGATCCGGGCTGAGCTGGTCGAGTTTGCGGGCGACAAGTTCGACATCTCGGCGCCTGGCTCGGCGGATACCGACCCGGTTGACCTCACGAAACGCGTCGAAGAGGTCGCGAAGCTCGCAGGATTGAAAGGCGTCGAGTCGTCGGTCAAGAAAGACAAGAACGGCAAGGGCCCGGCGAGGTTTCTGCGGACGATTTCGGGCACGGCCGACCCGAGCGTGCCGTGGTCGATCAGCAAGATCGAGACGAAACGCACGAGCACGCGGCCGCCGCCGCCGTTTATTACATCGACGCTCCAGCAGGCGGCATCGAACCGCATCGGCTTCGGTGCGCAGCGGACGATGCGTGCGGCGCAGGGTCTGTACGAGGGCGTGAACATCCCCGGCGAGGGGCCGGTCGGTCTGATCACGTACATGCGTACCGACTCGACGCACATCGCGGGCGAGGCGCTCAACGCGGCGCACGCGTTCGTAAAGGTCACGTACGGCGACAAGTACCTGCCCGAGAAGCCCAACTTCTTTAGCAGCAGCAACAAGGCCGCGCAAGAAGCCCACGAGGCGATCCGGCCGACGGATCCGTCTCGCACGCCCGACAAGGTGAAGAAGTCGCTGACCGAAGATCAGTTCAAGGTCTACAAGCTGATCTGGGAGCGGTTTGTATCGTGCCAGATGACGCCAGCGCAGTGGGATTCGACGGGCGTTTTCATCACGGGCGGGACGGATGCGTCGAGGCCCCTGACGTTCAAGGCGAGCGGACGCGTGCTGGTGTTCGACGGATTCTACAAAGTCGCGGGCGTGCCGTTGTCGAGCGATGAGCAGACGCTGCCGGCGGTTGATGAGGGCAATGCGTTGTCCGCGTTTGCGGTTGAGCCCGTGCAGAAGTTCACGAGCCCGCCGCCGCGGTTTACCGAGGCGAGCCTGATCAAGACGCTCGAGAGCGAGGGGATCGGTCGGCCCTCGACGTACGCGAGCATCATCAGCGTCATCCAGGACCGCAACTACGTCGAGCAGCTCCAGCGGCGGTTCCACGCGACCGACCTCGGCGAGGTCGTGACCGACAAGCTGGTCGAGGCCTTCCCGGGGCTGATGGACCTCGGCTACACGCGCGACATGGAGAGCCAGCTCGACAAGGTGGAGGACGAGCACCTCGACTGGATCGACATGCTCCAGAAGTTCTACGGCCCGTTCAAAGAATCACTCGAGCGTGCGCACGACGAGCTTCAGCACGCCAAGGCGGAGATCGTGCCCGCGCCCGACGAGTACCGCTGCGAGACGTGCGACTCGGGGCTCTGCTACCGCTTCGGGAAGAACGGCAGATTCCTCAGCTGCACGAAGTATCCGGACTGCACCTACGCGGTGCCGTGCGATCGCGATGGGAAGCCGAAGTTCGCGGAGTACGTGAACATCGCGTGCCCGGCCACTGGTCGCCCGCTGGTGAAGAAGTCGGGCCGGTTTGGCGATTTTCTTGCGACGCCGCTGCTCGAGGGCGAGAAGGCCGAAGAGGTCGGCGTGATCGTGAACATCGACAAGAAGGGGTACGCCGCGCCGAAGGCGCCGCCGCCGCTTGAGACCGAGCTGCCCTGCCCGACGTGTGAAAGCCCTCTGAATCTGCGCGACGGCGCGCGGGGGCCTTGGCTCGGGTGCAGCCGGTTCCCGAAGTGCCGGGGCCGCGGCAAGTGGGCCGAGCTGGACGAGGACAAGAAGAAGGCTCTCGAGCTCGCGCTCAAGAACCACATGAAAGAGCACCCGCTGCCGATCCTGCGGACGCTTGATGGCGAGGCGCTGACCGATGAGAAGGGCAAGCCGCTCGCGGAAGCGCCAAAGGTCAGCCAGCTTCTCGTTGAGAGCGAGGAAGAGCTGGAATCGCTGAAGGGCGCGGCGGGGATTCTCTGATGTGCTCTGGTGGCGGAGGCTTCCAGCCTCAGTGGTTCGCTTGATTCAAAAAAGGCAACGGAGGCTGGAAGCCTCCGCCACCGAAAGACATTCAGTTCACCGTGTGGTCACGCGTTTGCGTTAGTTCGTGATCCAGTTCACCTGGCCGGTGGCGAGGTCGTAGACGCCGCCGGCGATGATGAGCTTGCCCTCTTCGACCAGCCCGGCGAGCACCTCGCTGCGCGCGGTCAGGTCGGTCATGGTCCGGCGGACGTTGGCCTCGACGACGCGGGTGACGTCGCTGTCGTTGTCGGCCGAGACGCTGCCGCCGGCGTCGGCGATGGCCGGCTCGATGTTGTCGAGCGTGGCAGTCAGGTTGCCGAGCTCAGCGCCGGCCATCGCGCCCTTGACGGCACCGCAAGCGGTGTGGCCCAGAACGACGATCACCTTGGAGCCGGCGACGGCGGTGCCAAACTCGAACGAGCCGAGCATGTCGACGTTCTCGAAGTTGCCGGCGACGCGGCCGACGAAGACATCGCCGATGCCCTGGTCGAAGACGATCTCGACAGGCACGCGGCTGTCGAGGCAGCTGAGCACGATGGCCTTCGGGAACTGGCCGTCGGCGGCGGTGGTCGCGGCCTGGGCAAGCCAGTCTTGGTCGGTGCTGTTGCCGCTGACGAAACGCTCGTTGCCCGCCTTCAGATCGGCGAGCACCTGGGCCGGCGTCATGGCGGACTGCTCCTTGGCGGTGACGACGTCCGTGCTGGCATCGCCCACGGGCTGCGCCACGGCGCACGCGGCAACAACCACGGTCGAGAACAGCATTGTCCCACACATACCTGCCTTCATGTGTCGTCCTCCGGAACCGGTTTCCTCTCATCGAGTCAGTGCAAGCGGACTCGCATGGCCGGTACTTCGACGCCAGCGCGCGCCCAGTGTCAGGAGCAGATCGGATTTTCGGCACGAGATGTCGGGTTTTCGGCAATGCCGCCGCGCAGATCAGATCGCACACAATGCGCAGCCGCGGGGAGAGAGCTCGAAAGCGGCGTTGGAACGAGTTCTTGATGGAATGAGGCCGACCGGCTCTGCGCCGATCGGGCCCGCTTTGCCGACAAATTCAGGCCCAGTCAGCCTGCGCTGTAGGGCAGCGAGGAGTGATGCAAATTGATTCGCAATTCTTCGTTCTCATCAACGATGTAACCAAAGGTGTATTCGACCTTGATCTCGTTGCCGTCAGGACCTGTGAACCAGTAGTTGCCCATGGCCATGGCCGAGTCGCCGTCGGTGTAGACGGCGTTGTTCTGCCAGCGGACATTGGTCCAACCTTTGATGGCGAACCCACCGTCCTCGGTGCCCTCGCGCCCGATGAAGTAGGACAGGGCCTCGTCGAAGCTCTCGCGGAACTGGTCATCGGCGGCGAGGGTCGGCTTGAACATGACGTCGCCGAGCTGGTAGGCGTACAGGTCGTTGATGTGCTGGGTGGCACGGGCGGTGTAGTTGCCGCCGTCGGTATGGACCTTTGAGATGGCGACGATGCCCTCGCCCCATGTCTGCTGGGCGGCGATGACATCGGCCTCGGTGACGGAATGACCGGTGCGTGCGCTGCCGCCGTGCGACACCGTCTGGCACCCGGAGAGAACAGCGAGACCAGCAACGGCGGTGAGAGCTGAAACCATCTTCATGTCTGAGACTCCACAGAATGGACCGAAGCTCACGGAGCATCACGTCCGCGACCCGTGCATTTGATAGTCTTCTATCACACCCGGGATACGGTGCTCTTTCTAGCAGCCGGCGCCGAATTTCGGTATGGCGAGTTTTCGACCCAAATGACTACAGTCCTCGATGTGCGAAATGAACCCATGAACACGACCCGCCGGGGCCTCGCCCGGCTGCTGCCCTCGACCGTCGGCGGGCTCGGCGACTGGACGATGGTCGCGCTGGGCGCCGCGATCGGCGCGCTGACCGGCGTGGCCGCGGTCGGGTTCGCGCACGTGCTCCACAAGCTCGAGCACTTCGTGCAGCACTCGCAGGCGCAGAGCCTGTGGGCGGTCGTCTTCTGGCCCGTGGTGGGCATGGGGATCACGGGCGTGCTGGTGAGGCTGTTCGCGAGCGAGGCGAAGGGCCACGGCGTGCCGCAGGTCATGAAGGCGCTCATCAAGAACAACGGCGTGATCCGCTGGCCGATCGGCGCGACCAAGACCGTGGCATCGATCCTGACCGTCGGCACGGGCGGGTCGGCGGGTACCGAGGGCCCGATCGTGCAGATCGGGGCGACGGCCGGCTCGGTGATCGGGCAGGCGCTCAGGATCGGCCGGGAGAACATGTCGACGCTCGTCGGCTGCGGGGCGGCGGCGGGCATCGCGTCGATCTTCAATGCGCCGATCGCGGGGGTGTTCTTCGTGATCGAGATCCTGCTCAAGGACTTTTCGGTCAAAGCCATCTCGCCGATCCTGGTCGCGAGCGTGTTCAGCGCTGCGACGACGCAGGCAATCCTGGGCGAGAACGAGGCGCTGTTCGCGAACCCGGATCAGCTGTTCGGCTACTCGTTCAGCGTGGTCGAGCTGCCGAGCTACGTCGTGCTTGGGCTGATCTGCGGCACGGTCGCGGTACTGTTCAACAAGCTGCTGCACTGGGGCGAGGACGCGTACGACGCGTGGAAGATCCCCGTGCTGCTCAAGCCGATCACGGGGGCGCTCGGGCTCGGGCTGCTTGGCATCGCGTTCGTCGTCGCGATCGAATCGATCGAGCCCGGAGCGACGAGCGTGCCGGCGTTCTTTGGCGGCGGGTACGAGCCCATCACGACGCTGCTCACGCCGAGCGCGTACATCGGCGGCGAGCTGCTGGCGAGCTCGGTCGGCCTGCTCGCGTGGCTGGTCGGGCTGAAGATGGTCGCGACGACGCTCACGCTCGCCTCGGGCGGGTCTGGTGGTGTGTTCGCGCCGAGCCTGTTCTTGGGAGCAACGACCGGCGCGGCGTTCGGTTTGCTGCTGGAACGGCTGGGCCTCTTGCCAGAGGGTGGCTCGCCCGCGGCGTACGCATTGGTTGGAATGGCGGCCGTCGTCGCAGGCTCGACGCACGCGACGCTCACGGCGATCCTGATCCTGTTCGAGCTGACGCGCGATGTGTATGTGCTGCTGCCGATCATGCTCGCCGCCACGGTCGCGACAATCTTTGCGAGCGTGATCGAGCGGGACAGCATCTACACGTTCAAGCTGCGGCGCGCAGGCGTCTTGCTCGGCGCGGCGCGGGACATCGTGCTGCTTCGGCGGATCCCGGTGACAAGCGTGCCGATCGAGCCGCTGCCGGACGAGGCGGTGTTCCCGAGCGATCCGCTCGCGAAGCTGATCACGCTGCACGCGCACCACAATGTGCCCGACTTTGCCGTGACCGACGCGGACGGGGTGTACCTCGGGATGATCACGGGCCGGGACCTGCGGACGGCGCTGATCGACCGGGAAGCGATCCCGCTGTTGCTCGTCGCGGAGCTCTTGCGGACGGACCTGCCCACGCTGACGCCCGACGAATCGCTCGACACCGTGGTCGACAAGATGTCGGAGACGGACATCTCGAGCCTGTGCCTGATCACGGGCGGCTCGACGCCGCGGCCGATCGGGCTGATCACCCGAACGCGGGTGATGGCGCGGTACCGGCAGGCCCTGGAAGAGTCGTAGGCGGGATCCGAGTCGCACATCGGGCCCATGTCAGGGTGGGCGGCGGACCGATAGACTCCTTCATGATGCGACGTTTGACCACGATCTGGCTGCTCATCGGGCTGCTTGCCTCGGCGATGGGCATGGCCGGCTGCAAGAACATCTGGCGCGACAACTACCGCCCCATCGGCACGATCGCGGCGTTGCCCCAGACGGCCCGCGTTGACGTCCGCGAGGTCCAGTGGGAACGGATGGAGCGGGCGATCAGCGATGCTCAGGCGCGCGCCGCCGAGAGCGATGTGCACCCATCGGATTGGGACGAGCCGACCAAGGTCGAGGCCCGCGGCGAGCTGCTGCGGAACCTCCAGGTGCAGGCCGACCCGGCGGACATCCGTGTCGTGGGCGTCAGCAGCTTCCGGACGACAGACACGGTCCGGCCCTGGGACGGCTCGCTCGCCGATTTCGCGAGCGAGATCGGTGCGGACCTTGTCGTGTGGTCGGACCGCTACCTGGGGAAGGCCGACGCGATCGTCGACCGGACCGTCTACGTCGACAGTATCGGCGACTCGCGGTTCCGTGACGACGATGATGACCGGACGCGGTTCCGCTCCGAGACGTTCAATGTGCCGATCGTGGTGCGGAAGGACGAGCGCGGGTACACGGCGTTCTTCCTCCGCCGCGCCTCGAATTAGCCATGTCGGGGCCTCAGCTCGCGCTGGTGATCGGCCTGTTCGTGTTCGTCGACGCCGTCGTAGTCTGGGTGGTGGTCCGGGGCGCGGGCGGCAACTGGAACCGGCTCGCGGATGCTCACCCGCCCGTGCCCGTGCTGGAGCCTGCCGAGTCGCGTCGGCACCAGAGCTTCAGGCTCGGGCTGTTCAACCTCGGTTTCTCGGTGCATGTGACAGTGGACACCGAGCGGCTGCACCTCACACCGATGATGCCCCTGCGCCGGATCGGCATGCGTGCGATGAGCCTGCCGTGGGAGGTAATCGAGCTCAAGCCGCCCGGGCTACGGAAGCGATGGCGGACGGCGCGCGTTGTCGCCGGGCTCGATCTTCATGGCCCGGCGTGGTGCCTCGGGCTTGCCGAGAGAGAAAGTCCGACCGGCGGGCGGGGCTAGCACTCCCACTTCGCGCGGAAGCGTGCCATGTGTTCCGGGGCGTAGAGCCTCGTGGCGACCTTGGTGTCGCACATCCTGTCGAGATATGCCGAGGGCAACCGCAGGGCGCGGAACGCGCGGTAGATTTCCGCGTAGGCCTTCTGCTCGCCGATGTTCGCGCTCTTATCGAGGCGGAAGCCCTGGAAGTTCAAGAAGTCGCGGATGATCTGCTCTTTGGTTGCGTCGTCGAGCTCGAGATGCATCAGCAGGAACGTGTTCTTGCCGTGAACGCGTGCGGCGTGGCCTACGGCGGGGTCGAATCCTCCGGCGAACCAGTCGACACCGAGCGCGTCGCGGAGGTGGAAATCGAACCACTTGTCCGCGAACTCGTGATCCCACTCGTTCAGAAAGACCTCCAAGTACCGCTCAACCGGCGGCGGGGCCGACATATCGGCGAGGCCTTCGTACCAGTCGAGATTCTGGAAGAACGCCGAAACGTTCCTCGCGATCGGGTCGCGGATGAGTGTGACGCAGGCGAACGGCTTGTTCTTGCGCTGGAACCGGTGGATGAATCGGCGCACCTTCTGGATGTGGATGGGCACCGACGTATCCGTCTCGAACTGGTCCACGCCCTCGTCCGAGAGCTTCGGGTGCTTGCGGTTCATGATGTGCGTCTGGAACGCGGGCACCGGGAGCGAATGGTGCATCGAACGGTACACGCTCGAGCTGCCGACCTTGCCCGGCTGGTGAACAAGCACAGCCTTGACCGGCGGCGTGCCGAAGGTCGTCGGGAGCTCGCCGTCTTTCCGTGGGATCGCGGGTGGTGCTGCCTGGTTGGTCACGATCGCTCCTCCGGCGTACAGGGGGGTCATCCCTCCAGTGTCTTTTTCCGTCGCAGGATGTGATGGTAGTGCTGGGCGAAGCGGTGCGCCTCGTCGCGCACCTGCTGCAAGAGCTTGAGCCCCAGGTTCTCGCGGCCCAGCTTGATCGGCTCGGTCCGGCGCTGCACGTAGATCAGCTCTTCTTTCTTGGCGAGCCCGACGACCATGGGCGGGTGCACGTCGAGCGCGTCAAAGACCTCCATGGCGGCGTTGAGCTGGCCCAGGCCGCCGTCGATGAGGATGACCTCGGGGTAGAGCTCGTGGCCCTTGCCGGCCTCGCGGTAGCGGCGTGAGACGACCTCTTGCAGCGCGCGGTAGTCGTCGTTGTCGACGCTACCGATCTTGTACCGGCGGTACTCGTCTTTGAAAGGCTTGCCGTCGATGAAGCAGACCTTGCTGCCCACGGTCTCGTTGCCCTGCAGGTGGGCGATGTCGAAGCCCTCGACGCAGCGGATGGGCTCTTCGAGGCCGAGCGTCTTCTGCAGGCTCTTGGGGCCCTTGACGGGGTCGACGTAGCCGATTTCTGTTTCCGGCTGCCAGCCGTCGCGGGTGCTGGCGCGGTCGTCGAGGCGCTCGATCGCCTTGATCTGGTCGCGCAAGGTCGCGGCCTTCTCGAAATCGAGCCCTTTGCTCGCCTCCTGCATCTCGCCGCGCATCTCTCGGAGCATGGCGCTGCGCTTCGAGCCGAGGAAGCGTGTAAAGCGATCGATGTCCTGGCGGTACTGCGTGACCTGGACCTTGTCGGCGCACGGCGCGGTGCACTGGCCGATGGAGTACAGAAGACAAGGCCGGAAGTAGCGGTTCTTTGGGTGGCCGGCCTCGATGTCGAGCTTGCAGGTGCGGAACTTGAAGACCCGCTGCAGTATCTGGACGGCCTCGCGGAGTGCGCCGGCGTTGGTGAACGGGCCGAAGACCCTGGCGTTCTTCATGTGGTCGAGCTTGTTGCCCTTGTCGTCGAGGCCGCCGGGGTTGCGGGTGACGAAGACGCGGGGGTAGTCCTCGTTCTGGGTGACAACGAGATAGGGGAAGGTCTTGTCATCGATGAGCCGGGCGTTGAAGCGCGGGCGGGTGTCCTTGATCAGGCGGTTCTCGGTGAGCAGGGCCTCCCACTCGGTCTCGCACTCGAGGGTCTCGAAGTCGGTGACGACTTCGAGCATGGGCTGCTTGTGATGGCCCAGGTCGGCCGAGGGGACGAAGTAACTCGAAACGCGGTCGGGCAGCCTGCCGGCCTTGCCGACGTAGATCACCACGCCGCTGAGGTCCTTCATGAGATACACGCCCGGGACCGCGGGCAGCGCACGTGCCTGCTTGAGCAGACGCGCAAGACGTTCCTCTCTGGGCTCATCGGGGATCGGGCTCTGCACGACGCTCACGCAACATTCTAGAGGTCGCGCCCGCACACCCGATCACTTCGAGTAACCTCGCGGCAGCGGCTGCCGCCACTTTTTGGGGAATCACGCATGCGTCACCATCGTTCGGGCTTCGCACTCGCAGCCGGGCTTGCGGTGTCCCTGACCGCTTCGGGTCAGGACAACGAGCTCTTCTCGTTCTCGCTCGAAGAGATCGGCAACCCCGGCAATTCGCTGGTGGTCGGCGGCTCGAACCTTCCGGACCTGCTCAGTGACTTTGCCGAGCAGGACGGCCTGTTCGACCCGTTCGACGGCGTCGCGTTCGATGCCTCGGTCACGTACGGCGGCATCGATGACGCGATCAACGTCACCTTCGACCCGTCGGGCGGCGCGAGCGGCAGCGGGCTGCTCGTCATCAACTCGCTGCTCGGGACCAACGACACGTTCGTCTTTGATGAGGCCGACGGCGATCTCGGCGAGCAGCTCGAAGACTTCTTTCTCGAAGACAACCCCGACGCGATCGAGTCGTTCCTCTCGACAGCGGCGCAGCAGTCGTTCGTCGCGGTGACGGACGGCAACCCGCTCGCGAGCACCGCGCGCACGGCCCGATTCAACTTCTTCCGCTTCGGTCTTTTCGCCGACGTCACGCCGACGGACCGCGAGCTGAACCGCATCTACGCCGACCCGTTCGGCGATGGCGACGACGAGAACCCGGTGGACCCGCTCGACCCGGCGCTCGATCCGGCGCTCGATCCGGCGCTGGACCCGACGATCGACGACGGTGCGGCCCCGTCGCTGTTCCAGTCGGCCGGCGGCACAGCGTTCCGCGACTACGGCGGCATCCGCACGCGGCTCGACTTCCGGGGGCAGTCGTTCGAGGCCGACGGGTTCGAGGGCAGCGCGTTCGATCTCGCGCTTGGCACCGAGGTACGGTTCCACGACCGATTCTCGGCGGTGCTGAGCGTGCCGCTCGGCTACCACGAGGTCGAGGGCGCCGACATCTTCAACGCGGGGCTGAACCTGGGCCTGCCGATCAGGTTCGTGCTTCCCGATGAGGACGACCGGTTTGGTGTGAAGTGGCAGGCGACGCCGCTGTTCTCGGCGGACACGGTGATCAGCCGCGACTTCGCGGCGGGCGGCATCCTGTATAGCTACGGCATCAACAACCTCGTCGAGTTCGTTTTCGGATCGGTGAGCCTCGCGACCGTGGCGCAGTACACCGTTCACGAGTCGCTCACGCTGTCGGTCGAGGACGTCGAGTTCAACCCGGGCATCGAGCAGCAGATCCTCAAGCTCGGCGGCAAGATCGACTGGGACGTCTCGGACAACTTCTCCGTCTACGGCGGCGGCGCGTGGACCGACTTTCTCGAGGACGCCGCGATCGACAATTACACCACGGGACTGGCGGGCGTGAGCCTGCGGGCCTCGAACGGGTTCGCGTTTGTTGTGGGCTACGAAGGCGACTTCGGCGACGAGTACGAGGCGCACGGCGGCAGCGCATCGATCCAGGTTCCGTTCTGATCCGGCTTCGTGCCGAACGCTATTGAAGGGCGGCGGGCTAGCATCGCCCCCGATGCGTGCGCTGCTGGTCTGCTTTCTTGTTCCCTGTGGCGTCGCGGCCGCGCAGCCTTCGCTCGAGCTTGCTCGGGCCGAGGTCCCGCCGATCATCGATGGTCGGCTCGATGATCCGATCTGGCAGCAGACCGTCGGCTCAGACGCGTTCACGCAGGTCGAGCCCGACGCGGGCGCGACGCCCGACCGTCGCACCGTCGTTCGTGCGGCCTACGACGAGTCCACGCTGTACATCGCCGTACGGTGCGAGGACGAGGGCCCGGTGCGCGCGGTCGAGATGGCGCGCGACGGGAGCCTGAACGGCGACGACACCGTGCTGGTCGTGATCGATCCGTTTGGCGACGAGCGAAACGGCTTCTTGTTCGCGCTCGCAGCCGGTGGGGCGCGTATCGACGCGATCCTCGAAGGCGGCCGGCGGAGCTTCGAGTGGGACGGTATCTGGCGGGGTGAGACGCAGGTGACGCCGAACGCCGAGGGCGGGGGCTGGTCGGCCGAATTCGCCATCCCGTTCGACTCGATCCCGTTTGACCCGGACGCGACGGCGTGGGGCTTCAACGTTGAGCGCCGCGCGCCGCGGACCGGTGAGATCATGCGATGGTCCGGTGCGCGACGCGAGCGCGAGGTGACCGACCTGGACACCGCGGGCCTGATCAGCGGATTCGACGGCAGCCAGCAGCAGGGCTTCGGGCTCACGTTCAAGCCGTTCGGCCTGCTCAGCGGCGGCTTCGACGGCGACCCGCCCGAGGCCGACGGCGGATTCGACCTGTTCTACCGCATCACGCCCACGATCAGCGCGGCGATCACGTTCAATACCGACTTTGCCGAGGCCGAGGTCGATCAGCGACGCGTCAACCTCACGCGCTTCCCGCTGTTCTTCGAGGAGCGGCGCGACTTCTTCCTCGAGGACGCGGGCATCTTTGAGTTCGGCGGCATCAACCGCAGCCCGAGGCCCTACTTCAGCCGGCGCATCGGCATCGTCGACGGTGAGACCAAGGACATCCTCATCGGCGGGCGCGTCACGGGCCGGGTCGGCCGGACGCGGTTCGGCGTGCTCAACGTGCAGATGCAGGACGATGACGAGCTTGGCAGCAAGAACCTGGGCGTTGCGCGCGTCGTGCGCGACGTGCTCGACAACTCGACCGTTGGGCTGATCCTGACCAACGGCAGGCCCGACATCCGCGGCAGCAACACGCTTCTCGGCGGCGATTTCAATTTCGTGCGGACCGAGTTCGCCGGCGGAGCGCTCACGGTCAGCGGCTGGGCCCAGGGGACGTTCGACGACCCGACGGGTATGCCCGACGGCGGCGATGACAACCTTGGCTACGCCGTTGGCGGACGATTCGACTACCGCTCGGATGAGTGGCGGCTCTTCGGCTTTGTCGCCCATGTAGACGACAACTTCGTTCCTGGCTTGGGCTTTGTTGCTCGCCCGGGCGAGCGTGAGCACATCGCATCGATCACTCGGACCTTTCGGCGTCCTGAGGGCATCCTCGTCCGTGAGATCGACATCCGGGCCGTCGCGGATGTGTTCACCAGCGAGTCGGACATCGTGCGCACGGCCGAGGTGACATTCCCGAGCGTCACGGTTGAATCGGCCGCGGGAGACTTCGTCCGCGGCGAGTTCGTGTTCGAGCGCGACAACCTGAACGACCCGTTCGAGATCGCACCGGGCGTCGTCATCACTCCCGATACGTACGACACGTTCGGCACCGATCTCGACTTCGGAACATCGGAAACGAGGCCGTTCTCAGTGTTTGGCGGCTTCGGATTCCGCGAGTTCTTTGACGGCGAGCGGTACGATGGAACCCTCGGGATTGAATGGCGCCCGAGTCCGCTGCTCTCGGCAGAAGCCGAGTTCATTTACAACGATGTGAACCTGCCGCAGGGTGACTTCGAGGTCGAGATCCTGCGGTCCAGGGCCGACCTGCAGTTCTCCCCGGATCTCACTTGGAGCAACGTTGTGCAGTGGGACAACCAGAGCAACCGGGCGAGCGTGAACAGCCGCGTGCGGTGGGAGTACTCGCCGGGCTCGGAGATCTTTGTTGTGTACAACGAGGGCTTCGACGTGGATGGTTCGGAGCTGAGCTCGTCGGAGCGGCTGCTGACGATCAAGATCGGGGCGGCGTTCCGGATCTAGGTCTACCGTCGCCGCATGCGACCCTGCGTCTTTCTCGACCGCGACGACACGCTGATCTTCAACACGACGCTGCCGCCGCCCTCGGACCCGCCGGCGGGTTGGAAGCCTGGGGATCTGTACGACCCGGACCTCGTCGCGCTGATGCCGGGCGCGCTCGAGGCGTGCAGGCTGCTGAAGGCCCGCGGCTTCGCCCTGGTGGTCGTGACGAACCAGGGCTGCGTGGCGCGCGGGTCGGCGACGATCGACCAGGTCGAGGCCGTGAACGCTCGGGTGCGCGAGCTACTGATCAGCGAGGCGGGCGAGCCGCTGATCGATGGGGTGTACTTTGTGCCGTTCCATCCGAAGGGGAACGTGCCCGAGTACACGAAGGAGCACCCGTGGCGGAAGCCGGGGCCCGGCATGCTGCTCGCGGCGGCGCGGGATCACGATCTCGATCTGTCGTCGAGCTGGCTGATCGGCGACATGCCACGCGACTGCGAGGCGGGGGTGAACGCGGGGCTTTCGGCGAACCGGTGCTTGCTGTGCGGGCCTGGGGGTGAGCACGCAACGGTGCTGGATGCAGCGATGGTCGTGCTCGCGAGCCAATGATCGAGCGTGCCACGCCCACCCGAAACACCCCTGCGGCTTGTCGTCGTCGCCCCGAGCTGGGTGGGTGATGTGGTCATGGCCACGCCGACACTGCGGCGGATCCGCGATGCGCTGCCGGGGGCGACGATCGGCGTGCTGCACAAGCCGGGCGTCGGCGCGGTGCTGGAAGGTCTCGATTCGTTCGATGAGCTGATCGCTGCGCACCCCGGCGGCATGATGGGCCACAAGCACTCGGCGGCGAAGCTCCGGCAGCGACAGTTCGACACGGCGCTGCTGCTGACCAACTCGTTCTCGACGGCGCTGACCACGCGCATGGCTGGCATCCCGAGGCGCATCGGCTACGACCGCGACGGGCGAGGGCTGCTGCTGACGCACAAGCTGCGCGCGCCGAAGACGCGCGATGGTGCGTGGGCGATGGTGCCGGCCGTTGATTACTACTGGCACGCGGCGGGCGCGCTGCTGAATTCGCCGTGCGGTGCATCGCCCCACGAACTCGAGCCTGCGAACGCTCGCGGCGATCATCGGCTGCCCGCGGGCGCGGTGATGGAACTCGGCGTGAGCGATGCCGACGAGGCGAAGGCGGACGAGCTGCTGCGGGCCGCCGGCATCGACGGCGAGCGGTTCGCGACCCTGAATCCCGGGGGCAACAACCTCGCCAAGCGTTGGCCGGCGGAGCGGTTCGCGGCGTTGGCGGATTGGCTGGTGCGCGAGAAAGAGCTGGCCGTGCTCATCAACGGATCGCCTGCCGAGGCCGAGCTTGCAGCGGAGATTGTCGGCCTCGCTGAGACGAAGCCGGTGAGCCTGCCGGCGATCGGCGGGACCCTCGGCGGGCTTAAGGCTCTGGTCCGGCGGGCGGCGGTCATGGTCACCAACGACACGGGCCCCCGGCACTTCGCGGCGGCGCTGGGCACGCCGCTGGTCACGCTCTTTGGCCCCACCGACCACCGCTGGACGACCATCCCGACCCGGCCGGAGGGCCCGGAGATGATCCTGACGGCCGACCCGGGCCTTCCAGCCACCGAATCGGCGAACGATCATCCCGACCGATGCCGGGTCGATCGGATCTCGCTCGAACGGGTGCGAGAGGCCATCGAGCGTGTTCTCGGGGGTGCCGGGGGCGTGAACTGATCCCGTCGTGCCCCGGTTTGGTTGACCGCGTGGCGGTTGGACTTACTATTTGCCCTGCCGGCGGCCGCGTCGGCGCGACATCTGGGGACGTAGCTCAGTCTGGTAGAGCGCTTCCATGGCATGGAAGAGGTCGTCGGTTCGAGCCCGATCGTCTCCACTTTCCTGAACGGAGCACTGCGATGCGGTGCTTCTTTTTTTATTCTGAGTTTCTTCTCTGCTCTGATGGTGTGCGGGTCACGGGCTCTCTCGCCTGGCATCAACGCTTTACAGCATGATCGACACCAGGCCGCGTCTTCTATACGGGTCGTTGCATCCGTAAAGCCGTGTGCGCCGAAGCCTGTGTAGTTCAAACTTATCAGACAGAGCTTGCAGGAGGGCACCATGGCAGACGAGCACACCAAGACGTGGCCCGATCTCGCGATCGGGTTGTACGACCGGCTGACCGGCCGCAACGCCGAGATCACCTACGAGTTCAGCAAGATGCAGATCAAGGTGCCGAGCGGCACCGGCGCATCGGCCGAGCACGCCGAGTGGCACCTCGACGGCACCATCAAGATCCGCACACGGGACAACGCGTCCGACCCAAACTGATCGTGGTCGGTCGTCTCGCAGGGACGTGTGACGGCGTGCCGTTCACCGCGGCGGCGGCCGACCAGAGCATCACTGTGCAGTTCCCCTTCAGCCTCTCGGCCGTGCGTGCGCTGTGGCGGATGCGGCGGGTTCGGGTTCCGTCGTTCCCGAGGCCGCTGGGCATCAGCATCAGCGTGAGGCTGGGGCCGCTGAAGCTCGCGACGAGGAGCGTGTGATGGCCGCGGCAGCGCAACGGGTGCTCCTGACCGGGGCGACGGGCTACATCGGCGGGCGGCTCGCGCCGGAGCTTCTGGACCGCGGCTATTGCCTGACCTGCATCGTGCGTTCGAGCCGCAAGCTGCACGAGCGGGAGTGGGCGGGCGACCCGCGTGTAGACATCGTCGAGGCGGATGTGCTCGACACTGACGCGGTGCGTGAGGCGGCGCAGGGGTGCGACGCCGCGTACTACTTAATCCACTCGATGGAGTCCGGCTCAGGCGGCTTCGCCGAGCGCGATCGGGAGCTGGCGACGAGCTTCGCGTCGGCGATCCGCGGGACGTCGATCGAGCGGCTCGTCTATCTCGGCGGGCTGGGCGAGCTCGGTGAGGGGCTGAGCGAGCACCTGCGGTCACGGCGCGAGGTCGAGCAGATTCTCGAAGAGTCCGGCGTGCCGCTCACGACGCTCCGCGCGGCGATCATCCTCGGGTCGGGCTCGGCGTCGTTCGAGATCCTGCGGTACCTCGTCGAGCGGCTGCCGATGATGGTGACCCCAAAGTGGGTGAAGACTCGCTGTCAGCCGATCAGTGTGATCGATGTGCTCGCGTACCTTGTGCGTGTGCTGGAGACGCCGGAGACGGCGGGCCGGTGCATCGGCATCGGCGGGCCCGAGGTGCTGACGTACCGGGAGCTGATGAACCACATGACAGACGCGCTCGGTCTGCGGCGTCGGATCATCGTCCCGCTGCCTGTGCTCACGCCCAAGCTCAGCTCGCTGTGGATCGGGCTGGTGACGCCCGTGAGCCCGGCGATCGCGAGGCCGCTGGCCGAGGGGCTGCGGAACGAGGTCGTCGTGCGTGACGACAACGCCGAGTCGCTGATGCCGCGGGCGACCATCGCGCCGCGCGTGGCGATCGAGCGCGCGGTGGACAAGACGCGGTCGGGCCTCGTGCCCACGGCGTGGTCGGCGGCGGGCGTCGTGCCTGGCGATCCGAACTGGGCCGGCGGCACGGTGTTCGTCGATTCGCGTTCGATCGAGGTCGCGGCCTCGGCGAGCGCGGTGTTCGCGGCGGTCTGCCGGGTCGGCGGCGGGCACGGGTGGTACGCGGCCGACTACCTCTGGCGCCTCCGCGGCTGGATGGACAAGCTCATGGGCGGGCCCGGCCTCCGACGCGGCAGGCGGCACCCGGAGACCGTCAGCTACGGCGAGGTGCTCGATTTCTGGCGCGTGACCGACGTCCAGCGCGACAAGCGGCTCGAGCTGCGGGCCGAGATGAAAGTCCCGGGCGTTGCCGAGCTATCGTTTGACATCGAGCCGACAGAAAGCAGCAATGCGGACGCCGCGAAGCAGCGGCTGATCATGACCGCACGATTCCGGCCCAAGGGCCTGCTGGGCTTGGGCTACTGGTACGCGGTGCTCCCGCTCCACAACATTGTCTTCGGCGGCATGCTCAGCGGCATGAAGCGGGCGGCGGAGTCCATCGAGGACGGGACCTCGGAACGCCCGCACCAGAACGACGACGCGGACGAGCTCGCGGCTGCTCAAGCAACGCCCAGCGGCGCGTGACCGAATGCGAGCCGGGCGGTGCTGTCGCTCGTGCTGTAGTATGCGCTGACCACGGACCCCGGAGACCGGGTTCGGCCGCTCGCGATGCGCGGGGGAGGATTCACGCATGCCAACGACCGCCGACCTGTTTGTGCGATGCCTCGAGGCCGAGGGCGTGCCGTGCATGCTCGGCGTGCCGGGCGAAGAAAACGCGGACCTCGCGATGTCGCTTGAGGGCTCATCGATCCGAATGATCAACACGCGGCACGAGCAGGGGGCGGCGTTCGCGGCGTCGGCGTACGGCCGGCTCACGGGTGAGCCGTTGGCCGTTCTCGCGACGCTCGGGCCCGGTGCGACGAACCTGCTGACGGGCGTCGCCGACGCGAACATGGATCATGCGCCGGTCCTCGCGATCACAGGCCAGGGCTCGACGGATCGGCTGCACAAAGAGTCGCACCAGATCATGGATGTCGTCTCGATGTTCGAGCCCGTGACCAAGTGGGCGACATCGATCCGGTCGTCAAAGGCCGTGCCCGAAACGATCCGCAAGGCGATCCGTATCTGCCGGGGCGGCAAGCCGGGCGCTGTGCTGGTCGAGTTGCCCGAGGACACGGCGGGCTCCGAGGCGACCGGGTCGCCGCTCAAGCCCAACCGCTACCGCAGGCCCGTGCCGGACGCACAGTTGATCGCCGAGGCCTGCGAGGTGCTGGCGAACGCGAAGCGGCCCGTTGTGCTCGCGGGCAACGGCGTGATCCGCACGCGGTCGTCGTCGCAGCTCCGGGCGTTCGTCGATGCGCTCGGCGTGCCCGTCACATCGACCTTCATGGCCAAGGGCGTGGTCAGCCGCCACGCCGAGCAGTGCATGTTCACGATTGGCATCCAGCAGCGCGACGAGATCGGCTGCCTGCTCTCGGGCGCGGATGTCGTGCTCGCCGTCGGGTACGACCTCGTCGAGTACCCGCCCGCGAACTGGGTGGGCGACAACACGGCGGTTATCCACATCGATGTCGAGCCCGCAGAAATCGACGGCGACTACCGGCCCGGTATCGAGCTGATCGGCGACATCGGCGCGGCGATCGACGCGATGCGCACCAGGCTCGCCGAGGGCGGCGGTGTGCAGGCGCACCCGCACGCGGCCGGTGTGCGATCGGCGATGCTCGACGAGTTCTGCGAGTACGCCGACGACGACACGCAGGGCGTCATCAAGCCGCAGAAGCTGCTGTGGGACACACGCGAGGCGCTCGGGCCGAGCGACGTGCTGCTTTCGGGCGTCGGTGCGCACAAGATGTGGATCGGCCGTCACTACCAGTGCGACGAGCCCAACACGTGCCTGATCCCCAACGGCTTCTGCTCGATGGGCCACGCGCTGCCGGGGCTGATCGGCGCCAAGCTGGCCCGACCGGACGACCGATGCGTCGCGATCTGCGGCGACGGCGACTTCCTGATGAACGTGCAGGAGATGGAGACCATCGCGAGGCTCAAGCAGGACGTCACCGCGATCGTCTGGGAGGACAAGTCGTACGGCCTGATCGCGTGGAAACAAGAAGCCGAGTTCGGCAAGCACGTGGACCTGTCGTTCGGCAACCCGGAGTGGGTCGGTCTGGCCGAGTCGTTCGGTTGGCGCGGCGAGCGTGTCGAGAACAGCCGGGACTTCGGTGCCGCGTTGAAGCGCTCGCTCGATCACAAGGGGCCGTCGCTGCTTGTTGCGCCCGTTGACTACCGCGAGAACATGCGGCTCACCGAGCGGCTGGGCGAGACCACCTGCCGCATCTGAGGAGATCGCTGATGACCACGCTTCTGGATATGTACCCGATCTACCTCGCGGGCGAGCCGATCACGCCGAACACCGATCTCGCCGTCGCCGACGTGTACACGGGCGAGATCGCCACGCGGACGGCGTTCGCGTCGGGCGAGCACATCGAATCGGCGATCGCAGCCGGCTACGACGCGGTCGGCCCGATGGCCGAGCTGGGCGCGTACGAGCGCAAGGCCGTGCTTCGGCACTGCGTCGATCGCTTCACCGAGCGTCGCGACGAGCTCGCCTATGCGCTGTGCGTCGAGGCCGGCAAGCCGATCGGCGACAGCGAGGGCGAGGTGAACCGTCTGATCGAGACCTTCGAGATCGCGGCCGAGGAAGCGGTCCGCATCGGGGGCGAGGTCATCCCGATGGACATCTCCAGCCGGGCGGCGGGGTACCGGGGCATGACGCGCCGGGTGCCGATCGGGCTGTGCACGTTCATCACGCCGTTCAACTTCCCGCTGAACCTGGTGGCACACAAGGTGGCTCCCGCGCTCGCGTGCGGGTGCCCGTTCGTGCTCAAGCCGGCGGACAAGACGCCGATCGGCGCGCTGATCATCGGCGAGATCCTGGCCGAGACCGATCTGCCCAGGGGCGCGTTCTCGGTCTTGCCGTGCGAGGTAAAGGACGCGGGGCCGCTGACGGGCGACGAGCGCGTCGCGCTGATGAGCTTCACGGGGTCGGACGTCGTCGGCAAGAAGCTGATCCGGCTCGCCGGCATGAAGCGCGTTGTGCTCGAGCTCGGCGGCAACGCCGCGTGCATCGTCGACGAGGGCGTCGACATCGACGACTGCGTCGAGCGCATCGCGTTCGGCGGGTACTACCAGTCGGGCCAGAGCTGTATCAGCGTGCAGCGCATCATCGCGCACGAGGCCGTGTACGACGAGCTGAAGACCAAGCTCACGGCCAAAGTCGAGTCGCTGGTCATGGGCGATCCGAAGGACCGGGCAACGAGCATCGGCCCGGTGATCAACGAAGAGTCGGCCGAACGCATCGACTCGTGGATCAGCGACGCGATCGGTGCCGGCGCGACCCGGCTCGCCGGGGGAGACCGCGACGGCGCGTTGGTGCCGGCGACGCTGCTTGAAGGCGTGCCGAGGGACGCGAAGCTGAACCGCGAGGAGGTCTTCGGGCCCGTCACGGTGCTGTCGTCCTTCAGTGATTTCGACGCGGCGCTGGCGAACGTCAACGAGAGCCGCTTCGGCCTGCAGGCGGGGGTGTTTACGAACGACCTGCGTCGCATGCACCGCGCGTGGGACACGCTGCACGTCGGCGGCGTGCTGATCAACGACGTGCCGTCGTTCCGCATGGACCACATGCCATACGGCGGCGTGAAGGACTCGGGCATCGGCCGCGAGGGCATCCGGCCCGCGATCGCGGACATGACCGAGGAGCGGCTGCTCGTGGTGCGGGATGTCGCGTCCAAGGCGGCGCGTCGCTCGAACACGACCGCATGAAGCCACGCCTGCCGCGACCGAAGCCCCTCCCGATCGAGCCCGGCCAGCGGAGTGTCTGGGACTTTCCCAGGCCGCCGGCGATCGAGCTCGAATCACGGCACGTGCGGGCCGAGTTCGCGGGCGTCATCATCGCGAGCTCGAACCGGTGCGTGAAGGTCCTCGAGACGAGCCACCCTCCGGTGTACTTCTTCCCGCCCGAGGACTGCAACGCCGACGCGCTGCGGAAGACGGGCAACACCTCGTTCTGCGAGTGGAAGGGCGAGGCCGAGTACTTCGATGTGGTCGTCGGCGATCGCGTCGCGCAGGGCGTGGCGTTCGCGTACCCGAGGCCGACCAAGCGCTTCGCCGAGTACGCCGGCTGGATCTCGATGTACGCCGGCCCGATGGACGCGTGCTATGTCGATGACGAGCGCGTCGAGCCGCAGCCCGGCGGGTTCTACAGCGGGTGGATCACGCCCGATGTGGTCGGCCCGTTCAAGGGCATCGAGGGGAGCTGGGGCTGGTGAGCGGGCTGTTCGAGGGCCGGGGCATCCCGGCCGGTGATCAAGAAGGCGATGATGCGCCGGATCGCTACGACCTGCAAGAGCGCTACCTCGACCTCGTTCGGCTCGCACTCCCCCACCGCGCCCGGTCCGACCCGGGCGGCGGCTGGCCGATCTCCGAAGACCACTGCTTTATGCGGATCGTGCTCGACAACCTCTTCGGCGGGTGCTGGTACGATCATCTCGACCGGCGGCTGGTCGGCTACAAGCAGCTCAGCGATGAACAACTTGTGCGTGCGATCGAACTCGCGGAGTCGATGCTGCGTGAAGGGCCCGAGCTCGCCGCATCCCTGAACGAGCGGAGCCTGGCGTGGCGGGCCGAAAGCCCCGGGGCGCGGGCCCTGGCCGAAAGGCGGTCGTTCCGGCGGAGGCGTGTCAAGCGCAAGCGCCCGCCGAGCCCGGACCCGTGATACCTTGGTCGCATGGCCGACGCCCCTTACCCCGTTGAAACGAAGCAGCAAGCCCCAAGCGGAGCGATCGCCCGGCTTCTGGGCGTCGTGGAGTGGCTGGGCAACCTGCTGCCGCACCCGGTCACGCTGTTCGCGCTGTTCGCCTTCGGCGTTGTCATCGCGAGCGCGGTGTTCGCGTGGACGGGGCTGTCGGCCGACGACCCCCGCATCGGCAGGGAGGGCGAGGTGTTCGTCGTTACGAGCCTGCTGTCGGGTGATGGCGTGCGCTGGACGTTCCAGAACATTGTGAGCAACTTCGCCGGCTTTGCGCCGCTCGGGACGGTGCTCGTCGCGCTGCTCGGCGTCGGCGTCGCGGACAAGTCGGGTCTGCTGACCGCTGTCGTTCGGAGCATGGTGCTCGGCGCGCCGCCGAAACTCGTTACCGCGGTCGTTGTTTTCGCTGGCGTGCTCAGCAACACCGCGAGCGAGATGGGCTACGTCGTGTTGATTCCGCTCGCGATGGCGATCTATCACGCGCTCGGTCGGCACCCGTTTGCAGGGATGGCAGCCGCGTTCGCCGGCGTCTCGGGTGGGTACAGCGCGAACCTGCTCATCGGCACGGTCGACCCGCTGCTCGCGGGCATCACCGAAGAAGCCGCCCGGCTGATCGACCCGGCGTACGAGGTCCACCCGGCTGTCAACTGGTACTTCATGATCGCGAGCACGTTCCTGGTCACCGGCGTGTGTTGGGCGGTGACGACGTTCATCGTCGAACCACGGCTCGGCACGTACGACGCGAGCGAGGGCGATGACTCAATCCGCACTGCCTCGGCCGAGTCGCAAGAGATGAAGCCGGTCACAGCGCAAGAACGGCGCGGCATCGCGTGGGCCGCTGCGAGCGCGGTGCTCGTTTCGCTGGGCATCGTCGTGCTCGGCGGGCCGGGCGGCGAAGCGACGCGCGGCATCCTCGGATGGCTGCCCGGCTGGGGCGTGCTCCAGAACCCGGACCCTGATGCCAGCGGCGCCGAGGCATTCCGGCCGCTGCTGCGGAGCGTTGTGCCGCTGATCGTGGTGTTCTTCGTGATCCCCGGCTTCGTGTACGGCCGGATCGTCGGCACGATGCGCACCGACCGCGACATCATCGACGCGATGGCCGAGGCGATGCGCAGCATGGGGCTGTACATCGTGCTCGTGTTCTTCGCGGCGCAGTTCGTCGCGTTCTTCGGCTACTCGGGGCTCGGGCAGATCCTGGCGGTCAAGGGCGCGGACCTCTTGATCAGCCTGAACCTCGACAACCCGGCCGTGTTCCTGCCGTTCATCCTGATGTGCTGCTTCGTGAACCTGATGCTCGGGTCGGCGAGCGCGCAGTGGGCGGTGACCGCGCCGATCTTCGTGCCCATGCTGATGACGATCGGCTACAGCCCGGAGGTCATCCAGGCGGCCTACCGCATCGGCGACAGCACGACGAACATCATCACGCCCATGATGAGCTACTTCGGGCTGATCCTGGCGGTCGCAACGCGGTACAAGCGGGACCTCGGCATCGGCACGATGCTCGCGACCATGCTGCCGTACTCCGTCGCGCTGCTGATCGGCTGGACGGTGCTGTTCTACATCTGGGTGTTCGCGCTCGGCCTGCCGGTCGGACCCGACGCACCAACAACCTACGAGCTGATCGGCGCGCCCTGACGCTCAGTTGTCGAGCGTCTGCAGCCAGTTGGTCACGATGTCAACGCGCGTGATCGGTCCCTCGTCGTCGCCGCGTTTCACAGCGACCCCTCCGATGCCCGGGGCCATCTCGACGTCGAGGTATACAGGGACGTCCATGTCCGTTCGTCGCGGCTCGCCGATGCGGATGCCGCCGCCGGTCAGCACGGGGCGGATGAGCACCGCCCGATCGGCGCGAAGGTACGAGAGCTCCGCCCCACCTTCGATTGGCGCGTGCCAGCCGCTGGCGATCACATCCTCATCAGAAACAGGGATCGGTGTCCCGAACCCACCGCCGTTGAGCGACCGGACGAACAGGCGCGGCGCGCCGGACTCCGATGAGATGTACGAGACCAGCGGCACGCCGGCGGGCGCGTGACGCAGGCTCGACGTCGTTCGATGGAAGCCCGGCACGGCGCGGGCGGGCTCTGCGGAATCCAGTGGGATCTCGATTACCTGCCGCTCGCCGGTGAGCGTGACCTCAAAGGCGAGAAGCGTAGAGCCGTCCGACGACGCGCTGGCGGGGATCGCGCTTGCGCCGGGCTCGGAGGTGTAGAGCGACTCGACACCGCCCGAGCCATCGAAGCGGACACGCACAACCTCGCCCGCACTGCCGAGATCCGGGTCGTACTTGGCGGCCAACACCGATTCGCCATCGACTGTGAAAACCGAATGGTTGAAGTCGTGGTCTCGGCTCGCCAGCAGCCGGCGGAAGCGGGGCCGATCGCGTTCGGCGACCCAGATCTCGAATAGGCCGCCAGGGCTGGAGAGAGTGACCGCGATGCGCTGCGCGTCCGGCGAGATCGCGACCTCGCCCTCAAATGCACGCTTCTCGTCCGACCACTCGCTCTCGTTGAACTGCATATCCAGCTGGACAACGGTGCGGCGTGCACCGCGGAGCCCGCCGGGCAGATAGGCCAGCGTGCCGTTCTGCGAGACCGTGAACGCACCGTGGCTCCACGCGTAGGCGGTCGCGAGATCGCCGTGCACAGGTCGGATCGCGCCGAGGGTCTGCATCGTCTCGGTGTCGAAGGCGGTTTCAAAGATCTGAGACCCTCGCGAGAACAGCAGGCGGCCGTTACCGAGGCCGATCGGGTTCCGCGCGCCGCGGACGACGCGCTTCGACTCCCCGTTGCGCAAATCGACAGCGAAAACGTCTTCGCCGTATGTCCCCTCGGAGAACCGCGGGACGATCACCGACACCCAGTGCTTACCGAGCGGGCCGTAGAACGACCCGATCAGACCGTCGGCCTCGTCACGGTCCAGGGGGACACGGCGGACCTCGTCGCCCGTCGCCGCACTGAGTAGCACAAGTTGCTGCGTGGGTCCATCGAGGAACACGATCTCGTTTGTCGGCGTCCACGCGAAGGTGTACCCCGACACGCCGCCGGACTCCGGGATTGCGCCGATCCGAATCGGCTCGACCGAGAGGTTGGCGGGCGCGCGGTAGAGATCGCGCAGCACGCCTCGATCGGAGCGCGTGGCGAAGACGACCCACCGCCCGTTCGGCGAGAACGCCGCGTGCGTGACATCGCGGAGGCCGCCGATCTGTCGCGTCTCGCCGCTGCCGAGATCGCGGACGTACGCGATATCGCGCAGCGATGCGTCCTCGCGTTCCGGATCGATGACGTCGCCGATCATCACCACACGCCGGCCGTCTGTCGAGATCGCGGCAGCGCTCATGCGAAAGCCTTCGGGCCCCATCACGCTGGCGCGCACCGGGCTTGCGGCCCGCGCGACAGGCCCCTGCTCACGGTCGAGCATCGTGAACGTCAGCGCGCCCACGAGCCCAAGAATGACGGCAGTGAACGCCGCCACCAGCGGCATGATCGACCGGTGCTCGGCCGCGGAGTTCTGGGCGTGCGGCAGGGGCTGGGCGAGATCGAGCCCCGCGTCGCCGACAGCGCGGTAGCGCATCGCCTTGTCGCGCTGCAGGCACCGCTCCAGCACCCGGCGGACATGCGCGGGCGTCTCGCGTGGCAGACGATCGAAGTCGAGGTCTTTGTGCAGCACCGCACCGATCGAGTCGCTCGCGGTCTCGCCGACGAACGGGCTCGCGCCGGTCAGCATCTCATAAAGCACAACGCCGAACGACCAGATGTCGGTTCGCTTGTCGGCGCGTCTGCCCCTGGCCTGCTCGGGCGACATGTACGCCGCGGTGCCCAAGATCGCGCCCTCGATCGTCGGGGAGTTGCCCGGGTCGCCCGGCAGCGCCGGGCTCGAGAGCGTCGGTGCATCGCCGGCGGCGCTCATGCTGCGCTCCTCGTCCGATCGTGCGAGCCCGAAGTCCAGGACCTTGGCCCGGCCGTCCGGTGTAACCATGATGTTCGCTGGCTTGAGATCACGGTGAATCACGCCCGCTTCGTGTGCGGCCTCGACGCCGGCGGCGATCTGGACCGCGAGGTCAACGGCCTCGTCGGCCGGAAGCGGCCCGCGGTCAAGCCGATCAGACAGCGGTTCGCCCTCGACGTATTCCAGCACGAGGTAGCGGTTGCCGCCCTGCTCTTCGACGCCGTGGATGCCGGCGAGATTCGGGTGGTTGAGCTGTGCGAGCGTGCGGGCCTCGCGCTGGAACCGTTCGAGTCTTGCCGGGTCGGCGGCAAACTCGGCGGGCAGCGCCTTGACCGCGACACTGCGACCGAGGCGTGTGTCGGTCGCTCGGTAGACAACTCCCATGCCGCCTCGGCCGAGGTCGCCATCGATCCGGTATGGCCCGACCTGCGAGAGCATCGTCCCAGAGTCTACAGCACGCGCGCGCGACCGGCCGCCAGTACAAGCGCGGTTCAGCGGCCCCGCACCACGGGGAGACCGGCCGCTTTCCACCCCTCGATGCCGCCCCGGAGATGGAACAGCGGCTCGTCACCGACCCCGTAGGCGAGCGCCGCCGCGATCGAACGCTGACCGATGCGGCACTGAAAGATCAGCGTTGCGTCCCTGTGCCGGTCGCGGAGCGCGGGTGGATCGAACACCGAAAGCGGCGAGACATCCGCGCCGTCGATGCGTTCGCGGTCGATCTCGTCGAGCTCGCGCACATCGATCAGCACCGCCTCGCCTCGCCGGACGCGTTCGGCGACGTCGTGCGGCTCCAGATTTGTCACGCGGGCCGCGTCGCTCGGCGAGATGTTCATGCCGGCGTCTCGTCGGCGGGCTGCTGCACCGTCGTCGGCTCGACCGAAACACTGTCGGCGTTGCCCGTCTCACGCTGCGACCACGCGATGTAGCCGCCGCGGAGGTTGATGACCTCTCGGCCGTGCCGCGCGAGGAAGGCGCACGCGCGGGCGGATCGTGTCCCGCTGCGGCAGCTGACGAGCAGCGGCGCGTCGGAGCCTGCCGAGCTCGGCACGTCGTCGAGCAGCGAAGCGAGACGGGTGTGCGCGATGTTCACGGCGCCGGGGAGGTGTCCCTGGTCGAACTCGGCCGCACGCCGCACATCGAGCACCTTGCCGCCCGCCTCTTCGATGATGACGGCCGCGGTCGCGGCATCGGCCTCATCGATCGTCGCGGACGGGTTGCCCGTGGCGAACCACGCGTCGAGGTCGTCGGGCGAGCACCAGCCCCTGATGTTGTCGATCCCGATGCGCACGAGCTTGCGGACCGTCTCTTCGAGCCGGGCCGAATCGACCACCAGCCAGACATCGCTCTCGTGTGCGATCATCGAGCCGACATCGGTCGCGAAGCTCTGGGTCAGCGGGAACGAGAGCGCGCCGGGCAGGTGCGCCGCCCGGAAGGCGTCCCACGCGCGCGTGTCCGCGATCACGTCCGCCGCCGCGTCGACCGAGGACAGCGTCTGCGCTGTGACACGCGGCGGGATGGTCAGACCCCGCAGCACCCGCGGGCCACGCTTGTTCTCCTGCTTCATCGTCGCAAAGTAGAGCGGCGGCTCGGGCTGACCCTTGAGGATGAAATCGATAAACGCGTCCTCGCCCTGCTCGGCTACCCTGATCGCCGGGTTGAATCGGCGCTCGTAGCCGATCGTGCTCGAGGGCACGGCACCCAGCGACTTGCCGCACGCGCTGCCCGAGCCGTGGCCCGGCCAGACCTGCGTGAAGTCCGGGATGTCGTTGAGCGTCTCGAGCGACTGGAACAGGGCTTTCGCCGAGGGCCTCATCGCACCGGTCTGCCCGGCAGCGGTCTCGAGCAAGTCGGGCCGACCCAGATCGCCAACGAAGACGAAGTCGCCCGAGAAGAACGCGATCGGCTTGTCGGCGCCGCTGCCGAAATCTGTCACGAGGAACGACACGTGCTCGGGCGTGTGGCCCGGCGTGTGGATGACCTCGAACTCGATCTTGCCGATCCAGAACGTCTCGCCGTGCTGCAGACGCTGGTAGTCGTACGAGCCGCCGCCGGCTTTCGAGTCGAGCCACTCGTACGCCCAGTCGTCGCCGCCCTCGTCGGACACGTAGACGGCGGCGCCCACCGTCTCGGCGAGCTCACGGGCACCGGAAAGAAAGTCGGCGTGGATGTGCGTCTCGGCCGCGGCGACGATGCGGAGCCCGTGCGAGGCCGCGAGATCGACGTACCGGTCGACGTCACGCTGAGGATCGATGACCACGGCCTCGCCGGTGCGTTGACAGCCGATGACATACGTTGCCTGTGCAAGCATCTCGTCGTAGACAACACGCATAAACATGCCAACCGTCCTCCTCTGATTGCTCGTCGATTCCGTTGCTGCCGCGGCCCGTGCGGTGCGGTCGAGGGCGAGGAACCCGCCGTGATCGGCCGCACGGAGTGCGAATATTCTCCCCACATTCAGGTCGTTTGTCACGCGCTGACTCGCCGATTTCGGAAGCCCGCACGGAACGGAATCGCCCTCAGGCGACCCGGTTCGGCGGTCCACGTATCCTGCGGCATGGACATCGCCGCCCGCGCCGCACAAGCCCTCGGCACCGCTCAGCGGGCCCGCACCGTCGCCACCGCACTTGTTCGGTTCGGGTTTGGTGAATTCCTCACCCAGACCACGCTCGACAAGGTCATCAAGGGCGTGACCGGCGTCGACATCGCGCCCGAGGCGGCGGACAAACCGATGCCCGTCCGCGTGCGGCTGCTGCTCGAAGCGCTCGGGCCCACGTTCATCAAGGCCGGCCAGATCCTGTCGACCAGGCCCGACCTGATCCCGCCCGACTGGGCCATCGAGTTCAAGAAGCTCCAGAGCGACATCCCCCCTGTCCCGTGGGAGGGCGAGGACGGCGTCAAGGCAAGGCTTGAGGCCGAGTACGGCATGCCCGTCGAAGATGCCTTTGCCACGATCGACACCGAGGCGTTCGCCGCCGCGAGCATGGCCCAGGTGCACCGCGCGACGACGCACACCGGCGACGCTGTGGTGCTCAAGGTCCTCCGCCCGGGCATCCGCGCGGTCATCCGCGCCGACCTCGAGCTCATGGAATGGCTCGCGCGGCTCACGCGGAGCTATTTCGAGAACTTCGGGTTCGATGCCGACGCCGTGGTCGCCGAGTTCGCGCGGCAGCTCGAACGCGAGACCGACCTCGAGCTCGAGGCCCGCAACGTGATGCGGATGGCCAAGGACTTCGAGCACGTGCCGGGCGTCGGCTTCCCGCGGGTGTTCCACGACCTCACCCGCCGCAGCGTGCTCGCGCTCGAAGAGGTCTCGGGTGATGTGCTCAGCAAGCTGGACTACGAGACGCTGCCGCGGGCGGAACGCACGGCCCTCGCCAAGCACGCGGCAAACGCGGTCTTCAAGCAGTGCCTCGAGATCGGCTTCTTCCACGCCGACCCGCACCCGGGCAACATGTTCGTGGTCCGCGGCGAACCTGATGTCGAATCGCAGGGCGAGGGCGGCGGGCCCGCCGTGGGCATCGTCTTCATCGACTGCGGCATGACCGGCCTGATCGACCCCGGGACCATGCGCCAGCTCGCGCAGCTCGTGCACGGCACCGTCGACGGCGACCTCAACCGAGTCGTGCGCACCGCTCTCGCGCTGGGCGGCGCGGACCCGACCCTCGCCGACGACCGCGGTTTCCGCACCGACGTCTACCACTTCATCGACAACTTCAAGGGCGGCACCCTTGAGAGCCTCCGCATGGGCACGCTGCTCGATGAGTTCTTCAACGTGCTGCGCAGCCACAAGCTGCAGTGCCCGGCCGACATCGTGTACCTCATCAAGGCGATCACGACCATCGAGGGCGTGGCCGAGGAGCTCGCGCCCGAGTTTGATCTCGTCTCGTTCGTCACGCCGTACGTCGAGAAGCTCATCAAGCAGCGCTACAGCGTGGGCGCGATCAAGGAGCGGTTCCAGGGCGCCGCCGTGCGATACGCGGATCTCGTCGAGGAGCTGCCCGGCGAGGTGAGCGACCTGCTGACACGCGTCAAGCGGAATCAGGTCGCGCTCAATCTCGAGCACAAAGGGCTAGAGCGGCTGACCAACGAGATCGAAACCGCGAGCATGAACATCAGCTGGTCGCTCGTGCTCGCGGCGTTCATCGTCGGTGCCGCGCTGCTCGTGCTCGCGGACAGTCTCGACCGCAGCACGGGCATCCTGGCCTGGCTGGCCGGCGCGCTGTTCATCGGTGCACTGGTGCTGGCGGTCGGCCGGCTCGTGTGGTCGAGGCTGTTCAACCGCGGCTGATCCGCCGATGAGGCACCGAGGCGAGATCGTCGCTTCAGAACGCTATTTGTTCTTGGGGGGGCTGATCTTATCGCCCGCATCGCCGAGCACCCTTCCGAGGGCGCCGAAGAGCGAGCCGGTCGCTTCTCTGGCGATGTTCGCCGCGGCCTGGGCCGTCTCCCCGGCGAGCCCCATCGCGTCGCCCGTCACCGCGGCCGCCGCGTCGTCGAGGGCCGGCCGAAGCCCCTCGACGGTGCGCTCGGCGTGCGACTTGAGATTCGACATCTGTCCCGTCGCCTGACCGAGCGCCGTCTTGGAGTGCTTCTCGACCGTCTCGACGATCAGCTGACCGATGGCTTTGAAGTCCTCGGCGACGTTCTTGAGATCTTCGGTCGCGAACGCCTTGCCCGAGCTCGCCGACTCCTCGACCGCGAGCTTGGTCGCGTTCGCGGTGCGCTGCAGCCCATCGCCCAGCCCGTCGATGACCTGCCGGAGCGTGGATTCGGCGTGATCCGGCGCGGAGCCCTGGACAGCGCTCGAAGCGCCGTCGATGGCGGCGGATACGAGCGACGTGAGACGCTGCTGGCCCTCCGCCCCGGCGTCGCCCAGAGAGCGAGCGGCCGACTCGACCACTTCTCTCACCCGCTGCGTGACGTTCTCGCCCTCGGCGGCGATCGCGTTGATCTTCTGGCGGACATCATCGGTGTTCATCGCGTGCCTTTCGCTCGGCGGTCTGTTCTCACCATGGTAGGTAGCGCTCGCCTAGAGCCGCAGACCGCGGGCGACGACGAGCCGTTCGATCCCATCGAACGCGACCTGCACGAGCACCGCGAGGCACGCAGCGGGGACGGCGCCCTCAAGGATGAGCGCGAAGTTGTTCTGCGTGATGCCCGTGAAAATCGGCTGGCCGTAGCCGCCGGCCGAGATAAACCCGCCGAGCGTCGCCGTCCCGACGTTGATCACGGCCGCGATCTTGACGCCCGCGAGGATTGTCGGCAAGGCCAGCGGCAGCTCGACGCGGCGGAGCCGATCGAAGCCGATCAGCCCGATCGCGTCGGCCGACTCGACCAGATCACCCGGGATGCCGGTCAGCCCGGCGTGGGTGTTTCGCACAATCGGCAGCAGCGAGTACAGCAGCAGCGCCACGATCGCGGTCGGTGCGCCGATGCCGAGCGGACCGATGAGCAGCACGAGAAGTGCGAGCGCGGGGATCGTCTGCAAGATCCCGGTGATCCCAAGCACAGGTCCGGCAAACGCGCGCGACCGTGCCGCGAGAACGCTGAGCGGCAGCGCGACCGCGATCGCGATCCCCATCGACACGCCGACCAGCACGAGGTGCTGCCTTGTGCGCAGCAGCACGCGCGATGCGAGCGTCGGCGGCGCGGCCTCGGCATCGAGCCCGAACAGTTCGTTCACCGCGTCCGCCGCGACGACGGCGGGCGGCACCCGGCCTTGGTCATTTGGGCCGCCGAGCTCGGCGCGCTCGTTGTACGAACGCATCCGCGCTTCATCGATCGCGCCACCGAGCCTGAGCAGCGACGCCAGCACGGCAGGGTTCGTCTCCGCGAGATCGAGCCGGTACAGCACGACCGCGTCGTACCGCGGGAAGTAGCCGCGATCGTCTTCGAGCACGGCGAGCCCCATCGCCGCGATCTGCGCGTCGGTCGAGTACAGATCGGTCGCATCGATCTGCCCCTGCGCGAGCGCGGGGTACGAGAGCGCGTGCTCGATGCCGCGGGCGGGGTTCGGAAGGTCGTACGTGTCGCGCAGCCCGGGCCAGCCGTCGCCGCGGTTCATGAACTCGTTGCTGAACGCGAGGCGTAAGTCTGGATGGCTCGCGAGATCGCCGATTGTTTGCAGGTTGAATCGATCCGCCGTGGAGCGCGTCACGCCGATGGCGTAGGTGTTGTTGAACCCGATCGGTTCACTGATCGCAAGCCCGATCCCCGCGAGCGCGTCGCGCAGCTGGTCGTCGGTCTCAAGCCCGAGCTCGGCCAGCAGCTCGCGCTTCAGCGTGCCTGTGTACTCCGGGTACGCGACGATCTCGCCCACACGCAGCGCCGCAAAAGCGACGGACGAGCCCGGGAACGACTTCAGTTCGGCATCGGTGCCGGCGTCCTCGGCGAGTGCCACGAGCATGTGGCCCAGGATCGCCGACTCGGTGAAGCTCTTCGATCCGACCACGACTCGTTCCTGGCCCGCGGCCGACGCGGCAAGCACGATGACCAGCAGCCAGCGGATCACGGCGCTGCATCCACGAGCGCCGCGACCCGCTCCGTCTGCGCCTCGATGAACGAAGTCACAAACGGCTCCGCCGGCTCCGCGCGGAGCTGCGCGAACGCACCGCGCTGCGCGATTCGGCCCTCACGCAGCAGCACGATGTCCGTCGGCGCGAGGTACGCCGCCTCCGCGAGGTCGTGTGTCACGAGGACGACAGTCTTGTTCAGCTCTTCGAACAACGACTTCAGGTCGCGCTGCAAGTCGGCCCGCACCATCGGGTCGAGCGCGCCGAGCGGCTCGTCCAGCAGCAGGATGTCCGGGTCGAGCACGAGCGCGCGCGCAAGAGCAACCCGCTGACGCTGCCCGCCAGAAAGCTCGGCAGGGAAGCGATCGAGCAGCAACGGATCGAGATGCGTCAGTTCGGCAAGCTCGGCGATGCGACCGGCTTTGAGCGCACAGCGGTGCGCCCGAGCAGGCAGCTCGATGTTCTGCCGAGCTGTCAGATGCGGGAACAGCCCGCCCGACTGGATCGCGTAGCCGAATCGCTGCCGAAGCTCGCGTTGGTTCCACGCCGCGAGCGGCCGACCCTCGATCGTGACCTCGCCTTCGTCGGCCTCAATCAGACCGATGATGACTCGAAGCAGCGTGCTCTTGCCGCAGCCCGAGGGGCCGATCAGCGCCGTCGTGGTCGCCGCGGGGATGCTGAGGTCGACGCCATCGAGCGCCGCGTGCGAACCGAACCGCTTCACGATGCGAGAGAGCTCGATCACGAGTCCGAGCCCGCGTCCGAACGCTCGAGCTGGTCGACCTTGCCGACGAGGTACGCCACGAGTTCCTTTTGATGCTCGATCTCGGACTTGAGCTCGGCCTTGCCGTCCGCGTCCGCCTCGCCGAGCTGCGCTTCGAGGTCTTTGACCTTCGCTTTGGCCGTTTCGAGCGCCTCGCGCACGCGCTCGACGCGCTCGGCGTCCTCGGCCTTGTCGAAGATCACGGACTCGAACGCCGACTTGGCCATCGGGTCCTTGCGCGATCGCTCGGCGATCACCGGCTCTTCAACGCGCCGCTGGCTCATGAACGTCGGCGACACAATCTCAATGTTCGCCCCGTGCAGCGTGTCGAGGATCGCCGCGCGCAGCCTGCTGCGCGCGGTTAGCAGCGACTTCACGTCTTTCAAGAAGCCGGCGGCGCGATACGTCACGCTGAAGTCGCCCAGCTCGCGGATCTGCACGTACGCGTCGGTCAGCCCCGCCTTCTCGACCGCCCTGCCGAGCAGCGTCTCGATCTTGCCGTGCGGCACGTCGTAGCCGAGCGTTAGCTCGCAGGTCACGATCGTGCCGTCCTGCCGAACCGTGCGCACAGGGTGCGTGATCATGTACGAATTCGGCACGGTCATCAGGTC
The DNA here is from genome assembly GCA_038525225.1 of Planctomycetota bacterium. Taxonomy (GTDB): domain Bacteria; phylum Planctomycetota; class Phycisphaerae; order Phycisphaerales; family UBA1924; genus JANQQZ01. The sequence continues at coordinate 1,215,125 of JBCBHW010000002.1, read as the reverse complement.
ACGCTCTTCGCTCTGGATCTCGACGTGAAAGAGCCCTCGCGCGGTCACGCGTCCGAACGTCTCGCCGCCCGGGCCGAACACGCGGATGAAGTCACCCGGCTTGAACGCGCCGACCCGGCCGATCATCAAACCCGCCATCATGTTCGCCGCGATCGTCGTTGAACTCAGAGTGATCAGCGCCGTCACCGCGAGACCGAAGACCTGCAGCAGGCTCGCGATCGTGTCATCGGGCACAGGCAGCAGCAGGATCAGGATCACAACGACGGCGAGCGTTACCGCGAGCATCACCCACCGCCGCTGATTGCGGACGCGCGATTCCAGCGTCGGCCGAACGAGCAGGACCAGGTTCAGCCCGAGCAGGCCGCCGACCAGCGCCGCGACGACGATGCACCAGATTGCCCATTTCGCGAACACGGTGTCCATGCCGTCACGGTAGCCGATCCGACCACTACCATGCCCCATGGCACGCAAGCCCGCCGCCAGCGGACCGAAGCTCGATCCCAGCACGCCCATCCTCGTCCTGCACGGCAAGGAGGCCTTCCTCCGCGCCGACTACACGCGCCAGCTCAAGGCCAAGCTGCTCGAAACCCACGGCGACCTCGAGACGGTCCACTTTGATGGGCTCACCGATGCCCCGGCCGACGTGCTCGACGAGTGCCGCAGCTTCGGCCTCATGCAGCAGCACAAGCTCGTCGTCGCCGACAACGCCGACCAGCTGATCAAGGGCGACGCACGGCCGCTGATGGAGCGATACGCCGAGTCGCCCGTCGAGGCCGCCACGCTGGTGCTGCGGTGCGACACCTGGAATCGCGGCAACCTCGACAAGCTCATCACCGGCGCCGGCGGCGAGATCGTCAAGTGCGAGGACCTGCCGGTCGCGCAGGCCCTCGCGTGGGCGACGAACCGTGCGGCCGAGGCCCACGGCGTGAAGCTCGCGCGCGACGCCGGGCAGCTGCTCATCGAACGCGTCGGAGGCGACCTGGGCCGGATCGATTCCGAGCTCGCTAAGCTGGCTGTTGAGGCCGACAAAGGAACCATCACCGCCGACCAGGTCGGCGAGCTCGTGGGCATGACGCGCGAGGAGCAGGTCTGGAAGATCCAGGAGCTGATCCTGACCGCCGGCCCCGAGGAGCTGCTGAGCCAGCTCCGCGTGATCCTCGACAACTCGAAGCAGGACCAGACCGTGGTCACGTTCTACGCCGCGATGGACCTGTGTAGAAAGCTGCACGCAGCGGCCCGCGGCTTCGAGCAGCGGGCCAACCCGGCCGACATCGCCAAACGCCTGAAGCTCTGGGGCCCGAGCCGCGACGCGATCCTGGGCATTGCGCGGCGCATCGATCCGAATGAGGCCGCGGCATTGCTCACCCGCGCTGTCGACGCCGACCGGCGAAGCAAGTCGGGCCTCGGCAAGCCGACGCGCACGCTCGAGATGCTGAGCCTCGAGGTCGCTGGCCGCAGCCGGCGGTAGCTACTCCGCCAGCAGCCCCCGCTCGCGCAGGAACTCGATCGCGATCTCGAAGAAGGCGTCCGTCACCTCGTGCGCTACACCTGGCAGCACGACGATCGATACATCGTCGTTGCCCGCAACACCGGTCGCCCGCTTGAGCTCGGCCGTGTTCGAGTCCACCGGCACGATCGAATCGTCTTCGCCGAAGATCGCCAGCACCGATGTCTGCGACAGGTTCTCCAGCGATCGCTTCGGGTCGTAGCGGAACCGGCGGAGAAAGATCGAATCGACGTCGTCGGCCGTCGCCGGGAAGTCGTCGGGGGCGAACATGTCGCCGAACCAGCCTTCCTCGTCAGCGACCTTGCGGATCGCCTCGAAGCGTTCAAAGCTGGTGAGCTTGTCGATGGTCGGGTCGATCGCGATGTCGATGTGCCGCTGCACGAGGGCTGCGCTCTCGGGCGACAGGCCGAGGTCTTCGGCGTACCGCTCGGCCGACTCGCGCTGCTGGGTCTCGATGCTCGTCGCCGGCCCGATCTGCGTGATGACAAACGCGAGCGGCGGGCGGGTCTTGCCCTCGCGCGATCGACGCATCTCCGCCTCGATCGATGTGTCCGCGAGCGCGTAGGCCGACCACGCGCCGGCGGACGTCGCGAGCACGCCCATGCGTCCCGCGTCGATCTCGGGCTGCTCGGCCGCCCACTGCAGCGCCGCCTCGGCGTCGCCCGTGATCATCGGGAACGTCGCCGACGGGCAGTCGCCCTCGGACTCGCCCGTGCCACGCATGTCGAAGATCAGCGCCGCGATGCCCGCCTCGGCGAACAGCTCGGCCAGCGGCCGACGCGGTGACCGGTCGTAGCAGCCGCGACCAGGCAGGATCAGCACGCACGCGTGCGGCCCGTCTCCGTCGGGAACAAGCAGGTCGCCAGCGAGCGAGACATCTGTCGCAAACTCGGCTGCGCGTTCGGTATAGCCGGATTGGCCATGGGCACCGGCGACCACCGCGACAATCGCCACGGCGGCGGTCAGGATTCGGGCGAGAAGTCGTCGAGATCGAGTCAGCATGGGTTCCGTTCACTGTCACTGGTCAAAGGTTGCGGCCGATGCCGCTCCGCCGCCGAAACTACCACGAATTCTGGGAGCCCGCCGGGCAAATCAGCCGACGTTCCTGTTTGGAGAGCAGTCTGCCAGCCCACGGAGTCGGGCGATGCCACGCGCGGAGCGCAACACAGCCCTTGGTCTCGGCGCGATCGGTCTGCTCGCCCTCGCCGGGTGCAGCACCCCCACCGCCGGCCCGCCCGATCCCATCGCGGTCGGTGATTCGGACTGGGTCTGGACAGAAGACGACTCAGCAGACGCCCCGGCCTCCGGGCTCGAAGCCCTGATCGCCCAGCAGGCCGAGGACCTCCGGAATTACGGCCGCGGGGTCGCCGCGAACGACCGAGTGATGCCCATCACACGCGATCGGCCGCCGCCGCTGGTGCTGGATCGGCCTTCGCGTGCCGCGGCCCACCGCACGAACGACCCCACGACGCCGCAGCCCCAGGACGGGCTGCTCCGGGCCTTGTCCCTCGCCGGCGGCGGACCGGGGGTGCTGCGAACCGCGCCCCCGCCCGCCATCCCAACGCCGACCGAGACTGCTGATGCCCCGCCGCCGACCGAGGCAGAGCTGGATCGCGGCTCGCGCATCGCCGAGCTCGCGGGCGAGCTGTCGATGCTGCTCAAAGAAGACGCGGCGATGGCGGACGACCCGGGTCGGCCGCTGGTTGCCGCGGCGCTGCTCGAGTCGATCGCGGCGGGCGTTTTGCCCGAGGCCGACCTGCCGGGCGGCGGGAAGCTGATGCTTACCGAAGACGAGCGGGCGTCGCTGCTTGCACTCCGATCTCTGGCAGTTCGGCTGGTCGGTGATGAGAGCGATGTCGCGGGCGATCCGCAGCGGGTGCGCGAGGTGCTGCTCGACGCAGCCGAGGGCCTGCGCGAGCACGCGCGGGTGCACATCGTGCGGGCCGAGCTGTGCGAGCGGGCGCCGGGCTTCGGCAGCTACGTGCCGCTCGAGCGGCGGACGTTCCTCGCGGGGCGGACGAACCGCGTTGTCGTGTACGCCGAGGTCGACCACTTCGGGCTGCGGCCCGCGAACGAGGCCGAGGCGGCGGTCGAGGGCGACCGGGTGGCGGCCGACCTCAAACAAGAGATGGAGCTCTACCTCCGCACGGGCGACCCCAACCCGACCTGGGAGCGGACAGTGAACTGGCTGCCCCGGACGAGTCGTCGCGGATTCCGGGACTTGTTTGTTGCAACACCCATCGAGCTGCCGGCGACACTGAGCGTGGGCGAATACGACCTCAAAATCCGCATTGTTGACGAGGTGAGCGGAGCCCAGGACGAGGCGACGATCCCGATCCGGCTGGTGGCCGACGCCTCGGCCCTCCGCGGCGAGCCCACCGAGCGGCAGGCCGATCGCGATCGCTGGCGTGACCCACCGAATTCGGGTGGATTCTTGCCGAGCTTCGCGTCGCGAGCGACCGAGTAGCGGGACCTGACTCGGCCTGCCAGACCGGCGGTCGGAAGCAGCCCGGCACGGATCCCGGCAGCAATCGCCCCTGCGTACGGCACCGAATCAGGCGATGCGGGCCGATTCCCGGTTCGTTGGCGAGTGGCACGCCATGAGCACCGATACACGTCGAGACCGTGGGCTCGTGAAAGTCGGCTGCAACTGCTCGCCGGGGATCACGAACTCGTCCGCTGGGTCCATATAAACGTATGGACCGGGTCGGAATGACCGCAGCCGGGCGTCGGTTCGTCAGTGATGGCGGCCGAGGCTCGGAACAACCCATCCTCGGCGGGCAGGAGCCCAGCGCCGAAGGGAGCTAGCGATGTTCGAGCGATTCACAGACCGTGCCCGCAAGGTGATGGCCCTGGCAAACCAGGAAGCCCAGCGGTTCAACCACGAGTACATCGGGACCGAGCACATCCTGCTCGGGCTCGTCAAGGAGGGCTCGGGCGTCGGCGCGAACGTGCTGAAGGCCCTCGGTGTCGACCTCCGCAAGGTGAGGCTGGAAGTCGAGAAGCTCGTGAAGCAGGGCCCCGAGATGGTGACGATGGGCAAGCTGCCCCAGACGCCGCGGGCCAAGAAAGTCATCGAGTACGCGATCGAAGAGGCGCGGAACCTGAACCACAACTACGTCGGCACCGAGCACCTGCTGCTCGGGCTGCTTCGTGAGCACGACGGCGTCGCCGCGCAGGTCCTCCGCAACCTTGGTCTGAAGCTCGAGGAAGTGCGCGAGGAAGTCCTGAACCTGCTCGGCGCATCCGGCGAGGAAGGCGACGAGGGTGCAACGCTGGCCGGCGGCGGCGGCGAGGGCGGCTCGTCCTCGCGTGGCAAGGGCGGCAAGAGCCGGACACCCGCGCTCGACAGCTTCGGCCGCGACCTGACCGAGCTCGCCAAGGAGAGCGACCTCGATCCCGTCATCGGCCGCGAGCGCGAGATCGAGCGTGTCGTTCAAGTTCTGTGCCGGCGGACGAAGAACAACCCGGTGCTGTTGGGCGAAGCGGGCGTCGGCAAGACGGCCATCGTCGAGGGGCTCGCGCAGCGAATCGTCGCTGGTGAAGTGCCGGACATTCTGCACGAGAAGCGGCTGGTCGTGCTCGACCTCGCGATGATGGTCGCGGGCACGAAGTACCGCGGCCAGTTCGAGGAGCGGATCAAGGCCGTCATGAACGAGGTCCGCAAGGCCAAGAACGTCGTCCTGTTCATCGACGAGCTGCACACGCTTGTTGGTGCCGGCGGCGCCGAGGGCGCGATCGATGCGAGCAACGTGCTGAAGCCGGCGCTCGCTCGCGGCGAGATCCAGTGCGTCGGCGCAACGACGTTCGACGAGTACCGCAAGTACATCGAGAAGGACGCGGCGCTTGCACGCCGATTCCAGGCAATCACGGTCGAGCCGCCGAGCAACGAGCAGACTGTTGAGATCATCAAGGGCTTGCGTGACAAGTACGAGGAGCACCACCGCGTGCAGATCACCGACGAGGCCGTGAAGGCCGCGGTGGATCTGGCGGGCCGGTACATCACCGGCCGAGTGCAGCCCGACAAGTCGATCGACGTGATCGATGAGGCGGGTGCGCGGGTTCGGATCAAGAGCATGACCAAGCCGCCAAACCTGGCCGAGCTCGAGAGCGATATCGAGAAGCTCTCGATCGAGAAGGACGAGGCGGTGAAGGCGGCGGACTACGAGCGTGCGGCCGAGCTGCGCGATCGTGCCGAGAAGCTCCGCAAGGAGAAGGAAACGATCCAGGCCGAGTGGCGTGACAAGAGCCAGCAGACCGGCGGCGTGGTCGATGAAGAAGTCATTGCAGAGGTCATCAGCAAGATGACCGGCGTGCCGCTGCAGCGGCTCGAGAAGGAGGAGGCCCAGCGCCTGCTCTCGCTCGAGACCGAGCTGCACAAGGCGGTCATCAGCCAGGACGAGGCGATCAAGGCCGTGTCGAAGTCGATCCGCCGGGCGCGTGCGGGTTTGAAGGATCCGAAGCGGCCGATGGGCAGCTTCATCTTCGTCGGGCCGTCGGGTGTTGGTAAGACGCTCTTGAGCAAGGCGCTCGCCGAGTTCATGTTCGGCGACGCCGACAGCCTGATCCACCTCGATATGTCCGAGTACATGGAGAAGCACAACGTGTCGCGCCTGGTCGGCGCGCCTCCCGGCTACGTCGGCTACGAAGAAGGCGGCCAGCTGACCGAGCAGATCAGGCGTCGCCCGTACGCGGTCGTCCTGCTCGACGAGGTCGAGAAGGCCCACCCGGATGTGTTCAACATGCTCCTCCAGATCATGGAAGAAGGGCGGCTCACCGACTCGTTCGGCCGGCATGTCGACTTCCGCAACACCGTGATCATCATGACGTCGAACATCGGCGCGGATCTGATCAAGGGCGGGGCGGGCTTCGGCTTCCAGAAGCGCACCGATGGAGTTGACTACGAGAACATCAAGGGCGTGCTGCTCAAGGAGATCGAGCGGTTCTTCCGGCCCGAGTTCATCAACCGCCTCGATGACGTCATCGTGTTCCGCCCGCTCACCAAGGAGGACCTCGTCGAGATCGTCGAGTACGAGGTCGCCAAGGTGGGCGAGCGTCTAAAGCAGCAGTCGATCGAGCTCGTCCTTGATCAGGCGGCGAAGGACTTCCTGATCGACAAGGGGTACAACCCGGACTTCGGTGCGCGGCCGCTGCGCCGGGCGCTGGGTACGTACATCGAGGACCCGCTCAGCGAGATGCTGCTCGCCGGCGAGATCGGGACGGACTCGATCGTCAGCGTCACGCGCAAGGATGAGGCGGACAACCTGTTCTTCCAGCCGGAGGATCGGCCGGCGACCGCGGATGACAACTCGGCGGAAGACGGCGACAAGCCCGTCGAAGCCGGCGCGGGCTCGACCTGAGAAGCACGGTAACTTTGGTAACCCCGACAAGGCCTCGTCTCGCGACGGGGCCTTGTTTCATTCCGGACGGATCGGAAAACACGGCTTCGGCGGCGTGCAACAAAAATCGCCCAAAATGCCCTTGAACAGCTTGTATCCGGCAGGCGGCACTGATATCTTCGCGGCGTGGGAATTCGCTCCCGGGCGGCAATCCGGGGCGACGTGAGATTCAGCGGTTGGATGGGCGAGAGATCGATGACCTACGAAGTGGTTATCACACGTTAACGTTCATTGCGAGTCGTGCGTGTTGGTTTGGGGCGTTGTGTCCCGGCTTGTGACCTCTGCTTGATCCGTATCCGTGGACGAGTGATCTCGCTCGGCGTGTTGTGGGACCGCCGCGCGACCGATCTGTCCACGTCCGCTGCGGTCGGCGGGCCTTTCGGACCTTCGGCCGAGACATGAGACGGGTCGGCGCTGGTGGTTAGTGGTCGACTCGGAAGACGAGTGTCCTTACACTCGCGACATGGGAAGAGCCGTGGTGTGTTTGCCGCGGCAGAAATTTGTTCGAGCGGGTTCATGCCCGCTGGAGAGGGAAAGACAAGATGAAGAAGGCTATTGCTTTGTTTGCAGCGGCCGGCCTCGCGGCCGCGTCGAACGCACAGGTCACGATCAACCTCGGTGATCTGAACGTGACCGACGCCGGTATCTCGGTCGACCTAAACGGCGCCGGCATCGCCGCTGGCACCTACCAGTCGTACACCGTCGAGGTCGACTGGCTGGCCGGCCCGGGTACCCCGTTCTCGAACGAGGGCATCTGGGCGTTCACCGACGCCGCGTTCACCCCGGGCGTCGATGACCCGACCCTGTTTACGTTCTTCGCCGATCCGGGCGCCGCGCCGAACTCGCTCGCCACCGGCGACCCGACCACGCTCAACTGGGGCGGCAACCTTGACGTCAACTACGAGGGCGGCGACTCGCTGTTCTTCAACGCTCTGCAGACCTTCGGCGGCTCGAGCGCCACGTGGGGCGACACGACGATCACGCTCTCGACCGATCCGGCCCCGGCCAACAACTTCATCCCGGGTGCCCCCGCCGCCGTGCAGCCGGCCGCCATCGATCTTGGCGTGCTCGGCAACGACGGTGACAACTTCGTCATCGACAGCTTCGGCAGCGGCTTCGACACCGAGCTGGGCCTGTACGCTCAGGATGGCGTCCTTGTCTCGACCAACGACGATGCTGTCGCCGGCGTCTTCGGCCCGTCGGAGATCGACGTCGCCGACGACACCGCGTTCGACGGCCTCGGCGCCGGCGAGTACTTCATCGCCCTCGGCGGCTTCAACACGATCTACGACGCGACCGACTTCGGCGCGAACCCGGACGCCGGTCTGGGTGCCGAGGGCGGCGACTTCGTCGTCTCGGTCAACGGTGTTGAGGTCGCGACCGGCTCGCAGCCGGCCGACAGCATCACGTGGCTGAAGTTCACCGTGGTTCCGGCACCCGCCTCGGCCGCGCTGCTCGGCCTCGGCGGCCTCGCCGCGGTCCGCCGCCGCCGCTAAGGCCCGGCGTTGTACTGTCTCTCACCGCGGCCGGCTCACCGGCCGGCCGCGGCTTTGCTCGTCTTTGGGACTGCGACCCGTGGGGACGAGCAGCTGTCTCTCTGTTTCTGTCTCTCTCTAACCTGTGGATCATCCGGCCCGTGAAAGCGGGCCGGATGATTTTTACAGCCATGGTGTGCGCCCGGCGGCCTTCGGCCGCTGATCAGGGGTACACCGGCATCGAAACCTCGCCTTCTGCGACCGGGCCCATGAACTCGAGGTAGTTCGCGTGCCGGCCAGCCGACGTCGTGTAGATCGGTCGGTTCACCTGGTCGTAGCTCAGCGTGCGCACCGTCCGCCTGGTCTTGTAGAACTCGTTGCACGCGTCGTCCCACTCGAGCCCGAGGAACTCGATGATCCGCGGGAACTGCGTGCCGGGGTCCCGGACCAGCTCCTCGTAGTGCACATCGAGGATCGGCACGTCCAGCGTCGCCTTCCAGTGGTCCATCATCCGGCGGGACTGCTCCCACGCCGGGAAGATCCACTCGAATCGCGTCGTCCATGGGTGCACCGCGTGGTTGAAGCCGCCCATGTAGCAGCTGACCGCGACATCGCGCGGATCACGGATCGCGTGGATGATCCGCGTCTTGGGGAAGAGCCTGGCGATCAGGCCCACGAGCTTGTTGTTGCCCAGCGCCTTGTTCACCACACGCTCCGCGCCGGCCGGCGCACGCTTGGTCAGGTCGCGCACGTACGCGTTCGCCGCCTTGGTCCACGCGGCCTCGGTGAACTTCCCGAAGCAGTCCGGCGGCTCCTTGTCCGCGTCGTACGCGAAGCTCAGCTGCTTGGCGAAGGTCTCGATCGACGCGAGCTCACCGACACCCGCCGCCTTGGGGTGCGCGTCGATGATCTGATCGATCAGGCTCGTCCCGCTGCGGGGCATCCCGGCGACAAACACGGGCAGCTCGCTCTCGCACTTGGCGAGCGGGAACTTCGCCATCGCCTCGGCCGACCAGATGTCGATGAGCGTCGAGACCTGCTCCTCGTACAACTCGGGGCTGAACTCCAGCTCGCCGACGCGGTTGGCGATGCCGGCGGCCTCGACAGCCTCGGCGTATCGCTTGCTGCGGTCGCACGCCTTGGCCTTCACGTGCATCGCCACGCGCCTGAGGTTCTCGTCCGGCTCAGCTTCCATGAGCCCGTCGATCTCGGCGATCGCCGCGTCGTAGTCCTTGGCGTGCACGCACAGCTTGGCCCATTCGAAGCGCAGCGGCGGCGGCGCAGGCGTGCCCTTCTGCGCGTATGACTCGATCAGCGGCTGGATCACGGCTCGCGCCTCATCGAACCGCCCGCCCTCTTCCATCGCGCCGCCCATGACCACGCTCGCGGGCTCGTTCCCCGGCAGCTTCGCGAGGATCTTCTCGCACGCCTCGATGCTGTCGTCGGTGTTGCCGGCCGTGCGGTGCAGCCGCCCGAGCAGGAAGTGTGCGTCCGCGTGCTCGTAGATCCGGAGCGACTGCTTGGCGTATTCGATGGCGCGAGGGATGTTCATCTGCTTCTCGCAGATGATGCCGAGCAGGAACAGCGCCTCCGGGTCCTGCTTGAACCCGGCCGACATCGGCTCGAGCAGCTTGATCGCTTCGTCGAACTTCTTCTCGCCGATGAGCTTCCGCGCGTCGCCGATGGTCCGCCGGCGTTTCTCGGTCTGCTTTGGCGCGCCGGGGGCCCGAGACGGGTGTTGCGTGGCCATGGGGAATCTTTCGGCGTTCAGACGCCGATGGCTGTGACCAGGTGCTCTCCGTGTCAAAAAACCTTGCCGAATCAGGTCCGAATCACGTTCGGTCGATCGGCTGCACGCGGTTCGGTTGCTCTACCGCCGACAGCGGGCCGCGGCCAGAGTGCCCAGGTCGAGCAACGCGCCCGAGGCGGGGGCCGGGATCAACGTCACGCTGGCAAACGAGATCGAGAACGGACCGAAGGGAGGCCGAATGCCGGGCGCTCCGGCGGCCACTCTCATACCGATCACGTAGTTGACGCCGGCGAACACTTCGATCGACTGCGTCCCCATGGAGCCCAGCGGCGCATCGAACAATAAGACACCGTTCGTTTCATCGCTGACAAACAGATTCTGCCGATTCTCGACCTCGAATCCTGCACGGGTGAAGTCCCAGGCGAGCTCGAGCGTCGCGTCTCGGTCAACTGTCACGGCAGCCGACGCCCGCGTTTGGATGAAGCCGTCATAGTCAATAAAGCCGTTTGCGTACGAAGTAGCCGCGATCTGTCTCGGCGAGATGAGTGCCGAGCCGTAACCGCTGCCTCCAGCGTTGTAGGGGTTGTAGAGGTCGTACGACAGGCTGTCGCCGATACCGCCATCAACGGATGAGACGTCGAAGTTGAGGGCGTAGTAGTCGTAGCCGTTCACCCTCAGAAGCGTGTCCGCATCGTCGTACGCCCCCCGCGTCCCAGAGAGTTGGAACTGTTGCGCCGAGACGTCTGCCGCCATGCCCGCCGAGAGCAGCGCGCCGCCGAACAGCATTTTGGTCTGCGTCTTCATAGTCCCTCCTGGCACGTTGCGTCGCGGTCGTCTTTCGCGATACAAAGCGTACAAGCGGACGCCCGCCAATCGAGGAGCGAAAACGAAAGAAACCGAGAACTCCGCGCGAAGGAAGCCTCGCCCGACAGAACCGGTTGCTTCTCCAGATGACATGACCGGCCGTCGCCGCGGAATCAGCGTCGGCGCCGGATCACGGCCGGACCACCGAGGCCGAGCAGCGCGGCCGAGGCGGGCGCCGGGATCAGGGTCGCCGTTGCGAACGCGACGCCCCCCGGGCCCGCACTTGCCACAACGGTGATGCCGTAGTTCGTTCCCGCGGCGAGCTGGATCGAATCCGTCCCCGCGGTCAGCTCGGTCGTCTCGAAAATCACGACGCCGCCCGCAGACCAGTCGACGATCTCGATCCGGCCGGGCGAGGTGAGCCGTCTCGGGTTCTCACCCGTGAAATCCCACGCGAGATCGAGCGCTGCGTCCTCAGTCACGGATAGATAGCCGTACGCCGATGCGAACATGAACGCGAAACCGAACGCGTCCTGCAGCCCGGTCCCATCGGTTTCGGCCGAAACCACGTTCGTATCGATCGCAGATTGGGACAGCGTGCCGCTCGACAGCGTTAGGCCCAGGTTGTCACCGAAGCCGCCGTTCGGACTGTTGTAGTTGAACAGATACGACGTATCGTAATAGTCGTAGCCGCTCACGAACAGATAGGTGTCGGCGTAGGGCGGTGTGTTGCCGGGCAGCGTGAAGCTCTGGGCAGAGGTCTGCGTGACCACACCCGCCGAGAGCAGCGCGCCGCCGAACAGCGTCTTGGTCTGCGTCTTCATGGTCTCTCCTCCCGTCATGAGACGACCGACGCAAGGCCGCGCACACAACACGTCAACACGGCTTTTGCCCTGAACAGCGAAAGCAAAGCCGCGCCCGGTCAGGGGCGCGGCTGAGTCACGAATGATGGCTTGTGGCTGCCTGGTCAGCGGCGGCGGCGGGCCGCGGCGAGGCCCGCAAGACCCATGATCGCTGCAGATGCCGGCGCGGGCACCAGTGTCGCGGTCCCGAACGCGGTGCCGCCTGGTCCCGCGTTGGCGAGAACCGTGATGCCGTAGTTCGTTCCGGCAATCAGCGGCACGGAGGCGCTGCCGGCGGTGAAGGCGTCCGTCTCAAAGACCAGGGCACCCCCGGCCGACCAGTCGACGATGGTGATGTTGCCCAGCGGTCCGCCCGCGTCTTCCGAGGTGAAGTCCCACGCCAGATCGAGCGCGCCGTCGGCCGTGAGCGACAGATACCCGTACGACGACCCGTAGGCAAAGCCGAAGGGATCGGTGACGCCCGATGCATCGGCCGAGGCCGAGAGCTCCGTCGCCGTGATCGAGGCGTCGGCGGTGCCGTACGCGGTCGCCACGCTGTAGCTGTCGCCGAACCCGCCATTGACGGTGTACCCGCCGACGGCACCGCCGAGCGCGTAATAGTCGTACACGTACGCCGCGGTCACGGTGTCGGGGTAAGGAACGATATTGCCGGGCAGCGTAAAGCTCTGCGCCGACGCGTTGGCGACCATCCCCGCTGACAGCAGTGCGCCGCCGAAGAGCGATTTCGAAGGTGTGTCCATGCCGTGTCTCTCCTCACTGATTACGCCGCCGGCACGCTCGGCCGGCCCGCGCGGACTCCAGCGTGTTCCGGGCGGGACACAATCGCGGCAATCCCCCACTTCAGCGAATGTGTCGTATCTCTCGATCTTCCTGCGAACATAAGAATCTACCTCGATCGGGGGTGGTGCACAAGCGCTGCGCCATCGATTTCAAGCGGCGTCGGTCCGGAAACACACGCCGGCCGGCTTCGTGCCCGCGGGACATACGATGCGGCTATGCCAGCGATCATCCGATATCTGCTCAAGCTCGGCCCCACCAACCCGATCGCTGTGCGGCTAGTGCAGGGCGGCTCGCAGCGGCGCCGGCACCTGTACATCCGCGCGCTCTACCTCGGGTCGATGATCCTCGTGCTGCTCTGGCTGCTCTTGATCAACACCGATGCGGGCGTCGCCGACTACCGGGCGCTCGCCGCCGCCGGCGCCGGCTCGTTCGCCATGATCGCGTACCTTCAGATCGGCCTGATCTGCGTGCTCGCCCCCGTCTTCATGGCCGGCGCGATCGCCCAGGAAGCCAGCCCGCGGACGTGGGACATCCTGCTCACCACGCCCATGACCCCGGGCCAGATCGTGCTGGGCTCGCTCTTCGGCCGGCTGTTCTTCATCCTCGCGCTGCTCGCGTGCTCGCTGCCGCTGTTCGCGCTCACGCAGTACTACGGCGGCGTGCCGGGCCGGTCGATCTTCGCGGCGTACCTCATCGCGGGCTCCGCCGCCACGCTCGTTGGCTCGATCGCCATCGCGCTCAGCTCGAGCCGGGTGGTTGGCAGGCGCGCCGTATTCGCATTCTACATCACGGTCGTGAGTTATCTCGCGGTGACCATCGGCGTGGACCGGTTCCTGGTGCAGGCCGGCTACGGCGCGGGCGAGGCCGGCGACGGCGTCACGTGGATGACCGCCATCAACCCCTTCCTCGCGCTCAACGCGATGCTCGAGCCGACGAACTACCCGCGAGCCGACGCGCTCGACCCGTCGCTCTCAACGCTCGCCCGGTTCATGCTCGCCACACCCGTGACGGCGTGGTGCGTCGGCAGCCTGGTGCTCAGCTTCGTGATGATGCTCGCAAGCGCGATCACGGTGCGTGCTGGCGGCCTGGCGACGATGACCGGCGCCTCGGGCGGCCGTCGCCGACGCCTCGGCAAGCGTGTCAGCACGGGCGACAACAGCACGCAGGACGCGGACGAAGACCACCGCGCACCCCGGCAGGTCTGGAACAACCCCGTCGCCTGGCGCGAAGCCGCGGCACGCAACTCAACGCTCGGCCGAATCATCGCGCGGTGGACGTTCGTCGGCCTCGGGCTTGCGTGGGGCATCGGCCTGATCGTTGTCTATCACACGGGCGGGATGAACGCCGAGTCGTTCCGGCTTGCCTTGGCAACAACAGTTCTTGGCGAGCTCGCGGTGACGACGCTGGTCGCCATCAACATGAGCGCAACCGCCATCAGCCGCGAGCGCGAAGACGGCACGCTCGACCTCCTGCTCACCACGCCGCTGACCGCGTCGGCCTACCTCAACGGCAAGCTCCGCGGGTTGATCACGTACCTGCTGCCGCTGATCCTGGTGCCCGTCGCAACCATCGGCGTCGCCGGCCTCTACGCGTGGCTCGGCACCGTGCGCGGCTTCGACACAGCAACCGTCCAGGGCTCGATCGGCCAGCGGACGCTCGACTTCCCCGTTGTGCTGCCCGAGTCGCTGCTGCTCGCGGGCGTGATCTCGATTGCGTTCATCGCCTGCTGCGTGATGATCGGTCTGAACTTCAGCCTGCGGAGCAAGGGCACGCTCGCGTCGGTCGTCGCGGCGGTCGCGGTGATCGCCGTCGTCGCCGGCTCGCTCGGGCTCTGCGGGTTCCTGTCTGCCGACGAGATCGCGACGGTCGGCCCCGCGCTCGCCGCCTTCAGCCCCGCCAGCGCCGTCCGCTCCATGGTCGATCCCCGCGGCGGCTTCCTCGGCACCCTCGGCGAACAGTCGCTGACCACCGCCCGCGTCGCACTCGGCATCGGCTCGGTCATCGCCGCCGCCGGCTACGTGCTGGCTGTCTACGCGATCCATGCGCACATGGTGCGGAACTTCGACTTCACGGTGCGCAAGCTGGCGGGGATGCGGTAGCGCATGCGTTACGGGAAGCTCGCACGGAGCAGCCTCGACTTCGGCCGGTACTTAGCCGAGCTTCTGATCATCTGTTGTGCCTTCGCCCTCGCGTTCTGGATCATTGGCACCATCATCGGGTTGCTGATCCAGCGAAACACGGCATCCCCGACACCGTCCGCCACGATGACTCTCGCGGTTGTGGACACAGAACAAGGCCTCGAAATCACATCAGTCCATCTCGCGAAGTCGCTCGCCGAAGATGCCGGCATCAATACGATCACGATCTTCGTCGTCGAGTATCGCACGCGGAAGCTTCCGCTGGTTTCTTGGAAGTTCGCGCGACAGCTTGAGCGCATGCCACGCTCCAGCAGCGAGCTCCATTGGGACGGCGCAGGCTGGCGGGCTACCGGCCAAGTGCATCGGCTCAGCTCTGCGGCGGCGAAACTCGCGTGGGACTTCGAGCGTAGCCCGGCGGCGAGCAGCTCAATCCGACGCTGTATCGCGATATTGGACGCACAAGGCAGTCCGGCACTTATTTTGCGGCCACTCGGTTGGTTTGTCGTGATCTACACCCCGCTCGGCTTCACTGCCTGCGTTCTGCTTACAGGTCGCTGGTTTGCCCAGTTCATACCGAACGGTCGCGCTGTGAACTAGAACTCTTTCCGCAGCCGTGCGCTCGGGATATCGAGTTGGCCGCGGTACTTCGCCACCGTCCGCCGGGCGATCTCGATGCCGCGTTCTTTCAGGGCCTTGGCCAGCGCATCGTCCGACAGCGGCTTGCTTTTGTCCTCATTGTCAACAACCTCGCGGAGGGCTGCCTTCACCGCGTCGTAGCTGACTTCTTCGCCGCTGTCGGTCGCGAGGCCGCCGGTGAAGAAGCCGCGGAGGGGGACGATGCCGCGGGGGGTCTGGATGTGCTTGTCGGCCACGGCCCGGCTGACGGTCGCGACGTGGACGCCGAGCTGCTCGGCGACCTGCGTCATGGGCAGGGGCCGAAGCTGCTCGGGCCCGAAGTCGAAGTAGTCGCGTTGCGCGTCGACGACAACCCGCAGCACCCGCAGCACCGTGCTTGCGCGCTGGTTGACCGCGTCAATCAGCCACTGCGCGTTGGCCACGTTCGTGCGCACGAAGTCGCGGTCCTTCTTCTCGAGGCTCTTGTCAGACGCGAGCTTGGCGTACTCCTGGTTCACGCGCAGGTTCGCGTGCCGGCGGTCGGTCAGGTAGGCGATGTAGGCGTCCTGCTCCTCGTCGTACTCGACGACGGCATCGGGCATGACGAACTCGCTGCGCGTCGGCGCGAGCGCGCGGGCCGGCGCGAGGCTGAGCCTGCGCATGAACTCCATCGCCTGCTTGATCGAGTCCATCGAGAGACCGGTACTCTCGGCGATCTTCGGCAGCCTGTTCTGCGAGAGGTCATCGAGGTGCGACTCGATCAGCGTGCGCACATTCGCAAGCAATTCCGAATCCCGCTCGCCGGGCTCGTCTTCGATGGCATCGAGCTGCAGCAGCAAGCACTCGCGCGTGTCGCGGGCGGCGGTGCCGGGCGGGTCGACCAACAGCTGCACGGCGGCCAGCGCATCCTCGAGTATCGCCTCGGACACGCCGAGGTTTGCCGGAGATTTCTCGGCGACTTCGGACACCGGCACACGCAGGTAGCCGTCCTCATCGAGCGATCCGATTATGAGCGAACCGGCCTTGAGCATCGCTTCATCAACATCCGCGATACGCCACTGGTCCATGAGCTGGTCCTGCAGCGTGCCCTGCCGGGCGGGCGCCTGGGCCATCGCTTCGGCACGCGCATCGGGCTCGCCTTCGAGGCGTGAGTTCACCCGGCCCGTGTCCATCTCGCGCACGCGATCCGCCGACGAGTCGAACTCGTTCTCCACGACGTCGGGCACGTCGCTGGTGAACTCGTCGAGCCGTTCGAAGCTGTCGCTGGCTTCGTCATGGTCGGCGTGGTCGTCGGCGCGCTCGGGGGCATCAAGCTCGTCGCGCTCGGGCTCGGCGAGCTCCAGCGTGATGTTGCCCTCGAGCTCCTGTTCGATGCGTTCTTCCAGCTCGGCGAGCGGGAGCTGGAGGATCTCCATCGATTGGATGACCCGCGGGGCCAGCTTCATCGACTGGCCGAGCTTCATCGACTGCGACTGGTTGAAGTGCATCGACACCGCTAGGGCTCCGCCACCCGCACCCGGCCCTCGATCGCGTCGGCGAGCACGGCCTTGCTGGCCAGCTGCATCGACCATCCGGCGGGCAGCCCCCGCGCGAGCCGGCTGATCGTTACACCGGTTCCACTCAACCGATCCATAAGCAGCAGCGATGTGCCGTCGCCCTCGACGGTCGGGTTCATGCCGAGGATGACCTCTGTGATGCGCACACCGCCGGCATTTGCCTCGGGCTCTTTGATGCGCTCAAGCAGCTCGGCGAGCGTGAGGTCTTCGGGGCCTACGCCGTCGAGCGGGCTGAGGCTGCCGAGCAGGACGTGGTACAGGCCTTTGTACATGCCGGCCTGCTCGAGCGCGATGAGGTCTTTGGGCTGCTCAACGACGAGGACCGTTGTCCGATCACGCGCGTCGTCGCAGCAGATCGGGCACGGATCGGCTTCGGTCAGGTTCGAGCACACCGAGCAGTGGCCGATGGCGCGCTTTACGTCGGCGATCGCTCTCGCGAGGCGGTCCGCGCTTTCCCTGTCGTGCTTGAGAACGTGAAAGGCGAGCCGCTCGGCGCTGCGTTTGCCGATGCCCGGCAGGCGTGTCAGCTCATCGAGCAGCCGCTCGACTGGCGCGGGGTAGGCGAGCGACCGCTTCACACGCCCCGACTCCGCCGGTTTCTGGCCGTCCGTGGGTGCCATCGGGTCATGGTACCCGTCCCTACCATCCGGGCGATGGACGACGGCGGATCATCGTTGCGGATCACACGCATCGTGCTGATCGTGCTCGGGCTCACAGCGCTCGGGTGGTACCTGCGTTACGGCGTGCGCGATCACGTCTGGGCGCGGAACTTCGCGGTGGTCACGCCGGGCGAGGTGTATCGTTCGGGCCGGCTGAGCACAACGGCGACCGCTCGCGTGATCGAGAACCGTGGGATCAAGACGATCATCGACCTCGGGGCCTACATCCCGGGCTCGATCGAGGAACGCCGGGCGCAGCGGACGGCCGAGGCTCTGGGTGTCACCCGCTACCGGCTCGATCTCGAGGGCGACGCCACGGGGAACCCAAATGAGTACGCCCATGCGCTGCGGCTCGTGAACGACCCCGCGAACCGGCCCGTGCTCGTGCACTGCGCCGCGGGCAGCGAGCGGACGGGGTGCTTCATCGCGCTGTACCGCGCCCAGGAGAGCGGCGAACCGGTCAGCGCCGTGCTCGATGAGCTGATGGACGAGGCGCAGAACTACCGCAACAGCACGCAGCCCGACCTACGGACGATGCTCGAGGTCTGGGGCGATCGGATACTGGAGGCCGTGCACACGGGTGAGGATGTGCGCGGCATCGAGCCGACGAGCGTGCCGGCACCCATCACGAACGCCGCGGGCCTGACGCCGGACGACCCGCGATACGACGCGGACTCTCCGCACAAGCACGAGGTGCCGGTGCCGAGCGATCTGCAGGCTGCTCCCCCGGCGGACCCCCCAGCAGACGACGCCTTCTGATGCGCGGACTCTTCGGTGTGCTGCTGGTGATCGCGGTCGCGGCGGCGGTGTACCTGCCGGGGCTCGGCGACCGCGGGTTCGGCGCGAGCGAGGGGCACCGAGTCGTGCCGGCGGTCGAGTTCGCTGAACGAGAAGCGTGGCTGCTGCCGACGATGTTCGAGACGGTGTACATCCGCAAGCCGCCGGGCATGCCGATCGCGATCATGCTGAGCTCGGAGATCTTCGGCTGGACCGAGTTCGGCGCACGATTCGTCAGCGCGGCGAGCGTGATCCTGGGCGGTGTGGTGCTGGCCGGCTTCGGGATCCGCTGGTTCGGTGCGCGGTTCGGCTGGTCGGCTGGTCTGGCCTACGTGCTCGCACCCGTGGTGATTGCAACCGGGCGTGCCGCGGAGATCGAGGCGTTGCACAACTTCTTTGTGCTGCTCTCGTGCGCGCTGATCATCGATCTGATCGTTCGCAGACCGGGCAAGGGCATCGACCGCGCGGTGTTCGGCGGCATTACGCTCGGCGTCGCGCTGCTCGGTATGGTCCTGACCAAGGGACCGGCGGCGATCCCCACAGTCGCGGGAACGGTGATTGCTTCGACCATGATCGTGCGTCGCTGGCGTGCGCTGCTCTCGCCGGCGGTGATGCTTGGAGGTGTGATCGCCGGCGGCGTGACCGTATGGCTCTCGTTCGAGCTGAACGCGCAGCTTGAAACACGGGCCGAGCCGCACGTGAGCCAGAGCTGGCGGGCGTTCTCGTTCACGGCGGGGCAGCTGGTTGCCGTACTCGCACTGCCGATCGCTGCGTTCGCGTCGCACCTGCCGGCATCACTCGCGATGCTGCCGCTGGTCGGCTGGCAGGACCTCGATGATCGCGACCGCGTGGCCCGCGCGTGCGCACGGGCGTGGCTGGTATCGATCCTGATCTATATGGCCTTCGGCGTGTCGAACAACCGGTACGCGCTGCCCTCGATCGGACTGGCGTGTCTGTGTGTGCCGTGGGCGCTCTATGCAACATCGCACCGGTTCAGCGGGCTGCGGAAGCTCGGCTCAACACTCGCGGTGCTGGGGTCACCGAAAATCATGCTCGCGCTGCTGATTGCCGCGGCGTTTGCGCGCAACTGGCTGGTCGAGCGGCGCGAGGCGATCAAGAGCGGCCGCGGGCCGGGCATCGCGCTGGCCGAGGCGCTCGTACAGCAGACGCCCCTGCCGATCGAGGTGTGGGCGGATCAGCTGATCGAGGCCCGGCCCGAAACGCTGCTGTACGCCGAACGCCGGGCTCGTGAAGATAACCGCGAGCTGCGCGGGTTCTGGAGAGCATCGTGGGATCCTTTGGAAGAGGACGGGCCGAGCCTGCCCGCGGCGATGCCGGGCGTCGCACGGTTTGTGCTGCTACGGCGGGGCACCGACGAGTTTGGATCGAGCGAACTTGAGCGGTTCCGCGACGCGGGGCTGACCCACCGGCTGCTCGCCGTGTACGACGGGGGTGTGTACCCAGACGGCGAGCGCGACGGCGACACCGTGTACCGGTTCCCGTTCACGGTGTTTCGTGTGCTGCCCGAGTAGCGATGGAGACAGAGCGCAGAAGAAACCCCTCGCGTGTGCGAGGGGCTCGGAGACGTCAATGGGCGCGGCCGTGCTTTACGGGCAGCCGGCGTTGAAGTTCACAACCCAGGCGTTGAAGTCGCCGGGGTTGCACTGGCCGTCGCCGTTCTGATCGCACTCGGGCGCGTTGCTGTTGAAGGCGGCCACCCAGGCGTTGAAGTCGCCTGGGTTGATCTCCCCGTCGCCGTTCACATCGGCGGGGTTGTCGCAGGTCGGCGCGTCGCACTCGAAGGTCTTGAGGCTGATCGCATCGACGCCGGCCTCGACCACGCTCTGCGGGTCGTTGTCGGCCGCGATAAAGCGGAGCCGCAGCTGGCTCGTCGCGGCGAAGGGCGTGCCGTCGCCGATCTCGACCTGGTCATCGACCCAGCTGTTGGTGGCGCTGTCGAGGTCGCGGATGGTGGTCCAGCTGGAGCCGCCGTTGGTCGAGAGATCGACGCGGAAGACGTCGGCCGAGTCGAACGGGCCGCCGCCGATGTCGCCGACCCAGTAGCTGAACTGGAGCAGGCCGCCCGCCGAGCCGTCGATGATCGGGCTGGTGAGGATGGTCTGGCCGCTATCGACGTCGGAGTTGCCGCCGTTGGCCGAGCTGTTGTCGGTCAGCCACGCGCGGCCCGAGCCGTCGGCGTCAGCGGGCGGGTCGCCGCGTCCGGCGTTGACGGGCACCCCGCGGTTCCACTGGCCGTCGCTCGCGTTGCCGGTCACGGTCCAGCCGGTATCCGTCTCGGCGTTGTCGTTGAACGCGAACACCTCGCCGTCGGCGACGACGGCCTCGGCCTCGGCCGACGCGAACAGCTCGCCCGCCGTGGTCGAGGCTTCGACGCGGTAGGTGAACCGCTCGAAGCAATCGAGCGGAGGCGTGCTAAAGCTCGCGACGCCGGCGGCGACGCTGTTGGGCGCGACGCGGACCTCGGTGGTGTCCTCGAGCGTGATGACAAGCTCGACCGTCGAGGCGTCAAGCGTGACATCGTTCTCGGTGATGGCGTAGAACAGCGCCTCGCCGCCGCCGGGCTCGGTGAAGGTGCCCAGGCCCCCCAGCAGTTCGAACGAGAGATTCATAAGCTCGGGACGGACAACGACCAAGCCCTGCTGGATGTCGCTGATGATCACGTTGCCCGACGGGAAGAACGGGTAGCTGGACCACGCGCCGTCGAAGCCCTGGTTCGCCGAGGTACTGCTGTCGTCGGCCGGGAACGTGTCGATCCACGCGACCTCGACGGGGTTCTCGGGGTCGGAGATGTCGTGGATGCGCAGGCCGCTGCGGTAATTGGCGGCGTAGACGAAATTGTCCTTGACGTAGAGATTGTGGTCGCGGGCGGTGTTGCCGTTGGTCCAGGCCTTGACGTACTGCGGGTTGTTGATGTCCTCGACGTTGATGATGTGCATCGTCGTGGTCGAACGGGTCGCGCCCTCGTCGAGCTCGTCGTTCATGTAGATGTACTTCTTGTCCTCGCTCAGCCAGCCCTGGTGGCAGTAGGCCCGGCCCGGGTAGCGGACGATGCCGGTCTGGAAGATGTTGCTCTTGTCGGTGACGTCGAAGATGCGGAGCGCGGTGTCGCTGCTGCCGTTGCCGAAGCCCGAGAAGAGGAACGCGATCTCGCGGCCGGCGTAGGGGCCCGAGTCGTAGGTGACGACCTGCGCGTCGTGGACGTAGAGGTTGTTCTGGAAGAGCGACTGCACGGGCTGGGTCTCGTTGCCGGGCAGTCCGTTCGCGCCCACGGAGTACGCACGCAGGCCCAGGTCGTTGCCGCCGCCGACGCGGTAGAGAAAGCCCGAGTCCTCATTGACGATGATGTTGTGTGTCTGGCTTGAGCCGCCGAAGCTGGTAAAGCCGCGGTTGATGACATTGCCGTTATCAACGTCGGTCAGCTCGAAGATCTGGATGTGGCCCCCGCCCTCGGAGACGACGTAGGCGAAGTCGCCTAGGACCTTGATGTCACGCCACAGGCTGCCCGGGCTGTCGAAGGTGTCGAGGATGACCGGGTTGACCGGGTCGGTGATGTCGACGAACGAGGTCGCCTCGCGCAGGCCGATGATCGCGATCTCGCGGCCGGTGGGCGAGACATAGCCCCAGCAGTCGTTGGCGTCGGCCGAACCAGCGTCCATCGCGGTGATGGGCACGCGCGAGAGAAAGGTCACGTTCTGCGACGGGTACAGGCCGAGCCGTGCGGCGTCTCCCGGGTCGCCCTGGCTGTAGAGCCCCTCGGACTCGGGGTGGGCCGCGACCGACGAGCCGGCGGCGAGCAGGAGGGAGGCACAGAACAAAGCGGGAGTGCGCTGCATGTGGGACCTTTCTTTGAAAAGCGTTCTCACGGGCGGCAGCCCGTGAGAACGGAGAATCATATCAGGCTACCGCTCGGCTCACGGGCAGCCGAGGTTGAAGTTGGCGACCCAGGCGTTGAAGTCGCCCGGGTTGCACAGGCCGTCGCCGTTCTGGTCGCACTCGGGCGCCTGAGCATTGAAGGCCGCGACCCAGGCGTTGAAGTCGCCCGGGTTGATCACGCCGTCGCCGTTGACGTCGGCGGGGTTGTCGCACGGATCGACGACATCCTCGCACTCGAGCACGCCGATCTCGATCGCGTCGATCGCGGCCTCGAAGATGTCCCCGGGATCCTCTTCGACCGCGCGCCAGCGGAAGCGGACGCTCGCGGGCGAGCCGATCTCGTCGGCCGAGATCGAATCGGTGAACCACGCGTTGGCGGTGTCGTAGTCGCGGATGGTGATCCAGCCGACGCCGCCGTTGATGGAGTAATCGACGAAGAGCCCGTCGGTGGCGTTGTCGAGCGGGTTCTGGCTGTCGGCCGCCCAGTAGGCATAGTTGACGAAGCCGCCGCCCGAGAAGTCGTAGTCCGCGGTCTCGAGCGTCGTGAAGCCGCCGTCGACATCAGAGTTGGTGTTGCCCGGCGTGCGTCCGGTGAGCCACGCGAGGTTGTTGCCGTCGAAGTCGGCGTCCGGATCATCGCGGTCGTTGCCCTCGGGCACGCCGGCGATCCACTGGCCCGCGGCCTGGGTGGTGATGGTGCCGCCGACCGTGAGGCCGATGCTGTCATCGCCCGAGTCGGCGTCGATGGTCGCCGTGCCGATCACCGTCGAGAACGTGCCCGACGAGATCGTGCCGGCGATGCTGCCGGTGACCGAGACGAAGAAGTCGGGGTCATCGCCGCAGTCCTGACCGGGGATCTGGGCGGTGAACTCGCCGCCGCCGTTATCGATGAGCGGAACCGTGACCGAGCCGCCCGGGTTAGTCACGGTCAGATCGGGCCCGCTGACGATCGTGTCGTCGTTGAGATCGATCGTGACCGCGAAGAAGCCCGGGATACCGGGCGGCACCACGGAGGGCAGCGTCCCGAGCGTGATCTCGAGCGGCTGCGCGACCGGCGTGCCGACGTCGAGGTCGAGGACGTACGCCTGGATCTCGTCGTTGGTCGTCTGGGACGCGTCGACCTCGATGAAGTAGTCGCCCGCGTCCAGGTTCTCGACCGCGGTCTCGGCCTGACCGAAGCCGGTGCTGTTGACGGTGTCGAGCAGCGTGCCGCCGCTGTTGTACACGCGGATGCGCAGGTTGGCGAACGACAGCGTGGGGTAGTCGGTGCCCACGTCGCAACCGCCGGTCTGCGGGTTGTCGTCGTAGGTGTAGCCGATCGGCGTCGCGGTGATGGTCAGCAGCGCGTCTTGGTTGAGCGTGACGGCGTACAGGTCGTCGTCGTTGTTATCGTCGACGGAGACCCAGTCGATGTTGTCCTTGTTCGCGATGCCGATCTCGACTGTGCCGCCCACGTTGGCGGTGTCGCCCACGTTGAGCGAGCCGAGGGGGCTGGCGGTGGCGAACGAGTCGTTGGGCTCGAGCGGGTCGCCGTAGTGGCGCTGGGCGTTGAGCGTGTCGTCGAACTGCGGCCCATCGAAGCTGGTGTTGATGAACGGGTTCATCAGCATCTGGTTCGAGAGCGGGCAGACGTGGAGCTGGCCCATGCCGTGGCCGTGCTCGTGGTAGAGGATGTTGCGGAGCCGGCGGCTGCGCTGCGTGGTGTTGTTGTAGAAGCTGTCACCGGTGTCGATGACCATGTCGCCGTTCTGCGGAAAGAAGTTGTAGGCGAGGGTGCCGCTGTTGCCGTCGATGAACTTGCCGCCCATGCGGAGGTCGCCGCGGACGCCGGCGACGCCCGGGCTGTTGAACAGCGTGACGTTGTCGTCGTTGGGCTCGAGGATGTACGTGTTGCCCGAGATCTCACCCCAGCCGGCGAAGATCTCGTCGTAGAACGCGCGCCACGTTGCGCGGTCGCCGTAGATGCCGTCCATGAACGCGTTGAGCTCGTTCGGGCCCGCGCCCTCGCCGACGCCGTTGGGGATCGTGATCCCGTCGACGGGGAACGAGTAGGTCAGCACAGTCGGATCGCCCTGCGACGCGCCGCCCGGGTTGAGGGCGGTGGACTGCCAGCGGCTGGTCTGCTGGAAGGCGATGGGGTTGACGCCGAAGACGATCGCCTCGAAGGCGTCGATGAGCTCGCGGTCGGTGCCGGGCGTGAAGCAGGGCATCACCGGGACGTCGTGCGTGGGCGCGACCTCGGCGAAGCTCGCGAGCATCCGCTGGTGGATCGGGCGCAGACGATCGAACGACTCGCGGGCGATGTACTCCGAGACGAGGGCGAAGGCCTCGTCCGCTTGCTCGGCCGTCAGCGGCGCGTTGCGCTCCGCAGCGAGCGGGTGCTCGGACTCCTCGAGATCCGCTTCGGTCATGGGCAGCTCGATGCCCTGCTCCTCCGCCTTCTCGATGATCTCTGCGCGGTGGGATTCCGGCAGGCTGTAGAACGTCTGCATCTGGATCAGGCGGAACGCACGCTCGTGCTCGGCCTGGCCGACGCCCTCGGGCGCTGAGCCGGCCTCGAACGGGTCGGCGGTCGCGAGGCCCGCGACGGCAACCATCGCGGCAATGGAAAGACTCTTCTTCATGGTTTCCTCTCTTCGGATCTGATCGGCCGGTCCGGTCTCATTCGCCCGGCCGAGGTGTTGGGTCTTCGGTGTGCGGCCCGCCGCGGTCGTTCACGGGCGAGCCGTTCTCTACTGCACGGCAGTCGGCCAGCCGGCGGTGGGCAGCCGGTGCACGGATAGCTGCGTCATGGGCAGCCCGCGTTGAAGTTGATCACCCAGGCGTTGAAGTCGCCCGGGTTGCACAGGCCGTCGCCGTTCTGGTCGCACTCTGGCGCCTGGTTGTTGAAGGCGATGACCCAGGCGTTGAAGTCGCCCGGGTCGGCGACGCCGTTGCCGTTGACGTCGGCGAGGCAGTCACTGCCGCAGTCGCTGACGACGGCCATGTAGGGCATGGTCGGATCGCTGGGTGAGTTGAACGTCTGGAACGCGTCGTTAAACAGCGTGAAGTAGAACGACGCGGTCTGATCGCAGTCGCCGCCGGGGATGGTGGCCTCCCACGTCTGGCCGCCGACATTCACAAGCGGAACCGGCAGGAACGGCTGGCCCGTGACGTCGAAGCCGTAGAACACGAACGTCGACAGCGGGTTGATCGGGCCCTGCGAGCCCGGGTCGATGTTGACCGTCAGCGTTGTCGGCTCGCCCTCGGTCAGCGTCGTCGGCAGGCCGTTGGGGAAGGTGAACTCAAGCGGATCGACCGGCACATCGACGGTGATCGGCGCCTTGTTCATGTCCCAGAACGTGTTGAAGATGCCCTCGACGATGATGTAGCCCTGCGTCGTCATGACGTCGGGCAGGGTCACCGTCTCGCTGCCGTCGTTCGGCGTGCCGCTGGCGAGAACGAACGGGAACGTCTCGGCCCCGTCTTCAGAGAACAGGATGTTGACGTTTTGCTCGAACAGCGGGACCTGGTCGGTATCGGCGACGTCCCAGGTGACCGTGAGCTGCCCGTTGGTCACGGTAACGGGCGAGTTCTGGCTCGTGACGCGGAACGGATCCGTGTCCGCCAGCACGACGACGTCGGTGCTGTCGACGTCGTAGCCGCCGCCGGCCGGATTGTTGTCGCGGACGACGAGGTTGAAGTCGAGCGTGCGTGCGATGGTGGGCAGCTTCTCGCCCCGCTGGAGGGCGCCGTCGCGCCAGTCTCTGGGCCTCGGGAAGTAGCGCGTCGGGTTCGTCGTGCCCTCGAACGAGCGGAAGATCGGACTGGAGCCGTTGTCCGACGCGTTGACGTCGCGCTGCGGGCCCAGGTCGGCCTGCTCCCAGGTGTAGGTCAGCACGTCGCCCGCGTCGATGTCCGTCCCCGCGCCGGTGAGCTTGAACGGGGTGTTGAGCGGCACGGCGATCACGCCGCCCGCGTCGGCGACGGGGGGCGTGTTGCCCGTGGCGGTCTCGACATCGCAGGTGCGGCTTGCGATGTGGTTGCTCATCTGCTGGAGGCTGGCGAAATGGAAGTAGTCGTCGCTGAAGGTCTGGATGTCGTCGTTGCCGCAGATGTTAGCGTACGCCATGATCGTGCTGCCCGAGCCCGGCTCGTAGGCCGTCGAACCCGTGCGGTTGCCGCCCGAGCACGAGAACGAGTCGCCGTTGAACGTGTGCGTGCCGGCGAACTGGTGCCCGAGCTCGTGGGCGAGGTAGTCGATGTAGAAGGCGTCGTTGTTGGGCGGCGTGAGGCCCGTGTAGCCGCGTCCCTTGTTGCCGGTGCAGATCACACCGAGCTGGGCAAAGCCGCCAGAGCCCGTATCGACAAGGTGACCGACGTCGAAGTTGCTCGAGCCGATGATGCTGTCGATGACGTTGTCGATCTGCGCGAGGCTGTTCGGGTTGCTGGGCCACGGGTCGCTGCCGGGGCTGGTGTAGATGAGAAGATCGTTGTTCGGCACGAGCTGGAAGCGTGCCGACAGATCGCGCTCGTACACGCCGCTGACGCGGTTCATGGCGGTGACCACCGCGGCCTGTCCGTCGGCGACGGTGCCGCCGAAGAACTGGGTGTACTCACCGGTCGTCGTGATCGCTGTCTCGAACGTGCGCAGGATCGTCTGCGAGCCGCGGTTGCTCGTGCGGGCCTGCTCGCGCTGACCGATCTGCATGACGGGCTGGTCTGCCTGCACGCCGCAGCTCCATTCGAGGTTCTCGCGGGTCAGGTCGTACTCGTAGTAGCTGGTGTAGAAGTCGGCGTTGCCGTTGCTGTAGCGGTCGACGTAGACGTCGGGGCCGGTGCGCATGACCATCGCGTCGAAGCCCAGGTGCGTGACGGTCACGCGGACGGTCGCGGTCGCGTCGCTGACGCTCTCGCCGGCGTAGGTCTTCATCCACGGGAACTTGACCTGCAGGCCCGGCGACATGATCGGGGTCTCGTAGACCAGGAAGGTATCGAACCCGCCGTCGGGCATGGGCAGGTCCATGGCGACCGGGGCGGCGCCGTTGAAGTAGTCGGCCTCGGTCGGGGCATCGGCGAGCACGCGTGCGAGCTCGTCCGACTCCATCACCGCGGGAACAAAGCGGTCAGGCCTGATGAACGCCGGCTGCGCCGTGACGGCCGCCGGGACACGGTCAACAACGGTCCACACACGGTCCGGTGATTCGATGACACCGCCGGCGTTGCCGGCATCGATCCCCGGCACGCCACCGGCCTGCTGCGACAGCGCCCCGCCGCTCACACCCAAACACCCGCAGGCAGCCGCCGCGCCGATCAGATTCCGCACCGTCATGTGACCACTCTCCTCAGACCGACACTGCTGCTTCCGTGCAACAACTTGTCAGATAATCGATTATCAAAATCCAAAACCAGCATGACGTGCTGGAGACAGATAATTCCCCGTTCGGCGTCGGCCGTCTCGCGGTTCCTGCTGCATCGCATGATGGACCGTTTCCGACCGACACCTGTTCGCACACGTTTCGAATAGTCAAGCTATCACAGGCTTTGCTCGATACCAACGGTTCTGTACGAAGTGCGGTCCGACGCGCGGCCTCGAGCCGGGGTCGGGCCACGTCCCGCGTGAGACCAGGTCCGAGTACACTCAATGGCGAGCCGATTGTCTGTGATTGCTGCCCCGCTGATTCTTGCCGCCGTTCTCGTTGGGCTGGCCTCCGACCAGGCGTCGGCGGCCAGCTCTCACGCCGTAACGGAGCCGGTCCCGGTGACGGCCTCGATCGCGCTCGGCATCGACAGCCTCGGCGGGCCCGCGCGGGGCGGTCCGTTCGCCGTCGCCGGCCTGCTGCTGGTCGCCCGGCAGCGGAGGCTGACGGGCCGAAAAGAACCGCGGCCCGCCTCATCGACGGGCCGCGGCGGCTGACGCTTTGTTTTCCGGCGTCGGGCTCAGTCGTCCCCGAAGTCGCAGCCGGCGTTGAACGCCGCGAGCCACGCGTTGAAATCGCCGGGGGTGATCTGGCCGTCCTGGTTGATGTCGGCGCGGGGGTCGCCCGCGTTGTAGGCGATGATCCACGCTGCGAAGTCGCCGCCGTTGAGCCTGCCGTCGCCGTTGACATCAGCGAGGCAGGGCGCCGGCGGGATGTCTGTGCAGCGATCGGCGGGCTGCACGAGGTTGCACGGCGCGCCGCCCTGGATGAACGGCCGGATGAACTCGTCGGCCATCCGATCATCGAAGCGGAGATCGATGTTGGCGATCCCGCCCGGGCACAGGTGGCAGTAGCTCATGATCGTGCCGCCGACGGCGTCTGAGCAGCCGCCGAAGGCGCACCGATCGATGGGCGGTGTCACGCCGTGCGTGTGCGGCGCGCCCAGGTTGTGCCCCCACTCGTGGGCGACAACAACGATGTCCCAGTTCGCCTCGTCCTGCGTCACCGGGCGTCCGTCCGGATCGAGCGGGAAGGCGGCGTTCAGGTCGGCCGACACGGCGTGCGCGAAGTCAAGATCGCAGATCGCCCCGAGGAAGGCGACGCCTCCGCCCAGCGGGCGGGCGCTCAGCAGGTGCACGCCGTCCCAGTCGAGGGGCGTCGGCGCTGTGTCCGAGTTCCACACGCCGATGAGCTCGAAGAGCACATCGAGCGTCGAGAGCCCGTCCCACGGGTCGGCATTGGTCGGCTGGCCGATCCAGTCCCGCTGGAAGATGATCCTGAACTCAAGGTTGAACTGTTCGATGTAAATGAAGCTGACGGTGGCCACCAGCGTCTCGATGTAATCGGTCAGGGCCTCGCGCGGGTCGTCGGCGCTCAGGAACTCGTTCCCGAGCTCGACGTCGGCCTCGATGCCGACATCGACGATGCGGCAGTCCTGGATCGGGTCGTCGCCGCTGCGTGCGAACGACCCGCCCGCGCCCCCGCCCTCGGCGGGAGGGGCGATCGGCAGCTGCGTGAGCACCGCCTCCATGCGTTCGGGCGTGATCTCCGTCTCGTTGAGTTCAGCCAGCGTGCGTGGGTCGATGGCGTTGCACTCGAATTCCTTCCAGTCGATGTAACCCTCGGGGAGCGAGGACATGCTGAACACGACGGGCTGCGCGCCCTCGACGTGCCGCCCGCTGCTGATCACGTGCAGCTCGCCGTCGAGACGGACAAAGCCGTTGGTCCCGGTCGGGGTGATCGCGATGAACGCGGCCGAGCCGGGTGCGCCGGCGACCTCGCCGCCGAACATCAGCGTCCGGCCCTCGCGGTTGCGCTCGGCGAGCGTCTCGGCGGGGTTGGTGGCGTTGACGAACTCGGCGTTCTCATCGAACACGCGGATCCGACGCAGATCGAGATCGACCAGCTCGGCGTCGCTGATCGGGAAGCCGATCATGGCCACCGACTCGGCGCCGCGGATGCCGTCGAGCGCATCACGCGAAACAGTGAGAGGCGTGGAGTACATGCCCTCGTGCTCGCGCGTGTCGACCCGCACCGGCGACTCAACGATCACGGCCTGGTTCGCCCAGCCCACCACGCCGCGGCGCGGCTGCGACGCGTCATCGGACCCGGTCTGGGCGAGGCCCCCCGCCGCGAGGCAGGAAACCGCCGCGCCGGCGACCGCCGCCACCAATTGCTTCATCGTCATGCTGAAGGACTCCAAGACATCCGGGCCGCCCACGACACGGCCGCTCCACCGGGGGCAGCGAACACTACCCGCTAAAGCATAGCACGAGGTGGACAAAGCCCACACCTATTTCGGGGCGAATCGTCGGCCGCCGTGTCGCTTCAGAGCCGATTACGGGCAGCCGGCGTTGTAATTCAGGACCCAGGCGTTGAAGTCGTTGGGGTTGCAGAAGTTGTCGCCGTTCTGGTCGCACTCGGGGGCCTGGTTGTTGAAGGCCAGGACCCAGCCGTTGAAGTCGCCCGGGGTAAGCTGGCCGTCGCCGTTGGTGTCGGCGGGGCAGGGCTCGGGCGCGATGCACATGCCGTCGGGCTGGCCGTCGCCGTCGGAGTCGCAGACCGAGCCGGCCCCCTGCCAGACGGTGAACGGGATGAGGCCGCAGTCGTCCTCGGTGAGCTGGAGGCAGTTCTCGGTGGTCGTGATGCAGCACGCGCCGCGGGGCTGGGGGCAGTCGGTGCCGGCGCACTCGGTGCCGACGCCGAGGAACGTGCCGCCGAGCATCTGGGCCTCGAGCTCGGTGACGCCGTCGATGCAGGAGCCGTCGGGCAGGCAGGCCGCGCCGATGGGGCAGAGGCTGCCGTTGCACTCGCTGTTCGCGCCCTGCCACTCGCCGCCGATGAGGTCGCAGTTGGCCTCGGTCTGGAGGAGGCAGTTGCCGTTGGACAGGCAGCACGCGCCCTCGGGGATGGGGCACGTGAAGCCCGCGCACTGCGTGCCCGCGCCCTCGTAGCTCCCGTTGATCGCGTCGCACTCGGCCTGGGTCAGGTCGAAGCAGTTGCCCATGCCGTCGCAGCACGCGCCGGTCTGATCGGAGCACGTAAAGCTGGTCCAGGTTGCACGGAGCATCCAGTCGCCGCTGGGCGTGCAGAGCGCCGGGAACTGCTGGAAGCTGCTCCAGCCGGGTGGGCAGCCGAACGGGCCGCAGTTGATGGCGTTGATCCAGTTGCCGGTCTGGTTGGCGCCGTCGGTGTCGGTCATGGGGAAGGCGTTCGAGGTTTCGGGCGGCGCTGGGAAGCAGCCGGTGCCCGTCTGGTTGTTGTGCTCGTCGATGCGGATGCCGATCGAGAACGTGTTCTGACCGCTGGTGTTGTTGATGAAGATCTGCTGCGGGTCGCCCGGATCGATCAGGAAGTTGACGTTCACGGCCTGCGGCGGGCCCGCAGGGATCTGAACATCAGGCAGGATCGCGCCGTCGCTCGAGAAGCTCGCGACGAGCGTGCCCGTGTCGGGCCGGCCGTCCCAGACGAGGATGGTGTACGCCGTGGTCGTGGGCACGTTGGTGCCGGCGGTGCCGACGAGCGCCTCGATCAGGTCGATGCGGATCGGGAACAGCCCCGGGCTGAGCGTGTAGCTGGCCGCCGCGATCTCGTTCTCGACGAAGCCGGCCTGGACGAAGTACGTCCCGCCGTTGAACTCTTCGCTTGCATAGCTGTTGACGAGCTGGCACTCGCCGCCGCGGTGCGCGCCGGGAATGGTCGGCGGCGCATCGTCTTCGAACATCTCGCCGAGGCTGGTGATGTACACCTGCCGGGGCGCGTCGATCGTGACCTCGTGCGCGATCGCGGAACGGGATGCGGCCGCGCGGTCACTCACCTCCGCGGAATCAACCACTGCCGGCTCGCCCGTTGCCATCCCAGCAAGACAGACCGACAGACCCAAACGCTGCACCGTTTGCGCGAGCATGCTGCACCTTTCCCATCGCCCCACCGGCACGCGAACGATGCCGGCTCTTCTCCGGAGCTGAGTATCAGCCAATCAGGACCACCGACCGGTCCGCACGGGCACCGGCCGAGGTTGCAGATTACACGATCCGGCGATCCGCTCCGAGCGTGGCGCGCAGACTCGACGCCCGGGCCCGAACAATTCCTTTGCAAGAGAACCGTCCCGAGAGTCGGATCGGCGGTTCGTCTACGGGCAGCCCAGCGGCTGCTGGTTGACCCAGAAGTTGAAATCGTCCGGCATGCAGAGCCCGTCGCCGTTGACGTCGCACGCCGGGGTGCCGTTGTTGTACGCGTTGATCCAGGCGTTCAGGTCCTCGGCGTTGATGATGCCGTTGCCCGTCAGGTCGGCCGGGCATGGGTTGACGGCGGTGCCCGTGATCGTGATGGTCAGGTCGGTGAAGGACTCGCCCGGCAGGTTCTCGTCGCTGGTGGCGATGGTCGCGATCGCCGCGATCGGGCCTGGGACCGACGGCGCAACCTCGAGCACGAGCGGCGCGCTCGCGCCGGCGGGCACGCCGAGCAGCGGTGCGCCCATGAGCGTGACGCCGTCGGCGAGGCCGGTGATGGAGACAACGTCGATGTCGAGCGCTGCGCCGAGCACCGGGTCGGCTAGGTTCCAGACCGGCACCGCGATCGGGCCGGTCGTGCCGCCGACATCGATGTCACCCAGATCGATCGCGACGGCCTGCGTCGGTGCGAGACCGTCGAGCGACGCAAGCGAGGGCTCGAGCGCGAGGGCGGTGATCATGACCGTGTCGTCTGCGTCGTCCGCGCCGAGGCCGGGCCCGGCGGACGTGATCTCGGTGCTCTCGATCGTGACCTCGCCGGCGATCGGTCCCGCGCCGGCCGCGAGCGTGACGGGGATCGACGCCGACTGCGCACCGCGCGCGAAGCCGGCTTGCAAGCCCGTCGCGGCCGGGCTCGAAACATCGCCGGTGGTGCTGACGAGGTAGGTCGTCGGTGCTGCGCCCGTCTTGTCGAACTGCACGGTCGTGGTCATCGGCGAGCCGGAGTCGATGAACGCGCCGAGGTCGATCGTTGACGAGCCGGCGACGGTGATCTGCGCATCGCTCGGCCCGTCGCCGAAGACCGCCCACACCCACTCGGGCCGATCGACGTAGGGGTTGCGGTTGAGCTGGTAGAGCTGCACGCGGTCGTTGCGCTCGGCGTCGGTCGCGTCGGGCATCTGCTCGAAGTGCCAGTCAATCATCTGCGACTGCGACGCGACGAGCGGGATGCTGAGGTACGTGTAGCGCGTCTTGGCGTAGAACACGATGCGGGCCATCTCGCCGCGGTACTGCAGGCCGAACTGGTCGGGGTCCCACTGGCCCGGCAGTGTGCCGAACTTTCTGTTGCCGCGCGAGCTGTTCACGCTCGGGTTGCACGGGCGGAGCATGTGCAAGTCGGAGTCGTCGGCGCCGGAACTGCCGACGCCGAGGCTCCGCGGCCAGCAGTGCTCGCGGTTCCACGTCGCGCCGTTGGTCCACGCCGAATTGATCGATGCGCCGTTGTACGTGAGGATGATGTTGTCGGGGTTATCCGGATCCTCGTCGGTGACCTGAAGGATGTTGCGGGCGTCGCCGTAGCTCCGCACGGCCGCCTGGTTGGTCAGCGTGGTCAGCTGATTGAAGATCGTGGGCCCATCGGTGCCGGTGATCGGGTCGTAGTAGCCGTCGGGCGGATCGCCGACAGCGGGCGCGGCAACCCCACACAGAACGACAACTGCAGCGATCCGGCTGATCATCACTTCACTCCTCGCGTGTCTCAAGGGATCTGCAAGGGTAGCCACGCCGGTGTCTAAGCCGTGCATCGGCCAAAGATTGCGCCCGCCACACAGCGTTATCGGGGGCCGGTCGGGTGCAAGGCGATCGGTCGGGGTTCCACGAAGAACGTGGGACAGCGCAGCAGGGATCTGTAAACTCTTGTAAGCAGGAGATCATCGATGCGCACGCGGATGCACGCTCTCTCGATGCTCGCGGCAGCGGCCGCAGCATCAGCGGACGGCCAGCTCGGCGAGTGGTTCGTCGCCGCCGAAGGTGAAATCTCCGCAACTAATGATTCCATCTGGAATGCAGGCGTCGGCGATCGGTACCGGGTTGAGTACGACCTCGACCTCACGGGCCTCCTCAACGGCGGCAACCCCGCGGTCTACGAGGGCACCGCGACGATCACGCTGACCGTCGCGGACGAGCCCCCGCTGGTGCTGACGGATCTCTGCCTGGTGCGGGTCGGCAACCCAGGGGGTGTGCCGCAGATCTCGTTCGTGTTCAACAACAACGATCCGGCTGTGCCCGATACACGCCTGTTCGACCTGACGCTCCTCGGCGAACCGGGCCAGCCGATCTTCAGCCCGTTCGAGCCCCCGCTTGTGTCCGACGTCGCGCTCGCCTCGCCCACGCTCAACGCGTTGAACTCGCGGGCGTTTGAGGCAATCGACGACCAGCAGACCGCGACACTCTCGGCTAACGCCGACGCGTTCGAGGCGTTTCTCGTGGATGACCCGCCGCAGATCACGGCGCAGCCGGCGGCTGCCACGATCGCCGACCCGAACGACACGGTTGTGCTCACCGTCGGTGCCGTCGGGCCCGGCCTGCAATACCAGTGGCGACGCGACGGCGTGCCGCTCTCCGATGGGCCGAACATCGACGGCGCGGCGACCGCCACGCTGTCGATCGATGCGCAGCCGATCGACACGGGCGTCTACGACTGTGTCGTGTCCAACGTCAACGGCAGCGTAACCACGGCCGAGGCGGCGCTCGGCGTGCGCACGGCCTGCCCCGCGGATCAGAACTTCGACGGATTCGTGACACCTGCAGACTTCAACGCCTGGGTGCTCAATTTCAACAGCGGTTGCTAACGATCTGGCCCCGCTGCGTCGCGTCGGGACTCGAGACGTCATCATCCGCCGCACTTCTGTGCGCTGCGCGCCGGTTCAGCACCCGGCGTTGAAGTTCAGGACCCACGCGTTGAAGTCACCGGGTGTGCACTGCCCGTCGCCGTTCTGATCGCACGCCGCGGACTGCGCGTTGAACGCGAGGATCCACGCGTTGAAATCGCCGGGCGTCAGCGCGCCGTCCCCGTTGGCGTCGGGCAGGCAGGCATCGCTCGCGGTGCGGACGACAAAGAGCACGTCGCGATCTCCATAGATGAAGTTGTTCGCCATGGGCTCGATCGGCCCGCCGGCGAGGCTGACCAGCCCCGTGCCGTCGGCATAGCCGCCGGGCCGAGCGGTCTCGAGCAGATAGCCGCCGTCGCCCGAGATGCTGCTGACGATCAGCGCGTAGCTCACGCCCTCGGCGAGCGAGACGCCGGCACCGGAGAAATCGACGGTGTACCACTCGAAGTCGGGCGTGAGGGTGACCGGGAGCTGGGCCGAGCCCAGCGCCGTGCCTGCCGGGACGCCGTTCGGAGCGGTCTCAAAGACGGTGACGATGACGGTTGCGGGGTCGGCGCCGTTCCGGCGGATGCTCAGGTCGATACTCTCGATCTCGCCGCCGACGGTGGCCAGGAAGCTCTGCCCGAAGCGGTTGCGTTCGCCCGCCGAGCCGGCGAGGCCGTTGCCGGGTCCGAGAAACTCGGCCGTCACCGTCCCAACGCCCTGCCCCGACGCGGCACCGGCCGCCAGTGCCGTCGCGCAGATCCCGATCGCTGCCATTGCCTGCTTCATCGTCACCCCTCCCCGCCGCCGGCGGATCACTGTGTCCTTGACCATGTTTTCAAAACATATCAGAAACCGGGTGCGATTGCGAGAGGGATGTCAAGGTTCAGCAGCCGGCGTTGAAGTTGAGGATCCAGGCGTTGAAGTCGTTCTGCCGGCAGTCGCCGTCGCCGTTCTGATCGCACGCGGGCGAAAGATTGTTGAAGGCCAAGATCCAGGCGTTGAAGTCGTTCGGCGAGAGCCGGCCGTCGCCGTTGGTGTCGGCCACGCAGACGGCCGCTTCGTGCTCGTACGCGCCGATGTCGACCGCCGCGCCGTGGACGCGCACGACGCCCGCGATGTCGGTTGCGCCGAGCGTGTAGTGACCATCAACCCCGGCATCGATCGCCGGCGAGCCCGGCTGGAGGCGAAGGTCGCCGTAGTCGTCGTTGAGCGACTCGTCGGCGTCGGGCGTCGCGGGGTTGTCGCCCCAGCCGTCGCCGCCGTCGCTGGGCATGCGGACGAACCGCGGATCAGCGTCAGAAGCGCCCGGCGCGCTGAGCCCGGGCGGGACAACGCACGCGGCGTAGCTAAACGGGATCCCCGTCGTCACCGCACCGTCATGCGCGATGATCGTGTTGACCAGCGGGTCGGCAGCCGACGAGCGTTCCCAGACGTACCCGTCGTTCTCGGCAAACGTGCAGCCGAACAGCTCCGACTCACCGCGCGCGAGCACGATGCCCGAGTTGCCGACAAACTCGCAGTCGATAAAGGTATCGGTCGGGAACGCCGACAGCCCCGGGGCCTCGATGATCGGCGCCCCGGACGCCTTGTTGCCGTGGAACCGCGTGCGCTCGACGACGATCCGCGACTCCGCCGCGAACTCCCACGAGTTGTCGTACGCGATCGACGCTCCCGAGTTGGCTCGGTTCTCTTTGAACAGCGAGTCGGTGATGGAGACGCCGCCGTAGATCAGCGAGCCGCTGGGCGCATCGATGCGGATCGCGCCGCCCGAGAACTGCGAAAACGGACCAATGGCCTCGTTGCGGATGAAGCTCGTGCCCGCGATGCTGACCGGCCCGTTGCTGATGTGCAGCGCGCCGCCATACTGCGCGCCGTTGTCGATGAACAGGCAGTCGTCGACAGTGAGTGTCCGCGTCGGGTGCACGGTGCCCAGCCCGCTGGTGTTGCCGCGGAACTCGCACCGGCGGAGCGTGATGTTGCGGGCCCTGATGATGTGGTCGTTCACCCCCGGGCTCATGTTGCTGAACGTGCAGTCCTCGGCGGTCACGTTCCGCTGGCCGGCCGGCTCGATCAGCGTGCGGCCGGCGGTCGCCAAGTTGTCGAACGTGCAGCCGTACAGCTCGTAATCGGCGAACGAGTTGAATGGCATGGTGACTTGGCTGTCGGCGAAGATCATGTTCTCGAAGATCACCGTGTCGGCGTTAAAGTTCCAGTCCACAAAGTCCGGATCGAACGGGCTGATGCCGGTGTCGTCCATGTTCTTGATCGCCATAGTTTCGGTGTCGAAGTCGGTGAACTGGGCCTCGGTCCGCTCGGACCAGGTGCAGCCGTCGATGATGACGTCGGTGCTGCGGAGCGAGACGAGGTTGCCGGTGTCGCGGACGAAGCTCACGCGCTCGAGCCGCAGCACGCCGTCGGTGATCGTCAGCCTGGGCCTGGGGGTGATCAGCCCGGGCTGGGCGCGGACGGTGCAGTCGCGCACCGTCAGGTCTCTCAGCGGACCCTGCGCGAAGCCGATCCAGTCGCGGTCGTCAACCATCGTCAGCCCGGCGAACGTGATGCCGTTGATCGAATCGAGGAGCCACCCCGAACTGATGAACATGAACGTCGCGTCGACGACGGCGGGGTCGCCGGGATCGGCCGACCGGATCGTGATGCCCGTGGCGGCCGCCGGCTGGTAGAGCTTCTGCGACACCGAGTGGCCGCCAGGCGCGAGCACGATCTCGTCGCCGGCGGCGGCGTTCGACAAGGCATCGGCGACCGTGGCGTAGTCGCCCGGGACATTGAGCACATCGGCCCGCAGCGGCAGCGAGGCGAGGGCGAGCACGGCAATTGCACCTATCCGCATATCGATCTCCGGTTCGTGGCCCCGGAGGCTACCGGATATCGCCCCGGCCGGCCAGCCCGAAGCGGAATCTCGTGTCGAGCCGCTGCCCACACAGCGGCCGAGGAACGCTCAGCACCCGGCGTTGAAGTTGGCTACCCACGCGTTGAAATCCGCCGGATTGCACAACCCATCGGCATTCTGATCACATTCAGGTGTTCGATTGTTAAAGGCGAGAATCCAAGCATTGAAATCGGCCGGGTTTATGACACCATCGTTGTTCGTATCTGCGGTACATACCTGCCCTGAGCAATCGTCAGAGATTGCCGCGATGGCAGCAAGATTGTCTACGCTGAAAGGTAAGTTGGCTCGAAGCCGCAGCTCCGGATTGTCCCGTAAATCTCCTACAAGCTCAAGAATGCGTCGGCCGTTTACAGCAAAGAACCTTGATCCAAGACCCGCAGCTCCGGCACTGCTGGATATATCTCCGTCACGAATCCCCTCTTCGTCAATATTGCTCCCGTTCGCTGGGGAAATTGTCACAACATCGTCAGCACCATGATCGATTGCTCTTAGCAAGCCTGACGTGTTGCCCGGGCCACTAAGGTCTTGTGTATCGTCAACGCTTGTAATAAAGGTGCTTCTACCTGATCGGAGATCAACACGCCACAATGGATCGTTCCCAAGATTACCATTTGCTGCTGATATATAGCCCACGTCGCCCAGAATTGTGAAGCCGGCATCTCGATAGCGGGTGGGGCTACCACTTTGCTCAATGAGCGGAAGAGCATCCACGATTTGTAACTCGCACGGATTAATCACGATCAGCCAATTCTGATTGTTCTGCCCCCTGTCCGTCACCGCGTAAAGACGCTCGTTACGACGCAGATAAGCGAGCCCGCTTACATTGCCCAGAAGGGACGAACTCACTGCACTCGCGTTACTGATCGCACCGAGCTGCGATACTTGTCCGCCCGTAGTAGCGGCTACCAGCACAAGACCCCCGCCGCTTGATCCGATCGTCACAAGTCTATTTCGAAGCTCACTTCCATCAAGTGCGATATATTGAGCAGACACACCGCCTACGGCCGACAGAATTGCTGCACAGCAAAGCGCTCTGTGTTCCGAGACAACAAGATAGATCCAACACCCAGCAACTATTCGATGGTCTGCGTTGTTTGGTTCGTTGCCGTAGCCGAGAATGACCTACACAAGAAAGAAACCCAAAGGTATTGCTTTTTGCTCGGTGACGCTATTCGTTTAGGTGTGAATCACCCGCCCCTCCGAGTCCAGCGCGGCCTCGTGCACGCTCTCGTGCATCGTCGGGTGCGCGTGGACCGTGTGGATCAGGTCCTCGGTCGTCGCCTCGAGCCTGCGTGCGAGTGACATCTCTGCGATGAGCTCGGTCGCCTGGTCGCCCATGATGTGCGCGCCCAGAATCTCGCCGTGCGGCAGGCCCCGGATGATCTTGCAGAAGCCATCTGTGTGGTGGCTCGCGATCGCCTTGCCCAAAGCCATAAACGGGAACTTGCCGACCTCGTAGTCCTCGCCCTTCTTCAGGCCCTTGTCTTTCAAGGCTTGCTCGGTGTAGCCCACGCTCGCGACCTGCGGCTGGCAATATGTGCAGCCGGGAATCACCGAGTAATCCAGCGGGATCGGCTCGTGGTCGAGCTTGCCGGCCTTCCACGCGATGCGCTCGACGCAGATGATCGCTTCCTCTGAGGCAACGTGCGCGAGCCAGGGCGGGCCGATGACATCGCCGACGGCATAGATACCATCAAGATTCGTCTTGTAGTCGTACGCCTGATCCGTGTCGTAGTTGTTGGCGACGTAGTCGGTCTTGATGTGGTCCTTCTCAGTCGCAAGGCCTAACGAGTCGTCGAACAGTCCGTCGTACCGGCCCTTCACACCGATCGCGACGAGGACCTTGTCGGCCTCGATAACTTCAGACTTCGACTCGTCGGGCTTGCCGTCTTTGAACGGCGCGACGGTCACTTTGACACCGCCGCCGGTCTTCTCGACCTTGGTGGTGATCGTGTTGGTCTTGATATCGAAGCCGGCCTTCTTGTAAAGCTTGCCCATGGCGGCCGAGACGTCGTGGTCCTCGACGGGCAGGATGCGGTCCTGCATCTCGATGATGGTGACCTCGGTGCCGAACTGCTTGTAGAAGTAGCCGAACTCCATGCCGATGGCGCCCGAGCCAACGACGATCAGCTTCTTGGGCTTGCTCTTGTTGTACATGGCTTCGCGGGCGCCCCAGATGGTCTCGCCGTCGAAGGGCGCGCCGGGCAGCTCGCGGGCGACGGAGCCGGTGGCGACGATGACGTGGTCGGCCGTGATCGTCTCGCGGGTTTTGCCGGGCTTGGCGGGCGCGCTGGTCAGCTCTTCTTGAACCTCGCAGTCCTGGATCTCGATCTTGCAGGGCTGGCCACCCTTCTTGGCCGCGACGATCTTGGCCGAGGCCTCGATGTGCTCGATCTTGTTCTTCTTCATGAGGAAGCCGACGCCGCCGGTGAGCTTCTCGGCGACCTTTCGGCTGCGGCCGATGACCGAGTCCCAGTCGAAGTCGACCGACCCGGTGAGCTTGAGGCCCCAGTGCTCTTGGTGGTGGAGCTTCTCCATGAGCTCGGCGTTGGTGAGTAGGGCCTTGGAGGGGATGCAGCCCCAGTTGAGGCAGACGCCGCCGAGCTTGGCGCGTTCCACGACGGCGGTCTTGTAGCCCAACTGAGCGGAGCGGATCGCGCCGACATACCCAGCGGGCCCGCCGCCAATAACCACGACATCGAAGTGACGGTCAGCCACGGCTGCGATCCTTTCTATGGACGCCGCGGCGGGGCCCGAGCCCGGCTAGCCGCGGATGGGGTCTGTTTCAAGGCCATCCTAGCGCGGCCTCTCGCGGGTAGGGCTGGTGTTTGGGAGGGACATCCGGTAGGGTTGGAACCGCCGGCGACTTGCGGCGTCAGAACGCTTATGGCAAGCACACACAAGATCATCGCATCCGTGGCGGCCTCGGCCGCCGTCTCGCTCATCGCGGCCGCCGGCTCGGCGCAGGTCGTCTGGTTTGTTGATGCCGACGCGACGCCCGGCGGCGACGGGCTGTCGTGGGCGTCGGCGTTTGATGACCTCCAGCCGGCGATGGAACTCGCGATGCCGGGCGATGAGATCTGGGTCGCCGAGGGTGTGTACGTACCGACCGAGATCGGCCCGCTTGAGGTCGATCGGCTGCCGTACTTCGTGATGCCCGACGGCGTCGCGGTGCTCGGCGGGTTTCAGGGCACGGAGTCAACCGCCGACGACCGCGACCCGACGCAGTTCGAGACTGTCATCTCGGGTGACCTGCTCGGCAACGACCTCGACACGCCGGTGACGGGCGATGTCTCGAGCAGCTCCGAGATGATCGACCTCTTCAACAGCAAGGAGGACAACGCGAACCTCCTGCTCTTTGCCGACCGCACCGGCCCCGGGACACGGCTGGACGGGTTCACAATCACCGGTCTCCTCAAGTCGGACCCTGAGAGCTTCGTGGGCCCCCAGTCGCGGGGTGCTATTTTCGTCGTCGGGGGCGAGATCGAGATCGCCGATTGCAGGATCACAGGAAACCTGGGCGGTGCCAACGCGATCCTGTTTGCCCTTGCCTGCCAGCCCCGGCCGAACGTCGCGTCGCGCTTCGAAGACCACCCGTGCATCACCGGTGCGGTGCCTGAGCAGCCCGGCCGGATCACGATCGATGGCACCCAGATCATCAACAACTACTCGGCGTTCTTCATGCAGCCCGTCGGCGTCGCGGGCACGGGGATCGCGATCAGCAACTGCGATCTCACGCTGCGCGACAGCGAAATCGGGGTCACCGTCGACAGGCGGCTGCTCGCCCCGAACGCCAATCAGTTCGGTGCGGGCACCGTCGTGGGTATCGACACCGGAAGCATCACCATCGAGCGGAGCCGGCTCTTTAATTCCGGCAGTTTCGGGGCGCTCAACGCAAACCTCAACTTCCGGGGCCCGGGGCCCGACGACATCGACGTCACGATCCGCGATTCGGTGATCGAGGACACCGCGGCCCGCGCCCCGATCATCGGCACGCTCGGCGGCAGCTTCACCATGGAGCGATCGATTGTGCGCAATACATCGAGTCAGGGAGGCATCCCCCCTGCGACGCTGCGGATCGCGGGTTTGCCTGGCACCACCGCCGAGATTCGCGACTCGATCTTCGTGGGCAATCAGATCGAAGGGACGACGGTTTCGGTCTTTCCAGAGGGCGCCGTCGTTCGCAACACAACCATTGTGCAGAACCCGGATAGCCGATTTGGCGAGTTCCAAGGACTCGCTGAGGCGCTGAGTCTCCGAGACGACGCGATCGCGACGAACCTCATTCTCGACGCTGACACAGACATCCCTGAGAACGTGACAGACTCCATCGTCATCGGTCTCGCGAATCGCGACAGGAACCTCATCGACCTCGATCCACTCTTCGTCCGCCCCCCCTCCGACGGCGGCGACGGCTGGGGCGATGACCCTTACACCACAGACGTCGACGAGTCCCTCAACGACGACTTCGGCGATCTGCGCCTCCGCCCGGGGTCCCCCGCGATCGATGCCGGCGTGAACGACTTCTTCACGCCCGGCGATGTCGATCTGGACGGCAACCCGCGGCTCGCCGATGACCCCGGCATCCCCGGTGCGAACGTCGACATCGGCGCGTACGAGTTCCAGGGAATCACCTGCCTCGCCGACGTCAACCAGGACGGCCAACTCTCGCCCAACGATTTCAACGCCTGGGTCGCGGCGTACAACGACGGCTCGCCGCTGGCCGATCAGAACCGTGATGGATTCGTCCGGCCGAACGACTTCAACGCCTGGATCCTGAATTTCAACGCCGGCTGCCCCTAATGATGCTGCGGCGCACCGCCGCGCCGCACGAGGAGCACACAGATGAACGACGTCCCCCCGCCCCACCCGCTGGCCGGCATCGGCAAGGCCATCATCGACCACGTCAACAGCGGCGCAACCGACGATGCGCCGCTGTGGGATGCGCACTTCCACCCGGACTTCGTCTCGATCGAGGGCGACGGCCGGCGGTACGAGGGCCGCGACGCCGTGCAGAAGAAGTGCGACGACTGGATGAACGCGCACACCATGCACGGCTTCACCGCCGATGGGCCGTACCTCGGAACCGACTCCATCGCCGTGCGGTACACGATCGATGTCGAGCCCAACGACGGCTCGTGGCCCCGCATGACCATGACCGAGACCGCGGTCTACACCATCAGAGACGGCAAGGTCGTACAAGAAGAATTCATGTACCAGCCGTTCTAACGCGGTGCCCGTTCTGATAGGCTGACCGCGGAGGTGAACGAAATGTGCAAAGCACTGTGCGGTGTCATCGTGTGCGCTGCGGGCGCTGCCAGCGCCCTGCCAGTATCGGCGCAGGCGCTCAGGCTGGTCGCGTCGCGCGAAATCGGCGACATCGATGTGACGCCCGCCGGCCTGCCAATCGCCGCCGACTTCACGGGTGTGAACGCGCTGGTCACCGGCTTCGGCGTCGCGGGGGGCTTCACCGTCGTGCAGGGCGACACGGGGGGCGGCACCGGCCCGTGGTCGCTCGATGTCAGCGTCGAGGCCGAGGGGCCCGCCGGTGATTCGGCGCTCTTTACGCCCGTCGGGGGCGATGTCACGGTCGCGGACTACCCGCTCGCCGACGGCGTGCGCACGTTCCTCGTCCCCGCCGCGTCAAACGGCGTCTGGACCTTCACCTTCGACACCACCGCGTCTCCGAGCAACTGGGTCTACGGCCTGCGCGACGCGAGCGTGCACCTGCTCGCCGACGCCGCCAAGGTCACGCAGACCTACGACGCCACGCCCGACCCGGCGACGAGCTGGAACAGGCCGTTCTTTATCGAGGGCGTGTCGGGTCTCGGCCCCGTGTCGTTCGACGCGTTCGAGTTCGAGGTCACCGAGTCGGGCGTGTACGAACTGACCAGCGTGCTCAGCTCCGGCAACGACCACTTCAGCTTCTTATACAGAGGCTCGTTCGACCCGTCGCTCCCGCTCGAGAACCTGCACGACTACGGGCTGGGCAACGGCAACTCGCCGTTCGGCATCCCGCGCGGCACGTCGTTCATCTCGCAGCTGCTCTTCGAGGGCGAGACGTACACGTGGGTCACCAGCCAGTGGGCGAGCTTCCGGCCCATCGAGGCGACGAGCAACACGATCGTCGGGCCCGGCGACGCTGTGGCGCCGGGCGATGACTGCCCCGCCGACACCAACGGCGACGGCGAGCTGACCCCCGCCGACTTCAACGCGTGGGTCATCGCGTTCAACGCGCAGGCCGCCGAGTGCGACCAGAACGGCGACGGCGGCTGCGACCCGGCGGACTTCAACGCCTGGGTGATCAACTTCAACGCGGGGTGCTGACGATCCGCTCCGAGCCCAGATTTCTCACAGCTTGCATCGCACGAGATCTGCTTTAAGATATGCTGGTAGCGAAAGGGGCTGCTGCCATGCGTGGGGTGTTGCTTTGTGGGGTTGTTGCTGTCGCTGGTGCAAGCCAGTCGCAGGTTGATATCAAGGTGGTTGCCATGCAGGGCGATCCGGTTCCCGGGACGCCGTACACCGTCGGCTATCTGCCCTATAGCGGCAAGGCCGTCGTGACCGCGAGCGGTTACGTGTACTTCGAGGCCGAGACATGCGACGACCAGGGTGACTGCAGGGACTCCAACCTCGTTGTTGATCCCGACGGCGAGTTGCACCTCATCACACGCCCGTCGATGACTCCCCAGGGCATACCCGACGGTTTGTTTCTTGCGGCATCGCACGAAGAGCTCATCCCCGATCTGCACTACGCCGGCACCACCATCAACATCGGCGAGCATCGCCTCGTGATGCCGTACCGTCTGGTGCACGCGGATGGAAGCTGGGCGCAGATGTGCTGGCTCGAATGGGACCGCGACACAGGCACGAGCGTGGTGCTCGTGGACGATGGCCCGCTGATCGTCGACGGTGAACTTCGAGAGGTCAGCGTTACGTCTACCTTTGACAACTACTCCATGCCCGTGCAGTTCGACAGTGCGGACAGGCCCGTGCTTTGGCTCGGACAATCGGATCCCTCCGGCGCCTCGGAGAGCTCGACCGTCATTGGTCGGTGGATGCCGGGCGAGGGCGTTGTCTCGATCATCGAGACCGGTGATCCGTTGCCGGCCGCGGGTGTTGGCAGCGAGATTAGTAGCATTTGGTCGTTCCGCGTGAACCCGGATGACTCTCTGCTTGTCGAAGCCCACGTAAGGTACGTCGATGAATCCAGCGAGCGTGTTGTCCTGCTGGTGCAACCCGGCGGAGACATATCCATCGGCTTTCGCATCGGTGACCCCCTCCCCGGCGTGACCCCCGAGGCGACGATCACCGACGTGGGAGTGCCGAAGTTCTTTCCCGGCAGCGTTGTTTCGCGAGCCACGTTCGAGGACCCGCAATCGGGTGATACAGAAACCGCGCTCGTTCAGATGCGGAGCGACGGCACGCATCGGCTCGTCGTTCGCAGCGGTTTCGCAGATCCACGTCTCACAAACGGTCAGTCGATCGTGA
Source organism: Planctomycetota bacterium (assembly GCA_038525225.1). Classification (GTDB taxonomy): domain Bacteria; phylum Planctomycetota; class Phycisphaerae; order Phycisphaerales; family UBA1924; genus JANQQZ01. The sequence goes on along the minus strand of JBCBHW010000002.1, from coordinate 1,170,284 downwards.
AGCTGGCAAACAGCTTCAAGGCCGACGGCGTCGGCAATGTGATCACCCGAGCATCGCTTGTAGACGCGGCCGGCTCACTGTGGCGGAACGGGTTCCTTGCGTGCAACGCTGATGGCACCGTACACGAATTTGCATTCGAAGGCGATGTTCTGCCAAACGGCAGCACGTACACACCTTCACCTTCTGCCGGAGCAAGTCTGACACTCGCTTCAAGCGGGCATGCCTCGATCAGCACACTCCGCAGCTCAACAGACTCGGGACAAGGGAATGCCGCTTGGGCATGGAACGGCACAACAGCCGAGGCCTACGCGTACCGAGGGGTCACGTACCCCGGACCGAACTTCCCGGTTGGTGCGGATGAGTTCTTCACCCCCGTCTATCCGGGCGCCGGGTTCGCCGTTGAAGAGAACGGCGATATCATTTTCACGCCCGACTGGCACCATGAAGGTGGCCTCAGGCTGCGTTCGCCAAACGGTCTCGTATCGCTGCTTTTCCATAAAGAGCAGATATGGACGATCCGCTCACCAAGGGGTGAGCTTGTCGTAGGTAGCCCCCGCGAAGGGTTGCTACCGAGTTCGACACTTGAGCATCATGCACAGCTGGAGGGGCCCGATGCTGTCGGGCCAGAGAGCGCGGTAGCCACATGGTGGTCAAGCTCCGAGGGCGACGTGCTCACCCTCGTCTCCCTCGACCCCTGCCCGGCCGACGTCAACGACGACGGCCAGGTCTCGCCCAACGACTTCAACGCCTGGATCAACGCGTACAACAGCAACACCCCCGCGTGCGACCAGAACGGCGACGGTGAGTGCCGGCAGAACGACTTCAACGCGTGGATTCTCAACTTCAACGCCGGATGCCCGTAGCGGCCCTGTAGACTCGGCGGCATGAAGATGCTCGCGATCTCCGTGCTCTGGTTCGCGGTGGCTCCCGCCGCGTTTGCGCAGGACGGTTTGCCCGAGGGATCGCTCACGGGGCGGGCCGCCGTTGAGTCGGTTGGTGATCGGCTCTCGCACATCGCGACCCGGCACGGCTGGACCGCGGAGGAGTTTGCGGCCGAGCTGCTCCGCGACCGATCGCTGCACCTCACGCCGGCCGGCGAACTCTTCTATGTCTGCAGGACCGCTGTTGACGATCGCGCGGGTGCGCACGCGCGGACCGAGCCGCTGGGCGATCCCGGGATTCCGCTCGATTCGTTCATGAGTCTTCAGTCCAGGCCCGGGGCACCCAAGACCGTCTACCTCGACATCGACGGCCATCTCTCCGCGGACAACGCCTGGGGGCACACGATCGACTTCCCCGCGTGGGACACGGACGGCGACCCGGCTTTGTTCAGCGACGACGAACGCCGGGAGATCATCTGGCACTGGCTCGAGGTCGCCGAGGACTTCGCGGTCTTCGACATCAACGTGACCACGCAGGACCCGGGCCTCGAAGCGCTGACCCGCGTGGGGGCGGACGACGAGACGTTCGGGATGCGTGTTGTGCTGACACAGCGGACCGACGGGTTCGGCGACGGCATCGGCGGCATCGCGTGGCGGTGGTCGTTCAATCAGAGCATCGATACGCCGTGCTTGACGTTCAACAAGGGCGTCCCGAAGGGGTCGGTCACATCGAGCCACGAGGTCGGCCACACACTCGGGCTCAAGCACCACGGCCTGCGCGGCCTCGAGTATCACCCCGGCACGGACGGCACCCCGAGCTGGGGGCCGATCATGGGAGCGCCGTTCAGCGGGACGCTCCTGCAATGGAGCGACGGCGACTACGACGGTGCCACGCGCGAGGCCGATCACATCGCGCTGATCACAACCGAGAACATCAACCGGGTCACGTTTGTCCCGGACGACCACCCGGGCTCCGATGTCGAGGGGACTCCGCTCGAGCTCGGCGTGCCCGTCGCCGGGCTGATCAACGATCGGTTCGACACCGATTCGTTCCGCTTCACGTCCGATGGCGGCGCGTACAGGCTCCGCGTGAAGACGCCGGTCCGCGGAGCGAACCTCGACGCGTCCGTGCGAATCGTTCGGGCTGATCCGATCTCGGTCGTTGATCAGCTCGACCCGGCCGGCACCACCGACGTCGAAGCCGTGATCGACCTCTCCCCCGCCGGCGATTACTTCTTCGTTGTCGACGGGTCCTTCGAGCAGCAGACTGACGGAGCCAGATCCGACTACGGCTCGATCGGCACGTTTGAGATCTTTGTCGACGCCGCCCCCTGCACCGCCGACGTCAACGGCGACGGCCAGCTCTCGCCGAACGACTTCAATGCCTGGATCCTGGCGTTCAACAGCCAGTCGCCTGCCTGCGACCAGAACAACGACGGCGAGTGCCGGCAGAACGACTTCAACGCGTGGATTCTGAATTTCAACACCGGCTGTTAGCGATGCTGTGGCGGGCCGGTGACCCATGCTGCGGATGGGTCAATGGAGGACCACCATGCACAGCCACGCCGCATCGATCGCTCTTCTCGTCGCGTCCGCGGGCCTCGCCAGCTCGTCGGCCGCCCAGCAGTTTGTCCCTGCGCCCAACGGCGACCGCACCGCCACAGCCGCGACCCCGTGGCTGATCAACGAGATCCCACTGACACCCTCGGAGCTCGACGCGGACCTGCAGGGCGCGACGCGCGTGACCGACTTCGAGCTCGTGCCCCGCCCACTCACTACGACGGGGGGATACGTTCTCGATTCCTTCGACGTCGAGCGGTATTACACGGCTGAGATCGGCAACGCGGGTCCGTTCGCTCGCGGCGACATCGTGCGCGTCGGGCCGGGCTTCCCGCCGAACCTTGTGAACCTGCTGAGGTCGCAGAACCTCCGCCCGATCGACATCGAGTTCCGGCCCTACGAGCGGGATCTCCAGGGCGGCATCATCCCGCCCGAGATGATCGTCACCGCCGTGCCCGAGTCAGGAGACGCGAGCCCGATCGTGTGGGACATCCTGCTCGAGCACACGCAGGACGAGCTCGACCAGGCGCTGGCGGCTTCGAACCCGCCCATGCGTCCGGTCGATATCGAGTTCACGGGTCCAACGGCGCGCGGCAGCTGGTTTGAGCGCGGCTACGCCGTGTTGATGGTTGAGAACGCGACAACATCGCCGCTGGGCGAGCGCGACTGGCGCATCGCCTGGAACGTCGACGACGCGGAGCTGTCCGTGCTCCAAAGCGAACGTGTGGGCCAGCTCGTCGACTTTGAGATCCGCAAGCGCCCGCTGCTCCAGTTCGAATCTGCGCGCTACAACGTGATCCTCAACGACTGGCAGGGCCAGCCGCGGTACACGCAGCTGGTCAGCACGCCCACACACCCGGGCGGGCTCTACGACGACCAGGGCTTGCAGACGCTCGTCGGCGGCAGCATCGAGAGCATCCCGATGCTCACCGCGGGCTACAGGCCCATCGATCTCGAGTACCAGTGGGCGTACGACACGAACGGTCTGCACCCGTACGCGAACGCGGTCGCGATCGATGCGCCGACCGCCGTGCAGCGGGCCGTGCGCGACGCGCTCGACGCCGCGGCTGTCGACATCGCCAAGGACAACAACGAGACGAGCGGCCTTGACGCGAAAGAAATTGGCGGCGACCGCCTCACGGGCATCCACACCGAGGCGCGCATCACGGGGACGTTCGTGGGCGGGCCCAACATCTTCAGTAAGTCATCGCCGCCCGCAGCGTTCGCGTACGCGGCCGTCTATGCCTACCTCTTCGATGACCTGACCGAGGGCGTATTCCTGCTCAACACGTGCGAGCCGCGGCGGTGCCCGGTGCCGACGACCATCTGCGACCCGCAGTCATTCACGATCGCCGAGCTCGTCAATCGCATGCTCGATGTGCAGGACTACTCGGCCTACGCCGCGCTCGCCGATCGCTACGCCATCAACTTCCTCATCTGGACGTTCAACCAGTTCAACGGAGAAGTCGCAAGTGGCGGCCCGGGCAGCGAGGGCTGCACGTCGCAGTTCCGCTTCAAGGATCTGACCAACCTCGTCGCCGATGTGGCCGACGGCACGCTCGCGCAGGGGCAACTCCGCGACACCATCCTCGACACGCTGCTCGACGACTCGGCGTCGCTCGCCGCAGCTATCGACGCCGTGATCGATGACCAGGCGCTCGAGGTCGATCTGAGCCCGTCGCAGATCGCGTCGTTCAAGGCCGGCGTCCGCGCCCGCCAGCGGGTGTTCACGATCCAGGACGCCGACAGCGGCAACGAGCGAACCGCGAGCCTGAACCTTGTCTCGCTGCCCGTCTGCGGCACGGGCGGCGCGGTCGTCTCGCGACAGTTCGCGTCGTCCGCGTTGGTCGAGAGCGCGGCATTCGATCCGACATCGACCGACGACGCCGTTGCAGCATCGCTCATTGACGCGATCGCGGACGCCCTCGACGGCTGGCCCGACTGCGCCGCGGTATGCGTTGCCGACACGAACGGCGACGGCGCGCTGACCCCGGGCGACTTCAACGCGTGGGTGATCGCGTTCAACACGAACTCGCCCACCTGCGACCAGAACGGCGACGGCGTGTGCGCACCGAACGACTTCAACGCGTGGATCCTGAACTACAACGCGGGCTGCTGACTCCCCCGACAACCGCGAGCGGCTGCCCAGGCGGTACGACCGCGCGTCATAATCAGTTCACCCCCGATCAAGGCCACGCGCAGCGAAGGCGGCAGACACACACGTTGTCATCGCCGCGCACGCTGGCCTCGCCGAGCAACGCATCGCACCCTCCAGGCTTCCCCTTCCCCACCCCATCACAGCCTGGAGGCACCGATGCAGATCCACCACCCCACAGCGCTTGTCGTGTACGCATGCATCGCCGGCACCGCGGCCGCTCAGCCGACCGTGACCGTGCAGACCGCACAGCCGGTTGCATATCAGCCGATTGTGATCGATCTCGACAGCGATGCCACATTGAGCGAGACGGGTGCATTGAACCCATTCCTCGATCGCCGGTTCGAAGTGATCTTGACCGCTCCATCGGGCGCGACATTCCGAGTGCCGGGCTTCTTCGCGGGCGACGGCACGGGCGCAACGAGCACAAGCGACACCGGCGACATCTTCCGCGTGCGCTTCGCGCCCGATGAACCGGGCATGTGGACCTTCACGACCAGCTTCCGAAGCGGCGCAGAAGTCGCGATCGATCTTGATCCGCTCGCAGGCTCTGCGGAACCGGGCGATAGTCTCTCCGGCTCATTTACCGTTGCGCCTCCAGACCCAACCGCGCCGGGCTTTCTCGCCAAAGGCCGTTTGCGCAACGCCGGCGAGTTCTACCTCCGCTTCCAGGACGGCGACGCCTACATCAAGGGCGGCGCGGATAGCCCCGAGAACTGGCTGGGCTACGTTGGCTTCGACAACACCGAGGACGACGGCGGCGCGGGCGTGCCGGGCACGGGGCTGCACGTCTTCCAGCCGCACGCGCAGGACTGGAACCCGGGAGACCCCGACTGGGACCGGACCGATCCGCCCGGTAGCAATAACGGCCGCAACATCATCGGCGCGCTCAACTACTTGCACTCGGTCGGTATCAACAGCATCTACTTCCTGCCCATGAACATCGGCGGCGATGCCCGCGATACGTGGCCCTACGTCGGCCCCATCAACGGCAGCGGCAGCACAAGCAACGACAACACCCGGTTCGATATCTCGAAGCTCGCGCAGTGGGACATCGTGTTCACTCACGCCCAGTCCAAGGGCATCCTGCTGCACTTTGTGCTGAACGAGGCCGAGGCGCCGAACAAACGCGAGCTGGATGACGCCGAGCTCGGCGTCGAGCGCAAGCTGTTCTACCGCGAGATGATCGCCCGCTTCGGCTACCACAACGCGACAACATGGAACATCAGCGAGGAGTACAACCTGAACCTTAACCTCGGCGCGGATCGCGTGATCGAGTTCGCCGAGTACTTCAGCGCCGTAGACCCCTACGACAACCCGCTGACTGTGCACAACGCGGGCAACCCGTTCAACCCAAACTCGGGGCCGTGGGCGCCATTCGTCGGTGAGCCCGACTTCGACTTGACCAGCCTGCAACGCGCGAGACAGGCCGACGGCTGGGGGCAGGTCGTCGCCGACTACCGAACCGCTTCGGCAGCCGCTGGTAAGCCTCTTGCCGTCATGATCGACGAGCCCGCCAGCCCGACGCGCGACGTCGACATTTTCGACGACTTCCGCAAGCGCGTTATCTGGGACATCCTGCTCTCGGGCGGCGGCGGCGAGTGGTTCATCAACAACCGCGACCAGTCGCTCGAAGACTTCCGCGAGTTCGACACGATCTGGCGAGAGACCACCATCGCCCGGCGCTTCATCGAGGACAATTTGCCGTTCGATACCATGACACCCGACAACGGGTTCGTCTCTGGCGAGTCCGGCACGTTCGGCGGGGCCGAGGTGTTCGTGCAGCCCGGCGAGGTCTACGCCGTGTACTGGCCCAACGCGAGCGACACGGGCGAGCTGGACCTGTCGAATCAATCGGGCTTCTGGACACTCCGCTGGTTCAACCCGCGCACCGGAGCGTTCGAGGGCGATGCAACCAAGCTCGTCGCCGGCGCATCTGTCCAGCTGCCCGCGCCTCCAAGCGACGCCGGCGAGGACTGGGCCGCGATCATCGAGCTCGATCGCCCCTGCCCGCCCGATGCCAACGGCGACGGCGAACTCGACCCCGCCGACTTCAACGCATGGATCCTCGCGTTCAACACGCAAGCGACAGCCTGCGACCAGAACGGCGACGGCCAGTGCACCCCGGCCGACTTCAACGCGTGGGTCGCGAATTTCAACGCGGGCTGCCCCTAAAACCCCGGCGATCATCGGCGATACACTCATTCTCGGACGGGCCGGGGTCGTGGTGGCCCCGGCTCGCCACCGAGGATGCAGACCATGTTCAGTACGATCGGCGTGATCGCTTTGCTCGCTCCGCTCATGCCCGCCGGCTTTCACCCCGAGGCCGAGGCGCTGACCGGCAAGGGCGACCCGGGGCAGGGCGCGCGGTTCGGCATTGTCGAGTCGTCGAACATGATGCTGCTCTCGCACCTGGACATCGGCGAGCTCGACCCGTTCTTCGGCTCGTTCAGCGCCAACGACTGCTGGGGCTACGTCACGCCGCAGGGCAAAGAGATCGCGATCATCGGCCTCCGCGCGGCGACGGCGTTCGTCGATATCACCGACCCGTACCAGCCCGAGATCCTCGCGACGTACCAGGGGCCCGAAAGCCTCTGGAGGGACATCAAGATCCTCGACGACTACGCCTACTCGGTCAGCGAGGGCGGCGGGTACATCCAGGTCTTCAATCTGTCGCAGGCCGATGCCGGCCTGATCATCGACCGCGGCAGCACCGACCTCTTCGGCACCAGCACCACGCACAACATCGCGATCGATGAGGACTCGGGCTACCTCTACCGGCTCGGCGCAGGCGCAACGCTCCAGGCCTACAGCGTCGGCGCACGCGGGCTCACGGGCTCGCCCACGCAGCCGGATCAGACGCTCATCGACCCAGGCTTCTACGTGCACGATGCGCAGATCGTCACGTACGACTCGGGCCCGTACGCCGGCCGGCAGATCGGCTTTCTCTGCACAGGCCGCGGCCCCGTGCGCATCTGGGACCTAACCGACAAGAACAACCCGTTCGAGATCTCGAATGTGACGTACCTGACACGCCGCTACGCGCACCAGGGCTGGCTCGACGAGGAACGCCGCTACTTCTACCTCAACGACGAGCTCGAGCGGCTCGGCGACGGCACCAAGATGCACATCTTCGATGTTCAAGACCTCGAGAACCCCCGCTACGTCGGCGCGTTCTCCAACGGGATGACGTCCGCGGCCCACAACCTCTACGTCAAGGGCAACCGCGTCTTCGCGTCGAACTACAGGAGCGGCTTGCGCGTGCACGACATCTCGAGCCGCGAGAACCCCGTCGAGATCGCCTGGATCGATACGTACCCGCAGGACGACGCCCGCGGCTTCGACGGCGCGTGGTCGAACTACCCGTACTTCCCGTCGGGCAACATCATCGTTTCTGATGTTCAGTCGGGCCTGTTCGTCGCCCGGCTCGAGGCCGACTCGGTCGTCGTCCAGCCGGCGGGCGATGTCGCCGAGGTCTGGGACCCCGCCGGCGGCACGCCGATCGCGTTCCGCGTCGCGGCCGGCGACACCACGATCGACACCGACAGCATCGAACTCGTGCTCGTTGACGCCAACGGCACGGAGACCCGCGTGCCGGGCGTGATCGATGACGGGCTGGTCGAGTTCGACACGCCCGCGTTCGCCTGCGGCCAAGAGATCGACTGGTGGGTGCAGCTGCAGACCGACGACGAGCAAGCGTTCGGCTTCCCCACGCCGAACGGCGTGAACCCCGCCTCCGCGGTCATCGCCGATCGCCTGCCGCCCGTGTTTGCCGACGACGCTGAGTCCGACCCAGGCTGGACCACCGGCGGCACCGCGACCGACGGCGGCTGGACGCGCGGCGTGCCCGTCAACGCCGGTCGGGGAGACCCCGCGACCGATGCCGACGGCTCGGGCAGCGCCTGGCTCACCGACAACTCGTCATCCAACGGCGGCAACTCCGACGTCGACAACGGCACCGTCACCCTCACCAGCCCGATGCTCGGCCCGCTCACGAACGGATCGCTCGCCTTCAGCTACTGGCTCAGCGACACCGACGCCGCGCCGCTCGGCCCGGGCGACGGGCTCACCGTCTCGATCGACACCTTCGACGGCGCGGGCTTCCGGCCCGTGCGAACCTACACCAACGCCGACGGCGTGTGGCGCACCGAGCGTCTCATGCCGGGCGTTGACCTTCCCGACGCGGCCGCGTTCCGAGTCCGGTTCGAGGCAAGCGACGTTAACGGCGAGAACGTGGTCGAGGCCGGCATCGACAGCGTTAGCCTGAGCTTCGTCGAGTGCGCCGCATGCACGAGCCCCGCCGACACCAACGGCGACGGCCAGCTCGCACCGAATGATTTCAACGCGTGGATCCTTGCCTTCAACAACCGGGACCCGGCCTGCGATCAGAACGGCGACGGCGACTGCCGGCAGAACGACTTCAACGCGTGGATCCTGAACTACAACGCGGGCTGCGAGTAGGCCAGGAGAATCGGCGAACTTCGGCGTTGCATAATCTCGACAAGTACGTACACTTTGAGCGGGAGGCTTTCCATGCGCTCACTGCTCGCTGCTGTCGTGTCCGTTCTTGCGGCATCGGCTCATGCCGACATTCTCAACGTGCCGGGGGACTTCCCGACGATCCAGGCGGCGCTCGATGCCGCGCAAGATGGGGACGAGATCGTGCTGGCACCGGGGGTGTATGAGAGCCCCGGCGTGCTCTTCGATCGCTCGATCACGCTGACCATCCGCTCCACGGACCCCACCGACGCCCAGGTCGTCGCCTCGACCGTGCTTACCGACGCGACCGACGCCGGCGTGCTCACAGTGCGTAACACCAACAGCGACTTCTCGATCCAGGGCCTTACGTTTGCCAGGCCCGCGGAACAAACATCGGATCCGTTCATCAGGATCGAATCGGCGCGCGTGATCTTCAGTGGTTGTCGGTTCGACGGAGGTGATGCCACAACCCGCAGCGGCGGCATCATCGGCTCGGATTCAGGCAATGGCGGTGACTCTGCGTTCGTCACCATCCGGAACAGCGAACTGTTCGGCGACGTGGGCCGCATGGTCTTCGGTGATACCCAACTGGTCTTCGACGGCGTGACCGTCCGCGACGGTAATGCATCCTTTTCTTGGTTTGAGAACAACAGCGAGTCGCTCACGGTCGAAGACTCGGTGTTCGTCAATCTCGAACCCGCCGCATTTCACCAGTTTGATATCACGAACAGCTCAGGAACGCCCGCGGTGTTTGAACGAGTGACCATTGCCGATGTGCCCGGCCGATTCCTCCGAGCGCGGGATATCGCGCTGCGCGACGTCACGGTCGAACGCTCCGGCACCGGGCGATTCGCCTTTGACGATGGCGAGGGCTTCATCGATGCCGACGCCTTAACCATCGACGGCCTTACCGTCCGCGACTGCGTCATCGACCGCTTCGGCATCGATATTGCCTGGTTCATCAATGCAAATGATCGCCTGAACGTCAAGGGCGCGGTGTTCGAACGCAACGCCGGCGCAGACATCTGGCTGCATGGCATCAACGGTGACTTCCAGTCTGAGTATCTCATCGAAGACAGCACTTTCCGCGACAACCTGTCGAACTATGCCATCGTGGAAGTGCACAACTCGGGTACGTTTCGCGGCTGTGTGTTCGAGAGAAACATCATCGAGGAGGATCCTCAGGGCCTCTTCAGCGAAGCGGTCGGTGTCGTGGCACCCTTCGGCTTTACGCGCGGCGACCTGAATGGCTTCCAACGCATCCGTGTGGACCGCTGCGAGTTCCGTTACAACTCAGGCGGTCGCGGGCCGTTCGGCACACCGGGGCGGGCTGTGCGCAACAATGTCCTCGTCACCAACACCGTCTTCGAGGGCAACACGGCCGAGTTCGGCGGCGCAGCTGCCCAAGGCAACATCAACACGGCCGCTGTTATCTATAGCGAAGGCCAGGGCTGGATCACCTTCCGCCAATGTGTCTTCGTCGGAAACAGCAGCGACCAAGGCGGCGTGCACTTCGGCGGCGCTCGCTATGAGTCATGCGTCATCGCCAACAACACGGGAGGCACCGCCTCGCTTGGGTTTGGATCGGCCGCGGTCATCGACTCGATCGTCGTCACTGACGGGTCCGCCGTCCCCACCGTCTCGGACACCGTGTTCGACTTTACGTTTGACCCGGCATTCGTTGACTCTCTGCACTCGATTGTCCCTCCAGACGCCCAAGGCACCAGCACCACCTCCCTCGACCCGCTCTTCGTCCGCCCACCCAACAACGGCGGCGACGGCTGGGGCGACGACCCAGCCACGCCCGACATCGACGAATCACTTAATGACGACTTCGGCGACCTGCGGCTCCGCCCAGGCTCGCCCGCAATCGATGCCGACAGCCGGGGCATCATGCGGTTCTTCGAGACCGACCTCGACGGCAATGCGAGACTCCGCGACGATCCGGGCATCCCCGACGACGGACGCAACGGCAAAGTCGACATCGGCGCGTACGAGTTCCAGGGCTCCACGTGCCTGGCCGACGTGAACCAGGACGGCAGCATCACGCCCAACGACTTCAACGCGTGGATCCTGGCGTTCAACGCCAACAGCCCGCTGGCCGACCAGAACCGCGACGGCGAGGTCCGGCAGAACGACTTCAACGCCTGGATCCTGAACTTCAACGCCGGCTGCTGAGGTGGCGGCCGGGCCGTCGGGGAATGGGCCGACGTGAGTCAAAGAACTTCCAATAAATATACTTTACGTTATCCGAAATACTCTGGCGTCGCGTATCCTCAACGACAATCTCATCCCTTGATGAACAGAGGAAACTCGCGATGCACACCAGAACTCGCCGCTTGACGCTCGCCGGGATCACTTTGATGGCGGGGCTGGCCGCCGCGCAGCCCGACAGGCTCACGCTGCTCAGCTACGACGGCTACGACGCCCCGGGGCTGACCGGGCAACTCGTGATGTGGGGCAACCCGCGCGGGGTCGTTGTCGGCGAGGACGGCTCGTTGCTTTTCACGAACACGATCTACGGTCGCAATCAGACGAGCCTTGGCTTCTTTAAGAAAGCCGTCGGCGCGCAGCCGGTGGCCATCGCGCACGGGAATTACAACGTCGCCGGCTACGACTACGACACCGCGATCACCAGAGTCGGGCCCGACGACATCCTCCGTGTGTGCAACGCGCCGTGGTACCCCGAGCAGTTCCGCAGCAACGGCGCAGGCGGGGCCGTGCTCTACGCCGAGCTTGAGACACCGCTGCCCACGCCGCCGAGCAACATGCTCTCTTACTCCGTTCTGCTAGAAGGCGACGGCAGCGATGACCCGCACGTCATCTGGCGGTTCAATGACGAGCCGGTGCACGGCGGGGAGCCGGTCGCACCCTGGCACGATGTGGGCGTGAGCGCCGACGGTGCACACACCGTCCTCTGGCACAGCAGCGGCGACCATCCGCCGACCGTGCAGATCGCCACGGCGAACGACGACCTTGTTGAATCGGTCATCATCACGTCGTCTTCGAGCGGTGCGCCGGTCGCAGACGGGATGGACCCGCTCGACGGGTTCCAGGGGTGGCGTGTGAACGCCACATACCTGCCCGTCGTCGGCACCTCCGGGCTCATCGCCTTCAGCGGCTTACTGCTCGACGACACCGGCGAGCCGACCAACTTGCGGGGCATCTTCGTCGCACGGGAAGGTGCGGGCTACACGCTGCTGTACGACCCGCGAGACCTCGGCGCGGCCTTCCCCGGGGTGCCTACCACCATGGCGCCCGTCGCCACGAGCCATCTGATAGTGACCGACGACGACCGCGTCCTTGTATTCGGCAGCTTCCTCGATCAGCCGAATTTGGAGTTCTTTTACGGCGTGTGGTCGATCGATCTCGACGGGAACAGCACGCCGCTGCTGCTGTCGGGGGCGCAGGCCCCCGGCTTCGCGCCCGGCACCATCATTTCAACCGAAGGCGGCGCGATCAGGATGCCGCTCGAGCCGATCCGTCGGTACGCACCCGCGAAGCCACGCGACGGCCACACGCACCTCGTCGCCGTGGTCGAAGACGGCGCCGGCGAGACCCGGCAAACGGTCTACTCCATCGCGAGCGATGGATCAATCAACCCGCTCTTCACGCAGGGTGACTCGGTTGTCCTTCCCGGCGCAAGCGATGGGCCCTACACGCTCAGGCATGTTTTGAACCCGTGGATCCGGCGGGTGCATTACACGACCGACGGACGCTTCGTCTGCACGCACAGCGTCGAGAGTGCAGCGGGCGATGTGATCGATGTGGTGCTCTACCGCGACGACGCGGGCAACCTGACCACGCTCCCGTTCTACGAGGGCGTGACCATGGACTTCAATCCGTCCGCTGTTGTAGACGAGGCAGCCATCACGAGCGTGGGTGTTATGGACATGAACGACAGCGGGCTCGCCGCACTGGTGATCGCTCGGTCGAGCGGCCCGTGGATCCCGCCGGAGGAAACAGCGAACGCGCTGGTCGACATCTTCGCGCCCGAGTGCCCGGCCGACGCCAACGGCGACGGCGAGCTCAGCCCGGGCGACTTCAACGCCTGGATCATCGCCTTCAACAGCCGGTCGCCCGGGTGCGACCAGAACGGCGACGGCGAGTGCAACCCGGCCGACTTCAACGCCTGGATCCTGAACTTCAACGCGGGCTGCTGACCGGGCGGCAACGCTCACGGGCTCGCGATGACGAACGGGTCCGGAATGAGCGCGGCACGTCCGCCGCCCCACGTCCCGGGGAAGAGACGCCCCGGATTGACGCGAGCCGATAACGCCAATCCGCCGATGGCCGGCGACTTTTGGCCGTTTTCCATGACAAGCCGCGGCTTTGAGATAGAGTCGCAGCATGATCACCCCACGCGCGATCGCTGCCGCCCTTCTCGCACCCGCCTTGCTCTCCGCGGCGCCCTCGCTCGCGCAGCCGATCGGCAGGCTCGCGGCGATCGGTGACTCGCTCAGCGACGAGTACCTCGAGCAGAACTACGGCTCGTACGCCGAGAGCTGGACCGAGATTCTCAACGAGTTCCGCGGCATCGACCTCGGCCCAACCGCCGACGACGCCGGCGTCGGCTTCTGGGGAGAGCCTCGCCGCAACGGGTTCCAGGACAACTGGGCGCGCTTCGGCGACACCGTCAACGTTGACGACAGCGACAGCACCAGCGCCATCACCCGCGGCCAGCACACCGGCGTCCGCGACGGGATCCTCAACCGCGGGGTCACGCACGTCGTGATGTTCATCGGCGGCAACGACATGTCGCCGTTCCACGGCCCCTACGCCGACGTGTACAACGGCAACTGGACGCAGCAGCAGATCAACGACTACGTCGAGGCGATGATCGTCGATGTCGAGTTCATGCTCGATACCATCGATGTCAACGGCGTCAAGATCCTGCTGTGCAACAGCTTCGACTTCAGCGACATGCCGCGCGTCGAGCGCGACTTCCCCGACGACAACGGCCGGCTGCTGGCCTCGGCGATGTACAACCGCTACGACGTCCGCCTGCGGCAGGTCGCCGCCGACCGCGGCCTGCCGTACCTCGACATGCTCGCGCTCAACCGCGCGATCTTCGGCACGCCCGGCAACGAGACCAACGAGCTCATCGTCGCGGGTGTCTCGATCGACGTCAACGACGGGCGGCAGACCAACGCGGCCACCGCCTTCGTCTCGGACGATGTCCACCCGCGGTCGGTCGTGCAGGGCATCTGGGCCAACGCCATCCTGACCGGGCTCAACCTCGCGTACGGCACCAACGTCCCGCTGCTCACCGAGACCGAGATCGTCACCAACGGCGACCTCACCCCCAGCGGCCCGGATGCGCTCGACGGCCAGATCGGCGATCTCGCGCAGTACATCATCCTGCCGACGCCGACGAACACCGAGCCCGACGTCAGCATCACGGCCCCCGGCGACGGCGCGGTGTTCGCCGAGGGAGACAGCGTCGCCTTCAGCGGCTCGGCGGATGACCTGCAAGACGGCGATCTCTCGGCCGACATCGCCTGGGCCAGCTCGCTCGACGGGCCCATCGGCTCAGGGGCGGCGTTCTCGACGTCGGACCTGTCGGTCGGCACGCACACCATCACGGCCAGCGTGACGGACCTGGGCAGCCTCACCGGCAGCGAGACCGTCTCCGTTACCATCGAATCGCAGCCCGAGCCGTGCATCGCCGACACCAACGGCGACGGCATGCTCAACCTCTCCGACTTCAACGCGTGGATCCTCGCGTACAACAGCAACGCCCCCGAGTGCGACCAGAACGGCGACGGCGACTGCCGCCAGAACGACTTCACCGCCTGGGTGATCAATTTCAACATCGGCTGCCCGTAAGGCGGTCCGAGCCAGAGCGGGCTTGCTGCGAAAGTCCGCTCCAAGTATCGTGCTCCTACCGCGGCAGCTGCGCCGCTCGGGGGGAGGAGCACGATGAACAGGTACGAAACACGGCTGCCGCTCTGGCTTTGCGCTGTTGTCTCTTGCGGGGGCGCGGCCGGCCAGCTCCCTCAGCTTCAGAGCGACCTCGGGGTGGTCTCGGCCAACACCGAGTACACGATCACCACCAGCGGCTCGGACTTCGACACCGAGCTGGGCCTGTTCAGCGTCGACGGGTTCCTGCGTGATTCGAACGATGACTTCAACCCGCCGCTTCGCTTCAGCCTGATCGGCCCGCGATCGCTCGCACCGGGTGTGTATTACATCTCGGCCTCGGGCTTCAACACCGAGTTTGGCAATGCGACGCCGTTCGACGCCGTGACGCTCCCGGGCTCCCGCGGCGGCAATCTGACGCTCAGCCTCTCGACACCAGTCGATGGAGGGATTGTTCGGCAGAGCTTCATCGACCCGGGCACGCCCACCGAGGGCGGCGAGATCGAGTTCTACCGCTTCCAGATCGTCGGCTTCGGCGAGGAAGAGTTCGACTTCTACACCGTCGTGCGCGGCGACCGGCCCCTCTCGGTCAGCACCGCCGGCTCCGACTTCGACACCGAGATCGGCGTGTGGAACGTCGCGAACGGCGACCTCATCGCCGACAACGACGACGTCGCACCGCCCACCGATCGCACCAGCCTGATCACCTTCAACCCGCCGACAACTCCTATCGAGTTCGAGGGCCCGCGCCGGGTCCGCTACACGCTGACCGCGTCCGGCTTCAGCACGACCTTCGGCGATGACTTCTTCGCGAGGACGTTGCACACGTCGGACTTCGGCGCGCTCGAGGTCGATGTGTTCACCGAGCCCCCCGCCGGCGGGCTGCAGTTCGATGTTGCGCCGGGCGGTGATATCGTCAACGTCGGCTTCACAGCCGCGGCCGTCTTCAACATCGGCCCCGTCGTCATCCCCGACACGCTCGCGTCAGGCGGACCCGTGACGATCGAGACCGACCCGCTCCCGCTCGGCTCGTCCATCGGCCTGTTTGACGACGCCGGCACGCTGCTCGAGGCCGACACGCTCTTCAACGCGGACGCCAGCATCACGCGCGTGCTCCAGCCGGGCATCTACACGGCCGCGAGCACGATCGCGGGCGGCAGCCAGTTCATCGAGGGCTTCCGCGTGTTCCCGGGGCTGGCGGGGCTGTTCAATTCTGATCAGCTCGTGACCCGAGTCGCGGGCCGGCCCGTCACCATCGACTACGAAGAGGGCGGCGACGCGGCGTACGTCCAGTTCCGTGTCGTGAACGCCGCCGACCTCTCCGTCGAGCGCTCCTTCACTGATGATGACATCATCGTTCAAACCTGCCCGGCGGGCTTCGACGGCCTTTCGCTCGGGCTCTATCGCCCGGACGGCACACTCGTCACCACCGGTGACTCCACGTTCTGCCTCGACACGCCGGTCGGAAGCCAGTTCAGCGAGGAGATCTTCTTTGAGGACGCGCCGCGCGGCGACTACATCCTGGCGGTCTCCGGTGCGGGCGCGACCTACGAGCCGAACTTCGTGATCAGCGGCAACCACTTCACGGACGAGACCTTCGCGCAGGCCGTGATCAACGACGGGCTCGACGCCCTCGGCGTCATCGAGTACCGCGGCCAGGCGACGTTCACACGCTTCCGCATGACCTGCCTCGCCGATGTGAACCGCGACGGGCTGGTCAACCCGGCCGACTTCAACGCCTGGATCGCGGCGTTCAACGCGCAGTCGGCCGAGTGCGATCAGAACGGCGACTTCCTCTGCGACCCGAGCGATTTCAACGCCTGGATCTTCAACTTCAACTCGAACTGCCCGTGACAACACGGATTCCGCGGATGTTCGAAGCGAATCCAAACAACCAGCATCCGATTCAAGAATTCGCGTTGGGCACGCGATGGTCCGTCGTCATACTCGTGGCGTGCAATTTCTCAAAGGGGGCTTCTCATGTTTCGACGCTGCATCGCCGTGCTCACGCTCTCCGCGTGCTCACACAACATAACGTCGGCCCAGATTCTCTATGTCGACCAGAACGCCAGCGGTGCCGACAACGGCAGCAGCTGGTCCAACGCCTTCACGTCGCTCAACCGAGCGCTCGACGCCGCGAACGTTGACGAAGAGATCTGGGTCGCCCAGGGCCGGTACATCCCCGATGACCCAGCCGGCCGGGACGCGACATTCCTCGTGGGCAACCGCATCAGCATCTACGGCGGCTTCGTCGGCGGCGAGACCGACCGGGACGACCGCGACCCGCAGGACAACGAGACCGTGCTCGACGGCAACAACAACTCCTACACCGTCGTGACCATCGGCGGCAACAACACCGTCGTCGATGGCTTCTCCATCGTCGGCGGGCGTGCGGACGGGAGCACGACGCCCCGCGCCCGCGGCGCTGGCATCTTCGGCGAGGACATCCACACGACGATCCGCAACTGCGTGTTCCGAGACAACGAATCGGTGACGGCGGGCAGCGCGATCGCGATCGAGGGCGCATCGCCCAACATCACCTTCATCGAAGACTGCCTGTTCGCCGACAACATCGGGACGTTCATCGCGCGCATCAACGTGTCAGTTCGGATCGCCGACTGCGTCTTCAGAGACGGCGACTCGGGCGGTCTCGTCCTCGACGGCGACGACGTGGTCAGCACGGTCAACGATTGCACGTTCGCCAACCTCGTCGGTGCGGGACCGATCTCCGTGGTCAGCAACTCGGGCGCGGTGAGCTCGATCCGACGAACGGTCTTCAGCAACAACGAGGGCACGTTCGGCGGCGGGGTTTCGTACAGCCAGGGCGGCTCGCACGCCATCGCCCACTGCATCTTCCGGGGCAACACGGGCGTCGGGAGCAACCTCCCGGGCGGCGCGGTCACGTCGCGCATGATCGAGCCCGACGCAGAGCTCCGCATCTTCAACACGCTCTTCACCGGCAACCTCGCCCCGGGCGGCGGCGCGATGGTCGTCAACAGCGGGCCGGTCGCGGGCCTGGTACGGCTCTCGAACTGCACGCTCGCGAGCAATCTGGTGAACGGACCGACGGCGGCCGGGCTGCTGGTCGGCGCGACGTCCACCGTCGAGATCAACAACACGATCATCTACGACAACATCACCGCCGCCGGCCAGGGCGACGAGCGCGAGTCCGTGCTCATCCTGCCCGGCGGCAGCGTCTCGGCCAACCGCTCGATCATCGAGTTCCTGGGCGTGAGCCAGATGCCCGACGTGATCTCCGCCGTCGCCTCGAGCGACGCCGACCCGCTGCTCGCCGACCCACGCGGGCCCGACGGCCTCCCCGGCACGCTCAACGACAATCTCCGGCTCCGGCCCGGCTCGCCCGCCATCGACGCCGGAAACAACAACCTCTACCTCGGGCTGCTGCTCACAGACGACGTCTACGGCCAAACGCGTTTGCTGGACGATACCGGCACGCCCGACACCGGCGTCTCCTTCGGCAGCGACCCGGTGATCGATATCGGCGCTGCCGAGTTCCAGGGCACGACCACCAGCGACTGCCTCGCCGACACCAACGGCGACGGCGTCGTCAGCCCGGGCGACTTCACCGCCTGGGTCATCGCGTTCAACAACCAGCTGCCCGCCTGCGACCAGAACGGCGACGGGCTCTGCAACCCGGGCGACCTGAACGCGTGGGTCATCAACTTCAACGCGGGCTGCTGATCACCGCCCCGTGCTGATCACGGGCTCGCGGCGGATCTCAGCGCGGAAGCGGGCCGGCGTCGTGCCATAGTGCGCCGCGAACGCCCGGCCGAAGTGGCTCTGGTCGCAGAAGCCGGCGTTGAAAGCAATCATCGAGATCGGCGTGTCGCCCGTGACGAGCGCATCGGCCGCGATCTGCAGCCGCCGCACACGCGCAAACGAGCCGATGGTTCGCCCGAACCGCTCGCGGAACGTCCGCGCGAGGTGCGCCGGGTGCACGCCCGCCTCCTGGGCGAGCACGCCGAGCGGCGGCACGTCATCGGGGGACTCGAACAGCCTCTCCCGAAGCCGGAGCGCCCACCTGGGCGAGCCGGCGTCGCCCCGCGCACCACCGATGAGCGATCCCGAAAGCTCGGCACAGCAGGACTCGATGTCGAGCAGCGCGGCGGAGTCGCCGCGGCCGAGCGCACGCAGCACCGAGAGCAGCGGCCTCGGGTCGGGCTCGGCCAGCACGGCCGCGCCATCGACAACCGCCGGATCGCACACGGCGTGCAGCACGACAGCGCCGCCCGGGCCGAACGTCGTCTCGTGCCCGACGCCCGGCGCGTAGAACTGCGACGTCCCCGCCAGCTTGCCGCGGCTGACTCTCCAGTACCGCTCGTCGCTCGCCCCGCGGACGGTCAGGTGAAACGACGCGTGCTCGTGCGCGTGCCACCTCAGCCCGTTGCCGGCGGGGTACTCCGCCAGCACGACGAGCCAGGGCCCCGCGCGGTCCGCCCACAGCACACGCGTCCCCGCGGGCTCGATCCGAAGCGTCGTGGTCAGCGATCCTGGGCGCATCGGATGCAAGCCTACCGGCAATGCCGACGCGTTTGAACCCCCGCGCAACTGTCGTTCTATATCCGAGCCGGCTTTCAGACCAGACTCAGGTCACACCGGAACCAGGAGAACACCATGCCGAACGCCCGCACACTGCTCGCCGCCCTGATCTGCATCGCGCCGACCGCCGCCGCCCAGACCTGCGCAGATCTCGACATCAACGGCTGCGGCTGCCTCAACTTCAGCCAGTTCAGCTCCATGGTCGCGCTCGTCGCATCGGGCGACCCGGCCGACAGCCCCACCGGCAACGGTGACTACGACAACGACGGCGACGTCGACGGCATCGACTTTGCATTTTGGCTCGCCAACTTCGTCCCGTGCAGCGCCGACATCAACGGCCCCACCCGCACGACCGCGCCCGAGACCGGCGGCGTGTTCACCGTCGCTCGCTCCGCCGCGTTCGGCGCCGGCAACTCGCAGTACGAGATCCTCGCCGTGCTCGCCGACCCGCTCGATGAGGTCATAAGCGTCACCTTCGCGAACGTCACGCTCAGCTCGGCCCCGGGCGTCGACGCCCGGTTCCTCGACCCGAACCAGGGCGGCGACGCGGTCAACCCGCTCGGCCAGGCGGTTTACGACAGCCTCGGAATCGACGCGGACACCTACATCGCCATCGGCGACCGCACAGACGAGCCAACGCCCGTGATCCCGATCCTGCCTGAGCTCGACGAGCCCGCCTTCGCCGACCGCGTCGGCATCAGCGCCCCGCTCGGCTGGCACGGCGACTTCCTCAACACCGGCACCCCCACCGTCTCCGGCGCGGGCGGGGCCAGCGGCAATCAGTTCAACGAGGTTCTGCTCCTGGGCATCGCGCTGAGCAACGGTGTGTTCGCCGATGTAGACATCGAGTTTGCGGTCGCCACCGCTGACGGGCGGCTGCTCGTCACCCGAGAGACCGTTCGCGCGGGCGTGCCCTGCCTGGCCGACGTCAACGGCAATGGAATGCTGACACTCGCAGACCTCAACGCCTGGATCCTCGCGTTCAATACTCAGGCGTTCCCTGAGTGCGACCAGAACCAAAACGGGATCTGCAACCCGGCAGACTTCAACGCCTGGGTCGTGAACTTCTTCGCTGGCTGCTACTAGCCGGCTGCAATCGAGCGGGCGACGACACGCTACGCGCGGCTCCGCGGCGCCAATCTGAAATCCCGTTCTCAATGTCTTGAATCGCGGTATTTCTGATACTCTGGTGGATTACTGGGCCCCGGCTCGCTCATGGAGCCGGGGCTCGCCTATCAGAAAAGAGGAACACCCGTGATCATCGTCCCCCTGCTCGCGCTTGCCGCGACGCCCCAGCCGCTCGTCGGCCACCAGACCATCGATCGGCCCTTCACCGCACAGCCGTCCGCCATCGAGGGCATCACCGAGCTGCACACCACCCGCGACTGGCACGCCGACCTCCGCGGCATCGACAGCCTGCTCGTCAACGACTTCTTCCTCGACCAGGACTGCAGCGTCATCCTTGAGCTCGAGCGCCGCGACGTTGTTGACCCGCGCGCCGATCTGCGGCTGGGCGAAGAGGGAGAGCTCGACGCGCCAGACGTCGTCACCCTCGGCGGCCGCGTCGCCGGCGACCCGGGCTCCATCGCCTACCTCGCCTTTAGCGACAGCATGACCATGGGCTTCGTCCAGACCGACGGCGAGCAGTACGTCATCAGCTCGGGCCCCGCGGACCAGGACCTGCCCACCGTCGTGTACAACCTGGGCGACATCTCGAACAACACGATCAGCCTGCGCGACATCGCGTGCCAGACGATCGAGGTCCCAGGCATGCAGTCGCTCTCGATCGAAGCGCCGACAACGGCTCGCCGGGGCGTCGTGCCCTGCCGCGTCGTTGACGTCGCGATCGATACCGACACCGAGTTCCGCACCGATCTGTTCGGCGGTAACGCCGGCGATGCGGCCGATTACATCACCATGCTGACCGCGGCAATCAGCGAGGTCTACGAGCGCGACCTCAACGTCAAGCTCAACATCACCTTCGCCCGCGTCTGGACCTCGACCGACCCATGGAATCAGGGCGGCACCGTCGACCAGCTCTTCCAGTTCGAGGACTACTGGAACGCCAACATGACGGGCGTCGCCCGCGACAACGCCCACTTCTTCTCGGGCCGCGGCCTCGGCGGGGGCGTCGCCTACGTCGGCGCGATCTGCAAGGACTACAGCTACGCGCTCTCGGCCAACTTCAACGGCTTCTTCCCTTACCCGCTCCAGAACCAGAGCACGCAGAACTGGGACTTCATGGTCACCGCCCATGAGTGGGGCCACAACTTCGGCGCGCCGCACACCCACCAGCAGTCACCGCTGGCGAACATCGACAACTGCGGCAACGGCACCTGCGACAACCTGCCCGGCACAATCATGAGCTACTGCCACACCTGCGGCAACGGCACGGGCGACGTCAACCTCAACTTCCACCCGCAGAACATCAATTCGTACATGCTCGCCTACCTCGACAACTCGGGCCAGTGGTCGGGCGCCGGCGCGCCCTGCGACCTCACGGGCGACCCGCTCTGCAACGACGACCCCTGCGGCACGGCCGACACCAACGGCGACGGCCAGCTCACCCCCGCCGACTTCAACGCATGGATCCTCGCGTTCAACAACCAATCGCCCGAGTGCGACCAGAACGGCGACGGCAACTGCAACCCGGGCGACTTCAACGCCTGGGTGCTGAACTACAACGCCGGCTGCTGAGTGTTCAACAGAATCTGACACGCACCGCGCACTCCCGTGCGCCGTTTGCGTGACTTGCGCCGCCGACATCTCGACGGCGCGGGGCACACGCGGCATCCTCCGAGGGTCACGTCCCACGGAGGGTGCCGCTTTGTCAATCGCTTGTATCCACGCGCTCGTCACAGCAAACATCGCGGCGACACCACAGCCGTTCCAGCCCGAGCAGACTGTGCCCGGCCAGCTCATCGTCATGCCGAGCGCCCAAGCGCGAAACGCCGGCAACATGATCGGCGGCTTCCCGATCATTGAGCGCAGCGTCTGGGGTACCGCGCTGCTTGTCGCCGTGCCGCAGGGGCGAGAGTCCAACGCGGCCCGCGCGGTCGCGTCGCTCGAAGGTGTGATCTCGGCCGAGCCCAACGCCATCGGCGATGGGTCAGGCTTTCGAATGACCGCGCCCGATGACACGTTCTTCGGCGACCAGTGGCACCACAGCAACACGGGCCAGGCCGGCGGCACACCCGGCGCGGACATCGAAACACCCGCGGCCTGGCAGTACACGACGGGCGATGTATCAACCGTCATCGCGGTGCTCGATACCGGCATCGACTGGAATCACGCCGACTTCGCGGGACGTGTGTTGCCGAACGGCTACGACTTCGTCAACGAAGACGCGGACCCCGAGGCCGACCACCCACACGGGCCGCAGGTCACAGCGTGCATCGTCGCCAACGCGGACAACGCCTTCGGTGTCGCCGGCGTGGACCTCGAAGCGAGCGTCCTGCCGATCAAGGTCCTCAGCATCAGCAACCGCGGCACAACGTTTGACCTCATCCAGGGCATCGACTTCGCGGCCGCCCGCACCGATGTTCACATTATCAGCATGAGCCTGATCAACTACCCGGGCTCCGACGCACTGCGCGCATCGCTCGACAACGCCACCGCGTCCGGCAAGGTCCTGATCTCGTGCGGCGCAAACAACGGCGGCATCGCCGACGTCTCGTGGCCCGGCGCATCGCCCGCGACGATCACGATCGGCTCAACAACACGCACCGACGAGCGCGCGTCTTTCTCGGGTCGCGGAGCAAGCATCGACTTCGTCGCGCCCGGCCAGGGCATCGTGACGATCGAGCCGTTCACCGACGAGGACCGCAGCGATCTCGTCTCCGGCTGCTCGTTCGCGACGCCGATCGCTGCGGGTGTGGCCGGCCTCATCCGCGCCGAGGCGCTCCGGCTCGGCGTGCCGTTCACGCACGACCTGGTCATGGACATGCTCGCCGCCGGTGCCGAAGATCAGGTCGGCGACCCCTTCGAGGACACGCCGGGCCGGGACGACTTCATGGGCCACGGCCGGATCAACGCCCGAGCGACGCTGCACGCCATGCAGCGAGACTTCGGCTGCCTCGCCGACACCAACCGTGACGGCCTGACCACGCCCGGCGACTTCGTTGGCTGGATCCTCGCCTTCAACACGAGCGACCTGCCCCGCTGCGATCAGAACAGCGACGGCCTGTGCACCCCAGCCGACTTCGATGCCTGGATCCTCAACTTCAGCGCCGGCTGCTGATTCTTCTGCACGGCGGGAACGAAACCGAGGCAAACGCATCCAAGAGCCCATGGCACATCGCTCTTTCACATCGTTCGCGGCGCTCACCGCCGCGTTTCCTGTCACGATCGCCGCTCAGACCGTCGTCGTCGGCCCGGGCGAGACGCTTACCCGGGCCGATCTTGATTCCGGCATCTTCAATGGTCAGCCGTTCGAACTCGGGCCGGAGACGACATTCGAGATCGCGGGCGGCACGTTCGACGTTCTGAGCGATGACTCGGAGCTGCCGTTCGACATGCGCTCGTCGGCGATTCTCGCGACCGACGCCGGACGCGTCGAGGCGTCGGTGCTGGAGAACGTGTCGCTGATCATCGACGGCGGCGAGGACGTCACCGCGGACATCGTCAACGCCACCTGCGTGCTGGTCTCGGGCAGCATCTCGGAACTCAGGGCCAACGCCACAACGTTCCTGATGACCGGCGGATCGGCATTCGACCTCTTGTTCAACGAGCTCCTGCTCGACCAGAGCGGTTCAACTGTTCAAATCGACGGCGGCACGATCGACTCGCTGTTCTGCAGAAACAAAGCGGACATCACGATCAACGGCGGCGAGATCGATGACGTTGGTACGACCGAGTTCACATCCTCCATCGTCTTCAACGGAGGGAACATCGAAGAGATCACCGTGACTGGCGTGCTCTTTCCGCAATCGGGGCAACCAGCCGAGCGTCCCGAGCTCTTCGTGACGGATGGTTCCATCGGCTCGCTGGTGATGATCGAGTTTGAACGATTCGTGATGACCGGTGGTGAGGTCACCGGATTTGTCGATTTCATCGGCGACTTTGGAAGCAAGCTGCGGCCGTCGACAGTCGATCTTCTGGGCGGCGCGATCGCAGACCAGGTCACAGGGTCTGAAGCCCTGTCGATCACGATCGATGGGACGATCCTCGAGATTGGCGCGTTCCTTCCATCAACAATCGACGGAAATTCTTCGATACGGATGCTGTCGGGACGAGTCTCCGGCAACGGACTCATCACGGACTTCGCAGGCGTTCGCCTCGCGGGCGGCATCGTTGACAACTTTGTCGACGCGAACGGATCGTGGGTGTCTGTCACAGGCGGCGAACTACGAGACGGCATCTTCGGTGGAGAGATCACAACGTTCGCCGGCGGCATCATCTCCGGGCCGATCAACGTGCCCCGTACGGGCACGCTTATTCTCAAGGTCGAATCCGTGGCGATCGACGGCATCCCCTTGCCACTCGTGCCCGGGCAGCCCGTCGAGATCCCCGAGCGGAACGGCGAACTGCTCACGGCTGTCCTTGCCGACGGCTCCCCGTTCATGCTCGAACTCAGCGAGAACGGTCCCTCCGGTGACTCTGTCCCGGCCCTCGCGCGCGTCGTCGCGCTGCAAGGCGACCGGGCATGCGTGGGCGACCTGGATCTCGATGGCAGCGTCACGCTGTCCGACGTGCGGCCGCTGCTCGGAGCCTTCCTCGTGGACGACCGAGCCTGCGACCAGAACGGCGACGGACTCTGCAACCCAGCCGACTTCAACGCATGGATCATCAACGCGAACGCCGGCTGCTGACGCAACCAATCCTGTTCGGAAAACGATCGATCCAGAATCATGCATACCGGACCCCAAGCACCGGGTCTTCTCGGACCGACCGCAACCGGCGGCGGCCCGTTCGCGGAACTTCATTCAGAAGCATTAACGGTTTTCCACCCACGATGGTTGCCCGTTCCGCTCGTGTGAGGTCCAATCCTCAACTCAGCGTGGCCGCTGGGCCCGATCTCGGCGTCTGGTGGCCGGTGTCCGGTGCCGCCGGGTGTCCGACGGATCAATCGGTGGGGTATCGCAAGAAAGTGCCGGCCGGCGTGGTTGGTCGTTGAAGCTCTGGACTGAAGAACGACGCGGGGCCGCCCGGCCCGAACGGCAGAGACGCGAAGAAGAGGAACACGACCGTGAATCGAACGACGTGCATCACCGCAGTAGTGACGGCGCTGGCGGGCTCCGCCGCCTCGCAGCCAGCCCTCCAGCCGGGCAACATCGACTCGACCGTGCCGGCGGGATCGCTCAACGGCATGGCCGCCGTGCGTTCGCTGGGCGATGACCTCGCCCGCGTCGCCGCCGAGAACTACACCACCCCCGAGGACCTCGCGGCGTGGTTCGCATCAGATCTGTCGCTCTACCTGACGCCGAACGGCCTGCTGATGAACGTCTGCCCCGCCGCGCCCGCGGGCGACGGCATCGACGCCGCCGCCGCCAACGAGGGTGACGATGGCTCCGGCGACCAGACGTTCGGCCGGATCTTCGACGACGAGATTGCGCTCGATGACTTCATGAACCTCGAGTCCATCCCCGGCGCCGATAAGACAATTTACCTCGACGTCGACGGCCACTTCTCGACGAACAACAGCTGGGGCCACAGCATCAACTTCCCGCCGTACAACACCAACGGCGATCCCTCGACCTTCTCCGACAGCGAGAAGGAAGCCATCATCGAGCACTGGCGCGAGGTCTCCGAGGACTTCCAGCCCTTCAATGTGAACGTCACGACCAAGGACCCGGGTCTCGCGAGGCTCATCCGGTCCAACAGCGGTGATCAGCAGTTCGGCATCCGCGCGCTCATGACCCAGCCCACCGGCGGCTTCGGCAATGGCATCGGCGGCGTCGCGTTCCTGAACTCGTTTAACGACAGCATCGATAACCCCTGCTTCACTTTCAACAAGGGCCTCGGCGCCGGTCCGCAGACCGTGACGCACGAGGTCGGCCACGCGCTGGGGCTCCGCCACGACGGGCTCAACGGTCAGGAGTACCACCCCGGCTCGGGCGGCTCGCCCAGCTGGGGCCCGGTCATGGGCGCTCCGTTCGGCCGGCAGCTCACGCAGTGGAGCAACGGCGACTACCCCGGCGCATCGCGGAGCCAGGACGACTACGCCATCATCATCAGCAGCTCCAACGGCATCGACGCCATCCCCGATGACCACGGCGACTCGCCGTTCAGCGGCACGCCGCTCACCCTCGATACGCCCATCGACGGCGTCATCAACAACCGCAGCGACGCCGACTCGTTCAGCATCACCATCCCGAGCGACGGCACCTACGCGATCGACGTCATCAACGCCGTCCGCGGCCCCAACCTCGATGTGCTCTACACCCTGTACCGCCAGAACCCGTTCGCCATCGTCGAGATCTTCGACCCGCAGGGCACCGCCGACGCGCTCGGCGAGTTCGAGCTCACCGCCGGCGACTATGTCGTTGTCATCGACGGCACCTTCGAGCCCAAGAACAACGGCCCCGTCTCAGACTACGGCTCCATCGGCGGCTACCGCATCACCGTCTCCGAGGTCATCCCGCCGACGCCGCTGAGCTTCACGTTCGTGGGCGGCCTGCCCACCGACCTCACCGCGGGCGAGCCGACCACCATCACCGTCGACATCGACCCGGGCGACGACGGGCCCATCGTCCCGAACAGCCCGTTCCTGTTCTACGGCTTCGATGTTGTGGGCCAGCCCATCCTGCCGGTGCAGCTCGTCAACACGTCGGGCAACACGTGGACCGCCGACATCCCCGCGGGCGACTGCGGCCAGACCGCGTCGTTCTACATCACGCTGCTCGCCGGCGACTTCCAGAACTTCAGCGCACCCGCCGACCCGACGCAGCCCTTCACCGCGGGCGTGACCGACTGCGGCGGCCCCGCGTGCCTGGCCGACGTCAACGGCAACGGCGTCGCCGACCCGGGCGACTTCAACGCATGGATCCTCGCGTTCAACAACCAGGATCCCGCGTGCGACCAGAACGGCGACGGGCTGTGCAACCCCGGCGACTTCAACGCCTGGATCCTGAACTTCAACGCCGGCTGCCCGTAAACCGCCGATGAACATCTGGATGAACATCTGAATGAGCGACAGGGCCCGGTGCACGCCGGGCTCTGTTTTTTACTGGTAGTTCGCATCGCGATCGAGTAGGGTGCCCGCGGAGGAACCGCATGCGCATCCAGCTCTCGCTCGCATTCTTTCTGATCGCCCTCGCCGCTCGCGCCGACGTGCTGAACGTCCCGGGCGACTTCCCGACGATCCAGGCCGCGCTCGACGCCGCGCAGGACGGCGACGAGATCGTGCTCGCGCCGGGAACGTACGAGAACCCCGGTGTCAACGCCGTGGGCGGACAGGTTCGTTCGATCGAGCTCCGGTCCGAGGACCCTGAGGATCCCGCCATCGTTGCACAGACGATCCTCTTCGACCCAGAAGACGACCCGATGTTCGACATCGATTTCAGCCAGCCTTCTTCGATCACGTTCGACGGGCTGACGTTCCGCAGGCCGGCCCAACGAATCAGTGAGCCGGCTCTCCGTGTCATCGACGCCGATCTGACCATTCGGCGGTGCGTGTTCGACGGCGGAAATGAGCCCACGAGCGGAAACGGTCTGACGTTCGAAGCGAACGAAGGCGCATCGCTCGGCACGGGGGAGATGTCGGTAAGGCTGGAGGAAGTTCGATTCATCGGCCGTGTCGGCTCATTCAGCATCGACGCGCCGGACATCGCCATCGATGCGCTGGATGCCGCCGGCGTGTTCGGCAGTCCGCGGCTCAGGCTCTTCGCCGGCGATCTCGGCGGCGGCGTCGAGATCAGCGACAGCGTGCTGTCGATAGAGACGGAGATCTTCAACAACGATCTGGCCGCCGCTCGCATCACAGATACGACTTTTACCAACCGCGAAGCCACGATCCTCACCATCAGCGGATCCGCTGACCTTGAGCGCGTGACGTTCGACCGCATCGCCCGTGCAAGCCAGTCAACGGACATCGGCGTAGCAATCGGCCAGGATCTTAACGCGATCGATCTAACAATCCGCGACTCAGGCAACGACAGGGTCCCCTTCCTCTTTAACATCGGGGGGATCACGACCGCCGACGGGGTCATCCTCGAGAACAACGCGGCCAACTTCGTAGTCTTCCACATGGGCGCAACATCTTCGCCCATTGACGCGCAGGTCGCCGATATCCGTAACCTCACCGCAACCGGGAACGTCGGGCCGTTTGGTGTGGTCGAATGGCACGGCAGCGGCTCGATCCGCGACAGCACGTTCCGAAGAAACCAGGGTCAGGCCATCGGCCTCTTCAATGCAGGCGGAGGGTCGTCACCGACCATCCGAGACGTCACCATCATGATCGAGTCGTGCGTCTTTGAGCACAACACACCGTACACCGGCGACTTCGGCCCCTCCGGCTCGCTGATCGGCCAGGACGATAAACGCTTGTTTCGGAGCAGCGTCACGCTGAGAGACTCGGTCTTCCGGGCGAACCAGTCGGGCCGAGCGGGAGTGCTCGGCTTCAAAGACGCCTTCTCCGATGCTTCAATCGTCTTCGACCAATGCCTGATCGTTGGCAACCTCGGATCTGTTGCGCCTGTGCACGTCGGCAGCGCCGTGTACCGCAACTCCACCATCATCGATAACGCTGCGTCGGACGAGCTGACCCGCCTGGGTCTCGGGAACGCCGAACTCGTGAACACGATCGTCTCGGACCGCTTCCCGCTTCAGCCGGCCGTCGCACCGATACCTTCCGGTATTGACCCCGACGCAGCGCTCACTGTCGGCAGCTCGCTCGTCAGCCCCACAAACTTCGGCCAGGGCTCCTCAACCCTCGACCCCCTCTTCGTCCGCATGCCAAGCGACGGCGGCGACGGCTGGGGCGATGACCCAGCCACACCCGACGCCGACGAATCGCTCAACGACGACTTCGGCGACCTCCGCCTCCGTCGCGGCTCACCCGCGATCGACACCGGGACGAACCACTTCCTCATGCCGGGCGATCTCGACCTCGACGGCAACCCGCGCCTCGCCGATGACCCGGGGATCCCAGGCAGCAACGCCGACATCGGCGCGTACGAGTTCCAGGGGACGACATGCCTCGCCGACGTCAACCAAGACGGCGAGCTCAACCCCAACGACTTCAACGCGTGGATCCTGGCCTTTAACGAGAACAGCCCGCTCGCGGACCAGAACCGCGACGGTGACGTTCGCCAGAACGACTTCAACGCATGGATCCTGAACTTCAATACGGGCTGCCCGTAGCGCGGCGGATGCCGCGGATGAGCGAAGCGAATCCAGCGGGTCGTCTCACGCCCGCTCGGTCACGATCGCCTCGACCTTGCTCCCGAACCGCAGCACGAACACCGTGAGCGTGCGATCGCCCTCACAGCGCAGGTCAAGCTGCGCACGATCGGAGTCTACCGCGCCGCCGCGGGTCTTGACCTCGACGATGCCCCCGCCGAGCGAAGCGACAGCCTCGCGCACACGATCGACACGCCAGGGCAGGCGCTCCAGCACGCGGAACGCGGTAAGCCAAGGCGACTCGACGCGTGCCGCCGACGTCAGCACACCCAGCTTCGGATGCAACACGCCAACGCCGATCGACTCGGCGAGCTGACCGAGCAGCCCCGCACGCTCGGCCGCGGGATCGACCGCGTAGAGCCAGTCTTCGAGCGGCGACACCGCATCGGCGGGCGCAGGAAGTCCCGCGATCGTCTCGACACCCGCGTCACCGATCATCGTTGCACGCACCAGCCCGCCATCCGCCGCGAGGCCGCCCGTCCACCACACGGCCTGCGACATCCGGCCTCGCAGCGAGACATACTCCACCTCGCCGCCAACGCCGGGAAACACCTCATCGATCGCGTCGCGATCAACGCCGGGCATCAGCTTCACGCACGCGCCCTCGGCCTCGCGAACCAGCCGGCCGATGACATCGGGACCGGGCCGCAAATCCTCGAGCGTGAAGACCCGGCCCGATCCGCCGCGCCGAGCCGGGTCGGCATGGATCACCGCGCCTCGCACGTGAACCTCGCCCGCGTCGAGCTCGCTGACCACGCCGCCGGTGTTGTGCCGGCACATCACGGCACGCGACGGATCAATCTCGACGCACCGAACGGTGCACCGCCGAGCAATCTCCGTCGCGTCCGCGCCGATGCCGGAGCACAGATCGATCGTTTCTTGCGCATCCTCGAAGCGCTTGGCTTTGTGCCGCGCGATCAGCCGATCGGTCGCCATCTGCGCGCCGTCGCTGTCGGCAAGCCAATGCTCGGGATGCTCGACCTTGCCCGCGAGCCGCCGCCGGCCCTCGGCGAGCTGCAACGCCACGCGAACCTCCGTCGCATCGAAGCGCTTGCGCAGCGAAGCGACGGCGGACACATCCCCGGGGTCCGCCGCCGCCGCCGTTTCGACCAGTTGGCCAAGCTCGCCCGCCGCGATGCGGGCCCAGACGGCTGCTTCCGCCGCGTTCGCGCTCAGAGGCTGACGCTCCCGCCGAAGCCGAAGAACAGGTCCGCCGAGTCGTCGCTCAGGCCCACGCCGAAGCGGAAATCGACCGTCGCGTTGGGCGCGACCTCGAAGATGCCTCCGGTCTGGAGGAAGTGCGCGTCGTTCACGGTGTCGTTGTCGTTGAGGAAGCCGAAGTACTCGATGAACGTCGTGACACCATTGGTCCACTTCTGCGCGGTGCCGCCCGAAACGGTGCTCTGAACAAACTCCTCGTTCGTGCCGTCCTCGAGCAGCGTGAAGCGGGCGGAGCCGAAGACCTGCCAGACGTCATCGAAGTCGTCCCACCAGAGCGAGAGGCCGAGGTTCGGATCGACACGATCGCTCGTCAGATCGTCGGACCCGACCGGCAGGCTTGCGCCGCCGAACACAGCGAGCCCCGGCAGGAACCGCTCGGTCTCGAGGACCTGCACCTTCAGCTCGATGTCGAGGTCGGTGTTGCCGCTGCTCGTGTCGCTGAAGCCGGTCGTGTCGATCTCTGTCACGCTGTAGCCGTCCCACGACACGTTGAAGTTCACCCGCGGCAGGATGCCCGACTGGATCTTGAGCTCGGGCCCGGTCCAGTTCTGCACCTCGACGTCGTTGTCGTCGTTGTACGTGTACGTCGCACCGGCGGAGATGATGAACCGGCCCTGCGGGACGACCCGCGCACGCGGCGTGAACGTCGCACGATCGGCCATATACGGCTCGACGATCTGCGGGGCCTCCCAGCCGAAGATCGAGAAATCGGTCGGCACATCGTCCTGCCCGGCGGCGGTCGCCGCGCCAAACAGTGCCAGAATCCCGCCTGCAAGTGCTCGGAGCATCGCGTGTCCTCGTCTGATTCGGCGACCGTCGCGGCCGCGGCATGTGTGCTGTCCCGGGCGCACACCGCCCGTCGGGAGCGGGACATCGACGCGCCGCACCGACCGCAATCAGCCGAAGGCAAGATTTTGAGACCATCAATGCAGTTGTTCAGCCGCGACGCGCAATCCGTGCCTGCTCGACGTGCCCCAGCGTCTCGGCGATCGCCTTGTCGAGATCGCGATTCACGACAAACGCGTCGTAGACCTCGCCCGATCGGGCCGCCGCGATCTCCCGCTGCGCCTCCTGGAACCGCCTTTGGATCGCCTCCTCGCCCTCGCGCTTGCGGTCGCGCAGCCGCTGGAGCAGCTCGTCCTCGCTCGGCGGCAGGATGAACACGCCGAACGCGTCCGGCATCGCGGCCTTCACCTGGGCCGCCCCCTGCACGTCGATCTCCAGGATGACGACCTTGCCCTCGGCCAGCCGTTCTTCGACGGGCTTGCGGGGCGTGCCGTAGCGCTTGCCGAAGACCTCGGCGTGCTCGAGCAGCTCGTTCCGCGCGATCATGCCGAGGAACGCGGTCTCGTCGACGAAGTAGTAGTCCACGCCCTCGCGGTCGGCCGAGGTCCGGGGCCGCGTCGTCATGCTCACGCTCACGACTGCGTCGGCCGTCCGCGTGTGCACGGCACGCGTAATGGTGGTCTTCCCGACACCGCTCGGCCCCGAGATGATCAGCAGAAGCCCCGCGTCGCCCATGACACCAGCGTAGCAACGGACTTCAACGCGAAACGGGCCGGCCGAGCATCGAACGCCCGGCCGGCCCGCCTTGGTTCACCAACCGCCAGCGCTGCTACCGATGCCGACGCGAGAGCGGCACCAGCCCCATCGCCAGAAGCGTCGCCACTCCCGGAGCCGGCACGGGCCCGATCTCGTTCGCGGCAAGCTCGGCGAACGGCCCGATCGAGTCGAACCCGAGCTCCCACTCGAGCGTGACGCTCGCGCCCGTCCAGCCCGCCAGCGGCGCACCGGTCGATGCGTCGCCGACGTACACCGTCAGGTCGGCCCCGTACACGCCGGGCCGAGCCGCCGACACCCAGTTGTGCGTCATCTGCCCCGACCACCGCCACGCCGGGTCGCTGCCCGAAGTCGTCAGAATCGGGTCGAACGTGAACGCATCGTGGAACGCCAGCCCGCGATCGACGCGGTCCGCCTCGACGAACACGGCCGACCCGAACGGCAGGTTGAAAAACCCGCTCGCCAGCCAGCCGTACTGCGAGTTGAACCCGCGCCCGTTGAGCACCGAGCCCAAGCCCGAGTATGACGCTCCGGTCCGCGCGAGCGACACCGGCTCGAAAACCGGCGTCTCGAACTCGAGCTTCAGCGATTGGCCGTTCTGCGAGATCAACAGATGCAGCATGTCCGCCGGATCCACCAACGGCTGCGCGACCGCGCTCCCGCTCGCCGACACAGCAAGGCACACCGTGAGTGAGTGTCTCATGCGCGATCTCCTTTACCGGCGACGACGCGTCGCGACAAGTCCGCCGAGCCCCAGCACCGCCGCCGCACCGGGAGCCGGCACGGCCTGCCACTGCAGCGTCACGGTGTCGAACCCGAAACCGGCCAGCCGATCGCCCGTCACGGCGTCACTGATAAACACCTCGAACACCGCCTCGTAGCCGCCGAGATCGTCGACCGCGAACCACGGGTGGTGCATGTTGCCGTTCCACTCCCACGACGTGTCGGAGCCGTCGGTGCCGAATATCGGGGCGTAGGTGTGGTTCGCGCGCATCGGGCGCATGCCACCTTCGTACACATTCAGGCCGGGCGTCGCGCTGAGCATCTCGATCGAGATCGCAGCACCGACCGGCAGCGTGATAAACCCGCCCGCCAGGAAGCCGAACTGGCTGCTGTAGAACGTGTCATCCAGCACGCTCGCGTTGCCGGTGTACGAGTCGCCGAAGTTTCGCATCTCGAGCGGCAGTTCCAAACCCGGCGTGCCGGGGTCCAGCTCGACGCCGATGTCGGCCCCGTCAAACGTGATCAGGACGTGCTTCATGCCGCCGTCCCACATGAACTGCGGCAGCTGCGCGCCGGCGGCGCCGGCGAGCGCAATCATCGAAACCATTGCAACTGTCTTGATCATCTCAAACTTCTTTCTGTGTCTCACGGGTCATCGCCCGCGTGTGTGTTCTGAATCGAAACAAACAAATCAAAACGGGCTAAAAGCCCTCGGGGTCCCAGCGGTCGACCTCGCGTTCGAGGTCGAGAGTGTCCTCGAACCGCAGGACCTCGGCGTGCCCGTCGAGGAAGAGGTAGCCCTCGCCCCCGCCGTGCCTGCCGAGCGGCACGCTGTCGGGTGTGCCGTCGCCGTATCTCCAGAAGTGCGCCATGTGATGGTCGCGGCGCAGCTCGCGCGCCGGGTTGGTCGGGCCCAGCGACGCGACGTGCACCGTCCGCGCCGGCTGCTGGATAACACCCGTCTTGCGGAACGGCCGAACCAGCCGCTCGATCGGGTTGCCTGGCACGTCCTCGCCCAGCCCGAGCTCAAAGTAGACGTTCGAGCCGAACGACACGCGAGGGTCCGCGGTCGCCGGGGCCTCATCGGCATCGAACGGCTCGGTCGGATCGAGCGGCGAGCGGTAGTGCTCGTTGACCACCCGCGCCCAAGCCGCGCCGTTGGGCGCTGTGAACGGATCGAACTCCGCGTCCGCGAAGTACGAGTACAACGCGTGAGGCCAGGCGAAGCCAGACTCGAACCAGTCGAACCCGCGCGAGTGCGTCGAGATCGGCAGCAGCCCACGGTTCGCGTCCGCGTACGCCCGGTTCGCCATCCCGAGATCACGCAGCTTCGACAGCTCCACAACCGACCGCGCCGCGTCGCGTGCGCGACCCAGCGTCGGCAGCAGAATCCCGATCAGCAGCGCGATGATCGCGATGACCACCAGCAGCTCGATCAGCGTGAACCCGCGCCGTCGCGCGCTCACACCGGTGCACGGCATACCCATGCCACACCCCTTCCCGTGCGTGCCTGCCGAAACAACGAGCGTGCACGCACGCATCACATGTCTTCATGGAAGAAACAACAGCGGTCCTGCGAGATCAGGCGCTGCGTCGGGGCGGGGGCGTCGGCACACCCATATCAGACTCGGCACCGCGCACAACCGCGGGTGGTACGCGCTCGACAAGCGGGAGCACATCAACGCTCGAAAGCGCCGCGCCCTCAACCGCCGGCGGGAGCACCGCGATGAACCACGTCACCGTCGGCTGGCAGCTGTAGCCGAACACGGCCAAGCCGTTGTCTTCGTTGTTTTCATCGTCAGACATCGGCTCGAGCATCGCGCAGCAGCACGTCGAAGGCGAGCAGCCGACGCACTTGCACACGCTCACGCAGGCGTCGTCAGCGGCAGCGCGCGTGAGCACAAACGCCGGCACGGGGATCGCGCCGAGCGTCGCCAGCACGTACAGGCCGACGACGACAGCGATGACCGACCGCGATTCCACCAGTTCGCGCGTCACGTGACACGAGTGTACGCAATTCTGGCTGCCGCGTTTCCGGCCAGACGCGAATTCGTGCTGCAAAACAGCAATTAACCCAGCAGCTCGGCGAGCACCGCCATCCGCACGAGCACCCCCGCCGAGACCTGCTTCAGGATGATCGAGCGTTCGCCGTCGGCGACGGCCCCGTCGAGCTCGAGCCCCCGGTTCACGGGGCCCGGGTGCATCACGAACGCGCCCGGCTTCATGCGTGCCGCCCGCTCCGAGGTCAGCGAATAGAGCGCCCTGTACTCGCGCAGGCTGCCAACGCCCGGCGGGACGCGCTCGCCCGACCCCCCGTGCCGCTCGAACTGCAGCCGCAGCATCTGCACCGCGTCCGCCTCGGCGAGCACCGCGTCCAGGTCGCTCGACACGTCGCACCCCATCGACTCCAGCGCGGGCGGCGCGAGCGCCGGGGGCCCGACGCACACCACACGCGCTCCGAGCGTCGTCATCCCGAAGATGTCAGACCTTGCGACACGCGAGCTGATGATGTCGCCCACGATCGCCACCGTAAGCCCAGAAAGATCAAAGGTGGCAGCGCGCCCAAGCGCGCTCGAAAGCGCGTAGATATCGAGCAGCCCCTGCGTCGGGTGCTCGTGCGCGCCGTCGCCCGCGTTGATCACCGGCACGCGCACGTGCCCCGCCACGCTCTGGGCCGCGCCCGGCGCGCTCGCGCGGATGACGAGCGCATCGCCGCCGGTCGCCTCGACCACGTTCGCCGTGTCGATGATCGTCTCGCCCTTGGTCACGCTCGAGCCCGGCGCGGTCAGGTCGATCACGCCCGCGCCGAGGTTCGTCGCCGCCAGCGAGAAGCTCACCCGCGTGCGTGTTGAGTCCTCAAAGAACAGGTTGCAGACGTTCCGCCCGCGCAGCAGCTCGGCGTGCACCCCGCCGCGGTTCGCGCGGCCTTGGCCGTCGTCAAACGATCGCGCACGCTCGAGCAGCGACACCAGCCGGGACCGGTCCATGCCGTCAAGCCCGAGCAAGTGCCGCTGTGCATCGACCGCCGGCATGCATTACTCCTGCGTGCCGCTTTCGGCTTGCATCGAGTCCTGGGGCGTCTCGGTCTGCGACGGATCGTCCGCTTCGATCGCGCGCTCGAGCGCCTCGATCGGCACCCAGCGCGGCTGGTCGATCGTCCCGATCTCGCGCAGCCGCTGGCCCACGATGACCCACGAGCCCGAGCCGCCCTCGAAGGTCAGCTGGACCGCCGAGTACACGGGCCGCTCGACGCCGCGCTCAAGACCCGTCGCCGGGCGGAGCACATCGACACGCGTCGAGCCACCGCGCAGACGGATCCGCGCGATCTGATAGACCGGAAGGTCGCTCCGTGCCTCGCTCAGCGGCACCACGCCCGGGTACGCGCGCTCGGCCACCCGCCGGTACTGCTCGGGCGTGATCCCGCCCGGAAGGTTGATCGCCGCGAGCGGCTCGCCCGCCGGCGGCGTGGCCAGCCTCGGCTGCGACGTCGCGTCGTCCGCGATCACGTAGCCCAGGCTCTGCTCCATCAGCTCCAGCACGCCAGCGGTGACCCGCGTGTTGTGCCACGTGAACTCGTTGTTGGCGCGGGGGTAGTTGCCGTAGTTCAGGCAACCCGCCGAGGCCGTCAGCATCAGTGCCGACGCCGCGGCCGCCCCGATCACCCGTCCGATACCAGCTTTCCGTCCGACGCTTGCGTTCCGCATTCCTGGGCCTCCTGCCGCCGCGTCCACTGTATCGAGCCCGCGGCCGGCCGGCGCGCCCGCCGGGCATCCGATCGACACACCGTGCCGAACTAGCATGCGTCCATGTCCTTCCCACGAACCAACCGCTTCGTCCTGGGCGTGTCCGGCGCGTCCGGGGCGGCCTACAGCCTCAGGCTCCTCGAGCAGCTGCTCCTGACCGGGGCCGAGGTCCACTGCGTTGTCAGCACCTACGGCCAGCGGCTGCTCTACGACGAGAAGCGCATCAAACGCGTCACGCTCGAAGACATGCTCCCCGAGCTGGCGTCCGACTCTGACCATCAGAAGCGATTCATCGCGCACCCCAACAAGGACGTCGGCGCGGTCATCGCCAGCGGCAGCTTCCTGCATGATGGAATGGCCGTGCTGCCCTGCTCAAGCACCAGCCTCGGCGCGATCGCTACCAGCGCCGGCAGCAACCTGCTGACCAGAGCCGCGATGGTCACGCTCAAGGAGCGCCGCCCGCTGATCGTGTGCCACCGCGAGATGCCGCTGAACCTGATCGACATCGAGAACATGCGCACGCTCGCCCTCGCCGGCGCGATCATGTGCCCGACCAACCCGGGGTTCTATCTCAACCCGCAGAGCGTCGAAGAGATCGTCGACTTCATCGTGGGTAAGGTCCTCGATCTCCTGGGTGTAGAGCACGCGCTTAAGACGCGGTGGGAAGACGCGCACAGCGACGCCGCAACGCCGGCCGACGCGCACCAGCCGTGAGCGTGGGCTCCGCCGAGCGTTTGCAGCGCACGCCGGCCGCTAAACCGGTCGAGTCTCCGGCCGAGTCACCAAGCAAAGCCGCGAGCGCCGCGGCCTGCCCGGTCTGCCGGTACACCCGCGCCGACCCATCAGTCGCGTGCCCCGAATGCGGCGTGCTCGAAGAGGCGATCCTGCCCGAGCTCAGCCTGCTGCGAAACGCGCCGTCGCGGCTCTCCACGCTGCTGCGTCTGGGCGGGCGTGTCGTGAACTTCGGTCTGGCGCTGCGCGTGCTCGGCACGCTCGGCGCGCTGCTCTGGCTAATCGCCGGCATCGACGCGGGCCTGCGCGCCGCCATGGTCTCGCACGCCGTTGTGTGCAGCGTCGCCGCCGTCGGCTGGTGGCTGCTGACGACGCCCGACCCGCGCGTGCAGCGGGCGCTGCCCGGCCGGCGCCTGCGCATCGCGGCACGCGTGGCGATCCTCATCGAGGCCGCGCTGTGCATCGCCGCGGCCGTCATCACCGTCTCGCTCACGAGCGAGGCCGTCCTCGCGTCATCGTTTGTTGACGTAGGCGTACTCGCACCGCTCTGGGCCGCCCGCACGTCGCTGTGCCTGCTCTACGCGCGGGAGATCGCGCGCAAGGCCGAGCGGCCCGACCTCGCGCGGTCCATCAATGCGGTCGCCAAGTACCTCGGCATCTCCGCGATGACGCTCTCGGCGGCCGTCGTCGCGGTGGGCATGACGGCGCTCATCCCGATCCTGCTGCCGTTCCTCGCGATCGCGACGGTGCCGTACGTGATGGTGCTGTCGGTGATCGTCGCGATCGCCGTCGTCGCCGGCGCGCGGGTGCAGCTCAGGCTGGGCCGCGCGCTGCACACCGCGCCCACGCCGTAAACGCCTACGAACGCCGGTACCGGGGCTTCTTTTCTTCGATATCGATGGCCTTGCCGCCGACGAGGCTCACGCACCCCGCGCCGAGCATGCCGCTGACCTCTGTGATCAGCTCGGGCTCAAGATCCACCCGCAGCACCGGCTCGGGCTGCACCGTCACCAGCGCCGACTCGGTCTCGATGTCGAGCAGCACGGGCACGCTCGTGCCGTTGGTCTTGGCCCGCTCGCCGAGCATGGTTTTCAGCGAGCCGACGACCGTTTCGCTGCTGCCGTTGAGCCGTTTCGCGTCGACGCGCAGGTGCAGCCGGCCCTTCTCCAGCGGCACACCGTCGATCGGCACCATGCGGTCCACGATGATCTGCGGCCCGCCCCGGCTGTGATCCATCCGCCCAAGCACGAACTTGGGACCGTCGTCTTCAAACAGGTGCATGTACTTCGCGTAGCAGTCCGCGAACATGACCGCGTCGGCTGATCCGCTCAGGTCCTCGATCGTCACGATGCCCATCTTCTGCCCGGCGCTCCGGCCGTTGCGCACCACGATCGGCCGAACGCTCTGGATCAGCGCCGCCACGATCACCCGCTGGTCCTGCGGCACCTCGGCAAGCTCGCCAACCCGGACTTTCGCGAACACGCCCGACCAGTCCTTCCACTGCTCGAGCGGGTGGCTCGACACGTAGAACCCGAGCGTTTCCTTCTCCTGCTTGAGCGTCTCCGACTCGCTCCACGGGTCGGCACGCACCAGGGGCGCCTCGGCGTTCGATGTCGGTTCGTCTTCGGCCGGCGCGCCGAACAGCGCGCCCTGACCCGCCGCCCTGTCCGCGGCCAGCTTCTGCCCGGCGCTCACCGCCGAGTCGATCGTCGCGACCAGCGACGCGCGATCATCCCGCGAGTGCACATCATCAAACGCGCCGCTCTTGACCAAGGCCTCGATCGTCGCCTTGTTCACGCTGCCCGACGGCACACGCTCGCAGAAGTCGTGCAGCGACTTGAACACCCCGCCCTTTTCGCGCTCGGTGATGATCGCCTCGATCGCCTTGCCGCCCGCGCCCTTGAGGGCCTTCAAACCAAACCGCACGTGCCCGGCGCTCGCGAGCTTCTCGTCCTTCTTCTCGTACACCACCGAGAAATCGGCCTGCGACAGGTTCACGTTGGGCGGACGCACCTCGACGCCCGTCTTGATGACCTCGCCGGTCGCGGGCTCAACGAACTTGCATCGCTTGCAGTCTTCGAGATACGGGATCCAATCGCTGACCTTCTGGGCCTGCGATTCGAAGGTCAGGAACGCCGCCATGTAGTGCGACGGGAAGTAGGTCTTGAGGTACGCCGTCTGGTACGCGACGATCGCGTAGCCGGTTGAGTGCGACTTGTTGAAGCCGTAGCCCGCGAACTTCAGGATCAGCTCGAACAGCTCTTCTGCTTTCGACGCGTCGAGGCCTTGTTTCTCCGCGCCCTCGACGAACTTGGGCCGGTTTTCGGCGATGACCTTCTCTTTCTTTTTGCTGATCGCCTTGATGAGCGCATACGCCTGCCGCAGCGGGATGCCGCCGAGCTCGTGCACGATCTGCATGACCTGCTCTTGGTAGACCATCACGCCGTACGTCTCGGCCGTGAACTTATCGACGATCGGGTGCACGGTCGGCACCTCGGCGGCGCCGTGCTTGCGCTTGTTGTAATCCGGGATCAGGTCCATGGGGCCTGGCCTGAACAGCGCGTTCGCCGCGATCAGGTCCTCGAGCCGGTCGGGCTTCATCTCGATCAGCAGCCGGCGCATGCCGCCCGATTCGAACTGGAACACGCCCGTCGAGTCGCCGCGCTGGAACATGCCGAACACGCGCTGGTCGGTGTACTGCAAGCGGTCCAGATCGAGTGGGTGGTCGCCCTCGCCGGGCTTGCGTCCTACCGCCGCCCAGACTGCTTCTTCGGGAAGCGTCTGCGTGATCAGCAGCTTCGCCCGCTCGATGATCGACAGGGTCCGCAGGCCCAGGAAGTCCATCTTGAGCAGGCCCATCTTCTCGCAGGTCGGGCCGTCCCACTGCGTGACGAGTTCGTGGTCAGCCGAACCGGCCTGGCGGTACAGCGGCACGACCTCGTGCAAGGGCCGCGTCGCGACGATCACGCCCGCCGCGTGCACCGAGCTGTGCCGGGCCTGGCCCTCCATGACCTTCGCGTTATCGATCACGCGCTTCGCGACGTCGTCGGTGTCGTAGACCTTCTTGAGGTCCGGCTCTTGCTTGAGCGCCTTGTCGAGCGTGATGCCGAGCTCTTCGGGGATGAGCTTCGCGAGCTTGTCGGTGTCGGGCAGCGGGTACTCGAGAACCCGGCCGACATCGCGCACGGCCGCGCGCGCCTTGAGCGTCCCGAACGTGATGATCTGCGCCACGTGCCCGTACTTCTCGCGCACGTACTCGATCACCTCGCCCCGGCCGTCCTGGCACAGGTCGATGTCAATATCGGGGTACTCGCTTCGGTCAGGGTCGGTGAACCGCTCGAACAGCAGGCCGTAATCGACCGGGCACGCGTTCGAGAGGCCCAGCACGTACCCGACCATGGTGCCGACGCCCGAGCCGCGCGCGAGCGCGGGGATGCCCCGCTGCCGGCCCCAGTTGGTGAAATCCCACACGATCAAGAAGTACGCCGAGATCAGCTTGTCGGCCAGGATCTTCAGCTCGCGGTTGAGCCGCGCCCAGCGCAGCCAGCCGAGCTGCTGGGCGTCGTCGAGCCCGCCGGGCATGTCTTCGGTGCCCTCAACAGTCTCATACTCGTGCTTGAGGATCGCTGGCCCGTACCGCCAGACCATGCCTGCTTGGCACAACAATCGCAGCGCCTTGTCGCACTCGTCTTTCAGCTGCGCCTGATCCAGATCCGGATCGTTCGCCGGCTCTAGCGCAAACGTATCGCAGAACGCCTTGAACCACGTCGTGAGATCCCCGCCGTATTCCTTCGCCGAGTGCTTGGGCAGCTTGCTCTTGGGCGGCGACTTCACCACGACCACCGGCGCGTGGTTCGCCCCGATCGGCAGCTCGACGTTGCACCGATCCGCGATCAGCTGCGTGTTGCGGAGCGCCTCGATGCCCGCCTCGCCGAACGAATCGTTGTTGTACTCGCTCGATGAAAACAGCTCCCACATCTGCTCCGGGCTCTTCACGTAGAGCTCGGGCGTGTACTTCATCCGCGTTTCGTCGTA
Source organism: Planctomycetota bacterium (assembly GCA_038525225.1). Lineage (GTDB taxonomy): Bacteria > Planctomycetota > Phycisphaerae > Phycisphaerales > UBA1924 > JANQQZ01. The sequence goes on along the minus strand of JBCBHW010000002.1, from coordinate 1,128,432 downwards.
CTTGCTCTTGCCGGTGCTGATGCAGATCAGCGTGTCGTGCGCGTCGTGGTCCTCTTCGTTGAGGAAGTGGCTGTCGTTGTCGCACACCAGCGGCAGGTCCATCTCCCGCGCCAGCCGGATCAGATGCGGGTTGATCGCGATCTGCTCGACGACATGGTGCTGCATCTCGACATAAAACCGCGGCCCGGTTCCTTCATCAGCAAACACCCTCGCGTGCCACTCGGCGCTCTCCCTCGCGGCCTCGTAGTGCTTCACGTCGCCGCGTTCGAGCCCGCCCGACGTCTCGTAGCTCAAGAGATGCTCGCCCATCTCCGAGCCCAGGTGCCCGTTGATCGCGATCAGCCCCGAGTTGTGCTTCTCAAGCAGCTCGCGGTCGATCCGCGGCTTGAAGTAGAAGCCCGTCAGGTACGCCTCGCTGCACAGGTACAGCAGGTTGTTCCAGCCCGTCTCATTCTCGGCCAGCAAGACAAGGTGATACCCGCCGTCGTTCACGCCGGTGTAGGTCTTGTCGAGCCGGCTCTTGGGCGCGACGTACGCCTCAACGCCCAGGATCGGCTTGATGCCCGCGCGCCGGGCGTTCTCGTAGAAGTGCACGGCCGCGTGCATGTTGCCGTGATCGGTCACGGCCACCGCATTCATGCCGAGCTCTTTGACACGGGCCACCAGCTTGTCGACCCGGTTGCCGCCGTCGAGCAGCGAGTACTCGCTGTGCAGGTGCAGGTGAACGAACGGCCTGTCTGCCGCTCCGCCCTGCACCCCAGAGCTAGCGTTCCCAGCCTCGACAACCCCAGCATCCTGCGTCATGAGCAAAGCCTCCTCGGCCACGCAGATTCTACGCGGGGGATGGTGTCGGTTGCGGGAACAAAGCGGCGGCCGCGATCGCTTCAACGCCCCATCATCCGGCACGACGCTTCTTTTCAAAGTCGCTTGGACCCGCCGCAGCCTGAGGTATGTTCGGGGTGCGGAAAGAGGCCGCGGGCCTCTGTGGAACCATGTGGGAGAATTCTTATGCGTACGTTGTGCAGAACAGCTGCGGTTGCCGCTGCGCTGTCCGGGACGGCGACGGCCCAGGACTCGATCTTCTCGAACCTCGCGGCCGACGACTCGGTCGGCACCACGATCGGCACCGGCACCACGGTGTTCAAGGCCGGCGGGTTCACGATGACCGACAGCTACTTCCTCGACTCGGTCACCGTTGAGCTCATCTTCGGCAGCCCGGACGACCTTCCGGCGCTCCAGATCTGGAGCGGCGCGGGCGAGCCGACCGACTTCATCGCCGACTTTCTCACCAGCCCGCTCAACGAAGCCGACACCCTGTACACCTACTCGACCGCGTCGGCGCTCACGCTGAACGCCGGCGAGACCTACTGGGTCTACTTCGATTCCGTCAACTCCGAGGGCTCGTTCCAGTGGCGGGGACGGACCGACCAGGGCACAGGCATCGGCGCGACCGCGGCCGGCTACGTGTTCAACGGCAACCCGAGCGGCTTCTTCAACGCCTTCGAGGTCACGGCAACGCTCGTGCCCGCGCCAGGCGCGGCGGCGCTGCTCGGCATCGGCGCGCTCGCCGCCACGCGACGGCGGAGGGCCTGATGCCGCCCAACCGGGCCTGACGAGGCCCCGAGCACGCCCGAGACGCTGCCGGTCGACGAGCTGCGAAACTCGGGCGCTCACACTCCGTAGAATCCTTCGATGGATCCGCGGAGTTTCCAGGACGTCGCCTCCCGGCTGCACAACGCTCGGGCCGCCCGCACGCGGGTGGTCGATCTGCACGCCAACATGGGCCCTGTGTCGCGCTTCCTGCTCACGCTCGCGGGCTTCGTAATCGGCATCGTCCTCATTCTTCTACTGATCCCGATCTTCCTGCTCGCGATCGTCTTCGGCGTCGTGATGCTGGCGGTGATCGGCATCCGCCGGAAGCTGCGAGCGATCGGCGGCCCCAACAGCCGCGTCGCCGGCGTGCGGACCGACGGGCGGGAGAACGTGCGCGTCGTGACGCGGGACTGATCGCCCGGGCTTGCACCATGAGTTTGTGTGCACTACTTTGTTGGAATGGCCCGCCTGCTTGTTCTGCTCGTTCTCCTCGCCGTCCCCGCGGTCGCACAGGATCAGGCCGCCAACCGCTGGCACGACACGGAGCTCGCCGACCTGCGCCAGCGCTCGCGTGCGGTCACGCTCTCGCTGCGCATTTCAGCCCTCAGCTGGTTCGGCCCTGCGGACCCTCTCACGATGGCCCGTCTGCTGGGCGATGGCGGGCCGCTCGGTCTGACGCATACTCCGCCCGTCGAGCTCGCGACGTGGATCGATCATGACTCGCTCGACGACCCCGCCCGCCGCCAGGCCTACCGCGAGGCCCAGCGGAAGCACCTCAATACACCGAGCGAGGTCGGCTGGGACGACGAGGCCTTCGAGCGGCTCGCCGGCTTCGGAGTCAGCGCTCGCGCGCCCCGAGACGAGCGCATTGAGCAGACCCGCGCCGGCCTGAGCAACGCGGCGTTCATCGGCCGCGTCGCAGAGCTCCAGAACCTGCTCCGCTACCGCGTTGTCCTGCTCGAAGACATCAGGCTGCCCGACACAAGGCCCCGCGGCGTCACGCTCTGGAACGAGGTGATCGCCATCAACGTCTCACGCCCCGCCGACACACCGCGATGGTGGCACCGCTTCTTCCCGCCCCCAACCGCCGAGCACATCTTCGCCCGGCAGGCGCTCGAGACCTACGTCCACGAGCTCGGGCACATCTTCTGGTTCTCGCTGACCGACGCCGAGCGCAGCGCGTTCGAGCAGCGGTTCTGGCCGCAGGGCGACACACCCGACGGGGAAACCGTATCCAGGTACGCCCGCACCAACGTGCTCGAAGACTTCGCCGAGTCGTTCCGGATCGCCGTGCTGTACCCGACGACCTACGCCACAGAACCCGTGCTCGGACGGGACGTGCTCCGTCCCTGGACCGACACCCCGATGCCCGCCTCCGCGATCGAACGCGTGCGCCACATCGACAACCTCATCACTGCCAAGACCGGGCGCTCCTCCCCGACCGCTCGGCTCCGCGACAACCGCTTCTCCCGCATGCTGGAGAGCTTCGCCGCGCCGGAAGATGCAAAGGACGAGCCGACCGAGTTCAATCTCTACGAGTCACTCAACCGCTCGCGCGACGACTGAACACACTCCCGCCAACAATCACCGCGTGCCCGCGCCCAGGCCCATCCTCCGCTGCCAGACGTGCGGCCACGACCTCGCCGACCTGATCAGCACACCCTGGATCCGCGCCTGCCCCGAGTGCGGCACACGCTTTGACCCCAACTTCTACTACGAGGGCAACCCGCAGGAAACCCCCGAGCCCAACGCGCTGCCGCCCCAACCACCAGACGAGCCATCAAACGACGCACCCAACGACACACCCAGCGACACACAAGGCACCAACAACGAGCCCCCCGCGTGAGCGGGGGGTCATGGACCAACGTCAAGTCGTTTGAAGGATCGTGCCCGCCCCGCTCACGCGGCGGGCTCGTCAACCAATCGTTCGCGTAGCGCGCGTGCAGTCTCGCCAACCGCGCCACCACCGATCTTCGATGCTTCGACCGCGACGACAGGCAGCACCCCCCAGCTTGAGTTGGTCAGCAGCAGCTCATCCGCGCCGAGCACATCGTCAATGGTCAGCATGCGCGCCGTGACATCGATGCCCAGCTCGCGGGCGGCATCGATGACCGCGCCGCGCGTAATGCCGGGCAGCACAGGGCTCGGCAGCGCGCCCGCCGCCTCTTCGCCGCGCGCGATCGGTGTGAAGAGCGCACCGTCTTTCACAACGAACGCGTTGCTCACGCACCCGCCGCACAGGTGATTGGTCACCTGGAACACCAGCGCCTCGGCCGCCCCCTTCACGCTCGCGTCGCGCAGCGCCGACAGCCGCCACCAGTAGTTCAGCGTCTTGTGCGACGCCGTCGGCTCGAACGGGTTCGCCTTGGCGTCGGCGATCGCCGCGACCACGCCCTGCGCGAACATGGCATCGGGGTACTGCGTCGCCGGCTGCGACGTGATCAGCACCGTGGGATCGTGCGCGCGGCCCTCGCCCGCACTCAACAGGTTCAGATCGCCGCCCGTGATCGATAGCCGCACCCGCTGCCGTTGGCTTCCTTCTTTCTCGACCGTCCTCAGCACGGCCTCAGCCAGCGCGGGCTTGCGCAGCTCATCTGTCAGCCGCAGCTGCTGCGCCGAGAGCGCCAGCCGATCGAGGTGGTCGTGCAAGCGGGTCACCACTGCCTCACCCTCGCGCACGCCGCCCGCCATGGTCTCGAACAGCCCGACCGCATGGGTCAGCCCGGCGTCGAACGCCGACACCCGCGCGTCGCCGCTCTCGACAAACCGACCGTTGAGAAACACCGTCGCCACCGCCCACACTCCTTCTCTCGCGCCGCTTTCCGTCTCGTTCCGCCGCACAGCAACCGCGACGCGCTCTCACTGATAACGGGGCAGGACCGCCCTGACCGGCGCGGCTCCCCCGCCTGTGCGCCCTCACACGGGCCGACACGAAGGTTCGGAACAACCCTACCCGATCGGCCGCCGTAAATCAGCCAACGCCCGCACCAGCCGGCACACCCGCGGGCCGATACCCCTCAGCACGAGAGGTGCGAGCATGGCCGGCCAGCAACACACCAGCACGAGCACGCGCGGCCCGAGGCCGACTGATGTCCGGCGTCGGCTCCGCGCCGCGTACATCACCGGGCTGGTCATCATTGCGGGGCTCGCCTCTGCAAAGGCCGTTGTGTCCTCCGTGATCCTCGACCGGACCGCGTACGACGCCGCGCTGATGAACATCGCGGGCCGCCAGCGGATGCTGAGCCAGAAGATCGCCAAGGCCGCCCTGCGGTACGAGCACGCGGCCACCGAGGCCGACGCCGTCGATGCGCACGACGAGCTCGCCGAGGCATTCGCGCACTTCTCGACCTCCCACGAGGCCCTCCGCTACGGGAGCGAGACGCTCGACATCCCGGCGGCGACGCGCGGCCCGGTCGCCGATGCCTACGCGGACTTGCAGCCCGTGTTCGTCGCCATTCGAGACGCCGTGGCCGCCCTGCTCCTGTGGGAAGAAACGCACACCGTCGCCGACCAGCACGCGCCCGAAGTCCTCGAATCCATCGACCGGATCCTCGGCGCCGAGACCCGCTACCTGGCGGGGATGGACGGCGTCGTCGATCTGCACGAGGCGCAGGCCAACGCGCACGTCCGCGAGCTCATCGCCGCGAAGAACGTGCTGCTGGTCGCCACGCTGATCGCGCTCATCATCGAGGCGGCGCTCGTGTTCGAGCCCGCGGTGCGGACGCTCTCGCGGCAGATGCGCACGATCGACGACCAGCGGCACCGGGCCGAGGGCCTCGCCAAGCACAAGGCCCGCTTCCTGGCCAACATGAGCCACGAGATCCGCACGCCCATGACCGCCATCCTCGGGTTCGCCGACCTCATGCTCGAGCCCGAGCTCACACCGGCGCAGCGGGCCGAGCACATCCAGACCATCCGCGCCAACGGCGAGCACCTGCTCGGGCTGATCAACGACATCCTCGACTCCTCGAAGATCGAGGCCGGCAAGCTAGAGGTCGAACGCGTCGCGTGCGACCCGCGGCAGCTCGTCGAGGACAGCATGAGCCTGATGCGCAAGAGAGCGCACGACAAGAACATCGACCTCTCGACACGCGTTGAGGAACCCATCCCCGCGGCCGTCGCGGCCGACCCGCTCAGGTTCCGCCAGATCCTGGTCAACCTCATCAGCAACGCCATCAAGTTCACCGACCGCGGCAGCGTCACGGTCACCACCCGCATGGTCCGGCCAAACCCAGCCCACGGCGGCGGCGACGAGCAGCACTGGCTCCAGATCGCCGTCGCCGACACCGGCATCGGCATCCCCGCCGACGCTATCGAAGGCATCTTCAACGCGTTCGATCAGGCCGAGCGTTCGACCTCGCGGCGGTTCGGCGGCACCGGCCTTGGCCTGAGCATCAGCAAGAACCTCGCCGAGGCCATGGGCGGACGGATCTCGGTGGAATCGGCCCAGGGCAGGGGCAGCACGTTCACGCTCCACATGCCCGCCGGCGTCGAGCCCAGGCTCTTCGCCGCGCCGCCGATGCCCGACAGCGTGCGCGGCCAGCCCGTCTCCGCGCAGAGCACAACGCTCGAGCACCTCCGCATCCTGCTGGCCGAGGACGGTGCGGACAACCAGCGCCTGCTCCGGTTCCACCTCGAGAAGGCCGGCGCGCAGGTGACCATCGTGGACAACGGCCAGCTCGCGATCGAGGCCGTCGAGGACCCCGCGGTGCCCGCCGACCTCGTGCTCATGGACGTGCAGATGCCGGTCATGAACGGGCTGGTGGCGACCAGCACCCTCCGGCAGCGCGGCGTCACGCTGCCCATCCTCGCGCTCACCGCCAACGCCATGCCCGAGGACCGCGAGCGGTGCATCACGGCTGGGTGCGACGACTTCCTGACCAAGCCGATCGATGCCGGCAAGCTCGTCGCCGCCTGCGCGCGGTGGTGCAAACGCAAGCCCAGGCCCAACGCCGCCTAGACCCCGCGCCGTTCGGCCTACTCCGTCGCGAGCGCCGCCCGCATCGCAGGGTCGATGCCGGCACGCAGCGACTCGACCGTCACCGGCGCGAGCACATCGGGCGCGATGCCCATGCCCTCGACAAACTCGGGCGCGCTCGTCCGCGACCGCAGCAGCGGCAGCCGAGCCACGACCTTCGACCCGGGCAGCGTCATGAACGCCAGGATCCCCGCCGTCGGCCCCTCGGCGCTGCCGCCGGTCGGCTCGCCGACGTAGGTCACGTCACGCTGCCACCTCAGCTCGCTGAGCAGGATCGTCGCGCCGCTCTCGTTGTTGGGCCCGCACAGGACCACCAGCTCGCCCCGCCAAGCGTCCTCGGCCGGCCTGATCATCGAAACACTGCCGCCGCCGACCATGGGGTTGACGACGAACATCCCCTCGCCGTCGGGCGCGAACATCATCTCGGGGATATCGAAGACGCCCTGCGCCCACGACCGCAGGTAGGGCCGGTACTCGCCCACGCTCTTCGCGCGAACACGCGACGGGCCGCCGACGCTGATCGGCTCGGTGATCAGGTGCGCGAGCAGCGCCGTGTGCACATCCGCCGACCCGCCGCCGACGAGCCGCAGGTCGTACACCAGCCGCTCCGCCCCGCTGGCGTTCATGGCGGCGAACACCTTCGCGAACACCTCGTTGGCATCCACCGGCGTGCGGTAGTTCACAAACGTGTTGACCCACAGGCCCGCCGTGCGGTCGTCGAGCATCTCCCAGCGCACCGCGCCGTCGTCGCTGAAGTTCGTCTGTCCCTTCGCGCCTCGCATCGCGAGCGACTCCGCCTCATTGATCGCTTCCGCAATGACTTCGCGACGATCGCCTTCGGCAGACTCAACAAGCAGCGTGAACCCATCGCCATCGCCGAACAGCAACGGGAACAGCACATCGAACGTCGTCAGCCCGATGTCGTCTGTACCCGCGAACAGCGTCGTCTTTGTGTGATCCGTAAACCCGTCCACCGCGATGTACGGCGACACCGCGTCGAACACCTCCCCCATCGCCCGCCCGTTCACCGCGACCAGCTCGTCACCCGCGTTGACGCCCTCCACACCCTCGGCCACCCCCACCACGATCGCGCGGAAATCACCGGCCGCGTCCGGCGCGTACTCGAAGTCCACCGGCAGCATGGTCGCCGCCAACCGCTCGGCCAGCCCCGCCGGCAGCTCCGCCTCCGTGTGCTCGCACCGCAGCGTTGCCAAGTACTTCTGCACCGCAAGATAGAACTCGCCATCGCTCGGCCCGCCCGCAGCCACACCGCGCAACGCCTCCGCCGCCCGCTCCAGCTCGATCTCGCCCGCGTACCTGGCGAACCCGGGATGGATGGTCTCGAACGCCCCGATCAGCAGCTCGGCGTCGTTCGCGTAGTCAACGCCCTGCGCCGCCGCCCCGGCCGACACGCACACCGCCGCCGCACACATCATCGTCTTCAGCATCCCGAGCCCCTTCGCTTCGAATCCGCACGGAGACACCGGCCGCCGCGATGCCGACTTTGTAGGATTCGGGAGCACCGTCATTCACGGAGGACGAAAGATAATGCACCAACCTAGCCGCCGACCCATCCGCCGAACAGCCGCCACCGCCCTGCTGCTTGCCGCCTTCGCAATGCCGGCCACGCCCGCCATCGCACAGCCCGACCGCCCCGAGCCGACCATCCAGACCCTGCTCGACCGCCCCGACCTCCGCCCCGCGACCGTCGCAGCCCAGAAGGACTTCAATTTCGGCAACGGCGACCGCATCGCAAAGGGCACCGAGCTCGCCGTCTACGAGCTCTCGGCAAACAGCATCACGCTCGACTCCGGCGCGTTCATCTTCGAGGCCAAGCACGAGGACACCGACCTGCTCGAACGCACCGTCGAGCTGATCGAAGGGCTCTCCGACGAAGCGCTCGCGCTGACCTTCGAGTCGCTGCAAGCCAGGTCCGAGTTCTGGCCCGTCCGCGTCGCCGTGACCCAGACGCTCGACTTCGGCGGCGGGCTGGTGATCGCCGCCGGCACCGAGCTCCCGCTCCGCACGATCGCTAACGGCCAGATCGAAGCGGTCTATCTGCCGGCGCAGCAGCCGATCACGCTCGCCGCCGAGCAGACGGATCTCATTGCACGCGCGCGGGAGATCGCGTCTCGCGAAACGGCGTCGCCACCGCGCCCCCACTTCGTGCGATCGATCGAGGCCGCGCTTGATCCGGAGAGCGCGGCGCCGGCGCTCGTGGACGCCGAGTACGTGCTGGTCTACCGGGGCCGCGAGGGCTGCTCGCGCTGCGCGAGGCTCACGCCCGAGCTCAAGAAAGCCTACCGCAAGCTGAAGCAGAACCACACAAACTTCGAGTTCGTCTTCGTGTCCGACGACCGGAGCGAACAGTCGTTCAACCAGTACGTGAGCAAAGCGCACATGCCGTGGAAGGTCGTGCCCTACACCAACGTCTTCGCCGCGGCCAACACCCGGTCGCTCCCGGGACGCATGCTGCCGGTGGTCTACCTGATGTCGCCCGACGGCACCGTCATCGACTCGACCGAGAACGGCTCGGCAGGCGACGTGCTGAAGACCCTCGAACGCGAGCTTCGCGGCTGATTACTCCCGCTCGCCGAGTCCCGCCCCAAGCCCCAGCCACGTCACCACGCTGAACCCCGGCAGCGGGTACACCTGCGTCGCCCGGTACAGCCGGTAGTCCGCCGGATCCTCGCCTGCGGTCGCGAAGACCGACTCGAGGACTTCTTTCAGTCGCGGCACCTCGCGCGAGGGGCTCCGCGCGAGACCATCGCCCAACGACTTCGCCGCGATCGAGTCCTCGATCCGGAACGCGTCGTCCTCGAACCGGCTGCTCTGCCGAGTCGGGTTGAACCCGAACCGCTCGATCGTGAGCTCGGGCGGGTCGGCCTCGGGGTAGAGGTCCTGGTGGATCAACGTGTCGAACACCGCCGCGTCGCTCGGGCTCTTGAGCAGATTGTTGATGACCTCGTACGGCCGATCGTCGATCTTGTGCCGACGCAACCCCCGCGCGATCTTCTGACCAAAGAACATCGTCACCGGCTCGTTCACGCCCGGCTCGCCCGCCGCGAGCGTGAGCCGCAGCTCCTCGCCCGACATCTCGAGATCCAGCTTCGACGCCGGCAGTGTGCTGAAGTCCTCCATATAGCGAAGCCGCGGGTCGTCATCGCCCCTGCCATCGAGCGTGAGCAGCCGCGGCGACTCAGCACCCGGCACGGCCTTGTAATGCCGGCCCGCAAAGACAATCGGCTTCGGTCCCGACCGCAGCCGGCGGAAGCCGACATAACCCGTGAGCAGCAGGACATCGCACGAGACTTCGTCTTCTTCGGACGGCACGATGATCGCCGCCGAGTACCGGGCCGCGGCGCGCACGCCGAAGATCTGCGCCATGCCCTGGGCCATCTTCCGGCGGGCATCGCGGTACAGCGCATCGCGCGCCTTGGGCACGTGCGCCGCCAGCGCCGCGTCCAGCCCGGCCCGCCCGTCGGGGAATTCCGTCAGCAGGTTCTCGAACAGCTCGACCGCGTCCTCGGCCTTGCTGATCGCCTCCGCCGACGCCCCCACCGCGTCCGCCGCCCGCACGATGCCGAGCAGACCCTTGGGAGCCGGCGACTCGTACACCGCCTCGAACGGGTCCTCGCCGCCCATGAGCTGGACGACCCGCCACGACTGGGTCTTATCGAGGCCCAGCCGCTCCTGGACGTCCGTCGCCCGAGGCGACGAGCCGACCAGGGGCTCGATCAGCGCACGGAAGGCGATCGCGAGCTCCTCGCTCAGGCCGGCCACGCGTTCGTCGAGGGCTCCCCGCTGGGTCATGGGCCAAGCGTACGGCAGCCGGCCGGAAGGCGGCGTCGCGGCAGGGCGCGGCGTTTCTCCGGCTGGGCGGCGGCTGGTCGTAGCTTTGAAGTAGTTTCTCAGAAACTTTTCTGTGTTTCTTTGCCTCGGTGCATCCCATGGAATAACGTTGGCGAAGAGCATCGACAGGCACACGCTCGTGGCGCTTCACACCAGAAGGAGACCCCCATGCTCGCACGCACGATCGCCGTTCTCGCCGTCGCCGGATGCACCGCCGCCGCGGCCGCACAGAACACCGTCAGCTACCAATACCAGGGCCGCGTGATCGGCATCGACGACCCGGCCGGCGTCTACGCGGACACGGGCATCGCCGTCGGCGACATCGCCAGTGGCACCTTTGAGATCGATCTCGAAGCCACCGTGCAGCAGGACGCCGTGAATGTCTTCGGTGACCTGTTCGGCGATCAGTTCAACTACGAGATCGGCACCTTCGCCGCGCTCGCGCTCACCGCCGACCTCGGCCCGCTGGATATCGACACCACAGGCGTTCAGGGCCAGGTCCTCGACGGCGTCTTCCGGATCAACGAGCGTCGCGACGTCTTCTCGATCAGCGGAGGTGCCACGCTGCCGACCGATCTGCCCGGCTACGACGGCGTCCTGCCGGGCGGCCTCCGCGGCATCTTCGAGGGTGACGACTCGATCTTCGACACCACCGGCACCGACGGCGTCGCGGACCTCCAACTCGAAGAGCTGGACTCCGCCGAGATCACGATCGAGTTCCGCACACGCTTCGACGGCATCGACCCAGACATCGCCGACCTGCTCGGACTTCTCGAGCAGAACACGATCCGCATCGAGCTGCTGACCCTGGCGGGCAATGGCTCACGCATCGCGCTCGGATGCCCCGCTGACACCAACGAGAACGGCGAGATCGACTTCGGCGACTTCAACGCCTGGGTCGCCCTCTTTAACGCCGGCGACTACCGGGCCGATCAGAACTTCGACGGCGCCGTCACCCCCGGCGACTTCAACGCCTGGCTGCTCGCGTTCAACACCGGCTGCTAGCACCGCCGCGCCCGGGCCCGATGGAAACGGCTCGGCCAGATCAGACCACCCATCTCATGTGGAAGACGGCCGCTCGCAGACCCTCTCAGCGAGCGGCCGTCTTTGTGCGTACCGAACGGACCCGGTTCGACGCTGCCCGCAACGGCTGGGCGAATCAGGGACCTCACCGTACAGATTGCGTGCAAACTAATTGAGATACAGGCTCAGCGCCTTGACTTGTTGAGACCTTGTCTCAAACATTTGTAGCGACTCGTGGTGGAGAACGCTGACAGCCGAGGCCGGCCCTTCCACAGAGGGCCTTCAGGCCGACGCCGTCTGCGATGAGTCAGCGGGGCCTCGCGGCTCCGGGGAGAGAACGTGAGACACGCGCTCGCAGCATCCGCTGCCGCTTCTGCGGCATTGGCTTCATCGGCTCAGGTCGTGACCGTTCCGCTTGCGTCATCGATGAACGCCGACTCCTTCCTTTCGATCGGCAACCCGGTCAGCTCGCTCACGTGGCGGATCGGCGTCGGCGATGGCATCGTCGGCAACGGCCCGCTCGGCGACGACGACCTCACCGCCGACTCGGGCTTCATCGACAGCGACACCTTCCGCCCCAGCAACGTCTTCCCGCGCGAGACCGCGTTCACCGTCGGCTCGCTCACGTTCGACGCGACGGGCTTCACCGCCGTGGGCGTCGAGACCTTCCAGATCACGTCGCTCGACCTCGGCGAGTTCATCCGCTTCGACCCGGCCGTGCTGGATCAGCCGCCGTTCAACGCCGCGGGCTGGGACCCGAATGCAATCTCAGTCGCGTCCGACATCTCGACGTTCGAGTACGCCCGGCAGGCGGCGTTCCCCGACCTCGCCACCGGCTTCCGCGACTTCGGCCCGGCAGCCAACGCCGCGTTCCTCGATGCCGACGACACCGTCACCTTCACCGACGGTGTGCTCACCAGCGTCGACTGGTCGATCGTCTTCCGCGAGGCCGACGGCGCGGGCCTGACCGAGGACATCACCTTCGGCATGACCGGCAACGCGTTCACGCTCGAGTACGACTTCCTCGACGGCTTCACCCAGACCGCCGCCGACCTTTCGGGCGTGGTCGGTGCCGTCGGCACGTTCGTGATCCCCGCGCCCGCAGCCGCGACGCTGGTTGCCCTCGGCGGGTTGACCTTGGCAGGGCGTCACCGGCTGAGTTCGCAGACACACGCACGCTCACCGCGGACCGCTCGCGGGCGTGCGGACAGATGAGTAGAGAGAGACCGCTTCCACGTTTCCTTAGGAGAGATACAAGATGAAGAACGCAATCGCACTGCTCGCCGTCGCGGGCACCGTCGGGGCCGCCTCCGGCCAGAACCTGATCGACCCGAACCTCCCCGGTGTCACCGACTTCGACGCCTGGAACAGCGTCACGCTGAGCCGCACCAACCTGCAGGTCTCCACCAGCGGACTTTTCCCGGTCAGCCCGTTCGACACCTTCCAGCCGTGGTTCGGCGCGATCGATTCGTCGATCCAGGCGCTCAACGACAACGGCACGCCCGACGTCACCGACGACTTCGGCGACGTGCTCGACCCGACCGGCAACGCCGGCTTCACCAAGGTCTCGGGCGCGGGTTACCCCGCCAGCGCCAGCATTTACGCCGGCTTCTTCCCGGCCACCTCGGGCACGTTCAGCGCCTTCGACGCCGACGCGATCGCAGACATCGAGACCGTCGTGCTCCAGATCAGCGCGGGCCAGGGCAGCAGCGGCTCGCTCGACGCCGGTGGCTTCGAGCTGTTCATCAACGGCGGCTCCACGCCGATCGCACCCGTCTTCAGCGGCATCACCTCGAGCGGCATCGTCAACGACCCGACCGTCGGCGACCTGAACACCGACGCGTGGCTCGTCCAGTACGACCTCCGAGGCCTCGGCCCGATCACCTCGTTCGATGCCCAGTTCAGCACGGTCGGCAGCAGCTCGACCATCCGCGGCATCCAGCTCGATCAAGGCTCGCAGTTCGTCCTCGTCCCCGCCCCGGCCTCGGCCGCCCTGCTGGGACTCGGTGGCCTCGCCGCCGCCCGCCGCCGCCGCTAAACCGCGACGGCGCTTCGAACCAAATCGAAAGAGAAATCACCTCGGCCGGGCTCCTCTCACGGGGAGCCCGGTTTGTTTGTGAAGTTGTGCTGTCAAACCTCCCGCCGCATGGATTCGAAGAGCAAGACCACGCACGCTACACACCGCTCTTCCAGCGATCACCGGGCATGATCCGCTTCATGAATCCGTCAAAGAGCGGCACCGTGAACGCGGTATCGCCGTGGCTGGGACTCCAGATCATGCCCTTTGCAATGAGCTTGTTGCGACGGGGTGCAACCGACGTCACCGCCATATCGAGCAGCTCTGCGATGTCCCCAGACCGATGCGGCCCAGGCCCAAGCTCCGCCATCGCTCGGAGATACTGTTTCTCCGACGGTGTCATCCGGTCGAAGCGGACTTTGATGAAGCTCGCATCGAGGTCCGCAATCGCCGTCTTCCGTGCACGCCGCACGTCCTCCAGAGTGATTGGTGACAGTGCCGCGCTGTTCCAACACTCCGTGCCCCACACCTGCAAGAAGAACGGATACCCCTCGGTCTCTTCGACAATCGCACCGATAGCGTCCGCGTCATAGTCAACGCCCTCATCTCGAGCCGGGTTCACGAGCGCCGACGCCGCATCCGCCGGCGACAGGCGGTCAACCGTTGGAAAGTCGAAGAGCCGCTCGGCGTAGGACTTCGCCTTCCCGGCATTTGCCCTCAGCGAGGGCAATCCCGCTCCAACCAGCAGCAGCGGCTGCTGAGCCTGATTCACGGCATGGAGCGACGCGATCAATGCGGCCAACTCGGTGCTGTTCACGTACTGCAGCTCGTCGACGAACACCACGAGACTCGTCCCCGCTGCCGAGGCGGCGGCAGCCGATGCAAGCAGCAGATCCCTGAGCGCATCCTCAAGGTCAGCGCTATCGGCGAGCCCTGCCTTGGGCTCGTAGTCCAGAGCCACCGTCACGTCCTCGTACTGCATCTTGAAGGCGCCAACAAGACTCGCGATAGCCCGCAGCGCCGTCACAGCCAGACCTTTCGCCCGCTCAACATCAGACAGACGAAGCAGGGCTTTGCGGAGTTCAGGAAGAAGGACGGCCGGCAGCGACCGGTCCTCCTTCGCCTCTATCTTTACGGTGTGCACCCCTGATGCTTCCGCATCCCGCCGGGCCTGTTCAAGAAGTACAGTCTTCCCGACGCCACGAAGCCCAACCATCAGAAGGCTCCGAGCCGATCGACCAGCGCGGCTCCGATCGATCGCGATTGAAATCGCTTCTCGGAGATCATCCCGCCCAGCCAACTCGGGGGGAGGGCTGCCAGCCCCAGGAGCATACGGATTTTGTCTGGGATCCATGCCCGTATTATACCGAGCTTACCTGATGTTATCGCATCAGGATAAATCAGGGTAAGATCAGTATAAACCTACGCTGCCTCGCTGCCGTCCTCGGCCGCGGGCCGCTCACTCTTCTCGAACGTGAACGTCGTCCCCGCGACATCAACAACAACGTGATCGCCCGCGCCCAGGTCGCCCGCGAGGATCTTGCTCGCGAGTGGGTTCTCGAGCCTGGTCTGGATCGCGCGCTTCAGCGGCCTCGCCCCGAACGCCGGGTCCCAGCCCTCGGTCGCGAGCTGCTGCGTCGCGTCATCGGTCAGCTCAAGCGTCATCTCGCGCTCGGCGAGGCGTTCGCGCAGCCGGCCGAGCTGGATCTCGACGATGCTCGCCAGCGACTCCTTGCCCAGGCGATGGAAGACGACGGTCTCGTCGATCCGGTTGAGCAGTTCGGGCCGCATGAAGCCCTGGTGAACATCCAAGTTGAGCCTCGCGCGCATCTCGTTCTCATCGCCACTCTGCTTGCTGGCGATGTCCGCGCCCGGACCTCGACGAACCAGATCGCGCACCGCGGCTTCGATCTCCCAGTCCTCAGCGCCCGCCTCGGTCATCTCTTGGATCTTCTGGCTGCCGATGTTGCTCGTCATCACCACGATCGCGTTCCGGAAATCGACAGTCCGGCCCTGGCCATCGGTTAGACGCCCATCATCGAGCAACTGCAAGAGCACGTTGAACACATCCGGATGCGCCTTCTCGATCTCATCGAGCAGGATCACCGAGTACGGCCTTCTGCGCACGGCCTCGGTCAAGACGCCGCCCTCGTCGTACCCAACATAGCCGGGGGGCGCGCCGATCATCCGCGCCACCGCGTGCTTCTCCATGTACTCCGACATGTCGATCCGCACCATCGCCTCATCGGTGTCGAACAAGAAATCAGCGAGCGCTTTGCACGTCTCGGTTTTGCCAACGCCCGTCGGCCCCAAGAACAAGAAACTGCCAATGGGCTTGTTCGGATCGCTCAGCCCCGCGCGTGAACGTCGCACGGCATCGGACACCGCGCGAAGCGCCTCGTCCTGCCCCACCACCGTCTCGCGCAGGTGGTCCTCCATGCGTGACAGCTTCTCACGCTCGGTCTCGACCAGGCGTGACACAGGGATGCCTGTCCACCGCGCGACGATGTCGGCGATCTGCTCGGCGTCTACCTCTTCTCGAACCAGCGAATCGCCCGACGCCGCCCTCTCATCGAGCCTTCGCTCGGCCTCGGCCAGCCCAGCCTCCAGCTCGCGCATCTCGCCGTACTGGATGCGTGCCGCCGCCTCGAGGTCGCCGCGTCGCTGCGCCTGTTCAAGCTCGACTCGCTTCGCATCGATCTGCTCCTTCAGCGTCTTCACGCTGTCAAGGTCTCGCTTCTCGACCTCCCACCGTGCGCTCAGCGCGGCGTTCTCCTCGTTCAACTCGGTCAGCTCGCGCTCGATTCGCGCGAGCTCTTTCTTGTTCGCCTCGTCCCCGTCGCCGTCAGACTCCGCGCCGATCCGCAATGCCTCGCGCTCCATCTCGAGCTGCATGATCTTGCGATGAAGATCATCGAGCTCCGTCGGCATGCTGTCGTTCTCGATGCGAAGCCGGCTCGCGGCTTCATCCACAAGGTCGATCGCCTTGTCCGGCAGGAACCGGTCCGCGATGTACCGGTGGCTCAGCTGCGCGGCGGCCAGGATCGCGCCGTCCTTGATCCGCACGCCGTGGTGCGCCTCGTAGCGTTCCTTCAAACCCCGCAGGATCGCGACGGTCTCTTCGACGTTCGGCTGGTCAACAAGAATCGGCTGAAACCGCCGCTCGAACGCCGCGTCCTTCTCGATGTGCTTGCGGTACTCGTCGAGCGTCGTCGCACCGACGCACCGGACCTCGCCTCGTGCAAGCGCAGGCTTGAGCAGGTTGCCGGCGCTCACCGCGCCCTCGGCGGCGCCCGCGCCGAGGATCGTGTGCAGCTCGTCGATGAACAGGATCACCTCGCCGTCGCTCGCGCTCACCTCACGCAAGACAGCCTTCAGCCGTTCTTCGAACTCGCCCCGGTACTTTGCGCCCGCGAGCAACTGACCAACATCGAGCGCGATCACACGCTTCTCGCGCATGCCGTCCGGGCAATCGCCGTTGACGATCCGCAGCGCGAGCCCCTCGGCGATCGCCGTCTTACCAACGCCCGGCTCGCCGATCAGCACCGGGTTGTTCTTCGTGCGTCGGCTGAGCACCTGCATCGTCCGGCGGATCTCGTCATCGCGGCCGATGACCGGGTCGAGCTTGCCCTGCTGGGCACGCTCGGTCAGGTCGATGCCGTACTTCTTGAGCGCCTCGAAGCTCGCCTCGGCGTTCTGGTCGTTCACGTGCTCGACGCCCGACGCCGCGCGGATATCGGCGACGGCCTTGGACAGCACGTCGGGTGTCGCCGCGTTGATGTCGAGCACGTCGAACGCCGGGCCCTTGGTCTTGGCCAGCGCGATGAGCAGGTGCTCGCCCGTGATGTAGGCGTCGCCCATCGCCCGGCTGGCTTTGTCGGCCTCGGCGACGAGCGTCATCAGCTGCTGGCCGCCCGAGCCCGCGCCGCTGCTGGTCGTGGGCAGCCGATCGAGCTCGCTGGCGGCGATCGACGCGATCTGGTCCGCATTCACGCCCGCCTTGGTCAGGATCGCCCGCGCGCTGCCGCCCTTCTCGTCGAGCAGCGCGTGCAGCACGTGCAGACCGGTGACCTCGGGGTTGCCGCGGCCGGCGGCGTCGGCCTGAGCCGAGGCGAGCGCCTGCTGCGCGATCGTCGTGAAGCGGTCGGGTCCCATGGTCAGGCCTCCAGCTCTCGGTGCGCCCCGGCCGCCGTGCCGGATGCTCCCGAATCCTGCTCGGTACGGTGCAACCCGCGCGCCGGCCCGCCGATGGACCGCGAAACAGCTCTATTGGGCCAGAATCAGCGATCCAGCCTGCGATGGCCGCACAAGGTCCACACCATCGCTGCCGGGTTGGCAGACGCAAACAGACGCGCAGCCTTGGATTATCGGTCGTTAGGCCTGCCGATCGACAAGCTGCCCCGACTCGGTCGCACCCGGCACCGGGCTCACGGCCCCGCGCGGCGCGGCGATCGACACCTCCCCAGCCGCCTGGATGAGCGAGACCGCCGCCGCCCCCTGCTGCTCCGCCAAGTCGAGCGCTTTGCGGGCCAGGGCGTAGTCACCGCGGCCGGCGGATGACGTCACGAGTGCTGATGCATTCATGCCTCTGACATCGGCCCAGACGCCGATCCGCCTGAGCCCTTGGTCTGCGATCGGACCGCCCCCGAGCGGGCTGGTCTGTTGAGGAAAGCCCGGGAGGCTGTGCCGGCGGAACCAAAGGCCAAAAATGACAAAGGGACGGTGGGCTCTCCTCCTTCCCACCGTCCCTCTGCGTGTAACCCGGCGAGCGGCACGGCCCTGGGTGGAAGGCCATGTTTCGCATCGCGCTAGGGGTCAAATGTCGCTGAGCCTCAGCCGCTCGAACCTCGGCTCAGCCGGTGCGGTGCAGGTGCGCCCAAACCCCACTTCAAGGTGGGTGCCGCTCGCTCGGGTCCGGATCGTCCACTCGATGGAGGCTTGATCGTCGCTCGTGCGGATTGGTTCACGGCTCCCTGGGGTTCTGGAAAGGTTTGGACACGTGCTCCTGCTTGTGTGCCACCGGCTGAGCCGAACTCCGCTGCCGCGGCGTCGCTCTTTCAAATCACGGTCGGATTCGTACGCATGTCTTCAGGGGTTCTCGCGGCGGCTCGACGCGTATCTGGGTCGCTGTCGCCCTTGAACACCCGGATGGGCAGCATAACACGGATTCACGCATGGCAGGCTGCAAATCCGTTTGTCGGCACAAGAAATTCACAGCTGCCTCCGCCGTCGTCGGCCGCCGTACGTTTGACGCGAAGAGGTCGATGGAGTACAACCCCACTGCAGCGATGCACTACCGGGCGGCCGGTCGGGGCACTCCCCCGAACCGCCAGAGGAGCCCGGCCTCGCAACGGACGGCGAGTGGCACGCGAATCGGATGTACAGATTCGTTGAATGCCGGCGACGCGGCAAGGCCGCAACGAGACGCCGGCGTCCGACCTGGCCCACCTCGGCCCGAGTCGAATTGGAGCAGCACGTGAAGCACACCGCACGCCGTCCCGTCCGCACAAACGCCGCCCTGCTCGTCGCAACCGCCGCCACGGCCGCGCTGACTCTTGGCGGGTGCAGCAGCCGCGAGAACCGCCTCGCCGAGTTCCGCGACGACCCGACGCCCGACCTGATTACCATGCACGAGCGTGGCGACGACATCTCCAACCGGCTCCACCTCATCAAGGATGAGTCCCGCCGGATGCTCGTCCGCGACTGGCTGTACTTCTGGTACCTCGACCGCCCGACGCGGCTCCGTCCTTCGCCGAGCGCGTGGTAACCAACGCCTGAACAGTCAGATTCTGACATCGGCGGTCTAGACCGCTCCATCTGCGTGCGTGCTGTCATTTCATTGTCGCGTGTTCGCTCCCGCGCACGACACAATTGCACCCTGTGCCCGGGCACTCTAAATTACCCTCTCATCGACCTTCGATGAGCGGAGCGCTCTGTTGTGCCGCTTACTTCGCGGTGTAGACGCCCCGCGCAACCCGCTTGAACGTCCTCGGGTACTTGATGAGCGTCTGGTTCACGATCGTCCGGAAATTCGGGCTGGTCGTGACGTAGCCGGAGGCCTGCACCGCCTCCGAGAGCTCGGTCACGGTCAGCTCCGTCCCGGTGAGCACACGCTGCATCGCGTCAACCAGGCTCTCGGCGTTCCGGGCACGCTTCCGCCCGGGCTCGATGCCGACCACCGCCGTCGCGCCCATCTCGGCGATCTGGCTCTCGATCTCGGACAGCTGATCGCGGAGGCGGTCGCGCTTCTTGAGCAGCGATGACGCCTGCCGCTGCCGACGGGCGAGCTCGGCCTGCAACGCCGCGCTCGACATCGACTCCAGCGATCCGCGCCCGCTGGGGCTCGCTGTGGCCGCGGACCGGCGGCCCTTCTTCTTGCTTGTTCTCTTCGCCATGACTGGGATTCCCTTCTGATTGCTCCAGAAACACAGGAGCACCGGCACGCCGATGCCATGTCGGCTTGTGCTGCACGCTGCCGGTCAAAGCGCGATGCTAGCGAGTCAAATCGAAAAGTACACTCTTGCAAACAAAGAGAACTTATATTTGCCGTCCGTTCAGCCGGCGGTCTCGCGGGGCGTGCCCGCGCCGCCGTCAGCTCCCGAGCGACCCGTTCGATGCTGTTTCATCGGGAAGCCCGAGCGTCCGCATCAGCCCGTCGAAGTGATCGAGATCGAAGAACGCGATCTCAATTTTTCCTTTGCCGCTCGCCGCCGATGTTGCAATGCGGACTTTGGTTCCCAGGTGGTCGGACAGCTTCCGCTCCATGGATTCGTGGACGGCCTTCCGCTGCGACACCGCCGGTTCCACGGCGTTCGTGCCCCCGGCGCGGTCTTTGATCGCCCGGGCCTCCCGCTCGAGGCGGCGCACGCTCCAGGCACCGGCGGCAGCGCTCTCGCCCAGTGTGACGCGAGCCGGCCCCTCGGGCACCGAGAGCAGCGCCTTGCCGTGGCCCGCTCCGAGCCGGCCCGATGCGATCAGCTCCCGGATGGCGGGCTCCAGTTCGACCAGCCGCACCAGGTTTGCCACCGTGGGCCGCTCGAAACCGAGCTTCTCGGCGAGTGCCGTCCGCGACATGCCGAACCGCGACAGCAACGCCGCCATCGCCTCGGCCCGCTCCATCGCGTTCAGATCCTGGCGGTGAACGTTCTCGATCAGCGCCCATTCCGCCGACGACTCGTCGCTGAGGTCCCGGACGATCGCGGGCACGGTCTCGAGCCCGGCAAGCTTCGCCGCCCGCCACCGCCGCTCGCCGGCGATCAGCTCATAACGCCCCCCGGTCGCCCCGCTGTCAGACCCGGGCCTGACGAGCACCGGCTGCATGATGCCCTCGGCGCGGATGGAGGCCGCGAGCTCGGCCAAGCCCTCCGCCGCGAAGTCAGAACGCGGCTGGAACCGATTCGGGATCAATGAATCAATATTTAAACGGATAACACGATCGGTATATTTACCTTGCTCGACAAACGCTATCTCTATATCTTGAGATATAGATGCATTGTTATCATCTGATCTCGAACTCGCATCCGGCATTCCGGCGTAGACTTGTTGGTGGCTGTGTTTCGCCGCTCTGGATTCAACAGATTTCGCAGGGGGAATTATTTTCGATTCTTCTCTCGGTTTATTTGTTGTTTCAACAGCAACAGGATCGCCGATCAAACCGCTCAGCCCCTTGCCGAGACGGCGTCGCTTGGGCTGCGGCCGGGCCGATTGGCTCGGCACGGCCTGATCTGCTGGAGACTGGTTGACGATCGGATCGGTGCTTGCCATGATGGCCTCCGTGCGCGGCTGCCGGAAGCGTCCTGCTTGCCGGCCTCCGACATGATACAACTCTCGGCATGGCCACGCACACACCACCACATCCGCCCGTCCCAGAGATCATCGCCCGCGGCCTGCTCGTCGAGGCGGGCAGAGTGCTGCTCTGCCGAAACGTCGCGAAGGGGTATTTCTATTTGCCCGGTGGGCACGTCGATCACGGGGAACGCGCGTCCGACGCGCTGGCTCGCGAGTTCCGAGAGGAATGCAGTGTCGGCATCGTTGTCCGCGATGCCGCCCTGGTCTGCGAGCTTGTGACCGGCTCCGACGACGGCGGCCTCCACGAGTACAATGTGGTGTTCCACGTGGAACGCGAGCCCGCGGGGAATGCTGAGCCCGTTGCGAGTCTTGAGCCGCACATCGCGTTCGAATGGCTGGATCTCGCCGCCGTCGTCGATGCGGATCTGAGGCCTACACCGATCAAAGCATGGATCGCGAGCGGCGGGGCCGTGGACGCCGCACAGGCTTCGTTTCTGTCCGGATGAATCAATCTGGCCCCGGGCACCATGTGGAAACGCTGCCGGCGCACACCGCGGCTTCATACCGACTTTGATCCCTGATCCGAGGCCCGTGGACGCGTTGGTCACAGACTCCAGGGCCGGCTATCTGATTTCCTTGGTCTCAGGTTGCCCAGAATACCAATAACCTGTGTTCCTCGTGGGCCGCGGGCACAAGGCGGGTGACGCGAACGTCGATACCTTCGATGATGGGCGGCACTCCTCCGAAGGCAAATCCCAAAGAGATGGCGTCTGCCATCGATGGGCTGTCGGAGGGTCTTGGCACGCTCGGCGACGAGATCGTCGAGCTGCAGCGCCGGGCCGCCCTGGGCTCGGTCGCGGGTCTGCTGGCCCACGAGGTCAACAACATCCTCACGCCGGTGCTCGCGTACGTGCGCCTCGCGCAGCGGAGCGACGCCAGAGAGGCAGCCGTCGAGCGAGCACTCGCGGAGGCGGAATCCGGCGTGCTGCGGACGACCGAGATCGCAAAGGCTATTTTGGGGCTCGGCCGGGGCGGGTCCGCGGACGCGACCGCCCGATCGAACGTTCTCGACGCAATCCGTCAGTCCGCGGCAACGCTGGGCCGAGACCTGAGCCGGGACGGCATCACCTGCCGGATCGTCGTGCCCGACAACATCGACGCCGCGATCGAGCCGACGCCGCTGCAGCAGGTGCTCGTGAATCTTCTTCAGAACGCGCGGGCAGCGATTCTTTCGTGCGGTCAGCGTCGGGGAAGCATTGCCGTGACCTGTTCCACGTGGAACACCGATCGCGTGCGGATCGAGGTCGCCGACGACGGGCCCGGCATCACCGAGGACGCGCGGAAGCGGATGTTCGAGCCGTTCGTCCGAGGGACCAACGGGACGACCGGCACCGGCCTGGGGCTCACCGTCTGCCGGGAGCTGCTGCGGGCGGCGAAGGGCGACATCTCGTTCAAGCCGAGCGAGAGCGGGGGGGCGGCGTTCGTCATCGATCTGCCGGCCGCGCCCGAAGAGACCGCCGTCCGTTCTGAGGCGGCCTGACACCTTCAAGCGAATGTTGCTGAACCGCTAGCGGTCGTCGCCGCTGAGCAGCACGACGTCCGACGGCTCGACCTCGATGCCGACGAGCGTGTCGTCCTCGCCCAGGTGATGCGGCGGCGGGTTCAGCTCGCTCACCCGGATCACCCGGCCCTTGGCCGAGCCGGTGCCCGAGCTCGGGTCGGTCGACGGCTGGCCGCCGAGCTCGATCTCGTGGTGCGCGACCTCGCCCAGGTAGACCGATTCGACCCGCTTGCCGCTGAGCTGCGCGCGATCGACCTGGTCCACGAGCCGGACGGCCTCGGGGCGGACCGAGCACAGCACGGTCTCTTGGTCCGATAACAAACGGTCCTCGGGCTGCTTGGTGCGGATTCGGCCCGCGCCGGTGTCGAGCGTGACCGTGCCGCCCTCGGCCCGGGCGACGACCTTGGCCTCGATGAAGTTGGTCTCGCCGAGGAAGCTGGCCACAAATGCGGACTCGGGCCTCCGGTACAGATCGCCCGGCGTGCCGATCTGCACGAGCGAGCCGTCGCGCATGATCGCGACGCGGTCGGCGATGCTCAGGGCCTCTTTTTGGTCGTGGGTGACGTAGACGGTGGTGAGGCCGGCCATCTTGCAGATGCGTCGGATCTCGAGCCTGAGCTCATTGCGGAGCTTGGCATCCAGGTTTGAGAGCGGCTCGTCGAGCAGCAGCACATCGGGCCGGATGACGAGCGCGCGGGCGAGCGCGACGCGCTGCTGCTGGCCTCCCGAGAGCTGCGTGGGCTTGCGCTCGGCGTACTGCTCCATCTGCACCGCGGCGAGCGCCTCGCGGGCCCGGCGGATCTTCTCGTCCCTGTCAACCTTGCGGACATCGAGCCCGAAGGCGACGTTCTGCTCGACGGTCATGTGCGGCCAGAGGGCGTAGCTCTGGAAGACCATGCCCGTGTTGCGGTAGTTGGGCGGCACATCGGTGACGTCGGTCTCGTTGAAGGTGATCCGGCCGGCGGAGGGCTCGATGAAGCCCGCGATCATGCGGAGCAGCGTGGTCTTGCCGCAGCCCGAGGGGCCGAGGAGAAAGAAGAGCTCGCCGGGCTCGATGGAGAGGCTGACGTTGTCGACGGCGGTGGCGGCCTTCTTGCCGGTGCCGAAGATCTTGGTGATGGCGTTGAGGTGGATGGTGGTGGTCATGGTGGGGGAGGGTAGTGCATAAGTGCGGGCGGGTGTTTGCGTCTGTTGTATTGGGGGTGGATGACCGGAAGTCTCTGAGAATCGGAGTTCCTCGCAGACTGTCCAACAACCATCCACCAACGGGGGTCAAGCCGGTGCGCATTACCCTGAACATCTTAAGCTTGACAGCGGCAGCAGGTGCTGCGGCAGTGACCGGTGCAGGTGCAAGTGGCCAGTGCACGAACGGTCCTGACATCACGGTGAACATCGGACAGGCAAGTTTCATTCGGATCCTCGAACCAGGGGCATCGCTTTATGGGTACTCCTTTGACAGCTGCCTAAATGGCGTCTGCTCGACAGGCTGTTTCGTAACAGTTGGAGGAGTGAACAATTGCCTCGGGCCAACCGGTGGACGCATCGAGGTCTTTACAAGTAGCTGCACAGCCTTTATCAGGACGCCATTAGTCCGGTGCAATGTCAACCCACGAATAATCCAGAGAAGAGTCCCGGGTTCCAGGGCAACCGACTGCATCGAGCCGAAGATCAATTTGACCCGTGGCTCGTTGCGCCGAGATACCCAGCGCCGGAGTAGGCGTTCAAAGGTGAGTGCAGCCGCCTTGGGGGTGCGAGGACGCGGCAGCGGAGGCGAGCTGGTCACGATTCCGTTCCTCCAGTTCCCCGGAGATACTGTCGCGTGGTCGCGGATGAACGATCCGTTCACCTATCTCGCCGACGGGTCGACCGGCACCGGCAGCGTCGTCACAGGCACGACCTTGGGGCAGCTGATCATCAGCAATCCGTCACAGGAAGACGAAGGTGAGTACGTCTACTGGGTGTCGCGCGACGGCGCGCCGCTGGAGCCGATCACCTCGACCACGCTGTACATCGACCGTCAGGTGCCCGACGTGGTGCATGCCCCGGTCTCTCGCGAGATCTGCACGGACGGCACCGTGACGTTTCGCGTTGATGCGATTGGCGCAAAGACCTACCGATGGGCATGGAACGGAACCGAACTCCAAGATGGCATTCTGCCGACCGGCGGCGGGGCGGACGTGCTGGTCGCCGGGGCGGGCACAAGCGAGATTACGCTGATCGGCGTCACCCCGGAAGCGGCGGGCGAGATCACCTGCCAAATATTCGGTATGCCCGACGAGAACGCACGGTCTGCCGAGATTTTCCCGGTCGATCTCACGGTGTCCGACAACACGCTGCCTCCAGCCATCGTGACGCAGCCAGCGGCGCTGACGACGGTGGAAGTGGGCGCCAGCGTCGAGTTGGTGACCGAGGCGCTCGCGTCTGATGCGTTCTCGATCCAGACCTACCAGTGGCGCAAGGACGGCACGCCGATCTTCGGCGACGGCCGGGTCTTCGGCACCAACTTCCCCGATCTGCTGATCGAGAACGTCGAGCTCTCCGACGCCGGCGTGTACGACTGCGTGGTGACCCAGGCCTGCGGCACGGTGACGAGCCTGCCGGCGGTGCTGACGGTGTCGTGCCCCGCCGACACCAACGGCGACGGCTCGGTCGATCCATCGGACTTCAACGCGTGGGTGCTGGCGTACAACAGCCAGAGCCCCGCGTGCGATCAGAACGGCGACGGCCTCTGCACGCCGGCCGACTTCAAGGCGTGGGTACTCAATTTCAACGCAGGCTGCTGAACTTCAACGCGGGCTGCTAGCGGCGCTCGGCTTCACCTATCCGCGGTCGCAGGCGACCGCATGTGTCAGTCGGCGGAGTCATGGCGCCGCGAAAGACCAAGAATCGCTGCGCCGACGCTCCTCCCGGCTGGTAGGCTCCGCCGGTTGCACGCGATTTCAACCGTGGAGGATCCGCCGATGCCGAAGCTGTGCCGATCGATACTCGCCGCCGTCTCGCTTGCCGGGTGCGTGCACGCCCAGGGCGTCCCCGCCGGGTACACGCTGGTTGAGCTGCGGCCGCTGGGTGGCGGAACCGAGTCGTTCGTTTCGTCGATCAACGACCGGGGCGAGATCGTCGGGCGGACCGAGTTCGGGACCGGGCCCGTGGCGACCAGGTGGGATCTGGCGGGCAGCGCGTCGCTGATCACGTTTCTCGGCGGCGGGTCGGCGACCGATGCGGTGTCGATCAATAACGAAGGCTCGATGCTGGTCGAGTGCGGGAGCTGCGTGCTCGGGTTCGGAGTCCGCTTGACAGACGGGACGCTGCTCGCGTTGCCGCCCGTCCCGCCGATGCCCGGCTCGGGGATCGAGCGGGTCGCTCCTTCGCTGACGTCGTCTGGCAGCGTCGGCGGTGTCTTCACCGCGGTCAACGACACGAGCGGGAACCTGGAGGCGTTCGCCGTGCAATGGGAGCTCGACAGTGGGCCTCAGATCACGGTCGCCGACGTACGCCTGATCGCATCGCCGCTCGATCTCGGGTCGCGAACCGACGGCGTGCTGGCGAGCAACGGCGTCCAGTATTTCGGCGGATCGAGCGGCGGCGGCAGCGCTGAGGTGAGCCGTCTCGATGTCAGGACCGATGTGCTTACCGACATCGCGCCGCTCGGAATCGACTTCGCGGAGATCATCGGCGCAAACTCTGCGAATCAGTTCGTTTCGGTCGAGGCGTTGGGGCGGGCTCTGGCTGCGGTGTTCTATTCAGCGGGCGATCCGCCCGAACAGATTATCCCGATCAACTGCGATGACTTCCCCGACCCGAACGACTGCTTCGCGAAGAACGACGCGCCGCTTCTGCCCGCAGCGCTGAACGAGAACGGGCTGGTCGTCGGGTCGTCAATCGTGCTGGCCGATCTGGGTGACGGCTTCCCGATCGATGTCGGGAATTCCGCGTTTGTCTGGTCGTCGGCCGAGAAGACAGTCGATCTCGCCGACAAGCTGATCGATCCATCGGCCGACGGCTGGTCGCTGGTCGATCCATCGGTAGCCGAGTCGGGCCCGTCGTCAATCAACACCCTGGGGATGATCGTCGGCAACGGGATCAACCCCATGGGCCAGCCGGCGGCGTACGTGCTCATACCCCGCCCGCCCTGCGCGGCGGACGTCAACCGCAACGGCGAGGTTGCCCCCAACGACTTCAACGCGTGGATCCTTGCATTTAACAACGGTTGCGATTGAGCCGCGGCGTCTCGGCGGCGTGGTGTATCACTTTCGCTCCGGCCGTGTGAGCTCCGGCCCGACTTGATCGATCCGCCCCCGCAGGCGACCATGCACGCGTGAGCCGGCGTGGGTCATCACGGAGGAAGGCCAGGGCTCGGCGGGCGCGGCCGGGTGGTGGTGCGCGGTCGTCCGTGAAGACACCCAAGCCGCCGTCTCAGCCGAACGCTTCGCCGACGTCCGAGCCTAACCCCAAGCCCGAGCCCGATGCGCCGGATCCCATGCCGACAGGGGGCGAGGCTTCGGCGGCCGATACCGCATCATCCAAGCCCGCCAAGGCGATGGGGGTGATCGAGATCAAGCCGCCACGGCCCGTCCCGCGGGCTGTGCCTGCTGAACCCACGGCAGACCCCGCGGCGGAACCGGATGCCGAGACCCAAGAGGAGGCCGGCTCGGCCCGGGGAGTTTCGGCGGTCGAGATCTGGCGCGACCTTCCGCCGGGGGTGCGGCTGCCGGTGCTGCGGACGATCCGCTGGACAAACCGCTACCGCGTGCGGATCGCGTGGGGGTTTGTGCTCGCGGCGTGCGGCGTGGTGGGGGTCGGGCTGTTCGCGATGACGCTGGCCGACAGCGAGCCGCGGTGGTGGAGCGGGGCGTCGCTGCGGTCGATCGAGATGTCCGAGCTCGCGCGGCGGGTGGAGAACGGGGCGATCACGCACATCACGGCCGACCACCAGGGCGCGACGACCGAGGCGGTCGAGTGGCCCGTGAAGCTGTCGGACGACGGCGCGAACGCGTGGCTGAATCTGCGTTTGCCGGTGTGGCTGCCGCGGATGACGGCCGAGGAGTTCGAGGACGTTTACGACGCGCGGGGTGCGCTGGTCGAGCGCGCGCCGGTGGGGGGTGTGCGCTGGCCCGAGAGCGTGGACGAGGTGCGCGTGGCGTTTGTTGACGGCCGCTTCCGCATCGGCGCGCGGGTGCGCACGGGCGACCGCCGAACGCGGGTCTTCGGCGCGACGCTCGCGCCCGAGGTCCGCGGCGACGGCTCGCTGTGGATGCGGGCGACGAGCGTGTCGGTCGGCCGGCTGGGCCTGCCGGCGGGGCTCGTGCTTGGGCGCGACGGCGGGCGGCTGCGCGAGCACTTGCCGGTGTCGCTGGTCGACTCGGCGGAGGGCGAGGCGATCTTCACCAAGCTGGCGGGCGATGCGCCGATGTTCGAGGATGCGGTCATCCGCCTCGGCGACGGCCGGCGGGTTCGGCTCTTGAGCCTCGACGTCCAGAACGACTCGCTGGTGGCGTGGTTCAGGACGGAGTGACTCTGCCCCCCTCTCCGCGGCGGGGAGAGGGACAGCTGCGCAGCAGCAGGGAGAGGGGAGGACGGGCGTCTTCTTCTATCCGACTGACTGCGCCGTACCACCAGCTTGGTCCTCCCCTCACCCGACCTCGGCTTCGCCGCGGCCACCCTCTCCCCCGTGTGGGGAGAGGGGGCTAGAGGATGTAGAACAGAACGAAGGCGAGCACGATCGCCCCGGCGACCAGGGCGGCCCAGGGTTTGGTCGTGCTGGTGTCGCGTGTGAGCAGGTCGCCGCAGATCGGGCAGACCGTGGCGTCGTCGAAGACCTCGGCGCCGCAGCTGGGGCAATCGGAGCCATCGCGGCCGAAGCGTGCGATGTCGTCGGCCGAAGGCCCCTCGGGGTCGAGTGTGTCGTCGTAAGCGGGGTCCTCGTACGCCATCGCCGGGAGCGTACGTCGGATACGCTTGCCGTATGAAGAGTACTGGCGTGGTGTGCGTGCTGTCGGTTGGTGTCGCTGGTCTGCTGGGCGGCTGCGGGTCGGGCGATGAGCGGGCGATCCCGCTTTCCGACGCGTCGTTCTATACCCAGCGTGCGAACCCGGGCTCGGAAGGCTTCGTGCCGTGGGGCAACCGGCTGACGACGGCGACGCGGGCGGTGCCGGAGCAGCTGCTCGCGATCGAGACGTTCCAGGCGATCGGGATCGCGATCACGCCGGGCGGGCGGATCTTCCTGTCCGCGCCGCGGTGGCACGCGGGGCACGGCGACAGCGTGCTCGAGTTCTTCCCGGGCGATCCGACGCCGCCCCTGGCCTTCCCGGATCGGGCGTGGAACACGTGGTCGCCGGGCGTGCCGGGCGATGTGGCGTTCGTGTGCGTGCAGGCGATGCACGTCGATGACGCGGGGCGGATGTGGGTGCTCGATACGGGCGCGCCGAACTTCCAGGGGCCCGTGCCGGGCGGGGCGAAGCTGGTCCGGTTCGACACCGAGCAGAACAAGCTGGGGTCGAGCTTTGTGTTCGACCCGGAGACCGCGCCGCCGGGCTCGTACCTGAACGATGTGCGGATTGACGTCGAGCGCGGGTTCGCGTATATCAGCGACTCGGGGCTGGGGGCGATTATCGCGCTCGACCTGACGACGGGCGTGGCCGAGCGGTTTCTTGAAGATCACCCGAGCACGAAGGCCGAGGCTGTCGCGCTGACGATCGGCGGCGAGGCGTGGGTCGATGACACCGGGCTGTCTCCCGCGGTGCACAGCGACGGCATCGCGCTCTCGCCCGACGGCGATCATCTGTACTACCAGGCGCTGACATCGCGGACGCTGTACCGCGTGCCGACCGCGCCGATGCGCGAGATCGTCAGGCCCGCCGACCGGTTCGCTGTCGGATCTGCGATCGAACGCACTACGCCGCCGATCGAGGACCTCGTCGAGAATCTAGGCGAGACGTTCGCGACCGACGCGATGATCATGGACGACAACGGCGTGCTCTACTTCACCGCGCTCGAGCGCGACGCGATCACGGCGCGCCTGCCCTCGGGCGAGCTGACGGTGGTCACGGCCGACGAACGCATCGTCTGGCCCGACAGCTTCTGCATCCACAACGGGCTGTTGTATGTCACGACGGCGCGGATCCACGAGGTCGGGTTCGACAACCCCGAGGGGCCGGTGGCCGACGGCCCGTTCCGAGTGCTGCGTGTGCCGCTGCTCGACCCGCAGATCGACGGGTAGCCCGGGCGGCGTCAGTCGCAGCCCGCGTTGAAGTTGAGCAGCCAGGCGTTGAAGTCGTTGGGTGCGATGACGCCGTCGCCGTTCTGCTCGGCGGCCGGGTTCTCGCTGTTGTAGGCGAGTATCCAGGCGTTGAAGTCGTTGGGCGAGAGCGCGCCGTCGCGGTTGACGTCGGCGAGGCAGTTGTTGTTGGTCAGCAGGACGCCAAAGAGGGCCTCGACGCGGGACCACCACATATCGCCCGCGACGAGCATGGCGCGGCCGTTGGGGTGCGGCGCGTCGTGCCGCCAGAGCGACATGTACTGATCGAGCATGTCGGGGAAGTCGTCCTGGATCTGGACGTAGGCCCACGAGTCGAACTCGATCGCGGCGTCGCGGATCTCGGTGTGCGTGGCGAGCGAGGTCTGGCTGCCGACGGTGTTGCTCTGCGCGTTCATGACGTCGGGGGTGCCGATGAACTCGTGCGTGAGCAGGCGGTCGCCGAGCTGGTCCGAGAGCGCCCCGATGGTCCCGGCGGACTGCGTGGCCAGGCCGGCGAAGAACAGCTCGACGCCGAGCACATCGGCCAGGGCGGCGAGCGTTCCCGACGCCTCGCGGTCGGCCTGCTCCTGCTGTCCCAGACCCCCCCGACCCGCGAGGACATAGCAGATGCGGTTGGGGTCCAGCGACCGGAGACCGATGCCGGCGACGGTGACCCGCCCGCCAGCGGTGTGCGACAGTCTCAGCCCGCGGCGCGGCGTCGCCGCGGCGGCATCGCTGGACACAAAGCCGACGAGCCTGTACCCCGCGGGCCCGAACGCGGCGGTCTCGCCCGCGGCCGGCTGGCCCTCGGCCCAGGGGAAGCGCATCTCGACGACCTGCCCCTCGACAGCCTGGACGACGTTTACGACGCTGTCGTCCTCGCCGACCATGACGTCGCCCGGTTGCACGGCGGACGCGTCGCCCGCGACGGTCAGCGTCGTCGGCGTGACGTCGGTGACGGTGAGCACATCGCGTGTTGTGTCGGTGCTGATCACGCCGCCCGCGGGCGTGCTGGGCAGCGGGGTGACGTGCGGGTCCTCGGCGACGATGCGCGTGGTCCCGTCGGCATCGCCGACGGCGAAGTCGATCGACACCGTGCCGCCGCGGGGCCGCTCGAGCAGCACGGCGAACGATTGTGTCGGGTCGGGCTGGGGGTCGGCGGCGAGGCCTGCGCCGAGCGAGCTGGTGAACAGCACGGGCGTCCCGGGCGCGACGTGCGCCGGTGCGCCGGTCCCGGGCGACGGCGCGAAGCTGCCCCCGTAGCTGAAGCGTGTCCAGTTGGTTCGGCGGTCGATCTCGACGTCGCCGCTCTCGATCAGATCGATGCCTTCGATGGACTCGACCGCGGCGAGGTTGAGCACGACGAGCCCGCCGTCGCGGTCGGGCCTCGCGCTGCGGAGGCCGAGCAGGTGCGACCTCGACAGGCCGGTGGGGTCAGAGATCGATGCGGGCGTCGGCGTGGTGTTGGCCCACCTGCTGTTGCCGAGCCCCCACGCCGTGAGCGCGAGGTCTCCCTGGCGCGAGCGGCGGAGCACGGCGGCGAGTCGCGGCAGCGTGCCGACGACGGGCTCGAGGTTGAGCAGCAGCTCGTCGGGCGGCGTCGCCGTCTGCCACCAGCCGGACCACGGCATCCCCGGCTCGAAGACGGGGGTCGGCTCGATCGGGTCGAGCTCATCGGTGGGGACGCCGTTGCGTCGGGCGTCGATCGATTTGGGGGCGACAACGATGGG
This sequence comes from Planctomycetota bacterium, assembly GCA_038525225.1. GTDB lineage: Bacteria > Planctomycetota > Phycisphaerae > Phycisphaerales > UBA1924 > JANQQZ01. The sequence continues at coordinate 1,096,656 of JBCBHW010000002.1, read as the reverse complement.
CCAGATCCGGGTGTCGCCGCTGAACCACGCCCGGATCCGGCCGGTCTCGGCGGGGCCTTCGTAGCCGGGCGACCCGGCGTGATTCATCAGGACGATCACATCGTCGCCGATGCGCGACCCCTGGCCGATGAGCTCGATCAGCAGTGGCCCGCCGGGCCTGTTCCAGATCGACTGGAGCTCGGGCAGCGTCACCAGGCCCCGGCGGAACACGACCGGGAAGATCGGGTCGGTGTGCGAGACGCCGCCCACGAACGGGTTGCCGAGGAAGATGCGTCCTCGCGACGTCATACGCGGGAGCGCGGCGACGGGCCTGAACAGCGACGCCGAGCGCACGGACTCGGCGCCCTGGCTGGCGACGTGCAGCGAGAGCTGGTCGGTCGCCGGGTTGAAGGTCAGCACCGCGCAGTGGTGCCGCGGCGACCCGAGCGGCACGCCCTCGACCCGGATCGCGCCGAGCGCCCGCTCGTCCTCGTTGCCCTGCACCGGGACGCGGCCGAGGACGCGCGGGACGAACGTCGTGAGCATCTCGACGGCGGACTGGGCGGGGTTGTACCGCAGCTGGAGCAGCGGCGGCTCCGCGGCGGGCACGGAATCGCCGGTGAACGAGCCCGTATCGCGCTGGGCGACCACCAGGGTCCGCCAGGCGTCGGCGGGCAGCTCGTCGCTCGAGCCGTACCAGGGGACGACGAGGGTGACGGCTTCGTCGATGTCGCTGAACCGCCAGTCGCGCGGCGCGAACGAGTCTCGTGCGATCGCCAGCGACGGGTCGCGCAGCGCGATACCAGGCTGGGCCGATGCACGGACGCCGGAGAACACGGCGATGACGATCGAGGCCGCGGCCAACACCACGATCGGGGCCGTCGGGCGCTGTCTCGTCATATCGGACTCTCCGCTCGCTTGGTATCGCTGAGACGCACGAAGTAGATATACGCGGGAAATCGCGCTTTGCCGGTAAACCTCGCCGCGATCGCGTGCGGCCGCCGGTGCCGCTCGAAAAAAGGCGAGGGGGCGGCCGCCGACCCTCGCGAGTTCCAGCGGCCGCCCCCGGGCGGGGGCTTGGGTTGACGCCGACGCGACCCTCGCGACGACGCCGGAAGATGCCTTCCAGAGCGGGGTTTGGCAAGCGTGCCACCCGAGTAGGGGGACGGGAGCGGCGGTGCGATCGGTACAGAACGCGCACACCGGCATGAACGCGTGCGGAGATCCCGATGCGACGTGAGCCGCCCGCGTGAGCGGGCGGGCATGGTCTGGAGATGGTCAAGGTTGTCCCCCCGCTCACGCGGGGGGCTCGTGAGAGCGTGTCAGGCCACGATGTGCGCGGGGGCGGGCGTGTCCTCGGTGATCTTCTCACTGGTCACCTCGGCATCGGGCGACTGGCAGGTGAACAGCCGCATTTCTTCCTGCACGCGGGCCTGCAGGTGCACGGGTCGGCCCCAGAGCGCGGTCAGGTTCTGGAGTGTGGGCATCGCCTTGGCCGCGTCGACCTCGAGGCCGTTCCATTTGTTCGCGAGGAACAGCTCGCCGCGGTTGAGGTAGTTGGCGTCGACGACGTACATCATCGGCTGGCCCATGTTGGTCAGGCGGTAGAGCAGGGTTTGCTTGATGCGGTCGAAGTCGCGGCTGACGATCTTGATCTCGCCGGTGCGCGGGTCTTGGCCGGTCTGGTACATCTTGTGGCGGTCGACGAATTCGGGCGTGAGGAACTCGTCGATGAAGTTCACGTCGTTGTAGATCGTGCGGACCTGGAAGATCTTGTCTCGGCCGGCCATGCTGCCGTCGTCGTGGCGCTTCTTCGCGCCGATGTCGTCCATGCGGTCCCAGTCGCTGCCGTGCTGGCCCTTGTCCCAGCGTCGTTCGATGTCCTTGAACAGCTCGACGCCAATCTTGTACGGGTTGAACCCGCCGGGGGCCATGTGCACCACGCCCGAGTGCTGGTCGGCGTAGTGGATGATCTCCGACGAATCGAGGAAGTGGTTGGTCATGAGCTTGCTGTGCCAGTAGGTGGCCCAGCCCTCGTTCATGACCTTGGTCTGGCCCTGGGGCGCGAAGTAGTAGCTCTCGTTGCGGATGATGCTGAGGATGTCGGCCTGCCAGTCTTCGAGCGGCGCGTTGCGCAGCAGGAAGAGCAGGACGTCGCGGGCCGGCTCGGCCGGGTGCTTGCCGCGCGATGCCTCCATCTGCTTCTCGTGCGCTTCGCGCTCGGCGTCGAGCGCCGCCTGCGGGTTCATGAACGGGTCCATGTAGTCCTTGGCGGGCAGCTTGCTCGGCTCGAACGATGATGAGTCATCGTCGCCGCCCTCGCGTTTGACAAAGAGCGAATGCGGGTCGATCAGGTGCTCGAGTGACAAGCAGCGGTCGATGAATCGCTCGACGGCGTCGTGCCCGTGCCGCTCGATGTGCCGGCGGACGCGCGTGGCGTGGTTCGCCATCGTGTCCATCATCTTGCGATCGGTCTTGCTAAACCAGAAGTTATGCTTGAAGAAGTCGGCGTGCCCGTACACGTGCGCCATGACCAGCTTCTGGTCGGTGACGCTGTTGGACTCTTGCAGATAGGCGTAGCACGGGTCGTTATTGATGACCATCTCGTAGATTCGGCCGAGCCCGTACGCGTCGCGCTTGCTCATGCGGTCGTACTCGGCGCCCCATTTCCAGTGCGGGTAGCGGATGGGGAAGCCGCCGTAGGCCGCGATCTGGTTCATGGTGTCGAAGTCGAGCACCTCGAAGACGGTCTCGTAGAAGTCGAGGCCGTAGTCGATGGCCTTGGCCTTGATCCTGACCATGTGCTCGAGCAGCTCGGGCGGGAGGTCGGTGGTGCGTCGGCTTGTTGCGAGCGGCAGCATGGGCTTGGCCTCCCACTGAATCCCCGCGAGGGGCCCCACAAGCGGGGCGTTGGAGGGAGTATCGGCTGGGCCGATGTGTGTCTGTACGCGGAGGGGAGGTTTGGGTTCGTGGGAGCGTAACTACATCAAGAAACTCACAATCATCGCCACAACTCGGAAGAGCGCGTAGGCAACGAATGCGATCCCGAGGGCGCGAACGGCACGCGAGGAACCACCATGACGCAAGCAAATGGCCAGGGTGATCCACGAAACCCAGAAGGCAACAGCCGCACAGATCTGCACGACGGTCGTCGTCGACCAAAGCGAAGTGGCACCAACTTGGAGCGAGATGCGAACCCACATAGCAAGCGAGATCGTGCCCGCGATGGCCATCGAGAGCGGGATGAGAAAGAGTGTCAGCTTTACGCGTCGATCGCGATCGATGTTGCGACCGTGCAGCTCCAATGTCAAACCGAACTCGCACTCCGGGCACACGGGCTCGGTGACGCCGCGGAGGTTGTACCCGCACCCCGGGCACGGCACGTCGCAATCGGCGAGGTATGCTCTGAGCTGTTCGGTGTCGGGCATGCGTTGAGTGTACTTGTTGGGGTTCGCGTTCTGACGAGTCCTTCGCGCAAACGAGGGGAACCACTTTATGTGCAGTGCTCGGGTCCCCCAGCTCGTGCTGAGAGTTCGTTGATTGTGTCTGTACGCGGTGTGGGGGGCTGGGTTCGGAAGAGCGGAGCGATGCGGCCGCTTAGACGAACGCTATGACACAGGGGACCATGCCAACGAATGGAATTAGGTAGACGATGGTGCGTAAGACGTACGCTCGGCGACGATGACGACGGAGCCAAACGGCCAGCGGCATCGGGGCGACGCCAGTTCCAATCGCCATACCGGCATAGAACATGATCGTGCCGAGAAATTCGGTGTGAAGCGCATTCAACACCACGAGCGCCCCGATCGAATACACGACAGTCACGACGACACACGGTACGAACCATGACAAGTGCAGTCTGGAGTACCCGCTTGCATAGCTGTTTGCAGCATCGAGCTTAGCGACGGTGAGCGCAACGCCGCACTCCGGGCACACCGGCTCGGCGACGCCGCGGAGGTTGTACCCGCAGCCCGGACACGGCACGTCGCGGTCGGCGAGGTAGGCCTTGAGTTGGTCGGTGCTATTCCAGGCGTCGGGCATATCCGCGAGTCTACAGGCACATCGGTGGGCCTCTGCGTCAGGGCGGGTTCATGAGAGCCGGCGCGATCCCGGCCGTGAACCACCACCAGCGGCCGGCTTTAGTCCGCAGATGGCTCGGCGCTCTGCGTTCGGCGTCTCTCAGTCGCCGAAGGCGGTGGTGCGCGCGATGTAGCGTTTGAAGCCGAGGCGGCGGGTCATGAAGCCGGCCCGGCTTCTGGGGCGCTCGCGGGCCTCGATCTCGAAGCACCTGGTGATCTCGCGCTTCATGCCGAGTCTCGGGTGGTGTGCGCACACCGACTCGATCTGGTCGGCGCGCAGGCGGTGCGTCCCCAGACCGGCGACGTCGGCGCCGGTGCCGAACCGAAGCAGCGCCGCCTCGGGCCCGAAGGCATCGGCGACGACCACGTTGAGGTGCAGCGCGATGGCCTGCGCGGCGACCGACGTCCGGCGATCGCTCCAGCCGTGCGCCTGTCCCAGTGTCTGCGCGTGCCCGACGCCTACGGCCGTGAAGCACCGCGGGCCTGATCCCGAGAGCCGGTGCTTCTCGGCGAGCCCCAGGTCGTGCAGCATGGTGGCCACGAAGAACGCCTCGTGGTCGATGGTCCGCTGCCCGTCGTCGATCAGCCTCGCGAAGAAGTACGCGCGCATGCAGTGGTTGAACAGAAAGGGCTCGCAGTCGGCCTGCGCGACACGGAGCGCCTCGGTGCAGATCGCGGTATCGGGCGGTACGATGTCGCTGACGTCGCGGTACCTGACGGGCTTGATCGTTCGCCGTTCGATCGCGAGCGCCACCTGGGCGTGGACGGCTCTGGCGGCGAACCCGAGCATCTCGGCCGCGGTCATGCGGCCCCGCGTCGATTCGAGCCACGCCAGTGTGCCGAGCTTGGGCATGCGGCATGATTGGCAGAGCGATGGCGTCACACGAGGCTGACCAGCGCCAGCACGATCCAGGCGATGACGCACCAGACGGCGACGGCGGCGCACTCGGGACATCGAGCGCGGGTCGCGTTCGGGTTGCACTGGTTTTTGGTGTCACGGCAAGAAGCCGGGAGCGCAAAGCCACGCCCCCGGCGTGAACCGGGGGCGCGAGGGAGAAAGACAGCGTCAGCCGATCAGCGGCGGCGGCGTGCCGCGGCGAGGCCGCCCAGGCCCAGCAGCGCGGCCGAGGCCGGCGCGGGGATGGGTGCCCAGCTGATGCTGCTCAGGGCGGCGAACTCGGTCGCGCCGGTCGGGTTGGTGACGGTGATCGTCGGGCTGTTGAACTCGCCGCCGCCGGCCCAGCCGATGAAGTCGAAGTTCGGGGCGCCGACGGAGTCCTCGACGTTGAAGTCAATGCCGTTGACCTCGACGGTGAGCCCGTTGCTGACGAAGCTGTTGAGCCACGTGCCGCCGAAGCCGGTGATGGGCTGGTCGAACTCGAATGTGATCGACTGGAGTTCGTCGCCGAGCGTGAAGACCAGGTTGGTCGCGCTGTTGATGGCGGTGCCTCCGGTGCCCGTGCCGTCGAGGACGATCGAGAAGCCGTTGAAGTCGTTGGAGCCGAGGTTCAGCGTGACCTCGCCGTAGGACGAGAAGTCGTCGGTGACGGCGGGGTTGCCGGCGGCGGCTTCCCAGGCGGCGAAGTCGGTGAAGGCCGACTGGGCGGCGGCGGTCGACGCGACAGCACCGGCCGCGCACGCGGCAAAGCGAGCGAACGTATTCATTGTGATATCCCTTTCGTTCCCACTACCCGACCCGGCGACGGGACCGCTTCCCGGCGCTCGGGCGTCTTGCTGCGAGGGCGAACCACCACCCTCGCAACGGCAGCTTATCGGCGGCGGGGCCGGGTTCAAAGCGAATTCGGGCGGGTTCGCCGGCGGAAGCCCCGCGGCGGAGGTCTCGGTTAGCTGTACCCCTCGACGAGAAGGTAGAGCGATGCTCCCATCAGCCAGAGGGCCGGGCAGAGCAGCGGCCAGAGGAGGATGACGAACTTGGTGAGCCCGAACCCGCCCTGGACGCGCCAGCCTGGCAGGATCGCCGACGGCAGCAGCATGGCGGCGATCGGCAGGCCGCCGATCGAGAGCGGGACCGACGCCGCGAGCACGGCGCCGCTCGAGGTCTCGGTGTGCAGCACGCTGAGGAGCATGAGCGCGCCGGGCAGGGCGATCGTGCCGCAGATGGCGTACCAGGCGGCCCAGAGCCAGACCGCGGGCCCCTCGCGGAGGATGATGTCGTCGAGCGTGAAGCTCTCGCCGCACTCCGGGCAGCGGTAGAGCGTGGCGTCGGCGAGGTCGTACCGGCAGGCGGGGCAGCGGAGCGACACACCCGGGCCGAGCGGCACGATGTCCGCGAGTCGCGGTCGCGGGCTTTCGGGTCCGGGCGCTGATCGCATGGGACAAGTCTATTCCAGATAAACTCGCCCTAATTAAAGAGTTATGTATGGACAGGTCCGCGCCGGCTCAGCCGCCGGGTGCGAAGCGCAGCAGCTCCCACCGGTCGCCGCTTGCGACGGGATCGAGCCACGAGGGCCAAGGCTCGTCGGCGGCGATGTCGCGCGCGGTCTGCTTCCACGGGCTCTTGAGGTACGACGTATCGAACAGGTACACCGCGCCGGCGTTGTCCTGCGCGGCCTGCGCCCGCATCGCCGCGCGCAGCGACTCGACCGTGAGATGCTCGGAGAGCTCGCCGTGGACGGCGGGGGTCTCGTGCGTGACGTGCCGGGTGCGCTCGAAGACGACGTCCCCCTCAGCCAGGTGCGGCTGCATGTCGGCGAGCGCGGTCGCCATCCAGGCATCATACGAGTGGTGGCTCTGGCGTTCCTTGTGCGCGACGAAGCCCGCCGAGCCGACGAGCGCGAGCGTGAGGCCCGCGACGCCGACGACAACGAGTTGGCGCGGGAAGACCTGCGCGATTCGCACCGCGGCGAAGCCCGCGAACACGCCGAACGACGGGGCCGCGAAGATGTAGAACCGGTCGTAGTAGATCTTGAAGTTGATGAACATCAGCGACGCGGCGAGGCACAGCCCCAGCGCGAGCACTGCGGGCGATCGCGATACGCGCGGCACCAGAAACAGGCCGATCACCGCGAGCAGCAGCGTCAGCGGGTTGATGGCCTTGGGCACGAGATCGATCGGCAGCCGCGAGAGGTCTTGAAGATACAGCGTGACCATCTTGGCGGGGTCGTAGCTCAGCACGTCGCCCATGCTCTCGAACTTGGCTTCCATTTCGCGGAGGGATTCGCCGTAGCGGCCTCGGCTGGTCTCGGCGAAGTACGTCGAGGCGAGGTTCACGTGGCTCTTGCTGGGGGTGATCGGCGCGTCGCGGCTGACGGCGACCGCGATCCAGCCCGCGATGACCAGCGCGAACGGCACGCCCCAGCAGAGGCTGCGCACAACGCCGGGCTTGATGAGCCTGAGCGCCAAGGCGATGTTCCACCTGCCGTCCCACGCGCAGAGCATCGAGGTGACCGCGAGCATGGGGACGATGGTGATGCCGTTGGTGCGCATAAGCACCGAGCACGCCGCGAGCACGCCGGCGGGGATCCACCAGAGCCTGCTGCCCCGCGCGGCGCACGCCGTGAACGCGAGCGCGCCGAGGAAGACCGCCGTGAACGGCATCTCGCTCGTCGCCTGCGCCGTGAACTTCAGGAACGTGAACGAGCCGACACACGAGGCGACGCACGCAAAGCCGACCCACCGGCGGTGGGCGTACGCGGGCCCGGCGAGCCGCTCGCCCAGCACATACGACGCGAGCAGCGCGAGCGGCGTGGCGATGCCGGTGAGAACCAAACCCGCGACGAGCCAGTCGTCGATCGCGAGCTTCGAGAGCGCGAGCAGCGCCGCGTAGCCCGGCGGGTGGTACTCGAGGTCGGGCGTCGAACCGGCGAGGAATCGGCCGGCGTCGATGACGAACTGGCTGACGACGTCGGTCTCGGTCTCGAAGCCGAAGTAGCTGCGGCCGAACCCGACGACGATCGGGAGCAGCGATGCGATCGCGCCGAGCACGAGCGAGAGCACCAGCGGCGTGCGCGAGGCGGGCGGGACCAAGCTCGGCTGCTCGGCCGTCGCGTCTGCGTTCGTCGGCGTGTCCGGCGCAGTCTCGGGCGTCGTGGGGGAATCGGTCATCGCGGTGCTCCCGTCGCACCGGTCACGCCCGGTGCAGGTCAGCACCATACACGCGAAACGGCCCGCGGCGACGCGGGCGGAGGTGCCGGAGGCTTATGGGTCTCAAACCCGCTGGTTTGTGCGGCCTCGCGGGCGGCCCGGGCTTATCGGGTCGGCCGGCGGAGCTCGTCGATGCGCGCGTTGACCGACGGGAACGTGAGCCTCGCGATCGCGCCGAACAGCGGGGGCTTGCGGTTGAAGGGGTCATCGGCGTCGCGGTAGTAGGCCATGACGTCGGCGTGGACGGTCGGCGTGCGCGAGCCGAGCGCGCCGTCGTCGTTGACGTACTGCGCGAAGGAGTCGCTCACGCCGTCCCAGTCGTTGACGCCCCGGGCGTGCACGCCGAAGCCGAGGTCGCCGCCCGTTTCGGACAGCCGGGCCTGCACGCGCTCGAAGAACGCGGGGTCGGTGATGTAGCTGTCGACCGAGACCCATCGGCCGTCGAGCCAGACCTCGGTGTAGCTGTGGTCGACGTACACGGTGCCCGGGCTGATGACGCCGCTCAGCAATCGCGCGTCGAGGTCAACGAACACGGGCCGGGCGGGGACGCCGGCGGCGCGGAGCAGCGCGACGAACAGCGTGCTCTTGGTGTTGCAGTAGCCGCGGCGGGCTCGCAGGACGGACGAGGCTTTCATCTCGTAGAACGCGGGCTCGAAGCCGAAGCGGACCTCGTCGCGCACGAAGCGGTAGACGGCGAGCGCGCGTTGTCGTTGGACGTCCGTATCCGAGGCATCGCCTTCGATGCCGCGGACGAGCTCGCTCGCTTTCGCGACGATCGCGGGGTGGTCGCTGTCGATCACCGGCGTCGGCGCGAGGAACGCCGAGGGCGGCGCGCTCATGTCGACGGCCGGCCCGCCCCGCAGGCCGCCGCACGCGCTCAGCGCGAGCGCACCGGCGGCGACGATCAGGCCCGAGAACCCGAGCAAGGCTGTGCGGCGCATGCGCATGCCAACGATTTCGCGTGCACTGTCCCTCAGATGCTGCCGGACTGTCTTGGGCTTACTGGAAGACCTTTGCCAGCCGCTCGTCGCTTAACCGATCGAGGATCGCGGCCGCGACGCGGCGGAACTCCACACCTTCGAGGTTCAGCGCGGTGCCGGCCTCGGGGTTGTCCAGCCGCTCGAGCGCCCGGCGGGCGACGCGGTCGAACGCGAGGTCGATCTCCTGCATGCTCGCGCCCATCAGGTAGCGCGACTGCGCGTTGAGCAGCGCGTTGGGCTCCTCCGAGCCCTCGAACCTCGCGGTCAGCTCGGCGGTGACGGCCTGGTTGTACGTCTGCCAGATGTGCACGCTCATCGCGCGGGCCTGGTCGGTCAGCACGCCCTGGTTGGCGAGGTCGGCGATCGCGCCGCCGCCCATCTGGAGCTCTTGTGCTACTCGCGCGATGTTCTCGACCGTGGTGCGGTCGCCGAAGTCCATCGTCTCGACGATGCCGAGTCCGAGCTCGATGGCCTCGCGCGGGCTGCCGATGACGACGGCCTCGGCCTTGGCGTCGCGCTCGATCAGCAGCTCGTCGATCAAGAACCGCACGTCATCGTCGATCAGCGGGTTGTTTCGGATGGCAGCGTATTCGACCGCGCCCTCGGGGTGCACGATCGTGCCGTCGTCGCCCGTGCTAAAGATCGGCTCGAACTCGACGGTGGTGGGGTCGAAGGCGGGCTCGGCGGGCTCGGCCGGGCGGGCGACGGGGCGGACCGGCTCGCGCTGCGGGGGCGGGGTGTACTCCTCCTCCGGCTTGGGCGGCGGCGCGGGCGTGACCATCTGGGCGACGGCGCTGGCCGAGACGCCAGCGGCGAGAACAACAGCGAGAGCGGCGGACGTGCGCATGATCGGTGCCTCCGGCGTGGTTCGTCCGTCCTCGTGCCACCGCACGGACGGGCGGCAACTGTAGGTCGCGACGCGGGATGGGCCTACCGGCGAGACGCCGGGCCGCTGCACCGCAGAAACAGGCCCGGGCTGTCCGCTTACGGGATCAGATCGCCCGGCTGCACCAGCCCGTCGAGCTCGGGGGCGATGTTGCCGGGGCTGACCCACTCGCTGCCGGTGGGGGCCCACCAGTCGATGCGGCTCTTGGCGGTGGTCAGCGTGACCGGGCGGGTGGAGCCGTCGAAGAAGGTGACGTACATGACCCGGCCTTCGAGGCTGGTGTCGCGGAAGCCCGCGCGGCGGGCGGAGAGGCGGATGTTGCCGGGGCCGCTGCGCGACTGGCGGCCGTAGGAAATCTCGCCCTCCCAACCAAAGAAGCCAGACAGGTGGTTGCCAAAGCCGACCGGTGCCGGATCCGTGTCGATATCGAGCAGCCCATCTTCGAGGAAACGGGTGCCGTCGGCGAACTGAACCTTGTTGGCGAACGAGGTGCCGACCTGGTCGATGCGCGGGAGATAGCCGCGGGGTGTGTTGATGTTGCCCGCGATCGCGCCGCTGAAGTTGTGCGGAACGCCCCCGAACTTCTGACGCCATGTGTCAGCATCGCATGGCCCGAGCGGCTTACCCGGGACAAACGCGCAGCCTCGCGGTGTCCCCCAGAACTGGAACGCGGCCGGCGACAGATAGCTGCTGGCACGGAAGCCACCCCCGCTGTCGAGAGCGGCTTCAAAGTCGGCGATGTCCGATGGGTTGCTCGCGTTGAAGAACCGATCGATCGTGCGTCCTTGTCTTGGATCGCGGATGGTCTCGTAGAGCTGCTGCGTGCGGAGCGCGCGGTTGGGGCTGAAGTTGAACAGGTCGCCGACGAGGGGCGTGATCCAGTCCTGCTGCTGCACGGGGGTGGTTGAGGATGTGTTGCCGACGAAGCGGTTGCCGTCGATCGGCAGGCCGTTCTGGCCCGGCCAGCCCGTGGTCGTTGGGCCGGTGAACGCGCCGTCGTTTGCCATGATGAACATCGCCTGCTGCGAGGCGAGCAGCCGGTGCTGGCTGGTGTTGGTCATCGCCTGGGCGGTCTGGCGTCCGCCGTTGAGCACGGGCTGGGCCACGGCGGCGGCGACGCCAACCGCAGCGGTCGCGGCGAGCAGATCAAGAGCACTGAATCCTCGGCGGCGGGCGTTCAAGACTCGGTTTCGCATGGCGGGGGTCTCCGGCGTCTGGGTCATCTCCATGAGACTTCCGACGCCCGAGAATGACACAAGTTCCCTTGCGCGAGTCGTGACACTGTCGGTATGAATCTTGACGAGCCCGAAGCGCAAGCGAGGGTCGGGTTTCCATGTCCCTCGCTTGCGCTTCGGGCTCGTCGGAGCCAGCGATTAGTCCTCGCCCGGTTCGTCCATGCCCATCCGCAGCACGGCCCGCCAGACGCGGGGGTGGTCCTCCTGAGGGATGACCGCCAGCATCTCGCGGAAGATCCGGGCCTCGCCCGCCTTGTCGGGCTCGCGGCCCGTGTCATTGAGGATTCTGAGGTACGCGTCGAGTGCGACGCGACGGACCTCACCCTCGACTTCGGGGTCAAGATCGAGCGCGGCGAGGAACTCTTCGTAGGCCTGGTCGCGGCCCGCCTGGCCGCGCGCCACCGCGCGCTCGACCTCGCTGCCGATGACATCGCGGATGACAAGCTCGAACGAGCCGACTCCCGCCGCGACGGCGCGCGGACGGGCCTCGTCCATCGCCGCGGCGTACCAGTCGTTCACGATCGTTCTGTAGCCCCCTCGCGCCGGCTCGGGCAGGGATTGCTCGATCTGATCGACGAGCGGCGTGCCCTTCCACAGCTCGCCCATCGCCGCGTTGAACCGCCGCCGCAGGTCGGCGTCCACCGCGTCGAGGCCAGCCTCTGGCGGTGCCGCGGCGAGTGCTGTGCCGACCTCACCCAGCAGCAGCAGGTTGCTGTACGCGAGCTGCTCGACGCGTGCCCCACGTCGCGCGATAACCTCTCGAGCGTCGGCCAGATCGTCGTCGGCCAAGCCGAGCAGACCGATCGCCGCGACCTCGGGCCTCTGGTCCAGCGGACGGAGCCGGCCCTCGTAGTCGCGTTCGATGAGCGTGGGGGCCGTCGATTCGGGCTTTACAGAAGGGCCGCTGAGGGGCGAGGCATCCTGCGCGGCACTCGTTCCTGTGATCGCGACAGCGAGAAACATCTTCAGCCTGTTTCGAGAAATAGCCATTGCGGCATCCTCCCACGCCGTTGTTGGCGGTGCAAGAGGTTGGCTTTCAGAATGCGGTCTGGTGGTCCACTCTCAGCGCTGCTCGCGGAGGTTGCGGATGGCCTTCCGCCGCTGCTCGGGTTCGAGCATGTTGAAGATCGACTGCATGAGCTTGGAGCGGTCGGCCTTGTCGGCGTCGTCGAGGTCCTTGTTGGCCTGGTTGAACTCGCGGATCATCTCGCGCACGGTGCCCTCCTGCTCGGGCGTGAGCTCGAGGGCGGCGATCATGCGGTCGAGCCGATCGGTGCGCTCATCGCTGCCGCGCTTGAGCGCGTTGCGGATCTCGATTCGCACGGCCTGCATCGCGCCGCCCCGCCGGGCTCGTGCCGGCCGGTCGTTCATGCCGTCGTTCATTCCCGCCCGTGCTTCGGCCGAGCTCGCCTCATACCACTCGGCGACGATGGCCTTGTACTGCTCCTGTGACGCCTCGGGCAGTGCCGCGGCGAAGTGATCGACCAGCGGCTCCTGGCGGAGCATCGGCGCGAGGGCCTCGCGGAGCTGGCCCATGAGCTCGCGGCTCGCGCCGCCGCGTCGGCCGCGGACGCCTTCTTCGTTCGATGCCGCGCTCGCCGCCGAACGGAGCTGGTTCAGCAATTGGCGGTTGTCCGATGCGATCTCGTCGGCGAGGGCGGCACGCTCCAGAATCAGCAGATCGACGGCCTCGCGCTCGTCATTGGTCAGGCCCAGCAGGCCGATCGCCGCGACCTCGGCGCGGGTCTCGAGCGGGCGCAGCTGGCCCTCGAGGTCGCGCTCGACGAGCGTGGGGGTCTCGGCCTCGACCTCGACCGATGGTCCGCCGAGCACGTCTTCGGGCGTGGCCTCGTTTTGGGCGAGCGCGGCGCCTGAGGCAGCAAGGCCGAGCAGCGTCGAGAGTGTGAGCGTTCGCATCCGTATCCTCCTGCGTCCGGTGCCCGCCTTCTCACGCGGGCGGCTCGCGATGGCTCAACGAGCGTAACACGTGTGCATTGCAAGGGGTTGACGATGAATCGGCAGGGACTCGCATCGAAGATCGCCGAGGCCTCGCTTCTGCGCGGCACGTTTACCCTGCGGTCGGGCCGAACGAGTTCGTACTACCTCGATAAGTACCTGTTCAGCACGCGGCCCGAGATTCTCGGGCCTGTGGCAGACCTGTTCGCCGAGACGATCGAGCGGATCGAGGCGGAAGCGGGCGCGACCGCCGACCGGCTCGCGGGCGCGGAGCTCGGCGGCATCCCGCTCGTCACCGCGACGGCGCTTCGGCTCGACCGGCCCTGCGTGTTCATCCGCAACCAGAAGAAGGACTACGGCACCGCCAAGCAGCTCGAAGGCAAGCTCGAGGCCGGCGAGCGCGTGATGTTGCTCGAGGATGTCGCGACCACCGCGGGCCAGGCGATCGAGGCGTGTGGGACGATCGCCGAGACCGGGGCATCGGTCATGGCGGCGATCGCGGTGATCGACCGGCTCGAGGGCGCGGCGCAGAACATGGCCGAAGCCGGCATCCGCTTCGAGCGGCTGTTCACCAAGCGCGATCTTGGTGTGGACGAGTAGTGGCAAGACAGACCAGCACCGGTGGCGGAGGCTTCCAGCCTCCGTGTCTTGCTGCTTTCTGACAGACCAAAGGGACCGGAGGCTGGAAGCCTCCGCCACCGCGGGGTCGTGTGCCTCAGTCGCCGCCGATGCTCTCGCCGCGGAGGTAGCGGGTCATGTCGCGGCTGATCTTGCCGATTCGGGCGCGCTGCTGGGGGCTGGCGCGGTTGCCGACCTCGCGGCTGAGGAACGACGCGAGCCGGGCAACGCCGGCGGTGCTCGGGCCGCGCATGGGGTCGGTGAAGGTGTCCATGTCGCGCTCGGCCTGGGCGCGTGCGTCGGCGAGCAGCTCTTCGTCGGTCTTGTCGGTCGGGTCGCCGTCCATGCGTTCGAACAGGCGGATCATGTCGGCGGTCGCCTGCTTGAGGTACGCCTCGCGGTCCTCGGTCTCGGTCAGGCCCTGGTAGCCCGGCGCGAACTGGTCCCACATGTCGATCATCACGCCCGCGGCGTTGGCCTCGAGCCGCTGCCGGGCCTCGCCCGCGATGCCCGCGGCGAAGGACGCCATCAGCGTGCCCTCCTCGGCGTCCATCGACTCGATGCGCTTGACGACCTGGCCGATCAGGTCGATGCGTTCTTCGAGCGGCAACTGATCGAACTCGGTCGTGAGCAGCGTGTAGCCCAGGACCTTGTCGAGCTCGCCCGTCTCGTAGTCGGGCTTGGGCACGGGCATGAGCGTGAGCACGCCCCAGACCATGGCTCCGCCGAGGGCGAGGCCGGCGAGTGCGCCGAGCGCTCCCTTGATCCGCTTGACCTGCTTCGGGTCGCGCGGCGGCTTGGCGTTCGACGGCGCGGCATCGTTCGGCTCGCCGAGCTCGTCCATTAATGACGGCAGGCTTGTTGGCTGATCACTCATGCTCGTGCTCGCTGCGCTCAGGGCAAGTTATCCCTCGGCGCGATCTCGACAAAGAACCGCTGAACTTCATCTTCAGTGATCTCGTCGTACTCCTCGGCCCGCATGTCGGGGAAGTACAGACTGTTCTGGCCGACGCCGCCGGGGTGCCAGGCGTCGATGTCGTCTTCGGGCACGGCGTTGCGAGCATCGACGAGGATGGGCCAGTCGCGGCGTTCGAGGCCCCGCGTGACCGAGCGCTGGCCCGCGGCGCGGTCGCCGTCGAACAGCAGGAACAGCTCGTTGTAGAAGAAGAACACGCCCGGGATGTACTCGTAACTCGTGCCCAGGCTCTGGGCGACGGTGAGGAACTCGCCCGTGGCGGGGTCGAACTCGGTGTCAGTGTCGGCCGGGCAGGCCCACGGGTCGGTCGCGAGCCAGGGGCTGGTTTCGTCGCCGTCGATCTCGCGGCGCGGGGTTGGCGTGTCAACAAACTCGCCGATGACCTCGAGCAGCGACGGGTCGTTCTCGTTGCCGACCGGGTCGGAGAGCGGCAGCACGTCGGGGATGAGGTCATTCTGGTTGTAGTAGAGCTGGAGCCCGACGCCGATGCCCTTGAGGTTCGCGAGGCACTTGACGCTGCGGGCCGAATCCCGCGCTCGGCCGAGCGCCGGCAGCAGGATGCCGATGAGCAAAGCGATGATCGAGATGACCACCAGAAGCTCGATGAGCGTGAACGCGTCGCGGTGATGTGTTGAGCGCTGCGTCATGGTCTGTTCCGTGTCACCTTGTCTCGGCCGATCTCTTTCTCGAGCACGGCGAGCTCTTCGGTTGTGATCGGCGTTTCCTGGCCCGCGCTCATGTCGGGGAAGAACAGCGCGTTGCGGGGCCGCTCGCCGTCGTGGAAGTTGGCCTGGTCGCTGATGATGGGCCACTGCCGACGCTCGTAGCTGCGGGTAACGATGCGCTGGAGCTGCGCTCGGCTGAGGTCGGGCCGCACGAAGCCTTCGAGGTAGACAAGGTTGACGCCGAAGTCGTACTCGTAGCTGGTGCCGTTCTGCTCGGAAACGGTCAGGCTGCGACCTCGGTTGCGGATGAACTCCGGCTCGCGGTCGGCCGGGCAGACCCAGACCGGCTGGGCGACCCACGGCGAGGTCTCATCGTCGGGCTCTTCGCGCACGGGCGGCGGCGTATCGACAAAGTCGGCGAGGACTTCGAGCAGGTCGGGGGTGCCCTGGTCGCCGTTGGGGTCGGTGACATCGAGCACTCCCGGAAGCAGGTCGTCCTGCGCGTAGTAGAGCTGCACGCCCACGCCGATGCCCTTGAGGTTGGCCAGGCACTTGGCCCGGCGGGCGGAGTCGCGGGCCCTGGCGAGCGTCGGCAGGAGGATGCCGATGAGCAGCGCGATAATCGCGATGGCGACCAAAAGCTCGATGAGTGTGAATCCGCGGCGCATGCGACTTCTCCGGTACCCATCCACCGCTTGTAGGGTACGTGCCGGCCGCGGGTTGCGATTCGCCCCGCCTCCCTCGCCCCGGCGGGGAGAGGGTGGCCGAGGCGAAGCCGAGGTCGGGAGAGGGGAGGACGAGTCTCGGTAGTCATCAACGGATTGCACTTCTGAACTGAGCCTCCCCTCTCCCTGGTCGCTGCGCGACCTGTCCCTCTCCCCAGAGGGGCGAGGGGGCGGAACTACACTCTGCCATGACCGACCAGACGACCAAGACACGGTCCCAAGAAACCGACGTCCACCACCTCGAGCAGCAGCGGCGGGCCAACCGCGACGCGGCGGCCGAGCTGGGCTTTCGGCCCTACGGCGCGCGGACGAAACTCGCGGACGCGGCGCTCTCGCTGGCCGAGGCGTTCGAGGCGTATGACGAGGCGGCAAACGAGGCCTTCAACGACCGCGAGGGCGCGGCCTGCAGCGACGACCAGGACACCCGGCCCGAGGTCGTCGTTACCGGACGCATCATGCTGCGTCGCCCCAGCGGCAAGCTGGTGTGGATGAACCTGCGCGACGCCTCCCGCGAGAGTTTCCAGATCGCGGTCAGCAAGGCCGACTGCGAGCGCGCGGGCAGCCCGGCGTCGTTCGACCTCGCCAAGACCGCGCTCGACCTGGGCGATGTCGTCGTTGCCCGGGGCCGGCTGATGAAGACGCGCAAGGGCGAGGTGACGCTGTGGGTCACCGAGCTGGATCTCGCGAGCAAGAGCCTCGCGCCGCCGCCCGAGAAGTGGGCCGGGCTGAGCGATGTCGAGACCCGCTACCGCAAGCGGTACATGGACCTGTACGCGAACCCCGAATCGATGCGGACGTTTCGACTCAGGTCAGAAATCGTGTCGGCGGCGCGGCGGGTGATGACCGAGCGCGGGTTTGTCGAGGTCGAGACGCCCATGCTCCAGCCGCTCGCGGGCGGCGCGGCGGCACGCCCGTTTACCACCACCATGAACGCGCTCGACCTGCGGCTCTACATGCGCATCGCGCCCGAGCTGTACCTCAAGCGGCTGCTCGTCGGCGGCATGCCGAAGGTCTTCGAGATCAACCGCAACTTCCGCAACGAGGGCGTCGACAAGCAGCACAACCCGGAGTTCACGGCGATCGAGGCGTACCAGGCCTTCGGCGATTACCACACCGTCATGGACCTCAGCGAGGCGATCATCCGCGAGGCGGCAAAGGTCGTGGCCGAAGCCACGGGCGCACAGGGGCTCACGCTTCCCTACGGCGAAATCAGCATCGACTACGCGCAGGAGTGGCCGCGCGTGACATACGCGGAGCTGTTTGAAACGGCCCTCGGTTTCCCGATGACGGATGTCGCGCAAGCGCGTGAAGAAGCGCCGAAGCACCGCATCAAGACCACGGCCGAGGACGGCACGCCGCTGGACGATGTCTGGATCGTCAACGAGCTGTTCGAAGAGGTCGCCGAGGCGTCGCTCGACCCGAGCGTGCCGACGTGGGTGATGGACTACCCGGCCGCGCTCAGCCCGCTGACACGGCCGAAGCACGACGATCCGACGATCGCCGAGCGGGCGGACTTGTTTATCGCCGGCATGGAGATCGGGCCGCACTACACCGAGCTGAACGACCCGGATGTGCAGCTCGAGAAGTTCCAGCAGCAGCTCGCGGGCATCGACGACGAGGAGAGCACGTTCCGGAACCTGGACGAGGACTTTATCGAAGCGCTCAAGGTCGGCATGCCCCCTGCCGGCGGCATGGGTCTGGGCGTCGACCGCATGGTGATGCTGCTGACGAACAGCCAGACGATCCGCGATGTGATCCTGTTCCCGCTGCTGCGGCCTGTGGACTGAGCGTGCTGCTTGCCTCGCAGTAGCTATGGGGGGGCGGCGTCTCGCCGCCCCCCCCTTTTGATCGAAGTTGGACCAAAAAAAAAGAGCACCCGGACACCGCCTGGAGGGACGCGGTGGCCGGGGCTCGGTGGCACGATGGCAAGCAGAAGGAGGCGCTGCCACGTGCTGCGGCTCTCGATCGGTCAGGCCTGGGGCAGAACGCCCGCAGCGACGGCCGCAGATTCGCCGGGTTCACACGCCGGCTGGGGATGACGTTCGTTCGCGGCGTTATCGGCGACGGCGGACGGCCGCGAGGCCGCCGAGCGCGAGCAGCGCGCCGGTGCCGGGCGAGGGTACAACGCGCCAGAGCGTGTCGGTCGCGGGCACGCCGATGACCATGTCGCCGCCCGGCAGGAAGCCGATGCCGGCGCCGTTGAAGATGCTCATGTTGGCGCCGTCGAACAGGCCCGTTGCGATGATGCTGGACTCGTCGCCGTCGAAGCGCAGCAGGTCACCGGTGACGGCATCGACGGCGTAGGCATCGCTGCCCCAGCGTGCCGAGCCGTCGCCGAACGCGAGCCCGGTGAGGTACTCGTTGCTGCCGTCGCTGAGAAGCCGACCGCTCGAGGAGAGGCCTGTGATGTACCCGTCCTGGTCGCCGAACAGGATCTCGCCCGTGACCGGCGAGACCGCAACCTGGTTGATCGGGGCGAAGGACGACGCGGCCGTGGTGAAGCCGCCCTGCGCATCCGCGCGCTGCACGCGGGCGTTGTTGTAGTCGGCGATGAGCAGATCACCCGCGGGCGTGATCGCCATGGACTCGGGGTTGAAGAAGTCTGACCCGGCCTCAAAGACAAGCGACGTCGCACCGGCGGGGCCGACCGCGAAGATGCCGCCGACGCCCCCGACGAGCATGGAGCCGGGCTCGGCGAAGACGCCGTTTACATCCCAGACGACCGCGTCAGGGTCGGGCACGGGCGAGCCGAAGGTCTGGACGGTGCCGTCGGGCGAGACGGTGCGGATGGCGTAGGGGGCCGAGCCGTGCGGGCCGCTTGTGCCGACGGCGATCGTGCCGGTGACCGGGTTCACATCGATGCGGCCCATGTGCTCGATCGTCGCGAGGTGCTCGAAGCGGAGGCTGCTCGACGCGGGCTGGGCGGCGGCGGTTGCGGCCGTTGTCGAGGTCGCGACGGCGAGGAGCACGGCTCGTGTGCGGCTGAGATTGCGGATGGGCATGGCGTCGGCCTTTCTGTGCGTCTTGTCTGTGATTGGTGTCTGTCGATGTGTGCCGTGTGGGGGCGAGCGGAAGGTGCGCCGATGCCGGCCCGGTGCAAGGGCTTGGGCGTCGCGGAGCGGCCGATAAGGCGGGCCCTGCCCGCGCAGGCCGCACACGCCGCGTCGGCGGACGGGCGCGGCGCATCCGGCGCGGGTTCGGCTCGCCGGCGCGTGGTGCATATCCGAAGCAAATCGCAGGGAGGAGAGACCCGCGATGGGACGCCGAGACTCTGATTTCAGACAGCACGACAACACCGAGCAGCGCGAGGATGGTGCGCGCGGTGCGGAGTTCCGCGGCCTGATCGAAACACCACAGGAAGACGTGATCGATCCCGACGGCGTGCTGCCCTCCGATGAGCTGCACTCCGATGACCAGGGCTTCGACGCGGAAACTGACGACGACGATGTCCAGCGTCGCAGCAGCGGGCGCATCAAGGTCAGCAACGTCCGCGTGAAAGAGGGCGTGGTGCTCGACGCGTCATCGGGCGGGCTGCGGATCCAGGGCAAGCTGCACAAGTCGCGCACGCCGGGCAGTCAGATCCCGCTCGAGGTCAGCGGCGATGACGAGAAGGTCATGGTCGGCTGCGAGGTCCGCTGGGTGCAGCGCCAGCGGTTCCGACCCGCGACGTTCGGCGTGTCGTTCGTGGATCTCTCGGAGGATCGCCGGCGGCGGCTGTTCTCGATCATCCGCCGAGCGGGCGCGGAGACGCGCTGCCGTTGGATGGTGGCCTGAGCGCACGAAAAAAACGGGCCGGCTTGGTAGCCGACCCGCTCAAGCATTGAGTCGGAGTTGTTTCAGCGTGAGAAGCTGCCGGCGCGGTCCATCGAGCCGTTGGTATGGCCGTTGCGCGAGCCGTTGCTGCGCTGGGCCTGACCGTTGACGGTGCCGTTCTGGCCGGCGTGCTGCGGGGCGTTCGCGCGGCTGGGCTGCTCGGCGGGCGTCTCCGTGCCCGCTCGCGCAACGTCCGCAACGCTCGTGCCCTCGAGCCGGCGGCGGAGCACATCGGCCGAGCCGTCGATCAGCTCGTGCAGGTCGTGCAGGCCGTCGCCCATCGCCATGATCTGCTCGGTGGTCTTGGGCTCGCGCAGCGGGCCGACGGCGGTAACAACCTCGAGCAGGTTGATCTCGTCGGCCGGGCGGTTGAGCGTGTAGCCGCCGCCCACGCCGCGGCGGCCGCGGATGATCTTCGCGGCTGCGAGCTGCTGCAGCACCTTGGCCAGGTACGGCGGCGGCACGTCGGCCTGCTTGGCGAGGTCCGTGGTCGGCACGAGCTGCCCGGCGTTCGGAGCCAGGGCCGCGACGGCACGGAGTGCGTATTCGGCGGTCTGTGAAAGCATCGAGCAATCTCCCTGCGGTCGGTCACGATGAACATCCGCCGCAAGATTGGATTCTCGATATACGGAGCATGTAGATTCGGACAGCGCAGAAATTTACGGGAGTGCGCGGTCCACAGCCGCAGCCGCTTCCGGGGTGTCGTCCGCAATCGCGACATCTTCCACCAGCCGGCGCACGACGTCATCTGTCGTGACCCGGTCGGCTTCTGCGTTGAAATTCGTCAAAACACGGTGCCTGAGCACGGGCAGCGCCGCCTGCTGGACATGATCTATATCGGCATGGGTATGTCCAGTCAGCAGCGCACGAGCCTTTGCGGCGAGGATCAGATTTTCGCTCGCGCGCGGCCCCGCGCCCCAGCCGACGTAGTCCTTGACGACCTGCGGCCTGTGATCACCCGCGCCCGGCTCGGGCTGCCGCGTCGCGCGCACGAGCCGCAGCGCGTACTTGATGACATGGTCGGCCGCCGGCGCGTGACGCACCAGCGTCTGCATCTGCTGGATCTCTTCCGCACCCACAACGGGCGACACGCTGACTTCGCCCTTGTGCGCGCTGCGGCGGACGATCTCGAGCTCTTCCTCGGCCGTCGGGTAGCCGATGCGGATCTGGTACATGAACCGGTCGAGCTGCGCCTCGGGCAGCGGGTACGTGCCCTCCTGCTCGATCGGGTTCTGCGTCGCGAGCACGAAGAACGGCCGGGGCAGCGGGTACATCTGGCCGCCCGCCGTGACCTGCCCCTCCTGCATCGCCTCGAGCAATGCGGCCTGGGTCTTGGGCGGCGTGCGGTTGATCTCGTCGGCGAGGATCACGTTGGCGAAGATCGGGCCTTGGATAAATTGCAGCATCCGCTGGCCGCTGGTCTTGTCTTCCTGGAAGACCTCGGTTCCGGTGATATCGCTGGGCATCAGGTCGGGCGTGAACTGGATGCGGCTGAAGTTCAGGCTCAGGGACTTTGCAATGGTTGAGATCAGCAGCGTCTTGGCGAGGCCCGGCACGCCGACCACGAGCGCGTGGCCCTTGCAGAAGATGCAGGTCAGCAGCTGCTCGATCACATCGTCCTGGCCCACGATGATCTTGCCGATCTCGGCCTTGAGCTGGTCGTGCACCTCGCGGATGCGTGCGATCTCGTCGTGCGATGCGGTCTGCGGCTGGTCTGTCATGTGATGCGCCTCCGTGCTGGCTGGGTGATCGTACCGGCTTGCACGCTCCTGGTGCTGCGGGTTACGCACAAGGCCGTTTCAGCACAGTGGGGGGGTGGCGTCTCGCCGCCCATGCCCATGCATGTGCTTTGATGGGTGAAGGGCGGCGAGACGCCGCCCCCCCTGACTGCTTGTGTGCCAGGTAACAAGAAAGGAAGGCGGACGCCGCGTGGAGAACGCGGCGTCCGCCCTGGTGCATCCCGTTCCGCAGCGGAGAAACGGGGCCTGATCTTGACGCCTGCCCGACGGGCGGTTGGCAGCGGGGAGTCTGAGTGACCCGCCGAGCCGGCGTCAGGTGCATCGTTCGGGCTGGACCCGAATCGATTTCACTTGTCTTTGTCCTTGTCCTTGGACTTGTTCTTCTGCTTGGACTTGGACTTCTCCTTGTCCTTGTCTTTGTCCTTGGCGTCCTCGCCGTCTTCGAGGAGATCGATCAGCCTGTCGAGCCGGTCTTCCAGCGACTCCAGCCGATCCTCGAGCTGCTGGTTGCGGGCGCGGAGCCGATCGGTCTCGGCTTCGAGTGCGGCCTTCTCTCGCAGCAGCCGCGCGTCGCGGTTGTCACGCTCGACCACGATGCGGCTTTCGCCGTCGCGACCGCGGAGCAGCAGCTCGTTGAGCCGGTTCTGCTGATTGAGGCCCATGGCCCGCGCCTTCTCGGCCTGCTTCATCGCCGACTCGATCTGCTCCCGCGCCTCGCCCAGTGCATCCTCGAGCTCTTGGCGCTGCTCGGCGTCGAGGTTCATGCGGAGCTGGTCTTCGATCTGCTCCTGGATGTCGTCGAAGTCGAAATCGAAGTCCATCTCGAACTCGCCGCCGAACGGGAAGTCGTCGCCGTCGAGGTCTTGCCACCGCAGGACGCGCGGGGCGGCGATTGCGCCGGGCAGGCGCTCGGCGAAGAACCGCTCGCCGTACAGCCGCTCGGCGTCGAACTTTGCAACCTCGATCGTCATGGTCTCTGGCAGGCCCTTGCGCAGGACGGTCACGTCGACCTCGTCGCCGGGCTCGAGCTCGCGCAGCTCGTCGGTCAGGACATCGGAGCCCGTGACCTCGCGGCCGTCAACGGCGATGAGCACATCGCCCTCGCGCAGGCCGGCCTCGTCGGCGGGCAGGCCCTCGACCACGCTGATGATCATGGTGCCGACGCCTTCTTCGAGATCGAGATGCTCGCGGAGCTGGTCTTCGAGGCTGCTCTGGGTCAGGCCGACCATGGTCTTGGGCCGGTTATCGATGACGAACCGGTTGCCGTCTTGCTGCCCGGGTCGGATGAAGGCCATGGCGTCGCCAACGCCGCGGCCGAAGGTAAACGCCTGCCCGGCCGCGCCGAGTTCTGGGAGGTCCATCCTGATGATCTCGCCGTCGTGCACGATGTAGACCGCGTTCTCGTCGGAGTTGAAGTCGGCTTCGTCATCATCGATGTAGGCAGAGTGCACGCCGTCTTCGTCGAACTCGATCATGTATTCGGTGCCGTCGATCACGCGAATCGAATAGCCCTCGACATTGCCGTCGTCGATGCTGATGGTCGTGCTGCTGTGCTGCGCCGCGGCGGGCGCGGCGAGGCCCGCGACGGCAAGCATGCCGGCGGCCAGCGTCATTGGGAATCGGCTGATGCGTGTCATTTCAAACTCCTTGCAATCTCATTCGTGTGTGTGTTCGGTGCGTTACCACACGGCCGGCAGCGGGGCGTCGCCCTCGGCGGGCTTGGCCTGTGTGGTGGAAGACTTGGGGACAAAGAACGTGTTTCCGGTGTCGTCGGTCGCGGGCTTGTAGACGCCGTCGACCGTGGTTTTCTCGACGATCTGGCGGAGGTAGATCACGTCGTAGCCGCCCTCGGGGTTGGGCGTGCGCTGGATGACGACGCTGCTGGGCATCTCGCCCAGGACCTCGCCGGATTCTCTGCCGAGCTTGAGGTACTGCGCGAGCGCTTCGCCGGCGCTGGTGATCGGGTTGGCCATCGCGATGTTCTGCGGTACGCCGTTGGTCGCGGGTGTGATTGTCTGCTGGGGCGTCATGCCGACAATCCACGCGATGCCCACACACGCCGCGGCCAGCCACCCGCCGGCGGTCAGCGCCAGCTTCATGCGGCTGTTGGGCGACACGCTCGCGTGCTCGTGCATGGGCAGCGCCACGCGCTCGGCCACGCTGACCGCATCTTCGACGGCAACATCGAGCTCGCGCTTGAGGTCCTGCTGCTCGGCGATCTCGGCCCAGATGCTCTGGTCGCTCGCGGCGATCGTGCGCAGCTCGCGCCAGTCCTCGCTGGTGGCCTCGCCGTCGACCACGCGGGCGACGAGGATGTCGCGCCGGTCTTGTTCATTGACTGCATCTGTCATCGCAACACCGCCTTCGGCGCGTTGGTGGCCGATCCACCCTGCGCCAGTTCTTTCAGCTTGCGTCGGCCCCGGGCGATCCGGGTCTCGACGGTTGTTTCGGGCATGCCCGTGACGGCCGCGATCTGGGCGTGGCTCATCCCCCGCACGCAGCGGAGCAGCACGCACTCGCGGTAAGCCTCGGGCAGATCGCTCACGAGCTCGATCAGCCTGCGCGAGCGCTCGGCCCGCTCGACACCCGATGGGTCGACGAAGTCGTGCTTCGAACCGTCATCCGTCATCTCATGTTGGGCGAGCTTGAGGATGCCCTTGCGCCGGGTCTGCTTGCGGCCCGTGGCGCGAGCCGTGTTGACCGCGACGGCGCGGAGCCAGCCCTTGAAGGCCTCGGGCTCGGTGAGTTGGTGCAGCTTCTCGACCACGATCAGTGCCACCTCCTGAAGCAGATCCTCGAGATCCGCCTCGCGGGGTTTGTGCGCGAGCACGACCGCTGCCACCCAGCGGCGGTGCTCCTGCCAGAGCAGGCCGGCAGCCTCGGCGTCGCCGCCCGAAGCCCGGATAACCAGATCCGACTCGCTCACGCCATCCCCTTCACTGCCAACCGCCCCACCGGATGCGCCCACGCAGCACGCCCGTCGTCCGTTGGTCGGTTTTTTGCGCGTAACCTTGCCCGATTCCACCGGTTGTAACGCGATAGCCCCGTCCTGGTTCGCCCCGACTATGCCCACGCCCCAACAACGCCCGCCCCTCGACCAGCTCGACGTGATGGACGGCGGCGTCATGCCCCTGGGCGACCACCTCGAAGAGCTCCGCAAGCGGCTGATGCTGGTCATCTTTGGGCTGGTGCCGTTCTTCGTGCTGGCCCTGGTTGTCGGGCAGCCCGTGCTGGAGTTTCTGATCCGGCCCCTGCAGGCCGCGCTGCGCGACAAAGGCCTGGCGGCCAGCATCCAGAACACCGGGCCCTACGAGGCGTTCGGCAGCTACATCAAGATCGCGCTGATCCTGACGATCCTCGGCGGCTCGTGGTGGGTGCTCACGCAGCTGTGGCTGTTTGTTCGGCCGGGCCTCTACCAGACCGAGCGGCGGTTCGTCTACATCCTCATCCCGCTGAGCGTGACGATGACCGGGCTGGGCGTGACGTTTATGTACACGGTGATGCTGCCGGTTGTGCTGTCGTTCTTCATCGGGTTCGGGTCGAGCCTCGGCGCGACCGAGGCGGCGACGGTCGATGTGCCGGCCGGTGTCACGCTGCCGACGATCCCCGTGCTCGCGGGCGACCCGGCCTCTCCCGAGATCGGCCAGGAGTGGATCAATACCGAGCTCAAGCAGCGGCGCGTGTGCGTTGGTCTGAACGACGACGGCACGCCCGTGATCCTGACCAGCACGCTGCAAGCGGCGAGCGCCGGGCTCGAGCAGTCGTACCGCCTGCGCGAGTACGTCGGGCTCGTGCTCATGCTGAGCCTGGGGTTCGCGGTGGGGTTCCAGATGCCGGTCGTCGTGCTGCTGCTCGGCTGGGCGGGGATCGTCGAGCCCCGCGATCTGACCGGCATCCGCAAGTACATGCTGATGGGATGCCTGGTCGCGAGCGCGGTGCTTACGCCGGCGGACCCCTTGAGCATGGTGCTGCTGGCGGGACCGTTGTACGTGCTGTACGAGCTGGGTCTGATTCTGCTGCGGCTGATGCCGGCCAAGACGCTGGCGTCAGAGGGCGAGTTGTGAGCGGTTGCTCGGGTCCCCTTGCTTGCGCAAGGGGCTCGTCAATGTCAGTGCTCGCTCTGACGAGCCCCCAGCGCGAGCTGTGGGTCCCGAGCCCGGTGCACGCATGACGCACGCCAACGACGACACGATGATGGTCCGCGCGCTGGATCTCGCGCGGGAAGCAGCAACGATGAACGAGGTCCCCGTCGGCGCGGTCGTGTGGGAAACCGCCACAGGCACAGTGCTCGGCGAAGGCTTCAACCGCCGCGAGGTCGACAACGATCCCAGCGCGCACGCGGAGTATCTGGCGATCCAGGCGGCGTGCAAGGCCGTGGGCGACTGGCGGCTGAACCACTGCTCGCTGGCGGTCACGCTCGAACCCTGCCCGATGTGCGCGGGGCTGATCGTGAACGCGCGCGTCGGGCGTGTGGTCTACGGCGCGGACGACCCGAAGGCCGGCGCGTGCCGGAGCTTGTTCGAGCTGACGACCGACGCCCGGCTGAACCATCGTGTCGACCTGGTCGCGGGCGTGCGGGCCGAGGAGTCGGCGGAGCTGCTGCGGGCGTTCTTCCGCGCCCGGCGAGAGCGGGGGCGGGGGTCGTGAGTGCGATGGGTTGTAGTTCCCTCGCTTGCGCTTCGGGCTCGTCGATGCTTCGTGTCTTGAACGAGCCCGAAGCGCAAGCGAGGGTCTGGGACACCCATCATGCCTGAGCTGCCCGAGGTCGAAACCGTTCGCGCGAGCCTCGAGGCCCGGGTGCTGGGCTGCACCGTCTCGGGCGTGATCGTGCGCCGACGGGACGTCATCGCCACGCCCGATGACCCGCCGGGCGGGTTCGGGCGGCAGCGTCGGCCCGTGCGGTCGAAGGCCCGCGCGCCCCGGCGCGTCGAGAAGGCCGACCTGCTGCTGGGCGACACGATCGAGGCCGTGGTTCGTCATGGCAAGCAGTTGGCGCTCGTGGGCGTCTCGGGCCGGTGCGTGCTGATTCACCTGGGCATGACCGGCGAGGTCATGGCGCCCGGTCCGGGCGCTCGGCTGCGGGCAGCGGACCATCTGCACGTCCTGTGGACGCTGAGAGCTCGCGAGGGCCACTCGGCGGGGCGGATGGTCTTCCGAGACCCCCGGCGGTTCGGGGGCGTCTGGACCCTGCCCACGCGGGGTGAGCTGGATGACCGCTGGCGTGCGCTCGGCGTCGACGGCCTCGTCGTCACGGGCGACGACCTCCGCGAGCGGGCGGGGCGAAGCTCACGGGCGATCAAGGCGGCCCTGCTCGACCAGCGGGTCGTCGCGGGCGTGGGCAACATCTACGCCGACGAGGGGCTGTTCCGGGCGAGGCTGCACCCCGAGACACTGGCGAGCCGGCTGAGCAGGGGCGAGTGGGACCGCTTAGCCGGCGAACTGCGCACGCTGCTGGCCCGTGCGATCGAGCTGCGGGGCTCGACGCTGCGGGACTACCGCGACGCGGACGGCCTGGCCGGCGAGGCGAGCCTGTTGCACCAAGTGTATGGAAGGGCTGGGCTTGCGTGTAACAGTTGTGGCTCAGAACTGGGTTCGATCACCGTCGCGCAGCGCACGACCGTCGTCTGCCCGTCGTGTCAAGCCAGACCGCGAGATTAATCACGGCTTATCCACAATCAGGTTCTACATGTCGAGGTGGACTGAAACCGATCAGCCGATCTGATTGGCTGTAGGTCTTCTTTGAAAGAGTTCTAGAAGAAGATACTCATCGTAGTAAGGGGTGTCGCTTTGTGGATTGTCCGGTAGGGAGACCGACAAATCATGATTCTGCAGCAGTTTACAACTCTGAAATCGCGTGGGTTGGCGCGCAGTTCGGTGTCGCCAGCGCTCGGCAAGGCGGTTGAGGCCGTCGGTTGTCTGAGCACCGGATGGCGTTGTGCTGTCGATACAGTGCCCTGGAGCGACGCCGGCCGAGCGCAACCGCACAGGTTTTCCACAACCGGATGTCGGCTGCGCAAAGGCCGCGCAAATACCGATACGCCAAAGGATAACCATGGTATGTGTGCAGTTTGATCGGTTGGGCCCGCTGATCAGCGATCGCGGCCCGCGACACGGAGCCGTGTCTCGAGCGCGCTGACCGAGGACGACAGATCGCGGTCCGACTGGGTCTTGGTGTCGATCGCTCGGATCGCGTGCAGGACGGTCGTGTGGTCCCGACCGCCGAAGTAGCCGCCGATCTCTTCGAGCGAGTGGCGGGTGTGCTTGCGGGCGAGGTACATGCCGACCTGCCGCGGCAGGGCGATGGATCGGCTGCGCTTCTTGCTCTGGAGGTCGGCCGTGCGGACCCCGAAGTACTCGGTGATCTGGGTGATGATCTGATCGACGGTGATCGGCGCGTCGTGGCTGGTCACGGGCTGCCCGAGGGCCTCTCGGGCGATCTCGGCTGTCAGCTCGCTGACCTCGTGCATCGCGGCGTGGAGCTGCAGCTTCGTGAGGTCGCCCTCCAGCTCGCGGATGTTCGACTGCTCGCGCTCGGCGACGAGCTGGGCCACCGCATCGGGGATGATCATGCCCCGCAGCCGGCCCTTCTCCTTGATGATCTCGAGCCGGGTCTCGAATGTCGGCGCCGAGACCTGGGTCACCAGGCCCCATTTGAAGCGGCTGACCAGCCTGTCCTCGAGATCCGGGATCTCCTCGGGCGGGGCGTCGGAGGTCATGATGATCTGCTTGTCGGCCTGGTAGAGGGCGTTGAAGGTGTGGAAGAACTCTTCCTGCGTGCGGTCGCGCTTGGCGAGGAAGTGGATGTCATCGATCACCAGCGCGTCCACCTCGCGGAAGCGGTGGCGGAACTGGTCCATCTCGCCGGCCTTGACCGACTCGATGAACCGCGTCATGAAGTGCTCGCAGCTGGTGTAGAACAGCTGCATGCCCGGCTGCTGCTCGAGGATCTCCAGGCAGATCGCCTGGAGCAGGTGGGTCTTGCCCAGGCCCACATCGCCGTGGATGAACAGGGGGTTGTACGCCCGGCCGGGCCGATCGGCGACGGCGCGAGAGGCGGCGTGGGCCAGGCGGTTGCCCGGGCCCACGACGAAGTGCTCGAAGGCGTAGTCGGGCGTGAGCGAGAGCGTGCCGTAGTCGTCGCGTTTGAGCGCATCGCGGGCGACGTGCTCGGTCGGGGGCCGCTCAGGCCGACCCTCGGCCGCGCTGCCTGCCGCGCTGTCCGAGGCGGTGCCCGCTGCGCTCGGGGTGCGGCGGTCCGCGGGGCCCCGCTCATCACCCGAATCGAGTGTGTGAGCCCCGGCGGCGGTGCCGTTTGTCTTCGCTGAAGCCCTCGGATCGGTGTTGGCGGCGTTGATCGCGTTGTGGTTCGCGGCGTGATGGGTGGCGTGATTGGTGGCATGTGCCGCGTCGGCGTCGTGCCGGTAGCCGTGGGCCTCGGCCGCGGTCACGAAGCGGACGGTGACGAGATGCTCGGTCTGCGTGCGCAGGGCATCATCGAACGCCTCGGCGCAGTGCCGCTCCAGGTAGTCGCGCTGCGTCGCCGAGTCGGCCTGTATGGTGGCGACGCCGCCGTTGAGGCCGATGGTGGCGAGGTCCTTGAACCAGTGTCGGACGATGGTCGGTGCGTGCGACCGGACGTGGGCGAGGACTTTGGGCCAGACGTCCTGGTCGGAGTCGGTCATCGAGTGCGACCTCGTTCGTGCGTGGTGCCGCTGCGCCGGTCTCAGAACGCACCGTCGGATACAAACAGACGGGTAAACGACCGCGATGCAGACCTGCCCGGACGACGCGAGCGGCCGACCCGACAAACCACCAAGAATTTCTCGTGCCCGCACGCACACCACGCGTCCGAGCGTTCCACCGGTTGCCGCGCCGAACATCTCACGCCGCAACCGATGAGCGTACCTGTGCGCGCGCATCGAGTCAATGCATCCGCGCCCATCGCCGCGTGTTGCCGTTGTCTCGGCGCAGCGCTTGACTCGACGCCGCGCGTGCTCGTAGCGGTCTGTCTACTGCCCGGCGGTGCGGGCGCGCATCCGCTCGGCGCGCTCGGCCTCCATCGCCTGCCGGTCGTACCGGTCGCGGTTGAACCGGTGGTCCATCAGCACCAGGATCGAGTCGAGCTTGTCGCGCGGGATGACCTCTTGCAGTCGCTTGCGCACGTACGTCACGTGCGTGCGCCGCGAGATGTGCGCCAGGATCAGCGACTCGCACTCGAGCACATTGAGCCACTCGGCGATGTCGTCGATGTGCATGTGCTGGCCGATCTTCGCCCGGCTCTTGTGGTCGGGCTCGAAGAACGTGCACTCGCTGATGACGACCTGGGCCTTGCGCATCTCGTCGCGGAGCAGCCACGGGCCGGGCAGCGTGTCGCCGGTGTAGGCGATCAGCGGGATCTCGAGAATGCGCGTGATCTCCTCGCCGCGGTCCTTGAGCTCGCGCAGCTTTTCTTGCGGCAGCTCGGCGTACTCGGGCTTGAGCTTGCTGCGCTTCTCGACGATCGCCCAGCCGAAGCTCGGCGCGGTGTGCTCTGTGACGAAGCCTCTCAAGAAGATGCTGTTCTTGATCTCGACCTCGCCGCCGTCGTCGAGCTCGATGAGGTCGTACTCGGTCTGCTGGCGTTCGAGCGCGTTGAAGCCGCGCATCATCTGGTGGACATCGTCGGCGATGCGCTTGTCGACGACAAACGTGCCCTTGCCCATGCCCTGGAACACTCTCTGAGAGGCGTAGTACGCGAGCCCGCCGACGTGGTCCATGTGCCCGTGGCTGAGCGCGACGTACTTGGATGCGAGCGCGCAGCGCAGCGGCGCGCCCATGTCGAAGCACGTATCGAGCTCCGGGATCTGGATGGTCGTCGCTTCGCCGGCGATCGAAACGCCCTGGACGCGGTAGGGCGGGCAGTAGAGGAAGCCGACGGTGCCCTCGCGGGGCGGCGGTTTGGGGATCATCGCAAATGCTCCGGTGCCGGGCTCTCGCCCGGGGGGTGCTGGTGTCTTGTGTCCACGCCGATGACTGTAGTTCCGCCTCCCTCTCCCCGGCGGGGAGAGGGACAGGTCGGCGGAGCCGACCAGGGAGAGGGGAGGACGGGTTGCGGGGTTGATGTGTTGTTTGATCCTCCCCTCTCCCGACCTCGCTTCGCTCGGCCACCCTCTCCCCGCAGGGGAGAGGGGAGGACCAACACATCTCATCATCTATCAACTACACTCGGGCGATGCCCGAACCTCGCATCCGGCAAACGGACCGAGCCCGGAAGCTCAGGCAGGACCAATCGCCCGCCGAGACCGTCCTCGGGTCGCGTCTCCGAGCAGGAAGGCTCGGTGGGCACAAGTTTCGGCGGCAGCACCCGGTGGGGCTGATCGTGGTGGATTTCTGCTGCCCTCGGAGCTCCCTTGTGGTCGAGCTGGATTCCGAATCGCACGCTGGCCGACGAGCGGACGATGCACGTCGCGATGCGATCTGCGCCGGACTTGGGTTCCGTGTGCTGCGGGTGACGGCTTCGCGGCTGAGCTGTGATGAAGACGCTGTGCTGGCGACGATTCTGCGGTGGGCGGATGAGGGCGTGGTTCGAGACCTTTGAAAAGAGACGGTCCTCCCCTCTCCCTGCCCGCTGCGCGGGCTGTCCCTCTCCCCGCCGGGGAGAGGGAGGGATACGCTCGGTGATGACCGAACAGCCGCAGCCGAATGACGTTCGTTTTCGCGACTTCGGTCGCGCGGGGCCGCTCGCGATCGTCGCGGCGGTGCTGCCGGCGGCGGGCGGCTTCGCGCTGCTCGGGTTCATGCCGCAGGTCGCTGGGTTTCTCAACGACCTCGGGCGGTGGGGGTTCCTGCTGTATGTCGCGGCGTTCGCGGTCACCAGCGGGTTCGCGGTGCTGCCGACGTACGCCCAGGCGGCGCTGGGCGGTTATGCCTTCGGGCTCGTGGGCGGCATCCCCGGCGCGTTGCTGGGCTTCGTCGGCGGCTCGGTCATCGGCTACACCCTCGCGCGGGTCACCGCGGGCGACGACGCGAACAAGGCCATCGACGATCACCCCAAGTGGGCCGCAGTGCGCGACGCGTTCGTCGCGAGTTCTGCCGACGCCGAGAAGTCGAACTTCTGGCGGACGCTGGGGATCGTGACGCTGGTGCGGTTCCCGCCGAACTCGCCGTTCGCGCTGACCAACCTGCTCATGGCGAGCGTGCGGGTGCCCAGGCTGATCTTTCTGATCGGCACGGCCGTGGGCATGCTGCCGAGGACGGCGCTGGTCGTCTTCATCGGGCACCAGGTCGCGCAGACTCTTGGCGCTGACGAACTCACCAGCGATGCACTGAAAGAAGCCCGGCCCGGCTGGCTGCTGCCGGTGGGCATCGGGCTGTCGGTGCTGGTCCTGGTCACGCTGGCGGTGCTGGGCGACAAGGCGATCAAGAAGGCGGTGGCTGCCGGTGAGATCCCGGCGGAGCCGGACGGCGACGAAGCAGCAACCTAGCTCAAGGCGGGGGGGTGGCGTCTCGCCGCCCTTTCTGGCATCATCGGTGGTCATGGGCGGCGAGACGCCGCCCCCCCTGTACCCGAGAAGCCCCGCTGTATCCGAGAATTCGGTGCGGCTGCGATTCGCCACTGGGACTGCGGCGCGAGAGTTGCCGACTTAGATGCGCTTGGCGGCGAAGCCGATCGCGCCCGTGATGACCGAGGCTGCCAGGCCGATCAGTGCGGGCGTGTCGAGCGTGGTCACGAGCCACGCGACGCCGGCCAGGCCCGCGAACATCAGCCAGCTCGACAGCACCGACGCGGTGCCGCCGCTGAGCGCGCGTCGATGTGGCGTTGGGCAGTCCATCAGCAGAAGCCTATCACGCACCGGCGACTACACTCAACCCGTGACCGCCAAGAACGATCAGCCCGTGCAGGATGGCGATTCGGCCGCGCTCTCGGTCGAGCAGGTGCGGCGGCTGGCGGCGCTCAGCCACCTCGCGCCGCCGCCCGAGCAGATCGAGGGTCTCCGCCGCGATCTCGGGGCGGTGCTGGGCTACGCCGAGTGCCTCGCCCGCGCGCCGCTCGACGGGCTCGAGCCCATGATCCGGCCCGTCGAGGACGCCAACAGGCTCGACGAGGACGAGCCGGGCGAGACGCTCGACCGGTCGGTGCTGGGCGAGATCGCGCCCGACGGCGGGCGTGCGTTCGACGGGACGTTCATCCGGGTGCCGAGGGTCATCGACGGTGGTGACGGCGGCGGCGGCGGGTCGTGACCGCGCCGGGTGTCGCCGAGATCAGAGACGCGATCGCCGCCGGCGGCTCGTCCGCCTCCGAGCAGGTGCGCGCGTGCCTGGCCCGGATCGCCGCGATCGAGGGGGCATCGGATCGAGGGCTCGGCGCGTTCACGCGGGTGCACGGCGAGCGGGCGCTCGCGCGGGCGGAGGCGCTCGACGCGCGGATCAAGCACGGCGAGTCGCCGTCCGCGATCGGGCCGCTCGCAGGCGTGCCCGTCGCGGTCTCCGACGCCATCGGCACGGGCTACCAGCGACTCGAAGCGGCGGGGGCGGTGATCGTGGCGTCGTCGGCGATGAGCGCCGGCGAGTCGGCGATCGGGAACCCGTGGGACCCGACGCGTGACGCGGGCGATGGCTCGGCGGCGGCGGTCGCGTCGGGCGCAGTGCCCGCGGCGGTGTGCTTCGGCCCGCGGGGGACGATCGCCCGGGCGTCGGCGCTCTCGGGCGCGGTCGGGCTCACGCCGAGCAGCGGGGCGGTGCCACCACCCGAGGTCGTGGCTTCGGGGCCGGACGGCGGCGAGATCGGTCCGGTCACACGCTCGGTCGGCGACGCGGCCCTTCTGTTCGACGCGGTGTCGGGCAGCGACCGCCATGAGCTGCATGAGCTGCACAATCTCCGCGGCCTCCGCGACGGGGGCATCCCGGGCGGCGTCACGCTCGCGGTCCCGGCATCGGCGGGCGGCGAATCGATCGACCCGCGAGCGCGGCTGGTTTTCGGCTTGCTCGCGCGGGCCTTGGGCGAGCGGGATGTCGCGTTCGAAGAGGTTGAGCTGGCAAGCGCCGCGGAGGTGCGGGCCGCGTCCCTCGACGGCGGCGACGCAACACCCGAGGCGGAGACGCGGCGGCTGATACGCAGCGACTACCAGGCCATCTTCGACGTCATGGGCTGCGATGCCGTGCTCG
The DNA here is from genome assembly GCA_038525225.1 of Planctomycetota bacterium. Classification (GTDB taxonomy): domain Bacteria; phylum Planctomycetota; class Phycisphaerae; order Phycisphaerales; family UBA1924; genus JANQQZ01. The sequence goes on along the minus strand of JBCBHW010000002.1, from coordinate 1,062,757 downwards.
CACCGGCGGCGGTGTGCCCCGCGCGGGAGGCCGGCGGCGAGTCTGATGGTGCGTCCGACGCCGACGCCGCTGAGGATGCCGTGCTCGCCGGTGCGTGCCTCGCGGGCCTGCCTGTGGTCAGCATCCCCGCGGGCTTCGTGCCGGAGGGCGACCGCACGCTGCCGATCGGGGTACACCTGATCGGGCCAGAGGGAGGGGACGCCCGGGTGCTGCGCGTCGCGCACGAGATCGAATCTGTCACGGGTTTCGCCGGGCGATGCGCATCGGCGTGAGGCGGCCGGTGATCAGGTCGCGGGTTCGACGCTCGGCCTGTCGTCGTCGCCCGCGTTGCTGTTCGCCCACGCCGTGTAGCGGCGGCGGACGCTGCGATCCCAGGCCCAGGCGGCGATGGTGCAGGCCGGCAGCGTGAGCATCGCGAGGATGCCGAGCAGCTGCGATGTCGGGGCGAGCCCGAGGCCGGCGGGGCTGAGCGCGTGAACGACGAGCGTGATGGCGAGCAGCGTCGTGGCGAGCGCAACAAAGGCGATCACAACGCGTCGGATCTGGCGAATGGTTGAGAGCGGGTACTGCACGGAACGACTTCCTTGTCATTGCTTGGTGCGGCAGAGCATCCTAAGCATTGGGTCGGATCTTGTGGAGCCGACTCATCATTGTGTGGACAGCCTGTGCAGCGATGGGTGAAAACCGCGCCGCAACCGGACTAGTCTCTTTGATTACAGATATATCGGCATCGGCGCGGGTTCGCCACCACCGCGCCGTGAAATCTGCCGTCCGCGCAGCCGCGCCGGCGCACCGCTGATCGATGGTGGCGGAGCGTCCTGTCGGCTATGGTGCGACCCTTGCGAGCAGCGCGTGATCAGCCGAAGTCCCTTGTGCGTTGCGCGCGTTCGGCCCGCGTCGCGGCGGCCGCGTCGGCGTGCGGGATCGCCGTGGGTCTCGGCAGCCTCGCGGGGGCGCAGCAGGCGGCCGGCGGCGACACGCTGACCCCTGTCGAGCCCGAGCGTCGGCCCGGGCCCTTCGACGGCCGGGCGATCCGCAAGGTGGAGATCCTGACGGCCCGCCCGGGCTCCGACGCGTTTGTTGACCCGGCGCCCCGCGACCTTCAGTTTGTTCTCAACCAGCTCCGCACGGGCAAGGGCTCGCGCGAGTACGACGAGCGCACGCTAGCGGACGACATCGTCAGGCTGAGCCGCACGGGCCGGTTCGGCGCGGTCGAGCAGGAGATCGTCGAGCACGCCGACGGGTCGATCACGGTTCGGCTGCTCATCCGCGAGCAGCCGGTGATCCGCGACGTGCAGGTCACGGGCAACCGGCGGCTGGGCAGCGCGAGGCTCGCCGAGGCGATCGAGTTCCTGCCGGGTACGCCGGTGGACCGGTTCGAGCTGGACCGCGCCGCGCGGAGGCTCGAAGAGATCTACCGCGAGCGGGGGTTTTATCTCGCCGAGGTGACGGTGAACACCGAAGTCCTCGACGAGACCGGCGTGATCCTGTTCGAGGTGCGCGAGGGCACGCGGGTGCGGATCACGGGCATCCGGTTCGACGGGAACCGTGCGTTCCGCGATAGCGAGCTGCGCGACGAGATCGAGACGCACAAGGCGGGGTTCTTCCGGCGGGGGCGGCTCGATCGCGAGACGCTGGCGGCCGACGCGCGGGCGGTGGCGCGGTACATCCAGGACCGCGGCTACCTCGATGCGCGGGTCGATACCTTCGTGCAGCCCAGCCCCGACGGCCGCGAGGCGATCGTGACGTACTTCGTCGAGGAGGGCCCGCTGTACACGCTGCGGGATGTCGTGGTCAGCCACGCGGACGCGGGCCAGTCGGGCCCGGTGCTGGCGGCCGAGCAGGTCGTCGGGCTGATCGGCATGAAGCCGGGCGACACGTACAGCGTGAACAAGGTGCAGGCGGCGGTGCGGACGGTGACCGACGCGTACGGCAAGATGGGCTACGCGGACGTGCGCGTCGAGCGCCGCGAGCTGCGCGACACGACCAGGCCCGAGGTCGACCTGCTGCTGCTGGTTCGCGAGGGCGCGCGGTACCGGACGGGGCTCGTGCAGATCGCGGGCAACACGCTGACGAACCACGCGGTGGTGCGGAACGAGATCCGCGTGAAGCCCGACCGGCCTTTGGACGTGCCGGCGGTTCGCGAGTCGGAGCGGATCCTGCAGGCGACGCGTCTGTTCGAGCCACAAACCAGCCCGCCGAGGGCGGTGATCCAGCAGCCGGACCCCGGGCAGCCCACGCACCGGGACGTTTTGGTCGAGGTGACCGAGACCAACACGGGCCTGCTGTCGCTCGGCGCGGGCGTGGGCTCGGACGCGGGCGTCACGGGCCGGCTGAGCTACGAGCAGCGGAACTTTGACATCACGGACTGGCCCGATTCGTTCGGCGACCTGTTCAGCGGGCGGAGCCTGCGCGGCGGGGGGCAGACGCTGCGGATCTCGGCCGAGCCGGGCCAGATCTTCGAGACCTACCAGCTCAGCCTGTCCGACCCGTCGCTGAACGATTCGTTCATCGGCGGCTCGCTGGCGGCGAGCTTCGCGAGGCGGCGCTTCAACGAGTTCAACGAGAACCGCACCACGCTCGGCGCGGGGCTGAACCGACGCTTCGGCGATCGGTGGAACGCCTCGCTCAACGGGCAGTGGCAGAGCGTCCGGCTGTTCGACCTCGAGCCCCAGAGCACCACCGAGGCGTTCGCCTTCGAGGGCACCGATCAGCTGACGCGCATCGGCGTCTCGGTCCGGCGGACGACGGTGCCGCCCGCCGAGCGGTTCAGGCCCACGCGGGGCTCGATCACCCGCATCGGGGTCGACCAGGTCGGCGCGCTCGGCGGCGACTTCGACTTCACGAAGCTGTCGCTCGAGCACAGCGTGTTTCTCTCGGTGTACGAGAGCTTCGCGGGCGCGAAGACCGTGCTGCGGCTGCGGGGCGAGGTCCAGTGGATCCCCCAGGGGCAGACCGGCGTGCCGCTGTACGAGCGGTTCTACCTCGGCGGCCAGAGCTTCCGCGGGTTCGAGTTCCGAACGATCTCGCCCAAGGGCATCCAAGCCGACACCGGCGAGCCGGGCGACCCGGTCGGCGGCATCTTCAGCGCGTTCGCGGGCGTCGAGATCCAGCAGCCGATCTTCACCGAGGACCTGGCGATCGCGGCGTTCGTTGACTCCGGCACGGTCGAGCGGGAGTTCGCGGTCAACACCTGGCGCGTGAGCGCGGGCGTGGGCCTGCGGCTCTACGTGCAGCAGCTCAGCCCGGCGCCGCTGGCGTTCGACTTCGGCTTCCCGATCGTCAGCGAGGAGCTCGACGAGGACCGGCTGTTCACGTTCTCGGTGGATCTGCCGCTGTAGGGCGTCCGCAGCACGCACCTTCGCAAGCTCATCCAAAGCCACAGGGGGGGCGGCGTCTCGCCGCCCATGCCACGACGCGAAACGCCCGGGCGGCGAGACGCCGCCCCCCCCCTGACTGATGTATTCAGCCCGACTGGGACACAGAGAACGAAGGCTTCTGGCGCCAGACCGCGAGAGTCCGGCGTAGACTCGGCGGTCCGAGAATCACCGATGGAGCGACTGATGGCGATGCAGAAACGGAACGGGCTTCTCGCTGGTGCGGCGCTGGGCGTGGCGGGCGTCTTGGGCGTCGGCATCGGGCTCGGCGCGGGCGTGGCGTACCAGTCGGCCGAGGCGACCGCGGTGGCCGTGGTGGACATCGACGCGGTGAGCGCCGAGCTCGAGGAGTTCAAGGCGCGGGTCGGCGAGATCAACGTCAAGCGCGAGGCGCGGGTCGCCGAGCTGCGAGCGATCTCCGAGCGTATCGGGGAGATCAACGTCGAGCTCGAGGCGCTGACCGAGGCCGAGCAGGCCCGCGGCATCGAGCTGTCGATCGAGGGCGGCGCGCTCCAGAACGATCTGCAGTTCAAGCAGGGCGCGTTCCAGCAGGAGGCCGACCTGCTCCAGGCGGCGCTGACGCGCGAGCTGTACGGCAAGATCACCGAGGCCGTCACCCGCATCGCCGAGCGCGACGGCTACGACATCGTGCTGTTCGACGACAAGTCGATCTCGCTGAACGACCAGGCCGCCGCGAGCTTCGCGGGCTCGGTCGAGGCGATCAAGTCGAAGAAGGTCCTGTACGCGTCGGACGTGGTCGACCTCACCAACTCCGTGCTCGCGCTGATGAACAACGAGTACGCGGCGGGCGGCTGAGCGTGACCACACCCAATGCCGAAGGCTTCTCGATTACCACGGGCGAGCTCGCGGGGATGCTCGGTGCGCAGCTGACCGGCGCGGCCGACGTCCGGCTTGCGGGCATCGAGACGCTCGACGACGCCGGCGCGAGCGACCTGAGCTTTGTGCGCTCGTCGAAGTACGCGGCGGGCGCATCGAAGAGCAACGCGGGCGCGTTTCTCGTGACTGAGGGCGTCGAGCTGCCGGGTGATGTGATCGCGCCGGTGCTTGTTGTTGATGACGCCGAGCGTGCGTTGATTGCCATTCTGTCGACGGTGCGTGCGCACCGGTTCGGGCCGTCGGCGTCGGGCGTGCACGCAACCGCGGTGATCGACGAGCGCGCGGAGCTGCACGAGTCGGTCGTCGTCGGCGCGAACGCGGTGATCGAGCACGCCGTGAAGATCGGCGCGGGGAGCAACGTGGGTCACGGCGCGGTGATCCGCTGCGGCACGACCATCGGCGAGCGCTGCTCGATCGGGCCGAACGCGACGATCGGGCACGAGGGCTTCGGGTACATCGTGGATGAGTCGACGGGCAAGCGGTCGCACCTGCCGCACGTCGGCGGTGTGACGATCGGCGATGATGTGGATGTCGGCGCCAGCGCGTGCATCGATCGCGGCAAGCTCCGTGACACGTTGATCGGCAACGGGTGCAAGATCGACAACCTCGTTCAGATTGCGCACAACTGCGAGCTGGGCGAGCACGTGGTGGTGTGCGGCCAGGCGGCGCTGGCGGGCAGCGTGAAGATCGGCGACCGCGCGGTGCTTGCGGGTCAGGTGGGCGTGGCCGACAACGTGTCCATCATCGCCGACGCGACTGTCATGGCGCAGGCCGGCGTAACGCGCGACATCACCGAGCCGGGCGGCCTGTACTTCGGCACACCGGCGCGGCCTCGGGCCGAGATGGCGCGCGAGATCGCGGCCGTCCGCCGGCTCGCACGACGCGTGAAAGAGCGGCGCGACTCGTGAAGCGTCGTACGCTCAACGCCGAGGTGAGAGTTGAGGCGGGGGTGGGCGGACGCGGCCTGTTCACCGAGATCGAGTCGGTGCTCACGATCCGGCCCGGCGACGACGGCATCGCCTTCCGCGTCGGCGGCGTGCGCATCCCCGCGACCATCGAGCATCTCAGCGCCGAACCGGTGGTGCAGGCGTTCGCGCAGATGCCGCCGCGGCACACGGTGCTCGCGAAGGACGGCGCGCGGGTCATCACAACCGAGCACGTGCTCGCGGCCTTGGTCGGCTTGGGCGTGACCGATGCCGAGCTCGTGATCGAGGGCGGAGAGGAAGTCCCGATCGACGACGGCTCGGCGGCCGCGTTTGTTCGCGCGATGCAGAGCGTTGGCTTGACCGAACTCGGCGATGCCGAGCCCTTAGTGATCACCGAGGTGATCACGGTCGAGGACGGCAGCGGGGGCATGATCGTGGCTGAGCCTTGCGATGGGCCCGCGGCGGTGCCCGATTACTCGTACTTGCTCGATTACGGGGAAGCCGCGCCGCTCGACAAGCAGACGGCGAGCTGGTCGGGTGACGCCGGCGTGTTCGCGAGCCAGGTTGCGCCGGCGCGGACGTTCTCGTTCGCGGCCGAGGTCGAGCAGATGCGCGCGCTGGGGCTGTTCACGAGCTTCACGCCCGCCGACCTGCTGGTGCTGGACGCGAAGGGCGAGCCAATCGAGAACGAGCTGCGGTTCGCCGACGAGCCGGCGCGGCACAAGCTGCTGGATCTTATCGGGGATCTCGCACTGGTTGGCCAACCGATCGCCGGTCGCATCGCGGCGTACCGGTCGGGGCACGCGCTGAATCACGAGATGGCGCGGCGGCTTGCTTCGGCAAGGTAATCCAATGACCGGTGGCAGAGGCTTCCGGCCTCCGGACCTTGCGGGCTTGACGAACGCTGGGCTACGGAGGCTGGAAGCCTCCGCCACCAAGAGATCAGAGCGTTTCAACAATCGCGAACACCGCGACGCCGGCTGCGGCGAGAGCACCGAGGATCGCGCCGGCGAGAAGCAGCTTGCGGTTGGGGGCGCTCACGCCGCAGTACCACTTTGTGTCGGTGTAGATCGTCAGCAGCAGCCAGCCGCCGGCGAGCTGGAGGGTGAACAGGCCTGTGAGGGTGACGGCCTTGACCGTGCTCGACCAGGCGAAGCCGCCGGCGATCATGCCGAGCCAGCTGAAGACGACGGCCGAGACGAGCATCGCGAGCAGCAGCCTGCTCGGCGGGGCGCTCTGGATGAGCACGGCGTCGGGGTCGATCGGCGTGTGGCACTGCGGGCAGTCGGGGCGGCGCTGGTTGATCAGGTCGAACTTGCAGTTCGGGCAGAGCGCCGAGGTGTTGCGCAGGGTGCGGACGATGTGGGCCTTGTGGTAGGGGCTGCCGAAGCCGGCGCGCCAGCCGGCCATGGCGGCGAAGTCGGGGTTGGCCTTGCCGTACTTCTTCTTGGTTGATAGCGACGCCGGCTTTGCGTTTGGTTTGGCGAGCGGCTTCGGCTCTAGGGCACGAGCTTGACGCGTCGCACGTTTCGTGGGCATGTCTTGAGGAGCCTGATCTCTGCCCCGGCCCGCAGGAGCCTGTCGGCCGCGAACCGGGAGGCGCTGTCCGGGATCCTGACCGTCAGCGTGCCGCGCTTGACCGAGACGATCGTCGACCGGTCGGCGAGTTCCTTTGGCATCACCGCGTTCCAGGCCTCGGCGGCCGGGCCGATCGTCTGGTCGCGGAGCTTGAGCTCGCGTCGGATGCTCTCGAGGCTCGCGCCGATCGGCGTTGCCTTGTCGGTCCATGTCCGGCGCGCTCGGAGCTTGTCGATCCGCGCGCTGGCCGGCGTCCGCGCGTCGCGCACGGCTCGACGATCGAGCGTCATCTCGGAACTCCTCGTGATTCACTCTCGCCCCGCACACACGCGGCTGACTGCCGCGGTGCCAACTGTAGCGAGAAGGCGTGGATGTTTCTAAGCCCTTGCGGCGCACATGAATAAGAAAGTGGGGACGTTGGGCGGACATGGGTGTGACAGCGGTCCGAAAACCAACGCCGCCCGGCGCGGGGCCGGGCGGGCGTGTGTGTGAACGGTTGTCGGGCCAACGTGTTTAGCGCTTCGAGAACTGGAAGCGCTTTCGGGCGCCGGGCTGTCCGGGCTTCTGCCGCTCGACGCGGCGTGAGTCCACGGTCAGGTAGCCGTGCTCGCGGAGGGGCTCCTCGAGCGTGGGGTCGTAGTCGCGAAGTGCACGGGCGATGCCGAGGCGGACGGCCTGGGCCTGGCCCGTGTGGCCTCCGCCGTGGACGCGAACGACGATGTCCATCTTGCCGAGCGTGTCGGTGACGCGGAGCGGGGCGAGCACGTCGGCCCGGTCCTGCGGCTCGCTGAAGTAGGTCTCGACATCCTTGAAGAGCTTGCGGGTCTTCTGGAACCTGACCGTGCCTTCGCCAGTGGCCACTTTCATGCGGACGCGGGCGACGGCGTTCTTGCGTCGGCCCACGGCCCACCACCAGCCGTGCTTGTCGGCGGGGACGGCCTCTCGGAGCTGCCGCTGCTGCTGCTCCTGCGCCTCACCCCCGAGCAGCACCTCGCCGAAGTTGTCGCCCTCTAGCGTCGGCGGGCCGCCGGCGGAGAGGTCGAGTCCGCCGGTCGTTGTGGTGTCCGGCGTCGGTGTCGGTGTGTTCTGATCGTCGCTCATGCGTTCTCTCGTATGCTCGCTGGCGTTTGCGGTCGCTGGGTCGTGTCGGTTCGTGTGTGGCGTGTGCTCGCGCGGCTCAGTTGGCCTCACCGCTTCATGGGCTGCGGCTGGTTGCTCGCGTGCGGGTGCTCCTCGCCCGGGTAGACCTTGAGCTTCTTGATCATGACCCGGCCCAGGCGGCTCTTGGGGAGCATCCGGCGGACGGCGTCCTCGATCAGCTTCTCGGGGCGGCGGTCGCGGACGCTGCCGAAGGTCTCGGCCTTCAGCCCGCCCGGGTAGCCCGTGTAGCGGGTCTTGAGCTTCTGGCTCGCCTTGTTGCCGGTGAGTGCAACCTTGGCGGCGTTGGTGACCACGACGTAGTCGCCGGTGTCAACGTGTGGGGTGTACTCGGGGCGGTGCTTGCCCATGAGCACGACGGCGATGTCGGCCGCGAGCCGGCCCAAGGGGACATCGGTGGCGTCGACGTGCTGCCAACTGCGCTGGATCTGGTTGGGCTTGGCGACGTAGGTCTCGCGGCGGCGGCCGGCGTTGTGGATCTCGCTGCGTGTCGGCATGGCACGGTCCTTCGAAGCTCGGACAAGCACCCCGTTTGAGGAGCGTCTCGCCGCGGTCGTTCGTCTCGCCGCCTACCGGGCGGGGCGGGGGGCCGAAGCTCTGCCGAGCACGTCCTGCGGGCCCCAAAGTTGATCCATCCTGCGTTCTACTCGGGGTCGGCCCACCAGCCGCCCGGGCAGCGCCGTCACGATAGGCTTACTCCGGAGGTTCGGTCAACGGATTGCCAATGGCGGGGGGCGGACCGGCCGATGAGGACCCGGCATGGATGATTTCACCCAACCGACTCCGGCCGACCAGTCCCAAAGTGTCCGGCAAATGCTCCGCCGGCCCGATCCGGGCTCTCGGCGGGCCGCGACCATCACGCTGCTGCTGCTTATCCCGGCGCTCGTTGTGGTCGTGGCGCTCCAGCAGCTCTCGGTCGCGGCCGGGGGATCGCAGCTGGAAGAGACCGCGAAGGCCGAGGTCCTGCCGCCGGCGGCGGGCGACGCGTTCACGCTCATCTCGAAGATGATGGTCAAGTTCGATGTCTTGCTGCGCGACCTCGCGCAGGCCGGCGGGCAGGCGCAGGCAGTCGGCGGCGCGGAGTTCATGGCCAACGTTGACACGATGGCCCAGTCGCCCAGCGAGCAGGTCCGGGCGGCCATCGTCGCCGCGCAGCTGGTGGGCACCGATCAGATCGGCGCGCGGCTCGACGCCGCGGCCGAGGCTACGTTTGACGCGACGGTGGGTGACCTGGGCGGCGCGTTCGGGCTGAGCTCCGAGGCGAGCACCATGCTGCTCGACGACGTGCAGACGCTCGACCAGCTCTACCGCGGCGAGACGATCACCGACGAGCAGGCCGTCGCGCTTGTCGAGCGCCACGGCTGGTTCGGCGAGCTCGCGATCGCGCACGGCGATGAGGCGGCGCTCGAGCCATTGGTCGGCGGCGGGGGGCTTCTGCTGACACTGCTGGGGCTCGCCGGCGGCGTGATGCTGCTCGCGTTCCTCGGCGGGTTTGTGGTGCTGATCCTCGCGATCGTGTTCGCCGCGACGGGCAGACTGAAAGCTCGGTTCGTGCCGCCGCTGCCGGGCGGGAGCGTTTACCTCGAGACGTTCGCGGTGTTTGTCGTCGGGTTCATGGTGCTGCAGGCGGCGGGCGCGGCGCTGTCGCTGGTGCTGACCGAGCAGACGGCGACGATCGCGACGATGGCGCTGCAGTGGCTTCTGCTGCTCACGGTCGCGTGGCCCCTGGTTCGGGGCGTGCCGCGGGCGGTGTGGCGCGAGCAGATGGGCATGGTCGCGCCGCGCGGCGTGCTGCGAGAGATCGGCGCGGGCGTGGTTGGCTACATGGCGGGCGTGCCGCTGTACTTCGGCGCGGCGGCGCTCTCGATGCTGCTGATCGTGCTGCGCGAGTTCATCGTCGGGCTCGTGCAGCAGTCCAAGGGCGGCGACCCGGCGCCGGCGGTCGGCCCGAGCGGGCCGGTGAACCCGGTGTTCGAGATGGTGTCGGGCCAGGGCGTGCTCGGCCTTGTCGTGCTGGCGTCGCTGGTTGTCTTGTGGGCCCCCATCGTGGAAGAGCTGGTGATGCGCGGCGCGCTGTATCGGCACCTGCGCGGCCGGCTGCACTGGCTGGTCAGCGCGATCGTGAGCGCGATGCTGTTCGGCCTGCTGCACCAGTACGACGTGCTCATGCTGCTGCCGGTGATCTCGCTGGGGCTGGTGTTCGCGGCCGTGCGCGAGTGGCGTGGGAGCATCATCGGGTGCATCACGGGCCACATGCTGCACAACGCGACGGTGTTTGGGCTTGTGGTGGCGATGCTGGTGGGGTTGGGGTAGAGCTGTCTTTGACGAGCCCGAAGCGCGAGCGAGGGACTGATTCCCCTTTCCCTCGCTCGCGCTTCGGGCTCGTCAAGACCTGGTGTGTCCGCACTCGGGGCAACACGCGTCAATCGCCAGCCCAGATCGGTCGTAGCTGCATTTTGGGCAGGCGTGGCGGTTGCGGCGGCGCTGGGCGGGGGTGAGGGTTCGCCAGAGTTTCCAGGTTGGGATGGTGAAGAACGCGTAGAGCCAGGCTAACAGTGTGATTGCGAGGGCGGTGTCGTGGGCGATGTTGAGCCAGTCGATCGACCGCGTGAGAAGCGCCGGGAGCTGGCCCGAACGGACGGCTGTATCGATTGCGGTTTGGTCGTGCATGCCCGGGTAGCCCGCGGTCGAGGTGGCTACATAGACGCCGTGGTCGAGGGTGACCCAGGGGGTGAGCAGACCGAAGGCACGGAACTCTACGTGCGCCCGGCGGACGATGGTGGCCTCGCTGTAGGGCTGCTGCGGATCGTGGAGAACGGCCATGAGCCCGCCTTCGACCACGACGGGTCTACCGCCGGCGTTGCGGGCGACGGTGATCTCGCCGCTGCGGCCGCGCGTGTGCCATGACTCATCGATGAAGACCTGGCTGTTACGCAATCCCCGTGTGCTCTTGTGCTCGGGCAGGTCCGAAACCAGGCCAATCGCGCGGTAGATCGGCATGAAGACGTAGTGCGTCCCTACGAAATTGAAAGAGGTTTCTGTCCTCGCCCGAGTCCAGCCCGCGAGCCATGCCGTGAGGCACAGCGTCAGCAGAAAGAACACGGTCGGATGGCGCAGCGGCTTGAGCACCGCTTGAGTCTACTTGCGGGCTTTACTGCAAGTTCACCGGCATCACCACATACACAAAGTCGCTCCCCGCCTTGAGCAGGCCGGGCTTGGAGCTGCTCTTGAGCTCCATGATGACCTCGGTCTCGGGCACGACGCGGAGTGCCTCGGCGATGAACTGGGGGTTGAAGCCGATCTCGACGTCGTCGCCGTCGTACGCGGGCAGCTCGACGTTGATCGTGGCCTCGCCGACCTCGGGGGCTCGGCTGGCGAGCTCGAGCTGGCGGGTGCCGGCGTTGAAGGTCATGCGCACGCCGCGGGACTCTTCGTTGGTCAGCAGGGCCGCCCGCTTGACTGCCGAGCCCAGCACGTCCTTGTCGAACGTGGCCTTCTTGTCCTGGTCCTTGGGGATGACGTCCTCGTAGGGCGGGAACGTTCCTTCGACGAGGCTGGATGCGAGCGTGGCCCGTGCGCCGGTGCCGTCGGCGGCGGTGGGGCCGATGGCGAAGACGGCTTGTGTGTCGGTCACCGCGACGGCGATGTCCTCCTCAGGGTCGCCGGCGAGTTTTTGAAGCAGGCCCAGCGCCTTGCTTGGGACGATGCAGCTCGCGGGCTTGTCGGTCTTGTCCGCGCCGGGCAGCGATGATTTGCACAGCGCGAGACGCCGGCCGTCGGTGGCGACCATCTCCAGGTTCTTGCCGTCGCGCTTCATGAGCACGCCGTTGATGGCGTACCGCGTGTTCTCTCTCGCCGAGGCGAAGAGCGTCTTGCGGATGAGCGTGTCGAGCGTGCCGGCGGGAGCGTTGAAGACGTCCTTGGGCTTCGGGCCGGTCTTGCCGCTGGCGATGTCAGCAAAGGTCGGCAGCTCGGGGAAGTCGCTGGCGTTGTAGCCGAAGACCTGGAAGTGGGCGTCGACGCCGCGGATATGAACGGTGGCGTCGTCGGTTTCGATGGTGAGGGTGGGCTCGTTGTCCTCGGCGCCGACGATCTGGCGGAGCTTGTCGGCGGGGACGAGCGCAGCGCCGGGGTCCTCGACGGTCACTTGGAGGATCGAGAGCTTGAGGGCGACCTCGGCGTCGGTGGCCTCGAGGTGCAGCGTGCCGGCGCCGTCCTCGACGTCGGCGGTGAGGCGGATGCATGCGAGCTGGGGCTTGGGCGAGCGTGCGTTGACGACGCCGGCGACGACGTTGACGGCATCGAGGAGTGCATCGCGATCGCAGACGACCTTCATGGCGTGCTCCGGGACTCAGGTCCGGTCAGGGCTTGAAGCGATTCGGCGGGCGTAAACACCGGGCCCACCGAGACTTCGTGGTTAGGAGCGTGAGTGTACGCCGGATGGTGTGGGTGGTCAGGGTTCTGGGGCGGTCAGGGCCTGAGGGTGGTGATGGGCAGATGGAGGTCGAGCTCGAAGTGCTGGTTGCCGTGCTGGAAGGGCAGGCCGTGCCAGGCCTCGAAGCAGGGCAGGTCGTCCGGGACGCAGCCGCTGGCGGGCAGCCAGGTGCGGTAGAGCCAGTCGAGGGCCCGGATCTCGAGCCGGATGTCGCCCCTGATGGTCAGGCAGGCGATTCGCATGGCCGGGAAGTCGGACCGGCCGACGTCCGAGACTGCCCCTGGGTCGGGGTCGAAGCCGGTGCCGGGGTCGATCTCGACGGCCACGTCGTACCGGCAGTCGTCGAGGGCGGTGACCTCGGGGTCGTCCCACATGTATCCATACCAGGGATTGCTCTCGATGCCCCGGCCCCTGGCCCAGCCCACCAGGCGTTCGGCGGCGCGCTCGACCATGCCCTCGCGGTACGGCGCGAGCACGCGGAGATAGGCCATCGAGCGTGGGGGCAGGTCGCGGATGGTGACGGCGAAGTTGTCGGAGTTCGCGCCGGGCTCGGGGCGCGTGATGTGGACGTCGTGCTCTTCGAGCATGAAGTCGAGCTCGCCGCGTCGCTCGCTGCGCCAGGTGACGGCGTCGAAGACGCTCGGCGGCATGCCGAAGCGCTGCTTGAAGCAGCGGGAGAAGTCGGTCTGCGAGTTGAAGCCGGCGTCGAGCGCGACGTGCGTGAGCGCTCGGCCCGGGTTGTGCACCATGATCGTGATGGCTTTCTCGAGGCGCAGGCGCTTGACGAAGGCGGCGGGCGTCTCGCCCACGACACCCGCGAAGACGCGGTGGAAGTGGAACGGCGACAGCTTGGCGGCGCGGGCGATGTCGTCGAGCTTGAGCGGCCTGGTGAGGTCGGCGACGATCAGGTCGATGGCTCGGTTGACGCGGTCGAGGTATGCCGTCTGTGTAGCTGGTTGCGCGTCGGGTGTGTTTCGCAAGATCTGTCAAGCTCCGTCGGGCGTGATCGGTCAGGATACTGGCCGGCCGCGAGAGTGAACCGGGGCAATGGGAGATCGAGCATGAAGAAGGCGATGACGGCCGCGGCCGCGGCGTGTGTGCTGGGCGTTGGGATCGGTGCGGGTGCGAAACAGGAGAAGAACGGCATGGAGCAGAACATGGAATCTGGCATGGAACTGGGCAAGTTCTCGGTGAGCCTGGCGGTGAACGACCTGGCGGCGTCGCGGGCGTTCTACGAGGCGCTGGGGTTCAAGAAGGTCGATGGCGACGAGGCCAAGCACTTTCTGATCATGGGCAACGCGTCGGCGACGATCGGGCTGTTCCAGGGGATGTTCGAGGAGAACATCCTGACCTTCAACCCCGGCTGGTCGGACGAGGGCACACCGCTGGAGGACTTCGAGGATGTCCGGTCGATCCAGGCCAGGCTGAAGGCTGCGGGGATCCAGCTGATGCTCGAGGCCGACCCCGAGAGCACGGGCGTGGCCCACATCTTCATGACCGACCCGGACGGCAACCAGATCATGCTGGATCAGCACGTGGACAAGCCGGGCGGCTGAGTGATTTGCGGGCGATTCCGCCCTCGCACGGGGTTGGCACGGGGTTGGCACGGCGTGTGCAGACGAAACAGTTGCGAAGCCGCTTGAAGGTCGGCTCGGGTCGCGGCTAGGCTCTGCCGTGGGGCGGTTCATGGCGGCCCCCTTGACGCAGACAGCACGGTCCGGCTTCGGCTTGGTCTCTTTCGTTGGTTTCCATCGAGGGTCCCCGGCGGGGGCCGGCGATGAAAGGGAGACTGGGCATGTCCTTTGACGCAGCGGTGCACGCGCAGGCGATCGAGCTGGATCGGATGGCTCTGGAGATGTGTGCGGCGGCCGGCAGCGGCCACCCGACGACCGCCCTGAGCCTCGGGCAGCTCACGACCGTTCTGATGTTCAGCGCGATGCGCTGGAGCCCGGACTTCCCGGATTACCCCACGAGCGACCGGCTGGTGCTCAGCACGGGCCACGCGGTGCCGATCGTGTACGCGGCGAGCTGCAAACTCGGCGTGGCCGTGGGCGATGACCCGGCCAACCGCCGGAAGCTGAGCCTGGCCGACGCCAACACCCTCCGCGCGGGCGACAGCCTGCTCGATGGGCACCCCAACCCGGTGGTCGGCTTCCCGTTCTTTGATGCCGCGACCGGATCGCTGGGCCAAGGCCTGAGCGTGGCGGCGGGCGTGGCGGAAGCGGCCCGGCTCGACGGCATCGACAAACGCGTGTACTGCATCGTGGGCGACGGCGAGGCGCGCGAGGGCCAGATCGCCGAGGCGCTCGATCACATCGCCGAGCGCGGGCTGACGAACGTGCTGCCGATCTTCAACTGCAACGAGTTCGGCCAGGCCGACCGCGTGAGCCACCAGCAGTCGCCCGAGATGCTCGCGAAGAAGCTCGAGGCGTACGGCTTCGATGTGCGCACGATCGACGGGCACAAGCCCGAGGCGATCAAGGGCGCGTTCGACGAGTTCGCCGAGCGCAGCACGGGCAACGGCGCGCCGATGGCGGTGATCGCCAAGACGGTCAAGGGCTGGGGCGCGCCGTCGATCCAGGGCGGCGGGTGGCACGGCAAACCGCCGAGCGGCGAGGCGCTGCAGCGCGCCTTGGAAGAGCTCGACCAGACCGGCATGGAGCTGACCACCAGCCTCAGCAACGCGGACATGTTCGAGATCCAGCCGCCCAACGAGGCGCCCGCGCAGCCCGGCGACGACTGGGACACGCCCAGCTTCAGCGAGGCCATGCGGCAGTTCGACATGGAGAGCCTGTTCCAGACCGGCCGGCTCGCGACGCGCAAAGCCTACGGCGTCGCGCTCCGCGCGCTCGGCAAGGCCACGCCCAAGGTCGTCGCGCTCGACGCCGACACGCGGAACTCGACCTTCAGCGAGATGTTCCTCAAGGACGGCGACCTCGCGCACCGGTTCATCGAGTGCAAGATCGCCGAGCAGAACATGATGTCGCTCGCGGCGGGCCTGAGCGCGGGCGGCAAGATCCCCTTCGCGTCGAGCTTCGCCAAGTTCATCACGCGGTCGTACGACCAGATCGAGATGGCGATCAACTCGGGCGCGAACCTGAAGATCGTCGGCAGCCACTCGGGCGTGACGCTCGCAGCCGACGGGCCGAGTCAGATGAGCCTGCCCGATGTCGCGTGGTTCCGGTCGTTCACGACCGTGAAGGATCATCGCGGCAACCCGGCGTGTTACGTGCTCCAGCCCAGCGACGCCTACGCGGCGTACGCGCTCACGCAGGTGATGGCCGAGTACGAGGGCGCGTGCTACATGCGGACGCTGCGTCCCGACACCGAGTTCATCTACTCGGACGACACCGTGTTCAACCTCGGCGGCTTCGAGGTTCTCACGCAAGGACGCGACGTCGCGATCTGTGCCGCGGGCTACATGGTGCACGAGGCGAACAAGGCGATCGACCTGCTTGATGAGGCGGGCGTGAGCGCAACGCTGGTTGATCTCTACAGCCTGCCGTTCGACGAGGACAAGCTGCTCGATGTCATCGGCGACAACGGCGGGTACGTGATCACGGTTGAGGACAACTACGGCGCTGCGCTCGGCTCGGCCGTGGCAGACGCCTTGGTGCGTGCCGGCGACGCATTCCAGCTCGAGCAGCTGCACGTGAAGCGCATCCCCAAGAGCGCAAGAACGCCCGATGAGCTGCTCGAGCAGGTCGGCCTGACCGCGGCGCACATCAAGCAGGCGGCGATGGAAGTGCTGCAGGTTGTCTGAGGCCTCCCGGCGCGGTCACAGGTTGGTGCTTATGGGGCTATCCGGCGGCGGAACCGCCGGACACGGCTTGGTGGCACTGGCGATGGCTGATACACTCCACTAGGAGCGGCATAGCGGTATGCCGTTGCTATCGCCCCGCATGTCGCGGGGTGTTCAAGGAGTGGGAACATGATTCGATACGGTATCGGTGCGGCCGCGATTCTCGCGGCGTCGCTTTCACATGGTCAGTCGTTTTTCCTCGACGGCGACAGCCCCGGGACGGGCTCGCTGCTGGGGACGACGCCGCTCGTCACCGCCTTCGGCACGGTCTCGTTTGCCGGCGAGTTCCGCGACGACCCGAGTGACCCGGACTTGATCGCGGCCGGGGCGAGCGGGAACGTCTTCGACATCGACAACTCGACATCGATGGCGTCGTTTAGCTTTGATTTCGACGTCCAGTCGTTCGAGTTCATCTTCGGCGGGAACGATGGCGTGTTCGAGATCCGGGCGTTCGACATCGGCGGCAACCTCGTCGACTCGTTCACACAGCCAGACACGGACGCCGGGGCGTTCGCGGGCCCGGTCACGCTCTCGGGCGCGGGCATCCGTACGGTGACGTGGGAGGACCCCGGGTTTTCGTTCGCGCCGATCGACAACGTGACCGTGACGATCCCAGCGCCGGCGACCGCGGCGCTGATCGGTGCTGCTGGCTTGGCAGCGTCACGGCGCCGGCGATAGCCGACGAGCGGACGAACGTGCCTGACACGCGTGCAAGAGCGCCCGAAGCAATCGGGGCGGAGCCCGTTCGGCAACACCGGGCGGGCTCCGCCGAAGTCGCAGCGGGGAGAGTTGCGTCTGTTTGACTCTGGGCAAAACAAAGCCCGCCCGCGCTGAGGCGGGCGGGCGAGCAGTTGGAGTGCTTTGGTTTCGGCCGAGCCGGTACCGATTAGCGGCGGCGACGCGCGGCGGCCAGGCCACCGAGGCCGAGCAGCGCGGCCGATGCCGGTGACGGCACGCGGAAGACCGAGACGTCGTCAACGAACAGCACCGCGGTGCTGCCGGTGGCGGCGCCGGTCGCGGCGACGAGCTGGAGCGTGACGCCGTTTGTCACGTCCGGGCCTGCGAAGGTGGTGAAGCTGAACGTCTGGTAGTCGGCCTCGCTCGAGACGAAGATCGGGCCGCCGCCGAGGATCTCGGAGGCGGAGGTGCCGCCGCCGGCCTGCTCGCTGAAGAACTCGGCGATGAACACGCCACCCTCAACGAAGTCGCCCTTGGCCGAGAACGTGATGGTGATCTCGTCGCCGGGCTGGACGACGCCCTGGCCGATGAACTCCTGGCGGAGCAGCGCGGCCGAGGCCGGCGTGTTGTTGAACACGGTTCCGGCGAAGGCGCCGGTGTTCGAATCGCTGGTGACGTTGGCGGTCGCGCCGGCCGGCAGCCCCGGGGTCCAGCCGGTCAGGTCGCCGGTCTCGAAGCCGCCGTTGACGGTCAGCTCCTGCGCAGCCGTGGTGCCGGCGGCGGCGACGATAGCGATAGCAATCATGCTCTTCATCGTGTGTCTCTCTTTCTGCGGGTGCGACGCCCGCGTTTCCCTGAAGGCGGGTGCACCCGCCTGTCTCTCTGGAAGAAGTATCCACAACCGATTCTCGGGCCTCAAGCGTTACATTGGAATGTAACAGCCGAGCGCGGGGTCCGTCAGTCGGATCGCGTGTCGAACGGACGGGAATCTGGTTGGTGTTGAACGAGCTTCTGGCTCAGTCAGCGGTCTCGACACGATCGATGTCGCGCTGCCGGAACACCGAGGGCTGGGCGAGCGAGCCGACGACAATCGTGACGCCGACTGGGTCGTCGGCACTCGGACGCGACGCTATTCATCGCCGTTGGCGTCACCGGGCGTGACACCGCCGAGCGCGAGCTTGGGTGTGCGATCGCTGAAATAGAGGCCCCAGTGCTTCTCGACCTCGCTCGGCGACGGCCCGCCCTTCCAGTTCTCGTCGAACGCGGAGAAGTAGAAGTAGGGCAGCCTCGCGTCGTCGGCCCACGCGGTGTAGGTGCGGAAGAAGAGCTCCTGCTCGCGCTCGCCGGCGGGGGCGGTGATCAGCCAGTTTTCCGGGTCGGCGTTCGGGTCGGTGCTGGTGGCCCAGCCGGTCTCGCCGTGGACGATGACGGCTTCTGGATAGAGCGACTTGACCTCGGCGAGCTGCTCGCGTGTCCACGAAAGCGCGTTCACGAGGTCCTGCTGGTTCCACATCGCGTAGGCGTGCCAGCCGATGACATCGACCTCGTCGGCGACGGCCTGCGCCTCGGGCTTGTTCCAGAAGTTGTAATCGTCGAACGTCGTGACCGGCACGCTTGTCGCTGCGCGGGTCTCGCGGATGTACTCGATCAGCACGTCCTGCCGCACGCGGTGGCCCGACCAGTACACCTGGGTCTCGTTGCCGACGTTGATCGCGTGCACGACCGACGGGTACTCGTTGGCGAGACGGATCGCGGTGCCGACCTCCTGCCGGTTGATCGCGGCGTTCTCGGGGATGGGCTCGCCGAACGTGCCGTCGTCGTTGACGACGTGCTCGGAGTCGATCCACGCGCCGACCATGACCTTCATGGGGATGCCGTGCTCAACGAGCAGTCGGCAGACGGTCTCGGCGGGGCCCCGCGAGCCGTACATGCGGATGAGCGTCCAGCGTTCGCTGAGGAGTTGCAGGTCTTCGAGCAGCTGGGCTTCGGTGGGCGCGTCGCCGTCGGGGCCCTGGCCGTCGCGGAACGGGCCGTAGGAGATGCCGCCGGCGATCCACTCGCCGTCGATCTCGGTGATGTAGGGGCGCGGGTCATCGACCTGCGCGGCGGCGGCGCTGGTGATTGCGGCGAATGTCAGTGCGGTGAGTGTGCGCAGCATGGGTGCTCCTGTCCGTGGAGCATCGTACGAGCGATCAGCCGCAGCCGTTGTTGAAGTTCAGGATCCACGCGTTGAAATCGTTTGGCAGGCACTGGCCGTCGCCGTTCTGGTCGCACGCGGGCGTCTGGTTGTTGAAGGCCAGGATCCATGCGTTGAAGTCGTTCGGCGCGAGCATGCCGTCGCCGTTGGTGTCGGCGACGCAGTCACTCGGTGTGGTGCCCTGGAACTCGAGTGCGCCGATATCGACGATTGCGGAGATGCCGCCGGCGACGCCCGTGTCGGGGGTGCCCGTGTCGTCGAGAAAGCGGGTCTGGCCGAAGACGTCGGCGAAGACGAACGGGCCGACGAAGAGGTTGTTGCCCCGGTCGATGGCGGGCGAGCCCGGGGAGAGCCGGGGGTTGTCGTCGGCGGTGCCGAACACGTTGTCGGCCCCGTCGGCGTCGGCGAACATCGGGTCGGCCGAGAGCGACGCGGTGATGGGGTCGATGCGGCCGAGCAGGGTACCACCCCCCAGGAACTCGATGATCGACCGATCGGCGGCGACGCTGGCCGAGTTGCCGACGAAGACGGACTCCCGCTCGTCGTTGAGGTTCCCGCCCGTGATGTTGCCGTAGATGATCGTGTTGGCGATCAGGACGGGGCCTGTCCCCGTGACCGACATGCCCGCGCCCACGGCGCCCACGGACTCGTTGCCCACCAGGGTGCAGCCGATGACGGTGAGCGAGCCGGCGTCCTCCTTGCGGATCGCGGCGCCCTGTGCGCTCTTGTTGCCTGTAAAGAGCACGTTCTCGATGAGCAGCGAGTCGGACGTCTCAAGCAGGTTGTCGACGACGCCCCCGGACCCGAGTGCGCTGGCGGTCCCCTCGTTGCCCCGGATGATCGAGTTGCGCAGCTCGTGGGTGCCGCTGCCGAAGTAGCGGACCGCGCCGGCCGTCGATGAGACGTTGTCGATGAAGATGCAGCCGTCGATCTCGGTGAACGACCCGGGCTGTGTGTTCACGTTGATGTTCGCGAACCCGCCGTGATCCTCGAACGTCGAGCCAACGACGGAGTGGGTCACGGCCCCCCGGAGCTGGATCGAGCCCGATCCGATGTTGCGGAACGTGCAGTTGATGATCGTGACCGGGACCTCGACCTGAACGGCGTAGCCCGACGAGTTCGCTTGGAACGCGCAGTTCTCGATGATCGACGGAATCGCGGCATTGCCCTCGAGCGTGACCGCCGAGCCCGCGGTGGCGTTGTTGTCCTGGAACTCGATGTTGCGGAGTGTGACGCTGACGTTGTCGCCGTAGACGCCCGCGCCGCGGGACCCGGCGGCGCCGCTGCCGTCGGCCATGCCCTCGGTGATGATGAAGCCATCAATGACGGCGTTGTTTCCGCCGATGGTGACGATGGTGTTGGCGAAGTCATCGCCGTTGAGCTCGGTGGGGAAGCTATCGGGGTCGCGCTGGCCGCGCTGGGTCTCGTTGCCCAGGAAGCCGCCATAGAGCTGCACGCCCGCGGGGACGAGGAACGTCGCGCCCTGCGAGTTCGGGATGCGTGGGACGTACTGCCCCAGCTTGACCCAGAGCTCGTCGCCGGGCCTCGCGGCGGCGAGCGCGTCGTGGAGCGAGTCGTACGCCCGCCCCCAGCTCGACCCGTCGCCGCCGGGAGATGCCGCCGGGTCGACACGCAGGACATCGGCCTCGCTCTGACCAGCGAGCGACAGCAGAACACTCACACATATTGCACGCATCACCAGATTTCCCCCATAGCAACAGATGGTTGGATTCCCATTGTTGCAGGTCGTCGGGGCGCTTGGAAGGAAAATCTTTGCTTCGTGGAGTCAGCCGCAGCCGTTGTTGAAGTTCAGGATCCATGCGTTGAAGTCGTTCTGCCGGCATAAGCCGTCGCCGTTCTGATCGCACGCGGGCGTCTGGTTGTTGAAGGCCAGGATCCATGCGTTGAAGTCGTTGGGCGCGAGCATGCCGTCGCCGTTGGTGTCGGCGACGCAGTCGGAGGGTGTCGTGCCCTGGAACTCGGCGGCGCCGATATCGACAACCTCGGAGATGCCGCCCGGGACGCCGGTGTCGGGCGTGCCCGTGTCGTCGCGGAAGCGGGCCTGGCTGTAGATGTCGGAGAACACGAGCAGGCCGACGAACAGGTTGTTGCCGCGGTCGATGCAGGGTGATCCGGGCTGGAGCCTGAAGTTGTCGTCCGCGGTACCGAAGGTGTTGTCAGCGCCGTCGGCGTCCACGAACATCGGGTTCGCCGAGATCGACGCGTTGATCGTGAGCCTGTCACTGAAGCCGCCGTCGCCGAGGAACTCGATCGCGGAGTGGTTCGCGGTGCCGCTGCTGCCCGGGTCGATCGCGACGGATTCTCGCTCGCCGCTGGGCGTGTTGGCGGTGATGTTGTCGTAGATGATGGAGTTGTTGATCGTGACCGATCCCGAGTCGGTGACCGTGATGCCCCCGCCAACCGGGTTGGTGCACTCGTTCCCGACGATCGTGCAGCCGGTGACCGTGACGGGCCCAGGGCTTGATACGCTGATCGCCCCGGCTCTCGGCCCGACGTTGCCCGTGAAGACCGAGTTCTCGATCAGCAGCGACGACCCGGGGTCGAGGTCGCTGCGCACACCCCCCGCGAAGCTCGTCGCCGTGTTCCCTCGGAACACCGAGTTGACGATGATGTGGTCGCCGCGGATGCCGTAGAACACGCCTCCGACGCTCACGCCTTCGTTCTCGATAAACGAGCAGCCATCGATGATGCACTGCGAACCGAATCCCGAGAACACCACAGTCGCGGCGGTCCCCTGGTTGCGGAAGAAGACGGAATCGGTAATAAAGATGACCTCGGTGCCGGACGGCCTGATCGCCTCGGTCGTGTTGTTCTGGAACCTGCAATCGTTGACAATGCCCAGCCACTGGATCTCCAGGACGCCCCGGTTGCCGTCGTTGTTCTCAAAGATGCAGTCTTCGATGAGCGGCGCGATGTCCGGCGTGCCGGTCAGTGCGACCGCCGAGCCGCCGCGTTCCGCGAAGTGTTCCGAGAACCGGTTGTTACGCAGGATGATGCGGTGGTCGTTGGAGTAGATGCCGCCGCCGACTCGTGTCGGCGGCGGCTCCGTGATGTCTCCGTTCGAGTTGCCGCCCGTGATGGTGAACCCGTCGATGATGATGTCGTCGCCGTCGGTGGTGACGACGGTGTAGAGCTCGCCGTCGCCCGTGAGCTCCGCGACGAAGCCGTCCGGGTCGCGGTCGTCCCGGTCGTCCTCGATCCCTTGGAAGCCGCCGTAGAGCGCGACACCGCCGGGCACCGTGAACGTCGCGTCGCGGCCCGAGGGCTGCTCGGGCCTGTACGTGCCCTCGGCGACCCAGACCTCGATGCCCGGTGGCGCGATCGCGAGGGCCTCGGTCAGCGTCTGGAACGCGCGGTCCCAGCTCGAGCCGTCGCCGCCGCGATCGGCACGCTCGTTGACGAAGATGACCGGCGCGCTCGCTGACGCGGCGACACAGAGCGACAGCACAAAGCCGGAAACAAACCGCGTCTGCTTCTCCTCCGAGACCGGCGGTGGTGCCGGTCTCGGAGTATGACAGACGCGGCCGCTCATGGGAAGGCCCTCGGCGGAGCTTCTGAGCAGTCGGAGCCGATAAATCTTGCTCGGTCCGAGCCTTATGGGCAGCCGGAGTTGAAGTTCAGCAGCCTGCGTTGAAGTTGAGCACCCAAGCGTTGAAGTCGCCGGGGTTGCACAGGCCGTCGCCGTTCTGGTCGCACGCCGAGGTTTGGTTGTTGAAGGCGAGGATCCATGCGTTGAAGTCGGCGGGCGTCAGTTCGCCGTCGCCGTTCGTGTCGGCCGGGCACGGTTCGGCGGGAACGGCGAAGACGTAGGCCGCCCCGGCGTTTTCGGCGGCGTCGTCTTCCTGCGATGCGCCGATGAGCATGGTGTCGCCGTCGAACGCGGCGGACCAGCCGAAGACGTCGTTCGCCTCGCTGTCGGTCGGCACGATCTTGGTCAGCTCGACGGGGTTCGCCGGGTCGGCCATGTCGAAGAGGTAGCCCGATCCGCCGCCGGGCGCGATGTCGTCGTCTGTGCGCGATGTGATGAGCGCGAGACCGTCTTCGAGGTTGACGGTCCAGCCGAAGTCGTCGGTCGGGTCGGCGTCGCTCGGGATGATCTTGGCGATCTCTACAGGCGCAGTCGGCGTCGACAGGTCGTACACGTACGCCGCCCCGGCGTCGAAGCCGGCCTCGTCGTTGAAGATCGCGCCGACCAGCGCGACGGTTCCCTCGACCGCGACATCGAAGCCGTACTGATCGCCCGGCATGCGGTCGCTCGACATGAGCGTCGCGAGCTCGACCGGGTTCGACGGGTCGGAGACATCGAACAGGAACGCGACACCTGTGAGCCCGTCTCGCCGGCGCGCGCCGACGATTGCAAGACCGGCGGCGGTGTCGAGATCGACCGAGAAGCCGAACTCGTCGAGCGCTGCGCCGTCGGCGGGCTTGAGCTTGGCGCGCTCCGCGCCGGTGGCGGTGTCGAACAGATACGCCGAGCCCGAGAGCCCGCCGTTGTCGCTGTCGCCGGGCGCGCCGACGAGCATCAGCGGGCCGTCGATGGCGATCGCGTCGCCGAACGCGTCTGAGAAGTCGGCGTCGGACGGCTGGATCTGATCGATCAGCGTCGGCGCTGCGGGCGCGGTTGTATCGAAGAGCCAGACGGTGTTGGTGTAGACCGGCTGGCCGTCGACGCGTGTGCCGACCGCAGCGCGGTCTGCGCCGATCGCGCAGCCGAAGACGACCAATCGCTCAGCGGGCGTGACGGGCAGCGGCAGGTCCGCGAGCTTCGCGCCCGTCGCGGCGTCGTACAGACCGGCCTCCCCCGGGATCTGCAGGGTGAACACGCCCTTGGACGCGACGACGGCGACGCCGTCGTGCAGGTCGAGCTCGTCGCCGAACAGGCCCCGGACTTGGCCCGGGTCGGGCAGGATCTTGAGGTCTTCGGTGAGCGACTGCGCGTCTACTTGGTGTGCGGTTGCGCCTGCGCACACCGCGAGCAGGCACAGGGTTTGGTTCGTCATGGGTCACCTCCTCTGACCCACGCGACATCGGCGTGGCCCGCGCCTCACGCGCCGGCGATCAGCAGCCCGCGTTGAAATTGAGTATCCAGGCATTGAAATCGGCCGGCGTGCACAGGCCGTCGCCGTTCTGGTCGCAGGCGGGGGCCTGGCTGTTGAAGGCGAGCACCCAGGCGTTGAAGTCGGCGGGTGTGAGATCGCCGTCGCCGTTGACGTCCGCCGGGCAGGGTTCCGCCGTGGTGGAGATGTCGCCGGCGCTGATGAAGAGCTGCGCGCCGTGGGTGTAGGCGACGGCGATCGTGCCGCTGAGCGTTGGGGCTGTCTGCGCGACCCCGATGAGGGTGACCGTGTTGTCGGTGTTGCCGTCCGCGGAGCCGAGGCCCGGGCTGCCCGGGAAGCCGATAGCGTCGATCGGCGAGAGGAACCAGCCGAGCGGGCCGGCCTCGAACGACTGGCCTGCCGCGAACGGCGCGGACTCGATGAACCCGAACACGGCCGCGGGCGATGGCTCGCCCGACCGGTCGCCGATGGTGATGTAGCTGTCGCCGGTTGCGCCGAACGCCGCGATCTGCGCAGCGCTGAGCACCGTGCTCAGCGCGTTGCCTGGATCTGTGAAACACGGCGGCGCGCCGCACCCCAACGATGCGCCCGTCACGCTGATCAGCTCGGCGTCGGGCCCGGGCAGACGGAAGCGCACCTCGAACTCGCGGTAGCCCGCGTCGATGTCGGCCGAGTCGGAGATGTCGGCGGCCAGCAGCCGGTTCATCGGGTCCGCGACGGGCAGGCCGAACGCGGTCGGTGCACTCAGCGAGGCAGACCTGCAGCCGTTGAAGTTGGCGAGAAAGAACGCGAGGTCGGCCCCGTTGGAGTCGCCGTTGCCGTCGAAGTCGCAGTCGGCCCCGCCGCCGGCGATGCAGGGGTTGACGCCCTGCGCGAAGTCGGCAATCGAGATGATGCCGTCGGGCACGAGGTCGAGCTCGGCGCAGGTGGTCTGGGCGTGGGCCCCGGTCGTGCAGGCACAGGTCGTGCAGGCCGCGGCGGCGGCGAGGGCGAGCGTGCTGGGCTTCATCGGGCGTCCTCTCGTTCGGCGTTTCATTGCAACACCAAGTATGACGCCGAGGCCAACGCGAAACTAGCACGGAGTGTGCGCGCGGCGTTGCAACCTGATGAATCTCGCTTGTGTTCACAGCACGCATCGACTAGGTTCGGCACCGGAGTCATCGCCATCGAAGCCATCCCCGGAGTCACGCGGCCGCTGCTTTCTGTTCCGATCCGCGCGGTGCGTGCGGGCGGCTGGCTCGTGGTGCTGTCGCGCTACCCGTCGGGCCGAGGTCTGGGCTGGCACAGCCACGCGGAGGCGTCGTTCCACCTCACGGTCGCCGGCGCGAGCGAGGAGCGGTACTGGCGGTTCGATCGCAGCAAGTCACCCGGCACGGCGCAGTACTACGGCGCGGGCGTCGGTCACGAGACCGTCTTCGGCCCGGGCGGCGCGGTCGTGCTGCACGCGGTGTGCGATGGCACGCGCGAGGGCGGCACATCACGCACGCCTCCCGTGATGAGCGAGCCGAGCCCTCGCTACCTGCTGCCGGTGCTGCGCGAGCTTGGTCTGGGTGACGACGCGTCGAGTGTTGCGATCGAGGGATGGTGCGCCGAGCTCGAAGCGTCGCTCGCCGGTGAGGCATCGGCCGAGCACGCGTGGCCGGCGTGGCTCGATCGCGTCCGGCAGCGGTTGCACGATGACCCAGCTCCGGGTCTGACCGTTGCGCAGATCGCGGACGACGAAGGCCTGTCGGTTTCGCATCTCGTGCGCGCGTTCCGGCAGCGGATCGGCATCACGGTGGGGGCGTACCTGCGCCGCCGCCGGCTGCAGCTCGCCGCGGGCCGGCTCTCGTCGCGTTCGGCATCGCTCGCACGTGTGGCGTTGGACGCCGGCTTTTACGATCAGAGCCACTTCGGCAGAGCGTTCAAACGCGAGTACGGCGTCTCACCCGCGGGCTTCCGTCGCGCAATGCGATCAGCGGTCTCGATCAGCAGCCCGCGTTGAAATTGAGTACCCACGCGTTGAAGTCGCCCGGCGTGCACTGGTCGTCGCCGTTCTGGTCGCAGGCCGGTGACTGCGTGTTGAACGCGAGTACCCACGCGTTGAAGTCGCCGGGTGTGAGGTTGCCGTCGCCGTTGACGTCCGGCAGGCAGGGCTGGTCGGTGACGATGTCCCAACCGATCGCGTCGAAGGCGTCGAAGTCGCCGACCGAGAAGTACTCGGGGAACCCGGTTTCGAACGCGGTGATAGCGGCCTCCATAACGCCGACGCGCGGCGCGGTG
This sequence comes from Planctomycetota bacterium, assembly GCA_038525225.1. Taxonomy (GTDB): domain Bacteria; phylum Planctomycetota; class Phycisphaerae; order Phycisphaerales; family UBA1924; genus JANQQZ01. Next base: position 1,036,369 of record JBCBHW010000002.1, on the reverse strand, counting down.
GGGTCATCGAAGTTGGTCTCGCGGAAGTGGCTGGCCTGGAATGGGAAGCCGTTCGAGGCGAGGTGCTCTCGTACGATGAAATCGAACTGCTGCTGGGACGCGGGGGATGTGTCGCCAAGGAAGATGGCGCGCGGAACCGACGCGAACTCGGCGGCGTCCGACGGGTTGTCGGCGCCGAGCTCGGTGAAGCGGAACAGATCGAGCGGCGTCATCTCGGTAAAGCCGAACTCGATGAAGTTGACGAAGCCGAGCGAGTGCCCGACCTCGTGGACGAGGACATCGACAAGGCTGAAGTCGGTGCGCGTGCCGCCTGGTGCGGCCGCGCCGTTGCCCAGACCGTCACTCGGATCGCCATCGAGCTCGCTGCCGATGAAGAGCAGCGCATCGACGGGCGGATCAGCGCCGAGATCGATGCCCAGCGCTTTGGCGTTAGCGGTGGTGATGATGAACTCGGTTTCTTGTGAGATCGTGCCGCCGATGAATCGTCGCGCGGGCACGGCGTCCGTCGGCAGCAGCGCCTGGATTGTGTCGTCGGCGTCGGCGTCGTCGATCAAGCGTTGGCGGAGTTCGGCGTACGAGATGTTGACGGCGGCTGGACCGGCCCCGCCGACGAATTCAGGCTGGAAGTCAACCTCGAACGTCACCGTGACCGGGTCCATGACGCGCGACGCGTAGTAGTCGGCGACCAGCTGCATGCCATCGATCGCGTCTTGTGTCACGTCGCCGAAGGCATTGAACACAACGGTCAGGCCCGGGCTGCGCGCCGCGGCGCCACCGCGCGATACGACGGTGACGACCGGCTCGCCGCGGTTGGCGATCAACTGGTCAATATCCGCCTGCGAGAGCTGCAACACGTCCCAGCCGCCGACGACTGGGCCCGGCACGTCGTTGCCGATCGGTGTGACACCGCACAGCGGCTTGAGCATCACGCGGGGCCGGTCGGCAAGCGGGCCGGGCAATGCCTGCGCGGCCGCGGCGTCAACAAGAACAGCCGCGCATGCAGCGGTCCCGACGGCGATGAGCGCGCGGTGCAGATCGATAACCATGACAGGCCTCCTCCGAGCCAGAGCGTGATGCAAGCGATGCGACCAACACGGAGGCACGAACGGCCTCGGCCGCCTGTTCGGCGGCGCGCCGCTGCGTGTTTCGTTGTTGCCGCGATTGCGCTCGAATCTGTGGCGGACGCCGCGGTCGCTATTGCCTAGCAGCCGGCGTTGAAATTCAGAATCCAGGCGTTGAAGTCGGCCGGGTTGCACGCGCCGTCGTTGTTCTGGTCGCAGCCATCCGCTTGGCTGTTGAAGGCGAGCACCCAGGCGTTGAAGTCGGCCGGGGACAGCAGGCCGTCGGCGTTGACGTCGGCTGGGCAGCCGTTGTCGTAGCTCGCGACGAACACGCCGCCCGTGCCGTCGTCGAAGAATGCCTGGAACACGAACTCACCTTGGCTGTTGAAGACGAATCCCTGGCCGGACTCGGCGCCGTTGCCCGTGATGCTCGTGAAGTCGGAGGACAGGCTGATAACGTGCGGCGCGCCGATGAGCGTCCGCGCGTCGGTCACGCCCGGGTCCGGGTTCACGTCGATCGTGCCGCCCTCGACGCCGATGGGCAGGATGTTGCCGTCCGTCGTGGCGATGAACGTCCCTTCGAGGAACTGGACGGGCCACGTCGGCGCGTCCGGGTCCACGGCCCGGCCCGCGAAGATGATCTCGTTGTTGTTGCCGAGCACGCCGACGGCGACGGCGTCAAAGTGCTGCCCGCCCGTGCCGGGCATGGGGTCGCCGTCGCGGACGATCAGGTTGGCCGAGCCGCCGGGCGACCTCGACCAGATGCCGACACCCGTGGTCGGCCCGTCGCCGCTGAGGAAGTTCGATGTGAAGGCGAGCTGTCCCGAGGCGTTGAGCGAGAACGACCCCGGTTCTTCGAAGCGGCTCCCGGCGGGGAAGCCCGGGATCGATCGGCCGCGCCGAACGCCGAGATCGGTCAGCCCGCTCTGGTCGCCGAGCCAGATGCCGCTGATCCCGTTCCAGCTGCCGGTCTGCCGGTTCCGCAGGTCGATGCGTGTCGCGAACTGGCCCGCGTCGTTGACAGCGAGAGCGATCGAATGGAACTCTCCGATCATGTTGTTCGACGACATGGTGGGCGGCGTGTCATAGACGCTCGCGAGCCGCCGCTTGCCCGAGGCCTCGTCCCAGACCCAGAGGCTCTCGTAGCCGTTGCTCCCGTTGAGGTACTCCCACGCCGTGAAGTAGACGCGCCCAGAATCGTCCGCGGCGACCGTGGGGCTGGGCAGGCCGAGGAGGTAGCCGTCGGCCAGGGGCATCGTCGGCTCATCGGTGTACGCGAGCGTCGAGAGCGGCGCGCCGGCGTCGGACATCCAGATGCCGTGGAAATTGGGCCACGACGTGCCGACCTCCCTCATGCCCCCGGTGACGAGGACCGCCCCGTCGCCGCCGATGTTCAGGCTGCTGTGCTGCAAGAAGTTGCCTGCGAGCGAGAAGAACTCCATGTCTTCGGCCGGCGCGGGCGCGGGCCCGCCTTCGCGCGCCAGGATCGAGACGCCGCCCGATGGGTCGTGGTGCCACACCGCGGCGAAGGGGTGCGTGCTGTCGAAGCCGCCGCGGAACGCGACCGCGCCGTCGTCGCCCATCGCCGCGCGCGTCACGAACGACAGCGTCTCCCCCGTGTCGCCGATCGGCGTGCCCTCGCGGAGCAGCAGCGTGAACTGACCGCTGGCATCGACGCGCCAGTACGACAGATCGTTCTCGTCGGTGACGCCGGGCCCGGCCAGCAGGGCACCGAGCAGCACGTTCGAGGCGTCATCGATCTGAGGCACCGGCGAGTAGCCAACGCCGATGGGGCGGTCGAACACCACCCCGGCCGGCAGCCCCGGCGCCTGCTGGCCCGACAGGAGGATGGGCCGGTACTCGATCGTCTGCGCCTGAGCGCCGCAAGTGGTCGCGGCGAGCACGAGGGCGAGCGCGTTCCTCGAGAGACCTGTCCGGACGGGTGCCGCGTGTGACATGCTTCGTGCTCCTGACAGGTGGTTCGATCCGCGACGCACCCACGCCCGCCGTGGGCGCTGCCCGCGAACACCGTTCAATTGAGGATACCAAAGGCAGAATAGAACGCAAGCCCGCCTCGGCCGGTTGCGTGCCGTCGTCGCGGCCCCCCGGGCCTGGATGGCACTCGCAGCGCTCGTTGACGAAATCAGCCGGGGCAGCCGGCGTTGAAGTTCAGGATCCAGGCATTGAAGTCGTTCTGCCGGACCTCGCCGTCGCGGTTCTGGTCGGCCAGCGGGCTGTTGGCGTTGAACGCCAGGATCCATGCGTTGAAGTCGTTGGGCGTGATGCTGCCGTCCTGGTTCACGTCGGCGAGGCACGTGGTGCCCTGGAACTCGTACGCGCCGATGTCGACGTTTGCGCCGGGGATGCCCGGGTCGTCGGCGAGACGCGGGTTGCCGTCGAGATCGACGTCGCCAGGCGTGAAGAAGTCGTTCGTGCCGGCATCGATCGCGGGCGACGCGGGCAGCAGACGCAGGTCGCCGAAGTCGTCGTTGAGGGACTCGTCGATGTCGAGGGTCGTGGGGTCGTCGCCCCATCCGTCGCCGCCGTCGGTGGGTGGGCGGATGAAGAGGGGGTCGAGGGATGTGATGTTGGTGCCCTGAACGCTCGGGGGCACGACGGAGGATGCCGCAGTCAGCGTCGGCACAAAGTCGCCCGATCCCGGTGTGCCCAGAACTGGTTTCGCCGGGTCATCCGGAACGAAGATGCTGTCGCGGAACGCGAACGTACCGATGCCGAGCGTGCCGTCGATCTGTGCGACGTTCTCTACGATCGTGCAGCCGGTGAATGTTGCCGCACCTTGCGCGATCGGGTTCCTCTCGGCGGTGTTGCCCACGAACAGGCACCCTTCGAACTCGACAACGCGATCAATCCCAGCCCGCGTATCGAGGAGCGGGCCGAGCTCGCGTCCGTTCCAGTAGACCGCTCCGTCGTCCGCTCGGTTGCCGGCGAATGTCGATCGACGAAACAGAATCTGTCCTCCCAGCCTCCGCGCCGTCATGGTGAACACCCCACCCCTGGCCGCGGTGTTGTTTGCGAACAGACAGTCTTCGACGATGAGGCTCGACTCCGGATCGCGTGGCCCGGTCCCGAGCACCTGAATCGTCGCGGTGTTGAAGCCATCGAACTCTCGCGGCGAGTTGCCGATGAACCGAGACCGCCTAACGACCGTTGTGCCGTCATCCAGCGGTAGGTGCATCTCGATCGCACTGGCGAAGCTGCCCCAGTTGCCGATGAAGTCGCAGTCTTCGATGAGGGTGCCGCTCCCGAACGAGTGCACCGCGCCGAAGCTCGCGTCTCCGCCGGTGAATGTGCACCGCTGGACGATCGGATCGTTCCCCTCGATCGCGCTGCCCGAAACGTCGGTGAAGGTCGAGTCACTCACACGGAACGGCCCGGCGCTTGAGAGCGCGATTCCAGCGCCGCCGGTCACGGAGATGCGCGAGACCGTGAGCTCGCCCCCCATATCGATGGCTCGGCCGTCGTTATCCATGAATACACAGTCCGCGATGGTGGAAACGCCCCCGTTGCTCCCGCCGCGGAACACATCGCCTCGCACGCGCTCGAACGTTGAATCGGCGGCATCGATCCCGCGGAAGGCGATGATGCCGCCTTTCGATTGGTTCATACTCGTGTCGCGGACGAAAGCTGTGCCCTGTGCGCTCCGCATGCCGCTCCACGCTTGGTCAAAGTCGCACGAGAGCACGCGCAGATCGATCGAATGCGTGAGCGGGTCGCCGATCAGGTCAACGTCCAGAGCGGCGAAATCGCTGGCGCGCACACCGGTTGATGCGCAGCGATCGAACTCGACTCTGAATCTGCCATCACCCAAGCCGTCGCCGAGGTAGCTGGCGTGGAGGAACGCCGCACTGTCTGATGCTGATTCGAACGTCAGGCCGCGAAACACGAGGCTCGGAGTGATGGTGAGAATGAAGGCGGGCTGGTCGGCGGGTCGGACGAGCACCGTCGCATCGCGGACCGCGGGATCCGCGGGGTCGGTGCTCCGAATGACGAGTGCGATCGGAACGGCGGGTTCGATGAGCGTTGACGCGATCTCATGACGCCCGGCGGCCAGCACGATTTCGTCGCCGTCCTGCGCGGCATCGAGCGCCGCTTGGATCGTTGGGAACTCCCCCGGCACGTTCAGAATGTCGGCATGGACCGAAGCGGCAAGAACAGACATGGCAGCAGCGAGCAGTGAGCGCACGGACGGGCCTCCGGCTCAAGGTTAATGTGCTTATCGAAATGGAGCAACGCCAAACTTCGCCGCTTTCTCGGCCTACTCGCAGCCCGCGTTGAAGTTCAGAATCCACGCGTTGAAGTCGTTCTGCCGGCAGTCGCCGTCGCCGTTCTGATCGCACGCTGGGGATTGGTTGTTGAAGGCCAAGATCCACGCGTTGAAATCATTTGGAGCGAGCTGGCCGTCGCCGTTGGTGTCGGCGATGCACGGCGCGAGCTCGCTGACGACGACGGCGCCGTAGCTGTCGGACCACGGGTCCTGCCGGGCGCTCACGCGTGTGGCGATCATGTTGCTCGCGTTGATCCCGTGTTCGATGTCGAACGCAGTCCTGAAAACCGGCAGCGGCCCGATCGGCGTCTCGACGAGCGCACCGATCTCGACCCCGAGCATGGGCGAGCTTCCGCCGTCGGATGTCAGGATGATCGCGGACTGGTCGAGACCGGGCTCGTAGAGCCCCGCCTCCATCGCCGGGAAGCCCGCGGGCGAGATGACTGGTCTCGGGCCCCTGTTCTCCGATGAGAACTGCCACTCGAAGCGGTCGATGCGTATGTTCGGCGCGAGCCACGGCAGCGTGTCGCCCTCGGTGATGACCGGGTTGACCTGCAGCGGGCCGTTCTCGGTGAAGAACGCGGTGAAGCCCGGCGTTGTCGCGGTCGCGCCGACCTGCGCGATGAACCCGATCGTCAGGTCGTCGCTCATGTAGCCCTCGACCAGCCACTCGTAGTACGCGCCCGCCGGGAAGCCTGGCACCTGCATGCCCTCGCGGTACTCGAGCTCGAGCCCGCTGCCACGCCGATCGCTGAAGATCGCGCGGTCCGTGTCGGGCGGGATGCCGAGGCCGTCGATCGTCCCCGTGACGATCAGGTGCCCGCCGTCGGTGACGTCGTAGCTGAAGTCGCCCATCGTGAATCCCGAGCCGAAGCCCGGCAGGCGGAGGTCGTTGCTGAACACGACCTCTTTGGTGCCGTCGGGCAGCCGCCTCAGGATGCGCTGGCGGTCGTCGCTGTTATTGCCCGCGCCGGTGATGCTGCCCTTGTAATACACGGTGCCGTCGCCGGTGACGATGCCGTCTCTCGGGAAGAACGTTTCGCGCGGCCGGCCCGGCACGGGGTCGCCGTCGCGAGTCACCAGCACGACCTCTTCGCTGCCCGCCGGCACCAGGATGAGCGCGCGGTCGTTCTGGTTGCCGATCCCCGGGCCCGAGAGCTCGGCCTTGTAGAGCACATCGCCGCTTGACGAGACGTTGAAGATCTCGGTCGTCCCCTCGGCCCGCGTGGTGCTCGGGTTGGTGAAGGGCTCGACTGTGAGGTCGGTGCCCGGCACAGGATCGCCCGTGTACGCGACGTTCTCGACGATGCCTTCGGCTGTGACGCGCCAGATGCCGCGACGTGTGAACTCAAAGTCGTTCGTCGCCGCGTAGAAGAACAGCTCACCGCTGGCTGATTGCTGCGGGAAGCCGCGGCGAAGGGAGTTCCGGTCGGGCGCGGCGTAGTAGAAGCTCAGCAGCTCGTCGGTGCCCGCGCCGGGCAGCACGTCGCCGTAGGCAACAACCGGCTCAAGGCCCGCATCGGTCTCGCGGTACAACACCGTCTCGCGATCGCCGGACGGCAGAACGACGGTGCCAACGAAGGCGACCCGGCCCGATGGATCGATGGTGGGCCGGCCCATCCCGCTGATCGTGCTCCCCGCGGTGAAGCCCGGCGCCGGGTCGCCGCCGGTGATGACGGTGCGGTACACGCGCGACTGTCCGTGCGACAGCGTCGCGGCCGCGACTGCGGAAACAAGCATCAGCGTTCGCATCTCGTTGGCCTCCTCAGCAGCCCGCGTTGAAGTTCAGGATCCAGGCGTTGAAGTCGTTCTGCCGGCAGTCGCCGTCGCCGTTCTGGTCGCACGCGGGAGATTGGGTGTTGAACGCAAGAATCCAGGCGTTGAAGTCGTTGGGGTTGAGCTGGCCGTCGCCGTTGACATCGGCGGGGCAGGGTACGGCTTCGATTCGCGCTGTGAGTATGAACTCTTGCCCGTCGCCGTTGACGTCGCCGCTGGCCAGAAACACGACGGAGCCGTCATCGGCGAAGGGGGAGGGTCGGCCGTTCTCGGCACAGGCCCGCGCTTCAAAGCCTGGAACATAGAAGTCCTGAACGAAGTCGATCGTGCGTTGTTCCGTTCCCGAATCGGTGTGCACGGTCACGGCCGAGTCCTCGACGACGAGCGGGAAGAGCGTGCGCCCGCCGGCCGATGGGTCGTGAAGCCAGAGCGCGTCAGTTCGTGAAGGCATGAGACGTGAAAAGAACATCGACTGGCCCAGCGTGTTGGTGAAGACCGGGGCGGGGAGCCTTCGATTGGATCGGAACGAGTCAAAGGTTTGCCCGGGTACGAGCGTTGGAGCGGGCTGGTGTGCCGCCGCGATGACGCTGATCTCGTTGGTTGGCGATGCGGACATCAGCAGGCGCGATCGGCCATACATGGGGTGCTCGAAGTCGCCCTCGAGCGCGATCGTGCCATCGGTGCCCATGGAGACCGGTTCGACGCGGAAGAGTTCAACGCCGCCGACGTCATCGGGCGCGGGCTGCCAGGTTCCGGCGACGAGCTCGGGCCCCGTCGCCGTCTGACGAACGACACCCTGCTGCTGGAAGGGCCGATGTCGGGGGCATCGATGCTCACACCGATCGCTGTCATGCCGGCGCTGGTGACGGGCGATGACGTTGCATCGTCGAATTGCGCCGTCGCGCCCGGGCCGGGCGCTGCGCCCGAGATCGCAAGATCGACGCTGGGCTGCGCGTCGCTGGGCGCGATCGACTCTGTGAACCACTCGAGTCCGGAGACGCCCGGCTCGAGAGCCGCCGCGAGCCAGCGCGCCGTGCCGTCGGGCGACATGCTGCAGCCGCGGATGAAGCTGACCTCGTGCCCCGGTGTGCCGCCCGGCGATGGGTCGCCGGATCCGCGGGCGATGGTCGCGACGCCGTCGCGCCAGATGAGCACGCCGAAGCCGCCGAAGCCGTCCATCGCGTCTGTGAAGCCGACGATCGCGGCAACATCGCCAGAGTCCGACACCGCGAAATCCGTTCCGACGCCGTCGATCACGAGCCCGTCCGCCCGGCCCGGCACGGGGTCACCGTCGCGGAGGATCACGGTGATGACGCCCGCGGCGTCGATCTGGATCAGACCGCGACCCCACACGCCGTCCTGTTCCATGCCGACGCGTTGCGTGACGCTCCCGTCCGCCGCGACGATGCTTGCACCGATATCGATTGAGGTGATCCGTGGCCCGGTCGCGGGCAGCGTGTCCGATGTGGCGAGCACCAGGCGGGCCTCACCGTCGTCGAGGATCAGTACATCGCGATCCGTCGATGTTCGGGCCTGGAAGAGCACGCTGCCGTCGCCGCTGAGCACCGGCGTGGACCGCATCCACTCGTACACCTCGCCCGGCAGCCCGCCGGGAACGGGCTCGCCGGTCGTCGCGACAGCGCGGTACACCGCCCGTGACACCGCGTGCTGCCCCTGGGCAACGTTCGCGACGCACAGAGCCAACCCGGCGACGCAGAGGGCGGGCGACATGTCCGGCGAAGGTCTCATCGGTCTGCTCCACAAAGGGCGAGCACCGACCGTACTCGGGAGCGGCCCCCCGCACAAGCACCCTGTCCGGATCTCGCGGACCCCTCCGCTCAGCACCCCGCGTTGAAGTTCAGGATCCACGCGTTGAAGTCGTTCTGTCGGCAATCGCCGTCGCCGTTCTGATCGCACTCCGGGGATTGGTTGTTGAAGGCGAGGATCCATGCGTTGAAATCGTTGGGCGAGAGTTGGCCGTCGCCGTTGGTATCGGCCGGGCACGAGTCATCGGGGACTTTCGCGAGGAATAGGGCTTGCTGCCCGGTGAATGTGAAGTCGACCCACAGCAAGACATCACCAGCGTCGTTGAGTTCGAAACGATCGAAAATCTGTCGTAGCTCCCGCGGATCGGTGACCGACGGATCTGGATCGGCGTCGACAGTCATACCGATCAGCGCAAGCGGGTGGACCGAACCGGTCGCGTCGGTCGCCAAAACCGCTTCGCCGGACCGCGGCAGATTGGGAAGAGGATCGACGAAGGCTGAGAATACAAACTGTCCTCTGTCATTGAGCCCTACGGCACGAAAGCCGATGAGCTTGCTTTCGGGTGTGATCTGTGGCAGGGCAGGACCGTCAAACGCGACAACGCGCATCGTGCCGTCCTGTGCCAGCAATGCATAGAAATCGTCGCCGACGTCTTCAAACCTCCCTGCGACACCGATCGTCCCGTCCTGCGTCGGTTCGGTACGGAGCGGCCGCAATTGGTCGATGACCTCGCCGTCAGGTGTGCCCGGAGGTGCGATTCCGGCGGTCGCCAAAATACCGTACTCGCCGCTCGGTGACACGCTAAAGAGAGTTCGCGCCAACTGTCCAGGCATACTCGTCCCGCTACGGATCGAGTAGAAGATGAGCTCTCCCGACTCTTGAAGCAGCGGGTTATCCATACTGGAGAAGGAAAACGTCACGCCCGGGTTCTCGCCCGGTATGGGGTCCTGCGAGCGGGCGATGTACTCGAGCGGGCCTCCGTTGAGCCGTCGGTAAATCGCGTTGCGGTTCGCCGAACCGACGGTGGACCCCGAGAGCTCGACGCGGAACGCGGTATGCCCCGACTCGGTCAGAACGGAGTTCCCCTGGGAGATGAACTGGGGACTGACGTTCGCGGGTAAACCGGGCAGGGGCTCGTCCGACCGGTAGACCAGCGAGAAGCCATCGGTCGGGTCGTCGATGAACACCACGCCGATGGTCGGATCGTCCGGGTTCGTTGTTCGGATAAAGCCGCTGGAAATGAGTGCGCCACGTACATTTGTTGTCCAGATATTCGTGCTCGTGAGTTCCCCGCCTTGAACGATGTGGGAGACGTCCGCGGGCGGCACTAGATACGGCAGCGCCCGTCCGCTTGCATCGGTGATGTACTCGACGCGATCGGACCCAGTGGGCGTGTTGACGAAGGTATCGAATCGGATCCGGCCGTCCTTGCCGATTGTCGGCGGGCCTGTGACATCGAGGGTGACGCCCGGAGGAAAGCCCGGCGCTTGATCACCGGTCCTCGCGATGACCTCGAGTGGTTCCCCCTTGCGTCCGCGCAAGATGGCTTCGTTGTTGGCGAAGTTGACGCCGGGTCCAGCGAGAAGCACCGCGAACGCAACCGTGCCGTCGTTCCCGAGTGAAGGAGAAAACCCGCCAAACCCGTTGAGTCCACCGAAGCGATCGACAACGACTCCGTCGCCGAGCGCTGGAACCGGATCACCTTCACGTACGACCGGCCGAAGGTCAACCTGTGCATCGGCAGACCATGCGGCCGTGATCGCGATCGAAACAAGCAGTGCTCGAAGCATGCCGTTCTCCTTCAGCAGCCCGCGTTGAAGTTCAGGATCCACGCGTTGAAGTCGTTCTGGCGGCAGTCGCCGTCGCCGTTCTGGTCGCACGCGGGGGACTGGTTGTTGAACGCAAGAATCCAGGCGTTGAAGTCGTTGGGCGAGAGCTGGCCGTCGCCGTTGGTGTCGGCCGGGCAGGGCTGCGAGACGGTCACCTCGGCGGCGGTCGTGATGGCCTCGTCGGTCCCATCGCTGGGCGTCACGTCGACGCGGACGGCCGATCCGCCGCCAAAGGCGTTGACGCTCGGGATCATGTCCGCGTGGCCCGCCGAGATCACGTCGCGCACCACGACGCCGTCGATCGTCCACGTGTAACGGTATCGCACAAGATCGTGCTCGATGTCGTCGATGACGAGATCGGAGTTGATGCGTGCGACGATCGCGTCGTCGGGATCGGGGTTCGCCGGCTCGAGCGTCGGGAAGACCGGCAGCGGCGGCTGGTTGACGTAGTTCTCCCCGTCGTCGAGCACCGTGATCGGTGTCGTGACCTGCCGCACGCCGTTGAGGTCGAACGCCACCGTCCAGACGCCCGGCACACGCTGCATGTCGGCGATGTTCCAGTAGAAGAACGCCCAGTAGAAGCGTGAGAAGCCCGCCGACGTGAAGCCGAGCGGCCTCGTCCCCGAGTCGAAGTCGAGCTGGCCCCCCGGCATGTAGAACCGGAAGCGGTAGGTCGTGTCCTGCGGCAGGAAGTTGCCCATCGTCCAGTACGTCACGCGGTCGGTGTCGAGCGTCACGGCGCGATCGCGCGGGAACGGCTCGGGCCGCTGCCACGCCGGGTCGAACAGCTCGCGGAAGAAGCCGAAATCGCGGGTGTAGTGCTCGGTGGGCTTCTGCCACTGGTTCGCCCACATGCTCTGGAACGGCGAGCACGGCCCGGACATCGTCTCGACCCACGACCCGTTGCGCCAGACCTCGAAGTGCAGGTGCGGGCCGTCCGAGTTGCCGCTCGAAGCGACCAGCCCGATCTGCTGACCAGCCTCGACGCGATCGCCGATCTGGGGCAGCACCGAGCCGTTGCGCATGTGCCAGTAGAAGGTGCGCAGCCCCGGCTCGATGTCGCCGTGATCGATCACGACGAAGTTCGCCGGCTGCTGGGCCCACACCGTGTTCTGATCAAAGTGGCCGTCGTCCCTGTCGATCACGGTCCCGGGCAACGCCGCGAAGATCGGCACGCCGATGAACTGTTCCTCGAACGACTTCAGCCCGACGTCGTGGCCCCGATGGGTGTGGTAGGTATGGTTGCTGCAGTCCCAGTCGAGCACGCCTGGCGCGGTGCCGTTGAGGTCGGTGTAATTGTTGATGAACAGGTCGCCGTAGATGTCGCCGCCGATGGGGTAGAACTCGAAGAGCGGGAACGCGCGCGGGCGTGCGGCGCTCGCTGGGCCGTCGCCGGGCAGCTGCGCATCGAGCCGAAGCATGAACCGCTCGAGCTCGGCCCGTCGCGCCGGCGGGATGCACGGTTGCGCGAGCGCCGGCGGCGGGCCGGCATCCGACCCGCCCGCGACGAATCCGCCTCTGTCCACGTCGACAGCCTGGCCGCCGGCGACCGCGCAACAGCTGATCCCAAAGAGCACAGCACAACACCGAAAGGTCATCATGACGGGAGCCTACCCGAAAGCCGCTCAGCAGCCGTTGTTAAAGTTCAGCACCCACGCATTGAAATCGCCCGGCGTGCACTGGCCGTCGCCGTTCTGGTCGCACGCCGGCGCTTGGGTGTTGAACGCGAGCACCCAGGCGTTGAAGTCGGCCGGGTCGAGGTTGCCGTCGCCGTTGGCGTCGGGCAGGCAGGGCGGCTCGGTCGCGGCGGACAGGAACAGGTCGAGGTTGCCGCCCGCGTTGGCGGTTGATGGGTCGAGGCTCTGTTCGCTGCGGTAGGCGATACGGTTGGTGGTCGAGATGTCAACATAGCGGCGGGTCGCGTCGTCGGAGAGCTGGACGATGCTCACGCCGCCGGTGGTATCGGTGAGCTGCGTGATGCCGCCGGTCGCGGTGTCGTAGGCGAAGAGCTCGCGGTTGCCGTCGGGGTTGGTCGCCTCGCCGGTGTCGGCGAGGTTGCGGTTGCTCTCGAAGTACACGGCCGACCCGTCCGGGGCGATCTCGGCGTCCGGCACGTTCTCGCCCGAGCCGCCCACGCCGGGGTCCGTGATGAGTTCGATCGAGCCGTCGGCGGTGTCGGCGACGTGCACCTTTCGGCCGATCGCGCCCGAGCCGCTGAAGTCGAACAGCGACACGAAGCAGACGAACCGGCCGGCGTGGTCGATGCGCGGCAGCGTTGTCTCGAGGCCGCTCGTCGGCTGATCGGTCACCGCGGAGATCCCGTCCGCCGCGTCCCACAGCCAGATCTCGAGGCCGCCGCTGGTGTTGCTGCCGTCGTAGTTGTTGCGGTCGGCCCAGACGATGCGCGATCCGTTGCCGTTGATGTCTGGGAACTGCGCCGCGGCGAAGCCGTTGTCCGAGATCTGGATCGTTGTGCCGGACGCGATCTCGGTGCGGAAGACCTCGAGGCTGCCGTCGCTGTTCTGCCCCGTCGGGTCGATGCGGCTGAGGAACACCGCGAACCGGCCGTCGCCCGAGAGGCGCGGGTCGAACACGGGCGTGCCGGGCGGATTGGCGGTGACCTGCCGCGGTGTGCCGCCGGATGCGACGCCTTCGGTGCCGACCTCCCAGAGCTGGAACGTCGCGCCGGGCGCTTGCGTGTTGAAGTCCCACAGGCTGCGGAACACGACGCTTGATCCATCGGGCGTGATCATCGGGGCGTCGATCGCGGTGCCGCCGCCGCCCGGCGTGCTGGTGAGCTGCGTCAGGCTGTCGGTCGCCTCGTCGTACAGAAACACCTCGAACGATCCGTCGCTGTTCTGGCCCGTGAAGTCGGCGGTGGTGCGGAACGCGATGCGCGAGCCGTCGGCCGAGAGCGAGGGCTCGAACATGCCGAAGCCGAACGGCGTCTCGGTTACCTGGGCGAAATCGGCGAGCTGCGCGTGCGCAGCCCCGGCGATGAGCAGAATGGACACGCACGCGACGCGTCTCGCCGTGGAAACAGGTCGTTCGTTAGACACGGTTCTCTCCTCCGGATGGCCGGATCGGCCGGTAAAGCGCGCTGCCTAGCAGCCGTCGTTAAAGTTCAGCACCCAGGCGTTGAAGTCGTTCGGCAGGCACTGGCCGTCGCCGTTCTGGTCGCACGCCGGCAGCTGGTTGTTGAACGCCAGCACCCAGGCGTTGAAGTCGCCGGGGGTCAGCTCGCCGTCGCCGTTGGTGTCCGGCAGGCACACGGCCGACCGGAACGCGCGGAGGTCGGTGCCGCCGCTCGAGACAACGAGCACGCCGTCGCCGCCGAGCGCCGGGAAGCCGAGGTCAACCCAGTCGTCGATGCGCCAGTTCTCCTGCAGGTCGGGCGTCAGGCTGATCAGGATCTCTTCGGTCGAGAGATAGACCGTGTCGTCCGCGCCGATCGCGACCCGCGGGCTCGGCGCGACCGTGGTCGTCGGCAGCAGGTCCGAGCGGTCGAGGATCGACCCGGTGGCTGGATCGAGCCGCAGGATTTCAAGGTCGCCGGTGAGCGCGCCAGCCGCGTCTTCCGGCGTGCGGTAGGCGTACACGCTGCCGTCGCTCGCGACGCCGAAGGTTGCGAATGGCGTGAAGCCCGCGGGGATGCCCCAGCGCACGTCGAGCGATGCGCCCGTGTCATCGACCGCAAAGAAGGTGTCGAACTCAGTGCCCGGGAAGTCGCCCGGCAGGCCCTGCTGGCCGCGCGCGACGTAGATCGTCCCGTCGGGCGACACGAGCGGGCCGACCTGCTGGATGAATCCTCCCTCGAGGTCGCCCGAGACCGACGAGTACAGCTCGGCACCCGTCGCGAGGTCGGCCGCGGTGATGACGGGCCCGAACGCGCCGGCCTGGTAGTAGTACACCGTCCCGTTCGCGACCGCGGCCTGGCAGCCGTTGCTCGTCGGGCAGCTCCGGTCGGTCTTCCACACGGTCGCGCCGGTGTCGGCGTCGATGCGGATGATGTTGCCCGGGATCTGGTTGCTCGCGCCGGCAGTGCCGCTGCCGATGATCAGGTCGCCGTCCGGCGCGAAGCTCGCGCCCTCGGTCGAGCCGTCGGTGATCAGATCGTCGCTCTCCCAGAGGATCGATCCGTCGGCGGCGTCGAGCGCGTACACCGGCGCCGAGCGCGTGTTGCCCGCGCGAGAGACATACACGCGGTCGTCGCGCACGCCGATCACCCGGCCCCGCCACTCGTCCTCGAAATCCGGATCGCCCGAGCGATCGATGAACGGCACCTGTATCTCCCACCGCAGCGCGCCGGTGAGCAGGTCCTGGCACACGATCCACGACCCGGTCGGGATCGTGAAGCTCGCGATCCGGCCCGTCACGACGTAGAAGCTGCCGTCGCTCGACTGACCGATGAAAGGCTGGGTCTCGAGGATGTCGCTGCGCGTCGAGCCGTCCCAGATCAGGTCGGGCGTCGAAGGCCCGGCAACGGCCGAGACGCCGTTGCGCGCCGCGTTCCCGCCCGGGCCCGTGCCCCATTGATCACCCTGGGCGTGCGCGAGGCTCGCGGCTGCGGCGAATGCGACGGTGAGCGGAGTACGCAGCATCGTGGTTCCCTTTCGTTTCACGGCGCAAAACCTTCGAAGACGTTGGCCGCCGGGCCCCGAGTATGACGGAGGCGGTCGGGCCGCTCAAGCGAATTCGCCCGTTTGCGTCCCGCACGCCGGATTTGGTCGAGGCGGCCCGATGCAGTACACTCCGAACGCGGAAGGTGGGGACCAAATCATGAGTGTGTTTCGTTTGATGTGCTTGGGCATTGCGGGGGTGGCGGCAGTGTCTTGCTCCGCGCAGAGCAGAGGCGTCGAACCTGTCCAGGTTCGGTACGACTTCCAGCTGCTGGTGACACGCAACCCGGTGATTGACCGCGGACTGGTCGGCATGTTTCCAGGGTTCGGCCAGTTCACCGCTGGAACAACCGGCGAGCTGTCCGTGCTCGCCTCGGAATCAGCTGTCTTTCAGGATCCGTCGATCACATACTGGCAGATCGACAACGTCTTTCTTCGGCTTGCAACCCTCGACGTCGCGGGCGATCCGAGTTTTTACCCGTCGAGCAACGTCGGCACGGCGCTCGCCGTGATCGACGACGTGCCCACCTTCGGCGACCTGATGCAGACGAGGCCCGTGCTGGCGGATGTGCCCTTCTTCACTCAGCTCTTGAACCTGAAGGATCCGCCGTTCCCTCCAGGGAATGACTTCGGGATGATCGACGTCGATGGGGACACGCTGCCGCGGTCTGTCGATGTGAACGACCCGAACGTCGAGGCCACCTTCAACTTCTTCACTCCTCGCCCGCCCGGTGGCCCGCCCCTGCGCGTCGATGTCAGGGTCACGGATGTCGCGGTGACCGTCATCCCCGCGCCGTTGTCTGGAGCTGCACTGGTGCCGATCGCCCTGGTCGCGTGCCGTCGCCGCCGCTGATCAGCAGCCCGCGTTAAAGTTCAGCACCCAGGCGTTGAAATCGCCCGGTGTGCACAAGCCGTCGCCGTTCTGGTCGCACTCGGGCGACTGCGTGTTGAAGGCAAGGATCCAGCTGTTGAAGTCGCCGGGCGTCAGCTCGCCGTCGCCGTTGACGTCGGCCGGGCAGTCGTCGGCGGGGATCGTCCCGGTTGCGACGACCGACGCGGAGCCGGTGATGTTGGCGATCACGCCCGAGCCGGCGTCTTGCGACGTGCTGATCGGCACCGTCACCGTGACGATCACCTGATCGCCGGCGACGACAACCGTGCCGGTGGCATCGACGATCGTCGGGTCGAGCGTGCCCAGTTCGATCGAGACCATGCCGATGGTCCCGCCGATCACGCCGGTGCCCGATGCGTCGATCGCGCCGACGGGCTGGTTAGGCACGCCGAGCAGCGAGAACGCGCCGGCGACATCGACCGGGCCCGTGGTCGGCGGGCTGCCCGTCGGCTGCCGGAGGCCGAGCCCCGAGCCGACGCCGGTCACGGTGCCGAGAAACCCGAAGCTGTACGCGAAGTCGAGGTCCTGCTGCGCGGTGAACGCGTAGTCGGTCAGCGTGATGGAGGCGGGGGCGCTCGTGTCATCGAGCTCGATCGAGGCGGTGCCCTCAACGGGCGAGCTGTCCATGCTCGACTGCGTGCCGATGGGTGTCACGAGCTCAACATCGACGCTGATGCTCGACTGGGCGGGGTCGACGGTCAGCTCGATCGGCTGGGCCCAGGCCGATCCGGCCGGCACGACCGAGAACCCGACAGCGAGAGCAATGGCGCGGTGTGTGTTCATGCCGCAACGCTACAGGCACCGGGCCCGGTCGGCAAGAAGAATCGCGGATCTTCACGGGGCGCTGCGGCGCGAGCACCGGTTACGGGCAGCCCTCGCCGTACCGCAGCACCCAGCCGTGCAGATCGTTGGGCGAGACCCGGCCGTCGCGGTTCTGGTCGGCCAGCGGCGATCGTGCGTTGAACGCGTCGAGCCACGCGCCGAAGTCAGAGGGCGTGGCGGACCCGTCGCCGTTGACATCCGGCAGGCAGCTCGCGCCCTGGAACTCATAGGGCCCGATGTCGGGCCGAGCCGTCGGGATGCCCGGGTCGTCGTGCACCCGCGGGTTGCCGGCCATGTCGAGCGCGGGCATGCCCGTCAGCAGCGGGGCCGCATCGATCAGCGGCGAACCCGGCAGCGGTGTGAGGTCGCCGAAGTCGTCGTTGAGCGACTCATCGACACCGGGCGTGAATGGGTCATCGCCCCAGCCGTCGCCGCCGTCGCTCGGCATGCGTGTGAACATCGGGTCGAGGTCGATCGCGCCGGGGCCGATGATCGCCGGGTCGCCGATGCAGGCGACCAAGCGAGACTGCGGCGCGAGGCCGTTGACGCTCACGGTCTGCCCCGCACCAAAGACGCAGGCCGCCGGGAAGGTGACGTCGTCCTCGGTGACGCCTTGCGGGTTGAACACCCACGACACAGCGGGCCCGATGTTCCCGATCATCACAGAATGAGAAACCTCGTTCTCGCGCCGCCCGGGCCACACGGCGGCACCGGCCGCGGCGAAGTTATCGAGAAAGACGCACTGGTTGACGGTCCGCACGGTGCTCACACCCCCGCCGATCCTCGCGCTGTTTGCGGCGAACACGCTGCGAGTCACCGTTGAGGGACCGAGACCACTAAACGGGCTGAAGACAGCGCCGCCCTCGTCGGCGCGGTTCCGGATGAACACGCAACCCTCGACGTCTCCGGGGTCGAGACAAGCGGCACCGCCGATGCTCCCGAAGCGGGTCGCTTGATTCCTTCGAAATGTGCTATCAACGATGCGGCCACCGGTCATCAAGACCGCTCCGCCGACGCCGCCGCTGTTATCGTCAAAGGTGGATCGCTCAATGATCCCCGCTCCAGAGACTGCGCCGCCGCCCGACCTGATGTCGTCAAAGACGGCTCGATTGAAGCTGAAGCTGCAGGAATCGACACTGTTCTCCCAGAACTGTCCGATCAGCTCGACAGCGCCGCCGCTCGACCATGTCTCGTTCCGTTCGAAGACGCAGCCAACAAGCGTCAGCAGCTGACCGTGAACCGCGCCGCCGCCTTGTCCGGCAAAGCAGCGATCGAACACACACGACTCGATCGTTGCGGTATTCGAATACCTGGTGAAGACAGCACCGCCGCTGCCATCGGTCGAGCAATCGTCGAACGTCGAGTCTGCGATGTACAGCTCGCCGCCGGACGCGAAGATCGCGCCGCCGCTCGATGGCATGTCGGCGGAAGTAAAGGCAGATTGCACCACCGAGGTTTCGCAATCGATGAGCCGCAGCGGTCTCGCCGCGTCCACGCCCCCGCCCGTGAACGAGCACGACCTGACCTCCAGGCTCGCGAGCTGCGCATCGATGCCGGCCCGGAAGAATTCGATCCCCTCGATCGTCACCACGGGCCGCACCGTCGGCGCTCCGATGATCTCGATCGCCACACCGTCCTCATCAAGATCCGCATACCAAGACACCCGCCCCTCGGCCCCGGCCTGCGGCGCGAGCGTCAGCGACACCCCTTCCACGACAACCACTTCACGGTAACGCCCCGCCGCGAGCTCGATTCGGGTGTCACCGGCCGCGCCGATGAGCGCCTCGCCGACCGACGGCGCGTCCTGCGGCACGCGGATCACCGCCTGCGGCTGCGCAGACACTGGGAGCGCGAATACAAACGCGCAGACGGCGAGCATCGGTCTCTTCGGCATGGCTCATCTCCGGG
Source organism: Planctomycetota bacterium (assembly GCA_038525225.1). GTDB lineage: Bacteria > Planctomycetota > Phycisphaerae > Phycisphaerales > UBA1924 > JANQQZ01. The sequence goes on along the minus strand of JBCBHW010000002.1, from coordinate 1,017,410 downwards.
CCCCGGCGACCGCCGAGGCAGGTGCGATGAGCCTTGAGACGCCCAACCCCGGATTGGGTTCCGAGAATGATCAAAGCCGTGTAAGTCGCGTCATCAGCCCGCGTTGAACGCCACAATCCAGGCGTTGAAGTCGGCGGGCGTGCACGCGTTGTCGGCGTTCTGGTCGCACCGGGCCCGGCCCGTGTTGAAGGCGATCACCCAGGCCGTGAAGTCCGCCGGCGTGAGCGAGCCGTCGCGGTTGGTGTCGGCGGAGCAGCGCGTCGGCACGCGGAGCATGGCGTCCCACGCGGGCCGATAGATCGGATCGCCGCTGGCGTCGCGCGCGAGCCGGTCATCGACGACCACCGCGGCGTGGCCGTTGGAGTTCACCGGGAAGGCCGCCGTTGACGCGAGCATCTGCGATCGGATCTGCTGGGTGCTCAGACCGTCGATGTTCTGCACCTCGCCGAACGCGTTGAGGTTGAGGATGCGCTGATTGGAGAAGAAGCCGGCGGCCGTGCGGTCTTCGACGTGCGTGAACGCGACCGTGCGCGCCGCGGGCGTCGCGCCGGGCTCGAACAGCCACGGCGCGGTGCCGAGGTCCTGCACAAAGTCGCCCGGCCCCGCGAGGATCAGCACGCCGGCCATTGACTTGCGCTTGCCAAGAAACGCCGCGTGCCCAGCGCCCTGCGAGTGGCCGGCGACCGCGATCCTCGACCAGTCGGGCGAGCCATCCGGCAGCAGGTACGACGCCCACCGCTCGCCCGGGAACGCCGCGGCCTGATCCTCCAGCAGCTTCACGAGCCGGTTCTCGACGCTGTTGGCGAAGCCGACGTCGATGACATCGGTCGCGTCGGCGCCGAACAGCCGCTCGGTGCGAATCGCCGCCGGCAGATCGGGGTCGGTGCTGTTCGTGGTGATGTCGTTGACCGGCGGCCAGCTCAGGTAGACCAGGCCCACGGCATCGAGCCGGTTCTCGGCGGCGGCGCGCGTGAACTCGAGGTACTGCGTCGGCGCCGCGCCGCTGCCGGGGAGCCACACGAGCAAGATATCGCGGGGCTCGCCCAGCGCCGGCGCGACAACATGCCGCTGCGGCACATCGCCCGCGTTCGGCAGCTCGGCCTCGACGATCCCGGGCCCCGTATCGAGGGGGTCAACAAAGCGGAACACCGGCTGGGCATTCACAGTCGCGGTAACAGCACCGGCGATGCAGAGCGCAAGAAGCGAGCGGTTCGGCATAATCAATCTCTCCGTGTTCGGAGGGCCCAACGCCATAACGCCGCTGGTATTGCACGGGGGTCGGCAACAGCCGTCTTTGAAGTCGCCCGGGTCGCCGAAGCCGTTGCGATAGATGAACTAGCTGATCGTCAGCTTGGGCTTCATCTTCCCCTGCCGCAGCCCCGCGAGGGCGACCTGGCTCTCGAGGTTCTGCGCGAGCTTCTCGAGCGCCGTCGGCAGCGCGTCGCCGCCCGCGGTCTTGGCCTTGAAGTTGGCCGACGGGTCGCCCTTGTCGCTGTTGGACCGCAGGCTGGTGTTGATCGGCACATCGCCCAGGAACGGCAGGCCCATGCGCTGCGCCATGCGCTCGGCCCCGCCCTTGCCGAAGATGTCGTAGTGCGTGCCGTCGTCGCCGATGAACTCGCTCATGTTCTCGACGACGCCCAGGATGTCGATGCCGAGCTGCTGGAACATGCGCACCGCGCGGACCGCGTCGTCCTGCGCGACCTTCTGCGGCGTGCACACGATCACCGCGCCCGTCAGCTGCATGCTCTGCGCCATCGTCAGCGGAACATCGCCCGTGCCGGGCGGCAGGTCGATGATGAGATAGTCGAGCTCGCCCCAGTTCGTTTGTTCTGTAAGCTGCTTGAACGCGCCGTGCGCCATCGGGCCGCGCCAGATCAACGGCTTCTCCGGGTCGACCATCTTGCCGATGGTCACCGCGCTGATGCCGTGGGTGTAGAACGGCTCGATCATCTTCTCGCGCACGTTCAGGTCGAGGGCGTCGAGCGCGAGCATGGTGGGCAGCGACGGGCCGTAGATGTCGCCGTCCATCAGCCCGACCGCGTGGCCCCGCCGCGCGAGGGCGACCGCGAGGTTGACGCTCACCGTGCTCTTGCCCACGCCGCCCTTGCCCGCGCCCACGGCGATGACGTGCTTCACGCCCGGCAGCGCGCTGGCTTCTTCCTGCGGGGTTCGGGGCTGTGAGGGCCTCTGCGCCGGTGCCGCCGAAGGCGTGCCGGGTGTAGCCTGGCCCTCGGCCGCCAGCTTCGCCGTGATGTCCTCGCCGGGCTTGGGGCCCGTCGTGCTTGAGAGTTTGACGCTGCCCGCCTTGTCGACCAGCTCGACGATCAGTGTCGCGAGCGCGACGCCCTTCTCGCCGGCCGCGGCCCGCACCGCGCCGTGCACCCGCCTGGCGAGCGCGTCCAGGTCGCCCTTGGCCGTCACGTCGTTCGCGTCGAGCTTCACGCTGGCATAGGCGTCGCACGTTGCGACCCACTCGAGGCGCTTGCCCAAGGGCTCGCCGTCCGGGCCCGCGGCCTGTGCCAGTGCGGCGCGAACGAAGTCCTTGCTGAGTCCGGACATGGGTGCCTCTCGATCGATTGCTGGGCCCGGGGTTGTGCCCGAGGCCCGTTCGAGGGATGCTAGGAAACCGCGAGAAACCGGGCTCGCCTTCGCCCCGGGGAGAAGCCGACTTGCAACGCCCGATCCACGCCGTGCTGGTTGTGCCCCTCCTTCTCGCGGCGTGTTCGTGCGCCCGCGGGCAGGCGGATGAGTCCGACCCGGCGCCGCTGGCCGGGCCGGAGGTCAGGCAGACCCGGCCCGAGCGGATGGAGCAGGGCCTCACGTCCGATCGATCCACCGGCATGCAGATGGGCCAGGTCCGCCAGCTGCCGCCGAAGGACCTCCGTGAGATCCTCGATGCGATGTCGAAGGAGGACACGCCCGACGCCGTCCGCATGACGGCTGCGCAGCGCGCAGCGATCCGGGCGATCACCCGTGATCACCACGCGGCTGTCCGCGCACACCGCGCCGAGCACGCAGACACGCTCAACGCCCTCCGCGTCCGGGGCGGCGTGCTGCCGGAGCGCATCGCCTACGACAAGCTGAGCCAGGACCAGCGGGCCGCGCGTTCCGAGCTTCAGGCGCTGCTCCGCACAGGGCCCTCCACGGCGGACCTGCAGGCCAGGGTGTTCGCGGAGCTGACCGGCCCCCAGCGAGAGCACGCCGACGCGGCGATCGACACCCTGCTCGAACGCCGCGCCCGCGAGGCCCGAGAGAAGCGATACGCCGACGAGCTCAACGCCGCCCCCGTCGATACCGCGGCGTTCTTTCGTCAGGACGGCACGGTGAACATGGAGGCCCTGCCCGAGCGGCTTCGGCGTCAGCTCGCCGACGTCAAGGAGCCCCGCCGGGCGCAGCGGCTCCGCCGCCTGCTCGATCGCTTCGCCGAGCGGCGGGCGCAGCCTTCAGAGCCGACGCCCGACGGCCCGGCCGCGCCGGACCTCGAGTCCGTGCCCACCCCGACGCCCGACCCGCAGTAGCCGGAGCGCTGTCGATTGCTCCGGACCCGCGGGCCGGCTCGACGCGTGCGCTCCCTGGTTCGCAGGCCGTCGCCGGGTCGCCGCCCACAGACCAGGTGTGCCGTGCACACGCCGCGACGTTGCGCGCCGTAGGCACACCATTGCTCCACCACTCGCTGACAACTCGGCCCGGCCTTGACGATTTGTTTTGTTTTTGATCGTATTCAGATGTCAAATTAGGCGATCTTGTAAAGCATGGTGAAGGTTTCTTGAACATTTACGCCGATAACACGTATCATAATCTGATCTCTCTCTCCTCCAGCGGGGCGCTGTTTCACGATGGCGCCCTGCTTTGTTTTTGGTTTGTGTAGCCCGAACGCGGACCGACTCGCCGCCGCGAACGGCGACGACACGATGGTGGCCCGGCCGCTGAACGCGTTCTGTCATCGCCCGGTCCGGGGATGTCGGTTGAGCCCCCGCCGGTGTCTGCCGATGCCAAGCATCTCCTGACGCGTCGCCGGCGACCCGCCGTGCGGGGTGCCCGTGCGGCGGCGTAGGGTGGTCGTCCCGGGTCACGGGGACTCGGCGACGTTCGGAGCGAGTGCGTGGCGTATCCAACTGTTCTGGTCACCGGCGCGGCCGGGTTCATCGGCTCGCACCTCTCTGAGGCGCTGCTCGCCCGGGGCCATCGCGTCGTCGGCGTTGACAACTTCGACCCCTTCTACGACAGAGCCGCCAAGCGGTCGAACCTCGACGAGATCGAGAAGGCCGGCGGCGATTTCGCCTTCTACGAGCTCGACCTCAACGACCACGCGGCGCTCACGCGCGTCCTGATCGATACAAAGCCCGAGACCATCGTGCACCTTGCCGCCAAGGCCGGCGTGCGCCCGAGCATCGCGGACCCGATCGCCTACGCCCACGCCAACGTTGCGGCGACATCGGTCGTGATGGAGTGCGCGAGGGCGGCCGGCGCGCAGCGGCTGGTCATCGCCAGCAGCTCGTCGGTCTACGGCAACAACGACAAGACACCCTTCGCCGAGACCGACCCGGTCGAGCACCCGATCAGCCCGTACGCCGCGACCAAGCGGAGCTGCGAGTTGATCGCCCACACGCACCACCATCTCACGGGCATGCCCGTCGCGATGCTGCGGTTCTTTACTGTCTTTGGCCCCCGGCAGCGGCCGGACCTTGCGATCAACAAGTTCATGCGGTTGGTTGAGCGCGGCGAGACCATCGGCATGTTCGGCGACGGCTCGACCAGCCGGGACTACACGTTCGTCGCCGACACCGTCCGCGGCATCGTCGCCGCCATGGACCGCATCGACGACCACGGCTACCGCATCTGGAACCTCGGCGGCGATCACCCGATGCGCCTCGACGACCTGATCGCCGCCATCGGCGAGACGGTGGGCAAGCAGCCGAACGTCGAGCGAAAGCCGATGCAGCCGGGCGACGTCGAGCGGACCTGGGCCGACCTCACACGGTCGAAGGCCGAGCTTGGCTACACCTGTGAGACGCCCGTGAGAGACGGCCTCGCGTCGCAATGGGAATGGCTCCGCCCCCGCCTTTGACGCGAACGCCGAGCCCGTTGCGTGCGGACTCGGCGTCTGCCCCGGCTACTTCCCGGTCTTGATGATCGGCAGCCGGATCACGCGTCCGTTTGGCAGCATGAACGGGCGGGTGTTCGCGAGGTCCGGGCCAGCGTCATCGCCGCCGCCGGCTGACCCGCCCCGGCCGTCGCCCGAGCTGTCTCCTGAGCCGTCGCCCGAACCACCGCCCGAGCCGTCAGCCGATCCATCGCCGCCTGTGTCCCCGTCGCCATCCCTGTCGCGGCCCGGCTGCTGCCCGTCGCCGGTGTCGTCGGGCGCGTCTCCGGCCCCGGCGATCGACAGGACCGGCGGGTTCGCGGTGCGGTGCGCCGACGTCTTGAGCCGGTCGGGCACGGTGACGAGCCACGACGGCTGGGCGAGCGCCCGCTCGGGGTTCGGGATCGGGCTCTGCGTCTTGATGACCGGCACGTGCCCGCTGCGCGCCAGGTGCTCGGCGTCGCGCTGCACCCACGCCGAGTTTCGCGGCAGCGTCGTGCCCTGGTACCTGAAGTACGCCCACATCTCGTGGCCCGGCAGCAAGAAGTCGGCCAGGTGGTGCGGGTGCTGCACGCGGTACCGCGTGTCGGGGCGTCCGGTCCGGTCGCCGCCGCGCCAGGCGATGTCGAAGGTCGGCCCGAGCGTGTGCAGGATGTCGCAGGCCATGGGCTCGGCGACGAACGTCATGTGCGGGTACATCTGGCGGAGCCTGATGATCCACTCGTACTGCTGCCACAGCGGCATCTCTTTCGTGGTGAACGCGTCGAGGCCGATGAACGTCGCCCCGGCGCGGTCCGCGAGGCTGATCTCGTCGAGCGCGAGCCGCACGGTGTCGGGCCGGTTGAGGTTCAGCGGCTCGTGCTGCGGGGTGTCCCACGCACGCGAGACGCTGGTCGAGCGGCCCCACCACAGGCCGAGCTGGTGCCCGCTATCGGCGAGCTTCGGCAGCCCGGAACGCTCATCGAACGCCGACGCGAGCCTCGGGGTGGTGAGCAGCTGCGACAGGAAGCGGTTCGGGTAGTTCCGGTGGCGGTTGGAGTAGTAGAGCCCCCCGGCCGACCAGAGCATCGACCGCTCGAAGCCGCTGGGCCTCATGAGCTCATCGACGCGGCGGTCCCAACCGGCGAGGTCGGGGCGTGTGCTCGCGCTGCCGATGAAGCCCATTCGGTTGGACGAGTTGATCGCGGTGGGGCCGGCGACGACAACGCCGCGCACGGGCCGCGTGTCCCGGGCGTAGGTCACGCCGCCGTACAGACGCTGGAAGTGCTCGCGGTAGGGCTCCAGCGTCGCGAGCCAGGGCTGCGGCCCACGCGTGGGGATCGGGCCGTCGAGCTCGACCGCGCGGACCGCGACGCGGTACCGCCGCCGCTCGCCCGGCACGAGCTGCGCGGGGTACTCGACCTTCTCCTCATCGCCGACGGGGTTGCCCAGCTCGAAGCCGATCGAGTAGCCCGCGCCGCCCGGCCCGCTCGAGAACCGGCCCTTCGGCGCGCGGTAGTTCACGTTGATGCTGTGGCGGTCCTGCAGCACGTCGTACAGCAGCGACACGCCGACCGCGAACCGGTCGTTCTTGAGCACGCCCACCGGCGCGTAGAACGACCCCGGGTACCGGCGGTTCTGCGTGGTGAAGTCGCGGCGGGCGACCTGGGCGAACGCGCTCTGGCGGTTCAGGTTCAGCCAGCTGACCTCGGGCCCGAGCGTGATGATGCCGACGTTGATCCTGCCAAGCTCGACGGCCCGCCTTGTCGTGTTCTCGAAGTCGAGGATGAGGTCGTATCCGAGCTCATCGATGCGTTCGAGCGTGATCTCGGGCTGCAGCCCGCTGCCGTAGTCCTCGTACACGGGCAGCCCGCGTGGGTTGATCACGGGCGTGCGTCGGCCTGCGCGGTCCTCGTGGATGATGGCGAGCGCGTCGGGATCGGGCGGCAGCGCGGCGCTCGCCGACGCCGGCTTGGCGGGCGCGGGCTTCGCGGCTTCGGCTGAGCCAACCGCCGCGGGGCTCCCGCACGAGGCAAGGACAAGAGCTGCGCAGACGCCGAGGAATCGTCGGTACATCATGCGCACATTCTCCGAACCGATGGCGCGTGTGTCGAGACGGCGAGATGGGAAACCCGCCCGTGCCCAGGAAAGGTGTGACGCTCGCGAGGGATGCGCCGGTCCGCGCGATACCCTCGCACCGATGGGCTCTGACCGGCGGCAACGGAAGGCTCGGTTCTCGGGCCCGCGGCGCATGCGGCGGAAGCGGCGGACGCTCCGGGCGTGCCTCGCCGTGCTGGTGTGGTCGCTCGCGGTCCCGCCGATGCTGTCGGTCGTCGGTGTCGCCACCAACACGCGGTTCGACATGCTGGAGCCCTCGGCCTTGGGGTGGCTGGCGGATCTCTCCGCGACGCTCGCCGCTCAGTCGATCGGCTGCGGACTGGTGTGCCTCGCCCTCGCGATCCCGACGCGTCGGCTCGGCGCGGGTCTCGCGGCGGTGGCATCGATCGCGGTGCTCACGGTTGCCATCCTCGGCGTCGAGCGGGCGCCGCGGGCGTCGGATCCCGCAGGCCCGCTGGTCAGCGTGCTCGCGGTCAACGCGTGGGCCGGCACGCCGCGTGGCGAGAAGCAGCTGGAGGTCCTGCTCGGCTCCGGCGCCGACCTCATCATGCTCAACGAGTCGTCCGAGCCGCTGCTGGGGGCGATCCGACGCGATCCTCGGGTGCGGGAGGCCTACCCGCACTTCCGGCTGCCCGATCGCGCGGGGTCGGGCTTCCGCTTCGTGCTCAGCAAGCACCCGCTCCGCCGCCGGGCGGACGCATTCGGCTTCCTGTGGCCCGAGATCGAGCAGGCCCTGGGGTACCACGGCCAGCGTGTGCTTCGGGTCGACACGCCGGCGGGTCCGTTCGTCTTCGCCGGCGTCCAGTTCCGCAGCCCGCGGGCGCCCGAGCGCTGGGCGGCGGGCAATGGCCAAGCGTCCGACACGGCACGCGGGCTCGCGATGATCGCCGAGCGGACCCGGCTGCCCATCATCGCCGCCGGCGATCTCAACGCGACCCCGCTGGGCGTCAGGGTGCGCCGCTTCTGCGACCAGACCGGGCTGGTTCCGGCGAAGCCCGCGCTGCTCATCGGCGGGACGTACCCGTCGTCGCTCCCCGGTCTCGCGCGCGTACCGATCGACAGCGGGCTGGTCTCGCCGGAGGTGCGGGTGGTGTCGTACCAAACGGTCAACATGCCGGGGTCGGATCACGCGGCGGCGCTGATGGTGTTCGAGCTGCCGGGCACGCGCGCCGGCGGGTGATCGCGCACGGGTCGGTCAGGCGGCGGGCTCGTCCGATTGCGTGTACCCGTCGTCTTGGGAGTAGCCGTCTTCGTTGTAGTCATGTTCGCCGTAATCGTCCTCGCCATAGTCGCTGAACTCGGCGTACGGGTCGTCGTCGGGGTCGTCGCCCGCCTCCCAGCCGGCGGCGCCCATGCCCGAGACGTCGGCGTCGCCCTTCTGCGCATAGCCGAAGTACTCGAGCCCCTTGGCGACGATGGTGATGTACGCGTAGCACGACGCGGTGCCGAAGACGAACTGGAAGAGCATGGCGCTGGATTCGCCCCGCGGGACGCCCATCATCTCGCCGAGCATCGAGCCCATGGGCAGCACCACGAAGGGCGCGTGCGGCGACCGTCGGATGATCTCGTCGCCGAAGCGCAGGACGACACCGCCGAACGACGCGTAGAACAGCAGGACCAGCCAGCCGCCGTCGGCGAACGAGTGGCCGATGATGCCCGGCCCGATGGTCAGCCCGCCGATGTTCACGCCCTCGAGGTTCGCGTACGCGGGGATGTCGAGCGAGAGCGGGTTCGGCTTGAACGGGAAGATCGCGCGGGGCGCCGGGAACAGGATGAAGTACTGGAACGCGCGGAGCGTGTCCGGCTCGCGCTGGCCGTCCTCGCCGAAGAACTCCATGAGCCAGAGGCTCACGCCGCCCGTGCCCTGACCGTCGGCGTCCTCCAGCCCGGCCTTGATGTTGCCGGCGGAGAAGACGTTGCGGGCGACCTGCAGCGCGCCGGCGCGGCGGTTGTCGCCGCCGCGGACGCTCGTGTACGCGGCCAGGAACATCACGAGCGGCACGGCCGCGAGCAGCAGCATCGCCACGGTGCGTCTCGGGCTCTCGTAGCGCAGCCGGCTGTAGTAGAGCCCGAACGCGACGCCGAGCCCGATGCTGATGATGGTCCGCCGCCCGTAGGTGCCGCTGACCGCGATGCCGAGGTTCGCGACGATTACCGCGCCGGCGAGCACCCAGATGATCGGGTTGCGCAGGTTCCGGCCGATGAGCCAGCCCGCGAGGCCCGCCGACGCGCCCGCGACCGCCGTGCCGAGGATCGAGGCGAGCACCGCGACGTACGGGATGAGCACCGCGAACCGGAACACCGCGGCCGACACCGTGAGCACCACCGCGGTGAGCAGCATGGTGACATCCGCCGGCACGACATTGGGCTTGGGCACCAGCCTCGCGATCGGCCTGGCGATGAAGCCGCTGCGGTAGACCGAGAGGGCGACGACGGCGAAGACGGTCGCGGCGACGGCGAACTTTATCCCCGTCGCGCCGGGTTCGAGCAAGAAGTACCGCAGGTCGTACTTGTCGTCGATGAGCCACAGCGCCGCCGAGAGCGTCTGGAACAGGACGAAGCCGCCGACCGCGACGTTGCGGATCGACACCAGCTCGGACCGGCCCCGCAGGTAGTCGGCGATGACATAGATCACCAGGGCCAGCGACAGCCCGAGCAGCGAGATTTCGGCGACGGATTCCATCTGCACCTCATCTTCGGCGCGCCGGGGCCCCTCGTTCGGGTTCCGGGCAAGGTTCTGTCCTGAAATCGCGGCGACCAGGCCTGCCGAGCGGGCCTCAGGGCTCGCGGCGGCACCACGACGGGGCCCGGTCGCCGAGCAGGGCGGCCAGCCGGCGCTGATCGTCCGCGACGGCGTCGAGAATGGCCCTTTCGAGTTCCTCGCCGACACCGCCGTCCCCGCCGCTTGCCTTGGGCAGGAGCGCGGCCCGGAGCCTGGCCCTGGTCTCGACGCCCAGCAGCGGTCGGATCAGCTTGCGGTACGGCCCGCTCTGCTGGAACGCTCGCCAGCGGCCTGCGATCACCGGCTTGCCGTCGGCCTGGTTGTACACCTTGTCGGCCTCGACCAGGTCGGGCCTTGGGTCGAGGCCAAGAAACGCCTGCACCCGCGCGACCGTTGCCGCCCGGTCCGCGGTGTAGGCCTCCATCTCGAGCGGCAGCACGCGGTCTGCGCCGAGCGCATCGATCCACGGCTCGAGCTGCATGGCGTAGCGGCTGTAGTCGATCAGCTCGGGGTGCCGCTCGATGGCGTGGGCGAGGTCGTCGGTGGTGCACTCGCCGAAGTGCCGCATGTGCCGGTGGTGGCTCCGAACGCGTGCAACGGGCTCGCGCATGAGGTAGACCACGCGCAGACCCTCGCCGAGCAGCGACGCGGCGCGCTCCGGCACACCCTCGAACGTGGGCCTCTTGGTGTAGGCCGTGGATGCCTCGCCGCAGAGCTGGTCGGCCCTTGCGTCCTTGAACAGCGCCGCGTAGTCGGACCGGCCGGCGTCCTCGAGCACGCGCTCGGAGGTCAGATTGTTCGGCTCCTTGTCGAGCGGGAAGAACACGCGTGGGTGCGTCAGCAGGTCCCGATAGAGCGTCGTCGTGCCGGCCTTCATCGCACCGATGATCAGAAAGTCGGGCAGTCGCACAACGAGCACTCCAGGGTCAAAAACCGGTCGGCCCTATGCTAGAGCCCGATGGACGGCGACTCCGATCACACCGCGCAGCAACCCATCCGCGTGCTGATGCAGCAGGCGGCGATGCCCGCGTTCCGTGTGCCGTACTACCGCTCGCTGGCGAGCCGCGACTCGATCGACCTGACCGTGCTCTACGGCGAGCTCGACCTGCCCAACGTCGAGCCCGAGGGGTTCAAGTCCGAGTTTCGCCGAATGAAGGTGCTGCCCGGCGGCTTCAAGTACGACGCCCGCCACATGCAGCTGCTCACGCCCGGCGCGTGGGACGCGCTCAGCATGGCCTGGAACACCAGGTTCCTGAGCCTGTTCCCGGGCATCCGCCGGGCCAAGAAGCTCGGCATGGGCGTGGTGGTCTGGGGCCACGGCTACAGCAAGAGCGAGGGCACGTTCCGCAGCTGGCTCCGGTTCAAAGCGGGCGAGATGGCCGACGCCGTCGTGCTCTACTCGCGGTCCGTTGCCGACGACTACATCGACCGCGGCATGCCCAAGGAGAAGGTCTTCGTCGCGCTCAACAGCCTCGACCCGGGCCCGATGCAGGACGCGCGGTCGAAGATCCTGGCGGACCCCGAGGGCCTCGCCGCGTTCAAGCGCGAGCACGGGCTCCGCGGTGATGACGGAACCGGCCCCGTGATCATCTACGTCTCCCGCCTCGACCCCAACAACCGCGTGCCGATGCTTGTCGAGGCAACGAAGAAGCTGCTCGACGAGTTCCCGGCGCTCAAGACGGTCGTCATCGGCAAGGGCCCGGACCTCGACAATGTCAAGGCAACGGCGGAACGACTCGGCATCGCTGACTGTGTCATCTGTCCCGGCGCGGTCTACGGCGAAGACAACATCGGGCCCTGGCTCTGTTCATCAGACGTCTTCTGCTACCCCACCAACATCGGTCTGAGCATCTTGCACGCGATGAACTACGCGCTGCCCGTCGTCACCAGCGACCACATCGAGAGCCAGAACCCCGAGATCGAGGCCCTGCGCGACGGCGAGAACGGCCTGCTGTACCACCACGGCAGCGTCGATGATCTCGCATCAAAGCTCGCAACGCTGCTGCGTGACCGGGAGCTCCGCGAGCGGCTTGGGAACGAAGCCCACCGCACGGCGACCGAGGACTACCACACCGACCGCATGGCGGACGGGATGGAGGCGGCGTTGAGGTTCGCCAACCAGCGGGCGACGGCAAAGGGGCGTTAGCCCAACCCAGCCGGGCTCGGCTTCTTGCTCGGCACGCTGCCGCCCTCGATCGGGCGGATGTTCATCTCGGCCAGATGCCTGTGCCACGCGTCGAGGTGGACCTGCCAGAAGTGCTCGAAGCTGGCCTCGAGCGACATGGTCTGCATCGCGTCGTAGGCCTTCTCGCCCATGCTGCGGCGGGTCGCGCTCGCGGTGCAGAGCATCTCGAGCTTTTCGATCCAGGGGTCGAGCCGCTCGCTGGGAAGGACGAAGCCGGTCTCGCCGTGCTTGACGACTTCCTGCGGGCCGCCCTTGTCGGTGACGAGCACGGGCAGGCCGGATGACTGCGCTTCCATGACGACCTGGCCCAGCGTGTCGGTTGTCGAGGGGAACGCGAAGAGGTCGGCCGAGGCGTAGATCTTCGAGAGCTCCTCGCCGTGGCGGAAGCCGAGGAAGCGTGCGCTGGTGCCCGCGAGCTCGCGCTGCATCTCTTCGCGGTAGGGCCCGTCGCCCACGATGACGAGCTCGGCGTCGGTGCCGTTGGCCTTGCAGCGGGCGCCGACCTGTTTCCAGACCTTGACAAGCAGCGGCAGGTTCTTCTCGACGCTCACGCGACCAACAAAGAGCACGCGGACGGTGTCCTTGTTCTTGCGCTCCTTCTCGAGCGATCCCTCGGTGCCGAGCGCGGGGAAGTACGACTCGTCCTTGTGGCGGACGTGGAAGGTCTCGGTGTCCACGCCCGGCTGCAAGCTCAGGCACCGCTCGCGGTCGAGGCCCAGGCCCTCGAGCGCGTCGACGTAGTCCTCGCTGCGAGTAAAGATCGCCCAGAACGGCTTGTAGAACCACCGCATGAACTTCTGCGTGGCCCACGTGAAGCCCTGGTCCTCGAACAGGTGATCGACGTATGCCGGGAAGTCGGTGTGATAGACGCCCAGCACGGGAACGCGGAGCATCTTGGCGGCGATGTAGCCCACGAGACCCACGGGCCCGGGCGTCGAGATGTGGATCACATCCGGCTGGTGCTTGTCGAGGTGCCGGAGCATCTTGACCACCGGCGGCAGCACGATCTGCAGGTTCTCGTACTTGGGCATGCTGGTCGCGAAGTTAGGCTCGAAGTTGTGGATGTTCGGCGCGTCGGGCACGTCGAAGGTCGTGCTGGTGATGACCTCGAGATCTCTGCCTGAACCCTGGGCGAACTCGGCGACGTTGGTGATGAAGCGCGAGACGCCGTTGACGTCGCCCAGCGTGTCGGTGAAGAGGCTGACCTTCATTGGCCGCTCGAGCGCGGAAGCGCCCGAGCCGGGCTCGCCCAGGTTGTGGTTGATCTGCTCGACCAAGTTGCGCTCCTTGTTCTGGTAGAACAGGCTGAAGATGTAGGGCAGCTGGGCGGCGAGAAGGATGCTGTAGCTCATGAGATGGTCGACCAGGCCGTTCTTGTCGCGCTTGCGGAGCGCGTCGATCGCGCCCGAGGCCATGGCCTTGCTGAGCGCTGCGGACAGGTCGTCGGCGAACTCGGCCATGCGCTCGTGCTCGCTGAGCGCCGAGCCCGCGGTCCACGCCTCGGGGCTCAGGCGTTCCCTGAGGTCGGGGTACTTCTCGAGCACCGGGCCGATGGTCTCGCGCAGGGCCGTCGTGATCGGCAGGCTCTTGCTCTTTCGCTTGCCGAGCAGCATCTTGCGCTTTGCGGTGTGCCAGATGAGCTGGGCCTTGCCGGGCTTGTCGACCGGCACGCCGGCGAACCGCAGGAGCTTACTGGCAAGGTACTTCTGGCCCGGGTCCATATCGCCCGCGATGCGCCGGCCTGTGTAGTGGCTCGCGACCGTGGTGAGCTGGTGCGCGAGCAGCGAGGCGTGGCCCGCGACGCCGCCCGCCGTGCTCGCGCCGGTCATGACGAGATCGAAGAACGCGCGCGGGTCGGTGATCTTTTGGTTTCCGTTGGTGCCGTCGTCGTTCTTGATCGCGGTGAACGCGCGCCCGACGTTGAGCAGGCCGTGGTCGTCGCTGCCGCCCGTGATGCCCTTGACCCAGGGCCTGTCGAAGATCGGCTCGATCTCGTGCTTGATCGAGAGCGCGCGGATGCGGTCGGGGTCGAGCCACTTGAGCAGCTGCTGGGCGGCCTGCGTGTGCGTGCCCGAGTGCGCGCCGTTGATGATCTCGAACGAGCGGAACAGGAGGCAGCACCGCTCGAGGTGCCAGACGCTGAGCTTGCCGTTCTGGTTGTACACCGGGTGCGCGAGCGCGTGGGGCAGGCCCGTGTCCTTGAGCCAGCGGCAGAAGTCGTAGACGTTGTCGCGGAGCTTGAGCGAATCGATCTGCTCGTGCTGCTCAGGCGTGATGCCCCAGACGTTGACGTGCAGCTTGCAGCGGTCCTCGGGGAAGTAGGTCGTGACCTCCTCGCCGACGATGAAGCCCTCAAAGCCGCGGTCCTGGAGCGTGAGCGCGCCGGCGATGGTGTCGTGGTCGGTGATGGTGACCAGGTCCATGCCGCGGGCCTTGGCCTGGTCGTAGACCTGCTCGGGCTCGGAGTAGCACTCGGGCATGTCGATCAGGCCCAGGCTGCGCACGGCCGGCCCGTCGGAGGCGTTGGAGTGGCAGTGAGCGTCGATGCGGGTGTAGCCCGACCAGTCGAGACCCGTGGCGACGTTTGGCGTCGGATCGATGGCGCGGGGCTGTCGGTTGTGGCTCATCGCGGTCCTCGTTCCTTGCGTTCGGCCTGTCGGCAGCAACTCTATCCAAACCCGGCATGCGCATCGGCTTGCCGACGACCAAGAGGCCCCAAAGACGCCGTTAATGCTGCGCAAGCACGCACGACGACGAGATTCCTTCCGCGTTCTGGAATACCGATTCCGTGGGAGCTGTTCTCCCGGATGCCTGAACGATAGTGAACACAAACAAGAGCGTCAACACCTGCCGCTCGACCCGCTGGAAGGAGACCCGCCATGCCCCGTCTGAACACCATCGAGCCCGCCCAGGCCACCGGCAAAGCCAAGGAGATCTTCGACGGCCCGCTGGCCGGCAAGCACCTGAACATCTTCAAGGGCATGGCCAACAGCCCCGCCGCGTTGCAGTTCTACCTCGGCGGCTCGGGCGCACTTGCCGAGGCGAGCCTCTCGGCGGCGGAGCAGGAGGTCGTCCAGCTGGTCTTCGCCCAGGCGAACGACTGCGACTACTGCCAGGCCGCCCACACCGCGATGGGCCAGGGCGCGGGCCTCTCGCAGGACCAGACCATCGCCGCGCGGCGGCAGTCAGACCTCGGCGACGCCAAGCTGAGCGCTCTCGCCAGGTTCGCCGGCGCGATCCATGAGAAGAAGGGCTTCGTCAGCGACGACGACGTCTCGGCGTTCCGCTCGGCGGGCTACGACGACGGCGCGATCGCCGAGGTCATCGCAACGGCGGCGCTCGCGACGTACACCAACTGGTTCAACCACATCAACCAGACGGCCGTCGATCTGCCCTCGCCCCCGGCCGTCTGAGGCGAGCCGCGAACCGAAACTGCATCCCCATCCCCCGAGCACGCCGCCCGCTGAAAAGCGGCGGCGTGCTTTGCTTGCCCCCCTCTCCTCCGCGGGGAGAGGGAAACGTCGCGCAGCGACCAGGGAGAGGGGAGGCGGACCATGATGCAACTAAACTGAATCCTCCCCTCACCCGACCTCGCTTCGCTCGGCCACCCTCTCCCCGCCAGGGAGAGGGAGCGTGTAGGCTCGCCGCATGGCTCAGACACCCGCCCACCACCTCGCCGTCTTCCCCGGCTCGTTCGATCCCGTGACGTTCGGCCACCTCGACGTCATCGCCCGCGGGCGTCGGCTGTTCGATGAGCTCGTCGTCGCCGTCGGGCGCAACCCCGGGAAGACGGAGCTGTTCACGCCCGATGAGCGGGTCGGCATGATCCGGACACTGTGCGAGGAGATGGTCGCCGAGCATCCTGAGGGCGCGGCTGTGCGGGTCGAGAGCTTCGAGGGGCTGACGGTGGACTTCGCGCAGCGGCAGCGGGCTGCCGCCCTGCTCCGGGGGATACGGAATCTGAGCGACCTGCAGTACGAGGTTCAGCAGGCAGTGACCAACCGCGAGGTGGCGTCCCTGGAAACGGCGTTCGTCGTCGCGGGCCAGAGCTTCGCGTACACGAGCAGCAGCCTGATCAAGCAGCTCACGGCGCTCGGGCGTGACCTCGACGCCGTGCTCAAGCCGATGGTCCCCGCGCTCGTGATCGACGCGCTGAAAGCAAAGAAGGATCAGAACCACCCCGCGCTCCGGCGGCTCGCCGGCGACGACCTGATCAGCGGCGACGATTAGACGACCATCGCGTAGACAGCAGCTCGGACGACAACTCGGATGACAAGCGCGACAAACCCCGCGGCAACGCCGGCGCACGCCTTCGTCCGGTTGCGCCTGCCCCGATCGCGCGGCGCGTCCGCGGCTGTGCTTCCGGCGACCTGAGTTTCCGGATAAATAGAGTCGAATTCGAGGCAGTAATTCGACGAAGTTTTGCGTTCTGTGCGGCGATCAAATTGCAGTCGCCTGACGCCAATCTCGATGACACCCTCGCGGGGGCGCGTTCGCTTCTCGCTCGGGGGACACTGCGATGCGTATCCGCACCAAGCTCATCATCGGAACATCGGCGCTGGTGGCGGTCTCTGCCGCGATCGGCTCGATCTCACTCTTCGCCGAGACACAGACGACGGCCGCCAAGGGCAAGCTCGGGGAGATGGCGACGGATCTCTCCGTCAGCGCATCGATGTCCGCCGATCTCTTGGCGATGCGGATGAGCGTGAAGGACTTCTTGCTCTCGAACAGCGACGAGGACCGGGCTCGGTACTTCGATCGCGCCGAGACGCTCGACACGGCCATCGATGAGATGGTCGCGATGCTCCAGAACCCCCGCCGCGCCGAGCTCATCAGGATGATCGATACGCGCTTCGAGAGCTACACCTCCGCGTTTGAGACCGTGATGACGGTCATCGACGAGCGGAACCAGCTGCTCGAGGACTTCGTGACCGACACCGACGAGACGATCGACCGGCTCGCGTCTGCAGACGCAGACGCGGCACTGCTGCTGCTCAAGTCGAAGGTCGCGGCGCACCAGTACGTGCGGACAAGCGACCCGCGGTTCTCCGAGGCGTTCGCGGGGCACGTGGACGCGCTGCGCGGCGTGACCTCGGTGGAGGCCGCGTTCGGCGGGCGCGGCGTCGAGGGGTACGCCGAACGGTTCAACACGCTGCGCGAGCTGCGGCTTGAACGCGACAGGCTGGTCGCCGACACGCTCGATGTCGTCGGGCCCGAGATCTACGGCATGGGCGACGAGATCAAGGAGTCGCTCATTGAGGATGTTGACTCCACCCTGGCGGCCGCGAGGGCGAGCGCGAAGCTTCAGCGGCAGCTGACGATCGCCGGGATCATCGGGGGCATCGCGCTGGGCGGGGTCGTCTCGTTCGTGCTGGTGCGGTCGATCACGAGGCCGCTGGGCGCGATCATGCGGCGGATCGACGGGATCTCGGGCGAGAGCGCCGACCTGACGCTGCGGCTGCGCGAGCGGAAGCAGGACGAGTTCACGCTGCTCGGCGCGTCGTTCAACGGCTTTGTGTCGCGGTTCACCGATGTCATCCGCGAGACGCGTTCGGTGTGCGGCCTGGTCGATCAAGGCGCGAACGACGCCGCGGCGTCGGCCGAGGCGATGGTCAATCGGCTTGGTCAGATGAAGGACCGCTCGTCGTCGGTCGCCGCGGCGGTCACCGAGATGAGCCAGTCGGTCAACGAGATCGCCCGCAGCAGCTCGCAGGCGGCGGAGGCGAGCAGCGAGGGCCGCGAGGCGAGCGCGCACGGCAAGGACGTCGTCGATCAGACGGTGCTCAACGTGCAGCAGATCGCCGAGCAGGTGCGTGCGTCGGCGGCGAACGTCCAGCAGCTGGGCGAGAAGAGCGAGGAGATCGGCACGATCATCGCCGTGATCAACGACATCGCCGACCAGACGAACCTGCTGGCGCTCAACGCCGCGATCGAGGCCGCCCGTGCGGGCGAGCACGGCCGGGGCTTCGCGGTCGTTGCCGATGAGGTCCGCAAGCTAGCGGAGCGGACGACGCAGGCGACCGAGCAGGTCACCAGCAGCATCCGCGAGATCCAGAGCGAGACCGAGCAGGCGGTGGGGCAGATCCACCAGAGCGTCGGCCGGGCGGAAGAGGGCATGCAGATGGCCGGCGAGGCCGGCGAGGCGATCCGGCGGATCCGTGAGGCGAACGAGCAGCTGTCCAACATGCTCAACGAGATCGCCGCAACCACCGAACAGCAGGCCGCGACCAGCACGGAGATGGCCAGCTCGATCGAGTCGGTCTTCGCCGACGCGGTGTCGGCGGCCGACGAGGCCAACGAGTCGCACATCGTGATCGAGGGTCTGCGGTTGCAGGCGGCCGCGCTGTCCGCGAACACCGAGAAGTTCAAGCTGCCGGATCTGGATGGTGATGAAGCGTCGCAGGAGGCGTAGCGCTCCCTTCGGCACAAGCGAACAATTTGAGGTCTTTGACGAGGCCGAAGCGCAAGCGAGGCACTGCGAAGAGCGGTTACCTCACTCGCGCTTCGGCCTCGTCAGAACGTTCCTATGCGACGGCTAGCATCGCGGCATGTCCTACCGCGTGATCACCATCGGCGCCTTCGCCCGCCACCCGCTCCGGCCCATGGACCAGACCCGCCCCGAGCGGCTGGGCTACGCGACGACGACGCTGGTTGTCTCGGGAGACGCCGCGATCCTGGTCGACCCGGGTCTGCCGGGCCAGGCGCTGGTGCCGCGGTTGCTCGAGCGGGCTGGGCTCGAGCCGGCGGACATCACGCACGTGTTCCTGACGCGATTCGCGCCCGAGACGGCGCGGGCGCTGCCCGTGTTCGACGGCGCAACATGGCTGACGAGTGAAGCCGAGCGTGAGGCCGCCGGTACACCGCTGGCGATGATGCTCAAGCGGGCGGCGGAGGCCGGCGACGCCGAGGTTGTTGCGGAGCTTGAGGTGCAGGTCGGCTTGCTCGCGCGGTGCGAAGCGGCTCCGGATTCGCTCGCGCCGCGGGTGGATCTTTTCCCGCTGCCGGGTGTCTCACCGGGCCTGGCGGGGTTGCTCTTGCCCGAGGCGACGAGCACGGTGCTGATCGCGGGCGACGCGGTGGCGAGCGTTGAGCATCTGGAGCAGGGCCGAGCGATGGAGGGCTCGCACGACCCGGAGGCGGCGAGCGAGAGCCTGCGCGAGGCGATCGAGGTGGCCGACCTGATCGTGTGCGGGCGCGACAACCTGGTGCTGAACCCGACCAAGCGGCCGTTCTGAATTGCTCCCTCTCCCCGTCGGGGAGAGGGTGGCCGAGGCCCGTCCGAAGGATGGGCGAGGTCGGGTGAGGGGAGGAACGCGGCATGTCGATTCAGCTTGCCTCCCCTCTCACTGGTCGCTGCGCGACCTGTCCCTCTCCCCGTCGGGGAGAGGGGGGCGGATGTGTCCGCGTGCTCACGCCCGCGGCTCCGAAGGAGACAATCGCATGAACGTCGTGTTTCGCTTGGTCAGTCTTCTCGCGGCAATGGCTGCACTCGGCGCACCTGCGCAAGACAGCACCGAACCCCTCCGGCTCGCCGTCGTCGGACTGGAGCACGGCCACGTCGAGGGTGCGCTGTGGAACGCGGCCAACCGCGACGACATCGAGCTCGTCGGCGTGTGGAGCGACTACCCCGAGCTGTGGGAACGGCTCGCCGCGAAGTACGGGCTCGACCCGCTGCTGCACTACGACGATCTCGAGCAGATGCTCGACGAGAAGGCCCCCGAGGCCGCGAGCGTGATGACGAGCACGGCGGGTCATCTCGACGCGGTCGCCGCGTGCGCGCAGCGAGGCGTGCACGTTCTTGTCGAGAAGCCGCTGGACTTTGATATCGAGCGAGCGCGGCTAATGGCGGAGATCGCGCAGGCCGAGAACATCCTGTTGCTGACCAACTTTGAAACCAGCTGGTACCGGTCGGTGAGCACGGCCAAGCAGATCGCCGACGACCGCGGCACGCCCATCCGGCGCGCGGTGTTCCGGCACGGGCACAAGGGGCCCGCCGAGATCGGCTGCAGCGCCGACTTCCTCTCGTGGCTGACCGACCCCGTGCAGAATGGCGGCGGGGCCATCACCGACTTCGGCTGCTACGGCGCCGTCATCATGACCTGGCTCATGGACGGCGAGCGCCCGACCAGCGTGCACGCCGTGACACAACAGCTCAAGCCCGAGCTCTACCCCGATGTCGACGACGACGCGACGATCGTGCTGACCTACCCCGGTGCGACGGCGGTGATCCAGGCGAGCTGGGCGTGGACGCACGACAACAAGGACATGGACCTGCACGCCGAGGGCTTCTCGCTGCACGCGGGCAAGTGGGACGACCTGACCCTGCGCGAGGCGGACTCTGAAGCGGTCGCGGTCGGCGAGCTGATCGACAACTCAGGCCTCGAGAACGAGTGGACGTACCTGCGGCGTGTCGTGCGCGGCGAGTCGCCGATCGACCCGCTGAGCTCGCTCGAGCTGAACCTGATCGCGACCGAGATCCTCGACGCCGCGCGCGAGTCGGCGCGGACGGGCCGCGCCGTTGAGCTGAACTAGTGCTGATCGAGCATGGGCTCGTACGCCGAGCCGGCGATGTGCGCGCGGAGCTCGTCCATGTTGGCCACGGCCTGATCCCAGTCCGCGGGCGTGTTCTTTGTGAATCTCGTCCGGCCCGCGATGGACGAAAGGAGCGGCGTGCGCAGGAACGACGCGAGCCGGCGGAGTTGCGCCGTGCGATCGGCGACGAGGTCTTCGTAGACGATGCCGGTCGTCGGCGCTTCGAGTGTTGCCACGAACGCCGCCAGCTCGTCGCGGGTGCGCTCGACAAGATCGATCTTGCGATCGAGCTCGGCGAGGTCGATGACGCTCGGCGGCAGGGGGGCGTCGTCGCGTTTAGCGTTCCAGGCCCCCGAGACAGCGTGCCGCTCGTGGGAGCGGACGCCCGACACCGCGGCCCGCAGCGTGTTGCGCCGCGTCAGGTGCACGACGCGGACCGATCGCCGGCTGATGGTGTCGCGCAGGTGATCGCGGTCGTGCAGGTACCAGAGCTTGGTCTTGAAGCCGACCGCGAGCCTGAGAGCACCTCGGCGGCCGTAGAAGGTCTCGAGCCACTCGCGCTGCGCGTCGGCCGTCAGCTGCTTGCTCGCGCCGAGTTCCTCGCTGAGCGCGGTGACCCACGGGTGGCGGTGCAGCGCGTCCATGAGCCATGTGGACCCCGTGCGGGCGGTGAACAGGGTGATGAATCTCGTGGGCACGGGTTGACAGTATGACTAGTAATTGCTAAATTAAAGAGATGGAACGACCGAT
This sequence comes from Planctomycetota bacterium, assembly GCA_038525225.1. Classification (GTDB taxonomy): domain Bacteria; phylum Planctomycetota; class Phycisphaerae; order Phycisphaerales; family UBA1924; genus JANQQZ01. The sequence continues at coordinate 996,038 of JBCBHW010000002.1, read as the reverse complement.
GGTCCCATTGCAGTGTGCGGACTGTGGCTATTCGAAGGCGGGTATCGAAGACAAGCCGTGTCCGGAGTGCGGGTGCGGGCGGGTGATGATGCGTCGGGCTCTGCCGATCAGCGTGTGGTCGCTGCTGATCCCGTTCGGGGTCTTCGTCTCTCCGGCGATTTGGTTCGCGGGCGCGATCTACTGGCTCAAGTTCGGGGGCAGCACGGACGGGCAGGCCGCATTCGTTGTCTTCGGTCCGATGCTCTCGGTCCCGTTCGCGTTGCTCGCGGTCATGGTCTGGGTTGCGTGCATGCCGGACTCGACTCCGCCACGCTGCGGCGTGAGCCGATGGTTGCACTTCTGCGCGAACGTGTTCGGCGTGCTCTGGATTGGATTCTTCGCGACTTTGGCGGTCGCTACTGCGATTATGCCGGCATGATTGAGGGCGGCGAGAGTTCGGTGCGCTGCGACGGCTGCGGGTACTCGAAGACCGGCCTCGTAGGAAGGGCCTGCCCCGAGTGCGGGTGTATCGGCGAAGAAGTCGTCGAGGGCAGCGGTGGATCAAGCTGGGGCTGGCTGGTCACACTCGGAGCTTTGGTATCTCCGTTTGGTGTGCTGTTCGTGGGTGGTGCGTTTGCCGCTGGCGACGCGCAAATCGATGCGGCCGGGTTCGTCTGCGTGATGGTCCCCGTGTACTGGACGTTTGGGGCCATCGATCTGATCGCACGAAGCGGCGTGGCAGGAAGGCTCCAGCCTTCGACGACGTTTATGTCGCTGCTGTGCGTCGTCGCGGTCGCGATCTGCCTTTACACGATTGTGAAGTGACCTAGCCGAACGCCCGCTCCGCCAGTTCGATGGCTCGAGCCAGAGCCTGGGCTTTGTTGACGGTTTCCTCGAACTCCTTGCCGGGGTCCGAGTCGAGCACGACGCCCGCGCCGGCTTGCACGTGGTACTGCCAGCGGTGCTCGCACGCGTCGGGCGACCAGCCGGCCGTCGGCACGACGATGGTGCGCAGGGCGAGGGCGATGTCCATGTCGCCGTCGAGGCCGATCGCGCCGAAGCCGCCGCCGTAGGGGCCGCGTTTGACGGGCTCGAGTTCGTCGATGATCTGCATGGCGCGGATCTTGGGCGCGCCAGAGACGGTGCCGACGGGCAGCGCCGCGTGCAGGGCGTCCCAGGCGTCAAGTCCGTCGCGCAGCGCGCCGGTGACCGTGCTGCTGATGTGCATCACGTGGCTGTAGCGCTCGACGGCCATGACCGGGCCGACACTGATCGTGCCGGGCTCGGCGACGCGGCCGACGTCGTTCCGAGCGAGATCAACGAGCATCGCGTGCTCGGCTCGTTCTTTCGGATCCGCCAGCAGGTCGGCCTCGAGTGCGGCGTCTTCGTCGGGTGTCGCGCCGCGCTTGCGTGTGCCGGCGAGCGGGCGGTTGGTGACGATGCGCTTTCCGTGCTCGTCGGTGTGCACCCGGCAGAGGATCTCGGGGCTCGCGGCGACCAGGATGCAGCCGGGCGACTGCATGTAGACCATGTACGGGCTCGGGTTCACGGCCCGCAGCGCGCGGTACACATCGAACGGGTCGGCCTTCGACTCGCGCTCGAACCGCTGCCCGAGCACGACCTGGAACACGTCGCCGGCCTTGATGTACTCGACCGCCGCCTCGACCGAGGCCTCGAACTCTCCGCGTGTCGTGTTGCTCGCGAGCCGCGCCGTGTCGCGCTCGCCCCCCACGCGGCCTAGTGCCAGCGGCTTGCTGTGCTGCTGGATCTGTGCGCACGTCTGCTCGATGCGCGCGACAGCATTGGCATACGCGGCCGCCGGGTCGTCGTCGGCACCGAGGATGGCGAGCTGCACGATGTGCACGAGCTTGTCGGCGTTGTCGAACACGACCGCGCCGTCGTGGAACGCGAAGTGCAGGTCGGGCAGGTCGCGGTCGTCGGGCGGCGCGGCGGCGAGCTTGGTTGGCTCGCCGTAGCGCACGGTGTCGTAGCCCGCGTAGCCGACCCATCCGCCGAGGAAGCAGTCGGGCAGGTGGGCGGATCGTCGGTCGGGCCCGGGCTCAACGAGTCTGATTCTCGCCGCGATATCGCGGGGCGCATGGAGTGGGTTCGGCATGATCCGCTCGACGGTCTCGCCGCCCGGTTCGGTGATGGTGACGCGGTTGCCGAAGGCGACGATCTGCCGCGTGGGCCGCGAGCCGAGGATGGAGTACCTGCCCTGGCGTTCGCCGCCCTCGACCGATTCGAGCAGGAACGACGGCTCGGTGCGCACATCGGCGGACACGAGCCGGCGGTACGCGAGCACGGGCGTGAGCTGGTCGGACAGCAGCCGCTCGCTGATCGGGACGGCGACCGAGGCGTTCGCGTCGGGCGATGCGCCCCGGTGCTCGCGCACGAGCGACTCGAACTGTGCTTTGGTCAGATTTGGCACCGGCGATCGTACGCCGAGCCGCACACCGGCGCGGGCGCTGTCGTACGCTCGGTCATGCAAGGTTTCATGCTGCTCGTTCTAATGTTGATCGCCGCGCCGCTCGCCGCGCAGCAGATCCCGCCGTCGGCGGCTCTGGGCCGCCGTGTCGTCGGCTACGCGCACCGGGCGGAGGTGGTGCCGACCGTCGTGATCGCGACGGATCTGCCCTCGTTTGTCGAAGCCGTATCGCGGTGGACGCCGCGTCTTCAGTTCCCGGTGCTGCTGGACGACGGCTCCCACCGTGCGCAGGAGGACATCGCGCGGTTCGTGCGTGGGTTCGAGCCCGAGGATGTTCTGCGGTTCTCCCGCGCGGGGGAGATCCCCGAGGAGCCGGCCGAACGCCGACGCTGGGTCGAGGGTGCGCTCGAGCGTGTCTTTGACGCCGGCACGCAGCCGACGCCGACGCTCTCGCTGGTCGCGCGGTGGCAGGATCTGGGGCACACACCGCCGGGCGTTGTTGTGTGCGACGACGACGATGAGGCGTGGGCGGGCGGCCTCGCGCTCGCCGCCGGGCGTGGTCAGCCGATCGTCTGGGTCAAGCGCACCGTGGAGGGGCGGGTCAGCGGCGCGATGCAGCACACCGCCGCGCAGCGGCTGGTTGAGCAGATCGAAGCGGGGTGCGAGCGCACCGGCCTGCCGTGGCAGGGCGTCGGCGACGCGATCGAGGCGATCACGCTCTGCCTCAACACGCCCGCGAAGCTCCGGGCTGACTTCGGGGAGAACGCCCGCGAGCGGTTCGCGCTGACCGATCTTGTCGGCAGGCGCGGCGCGCTGCAGGCCGGCCGGGCTCGGCCCAGCGAGCGATGGGCGTGGTCGGGCCAGATCACGGGCGACGCGGCGAGCAGCGTGTACCAGGCGATGTGCGCCCTTTTCTTCGAGCCATCGTCGGCGTGGCTGTTTGACGGCTATGCGGACGAGCAGCCCTGGAACGCTTACGACGCGACACGAGCGGCCGCGCTGCTCGACAGGGCGGGTTTCACCACGGCACTGACCGACACGCCCCGCGGCACGCACGACGACTGGCTGCTCGCCTCGGCGCGGGCCGTCCACGCCGATCTCGCGATGGTCAACAGCAGCGGCCAGCAGGGCAACTTCGCGTTGCAGCGGGGCCGTGGCTCGTACCGGGACGCGCCGATGCTGGGCGTCCCGACGGCGGTGTACTTCGTTCACTCGTTCTCGGCGGCGCAGCCCGACAACCGCAAGACCGTCGCCGGGCGATGGCGCGAGCGCGGGGCGTTCGCGTACGTCGGCAGCGTGCACGAGCCGTTTCTCCAGGCGTTCGTGCCGACCCCCGCGGTGGCGGGTCGGCTGCTCTCGGGCGTGCCGCTCGCCGCGGCGGTCAGGCCCGACGACGCCGGGTCGATGTGGAAGATCACGGTCATGGGCGACCCGCTGCTGGTGTTCACAAAGCCCCGCGGCCGCTCGGACGCGGGACTGCCCCTGGGCGGTGTTGACGTCGCGGCGAGCGCCGTCAGCCTGATCAACGCCGGGCGGTTCGCCGAGGCGATGCGGATGTTCGTCATGCTCGGGCGCGACGAGGACGCGGTTGAGTTTGCCGGCGCGGTGCTTTCGGATCGCCCGGCCGAGTTCGATGCCGACCTCGCGGAGACCGTCGCGCTGGCAGCGTTCCGAACCGCCGATACGGATGTACTTGCCGCCACCGTCAGCGTGATGGGGCCCGCGCGGTCGGAGGTGTCCGGCGCGGCGGACGCGCTGTGGTTCCACGCCGAGCCGCTGCTTCAGGGCGGGGTCGGCGGGGGCCTTGCCGCGGCGCTGCGTTCCAATTTGCGCGAGGGGACGGTTGTGCGGGACGCGGTGAAGCTGGCCCGCGCGATGCGCAGCGCCGGCGATGCGGCCGGGGCGAACGCGATGCTCGCCGAGGCAGAGCGGCGTGTAGACAGGCCCGCCGACGTCAAGGCGCTGCGCGACGCGGCCCGCTGACACCGTCCGGCGGATTGCCGACCGATCGAAGCGCTCACCGCACCTCATCTCACCTCACCTCACAGGGCCGGCGTCCACGGAGCCGTCGGTGCGCAGGTCCGCACGCACCGCTCCGAAGCGCGGCGTGTCCAGCCAGACGCGGCCCGGTCGGGCGTGGTCCCACCGCGGGTCACCCATGCGCTGCACGCCCGTCGATTGGAGCACGACGCGTGGGCCGACGTGAGCGACAAACGCGTACGCCGCATCGCGGGCGCTGCCATGGTGGGGGAGCTCGATGACATCGGCCGAGAGGTCGGCGTCGCCTGTCATGAGCATCGCCATGGCTTCGTCCTGGATATCGCCGGTCAGCAGCATCGAGGCGTCGGTGGTGCGGGCAGAGAGCCGCGCGACGAGCGATGCGTCGTTCTCGTGCCGCGCAACGAAGCCCGCGGGCGGGTGGAGGATCTCGAGCGTCGCGTCTCCGAGCTCGATGGACGCTCCCGCGGCCACGACACGGTGCGTGATGCCTCGCCGATCCATGAAGTCGAGCACGGCCCGTGCGGGGCCCTCGTTCTCGGCGGCCCGCGCGAAGCTCTCGCCCGTGATGACCTCTCGCACGCCGAGTCTGTCCGCGAAATCGGGGAGGCCCATGAAGTGATCGATGTTCGCGTGGGTGATGACGACGGTGCCGACCCGCGGCGCGCCGATCGCGCGGCAGGCGTTCGGGATGACGCGCACGCCGATGTCCTCGCGGAAGGAGCCGCAGTCCCACAGGAGCGCGGAGCCGCCGCTCTCGACGACGACGGCCGTGCCGTTGCCCACGTTGAGCATCGTGGCTCGCGCCGCGACCTCTGCGGGCAGCTGCTGGCCGACATGGGACTCTGCGACCAGCCACGCCAATGCGGCCGCCGGCAGGGCCCACGTCGCGACGCTGCGGGCCCGCCCGCGTCGCCAGAGCCACACGGCGACGCCCGTCGCGAAGACCGTCCAGGCGAGGCTGACGCTCGGCAGATGGACCGTCGCCAGGGGCACCGTATCGAACCATCGAACCAGCGAGGCGCACCAGCCCGCGGAGACGCGGAGGACGGCGGCCAGCGGGTCGATCAGCGGCGGCGCGACCAGCCCGATCACGAGCAACGCGAAGCCGAACCACATCGTGGCGATGATCAGCGGTACGGTGATGAGCGTCGCCGCGACGGCGAGCGGCGCGAACGCCCCGGTGTGGAAGAGCACCACCGGGATCGACACGCTCCAGCAGGCGGCCGTCGCGCGGGCCATGTCGCCGAACCACGAGAGCACGCCCCGCCAGAGCGGTTCCGACGTCGAATCGTCAGACTTGTTGATACCGAGTGAGTCGGGTCGGGGCGTCGCGAGGACGATCAGCCACGCGACCAGCCCGAAGCTGAGCTGGAAGCCGATGCCCCAGAGCTCGTCGGGCCGCCAGACCAGCACGCCCACCGCGACCCACGCGAGCAGCGACAGCCGATCGTGCCGGCGGCCCGTCGCGTCGCTGATCAGCAGCGCGAGCACCATCACGCCGGCGCGAACGATCGGGGCGCGGGCGGGCACGACGAGCATGTACAGACCGATGGCAGCCGCGACCAGCGCGGGCTCCACCCAGCCCCGGTCGCCCGTGAAGCGGACGACGAACACCGCGATGAACGCCATGACCGCGACGTGGAAGCCGCTGACGGAAAGCAGGTGGGCCAGCCCGACGCGCCGGAACGCGCCGGCGAGCCCGGGGCCCTCGGCGTCGCGCTCGCCCAGCAGCAGCCCGCGGATGAGCGCGCCGGCGTCGTCGGCCCGCGACGGGTCTGAGGCCCGGTCGATGATCGATGCCGCGGAGCGGCGGGGCCACGCGAGCGCGGCCAGCACCGCGCCCCGGAGGGCCGAAGCGGTCGTCGGGTGCTCCACCGTTCTGATCAGCGCGTCCTCGCCCGCGACGAGCCAGAACGCGTCGCCCCGTGCGCGCATGCCCTCGGCGTACGCCGGCGCGCCGGGGTTCGACGCGTCCCCGGCCGGCACGGCACGACCGAGGACGCGGACGCGGTCGCCGGCCCGCGCAGCGACCGGCGGGTCCGCGAGGATCACCGCGACGCCCGAGCCGGTGCGCGGCCCGTCGGCGCTGTGGACCAGGTCGATGCCGACGCGCAACCGCGCACGCTCGCCGCGACGCATGAACGGCGGCACGTGCTCGGCGAGGGCGCCGTGCGTGGGACGCAGCCGCTCCGGGTCGCCGAGCGCCACACCCTCGACCTCGAGAAAGACCGGGCGGGCGCCGGCTGCGGCCTCGCGCTCGACGGCGGCGGCCACCGAGTCGGGCTCGCGGTCGTGCACACGCGACGACCACACCGCACCGCCCGCGCCGAGCATCGCGATCAGGAGCGCCGCCGTCGAGACCCGGGCCTTCGAGAGCACGGCGCTCGCCGCCGCAAGCGTGGCGAGCCCGGCCCACACGGCCGTCGCCACGCCGGGCAGCTCCTGTGAGATGATCAGCCCGGCCGCGAACCCGGTGAACGCCGTGATCGCGCGGGCGCGGGCCGCGAGCGTGGCGCGGGTCGGCGTCGGTTCATATCCATGCAGCACGCGTCCACGATCGTTGAGCGTCGTCGCGGTGTCAAGCCCGGCGTCATCGCATCAGGCCCGGGCGTGTCTCCGCGCCATCAGTGTGTTCAGCGCGGCGTCGCGGTGACGATGTCGTTGAACAGACCCACGATGTCCTTGGTGCCGTTCTCGTTGTCGGGGTTGGACCACGGGTTCTCGCCGAGGCGTCCGGTGCCGGCGGGAGAGAAGTTGCGCGGGTACTCGAAGCTGCCGCTCAGCTCGCGGTAGCCGTTGTCCTCGGTCGAGAGGAACACGCGGTCGCGGCCCGCCGAATGGAAGACGACCGATCCCTTGGACGCCGACGGCAGGAAGGTGCTGACGTTCGCCGAGGCGATGCCGCGTCGGCCCGCGGTGGTCAGCGGTTGCGCGGTCGAGCCGAGCAGCGCGGCGAGCACCTCGCCCTTGTCCTGCGCGTTCAGCGGCATCGGTCCGCCGCTGAGCTTGATGTTCAGGGCGCTCTCGTTCTGGTCGGTCTGCCGCTCGCCGAGCGCTCGCGATTCGAGCACCGGCACGTTCTGCTCCCAGTAGAATCGGGCGATGCCCGCCATCTCGTCCTCGGCCGCGAAGTTCTCGATCTCCGGGTTGGGCAGGTCGGTCATCTGCGGGGCGAACTCGTTCTCGACCCACGCCATCACGGGCGTGCCCCACGAGTCGACGATCTCTGGGATGATGAGGTTGTCGTTGTTGCCGACGCCGATCTTGCCCTCGACGCTCTGGAAGTCGACCGCGTCGGCGCGGAGGTAGCTCTTGGTGTTCACGCCGTCGATGCCGATGAGCGCGGGGTTGACGTGGACCTCGGCGTCGCCGCTGGAGTTGGGGCCCACCAGCGGCAGGCCCTGGGCGGTGCCGACCTGTTCTGACACCGGCCCGCCGGCGAGGTCGAGGATGACGTTCTGCATCGACGTAAAGCCGTCGGCGTTGTCGCTCATGTCCGCGGCGGTGAAGTAGCCCGGCACGCGGTTGGTGTCGGTCTGGAACGAGGACACCGCGGAGGACAGGCTGGCCAGCTGCGACTGGGTGGCCGTGCCCCGCGCGAGATCGCGGGCGGCCCCGATCGCCGGCACCGTGATGGCGATGACAACGGCGATGATCGTGATCACCACCAGCAGCTCGATGAGGCTGAACGCCCTGCGAGCGGCGAGAACGGTCGGAATAGCTGTCGGGGTCATGGCGTCATCCTTCTGGGGCTCGTCGCTCTGATCGCCCGCACAGCCGGACGCTTCCCGCAACATCGGTTCGCACGGGCCGCCCGGCGTGTTGCTTCCGGGCCCCCTCTGCCCGCGATCGCATCGGCTGCGGGCGTCGGAGCGACGCACGCGATAGGGAGTATATCGAGGCGGCCCGGCCGGCCGAGACGCGCGAAGGGCCGGATGAGCAACAAACATTTTCCTATCCTGTTGTCCGCCGAGCGGGCGTATTCTCAATGCTGTATCACGATGCTTGCGTCCAGGAGCCCGGGTCACGCCGGGTGCTGCCCATGCCTGAACGGGTCAAGATCATGCCGGAAGGACCGGCGGCGGAGCGTGCGGCGGCCGCGGCGATCGCCGACGGTTACGCCGTTGTCGCGCCCACGGAAACGGTCTACGGCGTGTTTGCCCGCGACCGAGACGTCCTTGCGGGGCTTGTGGGCGATGACGCGGCCCGAGGCGCGGCGATCCACGCGGCGGACGTCGGCGACGCTGCGGGCATCCTCGGCGACCTTCGGCCCTCGCAGCTCCGCCTGCTCCGGCGGATGCTCCCCGGCGCCGTCACGGTCGTCTCCGGCGATCTCGCCCTGCGCGTGCCCGATCACGCGGGATGCCGGCGCATGCTGCGAGCGGCCCGGGACGCCGGCGTTGATCGCGTGCTGGGCGCAGCGGTCCCGGTCGCAACGCCGCAGTCCATCGACGCCATGACCGACCGCGAGCAGAGCCGGCTCGCCGAGCGTGGGGCGACCCTGGTGATCGACGGCGGGCCGACCAGGTTCGGGAAGCCGTCGACGGTCATCCGGCTTGGAGACTCCGGCTACGACATCGTGCGCGAGGGGGTGATCGGCGGCCGCTACCTTAGCAAATTCGTCCGCCGAACGATCCTCTTCGTCTGCACCGGCAACACCTGCCGGAGCCCGATGGCGGCGGCGATCGCCCGCGATGTGCTCGGCGATGACCCGTTCACCGACGTCGCCTCGGCGGGCCTGTCGGCCGGCAGCGGAGCGCCGATGTCCCCCGAGGCAGCTGTCGCACTACGCACGCTCGGCATCGACCCGGGCGAGCACCGCTCGAAGCCGCTGTCGGAGAACGACCTCAAGCAGGCGGACCACGTCTTCGCGATGACGGCGCGGCATCTCGATGCGATCAACGCGGCGATCGGTGGATCGCTTGATGCCGCGGGAGCCGAGCTGCTTGACGTTGAAGGCCGGGACGTGCCGGATCCCTTCGGCGGGGCGCAGGCCGAGTACCATGCGTCGTGCCGGCGCATCCGCGCGCTGGTGACCGCCCGGCTGCGGGCCCTCGACACGATCGCGCCCGACGGCGCGCTCGCCGGAGATACGCCATGAACATCGCTCTCGGCGCCGACCACCGCGGCTCGGACGCCATCAACCGCCTGGCGGAGCGGCTCAAGGGCGAGGGCCACACCGTAACGCTGCACGGCTCAACGGGCGGTGAGACCTGCGACTACCCCATCGCCGCGTACGAGGTGGGCCGGCAGGTGCTCGAGGGCCACGCCGACCGTGGCGTGCTGGTCTGCGGCACCGGCATCGGCATGTCGATCGCGGCCAACAAGGTCGGCGGGGTCCGCGCCGCGGTTGTGAACAACGAGCTCACCGCGCAGCTGGCGCGGAGCCACAACGACGCCAACGTCGTGTGCATGTCGGCCGACCTGCTGGGCCTGCGGCTGATCGAGCAGATCGTCGATGTCTTTCTCGCCACCGAGCACGAGGGCGGCCGGCACGCGCGGCGGATCGACCGGATCACCGCGATCGAGCACGGACGATCGCCCCACGAGGACCCGGCCTGATCATGGGCGGTCATCCTCGGGCGGCGGGGCCTCGTAGACCGCGGCCGCGTCGTCGAGCCCGATGATCACGAACCCATCGAGAGCGGCGAGCGACCGGGGCGTGCCGTGGAGCTCGAGCGAGCGCTCGGCCCGGATCGTCCCGTCGGGCAGCTGCATCGCGGCGTAGCGGAACGAGCGCTTCGAGGCGTTGTTTCGTGTCGCGGGCTCTGCGCGGTCTGCCACGGCCAGCACGAGCCCGTCGGCGATGACCGGCCTGACGAACGGCACCGATCCGTCGTAGGCGTCGCCGCCCACGAGCCTGCCATCGGCGTCGAACACGGCGAGCCCGACGTCCGACGCGAAGACCAGACCCCCACCCGGCCGGATGCGTGTCTCGATCTCGGTCGCCTGGGACACTCGGCCCAGGTCCTCCAGCGGCTCGGTGCGAAGCCGGCCCGTGCCGAGGTCGATCTGCCAGAGCTGCCGATCGACGCCGACGATGTAGGCCCGCTCGCGGCCCACGATGCAGTCCCCGCTGAGCCGCACTCCCGGGTCATCGACGGTCCAGACCTGCTCGCCCCGCGAAAGGTCGACCCCGACGACGCCCTTGTCGAGCCCGAGCAGCATGGTGCGGTCATCGGCGAGCCGCACCCATCTGCCGAAGCTGCGGCGGTCACGGAACTCGGCGGGGCCGTAGATCGCGGTGTTGCGCGCGATGTCGTACGCGGCCGCCATCGGGACCACCCCGTCGCCCTCGTTCTTGTCGGGGTCGCCCGGTCGCTCGCCGATCACCGCGAGCACGCCCTCCTGCATCGCCGCCTCGTAGACCATCGGGACATCGAGCTGCTGGGCGAGCACGAGCGCCCCGGTGTCGCGGTCGAAGATCGCCGCCCGCCCGAACCGCTCGACGAGGCCCACGTGCTCGGCGCTGACAACCACCAGGTGGTCTCTGAGCCAGACCTGGCCGTCGAGCGGGGTCTCGAGCACGCCTGTGTCGTAGCGAGACGGCTTGCCTTCGAACAGCTGCCCGAACACGGGCGAGGCCCACATGGTCCTCCCTGTGATCGTGTCGATCGCTTCGAAGCGGGCCGCCTCGTGCATCCCGTGGTAGAGCAGCGCCGCCGTCGGCGACAGGCCGACGACGATCGGTTCGCTCGACGCGCTATCGCCCAGGGGCCTGGTCCACACGGGCACGAGACCCGTCGGCGCATCGGGGGACGCCAGCACCGTGTCTTCCCACGCGATGCCGACACCCGGGCCGGCCTCTTCGCCGGCGCTCCACAGCGCGAGCACGCCCTGCCGCTCGGAACGCATCAGCACGTGCGAAGTTGAGCGCGGGCCGCGATCGCTCAGCGGCATCACAGGCTCCCACCCGCCGAGCAGCTGGGCCATCCGCAGCGGTGTCTCGCCCGGCCTCGGCGGGCGGGTGCGTTCGCTCAGCCTGGCCGTGAGCTCCCGCTCGAGCGCGGCGGCATCGATCGCGGCGCCGTTGCGCGTCAGCTTCTCCGCCCGGCGGATCACCTGCAGAGCGGGGTACAGCTGATCCGCGTCGGCGAGGGCGGCGACGAGTCGGCCCGCCAGCTCGTGCGCCGTCGGCGAGCCGAGCGCCGACGCCCGGCCCGCGGCGTCGAAGCCGTTGCGCAGCGCGGACTGCGATCTCCTGGCCTCGCCCGCCGCCAAATATGCATCGGCCGCGAGCAGCCAGAGCTCCGGGGCCGCCGGGGCGATCGGGTACCGCCTCGCGACGGCTTCGATCGCCGCGCCGGGTGTGCCGGGCGTCGCGGTGATGCGCTCGAGCTCGGCCCGTGCCTCGGCGGCGAACTCACCGTACACGCCGGCGCCCTCGGCCTCGACGAGCGCGGCGAGGGCGGCCGTCGCCGCGCGGTCGCCCCGCTCGAGCCGCCATTTCGTCTTGTACTGCGACGCCGCGAGCGCCGGGTCTGCCAGCACGGTCTGGAACGCGCTCGCGGCCTCGCCGGGCCTCGCCCCGTCGCGGTGCCACAGGCCTCGCTGCATCGCCACGCCGACCCGCTGCGTCGGCCTGACCGCGGCCCGATCGAGCGACGCCACGATGTCGCCGCGCTCGGCGGCCTGCTTGACCGTGTCGGAGGCGAGCATGTCGAGCAGCGCGTCGTAGAGCCTGTCGCGTGAGGCTTCATCGCCGGAGCGGGCAGCGGCGTCGAGCGCGTGTGACGCCGCCGGCGCGATCGCGTCGGTCGCCCCCGCGCGGAACGCGAGCTCGGCCAGGGCGATCGCCGGTGTCGCGTCGCTGGGGTCCTGCGCGATCCGGGCGGCGAGGACGGTCCGGGCGCTCAGCCAGTCGAGGTAGCCGTGCACCTTGGTCGGCCCGAGGACCAGGAGCTGCCCGTCGGCGATCGCGGGCGTCCCGGGGAACTCGAGCCGGCTGTGCGCCGCGGTGCTCCGGGCGGGGTCGATGATCCGCACGCCCCGCCGCGTCGGCTCAACGAGCACGCCGCCGGCGACAACAGCGCGTCCCGAACGCTCGGGCCCCGCGCGGTCGATGCGGTCGGGTTCATCGGTCAGCACACCCTCGACCGAAGTCACACGGAACGCGTCGGCCGTGACGAACACGATGCGGTCGGCGACGCGCAGCATGTAGTCGGGCCAGCCGAGGTCCATAATCGGCCGCTCGCCCGTGAGGCGGCCCGTGGCGGCGTTGATCGCGAGCAGCGCAGTGCGGCTCGGCTCGGCGGCGAGCAGCGTCCCGCCGTGCATCACCGGCCCGTCCTGCATCCACACGCGCCGCTCGGCGGCCAGCGCCTCGGACTGGCTCGGAACCAGCCTCGACCACACGATCCGGCCAGTAGCCGCTTCGACCGCGGTGATCACCCCGAGCGGCGACACCCGGTACACAACGCCCGCATCGGCGAGCATCACCGGGGAGCCTTCTTGCCCGCGGCGGCTCGGCATCACGCCCGCGGTGCCCACGAGCCTGATCCACTTCGGCGCGCCCGTGTACAGATCGATGCCGACCATGTGGCACAGATGGACACGCCGCAGCGGCGCGAAGGTGAACAGCCCCGCGACCACCGTGTCGCCCACGATGACCACGGGCCCGTGCACCATGGCGCCGGCGAGCTCCGTGTCCAGCGCCGCCGGCCCGGCCGACCACAGCCGGCGCCCCGTCGCGAGCTCGATCGCGTGCAGCCTCGCATCGCCGTAGCGTCGGTTGTTGAACGTCTCGCCGAGCGCCGCAACCGCAACACCGCCGCCCGCGGTCACGGTCATCGTGTCCTCCACGGCCTGGCTCCGGCCGCGGGACCTTCTCGCCCGCTGGGCGGTCTCCTGATCGGCGTCGGTCTCGAAGATCCACGCGCGGTCGAGCGTCGCGGTGTCGAAGCACTCGATGCGTTCGCCGTCGTTGATCAGCAGGTAGGGCCCCGCAACCGTCGGCAGGATCCAGGGCCGTTCGTTCTCGCCGAGCCGGATCGGCGACGCGGAGTCATCGCCGAAGGGCGCCGATCGCAGGGGGCTCTCCAGCGGCTCGTCGTCGGCGAGCGGGGGCATCGGTTCGAACAGGGCGTAGCCGCGCTGGAGCGCGCTCGTCGGCGGGGCGACGGCGTCGAGGTCGCCCGGCACCGACGGGGACCACGCCCGCGCGACGGCGAGGTCATCCTCGCTGCCTCGGAAGCGCGCGACCTCGGCGAGCAGCGCCGCCGCGCGGTCGGCCCGCGCCCCGAGGCGGTCCGGGTGCGCTTCGAGCTGGAGCAGCGCAAGCCGCGCGGCGTCGAAGTCTGCCCGAGCGAACCGCTCGCCCGCGATCTGCAGCGCGGCGTCGAAGCCCGCCTCGGTGAGCAGCAGCTCACGCTCGACCCGCGCGGTGTTGCCCTCGGCGAGCAGCCGCGCCGCGAGCGGCCCCGAGGTCTGGCGGTAGCGGGCCAGCATGTCGGGCGAGGCCAGCAGCGCCTCGTGCGTGAGCGAGCGGACATTGCGGTAGAGCGAAGGATCCGTGCGCTGGGCAACAAGCCGATCGCCTTCGGTCTCGAGCAGCGCCTGGAGGGCGCGCACGGCCTCGGCGGTGTTGCCGCGCTCGGCGAGCCCGCCGAGCTGACCGAGCACGTCCGCCGCGCGGGGCGAGTCATCGACGTAGACCGGGCTGCTGGCCTGCTGCGGCGCGGCGGTCGCGACGGGGCACGCCGCGGCGGCGCACGCCAGCGCGAGGGCTCGCGCGGGCCCGAGCACGTGGGCGAGCGACTGAACGAGTGCCGTGCGAGATCGCATACCGCTGGGCTCCGCCGCGCCGTGCCGATCGGCCGATTGATCCGAACCGCGGTCGGGCCGCGTCCGGAAAGAGGTGGTGCAGCACGCCGCGGCACCGCTCCGGAAGTCTATTGGCCCGCGTCCGGTGTGGTTGCCTCAATTGAGGATCCTCGCACGCCGATCACTCCGGCCTATGCAAGCCGCACTCGATGGTGCCGCGTCGCCCGCTCTTGCGGCACCCGACGGGCAGGTCACACCGAAGACGCGTACCGACGGGCCGAGCGGTCCAGACGTGCTCTCGGACCCGTCGCTGGCGCTCGGCAGGCCCTCGCTGCTGCTCACGCGGCCGGCACGCGTGTTCTACCTCGTCGTTGCGGCGTGGCTCATGGGCCTGGCCGACCTATCGATCACCATGACCTACCTCATGTCAATCGGCATGTGGGAGGGCAACCCCGTCGCCCGGTTCGTCATCGGCTTCGGCTCGCCCACGCTCGTCGTGGTCTTCAAGCTCTGCACGATGCTGACGACATCATGGATCGTGCTGGCGTGCCGCCGGCGGTGGCAAGCCGAGATGGTCGCGTGGCTTTCGGCCGCGGTGCTCGGCGTGCTCATGGCCCACTGGATCAGCTACATCGACTACGCGGAAACGCGGCCCGAGGTGCTCACCACGATCTCGTTCGATCCGTCGTCCTATTCCGAAGAGACCTGGGTCTCGCTCCGCTGACAACGCCGCCCGGCCGCGGGTCTACCCTCGCGGCATGCGACGCCCGATGCACACCGCAGCTCTGCTGACCGCCGCCTGCACAATGGTGGGGTGCTCGTCGTTCGATGCGCCGACGCTGACCGTGTCCTCGGTGGTGCTCGCCGATCGGTCCGATGAGGCCGTCGTGCTCGACGTCACGCTCGACGCGGTCAACACCAACGAGGTCGAGCTGCCGCTGGAGACCATCGAGTACACGGTCTTCGTCAACGGCGACGTTGTCTTCGAGGGAACGCGCTCGGCCGAGGCCACGCTGCGGCGCGAGGGAACGCAGCAGATCGTGCTGCCCGTGGCGATCCGCCTCGCTTCCGACGTGCCGCTCAGCGGGGCGTACCCCTACCTGATCAGGGGCGAGATGACGTATGTCACGCCAGGCGAGATCGCCCAGCTGCTGTTCGACGCCGGGGTCCGCCGGCCCACCGTCTCGTTCAGCGAGCGGGGCTCGGTCGACTTCGGCGGCTGACGGATCTCGGGCCGTCAAGGCCCTAGGCCCACCGCACCGGCGTGCGGTCGACCTCCGACACCCGAAACTCGATCGACGGATCGACCTGCGTGAGCCGCTTGGCGAACGCCGGCATGTAGCCGCGTTCGGTGTTGGTGTGCCCGGCGAGCACGACCGCGATGTTGCGCTCGAGCGCGGACAGAATCTCGTGGTGCCGCATCTCGCCCGTGAGGAAGACATCGCACCCCTGGTCCGCGGCCGGCCCGAGCAAACTCTGACCCGCGCCGGCGCACACGCCCACGCTCCGCACCGGGTGGTCCGGCTCCTGCCAGGGCGTCGCGTACTTCACCCGCTCGACGCCGAGGTGCGTCTTGATGTTCTCCAGCAGCTTCGTGAACATCAGCGGCTGATCGAGCATGATCCGCCGCCCCGAGCCTGCCTTGCGCAGCGGCAGCGGCGCGAGCTCGTAGACATCGATCGCGGGCTCCTCGTACGGGTGCAGGCTGCGCAGCGTCTCGACAGCGAGGGCGGTCGAGGCGCGGTTGCAGATCATCTCGAGCCGCAGCTCGTCTACGGACTCGAGCCGGCCGGCCTCGCCGATCGCGGGGTTCGTGCCCTCGCCGCCGAGGAAGGTCCCCGTCCCGGGCGTAGCGAACGAGCACAGCTCGTATCCGCCGATGCGCCCCGCGCTCGCGGACGCCAGCGCGTTGCGCACGCGCTCCACGTGCGCGGGCGGCACGAACGTCACGATCTTGACCCGCGCGACCGTGTCCTGGTTCATCGTCAGCGCCCGGCAGTCGCCGTCGCCCACACCCGAGACCAGCCAGTCGTTCAGCCCGCCGGGTGCCGAGTCGATCGCCGTGTGCGGCGAATAGATCAGCATCCCCGCACGCACGGCCCGCAGCACCAGCCGCTGCTTCGCGTCGTCCGCCGTCAGCCGCTTGATCGGCGAGAAAATCACCGGGTGGTACGCGATGATCGCGCCCGCGCCGATCGACTCGGCCTCGTCCATCACCCGCTCGGTCAGGTCGATCGTCAGGAGCGCGGGCCCGGAGAGCGCCGCGCTGCGATCGCCCGCGAGCAGGCCCACGTTGTCCCAGCTCTCGGCGAGCGAGGGCGGTGCCAGCTTCTCGATCGCGGCAACCAAATCGGCCCCGGTTGTGCCCATGGCAGACCTCCGCGACATGGTAGCAGCGGGCACGCGCGATCCGACCATTCCTAGAGTCGCCAGCCATGGCCGACGCCGCGCAGAATACTGTCACGAACACGGTCCACATTCGGGCTCACGCGAAGCTGAACCTCGCGCTGTCGGTTGGCACGCCGATCCCCGAGGGCGAGCCCGGCGCGGGCATGCACCCGATCGCGTCGTGGATGGTCCCGCTCGCGCTCGCCGACGAGCTGGCGTACACGCCGCGGGAAGACGGGGCCGGCGTCGAGCTCGACCGGTCGTGGGCCGAGGACGCGCCGCGCAACGCCGCGCTCGGCTGGCTGCCTGAGTCCGACCTGTGCGTCCGCGCGGTCGATCGGCTCGGTGCCGCCGTCGATCGCCGGCTCGGTGTGTCCATCGATCTCGTCAAACGCATCCCCGTCGGCGGCGGGCTGGGGGGCGGATCGTCCGACGCCGCCGCGACACTCATCGCCGCCAACCGTGCACACGATCTCGGCCTGCCGCTCGAACGGCTCGCCGAAATCGGCGCGGGCCTCGGCTCCGATGTGCCGTACTTCATCGACGAGCACGCGGCGAACGGCCACTCTCCCGCGCCCGCGCTGGTCACGGGCCTTGGCGAACGCATCGAACGGGTAACGACACCACCCGTGGCGGTCGTTCTCTGCGTGCCTGAATTTGGCTGCGATACCGCCGCGGTCTACCGCGCACTCGACGACGCCCCGGTCACGCTCGACGAGGCCGCGGTCGCCAAACTCGCGGCATCGGGCGATGCACGCTCCGCCGAGCTGTTTAACGATCTGTTCGAGCCGGCCCGCCGCGTCGAGCCCGAGCTCGCCGAGCTCTGGCGGCAGATCGGCCGGGCGAGCAAGCAGCCGGTTCATCTCTCCGGCTCGGGCTCGACCATGTTCATCGTCGCGGATGATGAAGCGCACGCCGAGTCGCTCGCGGCATCCCTCGCGCTGCACGTCCCGGGCGTCGCGTTCGTTCCAACGTCTACAGAGGACCCATCGCAATGACAGCAGCAGCACCGGTCATCGGCATCGATCTCGGCGGCACGCACATGCAGGTCGGCGTCGTCAGCTCCACGGGCGTGCTGCTCGGGCGCTCGCGCTGCCACACCGATGCGCAGGAGGGCTTCGACGCGGTGATCGCGACGATCGCCGAGCAGTGCCGGGCGGCGTGCGATGATGCGGCGGTGTCGCTTGATGCCATCGCGGGCGCGGGCCTGGCTGCGCCGGGCGCGGTCGATCCGGGTCGCGGGCTCGTGCTCCGCGCGCCGAACATCGGCTGGGACGATGCGCCCGCGGCGGCGGCGCTCGAGAAATCGATCGGCCGGCCCGTGTTCCTTGATAACGACGTGAACGCGGCCGCCCTCGCCGAGGCCACGCTCGGAGCCGGGCGGGGCCACGCCGACATGCTCGCCGTCTGGGTCGGCACGGGCATCGGCGGCGGGCTGATCTTCGGCGGCCGGGTCTTCCACGGCCCGCTCTTCACCGCCGGCGAGATCGGCCACGTGATCCAGGAGATCGACGCGCCAGAAGGCAAGCGCAAGCTCGAGCATCTCGCGTCGCGAACGGCCATCAGCAACGCCATCGCCGAGCGGTCGGGCCTCGATGCGC
This sequence comes from Planctomycetota bacterium, assembly GCA_038525225.1. Lineage (GTDB taxonomy): Bacteria > Planctomycetota > Phycisphaerae > Phycisphaerales > UBA1924 > JANQQZ01. Next base: position 977,879 of record JBCBHW010000002.1, on the reverse strand, counting down.
CGCCGAGTTCCGGAGCGATCGCGCAGGCCTACGCCGATGGTGATGCCGTCGTGCGCGAGGTGGTCGGCGGCGCGGCACGACGCATCGGTGTCGCCATCGCCAACGTCGCCACCGTGCTCAGCCTCGGCAAGGTCGTCCTCGGCGGCGGGCTGATCGAGACGATGGGCGAGGCGTTCGTCGGGCCCGTGCAGCGGTCCGTCCGCGAGCACATCTTCCCGGAAGAGCTGCGCACGATCGAGGTCGCGGCCACCCAGCTCGGACCGGATGCCGGCCTCATGGGCGCGGCGATGCTCGCGCGGCAGCAGCTCGGCGGCTGAAGGCGACGCTCCCTAAAAACGGACGACCCGCGGGGGCTGTCCTGTGGAACAGTCCGTCGCGGGTGCCGCTCTGGGCCAGAAACGCATGGCCCGGATCTCTCTCTTCTCTACCGTTCTCGCTGCCGCGGCGGTTAGCCGCGCAGGATCTCGTCGATCATGGCCTGGACAGCCTTGTCGAGCTTCTCGTCGGTGACGTAGGCCCGGCCCTCAAGCTCCGCACGCACGCGGTTCACGAGCTCGTCGCGGACCTCGGGCGAGTCGATCTTGGATGCCGAACGTGCGGCCTCCGAGAAGCTCACCGAGTCCGCCTCGCGCTCCCGGCGCGGCGATTCCACGCGGCCCGGGTCGCCCTGCGTCGGGCCGGCCCGGTCGGCGTCGCCGATGCGGTACGGTCCGTTGCCCGAGTTGTTGACGCTGCTGATATCTGCCATGTCGTCCGCTCCCTTATACAATCGAGCGTGCTCGTGGCGTTGTCGATCCTCGGTCCGCGGTGCCACCAGGCGCAAAGACCGGATGCTGTGGGCTTCTCTCATCGTTCATGTGCCCGATCGGAACCCGATCGGGACTACATGTTGGTGATGCTCACCCCTTCCACCCAACGTATCGGAGAGCGCAGGGATCGCCCTACAAACTTCGCCGAGTTGGAATCTGTTTGCGTAAATCACTGTATTTGAAACACTTCGGTCGATAACACACATCCGGACGCGTAAGAAAAACTCGAAAAAGTAGCGGAGACTTCAGTGCCCACGTCTGTGAATACTTTGTACGCATACCACAAGAGAGGCCTTGGTTTGTTCGGTGCAATTTTTGCGCTTCTGCTCATCGGCTGCGGCGCAGGCCCCGGTGCCACGGGCGGATCCGAGGCCGAGGGCCGCTCGCTCTTCGGAGGCGGCGGCGGGAGGCAGGCACAAGATCTCGCGGGCTGGTCGATCGGGCTCGCGACCTTCTCGGGTCCTAGCCGCGCCGCCGACGCCGCGGCGGCGGCCGAACGGTTTCGTTCTGCCAGCCGCACGCTCGAAGACGCCTTCGTCGTCAGCCGCGGCAACCGGGCCGTCGTCATGCTGGGCGAGTTCGCCAGCCCTTCCACCCGCGAGGCCCTCGCGCTGCTGGAAGACGTCCGCGCCGTCCGCATCGATGGCGAGCAGGTTTTCAAGACCTCCTTCTTTGTGCCCCCACGCAGCGGTGCCGCCAGCGACCTCGATCTCAGGACCGCCCGGCAGCGGTTCGACGCCGACGCCACGCTCCAGATCGGGGTCTACGGCCGATTCGGCGGCAAGCCTCCGACCGAGCGCGAGATCGCCGAGTTCCGCCGCCTCGCCGAGGAGGCCGCGGGCGAGTTGCGGGCCCAGGGCGAGCAGGCGTTCTACTCGCACGGCCCCTCGATGAGCATGGTCACGGTCGGGGCCCTCCGCGTGCAGGACCTCGAGGCCAACCCCGGCATCCTGCGGGCCCTCCGCGAGCGGTTCCCCAACAACCTGCTCAACGGCGCCGGCATCCGCGAGAAGATCCGCACCGCCGAGGGCGAGGACTGGCGGCTCCAGCCCAGCCAGCTCGTGGGTGTTCCGGAGTAATGAGCAGCCCGGTCAGCCGCCCTGGATCCAGAGCGGCTCGATGCCGACGGCCGTCCACACGCCGTCGCGCTGCTGCCAGTCGAGGCCCCACCACGAGTGGCCGTACAGCTGATCGCCCGGCCCGAACGCCCGCAGCCTGACCTGCGTCCGCGCGACGTTCGGCCCGTCCAGCCCCGCCCGCGTTTCCAGCACGACCACACGCACAACATCGCGCGGCAACGCCTCGGCCCGAGTCACCAAAGGCTCCCGCCCCGTGATCGTCGGGATGAACTTGTACCGCCCGCCGTCGAGCGTGACGCCCTCGTTCAGCAGCTCGCGCATCACCGCACCGTCGCCGCCGGCCGTCGCGTCGACCAGCCGGCCCGTGCTCTCGGCGAGCGTCTCGCGCGGGGTCTCGACGATGCGCCCGGCCGCGAACGCCCCGGCCGCGAGCATGAGCGCCACCGCGCAGATCAGCCCGCCCTGCTTCGCCTTGCCGAGCCTGAAAAGCAGCATGAGCAGCGCGATGCCGAGACCGACCACCGCGAGCGTCAGTGGGAGCGGGTTCTCAAAGAGCCACGCCTCGTAGAACGGCGCGGGCGGCAGCGCAGGAATCGCGGCGCTGTCCGGCCCGGTGATCTGGCTCAGCGTCGGCAGACCAAACAGGAGTTTCCCCGACAGAACTTGCCCCAACAGAAGATGCATGGTGGAGGCCTTTCCGGGATTCCGCCGATGGCTCCTCGGAGCGGGAGACAGTCTCCCGCCGCTCGGGCTGCGCGCCGCGGCGTGGCGCGCCGAAGGACTCTACGACGATGGCCGCGCGATCGATCGGTGAACCCGGTGAAGCCTCGGTGGACGCCGCCGCCGGCCGGCTCGATCGCAACCTCGCGGCGCTCGGCATGGGCACGCCCGACCTGGCCCGCCAGATCTCGGAGTCACCAAGCCGGTCCGGCGTGAACTTCGTCGTCACCGACGACGGCCGGCTCTCGGGCTCGATCACGGACGAGTGGGGCCGGGGATGCCAGCTCGCGAGCAAGCGGCGGCCCACCGAAGAGGCCGAGCGTCTCGCGTCGCGCGTGAACATCGAGCGCGCGGCGGTGATCGTCGTCAACGGCTTCGCGATGGGGCATCATGTCCGCGCGATCCTGGCGAGAGCCAAGTCGTCGGCGTTGGTCATCGTCTACGAGCCCGATGTCGCGCTGCTGCGTGCCGTGCTCGAACGCCAGGACCACAGCGCCTGGCTGTGGGACCCGCTCCTGCGGTTCGTGACAGACGCGAGCGACGTGACGGCTCTCGGAAAGATGCTCGAGGGCGCGGAGGGCTTGGTCTCGCTGGGCATGGAGATCCTCGATCACCCGCCGAGCGAGAAGCGGCTGAGCGACGGGCCGGCGGTGCTCGCCAAGAACCTCGCCGAGGTCGTGCGCTCGATCCGCACGAACGTCATCACGACGCTGTCGCAGGCCGACGTGACGATCCGCAACCAGCTGATGAACCTCGACCGATACGTGACGGCCGAGGGCATCGCGCCGCTGCATGGCGCGTGTGCCGGTCGGCCCGGCATCGTGATCAGCGCGGGGCCCAGCATCCGCCGGAACATCCATCTGCTCGAGCAGCCCTGGGTCCGCGAGAACATCGTGCTCGTCGCGGTGCAAACGATGCTCAAGCCCCTGCTCGAGCGGGGCATCAAGCCGCACTTTGTGACGGCGCTCGACTATCACGAGATCAGCACGCGGTTCTATGAGGGACTGACCGCCGACGATGTCGAGGGCATCACGCTGATCGCCGAGGCGAAGGGCAACGCAGCGATCCTCGACGCCTGGCCCGGCGCGCTGCGCTGCCCGGCCGATACCTTCTTAGATGAACTGCTCGGCACCGACGCCGCCGACCGCGGCACCATCAGCCCCGGCGCGACCGTGGCGCATCTGGCGTACTACGTCGCCCGATACGTCGGCTGCGACCCGGTCATGCTCGTCGGCCAGGACCTGGGCTTCACGGATGGGCAGTACTACGGGCCGAACGCCGCGATCCACACCGTGTGGGGCTCCGAGCTCGGCGAGTTCTGCACGCTCGAATCGCTCGAGTGGCAGCGCATCAAACGCATGGGCTCGAAGCTCATCACGGCGACCGACCATCTTGGCCGGCCTGTCTTCACCGACGAGCAGATGCAGACCTACCGCCTGCACTTCGAGCGAGAATTCCAGTCGCACAGCGAGCGGGGCCTGACGATCATCGACGCGACCGAGGGCGGCGTCGAGAAGGCCCACACCCGCGCGATGCCGCTCGCCGAGGCGATCGAGCCGTACAAAGACAGCGGCAGCGTTTCGATCCCGCCGCCAGCTAAAAAGACGGACGACGCACGGACCAGCGACATCCGCGGCGCGGTGCAGCGTTTCCGCGACGTGCGGGGCGATGTCTGGAAGGTCGCCGACCTCAGCAGGCAGTCGAAAGTGATCCTCGAAGAGATGATCGAGCACGCCGACGACCAGCCGCGCGTGAACGAGCTGATCAAGAAGGTCTACGTCCACCGCGACACGGTGAAATCGCTGCAGCCGGCGTGGGAGCTGGTCCAGAAGATCAACCAGCGCGGCACACTGAACCGGGCCAAGGCCGACCGCGGCATCCATCTGGCGGATGAGTCGCCCCTCGAACGCCAGAAGGCCCAGATGCAGCGCGATGCCGACAACCTCGAAGGACTCGCGCAGGCGGCCGACGACCTGGGCGCACTGATGGACCGCGCGGTGAAGGCACACGAAGGCCGCGCCCAAAAGGTGACGCGCGCCGAGCCGAAGCGTGTTGCGGAGCCGAACGCATCGAAGCAGAACGTCTGGGCAGCGATCACCGTGGATCCGGGGCGGAGCGACCTCGGCATCCGACGCGATGTGGCCGAGCCGTTGCGCGACGGCAAGAGCGCGCTGCGACTTACCATCGAACGGCTCGCCCAGGTCCGGGGCATCGGCGGCATCGCGCTCGCCACTGCCCACCCGGGTGACACCGCGAACGCAGCCGGCATCGACCCCGCCGGCGGCACGATCAACGGAGTGCGGGTGATCATCATCGAAGCCGACGACGAGCCGATCCGCGAGCGCCGCCGAGCCATCCGCGGCGCTCGCGCGTTCATGCCCCACCAGTGGCGCGGCGGCATCGCGGGCTGGACCTCCATCGACGAGCTCGCCTACCCCGATGCGCTGTGCGATGTCTTCGAAACAACGAACGCCGATGCGCTGTTGCTCTGCGGCGCGGACTGGCCGCTGGTCGATCCCGCGCTCGGCACGACGATGGTCGAACGATTCGCCGAGTCGCCGGCGGAGCACAAGCTGGTGTTCAGCCAGGCGGCCGTGGGCCTCAGCCCGGCGCTGCTCGAGCGATCGCTTGTCGAGTCGATGCGCGACAAGCGTGTCGAGTCCGGCGCGTTCGCCTCGATCGGCACCGTGCTCGGTTATTTGCCGATCCAGCCCGCGAACGACCCGATCGCCGGCACGGGCTGCGTCGCTGTCGGCCCGAGCGTTCGAGACCTCGGCGAGCGGCTGACAGCCGATACACCGCTTCGGCGCGAGCGTTGCGCAACGCTTCTCGATGCAAGCGATGCGAACGAGGTCGCCCGGCAGCACGCCGCGCTGACGATCACGCCCTCGTCTCCTGAGCACCTGGTACTGAACCTCGTTGGTCTCGACGGATCGCACATCGACGCCGATCGCGCCGTGACGCTGATCCGCGAGGCGGTCGAGCTGCGTCCGGACCTCGTTGTGACGCTCACCGCGGAACGCCGCGTCAACGACCTCGCCGATGTGCTCGATCACCCGTACCTGTCGCGGATCGCCCACGCGGCCGCCGGCGCGGGCGCACTCGCGGTGCACGTGCGCACGCCGATGCTCGCGGACCAATCAGCCGCCGTCGGCCTGCTCGACCTCGGGCTCGACGCGATCAGCATCGAGATCGTCGCGAACGACGCGTATACGTATCAGCTGCTGACGGGCCGTGACGGCTTCGACCGCTCGCGTGAGAACATCTCGGCACTCATCGCAGCGCGGGCCGATCGTGCCCCGGCGGACGGCGTGCCGCTGCCGTGGCTTGTGGCGCGCATTACCCGGCGCGATGCGATCTACGAACACATCGATCCGCTGTACGACCGCTGGATGCTGGCGTGCGGCGCGGCCGTGCTCGACCCGCTGCCGGAGGCCATCCCGAGCGAACGCATCGAACCGCTGCCGATCCCGAGCGAGGTCGAGCGGCGTCTGTCCCGGCGTGAACTGGTGGTCATGCCCGACCTGACGACACGTGCGGGCGTCTCGCTTCGCGATGGGATCAGACCGATCTGGGCCGAGAGTGCAAGCACGGGTGAGGCCGAAACGCCTGCCGCCGCGGGGGCCGCATGAACGCGACGGCGATCATCCTGGGACGCGCCGGCAGCAAGGGCGTGCCCGGCAAGAACACCCGCGAGATCGCGGGAAGGCCCTGCGCTGCCTGGACCATCGACGCCGCGCACGCAGAGCCGACTATCGCACGTGTCGCGGTCTCGACGGACGATCCATCGCTCGGCATGCTCGCGCGATCCGCGGGCTGCGAGGTTGTTCAGCGCCCGGTCGAACTCGCCAGCGACACGGCGACCGTTGACGGCGCAGCGCGGCACGCCGCGGGCGCGCTTGGTGTCGGCAGCGAGCCGATCGTTCTGCTCTATGCGAATGTGCCGGTACGACCTGCGGGGCTGATCGGCCGGGCTGTTGAGATGCTGACCCGCGCCGGGTGCGACAGCGTGCAGAGCTACGAACGCGTCGGCAAGCACCACCCGTGGTGGATGACCCGGCTTGATCCATCGACCGGCGAGGTTGCGCCGTGGGAGGGCGATGTGCTCAACCACGGCGTGTACCGCCGACAAGACCTGCCGCCCGCGTTTCTGCCGGACGGCGGCGTGATCGCGCTGACACGCGCTTCGCTGATGCTTGAGCTTGAAGGCGTCGGCGACGGGCCTCACGCATTCTTCGGCGCTGATCGCCGCGGCGTTGTCTCGCCTGAGGGATCGGTCATCGATATCGACAGCGAAGCAGACGTGCACCGCGCCGAGTCGGCGTTGCGCGCGGCGGCACGGGCAAGGACGGCGTAGCGGTGCACATCGGGGAGAGAGAGATCGGGCCGCGGCAGCCGCCGTACATCATCGCCGAGATCGGTGTGAATCACGACGGCAGCGCCGACCGCGCCGTCGAGCTTACCGAGGCGGCCGCCAAAGCTGGCGCTGACGCCATCAAGCTCCAGCTGTTCAAGACCGATCGGCTGATGTCGAAGGCGTCGAGGCTCGCCGCGTACCAGAAAGACGCCGGCGAGTCAGACCCCTTCGCGATGCTGCGCAGGCTCGAGCTCTCGATCGATGGCATGGCGCACGCGGTCAGGCGTGCCCATGAACTCGGTGTTCACGCGATCGTCACCGTGTTCAGCGTTGAGCTCGTTGCCGCGGCGCAGCGGCTGCCGTGGGATGCGTACAAGAGCGCGAGCCCGGACATCATCAACCGGCCGCTGCTCGAGGCCATGGCCGGCACGGGTCTCCCGCTGATTGTCAGCACGGGCGCGAGCACGCTCGACGAAGTCACGCGGGCGGCGGACTGGCTCGACGATTGCCGCGATCGCACGGCGATGCTCCAGTGCGTCAGCAGCTACCCCGCGCCGGACGCGGCGCTCGGGGGTATCCGCACGATCGTCGAAGCCACGCGGCTGCGGACCGGCTACAGCGATCACACGGCATCGATCGAAACTGGTGCACAAGCCGTCGCCGCCGGTGCGCTGCTGCTCGAGCGTCACATCACGCACGACCGCAACGCCCCGGGGCCGGATCACGCCGCGTCGCTCGAGCCGAAAGCGTTCGCGCGGTACGTCCGGCTGGCACGGGCCGCGTCACTCGGTGCGTCGTTCGTCGAGCCCGGCAAGCGGGTTCTCGAGTGCGAGAGGGACGTGCGATCGGTGAGCCGTCAGTCGCTGGTGGCGACGCGTGACCTGCCGGTCGGCTGCATCGTGCACAGCAAGGACGTCACGATCAAACGCCCCGGAACAGGTCTAGCGCCGTGGCGGCTCGACAGCGTCGTGGGCCGCCGCATCGGCCAGGCGGTTCAAGCCGAAACGCCGCTGCTTGAGACGAGCATCATGCCAACAACGGCCACGAGAGCATCGTGATCGGCCCCGACTGGTCGGGCCCAGAGCGCGACGTGCCGCAGGCGAGCGACAACGCGCACCGGCGGATCGCCGTGGTCACCGGAACCCGCGCCGAGTTCGGCCTGCTCCGATCGGTCATGCACGCGATCGAGCGTGAGCCCTCGCTCGATCTGCTCGTCATCGCCGCGGGCTCGCACCTCGTGCAGCCGGCGCTGACGTTCAAAGAGATCAAGCGCGAGTTCACCGTTGCCGACTCGATCCCGATGCAGACCGTCGGCCGGGTCGGGCGGTGGCACGACGTCGAAGCGCTCGGCAAGGGCATCTCGCGCTTCGGCCGGAGCTTCGAGCGGCTGCGGCCCGACATCGTGCTGGTGCTGGGCGACCGCATCGAGGCGTACGCCGCCGCGAGCGCCGCGAGCATCGGCGGGCTGCCGCTCGCGCACATCCACGGCGGCGACCTGGCCGAGGGCGTCGCCGACGAGGCCATGCGGCACGCGATCACGAAGCTTGCGCACCTGCATTTCGCAGCGACCGACGGGGCCGCGGCGCGCATCCGTCAGATGGGCGAGCCGGCTGGCCGTGTGTTCGTGACCGGCTCGCCGGCGATCGACGGGCTCGCCGATATTGAGCCGATGGCCGACGCCGACGCTCAGGCGCTCGGCAACCCGGACATCGTGATGCTGATGCACCCGACCGGGCGGCCCGACGAGGTCGAGGAGGCCGCAGCGGGTGCCGTCATCGAGGCCATCGGCAACCGACCGGCGCTCCTGCTCGCTCCCAATCTGGATCCGGGCCGGCGAGGCGTCCTCCGGGCGATCGAGTCCACTTTGGATCGGCGCAGCATCACCACCCGCGACCACCTGCCACGGGATCGGTTCGTCGCGATCCTCAAGCGGCTCGCGGCGCGCGGCGGCGTGCTTGTGGGCAACAGCAGCGCCGGGCTGATCGAGGCCGGCGCGATCGGTGTTGGGGTCGTTAACGTCGGCGATCGCCAGTCCCAGCGGGAGCGGGGCACGAACGTCGTTGACTGCCGCGAGACGGCCGCCTCAATCGCCGATGCGATGCGTGAAGCTGTGAAGAATGACGCGACATTGAGAGCGCATCCTTTCGGCTCGGGCAACACGGGCGAGACCATCGCGAATCATTTGAAGAGCGTTTCTCTTGCAGACGCATCGCTTGTTCGCAAAAGATGGGCGATCAACGGCAACGAAAGTTCTTGAGCGCGGCCCTTCCTTGCTGTAGCTTTCACAAGCGTGACTCGTTCTCGATGGGGCACCTTGGCGCCGAGTTCTTCGGCGCCGAACCAGGCGGGAGAAAGCAATGCAGAAGCATCAGGTGAGGGGTATCGCTGCGCTCATTGCGGGGTCGGGGTTCGCGGTCGGCGACGCCGCGGCTCAGCCGACGGTCGAAGACTGGCTGCTGCCGCAGACCGGCCTCTGGTCAGATGAGGCAAGCTGGGCAAACGGCGATGTGCCAGACACGCTGGACGAGATTGCCAGGATTTCGCCCGACCCCGGTGAGGGTCTCGGGACGCCCGCGGCGCTCGTTGATCAGTCGTTCACCATCGAGGCGCTCGAAGGCAGCGGCATTCTCGACATTGTCATCCAGCAGAACGGATCGCTGGCCGTTGGTTCGCTGATTCAGGGAACCGGGCCCGAGCCGCTCCGCGTTATCGTGGGTGATGAAACGCCCGTCCCTCGGTTCAGCCCAGCCAATCGGGATCCGATCCCAGTTTTCGGGCGGGGGAGCTCGTCGGCAAGGGGCGAAGCATCGCTTGAGCTGATCGGCACGGGTGATTCGCGCACGGGGCGTGCGAACCTCAACAATGTTCAGATCCGGCTCGCCGGACCCGCGTCCGAACTGATCGCGAGCGAAGAGACGCGCATTCGCAGCGATTCTGTCATCGCGGGGGCCGGCCGAATCTTCGGGTCGTTCGTGAACTCCGGCCGCATCGTGGCACAATCGAGCCCCGATGGCGAGGTCATCACGATCGACGGCGCCGAGATCCGCGGGAGCGGCGTGCTCACGGCGGAGCAGTCTGCCGAACTGCGGTTCGAGGGCGCGAGCGTCATCGGCGGCATCGTTGATGCCGCGGACGGTAAGGTTGAGATACGGGACAGTGACTTCCGGTTCACAGAGATGCGAGGCTTTGACCGTGGTGTCGCCGTGAGATCGCCTTCGACCTTTACGGATGTTGTGCTCGATTCATCTGTCGAGCTGCTCGTCGGGAGCAGCCTGCGTTATACAGCAACAGACGGCGTGTTCCTCAGCCAGGGCGATCTGTTGATCCGTCGTTCGGGCCGGCTCGACTTTGACGACACACCCGAGAACGCGCTGATCATCGACGGCGGCACCATCACGCTCGACAGCGGGTGGGTCACGGCGCAGGCGGACGACGACGTGTACATCTTCCCCGGCGCCACGATCGAGGGCAGCGGACGCGTCTCGGCGAACGTCGTGAACCTCGGCGATATCGACGCGCGGATCGTTGATCCGGAGTTCCCGCGGTCGGCGTTCACGATCGAATCCGATCTCACCCAGCTCGGTCTCGGACGGATCAGCACGGGCATCGCGCAGCGGCTGCTGCCTGAGCCCGGTCCGATTGAGTTGCAGAATGTTGTCGTCGACGGCGATGTCGTGCTGGGTGGCGAGCTCTTCGTCGAGTACTTCGCGATCGATCGCGGGCTCTTCGTCGGCCAGCCCTTCACCGTGCTGCTCGCGCGGGGGAGCGATTCACAGATCATCGGCGAGTTCGACCGGGTCGTCGTCGATGCCCTCTTCCCCGGCGTCAGCCCCTTCCCGCGGGTCGAGTACGCCGACACCGAGGTCAGGGTCACGGTCTTCTGCCGCGCCGACGTCAACCGCGACGGACTCGTCGCGCCCAACGATTTCGCGGCATGGGTCGCGGCGTTCAACGCGGGCGATCCCCTCGCCGACCAGAACGGCGACGGCATGGTCGCGCAGAACGATCTGAATGCCTGGGTTGTCAACTTCCAGGACGGCTGCCGCGACTAGGTCCGGCCGGCCTTTCTCCATCTCCATCGTCTCTTCTTCACGGCGGGCGCTCCCGGTTTCGGGGGGGCCCGCCGTTTGTGTTCGGAACTTTCCCGTCTCGTCCGAAAGTGCTCTGCCGCGGGGTCCGATGTCCCACCACAACCAACGGGTTCAAGGAGTCTGAAGATGGCGACCGACGTGCAGCGCGAGCAGATCTTGGCGGAGGCGATCGGCGAGATCAGTCACATCGCCACGCTTCCCGAGATTACTCTTAAAATCATCGAGCTGGTCGAGGACCCGTCCTCCACCGCTCAGGACCTTCACAACCTCATCAGCATCGACCCGGCGCTGTGTTCACGCGTGCTCAAGGTCGTCAACAGCTCGTTCTACGGGCTGCCGGGCCAGATCGCGTCGATCAACCGCGCGATCGTCATGCTCGGGCTCAACGCCGTCAAGAACATCGCGATCGCGGCGAGTCTGGCCAAGCTGTTCCGTGGGGGTCAGCTCACGCCGTACTTCGCCGCACGCGATCTCTGGGATCACTCGATCGCCAGCGCCGCGGCGACCAAGATGCTCGCCGACAAGCTGGGCTACGGCCTGACCGACGAGGCCTTCCTCGCGGGCCTGATCCACGACATCGGCTTCATGGTCGAGATGCAGTACGACCGCAACAAGATGATCGACGTGCTCGAGCGCGTCCGCCCCGATGCCGACGGCGCACCGACCGCCGACATGCTCGAGGCCGAGGCCGAGATCTTCGGCGTCACGCACCAGGACTTCGGCTTTGCCCTCTGCGAGCGGTGGAAGTTCCCCAAGACGCTCGCGAGCGTGACCAAGTTCCACCACAACCCGGCCGCCGCGCCCAGCGAGCACCGCACGCTGTGCCAGCTCGTCTACGTCGCCGACCGCATCGCGGCCGAGCACAACCAGGGCTTCCGCCTTGACCTGCGCGACCTGAGCTTCGACGCCGGCGTGCTGGAGGCTCTCAAGCTCAACAGCGAGAAGCTCGACCAGATCCGCGCCGAGTTCCCCGAGGTGCTCGAGGGTGTGACCGACCTGATCGGCTGATCGGAACCCACGACCGAAACGGGCGAACACGCCCGATTCGAACAGACTCTCTTCTCCCTCCGGGCGGCTCCGCTGTGCAGGCGAAGCCGCCTTTGTCGTGCGCGGGACGCAACGCGTCATTCGGTGACACGCTCCCGCGCTTGCTAGCTCATTGCGCGCAAAGAAAACGGAGGCCGCAGCCTCCGTCATCAAATCGTTACGCTTCGGGGTGATGCCGACTCAAGCGGCCTGGTCGAGCGCCTCGGCGTCCTGCAAGAGCTGACCGGTGCACGCCTTGTCGACCAAGCGGACAACCTCTTCGAGCTCGGGCTTGGCCATCTGCGCGCTCGCGCCGACCTGTCGGCCCTTCTTGAGGTTGTCGTCGCTGATCAGCGAGCTGAACAGCACCACCGGCAGGTCCTTGATCGATTCGTGCGAAGACTCGCGGACACGCGAGCACAGGTGCAGGCCGTCCATCTTGGGCATCTCGATGTCGCTGATGACCGCGTCGATCGGGCTCTCAACACCCGTTGACTCGATGGCCTTCCACGCGTCGGCACCGTTGCTGAAAACCTCTACCTTCGTGTAGCCCGAGTTGATCAGCACGCGCTGCATGAGGTCACGCATAAACGGCGAGTCCTCGGCGAGGATCACCCGCTTCGAGCCGCGGTCGACGTTGTCCGGGTTGTCCACCTGATCGAGGTGGAGCTTGTCGTTGAGCAGGATCGCGTCGGCGACAGACTCGAAGTCGAGCATGAGCACGAGCTCGCCGCGGATCTCAAGGACGCCCGTGCACGTGGAGATCGCGATCTCATTGCAGCTCGTGTCGATCGAGTGCACGTCCGGCGCTTCGCGCACATCGGTCCACTTGATCCGGTGGATCTGGTCGACGCCGTCGACCACGTAGCCCGACCGGATGCCGTTGAACTCGGTGATGATCACCCGGTTCGCGGGGTCGGCGGGGTCGACGACGCCCAGTTCGAGGTGCTTCTTGAGGTCGATCATCGGCACGACCTGGCCCCGCAGGTTGATCATGCCCATGGCCGACGCGTGTCGCTTCGGGCTCTCGGTCGGCTCGGTGAAGCGGATGACCTCGCGGACCTTTGCGACGTTGACGCCGAAGAGGCCGCCGGCGAGCTTGAAAACGAGCACCTCGAGCTCGTTCGTGCCGGCGTCGAGCAAGATATCGGTCTGATTCGGTTGGTTCACGGCCCATGTCCTCTGGCGATCGTGCGATCCGCCGACTGGACCATCGGCCCGGTGCCGCCGCGCCTTCACGGCGGCTGCGGCGGTCAGCGGAAATCAGCCAGCCGAGACCGCCACGTCTCCAATTGCGCGTGCTTCGTCAGGTCGAACGTCAGCGGCGTGACAGCGATAAAGCGTTTGAACATCAGGTCAACATCCGTGCCCTCGTCCGTGGCGTGGAAGTCGAGCCCGCCGCCCGCTGCCCAGTAGTACGCCTGCCCGAACGGGCTCTCGCGCCGCTCGAACTTATCGATCAGCCCGTGCACGTTCATCGGGCAGACCTCGATGGGCAGCTCGGCCTCTGGGTCGTACGGCGCGTCGCTGTACCGGCCGGTCTCGTAGCCAGGCGCATCGCCGACGGTGCCGGGCCGCTCGCAGCGCGGGATGTTGATGTTGATGCACGAGTGCGGCTCGAGCGTGCCGCTCGCCAGCACCGCATCGATCGCTCGGCGCGCGTGCCGAGCCGCGACGTCGTACATCGTCCGCCCGCGACCCAGGTGCAGGCTCACCGCGATGGACGGGATGCCCAGAAACGCGGCCTCGATCGCCGCGGCGACCGTGCCGGAGTAGATGACATTGATGCCACAATTCGCGCCCGCGTTCATGCCGCTGATGACAAGATCGGGCCGGGATCCCTCGCCGAACCGCTCGGGCCAGAGCTCCGAGAGCGCGAGCTTCACGCAGTCCGCAGGCCGACCATCGACGGCCTTGCCGAGCGGGTCATCGCTGGGGCGGACCATCAGCGGCTCGTTGAACGTCACGCCGTGGCTCGTCGCCGACTGCACGGTCAAGGGCGCCACGGTGTAGAGCTCGTCGAACGCCCCGCCGAGGGAGGCGTGCAGCGCCTTGATGCCCGGCGCGTTGATCCCGTCGTCGTTTGTAAGAAGCACTTTCATCGCGTCAGGGTACGCGGAGGCGGGCGCTACCGGCCGAGCGCGGTGCGCAGCGGTTCGAGGTGCTCGCCGAACCGCTCGTGCCGGGCGACGCTGGAGGTGTAGACCTTCTGCCGCACCTGCTCGCGGCTCGCCGTCCGCACCGTGCGGTCCGACTCGTAGAAGCGCAGCACCGCGTCGTCCCACGGCTTGCCGATGAACTCGACCAGCCGCTTGGCGTGCGTCTCGGTGTCGGCGACGACGTCCTCGTACACCGCGTCGGACATGCGATCGCCCGCGAGTGATCGGCATGCGTCCATCAGCCGCTCGTAGTCGCGGTAGTACCGGCCCAGGTGTGTCAGGTCGTGCGTCTCGGGGTGCGGCCTCGCGAACGTCACCGCGAAATTTGACAGACACACATCCATCGGGTTGCGCACGCAGTGGATGATCCTCGCCCGCGGGAACAGCTTGAGGATCAGCGGCACGTAGAAGTAGTTGCCCGGCTGCTTGTCCGTGAACGTCTCGCCCCGCTTGTGGCCGACCTTGAGCGCGTACCGCTTCGCGGCGTCCGAAGCCATGAGTTCGACCGTGCGCACGTCGAGCGACACGGGATCTTCAACCAAAGGCTGGACGAGCCCCGGCGGTGGGTCGCGCTCGGCGACGATCTGGCTCAGCACGCTCTGCTCGCCGCCCGCGACCACACCGTCGAGCTGCGCGAGCATTTGCTCGATCAGCGTCGTGCCGCTCCGCGGCATGCCGAGGATGAAGACGATCTCCGGTCCCTCGGCCTTCGCGGCCGGTATCGACCCCCACGCGTTCGTCCATCGCTCGATCTGCTGGCTGATGCGCGCGGTGTGCTGGTCCGGGTTCCAGAGCGGTCGGAAGGCCTGCTTCGATGCGCTGTACGCGCGGAACGCGTCGTCGTACCTGCCCTGCCGCTCTTCGAGTCGGCCGAGCTCGCCGAGCAGCACACCCCGCATCCGCGGCTGGACCTGCTGCAGCTGCGTCGCCGCACGGAGCTCGGGGATGACCTCGTCGGGCTCGATGGCTTTGGGGCTGAGCCTCGCGCGCAGCAGCGCGAGCGTCGCCGGTGCGCCTGCGTCGCCCGGAAGCTTCGATAGCGCCGCGATCGCCTCGAGCGCAGCTTCGGTTTCGCCCTGATCGACCAGCACCTCGGCCCGGCTCGCCGCCGCGTGATAGTGATCGGGCTTCGACGCCAGCACGCGGTCGAACATATCGAGCGCTGTCGCGTGGTCGCCGCGCGACTTCAGGCACTGGCCGAGCGCCACCCGCGCGTTCACGTTCGCGTGATCGAGCTTCAGACCGCGGCGGTACAGCTCGGCGGCGTCGTCGGTGCGCCCGAGCGTGTGGAGCTGATGCGCCGCCGCGAACTGCAGCTGCGCGCTCGACCTCGCCGCGTCCGCCGCTTCTTTGATCAGCTTCACGCCGCCCGGCACATCGCGCTGCCGCAGGAGCTGCTGGCCGCGCTGGAGCTTCTGCGCTGCCTTGGGCGGGACGCTCACGACGCGGCCGCGGGGTCGTAGGACTCGACGATGTCGCGGCCGAGCGCCTCGATAAACGGTTCGAGGTGCCGCTCGTAGGGCTTCCACCGGCCAACCGCCTGCGTGTTGATCGCCTGCCGGACCTGGTCGCGGCTCGCGGTGCGCACGATCCGCTCCGACTGCTCGGGCGTGAGCACGTCGTCGGTCCACTCGAGGCCCAGGAACTCAAGGATCGGTCGCATCGTCTGCTCCGGCGCGCCCGCGAGCGCCTCGTAGCGCACCTCCATGATCTCCGGCACAACATCGGGCGTCGGCAGCGCGTGCCACGCGTCCATCATGCGCAGATACTGCTTGTAGTACGCGCCGAGCGACGCGGCGTCCTTCGTGAAGTGGTGCTCCTTGTTGAACCACTGGCTGAAGCACGAGACAGCCGTGTCGCAAGGGTGCCGGCGGATATGCAACATCTTTGCGCCGGGGAACGCGCGCTCGATCAGCGGCACGTGCAGGAAGTTGAACACCTGCTTGTCGACCTGCCGCACCGGCTCGCCCTCGACGAACTCGGCCGCCGCCTTGGCGAGCGTCTCGACCATCATCGGCACGATCTTGTCGAGGTTCTCGCGCGTGATGTTCTTGCCCGAGCTCACGATCGCCTGAAGGTCGGGACGCAGCGGCCTCCGAACCGCGCCCGCGAGCCGGAGCACCTCCGACCGCTCGCCCATCGGCGCAACGCCCGGCACGCGGCCCAGCATCTGCTCGAGCAGCGACGTCCCCGAGCGTGGCATGCCGACGATGAAGATGTATTTCGACCCGTCGACGTCGGTCTTCGGCAGCGACTTCGCATCGTCCGACTGCCAGAACTCGATGCACGCGGTCACGCGGCGCTTGTGCTCGTCGGCGTTGAACCGCAGGCCGCGGTACTGCTTGGCCCTGGCCATCGCGTCCCACGCCTCGTCGTGCCTTCCGGCTTTCTGCAGCGTGATGCCCGCGTGCTGCGCGAGGCTCGAGCGGGTCTCGGGACGCAGCGTGTCTTTCGCCGCGATCTCGAGCGCTGAATCGACGACATCGATGTCGTTCCGCAGCCTCAGGCGGATGATCTTCATGCGTGCGCGCTGATCGTCGTCGGCCTTGTCCGGCGGGACGTTCGCTTCGAGCTCGTCGAGCAGGGCCATCGCGCGGTCGTGATCGTTCAGTGTCGCGTAGGTGTCGATCAGCGTCAGCACCGCGACGACGTTCCACCTGTCCTGCTCGCGGATGCGCTTGATCTGGTGGATCGCCTCGTCGTACTGCCCGTCCCGCCGCAGGCACAGTGCGAGGCTCTGCCGGAGCTCGATCCGGTCGTGGTGCGACTTGAGCAGGTGGCGGTACCAGTCCGCGGCCTCGCCGTAGTGCCCCTGCCGCGCGCGGATGCCGGCCCAGAACAGCACGACGTTGTGCATGTCCTTCGCGTGCTCGATGATGGGGAAGAGCTGCATCGCCGCGTTGGTCAGGTCGCCCTTGCGGGCGTACTCGTCGGCGCGCATGGTGCGCTGCATGATCTGCTGCTTGGTCGGCTTGATGGCCACGCCTACTCGCCCTCCCCTGTAGCTCTCGCTTGCGTCCGCAGATGCTCGCGCAGCGCGTCGTACTCGTGCTCGCCGATGGTCGTGATCTCGGGGTTGTCAACCGTCAGCCGCCGCTTCGTGACCCGATCCTTGAAGGTGACGGACTCCCCGGTCTGTTTGTACTCGCGAGTCAG
The DNA here is from genome assembly GCA_038525225.1 of Planctomycetota bacterium. GTDB lineage: Bacteria > Planctomycetota > Phycisphaerae > Phycisphaerales > UBA1924 > JANQQZ01. The sequence continues at coordinate 960,482 of JBCBHW010000002.1, read as the reverse complement.
GTAGATGGTTTGTGTCGCGGTGTCGGTGACGGCGTAGTGGGGGGAGCAGCCCGCCGCACAAGCAGCCGCGACGACGATCAGGATACGTGGCGCACTCACTTCATCAGCTCGCCGCACGCCGGCAGGCTCTGGGCGTACTTCGCGTGCACCTCGCTGTAGCGGCGCTGGTAGATCTCATCGATCGCCTCGCAGCCGGGGAACCCATCGCTGAAGCCCGCGACCTCGGTGTCGAGGGTCATGCGCGCGGCGCTGAGCAGGTGCACGATCAGCGTCCGCGGGTCCTCGGTGCCGATGGCGACGCGCGTGGTCGTGAGCGCGATGCCGGCGTCCTTGAGCGCGTCGAGCGACATCTCGCTGTGGCTCGTGATCGCCGGGCAGAGGCAGACCGTGTTGGGCTGGCCCAGCGAGACCTGGTGGCCGAACGCCGGGTCGAGCATGTCAAAGAAACGCTTAAACACGCCTCGACTGAAAATGGGCTTGCTCCCATCCCCTTCGAAGTCGAACGTGAACAGCGGCGCCGGCAGGCCCATGTACAAACACTTCTCGGCGATCTTCGCGGTCGGGTTCTTCGGGTTCGCCGGCCCGTGCACGTTGATCTGCGGGTGCCGGCTCAGCCACTCGCAGAAGGTCAGTGTGTTGATGCACTTCTGGAGCATGCGCAGCTCGAGCGTGTGCATGCCGTTGAGGACCTCGAAGGCCTTCTCCGAGTCGAGGAACGCGCCCTTGATGTAGTACACGTTCCAGAAGAGCGTGTCCTCGCCGGTGAACGTGCGCTGCGAGCCGTCGACGTCCAGGCCCTGCATCTCGTCGTGCTTGCCCATGAACATTCGTTCGTTGCGTCCGATGACGACGCCCGCCGTGGTCGAACCATGGCCCGAGAGGTCCTTGGTGTAGCTGTGGATGACAAAGTCGGGCCGCTCCATCGGGTCCTCTCTACGAAGAGGCCTGTGCAGGAAGGGCGTGCCGACGGTCGAGTCGCACATCACCGTCATCTTCTCGGCGTGGGCTCTCTTGCAGATCGCGGGCACGTCGAGCACGTTGCCGTGCGGGTTGCAGGGGCTCTCGACGTAGACATAGATCTGCCGACCGTTGGCGAGCCGGTCGGCGTACTTGGCCTTGGTCTTCTCGAGCGCCTCGGTGAACGCTGCCTCATCGAAGCCATCGAAGAACTCGATGCCCACGTTGAGGTTCGAGTGCTTGCCGAACCAGTCCACCAAGAGCTGGTAGGTGCCGCCGTAGACGTTGCGGCTCGCGAGCACGATGTCCTCGTACCCAACGAGGTGGCTCATGATGCCGTCGACCGCGGCCATGCCCGAGTTAAAGTTCCACGCGAAGTACTCGCCCGCCAGCTCGCCGGCCTCGACGTCGACGATGTGGTTCGCGAGCGCGACGTTCGTTGGGTTGAGCAGGCGCGAGTAGATCTCGAGCATCAGCTCCTTGCCCTGGAAGGCGTCCTCGACCCACTCGGCGCAGGCGTAGATGTACGTCGCCGTGCGCGTGATCACCGGCTGGGCGCTGAACAGCGCCGTCACGTTGTCGAAGACCGGGTAGGGCCCCTTGCGGCTCCGGTTGCTCGGGTCGTTGACCACGGTCTGGTAGGTCTTGCGGCTGTGCTGCTGGAGCGTGTCGAGCATCTTGGCGAGCTGGTAGGCCAGGAACTTCTGAGCCGCGAAGCGCTGGACTCTGTTATCGCGCGGCAGGTTGCTCAGCTCTTTGACGCCGAGCTCGTAGAGCTCGCGCAGGTCGGCGTGGCCCGCGTAGAGGTGCGTCGCGACGAGCGCGAGCCGCTGGCCATACGCTGAGTCGGGATCAACGCCGAAGTACTCGAGCTGCTCGCGGACGAGGCCCGCGACGTCGGCGGACTCGGTCGAGTGGCGGCGGGGGCTGATCTGCCTGGCCATCTCGAAATCGGGGGCGGCGGCGAAGGTCTCGGTCGTGTCGGCGATGCTCATGGATTGGTTCCTTGTCTATACGGATGAAGTCTATGGGAGGAACCCCGCCTTCCGAAGCAGAAACCACAGCAGAACCCCGCCGCCGATCAGCCCGGGCAGCCAGCTGACGATTGCCGCGGCCAGGAGAAACCGCCGGTATTTCGGACCCACGCCTCCGGTCGTGCCCAGCACGCCGATGCCCAGCAGGATCATCGGGATGCCGATGATGCTCATCACGCCCGTCGCTGAGAGCACGAACCCGGAGATCAGCAGGCCGGCGACGGCGATCCGTTCGATCTTCCGCGGGCGGGCCTTGTCGTACGTGCTCGCGGTCATCGGCTCGCCGCACTCGGGGCAGCGCCAGCTGTCCGCGTTGATGAGCCCCTCAAGCGAATAGCCGCAGACCGGGCAGTCGCCGTGGGTCCGCCCGAGGTGGCGAGGGATGCTGGCGCGGGGTGTGCCGGCGTCGCTCACAGGTTCCGCCGCGCACGCGTCACGATCCGCCGCGTCGCCTTCGTGTCGCTCTCGGCGAGCCAGCGTTCCGTCAGCTCGAGCACCCACTCGGCGTTCGTCTTGCCCGCGTCGTTCAGCCAGTTGGCGACCGCGTCCTGCACGTACTTCTCGCTGTCATTCCTCAGCGGTTCGAGCAGCGGCAGGCCCGGCGATGGATCAGTCTTGAGCTCCGTGATGTGCGCACACCACACGCCGCGGGGCCTGGTCGACTCGATCGCGAAGCGTCGCACGTTCGGCTGGTGATCCGTCACTGACGGCGTCAGCAGCCCGATCGCTTCGAGCGGCGATTCAACGATGCCGGGTCTGATCGACATCCACGCCCACTCGCGCACGCCGTAGTGCGGGTCGTCGGCGAAGGGCCGGATCCTATCGAGCTGCTGCGCGAGCGACAGGTCCGGCAGCATGCCGACCATCGTCGCCGCCCAGCCGCGCACGGTGTCGGATGTGTGGCCCGCGATAGTGTCGATGCCGCCGGGGCCGAAGCGGGTGAGCAGCAGCTCGGCCGCGATCTTCACTCGCTTGGTTACGCCCTCGCCCGCCGCGTCGCGCATCCGTTCGATCGCCGGCTCGCCGATCGTCGGGGCGGCTTGATAGAGCAGCGTGTGGTACTCGATCGCCAGGCTCTCGGCGAGGTTCACCGTGGGGATCTCTCCCCGCGAGAGCGCATCGCGGACGTGCGGCTCGACGTCGGCGGGCCGAGACGGTCCCTTTCGGTTTGGGTCGATGCCGGCCATGTCCAATCGTTGGAGCCGCGGCGGCGTTGCGGCATCGATGAACATATTGCTTGCATTGTGCAAGTAAAAGAGCTACGCTGAGCGTGATGGCCGATGCCGACCGCCGATCCTGCTGCCCAGTCGCCTGCACGCTGGATCTTCTGGGCGACCGCTGGACGCTGCTGGTGATTCGCGACCTGTTCGCGGGCAAGCGCCGGTTCTCCGAGTTCGTGCGGTCGCCCGAGTCGATCGCGACCAACATCCTCGCGGATCGGCTGGAGTTGCTGGTGACGCACGGGCTGGCCGAGCGTGTGGTGCCCGAGGGTCGGAAGCGCGCCGACTACGCGCTGACCGACAGGGGCCGATCGCTGGAGTCCGTGCTCGGCGCTGTCGCGCGGTGGGGGCTGGAGCACATCGAAGGAACCGAAGCCAGGCTCGCGCCCGCGAGCTGGCGCTGATCCACGTGAAGGATGCCCGCGATGTATGAGATCATGGACGCCTCGCCCGCGACGATCATCATCGTGATGGCCGCGATGATGGTCACGCCGCTGCATCTGCTGGCGACGTTCATTTTCAGCGGCGCGTCCGCACGCACGGGTGTCATCCTGGCCGCGCTCTTCATGCTCTGGGGCGCGACGATGACGTGGTTCTGCCTCGCGGGCGTTCCGGCCTCGCTCGGGCCGGCCGGCAACCTCGTCGTGCCGGTGTGCTGGGTCACGCCGTCGGCGCTGCTGCTGCTCTTCCGCAAGCGCGTGATGGCGCACCCGCTCTCGCAGCGGTGGCTGGTGGGACTTCAGCTCTGGCGCGTCATCGGCGGCGTGTTCCTGATCGAGCTCGCCCGCGGCAACCTGCCGGGCGCGTTCGCCTACCCCGCGGGCATCGGCGACATCCTGGCCGGGCTGCTGGCCCTCGCGGCGCTGCTCAGTTCGCGGAACGGTCGCATCGCGCCGGGCTGGGTGATCGCGGTGATCGTCTTCGGCATGGCCGACTTTGTCTTTGCGCTGTTCTTCGGCGTGACATCGGGTGATGGCCCGCTGCAGCTCTTCGAGTCGGACGCACGCAGTTCCGTGCTCGTCTTCCCCACGGGCATGATCCCCCTGTTTCTTGTGCCGTACGCGATCTTCTTCCACACCCTGTCGTGGCTCCAGCTCCGTCGGGACCGCGCGACGGCGGCGACGCATCCGGGTGCCGCGCAGCGCTAGTGTTGAAACCGGCGGCCAGGCCGTCGGAACAACAAGCGGAGCTCGGCCGGGGGAGTGCTGAGCCGCCTCACTCGAAGTCACATACACGAGCACCGAACCACACGCCGAGGGGAGCCCCTTTCATGTTGATGCACACCACCCGTATGGCCGCCGCGTTCCTGCTGACCGCCGGCCTCTCGCTGCCCGCGATCGCTCAGGAGGGAGCGCCCGCCGAGGCCGAAACGTCGGTTGCCGCAGACCTGCCCGACGGCTTCGACATCCTCGACCGCCACGTCGAGGCGATCGGCGGCAAGGACGCGGCGATGAAGCTCGAGGGCGTCCGCATGACGGGCTCGCTCGCCGTGCCGGCGATGGGCATGACCGGCTCGATCGTTGTCTCCGCCGCCCCGCCCGCGAAGCAGATCCTCGATATCAGCATCAACGGCTTCGGCACGATGGTCCAGGGCATCAACGGCGACAAGGCCTGGGCAAGCCAGCCCGGCGGCGAGCCCATGATGATGCCGGAGGCGCAGGCCAAGCCCATGATCGAGAACGCGCAGTTCTACGACCGCTACCAGCCGCGCAAGCGCTACCAGTCCGCCACGACCACCGGCACCGAGACGATGGACGGCGAAGAGGTCTACGTCGTCGAGCTCGTCAGCACCGGCGGCACAGAGTCCGTCGGGTTCTACAGCGTCGAGACCGGGCTGCAGCGAGCCGAGAAGTCCCGCGCCGTGCCCGGCGCCGCCGCCTTCGACAGCGAGATCGTGTACCTCGACTACAAGGAGCACGACGGCCTGAAGTTCGCGAGCGTCATGAAGATGGTGCAGCAGGGCTTCGCGCAGGAGATAACGTTCGAGTCGATCGAGATCAACCCAGAGTTCGACACCGGCACGTTCGACGCGCCGGGCGATCTCTGAAGCGCGCCGGCTCGTCCGCGGTACCATCGCCGCGTGACGGGCGACGACCGACCCACCGCCGATGCCGAGTTCGACCGCGCCGCGGTAATCGCCGTGCGCGCCGCCGTCACCGACGAACAACGCAAGCGGGCCTGGACCCGTGTGTTCGAGGTGTATGAGCCCATGATGCGGTCGCTGGCGAGCCGGACGCTCAGGTCCGATGACCTGGGCCGCGAGGTCTGCCACGAGGCGATTATCCGGGCCATCAGCCGGTTCGATACCTTTGACGACCGGGCCAGGCTCGGCACGTGGCTTTTCCGGGTGACGTACAACGCCTGCATCAGCCGGATCCGGCGGGACCAGCGGCGGAAAATGCTCTCGGTGGACGAGGCCATCGGCGGTCCCGGGGCGTCGGGGTCGCGGGCGATCCGCGAACAGATGGTTCAGCGTGCGGAACCGGAACCCGAGCCGGGCGTCCAAGATGATGAGGACCGAGCCGACGTGCTCCGGGCCCTCGACCGCCTGGATCCCGATCAGAGGGGCGTTCTGCTGCTCCGGGATGCCCAGGGCTTGGAGTACGGGCGCATCGCCGAGGTGCTGGGCGTTGCGCGGGGAACGATTAAGAGCCGGCTGTTCCGCGCACGGGCGGCGTTGCGCGGGCATGTCGAGGTGATCCGGGCGGAACGACTCGGGCGGCAGAGCGGAGCGGACGCTCACGACAGTGCGGCTGATTCAGACTGACCGATGACGACTACCGACCCGCACATCTTGCACCTGATCGCGCGCAGCGGTCTCGCGGAAGACGACCTGCTGAGCTTCGTCGAAGGCGACCTGGGCGCCGACCGTGCAGCCGCCGTGGTGCGTGTGCTCGCGGAGCATCCCGAGCTGTCGTCGCTGCTGATGGAGATGCGGTCGGATCGCAGCGAGCTCGGCCAGGAGCTCGAGTTCGAGCTCGTGGCGGCTGAGCCGGATGCATCGCTCGTCGGCGCGGCGGTCCATCAGGGCGTGACCGGCGAGCTCGATCCAGCGTTCGCCGCGCGGTTCGAGGCAACGGGCCGGCAGCACGGCGGGGGCATGCCGCGCATGAGACCGACCCGCGTCCGCCGCGCGCGCCGGTTGCGCTTCCCGGCGAGAGCGGCGGGCACGCTGCTCGCGGCGTGCATCATCGGCGGCTTCCTCGGCGCGGTGTACTTCGCCTGGCCGAGCACGCCGATGCCGCCGGCGGTTCCGGGTCTCGCCTCGAGCGGAGCAGAGGCCACGACGGATAGCGAGCCGATCCCCGCGATCGCTCCCGGCGAGACAGAGCCCGACGCACTCATCGCCGATGCGGGCGGCTTCGACGAGCCGGTGCCCGACTGGGGGCCGACGATGTCGATCCAGACGCCGGCCGCGGCGCTCGAGGCCGCGCTCGAAGGCCGGCTCGTGATCCGGCTGTACTCGCCCGACGGCGCCGCCGGCCGCCGTCTTGTCGAATCGATCACGATGGCGCCCAGCGTGTCGCGCGTCGCGGTGCTCGAGGGCCAGCTCACGGACGTCGAGGCGTCGCGGATCGCGGGCAGCATCCCCGTGCCCACCGGGCCGGTGTACGCCGGCGATCCCGAGGACGTGGAGCTCCGGCCCCAGCCGCAGGACGGCCGGGCGTCGTGGGTCTACATGATCGAGGTCGAACCGACCGAGCGAGGGATGTCGCTGCTGCTTGCCGGTCTCTCGCGTCGGCCCGGGGTGCTCGTCGAGCTACTGCGTTCCGGCGCTCCGGTGACCACGCCGGGCTCGGCGGACGACGTCTCGTGGTTCCGCTCACCTTCGCGCGACTGGACCCGGCGAGTGGCCGCACCGATCGTTGTCCAGTCCAACGATCTCGCGCGCTGACGCCTCTCGTCACGGCGATCCTTACGCCGACTGCGGGGCGGCCGCCTTGTCCTCGAAGAGCTTTTTCGCCTCACCGGCGATGTAGAAGCTGCCCGTGACGCAGATCAGGTCGTTGTGCCCGATCGCCCGGGCCGCGATGTTCACCGCTTCCTTCACGCTTTCGGCGACCTGCGCGGTCTTGCCGCTGATGGCCTCGTAGCGCTCGGCGAGGTGATCCGGGTCGGCCGCCCTGGGGTTCGACGCCGACCGGGTCATGATGATCTTGTCGGCCCCGCGGGCGATCTCGGCGAGCATGCCGTCGGTGTCCTTGTCCGCGGCGCAGCCGAAGACGACCGCCATCGAGTCGTAGCGGACGTGCGCGCCGATCGTGCGCACGAGCGACGCGATCGAGTCGGGGCTGTGCGCACCGTCGGCGATCACGCGGGGCTGGTCCCACACCGTTTCAAGACGCCCGCGCCGGCCCGTGTCCGCGAGCCCCGCCGCGACGCGGACCTCCGGCGCATCGATCCCCCGGCCGACCAGCACGTCGATCGCGGCGAGCGCCAGCGCGCAGTTGCGGGCCTGGTGCTCGCCCGGCAGCGGCACGGCGATGTGCTCGAACGCCGTGCGGTCGGTCGTGATCCCGATGCGCATGTGCGGCCCGAGCTCGGGGTCGGCCTCGAAGCGCTGCGTGAACTCGATCTCCCGCCCGATGACCCCGAGCGGTGACCCGGCCCGCTCCGCGGCGCGCTCGATCACCTCGAGCGCGGTCTCGTCGTCCTGCGGGATCGTGATCGTGGGGACCCCGGGCTTGATAATCCCGGCCTTCTCGGCGGCGATCGCGGCCGGCGTTGTTCCGAGGATCTGCGTGTGCTCGAGCTGGATCGCGCCGATCAGCGCGACCGCCGGGGTGATCACGTTGGTCGCGTCGAGCCGCCCGCCGAGGCCGACCTCGATGACGCCGACGTCAACGGCTTGGTCTCGGAAGTGCGACAGGGCCATCGCCGCGATGATCTCGAAGTACGACGCCGGCCCCAGCGTCTGTTCGATCGAGGCCGCCGCCCGCAGCGTCCGGTTCAGCAGCGTAACGAAGGCCGACTCGCTCACGAGATCGGTCCCGATGCGGATCCGTTCCCTGACATCGACGAGGTGCGGGCTCGTGTGGACACCGACGGCGTAGCCGCAGCCTGTCAGCGCGGCCGCGAGCATCTCGCACACCGAGCCCTTGCCCTTGCTGCCCGCGACGTGCACAAGCGTGAGCTCGCGGTGCGGGTCGTCGAGCCGTTCAAGCAGCGCGTGCATCCGCGCGAGCTTGAACGAGTCCTCGCCGATGTGCTCGGGTCGCTGCGTCTCGAGATTCGGCAAGCGCTCGAGCACGGAGACCGCCTGGGCGAACGAGCTCACCGGCTTGATTTCGGTAAGCTGTGTCGTCGGCGGCGTTCGGTTCATCAGGCTCATGCGAGCAACTCTAGCGGTTTACCGCGTTTGCATGAAGCGAGAACTCGCGGTGTTCCCCAGTGAGCGAACACGCCGTCGTCATAGACGACAGGTTGCACACAGATCGACGACACCGCGTGCACGGCACAAGTCGTTGATGACGCTGTATACAGGCACCCGGTGTGATCGACGTGCCGGCTGCGATAAACGGCTCTCAGCGAGGTCGATGGCTTGAAGCCGCGCCGCGCATGATCGCTTTCATCTCGCGAACGGCCTCGCGCAGCCCGACAAACACCGCCCGGCTGACGATCGCGTGGCCGATGTGCAGCTCCTCGATGCCCGGGAGCGCCGCGATCGGCTCGACGTTGTGGTAGTTCAGGGCGTGGCCGGCGTTGAATCGCATGCCGCTTCTGAGGATTGCGTCTCCGGCCGCCGAGACCCGGGCCAGCTCTTGCCGGAGCGGCTCGCGCCGGAAGTCGCCGCCCTCTGCCGACCAGGCGTGGGCGTAGGGGCCCGTGTGCACCTCGCAGATGTCGAAGCCGAGCTCGGCGCACGCGTCGATCTGGCGCTCGTCGGCGTCGATAAACGCGCTGACAAGCATGCCGCCGTCACGCAGCGAGGCCACGACGTCGCGCATGCGGGGCTTCTGTCCGGCGACATCGAGGCCGCCCTCGGTCGTCACCTCGTCGCGGCCCTCGGGCACGAGCATCGAGGTGTGCGGGCCTATGCGGCGGGCGATCGCGATCATCTCGTCGGTGGCGGCCATCTCGAGGTTGAGCTTGACCTTGACGAGCGGGCGGAGCAGCTCGACATCGCGGTCGGCGATGTGCCGGCGGTCCTCGCGGAGGTGCACGGTGATGCCGTCGGCACCGCCGAGCTCCGCCTCGTGGGCGGCGCGGACGGGGTCGGGCTCGCCCAGGTCGGGCGCGGCGTCGCGGTACCGGGCCTGCCGGAGGGTGGCGGTGTGATCGATGTTGACGCCGAGCTGGATGGAATGGGGCGAGGGCATAGGCCAGTGTAAGCCCGCGGCGGCCGATTCCTGTGCGGTGGCCGAGCCTCGGATGGATCAGATTCGATCAACAATATGTAAATCGATATTGACAAAATCAATATTTATTGTACATTGTGCATGATGGGATCGCTTTCATTGAACCCGGTTGGCCCGGAAGATCGGCCGAGGCTCGGGGCGCTCGAGGGGCACCCGCTCGCGCAGCTGCCCCGGGAAGACCTCGACCTGATCGTGGCGCTCGTGCTCGAATCGGGCTCGCTCAAGGGTCTCGCCAAGCGATACGGCGTGAGCTATCCGACGATCCGGTCGCGGCTGGACGGGGTGATCCGGCGGCTGTCGGCGGCGGTCGAGGGGCGCATGCCGAGCCCGCTGCAAGACGTGCTGGCCGAGCTGGTCGAACGCGGCCAGTTGCACGGGTCATCGGCCCAGAAGATTTTGGAGGCCGCCCGGCGTTCCGCGCCACCTGCGGGCCTGGGCCTCGTGGAGGATGCTTCGCATGGATCCTTGGTTTAGTCAGCAGGCGGCAGGGGTTATCGGCGCGGTTCTCGGCGGGGGCGTGGGGGGTGTGCTCTGCGGCATCGTTGGCGGCGGAGTCTGTAGCGTGCTCGCCGCGAGGGGCAGGGCGCGCGGGTTCGTGTTGGGCTACTACACGTTCCTCATCGTGCTGGGCGTCGCGCTCGTCGCGGTGAGCGTGGCGGCGATGGTCATGGATCAGCCGTTCCATGTGGTGTATCCGTTCGGGCTGCTGGCTGCGATCCTTCTGATCGTTGTCCCGAGCGTTCGGCCTGCGATGAAGAGACAATACCAAGCGTTCGAACAGCGTCGGCTTGATGCGGAAGCTCTGCGATCCGCATAGCGAAGCGGCGTCGCTACACAGCCGCGTGCTCGGGCTCGTCGCCCTGCAGCACACGCCAGACGTCACGGACGACCCAGCTCATCGCAAGCTTTGCGCTCGCGGTCGCGCCGGCGATGTGCGGCGAGATGTGCACGTTGTCGATGTCGAGCAGCGGGCTCGTCTCGGTGAATGGCTCGGGGTCGGTCACATCGAGCATGGCGCACGCGGCGGGATGATTGATCATGAACTCGGCGCAGGCCGTCTCGTCGACGACCATGCCCCGGCTGGTATTGATGAAGACGACATCGGACTTCATGCGGCCGAACGCGTCGGCGCCGATGATCCGGCGGTTGTCGGGCCTGCCGTCGATGTGGACGGAGATGACATCGGCCTCGGCGCACAGCGGCTGGAGCGAGAGTCGCTCGGGCGCCTCGCGGGTGAAAGTCGGGTCCTTGGTGTCGATGTCGCAGTACACGACGCGCATGCCGAGGGCTTGGCCGATCTGGGCGACGCGGGAGCCGATGCGTCCCAGGCCGATCACACCGAGCGTCAGATCGCCGATCTGCCGGTCAGCGACGAGCTCCTTGCGGAGCGACTGCCAGTCATGGATCGACTCGATCGGTGCATCCAGAAAGCACCTCGGGCGCAGCCCGTCGCAGAGCATCGCGGTGACGAACTCAACGACGGCTTGCGTGTTCGCGCCGGGCGTGTGGACCACCCGCACGCCGTGGGCTCGGCAGGCGTCGAGGTCGATGTTGTCGAGGCCGACGCCGGCGCGACCAATGACCTTGAGCTTCGGGCAACGTTCAAGCAAAGCGGCGTTGACCTGCGTGTATGTGCGCACAACGAGCGCCTTCGCGTTTGGCAGCAGGTCATTGACTTGTGGGTCATCGGCTGCGCAACGGACGAGGTCGCAGCGTTCGGCGAGCCACATCGCGGCCTCGGGGTCCAGGTCTTCGGTCTGGATCGCGAGTGGCGGTGCGGGCGTCCGGGGCTCGGCCATCGCGTCAGTCGGCCGAGAGCGAGTCGTCGCTGCTGTCGAGCCCATCCGAGCCATCGCCACACTCGGCTGGCTCGATGATCGCGCTCATCGCGCCCGCGCTCCGCCGCATCAGCGGGTCCGGCCCGAAGCCGTGGATCTGTTCCTGCTTGAGCTCGGCCAGTTCCTTGTGCGTGGTCGTGCACACGGCCCGGCCTTCGCCATCGACGGTCTTGGCGAGCTGGAAGGCCCTCTCGAGCGACATCCCGAAGAGCTGCTGGCCCATGCGGATGACATACTCGTAGCTGTGGTCATCGTCGTCGAGAAGAACGACATTCCACGGCACCGGCTGCTCGCGCTCGGTGTCCGACTTGGGCCGAGGTCGGACCTTGGTCGCGGTCTCGTTCTGGCCGAAGTCGATCCCGCTCTGCTGGAAGTCGGGCCCGCCGAGGCCTGAATCGTTTCCGAACGTCTCGATGCTCTCGTCCATAGACAAAGTGTAGATCGGCCGGGCGCGTGCCGCGGCACCCGTCGGCCGGGCGGGCGTTGCGGGCCCCGCGGGAGCATCCGGACGGACCGGAAAGTGATGTGCCGAGCCTGCGGACGCCGATGACTTCTGCACGGCGGCGGTGGCCGCCGGACTGAGCACGATGCGACGGAACGGCAGGAGGCATCCGAGATGAACAAAGGTGAACTGATCGAGCTGGTGGCCGGCGAGCTCGACTCGACGAAGGCCGAGGCGACGAAAGCGGTCGAGGCCGTGATGCAGGCGATCCAAGAGGGCGTCAAGACGAAGGACAAGGTCACTATTACGGGCTTTGGAACGTTTCAGAAGAAGCACCGCGCTGAGCGTCAGGGGATCAACCCGGCGACGAAGCAGCCGATGACGATCGCCGCGAGCACCACGTGCGCGTTCAAGCCCGCGAGCGCTTTCAAGGAAGCGATCTAGTTCGAGCCGGTCCGCTCCGGGACCGTGATGGGCTTGTCTGAGACGGTCCCCTCCCGGACCGAGAGAGCCCGCCGTCGAGCGATGAACCAAACAACGCGCCCGCCGGCCGAGCGACTTGCTTCTCAAGGCCTCGTCGGCGGGCACCCAGGCGACCGCGGGTGCTCATCCGGGCCCCGCACCAAGCCCCCCTTAAGACGCGAGCCAGGCTCTCCCCCCTTTGCCGGCTCGCAGCTGCACACAGCCCCGGCTGAATTTCGGCCGGGGCTGTTTGTTTGTGACGGGCAATGGCGTCTTTGCCCCCTCTCCCCGGCGGGGAGAGGGGGGCCGAGCGGAGCGAGGTCGGGTGAGGGGAGGAGAGGAGTTCTTACGACACCAGAGTTCGGCGGCGGGGAAGACAACTGTCCTCCCCTCTCCCTGCTGCTGCGCAGCTTTCCCTCTCCCCGCGGGGGAGAGGGAGCGGGATGCCTCGCTTGCGCTTCGGCCTCGTCAGAGCCATCTATCCTCACGCATGGCAGACACCCCCGCCCCATCCGGATACGACACGTACACCAGTCCGCTCGCCTCGCGGAACGCATCGCCCGAGATGCTCAAGATCTGGTCGCCCCGGCACAAATTCAACACCTGGCGCCGGATCTGGCTCGCGATCGCGGAAGCCCAGCACGAGGTGACCAAGGACTGGGGGAGCGACGATGCTTCGTCTTCGCGAGCCCCCCGCGTGAGCGGGGGGTCAACAGGTGATGGGGGTCCCCCCGCTCACGCGGGGGGCTCGTCAAGGCAGGGCCCTCTGGTCACGAAGGAACAGGTCGAGGAACTCCGCGCCGTCGTTGAGCGGGGCATCACCGATGAAGAGCTCGCGCGGGCGTCCGAGATCGAGCGGGATCTTCGTCACGACGTCATGGCCCACGTGCACTGCCTGGGCGAGTCGTGCCCGACGGCGAAGCCGATTATTCACTTGGGGTGTACGAGCCAGGATGTGGTGTGCAACGCGGATTGGGACTTCGTTGATCAATCCGCGGGGATCATCGAGAAGAAGCTGGCAGCGGTGGTGTCTGTTTTGACGGATACCGCGATCGCGCATCGCAAGACACCGACACTCGGGTTCACACACTACCAAGCTGCACAACCGGTCACGGTCGGCCGCCGATGCGCGGGGTGGGCATACGAACTCTGGATCACGATGAAACCGCTCGATACAGCACGCATTTGCAACCGGCCACGCGGTATCCGCGGCGCAACTGGCACGTGCGCATCCATCATGAAGCTGTTCAACAGTGAACCAGAGTACGGGGTGTACGACGACTTCAAGCCGGGCTGGAAGTCTGACTACGCCACGGGTGGTATGACCAAAGAGGATGCCCGACTCGCGGAGGAGAGGTACGAGAACCGTGTCGGCAACCATCTCGATTGGGAATGCTGGAACAACGAGTACGACGTTGCTGGGTACTACGAAGCGACGCACCGATTGACCGGGCAGACCTACCCACGCGTTGCGGATGCGATCATGCTTTCTTCGCTTGCCTCCATCGCCGCCGTGCTCCACAAGATCGCTACCGACATCCGCCTCCTGTCCAACCGCAAAGAGATCGACGAGCCGTTCGGCAAGAACCAGATCGGCTCCTCGGCCATGCCCTACAAGCGGAACCCGATGAAGTGCGAGCGGATCTGCGGCCTCACCCGCTTCGTCATGAACCTCGTTGGTAACGCCTACGACACCGCCGCCACACAGTGGCTGGAGCGCACGCTCGATGACTCGTCGAACAGAAGACTCAGCCTGCCCGAGGCGTTTCTTGCTCTTGATGGCGCGCTCGATCTCATGCATCAGGTCGCGAGCGGCTTGGTCGTCAACGAAGCGATGGTCCGCAAGAACCTGATGACCGAGCTGCCGTTCCTGGCGACCGAAAACATACTTATGGAAGCGGTCAAGGCCGGCGGGGATCGGCAGGATCTGCACGAGAAGATCCGCGTGCATGCGCAGGCCGCGGGGCATCGCGTGAAGCAGGAAGGGCTGGACAACGACCTGATCGATCGGCTTCGCAGCGACCCCGCGTTCGCCTCGGTCGCGCACCTGCTGACCGAGGACGAGCTGCTGGACCCGATGAAATACGTCGGCCGAAGCGTCGAGCAGACCGAGCGGTTCTTAGCTGAGGTCGTCGAGCCGCTGCGGGAGCGGTACGCGGATGAGCTCGCGGGCCTTGGCGGGAGCGATCGGGGGGTCTGAGGGCCGCCCGCGGAGCCTGATACATATCTCTCGATAACCTTGTCTGCGCGAGCTTGCGGCCTGGCGACCGGCATGTAGGCTGGACCGCAGGAGGTGCCGGGGCATGCGAAAGATGTTGTTCGGTGGTGCGTTGATGTGCGCGGGGCTGCCTGCCGTCGCGCAGGTCTCGGGTGTCGCGCTCGAATTCGAGGGTTTGACACCGGAGGACAACTTCGTGTTCAACGCTGCAACGGGGGAGTTTGACTCGATCGGCAACGAGTCATTTTCGGCCGCCGGCGGTGTGGAGCTTCTGCCGTACGCGGGCCGGCTCGACTGGGGTATCCCGCTGAACGACCCGCCGTACTCCTACCTGCAGGGCGAGGGCTACGCGGAGGTCAGCGCAACGGGCTCGCTATCCGGCGGCGAACTCTGGTTTAGCGCCAATGCAAGAACGGTCACGGAGTTCACCTCGAGCACGCCGGGCGATGCTCCGGCGTCAACGATCATCGGCTCGGTGACGTTCACGCTCGGTGCGGATTCGCCGGTGTCGCTTGTCGGCGAGTACAGCGGGATCTCGGGAGTCGGCAGCGGCTTCGTATCTGTCGTGCTTGCGGCTGTTGGATCTGGGAGCCCCGAGTTCGAGGCTGGTGGAGGTACCGGGCGACTCACCGAAACGTTCGAGTTTGACGCCGTTCTGCCGGCAGGTGAGTACGAATTGGTCTACAGCTCGATCGCGAATTTGAGCGAGTCTCAAATCGAGCGAGCTGCGCTCGAGTTCGATCTGGTCGTGGTGCCAGCGCCGCCAGCGTTTGGCATGCTTGCGCTGGGTGGAGTTGTCGCGGCCAGACGCCGACACCGAAGCTGCTCGCCCTAGGCGCAGCGGTGGTGCTGCGGCGACGGTGGTGACCGATGGACTAAGCCGCCGCGCGCAGCGACTGCTTCAGTTCGCGGATCTCCGCGTTGGTCCCCGCGACGATGAGGACATCACCCGTGTCCAGGGGTCTGTCCGCGCTCGGGCGCATCTCGACATCACCCGACGCGCGTGTGGCCGCGACGACGACGACGGAGGGCGAGGTGGTGCCGATGTCGCGCAGGGTTCGGCCGGCGATCGGCGAGCCCGCGTCGATCGTGACCTCGCCGAACGCGAGCGCCGAGTCGATGTTGCCGTCGCCGAAGAGGATTTTGGCGGCGTCGGGCCTGAGCAGGGTCCGGGCGATGCCGTCGGCGCCGTGCGAGCTTGGGCTGAGCACGCGGCTTGCGCCGGCGTGGGTCATCTTGCGGATCGAGTCCTCGTCCTCGGCCCGCGCGATGACGCGCAGGTCGGGCGCGATGGCGTGCGCGGTCAGACAGATTATGGCGTTGACCGCGTCGGACGACGTGATCGCGGCGAGCGATGCGGCACGTTCGATGCCGGCTGTGTCGAGCGTGCCGTCTTCGGTGGCGTCGCCCTCGATGGCGATCATACCGAGCTCGCGGGCCTGCGCGACGAGCTTGGCGTCGGTATCGATCACGACGAACTGCACATCGGAGACGACGAGCTGGCGTGCAACGCGGCGTCCCATCCGGCCGAAGCCGCAGACGATGTAGTGGCCGCGCATGGTCTTCATGCGTTGCAGCATGCGTCTCTCCGGGTTGAGGCTCTGTGCGATGGCGCGTTTGACGAGCGTGCCGGCGGCGTACGACACCGTGCCGATGCCGCCGACCATGACGAAGATGGTGAACAGGCGACCTGTCTCGCTGATGCCATAGTCGCCGTAGCCCACCGTCGTGAGCGTGATGACCGTGAAGTACAACGCCCGTGAGAGGCTCCATCCCTCGATCCAGACGTAGCCGGCGGTGCCCGTGAGCACGACGAGCAGCAGGATCGCGATCGACCGCGCGATGGCGGGGTCCATGGGCTTGGTGAGCCATACGGGTTTGGTGCGCGGTTCGGGCACGCGGCGGTTATCGGCGGTGCTCGCCGTGGGCTTCAGACGGATCTATGGATCCGATTAAATGTTGTCGATGCCCGGCTCGTGCCGCATCCAGACCTGCTCGGTGTCGCGGTGGAACGCGCCCGCCCACTCGAGCGGGTCCTTGGGCCAGTCGCGAAAGTTGAGCACGAGATCGCACAGCGGGTGCACGGTCGCGCACGTCGGCTGGGTGACGGCCAGTTCGATAGCATCCTTCAGGCCGCCTGGCTTTTCGGCGCAGTCTTCGAGCGCGCGCATTACCCACTTGTGGAAGGGGAAGAACATGCGGTTGTGTGTGAGGATCAGGCGGGCGGCGAAGAGGGCTGCGTGCGACGAGGTCCATGCGCGGAGGTAGGTGTTCTCGCGCTTGTCGGCCTCGCCGACGAACCAGCGGTAGGTCTCGAGCTGCGCCGCGAATCTTGCGAGCTTGCGCTCCCGCTCGGCCTCTGGGTACATCGCGATCCGATCGATGCGTTGTTGAAGATCGCCGCCTCCAGGAGGCAGGTTGTCGTACGCCGCGTGCGCGTTCACAAACGCGTTCCGCGTCGGCTCGCTGGCCTGCTTCTCGGCGAGGTCGAGATAGCCGGTGGTGACGTGTTTGGTGTCGATCGCGCCGTGCTCGTAGGTGGCGATGTCCATGTCGTACGTCGTGAGCGTGGCGTTCGCCTTGCGGCGGTCGTACTCGGCGTCGGTGACGACGACGATGACATCAACGTCCGAGGTTGGTGCGCCCCAGCCGCGGACGAGCGAGCCGGAGAGGACGACGCCGAGGACGGCGTCGTCGGCGTGGCATCGCTCGACGAAGCGGGCGAGGGTTTCTCGTTGCGCGTCGTGCATGAAGCTGGGCGGTGGCATTGGCATGCGAGTCAGGGTACCGCGCCAAAGAAAGCGGCCGCCCCTGTTGCTGGGACGGCCGGTGGTTTCAGTCCCGCCGGTAGTCGTTGCGGTTTGCGTCGTCAAAGGCGGCGGTCACGCAGGCAGCATTTCTTAAAACCGCTTGCCGCTGCCGCATGGGCAGGGGTCGTTGCGGCCGAGTTTCTCCAGAAACTCCTTCGTGCCGTGTGGTGTATCGACGCCGCGATTCCCGCGTTTCACCCGCGTTTCTGAGGGAAATCCTCGGCGACGCTTGCTGGTCCGTTCAAAACCGGTCCTCATTGAAACCGTGCTTCATGATGCACCTCCTTTGTCGTGATTGCCCGTCACGTCGTGAGAGGGACGTTGGACTGTAGCGGACCGCGACGGAGTAACAAGAACGCCCGGCCGAGCAGGATGCGGGCTCGGCCGGGCGTTCCTTTGTGTCGTGCCGGTTGCGGTTGTGCCGGCTTGGGGTGCGCGTTCGCTGGTCAGGCGAGCGGCTGGAGGTCTTTGAGGCCGAAGGCTTCGAGCAGCTGCTGTTGGTGCTCGCGCGTCTTCGCGTTGATCTGGCCGACCGGTTCGGTGTCAGCGCCGACGTTCACGCGCAGGGGTCGTGTCCCGGGCTCGGCCTCGATGGCTTCCACGATTGCGTTGACAACAATCTCGGGCCCCTTGTAGTGCTCGCTCTGGAAGTAGCCGCCGAGGTTCCCGCCGACGGTCTCGCCGATGCGGCCCATGTCGCCGTAGCCCGCAGCGCGATCGGTTTCTTTCGGGTCGTAGCCCTTGCCGAAGATCTCGGTCTGGAACGCGCCGGGCTCGATGATGACGCTGTCAACGCCGACGGCCGAGCCCTCGTAGCGGAGGCCCTCGCCGAGCGCTTCCAAGGCCCACTTCGTGCTGGCGTACAGGCTCATACCCGGCGCGGTGAACCGGCCGATGGAGCTGGTGATGTGCACGAACAGGCCGGACTTGTTCTTGCGCATGCTCGGCATCGCCGCCCGAACGAGCGCCATGGGGCCAAACACGTTGGTCTCGTACATGAAGCGCATCTGGTCGAGCGTGTACGACTCGGTCATTCCCATGCCAAAGATGCCGGCGTTGTTGACGACCGCGTCGAGCTTGCCTTCCTTCGAAACGATCGATTCGACGGCGGAGTTGATCTGCGACTCGTTCGTGACGTCGATCTCGATGACGTTGAGCGTGAGGTTGTCGCTGGCTGCGATGTCGGTCAGGTGCTTGGCGTGCTCGGCGTTCTTGCCGGCGACGCCGCGCATGGAGGCGTAGACGGTGTGGCCCCTGCGGGCGAGCTCGATGGCGGAGTCGCGGCCGAAGCCGGTGGAGGCGCCGGTGATGAGAACGGTCTGGGGAGAGGCGGGCATCGGGAGGCTCCTTCGTGTGGTGGTTTCAGCGGTCGAAGAAGCGAACCCCGTCTCTGGAACGATCATTCCAAAGTAGGCGGATATTTTTGAACAATCGTTCTAGGGCACGGCTTAGACCGTCGGAACGGGGATTCCGAGCAGAGCGAGGGTGGCCCGGACGCCGGCGGGGACGGTGGTGGCGTTGGAGGGGGCCCGGCCGGCGAGGGCGAGACCGTGGCCGACGGCGGTCAGCATCACGGCCAGCTCGGCCGGATCGATGTCGTCCCGAAGCTGTTGCGCCGACTGGGCTTGCGCGACCGCGGAGGCGAACGCGTCGATCAGGCTCTGCTGGAGCTCATCAACCAAGGCGCAGACCTCGGCGTCGTTGCGGTCGAGCTGGGCCAGTGCCCCGGCCATGAAGCAGCCCTTGCAGTCCGGGCAGGCCTGGGCCTCGGCCCAGTGGTCGAAGACGGATCGGATGCGGTCGATGGGCTCGCCGGGGCCTGTGAGGGCGTCGAGGGTGGAGGCGACGGCCCGCTCGCCGTAGTGGCGGAGGGCAGTGAGATAGAGCGTCCGCTTGTCGCCGAAGGTGTCATAGAGGGATTGCCGGCCGATGCCCATGGCCGTGACCAGCTCGGCGATGCTCGCGGCCTCGTAGCCCTTGGCCCAGAAGACGGCCATCGCGGCCTCGAGGGCGGCGGTCTGGTCGAAGGACTTGGGGCGGCCGGCGGGACACATTAAGAGGTTATAGATCGGGCGTTCCAGACTATTCCAAGAGGTTCACGTCCTCGCTCTCACCGAGCAGCGCCTCGGGCTTTCTGTCTCACACACGATTTCAGCCTTGGCTACCTCTTGTTTCGTGGTTGGCGATCCGTTAGCGTTTAGTGTGGTGGTGTCGCCGGCCGGCCAGATTTCATCGGACTGACAAGGAGGATCTGGGGTATGAAGAGGACGACGGGAACAAGGGCTTGCTTGTTTGGTGGCGCGTTGCTCTGTGCCGGGCTTTCTGAATCTCAGATCATAACGAATGTAACAACTCAGTTTCGGGGTGATACCGACATCGGTGTGTACGAGCTGAATCCGGCCTACCCCGACCTCGAGCCTTACGAGCCGTACATCTACATTGAAAATCAGTCATTCCATATCTCGGGCGGTGCTGAGTTGCTGCCGTTCGATCGGCAAGCCATCGGCGTCATCCCGTTCACCACAACAGACAATCAGAGCGATACGTACGTCCGAGTTCGGGCCGAGCAGGTTGGTCTCGATGGTCGCTTCGCGGTCGAATACCAGGTCACTGCGGAGGCCAGGAGCGCTTATTCCTACGGATACGTAACGTCCAACGCGTCGCTGACCATTGGGTTTGATGTCGATAGGGAATGGACGTTTACGAATGAGGTCGTTCCCTTTGGCAATCAAGTGCTTGCAGGAATCTCGGTGTTCGATGTGGTCGCAGGTGAGGTCATCTTGAGCGAGGAGTTTGATCCTCGTGACAATATTCCCACGCTCGATGACATCGAGGCGACGTTCCCAGCCGGCTCATACCAGATCATTGTGTCCGCCCAGGGACGGACGGATTCGCTGGGGGAGAACGGCAGTATCAGCGGCCAGTTCGCGATCGTTCCTTCGCCGGCGTCAGCGGTCGGGTTGTGTGTCGGCAGTCTGCTCGCGACCCGGCGGAGGCGCTGAACGGCCGGCGGCACGAGGCAGATTCTGTGTTTGAACGGTCTGCGATTTATCTTGCCCATCCGCGGTGTCTAAGCGCCAGTATCTGCTAAGTCGCGGGGCGGAACAACGTCTGTCCGCCAGGCGAATGCGGTCCGGTGACGTGTCTTCTGTTGACGCTCGGCGTCTGGGCAGAGAGACTCGTACACTTGCTACGCTGCGACAGCCGTCGCGGCACACGGTGGGCCGCCCGAGGGACCGGGCGGGGCGGGCCTGACCCGTGGCGAGACCGAGGGTTGGGCCAGGGCCCGGAACGGGTTCCAGTTGGACGAATGAATCAGAACGGTGCTCGGCCTCGCGGCCGGTGCGTCAGCGGGGGCAGTCCCCCCGCCTCGATGTGGAGCGATTTGTCATGGCGGCACGGACCAGCGCTGGCTTCGGGATGATCTTCGCGGTGAGCCTCCTCGGGCTGTTGTCCGCGGCGGGGTTCGTCGTGTTCCTCGTGCAGTTCTCGGACAACGGCAAGCTGCGGCAGGAGCTGGCGGACCAGGAGTCGAGCATCCGCGAGATCGTGCGGTCGGCCGAGCGGTCGGATCCCAACATCGCGTCGGACCTCGCGGCCGCCAGCGGCCAGGGGCAGAGCCTTGTCGGCTACCTCACCAGCCAGCTGGAGCAGACCTACGGCAAGGTCACCGGCAACACGCGTGACCGGTTCGCGGCGCTCGAGACCAAGACCTCGGGCATCCCGGGCGCGGACACCGGCGACCTGCTCGCGGTCATCCGCGGGCTGCGGAGCGATGTGGCGTCGACCCAGCAGTCGCGTGACGCGGCCGAGGCGGCGCGGGATGACGCGCTGCGGACGCTCCGCGAGAACACCGATCGCCTGACCGAGCTCGAAGACGAGCAGCGGCAGACCGTGGCGCGGCTCCAGTCGCGGATCGATCAGATGGAGTCGGAAGCCCGGCAGTGGCGCGACGGGCTGCAGGGTGTCGAGAACCGATACGCCGAGGAGCTCGCCGCGGCGCGGTCCGACGCCGAGGACACCGAGCGGTCGCTCCAGCAGCAGATCGCGGGCCTCCAGCAGCGGAACCTGATTCTCGAAGACGAGGTCTCGACGCTCCGCGAGCAGGTGCGGGGCTCGGCGCTTCGGCCCAAGGACGAGGGCGCGCTCGTCGACGGTTCGATCGTCAACACAAACCCCAACTCGGGCGAGGTGTTCATCAGCCAGGGCCGGCGGCAGAACGTGGTGCTGGGCATGACGTTCGAGGTCTTCAGCGACGCGGCGCAGATCAGGCCCAACGAGCAGACGGGCGAGTACCCGCGCGGCAAGGGCTCGATCGAGGTCGTAAACGTTGGCGAGACCAGCAGCCGGGCGCGTGTACTGCGTGAGCGGCAGGGCAACCCGATCGTGCGGGGCGACGTGATCGCCAACGCGCTGTACGACCCGGACAAGGTGTACGTGTTCCTTGTGGCGGGCAACTTCGACACCAACGGCGACCGCCAGCCGACGCCGGCCGAGCGCGTCGAGATCGAGGCGCTGGTCGAGGACTGGGGCGGCCGGACGACCGAGGAGTTCACGGGCGACGTGGACTTCCTGGTTCTGGGCGCACCTCCCGTGTTGCCGCCGGAGCCGAGCGTGACGGCGCCGATCGCGCTGGTCGAGCAGTACATCCGCCGCGAGGCCGAGCTCAAGCGGTACAACGATCTGCTGGCGCAGGCGAACCGGACGAGCGTGCCCGTGCTGAACGAGAACCGGTTGTACACGCTGATCGGCCGGGTGCAGTCGGCGATCCGGTAAGGCGTGGGCCGCCGGAGTCGTTCGTCGGGTCTGCCGCGGTGGGCGGTGCCTCCGCTGACGCAGGCGGTGAGCGCTGGCATCGGCGTGCTGACGCTGCCTGGTGTTGATTCCAGCGTGGCGATTGCCGGCCGGCTCGGTGAGACGATCACGAGGCTCCGAGCGCTCGGCATGCCCAAGCGGGTCCGCGGCGCGCGCGAACGCATCGCGTTCGCGTTTCCAGAATGGAGCGAGGAACAGGTCGCGGCGTGTGCCGAGGGCGTGTGGCGGTACGCCGCTCGGCTGTTCTTCGAGATCGCGCGGTCGCACCGGGTGATGAACGACGACGCGTGGTTCCGGCACCAGACGTTCGAGTCGCGCTTCCCGGGGCTTGATGACGTGCTGGAGGGCCGGCCGGCGATCACGATCACGGCGCACCTGGGCAACTTCGAGCTCGTGTCGCACGCGTTTGCGAACCTCGGCGTGCCGGCGGTGTCGGTGTACCGGCCCCTGGACTTCGAGCCGATGGACGCGTGGATGCGCGGCGTGCGCGCGAAACGGGGCGTGCAGCTGGTCGACAAGTTCGGGGCGATGCGCCGGCTGAACTCGATCGTGATGAGCGGGCAGATCCCGGCGATCGTCGCGGACCAGAACGCGGGCGAGCGGGGGGAGTTTGTGCCGTTCTTCGGAAGGCTCGCGAGCAGCTACAAGTCTGTCGCGGCGGTGCTGATGCGGACGCACGCGACGGCGGTGATCGGCGCGGTGCTGCGCGAGGGCGGCGAGCACGCGCTCGGCATCGACGAGATCCACGACGGCGCGACCGGGCGGCGCTTCGACGAGCTCGGCTACCGGGTGAACATGACCTCCGCGATCCGCTACGAGGACTGGAAAGACCAGCCTGACCCGGCGTTCTACATCACAGCGCGGTACCGGCGCGAGCTCGAGCAGCTCATCAGGCTCGCGCCGGACCAGTACTTCTGGATGCACCGGTGCTGGAAGAGCAGGCCGGCGTGGGAGCGCGAGCGGACGGGCTTCCCGCAGGAGCTTCGCGAGAAGCTGGCGGCGCTGCCCTGGATGTCCGCTGATGATGTCGAAGCCATCGTGGAGCAGAGCGATCGCGACGCGGCCGAGCTCAAGCGGCGAGGGACGGACCGCCTCAGCTGAAATACGTGGGTCTCGGTCGGTGTCAACTTGGGTGCTCTGGGTAAAGACCCGCAAGCGGTGGTGGTTCTCGGTCGTGCATTGCGGGAACCTGGGCGGGGTGCGGGGCGAACTGTGAAGAAGTTGGGACCGGCGGAGCCGGGGTTTGAACCCTCCGGCGCGATCGGGCATACTGCGTGCTGGCGGTTGGTGGGACAGGCGGCAGCACACGGGAGCAACCATGAACGCTGATACAAGCCTCGGGCGTCTCGAAGATGTGCCGGTGCTGATCGTCGACGACGATCAGGACGTGCGCGAGTCCTTTGAGGCGGCGATGCTGGCCGAGGGCGCGGAGGTCGAGAGCTGCGACAACGGGAACGACGCGGTGGACATCTGCGCGTCGGACGATCCGCCGGAGCTTGTGATCCTCGACATGATGCTGCCCGGGCGGTCGGGCTTTCTGGCGCTCGAGAAGATCAAAGGCCGGGAAAGCAGCCCGGTGGTGATCATGGTGACGGCCAACGAGGGCAAGCGGCACCAGGAGTACGGCGAGGCGCTGGGCGTCGATGCGTACCTGATCAAGCCTGTGCCGCTGGGGGCGCTGATCTCGGTGGCGGCGGAGCTGATGGCGAAGCGTAAAGCTTAAGACCGGCCGCGTTTGAAGCCGTTTGTGGATGTCGGCGTCGCTGCGGCGAATCATGCCGCGTGCCGAGTCGCCAGATCGTTCTATTCAGGCCCGAAGATGTTGAGGATGCCGCCGCCGGGATGGTGGAGCTCGGGTCGCCGCGTGGGGTGATCCGCGAGCTCGAGCCGTTCAACACGTCGCCCGACGGATCGAAGGGCAGCTCGCTGGGCACGCTGACGCTGCACGGGCCGGGGCTTGTCGTTGATCTGCCGACGGCGGCCGACGAATTGAAGCAGGTGATGGTGACGGTGGTCGAGGAGGACACGGCGTGGCCCGTGCTTGCGCGGCTGTGCCGATCGCTCGGCTGGAAGATGATGGACCCGGAGAGCGGCCGGACGTTCATGTGACGCCGGCTTTCGGTCGAGGTAGCTGTCATGCCGACGTACGAATACGAGATTCTGGACGACGCGGGCGAGCCCACGGGCGAGCGGTTCGAGTGGTCGCAGTCGATGAAAGAGGACGCGCTGACCACCCACCCCGAGAGCGGCAAGCAGTGCCGGCGGGCGATCGTGCCGCCGATGGTGGCGGGCAAGTGGTCGCCGCTCAAAGAGAAGGGGGTGCTGAGCAACAAGAACCTCGAGCGGCTCGGCTTTACGAAGTACGAGAAGAAGGGCGACGGGGTGATGGAACGCGTGGCGGGCAAAGAGGGGCCGCGCGTGATCAGCGATGAGTGACGCGTTTGGGGATGTGGGCGGCGAGACGCCGCCCCCCCGGGCGAACAAAGGGAAACAAAGCTGGGGGGGTGGCGTCTCGCGGCCCATCGCTCTCATGTGTGTCGCGTTGATGACGCTCGGTGGTTGCGGTGACGCGCTCGAAGGCGATCGGCCCAGCGAGGTCCGTGTGCAGCGCGTGATCACGCCGAACGCCGGGCGTGTCGTGAGCTACACGGCGATGTTCGACGACGGCATCGAGACGTACGTCGACATCCAGCCCCAGGGCAGCGTGGATCTGATCACCGTCGAGCGTGACGGGCAGGACGAGCTCAGGCTCGTTCGGGCGGGGGCTGATGTCGTGCTGCCCGCCGACGGCCCGGAGCCGATCGCGATCGACGAGGCGTGGGAGTCTCGCTTCCGGGCGATCGATGGGCTGGTCTCGGTCGGCAGCGTGCCGTGGTCGGACGGTCACGGCGGGCTGACGCCCTCGGGCGTGGCTGGACCGGCCGGGCACGGCGGGCCGTGATGCAGGCGTCGTGACGCGAGCGCACAGGCGATGAGCGTGACGCCGAGCGCTGACGTTTGAGCGTTGACGGCGATGGTGTCGAACATGCCGATGAGCAGCAGGCCGAGGAGCGCGGCGAGCACGCCGGCGTCGGTTGGGCTTTGCGGCCAAGCGTTGCGCATCGCGAGGCCGGCGACGGTGAGGAAGATCGCGAGGCCGATCGCGCCCTGTGTCGCGCCGATGTGCAGGTAGGTGTTGTGCGCGTGGTCGAGCACGCGCTGCGAGTTCGGGTTGATGCCCTGCTCGGCTTGCTGTTCGTTCACCCAGGCGCGGTACCCGCCCGTGCCGACGCCGAGGACGGGCTCGGCCTTGATCGCTTGCGTGGCCCATTCGAGCATGACGATCCGGCCGCCGGTGCTCGTGTGCTTGTTGCCCTCGGTGAGCGCGGCATCGATCTCGCGCTCGGCTTCGTCGACGCGCGAACGGATCTTGTCTTGCAGCGCGACGGCCGCACCTCCCACGATGACGAGGCCGGCGAGGCTGACGACGATCGCGCGGGGGCGCTGCTCGCGGTAGCGGATGCCGAGGATGATGAGGATGCCGACCGCGCCGGCGAGCATGGCAGCGGCGACGATCCACGCGCCGCGCGTGCCGGTGGCGATGATGCCGACGAGGGCGAGCGCGGCGAGGATGCGCGATGTCCACGACGTAGACCACACGGCGCGTGGCAGGTGCAAGCCCAGCACGGCGCACAAGAGCGAGCCGGCGACGGCGGGCTCAGACCAGCCTGAGACGCGATCGGGCAGGCGCTTGGTGGAGATCCACTCGTTGCCGATGAGCTGCAGCGCGAGCTGCGTCGCCTGCGAGGCGTGCATGAGGACGAAGCCGATGGCGATGCCGGTGAGGACGTGGCGGGCGAGGTGCGGCGCGAGCCAGAGGGAAAGGATGACCCAGAGCCAGCGCGCGTTGGCGAGTTCGTCGAGGCCGTGCTTGGGGTCGGGCGACCATGCGAGGGCGAGCCCTGCCCAAGCGATCCATGCGAGCAGGGCGATGATGAGAGGTTGGCGGACGAGCGTGCCGAGCAAGCGCCGCTCGCGGCGGAGTGCGACCAGTGTCAGGAAGATCAGCGGGATGCCGGCGAGTTCCATCGGGGTGATGGGCAGGCCCAAGCCGATGCCGAAGGCGACGGCGGCCCATCGGCGGGCGGGTGTGCTAATCGCTTGAGGCTCCACGTGGGGAGCGTACGAGCCGACCGTTCGGCTCGGCGTGTGCGGTTTGTTCGGATCCGATTGAGTGTTTGCCGGTAGACTTAGTGGCATCAGGCCGACGGTTCCGAACGAACCGTTGGGCGGGTGCCGACGTCTGAAGCAGATGTCAGGAGGCGATTCATGCGGACCATCGAACGGCTGATCCGGCGGGCGTGGTGGCGGCTGGTGCTCACGGACGTCCTGCGGACATCGGCGATCACGCTCGCGGTCGCGGGCGGCGTGCTGTTTGTCTGGCGAATGCTGTCGTCGGTCGCGCCGGCGCCGGCCGACTCGCTCGGTGGGTGGGGCGTGATGCTCGGCGTGGGTGCCGGGCTGGCGATCGTCGCGGCGGTCGTGTGGAGTGTGCTGCGGATCAAGCAGGGCGAGGCGGTGGCCCGCCGGCTGGATGAGCGCGCGGGGCTGCGCGAGTCGCTGAGCACGGCGATGGCGGTCGGGTCGCTGGATGACGCGTGGTCGAAGGCGGCGGTGTCGCAGGCAGAGCGCGTGGCGACGGGTGTTGACCTCGGCAAGACGCTGCCGATCGAGTCTCCCAGGTCGTGGCCCGCGCCGGTGGCGGCGTGGAGTGTGCTCGCGGTGGCGCTCGCGCTGCCCGCGCCGGATTTGACGACGATCTTCGGCGAGCCGGCGGAGGTTGTCGCCGAGCGCGAGATCATCGAAGCCAAGGCCGAGGTTGACGACGCGACGAAGGCCCTCGAAGAACAGGCCGAGCGGCTCGGGCTGAAGCTCGACTTTGATGAAGAGACTCCGGGCGAAGACGTCGGCGCGCCCGATGAGCAGACGCCCGAGCAGATCAGAGCGGCGGCGGTGAAGAAGCTGACCAAGCTCGGCGATGACCTCGCCGAGAAGATGGAGTCGCAGGAGCAGCAGACGCGCGAGGCGCTCGAGAACCGCTTGCAGCGACTGCGGCAGCCGGGGCCCGGGCCGGCCGAGGATCTCGCGCGGTCGCTGGCGCGGGGCGAGTTCGGCAAGGCAAAGGAAGCCCTCGACGAGCTCGAGCAGAAGCTGCGTGAGGGCGACCTCGATGAATCGCAGCGGGAGATGCTCGAGAAGCAGCTCGCGAACCTGTCGAAGCAGATGGAGCAGCTGGGTGAGCGGCAGAGCGAGATGGAGGCGGCGCTGAAGCAGGCCGGCATGTCGAGCGAGCAGGCGAAGAAACTCGCGAGCAACCCCGAGGCGCTCAAGCAGGCGCTCGAGAACATGCAGAACCTGAGCGAGGCGCAGAAGCAGCAGCTTTCGCAGATGGCACAGTCGGCGTCGCAGTCGCAGCAGTCGATGCAGAGCATGAGCGGCGCGATGTCGCAGATGGCGCAGGCGATGTCGCAGAGCGACATGGGGCAGATGGGCCAGGGCATGGACGGGCTGGGCCATCAGCTCTCGCAGATGGAGATGCTCGCGGCCGACATGGCGGGCATGCAGGCGATGATGCAGCAGATGCAGGGCAAGGCGTTCGCGCTCGGCCAGTGCTCGGGCGGCGGCCAGGGCGGCATGAAGGGCATGCCGGGCATGGGGCAGGGCCAAGCGCAATGGAACATGGGCGACACGAGCCGGCGGGGCAACGGCTCGGGCGGCGCGGGCCAGGGCAACGGCGACAGCCCGGCCGGCCGGGAGACGAGCTTCTCGACCACGGCCGCCAAGAGTGCGGTGAAGACGACCGACGGGCCGATCATCGGATCGACGCTGGTGTACGAGAGCCAGGTGCGCGGCGAGAGCCGGGCGACGTTCGCGGCGGCGGCGCAGTCGGCGTCGGCATCGGCGGCGGATGCGATCGAGTCGATGCGTGTGCCGCGGGCGTACGAGCGGGCGGTGCAGCGATACTTTGGCGCGCTGGAGCGCGAGGCCGCGGGCGATGCGGTAGAAGCAGAGACGACCGAAGGCGAGTAGGACGCGGAGCCACGGTTTGAAGACGAAGAGCTTTCTGGGCGGCGCGCTGACGCTGCTGCTGGCGGCGTTGGTCGGGTGCGGCGGCGAGTCGCCGGAATCAGACGCCGGCGGGTCGCAATCACCATCCGAGCCGACGCGGTCGGTCGTGCTCTACACGAGCGCGGACGACTATCTCGTCGATCAGGTCGTCGCGGTCTTTGAGCAGCGGACCGGGATCGATGTTCTCGTTGTCGGCGATACCGAGGCGACCAAGACGGTCGGGCTGTACCAGCGGCTGATGAACGAGAAGGACGCGCCGCGGGCGGACGTCTGGTGGTCGAGCGAGCCGTTCTACACGGTGCGGCTGGCGGACGAGGGCGTGCTCGCGCCGTTCACGGCAGAGCGTGCGCACGCGGACTTCGGCGGGGGCTGGCCCAGCGCGATGCGGGCCGAGGACGGCACGTGGTACGGGTTTGCGCTCCGTGCGCGCGTGATCGCGTACGACACGCGGAAGATCGACTCGCCGCCGCTGACGCTGCGTGACTTGGCCGAACCGAGCTGGCGCGGCAAGGTCGGCATTGCACGTCCCTTGTTCGGAACGACCGTCGGGCACGTCGCGGCGCTCGTGCATCTTTGGGGCGAAGGGCCGACGCGGTCGTGGCTTGAGGCGATGAAAGCGAACGATGTCCGGCTGTACGACTCGAACTCGGCCGTGGTCCGCGCGATCGCTGATGGAGAGATCGAGCTGGCCCTGACCGACACGGATGACGTCTGGGTCGGTCAGGCGAACGGCTGGCCGGTGGGTCTGGCGTATGAGGTGAGTGAGCTGCCGGCCGGCGTGCCGCTGGTGCAAGGCGAAGTTCCGCCGCTGTCGGGCTTCGGTCCGCTGACGATCCCGAACACGGTTGCGCGTGTGGCGGGCGGGCCGAACTCGTCCGAGGCGGCGGAGCTGATCGAGTTTCTGATCAGCGCGGAGGGCGAGCGGCTCATCATGGGCAGCGACTCGCGGAACGTGCCGCTGCGGGCGGACCTCGCGAGTGAGCTGGCCGCGGCGCACCCGCAGACTGTGATCGAGTCGCCCGCGCAGCCGGATCTCGCCGGTGTCGCGGCGGACATCGAGGCGGCGCGGGACCTGGCACGTGAGGTTCTGGGTCTCTGAACGGTCGGGGCCGACGGTGAAACCAGGCCGGCCGTTGTCCCTACCATCGTGGCTATGACGACGACGACCACGCCGAGCCTCCGTGATGTGATTCTGGGTGAGACGGACGCGATCGCCGTCGTGCGGCGTGATCTGCACGCGCACCCCGAGCTGATGTTCGAGGAATCGCGCACGAGCAAGGTCGTGCTCCAAGAGCTCAAGCGGCTCGGCATCGAGTGCAAGGGTGGCTACGCGAAGGGCACGGGTGTGCTTGGCTATCTGCCGGCGACGGTCGAGACCGACGCGAAGGCGGTGGCGTTGCGGGCGGACATGGATGCGCTGCCGATCACGGAGAAGACCGGTGCGGCGCACGCGAGCACGAGCCCTGGTGTGATGCACGCCTGCGGGCACGACGGGCACACGGCGATGCTGCTTGGTGTTGCGCGCGTGCTGAGTCAGACCGAGCATCGGCCGCGGCCGGTGACGTTTGTGTTTCAGCCTGCCGAAGAGGGCGGCGGCGGCGGCGCGATGATGTGCGACGAGGGCGCACTCAAGGGCGAGGCCGGCGGCGGCTTGGGTGTGCCCGTCGGCGAGATCTACGGCCTGCACGGCTGGCCCGGTATGGAGCTGGGAACGGTCGCGACGAGACCCGGGCCCATGATGGCCTCGACCGATGAGTTTCTGATCACCGTCAAGGGCAAGGGCGGTCACGCGGCGTGGCCTCACGAGTGCCGCGACCCGGTCGTGGCCGCGAGCGCGATCGTGATGGCGTTGCAGACGGTGGTGAGCCGGAGCACGGGGCCGCTGGAGGCCGGCGTGTGCACGGTCGGCCGGATCACGGGCGGGACGGTGGACAACATCATCCCCGAGGAGGTCGAGCTCGAGGGGACCACCCGCGCGCTGCTGCCCGAGGTACGCGATCGATTGGAACGGCGCGTGCGCGCCATCGCGGATCTGACCGCGAAGGCGCACGGGTGCGAAGCGCACATCGACTGGCGCGTGGGCTACCCGGTGACGCGGAACGACGAGGTGCTCGCATCGAAGGCGATGGAGATCGCGCGCGTGGCGCTCGGCGGCGAGCGCGTGATGCTGGCCGACCAACCCGTGATGGGCGGCGAGGACTTCAGCTACTACGGCCACCACGTGCCGGCGTGCTTCTTCTTCATGGGGCTGAGGCCCAAGGGTGCGGATCACTATCCCGAGTTGCACACGCCGCAGTTTGACTTTAATGACGACGCGATCGCGACGGGCATCGAGCTGTTCTGCTCGCTGGCGTTGAAGGCGTAGCCAGTCAAGCTGGCGTCCTTTGACGAGCCCGAAGCGCGAGCGAGGGACGGGGCTTGATTCCCTCGCTTGCGCTTCGGGCTCGTACAAGACCTTGGTCATCTGTACACTTGCATCATGCCCGAGTGGATCTGGCATTGGTCGGGGTATGCGGTGGCGCTGCTGGCGTTCGTCGGCGTGGCGTGGGCGCTGTTCTGGGATCGCTCACGCGGGCGGAAGCGGTGCCGGCGCTGCTGGTATGATATGGCGGGCGTGCCCACGGAGCCGGGCGACCTGCCGGCGGCGTGCCCGGAGTGCGGCCGGGGGCATGCGAAGCCGAGGCACCTGACGCGGACGCGGCGGCGGTGGGGGCGGGTGGTTGTGCTCGGGTTGGTGATGGTGGTTGGTGGGTATGGGCTGTGGGTTGTGCCGCGGGTGCAAGACGAAGGCGTGACCGGTGTCGTTCCGACGACTGTGCTTTTTGCAGGTGCACCGTGGTTTCAAGTTGCGATCGAGCCTGGTCGGTTTGGAGCTCCTGATTCCGACGACTACCTCGAGACATTTGAGTTGGTCTTTGATCAAGAGACGGCGATGCTTGATCGGTTGGATCGAGGCAAGCCAGAAGGCCTCGGTGAGGTCGCGCTCTTGCGGTGTTGGACTGTCCCGCGCATGCAACAGAATCCAACATGGTTCGTTGAGCGAGCGCTTGACTGGTGGCGACTGAACGGGCTGCTCGCCGTCGATGAGTGGTCGCACTCTGAGACTGAACCGGTCATGTATCGGTTGCACAGAGCCCATCTGGTGTGGGGCATTCCGTCCGACGCATACTCACAGTCCTTGGTCTGGCACCAGTTCCTTGATGCTGCATCTTCGCGCGATATCGACCGGGGCCTAAAAATTTCGGAAGACTATAGAGATCTAGAGTCCTGGCGGTTCTTCGTACCGAGGCGAACACCACGGATTCCTCACCCGGCGAGGCTGGAAGCGGTGTGGTCTGTTGATCGGGCAGGTCCTCCGTTCGCGTCTGCGAGTGCCTTCTGGGATGAGGAACCATTTCCACCGTTCCCTCGCGATGGCGAGATGACCCGCTATCTCCAACTCCGGGACTCTGAGGATCAGATCCTTCGTATGGCTCGGGTGAGATACAGAGTTGAAGGCGTCGATACGATTCTTGAGGCACTCGAAGCCGGCGAGTCGGGAGACTTTCGGCTGCGAGCGTTCCCTATAGAAGTTCAAGAACTTGAGCTACCGTAGATCATGCTCCTCCTCACCGTCGTTCAGGGCCCGCAGAAGGGCAAGCAGTTCAGTCTGCCGGACAACGAGCCGCAGCTGATCGGGCGGTCGAGCGAGGCGTTGCCGATCACGGACAACACGGTGAGCCGGAGGCACGCCGAGCTCACTCCCGACGGCGGGTCGTGGTACGTGCGCGACCTCAAGAGCCACAACGGGACGTGGGTGAACGGGACGCAGATCGCGTCGCGCGTGAAGCTGCGGATGGGCGATCAGATCCGGATCGGCTCGACGGTCATCGCGTTCGGCGGGATTCAGACCGACCCGGACTCGGACCTCGTCGAGCTGGTTCGGCCGGACGAGATCGATGCCGACATCGAGCGGACGCTGGCGAGCAACGAGGACTCGGTGCTGATGGCCGAGCCCGAGCCGCGGCTGGCGGCGAACGAGCACCTGAAGATGCTGTTCCGGGTGTCGTCGATCGCGACCGATGCGCTCGATGAGCAGGAGCTCTTGAGCGAGGTGCTCGAGACCGTGTTCGACCAGTTCGAGCCGGAGCGCGGCGTGGTGATGATCGCGCCGGACAAGTACCACTCGCCGAAGCCGGTTGCGGTGAAGTTCATGGCCGAGCCGACGGACGAGGAAGACAAGAAGATCAAGATCAGCCAGACGATTCTGCAGCACGCGATGGCGAAGAAGCAAGCGGTGCTGAGCTCGAACGCGATGGCCGACCCGCGATTCAAGGCGGGCGACAGCGTGCAGCGGTTCGGTATCCGCAGCGCGATGTGCGCGCCGATCCTGTTCCGTGACCGCGTGTTCGGCGCGATCTACATCGACAGCTCGATCGTGAACTACACGTTTACGGCTGAGCAGCTGGCGCTCCTGAACGCGGCCGGCCAGCAGACGGGGCTCGCGATGGCGAACCTTGAGCTCACCGGCGATCAGATCCACAAGGAACGGCTCGCGGTCATCGGCGAGACGGTGGCGAGCCTGTCGCACTCGATCAAGAACATCCTCCAGGGCCTGCGCGGCGGGGCTGACGTTGTCGAGATGGGCCTGCGCAAGGATGATCTGAAGATCGCCAAGGGCGGCTGGGGGATCTTGAAACGCAACCTCGACCGGATCATGGGGCTGACGCTGAACATGCTGGCGTTCAGCCGGCAGCGGAACATCGAGATCGAGCTGACCAAGCTCGGGCCGTTGCTTGATGACTGCGCGCAGCTGCTCGAAGGCCTGTGCCGAACGCGGCAAGTGGTCTTGCTCGTTGATGTGGATCCGGACATCCCGCCGCTGCCCATGGACCCGAACCTGATCCATCAGGCGATGATGAACCTGGTGACGAACGCGGTCGAGGCGGTGGAGCCGAAGACGGGCACGGTGACGGTGCGCGTGGAGTACTACCCGAAGGGGCGGCCTGTCGGCGACGGGCACAAGACGGCGTCGAAGATCGCGCGGGCTGACGCGGCCGAGGTGGAGATCGCGATCATCGACAACGGGCCGGGCATCGACAAGGCGCGGCACGACTGGATCTTTGAGCCGTTCCATACAACCAAGGGCATGCGCGGCACCGGGCTGGGCCTGGCGGTGACCAAGCGGATCATCGAGGATCACCGGGGCGAGATCTGGATCGAGCAGACGCGTGGGGGCGGGGCGACGTTCCGCGTGCTGCTGCCCGCGGACCCGAGCACGATCATCGATCCGTCGGCGACGGCGAGCGCGAACCGGGACCCGGCGTCGGTGGTGCGCGGGCTGTGATGCGCTAGGCTTCGGGCATGAGTGAGTTCGAGTCGGCGATCCGGGGTGTCAGCGAGCGGTTCAAGCCCGCGATCGTGTTCGCGGCAAGGCTGGCCGAGGCCGGCGAGGTTCCCGAGGAGGTTCGGCCCGAGGACCCGTTCCGGGCGTGGGGTGCCGAGCACGGTGCCGAGCTTCTGACGGCGGTCGAGGTCGCGGGCAGCCAGCGGCTGACGGGCGAGAACCGCGAGGAACTGGTGACGGTGCTGGCCGGGTTGCGGCTTGCATACATGAAAGTTGTGAGCGACCTGGCGGATCAGTTTGAGATGCCCGAGGGCGAGCTGCACAACCTGATCAGCGAGGCGTCGAACGAGGCGCGGATCGATGATCGGAATGAGGCGGGCGATGATTCTGACGAGGGGCCGGATGAGCTGCCGCGGCGGTGACGCATCGCTCCACTGAGAAAGAGACCGACCGTTGTGGCTGCGAGCGCGATCGGAGTGGAGATGGTCAGAAAGAGGATGCCCCAGAAGGTGCCGCCGAACAGGATCTGATAGCTGTCAGGCACGTTCCAAAGACCGGTGGGCCGAACCCGCCCGGGCGATGACTGCTGGGTGATGTTGGAGAGTGCACCGTTGCCGCGCATGACACTGGCTTCGTGAGTTGCTGTGCCGTCAACCGTTTGCAGCAGCTCTACGGACATAACCCAGTACTCTTCATCTCCCATGTGGGGATGACCCGGATAGGCAAGTGCCTGTGGTATCACGATCTCGTTCGTGGTCGAGAGCCATCCCGGCTTGGGATCCGAGTCGGAGGTCGTGGGTAGCAGGTACCAGCCGTCGTCTGTTCGGCTGTCTGCGACCTCTCGCAGCTTTGCGCCGTAGGTCCAGCCGCGGTGGCCGCCAAGATCGCAGTACACGGGCATGGTGTCCGGCACGTCGTTCATGCCAAAGCGAGGCCATGTGTGTACCCCCCTTGGTCCCGGGCTTATGAGCCAGATCGCGCCAATAGCCAGTACGGTCCACGAGATGACGAACAAGAGCACAGCGGTTTGGATCGGAGGTCGGTGTAGTCCGAGCAGTCGGACAGGCCAATTGAGCATGTGACCAAATACTCTGGCTCGATCAGCATCGTTCGTACTCCTCGATAGAATTCTGCATGACGCGCTCCATCCTCCACGCCGACATGGACGCGTTCTTTGCGTCGGTGGAGCAGCGGGATGACCCGTCGCTGCGCGGCAAGCCGGTGCTTGTGGGTGGTTCTGGCGGGCGAGGTGTTGTCACGGCGGCGAGCTATGAAGCGCGGGAGTTCGGCTGCCGGAGCGCGATGCCGATGTCGGTCGCGCTGCGGCTGTGCCCGCATGCGATGTGCGTTCGTGGGCGATACGACGCGTATAAGGAAGCCAGCGGGCGTGTGTTCGAGATCTTCGAGAGCGTGACGCCGCTGGTGCAACCGCTGTCGATCGATGAGGCATTTCTTGATGTCACCGGCTCGCTGCGCGCAGTGGGTGATTCTGTGAGCATTGCGAAGACGGTGCGGGAGCGCGTGCTTGCGGAGACCGGCCTGACGGTGAGCGTGGGTGTGGCGCCGAACAAGTTCTTGGCGAAGCTCGCGAGCGACATGGACAAGCCGGACGGGCTGACGGTGATCGAGGCTGATCGCGTGCAGCAGACGCTGGATCCGCTGCCGGTGACGCGGATCTTTGGCGTGGGCGGCTCTGCTGAGAAACGGCTGAATCGGCTTGGCGTGCGCACCATCGGGGATCTGCGGAAGATGCCGGTTGACGCGGTAACGGGTGCGTTGGGGTCGTGGGGCGCGCGGGTGCATCAGCTGGCGCACGGGATCGACGATCGGCCCGTGGTGCCTGATCAGGTAGCGAAGAGCGTGGGGCACGAGCAGACGTTTGGTGTGGATCTGACCGAGCCCGATGATGTGCGTGCGGTGATGCTGGACCAGGCCGAGCAGGTCGGCCGGCGGCTTCGCGCGAAGGGCCGCAAAGCCAAGACGGTGACGGTGAAGATCCGGTTCGGCGACTTTCAGACGATCACTCGCGCGCAGACGCTGGAGCGTGCGGTGGATGACACAGATTCGTTGTACGTCGCCGCGCGATCGCTGTTCGATGCATGGGCCGAGGTTAGCTTTCGGCCGGTGCGTCTGATCGGCGTGAGCGCGAGTCAGCTGACTGGTGATGGAGAGCCCGAGCAGATGGGGTTGTTTGAGGACGCGAGTGCGCAGGAGAAACGCCGGGCTGTGGACGCGGCGTTTGATGCGATCAATGCGAAGTTCGGGAAGCGTGTGATCACGCGGGCGGGGGCGATACGGAAGTCGAAGAAGCGGGAGGATTGAGCCTCCCTCTCCCCTGAGGGGAGAGGGACAGCTGCGCAGCAGCAAGGAGAGGGGAGGATGTGAGTTCCTCAGAAAAGCCCAGATCCTCCCCTCACCCGACCTCGGCTTTGCCTCGGCCACCCTCTCCCCGGGGGGGAGAGTGGGCAGAGAGACTGACTTGTTGTTTCATCCGTGGTAGAAGCGTTCGCTGACGACCTTGCCGTTCTTCCAGGTCTGGCGGGCGATCTGCTGGTAGGTGATGTCTTGGTCGTCGGTGTTGATGAAGTTGAAACCGTACTCGATGAACGCGGTGCCGTCGTCTTCGTTGATGGCGATGTTGTCGAACCAGATGCCCTTGAACTCCTTGATGCTGGCGACGAACTGGTGCTCGCGCTGAAGGTTGGCGGCCTTGCCCTCGGTGGGCGTCTCGTTGTTCTCCTGCATGACGACGTCGTCGGCGTAGTGCTTCTCGAAGGCGCCGATGATGTCGCCGGCTTTCATGGTGTTGATCAGGTCGTGGACTGCTTCGGTGATGGCCATTGGTGTGCTCCTTGTGGTTTCAGTGCTTGAGAAACGTGACTCTGTCCCTCGCTGGCGCTTCGGGCTCGTTGTGTGAAACGTGTGATGGTTACGGGAGATCGAAGGTCAGGACTTCTGCGCCGGTGGTGGCGGTGATGGTGATGCGGGGCTCGTCGGTGATGGCGATGCCGTCACCTTCGCTGAGGACTTGGTCGCCGAAGCGGACGGTTCCCTGCGTGACCTGCACCCATGCGTGGCGGCCTGTCGGGATCGCCTGTTCGATCGTGGCGCCGGCGTCGAGCTGCGCGACGTAGAGCCTTGCGTCGGCGTTCATCTTCATGGAGCCGTCGGCGCCGTCGGGGCTTGCGACCAATCGCAGCTGGTTGTGCGACTGTGCTGCGTCGTGGCTGAGGTGGTCGTAGTTGGGCTCGGCATCTTGCTCGTCTGGAATGATCCAGATCTGCACGAAGCGCATGGGCTCGGTGCTGCTGGGGTTGTACTCGCTGTGGGTGATGCCACTGCCGGCGGTGGTGAGCTGGAAGTCGCCGGGGCCGATCTGCTGCTTGGTGCCCATGGAGTCCTGGTGCTCGAGGTGGCCCTCGATGACGAAGGAGATGATCTCCATGTTGTCGTGGCCGTGGGTGCCGAAGCCTTGTCCCGCGGCGACGCGGTCGTCGTTGATGACGCGGAGGTTCCGGAAGCCCATGGCGTGGGGCTGGGCCTTGTCGGGGAT
The DNA here is from genome assembly GCA_038525225.1 of Planctomycetota bacterium. Classification (GTDB taxonomy): domain Bacteria; phylum Planctomycetota; class Phycisphaerae; order Phycisphaerales; family UBA1924; genus JANQQZ01. The sequence continues at coordinate 923,340 of JBCBHW010000002.1, read as the reverse complement.
GCCTCGGCCGAAGGCGAAGGTGTGCCTGGAGTCGAGCCAGCCGAGGTTGGTCGTGCCGCGGCCTTCGGCTGTGCGGGTCTCGATCATGGTGGGTCTCCTTTCCGGTTCGTCGATCGGATGTCGCTGTGCACTCGATCATCGGGCCAAACTACTTGTTTAAACAAGTTTATTCCCACGATTTGTCGGATTCCTGTATCGGGGTGCGACGAAATCAGGAGATTCAAGGATCCGCTATCGGCGGGCTGCACCGGCCGCAGCGGCGGGGGTGCCGGCGCTCTCCGAGAACTCGTTGGCGGTCTCGAGCGGGTCGCGGGCCTGCTCGAGCGCTCGGCTGAGACCTCTGAGCTGCTCCGGGCTGAGGTGCCCGAGCATCGCCTTATGGAGCTTCTGGGTTGGGCCATCGAGGGCGGTGAGGGCATCGAGGCCCCGCTTGGTGATCCTGACGCGGACAACGCGGCGGTCCTCGCTGGAGCGTTTGCGGGTGACGAAGCCGTCGCGTTCGAGCCGGGCGACGAGGCGGGTGACGTCCGGGGCGGGGACGACCAAATCATCGTGAATGGCGGTCCAGGTGCGGCCTTCGTCGCCGGCGGCGCGCAGAATCCGGAGAACGTTGTATCCTGACTCGCCCAGGCCGTGGGCTTTGAAGAGGCGGTTGAACTCGCACGCGAAGAGGGCGGCGGTTCGGATGACGTTGAGATAGACCTCTTCTTCTGGGAGGTCGAAGTCGTGACGCTTGCCGATTTGTTCGCGGAGCGAGGACATGGGTCGGAAGGGTAATGCGTAAAGCGGGACCGCGGGGGCCATATTAGTTGGAAAAGAGATGAGGAAGTACCAATGCTGGTGAGATTCGTGGTGATTTTCGGCTGTTTCTGCGCGTTGAGTCTCGCTGGCGGCGCTGCGGAAGCTCAGAAGCGCGTGGTTTTGCACTGCGGCCAGCTCCTGCCCGTACCCGGCGAGCCGCCGATGGGAGAGAGCACCGTCGTCATCGAGGACGGCGTCGTCGTGCGGGCGTTCCCTGGTCATGTATTCATCGACGCGGCCCCGGGTGAGGAGCCGACGCGGCACATCGACCTACGTAACAGTTACGTTTTACCCGGGCTCATCGATTGCCACACGCATCTCACGCACGAGCTGCCGCCGATGTCGATTCGATTGCGGCGAACGCTGACCGAGACGATGGCGCACTCGGCGATCGACGGGACGGTCTACGCCGAGCGGACGCTGCTGGCGGGCTTCACGACGGTGCGGAACGTCGGCAGCTTCGGCACGGACATCTACGCTTTGCGGGACCGGATCAATTCGGGCGACATCGTCGGGCCTCGAATCCTCGCGGCGGGGCGGAGCATCGCGGTGACCGGTGGGCACGCGGACCGGACGAACGGCATCCAGCCGTACCTTCGGCCCGAGGTCGGGCCGATGGAGGGCATCGCCGACGGGCCAGCGGAGATGCGGAAGGCCGTGCGCGAGCGAGTGAAGCGCGGGAGCGACCTGATCAAGATTACGGCCACGGGCGGCGTGCTCAGCAACACCGCGGCGGGCACTGACCAGCAGATGTTTGATGATGAGATCGAGGCGGTGGTCGAGAGCGCGCGGATGATGGGCCGAAAGGTCGCGGCCCACGCGCACGGGGCGGACGGCATCAAGGCGGCGCTGCGGGGCGGGGTGCACTCGATCGAGCACGGGACGTATCTCGACGACGAGGCGATCGGGCTGTTCGTCGAGACCGGGGCGTACCTGGTGCCGACGATTCACGCGGGTAAGTTTGTCGCTCAGAAGAGTGCCGAGCCCGAGTGGTTCAACCCGGCGATCCGCGAGAAGGCGGCGGCCGTGGGGCCGCAGATCCAGGACAGCTTCCGCCGGGCGTACGAGGGCGGCGTGAAGATCGCGTTCGGGACGGATGTGGGCGTCGGCGCGCACGGCACGAACTGGCTCGAGTTCCGGTACATGACCGAGGCGGGGATGCCGGCGAATGAGGCGATCAAGACCGCGACGATCAACGCGGCGGACCTGTGCGGGCTGGACAACGTCGGGACGATCGAGCCGGGGATGATCGCGGACATCATCGCGGTCGACGGCGACCCGCTGGAGGATATCGAGGCAATGAGCCGGGTGGTGTTCGTGATGAAGGCCGGCGAGGTTTTCAAGCAGCCCGAGTGATCGCAGCTTGAGTCCCGGCGCGGTTCTGGTACATTCGGGCGACTGGGGGTCTGTCGTTCGAGAGGAGTGATGATGCGGCGATCGATGTGTGTGTGCGTGGTGTCGGTTGCCGGCGGTGCGCTGGGGCAGCTGCCGACCGAGGTTGATGGGTACGAGGTGCTGGCACGGGGGGTGTTCAACGGGCCGGGGTTCATGCTGCCGCCGTTCAGCCAGGTGACGAACGTCACGCCTCGGATCAACAACAACGGGGATGTGACCTTCGCGTACTTCGACGCGAACATCGATAAGGTCGTGTGGGTGAACGGCCAGAGCGTGAGCGCGCCGTTCTTTTCGACGAGTGATCCGAGCCTGAACGATGCCGGCACGGTTGTGTGGCGCGTATCGACGCTCGATCCGGACCCGCTGAACTGGGGCGTGTGGACGCACGAGCTCTCGACCGGTGTGACGCAGCGGTTCACGACGAACCCGCTCGGCGCGAGCGGGTGGGGGACGCCGACGATCAACCAGGCTGGTGTGATCGCGACGCGGGCGGAGTTTGCGCTGAACGACGCGATCGGGTTTTATGACGGCACAACGTTTGTGCCGGTGGCCGTGGACGACTCGCTGCCGTTCACGTTTCTCAACAGCACGATCGGGTGGAACGAATCGCAGGAGATGTCGTGCCGGGGCAATCGGGCCGGGGCTGCGAACGGGGTGTTCCTGTTCTCGAGCGAGGGCAGCGTCGTGCCCGCGGTGCTTGAGGGAGATGTCTCGCCGTCTGGTGACACGGTCACGGGCTTTCTCAACGGCACGGATATCAACGATTCGGGTCGGATCGCGGTGAACGCGTTCACGAGCGGTGGTGACGAAATTCTGGGTGTGGACGCATCGTTCAGCGGCGGCACGACGGTGACGGTGTACGCCGACGAAGACGATGGGATCGTGAGCGATATCGCGTTCTTTAATCCGCGAATCAACAACGACGGCTGGATCGTTTTCCGTGGGTTCAATGCGGCGGGCGAGCAGGCCGTGTTTGTTGGCGATGGTGTCGATCTTCTGGAGATCGCCGCTGTTGGCACGCAGGTCGATACCGACGCGGGGACGGCGACGATCACCGGGTTCAGCGGCGGCGTGGATATCAACGATGTCGGCCAGGCGCTCGTGAACGCGGCGCTCGCGACGCCCGGCGGCGCTTCGCTCGGACGGGCGATCATCCGCGTTGACATCGGCGGCCAGAACAACTGCCCCGCGGATGTGAACGGCGACGGCGAGCTGACGCCCGCGGACTTCAATGCCTGGGTGATCGCGTTTAACGGTCAGCTGCCCGCGTGTGATCAGAACGGCGACGGGCTGTGCAACCCGGCGGACTTCAACGCTTGGGTTGTGAACTTCAACGCCGGGTGCTGAGCAGCGACGGAGCGAGCCGATACCCGCGATATGAATAGCACACGTTCGTTTCGGGCTGTCTGCGGCCTGTCGGTCTCGGTGTTCGTTGTTTCGCACGCGGCAGCGCAGTGCCTGACGGTCCGATCGGTGATGATCGCCGGCACGGAAGTGCCCGGCCTGCCGGATGTTCTCACGTTCGTCGACTCCCCGGACGGTTTACATCGGCACGCGATCAGCGACGACGGCTCCGCGTACGCCGGTGGGTTTCTGGACGAGGACTGGCTGGATAACTTCGCGTTTGTCGCCGTTGATAGCGATGGGCGGCAGACGGTCGCCGCGCTCGACGGCAATCCGTTTCCCGGCTTTGATTCGGACCCCGACTACGTGTTCGAGTCGCTCATTGCGAGCACGGCTCGGATGGGCCGAGACGGCAGCCTGCTCATCGATACCGACGTGATCGGGCGGTCCGCTGTCGTTCGCTTTCGAGCCGATGGGTCGAGCGAGATCATCGCGATGACCGGGGAGCAGGTGCCGACGCTCGCGCCGGGCTTTGTGTACGACGACATCGATCTGCTGACGCGTGTGCCCTCCGACCGGCCGATGGTGCTGGACGTCGATGTTGCTTTCGCGGGCTCGGGGTCTGGTTTACGCGGGGCTCCCGACTTCGGCGGGGTGGTCATGGCTGAGACCGATGATGGTCTCGTCGTGGTCGCGCGGGATCAGCGTGACGCGGACTGGATCTCGCCGGGGCTCGATCTTCGAACGGTGTCGGGGCGCGGCGTGACGGATGACGGGGTGGTGCTCGTCCTCGGATCCGTGCAAGGTGCCGGCGTCACGTTCGAAAACGACCTGGTGTGGTTCTTGACGTCCGGAGACGACGACCCGAGCTTTGTGCTGCGCGAGGGCGATGCGTTTCCGTTTGTCGGCGATGGGGTGCGCGCCGTCGGCGTTGGGGCGGAGCTCGGTCGGGGCGGCGATCTGTTCATCGGCGCGACGCTCGAGGGCGATGGGATCACACGCTTCGAGAACGATGGGATCCTGCTGCACCGCGACGCGGTCGGGTCTGTGACCCGGGTGCTGCAGAAGGGTGATCCCGCCTTTGGTCTGCCGATGGGCGTGACGTACCGCTCGGTGCGTCGGGGGCCGGTCGTCAATGCTTCGGGGCAGGCGGCGATGCAGATACGCCTGGACGATCCGAACCCCGTGGGTCGCGAACCGATTTACAACGCGATCTATCGGTGGGACCCGGTGCGCGGGATGACGCTGATCGCGTTCGACCTGGGCCCGTCACCGAGGGTGGTGGGCGGAGAGAATCTTCCGTACAACAGGCTGAGCCCGCTGGAGCTGTTCATCAACGACGAGGGGCGGGTTGCGTTCGACGTAACGTATGCCGGGAGCCAGCAACGCCGGATGATCGTGGTGACGTCGCCCGAGGGCGTCGCCGAGCTCGCCATCCGAGAAGGACAGCGGGTCACGGTCGAGGGCGCTGTGCCCGTGGATTTCGTGAACGAGATTCCCGGGCGGGTGTACCTGCGGGGGCTGAACAACCGCGGCGATATGCTGTTCCGCACTGGATTCAGCGGCCATCGGACCGCGTACCTGGTTGCGGAGGGCGGCTCGTGGCGGCGATGCGTCGCCGATACCGATGGCAACGGGTTTATCACCCCCGACGACTTCCAGTCGTGGGTCGTCGCGTTCAACGTGCAAAGCACCGCGTGCGACCAGAACGGCGACGGGCTGTGCACCCCGGCGGACCTCAGCGCGTGGGTTGTGAACTTCAACGCCGGGTGCTGACGGGCGGGGCGAACGGGCGACGGCTATCCTGCGGTTCACTCTTTGCGAACCAATCAGGAGCCGATCATGGCTGTGCTTGTCAACGCGTCGACCAAGGTCATCTGTCAGGGCATCACCGGCTCGTTCGGCGCGGTGCACACGAAGGGGTGCCACCGCTACGGCACGAACGTGGTCGGCGGCGTGACGCCCGGCAAGGGCGGGCAGAAGGACGCGAACGGGCTTCCGATCTTCGACACGGTCGAAGCGGCGGTAAAGGGCCCGGGCGCTGACGCGACGATGATCTTTGTGCCGCCGCCCTTCGCGGGCGATGCGATCCTCGAGGCGGCGGACGCCGGCATCCGGCTGATCTGCGCGGTGACCGAGGGCGTGCCGGTGCAGGACATGGTGAAGGTCCGCTCTGTGCTGGACGAGATGAACGCTGGGCGTGATGCGGCGAGCAGGATCGTCTTGATCGGCCCGAACTGCCCGGGCGTGATCACGCCGGGCCCGAAGACGGGCAGCGGCGAGTCGGGTGATGATCCTTACACGAACGCGGGCTGCAAGATCGGGATTATGCCGGGCTACATCCACACGCACATCAGCGAGGCGAAGACGGGGAAGGCTGTCGGCATCGTCAGCCGGTCGGGCACGCTGACGTACGAGGCGGTGTGGCAGACGTCGAACCTCGGGCTGGGGCAGTCGACGTGCATCGGCATCGGCGGCGATCCGGTGCGAGGCATGAATCACATCGAGGCGATCGAGCTGTTCGAGAACGACCCGGACACGCACGGGATTCTGATGATCGGTGAGATCGGCGGCACGGACGAAGAGGCCGCGGCTGCTTATGTCAAGAACAACGTGTCGAAGCCTGTGGCCGGCTTTATTGCTGGTCGGACCGCGCCCCCCGGCAAGCGGATGGGCCACGCGGGCGCGATCATCGAGGCTGGCGGCAAGGGCACGGCCGAGAGCAAGATCGAGGCGATGCAGTCGGCGGGGATCACGGTCGCCGAGAGCCCGGCGGACATGGGTGACGCGATGGCGAGGGCGATGGGGCTCGCCTAATCAAGATGTTCGAAGCTACATCGCCAGAACAGGTCTCGTCATCGCGAGAACGGGTCTCACCCGTCGCATGCCGGCGCGTCTAACGGGCCTTCCCACGTTTCCGCGTTGTGCTTCGCCATGATCGCATTATTGTTATCGCCAATCGAGTACGGGCGATGTGAATCGTACGATTCGAGACTCATCTCGTGCTCGATAATGCGACTTACATGCGAGTCGGGCACGTGCAGAAAGCTGCGCCAGACTAATCCTTCATGCTGCACCGCTTTATCTGGTCGGCATGGGTTGTCGTTGGTACTCGGCGGCATAGCAATTCTCCGATATAATATCATTCAATCGATTACTTTGATGTGAGGTCGGGCCAATCCGGCAGGCTAACTTCCGGATAGCTGGCAAGGATAATGGCGAGCGCGAGCCGGTCATGAGGATCGCCGTCTGCGACCGCGGCGTCAAAGGCTGCGTAGTCGGCCGTGAAGCTTGCCGTCATGTCTTGACTGAGCGGCCCAGACGCGGGGTTCCATGCCGGGAAAATCGGCTGCAGATCTGCTTCAGGGAAGCCAACGGTCTTGTCCTGAAGAATGATCCACAATTCTTCTCCGATATCGCTGTCGGAGCGGCCAATCCTCGTGACTCCAAGCATCTTTACTGCGTCGAGGAATTTCGGGAGCGGCGCCGCTGCAAAGTACGAGCCGAGTCGTTCGCGTCGGACTTTGATTTCCGCGAACTGTTTCTGGGCTGCCTGGATGCGGTCTTTGAGCCTCTTGTCGTCTGCCTGCTTGCTTGTGCCGGCCGACTCTGTGATTTCCGCGAAGGCACCCTCAAACGTACCCGCGCGGTAGTAGCGTCCGAGATCAATGAGAGCTTCGGGAAGCGAATAGTCGCTGACTGACAAAGATCGCCCGGTGAGGAGGTCGACCTCAATCTTTCGGCGAGAAGCCGTCATCTGTGCAATCAGTGCCTTTGTGCTCTGCTCGTAGTAGAAGTTCTTGTTGAACGAAGCGTTTGACGCGACGACACCAGCCGAGAGCGCAGAGAGGATCCGGACGGTCGTTGCCGGCGTGAAGACCGCGGCGGCGGTGCTGAGGCCGACCGCTGTGATCTCAGTGGTTGTATCGAAGACCTTGCGGTCGCTCACAAAGTCGTCAACAAATTCCTGGTAGCGCGCATTAATGAGAAGCATACCATTATCTATAATGAGATTACGAGCTTGGAGCCGTTCGTCGTCTGACGCGGTCAGACAGTTGTATGTGTCGATGTTTGCCTGAAGGCGCAAGTGATTCGTGGCCGCGTCAATGATCTTATCCGTCGCGATTGAGTTAACGGGGCTGCCGGTGGCGGCGCATCCACCCAAGAAGATTGACGAAAGCAGAGCTGTGGCGAGGCGCGTCGTGGTATGCGGCATGTTGGTCTCCAAAGGCCTTGTCCATCGAGAGTAAAAAGTTCTTTTGGTTTCCGCAACCGGATTCGCGCGGCCTTCAAGCGCATGAAACTCAGAGTTGAATCCCGGCGGCGGCTTCGGATCCGCATGGCTGTGGCAACAGCAAAGCGGGCGTGAGCTGTGCTCACGCCCGCGGCTCAGTGTTGCGTTGTTGAGATTCTGCGACGCCGCGGGTGTACCGGCGTGGGCGTCAGCAGCCGTTGTTGAAGTTCAGGATCCAGGCGTTGAAGTCGCCGGGGTTGCAGAGGCCGTCGCCGTTCTGGTCGCACTTCGGTCCTTGGCTATTGAACTGCAGGATGAAGGCGTTGAAGTCGGCCGGGTTGAGCTGGCCGTCGAAGTTGGTGTCGGGCAAGCAGTTGTCCTCGCGGACGAGCACGAGACCGTCGGCGTTGGGTGATGCGTGGGCGAAGACCGAGCCGTCGGCGCTCGACTTCAGATCGCTGACCGGGCCGACGCTATCGAGGCGGTCGATGATCGCGAGCGTGTCGGTGTCGATGACGGTGATCTCGCCCTCGCTGTTGACCTCGAACACGCCGCCGCCGGTGGTGGTGGTGCGTGTGCCGCCGGCGACGCGGAGCTCGGCGCCGTCGCCGCTCAGGCTGACGCCCATGGGCAGGAAGGGCACCGGGATGACCGCGGTCTGCTGGAGGTTGACCAGGTCGAGGACGCCCACGGTGCTGTCGGCCCAGTTGAGCACGAACGCGCCGCTGTTGTCGGGCAGGACGACCATATCGAATGGCTGGTCGCCGACATTGATGGTGCCGGCCGAGTTGTAATCGACGCCCAGCAGCGGGTCGAGGGCGTTGAAGAAGACGCGGACGCGGTCGGCGTTCTTCTCGGCGACGAGCAGGTAGAAGCCGTCGTCGCTGAAGGCGACGCGGCTGGGGAAGTCGCCGGTGGGCAGGACCTGGAGGACGGTCATGCTGCCGGTGTCGACGATGTAGACCTCGTCGGTGAAGCTGCTGGCGACGGCAAGGAAGCTGCCGTCGGGGTTGAGCGCTATCTGCGACTCCTGGCTGAAGCTGTAGCCGACACCGCCCAGGTTGCCGGTGGCGAGCAGGCCCCCGACGAACGAGTTGGTGCTGAGGTCAAGCTTGCGGATGCCGTCGCCGCTCGCGACCTGCGCGAGATAGGCGAAGTCGCCGGCGGGGTCGATCTCGACCTGTGCGAGCCTGCGGGCCGAGGGCACGGCGGTCGTGGTGCCGGTGGCGAGATCGACAACGCTGACCTCGAAGCCGTCGAGGTTGCAGACGACGGCGGTGGTGCCATCGGACGAGATCTCGACCTCGCCCGGGCGGTCGCTAAGCGGCGCGAGGCCGACGAGGTTGCCGTTGGTGGTGTTGAAGATCGAGAGGTTGTCGCTCAGGACGTTGGAGCTGACAGCGATGGAGCCGTCGGCGTTGACGGCAGTGCTGAGGCTGACGTCGCCATCGGGCTCGGGGCCGGTGCGGCCGAAGAACTCGAGCGTCGGGGTTGAATCCGACGCGATGACGACGAGGTCGTCGCCGAAAGTGGTGCTGGCGCCTGCCACGATGTCGCCCGTGGGGCTCGCCGCGCCGACGGTGAGCGAGACGCGGTCGTTCGCGCGGGCGAGCAGGTTGCCGGACGCGAAATCGATGATCGCCCCGGCGAAGCCGATGCCGAAGGCGCGGCTGCGGTCGAAGTTGGACACGATGCCGCCGTTGAGGTTGCTGGTGTTGAGGTTGGAGCCGAAGGTGTCGGTGGTGAGGTCGAGGACGCGCGTGGTGTTCTGGAGGCTGACGGCGGCGCGGGTGCCGTCGGCGTTGAGCGCGATCGGGCCCTGGCCGCGGACGCCGACGACGGGGATGGTGCGGTCAACGGTGAGCGTCGCCTGGTCGATGACCGTGACGGCGCCGGGGTTGATGGCGTGGCCCACGACGATGGTGCCGTTGGCGGCGTCGATGCCGAAGGGATCGGTTTCTGCGGTGGGCACGTCGGTCCGTGTGCCGGTCGTGATATCGATGAACGAGACAGCGTCGTCGAAGCGGGCGACGAACGCGAGCGTCGTGTTGTCGAGGAACATCACCGGGGTGGTGATGCGGAAGTCGGTGCGTGCCGATTCTGTGTTGCCGGCCACGAGCTGCGAGTTGCCGAGCGACGGGATGACGCGGACGACCGCGTCGGTCGCGAGGTCGATGACGTGGATGGTTGAGTCGGAGGCGCAGCCGACGGCGGCGAACGCGCCGTCGGGCGAAACCTCGACCCAGCCCGGGGCGTCGCCCACGGGGACGACCGTCTCGGCGCCGGTCGCCAGGTCGATGATCGACGCGGTGTCGGCGGTGTAGTTGGCGATCACGGCGCGGTTGTCGAGCGTGACGTCGAAGCCCAGGCCGAGCTCCGAGAGCTGGATCGTTGCGAGGCTCGCCTGTGTCGCAGTGTCGAAGCGTGTGAGGTTGCGGGTGTCGCGGTTGAGCACAAGGATCTGGCTGCCATCGGGCAGGAACTCGATGTCGGCGGCCTGGTCGCCCTCGCCCTGGAAGGTGATGTCGAGGAACTGGGTGGGCAGGAATGGCACACGGGCGACTTGCGGCGAGGTGTCGGCATCGCCGAAGCGGACCGTCGCTGTCGCGGGCGCGATGACCTCGATGACCGGGGCGTCGCCGTCTTCGAAGCTGACCTCGCCCGAGGCGGCCGGCGTGGCGAGGCGGATGACGGCGTCGGGGTGATCGACCGAGACGAGGTCGGTGATGTCGGTCAGCAGCGGCTCGGCGGCGGCGGGTGCGGCGGCGAGGCCGGCGATCAGCGATAAGCGGAGCGGGGTGAGCATCTCTCTGTCTCTCCTGAAAGGTTGCATTGATCCCATGGGTCTCGGTGAAACCGGGCTTCGATCGTACACGGCGGCGGTTTGCGCTCCAAGCGGTATCGTCGCGCTTGGTCCGAGTTTGCACGGCCCCGGGGCCGCGGCGTTCGTAGACTTCGCTGCGCCGGCTCTTCGTCGTTCTGGCTTCGGCGCACGGTGGACAGCAGGGTCCGGAGAACAGGTATGCGCGCGATTGTGACCGGCCAGGTCGGGATGGACAAGAAGCAGTATCTCGAAGCGGTGCGCGCGTTCGCGGGCGAACAGGGCGAGCAGTTGGAACTGTTCCACATCGGCGACCTGATGTATCAGGAAGCGCGCGACGTGAAGCCGGGCCGGATTCTGGATCTGCCGCTGAGCCGGCTGAACTCGCTGCGGCGTGCCGCGTTCAAGGACGCGATCATGGGTGCGCAGGGGATGGAGAACGTGGTCGTCAACACGCACGCGACGTTCCGCTGGCGGCACGGGCTGTTCAGCGCGTTCGACTTCGATCAGATCCACGCGTTCAAGCCCGACCTGTTCATCTGTCTCGTCGACAACATCGAGGTCGTGCACGAGCGGCTGCACGGCGAGCACGTGATCGACGCGAACCTCAAGGACCTGATGGTGTGGCGCGAGGAGGAGATCTTGGCGACCGAGCTGATGAGCCAGGCCGTGCCGGGCAGCAAGTTCTACATCGTCAGTAGGGGTCGGCACGCGACGACCGAGCGGACGATGTTCCGCTTGGTCACCCGGCCCGACCTGATGACGGTATATCCCAGCTTCCCGATGAGTCATGTTGTTGGCATGCCCGATGTGCAGGCGGAGATTGATCAGTTTCGGGATGCGCTGGCCGAGCACTTCATCACGTTCGACCCGGGCGATGTGGACGAGAAGCTGCTGCTCGACCGCGGCGTTGAGGCGGCGAAGAACGGGCAGGACTTCTTTGATCACGAGGTCGTTGCGCTCGGCGGCGAGGCGAAGGGCGCGAAGGATGCGCCGATCCGCATGAAGACGCGCGATGTGCTGGATATCGCGGGCGATATCGACGGCCAGATCTACATGCGCGACTTCAAGCTGATCGACCAGGCCGACATGATCGTGAGCCTCGTGCCGGAGTTGCCGGGGGGCACGCCCGGGCTGAGCTCAGGCGTGGAGCGAGAGCTTCAGCACGCGTTCGAGCACGCGAAAGAGGTGTACGTGGTGTGGAAGCCGGCCAAGCCGCCGAGCCCGTTTATCACGGAGACGTCAACGAAGATCTTTGGGAATGTCGATGAGGCGCTGAAGCACTTTGAAGAGGCGGGGATGTTTGGGCAGAAGAATCTGTTTGGACATTAGATGCTTGCTTCGTTCTCGCTGGCGATAGGGGCTCAGGTTTGTGAGCCTCCCCTCACCCGACCTCGCTGTGCTCGGCCACCCTCTCCCCGCGAGGGGAGAGGGGGCAAGAGGTAAACTCGGGTGATGGTTCCGAGCCCGGCTGACATCGCGCGGTACCGGCACATCGCGGCGGCCGCGGTTCGCGGTGTCGGGTTGCTGCTGTTTCTTTACGCCGGCACGCGGGTGGGTGTCTTTCTGTGGGCGAACCTCGAGGAGCTGGTGGCGTCGTTCTCGGGCGGGCCCCGGCAGAGGTGGAACGTTGAGCGGCTGATCACGAGCGTGTCGCTGCAGGCCGTGCTGCTCGGGTTCTCGGTGTTCGCGATCGGCTGGCCCCGGCTGATCGCGCGGTGGTTGGTGTCGGCGAGGGTGCGGCCGGCGTGCCCGGGGTGCGGGTTTGATGTGAAAGGGCTCCGTTCGGATATCTGCCCCGAGTGCGGGCTGACGCTCGGGCCGGAGTTCCGATTGAACGAGCCATCGGCGGATGCGAAAGTGGGGGCGACCGATCCCGAATGAGCACGGGTGGGGTCGGCGCTGTGCCGATCGGCGAGGGGTCCGGTGATGGCGACGGCGACGATGGGCACGAGCGGCTGGGCGGCGAACTACGAGCGGACGGCGAACGGCAGGCTGAGGGCGGTCAATCTGCCCAACGACCAGCGGGTCTACGCGTCATGGGTCCACTGGGCGAGCCTGATTGCCTGGATCATCGTTCCGGCGTCGAGCGGGATCGGGCTTGCGGCACCGCCGCTGGTGGCGTTCGCGATGTGGCAGATCCGCAAGGCGGACAGCGAGTTCATCGATGATCACGGCCGGGAGGCGGTGAACTTCCAGATCTCGCTGGTGCTGCTGAGCCTCATCGTTCTCGTCGCGGGCTTCCCGACGTGCGGCGCGGCGTGGCTGCTGTACGTTCCGCTGTTCGTGCTCTCGATTGTGGGAGTGATCATGGGCGGCGTGGCGGCGCTGCGGTCGGAGGTGTTCCGCTACCCGGCGAGTCTGCGTGTGATCAAGGACCCGACGCCGCCCGTCGCGTCGTAGGGCCAGTCGCTTCGTAGGTATGTCCTGCGGCCGGCTCGTATACTGCTGACATGCCGTTGCTCGAGGCAACCAAGCTGAAGAAGGCGTACAACGGCCGGGCCGTGGTGCAGGGCGTATCGTTCAAGGTTGAGCCTGGCGAGACGGTGGGGCTCTTGGGCCGGAACGGCGCGGGCAAGACGACGAGCTTCCGGATGACGATCGGCATGATCGACGCCGACGGCGGTCGTGTGACGTTCTGCGGCGAGGACGTCTCGGGCTGGCCCATGTTCGAGCGGGCCAAGCTGGGGATGGGCTATCTGAGCCAGGAGCCGAGCATCTTTCAGCGGATGAGCTGCGAGCAGAACCTGCTGGCGATTCTTGAGACGCTGCCGCTTGCGAGGCGCGAGCGGAAGCTCAAAGCGGCCGAGCTTTTGGCGCGGTTCGGGCTGACGCACAAAGCGAAAGATCAGGCCCGGACGTGTTCGGGCGGCGAGCGTCGGAAGCTCGAGATCGCGCGGGCGCTGGTGACCGAGCCCACGCTGATTTTGCTCGATGAGCCCTTCGCGGGTGTCGATCCGATCGCGGTCGAGGACCTGCAGGCCGAGATCAAGAAGCTGAGCGCCACCGGCATCGCGATGCTGATCACTGATCACAACGTGCAGCAGACGCTGCGCGTGTGCGACCGGGCGTACATCATCGACGAGGGCAAGGTCTTCGCCCGCGGCACGCCCAAGGCCCTCATCAACGACGAGATGGTGCGCCGGGTGTACCTAGGCTCACTTTTCCGGGGCGACGAGTTCGACGAGGAGTTCGCGCCCGCACCGACACGGTCGCACGAGAAATCGACGGCACCGCGTGCGGAGACGGGCTCGTGATGCGCGGCGTGTGGGTGCTGGTTCTTGCGTCGCTCGCGGGCGGCTGTCTCGAGCGGACGATCACGGTGACGAGCGAGCCGCCCGGCGCGATCGTGACTCTGAACGAGGTGGAGATCGGGCGGACGCCCGTGACAGCCGCGTTCACGTATTTCGGCGTGTACGACGTGCGTCTGCGGAAGGACGGCTACGAGCCGCTGGTGACGCAGCGCGAGACAACGACGCCGATCTGGGAGTACCCGGGGATCGATCTCTTGGCGATCATGGCGCCGTGGCGTGTGAAGACCGCGATCGAATGGGGGTTCGAGCTGCAGCCCGAGGTCGAGCCGGGCTCGGCGGAGGCCCTGGAGGCCGAAGCGGAGGTGCTCCAGCGCGCGATCGAGCTGCGGGACGCGACGCGGGGCGAGTGAGATCGTTATCGCCGGCGGCGGGTTGCGGCGATGACGGAAAGCCCGAGCAGTGGTGCTGTCGCCGGTGCCGGTATGAACGTGACCTTGTAGTCGTACTCAAAGTCTGATCTGCGGCTTCCGAAGCTGCCGCCGATGATGTTCCGGGAAATGGTCGTGAAGCGATAGTCGCCGGCCGGAAGATCGACGATGTCGGTGCTGGATTCACTTCCGGTTGCTGTGAATCGATCGACTTCGCGCCGGAAAACGTTTGTGATTCCACCCTTAGCGTCGAATTCCTCGAGCTGAAGTGTGATCCCGTTCGTCGCGGACGGGGTGACAGGATCAAGGATTGTGAAATCTGCAGACGCACTCAAAATGATGCGCGTTCGGGTCTCTAGCGTGAAGAGGACACCGTTCGCCACGAGCGTTCCCGGTCCAACTGCCGGGAGTGAATCGCCCGGTAGACTGACGCCGGGGGTGAGACCTGATGCGTATTCTCCCGACATCGATCCGCTGCCTGACCACACCGATCCGATCGCGACATTCTGCCCGGCCGCTGTGACTGTGTGCGAACCTCCGAGCGGCTCGGGAATCGACAGGGCTTCGTCGAACGTTACGAGCCCCGCGGTGGGGTCACCGGCCGGGAATACTGTGAGAACCCTGAGACCTTCGGAATTCTTGGCTTGCACGAATCCGAAGTAGCTTGAGCTCGAAACGTTCGTCGGCTGTGCGAAACTCGTGCCAGCCGAAGCAATACTCGCAACAGCGGCAACAAGCACGGGTCTTGGAATGGAGCTCATCTTTCTGTCTCTCTCTCTAGGCGCACAGCGCGGCGTGGCGTACGCGTCCACTCACACTACAAGCGATATGCGAGTGTGAGTCAAGAGAAATCATTGATGCGCGGGGATGCCTCGCACGGTCTTCATATCGGGCACATCGGACGTGACCACGGCCCCGGCCCCGATGGTGCAGCCGCCGCCGATGGTGACGCCCGGCAGGACGGTGGCGTTGAGGCCGACGAGTGTGTCGTTTCCGATGCTGACGTTTCCGCCCAGGGTGGCACCCGGCGCGATGTGGGCGTTCTCGGAGACGAGGCAGTCGTGCTCGACAACGGCGCTCGAGTTGATGATGGCGTGGTCGAGCACGCGGGCGCGGGTGTGGACGATGGCCCGGGGGCCGACCCAAACGCCGCCGGCAATGACGGCCGACTCGCTGATGGTCGCGTCGGGATGGATGACCATGGCGGCGTCGTCTTCTGCTTTGTACAGCCGGTCGATGAGCCATCGCCGGGTGGTCAGGTCGCCGAGGGCGAGGATCCAGGGGGAGCCGTCGAGCTCGCGGGCTTCGAGGCTGGTGAGATCGCCGAGGTGTGCGCAGGACGGGGTGCCGGTTGCGATCGGTGCTTCGTTGTCGTCGTCGAAGAAGCCCTGTAGGTCGAGGCCTGCGCGGAGGGCGGCGTCGGCGACGACGAGGGCGTGGCCTCCGCCTCCGACGAGAGTGAGCTTGACCGGTTCCGGCATGGCTTGATGGTAGTTGAAGGCTTGCTCGCTTGCGCTTTGGGCTTGTGCTCCCTCTCCCCGGCGGTGAGAGGGTGGCCGAGCCCGTCCGCAGGATGGGCGAGGTCGGGAGAGGGGAGGAAGAGAATCGTTCGACGCAAAGAACGGATCCTCCCCCTCTCCCTGATCGCTGCGCGATCTGTCCTTCTCCCCGCGGGGGAGAGGGAGGGGGTCGCTACGATGCGTTGTGAATGAACTGACGCGCATCGGGTGTGTGGACTATTTGAACACGTGGCCGCTGATCGAGGGGCTTGAGGCGCTGAAGGGTGTCGAGATCGTTCGGCGGGTGCCGAGCCGGCTGGTCGAGCTGCTCGAGAACGATGACGCGGATATCAGCCTGGTCAGCCTGATCGATGCGCAGAAGTCGCGCGAGCCGCTCGCGGTGGTTCCGGTGGGGATGATCGGGTGCGACGGGCCGACGCTGACGGTGCGGATCTACAGCAAGGTGCCGCTCGCCGAGGTTCGTCGGATCCATATCGATACGGACAGCCACACGTCGGTGATGCTGGCGAAGGTTCTTATGCGGGACCGGTTCGGTGTGGACGCGGAGCTTGTTGACTACGACGCGCGTGAGCGGATGCCCCTGGCTGCGGCGGCGGGTGCCGGCTTGCGTGATGAGGGCGGCGGATCGCCGGAGGGGGCGGGGTGGCCCGAGGCGATGCTGCTTATCGGCGATAAGGTCGTGACGGACAGTCCGCCGGCTGTCCGGTATCCGCATCAGCTGGATTTGGGCGAGGCGTGGCTGGAACAGACGGGCCTTCCGTTCGTATATGCGGTGTGGATGTGCCGGCGTGACCGCGTAGGCGATCCTGCTGTTCGCCGTGCGGCGATGGTGCTTGAGCGCCAGCGGCTGCACAACCGGACGCGGATCGACCAGATCGCGACCGACCGGTCGCCCGAGCACCGCTGGCCGGCGGATCTGGCCAGGCGGTACGTAGGGGAGTGCCTCCGCTTCGACTTCGACGAGCGTGCCCGGCAAGCCGCGGGTGTGTTCTTGAAGAAGTGCGAGTCGATGGGGCTGATCGGTGCGAGTGACCTCGTCGTGGCCGACGGGGTGCTCGCGTCCTCCGGCTGATCCCGCTCGATCGCACGGCGTCGGGCACAGAGGGCCGCGGTTTGCCGCCATTGCCACGATTCAGGGTCGATGAACTGGCCGAGCTGGCGTCGCAGCTTCGCTTTGCGCCCAAGTCAGCGCTCGTGCGCGACCTGGAGCGGACGGAGGAGCTCGCGTACGAGCTGGACGCGAAGGGCTCGTTCCCGCTCGACTACGTCGCGTTCCGGGTGACGGGGTATCGGCCCGAGCAGTCCAAGGACACGCTGATCGACGGCGAGGCGCTCTTGGGTGACCTTGCGACGCTGGCCGAGCACCTGTCTGCGGCGGCGAAGATCCCGCTGGCGTCGCTCGACGGCGCGCTGTCGGCGGAGGAGCTGTGCGCGAAGTGGAGCGTGAGCCGGAAGACGATCGAGCGGTACCGGCGCCGCGGTCTGCTGTCTCGGCGTGTGGTGGGGCCCGGCGGGAAGCCGCGTGTGGCGTACATGCCGGAGGCGGTGGCGGCGTTTGAGGCGCGCGAGCCGCAGAAGCTGCGTGCGGCGACGACGTTCAGCCGGCTTGAGCCCGAAGTTCGTGATCGCGTGATCGCCGAGGCGCGGGAGCATGCGCGGGAGGGCAAGAGCCTGAACCAGGCGGCGCTGTCGATCGCCGAGCGGATCGGACGGGGTCACGAGACGGTCCGGCAGATTCTGCAGCGCTTCGAGCGCGACGAGGGCGAGTCGCTGTTTGATGGTTCGGGGCCGATGGGGCCTCGGGAGCGTCGGCTGTGCTATCTCGCCTGGCGTCGCGCGCTGGAACCGGGTGTTGTTGCCGAGCGTGTGGGCAAGCCTCGGGCGAGCGTGCTGCGTGTGACGGTCGATGAGCGGGCGAGGGTGCTGCGGGGGCTGCTGCCGGTGGTGTCACGCGGGCTGCGCGATGACGCTCCCGACGAGACGGCTGTTGAGCACGATCTGGCGACCGATGGCATCGGGCGGGGCGGGCCCGACTTGCTGGAGGATTTGCTCGCGCTCGCGCGGGGCATCGGGCCGATATCGGCGGCGGAGGAGCGCGGCCGGCTGGCGGCGTGCCGAGAGCTTCGGCGGCGCGCGGCGCGTGCGATCGGCGAGCTTCCCGATCACGGCAACAGCTCGCCGGAGATCGATCGGATCGAAACCGACCTGCGGTGGTCGGCGCGGGTGAAGGCGGAGCTGGTGCGGGGCCTCTTGCCCGTGATGCTGCGG
This sequence comes from Planctomycetota bacterium, assembly GCA_038525225.1. Classification (GTDB taxonomy): domain Bacteria; phylum Planctomycetota; class Phycisphaerae; order Phycisphaerales; family UBA1924; genus JANQQZ01. The sequence goes on along the minus strand of JBCBHW010000002.1, from coordinate 905,275 downwards.
GCGATCGAATCGCGGCTCGGCGCTGAGGCGGAGCAGCTCGGCTCGGCGCTGCTCAGGAAGGTGATGGAGGCCGGGCTCGAGGCGCTCGCCGAGTCGATCGATACCGTTCACCCGAGCGACGGCGGTCGGTTGGCGTCGCCCGTGTCTCTGGCTGTCGATCGGGTCGCGAGGCCGCTTCTGTCGGATCAGCCCGGCGGCGCGGCGCGTGCCGCCGGTGCGGCGGGCCACCCCGGGCGAGCGAAACGAAAGATCGGTTCCTCGGCGGCGGTTCTGGACTTCACACGTGCGGTCTATCGCTGGCAGGCGGTGCTCGAGCCGGACGCGCGGCTGCGGACGGTTCTCGACAGCATGGGCGCGCGGGATGCGGCCATCCTGAGGCTGCGCTTCGGATTCGCGCCGGCACCCGACGGTACGCTCGGCGGGCGTCCCGCGACACTCGCCGAGCTCGCGGAGGTGCTGGACTCGAAGCCGCTGCATACCGCGCGGTCGGAGCGGGCGGCGATTCGGCACGCGATGGATGCGGTGCGCTCCACACACTCGTAGCCCCGCCCGATCGCCGCACGGCTCAGCCGTGGGCACCGTACGATTCGGGCATGACGTCGCGTTCGCTTGATCAGATCGAATCGGTACGGCTTGTCGTTGGCATGGAGATCCATGTCGAGCTGGCGACGCGTCGGAAGATGTTCACGCGTGCGCCGAGCCCGGCGCATCCTGAATTTGAGGACGCCGAGCCCAACACGCTGATCGACCCGGTGGTTCTCGCGCTGCCGGGCGCGCTGCCGGTGATGAACAAGGGCGCGGTCGAGATGTCGATGCTGGTCGGAATGGCGCTCGGGTGCTCGATCGCCGAGCGGAGCGTGTGGGATCGCAAGAGCTACTTCTACCCGGACCTGCCCAAGGCGTATCAGCTGAGCCAGTACGAGCTGCCGCTGTGCTTTGACGGCGCGGTGGATGTGCCGGCGATGGATGAGGCCGGCTGGTTGCGGTACGACGAGGATGGGTGCCGAGTCGGGATCGTGCGTGCGCACCTTGAAGAGGACGCGGGCAAGCTGACGCATGAAGACGGGAGCGGATCACAGGTTGATCTGAACCGTGCGGGGACGCCGCTGCTCGAGATCGTGACGGCGCCGGACTTTGGGAGCGTGGAGGATGTTCTGGCGTTCTGCCGGGTGCTGCACGCGACGTGCCGGCTTCTTGGCGTGACCGGCGGCGACATGCAGAAGGGGCAGATGCGGTTCGAGCCCAACATCAACTGTGTGCTGACGCTGAAGGATGGGCACGTTGTCAGGACGCCGATCGTCGAGGTGAAGAACCTGAACTCGTTCCGGAGCGTGGCGGGGGCGATCCGGTACGAGCTCAAGCAGCAGCCCGGGCGGTGGGTGGAGACGGGCGAGGAGCACGGGCCGGCGATGAAGTCGACGCGCGGGTGGGACGACGCGAAGGAGGTCACGTTCCTGCAGCGGTCCAAGGAGGATGCGCTGGACTACCGGTACTTCCCGGATCCGGATCTTGTACCTGTGGTGGTCGATGAGGCGTGGCGGAAGCGCGTGCGCGAGCAGTTGCCGGCGTTGCCGGTCGAGCGGGCGCTGCGGTATCGGGACGGCTTGGGTCTGAGCGATCGTGATGCGCAGCAGATCGCGTTTGATCGTGGGATGGCGGATGTGTTTGACGGGGCGGTGGAAGCCGCGGCTTCGGCGGGTGTTGATCGTGCGGAGGCTGCCAAGCTTGCGGCTAACCTTGTCGTGCAGGGGCTCGGCCGGATCGCGAACGAGCGGGGGGCGGGGGTGCAGTCGCTCGGGCTCGACGCGGCGCTGGTTGGTGAGGTCGTCGTGCTCCGCCAATCGAACGAGATCAGCGGCAACGGCGCCGAGAAGGTTCTCGAACTGATGATCGGCTCGGGCGATTCGCCCCGAGTGATTGCGGAGCGAGAGAAGCTGCTTCAGGTGACGGACACCGGCGCGCTCGAGGGCTGGGCGGACGAGGTCATCGCGGCCTTCCCCGAGATCGCAGAGCAGATCCGCGGCGGGAAGCAGCAGGCGATCGGGCGGCTGATCGGCGAGGTGATGAAGCGCAGCGGTGGGCAGGCGGAGGCGAAGGCGGTGCGGGAGATGTTGCTCGCGAAGCTGGGCTAGTGCTCGTCTCCCTCACCCCAACGGGGAGAGGGACAGATCGCGAAGCGATCAGGGAGAGGGGACGTCGGTTCAGTGTGAGAGGATTGTTTGTCCTCCCCTCACCCGACCTCGGCTTTGCCTCGGCCACCCTCTCCCCCCAAGGGGAGAGGGAGCGGGAGTTAGCCGCGAACCGTTTCCGGCTTGAGGTCGAGCCTTGCGAGTCTTGCGCGGACGTTGTCGAGCACATTCATGAAGTTGATGTAGCCGTCGTACGGCGAGTCGTAAGGGCTGAAGTACTTGTGGACGTCGCCGTCGGCCCAGTACTTGGTGCACATGTAGTAGAAGTGGTCGCTAGTGGTCAGCTTGCGCCAGTCATCGAGCAGGTAGAGGGCCTGCTTGGCGAGGTCGGGCTGAGTGTCGGCGAGGGACTCTGCCATCGCCGCGGCCTTGCGGATGTCGGCCTCGGCCTTGTACGTCTCGTGCAGCGCGTTGGCCTGCATGGCGTTGCCGAGCCAGGCGGAGAGGTCGCGCTCGGTGTCGGCCCAGCTGAGGTAGTTGGGCACGTCGTACTCGCCGACGGGCTCGAACTGTTCGAGGGCCATGCTCGGGGTGATGAAGTGGTTCTCGCCGGGGGCGACATCGAAGATGGCGGCGGGCAGGGCGCGGACGAAGTCGAAGATGCCGGTGTCGGCCCACTGGTGCTCGCCGAAGGTCTCGTAGTCCATGAAGAGGTTGACGAGGTAGCCGTCGCCGTTGACGTCGTTGACCCACTTGACGAACTTTTCTGTCGTCAGCGGCCACTCCTCCCAGCCGCGGTTGCTGAAGCGGAAGGCGACGTCGTCGCTAAGCGCGTAGTTCTTGAGCAAGAGGCCAAAGGGCGAGTCGCCGGCGCCGGTGGGCGAGCCGGGCGGGGTGTAGACGTAGCTGGGCTTGCGGTAGCCGAGGTAGGTGTCCCAGCCTTCGCAGCACATGCCGTTGAACCGGCGGGTGCCGTCGGCGTTTGTCATCTGGCTGACGGCGTGGCCGACCTCGTTGCTGTAGATCAGCTCGGTGTTGCGGAAGACCTTGGGCGTCTGCTTGAAATACTCCTCGCACTTGGCCGTGTGCATATCGACCTGCTCGATGAACTCCTTACGCGAGTAGAGGAAGCTGAGCGAGTGGTGGTAGGTCTCGCCCAGGAACTCGACGCAGCCGGTTTCGGCGAGGCGCTGGAAGCTGTCGAGGACATCGGGGGCGTACTCGGCGAACTGGTCGAGCGCGACACCCGACACACTGAAGGAGCAGCGGAAGTTGCCCTCGTTGGCGTCGATGAGTTCGAGCAGGAGCCGGTTCATGGGCCGGTAGCACTTGTCGGCGACCTTCTGGCAGATGGCGGCGTTCTTGTCGGTGTCGAAGTAGAAGGGGTGGTCATCGAAGACCGAGTAGCGCTTGAGGCGGTACGGCTGGTGAACCTGGAAGTAGAAGCAGACTGAGGCCATGGCGAGGCTCCGATGCGAGGCGTGTACGGCATTGTACGACGCGCGGTGCTGCCAAACCCCCGCCGAGTACGTATACACAGTGAGGATCCGGGAGATCGCCCATGGCAACGGGGAATCCCGCTCAGTCCGGGGCTAGGTCTTCGGGCTGATGGCGACGGCGATGGCGAGGGGCGCGAGGACGAGCACCGGGAGGAAGACGGAGACGACGGCGGGCACGCCCGGAACAGGGGCGGAAGTGCCCAAGGTCGCGCCGATGATGCAGGCAACGGCGACGGGCGCGCCGCGGAGGCTGCCCGTGAGCGAGTTGCCGGGCATGCGCGTGAGGAAGAAGGGCAGCGCGATCACGATGATGAGCAGGTTGCTGAGTGCCATGGCGATCCGGCCGAAGCGGTTGCGTTGGAGGCGCTCGCGGACGTTGGCGTCGCCGCCGCGGGTTTGGTTGAGGAGCCTGCCGATCTGTCTGAAGCTGAGGTTCTGGCTGAATCCCGCGTATTGCAGGACAGTGAGTGCTGTGGGGTCGAGGTCGGTCTCGATGGAGACCGGCTCGCCGGCGGAGCTGTTCTCGGGGCTGATGAGGTCCTCGACAGACGCGGACTCGGCGGTCCAGGCGAGGGCGGTCGTGTCCCATGTGGCGAGTTCGGTCGTGATGTGCAGGGTGCCCGGTCCCGCTGGATCGCGCTGGATGAAGAGCGCATCTTCGAGGACGGCTCGGTCGGCGTCGAAGCGCGCGGCATAGATGAGCAGCTGGCCCTGGTTGCCGGTGGCCAGCGGGATGGGGCCGGCGGTGGCCTCGCGCGTGCCGAGGTCGCGGTGCTCGCGGGTGAGCAGCTTGGCGACCCGGGGCAGGACGGCTTCCTGGTTCACCGCGGCGAGGCCGACCATGAAGAGGCTGACGCCGAGGATCGGCGCGGCGACGCGTCGGAGGCTGAGGCCAGAGGCGAGCACGGCGACGGTCTCGCGGTGGCGGACGAGTTGTACGCAGGTGAAGCCCATCGCGCCGACGAGGACGATGCCGAGCATCATGTTGAACAGCTGGAGCAGGCGGGGCCACCAGAGGTGGGCGATCCAGAGTGCGGTGAGGGTGACGCGGCGGACCAGGCCGGGCTCTTCGCCGTCGGCGGTGGGCTCGCCTGCGGCCTCCCAGAACTCGTCGATGTTGATCGAGGCGTCGATGGTGACGACGAAGCTGAAGAGGATCGCGAGGAGCGCGAGGATGTTGGTGAGGTACTGGCGCGCGATGTAGCGGTCGATGAGCTTCATCGCGTGATCTCGTGGCTCTGCGTTCGTGTGGTCGGTCGGAGCCAGGTAACCCAGATCCACGCGAGTGCGGCTCCTCCTGCGACGTCGGTGAGGAAGTGCGCGCCCATGAGCATGCGGGTCCATGCGCAGCCGAGGGCGAAGAAGATCATGACAGGGAGCGTGCCGGGGATGAGCTTGGCGAGGGTGATCGCTGCGCCGAAGGCGACGGCGGCGTGGCTGCTGGGGAAGCCGAGGTTGCCCTGGCCGTTGATCAGTGGGTCCCAGAGCGGGATGTGGTGGACGTACTCCTGATACGTGATGGATGCGCCGGAGATGGGGCGCTCGCGGGCGACGACGAGCTTCATGATCTCGGCGAGGATGCCGGCGCCCGCGCTGCCGACGAGCAACAGCCAGCCTCGCCGCCAGGCTGCGGGCGTGAAGATTCGGCCGAGGCGGTGTGCGTCAACACCCCAGAGCATGATCGAGAGCGCGATCCAGAGCTCGAGGTTGCCGGCCTGGCGGAGAACCTGGTACCAGTCGGGCAGGAAGAAGCCGGGAGGCTGGAGTTCTTTGACGCGGAAGACGGGTTCGAGGAAGTAGTGGAACGCTCGCTCGTCGAAGATGTGCAGCAGCGCGACGATGGGCATGCTGATGGCCGCGATGACGTGCCAGCGGGCGCGGGCCTGCCAGGCGGCGACGGTGCCGGCGCGGGCGTCGAGCAGCTTGGGCGGTGCGGCGCGGAGCATCTGCTACTTGTCCTCTGGCCTGAGCTCGGGAAACCCACGGTAGCCGTAGCCGATGAAGAGCGTTCGCCGGTCGCCCTTGTGGTCGCTGGGGACATTCTCGATCCGCTCGATGCGTTCGAAGGCGGGTTGCCAGTGCTCCGGGAGGCCGCCGAGCATGATGGCGGGTCGGCCCAGGAGTTCTGGCTTGGCGAGGCTGGTGTCTTGCCAGAAGTCTTGCTGAGACTTTCGGCCGCCGGCGTAGGGGGATGCGGAGTAGACGATGGTGGGACGATCGGACAGGTAGTAGGCGAGAATGGATGCGCGGGCGTAGTGGGCGGCGACGATGAAGGGCTCTTGGCCTGTCTGTGAAGCGAGTTGCGATGAGAGAACCGCGAAGTCTTCGCCCATGCCGGGGCCTGACAGGAGTCGGCCGGCGTGGTCGCCCTTGATACCTATGGCTCGTGCGCCGGCGGCGGCAAGGTCGAGGCGGGCGAGGACGATGCCGGCGAGGACGCCGAGGATGACGTTGGCTTTCCAGAGGCGTGCGCTGGCCTTGCCTGCGCGCTCAGCGATCAGGCGGGCGGCCAATGGGATGAGCGTGAGGTAGCCGGCGATGGGCCAGTTGGTCTCGGCGTCGGTGACGAGGGTGACGAGCAGGTAGAAGGCGAGGATGGGGAGGGCGAGCCAGAGCATGAGTGACTCTGAAGCGTGCGCGCTTTCGAGTCTGTTCTTGCGGGCGTGTCGGATGCCGAGGATTGCGAGGGTGATGGTGAGGCCAGCGATGCCGAGCTGGGTGCCGATGAGCTCGAGTGTCCAGTTGGGGTCGTAGGACCAGCCTGAGAGTTCTTCAGGTGTGCGTGGCTGGTCGCCCCATGCGAGGCCGAGGTGGCCTGCGAGGTGCTTGACGGTGACCCAGTCGTTCTGGGCGTTCCAGATGATGACGGGAGCGACGGAGGCGAGGGCGAGGAGCGCTGCGGCGGTGGTGGCTGGGATGGACGGGAGGGTGATGCGTTTGCGGTTGAGGATGAGGAAGGCGGCGAGGCCCGGGAGGATGAGGAGGATGGTGTATTTGTAGAGGAAGCCTGCGCCGAGGAAGAGGGCGAAGAGGAGAAGCGTGGCAGATTTCCCTTGCTTGGGACTCTGTTTGTCCTCCCCTCTCCCGGCTTCGCTTCGCTCAGCCACCCTCTCCCCGTGGGGGAGAGGGAGGAAAGACAGCAATGCGAAATAGGAGGCGAGTGCCCAGCAGGCGATGTAGGGGCCGTCGATGGTCATGAGGATGGCGGGGAGTTGATACGCCGGGGTGAGGAAGACGAGTGCGGCAGCGACGAACGCGGCGTGGTGCTTCCAGGGCTGGTCGTGGTGGATGCGCGCGGTCATGCGCGCGATGGTGAGCGCGAGGATGCCGCTGGCGATGACGGCGGGCAGGCGGATGACGCCCTCGGCGTGGCCCAGCAGCGACGTCGCGAGCCAGATGGACCACGCGACGCCGGGGCCCTTGCTGTAGTACGACCAGTCGAGTCGCAGGGCCCATTCCCAGTAGTGGGCTTCGTCTTCGACCAAGGCATAGGGCGAAAGAAAGAGCACGTAGACGGCGCGGACGACAGTGACGGCCAGGACGAGCGCGAGGGCGGCGTCGACGGATTTGGTGCGTTGCTCTTCTGTCATCGTTTGGGTCATCGGCGGCAGATCTGCTTGTAGGTGAGGACGGCGTAGGCAAGGGGAATGAGAACGCCAAGGTAGAGGGTGGGGACGCCAATGAAACCGAACTCGTGGGTGAGCTGCTTGCCCATGCTGATGACGAGGACGGAGAAGAGGGCCGGGAAGAAGGCCCAGAGGTAGACGGTGAGCGCGAGGGCGTGTCGGAGCTTGATGGCGACGACGGCGCCGGTGAGGACCATGACCATGCCGGCGAGGGACATGGCGATGCGCTCGTGGATGTTGGCGGAGATCTCGCGGAGGACATCGGCGCGCATGTCGTTGAGTCGGCCGTGGGCTTCGATCGCGCCCTGGAACTTGGTGGCGCCGTCGGTCAGGTAGTCGGTCTCGTTGAGGATGTCGTCGAGGGTGGATGTGCGCAGGTCGATGTAGCGGTCGCTGTCGGTGACGATGCCGGTGATGGCTCGCGCTCGGCGGACGCCGGCGACGGGCTCGGCGGATTCGGTGGCGCGCCGGATGTCCTCGGCGGCGGATCGACCCGTTGTTGTCACGTGCTCGAGTTCGAGCCGGGTCTCGACGCGTTTGCGCGTGAGCTCGTCTGGCGATGTCGCGTTGAGGACGGCCTTGGCGGCGGAGACGCGTTCGGTGGTGCCGTCTGCGCGGTTGATGGTGATGTCGATCGGTGCGCCGGGCGTCGCGGGGATGACTCGGCGTTGCAGCGCGGGGCCAGCGGAGAGGTGCCGGCCCGCGATGGTGATGACGTCGTCCTCGGCGGTTGTGATGGATGCGCGTGTGTCGTCGCGCAGGTCGGCGTCGATGTTGGCGAGGTACTCGACCGACGCGGTGCGCAGGGCGAGGCGGTGGCGGAACTCGTCGATGAAGTCGAAGCGCTCGGGGTGGTCTCGGAGGGTGCGGAGCTCGGTGTAGGTGAAGAACTTGGGGTCGTCGACGATGGCGGGTGGGACGGCGAAGTCGTAGCGGAAGGTGTCGTCGCTGGTGATGACGACGCCGTCTTCGTCGGTGCCGCGGTAGTTCTCGGCGACGATGGTGACGACGGAGCCGAAGCGAGCCTCGCCGTCGGCGCCCAAGCCGCCGCCGGCGTCCGGGCCGTCCCATGGTGTTTCGCTCGGGCGGATGGCGAGGAAGGCGCGCTGGGCAGTAGCGGCGGATTTGGCCTGGCGGTCGTTGTCGAGGAAGAGGAACGCGGGCTTGCCGAGGGCGATGACGGTCTTAGCGCCCTCGACGCGTTCGGGGTCGAGGGTCTCGACGATCTCGGCGCCGATGACGGTGCCGTTGAACTCGAACGTGTTGCCGAGCGAGAGCTGGACGACCATCCAGTCGGCGATGGAGAGGCGGACGTAGGACTCCATGGTGCGGAGGAAGCGTGGGATGACCTGGTCGGAGATGACGCCGAGGACGCCGACGAGTAGGACGCCCGAGATGACGGCCGGCATGAGGACGGAGCGGTGGCCGACGCCGCCGGCGTGGGCGGCGGCGAGCTCGTTGTCCTGGGCGAGTCGGTGGTAGACGAGGGTGGCGGCGAAGCCGGCGCCGAAGGGGACGGCGTAGGCGAGCATGGGCGGGATGGCGAGGCCCATGAACTGGATGGCCTGGAGCGGGGTGAGCTTGCCGTCGGCCAACGGGCGGATGGTGATCGCGAGGGCGAGGATGGTGACGATGACGGCGGTGGTGAGCAGGAGCAGCCGCCAGAGGTCGGCGCTGATGTAGGTCCAGAGGCGGGCGGGTGCGCGGGCTGGCATGAGTAGATGGTAGTGGGTGGGCGAGGCACTAGGCATTAGGCACTGGGCACTAGGGAGAGGCGGCGCGGATCGGACGCTGTGTGTCTTTCCTAGTGCCCAGTGCCTAGTCCCTAGTGCCTCCGTCTATACTCGCGGCATGTCTGAGAGGCAGCTCGAGATCGGTCAGCGGGTCCGTGTGGTGCAGCAGGTGCCGCGGCTGAGTGGTTCGCACGCGACGGCGGTTGAGGGCGAGGTCGTCGCGTTCGGCTTCAGCAAGACCGGGTCGTGGTTCGCGCACAGCAAGGACAAGAAGCTGTGGGTCGAGCGCGTCGAGCTGAAGAAGGCCGACGGCGAGCTTGTGATGCTGAACCTTGATCAGTACTCGCGGGTCGAGCTGCTGGACGACGAGCCGACGGATGCAGATCCGGATGCGGGCGGCGAAGACGCAGCGTGACGGCTGGCTCGCGGCCGTTCCGCGTGCAGTGATAAGCGAAATCTCTTGAGGCGGCGGCCCGGTTGTGGTACGTTGCGGTGGTTGGACATCCGATCGCCGGGACATGGTGTTGCACACTCGTGCAGCCGTGTCGAGCTGTGGGGGCTGGCGATCCAGACGCACGTTCTGCGCGAAGGAGACGCTCCGTGGTCAGGACCATGATGGCGGTGGTGGCAGGTGTGGTGGCGTTACCGGCTGCGTCGCAAGTGCTCTTTGAGCAGCTGCCGATCGATGGGACATCGACGGCGCCGATCGCGGACTCGGCGTACGGCGATGACCGGTTTGCCGAGTCGTTTACGGCGACGTCGGATGCGTCGATCGGTACCGTGGTGGTATGGGGTGGATACTTGGCAAGTGTGCCGGATGTGCCGTCGTTCACGGTCGAGATCTACAGGTCGGTCGGCGGGACGCCGATCGATGTGCTCATGTCGGCGACGGTTGCTCCGGTGGATCTCGAGCCGACGGGTTTCGTGGACATCGATCTGGTCGAGCAGCTGCGGGTGCCGATCGAGCTGCCCGAGCCATTTGATGTCGAGATGGGCCGGACGTACTTCGTTTCGGTGACGGCGAACTCGGCGGACCGGAACGAGGGCGCGTGGGTGTGGAACGAGAGCGATGCCGCGGGCACGGTTGTCGGTTCGCCCGACGGCGGCAGCAGCTGGTTCTTGTTCGAGGGGTCGCTGGCGATCCGGCTCGAGGCCGCGCCGGTGGCGTTGTGCCGGGCGGATACGAACGGCGACGGTGCGGTGACGCCCGGCGACTTCAACGCGTGGATCCTGGCGTTCAACACACAGGGGCCGGCGTGCGACCAGAACGATGACGATCTGTGCACGGCGGCGGACTTCGATGCGCTCATCCGGAACTTCGGTGCCGACTGCGACTGAGCATGCGGGACGCTGCCTCCTAACCTTGCTTCGGTCTCGCAGTGAGGAGGTGCCGCCGTGCTCAGGCTGTTCTTAACGTTCGTTGTGGTGCTCGCCGCCGGTTCCGCGCTTTCGGCCGATCCGCCGTTCGTGAACTCGGTCGTGTCGAACGATCTGCGGTTCATTCTCGAGACGGACCCGAACGCGCAGGAGACGTACGAGTACATCGGGCGTGCGAACAAGGAGATGCCGGACAAGCGGACGAACGAGCTGTTCGCCGAGGCGTACGTGTTTGAGCTCGGCTACGCGCGGTCGGACGGCACGACCAAGACGGTCGAGATCTGGGCGAACACGGACTTTGGCAACCTGAGCGACGCGTCGGTGTACGCGTGGCGGCTCGGTCGGGCGATCGGGTTGCAGCCCGAGCTGTTCCGCGAAGCGCTGGGCCATATCGTGCTGCACAACGGCGACGAGACGGCGTTCGCCGAGGAGCGGGGCGGGTTCTTCGTGATCTACTCGGAGAACATGGACGACCGGATCAGCACGAACGACCTCCAGCACACGGTGTTCCACGAGTGCGCGCACGTGGCACTCGAGGCCGACCATTCGCAAGCGGCGGGCTGGGTGGCGGCGCAGCAGACCGATCCGGGGTTTATCACGGAGTACGCGCGGGACAACCCGGTGAAAGAGGACGTGCCGGAGTCGGCGATCTTCGCGTACGCGCTGCTGAACCATCCCGGGCGGCTGCCGGCGGAGGTGGAGGCGGCGGTGCGGGAGGCGATGCCGAACCGGCTCGCGTACTTGGCGGCGATCGAGGGGTTTGTTGCTCGGTGACGTTTGGCGATCCGGATGTGGGGTCGTCGGGCGTGCCAGATCTATCGTCGCTCGATCGGGCGCATAGGTTTGTGATCAAAGGCATCGACGTTGGCGGCGACTGCGGTGTTTCGGTCTCGTTGGTGGGTGACGTTCACGCCGACGGCGTGCTCGCTCCCACCAGCTTCACCGCGTGGGTGCTGAATTTCAATGCCGGCCGCCTGTGATGTTCTTGCTCGTGTTGTGGTCGCCTCATCCGCGTTTGTGCGCACGGGCGTGCTGAGCGGCGTGGGTTGGTTGTGAGAATCTGAATATTTTTGTTTCTCCTGAACGCCGCGTGGGTTGCGGCGTTTTTTCGTGTGCGGGTGTGCTTGCTGTGTGCGCACGGTGGCGTCCGGCGGCGGGGTTGGTGAGGGCGATGCTTGTTTCGCTTGAGTCGGGCTTGAGGCGGGGCTTGAGGCGGGGTTGGCCGCGGCTGGATGGATCACTTCGGAGGGCGCGTCGATGGGGAGTGTGGGTGGACGGTCGGATGGGGAAGCCGCGGGTCGGGCTGCCGAGGCTCGGCAGAGGTCGGCCGGCGGGCCGGGGGCGGCGGCGGGGCTGGACCCGGCACTTGTTGATCTGCTGATCCGTCGGCAGGCCGACGAGAATGAGGAGTTGGAGCGGTGGCATTCGTACTACCGCAACCCGGCGCGGCGCGTGGGGACGATCAACGCGGCGGGGACGAGCCAGACGACGCGGCGGCTTGCGCAGGAGGCGGGGCTGCCGGCGCGGGTGACCGGTGTGCGTCGAGAAGGGCTCGGAGATGATCGGTCGTTCGGTCGCAGAGAAGTCGTGATCGAGAATGACATCGCGTGGCGTGTGCAGGTGATGATCGACTTTCTGTTCGGCAAGATGCCGCTGCTGGTCAGCGCGGCGGAGGACGAGCGGACGCGGGAGGTTGTCGAGGCGCTGCTCGATGCGGCGTGGGACGCGTCGGGCGGGCTCGAGACCTTGCAGGACGCGGCGCTGATGGCGCATGTGTTCGGGCATGTGGACTTTGTGGTGCGTGTCGATGAAGTGGCGCTGCGGGTGGCGGGGCGGCGTGCTTCTCGGGCGAGGCTTGGCGGCGGTGACGGGGCGGCGTCGCGCGATGTGTTGCTTGAGATCGCGGCCGAGGCTGGGCGGGCGTTCCGGATCGAGGCGGTGGACCCGCGGCGGAGCGTGCCGGTGCTGGATGCGGACGACTACCGCGTGCTCGATGGGTACGTGATTCATTATGAGCGGGAGTCGAACGGTGTTGAGCGTGTTGGCTTGCGGCGCGGCGTGTTTGGTGGCGAGAGCTGGGGCCGACGGCTGAAGCGTGAGGCGTACACGGAGGTGTTCGGGCCGAACGGGCACGAGGTGTGGGTCGGCGGGGAGCTGGTCGCGAAGGAAGACGGCGGCGTGTTCGATGGGATCGTTCCTGTCGTGCACGTGCAGAACCAGAGCCAGCCTTTGGTGTACGCGGGCGTCGGCGAGGTTGAGCCGTTGATCCCGCTGCAGGACGAGTTGAACACGCGGCTGAGCGATCGGGCGAATCGGGTGACGATGCAGTCGTTCAACATGTACTTGGCGAAGGGCATCGAGGGGTTTGATTCGGCTCCGGTTGCGCCGGGGACGGTGTGGTCAACGGACAACCCGGACGCGAGCGTTGAGCGGTTTGGCGGTGACGCGTCGAGCCCGAGCGAGGACAAGCACATCGAGCAGGTACGGTCTGCGCTCGACAAGATCAGCGGCGTGCCGCCGGTGGCGTCGGGTGTTGTTGAGGCGCGGATCGGGAACCTGACGAGCGCGAACGCGCTGCGGGTGACGATGGTGGGGCTGCTTGCCAAGACGAACCGCAAGCGCGTGACGTACGGGCGCGGGATCCGCGGGGTGTGCGGGCTGGTGCTCGAGGCGGCGTCGCGTGTGGGCTTGCTGGAGCTGTCGGCGAAGGACCGCGAGGTGCGGCTGGAGTGGCCCGATCCGCTGCCGATCGATGAGCAGGAGCTTGCGACGGCGGTGCGGGTGCGGCAGCAGCTTGGTGTGCCGACGGAGCGTGTTGCGGAGTCGCTGGGGTTTGTCTCGGACGGTGGATTGGGTGAAACACAGGCAGAGAGCGTGGAGGTGTCTGATGCCGGAGCTTAAGAGCGAGGGAACGGGAGGTGGTCTGCAGCCGGGCGGGTCCGGCGGCGGTGGGGGCGGCGGCAGCGGTGGGCTGGGCGGCGGTTCTGCGGAGACCAACGACGCGGCGCAGGACGTGCGTCAGCCTGATGGCGGCGACGTAACGGCGGTTCAGGATGAGGTGACCGAGGACTGCGGTGCGGTCGCGGAGGCGCTCGCGATTGAAAACGAGGCTCTGCGGGATCGCGTGTCGGAGCTTGAGGCGGCGCTCGCGGCGGTTGAGCGGCGGTTCGAGCTTGAGCGGGCGCTGACGGATGCGGGCGTGATCGATCTGGAGACGGCGCTCGCTGTTTCGGAGTCTCGGCTGGAGAGCGGAGATGAGCCGGCGTCGCTTGTGAGTGAGCTTGTATCGGCGAAGCCTTTCTTGTTCCGCGTCGCGCGACCTTCGGTGCGTGGCTCGGCATCGGGCGGTGCGGCGGCGGCGGCGGGCTCGTCGCTGAGCGGCCTGGCGGATGAGGCGAGGAAGACGGGGGATCGCCGTGCGCTGACGCGGTACCTGCGGAAGCGGCGTCAGGGGTGACTGCGGCGGGCCGCGTTGTGGATTGATGTTGGCTGTGTTGAGAGTCGTTGGGTGGGGCTTGCGCGTGAGGTGCGCGCTGAACAGGAGTAACGCGGATGGCATTTACGGGGAAGGCAACGTACGGGGCGGGCGCGGATCTGCCGGAGCTTGTGGAGGATGTGAGCGACATCATCGGGATTGTGTCGCCGTACGAGACGCCGCTGCTGGATCACCTTGGTGATGCGAAGCGATCGGCGCAGAGCACGGTGCACGAGTGGATCGAGGATGAGCTTCTGGCGAACGCGGACGCCGTGAATCAGACGAGCTTCAGCCCGAGTGCGACGGCGGCGACGACGATCACCGTGGACAACGGCGATCGGTTCCGTGTCGGCGATCTCGTGCAGCCCGAGGGCTCGGGCGAGGTGATGGTTGTCGCGGCGATCGCGGGGAACCAGCTGAGCGTTGGTCGAGGCTACGGCGGCACGACGGCTGTTGCGCTTGCGAACAACATGGTGCTGAACATCCTGGGTAACGCGGCGCTCGAGGGCGACGATGCGCCAGACGCGCGGTTTACCAGCCGGAGCCGTCAGCGGAACTACACGCAGATTCTGACTTCGACTGTCGAGGTGTCTGGGTCGATGCAGGCGAGCCGTCAGTACGGCATCGATGACGAAGTCGACTATCAGAAGCAGGAGCGGATGCGCGAGCTGCTTCGTGATCTCGAGAACTGTGTCATCAATGGTGTAGCGCCGATCTCGAACCATGTTGGTTCGAGCACGACGCGGCGATCGATGAACGGGATCATCCCGCAGCTGGCAACAAACGACCTGCTGCCGGGTGCGGGCGGTCTGCCGGACGGCGGGGGAACGGGCGATGACGAGCTGACCGAGGAGCTGCTGAACGCCGCTCTGCGGAAGGTATGGGAGCAGAGCTCGGGGAGTGTTGACACGATCGTTGTGAACGGTGCGCAGAAGCGGAAGATCAACGAGTTCGCGAGCGCGAGCCGCCAGTATCTTCCGGAGGATACAAGCTTCCGCGACATGATCAGCGTGTACGAGAGCGACTTCGGTGTGTGCCGGGTTGTGATGAGCCGTTGGGCGCCGACGGACACGGTGCTGCTGCTCGATTCTTCTCGGATCGAGGTGCTGCCGCTGACGGGCCGGAGCTTCCACTTCAAGCCTCTGGCCTCGAGCGGCGACAGCGTCCGCGGTCAGGTGATCGGTGAGTACACGCTTGAGCTGCGCAACGAGCAGGCGCACGCGAAGCTGCGTGGGCTCGCTGTGTGACTCGTAGCCCGTGAGTGTGTTGGGTGAGCCCTCTTGAGGTGGAGGGGGCAGCGCCGCCGGGCACGGGACGCCCGGTGTGCGCGCCCGGTCCGAGCTGGCGGGCTCGGGCCGGGTTTGGCGGGGCTGTGGTGGGTGGTGGTTCAGAATGGGGGTGGTCGTGTTTGCGCAGGATCGAGATCTTCTGGTGTATGAGCCGCGGCTGTTTCTGGAAACGGGGTGGCTCGGTCAGCTCGTGTTCCGCGAGGCCGGGGTTGTCGGCTCGAGTGTCGCGGTGGTTGGCGGGTTTGACTTTGCTTCGGTGGGTGTGTCGGTCGGTAGTGTGGTGAGCTATGCCGGCGCGTCGTACGAGGTGGCGGTCGTGGTCGGGGTTGGCCAGCTCGGACTGTCGCGGTTGCGTGCGTCGGCGAGCGACAGCGTGATCCCGGTGCCGACGCTTGCTAGCGGTGAGCTGGAGTGCTTTACGTATCGCCCGCAGATGAGCGTTGTGCACGGGCAGATTCTTCGGATGCTCGGGATCGAACCGGACGACACGAGCGAGGGGGCGCTCACAGCTGACGCGGTGGTGAACCCCGGCGCGCTGACGCGGCTGGAGTGCCTGGGCACGCTGCATCTGATTTATTCGGCGGCGGCCGCGGCGAGTGCTGCGGGGAGTGCAGGGCTTGGGTATGCCGAGCGGTCGCTGATGTACCGGGAGCGGTTCGCGGCCGAGCGAGGTCGGGTGACGGCGATGATTGATCTTGATGGTGACGGCGAGGCGGATTCGGTGCGTCGGCCGGGCGTGAGCCATCTGGTGAGGGGGTGAGCGATGCTTGTGCTTCGGCCTGAATCTGTAGAGCTTGATGGCGTCGCGTGGGCGGGTGTGGAGTCGATCGCCGTGGAGCGTTCGGCGTCGCGTGAGCTGATCGAGTTCGGTGACATTGGACCCTATGCGGGGTTCGTCGACGTGCCGCGACGGAAGGTGACGGTGCGTGTGACGCGCGCGGCGGACGAGGGGCTGGCGGATGAGCTTGAGCTGGGCGAGGAGCGGTCGGTTTCGTTCGTTGCGGCCTTTGGTGGGACTGATCGCGGCCGGGTGCGCGTGACGGTTGGCGGTGTTGTGACGCGTGTTTCGTACGAGTCGAAGCCGGGCGGGGTGAAGCAGGTCGTGACGCTCGCGGGCGTGTCGCCGGACGGCGGGGCCGCTGACCCGGTCTCGGTTCAGCGCGTGTGATTGGAGGGATGTGCGATGCCGGGATCGTTCGGTGGAGTTGACTTGTTTGGCAGCGGGCCTCACCGGTTTCAGGAGGGGCGTTCGGGGTATCTGGTGCTGCCGCAGGACTTCGGTGGTACGCCCTCGACGCAGAACGCGTCGTTCGGCGAGTTTCAGCTCTGGGTCCACGTTCGGGGTCGGCTGGTCGCGGCGAGCGATGCGGCGCTGTGGGCGCTGCGGGATGCGATTGCTGTGTCGTTGGATGTCAACGGTGCGGAGAGCGACGCGGCTGACTTGGTGGACGAGCAGGGCCGCACATGGACCGGCATGCGCTTCGTTCGGATCGAGTGGGCTGAGGAGGTCGATCGCGGGCGGCGTGTAAGCGTGGGGTACGAGGCTCGGTTCCTCCGCTACGGCTCATAGAGGTGATGGGCACGGGCGCGGGCGTGGAGGTTGGAGGTGGCGGTGGAGCTTGAGGTAGCCGGGGCAATCGCTCAGCTTGGTGCGGCGGGTCTGATCGGGCTCATGTGGCTCAGCGAGCGTCGGGCCGCGTCGGAGCGCGAGCGTCAGCTCACTGAGCAGCACGAGCGTCTCAAGAGAGACCGCACGGAGCTGAGCGTGCTTGTCAGTGTGCTGGAGTCCAACACCCGGGCGCTGGCGTCGCTTGAGTCGGGGCAGGGGCGGCTCATCGCGGCGCTGGAGCACCGGTGGTCGGACATGTCACCGGATTCGCCGGTGAGAGGTCCGCGGCGCGGCCGGCAGCGGGCGTCTGCCCAGGCGGATGCCGGGCGGGAATCCGACACCGAAGAGCGTTAGCATGTCCGCATGGTTCGCGGCGATCTCCTTGGGGTGCGGTTGTGCGGCGTCTTTGCGATGCTGGTGGTGTGCGGCTGTTCGCGGTTGCACACGCCGCCCGAGGGGGACGCGGGGTTGTTCGAGTCGGGGGCGCCCGATCCGTTTGCACCGGTAGCTGTCGAGATCAGCCAGCTGACACGAGTCGAGCGATGGTCGAGCGGGGAGCCGGTGCTCGCGGTGTATCTGCGGATGGTGGACGCGTGGGGCGACGGAACGAAAGCGCCGGCAAGGTTCAACGTGCAGCTTTTCCGCGTGCGGGGCACGAGCGGGCTGGCCGAGCGTGATGACGCGTGGACGTGGCAGATCGATCTGCGCGATCCGGACCAGAACTCGGGGTGGTTCGACGCGACGGGGCTGTACCGGCTGCCGCTATCGGGCGTGCCGGGGTGGGTGCTCGAGCCCGAGCGTTCGGACGAGGTGATGCGGATCACGGTGATCGCGAGTGTGATGGGGCGCGAGGGCGAGGTGGTCGCGCCGCGCGACACGATCAATAAGGTCGTGCGGCGATGGGACGGCCAGTAGCGGTGCGCGTCACGCGCGGCTGACCTCGACCTTACCGCCGGCGACGTCCTTGATGGCGTAGCCCATGGCGGCGAGCTCGTCGCGGATGGCGTCTGAGGTTGCGAAGTCCTTGGCTTTCTTTGCGTCGCGGCGGGCGACGAGTCTTTCTACGACTGTGGGGTCGGGTTCTAGGCCGCCGGTGAAGAGGCCGATGTCGGTTTCGGCAGACTTGGGTTTCTCGAGCGAGAGCACGCCGAGCACGCCGTCCATGGCGCGGAGTTGCGTGGCATCACCGGCGGTCGGCTGCTGAATCGAGGCGATCCAGGAGTTGATCACGCCGATCGCTGCCGCGGTGTTGAGATCGTCGCCGAGCGCATCGGCGAAGCGTGATGCTGCTTCGGTGTCCTGTGCCGAACCGGAATCGGTTGCGCTATCGAGGAATCGACGCCAGCGTTCGATAATGCGGGCGCTGTCCTTGAGTCCCTGCTCGGTGAAATTGGCGTTCGCGCGGTAGTGGGTCTTGATGAGCTCAAGCCGAACGGCCGCGGGGTCGTGGTTCTCGAAGAGCTCTCGTGCCGTGAAAAAGTTGCCCTTGCTCTTACTCATCTTCTCACCCTCGACGAGCAGGAAGCGGGGGTGGAACCAGTGTCGGGCGAAGGTGTCGGTGCTGTGGGCGCAGCAGGACTGGGCTCGTTCGCACTCGTGGTGGGGGAAGATGTTGTCCTCGCCGCCGGAGTGGAAGTCGATGGTCTCGCCGAGGACCTTTGACATGACCGAGCACTCGATGTGCCAGCCGGGGTAGCCCTCGGGCATTTGCTGACCATCGATCGTCGGGCCTGGCCATTTCATGAGGTGGCTTGGGTCCGACTTCCAGAGCAGGAAGTCGGCGGGGTGGCGCTTGCCGGCCTGGTGTTCGTCCTGCACGCGGCCGCCGGCGCCGCCCTTGAGCTTGTCGAGGGTGTTGCCCGAGAGCTGGCCGTAGCTGTCGTACGACTGCACATCGAAGTAGACGGCGTCATCGACTCTGTACGCGAAGCCCTTGCTTGCGAGGTCTTCGATCATCCGCTTCATGCCGTCGACGTTGTCGGTGGCGCGGGGCATGACGCTGGGGTTGGTCTCGGCTTCAATGGCGACCTTGAGGCCGAGCTTTTTGGCGTCTTCAACGAAGCGCTGCGTGTAGAACTCGGCGATCTGTCGCGGGTCGTTGGGATCTGTGATGCTGGTGTGGGCGGTGCCGGCTTTCTTGGCTTCGAGCAGTCGCTTGCAGGCGGCCTGCATCTTGTCGTCGCCGCCGCCGTCGGCTTGGTCGTCGTCGGTCATGTGGCCGACGTCGGTGATGTTCATGACGTGGCGGACGGTGCGCGGGCCTTGGTGTTCAGTTCCGTCGAGGTCTTGGACCGTGCAGAGCGGTGATTCGAGCCAGCGGCGGAGCAGGTCGGCGGCGAGGAAGGACCGGAAGTTGCCGATGTGCGCGTCGTCGTAGACGGTCGGGCCGCAGGTGTAAAAGGTGACGTTCGTCGGGTCGGCGACGCGGACCGGGTCTTTGGATTTGCTGAGCGTGTTGTAGAGGGTCAGGTGGCTCATGCGAGGATGGTAGAGGGACAGCTCTGTGGTGGCGGAGGCTTCTAGCCTCCGAGTGATTGGCCCAACAAGAAGGAAGAACGGAGGCTGGAAGCCTCCGCCACCGGGGCTACTTCGGCGCGTGCGAGTCGCCGTTGTCCGTGGTTGTCGGCGGGGCGTCGGCCGTGCGTTCGACGCGGACCTTGAGCACGCGGGTCGGGGCGGCTTCGAGGATGGTGAGCTTGGCGTCGTCGAGCTCGATCGATTCGCCGGCCTCGGGGATTCGGCCGAGGGTGGTCACGACGTAGCCGCCCACGGTGTCGTAGTCGTCGGACTCGGGGATCTCGACTTCGAGGCCCTCGAGCTCGTCGTTCAGATCGTCGACGTGGACGGCAGCGTCGGACTCGACCCAGCGGTTGTCGGCGTCGAAGGCGGCGCTCGGCTCGTCGTCTTCTTCCGATTCGTACTCGTCGCGGATGTCGCCGAAGACTTCTTCGATGATGTCCTCGATGGTGACCAGGCCCGAGGTGCCGCCGTACTCGTCGGCGACCATGGCGAGGTGGACTTTCTGCTGGACGAGTTCGGCGAGCAGCTCGCGGACGGTTTTCTGCTCCGGGACAAAGAGCGCATCGCGGACGAGCGATTCGAGGTCGAAGTCGTCGTCGGGCTTTCGGCCCGGCTCGGTGAGCCAGTGGAGCAGGTCCTTGGCGTAGAGCAGGCCCACGATGTCGTCGAGGTTCTCGCGGTAGACGGGGATGCGGCTGTGGCCGATTTCTTTGACCTGCTGCTCGATAGTGACCAGGTCGCCCGAGACCTCGATCGCGTCGATCTCGGTGCGCGGCGTCATGATGCTCTCGACGCTGGTGGTGCGGAAGCCGACGACGCCCTCGATCATTTCGCGCTCGGCCTCGTCGAGCTGGCCCTCGGCCTCGGACTCTTCGACGACAGACAGGATCTCGGCCTGCGCATCGTGGCCGTTTTTTTCTTCTGCACCGGCGAGTCGGCGGATCGCTTCGTCGAGCACGTTGACCAGCGTGCGGACGGGTGCGGTAAGCCCGTGCATCAGCCGGATTGGGCCGGCGAGTGTGAGGACGATGCGCTCGCCGGCGTGGGTCGCGATCGAGAGCGGCAGCACGAGCCCGAAGACCCAGAGGGCGGCCGTGGTGATCGCGCCCGCGATGAGCGCATCGGTGATGGTGAAGGCGAGCTGGGTGGAGTCGGCCGGGGCGCGGAGTGCTGCGATCCAGAAAAGGAATGCGACGGCCGCAGTGATGTTGAGTGCGACGCGCGGCAGCGCAACACTCGCGGCGTGGCCCGTGCGGTCGTCGACGATCTTGTTCAGACGTTCGCGGTCGGCGTCGTCGCGTCGCGACTCGGCGAGGTCTTCGAGGCGCGAGCGGCTGAGCGAGCGGAGCGACTGGTGGACGGCCGAGCAGACCGCTCCGAGCAGCACGGCGGCGACGCCGATGATCGGGGCCCACGTAGTCATCGGCGTCATCGGGCGCGCTCCGGGGAGGCGGCGTACACCGGGCCGACGCCGACGGCTGTCAGCAGCTCGTCCTCTCGGCCGTGCATGGCGGCGGCGTTGGCTTCGGTGTCGTCGTTGAAGCCCGAGCAGTGGAGGACGGCATGAGTGACGTAGAGCAGCAGCTCGTGGGCGACGGGGATGCCTCGTTCGGCGGCCTGTCGCTCGGCCTCGTCGATGCAGACGAGCACGTCGGCGTCGAGCGGCTCGCTGGGGTCTCCGGCGAGGTCGAAGGTGAGCACGTCGGTGGTGCCTGGGACGTTCTTGTACCGCTGATGGGCGGCGGCCATGTGGGCGTCGTCGATGACGCGGACACGGGCTTCACCGGTGCGCGGCGCGAGCGCGGCGGCGAGGTTGCCGACCAGTGGCTCAAGTGCTGCGGCGTGCGCCGATCCCGTGGTCCAGTCGATGTGGACCGCGGGGCCGGCCGAGGGAGGTCGATCGGGTTGTGAAGGCTCGTCCATCGCTGAGAATCGCGGCGCCGCGGCTCCGAGCCGCCCGGCTGTCACCCGGCCCGATCCGGCGTTGTACCGGCGGCCGATCCGAGATACGCACGATACGCGGATTCGGCTTCGGTGCCCAGCGGCTTTGGGCGAACTCGCGCAGGGGGCTCAGTTCTCGGATGTGGGCTTGTCGTAGATGGCATAGAACGCCACGACCTGGGGGGCGGTGACGCCGTTTTCTTCGAGCGGGCGGCGGAGGTCGCGGATGTTGGCCCGCGTGGCCAGCATGCGGGTAAAGACGCTGGCGTCGGAGGCGACGGCCGTTGCGACGAGCCCCGCGGCCCGGGCGTTGCTCGGGCCGACCGCGGGCCGGACGTCGCCGTCGAACGATGGGTCGTTGTTCGGCCTGGCCGGCGAGCCCCAGTTGTACGCGATCGCCCGACCGCCAGGCGCGAGGGCGTCGAAGATCCGCGCACCGATCTCGACAGGTTCCAGCCCCAGCGGCTTGGCAACCAATGGGACATCGAGCGTGCGGACCTGCGACGGCGACGGATCGACGCGGCCCTTGCTGAGGCTGTTGATCGCGACGATGAGATCGAAGCTCTGATCGGTCTCGCTCGCCTTGCCCTCGCCGCCGATGGTCGGGCCCGCGGCGGGCCAGTTGGCATCGACGATGGTCACGCGTCCGTCGGGCGCGCCGTTGATGCCGCGGACGATGCCCTGGTCGCTCGGCGCGTTGTAGAGCGCGCGGAAGCGTTGGCTGTCGGACACGACCGTGACGTCGGCCCCGAGCCGAGCGAGCATCCACGCGGGGGTGATGACAGATGGGTCAACGAGCAGGATGCGTGCGCCCGCGAGGCTTTCGGGCTCGGCGTATGGCGTGCCGAGAAACGCGAGGTCGTACGCGCGGAGCTCGACGAACGGCGCATCGGTCGACCAGCCGGCGTAATAGATGAGCTCGGAGATGCCGAAGAAGTCGAGCAGCCGCCGATCCTCGGCGTCGAGTCCGGCGTACTGATCGAGCGTGAAGGTGCGCTCGCTGAAGCTCCGGGTGCTCCACAGCCAGCGGCGGATCCTCGGCGGCATGGTGCCGACCGTCTCGAGCATCGCCTGCGTCGAGGGCGTCTGCATCCAGGGGCGGGCGATGTCGAGCCGCTGCGAGAGCGCCTCGGCCATCCGCTCACGGTCGGTGAACTGCTGCGGGTAGGTGTGGGCGAAGGGCTGGGCTGTGGCTGTGGTCGCGGCGAGCAGCGTAGCGGCGGCAATGGATCGGATCATCGCGTCCTCCGGTGAGAGTGAACCGCGGACGCTAGGCGGCGAGCCGCGGCGGCATCACCCCTTCGCCATCGCCCCGATCGTGACCGTCACCGGCACGTGGGCCGGCCTGACACGGGTCTCGAACTCGTCGCGGTACTTGTTCATGATGGTGCGGAGGGCCCAGTTGTTGCCGTCGGCGAGGCCGCAGATGGTGGTGCCGGGCATCGAGCCCATGCTGGTGCCGACTTCGAGAGCGAGGTCGAGGTCTTTGGTGGTGGCGTCGCCGGCCTCGATTCGGCACATGAGCTGGTAGAGCCAGCCGGAGCCTTCGCGGCAGGGCGTGCACTGGCCGCAGGACTCGTGCTTGTAGAACCGGGCGATGTTCCGGGCGACGGCGACCATGTCGGTGTCCTCGTCGAACACGGTCGGGCAGGCGGTGCCGAGGCCCAGGACGTTGTACTTGCGGCCGATGTCGAAGTCCATCTCGGCCTCGTACTGGTCGGGGCCCAGGATGCCCATGGAGACGCCGCCGGCGATGGCGCCCTTGAACTTCTTGCCGTTGCGCATGCCGCCGCAGTAGTCCTCGACGATGTTCCTGAGCGGGATGCCGAGGTCGAACTCGAAGACGCCGGGCTGGTTGACGTGGCCCGAGACGCCGACGAGCTTGGTGCCGTACGAAGGCGGGCCGCCGACGGTGGACTCGCAGCCCTGCTTGGTGAACCACTCGGCGCCGTTGTTGATGATGTCGGGCAGGTGCTGCAGGGTCTCGACGTTGTTGATGATGGTGGGCTTGCCGAAGAGGCCCTTAAGCGCGGGGAACGGCGGCTTGATGCGTGGCCAGCCGCGCTTGCCCTCGATGGCTTCGAGCAGGCCGGTCTCTTCGCCGCAGATGTACGCGCCGGCTCCACGGTGGACGTAGCAGTCGACGCGGAACTTCTCCCCGCCGGTGTTCTCGGCCGACAGCTGCAGCCCGTTCTCGCCGAAGATGTTGTTCTCGTAGGCTTCTTTGAGCGCGTCCTCGAGCACGTGGGCCTGGTGGTGGTACTCGCCGCGGATGAAGATGTACGCCTTGGTGAGCCTGCACGCGTGGCAGCAGATGGCGATGCCTTCAAGCAGGCCGTGGGGGTCGAAGTCGATGAGCAGCCGGTCTTTGAAGGTGCCGGGCTCGGACTCGTCGGCGTTGATCGCGAGGTAGCGCTCAGCTCCCGGCTCGCCTGGGGTCTTGCCCTCGGGCACGGGCGGCAGGAAGGTCCACTTGAGACCGGTCGGGAAGCCCGCGCCGCCCCGGCCTCTGAGCATCGAGGCCTTCACTTCTTCGGTGACGTCCTCGGGCTTCATCGTGAGGGCCTTGCGGAGCGCCTGGTAGCCGCCGGTGTTGACGTATTCGTCGTAGCTGACGATGTGGCGATCCTCGATCTTGCCGTAGGGCGGCGTGGGGATCCGCTTGAGCAGGTGGTGGCGGTCGATCGAGGGCTGCCAGGACATAGAGACGGCTCCGGTGGGGCTTCCAAGGGTTCGTCGGGCTGTTCGCCGTTCGAACTGAGGTCGATTCTAGGTACGCGGAGGTAGAGATCGCGGCTCAATCAGGACCGCCCGGTTGGGTTGGTCGCGCCGGCTTCCGAGACTTCGATCTCCTCGATCGTGGTCCTGCGGAGCGTGACCGTGCCCTGTGCCGTCTGGCGTGTTTCGGTCTCTGTGGTCCGGTTCACTTCGGCGGACTGCCTGGCGTCGCCCTTGACGGCCTTGCCGATCTCGCCGACGAATCGGCCCAGGCTTCGCATGATCGAGGGCTTGGCGGGCTTCACGCTTGAACAGTAGAGGCGTGAGGGCGGAGCCGTGACGGGCAGTTCAGTCGCCCGCCTACGCGGCAGCGGCACGTCTGGCGGCGTCGGATATCTCGACCGTATCGACACCTCGTGGCGCCGGGGGCTGGGCGGAGTGGTGCCCGCGCGTCTCGGGCAGCGCTCGGAGGTCGGCCGCGGCGAAGGACGCGACCAGCCTGGCGGCCTCGACAAGCTGCGCGAGGCTCGGGATGGAGATGCTCTCTCGGCCGCCGAGCGTCTGGGTTGCGAGGTCGGTGGGGTTGTTCGCGACGAGTGAGACAGCAGGCATGGCAGGTGTCCTTTCCGACGCCGGGAGAGCCCGGGGCGTCTTCTAGTAATCACTAACCAGTGCGGGCGGCGGGGTATTCCCGAGTTTCGAGATTTTCGCGCTCGGCTCGCCGCGGACTCCACCGATCGGCTCTCTCGGCTGTCTTCAAGCGTGGGTCACAGGCCGCAGCCGGAGTTGAAATTCGTGATCCAGGCGTTGAAGTCGGAGGGGTCGCAGAGGCCGTCGCGGTTCTGGTCGCATGCGGGTGCCTGTGCGTTAAAGGCGATGACCCAGGCGGTGAAGTCCGCCGGGTCGAGCGCGCCGTCGCCGTTGGTGTCGGCGGTCGCCGGGCACTCGGTCAGGAGGATGACGGCCTGGCTCGCGACGGGCGCCCCGGCGATGACGTCGGCGCGGCCGTCGTCGTCGAAGTCGCCCGCGGCGGCGACCGACGAGCCGAGCTCGGCGTGCTGCGCAGGTCCGAACACCGCAAAGGTGAGCCGGCCGGTTGTCTCGAGGGGGCCACCCAACGGGGCAGAGTCTTCTGGATAGATCACGAAGAACCGGCCGGTTCTCATGGGCTGGGCGGTGAACGCGCCGATGACGATGTCGTCGATCTGGTCGCCGTTTACATCACCGACGACGGCGATCGACCTGCCGCTGCGGTCGTTCCCGCGGGGCCCGCCGAGAAACGGAACAGTTCCCGCAGCAGAGAGCGGCACCCGGTCCGCGAACGGAGCGTCGCCGGCGTCGCGGCCTGCGACGATGTACGTCACGCCCGCGTTGTTGGCTCCGCCGAAGGTCTCGCCGGTGGCTCCGATGAGGATGTCGGGGATGCCGTCGCCTGTGACATCGCCGCCCGCCACGGACGCACCAACGCCGGTGGTCGCGATGCCCTCCAGCCTGAAACCAACCGGCTGGCTTAGATCGTTGAGTGATGTCTCGGCGGGCACGGGTCCCTGCCGGCCGAAGATCACGTACGCGGCGCCGAAGTCGCCCGAGACCATGAGGTCGGGGTCGGTCACGATCGCGCGGGCGTTGCCGACGATGATGTCGCCCAAGCCGTCACCGTTGATGTCGCCGAGCCCGGCGGCCGAGACCCGTCCGCCGTCTCCCGATCCTCCGCCGGCGTCCTGACCGCCCGCGCGGAAGCCGTTGGTGCCGTCGAGATCGCCGAGCGAGAGCGAGCCGGAGATCGGCAAGCCGCCGTAGACGACATACGCTCCGAACTCGGGCCCGCTGAGGCCTCGACCGACGAGCACGATTTCTGGAACCTGGTCGCCGTTGGTATCGGGCGCGAAGGCGACGGCTTCGCCGACTCGTTCCTGAGGGGACGCAGACGGTCCTCCGCGGACGCCATTGATCCTGAGCACCGATGTGCCGGCGGGCGGCGAGGCCAGATCGATGACCGCGGGCCATGGGCCGGTGCCCGGGCTGAACACGTAGGCGCCGCCAGCGTTGTTCGTTCCTCCGCCGTTGATGCGGGGAGCACCGATGAGGATCTCGGGCCTGCCGTCGCCGTCGAGGTCGTGGCCGCCGTCGAGCGCTTGGCCGGACCGCACACCCTGCTCGCCGATGAGCGCGAACCCGTTGGTGCCGTCGAGGTCGTCGGCCGAGATCGTGGCCTGGAAGCCGCCGCGCTGCCCGAAGAAGATGTACGTGACGCCTGCCTCGGCCCCGCTGGCGGGGTCTGCCTGCGGCGCACCAACGGCGACATCGTCGATGCCGTCGCCGTTGATATCGCCGACGCCCGCGACGGCAGCGCCGAAGTTTGACAGCTCGGTGCCGATGAGCCGGAGGCCGTCAACGCCGTCGAACTCGTCGCTCGCGAAACCGGGGTTTCCTTGTCCGATGGCTGACGATGCGGTCATCAACGCCAGCAGCCCGTGTACTTGCTTCATCAAAGATCTCCCTCGCCGCGACGCTGAGCGTCGCTCCGATTGTGCTTTGGAGGTACGACTGCGAACCACGTCAGGTTCGCGGACGCATGGATTGGATCGAGCGGCAGTCTCGTCGGCAGCTCAGCTTGTATCAGCGCACGGTCGGTTGTGCGTTTTGCCGCCTCGCTACGGGCAGCCGGCGTTGAAGTTGAGAACCCAGACGTTGAAGTCTGCGGGCGTGCAGAGGCCGTCGCTGTTCTGATCGCAGGCGTCGTCGTTGGTGTTGAAGGCGATGACCCACGCGTTGAAGTCGGCCGGGGTGAGCTGGTTGTCGCCGTTGGTGTCGGCGGGGCATGGTTCGGCGGGGTTTGGGCCGAGCGCTTCGAGGAAGGTCGCGCCGCCCGAGCCGTTGCCGAAGCGGGCTGGCAGCGGCAGTGTCGGCTCGAACTGCTGCGTGAGCGTGTTGAAGACCTGGATCGGTCCGCACGGCGCGCCGCAGTCCATCCAGACCCGCCCGCGCCCGTAGGCGAGACCATCGAAACGGGCCGCGCCGGTCAGGACGAGCTCGGCGGAGCCGGTGTCGGGGTCGAAGGCGTACACGGCGTTCGTGCTGCCGACGGGCGGGCCCTCGCGGACGCCGACGAGCAGCCGGCCTCGGTCGTTGTCGTAGGCGAGGCCGAGCACGAGGCCGTCCTCGGGAACGGGCAGCAGATCGTTCGCCGGGACGAGCGTGTGCCGGCCGGTTGCGGTGTCGATGGTGCCGAGCCCCGCGACGGCGCCGCCCGAGCCGGACGCGTAGCCGTAGAGCACGCCGTCGCCGAAGGCGAGCGAGGTCATGATGCGGATGCGGTTGCCGGCCGAGTCGGACAGGCCGATGCGGGAGAGCGATTCGATGACGCCGCCGGCGTCGGCCCGGCTGGTGCGGAGCTGCACGGTGTTGCTGCCGAGCGGGATCGGCTCGATCTCGAAGATGCGGTTGGTTGCCGGATCGGCGGCGAGGGCACGGCTCTTGCCCAGCGGCCCCTCGATGTCGCTGCCGGTCTCGACGTTGATGATCCAGTTCTTCGCCCCGGACTCGTCGCCGGTGTACGCGGTCACGAGCTGCGCGCTGCTCATGCCCGCGGACCCGGCCGAGATGAACACTGCGCACGCTGCTGTTCGGTAGGTCACCTGCAGTCTCCTCGGGTCGTGCTTCCGGACCAGTCCTTGGACGGGAATGCGCTGCTGCGAGCAGCCTGCAAGTCTGAGCGTTCGCCCCCGTTGTTCGGCCGGATGCCCGCGCTCTACTGGCCGATCGTCTGCTCGAGCAGGTCCAACGCTGCCCGGAATGCCCGGCTGCGGACGGCTCCTTCCGCCGCGGGCGCGGGCGTGCAGCCGTCGCCCGAGAGCTGGTGACCCGCGTCTTCGCTGATGATCGCGATCGTCGGCTTGCCGGCTCGCTCGCGTGCGGTGGCGATGGCCCGCGCCATGCCGCCGGAGTCCCAGACGTCGTCCATGTCTCCGCCGACGACAAGGACGGGCGCGTCGATAGCCTCGACGCGGATGCGGGCCTCGGCCACGGTGTCCGGGAAGGCGGCCCGGCCGGCGTCGTGGGGTGTGCGGATTCTGGGCTGCTCGCCCGAGCCGTACTTGGCGATCTCGGCGGCCATGCCTTTGTACGGGACAAAGCTCACCGGCTCGCCCCGCCACGAGAAGCTGCTGCTCTGGCCCGCGGTGGTGCCCGGCCCCCAGCCCTCCCACACGACGTCTGTCGGGACGTAGGCGATGACGGCGTCGAACCGATCGATGAGGCTTGCGCCGAGGAGTACAAACTCCGCGCCCTTCGAGACGCCGTAGAGCGCTGCCCGCTCGGCGTCGATATCGGGCCGCGCTCTCATCGCGGCCAGCACCTCTTCGAGCAGGTCAACTCGGATGTTGTGGAACGCCGTCGGCAGCCCCGGGATGTCGGGCTCGCCGCCGCCGTACGCGGGGGAGTAGTACGGCAGGCCGACCACGGCGTACCCGCGCGAGGCAAGCTTGGGCGCCGTGTTCTCTGCGGTCCACGCGTTGCCCTCGGAACCGCCGAGCACGATCACAACCGCCAGCGGTTCTTCGCCCGGCGGCCTGAGCAGGAACGCGCCGGGGAAGTCGGGCGCGAGCTCGGTCCGCACGAGGTCGTCTCGCGCGCGGACCGATATGAGCGACGCCCGCGCGTCGGCGATGCCGTCGCCGTCGATGTCCATGGCAAGGTCGATCTGCGACGACGATCGGCCTTCCGGTACGGGCTCGTCGGTCGGCTCGGCGCTCCAGAACAGGCCGAAGGGATCGACGCCGGCCCACGCGGCGTCGATCGGCGCGTCGCGGTCGAGCTCGATCTCGCCGTCGCGGTCGGCGCGGAAGGTTGCCGCTGCGCGGTAGACCTTCGCGGGGTTGCGTCCCCACGTGCGTTCGGCGGTGATCGTGACGTCCGAGCCGGGCTCCAGTCCGACAACGCGGACCCCGGTCGGATCACCGCGGAGGACGGCCGCCTCGGGCGTCTCGATCAAGACGGGTTCGCACGGTGCGGCCGCCGACGCCGCAGCGATGAAAGCACACACGCATGCCGCAGCTACGTTTGACAGTCTCGTCATCATTTCTCCAACGCATGTTCCGTTGCGCTTCGAGTGTACAGCAACATGGTGGAACCGACTGCGGGTTCTGGTCGCGTGGATGTTCGGTGTCCGCGAGCGTTCGGTGTTGACAGTCGGCGCTTTCGGGCACGCGAGAGGATTGCGAGATTTCGCTTGTGAGTGACGGTGTTTGGGCGGTATGCTCCGGCGCCGCGGTGCGAGCCCCGAGGGTCAACCCTCATGCGTGACGGTTCGAGAATCGCAGGCGGAGGGGGAACGATGCGTGCGAGACAGTGTGGCGGAGCAGCCGTGGCGATTGCGGCTGGAGTGACGAGTGCTGCATCGGCACAGGTCGCGCCGGTTCGGTCGAGTCTTGAGACGGAAGCCTCGATCGGTCTGAGCGTGGTCAATCTGACCGACACCGACTCGGCGTTCGACGATCAGGGCGCGACAACGGACCCGCTCGGCCCGCTGCTGTCGCCCGTCTCGATCAGTGCAACCGATGGATTCTTCACGGCCGACAGCGCTGGTAGTGCTGTCTTTGCGGACGCCGGCTCGGGCACGTTCCTCGCCTCGCAGGGCTACGACGGCGATCAGTTCGGCGACGAGCCGACTGCGCAGTCCTTCACGCACACGCTGATCAGCGCCTTTGAATATGACTTCACGCTCTCGGGAGACGGCAGCGTTCGGTTCCAGGGCGATCTCGAGAACTCGGGGCCGTCGTTCATCGGTTTCACCGTTCGGGTCAGCGTGTTCAGCGAGTTCATGCCCGGCAGCGGGTTCACGGGGCCGTTTCTTGATCAGACGCTGACGGACGACACCATGCCCGGCGCAACGGCGTTCAACGTCACGGTGCCGCTGACCGCGGCGTCGGGCAGCTACCGCGTCCGTCTCAGCCTGACCCACAGCGGCAACTCGATTCTCGCGACCGATCCGGAGTCCGGGTCGGCCACGATCGACTGGACAATCACCGGGCCAGCTGCCTGCCCGGCCGACACCAACGGCGATGGCCAGCTCACGCCTGCCGACTTCAACGCGTGGGTGCTCGCGTTTAACGCGCAGGCCCCGGCGTGCGACCAGAACGGCGACGGCGGCTGCGATCCGTCGGACTTTAACGCGTGGATCTTGAACTTTAACGGTGGTTGCTAATCGAAAGTGTGGGTCGAATCAGGCGTTAGCTGCTCATGATTGGGTGATCAGCGTCGAACATCCACGCGCCGACTCGGAATGTCTCAGTGATTGCTCGTAGACAGATTAGACCGAAGTAGGCATCTGAAACGGCAACGGTTCCGCGCGGAACCTCTACATCGATAACGGGCATAATACCAAAAGTTTCTCATTTATCCTATTTTCGCTATCGGACTTGTGGAGATTTTGGTACGTTGTTCCGGGCCGCATGTTGAGACCTCATGTCGGTGCCGCATGGGAGATTAACGCATGTTGGGAGAACTCTTGGCCATTGCCGTGGCCTTCGGCTTATCCGTTGCACCCGTTTACAGCCAACCGGGTGGTGACTACCCACCTGATTACCCGTTTGGGGAACCAGGCACGCCTGATCATCCCGATGGCTATGACGGCTACCCCGGTGACCACCCTGACAATCCCGATCGACCCAACGGTGGTCACGGTGGTGACGGTTTCGGCGACGGCGATGGTGGCAACGGGGGCGACGGGCACAACGGCGGCGACGGCGGGAACGGCGGGGATGGAGGCACTGACGGCGGTGACGGTGGTTCAGGTGGTAATGGAGGAGATGACGGAAGTCACGGCGGCGACGGGGGCGACGGCGGAAATGCCCCGAATGGTGATGGCGGTACAGGTGGTGACGGTGGCCATGGTACCGGTGATAACGGGAACGGCGGCAATGGCGGCGATGGAGGCAACGGCAGCGACGACGGTGGCCACAGCGGTGGTGACGGTGGCGATGGCGGCAACGCTGGCCCGCCGAATGGTCGTGGCGGCGACGGTGGCGATGGTGGTGACGGGGATACGGGCGGTGACGGCGGTGACGGTGGAAACGGCGGCACGCCTGGCGACGGTGGCGATGGCGGCGAGGGTGACGGAGTGATCAGCTTTGATGACGGCGAAGATGGCGACGACGGTGGGGGACACATGCCACCTGTCGCGCCAGATGATGCCTTCCTCGATGGTTCTCTCCGGGATTGGATCGACAGCATCATCGGATGGGCTGGCAGTATCTTTGGCCTACCAATACGCGGGGATGTATCGCATTGGTATGCCGCGGTCTACCCGGATCTGGAGTATCTGTACTGGGAAGCCAACATCATTGATCCAGATGACCCGAGTTCGACGGCCCGTATCTTCAGTGAGGCTGGGCCGATGGCCTACGGCGAAATCATGTACATTCTTCATCCGTCATACATCACCCTCGTTGATCGCGTCCGAATCGAACTTCATGTGAAGGCCGATGGTCCGAACCCCATGGCCGAGCTTGAGCTTCACAACTGGGACGGCACACTGAAAGGGCGAGCGACGTTCGATGATGCACCAAACATCCCGGGGCAGCCCGGTTGGAAGCGGCTGCGCGTTGACGCGTCACGCGATGAAGACTTCCCATTCGGGGAGTTCTACGACCACTTCACAATCCGCATGCGTGATACGGACTCGGGAACATTTATCGTGCGAGGTATCCGCCCACGAGCAGATGTCGATGCAAGCGGCTCGGTAGATGCCCAAGATGCGCAGGCCATTCTAAGCAATGTCGGCGCAACTGATCCTGGGGGCGACGACGGCGACGTAAATGGTGACGGCGTTGTTGATGCACAAGACCTCGACGAGGTCATCCAGAACGTGGATCCATGATTTCAATTTGAATCTAACGTGCCCAACCGCCGACGCGGTTGGGCACGCTTTCATCAGTGCCCGCCGCTGTCCTTCTTGGCCTCATCGATCAGCCCGGCCATGTCCTCGGGCTTGAGGTTCTCGTGCAGCGTCTCGTCGATGAGGGCCACCGGTGCCGTGCCGCAGGAGCCCAGGCATTCGAGCTCGACGAGGGTGAAGGACTCGTCGTCGGTGGTCTCGCCGACGTCGATGCCGAGCTTGGCCTTGCAGGCCTCGGTGATCTCGGGCTGGCCGCAGAACTCGCAGGCGATGGACCTGCACACTGCGACGATGTGCGTGCCCTTGGGCTTGGTCCAATATTCCTCGTAGAAGGTCGCGGTGTCGATGACCTCGGCGGGCGGGAGCTCGAGGAAGCGGGCGATCTCGAGCATGGCCTGCTCGGGCACCCAGCCGTAGTGGTGCTGGATCATGTGCAGCGCCGGCAGCAGGGCGGCGTGCGTGGTCTCGAACCTGGGGAGATAGCGGTCGGTCAGCTCCGACTTCATGTCGGTTGTGAGGTAGTCGCCGGTGTGCCCCGCGTCGGTGCTGGGCGTGGCGGTCGAGCTGTTTTTGGTGATCCAGGCCATCTCGGGCTCCGTGAGATCCAGGGAGAGTGTAGGGGACGGTGCGCACATCCGAATGCGCCGGATGCGATCTGCTTTCGAGTTCTATCGGGGCGTCGGCGGGAGGACCTTGTTCGGATCGAAGTGATTCCCAAGTTCCTGGTGGGGTCGCGAGGGCCGGCGGGCGTTTGAAGGGTGATCAAACGGCTGCCGTGCGGGCGTTAGCCGCCTCCGGAGTTCGCGGCCGCGGCTTCTTCGGGCGTCGGGCCGACGGGGAACTCGCCGGGCGACATGTCCTGGCCATCGACCTGGGTGTGCGGCGCGAGCGGGCCGCCCGGGTACCACCGGCACGCGCTGCCGTCGCCCTCGCTGACGACCGTCTCGACCAGCTTCGCGTTTGGCAGCTTCTCTTTGAACTCGCCCCAGTGCACGACGTGCACCGGCCGGTCTTCCGGGTCAGAGAGGAGCACCCAGTCGCCCGAGTTGCTGAACGCGCTGTACTTGCTCTCGTTGCCCATGACAAAGACGTAGCAATCCAGCTCGTCGTGCTTGGTCACCGATGCGCGCTCGGCGCGGCCCACGCCCGAGGCGGACTGGCCGTGGCCGTTGAAGACGACGACCGTCTCGCCCGGCTTGAGGCGGAAACGGGGGAAGGTGAAGGTGACCTCGCCCTGCCCGCCGCGGTTGCGGTCGCTGAGTGTGTAGCCCTGGAGGTCGATCGTGCGGTCGTGCGGGTTGTGGAGCTCGACGAACTCGTCGCCCGTGGCATCGCGGTTGCCGTCGGGGAAGGCGTCTCCGTCGTCGCCCGGCGGCACGCGGAAGAGCACCTCGGTGATCAGGGGGTGCGGGTCGTCGATGACAGACTTGTACCAGTCTGTTTCCGGCTGCACAGCAAGGGCAACCACAGGAACGATCACGGATCCGAGCATGAGCACCACCTCCGTGGAGAGGGTACGCGACATGTTCGATTCTGTGAACAGCGCCGCTGGAGACTCAGCTCTGGCCCGATGCTCCGGATTCGCTTCGCTCATCCGCGGCATCACTTGGCGTGTCGAGCGTGCCCGGGGCGAGGCGGATGGTCGCGGGCGCGAACTCGTCGGGCACGATGGTGAACTCGCTGGTACCGAAGCCCAGCCGCTCGCGGATGGGCACCACGC
Organism: Planctomycetota bacterium; assembly: GCA_038525225.1. Classification (GTDB taxonomy): domain Bacteria; phylum Planctomycetota; class Phycisphaerae; order Phycisphaerales; family UBA1924; genus JANQQZ01. The sequence continues at coordinate 871,742 of JBCBHW010000002.1, read as the reverse complement.
CGCCCAGGCCGCCGGCGGGCCGGACGATCAGCGTCACGCGTTCGCTGTAGACGGTCACCGGGCCGAGGCGGACGGTGCCGTCGGGCGCGATGGTCGCCGAATCGAGTTCTCGGTCGCCCGCGCCGATCAGCTCGCGCTCGAGCGAGGCGCGCACGGGGATGTCGGTCGCGTTGGTCAGCACAGCGGATCGGCTGCAGCCCGACGCAAGACAGACGATCGCCAGCAGAAGAGTCACGATCGAGGGCGTTCGTGGGGGTGTCATCGCGCACACGTTAGCCGTCTTAGGGAATGATCTTCCACGCGAAGTGTCGGTCCTCGAAATACTGCACGTTGCCGGCGGTCAGGTCACCGTCGTCAAACCGCAAGTCGAATCCCTCAAGCAGATAGACATCGTGGTTGAAGTTGAACATCGAGATGTGGGGTTGCACCGGGCCGTAGTCGGGGTTCCAATCCCAGACCCTGCCGAACGCCGGGCCGGCGTTCCACCGTTGCTCGGGGTAGTAGTCCTCGATTTGCCCCGGGTGATCGCCGAATGGACGGTTGGGCGGGAAGCCGCCGTTGTCGGCGTGGTACACGCGGAACGCGAGCTCGAGGTTGCGGAAGTCGGCGGCGGCCGCGTTGATCGCCGCGTTCTGGTTCGCAATGCTGAAGCGCGGGATCGCGACGGCTGTGATCACACCGATGATGATGATGACAACCACGAGCTCCACGATTGTAAAGCCCGAGCGATCGCGCACTCCCGGTCTGTGTCTTTGCCGATCGATCGAGTCCTCCCCAATCCGCAGCACCGGCGCCAATAGAGGGGTATCGGCGTTCACAGCATGTGAGATTCCGCGGCCGCCGTTCTCGGACCCATAAACGCGCCCCGCGGACACATGCCCCCGGGGCACGTAGATGAGTTGTGAGGCTTGCGCCAGCTCTGCCTTGCGCAACTGCCCGCTGCTGAGTCGGCTTACGGGCAGCCGGTGTTGAAGTTCAGGATCCAGGCGTTGAAGTCGCCGGGCGTGCAGAGGCCGTCGCCGTTCTGGTCGCACTCGGCGGTCTGGTTGTTGAACGCGAGGACCCATGCGTTGAAGTCGCCCGGGGTGAGCTCGCCGTCGTTGTTGGTGTCGGCCACGCAGTCGAACACGAACGCGAGCGCGAGGTTGTCGAGATCCACCACGCTCGCCAGGCCCGGCGCCGAGACGGTGAAGCTCATGACCGGGCCGCCGAAGTCGATGACGACGAAGTCGCCGAAGGCGAACGGGTCGCTGCCCGCGGTGCCGCCGCCGAGCGTGGCGATGCCAGAGCCGCCCTGCTCGATGGTGATCAGGTTGTTCGCGGCGATCAGGTTGAACCCGATCGCGGTCACTTCTTCGTTGAACGTGAAGTTCACGACGTTCGTGAATGGGATGCTCGAGACGGTGAGGCCGAACTCGCCCGTGACGTCGTTGACGCCGATGCCCGCGGTCAGCCCGACGGCCTCGGCGGTGAAGTCATCGAACACGATCGTGTTGCCGTCGGTAAAGCCCGGGTCGGCGTCGAAGGTCTCAACGGCAGAGTTGGGGTTGGCCGAGGTGAACGCGGCAAGGGTGCTGACGGAGGCCGACTGCCAGGAGGCCGACCCCGCGGCGTGACCGAGGCCGAGAAGGATGGCGAGCGAAGTGACGGTGCGTGCGGTCCTGTTCATGATGATCTGCTCCTGCGATTTGCGGCGGCGTCGCGGGCCGCGTGGGCGCTGCCAGAGGCGGCGATAGCGCACAATCGCATCATGGTCTCCGCCTTAAATTATAGCAGGATCGGGCAGGTGCTAGGAAATGGTGGGACCATTCGTAGCATCAGAGTGAGCGCCCGTGTCAGTTTCAGATTACTTACGCCAGAGGAACAAGTAGGGCAGGCAGAGTGGGCTAGGCCATTTGCTGTCGTGCTGCTTCTCGCGGTGCGACCCGTGTCCATGCATGCCTGACAGCCCACCAGGCTGCGCTCAGAGCCGGGATGGAGAGCAATATGCCGTTGCGGACAATCGCGTCGACCACGCCGGTGGGCGGGCCGACGGCGCAGCCGCAGTCCGAGGAGTCGCCGCCGAAGAGCGCCAGGGCGGCGAGGTACGCCGTGAGCACGAGCACGAACATCGACGAGACGAGGGTCGAACACGCGGTCAGTGTCCGCCGCGCGACGCCGATGAAGCAGGCCAAGCCGACCGCCCACTCGGCGATGATCACGAGCACCGCGGCGGGGATGACCGTGACCGGCGGGATCACAGCGTGGTCGCGCAGGATGTCGAAGAACTCCGAGGCGTTCAGCGCGTGGGTGACGGCGGTGTACTGGAGCAGGCACCCTATGCCAAGCAGGTAGACGCGGAGCAGCGTGATCATGATCTGATCCGCCTGTAGATCATGATGCTTACAGCGATGCCGATACCGGACAGCCCCGCGAGCACTCCGATGGTTGACCACTGGCGTTTACTCATCCGGTCTTGATTGGAGCGATAAGTTGCAACGATCTCGCCATCACCGTCGAGAACCTGCCCCATTTCGTCATCAAACTTCAATAGGTCACCGGTATCAAGAAACAGCTGCTGGGGCCCGTCGGCGGATATGAACGCCGTCAACGTGAGGCCGACTTTAGATGGAGGTAGACTCTCAACTCCAGCATTCGACGTGATTTGCCCCTTTGCCGAAGAGTCCAGCGTGATATGACGTGTCACTCGTGTCGGGAGTCGTGAAGCCGAATCTGCATAGATGTACTCGAACCGAGCAACTTGTGCCTCTCCTGCCGACCCGGACGTACGGGTGATAGAGCGAATCCTGGCAGTCCTATCGCCTTTAAGCTGAAACTCGGCTATGACCGTGGGCATTTCGGATGGCGACCAGGAAATTTTTGAGGCCGACTCGTCGAACGAAAGATCTTCGTTACGGATTTTAAGATCTCCGGAATTCACGAAATATGTGACGGCAGAAGGTGCGAGCCCCACGAACATTTCATACATCGCCCACCTTGACGCAGCATCATCGCCGACCCGTATGTCGTCGTATGTATCCGTGTTGTAATCAATAATGAACCAGTTGCCCCGTTCTGTGAATCCGGATACCTGATGAACTCCCAAAACGTCGGGGTCACTTGGAATGATACGAAATGTGCGAGAAAGAGCTGCCCCGTTGCAGACGCTGATGGTTTCTGCAATTGGGCCTAAAGCAGTGATGGGCGATTCTTCATACTGCCATTGCCACGAGCCACACGAAAAGTCTCGCCACGACTCTGCCCACGCCTGAATCGCATCAGAATACCGATCATCTTGAGCAATAACGGTATTGTGCTGCAAGTGCGAGGATAACGCAATGAACACCAATGTGGCGCGGCTTTGTCGAAGGTTGTTCATGGTGCGGTCAATCACATAGAACAGGGTTCGGCAGCGTGTTCTTGAACTTTAAGTAGGGCACACCCCCCGCTCCGCCCTCACACGGCCCGTCTGGATCTGGGCGCATTCCACCTGTATAAAGAATACAAATCGTGCTTGTTCGTACAGGCGTGCCACAGGACTTGAACAACGCATCGCTTGGTTCCACAGTCTTGCAGGAATCACTACCCGTACAAACTAAGTATGATGAGCAATTCGCTGTAGCATTGCTTTGCTCGGCTCCACCGTAGACGACAATCTTGTTGCAAGGCTCAGAGCTCCCCGGCGGCGCAATTGCGACGGATGCGGCGGCGAGCGTGGGAGCTGCGGTCATGACGGCAACAATATTTCCAGATTTTGCTTTGCCGAGCGGCATCTTGTCTACCTCCGAAATGGATGAACAGAAGCTTTGCGAACACAGCAGCTAGCGATACACTACAGTGATGGCCGATAACCCACAAGCACTATTCCGAAGAAATGGTTTCACGCTGCTCGAGGTTCTCGTGTGCATCAGCGTCATTGTTGTTCTCGTGAGTCTGATGCTGCCGTCGCTCGCGACGAGCCGTGAGAAGGCGCAGGAAGTTGTGTGCCTGTCCAAATCAGGCCAGTTAGCGGGGCTTGTGACGGCATACACCTCTGACTTTGATGATCTGTTCCCGAACGTCGCGGGCGACCCCCGGGCCATCGCAGCCGACACAGATCTGTGGTATTCGTTCGTCGTTCAGAGCAGATTTATGTTCTGGAAGCCCGAGTGGCTTTCGTGGTCAGACGTATCAAAGTTTGGGGGTCTGTATCAGTGCGTGGCGAACCCGCACGATCAGATGGATGAGAACAATTCGGCCAGGGGGCCGAACTTCGGTATCGTGTCGTCGGCCTATACGGCGACCGGGTACTTCGATCGAGCGGTGCCGGATTCGGCCTGGGAGGGCCGCTTTCCGGGCAAGCTCCGCGCGGTGCACGATGTGACGTTTGCCTCGGAGAAGGTCATGGTGTACGAGGCGGACATCTACCACGGGTGGAAGCCGCCGCACACGGGCGGTGATGGGCACACGCTGGGGGTGTACGGCACCAACGGGCGGGGTGCGACCACGCAGATGGACGGCTCCGGGCGGCTGATCGGTTCCGACGAGCCCTCGGCGTTTCTGGTGCGGCGCGACTACGCGCTGTGGATCGGCGGCCGGTTCGATGCTCCCGAATACGGCATCACCGGGCGCGACTTCCAGCCGGGCGGCAAGTTGAACTAGCCGCAAGGGAACTCCACCGGCCCACGGGAACCGCTCCCACCCCGGCACGGGATCGCCCACGAATCCCACGTACAGCCGCTTCGCGGGCGGCTGCGATCGATTCAGACTACCAGAAGTGGGGGCGGGGGCAAATAGGTTTGTACACAGACTCGATCTGTGGTACAACTGTTATCGGGCATTGTCTTGTGGCGGGCTGCCGCAAACTGGGTATGGCAAAGACATAGGAGATCCAGATGATACGAGCTCTTTATTGGACAATATCCGTACTGGTGACTTCTGTCGCGTTCGGACAGTTGGGAGGTGGAAATCAAGCGCCAACTCACAATGTAGTTCTTACTGAAGTCACGGATGGCGAGATTATTCAAGTTACTCCTGCTGTGCCCGCCTACGGAAGCGTTCCGTATGAAGTTGTCATCCACATTCTTTACACAGGATCGGCTTCGAATTACTTGTCACTCGTCGATTACGAAGTTTACGCCGGTGGCAGTCTCGTATACACCGAGTCGATTGCATTCGATACGAGCGTCTCGACCGTGACTGGTGTGATGGAAACGCCGACACAACAAAGCGGCTCTATGGCGTTGAACCCGGATGATCTTACGATTATCTCTCCGCCCCCAAACATGTCGGCTCTCACCACGCAGTCGGCGTGGGCGAGAGAAAAGATCACTCATGCAAACAATGCCATTGCAAATTCGAATGCCGCGGATATCATGATAAATGAGCTTGAAATACTGGGATGCGGATCGTGGCTTGTGAAATTAGTGGGCGGATCGGGCGCATGCTGTGTAAATGAGTATGGGTCTGGAACAGCCGGCTGCGGAATTTGTTGTCAGAGTGCAGTTCCTGATCCGGGGCCGCAGATTCCTGGCGATGGTGTGGTTGACGAATATGTTCGGTGCCGCAACGAAGCTCTGAATGATCAGTGCAACAGATCGTGTGATGGAGATTTGTTAGCTCGACCAAAGCTCGCGATTGATCTTGCTGGATGTCGCAGCTCGGTCCCACTTCGTATTGTGACTCCGTGAAAAATTTAGGCCAATTTAAAGCAAGCCTGCCACAAATTAGCTTGGCTATTTTGTGGCAGGCTTTGCTTTTGACTTCGCTGGTGTGGCAAGAGATCCGTGATATTACAAATTTGCCAAGCCATCTTTATAGTTTTTTGCGAATATTGTACCTTATGGTTGGCACTGTATATATAGCGCTATTGCCGATTCAGCAAGGCGCATGGAAGACTGTTAGATACACCATATTGTCTATCTTATTGTTGATTGTTGTTTCTTTTTCCGTATCAGAAAGCAGAGTAATAGAGCTTTATCAGATTGCAAATGGTCTGGTTTATTATTCTGTTCTAATATTTTCTGTTGTCAGTATTGGACAGTCAGGTCATCAGCGGCGTCGTATGGCGTGCATTGCTTCGCTTTTCTCTGTGGCGACTACGGTTTATGTATTGACAGTCGTTGTTGGCTTTGTGGATGAAGTTGGGGCAGGCATATTGAACCTATTGGGGCTCTTCGTATTTGTTGGCCTTGCCCCTGCGGCGGCACTGTATGCTTCTATAGCAGTGGCAAAAGAGAATCCGGATTAGAGACCGAGAGTCACCGATCCAACTCCGCCGCCACCACATTGATCGACCCGATCACCGCCACGATGTCCGCCAGCATGTGGCCCTCGGCCATCTTGGGGGCGGTCTGGTAGTTGATGAACGTCGGCGGGCGGGTGCGGACGCGCCAGGGGCGGGGCCCGCCGTCAGAAAAGATATAGAACCCGAGCTCGCCGTTGGCGGTCTCGTGGGCGCCGTAGACCTCGGCGACCGGGGGCTTCCAGCCTCGGTTGCTCATGATGAGCTCGAAGTGCTGGATGAGGCCCTCGATGGAGCCGTAGACCTCTTCCTTGCGGGGCTTGGTCATCTTGCCGTCGGCGAAGACGTCGATGGGGCCCTGCGGGATGTTGTCGATGAGCTGGCGGATGATCTCGCGGCTCTGCTTCATCTCCTCGACGCGGACGAGCATGCGGCTGTAGGCGTCGCCATCGGTCGCCAGGGGCACCTTGAACTCGACGGCCTTGGCGCCCTGGCCGTCCCAGTTGTCGGCGTAGCAGAGGTAGGGCTCGTCCTTTCTTAGGTCTCTCTTAACACCCGAAGCCCGGGCGATGGGGCCCGAGACGCCCCAGTTGATGCACTCGTCGTGCGTGAGGATGCCGATTCCCTTTGCGCGCTCGATGAAGATGCGGTTGCGCTTGACGAGCGACTCGAGGTCGTCGATCGCCTCGGGGAGATCCTCGTTGATGAACCGCTTCATCATGTTCTTAAAGATCTGCTCGTCGGGGAGGTCCTGCATGAGGCCGCCGACGCGGGTCCAGTCGGGGTGATATCGCTGGCCGGCGACGAAGTCGCAGATGTCGTAGATCTTCTCGCGCAGGTTGAACATGAAGAGGAAGCCGGTGAAGGCTCCGAGGTCAAGGCCGGCCGCGCCTACGCAGAGCAGGTGGTCCTGGATCCGGCTGAGCTCGGCCATGATCGTGCGAAGAACTTTACATCTTGGCGTGACGTCGATGTTGAAGAGCTTCTCGACGGCGCCGTGGAAGCAGATGTTGTTGGCGACCGGGCTGAGGTAGTTCATCCGGCTGGTGATGGTGACGTACTGGTTGTAGTCCATCGCCTCGGCGAGCTTCTCGAAGCCGGAGTGCAGGTAGCCGATATGGGGGGTGCATCGGGCGATGCGTTCGCCGTCGAGCTGGAGGACGAGGCGGAGGGTGGTGTGCGTGGCCGGGTGCTGGGGGCCGAAGTTGAGCGTCCAGCGGTCACCGGTGTCGACGTACTCCGAGAGGTACCCGGTCTTCTCGTCGTCAAGCTCGAAGCCCTGGTCGGGGCGGAGGGTATACGGCATCCATGGTTCTCCGGACCTTGACCCGAACTGTAGGGGGCCTCTCGACATTCGGTTCGGCGGGGCATCGCGCGCGGATACGATTCATCGGGAGAATCGCAATTGCGGATTTGTCTCATCTCGCGGGAGTTCGCGCCGTTTTTCGGTGCCGGCATCGGGACCTATGCGTCCTCATGGGCCCGCGCGCTCGTGTCGGCCGGGCACGAGGTGCACGTGGTCAGCAGGGATCACCCGGGCCTGCGGGAGCGGGGGCCCGCGATGTTCCCGGGGGTGACGTTCCACGTCGTCGACCCGGCGCACGGGCCGCCCAGGCTTGACCACAACTACGCCTATGCCCGGCATAGCTTGGCGGTGCTCGAGACCGTGCGTCGGCTGCACGAGCGGCGGCCGTTCAATGTGATCGAGTACCCCGAGTACTGGGCCGAGGGCCACGCGGTGGGCAGGGCGGCGCGGTCGCTCGATGTGTTTTCGGACGCGGTGACCGTGTGCAGGCTGCACATGTCGAGCGCGCTTTGCCGAGACCTCGACGGCGACAAGACGTATCCGCACTACGCGGCGTACCTCGACATCATGGAGCACGAGTCGATCGCCGACGCGGACCTCGTGCTGACGCCGTCGGCCGGGCTGCTGTCGCTGACCGCGGACAGAATGAAGCGCGAGCGGCTCGGCGGTGTGCACCGCTCGGCGTTGCTGCGTTATGCGTTCGACGGGTCGAGCATCGACGAGCTCGGCGACCGCTCGGCGACGGAAGAACCGGGCACGATCCTGTGTGTCGGAAGGCTCGAGCCCCGCAAGGGGCAGGACCTGCTGGTCGAGGCCATGGCGCTGCTGCGTGATCGTGGCGCCGATGCGAGGCTGGTCTTCGCCGGCGCGGACACGGGCACCGGGCCCTTCGGCCGATCGATGCGCAAGCACCTGTCGTCGCTCATCGCCCGGCACGGACTGGCCGATCGCGTGTCGTTCGCCGGGCCGAAGCCGAGGTCGGAGCTGGGTGTGCTCATCGCCACGGCGAGCGTTTGCGTGTTCCCGTCGCGGTGGGACAACTTCCCGAACGCGCTGCTCGAGGCCATGGCGTGCGGCAAGGCGGTCGTCGCGACCGACTCGGGCGGGCCCGGCGAGATCGTGGAGCACGAATCGAGCGGCCTGCTCTGCGACGCGGAGAGCCCGATGGCTCTCGCTGATGCCATGGAAAGGCTGATCGGTGATGCGCCGTTCCGAACGCGGCTGGCGGCGTCGGCGCGGGATCGCGTGCTGTCGCTGTGCGAGCCCGGGCCGATCGTGGAAGAGTTTGAGCGGCTTGTTGAGCACGCGCGCGACGCCCGGCGGGCGCTGCTGGCGATCACGCGCGAAGATGCGCCGCTTGTGTCAGTCGTGGTGCCGCATTACAACCTCTTGGAGTTTTTGCCGGAGACACTCGCGTCGGTGCGTGCGCAGACATACGCGAACATTGAGGTCATCGTGGTCGATGACGGCTCGACCGACCCCGATGTGCCGGCAGCGCTTGACGCGATCGAGGCCGATGGTGTTCGTGTTGTACGGCAAGCGAATGCCGGCCTAAGCGCCGCGCGCAACGCCGGGTTCGCCGCGGCGAAGGGCGAGTTCGTGCTGCCGATCGATGCCGACGACATCGTGAGCCCGACGTTTATCGAGAAGGCTGTTCGCGCCTTGCTCGCCGAACCAGAGGCGGCCTACGCGACGGCGCTGGTCGGCTATTTCCGCGAGGAGCCCCGCCGGCACTTCGGTGGCTGGGTGCCGCTGGGGCTGCATCGAGATCTTTTGCACATCCACAACTGCGGCGGCTGCTGCATGGCGGTGTTCCGAGCAAAGGCAGTCCTCGATGCGGGCGGCTATACGACTGACCTGACGTCGTACGAAGACTGGGACCTGTATTGCTCGCTCGCGGAGCAGAACTGGCGTGGTGTGATCCTGCCCGAGTTCCTGCTGCACTACCGCATCCGCCCCAACTCGATGATGCGCAGCGAGGGCGAGCTGCGCAAGCAGCACTTCTACGCGACGGTGCTCGCGAGGCACCCGAAGCTCGCGGCCGACCACACGCGCGTGCAGCGGATCATGCTCAGCGAGAAGATGGAGGCGGCGAACCTGGCGCGGGCCGGCTTGCGGTACAAGATCGTCGACCGGCTCAACGGCGCACTCAAGCGGTCGCCCCTGCACGGCGCGATCAAGGGCATCGCGGAGAAGACCGTCGAGACCAAGCGAGCCAAGCGTCGGCAGGACGCGTGATATGGAGCAACGAGCCCGACGCGCGAGCGAGGGACAACGCCTCTCATTCCCTCGCTTGCGCGTCGGGCTCGTCAGATGCGGATCAGGTTCCGGGCTCGCCTCGCGATGTGTCGCCAGAGCGGGACGCTGGTTGACGATGTTTGCGCTGCAAACCGACGCAGCTTGAGCGGCACGCCGCCATCCGCGGGGGCTCCGGAAGAAACGGGCTCTGCTTCGCTCAATGCGTGATCGATCCGGGCCCGCAGCACACGCTCGGGATCGCACATCGATCCGATGCGCTCGCGAGCGGCCGCGCCCATCGCCGTTGCGTCTGATTCGTTCATACCGAGTGCTGATGTGAGCGTTTCTGCGAGCCCGTTGCGGTCGTACGGCTCGAACAGCAGCCCGCTGGTGCCGTGCTCGATCATCTCAGCCGCACCGCCCGAGTTCGCCGCGACGACAACCCCGCCCGCTGCCATTGCCTCGATACACGTGAACGGGAAGTTGTCGTCGGGTGAGGGTACCACCACGACCGACGCCCGGGCCTGAAGATCGGCGACGCTCCCGGGAGGCTGCGTGCCGAGTATGTCAAGGCGGTCGAGACCAGACAGCAGCGGCTGGCCGATCGAGGCGCCCGTGCGGTAGTCGATGACATCGCGGCCTACGAGCGTGAGCTTTGTTACGGTGTCGACGCTTGGCCAGGCTCGCAGCAGCGTGTCGATGCCCTTGCGGTACTCGAGCCTGCCGACGAACAGCACGCCGCCGTCGCTTCCGCTTGCAGGTGAAGGTTCCGACGGCACGAACGGGTAGCGGACGACGTCGGCTCGCACGCCCCAGTGCTCGGCGATCCAGCTTTGCATGCCGAGCGACGGCGTGACGACGGCGTCCGAATGTCTAGTCTGCTCGCGCTCCATGCGCTGCAATGCGTGCATGGTGTGAGACTGCTCGAGCCGGCGGTTGAGCCGTTCGATCCACGCGCTCGGCGAGTGCACATGCGTGATGATCCGCACATCTGCATTCCAATTGGTCTGACCGCGATTATCGAGCAAATGCCACAGCGGTGCACCTGTGTCGCAACCCTCGATAACGCGCACACCGAAGCGATCGAACAATTCGGGGACGAGATCGGCAATCTGCTTGCTGAACACCGAGTGCGGGCCGAGCGTGCGCCACAGTGTGGTCATCTCGGCCGAGTCAACCGAAGGGTGCGGGCCGGTCCAGCGATCGTCGGCGTTGAGCGGCAGGCGGATGACGGTGACGCCGGAGTCGTTGTCTTCCGTTCGTATGTCAGCGTGAGCCGTGACGACAACGACGGGGACGCCGCGGTCGGCGAGCAGGCGGGCGAAGGTCTTGGCATACGTCCCAATGCCGCCGCCGGCGTGCGGCGGGTACTCGCGGCTGACCAGGCAATAGGCTCCGTCGAAGAGCGCGGTCACGTGCGCACCGCCGCGAGGATGTCCGCCCGCTGCGCATCGGTCGGCACGCAGTCCATCGCCTGGTGCACGAGCCACGCTCGGCCTTCTGGTCTCAGCTTCATCTCGGTTGGTGCGGGCAGCGCGTCATCGTGTTGCGGATCGAGACCGGCCGCTTGCATGATGATCGCCAGCAGCCAGCCGGCGTGGGCGTCGGCAACCGGATCGCGCATCGCCGCGAGCTCTCGGAGCGGCGGCCTGACATGTTCGCGCAGGCGTTCGCCCGCGATCGAGACCTCGAACACACTCGGCGATCGGACGAGCTGCCCATGACCGAAATCTACATCGCGCGGCAATCCGATGTGTGGTTCACCCGTCGCGGACTCAACGCGTTCGATCAGGTCGCGCAGCGATGACGCTGCCATCACTCTGCGTCGAGCAGCTCGGCGAGCAGGCGCGTGCCGAAGCCAGTAGGGCCCGGGATAAACGGGCCCGCGTTCTTGTCGGTCGAGTGCGTGCCGGCGATGTCGATGTGGGCCCACGGGACGCCCTCGTCAACGAAGTAGCTCAGGAACGCCGCGCCCTGAATCGGGTGCGCCTCGCGGACCGGCGCGCTGTTGTGGATGTCGGCGACGGGCGACCGCATGAGGTCGTTGTACTCCTGGTGGTGCGGCAGCTGCCAGATGCGCTCGCCCGAGGCGGCGGCCGCGGCGTCGAGCTTGCCGCGGAGCTTGTCGTCCTCGCACCACAGGCCGGCGTAGGTCGAGCCGAGCGCGACGACGACGCCGCCGGTGAGCGTGGCGAGGTCGACGATGTAGTCCGGGTTCTCGTGCTTGCAGGCGTAGCAGAGGGCATCGGCAAGAACCAGCCTGCCCTCGGCGTCGGTGTTGGTAACCTCGACCGTGACGCCGTTCATAAACGTGAGGACATCATCGGGGCGGTAGGCCTCGTCGCTGATGGCGTTCTCGGCGGTGGCGAGGAAGGCGACGACACGGCGCTTGGGCTTGATGATGGTGGCGATGGCGTGCATGGCGCCGAAGACGGCGCAGCCGCCGTCCTTGTCGCGCTTCATGCCGCGCATGCCGCCGCCGACCTTGATCGACAGGCCGCCCGAGTCGTAGGTCATGGTCTTGCCCACGAGCACGACGGGCTTGGCCTTCTTGCTCGCGCTGGGCGGTGTGTACTCGATGCGGACGAGGCAGCCCTCGTGGTCGGACGCCTGGCCCACGGTCTTGATGCCGGTGAGCCCGAGGTCATCGAGCTGCTTGCCCTTAAACACGGTCACTTTGAGGCCGGTCTCGCGGCCGAGCTTGCGAGCCTCGCTCGCGATGTAGTCGGTGTTGGCGATGTTGGGCGGGGTCTGGCTGAGGTCGCGGCAGCGGTTGGCGCTGGCGGCGAGGCCAAGCCCGCGCTCGATGCCGTTGGTGCTGGCCTTGCTCGCGCCGAAGACCTGGAGCTTGGTCTGATCTTTCTTTGTAGTCGCGGTGCCGCGGAGGTGGTCGTACGTCCAGCCGATGAGGCCCAGGCCCTCGGCGAAGGCTGACATGGCGGTGGTCTCGTCGAGCTTGGCGTCCTTGAGGTGGCCGCGGAGATCGACTTCGACCTTGTCGGCCTTGATGCTCGCGAGGTGCCTGCCCAGCGTGCCGCCGAGCGTTCGGAGGCGCGCGGTGTCGATGGACTTGGTGTCGCCGAGTCCCAGCGCGACGACACGCTCGAAGCCTTTCTTACCCCGGCCGGCGGGCTTGGCGGGGAAGGCCTGCGCGATGGAGCCGGTGTCGCCGGTCGCTTCCGGGAGCTTGAGGGCGGCGGCGATGGAGCCGTCGGCGTCGCGGGCCTTGTCGGCGGTGTGCAGGGCCTTGCCCTTGGCCTGCCCCAGAACGAGGACGGTCGGCGTGCCGCGGGAGCCCGCGGTGATGGACTGGAACATCAAGAATCTCCCGGAGTTCGAAGGTATCCGGGCGATGCTAGCCGATGCACGAGGTTGCAAGCACCCGATCGATCAATACAGTGGGCGAGGTGGGGGCGGCGTCTCGCCGCCCATCGCGTGAGTGATCACACGGGCGGCGAGACGCCGCCCCCCCCTCTCTTGAAAGAAGGCCGAGAGGTCAAATCGGAACGGTTTCGGTTCGTTCGAATGGGTCAGGTCAGTCTCAGGCCGCGTCGTCGAAGATGCCCTTGCCGGCGTCGGGGTCGAGCTGGTCGGCGAGCCATCGCAAGATGTCGCGAGCGGTGACGATGCCCAGCGGCTTGCTCTGCTCGTCGAGCACGGGCAGGCACGAGATCTGGTTCGCGGCCATCATCAGGCTCGCGTCGTGGATCGAGGTGTCGGGCGTCGCCCAGACAAGATCGCGCTGCATGATCTGATGCACCCGCTTCTGGAGCGTCCAGGTGTCCTGCTTCCGCTCGCTCAGCTGGTCGATGAACGGGCTGATGTTCTTGAGCAGGTCGCGCTCGCTCAGCACGCCGACGGCCTTGCCCTTCTCGATCACCAGCAGGTGATGGAACCGGTGCTGCTTGAACATCGCGCGAACCGTCTCCAGCGAGTCGTCCATCGACACGCTGACGATGCCGGGCGTCAGGATGCCGGCGATGGTTGTGCCCGGGTCGATCGTGACATCGCTCATGGCGGGAGCTCCTTGCCGGAGATATCGGCCCCCGCGGCGCGGCTCGGGAGGTTCGGGGTACGATCGTGCGTGGCACCCGACCCGAACAACCGGCACGACCCGCACGATCCTGCCAACCCGACGAAGGCGAACGACGGCCCGGGCTCCGACCGGCTCCACGCGCCCTGGCGCATGGCCTACCTCGAAGAGCTGGGACGCGTCGAGAAGCAGGACGCCGCCCGCAAGGCGAAGGCGGACACCGGCTGCTTCATCCGTGACTACTGGCTCACGCCCGAGGACGACGCGGCGAACCACGTTATCGAGCGGACCGACTTCGGCATGATCTTCCTCAACCGGTTCCCGTACGCGAACGGGCATTTGCTCGTGGCGCTCGGCGAGAGCCGGATGCGGCTGCTTGAGTACTCGACGGACGAGCGGGCCGCGCTGTGGGCACTGGTTGATCGCGCGACCGACCTTATGGAGCGAACGCTCGAGCCCCACGGCATCAATGTCGGCCTGAATCAGGGCCGGGCAGCCGGGGCGGGCGTGCCGCAGCACGTGCATGTTCATCTCGTTCCCAGGTGGGGCGGCGATGTGAACTTCATGACCACCGTCGGCGAGGTCCGCGTGATCCCGAGCTCGCTGGACGCGATGTACGAGCGGTACATGTCAGTCGTGCGCGCGTGACCGCTCGATCAGCACTTGCAGCGATGCCTCGAACCGCTCCGGCTCGTCGTAGTGGCAGAACGAGCGTGATGCCGGGAACTCGACGAGCATGATCGCGTCGGCGGCGTCGGCGATCGCGTGCCACTGATCCGCGAACCGGAACGGGCCGAGCTTGGGCAGGCAGAGCAGCACCGGCAGCGACTCGTTCGCCGCGATCTCGTCGATGAGATCAAGGAACGCGACCTCGGGCCAGTACTGGCTGAGCACGTGCACGCCGCAGCGGGACGCGTCGTCGAGCACGCGGTCGCGGAGAGGCCCGTCCGCGAGGGTGTTGCTGTAGGTCGTTTGCAGAGCGCTGGCGACTGCCGACTCGGTCATCGCCGCGTTGCGGTTCCGGATGATCGCGAACGCCTGCTCGGCCCGCTGCTGCTCGGTCAGCGCCGAGCGTGCGATGGGCACGGCCGGCGCCATGGTGATCGAGGCCACGCCGCCGACGAGCTCGGGCGTGCGCACGCCGGTGAGCATCGCGACCATGCCGCCTGTGCCGTGACCGATGACGATGGGCCGATCGAGGTCGTTGTCTTTGATGTACTCGGCGATGGCTGCCGCGGCGTTGTCGAGGAAAGGCGTGTCGCTCGTCGGCGGCTCGGGCAGCGGCGGGGGGGCGGTGCCGGCCATGCCGGGCAGGGTGACCGCGTGCATGCGGTAGCGGTTGGCGTTGGCGACCATCCAGGGCCGCCAGACTTCGAGCGAGAGGCCGATGCCGGGGACGAGGATGAGATCGGGGGTGGCGTCGTCGGCGGGTTCGCCGATCGTACGTGTTTTGGCGAGGGGGGTGACGGGTACGGCGGGCTCGGCCTGCTGCTTCCCCTCTCCCGTCTTCGCTTCGCTCGACACCCTCTCCCCGGGGGGGAGAGGGAGGCAGAGGACGAGGCTGAGGAGGTGCGCGATCATGCCTGTCCTCATGCCAGCTTGTTCGCGAGCAGGAACGCGAGCTCGAGGGCCTGCTGGTAGTTCAGCCTCGGGTCGAGCGCGGTCGCGTAGTTGCTGTCGAGCTGGTCCTCGGTGATGTCGGTCGCGCCGCCGACGCATTCGGTGACGTCCTCGCCGGTGAGCTCGAGGTGCACGCCGCCGAGGTGGGTGCCGAGGCGGTTGTGGATGTCGATGCTGGCTTCGAGCTCGGTGCGGATGTCGTCGACCGATCGCGTCTTTCGGCCAAATGATGTCGATCGCGTGTTGCCGTGCATCGGGTCGGAGACCCAGAGGACGGTGCGGTCGCCGATGCTCTGGATCAGCGGGCCGAGGCTGTTCTCGACGTGCTCGGCACCCATGCGGACGATGAGCACGACGCGGCCGGGCTCGTTCGTCGGGTTCAGGCGGTCGAGCAGGGCGCTCACGGTGTCGCCGTCGGCGGCCGGGCCGAGCTTGATGCCAACCGGGTTGCGGATGCCACGGAAGTACTCGACGTGCGCGCCATCGATGTCCCGGGTGCGCTCACCGATCCACGGCAGGTGAGTGGTCAGGTTGTAGAAGCCGGTCTTTCGCGGGACTTCGCGCGTCTGCGCGGATTCGTACAAGAGATTCAGCCCCTCGTGGCTGGTGTAGAAGTCGACGCGGGTCAGGTCGTCGACGGCCTTCTCGCCGAGGTTCTCCATAAACCTCAGCGCCCCGGCCAGTTCGCGGGACATCTTCTGGTACTGCTCGCGCAGCGGAGGCTCGAGCTTGGCCGACCCCATGAAGCTTAGGTCCCAGTACTCGGGGTGGTGCAGGTCTGCGAAGCCGCCGTCGATGAGCGCACGGATGAAGTTGATGGTCATCGCCGCGTGCTGGTAACCGCGGACCATCAGGTGCGGGTCGGGGTTGCGGGCCTCGGGGGTGAACTCGTCGCGGTTGACCAGGTCGCCGAAGTAGCTGGGCAGCTCGACGGGCTTGCCGTCGATCTGTTTGGTTTCGGTTTTGCTCGAGCGAGGCTTGGCGTACTGCCCCGCGAAACGGCCGACGCGCACGACCGGTCGGCCGAGGCCGTGCACGAGCACGAGCGACATCTGGAGCAGGATCTTGAGTCGACTCGTGATCGGCTCGGGCCGGCAGTCGTCGAGCTTCTCGGCGCAGTCGCCGCCCTGGAGCAGGAACGACTCGCCGCGCTGGGCGGCCGCGATCTTGTCTCGCAGGCTGTCGATCTCCCAACTCGTAACCAGCGGCGGCAGGCTCGCGAGCTTGGCCGTCGCGCGCTCCACGGCGTCGCGGTCGGTGTAGAGAACTTGTTGAGGGTCGAGCCTGGTCTTCCAGCTTGTCGGCGACCAGTCGGCGGGTTGGACGGGCGTCGTCACGGGCGGATCTTTCGGTGCGGAGGGGGAATCGGTGGTCGCGTGGAGTGGTGCGATTGTTGCGGTGCGGGGCGCGTCCGGTGCGCAAGGGCCGCGCGATTGTCGGCCCGATCGGCCGCAATTTTGTGCGCATGTCCGAAAAAAGCCAAGCCGAGGGCCGGTCGTGACGACAAATGCGGCATCGCGGGACGACTTGCGTGTGCGAGCGGCCGCGGCATCAACCCGCCCGGGACGAGCATGAGACTCCCGGGACCCCTTCGGCCGGTTCCATCTGTGAGTATGGATGCCGCGCACCAGGAGCATGTCATGGCCTCGACCACCCGACGATCGACGACGAAACGGACGACCCGCGGCGCCGCCAGCAAGCGTCCCACCGCCCGCACCAGCGGCCGCAAGCCCGCCGCGAAGCGCACCACCGCAACCAAGACCACGGCCAAGAAGACCACCAAACCCTCTGCGAAGAAGACCACGAAGCCTGCCGCCAAGCGCTCGGCCGCGAAGAAGACGACCAAGCCCGCAACCAAGACCGCCACGAAGCGCACCCCCGCGAAGAATTCGGCGACCAAGCCCGCAACAAAGACGACCGCCAAGCGGAAGACCACAACCACCGCGAAGCGGACCACGGCCAAGAAGCCGGCGACCCGCACCGCGACCAAGCGCGCTGCCACGAAGCGGACCACAACGAAGTCGGCCGCCAAGCGCACCACCGCTCGCAAGCCGGCTGCAAAGAAGACGACCCGCCCGACGGCCCGCAAGGCTTCGACCGCCGGCCGCAAGACCACGGCCGCTAAGGCCAAGCGCACCACCGCGAAGCGGAAGACAACCACAACCGCCAAGCGTTCGACCGCCAAGAAGCCGGCGACTCGCACGGCCACCCGTTCAGCAACGAAGCGCACCGCAACCAAGACCGCCACGAAGCGCACCCCGGCCAAGCGGACGACCGCCAAGCGTTCGGCACCCAAGACTGCCGCCAAGCGGACCACCGCTCGCAAGAGCCCGGCCCGCAAGCCCGCCGCCCGCAAGACGACGGCTCGCACCACCACCCGCAAATCAACTCGCGCAGTTGCTGGCAAGATCGGTGGTCGCTCGACCGCCCGCCGGACTCGTCGCGCAGCCTGATTCCAGGATCTCTCTCTCTCCACGGCAACGCCGCGGTGTTTCGACGCCGCGGCGTTGTCGCGCGCTGAACGCCCCCCTCTCCCCCGCGGGGAGAGGGACAGATCGCGAAGCGATCAGGGTGAGGGGAGGCCGACAGTTGAGCTGGGGGTGGACGTTCCTCCCCTCTCCCGACCTCGCTGCGCTCGGCCACCCTCTCCCCGCGGGGGAGAGGGGGCTTCGATCAATTGACCGCGTCGGCGTACATCTCGTCGTACATGCGTTGCACGGACGTCGGTTCGAGGTAATCGAGCACCCACTCCCGGCCCTTGTTGCCCATGTCGCGTTTGCGTTCGTCGTCCACGAGCAGCCCTGCGATCGCCTCGGCGAACGCCTCATGTGTCTGCTCGACGATCATGGTCGATCCCGA
The DNA here is from genome assembly GCA_038525225.1 of Planctomycetota bacterium. GTDB lineage: Bacteria > Planctomycetota > Phycisphaerae > Phycisphaerales > UBA1924 > JANQQZ01. The sequence continues at coordinate 853,484 of JBCBHW010000002.1, read as the reverse complement.
GCCTTCGAGCTCGGGCCAGATGTCGACACCCTTGGTCGTGATCGCGGGCGTGCCGCAGGCGAGGGCTTCGGGCAGGACAAAGCCGAAGTTCTCCTGGCTGGTGGGCAGTGCGAAGACATCGGCGGCCTGATAGATGCTGACCTTGTCTTGACCCTTGACCATGCCGAGCATGCGGACTCGATCGCCGAGCTTCATGGCATCGATCTGGCTGCGGATCCCCGACTCGTACGCAAGGTCGCCGGTGCCGGCGATGAGCGTCTGGCACTCGACGCCCGCATCCCGCAGGTGTGCCGCGGCCTTGACGAGCACGTGCACGCCCTTCTTCACATGGATCCGGCTCAGGAACAGCACCGTCGGTGTGCCGGGGTCGATGTTGAAGGCCTCGCGTGCGAGCTCCGGCCCGGGCAGGTCGCGGTAGGGCTCGATGTCGAAGACCAGCGGCACGACACGCCCGGTGCCGCGCGGGTACCAGACCTTGCTCTGCTCGAGCTCGGCCCCCGCGGTGCAGTGCACGAACGCGGCGCGCTCGAGCAGCCGCCGACCGGCGTAGGCGAGGTAGAAGCGCTTCTTGAACCCGCGTTGCGACATGGACCAGTCGTCAAGCATGCCGTGGATTGAGATGACGTAGGGCGTCTTCAGCGATTCGCACAGGCGACCGACGGTGCGGTTGACCTGATCCCACGGCGTGTGCAGGTGCACCACGTCGGCGGCGCGGATCTCGTCGCGCACCACGCCGGCGGCCGAGAGCGAGAGCGAGCCCGTTCGCGTCGGCTGGTCGAATGTGACCAGCCGCGGGCAACCGGCCGAGCCGTTCCACGTGTCGGGCGCGTCGGTTCCGTCCCATGTCGCGACTGCAACGCTGTGGCCCGCCGCCGCGGAGGCGCCGGCGAGGTCGAGCACAGCGCGCACGACGCCGCCGTCTTCGAGCCGAAGGCGGGACATGACGTGCAGGATCCTCATCCGCCGCTCGCCCAGCTGTGGTCGGGTTCGTAGCCGAGCTCGATGAGCGTGGCGCCGGCGTGCTCGTCGAAGTGCCGCCGGTCGTCGGCCGACCACGCGTCGCGCCACTTGACCGGGGCGACGCCCTTGCTGGGCCGGCCCTCGATGGCGGTGGTCTCGCCGCGCGCTAGCGCACGGTTCAGCGCCCGGCCGAGCTTGCTGATCGGCTGCTTCATCGGCAACAGCGGCCGTGTGCGGCGCGGCTCGATGCCGAGGTGCTCGCCGATTCGGCCGAGAACATCGCCGGTGGACTTGATGATGTCTTCGAACGTGACCGTGAGGACATCGGGCGTGTGCTTCCACGACGTTGCGTGGCCGGCCCAGAACGCGGGCCTGGGTTCGCCCTGGAAGCTCGTGCGGAGAAACTCGCTGGTCGGCAGCCGCGCGTCGGGGTTGTAGCCCTGTTCGTAGAGGTGCTGGGATGAGAGCACGTTGCGGCCGTCGCGGACGACGTTGATCTTGAACGCGTGGTCGATCATGGCCTGGATGAGCGGCTCGTTGTCTTCGAACTCGGGCAGCCTGCCGTCGGCGTCGGGCCGGGCGTGGGTCTTCATGACCAGGTGCTTGGCGTTGGTGAGCTTGCCGACGGCCGCCTCGGCCGACATCGGCGCGTGGTGGCCGGGGCGGAGCTTGTCCATCGAGAGGTACAGCGTGGTGAGCGACGCGAACGGTCGCATCGGCGGTGTCGTGCCTTCGAACTGCTTGCGGATCAGGTCGATGGTCAGGTGCGTGCCGGAGCGGCGGTGCGAGAGGATGACGATCGGCCGGGGCCCGGAGCGGACGCGTTTGATGAGCTGATCGATCGAGGTCATGCCATGGGTCTCGTGCTAAATCTCGTGCTGGGTCTCACCAGGTGTATCCGAGGGATTCGAGCTTGTCGCGCATGATCGGCTCGATCTGTTCGAGCGTCGCGTCGTCGAACTGCGCGCGCCACTTGTCCATGCGTGTCGCGTCGGCGGTCGAGGTGATGTAGTCAACGAAGGCGTCCTGATCAGCAAGCTCGCAGAATGCCGCGATGCGCGAGGCTGTCTCGCGGGGCTCGCGCATGAGCTGCTCGTACTTGAAGACCAGCACGCGATCGCCGTCGTGCTGCCGGTTGAGCGTCTCGGCGTCGTCGAGCGCCGTGGACAGGCCGCCGACCCACTGGTTGGCGAGCATGGCGTCCGCTGGCAGGCCGATCCAGTCGCGCCAGCCGGGCGGGCGGGGGCCCCAGTAGCGGAGCGGCTTCTTGGTGACCTTGCGAGTCACGGCGCTGGCGAGGCGGCCGAACTCGGCGGGCCAGTCGGCGGGATGCGTCTCGAGCGCTCGCCGCACGATGCGGCTGGTCGGCATTCCCTTGTTGATGATCTCACCCGTCGAACGCAGCACGCTCCGGCCGTCGCGGACGATCAGCAGGAGTTTGGCCTCGGGGAAGACCGCGTCGATGAACGGCAGCCGGAGACAGTTGCTCGGGGTCTTCTCGGTCAGGCGAGGGCGGGACTGCTTTCGCGTGTAATCGTAGAACGTCTTGCGGATCTGCGAGCGGACTCTGGGCGTGGCGTGGTCGGCGGTCAGACGGTCGTCGGGCGTGTAAGCGTTACCACGGACCCAGACGTGGCGCGGCTCGATCCAGTACGCGGCGTCGGGCTGGCGGCCTAGCGCGTCGCCGAGGTACGTTGTGCCCGAGCGCTGCGTGCCGATGAGAATGATCGGCGGGTGCTGAGCAAAGTGCGCATCGGCGTCGTGCGCGGTCATGCCGGGGTGTCCGTCGGCTCGGCGGGCTCGTGCTCGGTCTTGGTCTCGTGCCCGGTGTCCTGCTCAGCTTCGGGGCTGTCCTCCGCCTGCTCGGGGTGGGGGTTGCCCTCGGTATCGAATCGCTTGCGGGGGCGGAGGGGCTTGGAAGGGTTGCCGCCGTGGATCATCCAGGGCTCGAGGTCGCGGAACGCGCAGCCTCTTGCGCCGAGGATCGCGCCCTCGCCCACGGTGACACCCGGGCCGACGAAGGCGTCGGCGGCGATCCACGCCTGCTTGCCGATGACGATCGGCGGGCGGATGAGCGGGAAGGTCGGCTGGTTGAAGTCGTGCGTGCCGGCGCAGATGTGGGCGTACTGGCTGATGGTCGCGTGCGTGCCGACGGTCACCGGGCCCAGGCAGTACAGGATCGCGGCGTCGCCCACGCCGGCGTACTCGTGCAGCGTCAGGTTCCAGGGGATCTCGATGTGGACGGATCGGCGGAGGCGCGCGGTGGGGTGCACGCTCGCGCCGAACAGGCGCAGGAGCATGTTGCGCCAGCCGTACCAGTTGTGGAACGACCAGCGGAAGAGGGTCTTCTCGACCGTGGCCCAGAGCACGCGGCCGATGTTCTGCTTGGTCGTCCAGGGGCTTGTGGTTTTGATGACACCCACGTCGTCCTCCTGGGGTGCGGGTCCTGGGCGCGGGACGGGGCTGCTGGTCGGGTTGCCGGCGCGCGGGCGGTTGTCGGCGTCGGCGTGACCGTTGTGGTGCTGGTGTTGGTGGTGGCTCTCGCCGGCGTGCTGCGGCAGCACCGGGCTGCGCGTCTCGGTGATGCTGGGCTGGGGCCTGGGCGTCCGGCTCGGCTCGGGCGGCTTCTGCGCGATGCCCTTGTCGGCGAGCCGCAGCTCGGTGATCTTCAGGTCGATCAGCAGCTCATACGCGGACGTGCACAGGCAGAACCGCAGGCCCGCGAGCCCGTCGAGGATGCCGAGGCGGAAGAAGTACATCCAGATGAACCGCACGACCCATTTGGCCGGCAGCCTCGGGTAGATCTTGCTCTTGACCCATCGTCGGCGCTGCACGACGTTGCCGAAGAGCTTGGGCTGGAGCGAGCGGGGGATGTCGCTCGAGAACAGGTCCTTGCCGCGGATGATGTCGCGGATCTCGATGGCCTCGAGCGACGAGTAGCGGTTGTGCTTCTCAAACCATTCCTCCAGGCCCTTGGAGAAGTTGTGGTGGACGTAGGGCATGGCGAGCGAGCCGACCGGGCCTGTGAGGTCCTCGGTCTGGCCGTGGCCGTGGTCGGCGAACCGGCTCTTGTGCTTGTTGAACAGGCGGACCTGGTAGACCGGGTATTCGCTGGCGTGGCGGAGCCAGCGGTCCATGAAGACGAGCATCGAGGGGCAGCGGAAGGCGTCGAGCTCGTCGGTAGGCAGCCGGCGGTGCATCTCCTCGATCATGCCCGCGGTGCAGCGCTCGTCGGCATCGAGCTGGAGCTGCCAGTCGTGCGTCGTTTCGATGTTGTCGATCGCCCAGTTGCGCTGCTGGCCGAAGGACTGGAACGGGTTCTCGTGCACGGTTGCGCCGTGGGCGCGTGCGATCTCTTGCGTGCCGTCGGTCGAGCCCGAGTCGAGCACGTGGATGTCGTCGCACCAGGCGCACGAGTCGATGCACGGGCCGATGTTGTCGGCCTCGTTGAACGTCAGGATCACGACCGAGACCGGGGGCCTGGGCAGGCTCGGCGCGAGCTCGCGGGTGACCGTGGCGAAGTCGCCGGTCATCTCTGAGATCGGCGGCACGCGGCCGCGGTGCCGGGCGGCCTTCGGGCTCGGGTTGGCGTTCGGGTTGCTCACGACGCGGCACCTGTCGTGAGAGTCGCAGTCACCTGCTCGATCACGCGATCGAACTGCGGCATCACGGCGCGGTCGTTGTACGCCTCGTCGAACGCACGCCGGGCGGCGATGCGCATCTGCTCGTGCTGGGCAGGGTCGCCGGCGAGTTCGCGGATCGTCGAGGCCAGGGCCTTGGCGTCGCCGACGGGAATGGTCCTGCCGCAGCTGTGCTGCTGGACGGCGAAGTCCACGTTGCTGCCGGCCGGCCCGACGTAGAGCACGGGCAGCCGCATCGCCAGATTGCCGTGGAGCTTGCTCGGACTCATAACACCCAGCATGGTATCGCGGAGGGTGATCAGCGCCGCCGACCCGGCCGCCATCAGGCTTGGCAGCTCGGCCTTGGGGATGTAGCTCTGCACGGTCACGTTCCGCAGATTCCTGCGAAGGGCCTCCTTGGCGACCTCTTCCTTTCGGCCGCCGCCGCCGTTGAAGATGAAGTGGATCTGCTCGTCATCGAGCAGCAGCTCGGCCGCGTCGAGCGCGGTGTCGAAGTCGTGGCCGACGCCCATGTTGCCCATGTAGAGCACGACGAACTTGCCCGCGAGCCCGAGCCGATCGACGCCCTCCCACTCGCCGTGCTCTGCTTCGAGCGGGTAGAAGTCCGCGGCCTCGAAGTTTGGGATCACCGTCGCGGGCAGCTCGCGGTTACTTGGCTTGTAGCGATCCATCAGCAGATCCTGCATCGCCTGGTCGAGGCTGATCAGGTGGTCGAGGCGCTTGAAGAGGCCGCCGTTGAACAGCTGGACGAGCCTGCTCATGCCGCCGTCGGTCTTGATCATGCCGATGCGCTCGGGCGCCTCGGGGTAGCAGTCCATGTTCCACAGGATCAGCTTGGTCCTGCGGTGGATGAGCTTGTGCAGCACTCCTGCCCAGGCGATCAGCGGCGGCGTGGTCAGGCTGATGATCACGTCCTGCCGCGGCATGAACAGCAGCTTGAGGAACGTGCCGAGGTAGAAGAAGGCGTAGTCCGTCAGGCGCTTGATGAGGTTGGCCTTGCCGAGGCGCGGCGTCCAGACGCGGTGCACGCGGACGGTGCTCTTGGTTGAGTCTCGGTCCGTGGCTTTGCGGGCGTCTTCCGAATAGCCGCCCCGGCTGGCGACGACGGTGACGTCGTGGTCGTGGCCCGCGGGGTCGGCCCAGTTCTCGGCGAGCATGCCGCAGAGCTGGCCGGTCGGCGCGACGTCCGGCACGTAAAACTGGTTGATGATCGTGATCCGCACGCCGAAGTATCCCCCCGAATTCGGTCGGCGAATTAGTGGGGGCGGTTCAGGCCCTTTGCAGGTTGCTCGTGACCTCGATCATCTCGTCAACGATCCTGTCGAGCGAGTAGGTCAGGTCCCAGTCCGGGTAGTGGCTCCGCAGCTTGCGGAGGTCCGAGTAGTAGCAGATGTGGTCGCCGATGCGGTTGGTGTCGGAATAGGTCAGGTCGGGCTTGGTGCCGGTGCGCTGTTCGATCATGGAGACGCACTCGAGCAGGCTGGCGGCGTTGCCCTTGCCGCCGCCGAGGTTGTAGACCTCGCCGGGCCTCGGGTTCTGCGCGAAGTGCCAGAACGCGTTGATGACGTCGTGGCAGTGGATCTGGTCGCGGACCTGCTTGCCCTTGTAGCCGAAGATGGTGTACGGGCCCTCTTCGAGAGCGACCTTCACGAGGTAGTTGAGGAAGCCGTGCAGCTCGACGCCGGCGTGCTGGGGCCCGGTGAGGCAGCCGCCGCGGAAGACGCCTGTCTTGAGCTCGATGCCGTCGTACTTGCCGTACTCCTGGGCGAGGATGTCGCCCGCGGCTTTGCTGGCTCCAAACAAGGAGTGCGTGCACTGGTCGATGGACATGGTCTCGGCGATGCCGTGCTCGTAGGCGGCGTCGGCGTAGTCCCAGCGCGTCTCTTTCTCGACGAGGTTCAGGTGGTTGGGCGCGTCGCCGTAGACCTTGTTGGTCGAGACATGGATGAAGACGGCCTCGGGGCACTGCCGGCGCGTGGCCTCGAGCAGGTTCAGCGTGCCGACGGCGTTGACATCGAAGTCATCGAACGGGCGCGAGGCGGCGAGGTCGTGGCTGGGCTGGGCGGCGGCGTGGATGATCAGCTCGGGCTTGATCGTCTTGAAGAGTTCCTCGATGCCGCCGCGGTCGCGGATGTCCTGCTGGTAGTGCGTAAAGCGCTGGCACTGGGCCTCGAGCCGGGCGAGGTTGCCGAGCGTGTCGCCCTTGGGCCCGAAAAAGTCGGCCCGCATGTTGTTGTCGACGCCCGAAACATCGAAGCCCATGTTGTCAAAGAAGGTGACGGCTTCGGAGCCGATCAGACCGCTGCTGCCCGTGACCAACACTCGCATCGTGAGACTCCTGACGCTTCGATCGCTGGGGCCGGCCGAGCCCGTCGGGGCCAGCGCGTCGATCCTCGCGGGGGGCGGCATGGCGTCGTCGCCCACCCGTCGTGCCCAGCACTGGCCATCGGCCGGCTGGGAACGTTGAGTGTAGTACTGCGTTCGGGCGGTCCGGGCCGGGAAGGGCGGGCCCGCCGACCCAAGGCCCGAGAACGCTGAACAAAAGCTACTTGGCAGCGATATTTGGGGTTTCGGTGGGTGTGTGCGGCCGTCGGGAGCCGGTATGCTGCGTGTGTGGGGACGGACCGCTCAGCAGAGCGGCCGCGACAACAACGAGAGAGGACCGACATGAACGCTATTCGTTTGCTCGGCGCGGCAACCGCCGCCGCGCTCGCCGTCTCGCCCACGCTGGCCCAGTTCAGCTACGACGAGCTGGCCGACGGCGACATCACGGGCGACCGCTTCGCCCCGCTTGAGCTGCCGGCCGCCGACGGCGTGAACACGCTCAGCGGCACGGTCGTCGACGGCGACATCGACTACTTCCGCTTCACCGTGCCCGCCGGCTCCGAGCTAGTGGCGATCAACCTGGTCGACTATCAGTCGCCCGACTTCGCGGCGTTCCTCGGTGTCCAGCAGGGCTCGACGTTCACCGTCGATCCTGACAACCCGACGCCGGATGATCTGCTCGGCTTTGTGCTCTACGGCCCGCCCGCCGTCGGGACAGACGTCCTACCCGCGATCGGTTCGGCGTTCGGCGCGATCGGGTTCAGCGGTTTCTTGCCGGCGGGTGACTACGTGTTCTGGAACCAGCAGACCGGCCCCGACCTGACGAGTTTCACGTTCGACTTCGTGATCCGCCCGATCCCCGCGCCGGCTTCGGCAGCGCTGTTCGGCGTGGGCGGACTGCTGGCGTCGCGCCGCCGCCGGTAACGCTCACGACGCGCGGTTGCCCTCGAACCACTCGATGGTCCGCCGCAGCCCCTCCTCGAACCCGACCTCGGCCTGCCAGCCGAGGTTTTCTTTCGCGCGGGTCGTATCGAGGCATCGGCGGGGCTGGCCGTCGGGCTTGGTGGTGTCCCAGCGGATCTTGCTCTCGAGCTGCGCATCGTCCTCGCAAAACTTGGTCAGCCGGGCGATGAGATGGACGAGGTCCTTGATCTTGATCTCGTGGCTCGTGCCGAGGTTGAGCGGGATTGGCTCGTTCATGGTCTCGGCCGCGCGGATGATGCCCTCGGCCGCGTCGTCGACGTAGAGAAACTCGCGGCTCGCGCTGCCGGTGCCCCAGACCTCGATCGAGTCGGTGCCGCTGTCGCGCGCCTCGACGCACTTGCGGATGAGCGCGGGGATGACGTGGCTGGTGTGCAGGTCGAAGTTGTCGTTGGGCCCGTAGAGGTTCACCGGCAGGCAGTAAGCCGACCTCATGCCGTACTGCATGCGGTAGGCGTCGAGCATGACCATGGCGGCCTTCTTGGCGACGCCGTAGGGCGCGTTGGTGACCTCGGGGTAGCCGTCCCAGAGGTTCTCTTCCTTGAACGGGACGGGCGTGTGGTTGGGATAGGCGCAGATCGTCCCGGCCATGACGAGCTTGGTCAGGTTATTGATGCGCGCCTGCTCGATGAGGTGCAGGGCCATGGCCATGTTGGCGAAGAAGTATCGGCCCGGGTTGTCGCGGTTGGCGCCGATGCCGCCGACCTCGGCCGCGAGGTGGATGAGAACGTCTGGCCTGGATTCCTCGTACAGCTTCGCGCAGGCGGACTCGGTCGTGAGGTCGAAGTCGGCTCGGCGCGGGATGAAGATGTCGGTGACGCCCCGGGTGCGGAGGTTGTGGACGAGGGCCGTGCCCAGGAAGCCGGCCCCGCCCGTGATAACCACCTTGGCCCCGGCGAGGTCGAGCTGTTCGGCCTCCGGTTGCGTGGTCCGGAGGTGAGGCGGGGTGAAGTCGTCGGATCGATCGGGCGATGACTGGTTGGGCATCTGTGGGTCCTCTGTTCCGGAGCGAATTGCGGCAGTGGAACATAGCATGGCGGCTGGAAGCGGGGGATGGCGGCTTGAGGCGGGCGTCGCCCCGGCTTGCTGGAGGGCGTGACGCGTGACCGCATCGGCACAGAGCAACGGCACGGCCCAGATGGGTGAGATGGTCCAGACGGCTCGGACGGCGCGGTCGCTGTCCGACGCGGCGGTCCGTGTCTACGGCAGCGGCCGGTCCATCTGGCACCTGATGAACAAGTATCGGCCGTACATCTGTCCATTTGAACTGCTCATCGAGCAGGTCCCCGCGGGCAGCCGGGTGCTCGATGTCGGCTGCGGCACGGGCCTGTTCTTGAACCTGCTGCACGCCGAGGGCCGGCTGAACGAAGAGCCCTGCAGCTCGACCGGGTTCGACGTCTCGTCCGACGCGGTCGCGGTCGGCAAGGCGGCAGCAGAGAAGTCGGGGCACACCGGCATCAGCTTCGTGCAGTGGGACGCGGGCGACGCCTGGCCTACGGGCGCGTTCGATGTCGTGAGCATCGTTGATGTCATGCACCACCTGCCGCCGAGCGAGTGGCCCAAGGTGATCGAGCAGTCGGCGGCCTCGCTTGCGCCGGGTGGGATGCTGCTGTACAAGGACATGTGCCGCAAGCCGTTGTGGCGCGCGGCCGCGAACCGCGGGCACGACCTTGTGATGGCCAAGCAATGGATCCGCTACGCGCCGATCGATGATGTCGCGGGCTGGTGCGAGGCATCGGGCCTGACGGTCGAGTCGCGCGGGGCGGCGAGCCGGCTGTGGTACGGGCACGAGTGGCTCGTGGCGCGTAAGCCATCGGATGATGGCGGGTCGGCGTGAGCGCGCCGAGCCCGGAGCGCGGCGGGTTCCCGATCGGTGCCGCAGGTCTGGCGCTCGCCACGTTCACCATTTACGCAGCGTTGGTTCTGATCGGGTTTGAGTCGCAGCGTGCCGCGTTCGATGCGCGGGCGTATCACCTCGTTGTCATCGAGGGCTTCACCGCGACCTGGCCGGTCGCGGATGTAAGCAACTACTTGTCGGCTACGACGCCGGGGTTTCATTGGCTGTTGGCCGGCGCGGCGAAGTTCGGCGCGTCGCAGGTGACACTTGAGTTGATCGCGGCGGGCATCGGGGCGTTGCTCGTCGGTGCGCTGGCGTGGTGGGCGGCTCGCGAGTCGCGGTGGGGCCTTGGCTGGGTTGTAGCGTTGCCGCTGGCGGCTTCGGCCTACGTGGTGCACGCGGGGACGACTGTTCTGCCGGACAACGCCGGCTGGCTCGGCGTGCTCGCGGTGCTGCTGCTGTGCCTGCGACCGCCGGCCGGGCTGGCGTGGATTGCTGTCGGTCTCGCGATGCTCGGGCTCGTGCTGCTTCGGCAGAGCCACGTGTGGGCGGCGGGTGGGGTCGTCGCGGCCGGCTGGCTCGGTGCATCGGGTTCGCTGCTGCTGGGGCGAGATGTGCTAGCACGCAAGACCCGACGAACGCTGCTTGCCATTGCGACGGCGCTGCCGGCGGTGGCGGTGCTCGCGCTGTTCGTCTGGGTCTGGGGCGGTCTCGTGCCGCCGACGTTCGCGGGGCAGTCGGGCGGTGCGCACCCGGATGTGCAGTCTCGGCTGAGCCTGATCGCGCCGGCGTACATCCTGATGCTTGCCGGGCTCTACGCGCCGTTCTTCGCTGCGTGGTGGTGGGGGGGATTGCGCGAGTCGTGGCAACGAGCGGCGGTGTTCGCCGCAGCGGGTGCCGTTGTTGGTGTCGTGCTTGCGCTTATTGGTCCGTCAACGTTCAGCCTTGAGGCTGGCCGCGAGGGCGGGTACTGGCGGCTGATCCAAGCCGGGCCCGTCGTGGGTGATCGAACGTCTGTCGTGCTGCTCGTGCTCTCGGCGTTCGGCGGCGCCATGGCGGGTGCGTGCGGGTCGGCGCTCCCAGCGCGTCGGCGGTGGCTGTTGCTGGTCGCGCTCGCCGGGTTCGCCGCGGCGCAGGTTGTGAATGCCAACACCTGGCAGCGGTACTACGAGCCGTTTGTGCTCTTGCTGCTCGCTGTGGCGTCGGCGTTGTGCGCGCGGGGCGATCGAGACGACGGGACACTGGGGCCGCTGCCACAGCCCTCGCCGGTTCGGGCGTGGCGCGTCGCTGGGCCGATCGTGCTCGCCGTCGGGCTCGCTGGGCTGACGGCGACGACGCTGGGCCGGGCTGATGTCCGCAACGCCGCTGAAACGTCCGAAAACGCTCTGAATCACGGGTACGCCGGCGAACAATTGGGCCGCCGGGTGCGTCTAGACTCCGCTTCCGAACCGCACGCAGCAGAGGGGCTGAATCGGCATGGCTGATACCAAACGCGCGCTTATCACCGGTATCACCGGGCAGGACGGCAGCTACCTCGCCGAGCTGCTGCTCGGCAAGGGGTACGAGGTCCACGGCATCATCCGCCGGGCGTCCAGCTTCAACACCGACCGCGTCGACCACATCTACGCCGACCCGCACGTCGACAACGCCAGGCTCAAGCTGCACTACGGCGACCTGTGCGACGCGAACGTGCTGACCAAGGTCATGGACGAGGTGAAGCCCCACGAGGTCTACAACCTCGGCGCGCAGAGCCACGTGCGCGTGTCGTTCGACATGCCGATCTACACGGCCGAGACCGTCAGCATGGGCGCGCTCAAACTGCTGGAAGCCGTCCGCGAGTTCCAAGGCAAGTCGGGCCAGCAGGTGCGGTACTACCAGGCGAGCAGCTCGGAGCAGTACGGCAAGGTCGTCGAAACGCCTCAGAAAGAAACGACGCCGTTCTACCCGCGCAGCCCGTACGCCTGTGCGAAGGTCATGGCCCACTGGGCGACGGTGAACTACCGCGAGAGCTACGGCATGCACGCCTCGTGCGGCATCCTCTTTAATCACGAGAGCCCGCGTCGCGGCGAGACGTTCGTGACCCGAAAGATCACACGGGCCGTTGGCCGGATCAAGATGGGCCTGCAGAACAAGGTCTTCCTGGGCAACCTCGACAGCAAGCGCGACTGGGGCTTCGCAGGCGACTATGTCGAGATGATGTGGCGCATGCTCCAGCAGGACACGCCGGACGACTACGTGATCGCGACCGGCCGGACGATCAGCGTCCGCGAGTTCGCCGACATGGCCTTCAAGCACGCCGGGCTGAACTTCGAGGACCATGTCGAGTTCGACGAGCGGTACCTGCGGCCCGCCGAGGTCGACCTGCTGCTGGGTGATCCGTCCAAGGCGAAAGACAAGCTCGGCTGGGAGCCGACGACGAGCGTCGAGCAGCTCGCGGCGATGATGGTCGACACCGACATGGAACTTGCGAGCCGTGAGAAGACGCTGATCGACGCGGGGCACTCGCTGCCGACGTTTGTTGGCTACGACCAGTAGGCCCGCGCCGCACGGCGAGCGATCCGAGTCATGGCCTCCCCCACCGGGGGATCGAAGGGCAGCGGTGATGGGACGACGCGAGAAGCAGCGGCCGGCGGGGGCGGCCGCCTCTCTCGGTGACCGCACCGCGGCCGGCTTCGCGTGGCTCATCGTGCAGACCCTCGGGTCCCGCGGGGTCTCGCTGGTCTCCCAGCTGGCCCTGGCAGCGATGGTCAGCGAGCGGGCGTTCGGGCTGATGGCCCTTGCGCGGACCGCGCTGTCGCTGATGGAGCTGATGCAGAACATCGGTCTCAGGGACATCCTGATCCAGCGCTCGCACAAGGTCGGCCTCTGGGTCCCGCACGCGCAGCACGTCGGCCTGATCGTCGGCGGTGCCGCTTCGCTGCTGACGCTCGCGGCGGCGCCGGTCGCGGCATATGTGTACGACGAGCCGGGTGTTGTGGGCGTCGTTTTGGTGCTTGCCCTCTCGCCGCTGTTGCGGGCCCAGATCAACATCGCGCAGGCGGTGCTCCGCGCCGAGATGCGCTTCCGGGCGGTCGCGGCGCTCGAGCTCTCGAGCACGCTGGTGCTGGCGGCGAGCGGCCTGACGCTCGCGGCGTTGTCCGCGGAGGAATATGCGCTCGCCGTCCCGGTCAGCCTGGCCGCGTTGGTGCAGCTGATCGTCGGCAACCGGCTCGCCGGTATTCGGTTCAGCACACGCTTTCGGCCCCGGCGGTGGCGGATGCTCGTCACCAGCGGGGGGATCCTCTTCGCGAGCCGGGTCTGCGTTGTCATTCTTTTGCAGGCCGACTACGCGGTGCTCGGCCTGCTGTACACCGCCGCGGAAGTCGGCGTGTACTACTTCGCGTTCACGCTCTCGACGCAGGGCATCCGCATGGTCGCGATGAACGTGATCGGTGTGCTGCTGCCGGCCCTGAGCACCATGACGGACGACCCGGGCCGGGTGCTCGCTGCCTTCCTGAGGTCCGTGCGCGCGATCGCCGTGCTCGCGGTGCCGTTCGGGCTGCTGCAGGCCGGTCTCGTTGAGCCGGTGGTCGCGTTGCTGTTCCCCGGCAAGTGGGAGGGCCTGGCCGAGCTCGTGCAGGTGCTGTCGATCGGCATGGTCGCCAGCATCATCGGCATCACGACGTCGAGCGTGCTGCTTTCGCAGCGTCGGTATTGGACGGTGCTGATGGTCGAGGCCGGGCAGTGCGTGCTGTTTCTCGGGCTTGTGATCCCCGCGGCCGTGTTGGGCGACATGCTCTGGGTCGCCGGTGCGGTCGCCGTGTTCCACGCGATCTCGGCCCCCGTGCGGGTGTTCGTCTCGGTCCGGCCGATCGGGGGCGGCGTCGCGGATGCCGCCGGGATTTTCGTCGGGCCGTTGGCCGGCGGCCTGCTCGGGTCGGCGGCGGGACTCGCGGCGGGCACGGCGCTCGTGGGCGAGTGGCCTTTGGGCGATTGGATTGGCGCGCTGGTCTCGCTTGTGGTTGCGCTGGGGGTGTACGCGGCTGTTGTCTGTGTCGTGTGCCGCCCGGCCGTCGCGGAGATCCTCAGCCGGTTTCGATCGATGCTCCGGCGTGTGCGTGGATGATGCCTGCGATTCGCGTCATCGCGGCGAGCCGGCAGTTTCGGTTCGATTTCGTGGGTTGCCGTAGTATCGGCCCGCAGCGCGTTGGGCGCGTGCCGCTCTCGGAGAGGGGAGATACCGCGGTGACGGCGAGATGCGATGTGCGAGTGCGGGCGGGTCTCCACTCGGATCCCTCGCCTTGGCGGCGGAGCGCAGCGGCATGAGCGATCCTGCCGCGTCGCGACGCACACTGGCCGTGATCACTTCCTCGTCTTTCCCGGAGACGCGCGTCCGTGCCGTCCGGTGGACCCAGCTCGCCCGCGAGCTCCCGGCGTTCGGCTGGCGCGTGGTGCTGCTGTCCAGGTATCAGGGCGTGTCCGCAAGCCGCGAGCAGATCGACAACGGGGTTCACCCGTCTGCCAAGATCGAGTACATCGATCGGCGCCCCGATGCGCAGCCCAAGCCCGGTGAACGCCAGCGGCAGGCGGCGCCGGTGAGCAGGTCGCGCAAGGCGATCTCACGCTCGGCGTCCGTGCTTTACCCGCCGGACCCGTCCGTCCGTGCGTGGCACCGCACGAAGCCCCGGATACTCGATGCTCTCGGGCGATACCGGCCCGACGCCGTGCTCGCTGGCTTTCCAACCGGCGGAAACGTGTCGCTGGTGCCGTGGCTCTCGCGGGCGCAGCCGGCACCCGTGATCGCCGACTTCGAGGACCCGTTCACGATCGATTGGCGGTTCCGGCCCAAGGGTCTCGCGAGGCTGCGGTCGGGGGCATTCCAGGCGATCGAGCGTGACGTGCACCGCAGCGCATCGCTCGTGCTGCACGCCATCCCGATCCATCACCGCTGGGCGCGGCTGGCCTATCCGGACGCGCGCGGTGCGTTCAGGCTGCTCATGATGGCAACGCCCGACGCCGTGCTCGACGGCAGGGTCGATCCCGTCCCGGACCCCTCGGGCCGACCGGCGGTGCGGGTTGTCGGCGCCATGGACGGCCCGGCCATGCTCAGGCTGGCTCAGGCGATCGAAGCGGTGAACGCGCGGACAGGCCCCTTCCGGCTCGATCTGGTCGGCACACCCCCGGCGACGGCCGACGAGATCAGATCGCTGCTCGGCGAGAGCGTCGGCGTGCACGGGCGTGTCCCGCACGAGCGGGCGATCGGCTTCATCGCCGGCGCGTCGGTGCTCGTCAACTCGCTCGGCCCGAGGCGAGGCAGGGGTCTCGGGCTTTCGAGTAAGCTCCTCGAATTCATGGCAGCGGGCAAGCCGATCATCCAGATCAACCCGACCCGATCCGATCGGCTGTTCGCCCGCCGGCGTCACGGCATCCGCACCCTGGTCGCGCCGAGCACCGCGGACCTCGCGGCGGCGATCGAGACGGCATACGCCGAGCACTCTGAGGCCGATGCCGAACGGATGCGTGCCGCTGTGCGTCATGAGACCTGGCACGACCGCGCGAGGCAGCTCGCCGGGTGGCTCGACAGTGTTGTCGAGGGCCGCGAGATCAAACCATGAGCACCGCCGCCGAAGAACTGAAGACCCGCATCGCCGATCGTTCGGCGTTGGTTGCTGTGGTCGGTTTGGGCTACGTGGGCCTGCCGCTCGTCGGCGCGATGATCGACGCGGGCTTCCGTGTGCTCGGCTTCGATATCGATGCTCGCAAGGTCGAGCGCGTCAACGCGGGCGAGGACTACATCGTGTACCTTGGCGATGAGTACGTCTCCAAGCTCGTCGCCACGGGCAGGCTCGAAGCCACGGCGGACTTCACGAGGCTGTCCGAGGCCGACGCGATCCTGATCTGTGTGCCCACCCCGCTCGGCAAGCACCGCGAGCCGGACCTTCGCTACGTCGAGCAGGCAACCGACGCGATCGCGGCTTCGCTCCGCGCGGGCCAGTTGATCGTGCTCGAATCGACGACGTATCCGACAACGACCCGCGGCGTCATGCAGCCCAAGCTCGATGCCACCGGGTTGGTCTGCGGCACCGACTACTTTCTCGCGTACTCGCCCGAGCGGGAAGACCCGGGCCGGAAAGACCGCACAACAGCCACGACACCGAAAGTCGTTGGGGGTGTTGATGCGGTCAGCGGCGAGCTCGCCCGCGATCTGTACACCGCCGCCGTCAGCGAGGTCGTGCTTGTCGACTCCGCGGAGATCGCTGAGGCGTCGAAGCTGCTCGAGAACATTTACCGGGCGGTGAACATCGCGCTGGTGAATGAGCTCAAGGTCGTGCTCGGGGCGATGGGCGTCGACGTCTGGAAGGTGATCGATGCGTCGAAAACCAAGCCCTTCGGCTTCCAAGCGTTCTACCCCGGGCCCGGGCTGGGCGGGCATTGCATTCCTATCGACCCGTACTACCTCACGTGGAAGGCCCGGGGCGTGGGCATGAACACTCGGTTCATCGAGCTGGCCGGCGAGGTGAACCGCTCGATGCCCGAGTATGTCATCGGCAAGCTGGTCGGCGCGCTCAACGACCACGGCAAGCCCGTGAAGGGCTCGAAGGTCCTGGTGCTGGGGCTGGCGTACAAGCCCAACGTCGATGACGAGCGGGAGAGCCCGTCGTTCGAGCTGATCGAGAGGCTGCGTTCGCTCGGCGCCGAGGTGTCGTACAACGACCCGCACATCCCCCATATGCCCGCCAAGCGCGACTACGACCTTTCGATGTCGAGCGTCGAGCTTTCTCCAGAGCTGCTGGGCGAGCAGGACTGCGTGCTGGTGTCGACCGATCACAACGCATACGACTGGCGGGCGATCGTGGAGCACGCCCGGCTGATCGTCGATACACGGGGTGCGTGCCGCGGGTTCCGGAATGGCGGCGGCGGTGCGACGATCGTTGACGCATAAGTAGGAGATCCGCGGTGCAGTGGCAGGGCTGGGCGACGATCGCGGTGATTGTGCTGATGGTTGTGGGCGTCGCCCGCGGGCGGACCGGCACCGATATCGTGCTGGTCGCCTCTGTCGCGATCCTCGTGCTGCTTGGCGTGCTCACCCCCGCCGAGGCGCTCGCCGGCATGGCCAACCCGGGCATGATCACGGTCGCCGTGCTCTATGTCGTCGTCGCCGGGCTCAACGAGACCGGTGCCGTCCGCTGGCTCGGCTCGCTGCTCTTGGGACGGCCCCGCACAAGGACGCTCGCGCTCGCCCGGCTCATGCTGCCCATCACCGCGATCAGCGGGCTCGTAAACAACACGCCGATCGTCGCCATGATGATCCCCGCGCTGCGCGACTGGACGCGACAGCATGGCTTCAGCGCATCGACGTTTATGATCCCGCTCAGCTACGCCGCGATCCTCGGCGGCACGTGCACGCTCATAGGCACCAGCACCAACCTTGTCGTTCACGGCGAGTGGACCGCGACGGGCAACGACCCGCTCGGGCTGTTCTCGATCGCGCTCATCGGCGTGCCGGTCGCGTGCGTCGGGCTGCTCTACATGCTCACGATCGGCCAGCGGCTTTTGCCGAAGCGTGCACCGGTGCTGTCGTCATCGGGCGATGCTCGGGCGTACACCGTGGAGATGACCGTCGCCGCGGGCGGGCCGCTGCCGGGCAAGACGATCGAGCAGGCGGGGCTCCGGCACCTGCCGGGCCTGTATCTCGCCGAGGTCGAGCGCGGCGGCGCGATCCTTGCGGCGGTCGGACCCGATGAAGTCCTGCAAGCCGACGACCGGCTCGTGTTCGTGGGCGATGTCACGTCGGTCGTCGATCTCCAGAAGATTCGCGGCTTGGAGCCGGCGACGAACCAGGTCGTCAAGCTCGACGAACCGAGGCCCAGCCGCGTGCTGGTCGAGGCCGTGGTCAGCAACTCGCACCCGCTGATCGGTCGGACGATCCGGGCCGGCAGGTTCCGCTCGCGGTACAACGCGGTCGTGATCGCGGTCGCGCGCAACGGCGAGCAGATTCGTCGGAAGATCGGCGACATTGTCGTGCGCTCCGGCGACGTCCTGCTGCTCGAAGCACCGCGGCAGTTCCTGAGCGAGAACAAGAACACGCGCGACTACTACCTCGTCAGCGAGGTCTCCGACTCGGCGCCGACTCGGCACAACCGGGCCGTGATCTCCATCCTCATCCTGCTCGGCATGGTCCTGATCGCGACGATCCAGCCGGTGCTGCCCATCCCGACCGTCTCAGGCCAGCCGCTCAAGCTCGGCATGCTGCACGCGGCCGTCATCGCCGCCGGGTTCATGCTGATCACACGCTGCTGCTCCGGCTGGCAGGCGCGAAAGAGCGTCGACTGGATCGTGCTCGTCACCATCGCGGCGTCGCTCGGGCTCGGCAAGGCGATGGAGACATCGGGCGCGGCCGACGCCATCGGCACGCTCATCACAACCGTCGCTGGGTCGAACCCGTTCATCGCCATCGTGCTGATCTACATCATGACCACGCTGCTGACCGAGCTGGTGACCAACAACGCGGCGGCGGTGCTGATGTTCTTCGTTGCGCAGTCCGCCGCGATCGAGCTCGGCGTGCAGTTCGAGCCGTTTGTGTTCGCGATCATGATGGCCGCGAGCGCGAGCTTCAGCTCACCGCTGGGCTACCAGACGAACCTGATGGTCATGGGCCCCGGCGGCTACAAGTTCACCGACTACGTGCGCGTCGGCCTGCCGCTCAACGTGATCTCGTGCACGCTCACGTGCCTGATCGCGCCGCTGACCTTCGGCTTCGAGGGGTGAGCTCCCGGGCGGTCACAAGCAGCCGCGTACCGCGCGGTAGACCCAGGCGTTGTAGTCCGCGGGCGTGACCCTGCCGTCGCCGTTCTGATCGGCCGCCGGGTTGTTCGATAGGAACAACCCGGCGAAGAGCGCCTGGTCGTCCGCGTCGATTTCGCCGTCGCCGTTGAAGTCCGCGACGCATGGGTCGAGCGTCAGCAGCCACGCCTGGTTGGTCATCGTCCGCGGCGCGGTCATGCCGCCGACGAGCGCCCAGCCGGAGCCGAGCTGCGCAAGGTTGCGGTGGTCCATCGTCGCGGGCTTGCCCTCGAACGCGAGCTCGCGCCAGCGGCCCGTCGCCGCGTGATACGCGAACCCGCCCGCGATCGGCTCGGAAGGCACGCCGTTGTAGCCGACGCCCGAAAGGTTGTACGGGTTGTCGGTCCCGCCGACCGCCATGATCCAGCCGCCCGGCGTTTCGCCGAGCGCTCCCGCGGCGCGGTACGTGTTGGGCCCGGGGTGCGGCTCGATCTCCGTCCACACGATGCCTGTCAGGTCGGCATCGGTCACGCGGCCCGCGAACACACGCGACGAGGGCAGGAAGCCGCCGTTGCTCACCGTGCCGTCGGCGTAGAGCAGCGTCGCGACAGTGCCGTCTTCAACGATCCCGCCGACATGACCGAACAGCCCGTCGAACGGCCCGGGGATCGGCGTGCACGCGGACCATTCGTCCGTCTGCGTGTCGTACACCTGCACGGCCGTCGTGTTGTCGTTGATCGGCCCGTGCCAGCCCGACATCAGATAGATGTACCTGTCGCGGAACACCGCGGGCACGGTGTCGTCGACCTCGGTCGGCACGGGCGCGAGCTCGGCATAGGTGTTCGTGTCCGGCTCGTAGCGGAACAGCCTCTTTTCGGTGAACTCGCGGCGACCGGTCGTGTAGCCGCCGATCAGGTAGACCTCGCCCGCGACGGTGACCGCGCTCGCCGCGACCTTCGCCCGGTTGTTCCGCCGCGGCGCATCGGCGATGGGCTGCCAGCCGCCGATGGCGCCGGTTGTCTCCGACCAGTCGAGCCTGAACGACTCGACCGTCGAATCCACGCCGTTCCCCGGCGAGCGGATGCCCATAAACGAATACAGCGACCACGTGCCGTCGCCGTTGTTGACGCTGGTCACGGCGTTGTTCGAGATATCGATCGGCAGGCTCGGCAGCGGCGTCCACACGCCATCACGCGTGAGCGGCTGGGCAAACGAGCACGCGGCGACGAGCATTGAGGCGATTAAACAAACATGGGTGAGCTTGAGCATTACATCAGTGTATCGGGAAGCCAGGCCCAATTGGCCGTCGGTATCTACGAATCCAATGTAATGAGCCAACGTACCGAATCACGCCGGTTGGATGCCCAGCGCCTCGATCGCGCCGATCATCAGCCCGTGCACCCGCGGCGGGGCGCACACGATGCCCTTGTTCTTCTCAAGACCCCGGCCCTGGCCGAAGTCGAGCTGGTTGCCAAAGATGTCGGTCACCGCGCAGCCGCTCTCGGCCGCGATCAGCGCGCCGGCCGCATGGTCCCAGATGCGCTCGACGTAGCCGGGCCGCGTCGGTAAACGCAGGTACGCGTCGGCCTGGCCCCGCGCCGTGACGGCGTACTTGCACTGGCTGTCGAGCCTGACCGGCTCGCGCACCGCGTGGTCCGTGTTCGCCACGATGTGCTCGAGGATCCGGTCCTCGTCAGACATGTTCGTGTGCGCTTTCTCGACCGAGCCGCAGACACCGATCGCGTCGGATGCCTCGAGGTCGTTCCGCCGAACCGTCGTCGGGTCGCCGCCGCCCACGATCTGGCCCGCGCCGTCGCCCTTGATCGCGATGTAGACCGTGCCCTCTGCGTCGGGCACGTCGAGGGCTTTGCCGAAGTCTGCCGGCAGGTTCGGGCAGCCCATCGCGCCGACGACCGGCGTGCCGCGCTCGATGTACGCGAGCGCGATCGCGTACTGCTGGCCGCGGAGGAAGCCCTTCGTGCCGTCGATCGGATCGAGCGTCCAGAACCCGGCGTGATGCGTGTCGCCCGCGCCGATGTCGATCAGTTCGAGCACCGCGTCGCTGTCGGCGTCGTCGAAGACCTCACGCACGGCCGCCGTGACCGCTTCGAGATGCGCGATGTGATCGGGCTCGCGGAGGAACTTCGAGTCCTCCTCGCCGACGAGGATCACATCGCCGAGACGGTCGCGGAGCACGCGGGCGACCACGGCCTGGCTCGCGAAGTCGGCCACGGTCACCGGGCTCTTGTCGTCCTTCGTGATCGCGCGGACCTCGTCCAACGCGGCCTGTACCTGTCGGCACACACCCGAGGACAGAACCACGGCCTCCTGAGCGGCCTCGAGAAGACGTGCGTAGTCGGCCATACCCCTGCTCCTTTGCTAGAGAAGCGAGGGTAGGGCTCGTCCCGCGTTCAGCCCCGCCGCGGCTCAGCAGCCGGCGTTGTAATTCAGAACCCAGGCGTTAAAGTCACCCGGGTTGCACTGGCCGTCGCCGTTCTGGTCGCACTCCGCGGCACCGGAGTTGAACGCGAGCACCCAGGCGTTGAAGTCGCCGGGTGTCAGCGCGCCGTCGCCGTTGGTGTCCGCGACAGAGCAGGGATCGACGCAGTCAGTGACCACCGCGGTGAACGGCGCCGTCGGATCACTCGGCGCGGAGAACATCTCCTGCGACGTGTTGCTGATCGTCACGTAGAACGACGCCGTCTGGCCGCACACCCCGGGCGGCAGCTGGGCCTCCCAGGTCTGGCCGGTCGTGTTCACGAGCGGCGCAAAGCCCGTCGGCACGACCGAGACGTCGTAGCCGTAGAACAGGATCGCGCTCGATGGGTCGAGCGGCCCGTCGGTGCCCGGGTCGATGTCGATCGCGATCGTGGTGGACTCGCCCTCGACAAGATCGGCCGGCAGGCCGTTGGGGAACGTGAACGTCAGCGGATCGAGCGCCTCGCGGAACGAGGCGACGCTCGCGGCCGTCTCGCGGATGACTCTTGCGTTGTTCGCGGTCGCGGTGCCGGTGGGGGTGCCGACGTAGTTCACATCGGGGTTCGAGAACTGCCGGACGCGCGAGCCCGGCGAGTAGGCCATGACCGAGCGGTAGCGGGTGCTGTTGGTTCCGAACCAGCGCCAGCCGTAGCCGTAGTCGAACACGGCCCCGCCCGCGTTCGCGACGTCGTGCGTCGCGCCCTGGTTGTGCCCGATCTCGTGCGGGAAGCTCAGGTTGCCCACGGCGCAGTCGGCGTCGGTCACGCTGAACCCGAAGTTCGGATTGAACGGCGAAAGGTACGCGATGCCGCACGCGGGACCCATGTCATCAACGAGCAGCGCGACGAGATCGGCGGCGACCGCGTCGCGCGTCGCATGAATACCGTCCATGAACCCGTCGCTCGTGCCGCGGAGGTTGTTCAGGTCCGTGCCCGAGTTGTCGGTCTCGCTGTAGACGACCTCCTCGAAGTGCACGAGCCTGAGCTCGACATCGCTCACCTCGCTGTTGGCGTACGCGATGTTGGAGACGTTGATGCTGTTCTGCGCGAGCGCCGTGATGCCGTTGGTGCCGCCCTCGCCCTGCCGGGCCTCGGCGGACCAGACGATCATGACATCGATCGTGGTCACGCCGCCGCGGGACGCCTGCGCGTCATCGCCGGTGTCGGAGCCCGCCTCCGCGATCATCGCGTGTTCGAGCGCACCGGGAATGCCACGCCCTTCAACCGGCGGGATGACCGGTCCGGAGCACGGCGGGAAGACCATGGTGTCGGTGCGCACCGCGTCGTAGAGGCCGGCGTCATCGCCGCGAGACTTCAGCTCGTACACACCGACGCCGCCCGCGTCGACGTAACCGTGCGCCACGCCGTTCGCCGCCGCGATGCTGAACCAGCCGTCCTGGGCCTCGGGGATGATGCCCTGCCAGCTGAGGTTGCCGTTCTCGTGGGCGATGCGGTCAGAGATGAACCCGACCACACGCTCGCCGCCGGGCAGGTTGAACTCGATCTCGTCCTGCGCGAGCGCGTCCAGGTCGATCGTGAAGCCGCTGCTGTTCGCATCGGACGGCTGCAGCGCGATGCCGCGGTCGGCCAGCACCGGGAACGCGGCAGCAGCGGTGAATGCAGCGAAGGCAAGCTGAGAGAATCGGTGGGTCAAGGTCACGCTCCAAAGGGGGTCGGCGTCGCGTTGGTTCGGGAGACGCCCGGGTCAATCGGGGCCTCCGAATGTACAGGAATCGGCAGCCCTTGTCACGGTCAGAAAGCAACAACGGCCCGCACGGAAATCCGGACGGGCCGCTGTTTGGTTCCGATTTCTGATCCGTTTATCCGACGATGCCCTTGGCCTTCAGGAATTCGACGCACTCGGCCACGCAGTCGTCCACGCTCTTCTCGGCACACTTGAGGGTGAGCTCGGCGTTCTTGGGCTCCTCGTACGGGTCATCGATACCCGTGAAGCCCTTGATCTCGCCCGCGCGGGCCTTCTTGTACAGGCCCTTGGGGTCGCGCTTCTCGCACTCTTCGAGCGGCGTGTCGGCGAAGACCTCGAAGAACGGCAGGCCGGCCTCGTCGTGCAGCGCCCGGCAGGCGTCGCGGTCGGCTGCGTAGGGGCTGATAAAGCTCGTGATCGCGACGGTGCCGTTGTCGGCGAACAGCTTGGCCACCTCGCCGATGCGGCGGATGTTCTCGGCCCGGTCCTCGGCGCTGAAGCCCAGGTTCTTGTTCAGGCCCATGCGGATGTTGTCGCCGTCCATGCGGTAGGCGTTGACGCCCTGCTGGACGAGCACCTGCTCGAGCGCGCTGGCGACGGTCGACTTGCCGCTGGCCGACAGGCCCGTGAACCACAGCGTGCAGCCCTTCGAGCCGAGCGCCTTGAAGCGCTCCTCGCGGGTCAGGTTGCCCTCGTGCCAGTGGACGTTTGTTGCTTTGACCTCGGTCATGGTCGGGAATCTCCTCGGTTGGGTCGCAACGATAGGCGTGCGGCTCGCCAGCATGGGCCCCCGCGGGAGCCCGATCGGCGTGCCATCGTCCGAAAACAACCAGACGCCCGCCTCGGCAGAGTCTGCAGCGACCGTTCGCACCGGTGTCCTCTACGCCCTCGCCGCCTACGGCATCTGGGGCATCTTCCCGGTCTACTTCAAATGGGTCAGCCACATCCGGGCCGACGAGATCCTGGCTCACCGCATCGTCTGGTCCGTTGTGTTCTGCGCGATGCTGCTGACGTGGACGGGCCGCTGGGCCGACGTCGGCGCGATCGTGCGAACCCGTCGAGCCTGGGCCGCGCTCTCGGCGAGCGCCGTGCTTAATGCGATCAATTGGCTTTGCTTCATCTACGCCGTCGTCACGGATCGCATCCTCGAAGCAAGCCTTGGCTACTTCATCAACCCGCTCGTCTCGATCGTGCTCGGCATGGTCTTCCTCGGCGAGCGGCTCCGGCCCGCGCAGTGGCTCGCCGTCGCGTTCGCCGCGGGCGGCGTCGTGTACCTCACAACCCAAGAAGGCCTGCCGTGGATCGCTATCACCGTCGCGGTGACGTTCGGGCTCTACGGCCTGATCCGCAAGCAGGCCAAGCCCGGCCCGCTCGCGGGGCTGTTCTTCGAGACCTCGCTGCTCGCGCCGATCGCGGCTGTCTACATGCTCTGGACCGCGTCCGCCGATGGACTCGCCTTCGCCGCCGGCGGCTGGGACGATCGCAGTCTGCTGCTGTGCGCGGGCGTGCTGACAACACTGCCGCTGCTCTACTTCGCCGCGGCCGCGAAACGCCTTCCGCTCTCGACGCTCGGCTTCTTCCAGTACATCGCGCCGACCGCGCAGTTCGCGGCCGGCCTGTTCTACGGTGAGCCGTTCTCGACCGACCGCGCGCTCGCGTTTGCGCTCATCTGGACAGGCATCGCCGTCTTCATCGCCGAGAGCTGGCGTCGCGCGCAACAGGCATCGAATCAGTCGGCTCAAACACCCGGCCCGCGGCGGTGACCACGGGCCGGGCTTGGGGTGTGGCTTTTGAACCAGTTTTGCCGGCTCAGTCGCAGCCGGCGTTGAAGTTGAGGACCCAGGCATTGAAATCGCCCGGCGTGCACGCGCCGTCGCCGTTCTGGTCGCACGCGTCGCTCTGCGTGTTGAACGCGATGACCCAGGCGTTGAAGTCGCCGGGCGACAGCACGCCGTCGCCGTTCACATCGGCCTGGCAGTCGTTGGGCTGCGCCGAATCGCCGACGGCTTCGACCGCGCCGTAGTCGACGATGAAGTCGCCGCCGCTGCCCGTGTCGGGTGTGGACAGCTCGTCGGCGAAGCGGGGGTTGCCGAGGAAGTCGGTTCCGAGTGCGCCGGGCACCAGCGAATTGTCCGCCGAGTCGACCAGGAACGTGCCCGCCACCGGCGTGAAGTCGCCTGTCGAGACATCAATGAACGCCGGCGCATCGGTCACGACGGTGAGCCCGCCGATCGCCGGCCCGGTGCTCAGCGTGTCAAAGCCGCTGAACGCGTTGGTGGTGATGTCGATGATACCGGTGTCCGTTGAGATCACCGGGCGTTTGCTGCCGCTGCCGACGAACGAGAAGATGTTGTTATGCACGCGCGCCGCGATGCCCGAGGCGGCCGCGCCTGTCGTGACCACGGCGTCGGCGGAGCCGCTGGCCCCGTTGGAACCGATTGGGCCTGATGAGCCGCTGCCGCCGCTGCTCCCGTTGCTGCCCGGGCTGGCCAAGAAGCCCGCGGCGCCGCCGTCGCCCCGGCTGCCCCCGCCGCCGCCCGAGCCGCCGCTGCCCCGCGAGCCGCCGGCCAGGGCGTTTGCCTGGTAGACGGTGTTGTTCGCGATCACGGGCTCGCTGCCCGGCTCAAGGATTCGGAAGAGCTGAAGCGATCCCGCGGTGCCGCCCGTTCCGCCGCGTCCGCCGGTGCCACCCCGGCCGCCGTTGCCGCCGTCGCCGCCGTTCTGGAACACGCCGCCGTCGCCGCCGTCACCTCCGTTGCCGCCGCGGCCTCCGTTGCCGCCGTTGCCACCGTTGCCAGGAGTGCCGCCGGAGATCCGATCGATGATGTTCTGTGCGATCGTGATCTCGCCGACGCCTTGGACATAAGCGATGGTCGTGAACCCGCCCTGGCCCCCGGTGCCGCCGCGTCCGCCGGTGCGGCCCGTGCCGCCGTTTCCGCCGTCGTCGCCCGCTCCGCCGTTGGACCCGTTGGACCCGGAGCTGCCGTTGCCGCCCCGTCCGCCGTTGCCGCCGCGCCCGCCTTCGAGCCCGACGAACCGCGTGCTGGTCAAGACGAGCGAGTCAATGTTCTGCACGTCGATGCCCGACACCGAGCGCCCCGCGCCGCCGGTGCCGCCGGTGGATCCTGGGTTGCCCGTGCTGCCGTTGCCGCCGTTGCCGCCGTCGCGTCCGCTGATCGGGCCGATGATGCTCCGGTCGATGCTCATGGTGCCGCCGAGCCTGGCGATCACGCCGTACCGCGTGGCGTTGGCCGGCGCCGGAGCGCTCGTGCTGTCGAAGATCTCGACCCCCGTCAGCGCCACATCCGCGCCGTCGGCCTCGACGCCCACCACACGGAAGTCCATGATCGCCGCGAAGCCGACGTCGCCCGCCGAGCCAGGCTCGAACTTCAGGCCCTCCCACGTGCTGTTGATCGGGAAGAACATCACGGGCTCGGCCGCGGTCCCGTTCACCACCAGCGACGCCCCGTCCGCGAACGACATCGCGAACCCGCTGTCGACGACCACCTGCGACCCGGCCCCGAGCGTCACGGTGCCGGTGTATGTCGTGTTGTCTGAGACGATCAGCGTGCCCCCCGCGGGCACATCGATGTCGGTTGTGATCGTGGTCTGACCAAGCGCGTTCGTCGCCGCCAGGGCCGCCAGGATGTGCATGGGTCTGCGGGTCGTGTTCAGCATGATCGTTCTCCGTTCGAGTCTTTCGGTTTGGTCTGTTGAGGCGACGCACCGCCTCACACACTCACGCGACGCCCGGACGGCCCGCGCCTCACGCCCGACCCGCGGCGCACAAAAAAGCCCCGCCGATCGCTCGGACGGGGCCCCGGAGTCCGTGGTCAGGTTCGGCTCAGTCGCAGCCGGCGTTGAAGTTCAGGATCCAGGCGTTAAAGTCCGCCGGGGTCAGCTGGCCGTCGAAGTTCTGGTCCGCCGGGCAGTCGGCGACGCCCGACTCCACTGTGAACTCGAACGCGCCCATGTCGATCACGGCGCCGATGATCGCCTCGCCTACGTCGGCGGTATCCGGGTCGTCTTGCGCCCGCGGGTTGCCGGCCAGGTCGCTCAGCGTCGGGCTGAGGTACAGCGAGCTGCTGCCGGCATCGATCGCCGGCGAGTCGGGCTGAAGCGAGTAGTCGCCGTTCGACGCGTCAACAAACATGGGGTCGGCCTGGATGTTGTTCGTACCCGGCGCAACGAACCCTCCGTTGATTAGGTTAAAGCTCGCTTCCTCGATGCCCGCCGAGCTGTTGAGCCTGATCTGATCATCGCTCGGCACGTTGTCCGAGAACACCGAGTTGAACACGCGGGCGTCGGCGGTGCCGGACGTCTTCCAGATCGCGCTGCCGAACTCATCGGACACGTTGTTGATAAACGTCGAGTTGATCACGTCGATGTTCGACGCCGTGTTCGCGTCGATCGCTCCCGCTCCCGACGCGATGTTCCCGTCGAAGAGCGAGTTGAAGATGGTGATGCTGGCCTCAGACGCGCCGCCGCCGTTGGCCGCGATAGCGCCGCCGCGGAAGTTTCCGTCGCCATCGGCGAGCGCTGAGTTTTCGGTGAACACGCAGTTGTACACCTCAACGTCGCAGGTGCCTGCCGCGAGCAGAGCCCCGGCCTGCGACGCCTCGTTCTCGACGAATCGTGAGTCGATCACCGTACCATCTGCATTGCTGTAACGCAGCGCACCGCCCGAGCCCGGGCAGAGGTTCCGAACAAAGTCGCAATCACGCACAACGGCATCCGAGACATCCGAGAAGAACAGACCGCCGGTGTCCTCGCTGGCGGTGCCCTGCGTGAAGTTGCCCGTGAATGTGGTCTCAGTCACACGCGCGGCGTCCGACGTCGCGATGAAGACCGCTCCGCCCGAGCTCGTGCACGAGTTGCCCGTGAACGCAGAATTCTCGATCGTGATCAGCCCGGCAGCGACGTAGCGGATCGCGCCGCCCTCGCCGCCGGTGGTCATGTTCGAGGCAAACGTCGAACCCCGGATGGTCATGTTTGCGGAGTTTCCGCCGCCGCTGATCGCACCGCCTCGCTGCGTCGCGGTGTTGCCGGAGAACGTCGAATCCTCGACGACAAGCTCGGTCCTGACGCACCAGACCGCGCCGCCCTGCCGGCCGACGTTGTTCTCGAACTCGCAGCCGATGATGCTCAACGTGCCGCCGTCAGCCATGAACACCGCGCCGCCGTCGTCCCCGCTTGAGTCGCCGTTGGTCAGCTTGAGGTTCTCGAGCGTGAGTGTCACGCCGGCGTCGGCGGTGAAGATGCGGCCGGTGCCGAACTGGTCCAGCGTGACCGGCGTCGCTCCGAGCCCGCGGATCGTGATGTCCGAGACCGAGACGGTGTAGTCGCCGTTGTTCGAGTAAGTGCCCGGCTCGAGCTCGATCGTGTCGCCCGCCGACAGCCCGCTCACGACCGGGTTCAGCGCGAGGCTGAGCGTCGGGATGTCGTTCGGCACGTTGATGGTCTGCTGCGAGAGCACGCCGCCGGCGAAGCAGGCGAGCGCGAGCGATGCGGTGATGCGTGTCATGCGTGTCATGGTTGGTCTCCGGGTACAAAAAGAACTGCGTCGAGCGGCCACCCCGCTCACTGTCCAACGCGTTGGCTCCGAGCGGCGCGCCTCACGCGCGCACGAAAAAACCCCGCCGATCGCGCGGACGGGGCCCCGGAGTCTGTGGTCTGGTTCGGCTCAGTCGCAGCCGGCGTTAAAGTTCAGCACCCAGGCGTTGAAGTCGCCCGGCTCGAGGATGCCGTTGAAGTTCTGGTCCGCCGGGCAGTCGGCCGAGCTCAGCGGCTGGAACTCGTACGCGCCAAGATCGATGTTCAGCTCCCACGCCGGGATGCCCGTGTTGGGCGTCTCCGTGTCATCGAGGTTGCGAACGTTCCCGTCGAGGTCGGCGAGCAGCGATGTGATCTCGATACCACCAAAGGCACCGAGCGAGCGCCCCGCGTCGATCGCCGGCGAACCGGCCATCAGCCTGTAGTCGCCGTTGGCAGCGTCGACGAACATCGGATCGGCATCGAAGCTGCCGTTGCTGTTGGGTGCGCCGGTCGGCCCCTCGGGCAGGATCGAGAACAGCGGGAGGAAGACCCCGGCCCCGACGTGGCTGTCGGCCGACTCGTTGACGACCACGCAGTTGACGATCAGCGTCGTGTCGCCGGAGGTCGTATCGAACGTATCAGCAGCCGCATCCGACTCGTTGCCGACGAACGTGCAGTTGATCGCGTCAAAGGAGCCCTCGTTCCGAACGGCCCCGCCGCTCAGCGGCGCCGAGTTGTCGATGAACAGGCAGTTCACCGCTCGCCCGGTATCGAGGTCGGACACCCAGAACGCGCCGCCTCTGCTGTTGAGACTCGCGTTGCCGACAAAGGTCGAATCGTTGACCCGGACCACGCCGGTCGAGGTGCCGCCGAGCAACGCGAAGCCGCCGCCCTGGCCGGCCGCCGTGTTATTCTCGATCGTCAGCCGCATGAAGCTGGCAAGCTCGCCCGCCGACTGGTAGGCCACGCCGCCGCCGGTCGACTCGGACATGTTGTTCCTGATGACCAGGTCTTCGAGCGTGGCATCCAGGTCCGTATCGCCGAGGAAGATCCCGCCGCCGTCGTCTTTCGCGAGGTTGTTCTCGAAGATCGACTCCCGGATCGTGACGACACCCTCGGCGAACAGCCCGCCGCCGTCGCGGTCGGCCTCGTTGTTGCGGAAGACGCAGCGCTCGATCAACGCCGTGTTCCCGCTGCTGACGGCGACGCCTCCTCCGCTGCCGCCGCTGCCCGTCACCCCGCCTTCGAAGACCAGATCGCGGAGCGTGACGCTGCTGCCGGCGCTGGCGGGCAGCAGAAGCCCGCGCCCGAGACCTTGGCCGAAGACGACAACTTCTCCCGCCGATGGATCAGCGTTCTCGATGGTCACGGCCAATCCCGAGATCACCAAGTTCTCCGGGTAGATGTCAGGCTCGACGAGGATCGTGTCCCCGTTGCTTGACGCGGCCAGGGCCGCCGTGATCGTAATGTGGTCAAAGTCTGTCAGGCTGGGCCCGACGGTGCGTGTGGCCTGTCCCACGGCCGATCCTGCGAGGCAGGTAAGTGCCAGCGATGCGGTGATGCGTGTCATGACTGATCTCCGGTTGAGGGTCCATCGGACGGGCGCACCGTCCCCGTAAGAACGCGACGCCCGCGATCGTCGCGCATCACAAGCGCACAAAAAACCCCGCAAGGTGCACCTGCGGGGTCTCGAAGATCGGTTTGAACGGATGTTCAGTCGCAGCCGGCGTTGAAGTTCAGCACCCATGCGTTGAAGTCGGCCGGGTTGCACAGTCCGTCGCCGTTCTGGTCGCAGCCCTGGCCCTGCGTGTTGAACGCGATCACCCATGCATTGAAATCCGCGGGGCTCACGCCGCCATCGTTGTTCACATCAGCGAGGCAGTCATTCCCGAACGTCTCACCCAGCCGTTCGATCGCACCGAAGTCCACGGCGAATTGTCCGCCCGGTCCTGTTGTCGGGGTGCCGGGCTCGTCCATGAACCGCGGGTTGCCGAAGAAGTCCTCCTCGATCCCCGCCGGCGTGAGGCTGTTGTTGCCGCCGTCAACGAGGAAGGACCCGATCGCCGGGCGGAAATCACTCAGGCTCACGTCCTCGAATGGCGGGTTCGTCGTGATGGTGCCGGCGAGCCCTGCGGGTGACGTCCCGGATGAGAGCTGATCGAACCCGGCGAACACGTTCGACCTCGCGTCGGACGTGAACGTGGGCTCGCCGATGATCGCCACCGTCGTGCCGAGCAGCGAGCTGACCGGGTCGGCCCGCCAGATGTTGTTGTGAATAGAGGCCGTCCCGGTGCCGGCGCCAAAGAACGTGAAGCCCGAGGCGATTGTGAAAGGGCCGTCCGCTCCGCGCACGCCGTTGGTCCCGAACGGCCCCATCGCGCCGTCGGCACCATCGCTGCCGAACGCGCCGCCGCTGCCGCCGTCGCCGCCCGGCCCGCCCGTGCCCCGCGCGCCGCCCGGGCCGTCCTGCCCGGGCAGGCCCGACGACAGGTTGTACACGGTGTTGTGGGCTACGCGCGTGATCCCCGCCTGCTGGTCCGGCACGAACAGCGCGTCGTACCGGACGACCTCGAGCCGTCCCGACGCGCCGCCGTCGCCGCCATTACCGCCGCGGCCACCAGCGCCGCCATCGCCCCCGTCGCCGCCGTCGAGGATGCCGCTGCTCCCCCCGTCGCCGCCTCGGCCGCCCCGGCCGCCCTGCCCGCCGGCGCCGCCCTGCCCGCCCGTGCCCGCGCGCGGGCGGTCGATAATGTTCTGAGCAACGAGCGGGTTGCCGACCCTGCTGAGTCGCACGATGTTCACGTCGCCGCCGTCCCCGCCCCGGCCGCCGACGCCGCCCGGTGCACCCGGCTGGCCGTCCTGCCCGTCGTTGCCCGAACCCGGCGCAGCGTCCTGACCCGGCGCACCGAACGCACCTGACTGTCCGGCCACGCCGAGCCCGCCGTCACCGCCCACGATGCCGACGAACCTCGACCGCGTCACCGAGAGGTCATCGAGGTTCAGCCCGAGGATCACCTCGACATCGCCTCCGTCGCCGCCGTCGATCCCGGGGTTGCCCGCCGTGTTCCCGTCCGCACCCGGCCTGCCGACCATCGGCCCAAACGTGCAGCGGTCGATGCTTACCGGCCCCGCCTGAGCGAACACGGCCTGCCGGGTTGCGCTCGGGTTCGAGAGGTTCGGCGGGTCAGCGATCGTCGTATTCTCGATCGTCACGGGCCCGCTGAACACACTGATCGTGGTCTTGTTCGACGCGTCGATCTCGGCCCACGCGATGCTCGCCGTCGCGCCGAAGTCGATGTCGATCCCGTTCCAGTCGCCGTCGACGGAACGGATCACAGCCGGGTTGCCCTCCTCGCCCGCGATCACCAGCGAGCCCTCGATGTTGATCGTCCAGTTGCCCGGGTTCACGAGCACCAGCCCGCCGCCCTCGATCCGCAGTTCGCCCTCGAACGTCGTGAAGTCGTCGATGACCAAGACATCGCCATCAGCGACAAGCACATCCCCGGTGAACGTGGTCTCGGCGTTCGCCGCGACCGCACCGGCGAAAGCCAGCACCGCACCAGCCACACGAATACAACCAGCGGCACGCCCGCAGGCATCGGCTTCAAAACGCATCGGGTTCTCTCCTCGTCTTTCGCGGCCCGCCCAGAAACCGACGGCCGCCAAGACGACGATAAAGCACACCGGAACTCGACTCAAGAACGACGCTCGTCTTTCGAAGCGGGATGCCCCCTCGCCTACGATGCCCCGCAGCCGGTGGTGGACCGGCTCAACGGACAGCCAGATCGCCCGGCCTTGTGCCGAAAACCAGAGGGGAGCCTCGTCTATGTCAGGTCTCATCCAGCCGCACGGCGGCACACTCGTCAACCGCGTCGCAGAGGAGCCGCAACGCCACGCGCTGACGGAAGAAGCCGGCGGCCTCCCGCGTATCGATCTCACCGCCAAGCAGTCCTGCGATGTCGAGATGATCGGCATCGGCGCCTTCAGCCCCCTCACCGGCTTCATGGGCTCCACAGACTTCCACAGCGTCATCGACTCGATGAAGCTCGCTGACGGAAACATCTGGCCCATCCCGATCACGCTGAGCGTCGACAAGGCCAACGCCCCCGCCGTCGGCTCGCGGGTTGCCCTCTACGCCCCCAACGGCGCGCTCCAGGCCGTGATGACCGTCGAAGAGGTCTACGACCACGACCGTGCCAAGGAAGCCACGATCTTCTTCAACGACCCCAAGGACGACGACGGCAACCATCCCGGTGCCGAGGCTGTCAAGGCCGAGGGCGACACCTGCATCGCCGGCCCGATCGATGTCATCACCGTCTGCGTCGACCCCGAGGGCCCCGAGGCGTTCCTCGATCACCGCCTCACCCCCGCCCAGACCCGCGCCGCCTTCGAGGCCAAGGGCTGGAAGACTGTCTCGGCATTCCAGACGCGCAACCCGATCCACCGCGCTCACGAGTACCTCTGCAAGTGCGCCCAGGAGATCACCGACGGCATCCTGATCCACCCGCTCGTGGGCGAGACCAAGCCCGGCGACATCCCCGCCGACGTCCGCATGAAGTGCTATCAGACGCTCATCAAGGACTACTTCGTCGACGCGACGACGATGCTCAGCGTCATGCCCGCAGCCATGCGTTACGCCGGCCCGCGTGAGGCGATCCTCCACGCGCTGGTCCGCAAAAACTACGGCGTCACCCACTTCATCGTCGGCCGCGACCACGCCGGCGTCGGCAGCTACTACGGAACTTACGATGCTCAGAACATCTTTGAGCAGTTAGACGCGGACAACCTCGGCATCGAGCCGCTCAAGTTCGAGCACGCCGCCTTCAGCAAGAAGGCCCAGGGAATGGTCTCGGGCAAGACTTTCCCCAAGATCGAGGGCGACCAGATCCTCCTCTCGGGCACCAAGGTCCGCGAGATGCTCGGCAACGGCGAACGCCCGCCCGGCGAGTTCACCCGACCCGAGGTCGCCGACATCCTGATCGAGTGGGCGACCAACGCCAAGTAAGAACGAGCGTTTACAATCTGAATCAAGTGAGCCCCCCGCGTGAGCGGGGGGTTTTCTATTGTTGTACATGTGGCAGTCACCGCAACATCCGTGGAGTCGCCGGCATCGCAACTACAACCTGCCGCTGTACATCATGTTCATGCTGTGGTGCTGTTTCGGGGGCGTGCCAATCCATCGTCTGGATCTCTCAGCATGGTGGCACCTCGGAATCATGCTCGCGCTGATGATGTTTTCGATTCCTCTGGCGATTCGATGGAGAAGTGGTCTGCGAGCCGCGCGTCGTGAGCAAGGCCGTCTTTGCGGCAACTGCCTCTTCCCGCTCGAAGGCCTCCCCATGCAGGGCGCGTGCCCCGAGTGCGGCCATCGCTACTCCATCAAGCACACCATCGCCTGCTGGAAGCACGACCTCGGCCTGAACGGCAACTACGAGTACCGCCACTGGCCAGAGCTGCCCGCCGACGACCCGAACCTAAAGGTTAAGCCCCCGCCGAAACGCCCGAAAGACTCGCCGCGCTCCTGAGCAGCCCGAGCGCCACCTCGGCCTGCTGCCGCGCGATCGCCTCGACCGTCAGCGATGCCTGCTGCAACGCCTGCCCGCGCGTCAGCTCGCTGATCTCCTTGGCGAAGTCCGCGTCCTCGACCTGCGACAGAGCGCCCGTCGTCTCCTCGAACTCCGTGCGCAGCGCCCGCAGCCGGCTCTCGTTGCTGTTGATCTGGTTGCCGATCGTCGCTCGGCGTTCGACGACCCGATCAACGAACCCCGTCGCGATCTCCTGCGCCAGTTCCAGGTCGCCGTCGATCACGCTCGCCTTGCCGCCCGCGCGCAGCGCGTTCAGTCCCTCGGCGTCCTCGCCCGCCTCGGCACCCGTACGGATCGCCATTCCCGTGATGCCGGTCAATGTGCGCGCGCCCTGAAATGCCGACGTCTGCTCGATAAACGCGAGCCCGTCGAGGATGCTCGAGATCTCGGTCTGGATCGCCGCGAGCTCGCCCTCGCCGAGCGCGTCACGGTTCGCCGCGGTCACGATCAGCCCGTTGAGCTCCTGCGCGAGATCGTTGACGACCTGCAAGTGCCCCTCGGTCGCAGCGAGCGACAGATTCGTGCGCGTCAAGCCGGTGATCTGCTTGTCGAGCGTCGTCACGTTCGCCCGCAGCGTGTCTGCCGCGATGATGCCCGACGGGTCATCGCTGCCCCGGTTGATCCGCTTGCCGGTCGCGAGCCGTTCGAGCGAGGTGTCAACGATGTCGGTGGCCCGCGCGTAGCTCGACCGCGCGAACAGCGACGCCGGGCTGGAATTGATCGAGATCATCCCGCAAACAAGATCGGCCCGACCGCCCACCGAATGAAGCGTGGAACCGCACCACTCCGCGGAGCGACCTCGCGTGACAAGTTCCGAGAATTCCGGTTCTCAGTGGCGAGTACCATGCCCGCCATGCCGACGAAACCCCCGATGGTTCGCGCACTGATCAAGCTCGCCCGCCCGACGCAGTGGGGCAAGGGCGTCTTTGTCCTTATCGGACCGGCGTACGCGCTCGCGCAGGAGACCGCCGAGCTCTCGGCCAGCTACATTATCGCCGCGCTCGGCGTCTTCACAGCCTTCGGCCTGGCATCCAGCGGCTGCTACATCGTCAACGACATCGCCGACCGCGCCCACGACGCCAACCACCCGCGCAAGAAGCACCGCCCGATCGCCAGCGGCGTCGTGCCCGTCGGCGTCGCGCGGGTCTACGCGCTCGCGCTCTTCGCCGCCGCCGGCACTTTGATGATCGTCCTCCCGCTCGAAGACCGCTGGCTCTGGACCACCGCCATCGTCGTCGGCTACACGCTCAATGTGCTCGTGTACTCGGCGCTGTTCAAGCACCGCGTCATACTTGACGTCGTGAGTCTGTCTCTTGGCTTCGTCCTGCGCGTCCTCGCGGGCTGCGCGGCGGTGGGGGCCATGCCATCGACCTGGCTGCTCAACTCGACGCTCTTCCTCGCGATGTTCCTCGCCTTTGGCAAGCGCCTGGGCGAGCGGCGCACGATGGAGGCCGCCGGCGCCGCAGTCGAAACCGCCCGCGGCGTCCAGAAGGCCTATTCCGATGACCTGCTCCGCATGGCCGTCGTCATGACCGCCGTCGGCACGCTCGTAACCTACGCCGGCTACGTCGAGTCGCAAGAGGGCGTCTACGGCCCCTCCATCGCCGCCGTCGCCAGCGGGGCCGCCCCATGGGCCTTCAACTGGCTCTGGCTGACCATGATCCCGGCAACCTACGCCCTGCTCCGCTGTATCGTGCTGCTCGAACGCGGGCTCTACGACGACCCGACCGAGCTCGCCGTCCGCGATCGGGGCGTCCAGCTGGCCTCGATCGGTTTCGGCGCGATCGCCGCGGTCGTGGTTTTGCTCGAACGCGGCGCGCTTCCCGCAGCCGACGGCATGTGATACCGTTATACACACCGCCCGCGCAGCGGTTGCGCTGCGTGCCGGATCGCCCCCGAGCCCGACCGCTTGTGAGGCGGATTGACGCGGCCATCGCCGATCTGTCGGCAGCCGCTCTGGATCGCCGGTCCCCATTCAGGGACGGCCTTGAAGGGAATCGCCGCCATGCACACATTGCACCTCGTCCGCCGACTCTCCACGCTCGCGATCGCCGCCGCCGCAGGCCTCGCCGTCACGACCGCCGGTGCGCAGGACAAGAAACCCGATTTCCCCGATTTCAAAGACGTGGCCAAGGGCTTCGAGAAAGTCGTCTCACCCACGACCGAGGACGGCCCGAGCCTCTACACCATCTGGGTCCGCGAGAAAGACGGCCAGATGCTCGCCGAGCTCCCGCGCGGCTACGAGCGGCAGAAGCACTTCTTCGCCATGACCGTCGGCACGGGCGAGCTCTTCGCCGGCCTCCAGGGCCGCGACCTCTATACGTACTGGAAGCGGTACAACAAGCGGCTCGCGCTTATGGCCCCGCAGGTCTCGACCCGCTCCACCGGCGATCAGGAATCGAAGGACTCGGTCGAGAACATCTTCACCGACCGCGTGCTGCTCGACATCCCGATCGTCTGCATGGGCCCCAGCGGCCAGCCCGTCATCGACCTCGACGACCTGCTCGCCGGCAAGGCATCGAACTTCTTCGGCCGCTCCGCTCGCGGCGCCAACCCAAGGCTCGCCGAGATCGTCAAGGCCAAAGCCTTCCCGAAGAACATCGAGATCGCCATCGAGATGCCCACCGCCGGCGGCATCTTGAAAGAGTTCCACTACTCCATCAGCCGCGTCGAGGGCAGCCAGGACTTCAAGCCCCGCAAGGCCGACCAGCGCATCGGCAACTTCACAACGACATACCGCGACCTCGGCAAGTTCACCGACGACGAGACCATCGTCCGCTACGCCAACCGCTGGAACATCCAGAAGCGCGACCCCTCGCTCAAGCTCAGCCCGCCCAAGGAACCCGTCGTTTTCTACATTGAGCACACCGTGCCCGTGCGCTACCGCCGGTTCGTGCGCGAGGGCGTCGAGTACTGGAACCGCGCGTTTGCTGAGCAGTGCGGCATCCTCGACGCCATCGAGGTGCGCCAGCAGGACTCCGCCTCCGGCTCGCACATGGACAAGGACCCCGAGGACGTCCGCTACAACTTCATCCGCTGGCTGAGCAACGACATCGGCACCGCCATCGGCCCGAGCCGGGCGCACCCCGAGACCGGTGAGATCCTCGACGCCGACGTCATCCTCACCGACGGCTGGATCCGCTACTTCAACTACCAATACAACGACCTGCTGCCCGATGTCGCCACCGAGGGCTTCAGCCCCAAGACCCTCGCATGGCTCGAGGCCAACCCGCAGAACGACCCACGCATCCTGCTTGCCGACCCGGCGCAGCGCGACTACCTGCTCGCCGAGCGCAAGGCTCGGGGCGTGCTCCGCTACGGCGGCCACCCCGCCAGTGCCGCCGACGCGTCGCTCTATGGCGACCAGGAGTACGACGGGCTCGCGAACGTCCACAGCCAGTTCAGCGGCTTCTGCAACGCGTCGCACCGCAAGGCGATGGACCTCGCCATGATGCACATGCACCTGAGCCTGGGCCGCGACCTGCTCGAGCCCGAAACCGACGAAGACGGCGAGCCCACCAAGCCCAAGGGCGACCTCATCGACGGCATGCCCGACTGGTTCATCGGCCCCATGCTCGCCGACCTCGTCGCGCACGAAGTCGGACACACGCTCGGCTTCAGCCACAACTTCAAGGCCTCGTCGATGTACGACTTCGATGAGGTCAACTCGGAGGAGGTCAAGGGCCGCGCGTTCACCGCGTCGGTCATGGACTACAACCCGATCAACATCCACTTCCCCGAAGGCGGCCTCGAAGCCGTCAAAAGCGGCGAGGCCTTCCAGGGCGACTACGCCATGGTCGACATCGGCGTCTACGACGAGTGGATCATCGCCTACACCTACGGTGACAACCCTGAAGAGACCATTCTCCGCGGCGCGAAGGAAAACATCCCCTACGCCAATGACATCGACGCGTGGGGCATCGACCCGCTCGCACGCCGCTACGACTTCGCCAAGTGGCCCCTCGACTACACCGAGAACCAGATCCGCCTCATCAACCACTACCGCAGCCAGCTGCTGACCGACTTCGTCGAAGACGGCGACAGCTGGGCCAAGGCACGCCGCGGCTACAACATCACGCTCAACCAGCAGATGAACGCCGTCAGCATCATGGCCAACTGGATCGGCGGCGCGTACATCGAGCGCGACAAGAAGGGCGACCCAGACGCCCGCGACCCGCTCACCGTCGTCGAGGTCGACAAGCAGCGCGCAGCGCTCGACTTCGTCCTCGAGACCGGCCTGCGCGACGACGCCTTCGGCCTCACGCCCGAGCTCATGACCTACCTCACCACCGACCTCTGGTGGGACCAGTGGTCCAACATGTTCGCCGACCGCGACTTCCCCGTGCACGACCGCGTCAACGGCATGATGCTCTCGGCGCTCACCATGATCATGAACCCCGACACGCTCGGCAACGTCTTCGACAACGAGTTCCGCGTGCCCGCGGGCGAGGACGCCATCACCCTCGCCGAGGTCATGGAGAAGACCATCGCCGAGGTGTTCAACGAGATCGCCGAGGCGCCCAAGGAGACCTACACCTCGCGCGACCCGATGATCAGCAGCTTCCGCCGGAACCTGCAGCTCGGCATGGTCGATCGCCTGATCAACTTCACCAAGCCCGGCGCGATGTACGGCGCGGCCGCCACCCCGGTCCGCACCCTCAGCACGCACCACCTGCGCAACATCAAGGACCAGATCGACAGCGCCCTCGAACACAACGGCAAGCTCGATGCCTACACCGCAAGCCACCTCGCCGAGGCCTCGATCCGAATCGAGCGGGCCCTTGAAGCCGAGTACATCTACAACGCCAGCGACATCGGCGGCGGCGGCAACATCATCCTGATGCTGGGCCAGGAAGAAGGCCAGGGCGAGCAGTAAACCGCTGATGACAGTCTAAACCAAGCGCCGGCCCGCGGCAATGCGGGCCGGTGTTGTTTACAGCTTGGAGCGAACCCACTCGCGAGCGGCCGCGTCCGCCTCAAACACGTCGGGGATCGAAGCGATGGGATTCTGGGGTACCGCACCCATGGCCTCGCCGACAACATCGACAACCCGGCCAAGCTTCAGCCGCGATCCGTCCGCGTTCGCTTCGTCGAGGAATGCCCCGACGGCGATCTCGTTCGCCGCATTCAGCATCGCGCCCGCGTTCCCGCCTCGCTTGAGCGCTTCGTACGCATAGCCCAGCATGGGGAACCGCTCGTTGTCAGGCTCACGAAACTCGAGCGAACCGATCGCGGCAAGATCCAGCCGCTCTCGGCCCGGCGCTGTCGCATGCTCACCGCGAAGCATCGCGTACTGGATCGCCGTGCGCATATCCGGCGTCCCCAGCTGCGCGAGCACCGCGCCGTCCACAAACTCGACCATGCTGTGAACCGTGCTCGTCGGCTGGATGAGCACGCCAATGTTGTCGGGCTCGATGCCGAACAGCCAGCGGGCTTCCATGACCTCGAAGCCCTTGTTCATCAGCGTCGCCGAGTCAACAGTGACCTTCCGACCCATCGACCATGTCGGGTGCGAAAGCGCTTCACTCGGCGTAGCGACCGTGATCCGATCCGTAGACCAGTCGCGCAGCGCACCACCGCTCGCGGTCAGTGTCATGTTCGCAACCTGCATATCACACCGCATCGGCGGCAGATCATCGGCCATCCGGTCTGCGCCACGAAGACACTGCCACAACGCGCTGTGCTCGGAATCAACCGGCAGCAGCCTCGCGCTCGTCCGCTGCGCGAGCGGCACAACCAACTCGCCCGCCGCAACAAGCGTCTCCTTGTTCGCGAGCGCGACATCGATGCCCAGTTCCAGCGCCGTTACCACCGGACGCAGCCCGGCGATCCCGACGATCGCGGCCATCACCATGTCGATCGGCTCGCGCTCGTGCTCGCGCCGGATCAGCTCGACAATCGCCTCTTCGCCCGCCGTGTGCACCGCCGCGCCGGGCACATCGCCCGGCTGAGCCGTTACAACAGGGCAGCCGTACTGCTGCGCCTGCTTAGCGAGCGCATCGCTGCACCGCCCCGCTACAAGCCCGGCAACCTCAAAGGTGCCAGGCTTCTGAAGATTCTGATACTCGATCACCTCGAGCGTCTGCGTGCCGATCGACCCGGTCGAACCGAGCACGATCACCCGCCTCGGCCGTTCCGGCTGATCAGTCATCACCGAGCGCCGCCTTCTCGCTGGGCTTGAGCTTCCGCCGGCTCGCCGCGTACAGCAGCCGCGGCTTCTTCGCCGCCTTCACCTCAGCCGTCTGCGCCTCGGCAGGCTCGGCGCCCTTTGCGGGAGCCTTGCGCCGGCTCGTCTTCTTGCGAACCGGCTTCGACTCCGCATCACCGGAGTCGCTCGCGGAAGTCTCCGTTTCCGAGCTCAGCAACCGACGCCTGCGCCGACGCTTCTTCTTCGGTGCGCCTTCATCGTCCGACGTTTCGGCGCTCTCCGAAGCCTCCGCCTCGCCGCCCTCGGCCTTCGGCTCGCCGCTCTCGCTCGGTTCCGATGACTCGTCCGAGTCTCCGGCGTCCTCCGACTTCTTCCGCCCGCGCCCGCCGCGACGCCTGCGACGCCGCTTCTTCTTGCTGCCGGATTCCTCGTCGCCATCATCGCCCGATTCCGACGACTCGTCGGCCGCTTCATCCGCAACGGGCTTCGCTTCGGCATCGTCGCTGTTCGACTCCGAAGCCTCGCCGTCGCTCTCGGCAGCACTCTCGCCGCCCTCGGCACCCTCTTCAGACGACTTCCCACGCCGCCGCCGTCTCCGCCGACGCTTCTTCTTCATCGGCTGTTCGTCGTCCTCGTCCTCCATGTCGTCCGCCGCCGGCTCGATCTGCTCGATCGGGTGCGCCTCGACCTTCTCTTCGAGTGCTTCGAGCATCGCGCCGCGACCGTCCGTCTCCTCCCACGCCTGCTCGTCCGACGAATCGAGC
The DNA here is from genome assembly GCA_038525225.1 of Planctomycetota bacterium. Taxonomy (GTDB): domain Bacteria; phylum Planctomycetota; class Phycisphaerae; order Phycisphaerales; family UBA1924; genus JANQQZ01. The sequence continues at coordinate 812,763 of JBCBHW010000002.1, read as the reverse complement.
CACGGCTCGAGCTTCTTCGGCGGCTTGGGCTTGGGCAAGCGGTCGATCTCGACGTCGTTGCCCATCTCGTCGTACGCGTAGATCGTGAACCGGTCGTGCCCGAGGCTGTCGCCCACGCGCACGTCGATGTGCTTGTCGCTGTGCAGCTCAAGCCGCGTCATCTCGCGGCGGCGCTGGCTGAGCAGCTCGCCCGCCACCCGGCTGGGGACAATCAGCTCGACCTTCTTCACCTTGTCGTGGCTCATCACGAGCTGCACTTCGCGCAGCGCCTCGCCCGCCACGCTCTCCGCCTTCCGGATGTACCCCCGCCCGTACGCCGGCGGGAGCTCCTTGAAGTGCTGGCTCATCGCGCTCGGACGCATCCGCTGCCGCGTCAGTTCCAGAATCCCGAACGGGCTGATCGGCAAGACCGTCGTCTTCGCACGGTCGCCCTTGAGCCGGTCCTTGAACTGCTGCTCGATCGCCTTGCGGTGCTTGGCCTGGTTCATATCGATCAGGTCGTTGATCACCAGCCCGCCGAGCTCGCGCAGCTTCATCTGCCGGCAGATCTCGTCCACCGCCTCCACGTTCGTCTGATACGCGTTGGTCTCCGCGTCGTTCGCCTTGCGGCTCTTGCCGCTGTTCACGTCGATCGCGACGACCGCTTCGGTCTCATCGATCACCAGACGCCCGCCCGAGGGCAGCGGCACCTCGCGCGACATCATGATCCGGACCTGATCCTCGATGCAGTACGCGTGGAACATCGGCGTCTTGAGGTTGTAGTTCAGGATCTTCGCCGCCGTCCGCGGCGCGACGACCTTCAAGAAGTTCGCCGCCCGCGTCAGCCCTTGCTCGCTGTCGATGATGATCTCGTCGACGTCCTTGTCGAGCAAGTCGCGGAGTGCGCGCACAAGCAGGTCGCTCTCGGCATAGAGCAGCGTCGGCTTGTTGTTCTGCTTCTGCCGCTTCTCGATCGACTTCCACAGCCGCTGCAGATACGACAGGTCGCGCTTCAGCTCCGTCTTGGTCTTGTCGAAGCCGGCCGTCCGCAGGATGAACCCGAAGCCCTCGGGCATCTCGAGCTGGTCGAGGATCGCCCGCATCTTCTTCCGAGTCTCGTCGTCCTCGACCTTGCGGCTCACGCCCACCTTGTCCATGTGCGGCATCATCACCAGGTACCGCCCGGGGATGGACAGGTAGCTCGTGCAGGCAGGGCCCTTGGTGCCCACGCCGTCCTTCATGATCTGCACGACGATCTTCTGGCCCTTCTTCAGGCACTTCTGGATCGGGGGCCGCTCGCGACGCGGCGTCTTCTTACCGATCTTTTCGCTCGTGTCCTCGTCCTCGCCCGGGAAGAAGCGGGGGTGCAGGTCGGAGGTGTGCAGAAACGCATTCTCCGAGCCGCCGAAATCAATGAACGCGGCCTGGATGTTGCTCTCGACGTTTGTCACCTTGCCGAGATAGAGGTTCCCGACGCGGTTCGCCGTCGCGGGCCGCTCGGCGTGGTACTCCTCGAGCTTGTTGTCTTCGAGGATCGCGACCCGGCACTCCTCGCCGGGCTGGTAGCTGATGAGCATCTTCTTGGGCATGTCGCCTGTCTTTCAGTGCGACGACGGATTGTCTAAGCCCCGGGTACCGCGTTGAGATGCACCAGCGTCACGCACAGCTCCGCCGAGTCGGCGAGCAAGGCGTCGGTCTCGATCTGTCCTGCATGGGCGCTGCCCACGGGCGGATCTCGCTTTTGCGTCGCAACCGGCACGGGTCTCGCGGTCGGCCGAGCCTTCGCTCGGCGTCGCGTCTTCCGTCGCCTGGGTTGGTCCCGGCAGAGTGCCGCCGGGCATTCGTTCGTTACTCGCTCGAGACGGACCACCGGTTCAGGGGAAGGCACTGCCTCACCCCTCGCGGAGCCCGTGATCGTCAAAGGCCTCGGGCAGGATCTTGCGGAGCCTGTCCCGAACATACATCGTCACTTCGCTGTCCGAATCGAAAGCAATAGCCCGTTTGGCCATCCTTTCGCACTGATCCATGCCCATAGACCGGATCAGCCGCTTGATCACCGGCACAGACCCCGGCGACACGCTGAGCGTACGCACGCCCAAACCCAACAATAGCACCGCAAACCGGATCTCCCCGGCCGCTTCGCCGCAGCACGTCACGGGCACGTCCCGCCGACGCCCCGCCCTGATCACATCCCGAACAAGTTTCAGCACCGCGGGGTGCCCAGGGTTGAACATCCCCGCCACTCTCTCGTTCGTCCGATCCACCGCCAGCGTGTATTGCACCAGGTCGTTCGTACCCACGCTGAAGAAGTCGACCTCCCGCGCCAGCGAGTTGGCGAGCAGCGCCGCCGACGGCACCTCCACCATCATCCCCACGTTGATCGAACGATCGAAGTCGATCCCCTCGTCCTCGAGGTCCTCCATCACGTCATTGAGCACGTGCCTCGCCTCGCGCAGCTCGGCGATGTTGGTCACAAGCGGGAACATCACTTTCACCGGGCCGAAGGCGGACGCCCGCAGCAGCGCTCGCAGCTGCCGCTTGAACATCGGCAGGTGCTTGAGGCAGTAGCGGATCGATCGCAGCCCCAGCGCCGGGTTCCGCTCTGGGTCCTCCGACTGCGCCTGGGTGTACTTGTCCGCGCCCAGGTCCATCGTGCGGATGGTCAGGGGCCGACCCTGCAAGCGATCGACGCACGACTTGTAGGCGGCGTAGTGCGCCGCTTCGTCCGGCTCCGACTCGGCCGCGAGATACAGAAACTCCGTCCGGAACAGCCCGACGCCATCCGCACCGACCTCCAGCACCCTTTCGATCTCGTCGGCAAACTCGATGTTGCCCAGGATCTGCACCTCGACCCCGTCCCGCGTGATCGGCTCAAGGTCCGCCGCCTCGCGCAGGCTCAGCTGGAACAGCTGTCTCCGCTCCCGGCTCGCCTGATACTCCCTGATCGTCTCGGCATCGGGCTCGACGATGACCACGCCTCGCCCGCCATCGACGATCACCTCGGTCCCATCGGTCAATTGCTCACCGAGCCGCTCGAGACCGACGACCGCCGGGATGCCGAGCGCCCGCGCCACGATCGATGTGTGGCTCGTCCGCCCGCCCATGTCCGTCGCGATCGCGATCACACGCTCCCGGTCGAGGCTCACCGTCTGACTCGGCGTCAGCTCACGCGAGACGACGATGGCGTCTTCCTCAAGGTGATCGAGCTCGCTCGTGTGCTCGCCGACAAGCTGATCGATCAGCCGCTGCGCCAGATCCGTGATGTCGTTGACCTTGGTCGTGAACGCCGAGTCCGGCATCTGCCGGAACCGCTCGGCCCACCCGTGCAGGGTGACGTCCGCCGCGTGCTCGGCCGTCACGCGCTCCGCCCGGATCATTGCCTCCATCGGCTGGAGCAGGTTCTTGTCCCGGAGCATGCCGATGTGGAACCCGAAGATCTTGGCGGCATCGGCCCCCATCTCGTCCTCGACGCTGTCCCGCACCCGCTCAAGGTCCTCGACCGACGCGGCGATCGCCTCGTTCAATCTGCGGATCTGGTCATTGATCTGTTTCGATGGCACCGTCCTCCGGGGAATCCGCCTTCGACCGTCATCGAGGACGAACACGCGCCCGACGACGATTCCTGGTGAGACCCCGATGCCGTAGAACTGCTGCAATGACGCTCCTGTGCTTTGTGTTTGCAAACTGATAGGTTTGCAATCACCGAGAGGCGGGTTTCCGTGAATCCTAGTGCAACCTCGGCTGTCTCGCTTGACACCCGCGGGTACGAACGCCCATACTCACAGGAGTAGGCGGCCCGTTCTCGGCCAGCCCGCCGGCCTCGCAGAAGGCTCAGACTCGACGATCGGCCAGACCAACGGCGGCCGAACGCCCAAGAAACCAGTCCGCCGATCGCGACCGAGACCGCTCGGCGGACCGACCGATCAGTTGCCCAATCCAGCCGAACAGCTGCAAGGCTCAAAAGCGCCGGATCCAATGGCACCGATCCATGCCCACGCCACCGGGCGTGGCCACAGCACGTTCCGCGGCAGCCGACCGATCAGAGGGATCGCGCACCGGCACGAACATGCCGCACCGCCCGGGAGGGCAAGACTCGTGGACAACGGCTCGAACACCCCGTCAAGCAAGAAACGACGCCGACGCAGAAGACGCCGCCGCGGAGGCGGGGGCGGCGAACCCAACGCCAACCAGAACGGGCAGCAAAGCCAAACGAACAACGGCCACCAAAGGCAGGCCCCAAAGGGCCCGCAGCTCGAAGAGCTCACCGCCATTGACCCACAGCCCAGGCTCACCCTCGAGTACCCGGGCTGCTCGCCGAGCTGCCGCCTCATCGACCTCTTCTGCCCCATCGGCCGAGGACAGCGAGGCCTGATCGTCAGCCCGCCCAAGGCCGGCAAGACGACGCTCCTGAAAGACATCGCCCACGCGATCCTGCACAACCACGAGGACACACACCTTGTCGTGCTGCTCATTGACGAGCGCCCGGAAGAGGTCACCGACTTCCGCCGCACGCTTCAGAAGCTCAGCGAGGGCCACGAGTTCGAACGCTGCGAGGTGCTGGGCTCAAGCAACGACAACGACACCGCCCAGCACGTCAAGATCTCGATCGACGCCATCGAGATGTGCAAGCAGCGCGCCGTCAACGGCGAGCACGTCGTCGTCCTGCTCGACTCGCTGACGCGCCTCGGCCGAGCCTTCAACCGCAGCCGCAAGCATGCGAGCTCGGGCCGCACGCTCTCGGGCGGCATCGACTCCAAAGCACTCGAAGTCCCCAAGCAGCTCTTCGGCAGCGCCCGCAACACCGAAGAAGCCGGCAGCCTCACCATCATCGCCAGCTGCCTCGTCGACACCGGCAGCCAGGGCGATCAGCTCATCTTCGAAGAGTTCAAGGGCACCGGCAACATGGAACTGATCCTCGACCGCCGCATCGCCGAGAAGCGCCTCTTCCCCGCAATCAACCTCGCGGCAAGCGGCACCCGCAAAGACGACCTGCTCATGACCGAGCCCGAGCTCAAGACCATCACCGCGCTGCGCCGGCGACTGATGAACATGAAGCCAGAAAACCAGATCGAGCAGCTGCTCGCGGCGCTGAACCGGTTCAAGACCAACGACGAGCTGGCCGCGGTGACGGCTGGGGCGTGATTACTGAGTTTCTGTAGACAGCAGATACTCAATTGCGCTGGCTCGATGCTTCAGCTTTCCTTCAGTGATCCACGATCGCCATTCGTCCCTCATCACGCCCAGTTCATTGGCTTGGCGAATCAGCTCCTCGCGCCAGCTCACTTGATCACCGAGGTAGTGGCTCACGATCGAGACAACCCGTGAAATCGTTTCGGGGTCGTCGCCCACCAACGCCGCGGTGAAGATGTCTTTGAACTCGGTCCCGAGCGCCTCCTTCGCACGGTCGACCACTCGCTCCGATGGCGAGTCAGATCCCCATTTCCAGCGATGGGGTTGTGTGGCGATCTCTAACGCGTCCACCTCGACATCAGGAAATAGCCTTGAGAACACCCACCAGTCCTCGTGAAGTCGTGCCGTGTCAGCGAGGTGCTGGTGAAGCCGCATCTCCGCAAACGCACTTTCGTTATCTTCGAGCAGGGCTCGCGCCCAGTCGAGAGTGCGATGATCTTCGTCGAGCACGCGGTTGAGGTGCACCCATGTCTCGACGGGCTCAAGTGCAAGCTGCAACTCTCCCGACCAGTCGTCCAGTCTGATCCGTTTCCCCGCGGACCGGACTTCATACTCCAGAACATCACGCAGAAAGCGGGCATCGTCGAGCGTGATCTCGCCCGAAGCGGCGTACCGCTGGAGCGAGTTCGCGCCAACGCGAGCCCAATCAGTCGGGTCCCGAAGAAACAAGTCTCCATTCCGCATGAGCCACAACGCGCGATCGGACGGCGTGAAACATGGATCGTCTTCGAACCGCGCACGCATCAGTCGTTCTAACTCATTGTCGTCAAGCCATGCCCGGGGCCAGCTTCGCTCGGTGTTTAGCCAGAGGCGGTCACGCAGCGCGAGCAGACGAAGCACCTGCTCATACAACTGATCGGACCAACCGGGTTGATCGACAAATTCTGTTCGCTTCCGAGAAAGCTCCTCGCCGGAGTGAAAGGTCGCAAGCCACGAAAGCAACCCCATCCCCTCCTTCGCCCCGATCGACCTCTGCACCCGGCCTTCCGAGAATGGGATAAGCGTTGGCACGCTGACGACTTCATGCTGCCGCGCAACCTCCGCATGAGTTGCCACGTCCAGTGGGGTGACAACCGCGTTCTGTTCGAGCCAGGCTACGAACTGTGGAAATACCCATGCCATTCCAGTCATCGCTTCGCACGCTCGTGAATCCTCGCGAAATGCGTACACCAGATGCAGCCGCTCCTGCTCGATCGCCGCCGCCCGGTCCGCCTCGTAGCCGTCATCGGAGAAGACTCCCGGCTCGCCCGCCGCCGAGACCAAGCACACCACCACCGACACTATCAATGTATGAATCACGGCAAGCTCCTTCGGCGCATCCGATCGCCGAACCCATAGCCTATCACGGCGGTCGAGAGCGCCAAGGGAAGATCGCGGGCGAACTCACCCGGTCGGCGGGTTGTCCAGCGCCTCCTGCAGAGGTGCAACCAGGTCCGGGTGCCTTGCAATCAGGTCGAATTCATCGATCCAGGACCACCATTCGGGTGTCAGTCGCCCGTGATCGTCCGCGTAGATCACGACCAGCGCCCGCCAGCCGGTTGCTGGACCGCACAGCTCTTCGAGTTTGGCAACCACGGCATGCATCGTCTCGCCGTCGTCATTGCGCATCATCGCCGCCAGGATCGGGTCGGCGAGTGACCACATCGACATGTCGATCATCGCCGCGAGCTGCTCCTCCGGAATGTCCTCGCCCTGCATCTGCCCGAAGAACGCGCCCGCCAGCGGCAGGCCGACGGTGTCTTCGACCTCGGCGACCGGGTCCGGGTGCAGCCTTTCGAACAGCTCCCACTTCTTCGCGATCTGTGCCGCGCTCGAGAGCTGGTGTTCGACCGACATCCGATCGAACACCATCGGTTCCGCGTCAAGCAGCCGAATCGCCCACTCCGCTGTCATCTGCTCTTCGCCGAGGATTGAGTTGAGGTGAAGCCAATTCTCGATCTGCTTGCGGATCACGAGCGCCATGGGCTCGTCGGGATCGCGCACATCCGTCCCGAACCCCCGCACGATGGGCGTCAGGTGATCCCGCAGATGATGAGCGTCGGCGGTACTCAACCGCCTCTCATGAACACCCTCCGCGTAGTCGCTCGCCGCGAAGCTCGCCAAGTTCATCATGCGAAACGTCACCAGATGACCGTTGCGGATGATCCACAGCAGCCGGTCCTCTTCTGTGTAGCTCGGGTCGTCCGCGACGCGGGCCGCCATCGACTCGAGAAGCACGGCCGATACCTCCTCGTCAAGGATCGGGGGCACGTCGTCCTCCAGCCATAGCTCGCCCCGTGTCGCCAATTGCGCGATGACCCGGTCCATCAGCAGCTTGTTCCACGCCGGTGTCTGCACGCGCCCCAGGTTCATCTCCGGCATCGCCGTGCCATGCCGCTGCAAGTCGAGCCACATCAAGAGGTCTTCTTCCCAAACTGTCCCAATGGCCCGGCCCGACTCGTTTCCATCACAGAACGCCACCGTTGTCGGCACTGCGACGACGCCGAGTTCTGTTGCAACATCAGGGTGCTCATCCACTGAGATCCTGGTCACGATCGCGTTGACGTTTACCCAAGCCAGCACGGCGTCGTCCGACCAGCGGCGTTTGCTCATGTTGTCGCACGGATCACAGTCCTCGGCGGTGACGTACACAACATGCAGCAATCCTTGCTCGACAGCCGCAGCGTGGTCTGCCTCGTACCCGGCATTTGAGAACACGTCTGGCTCGGCCGCCACCGACACCGAGCACACGACCATTGCCACATGAACCAACATCATCGCACTCCTGCTTGCAGATCGCTTTGAGCGTACAGCGTCAGGCCGCTGCGGCCAAGACGCGCACCGTCTTTCATCAAACCACGCGCGCGGCATCAGGGCAGGAGGCGTCGGGCAACCGGAATACGTTCCAGCACCCAGACGGCGACGAAGCTCCCGATCAGCGTGAGAAAAAACGCAGCCAGCCCCTCGGCCGGCGTAACGACTCCATCGCCATCAACGACACGGCTCGACGCCAGCTGAAACAGATAGTGCACGACATAGACGCCGAAGCCCATCGATCCGAGATGCACGAGCCAGCTCGGCACACGAACCGTGGGCCATGTCAAACACGCCAGCAGCATCGCGACCCCTGCCGCCTGTGCAAGCCGACGCGATCCGTCGTCCGACACGATCGTCCCACAAGCGACAAGCAGCACGAAGCAGCACCAGAACGCCGCCGAGACCCGGCCCCGTCTCGGCAGCACCAGCCAACGCCGCTCGATCGACAGTCCGACCGCAAGCGCAACGAGCGCGACCGGGAGCTCGAAGGGCCAGCGCACCAGCACGTTCCGAGCGACCGATTCGGGGCTCGACGTGTGGAGCCCGACGAGCAGCCCCGCTGAAACGAGCGAAAGCCCGATTATCACCCCCGTGGCGGCGACCGACCGGGCGGCGACCTTCGCTGCGACCATGGCGGCCAAGCCCACGCACAGAATGAACGGCAGGAACCAGAGATGCCAGCCCCCCGCGCCGTGAAGTACATCCGTCCATGAAACCCGAGGCGCCACACCGTTCACGATCCACCCGCTCAAGACATATCTTACGATGAAATAGATCGCGGACCAGATGGCAAACGGCCGCAGCAGACGCCGCACACTCATTGAGACAATTGCTGCGGAGCCGACGCCGTTGAACACGCGGCGGACCATGAAAACAACCGCAGCCGCCGCGAAGAACGGCACGCCCACGTACCCGATCTGGCTGTAGGCGATACCCTCAAGCATCACCGCCGCGTTCGTGTGGACGAACACGACGCACGCGGCCGCCACCGCACGGCCGGCGTCCAGCCCGGCGTTCCGCCCAGACGTCCATGCGCCCTCGTGCGTGTCTGGCCCGTCGGGTCTCGGCATTGTTTGGGGACGCTCCCGCATTCCGGGTTGTCGTTGCAACGTCGGTCCGACAGTCATTCAGTCTGTGCAATGGCTTTGGGCGCGGCACTGCCCGTGCGCTGCATCCCGAGCCCAAGCGTACGCGCTGTCCGCCTCCGAGAAAGCAACTGAAGATGATTCGGCCTCGACCGACGTCAGACCCACCGAGCACACCATCGCCGCGCCAAGCATTGTCCCAAACACAGCGTGCTTTGAGTGCGGCCGATAACGAGCGACGCCAGCGATGCGCCGAGACCGTTACTGTCTCCGAACGCTGGTCTCGCACCTGGATCACGCGATCGGCAAGCCGTACCGCCCGCTCACGGCTGACGCAAAGCCTGCGCCGCGAGCTGCATCACCACCGGATCGTCGGCGTGCGTTTCGTGCAGGCCGTGCTCGGTGATCCACCGGACATGGTCGCGTCGCAGCTTGCCGCAGTGCGAGGCCGTCTCGATGAAAGCCAAGCGCCACGCCTGCCGCCCGTTGGTTTTGTCCTCAAGAACCTCGATTAACCGGCGCTCGGCCTGGCCGCCATCGTCCTTGTGCAGCGCCGCGACGATCTGCATCTCAGCCATCCCGCGGATCCAGCCCGGCGCATCGTACGGGTGGGAGCCGAGCTCCCGGGCACCGCTTTCGAGGCTCGAAGCCGAGACGTCAAACACGATCCGCGCTTCGGCGGCCGGGTCATCGATGATCTCTGCCAACACGTCCCACCGTTCAACGCTGAAGGCCTGGGCGACAAGCGTTCGTGCGGCAAAGGTAATGACCTGATCCGACTCCGGCTCCGCCTTCAGCTCGTCGTACACGAACATCGACTGCCTCGGGTCTCGGATGACCTCGTTGAGACGAAGCCAGTCATGAACCTCGTACAGCGTCACATCTTCGGAACGCGCCGCCTCGATAAGCCGCCCGCGCAGCTCGAAGAACCGCTGCCGTGAGGGCACATGCTCATCGGCGATCCCCTGCGAAACGAACGCCGCCAGGCCGCGGACCTGGTGCATCTCATCGTCGATAAGGTCAACAGGGCAGTCCCACAAGCCGATGATCGCGTCCGTCGCGCCCGCGTAGTCGCCCTCGTGACGCAGCGTCATCGCCCGGTCGAGCTCGTTCCGCATCCACTCGGCCGACCAGTCTGATCGCGCTCCGCCGTTCGCCGCGGTCGCGTTCGCGTCGGCGTCGGCGCCCGCTGCGAACCGCGTATCAAGCTCGAAGGCCTCAACCCACGAACGGTGCTCGTCGCGGAGCGCCCCTGTTCTTCGGGCGGCATCGACAAAGACAGCCCGCCACGCGTGTTCGTCGCCCATCTTGGACTCGAGCACAGCGATGAGACGCCGCTCCGACGCCCCGCCGTCGCCCGCGTGCAGCGCCGCGACGATCGGCCGCAGCAGCATCGGCTCCAGCAGTTCGGGCGCGTCGAACGGGTGCACACCGTGGATCTGCGCGAGTGCGCCCGCGGAGGTCAGCATCATCCGCCACTCCCGCTCGATCGCGCCGGCCGGGTCCGGCACGCACGCCGCGACCACGTCCCACCGCTCCGCAACAAGCGCCTGCTCGGCGACCTCGGCCGCGTGCGGCGAAAGAACCTCCGCAGCCTGCGCGTGCCCGAGCACCACATCCACCCAGCCCATCGTCAGCCGCTGACCGCCCAGCATGCCGTTGAGCATGATCCACTCTTCGAGCAGCCTCGGGTCCTGCTCACCGGCGTGCAGCCGCTCGAGGTTCCGGTCGCGGATCTCCGCGAACGCCTCGCGCGCCGGCTCGTGCTCGGAAGTCAGCCTCTGGGCCGAGCTCCTGACGAAGACGCTCCGCACGCGGTCGGTCTCGGCGTCGCGTTCGTCCGTCGCGTCGCCCCACAGGCTCACGATGAGCCGCGTCGCGGAGTCGACCCGACCGGCCTCGATCAGCATGTTCGCCTGCTCCCAGCGCTTCATCGGCGACATTCGAACCGCCGTGCGCTGATGTGCTGCGCTGCGTCGCTGCGCGCTGCGCGAATCGCCGGCGATGCTCTTCGAGCGATCCTCGGCCCGCCGACGGTTGCGCTCCAGCCAGCTCAGCGTCTCCGCCGCGGTCTTGTACCCCGAGAACCGCGCGACCTCCGTCTTGCCGTCCATGAGGATGAGCGCCGGGATGCCGCGGATCCCGTTCTGCTCGCGGAACTTCGGGTGCTCGTCGATATCGACAGCCGTCATCACCGCGTGCTCGCCGATCCACTCCTCAACGAGAGGATTGACCCACGTCTCCCGCTTCATCCGCTGGCACGGCCCGCACCACGCCGCGGTTGCGTACACGATGTGCAGCCGGTCACGCGCCTTCGCGAGCGCCCGGTCGTTCTGAAGCCCCCGCTTCGAGAAGACCCCAGGTTCAGCGAGAGCGATCGCCGACGAGGCGAGCGTAAGAACGGCAGCAACGACAGATCGATAACGCATCAGAACCCTCCCGCAGGTGGAAAGGGCATCGACAGCGTGGACGCACGCGTTCATGATGAAACGCAATCCGGGCGTACCCCGGCCCGGCTCACCGGGCTGCCGAGCTCAACCACCAGAACAGACGGATCGCCGGACCACCACGATCGTCCGGGAACTAGCTAAGGCAGCACGCGACGCACCAGCGGCGTGCGTTTCCCGGCCCACGAGACGGCGAAGCTCAGAACAACGGTCGCCGAGAACACGGCGAGCGCTTCCGCCGGCGTCAGCACACCGTCGCGTTCGAGCAGCTTCAGAAGCACCTGCAGGATCACGACGTGCACGACATATACGCTGAAGCCGAGCGAGCCGAGCCGCGCGAGCCACATCGGCACGCAGCGATCCGGTGTCGCCAGCGCCGCGATGAGCATCAGCACCCCCGCCGCCTGTCCCGCTCGGCGGGCCGGCGGCTGCCCTTCCAGCAGCGCGTACACCGCGAGCGAGATCACCCCGAGCCACAGCACTCCCGCGGTCCACACCCTCCGGGGGATTTGCAGCCAGCCACGCCGAAGCGCGAGCGCCATCGCGAGCGAGACCAACGCGACCGGCAGCTCGTACGGCCACCGGCGGATGTCCAGGTCTGATCCGGCCGGCACGCCGAGCAGCGCGCCCGCACCAAACAGCGCCGCCAGAACGAACGCCGCTGTCAGCGTCACGCTCCGGACCGATGCCCGCGCCACAAGAACCGCCCCGACGCCCACCGCGAACACAAAGGGCAGGAACCACAGATGCCACGTGAAGCCCTTCATCGCCTCACGCCAGTCGAACTCGAGCGGGACGCCGTTCATCAACCGGCCGAACACCAAGTCAGTGATCAGCCAGTACACCGCTGCCCACACCGCGAAGGGCACGAGGATCCGGCGGATGCGCGCAACCACCAGCGTGGTTGCGGTCGCGCCGCCGTATGACTGACGGACCGCGAACAGCATGGCCGCCGCAGTAAAGAACGGCACACCGAGGTAGCCGAGCGTTGTGTGCCGGATCGATGGATGGAACTCAACCGCCGAGGTCGCGTGGATCCAGATCACCAGCACGGCGGCGAGCACGCGGCAGGCATCGATGCCCCGGCTCCGCGGACCGCGAGCGAGAGACGCCTTCACTTCCTCGACATCCCGCTCGCCCATGCGGAGCGATGATAGCGAGCCGCCGCGCGACGACCTCAGCGGTCGATCTGCCGGCGAAGCGCCTCCGCCTCATCCGACCCGTCCGACGCGATGAGCTCGAGCAGCTGGGGCTTGGTCACGTCCGCGTCGATGGCGCGGGCGACCAGCGCTCGCCGGACCTCGGGTGTGTCGTCCGTGCGCAGCACGAGGTCAGACACTCTCTCGGCGATCCCGCCCCGGTTGATGGTGAGGGCGACCGCGTATAGGTCCGTGAGCGCAGCAAGCGTCGGCGCGTCGAGCCCGGTCTCACCGCTGCGCCGCTGCGCTTTCTTGAGCTCCATGATTTCCAGCCTTGCGGCGGCAAACGGGTTGTTCACGACCTTCGCCGCGTCCTGCCACATGCCGCCCTTGGTCAGCATGGGCCGGATCGCCCGCTGGTGCTTACGCATGAACGCGAGGCTCCCGCGATCCCCGATAGCGCTGCTCACCCAGCCCGCGCTGAGACGCTCGTCGTCCAGGATCTTGTTGAGCGTCAGCCAATCGAGCAGGGTCCCCTCGTCGGCGTCTCTCGGCGGGAGCACGCTGCCGATCGCGTCGCGACGCTGCTCAAAGAGCGACCGGCCCTCGTCGTGCTCGGCCAGCAGGCCCGCGATCTGCTCCGCGAGCGAGCCGCGGCGGAGGTCGTCGGCCAGGCGGTCCTGCCGCATGTTGTCCCAGAGCCACGCGTAGGTCTCCGACGCCTCATCAAGCCGGCCGGCCGACACCGCGTCCCGCGCCTGCACCATCTTGTCCTGCACGCTCGCGCGGGTCGCCGTCTCGGACTCCCCGTATCCCTCGGCGGGGATTCCAAGACCCGTTACGCTCTCCAGCCAGCCGCGCAACGCCTCCGGCGACTTGTAACCGACCGTCCTCGAGATCTCCGTGGACCCCTTGAACAGCATCATCGTCGGCATCGCCCGCACACGCAGACGTGAGGCATCCGACTGGAAGCGATCGACATCGAGCGGCGTGACCACGGCGTTCGCGTTCAGCCACTCGACCAAGCTTTCGTCGACCCAGGTCGTATTCTTCATCTTTTTGCACGGCGGGCACCAGGTCGCCGTCGCGTACACGAGGTGCACCTTGCCGGCGTCGATCGACGCACGGCGATCGGCGTCGAGCCCGCCCGATGAGAAGACTTCGGGCTCAGCCGCGGCCAACCGCACGCCCGGCAGCGCAGCCGCCGACCCGAACGGCCCGTTCACCGCCGCCACCATCACCGCGATCGCGATCGATCGAATCATCACACCCTCCACGTGCGCTCTTGCTGGGCGCAAAAACCAGTCACCATTGCCGTGCACATCCGGACGCTAGAACTGACAGCCGGCATTATAATTCAAGATCCACGCGTTGAAGTCTCCCGGGCTGACCACGCCGTCTCCGTTCTGGTCCGCCGCGGGCGCCCCGGAGTTGAACGCGAGAACCCACGCGTTGAAATCCCCGGGCGTCGCGACGCCGTCGCCGTTCACGTCCGCGAGGCACGGCACGGGCACAGGCCGGTACTCGATCGTCACCGTCCCCGACGATGAACCGTTCGCGTCGGTCGCGGTGAAGACGAGCGTGTCCGAGCCCGACGCGGAGGCGTCGGCCCTGTAGATCCGAGCAGGTCCGTCCGCGGCGAGAAAGCTTGCCTGCGCCGGCCCGCTGCTCACGCCGAACGTCGCGTCGCCAACCGGCGTCTCACGCGTCGCGGGCGTCTCGACCACGAAGACCTCGCCGGGCGCGACGCGCTTCGTGAAGCTCAAGGCCTGGGGTGCGGACGACCCGGCCCCCGAGAACGTGTCCGCGATATCGAGCACAACGGCCTCGCTGCGGGCGGATGTTCCGTCCTCGAAGTCAACCTCCGCCCACACCCGCGCGGGGCCCGCACCCAATAGCTCGCCGCGGACACGCAGCAGCGACGTCCCGTCGCCCGATGCGACAACGCGGCCCAGGTGGACGATCCGTATCTCCTCGATGAAGTCGCCCGTCCAGCTCGCCGGAAACGCGAACTCCGTATCGCGGTCGCCGGCAAGCGGGTTCGGCGAGACGGTCAGCGTCTTGCCCGTGTTCCGCAGCGTGAACGAGCCGACCCACTCGCCGATGACCTCCTGCGGCGAGTCATCGACCACCACCGCGCGGATCTCGTGCCACCCATCGTCGAGGTGCGCCGTTGGGATCAGCAGTGAATCGCCGGGCGAGCCCTCGGCGACCACCACGCCGTTCACAAGCACCTGCGCCTGCCCGAGCCCCGTCCCCGCCCGCGTCGGCGTCGCGTTCACCGTCACACCGAACGCGCCCTGCCACACGCCCGTCGGCACACCGGTCACCGTGACATCGGGCCCTGTCGCATAGGGCCTGCACAAGGGGTCGCCCATGAAGTACCCCTGGAACGGCACCGCCGCCAGCGATCGCAGCACCGCCTCGCCCAGCGTCACGCCCTGCGCGTAGTTGCTGTGGACGTAGGGCGACGGGAACTTCTGCGAATACGCGCAGGGCTCCTCGATCGTCCCGAACGTGCCGACCGCGCCACGCTCGATCCACGCCGAGCACTTGGTCTGCTGCGGCCGACCGAAGTCGGCCGCCCAGCTCGTCAGGTGATCCGCGAACGCGCCGTTCTCAAGCGTGAAGTCCGTTGACGCAAAGTCGAGGTTCGGCGCACCGGTCATCACTCCCAGCGCCTGCACCCCGCTGGGCGGCAACGGGCCGGGCGAGATCTCGGCCGCCGGCAGGCCGGCCGATGTGATGCGGTTCACCGCGAGGCCGAACGCGCTGTCGCGAGGACCGGACCGCGCCGGATCATCGGTCTCGATGAAGATGAAGGTCGGGAACAGCCCCGGCTGCTGGCCGTCCGCCGCCACCGAGCGATCGATCATCTCAACGATGGTGTCGGCGTCGATGCCCCGCTCGCCCGTGTAGCCGAGCGATGCAGCGATGTACAGGTCGCCCTCGGTCGATGTGCCCCCCGGCGACCCGTTGGTGTACGTCTCGTTCGCGTCGAACGCGATCGGTTCGCTCAGCGTGCTGAAGAAACCCTGTCGCTGCACCGACGGGTACCCCGACGTCAGCACGCTGTCCGCGAACGGCGCGAGCGTGTACGACCCCGGGATGCTGAACCGGTTCACGGGCGAGCACGGGTCGGTCACCAGACCGCCCGCATTCATTCGGTAGCGGTCCAGCGGCCCGAGCACCACGTAGTCGATGCTCCGCCCGATCCGCTGATTGGCGAGATGACCGAAGAACGCGGCGTGACGAGAGTCCACCGTCTGCTGAAAGTTGTTCCCCGCGGGGTAGAACCACGCGAAGCTCGACGCCGGGAGGCCCCGGGCCTGGGCGTAGTGGTTCGCCACCCGCAGCGCGTCGGCGCTCGCCGGGTCGCTGATCACAACCGTCTCGTGCGCCTGACCGCACGCCGATCCGCTCGACATCGCGATCACCAGCCCCGCACACGCCGCGAACACGCCCGCTCGATTCCGTTCCATGCACACGCCCTCGTACTCTGTCCTCGCCGATCCTGTGGACACCGCCGGCCCAGTCCCCGCCCGACAGTGTGCCGGAACACGCGGGCCGATACCAGACGGAACGCCCGACCGAGAAGCGAAGTTTCCGCGTCCGCCGGATTTTCTTCCGCTCGACGCGCAAGCCGATGGTCCGATTCTCGATATCCATGGCAACATTTACCCCGAAATGCCGTAGGCTCTTGCCGGGGCCCCGTCTCCGGCTGGCCCATACGCAAACCGATCATCGGCAGCCGAGCAGGACCGCCGAGTTCCAGAGGTCACCCGCCGTGCGACGCACCACAACCGCCGTTCTCTCGATCCTTGTGTCCGCCGCCGGCCTCGTTGTCTCTCCGGCGATCGCACAAGAGGGACTTCAGCCCCAAGACCAGAACGCCGGCTCGGTCTACGCCGGCCACCGCGTCGTACGCGTCACTCCTGAATCTGGCCAGCGTCTGGGCCGGGTGCTCGAGCTGTCGCACCACATCTGGTCCGAACGCGTGGGCCGGGGCCCGATCGAGGTCCAGGTCGATGCCGACGCCTTCGCAACGCTCCAAGCCGAGGGCTTCGAATTCACCGTGCTCATCGAAGACGTCGCGGGCCTGGTCGCCGCCGAGCGCGCCGCGATCGATGCCCAACGCGCCGAGCCCCGCCGCGGCGGCGACGCCATCGACTTCACCAACTACTACCCGCTCGCCGACCTGCTCACCTTCATCAACCAGCTCGCCGCGGAACGCCCGGACCTCGTCACGCTCGAGACCATCGGCCAGTCCGTGCAGGGCCGCGACATCATCACCATGACCATCACGGCCCCCGGTGATGCAACCAACCGCCCACAGATCGCGCTCAACAGCCTCATCCACGCCCGCGAGTGGATCACAGCGCCCGCCACCCTCCGCCTCGCCCGCGAACTCGTCCGCGGCTACGGCACCGACCCGCGGATCACCAACCTGCTCGACCAGATCCAGTTCGTCATCACCCCGGTCGTCAACCCCGACGGCTACGCTTACAGCTGGTCCAACGAACGCTTCTGGCGCAAGAACCGACGCAACAACGGCGACGGGACCTTCGGCGTCGACCTCAACCGAAACTGGGACATCAACTTCGGCGGCAACGGCGCCGACCCGTTCACCAACAGTGACATCTACCACGGCCCGGGCCCGTTCAGCGAGCCCGAGACCGCCGTCATGCGCGACAAGCTCACCAGCCTCACCGACCTCCGCGCTCATGTCGACACGCACAGCTTCAGCCAGCTGATTCTGCACTCGCCAGGCTTCATCGGCCAGGTCGTCCCGCGCGAGGCCGAGCTCCAGGCCCTCGCCGCCGAGCTCTCGCAGACCATCCTCGACACCAACGGCGCGTTCTACACACCCCAGCGCGGCCTCGACCTCTACGAAGCCAGCGGCACCTTCGGCGACTGGTCAGGCGACGCCCTCGGCATCCTCAGCTTCACCTTCGAGCTCCGTCCCGCCAGCGGCGGCACGGGCGGCTTCGCGCCAAGCCCCGACCAGATCCTGCCCACCGCGCAGGAGATCAACGCCGCCTACCTCTACCTCGCCGAGACCGTCACGCTCCCGCTCCGCTTCGACCTGCCCGACATCGCCAGCCTGCAGTTCGACCAGCCAATCTCCTACGAGTTCACGGTCTTCCCGGGTCTCAACGATCCGTCAAACGCCGCGAGCGTCTTCGTCCGCCAGGGCCCCGGCTCGTTCGTCGAGCTGCCCGCCCAGCCGCTCGGCAGCGATCGCTTCCGCGTCACCATCGACCCAGCGATCTGTGACGAGAACGTCGAGCTCTACGTCTCCTCGCTGACCTCCACCGGCACAGTGGTGACTTTCCCCGCCGACGGCCCATCGATGCCCATCGCCATCCCGGTCGTCAACCGCGCCGAGCTCTTCAGCGACACCTTCGCCACCGACCTCGGTTGGACCGTCACCAACGACGCCGCCCTCACCGACGGCGCCTGGGAACGCGGCATCCCCGTCGGTGGCGGCGACCGCAACGACCCCGCAACCGACTTCGACGGCGACGGCTTCGCCTACCTCACCGACAACGTCGACGGCAACACCGATGTCGACGGCGGCGCAACAACACTCACCTCCCCCGCGCTCGATGCCTCCCCCGGCAACGCGACGCTCTCGTACGCAGTTTGGTACTCGAACACCAGCTCGGAGGACGTGCTGGAGGTCGAGCTGTCCGGCGACAACGGCGCGACGTGGACCCCCGCCGATACCGTCGCCAGCGGCGGCACCTGGCGCGAGCGTTCGATCGATGTCGCCAGTCTCGTCGGTCAGCCCAGCCAGCTCCGCGTGCGCTTCATCGCCGCCGACAACGACCCGCCCTCGATCGTCGAGGCCGGCATCGACGCCGTCCGCCTGCTCGCCGACGAGCCCTGCCCCGCCGACGACTGTGTCGCGGACGTCAACGGCGACGGCTCTCTCACGCCGGCAGACTTCAACGCCTGGGTCCTCGCCTTCAACGCCCAAGCACCAGAGTGCGACCAGAACGGCGACAGCCAGTGCACCCCCGCGGACTTCAACGCCTGGGTCATCAACTTCAACGCCGGCTGCTGATCGCCGGCCGCGCATCGTGTCGATATCGATGGCATGAACCACCACGCCACCGGTCTCGCCCTGCTCGCCGCTGTCTCGTTCACAACTGTCGCAATGGCCGACCCGCCTGGCACCATCACGTTTCCGCCGATCGATACGAAATCACTCGATCAACTCGTGATGACAGCCGACGACCGCTACATCGCCGTTGGTATCCCGCTTTTCGACTACCAGACCACCCGCGAAGGCTTCGTCGTCATCTTCGACACACAGACGGGCGAGCAGGTCGTCCGCATCGACCCGTCTGCCCCCGCACAGATGGACGGCTTCGGATCAGCTCTCGCGATCGCTGACGGCTTGCTCTTTGTCACAACGTCGAGAGACGCCACCCTGAGTCCGCCCGCTGGATCCGTCATGGTCTACACCCTCCCGGGCGGTCAAGAGGTCACCAAGCTCAGCGCACCTGCGCCCACGCCGAGCGATCGCTTCGGCAGCAGTATTCAAGCCGTTGCTGGGTATCTCGTCATCGGTGCCGGGGCGCACGAGTACCCCGGCGAAAACTCGGGGCGGCTCTACGTCTACAAAATGCCCGGCTTCGAGCTCCTGCACTCGATCACCGATCAGAACGGCGAGCTTGACGTTTTCCCGTTTCCTGTGGCATCGACCGATGAGCTCGCGATCGGCATGCGTCTGGTGCTCAACCAGCAATCGATCACGACCGACGCCTGGTTTCAGGTCTTCGATCTTGAGACCGGCGATCGCGTCGTCGAGACTCGGCCGACGCTCAACGGCCAACCCGTCGCCGCAGCAGACGCAGCGTTGTCGGTCGGCAACCGCTACGCCGTCGTCGCCGATCTCGACGATGATCGCGCCGGCAACAACGCCGGCTGGGTGTACGTATTCGATCTTGAGGCGCTCGACTTTGTCAGCTCGTTCGGCCCGCCGCCTGAGTTCGACAACCTCCTCTTCGGCATCCGCATGGGTATGCAGGGCGACTTCGCCGCCGTCGCTTCGCCTTATGCCCCGACGCCAAGCCCGTGGAACGAGGGCCGAGTCGACATCGTTCATGTCCCAACGGGGCGTGTGGTTCGAACGATCGAAGCACTGGACGGCGCTGTGGCTGATTGGGCAGCCCTAGTCGACTTCGGTTTGGGCATCGCCTTCGCCGGGCGAGGCATCGCTGTCACCTCGAACGGTGGGCAACTGGGCACCCGCCTCGACTGGATCCCCATCCCAGAACTCTGCCCCGCAGACACCAACGCCGACGGCGACCTCACCCCCGCCGACCTCAACGCCTGGCTCGACGCCTTCAACGCCGCCGCCCCGGCCTGCGACCAGAACTACGACGGCCTCTGCCGACCCAACGACTTCTCGGCCTGGATCAAAAACTTCAACGCCGGCTGTTAGCGCGTCGCGCATCACAAATCACGGCCGACAAGAGAGTTGCAAAGGCTGTCGCCACAACGATCTGTGAGCCGTGCAAAGTTCTGTATACAGCATGATTGCCTATATCTTTAGCGGTTGGTACGCTTTGGTCCGTGGGGGATCGGCCCGTCCGATTCCTGGAAGACCGTTCGCGGTTGCCCGTCGGCAGTGCTGTGTTCCCGCCCGCCCCCGGACATCCTCGACCTCTTGGAAGGAGACCACCATGAGAGGTTCCATTGGCTATCGGTGCGCGCTCGCCGCACTGGGTTCGGCCTTGTCGCTCACCGCGGCGGGCCAGCAGATCGGCCGCGGCCCGGCCCCCGGCGGCGAAGGCATCGCCCCCGCGCACCGCGCGCCGCAACCCTACTCCCGGATCGTCACCCCCGAAGGCGTCATCGTTGAGTCGGGCGGCGTCGGCGTCGAGCCGATCTTCATCGAGGCCGGCCAGAGCCTCGGCAACCCCGCCGACTACTCCAACGTCAAAGAGTTCCACGACACCCGCCCCGGCGCGTGGGCCGGCGAGGTCATCCACGAGAACTTTCTCACGCCTCTCGCGCCCGGCGTCGAGGACGAAGCCGGCGGCGCGATCCTTGAAGCACCGCCCGCGATCTTCGCCTTCGATTCCATCGGCCCCAACGACCTCGATCCGCCCGACCCCGACATCGCCGTCGGCCCGAACCACATCGCCGTCGTCACCAACGATGACTTCGCCGTCTACGACAAGTGCGGCAACGAGCTCTTCCGGCAGGACGCCGAGGTCTTCTTCGGCACGCCGCCCGCCGACCTCGTCTTCGATCCCAAGGTGATCTACGACCCGTGGAACAACCGCTGGGTCATGCTCTGGCACGTCCGCAACTTCGACACCGATCGCGGCCGCATCCTCCTCTCGATCAGCAGCGGCGGCACCCCGTGGGGCGTCGGCGCGTCGTACTTCTATGACTACAACGTCGTCCAGGACGCGGGCACAGCCGACGCCAGCTGGCCCGACTACTTCGACCTGGGCTACAGCCAGAACTTCATCACCACCTCTGGAAACATGTTCGAGTTCCCCGACGTGTTCGGGAACCGGCCGTTCCGCTGGGCCCGGCACATCATCTTTGACAAGAGCCAGATCTACAACCAGGAAACCAGCTTCCGCGTCAGCTTCAGCAACCTACGCAACGGCGACAACTCGCTCGCGTTCGCGCCGCGCGCTGTCCAGCAGCAGTGGCAGTTCGGCGGCCTCGACGGCATCTTCATCAGCAGCCGCTCAGCCGGCGGCGACGAGCTCGAGATCTGGCGCCTCACCAACGCGTTCGACACCAACAACCTCGCACGCGCCACGATCAGCGTCAATCAGTACACCAACCCGCCGGACGCGACGCAGCCCAACGGCGGCCTGCTCGACACCATCGGCTCCCGGCTCATGCCGGCCGTGCTGACCAACGACCTCGTCAACGGCAACGGGCTGGAGATCTTCACGGCGCTCACGACCGCCCGCAACGGCAACGCCGCCATCCGGCAGTACCGTATCGACGCGACCAACAACAACGTCAAGACCGACCAGGACTTCTTCTTGACCGGCTGGGACTACTGGTTCGCCACACCCGCCGCGGGCTTCGGCGGCGACGGCTACTACGGCTTCTGCCGAACAACAAACGCCGCCGGCGGCGAGCCCGAGGTCCGCTACTTCGACCTCAACCAGGGCGTCCCCGGCGCCAGCCAGCAGATCTTCGACGGCACCGGCTCCCGGAACCCCTGCTCCAGCGGCGGCTTCCCGAGCGCCTGCCGGTGGGGCGACTACTTCGGGGCCCAGCTCGACTGGGGCGACTACAACGCCAACTTCAACGAGCCCGGCCGCCCCGCCAAGGCCTGGTTCTACGGCGAGTACGGCCGACCCGGCACATGGGGCACCGCCGTTGGCGCGGGCAGCATCCACTCGCCCGGCACCATTTCGAGCGTCGCGCCGAGCACGACAACCGTCTTCTCAGGCAACGAAGGCAGCGTGCCGTTCGATAGCCAGGTCTTCACACTGACCAACAACAACACCCTGCCGACGTGGATCGAGGTCATCGACCTGCCCTCGTGGGCCACCGCTTCAACCAGCCAGTTCGAGCTCAGGCCGAGCGGGCGGAACGTCACGATCAGTGTCAACACCGCTGTCGCCAACACGTTCTGCGGAGGTACCTATAACGGTTTCGTCCGCTTCCGCAACTGCTACTCGGGCCAGACGTTCTCCCGGAGCCTCCGGCTCCAGGTCGACGCCCCCGATCTCAACGTCGTCTCCGTCGACGCCGAAGACGGCGCCTACTTCCCGGGCGAGACGTTCAACGTCACGACCGTGACCGAGAACCTCGGAACGGCATTCACGAGCTTCGACCTCGACATCTACGCCTCAACCAACACCGTCATCTCTGGGGCCGATGTGAGGATCGGCGACTCGTCGAGCAGCGTCAACGCCGGCAGCACCGTTACCTCGTCGCGCTTTGTCACCCTGCCCTACCTCATCCCCGGCACCTATTTCATCGGTTCGATCGTCAGCGAGGACGACGGCTGCCCGCAGTCCGATTCTCTCGCCGACCCGGTCGCGATCACCGTGCTCGAGTGCCTCGCGGACACGAACCGCGACGGTCGCCTCAGCCCGAACGACTTCAACGCCTGGATCCTCGCGTTCAACACCCAGTCGGACGCCTGCGACCAGAACGGCGACGGCGAGTGCCGGCAGAACGACTTCAATGCATGGATCCTGAACTTCAACAACGGCTGCGGGTAACCGCGCGAACCGACAGGACCGCTCCGCCCGCAACCGACAGGCTGCGGGCGGGCATTCCAGAATGGCACGTCCGAGAACCAGGGCGGCCAAGACCCGCGAAGCGCCCGATTTCACCCGAATCGGGGCCAGAAACCCTTGACCGAATCGTGACGCTCGATAGTCTGAAGGGACATGGGACAGGGAGGGACAAGGACCGGATCAGCCCCGCCGACGGCCTCGGCATCGGGCAATCCGTAGGGGTGGGCGGAGCTCGCGTGCGATTGCCATCGTGCCCACGCAACAACGCTCGACAGCTACCCCGTCCCCCTTTCCCTTTCTTCTTTCGTTGTTCAAACTGAACAGGGGTCAGAACGCCGTCGAGCGCTCAGGTGTCCTCGATCTGAAGCACGATCGGCTGCTCGTGCACCACGCCGAGGTCCGCGTCCTCGATCTCGATCACGAGCGGCACCGTCCCCGAACCGAGCGGGGCCTTGACCACAAACCAGAAGTGGGCCCGCGTGCTCGCCGCCGGCGGCAGGTCGCCGATGATCGCGCGCCCAACGCGGATGCTCGCGACATCCCCCGCCGGCATCCGCAGCCGCGCCACGCCGCCCACAAGCCGGCTGTCCCCGAAGTTTGTCACCTCGCACACGACCTGGAGGTCGTCGCCCGGGCGGAACTGATCCTCTGCACCCTCGCGCACAAACCTCCCGTGCCGGTCGGGCGTGATCGTGATATCGGCCCGCAGCGCCGGCGGCGGCAGCGGCGCTACCTCGAGCAGCACCACGTCCGGCGACCGCACCTCTGCGTCGTGCCGCTCGCGCGCCGAGATCTCGAACGAAACCTCATCGTCCCGCACCGAACGCGGCAGGATCATCGGCGTCGTCACATCGATCGTCTCGCCCGATTCGAGCCAGCCGAACTCCAGCGACGTCGCGCTCATCGCCCGGCCGCGCACGCTTGGGGTCAGATCGGCCGTCACGCCGTACACCGGCCGCTCGCCCGTGTTCGTCGCCGTGCCGCGCACGATAAACGACTCCCCCGCGCGCACTGTCGGCGGGTCCAGCCGCACCTCGATCGATGCCGCCCCGCCAGGCCCGCCCACGCCCTGCACCGAACGCCCACGGTCAACCGCGACGCTCGCCATCCGGTCGATCGTCGCGATGTCCAGCTGGAGCTGCGCGAGCTCGAAAAGCTCCCCGTCAATAAGCGCATCCAGCGACAGCGGCCCGGGCTCGAGCGCCCGATACGCCGCCGGCGTTTGCGCGAGGCTGATGCACGTCTCGCCCGTTTGTGGCGGCACCACAAAGATCGGCCGGACGAGGCTGGGCCCCGAGAGCCGCAGCTGCACGCCTTCGCCCGGGAGCCCGCCCGATACCGACGCCGGCAGCGCATCCAGCGTGACGCACAGCCCGCCGGCCTCCGCCGACCAGAGCCACCCCCGCATGATCGGCGCGTTCGGCCGCGCGGGCGTGCGCGGCGTCGAGCCGCAGCCACCAATCGCCGCGGCCGCCACCGGCACCAGCACGGCCGCAGTCGCCACGCGTCGCACCACGCTCCGTCTCATTTCGCTGCTTCCGCCGGCGGCGTCCAGATCAACCGCACACCTGTCCGATCGTCGCGCTCCGAGCGGGGCACGAGCTCGTGCCGCGCGGCCGTCCGTACGGCCGCCGACGGTGAGAGGAACGACCCGCCCCGCGTCATCGCAACCTGCTCGCCGTGACCCAAGTCGGGCGCAATCACCAGCTCCGCCGCGTTGCCCAGCGTGTCGAACAGGCCCCACGCGTTCGCGGACCGCTGCCCGACCGAGCGGAGCTGCGCGCCAGAGTTCCCCAGCCACCAGCCCGCCTCATCGATCTCGAGCCCGCCCCGGGGTCCAGCGGCGTCGGCCCGCGCCGCATACTCCCATTGGCTCTCGGTCGGGATGCTGAACGTCCCGTCCGACGCCTCGCTCAATTCCGCCGCGATGTCCAGCGCCGCTTCCAGCGAGAGGCCGGTCACCGGCAGGTTCACGTCGGGTGTCTGCGTGTTGGTCCGCCCGCGCGCCGCCGCCAGCATCCCCCTGGTCAGCTCCGTCCGCATGATCCAGAACGGCCGCTCGATCCGGGCGATCCGCTGATCTTCCGTCGCGCGGCGCCCGGGCTCGTCCGGCGCGCTGCCCATCTCGAACGCCCCCGGCTCGACGTAGCTCAGCTCGATCGCTGTCCCGTCACGCAGCCGCAGCGTCAGCCCACGCGCAGCGTCCGCCGCCGATCGCAGCTCGTCGAGAACGCTGTCCGGCGCCCGGCCTTCGATCGAGTCGATCGCCTGCGCCGCCGCACGCAGCCGGCGCTCCCCGATGAGCGTCTCGATCGATGCGATCTCGGAGCGTGCCGCGCCGGCCGCGGACACAAAGCCGCCCCGCGCCGACGCCAGCATCTCCGCCGCCTCGCCGAACGCGCCCGAGTCGAGCAGCGACTGCCCCCGCTCGTACCGACGCTCGGCCGCGCCGAACTCGCTCGCCGCCAGGCCCGCGGCTCCCGCGGCGATCGCGTGGCCCCGCGCGCTCATCGCGTCGCGATCGGCCTGCGTCGCGCGCGACTCCAACGCCGAGACCCGGGCCTCCTCGCCCGGCACGACCGCGACCGCCTCTTCGCTGATCTCCGCCCGGACGTGGGTGCCGGTCTTGGCGTTGCTCTCGGTCTCGGCTCGATCAGATTCGCCGACAACCGCGACGGTCTCGGACCGTCCTTCGACCACGCCCGGCGCTCCCGCCTGCGATGCCGCTCGCTCCACACCCCGCGGCGTGTCCGCGTCCTTCTCCGCGGTCTGCGTTTCGGCACCCGAGTCCGCAGCCGACGGGCCCCCGGCGGTCGGCCCCGGGACGAACGCGTTCACGCCCGCGGTTCCATCGGTGTCCGTGAAGCGCCATACACCGAACGCCGTGCCGCCGACGACCGCGAGCCCGAGCAGCGCAGCGCCCGTGCTGACGAGCCTGCGACGCATCCTGGCCCGCCGGCCGAGCCTGACGTGCTCCTGCGCCGCCGGGTCGTCGGGCCGGATGACCAGCACCCGCTCCCACGGGCCGACCGCGTCGCCGAGCCGCCCGGCCGCGACAAGCTGGTCGCCGAGCCCGCGGAGCCGCGTGAGCTCCGCGAGGTTCTGCCGCTTCTGCCCGACGAGCCGGAGCACGTGATGATCCGCCGGGAACCGCCGCTGCAGCGCACTCAACGCCTCCAGAGCGCCGGCGTAATCGAAGCGCGTCTCGCAGTCGCTGAGCACCTGGATCAGCTCGGCCTTCTCCGATTCCAGGGCATCGGCACGCTTGAGCAGCACCATCGCCTCGGCAGACTCCGCGTTGGCCTGCTGCGCCTGCTCGCCCGCCTCGCGCATCGCCGCGAACGACCCGCTCAGTTCAGCCTGGCGTCCCATCTTGACGAGCGTCTCTTCGTCCGGCGAGCCGCTCCCCGCCTCGAGCTCGCTCGCCCGCAGCTCCCGCAAGAAGACCTCGACGGAAGACTGCCTCGCCGCGACCGACCGCCCCATCGCGTGACGGATCACAGGCCGCACGGACCACGGCAGCTGCTGCACATCGATCGTGCCCTGGCTCACGCCCGTCAGCAGCTGGCACAGCGTGCGGGCGAGCCCTCGGACATCCTGCCGCCGCGCGCGGGCCTCGTCCGAATCGTCGAGCCCGGCGATCCCGAAGTCCGTCAGCTTGATCGTTCCGTCGTCGAGCCGAATGGCGTTCGAGCCGCGAACAGCTCCGTGGTAGAGGCCCGCGTCGTGCGCCGCCGCGAGTGCTTCGCCGATCTGTCCGACGGTGGCGATAGCCGCGCCAAGATCCATGGCACCGCCGGTCGCGACAACCCTCGCCAGGTCGGGGCCGTCGACGTACTCGCTGACGATGTACGGCCCCACCGCGTCTTCGCCGATGTCATGCACCCGGGCGATCCCAGGGTGACGCAGCGTCGAGGCGACCTCCGCAGCGCGCATGGCATAGTCGGCCGATTGCTGCATCTCCGCGTCGGTCCGCAGCCGCTTCACCGCAACCCGCGCGTCGGTCAGACGATCGCGGCCCAGGTACACCGTCCCACGACGCCCGGAGCCGAGCAGCTCGATCACCTCGTACCGTCGTCCGACAACCGTGCTCTGCACCGCGGCCGCGGCCAGCGGTGCGGCCGGAGAAGAGGCTTCGACCGGAGCGGCGTCCTTCGACGAGGCATCCGGTTTCGCTTCGATCGCCGCCGCGTCCTCAACCACGTCCTCCAAAGCCGCCGCTTCGATCGGCAGGTCGGTGGGCACGGCGGGCCTGCCTTCATGTGAAGGCCCGGCCGACGCGTCGTCGGGCGTGGGAGGAGCGGGGTCAGTCACGAGTCGGAATGATACGCCGCCCGAGGGGCTCTCCCCTCGGGCGGCAGACGTCAGACAGCATGCCGCGCCGATTGCCGCCCCACGCCGGGCATCTCGCGTAACGCCCGGCGGGACGGAAGCCTCCCCTGGGCCTACAGCTTGAAGCGGTTGACCAGGCTCTGCAGGCCCTCCGCGGCCTTGCTCAGCTGCGTCGCGGCCTGGGCCGCCTGGGCCGCCCCCTGGGCCGACTCGCCGGTCACCGCGTTGATGGCTTCGGTCGAACGAGCGATCTCGTCCGATGCGTTGGCCTGCTCCGCCGCCGCGGCGGAAATCGCCTCGACCGAGCCCCGCAGCTGCTCGGATCCGGCCACGATCCGCTGCAACGCCTCGCCCGCCGCCGTCGCCAGCTTCACACCCTCATCGACCTGTGATGTCGACGTGGTGATCTCACCGACGGCCTTCTCGGTCTCGCTCTGGATCTCGCGGATGCTGTTCGCGACCTCCTCGGTCGCGGTCGTCGTCCGCTCGGCGAGCTTGCGGACCTCATCGGCCACCACGGCAAAGCCCCGGCCGTGCTCGCCGGCGCGGGCCGCCTCGATCGCCGCGTTCAGCGCGAGCAGGTTCGTCTGGTCGGCGATGTCGTTGATCACGCTGATGATCTCG
Source organism: Planctomycetota bacterium (assembly GCA_038525225.1). GTDB lineage: Bacteria > Planctomycetota > Phycisphaerae > Phycisphaerales > UBA1924 > JANQQZ01. Next base: position 784,927 of record JBCBHW010000002.1, on the reverse strand, counting down.
CCGATCGCCTCGCTCTTTGCGCCAAGCTCGCGCACGGCCTCGGCCGACGCGTTCACCTGGCCGCTGATCGTGTGCATCTCGCTGACGGTGCGCTCGACGATCTCGCCGCCCTGCGTCGCCTCGTCGCTCGACGTCCGCACGATGGTCACGGCCTCGTCGCTCTTGCCCGCCACCTCGCGCACCGAGCCTGACATCTGCTCGACCGCGGCCGAGACCTGCCCGGTCTGCGTGCGCTGGTGCTCCAGCCCCTGGGCCATCTCCTCGCTGCTGGCCGCGATCTCGGTCGCCGCCGCAGACACCTCGCCCGTCGCGCCCCTGACCTCGCTGATGATGCCGTGCATCTTGGTCAGGAACTCATCGAACCAGTGCGAAAGTCGGCCGATCTCGTCCCGTCGATCGACGTTGAGCCGCTTCGTCAGGTCGCCCTCGCCCTGCGCGATATCCTGGACCAGGTCCACCATGCGGATGATGGGCTTGGCGATCATGGCTCGGGCGAACACCACGGCGACGACGGCTGCGATGCCGGCGATCACAAACGCCGAGACAACGATCGCCCGCGCCAGACCGCCCGCGACATGGAACAGCTCGGCCGTCCCGATCTCCGCGACGATGCCCCACGACAAGCCATCGATCTCGATCGGCCGGTAGGCAGCGATCGTGTCAGAGCCGCCGTACGTCGTCTGCTGCACGACCCCGGTTTCGCCGGAGATCACCGCCGCGGTCGCCGGCGTGTCAACGCCGCGAACAAAGATCGTCGCTTCGTCGCTGAATCGGCTCTGCGACCGCATGAGCCCGTCGGCGCCGACGAGGTAGCTCTCGCCAGTTTCGCCCATGCCCGCGGCCGATCCCGCGATGGCGTTGATGTTGTCGACGGGCATCTGGAACGCGAGCACGCCGATCTTTGCGCCGCCCGAGAACACCGGTGCCGCGATGAACGCCGCCGCGGCACCGTACGAGGGCTCGTACGGGCCGAAGTCCGTGAGCACGGTCTGCCCGGGGCTTCCGAGCGAGCGTCCCGCGCGGAACGCCTCACCCAGCCCCGAGTTTGCGTAAGGACCGCTGACAAAGTTCGTGCCGTAATCGGTCTCCTTGAAGACCGAGTAGATGAGATCGCCCTCGAGATTGAACAAGAAGATGTCGTAGTACCCGAAGGTCTCAAGGAAACGCCGAACGTCGCCGTGATACTCGGCGTGCGCCGTGTTGTACGCGCTCGGCTGCGACGCGGCCTCCAACTCGAGCTTCGCGCCGACCGGGTGCGGGTTCGCTGTCAGGTACATCCACAGCGCGAGACGGCCCGCGTCCGAGATCGGCCGGTACGCGGTCGTGCCGCGGAAGGGCTGCCCCGCCTCGGCCAGCCTCGGACCGAACTCACCGGTGAAGTAGCTGTCGAGCGACGCGGTCACCTCTCGCTCGTCGCGGTCGATCTGCGTCGGCAGCAGCTCGAAGCCCTCGACGAACGCCGCGGTGGCCTGCTCGATCACGTCCGACTGGGCGAACGTCGAAGCCTGCCCGCGGATCAGCTCGAAGTACGACTCGATGCGCTCGCCGCGCTCCGCGACAAGCCCGGTCAGGCTCTGCTCGATCTGCACGCGCAGCGCGGTGCGGCTCTTGTTGTACGAGATCGCGCCGAAGGACAGCACACTCACGCCGCACACGCACACCATCAGCGCCGCCAGCTTGAACGCGAGCGACCTGTTCTTCAACCGAAACATCCCACTGAACTGCATGGATCCCCGTCCCCTCTGCAACCTTGCACTGTCCTTAGACCTCACCGGAGAGCCCGATGAAGATCTGCACATCCGTCTCGTCGCCGCTGTTGATGTCGCTGGTGCTATCGCCGAGCACGAGCAGGCTCACGCCGCCGTTCAGCGACCAGTCGCCGTAGCCGTCCCGAACCGGCAGCCCGACCGTGGCATTAGCGCCGACCCGGAAGTACCCGAAGAAGTCATCATCGCCGCTCGGGCCCTCGTAGTAGTCGTCCAGGCTGAAACCGGCCTCAAGAGGCAGCGACAGGCTCACCGGGTGAGGACCGTCCTCGATCAGGTCGATCCCGGGCTCCACACCCAGCCCCAGGAACACGCCCTGGCCCGAGCCACCGTCCGCGCCGTTTTCGCCGAACTCGAGCGCGATGACGGCGCTCGGCGACAACGCCACCGGCAGCAGATCGCTGTCATCAAACGCGGCTGAGAAGAAGAACTCATCGACACTGCCGAACGCGCCGTTCGGGCTGGAATAGAGCGTGTAGCCCCCGCCCAGCGTCCATCGCTCGATCGTCGTCTCAAGACCCGCGAACGCATCAAACTCGTACCACCGGCTCACGAAGTCGTCCGGGTCGCTCGCCCCGGTGCCCCGGTCGTGGAAGCTGTTCCAGATGCCGGCGTACAGCACGAACGGCAGCCCCGTCACGCCCTCCATGTCGGCGGTAACCGTCGCGCTGGGCTGCGTGATGACGCCCTCATCCTCCTGGATGATGCCGCGGAAGTAGTAGCTGTTGGTCACCGTCAGATCGACGGCGACGCTGATGGAGTCTTCTTGAGCAGCGGGCTCGGCCGGCGGAGACGTCGGCATCCCCCCGGTTTCATCTGCCGCGTCCTGGCCTGTTGCGCCGGCCGCACCCGCGGAGAGTGCCCCTGCCGCCGCGGCGTGAACCAGTCGTGCTATTCCGGTCATCTCGGGCTCCTATCGATGCCGGGGCATCGGCACCTTGAGGAGCCCGTCCGATGGTTGTTGTAACGTTTTCAACCACTTTTGAGTGCTGAATTCCGGGTGCGTACCCCGATCGAGGGGACACACGGCGGCCCGCGTCATCGGGCCGGCTCTCGATGCTGGAGCCAATGCGGGCGACAGGACTCGAACCTGCACAGCCTTGCGGCCACGGGAACCTAAATCCCGCGCGTCTACCAGTTCCGCCACGCCCGCGGCAGAGCCGATCCTAGTGCCCGCGCTCTGCTGCCTCCGAAAGACCCGCCGCCCGAAGCCGTACAATGCACGGACCCACGGGAGCCCATCGATGCGCCACGCCCTCGCCCTCCACCTCGCCCCGTTGATGCTCCGCATCGGCCTCGGCCTCACCTTCGTGTGGGCCGGTGCCGCCAAGCTCACCCAGCAGATGCCGGTGAACGACCAGAACCGGGCCCAGCTCGCCGCCTGGGGCGTCATCGAGGGCGAGCCAGGCACGCCCGCGCCAGACGCCGAAGACACGCTGCCGCAGCGCGAAGAGCCCACCCAACCCGCGGACGAAGCGGCAGACCCGGCCGACACGCTCGCTCCCGAGCCAGCCTCAGAACCAAATCCAGAGCCGGAGTCCGAAGCCGACGACCTCGGCCAGCCCGAGCCCGAGCCCGCCGACGAACAGGCCGCCGCGGCTCCCAACGCCTCGCTCGTCGCCTTCCAGGACACCCCGACTATCGCCGAACTCCCGCAAACGGTCCGCCGGGTCTACGGCCTCGCCCTGCTCATCAACGCCCGAGCCAACCCCGCACCCGGCGAAGACGGCTCAAGCCTCATGCCACTCTGGCCGCCCGCCCTCGCCGGCGGCAAGCTCCCGGTCTACTTCGCCTGGGGTGCCGCCGTCACCGAGCTGATCGCCGGCATCGCCGTGCTCTTTGGCTTCTTCACCCGCCTCGGCTCGCTGCCGCTGGCCGGCACCATGGGCGTCGCCATGTGGCTCACCACGGTCGGACCCGCCGTCCAAACGGGCACCGCAACGCTCGGCTTCCTCCCGCCCGGAATGTTCGAGTTCAACGCTGCCAACCAGTACGTCTACACCATGGTCCTCTGGCAGGCCGCGCTGCTGCTCATGTCGATCGCCCTCGTCTGCACAGGCCCCGGCTTCTTCAGCATCGACCGCCTGCTCTTCGGCCCGCTCGAACCCAAGGCCCCGAGCTACAACGCGGACGACGACGCAAACGTCGAGCTCGTCCCCATGGCGGGCCGGCAGGGCGTCAGGTCCGGCGATGATGACGACTAGCGCGGGCGCTCCCGCTACGGGTACACTGCCCCCGTGACCGCCATCAGCCAAACGCTCGTCAGCGCGCTCGCCGGCCGATTCCTCGTCTTCGAGGGCCCCGACGGCTCGGGCAAAACCACACAGTTCAACCGCTTCTCCGCCGCCTGCACCGAAGCAGGGCTCGACGTCTGCGAGGTCCGCGAGCCGGGAGGCACCGGCATCGGCGAGGCCGTCCGCCACCTCCTGCTCGACCACACCCACGGCGACATGACCCTCCGCTGCGAGATGCTCCTCTACATGGCTTCCCGCGCGCAACTCGTCGAGCAGACCATCCGCCCCGCGCTCGCCGCGGGCAAGCTCGTCCTCGCCGACCGGTTCGTGCAGAGCACCCTCGCCTACCAGGGCGCAGGCGGAGACCTGCCCGAACACGAAATCCTCAACGTCGCCGCTGCAGCCACCGGCGGCCTCGAGCCCGACCTCGTCCTCATCTTCGACGTCGACGAGTCAACCGCCGCCAAGCGCCGCGACCCCAACCCTGACCGCATCGAAGCAAGGCCCGACGACTTCCGCGTCCGCGTTCGGCAGTCCTACCTCGCCCAGGCCGCCAAGCACCCAAAGACCCACGCCGTGCTCGACGCCACCTGCGATCAAGACGGCGTCTTCGACCGCCTCACCAGCACGCTCGCCGATCGCCTGACGAACGCGCCCGCTCGCCGAGTCGGAACCTAGTCACAGCTCATGAGCGACCAGGCCCTCCGCATCATCCTTGTCGCCGCCGGGTACCTCATCGGCGGAATCCCCTTCGGCCTGCTTATCGCGCGGGCCAAGGGCATCGACATCCTCAAGGTCGGCTCGGGGAATATCGGCGCGACCAACGTCGGCCGAGTCCTCGGCAAGAAGTTTTTCTACTACTGCTTCGCACTCGACGTCCTCAAGGGCCTCGCCCCAACCCTCGCCTTCGGCATCCTCACCGGAGCCACGAACGCCGCCACGCGCACCCCCGCCGACCTCTGGTGGTGGCTCGCCGCCATGCTCGCCCCGGTGCTGGGCCACATGTTCAGCCCCTACCTCGGCTTCAAGGGCGGCAAGGGCGTCGCTACGGGCCTCGGCTCCATGCTCGCGGTCTTCCCCGTGCTCACCGTCCCCGCCGCCATCGGCCTCGGGACCTACATCACCGTCGTCAAGCTCGCCCGCTACGTCGGCGTCGCCAGCTGCTGCGCCGCCCTGAGCCTGCCCGTCTCCGTCTCGGCCTTCTGGCTCTCGGGTGTGAACGCCTGGACCAACGCCTGGCCAGCCGCCGTCGTCACAGGCCTGCTGGCCCTGGTTGTCATCTACAAGCACCGCGGCAACCTCGCCCGCACCCTCGCCGGCACCGAGCCCCGCGTCGGCGACCCGCTGCCGACCGCACCGGTTGAGCCCGCCGATCGCGAGCCCGGCACCGCCTGACGCCCGCTTCTCATGCACGCCGGCGGCAGCGACCGATAACTCATCCGCAACGCAAAGCCCGATAACAGGGTCCGTTCGCGCAGCGATTGCCCGATCCTGCAGGCCGGCTGCCCCTGTTCTGCCGAGATTTCCGCCCGGGGCCCTTATGCCGCCCCCGGCCTCAACCGATGCGCTCACATGCTCCGACATTCTCGTCCATGGAGCAGCAAGGAAGCACCGTCATGAACCGGTTCCGACTCCGAGGCACGTGGGAAGACGACCCGGCACCGATCCCGTTCCCGTCGGGCAGAGACGCCGGCGCGACCGAGACGACCGGCGACCACGCCTTCGACCACGCCGCCACGACCGACGATGTCATCCGCAGCGTCGAGGCAGAGTTCGAACGCGCCTCGCTCAAGATCGACGAGCTCCGCGACCTGCTCTCGCCCTTCAACGGCGACACAGACCCGCCGCCGGCAGCCTGATGTTGACGGCGAGCCTCCCGCGTGAGCGGGCGGACCGGTTCGCTCACCGCACCCGCATCACCAGCAGTGTCTGATCGTCCGCTTGCTTGCTCAGGCCCACGTACTGCCGAATCTGCCAAAACACACCCTCGACCACCTCGGCCGCCGACGCGTCCGGGTTCGTTTCCAGCGTCGTCAGCAGCGCGTCGATCAGCCGGCGCTTGTGGAACCGCTTCATCTCAAAGTTGCTCGCATCGGTGATGCCATCGGTGTAGCACACCACGATGTCGCCGCGCGACAGATCAAAGTGCCCGCGCTGGTACCGCTGGCTCGGGTCGATCCCCGCCGCCATGCCGCCCGTGGCTAGCTCGTCGACGTCGGCCGTGGTGGGGGCGCGGTGCTCGGGCACGCGCACGATCAGCGGCGGCTCGTGCCCCGCCGCGCAGTACGTCAGGTGCAGGCTCTTCGGGTCGGCCACCCCGTACCAGAGCGTCGCGAACTCGCTCTCGAGCGTGTCGCGCGCGAGCGCTCGGTTGGTCCGCGCCACGATCTCATCGAGGTCATACACCTCGTCGGCGAACGCCCGCAGCGACGACCGCACGCTCGACATCAAGAGCGCCGCGGCAACCCCCTTGCCGACGACATCACCCACCGCGAGACCAAGGTGCGGGCTCTCCTTCGAGCCCACGGGGAAGACGTCGTAGAAGTCGCCGCCCAGTTCGAAGCTCGGCACATAGCGGGCCGCGATGTCAAACGGCTCGATCGTCGGCATCGTGCTCGGCAGCATCCGCCGCTGAACGTCGCGCGCGAGCGACAGCTGCCGCTGGATCCGCCGGTCCTCGGCCTGAAGCTCCAGCAGTCGCGCCTGCTCGATCGCCAGCCCCGCCTGCTGCGCGATCGACCGCACCAGCCGCTGCTCGCCCTTGTTCAGCAACCTTGGCTCACGGTCGTACAGCCGGATCGCCCCGATCGGCCGATCCTGGAACACCATCGCGCACGTAACGAACCCCACCAGCCGCTCGCTCTCGACCCGGTCGAGCCCGATGATCCTCGGGTCCTCACGCAGATCACGCACGACCACCACCTCGCCCTCGGCCGCCCGGCGATCGAACTCGCGCCCGTGCGACAGAGGCCGCGGATCGCCGAGCCACTCGGCGGACAGCCCCCGGCTCGTCTTGAGCCTGATGCCGCTCTCGTCCTCGTGCGTCTGGCCCTCTTCGAAGAGCACGATCGAGCCCGCGTCGAGATCGAGCACCTCCAGCGCCGAGTCGAGCGCCTTCTCGAGGATCTCCTCCACGTCCGAAGCGCCCGCCAAGAGCGACGTCAGCCGGTGCAGCACGCGCATCTCCTCGACGCGCTGGCTCCTCTCAAGAACGCTGTCGCAGACCTCGCCGACCGCGAGCGAGAGCAACTCGATGGCCTCGGCAAGGCTCGGCGACGCCGACGCGCCGAGCCTGAACGACCCGATCGCCGCGTCGCCGGCGATGACCGGGATCGAGCTCTCCCCGGGCTGCATCGCCGCCGATCCTTCGATGCACCAAGGCGGGTCGCCCTTCGAAACAACCACCAGATCGCCCGACGCGTCGTGGAGCGATACACGCGTTCCCGCCAGCACGCTGAGCTGATCGCACAGCCGCGGCAGCGAACCGTCACTCATGAACACCGTGATCGACAGCGAACCCGCGGCGCCGTCGTCGAAGCCCGAGCCGTGCCGATCGATCGCGTCGTCACGAAGCTGCTGCTCGAGCCCGGCCCGGATCGCGCTGCGAGCCTGATCGACCGACTGCTTGAGCTCTTCCGCCGACCCGGTGCCGTCTTTCACTCGCCTCCACCCCGGTTCAGCGACGAGCCGGCCTTGCCGAGCGCATCGAGCGAACGCTGCACGTCGGCATCATCGAGCCACACCAGCCTGAGCAGCTGGGCGAGCGGGTCCTCGCCGTCCAGATCGATGCGACCAAGCCCCCGCCGGATCAACGCCTCGTCGTCGATCTGCCGACCGACGTACGCCAGCAGCAGCGCCGCCGCCCGCGCCTCGCTGCCGTCCTGATCGATCCGCGCGTTGAGCCGCTCGATCACGGCTCGTGTCCGCGCCGGCGTCGGCAGCAGGTCCGGCGCGTACTGGGCCGCGATCAGCATCGGGTTCTGCGTGAAGGTCTCGCGCAGGTTGAGGCTCGCGGACAAGAACAGGCCCGCCCCGATCTGCGCGTGCACGCGACCGATCGACGCCGTCGGGTCTCCCTCCCGGACCGAGAGTGCCAGCGAGAAGCGGGCCTCGGCGTCGAAGAACCGGCCCTGACGCATCAGTTCGCGACCCTCGGTGAGGTGCGTCAGGTAGAAGTCCTGCCCGAGCCGAACGCCAGGCGCGACAAGATCGTCCACCCGCGTCGCCCCGGCCCGCAACGCGTCGATCGAGCTGCGGTCGATACCGAGCTCTTCGAACCGCTGGATCAGCCGATCCCGCGCTGGCAGCGTCTCGCCGCCATCGGGCGATTCCTCCTTCGCGTCGGACGGTGTCGCATCATCGTCGTCGACCGGCAGCGGCGCCGGCTGCTCGCGGACCGATGCGAGGAACTCCCGCAGGCTCTGGTTCTGCTGCTCGATCAGCTCGACGAGACCGTTCCCGTCGCCGTCGTCTTCGATGCCGATCGAGCGCGAGAACTCGTCCTGCACACCCTGCAAGACGCGGTCGTACGCGTTCGTGCTCGGCACCTGGATCGCCGTGTCGAGCGTCACCGGCTGATCGAGCGGCCGCGACGCATCGCTGCGGACCGCGGAAGCATCACGCTGCGCCTGGGCCTGCGGCGAGATATCGAACGTCCGCACGCCCCCGAGCGGCGACGCGGTCACACCGACCTGCCCGCCCTCGCCCGTATCGAATCCGCCAACAACGCTCTCGGCGATCGAGCGGTCCGTCAGGTAGCCCGCCGAAGAGCGGAGCTGCCACAGCCCGGAGCCGCGATCGGTCACGAGATCGGTCACCGGCACCGGCGCGAGAGCCGACGCGCCGCCGGTCCGGATATTCGCCGACGTATCGATCGACGGCATCGCCGCGTCCACCTGCGACCGCAACCCCCCGGAGTCTCGCGACACCGAGAGCGGGCCCGCCAATGACCGCGGCGGGCGGCTGCCCGTTGTCAGCGCAAATTGGTACTGCAACGCGTCCGTCCCGCGGATGCCCTGACCGCTCAGGCCCGAGTACAGCGAGTCCCGGCGGAATTCGAAGAGGTCATCCGATCCGAGGTCACCTCGAAACTCGCGCGGCGCCACATAGCCCACATCGCCACGGAAGCTCAGGAACCCCGGCGCGTTCCCTGTGACGATCGCCGCCCGCAGCGCGTTCGCGGCCGAGAAATCCGCCCGCACCGACGTGTTGACGCCCCCCGAGCCGACCCGCTGATTGGCGTCGAGCCGCCGCCCGTCCCCCAGCGCGTCCTGCCCGACCGTCGAACCCGCGGCACATGCCACGATCAGCGTAATACCGATTCCAGCCCGTGCGATCATCTCGGCGATCCTCCGTGACGGAAGCGTTGTACCCCCGCACCAATCCTACGGATCGGCTCGATCAAGCGATCGGTTTCGCCCGGTCTTTCAGTCAGTCTTTCAGTCAGTCTTTCGCTCGGAGAAATGCGAGAACAGGCCGCGAACGCCATCCCGCTGCTGCAAGGCAGTCCTGTCAGGCAGTGCCGTCAGGCGGCGTTGGTCAGAGGCTCGATGTCCTCGGGAGCCGCCAGGCGATCACGGATCGGGCCGCAGCTCTTAGCGTTATCGACCACCAGGTAGTACACCAGACCCTCACGGAGCCACACGTAGATGCTCGGGCTCTTCAGGTCGATGGTGCCGCCGCTCGAGGGATCAAGCTCGTAGGTGACTCCCTCGGCCAGCTCCATGGTGCCGCGGTTCTGCTGCACGAAGAGAGAGAACCGCTCCGGCTCGACGCTCTCGGACGAGGGCACCTCGAACCGCATGTGCATGCTCCGGCCGCCGCCCGGCACACCGCACCGGCCCGCATCGATGAACGACACGTTCTCGGCGCCGCTGACCACCAGATCTGCCAGCGTGATCTCCTGGCCGAGCACGTCGCCGGTCAGCCCAGGCATCTCGTCGGCGTCCGTGACCCTGAACTTGCCCGTCCCCGGTGCAAGATCGACCACGCATCGACCGTGCTCGCTCGCCACAAACTGCACCGCCCGAGACCGGTTGCTGAACGGCTCGTTCGACACGCCGCCACGCGAGACAACGAACACCGTCGCGACGAGCAGCAGAGCCGCCGCCGCCGCGAGCACACGGGCGGCCGGGCCGGCCCAGAAGGACCGGTCTCGCGTTATCGGCGCCAGCTGCGTCGGCACGTCGGCGTCATCGGACTCTTGCCCACTCAGTTCAACACTCGCCATCGCCGAGGCGACGCGGTCACGAAGGCCAGCCGGTGCGGCCGGGCCATCCGAGAACGCCCGCTCAAGCGACGACCGCAGCAGCTGCTCGGCCTCGATCTGACGCGCCAGGCCGGGGTCGCGTTCAACCTCGGTCTCCAGGCGACGCTCCTGCTCGGCGGAGATCTCGCCATCCGCCGCGAGCCGAATCAATGCGGCCAAGGGCAGGTCACCATTGATGCTGTTTCGATCGTCGCTCATTCGTTCTGTTTCCGCTCGGTTTCTGCTGGCAAACTCATACTGAACCAGGATTTGGAGCGAAGAAGCCGCCCGCGATCCGCACCGTCAAACGGCCCCCAGCCGCCCGCTCTTCCGCCCACAGGCGGTTCTGACAAAAGTTTTTGTGTCTCAACCGAACTTATTCGTTCGCGTCGGCTGCAAGTTAGTTTCCACCAACTGAAATCCCGAGCTCCTCGAGCGCCCCGGGCTGCTCGGCCAGGTGCTCCGCGACCAGCTTTCGAGCCCGGTGCAGCCGGCTCATCACCGTGCCGATCGGCACGTCAAGAACCTCCGCGATCTCGCGGTACTTGAGCCCCTGCACGCCCCACATCAACAGGACCTGCTTGTACTCATCCTTCAGGTCCTCGACGGCATCCCGCAGCCGCGCGTCCACGTGCTCCCAGTCGAAGCTCGCCCCGTCCCACGCGGGCGGCGGCTCGTCGGGCAGCGGCTCGCTCGAGGCGTCGCCGTGAAACTCGCCTACGGCCGTCGGCGCCCGGTTCTCCCGCTTAATCGTCGAGTAAAACGTGTTGTGCGCGATCGCGAACAGCCAGGGCCGCATGCCCCCGCCCTTGGCCTCGAAGCCGTTCTTCGCCGCCGACTTGATCGCGCGCAGATAGACGTCCTGCACCAGATCCTGCGCCCGCGACTCGTTCCGCGTCAGGTGGTACGCGATGCGGTACACCGCGTCGAGATGCGAGAGCGCCTCGGCCTCGAACTCCTCACGCGTCATCCGGCTCCCCTCCATCGGCCCGCGGCGGTCTCATCCCGCGGAGATCGCTGCCACCGTCAAGCCTATACCATCCGCCCGTGAGCACTCAATCAACCGGCACCTACTACGTCACCACCCCGATCTACTACGTCAACGACCGGCCCCACATCGGCCACTGCTACACCACGCTCCTCGCAGACGTCGCCGCCCGATTCGCCCGCCTCCGCTCGGGTGACCCCGCCTCGGTCTTCTTCCTCACCGGCACCGACGAGCACGCCGAGAAGGTCGTCGAGTCCGCCGCCGCCCACGGCATGACCCCTCAGCAGTGGGCCGACCGGAACGCTGACGAGTTCCGTACCGCCTTCAACGCCCTCGGGTTCACGCACGACGACTTCGTCCGCACCACCGAGGACCGCCACACGACCAAGGCGTCCGCCTACATCAAGCAACTGCTCGACCAGGGCGACATCGAGCTCGGCGACTACGAGGGCTGGTGGGACGCGAGCCAAGAGGAGTACGTCCCCGAGAACGTCGCTCGCGAGCATGACTACAAGTCGCCCGTCACGGGCCGCGAGCTCGAGAAGCGCACCGAGCAGAACTACTTCTTCCGCCTCGACAAGCACGAGAGCTGGCTGCTCGAGCAGATCGACTCGGACCAGATCCGCGTCGCCCCGAGCGCCCGCAAGAACGAGGTGCTCGGCCGCATCCGCGGCGGCCTCCAAAAAGTCCCCGTCTCGCGACAGATCAAAGAGGGCGACTCCGACTGGGGCATCAGGATGCCCGGCGACGACGGCCACCGCGTCTACGTCTGGATCGAGGCGCTCTGCAACTACCTCACCGTCGTTGATACCGACGACCGCCTGAAGTACTGGCCCGCCGACGTGCACGTGATGGCCAAGGACATCCTCTGGTTCCACGCCGTCATCTGGCCCGCGATGCTCCGCGCGCTCGGTCGGCCCATCCCCAAGACGATCTACGCTCACGCCTACTGGATCCGCGAGGGCCGCAAGATGTCCAAGAGCCTGGGTAACTTCATCGAGATCGAGACGATCGAGGCGTATGCGGACAAATACTCGCTCGACGCCGTGCGCTGGTACCTGGTCACGCAGGGCCCGCTGGGGGCTAACGACGCCGACTTCGTTCACGACCGCTTCGTCGAGGTCTACAACAACGACCTCGCCAACGGCTTCGGCAACTCCGCCTCGCGCGTCTCGAACATGATCGACAAGTACTTCGACGGCACCATCCGCAAGGAGTGCAACGGCGAGTTCGGCTTCCCGGATGGCAAGTCGCTCCAAACCGCGTTGGCCGCCCGCGAAGCCGTCGGCAAGCCCGTCGACGATCCCTCGAGAACGTTCCACTTCCCCGAGCTGTGCGCCGGCGCCCTCGAGCGGGCAACCGCCGCGATGGACCGCTTCGAGCTCGACGCTGCTGCGAACGAGGGGCTCGGCCTCGTCCGCGCCGTCGATGACTTCATCAGCTACGCCGCCCCGTTCACGCTCGCGAAGCGCCTCGACGAGCACGAGCACGGCAAGCTCGCGCTCGCCACCATGCTCTACGCCTGCGCCGAGACGCTCCGCGTCGCGTCGGTCCTGCTCGCACCCGTGCTGCCAGACAAGACGGCCGAGCTGTGGGAGCGGTGGGGGTGCGCGCCGCCCGCAGGCGCGCCGCTCAGCGAGCTTGCCGTCTACCAAGGCGAGCACGCGTTGCGCAAGGGCGACGCCATCGGCAAGGGCGATGCTCTCTTCATGCGGGCCGACCCCAAAGACGACGCGCCCTCCGCATGAGCCACGTTCTCGACCTGAGAAGCTACGAACTCGTCATCTTCGACTGCGACGGCGTCTTGGTGGACACCGAGCCCACGACCAACCGGCTCATCGCCGAAGTCATCACCGAGGCCGGCTGGCCCGTGTCGGCCGAAGACTCGATCCGCATGTTCAAGGGCCGAGACCTCAACGAGATCGTGAAGGACGTCGAGGCCAAGGTCGGCCGGCCGCTGCCCGACCTGCTCGACGAGTACCGCCGGCGGATGTACGCCGCCTTCGATTCGGGCATCGAGCCGATCGAGGGCGCTATCGATCTGCTCGACCGGCTCGATGCGCTCGGCGCACCGCGCCGGTGCGTCGCGTCCAACGGCCCGCCGAAGAAGATGCACGCCTCGCTCTCGGCGTGCGGCCTGCTGGGTCGCTTCGACGACGGCGGCACGCCCCGCCTGTTCAGCGCATATGACATCAACGCCTGGAAGCCAGACCCGGCATTGTTCCTCCACGCCGCCGAGGTCATGGGCGTCCCACCGAACCGGTGCGTGGTCATCGAAGACTCGGTCTCCGGCGTTGAGGCCGCGCGTCGAGCGGGCATGCCCGTCATCGCGCTCGCAGGGCTGACCGACGCAGTCACACTCGGTGACGCCGGCGCAAGCGTGGTGATCAGCGCGTTGCGCGAGCTGACCGCACGCCTCGGCTGACCCCCCGCGTCCCAGAACCGACAACCGGACCAGACGGACTCGCTTCGCTCTCCCGCCCAGTCGGTGAACCCCGGAACACGGGAGAAAGTTTCGGTCCACCCGCTGGCCGCATCGCTCACTCAATCTGATCTTTCAGACAACACGCACGGGGCCGAGCGGCCCCGACACACCGAACAAGGCGGCAATCGGCTGCCGGCACAAGTGGAGAGATCGGCATGAACACGCGAGTCAAGAACTCAGTCCTTGCGGCAGCACTCGTCGGAGCTTGCGGGGGCGCTCCGGCGCAGAGCAACCAGCCTGTCTTTGAAGTCGGATACGAAGGCCCGCGTGGTACCAATACGCTGGAATCCATTAATTTCGGCGGCGGCCTGCGATTCGATACGTTCATCTACGCCACGGAGGTCACCAACTTCGTGGGCGGCGACGACGAGAACGACCGCGGGCACACCCGAATCGTCCGCGGGCCGGACTCCGACGTCGGGCCGGCCCCGATGAACGCCCCGCTCGCCACCGACGCGCCTGAACAGGTCCGCGAGTTCGAGCAGGTGCTTGCCGGCGTGTTCCAGAACACCAACCTCAACAGCTTCCTCGACAATCATACCCGCAACCCGCACTTCTCGTTCGTGCTGGAACTCGAGAAGCCGCTCCGCGATGATGACGCGGGCGACGACGACCTGGTCGGCGAGATCATCTTCTTCGAACGCGGGGCGCAGGTCGCCAACAGCTTCATCCTGCTCGAAGCGCTCGACGCGGACGGCAACGTCATGGGCACGCCCTACCTGATCAACCCCGACACGCCCATCGAGATGAGCCCGCCCGTGCAGGCATGCGTGCTGAGCATGAACGCGCTCGAGTACCGCCGGTCGCAGGATCTCGGCGGCGTCTCGATCGACCTCGGCAAGCTCGGCGTGAGCAGCACCTCCCGCATCCGCGTCTCACGCCCCGTGGTCGGCCAGGACGGTATGGAGGGCAGCATGCTCGGCGGCGGCCGCGACCTGAACCCGGACTTCAAGCTCGTGTTTGTTCAGACGTACAACGTCACACTGACCCACTGGGCGGTCGGCGACTGATTGACCAGGCTTAGTTCCCTCGCTGGTGTTTCTCCCGCAGCGATCCGCGTGTAGCGACCGCCCCGCCCGACCGCGGGGCGGTTGCTGTGCGAGATTTTTTGGTTGTGCTCCAGTTGTGCGAGCCGTGTGGATAAGCTGTGAATGAGCGGTCTAGCGGCCGCCAAAGCCAGATTCCCGACCTTGCTCGAATGTGGATAACCAGCCGATAGCCCCTGACAGAACGCGGTCAGCCGCGAAATGGGGGCCGGAGGTGCATCCATGCCGCGAACGAGGGGGCCTATTAACCACCCTCGTGGGGGGACTTTCTGAACCCAACGCCCGGCAGGACGCGAAACCGACCCCATGACGGATGCTTTAACACTGCAGCCCAACGCGGGCGCCTTCGCGGCCACGCTGCTCCGATCCGGAGGCAGAGCAATCGCCTCTCACGCCACCGAGGCCTTGCTGAGCGATCATCCGGCCGCCGGCGAACTCTTTGGCAAGCGGGCGTACCGCGGCTGGCACGACTACCTGACCCAGCGTGTCGATGAGCTCGCCGCCGCCGTCGAGCTCGGCACCGATGGACTGTTCGCCAGGGACATCACGTGGTCCGTCGCCGCGTTCGCCGCCCGCCAGGTGCCGACCGCGACGATCGCGTACGGCCTCAAGGCACTCCGCGACGCCATCGCCGACGATCTCCCGGCTAAGAGCTTTGCCGTCATCGAGCCCATCCTCGACGCCGGCATCCGGGCGGCCGGCAGCGAGGCGATCGAGGTCCCTCGGCTTTCTTCGGTCGCCCGCCACGGGGGCGTCGCGCTTGAGTTCCTGGAGCTCGTTCTTCAGGGCAAGCGGCAGGACGCCATCGATCATGTTCTCAACGCGTTCAACGCCGGTATCCCCGTCGGCGAACTGTACGAGTCCGTCCTGCTGCCCGTGCAGTCCGAGCTCGGCACCATGTGGCACCTCGGCGAGGTCAGCGTCCCAGAGGAGCACGCCGCCACCGAGGCCATCCGCGGCTCGATGTCGGTGCTCGCCCACACCGCCCGAGCGCGGTCGAACCCGAAGCGTCGGCCTGGAGCCGTGCTCGTCGGAGCCGTCGAGGGCGACCGCCACGACATCGGCGTCCGCGCCGTCGCCGACCTCATCGAAATCGCGGGTCACACCGCCATCTATCTCGGCGCCGACGTCCCGACGCGAGACCTCGTCCGCGCCTGCGAGACCTTCGACACCGCCGCGATCGTGCTCAGCGCCACGCTCACCATCCACGCCCCGGTGATCGCCGAGGCCATCCGCGCGATCCGCGACGCCGGCGAGTACCGCGTCATCGTCGGGGGCAACGCGTTCGGCGACGACGATACCCTGGCCGGCCGCGTCGGCGCTGACGCCTACGCACCCACGCCGACCAAGGCCGTCGAGATGCTGGGCTAGCCACCGTCGCTACGGGCAGCCGGCGTTGAAGTTGAGCACCCAGGCGTTGAAATCGTCAGGCGAAAGCTCCCCGTCACGGTTCTGATCCGCCAGCGGCGAGCCGGTGTTGAACGCGAGCACCCAGGCGTTGAAGTCGTTTGGTGACAGCACGCCGTTCTGATTCACGTCCGGGAGGCACGTCACACCCTGAAACTCATAAGCTCCGAGGTCGATGAACGCGCCGGGGATGCCGGGGTCGTCGACGTAGCGGTCGTTGCCCGTAAGGTCGACGATAGTGCCGAAGTCCAAGAAGGTCTCGCCGGCGTCGATCGCCGGCGAGCCGGCACGGAGCCGCAGGTCGCCGTAGTCGTCGTTGAGCGACTCGTCGACGTCGGGCGTCGCGGGGTCGTCGCCGAAGCCGTCGCCTCCGTCGTCGGGGTTGCGGACGAACAGCGGATCGAGCGAGGCTCCGACTGTTTCGAGCAGATTGTCGCGCACGATAGTGTTGTCGACTGGTTCGCCGCTGTCGGGGAGTCTCAGCAGTTCACCCAGCGTCTCGTTTGCGGCGAACGAGTTGCGTTCAATGGCGCCATTCCGAAGAAACGAACTAACGATAGAAACTTCAAGAGCAGAATCGCTCGGAAAGCCGGAGTCGAGCGATAGGGCTCGGTTGCCAACAAAGACGTTGTCGATTACCGACAGGAAGCCCGGGAAGTCACCGAAAAAGCTGCCAACCCCTCCCACGGCGACACCTGATGCCGGGGGGGACACGAAGCGGTCTCCATACCTCTGATTGCCCAAGAACATCGACCGCGATACCGCTCCTGCACCGCCCCAGTATCGAACGACGCCGAAGGGCGCTGCGATGTTGTTCTTGAACACGCAGCCAGTCACATCCAGCAGTGTGGCTTCAATGACTCCCCTTGTACCGGCTCCGATCGATGAGACTCCGTTCGAGACGAAAATGCCACCAGGCACAATGTGCGGCGAGCAACGTTCGAAGACTGAGTCGAGAACCGTCGCATTCGTATCGCCGCGGAACCAAGCTCCGGGCTGAGACCAGATTGACCCTGTAGATTCGCTGGTGACATCCGGCAGCCGAGAAAACCGAACCGATGTACGCTCCCAGAGCACAAGCGAATCGAAGAAAGCAGCCGCCGCGCCGATGCTGCCGGATGCGGTCTCTCCGAACAGATCGATGTTGTCAATGAACTCTGAGTCTTGAATCAGCACCGCGCTAGGCTGGCCGAAGCTCACGAGCCCGCACGGGTGGATCGAAGCAAATTCGCTCGACAACCGCCCTGCATCACAGTCGAGGACGTAAAGGGCTCCGCCCGGATACCCGATGTTGTCGCGAAAGGTGCAGCCGATGATATCGAGGATCGCCCCAAGGACGAAAACACCGTTCTCGTTCGATGGCGAGTCTCCACTGGCCGGCCCGTCGCGGAACGAGTTCTCGAACACGAGCCCATCCAGGCGCGTTCCAGGCCCGGTCCGATCCACAAACAGCAGGGTTCCTGTGTTGTCCAGCTTGCTCTGATAGAGCGCCTGCATCTCCGGGCTCGAGTCGAACGCGCCGCTGATCGGCGTGTCCAGGTCATTCCCCAGCAGGTCCCCCGAGATCACCGACTCGAACTCCGCCGGATCCCGCTGGTCGGCCGAGGTCTCGTCGCCCCGGAACCCGCCGAGGAGCGCAACGCCGTCCGGCATCAGAAAGTACGGCTGGTCCTCGCCCGCGATCGGATCGATCACGCTGGGCACGTACACCCCCTCGGCCAGCCAGATTTCATCGCCGGGCAGCGCGAGCTCCATCGCGGGCTGGAGGTCGTCGAACGCGGTCGCCCACGACAGCCCGTCCCCGCCGGTCGGGGCGTCGGCGTCGACGAACCAGGTGTCCTGGGCGTGTGCAACGGCCGCCGACGCAATCGCGAAGGCGGCCCCGATGAGCAGAGTCTTCATGTGTGCCATGGTCTCTGAGACGCGCAAGCACGACTCCGGTTCCCCGGCTCCTCTCGGTTTCTTGATCATCGCCTGCGGCGGAGCGCCAGCAGCCCGAGCCCGGCCAGCCCGACCGCCGACCCCGGTGCGGGGACGGGAATGATCTCCACAGACCACGTCGCGTTCAGGTCGGCGGACGCGTTCAGCACCGGCGCGTCCGTTCCGGCCTCCGTCACCGCTGTGAACGCGATGTCGAGGAAGCTGACATCGATGCTCTCGAAGAACACCGACACTCGACCGTTCTCGTCCGGCCGGACGGTGCCCCGCTCGTCGAACTCGTCGGATCGGAACGAGTAGGTCAGAGTCGATCGGCCGAACCCGCTCACCGAGGCGTTCGCGTCAAGCTCGATCAGCACATCCGCGATCGTGTCGATGCCCTCGGCGGTCACGTTCAGGTCGTGGAACAGACGCGTCGATACGGCGTCGTTGTCGGGCGACGCGATCGCATCGGCCGAGATGCTCATCCCGCCCTCCAGCCGCGTGGAATCCGACTCAACAAACGCCTCAAACTGCGACATCGCAGCGCTCGGCCCGGCCTCCAGGCTGTCCTGCGATTGGAACTCCCACGGCTGAGGAACGAGAAGCGTCGCCTCGGTCGTCTGATCCGTTGTTTTGTTCACCGGCACCTCTCCGACGCGCACGAAGTACCCGCTCGATTCGTTCAGCTCGACGCCGAACGAGCCGAGCGGCCCGCCGAGGTCGATGCCAGCCGGCTGCGCCGCGGCCGATGCCGCCCATGCACAGATCATCCCCGCCGCTGCGAACGCCGTCTTCATGTTCACACTCCCGATGCCGGGCCCGGGCTGGAGGCAGCCCGACCGAGGGTCCCACGAGTCGGAACCGCTGCGGAGAACCCGCGGCTGTCGGGCAAGGTGCACGACGAACGGCGGAGTGCAAGCAAAAATGGCGTGATTTCGGACCTGTCAGCCGGCGTTACGCTTGTGCCGAACTCCCTCGCGCTCGCGCACGTTGCTCGGGCTGTCGGGCTTCTCCTGCCAGTCCGGCACGTTGGTCAGATTCAGCTCGCTGGGCTGGACCTTGCGATAGCCGAGCAGCCGGATGACCTCCAGCACGTCGGTCCAGTTCGGGTAGCTCTTGCCGTTGACCTCTTTGAACGCCTCAATAGCCCGCAGGAACAAGAACTGCTCGCTGCTCATCTCGCCTTCCTCGGCGCTCTTGACGAAGTCGGTCAGGCGACGGCCCGGCCCCCGTCGGCGCTCCAGGCCCGTCGGGCTCTCGCCCACAACAGACTTGCGACGATCTTCCCCGGGCTGACGCATCTCGCTGTCGGCCATCTTCGGGGCCGACGGCTCGGCGTCGCCGACTCCCATCAGGTCCTCAAGCCGGTCGGCCAGCAGCTGCGGATCGGTCAGATCAAAGTCACTGTCAAGCTGGTCGTCGTCGTACTCGAAGCCGTCGGTTCGGCTCGTGTTGTTCGTCGCCATGCCGGAGCCCCCCGTTCGTGCCGATCAAGAGCGGCACACCACCACGGGGCGACGCTCAGATCTCGTCGTCTTTGTCGTCGTCTTCGTCGTCGGGCTCGTCCTCATCATCATCGAAATCGTCGTCGATGTCGTCCTCGTCGTCGTCATCGTCGTCGTAGAAGTAATCTTCGTCCTCGTCGTCGTCGTAATCGGACGCAACCGGCTCGGCCGGTGTGCCGCCGAAGCCCAACCCACGATCCGGGGTGCCCGCGGGGCGGACCAGCATCATCTGCGTGAACGACCGCTCACCATCAACGATGGCATCGACCGCAAGACCTGCTCGTGCGTGCAACTGCTCGGTGATGGTCATCCGTGTTTCCTTCCTCGCAGGCCACCGATTCGCGGGGACATCCCGCCGCGCGCGATAGACTACCCCGATGCGTGCCCGCGTCAACCACGCCCCGCGTGAAGCCCGCCGCTCCATCGAGCCGAGAGACAGTCCGACGCCATGGCGACTCCCGATCCCAACACGCGCCCGCAACCGAGCCAAGACCCCGATCCGGTGCTCGACTCCGGTTCGGCTTCGGCGACCGGTGCGGATTCAGATCACAAACCGGCCGACGCCCCAGCTGAAGTGCCGTCTGAAACGCCGCCTGAACTACCGGCCGATGCCCCCTTCGATCGACGCCGGGCGTTCGTCCCCGTGGCCGGCATCCTCGCGCTGCTGCTTCCAGGGTTCGGCCACGTCTATCTCGGGCTCAGGCAACGCGGTGCGCGCGTCGCGGGCGGGGTCTTCGGCCTGTTCGCGCTCGGCCTTCTTGTTGGCGGGCTCGACGTCGTCGACGCCGAGGAAGACCCGTGGTGGTACGCGGGCCAGGCCCTCGTCGGCCCGCCCGCGTGGGCCGCGAACTACGCCCACCAGGCCTGGTTCAAGTTCCCCGCCCGCGACACCGAGACCCGCCGCAAGCCCGAGCCGGGCGAGGTCGTCACCAGTTCCGGTTTCATCGAGTTCGGCGGCCCCGACGCCGAGCTGCCCGCCATGAGCCCCAGCATCGGCCGGATGAACGAGGTCGGCTCGCTCGCCTGCGCCCTCGCCGGCATGATGAACCTCATCGCCATCCTCGACGCGGTCTTCCCTCCGCTCCGCCGACGCAGCGAGGGCGCCCGGCTGTGATGCTGCTCGCCTACCGGCCCATCCTCGACCCGCTGCCGCTGCACGGCATCGAGTGGGCCGTCCTGCCCGCGATCGCGTTCCTGCTCGCGATGGCGTACAAGGCGGTCCGCACCGAGCGGCCCGACCGCTACTGGCGCGAGACGCTCGCGCTCGCCGCGGTCATCGTCGCCGCGATGACGCTGCTCTCGCTCGGCAGCTGGCTGCTGATCGAGATCGCCTACCGCCTCGCGCCGTGACCTGTCTCTGACGAGGCCGAAGCGCAAGCGAGGCATGCGATCATCTATCGCAACGCGTGCCTCGCTCGCGCTTCAGCCTCGTAGAAACACCACGAACCACGCTGGGTGCTTTCTCTAACCCGCCGCATAGCGCGACCGCTGCGACGAATAAGGCTCGTCGAGGTTCACAACGAGATACCGCAGCGCGTCCGCCGCGTGGTCGAAGCCGTCCTTTACAGGCTCGGTCGCCTCGGGCCGGTCCTCAGGGTAGTGGTATCGCTCGAGCGCCTCGATAAGCGTCACGCAGCGCTCGTGGATCTTAAGCGTCGGCTCGCCCGACGCCGGCGCGAGCCGCTGCGTGACCAGCCGGATGCCGTGCGCGATCGCGCTTCGTCGGCTCTTGATCACCAGCCCCGCGTCGCGCAGCACACTGACGTCCGTCACGCCCGTCTGCCCGCTCCGCTGATGCCCGGCCGGGTCGACGCCCACCCACAACGGCTCGGGCCACGGCGCATCGACGATCGACCGCGCGTGCTCCGCGACGACGACCTCCTTCCGCGAGCGTTCGTCCACGATCCACAGCGTGCCGAGCTCGTCCATCGCCGCGAACAGAATCACCGTCGGCGCGTGGAAGCCGAAGTCCATGCCGCAGTACCACCGCCACAGCGGCCCGGGCTCCAAGCCGTCCACGACATGCGCATCGCGATCGAACGCCGGGTAGACAGCGTCGCTCCGCCGAGGCCGCAGGCACAGCATTTCCGACTCCCACACCGGCAGCGCCACGCGACGCTTCATCACCACCGCGTCATCGATGGAGATATGCCCCGACTCCGCCGCCGGCGTCTCCTTCGCGCGGCCCTCGCAGTCCGACCACAGCGGGCACCTCGCGCAGCTCCGCCGATCGTCGCACCGCTCGAGCACATCGAGCACGCCCCACCTGAACAGCTCGCGCCGCCCCTCGCTCGCCTGCTCGACCAGCTCCGCCATCATGCCGAACGGCAGGTGCATCGTCGAGAGGCACTCAATCGCGCCGCGCACCGGCACGTCGCCGCACAGCTTCGACCGTGTCACCAGCTGCGCCGCGTCCCAGATGGCGGGCTTGAACAGATCGACCTCGTCGCACCGCAGGACCTGCACGCGCGTGCCCCGCACCGACGCCTGGCTCGCCGACAGCAGCTCGACGCCCGAGCCGTTCACCAGCCGCAGCCGCTTGTCCGTGATCTTGCCCTCGACGAGGTGCGCGAGCGACTCGCGCTCGAACACCCACCGCAGGTGCGCGTGCATCCGCGCCGCCTGCTCGAGACTCCCCGCGAGCACGCGCACCTCGATGCCGGGCTTAAACAGCAGGTCGAGCGCCGTCGCGATCGCCCCGAGAAAGGTCTTGCCGCCGCCGCGGTTGGCCCAGACGACCGAGTCGGCAGGCTTATCACCAGGCCGAAAGAACGCGTGCTCCAGGTAGGCGAACGGGGCCGAGTGATCCTCGATCACCGCCCGCCGCGCCACGGCAAGATCGAGCTGGTCGCGAAGCCAGCGGTGCAGCTGCGCACCGTCGGCTGGTGCTTGCATGTCCTTTGTCAACGTCGTCCATCCGTCGGCGGGAAGTGTCAAAGGGCGCGCGCGTGGATGGGCATCGACAGCAGCGGGGGCAGTGTTCGAGGGACTACGCCGAAGGATCGCCGTGCACGTAGGCCATCGGGGGCGCGAGCAGCGCCCCGATCGCAGCGGTCACGATCAACGAAGCGTCACCGTCGGCGAGCCGCCGCGTCGAGGCGTTCGCGCGCGCCCAGCGCCGCAGCGCGTTCTCAAACTCCTTGTTCTGCCGCATGAGAGTCTCCGCGGCACGCATCGGGTCATCGGTACCGAGAGCGCGAAGCAATCTGGTGTGCCGCGTCTGCCGCGGGATCGCGACCGGTCGCATCCCCGCACGCTCAAAGAATGGGCACACGCCGCCGAGCGCCGTGATCGCTTCGGTGCAGCGCGTCGCCGGCTCGGCGAGGTAGTGCCGAACCAATCCGCTGCCGACACCGAGCCCGCGGAACCGGGGATCAACGATCACCCGGCTGATCGTCCGCAGCTGGGCGTTGATGCGCTGTGCATCGGTCGATCGATCGCCGGTCGCGAAGGCACCGCCCCATGCGGGCTTCCGCCACGAGCCGTTGAGCGTCGGTCGGCTCGTGACAAGCACACCGGCGAGTGCATCGTGCTCGGTGTCAATCGCTCGCACGATGCGGTCGATCGTCGCCGGCGGCCCCGCGCGGTAGTGCAGCGGCGCGAGCGTATCCAAATCCGCTCGCGCGCCGCGCTCGTACACGATCGTGACGCGAGGCGGACCGGCGTCACGCCACGCTCGCAGGTGCTGAGTCGGCACGCCGTTTCCCCCGCTGAAGGATCTGCGGCGGGCCGACAAGGGGGAGGTGCACGACCGTGTCCGGGTCGAGGTGCGGAGCGATGTCGTCGTGCGCCGTAGCGCACACAAGACGCTGCCGCTGGCCGACCGCGCGTCGGACGCATCGCGCGACCGAGCGCGCGGTCAGCCGGTCAAGCGTGCTGGTGAACTCGTCGCAGGCGATGTCCCGAGCGGCTCCGCCCCGCCGGGAGTGCGCGATCGCGCGGGCGAGAGAGAGCCTCGCGCGCTCGCCCTCCGAGAGAAAGCCCGCAGGCGTGATCAGCCTCCGAGCCTCGCCGAGCCCGCACGCGGCCAGCAGCCCGAGCGCGTCATCGATGGGTCCTCGGATCAGATTCACCGGGGCCCGACGAGCAGAGGCCGACACCGGCGTCGCGTTGACCGCACCAGCGGCCGCCGAGAACGCCCGGGTTACCACCGACTTGCCCGCGCCGCTCGGCCCTGTGACCAGAGCGATGCCGCCGGGGGGCAGTTCGGACGCGAGCGATTCACCGAGCTGCTCGAGCAGAGCGAGCCTCCGGGTGGGGCCTATTGACGATCGCTCTACCCTTAACCCAAACCGAGCACGAACATACAGCAGTCTTCGGGTATCATTGGGTGGCATGGGCACGAGCCTCGAACAGAGCTTCGATCGCATCGCGGTGACGGCGGACGCTGTAGAGCGACAGCCCGAGCTGTCGTGCCGTCTTGCGGAGCCCGAGCCCGTGGATGTACAGGGCCTCCGCGATGCGCTTCCGTGTCGGGCGCCACGCGCCGCCGTACGTGGTGACGAAGTCAAACCGGGGATCGAGCAGCCGGCGGGTGATGCCGCGCGCCTCACGTCGAACAGCGCGGGCGTCGCGACCGAACTCGGCGGCGATCGTCGAGCACGGCCGACCTTCGTCAAACAGCGCCTCGATCAAACGCCTTTCGCGCGGCCCGAGGTGCTGTGCGCGGGCCGTCAACGCCTGCGTCTGCGAGCGGCTCCGTCGCCGACGCAGGTCGGTGGCGTGTGCTTCGGCGATGTGGTGGGAACGAACAATCATCGAGCTTCCCCCAAAATATTGTCTCTTCTTGCCAATATG
This sequence comes from Planctomycetota bacterium, assembly GCA_038525225.1. Lineage (GTDB taxonomy): Bacteria > Planctomycetota > Phycisphaerae > Phycisphaerales > UBA1924 > JANQQZ01. The sequence continues at coordinate 760,532 of JBCBHW010000002.1, read as the reverse complement.
ACTCAAACGTGTGTTCGCTATCTAGAGAACACGTCGTATATATTCTTTCACAATAGAACACTTTGCAAGGCACTTGTATGGTGACACACTTAAACAGCGCACAACGACGGTCGGTCGGGACAAAAAGTGCTGCCGCGAACCGCGCCGGAGGACAATCGATCGATGCGTCGCAATCAACACGGCTCGGTCAATTAATCCGTGAACGACGGATCAAAGCCGGTCTCTCTCTCGGTGCGCTCGCCGAGCACGCGGACATCGCGAAGGGGTATCTATCCCAGATCGAGACCGGTGCGCGCGAGCGTCCGCCGAGTGATGCAATCTTGCGTCGGATTGAGATTGCCCTTGGCTTCGCATCGGGCGATCTTGCGCAGATTGCCGAGTGGCATCGGATACCTTCAAACGTGCGCACGCAAGTTGCTGAGCAGCGACGCGTCGCGCGTCGGCTTCGCGAGATCATGAGCAGCGGCCGGACTGATTTGGATGCCTTGCATTCGTCGGGCGAGTTGAGGAGGCTTGTGGACCGCATCGATCCGCAAGAGGCGGGCGCGTCGGTCCAGCCGGCGCTGCTGCCCCGCGAGGTGCCGCTGATCAACTGCGTGACCGCCGGACAGCCCTCGGAATTTACGGATCTCGGATACCCGGCGCGGGTCGCCGACGACTACGTCCGCGTGCCAGATCTGGCGGATCCGGATGCCTTCGCCGCACGCATCGTGGGCGACAGCATGGAGCCCGAGTACAAGGAGGGCGATGTTGTTGTCTTCAGCCCCGCCGCGAACGTGCGCTCAGGGGCGGACTGCTTCGCCAGGCTCGAACCAGACTCCGAGACGACGTTCAAACGAGTGTTCTTCGAGGCCGACGGCGACGGGGCGGAGACCATCCGGCTGCAGCCGCTGAACGCCTCGTACCCGCCTCGAACAGTTCCCCGAGACCGGGTTGCGGGGCTCTACCGGGCCGTAACCGTCATGCGAGCAATCCGCACCGGGTGATCGAAAACCAGCCGGAGCGTGCTGCTGCATATCATTCGGGCTGTGCTAGGGTCAGGCCGCGACTGAAAGCAACCGCCCGTCGAACCGGGGCGTAGCGGTATGCTCGGGCCGGGATCGTCTATGCTTCATGGCGAGCGGGCGTCATGGCCTGGCATCCGCCGCACGCATCGCCCCAAGGATGAGCGCGATGACGCGGCCCGAGAGCCGCACTCACGGCCAGAATCCGACGGCTGATTCTGGCTGGCCGAACGATCTCGTGGGCCCGCGTGCTCGGAACCGAAGGACCGGTCGCACGCGGATCCCTCGGAGTGGTAGGCTCGCGGTGAGCAGTTAATAGAAGGTGAGCGACCGATGGCGAAGATGTTCTACTCACTCGACGAGGCGGCCGATCGGCTCGGCAAGACCGCCGACGATGTCCGCGGGATGATCGAGTCCGGCGAACTCCAAGAGTTCCGCTCGGGCGACGAGCTCGTCGTGAAGCGCGAGCAGATCGATCTTCTCATCGGCGACGACGGCGGCGACGAGTCGGTCGCCAGCGAGATCCTCGGCTCGGGCGAGTCGTCCATGATCGGCCCGGTCAATGACGATTCGCTCGGCGTCATCGGCCTCTCCGACTCCGTCGTCGATGACGACGCCCCGATCATCGCGGCGGACCCGGACGACAGTCTCGTCATCGGCCTCGAAGACAGCTCGACAGAGCCGCTGCCCGTCGATGAGTCGGTCGCCGGCGGCAGCATCGGGCTCAGCGAGTCGGTGTCCGACGAGATCAACCTCGACGGCGGCACCAACGTTGGCTCCTCCACCGGCGAGCCGCTCGGGGGCGACGGATCTGGCATCATCAGCCTCGCGAGTGAATCGGGCTCCCACGCCGCCATCGATCTCGATGTGCCCGAATCGATGGACAACAAAGAACAGACCGGCATCAGCATCTTCGACGACAGCCTCGACGATGACGATGCCGCCGCGGCGACGATCGTCACCGACGCCACCGAGGCCGACATGACCACGCCGGACTTCGACGCCGGTGCGTCTGGCTCGGGCCTGCTCGATCTCACGCGTGAGGGCGACGACACCTCACTGGGTGTCGACCTCCTTGATGACGGCGCCGGCGCCAGCGGCGCGGGGCTCGCGGGGGTCGGCGAGATCAGCGAAGAGGGCGCGCTGTTTGAAACGCCCGAGGCCGCCGACACCGATATCGCTCAGACCGCGCCGATGGCGGCCTTTCAGGAGGCCTACGACGGCGGAGGCTCGGGTCTCGTCGGTGGTCTGGCGCTGGGCGTGGTGCTGTCGATGCTCTTTACCGGCGCGATCACCGTGCTGTGGCTCATGGGCAGCTCCGGAGCGTTGCTCTTCGAGCAGTTCGGTGCCGTCCCCTGGTACGCGCCCGCGGGCGCGATCGCAGCGCTGACGCTGCTGGTCACAATCATCGCGTGGGTGTTGGGTCGCCGCGGCTGAGTTGGTGTACGGCAGTTGCCGATGCGAAACCAAACGTGGCTCGCCGTGCCGGATGACGCTTAGTCCAGCGTCGGTCGGGTGTACCGGCCGCCGCGTATACCTAGCCGTTCAAAGAGCGCGGTTCGGGCGTAGAGCAGACGCGTCTCCGAGGCGTCGCACCGTGTCGTGGCCGAGAGCATCTGCTGCTCAGCCAGAGTCACGGCGATGTGTTCAAACTCACCGGCACGCACCCGCTCGACATTCACCGAACCGATCTCGATGGGATGCGACTCGCCGGTCTGCGTGTCACGCAGTTCCGCCGCCATGCTCTGGCCTGTAATCGAAACAGACAGAACAACATCGCCACCATGCCGCCGCCGTACCGGCGGCAATTCGAGATCCGGCAGCGCTTCTCGGACGGCCTGCCGGGCAATCGACCACGCGACCGCAAGCGTCGGCTGCGGCGCGATCAACGTGTCAACGGGTCGGTGTGTTGCCGAACTCATGGCAGCCTCCCCAGCAGCCTCGCGGCTGCTTCTAGCCCGCTCCCGGTCGGCCCGGCGAACCGCTGGCCGAGCTTCTCCACCGTCCGGAAGAACGCGAGCATGTCGTCGAGTCGTCGCTGGTGATCCATCAGGTCGCCCTGCGTTTCGCCGTCCGCGTCGTCTGCCGCGGGCAGCTGGTCGCGGATCTCGAACAGCACGGCGAGCAGCGGCTCGACCTCACGCTTCATCCGCTCGCGAACGATCGCGCGGAACATGCTCCACACATCCTGGTCGGCTGTGAAGTAGTCCTTCCGGTCGCCACGCCTGTTCGACCGGCTCACGATGCCCCAGTCCAGCAACGCCCGGATCGACATCGACGCGTTGCCACGAGAGATCTGGAGACGGTCCATGATCTCATCGGTGTTCATCGCGCGGCCCGTGATGTACAGAAGAGCGTGGACTTCGGCCATCGTCCGGCTGATCCCCCACGCGCCGCCCATCTGCCCCCACGACGAGACAAAGTGATCTTGAGCTTCCACGATCTCAGCGGGTTGGGGGCGAACATCTGTCACGCGAGAAGTATCGACAACATGGTGCGGAATAGCAAGCATTCATTTCAGAAATAATTGAAACCATACAACTATTCCGGTCTTGCACCGGGAAGCGGGGCAATCAGCAGCGGACGAGTCGGGCAGCACGCTTTGGCAATGCCTTACAGGACGAGATCGATCACGCCGGCCGTGCCGACGAGCAGGCTCGCGATCCCGTTGTACGTGAAGAACACCATCGGGATCCCCGCACGCCCCCGACGGGCGAGCGTGAGGTGCTCGGCAAGCAGCAGAAGCCCGACACCGGCGACGCCGATCGTGTATGCGATCCTGAGCCGGCTGTCCGAGAGCAGCGAGGCGACCAGCGATGCGAACGCGGCCGCATGCATCGCCCGGCTCACCCAGATCGCGCCGCGCCAGCCGAGCGCCGACGGGATCGAGTGCAGCCCCCGTCCCTGATCGAAGTCGAGGTCCTGCAACGCGTAGATCACATCGAACCCGGCGACCCAGAGCACGACGAACCCCGCGAGCCAATACAGCGCGGTCGCGTCGGCCAGCGATTCTGGCCGAACCGCGAGCCCCGCAGCCAGCGGGCTCACCGCGAGCGCTGCGCCGAGGAAGACGTGGCACAACGCCGTGAACCGTTTGGTGTAGCTGTACAGCGCAACGAACCCGAGCACCGGCACGCAGAGATACGTCGGCCAGGGGTTGCCCGTCAGCGGCCAGAACAGAACCGCCGCCCCGCAGAAGAGGGCCGCCGCCCCGAGCGCGATGGCCCAGCCCTGCCGCGCGCCCAACCGGCCCGACGCGACCGCCCGCCCGGCCGTCCGCGGGTTGTCGGCATCGAACCTCGCGTCCGCCAGCCGGTTCACCAGCATCGCCCACGTCCGCGCGAAGACCATGCACACGACGACCAACGCGAGCACGATCGCGATCCGCCCGGCGGACGGCTCCGGCTCAAACGCCAGCGCAGCCCCCAGAATCGCAAACGGCATCGCGAACACCGTGTGCGCAAGCTTGATGTCGCCGAGGGCGGCGGCGAGCGGGTTGGATCTGGCTGGAGCGACAGCGGCCTCGGTCATGGGCAGCACGATACGTCCAACTCGGCCGCGGGCCCGCGTGACCAGTACGCTTATGGCATGCCGCACCGTGAATCGATCTCCGACCTTGACCGCCTCGAACGCCTCTGCCGCGCCAGTCGGCCGCTGGTGGTCATGCAGACGTTTGAAGAAGACGAAGCACTCCAACTCGTCCGCGACGCCTCGATGTCGTCGAAGGGACGGCTCGCGATCTGGACCGTGCTCAGCGGCGTGTACGACGGCATCCTTGACCGCCCGAACCCAATCCCGGACACGACCAAGCCGCTCGCCGGTCTGAATCATCTGGCGTTTAACGATGACGCCTCGATCGCGTGCCTGGTGGATATCACGCCGCACCTCGAGGAGCCGCGCGTGCTGCGGGCATTCCGCGATCTGATCACCGAGATGCGTCGGCGGGGCGGCACGGTCATCGTCATCGATCACAACGCGGGGTTGCCTGAAGTGGTGCGGGCGCACGCGGTCGAGTTCGAGATCGGTCTGCCCGACACGGAAGAGCTCGAGCAGATCGTGAGAAGGACCGTGAAGGATGTGCACCGCGGCGCGCCGCTCGAGGTCGATGTCAGCAAGGACGACTTCCAGGCGATGCTGCGGAACCTGCGCGGGCTGACGCGGCGGCAGGCGGAGGAGGTCATCCGCGACATCGCGCTCGAAGACGGGCGTATCGACGCGAGCGACATCGACGAGATCATCCGGCTCAAGCGCGAGATGGTGGCGGCCGGGGGATTGCTCGAGTTCGTGCGCGCGCCGACGAGCATGGCCGAGATCGGCGGGCTCGATCGGCTCAAACAGTGGTTGCACAACCGGCGCGGCGCGCTCGATGCGGCCGAGGACGATTCATCGATCGATGTGCCGCGGGGCGTGCTGCTGCTGGGCGTGCAGGGCGCTGGCAAGAGCCTGTGCGCGAAGGCGATCGCGACGGCGTGGCAGCGGCCGCTGCTCCGCATGGACGTCGGCGCGCTGTACGACAAGTACATCGGCGAGAGCGAGCGGCGGCTGCGCGACACGCTGCACCAGGCCGAGGTCATGGCCCCGGTCATCCTGTGGATCGACGAGATCGAGAAGGCGTTCGCCGGGGCGGCGAGCCAGTCGAACGACGGCGGGCTGAGCCGACGCATGTTCGGGACACTTCTGACCTGGATGCAGGAGCACCGCGCACCGGTGTTCCTGGTCGCGACGGCGAACGACATCGAGGCCCTGCCTCCCGAGCTGCTGCGCAAGGGACGGTTCGATGAGATTTTCTTTGTCGATCTGCCGGGCGACGAGGCACGGGCCGCGATCCTCGGCATCCATCTCAGCAGGCGTGGCATTGCCGCCGGTTCACTCGATATCCCGCGGCTTGTCGAGTCCTCGGCGGGCTTTAGCGGCGCGGAGATCGAGCAGGCGATCATCGCCGCCCGTCACGAGGCCCGCGCGAACAGCGAGCCGGTTTCGACCGAATCGTTGGTGCGTTTGCTCGAGACCTCGCCGCCCCTGAGCGTGACGATGGCGGAGAAGGTCGCGGAGCTGCGAGCGTGGAGCGAGGGCCGGTGCGTACCGGCGGAGTGAGGCATGTCGCGGAAAGCAAGCGTTGCATGGCTGGTTCTCGTGGGATTCGCGATCGCAATCGCGGCGTTGTTCACCCATGGGCGATCGGCCGACTTCGATCTCAACTCCGGCCAGCGTCGCGAGATGTACAGCATCTTCGGCGTTGTGTACAACCGGCAAGTGTTCCCGACGTTCGTAAGCGAGTACGTCAAGGCGACGCGCGGCGAACTGCCAACGCCGATGTGGGAGGTCGGTCAGAAGCGGGGGCGCAAGCTCAGTCTTTGGTCGAGGTACGCAACGCTGAACGCGGCAGAGCGGTGGATTCGCGAGGGGAACCCGAGCGCTGAGGCCCAGGCCGTGCTCGCCGAGTGGGTGCTCGAAGGCTGGCAGGAGGAGCCATACAACGCCCGGCGGAACCCGCTGATGTGGTCACTCGATCACCTCGACGAGCAGACGCCAGCGAACGAGCCGGTCTCGGCCGATGCGTTGCGAGCGTACCTCGCGGGGCTGCCGCCGCTTGACTCCAATCCGGAGTCTCCTGCGACGGGATCATCGGCGGATGGTGACCCATGAAGAGAGATACGCAGGTTGGTCCGAGGACTAGCGGGTTTGGGTTGCGGAGCTGCGGCGTTGGAGCGAGGGCCGGTGCGTGCCCGCGGAGTAGCTGGCGATGAACCGCACATGGAAGAAGCGGATAAAGCTGCTGACACTCGGGCTGGCGCTCGGTGTGGTGTCCTTTGTCGGCGCGTCGGTGGTCACTCTTGGGATTGTCGAGCGATTCTCACGACGCTTCGATCTGACGACGGGCATCTACGAGTCGAGGTCGTCCAAGTGGTGGGGGATGGCGTCGCGTGTCTCCACATCGAGCACGTGGATCACCGAGCACGCGACGCCGATGTCGAGCGAGCCCGTATGGGTCGGAACCAGCGGCGCGACGCGCGGGGTATTCGCTTGGGGAAGCCTCTTCCCGAACTACACGTTCAAGTTCGTGCAACTGGTCGACGAACCCGCTCTGCGGAAGGCCGACGAGGCCGGTCTCATCCCCGACGCGCTGAAGCAGCCCCTGGCGGACGCGGTGAGAGCGCAGTGGCTTCGCATCCATAGCGACGACGATGACCCCTGGTGGGAAACCGGTCAGACCATCGGTGGGCATCTGCGACAGTGGGTGAGAGATTCCCGAGCGCTGACGGCGGAGGACCTCGATCGTCTCATTCAAGAATCGATGGCCGGCGAGGGAGCGATGCATGGAGACTGAGCACTTCGCCAAGCCCGGCGGCCTTGCGTCCTCGTGGGTGGTCCGCGGTTTCGGGCTCGCGATCGGGATTCTGTTTCTTTCGGTTTGGCCCTTCCAGAAAGTGGGAGTGTGGGTCGACCTCGCCAACGGCGTCATCGAGCACCGGAGCCGGTCGTGGTGGGGCTTGATCCCGAGCACGAGCGTCAAGCAGACATGGGTTGGCGATCATCACTCCGCCGGCGCGGCAGAGCCTGTGTGGCGTCAGATGTGGACCTCGATGGGCGGGAGCCTGCTGTCGCGTGGGTGGATCGGCAGCTCACGGTTCAAGTTCGCGAGCTTCGACGACAAGGAGCTGCGTGACGCCGACCGGACGGGTGTCATCACGCAGGAGATGAAAGGAACGGTCGCCGACGCGGTGCGGAGGCAGTGGCTCCGCATGGCGGACGACGGTGAGGATCCGAGAAGCAGCAATTGGGAGACCATCGCTCAGCAGCTTGTCTACTGGGAATTCGAATGTCGCGTGCTCACAGCCGATGAGCTGCTTCAACTTGAGCAGGGCACGCCGTGGAACGAGGTGCTCTACCCTGAGTGATGCGATACCACACCGTCGGCACCACTAACATCAAGGTCTCCGAGATCGGCTTCGGCTGCTGGACCATGGGCGGGCCCAACTGGTCGCTTGCCGATGGGTCGCCGATCGGCTGGGCGGATGTTGATGAGGACCAGGTCCTCGCGGGGATCAAGGCCGGGCTCGACGCGGGCGTGACTCACTTCGACAACGCCGACGTCTACGGCAACGGCCGGGCCGAGCGCATGCTGCGCGACTGCCTCAAGAAGCTCGGCGTGTCAAGCGACGGGCTTGTGATCGCGACGAAGGTGGGGCACTTCAAGGGCACGGCCGAGCATCAATACGAGCCGCACCAGATCCGCCGGCAGTGCGAGCAGTCGCTGCGGAACCTCGGCGTTGACGCGATCGACATCTACTACTTCCACCACGGCGACTTCGGGCCCGACGGCGAACTCGGCAACATCAACGACGCGGCTGGCGAGATGCGCAGGCTTGTTGATGAGGGCAAGGTGCGTGCCGTGGGCCAGAGCGCGTACAGCGACGAGCACTTCGCGCGGGCGATCCCGATCGTGAAGCCCGACGTGCTCCAGAGCTGGGCGAGCATGCTTCAGGACAACTTCATCGAGCCGGGCTGCACCGTCCAGAATCTCATGGACGAGCACGGCTGCTCGTTCGTCGCCTTCAGCCCGCTGGGCCAGGGCCTGCTGCTTGACAAGTTCGACCCCGAGAACCCGCCCGAGTTCGAGCCGGGTGATATCCGGGGCCAGCGTATGCAGAACTTCGACGGCGCGGCGCTGCGGAAGCTCAAGCCAAAGCTCGCGAAGCTCGGCGAGCGGTTCGGCACGTCGATCGAAGAGCGGTCTTCCGCCGCGTGCCGATTCGTCGCGGCGCACCCGAACGTGTGCAGCGTCATCCCCGGCTTCCGCAACGAGCGGCAGGCGTTGTGCAATGTGCGCGGCGGGACCGACGAGCCGATGACTGCCGATGATATCGTGTTCTGCCGCGATGTCATGCGCGATTAGCACTCACGGGCACGGGTTGGTCCCGGGATCGACCGGGGTCACGTAATCCTCGACGTCCTGACCGCGGAGATCGTTGAGATCGGTCTGCAGCCCCGTGCGTCCGCCGGTGTCGTCGCAGTCGAGGCGGACGTTGAAGCGGTAGGTGTCGTCCGCGTACTCCGACTCGAAGCCGATGCTCGGCAGGCCGATGGTGAACGCGCACCGGAGTGTGTCATCGACCGGGCGCATCCGCCACTGGCCGGGCTCGAAGCTCGCGCTGCCGAGCGCCTCGATGCGCACCTCGCGCGTCGCTTCGGACTCGGCCGACGCGGCGATGACCATGAAGTCGGCTGAGCGATCGGTCCACGACGATGCGCCGTCGGCGAGGTGCTCGACGACGAACTCGGGGGCGATGCCGAACGTCGGCCCGTAGAGCCGGACGACCGCGCCGACGAGGGACGAGCCGGGCTCGAGGTCGATCGTCTCGTTGTGCTGCGGGAAGCTCTCGAAGCTGTGGAAGTTGAAGGGCGCGATGCCGACGCTGCCGCCGCCGAGCTCGGCGAAGAGCTGCGGCGGGTACTTCGCGTTTGGTGTGACCGCCAGCCCGTCGCCCGCGAGGCGGATGGTGTCGCTGAGGTCGAACGGGTCGTCCTCGCTGTTGGCGATGATGATCTGGCCGGCCAGGCCCTGCGGCGCACCGATGCGGATCTCCGCGCCGGCGAGTGCCGGTGCTTGGTTGGTCATGCCGCCGACTGAGATGAGCGAATCGGCGCTCATGCCTCCGGCGATGTCGATCTCTGCTCCGAACGGGTTCTCGTTGCGCACGTAGCGGTTCATGACAATCGTCGCGTCGAGGTCGCCCGGGACCGAGATCACGCACGGCGCCTCGCTCCAGCCGCCGAAGCTCGTGAGCTCTTCAACGAGCACCGAGCCGGTAACGTCGCCCTCGCGGACGATGAGCCCGCCGAGGAAGCCGCGGTCGGCGGGGTTGAGCAGCGCATCGAAGTGTGCGTGGAAGGCGTCGGTCTCGATGCGGACGATGGGGCCGCTCGCGAGGATGCGCGCGGGATTGCTTGCGGTACCGATCGAGCCGCCGACAAGTAGCGTGCGGATGGCGTGCACCTCGTCGCCGGACCACGCATAGATCGTCGGGGCGTTGGTTTCGTTGCCGATCGAGCCCGCGACATCGAACGAGACGATGCCGCCGTTCTGGGCGGCCACATCGCCGAGCACGTCGCCGTCGACGTCGATCGCGTCGATCTGTCCGTTGACGGCGACCACCGATCCGTTGGGTGTGATCGATCCGTCGACGTTGATCATGGCGAAGCCGGGCTGCGTGTCGCCCGATCGACCCCAGTGGATCACCGGGCCGTCGAGATCACCCGTGAGGTCGAGCCTTGCGACACGGCCCGCTTCGATGCCGACGCCGGTGATCGTGCCCGCGTGGACCTGCACCGTCGCCCCGCGGGGAACGATAATGCCCTCGATCGACCTCGCGGCAGAAGATCCGATCGGTGCTGCCTCACTCACGCCCGGCCCAGCGTTGGCGGCGACGAGCACGGTCGGCGTCGCGCCGGCGGGGGCGTTGACGGTGATCACGCCGATGTCGGTGGCCGCCGGGTTGTCGGCAAAGATTCGGATCGTCTCCGAGCCGGCGAGGTCGAGCGTGATGTTGGAGCCGCTCGGCACGCCCGAGCCGCCGGCGGGGCCGAAGCCCGGGGCGGATCGCCACGCGCCGTTCTGGAACTGCTCAACGAAGATCGATTGCCCAAGGGCCTGGCCGCTGGTGGTCAGGAGAAACAAGGCGGCACACATTTCGGCAGGGCGGGCGGCGGAGCGAACGGCACGGCGGCGGAGCGGGTGGGTCAGCATCGGATACCTCCGGATCCGACGATGCACCGGATCGGGAGGCCGGCGAGCCTCGGGCGACGGCGGGCCGGTCCGATTGACGAATGCGTTCCGGTTGTGCGGATTGGCGAAGGTTGGAACGGCGAAATCGGACCTGTCAGAGACCGGGGACCGAGCGTCCGCGGCGATTGATTCGCGACCGATCGGGTCTACCATCGAGGCCCCGAAATCGGTTCCGGGTGGCCGGTCTGTCCGGCGTTCGCGGGCCGGCATCGGGTGGGGATGGTCGGATGCCGCCGCTGTAGCTCAGTGGTAGAGCGCACCCTTGGTAAGGGTGAGGTCGTGGGTTCAAATCCCACCAGCGGCTTTGGGTTCGTGTCGGTTTGAGCCGGCGTCGGGCCTAGTGTTGTCTCGGTCGGTCGTTCCGCTTGGTGGTTGGAAGGGCCGGGTCCGAGTTGTCAATGTTGTTGCGGGCCTGTGCGGGTGTCGGCGTGTTGCCGGTGCCAGGCAGGGTCCACTGCTCCCGGCCAAGCTTTCAAGGGGGCGTCGAGTCTGTGAGAGCGGCGGGCACAAGGCCCGGCCCGCGACTGAGATTCTGGAGGTTTCTGGCCATGGCCAAGGGTGTATTCGAGCGGACCAAACCGCACGTCAACGTCGGCACGATCGGTCACATCGACCACGGCAAGAGCACGCTGACCGCCGCGCTGGTGGCCCGCGCCGATGCCAAGGGCCTCGTGCAGGGCGCGAAGTCCTACGCCGAGATCACCAAGGGCGGCACGGTGCGTGACGCCAACAAGACGGTGACGATCCACTCGTCGCACGTCGAGTACGAAACCGAAGGCCGGCACTACGCCCACGTCGATTGCCCGGGCCACGCCGACTTCGTCAAGAACATGATCACCGGCGCCGCCCAGATGGACGGCGCGATCCTCGTGGTCGCCGCCGACTCGGGCCCCATGCCCCAGACCCGCGAGCACGTGCTGCTCGCCCGTCAGGTGGGTGTGCCCTACATCGTCGTGTTCATGAACAAGATCGACCTCGTTGACGATCCCGAGCTCGCCGACCTGGTCGAGATGGAGATCCGCGAGCTGCTCGACAAGTACGAGTTCCCGGGCGACGACACCCCGATCGTGCGTGGACAGTCGAAGGCCGCCCTCGAGAACCCGTCGGACGACACGATCTGTGCCCCGATCGATGAGCTGTTCGGTGTGCTCGACAGCTACATCCCCGAGCCGGCTCGTGAGGATGACAAGCCCTACCTGCTCGCGGTCGAGGACGTGTTCTCGATCAAGGGCCGCGGTACGGTCGCGACGGGTCGTATCGAGCGTGGCGTCGTCAAGGTCGGCGACGAGGCCGAGATCGTCGGTCTCGCCACCGAGAGCACCAAGACGACCGTCACGGGCGTCGAGATGTTCCAGAAGACCCTCGACGAGGGTCGCGCCGGCGACAACGTGGGCATCTTGCTCCGCGGTGTTGAGAAGGACGGCATCACCCGCGGCCAGGTGATCGTCAAGCCGGGCTCGATCAAGCCCCACAGCAAGTTCAAGGGCCAGGTCTATGTCCTGACCAAGGAAGAGGGCGGCCGTCACACGCCGTTCTTCAGCAACTACCGCCCGCAGTTCTACATGCGGACGACCGACGTGACGGGCTCGATCAAGCTGCTCGGCGGCGCCGAGATGTGCATGCCGGGCGACAACATCGAGGTCGAGGTCGACCTGGGCGAGAAGCCCGTCGCCATCGAAGAGGGCCTGCGTTTCGCGGTCCGCGAGGGCGGCCGGACGATCGGCTCGGGTACGGTGACGTCGATCATCGAGTGATCTGAATCTTCACACCCCCTCCGCGAAAGCGGGCGGGGTGCTTTGAGGTGTGGAATGGGCGTGGCGACTGCAACATCAATGGTGTCTCGGGCACTCGATCTGCCGACGGGGAGCATCCGCATGTACGCCATCGCCTTCGATCTCGACACGCAGGTGCTCAAGGACACGTATCACGCCGACTCGTACAACAACGCGTACGCCGACATCCGCAAGCATCTGCTGTCTCGCGGGTTCGAGTGGCAGCAGGGCAGCGTGTACTTCGGCGGCCCGGCCGTGGACGCCGTGCGGTGTGTTCTGGTGGTTCAGGAACTGAAGGCCAACTTCTCATGGTTCGAGCCAAGCGTGCGAGACATCCGCATGCTCCGCATCGAAGAGAACAACGATTTGATGCCGGCGATCGAAGCTCCGGTTGATTGAAAGGGAGGCCTCCGATGGCCAAGAAGAAGTCCAACGCCCGCGAGTACGTGTGGCTCCAGTGCACCGAGTGCAACGACCTGAACTACCGCACGCAGGTGAACGTCAAGGGCGGCCTGCCCGAGAAGATGAAGGACGGGATCAAGAAGTACTCGCCGCGTCTGCGCAAGCACACGCTGCACAAGATCAAGCGCAAGTAACCCGGATCGCCCGAGAGGCAGTTCGGCTCTACGCCAGTAGCTCAGTTGGTAGAGCAGTGGATTCCAAATCCACCGGTCGGGAGTTCGAGTCTCTCCTGGCGTGTTTGAGAAGCCAAGCGATGCGTCATTCGGGCGTGTCTTCAGAACGGGGGCGACCCACACCGTGAGCGGCGCGATCTACAAGCAGGGGCAGGGGTACTGGGTCCGTGTGCTGACGGCGATCTTCGCGGGCGGCATCGTGCTCGCGGCGGCCGCATGGGCGTTCGCACAGGCCGCGGCCATCCGTCTGCCGCAGCCGACACAGCGCGTCGGGCTCGTCGCGGTCCGCGGCGAGGCACCCGCGCAGAACTCGGTCGTCGACATCTTCGAGACCTTCGACGGCCAGCGGACGAAGACAGGCTCGGCCGTCGTCCAGTCGTACGCCCCGCAGGGCACGGGCTCTGCCGAGCTGATCGTCAGCGACGTCGCGATGGACACCGGCTCGCTGTTGATCCCCTCTAGCGCCACGATCCAGTCGGCACAGGGCCTCACCGGGGCGAGCGAGGGCCTGCGGGCCGAGATCGACTCCGCGGTCGGCATCGATATCGTCGAGCGCATCTACATCCAGGCCGGCATCGCCGGCGTCATCCTGCTCGTCGGCGCGATACTCATCTACTTCTTCGTCGCCGTCAAAAAGCCTGCGGTCGACTTCCTCATCGCGACTGATGGCGAGATGAAGAAGGTCCACTGGTCCACCCGCAAGGAGGTCCAGGGCTCGACCATGGTAGTCGTTGTCGCGACCTTCCTGCTCGCCGCCGGCATCTTCGTCGTCGATTACGGCTTCGGCTCGTTCTTCCGACTCATCAACGTCCTCCAGTGAGAACGACGCGTGCTCTCAGCACGCGCGCACGTCCGAAAGGCGGTCCAATCATGGCCGACACCGAGAACGATACAACCAACGGCGTCACCGAATCGCAGACTGAGGCGGAAGCGCCGGCCGACGCTCAGGCCGAATCGGCACCTGCCGAGGACGTCATGGACGGCACGCCCGACGCGACCGACGACCTCATCGCCGAGGATGAGCCGGTCCGCCAAGCAGGCATGGACTGGTTCGTCCTTCGTGTCGCCTCGAACAAGGAATCTTCCGTCCGCGAGACGCTGCTCCGCAAGGTCCAGATCGAGGGCATGACCCACCTCGTGGGCCGGATCCTCGTGCCGACCGAGAAGACCAAGACCATCAAGGGCGGCAAGCAGCGCATCACCGAGACCAAGCTCTACCCGGGCTACGTCTTCGTCGAGATGCAGCTCGAAGACGACGGCCGCATCCCGCAGGATGTGTTCTTCCTGATTAAGGAGACCACGGGCGTGGGCGATTTCGTGGGCACCGCCGGTCGGCCGACCGCGATGGCCCAGCACGAGATCGAGAAGATGCTCCAGGACAGCAAGAAGCCGGAGGACGAGCCGGTCATCAAGCTGTCGTTCGAGAAGGGCGAGCCCGTCACGATCAAGGAGGGCCCGTTCGAGGGCTACGAGGGCACGGTTGACGAGCTGTTCCCCGAGAAGGGCACTGTCCGCGTCCTGGTCACGATCTTCGGCCGCCAGGCCCCGGTCGACCTCGAGGAATGGCAGATCGCCAAGGCCGACGAGGACTAGGGCTCGTCCCGGAAGACCAGGTTTATGTCACGACTCGACCCGCGGGCCCGGAACACACCCGGGCCCGCGTTCGCTTTCTGACGTACGCTCAGAGCTGACCCCAGGAGGACGCCCGCGTGGAGACGCACGAGCCTCGGCACGACCACGATTCGTTCGAAAACGACGCGGCATTGGAAGCCGTCCAGCGAGCCGAGCAGGCCGAGCGCCTCGCCGCGGTGTCCGACTTCGACGCGCCTCCACAGAAGCGCCGCCGCTGGCTGAAGATTTCAGGCGGTCTCGTGCTCGTGCTTCTCGTGCTCGTGGGCATCGCGCCGCTGATCGCGGGCCCGTTGCTCACGCCCGTCGCTGAGAAACGGCTCGCCGAGGCGCTCGACGCAACGGTGCGGATCGACGCCGTCTCGCTGAACTGGTTCGGCAAGCCGCGTATCGAGGGTCTGGTCATCCTCGACGAATCGCTGCAAGAGCAGGCCAACCTGACGGCACGGTTCGGCTCGTCGCTGCTCTCGCTCGCGCTCTCGCCGGGTGATCTCGACGAGGTTGTTGTCTCGGGCAGCCTGAAGCTGGAGCGCCGCCCCGATGGCTCCATCGCGCCGTTCCCCAAGCCCGATCCCTCCTCCACAGGGCCCGCCGCGCTCCCGACCCTCGACGTCATCCTGTCCGCCCGAGACCTTGACATCGAGTGGCGCGGGGCTGACGCCGAGCCTGTACGGCTGGCAGGTATCGACGGCGCTCTGACGTACCGACCGGGCAGCGTCGCGGGCGGGATCAGCTTCGATCTCGAGCACCCGCTGCTCGCCGCGCGTGTCGAGGCGGACTGCAGCGTATCGGGCTTGGCCGTGGGCGACGGGATCTTCGGGATCGAGACCGGGGGGCTCGCCGTCAGCGTCGAGGGCGACGCCGCCGACGCCGCGCTCGATGTGGTGCTCTCGCGCTCTGAGGCGGGGTACCGCGTGACGATGCGCGGCGACGAGATCACGGCTCGTGCCGGAGGCGAGCTGCTCGCGGGCGTCGTGCCCACGATCGGCGAGATCATCGGCCGCCGGGTCGCCCT
This sequence comes from Planctomycetota bacterium, assembly GCA_038525225.1. Lineage (GTDB taxonomy): Bacteria > Planctomycetota > Phycisphaerae > Phycisphaerales > UBA1924 > JANQQZ01. Next base: position 744,690 of record JBCBHW010000002.1, on the reverse strand, counting down.
CAGCGACGGCCGGCTGTTCGCGATCGAGACCGTGCCGGGTCTGTCCGTGCGGCTGAACGACGCGGCGCTCACGCTCGATCCGCGGACCCTCGCGCTCTCCGACACGCGCTTCGAGGCGGTGATCGAAACCGGTGAGCTGGCCGGCACGCTTGACGGCGCACCCTGGCGCATCGAGCCGCTGCTCGCGACGGCGGCGACCCGAAACATGATCGACGGCATCGATATCGAGGCCGCGACCACCGTCTCGCTCGACGGCAGCCGTGCGGGGGAGCTCTCGCTGCTCAGCGACGGCCTCAGTGTGCTCAGGCCGGACGGCGGCTTCATGAGAAACCCCACCACGATGATCGCCGGCAGCCGGACGAGCCTCGATGTCTCGGAGGTTTCAACGCCCGTGATCGGTCCGCTGCTCAGCCCGCTGCTCGAGCGAGCCGGCCTGGTGCTCGCGCGCGACTTCGGCCCGTCGATCTCGCTCGAGCTCGCGGTGAGCCCGGGCGACCGGACCGGCTTCCGCATCGATCTGGATTCCGACAACGTCACCGCGGCGGTCGGCCTTCGTGTCGATAACGGGATGCTGACCACCACGGCCGATGCGACCCGCGTCAGCGTTCGATCAGCCGCCGGCTATCTCTCCGAGCTGCTCGCCGCCACCGGGGCGACAATCGAAGAGGGCGCTTCGGCCGACATCCGCCTCGGGGATGTGACCTTCGATCTCGCCGCGCAGTCGGACACGGGCCCGCTGGATCTCACCGCTCTGTCAGGGATCGTGAACGTTGCGCTCGGTCCGACGTCAGGCAGCATCCGGGTAGGCGACGAGGCCAAGTCCTTTGCTCTGCGCGCGAGCGAGGCGGAGATCGACCTCCGGCGTCTCCGCGAGCAGGTCACGCTCGCCGCCGGCTCTGCGGTTGAGCTCGACGGGAGATCGGCGGGATCGCTGAACGTCTCGCTCACTGCGAGCGATCTGCTCGCCCCCTCGGGCGCGCTGCGCTCCGGTGTGCCGCGCGTCTCGGGCGAGGTCGCCGTTCGCAACGTCCGCACAGCGCTGCTCGGCCCGTGGCTCGAGCCCGTGCTCGCCGGGACCGGGCTTGCGCCCAGCAGGCTGCTCGGTGAGTCCGCCGACCTCCTCGTCATCGGCACCCCGGGCACGGGCGGAGAGATCGCCCTCGAAACGACGCTCCGCTCGGGCGGCTTCGCCGGCGGCGGCAGTCTCGTGCTGGCCGAGCGAACCATCAGGTCCGCCGGGACCATGCGATTCCAGCACACCAACGCCGGCGCGATCGCGGCCGACCTGCTGCCCGAATCGTCGCGGCCTTCGCTCACGCCCGAGCCGGGCGGCACGCTTGCGCTGGAGCTCGATTCGCTTGAACTCGGCGAACGCGGCCTCGTCGGATTCGATGCCGCGGTCGCGATCGGTGATCTGAGCGCGCGCAGCGGAGCGGGCGCCGACGCCTCCATCGAACGCATAAACGCCTCGCTCTCGCTCGGACAAGGCGTGCGGGTCGCCGAGCTCAACGGGCTCGGATCGTTCGGCGGCTCACCGCTCGTGCTGGGCGGCCGTCTTCAGTTCGATGCGCCCGACACGGGTCTCGATCGTCCCGCGATCTGGTGGCTCGACCCCGAGGGCCGCGTCGATGTGACCCTTCCGGCGGAGCTGTTCTCGCTCGTCGCCCCCGAGCTCGCGGCGGGCTCTCGCGACATCCTCGCGCTCACCGTCGGCGATGCGCTCGAGGTCTCGCTCACGGCCGCCGGCGGAACGCTCGCTGTTGCTGCCGAGGGCTCGGGAGGCGGCACACGCTTCGAGCTCGCCGCCGCCAGCGAGGGCCGCGATCTCCGTGTCGAGTCTGTCAGCGCCGTGGCTGACATCACAGACGAAGCCATCCGGCAGCTCCGTCTGTCCCGCCTCGCATCGGGCCAGCAGGTCAACGTCGGCCCTTCGGCTGGAGCGACGATCGCGTCCGAAGCGCGAGTCGCGCTCGATGTCGGCTCGTTCGGGCTCCTCGAAGACGGCAGCTGGAATCCGAGCGGCAACGCCGAGCTGAGGCTGAGCGCCAGCGGCGCGATCGATGGGCTGCGCGACGCGACGGTCATGGGATCCGATGGACTGCCGAGGCGATCACGCGAGGGGGCTATCGGTGTGCGGGGCCTGGTCCTCCGCAGCACGCTGCCGATGGGCGCGCTGCTTTCTGATCGCTCGGCCTCGCTGTCGGGCGAGGTCAGCGGCTCGCTGATCGGCGACGGCGATTCGGTCATCACGGAGGTCGTTGGCTCGCTGAACGCCGAGGTCGCCTCGGGCGTGCTCGCCGGGCCGGTCGCCCTGCGGATCCAGGCCCCGTCGATCGACGCGGCCTCGCTCGATGACTCGCTGTGGACCGACTCGTTCGTCTCGGGCTTGCTCGGGGCCTCGGCGTCGGCATCGGTCGAGCTCGCGGGCATCGGCGAAGCGGGCACCATCATGGATGCCGGCCTGACCATTGCGATCAGCTCGCCCAGACTCCGAACCGATGGGCCACTGGCTTTCGACATCCGTCCCGATCGGGTCGTGCTCGCCTCGCCGGCACGTGTCCGGTACGACGCCAACCCCGTCTTCGCGACGCGGCACGCGCTGAATCAGAGCCCGGGCGAGGAGCGGGTCCGGCTGGCCGAGCCGGTTCAGATCGAGATCAATGTCGATCGGCTCGCGATCGCTAGAGGCGGCAAGCCGTTCCGCCCCGGCGTGTTCGACGCGCACGCCGAGCTTGCGTCGCCGAGGCTCGTGTTCCAGCAGCGCGTCGAAGTCGAGCAGGGAGACGACATCACCGCCGCACCGTGGATCACGAGCGACTTCAGCCCGATCGTCGGCGAGCTGATGACCGACGCCGACTCGGGCGCCCGTCTCGTGCTCAACGCCGGAAACGACGAGCACAGCCTGCTCGCAGAGATCGGTCTCCGCGGTGTGAGCGAGGGGTCGCCGGTGCTCGGCGTCGTGGTGGAAGGCCGCAGGGTGCCATCGCGTCTGCTCGACGGGCTCGGCAACTTCGGCGGGGGCCTGGCCGAGATCCTGGGCCCAACCACGCAGGTGCGGCTCGCGGTCAATGAACTCTCTCGCACCGCCGGCGGCGTCAACTTCTCGCTCATCGGCGACCGCGCCTCGGCGAGCATGATCGGCCGCATCGAGGACGGCGTCTTCCGCAACGAAGACCCCATCGTCGCGCAGATCGATGTCATCCGGCCGCAGCTCGGCGCTCGGCTGTCGCGGGCCGTGCCGGTGCTCGGCAGGGTGACCAAGTCGCGTGAGGATGGTCCCGCAACGCTCACCGTCACAAATGTCGCGTTCACGCTCGGCGAGGAGCCGGGCATCCGCGGGCTCGACGCGGACATTGTCATCGACGTCGGCACCGCGAGGTTCCAGGCGAGCCGGGCCTTCGGCGATGTGCTCGTCTTTGCGAGGCAGCGCGCCGACAACGAGGTCGGCCGAAGGCTCGAAGCGATGACAGGCACGATCCGCGGCGGCGTGCTCGACTACGACCCGCTCGAGCTGCCGCTCGGCGAGTTCACGATCACAAGCGCCGGCACGTACGACTTCACCACGCGCCGGACCAACGTCATGACGGCGATCCCGCTTGGCGCGCTCTCCGACAAGGCGATGGGCGAGCTCAACACTGGAGTCGGCTCGTCGCTTTCGAGGATCATCCCGGGTTTGCGTGAGCTCACGATGGTGCCGTGGCGCGTCAAGGGCACGCCCGGCAACCTGACCATCACGCCCGACATCGAAGAGTTCACCCGCCAGATCACGCGGACGATCAACCCGGTGAACATCATCGGCAATATCTTCGGCGGCTAGCGGGGTCTCACAGCTCGTCGAGGATCGCCCGCCGCTCGTCCCACAGCTTCTCGAGCCGCTCGGCCGTCTTGCTCTTGGGCGGCGATGACAGCCGCTCGTAGCACGCGACCAGCAGATCCACCATGCCACGCGCGTCGGCGATCGAGATGTACTCTCGGCCGACGGTTGGCGTTGTCGTGTTCGTCCCGGCCTGCACCGCGCCAAGGTCGGCCATGTTGTGGTAGTTGCCCAGCGGCAGGCAGACGCACGTCGCGTCGAGGCCGGCGTGGCAGAACACCGTTGCCTCGCACGCGCCGCCCGCCATGAGCTTGCGCTGCCACTTCCACTTGGGCAGGTCGCTGTCCTTCTGCGAGGCGGTGGGCGAGCTCGGGCCGCCCGCGATGTCCTCGGCGATCCGCGCGATGTCGTCGGTCAGCCTGGGCGAGAAGATCGTCAGCCGATCACCCACGCGTACGATCGGCCCGCCGCCGATCGGCGCCTCGGGGAACGCCCGGCTGTTTTCCAGCGCGATGACCTTCGCGTCCTGCGGGATGGTCCCGAGCCGCGTCGCCGCGATCGCGCCGATGAAGCCGATCTCTTCAGCGCGTGTGAACAGAATCCGTGCGTCGGCGTTGGTCTCGCCGGCCGCACGCCGCTCACGGATGCGATCGAACGCTTCGAGCGCACACGCCGCCGCCGCGAGGTCGTCGCACGCGTGGGTGTGCAGGATCCCGTCAGCTACTTCAGCGTCGGGGAACAGCCACCTCGCGGTGTCGTCGGTCGTGATTGACTCGTCGGCCTGATCCAGTTCGCACAGAAAGTGCTTGTCTGTTCCAAGCGAACTCGCGCCCTCGACCCGCTCGATGAGCGTGCCCGGGAGCCTTCGCTCGTCGCGTATGACAACTTCGACGCGCGCGTCGGCGAAGTAGTCGTCCATGACCCCGCCGCGGAACGCGAGCTCGAGCGTGCCGGGGCCGATGACGCGGTGCACAACGAACGCGGGGTGGTCGAGGTGCGCTGTTGTATAAATCGGCGGGCCTTCGGTCTCGCCGCGGATAGAGAGCGTCAGGTTGCCGGCGTCGTCGCGATCGAGCGCAACATCATCGCGCTCGGAACACCACCGCTCGATGAATGCGATGAGGCGGTCTTCCCGCCCGGCGACGGTGGGCAGGCTCGTCAGGTCGAGCAAAAGACTCTCGAACGACATGGATCAGCGTCGCCCGCGGACCTTGCCGCCCAGCCGCTTCGGGGGCAGCTTGGTCGGCACCACGCCGCCCGGGAACTTGCTCGGGTCGGCCTTCTGGGGGTCCTCGGTCGGCATCTGCGGGATGTGCCGCTGCGCCTTCTGCTTGAGGGCTTCCATCTGCTGCTCTTTGCGCTTCTGGTCCTCGATCCAGCCCTTGGGCGGCTCACCGGGCTTGAAATCGGGATACTCGAGCTTCGGGATCTCGGCGTTGACGTGGTTCTCGATATCGGTCAGCAGCGTGCCCTGGATCGGCTCGACGAACGACCACGCCGTGCCGCCCGACCCCGCGCGCGCGGTTCGGCCGATGCGATGGACGTACAGCTCGATGTCCTCGGGCAGGTCGTAGTTGATCACGTGCGTGATGCCGTCGACGTCGATGCCTCGGCTTGCCAGGTCGCTCGCGATAAGCACGCTCAGCTGCCCGGCACGCAGCTTCTCCATCACGCGGTTGCGCTTGCCCTGCGCGAGATCCGCATGGATCGCGTGCGCCTCGATGCCCTTGCCCATCAGGTACGTCGCGAGATCATCGACCTTCCGCTTGAGCCGGCAGAAGACCAGCGTCAGGTCCGGCTCCTCGTGCGTGAGCAGGTGGTAGAGCAGCTTCTTCTTGTCCCAGGGCTGCACGGGCAGGTGGTACTGCTTGACCATGCTCGCGGTCAGCGATCCGGCCGTGGTCACGATCTTCTCGGGGTCGGTCATGAAGCTCTTTGCGAGCTTCTCTATGTCGCTGGTCAGGGTTGCGCTGACAAACATCGTCTGCCGCTTCCGCGGGCACTTGCTCAGGATGTACTTGATGTCGTCGCGGAAGCCGATGTCGAGCATGCGGTCGACCTCGTCGAGCACAACAAACTTGAAGTTGTCGAACGGCAGATAGCCCCGCCGCTGCATGTCCATGACCCGGCCCGGCGTGCCGACGACGACCTCGCAGCCCTTCTCAAGCTTGGCGGCCTGCGTCGGGATCTTCTGCCCTCCGTAGATCGGAACCGAGCGGATATTCGTCTTGAAGCCGAGCTCCTCGATCTCCTTGTGGATCTGGATCGCGAGCTCGCGCGTCGGCGCGAGAACGAGCGCCTGGTTCGCCTCGCCCGACTTCACGAGATCGAGCAGCGGCAGGCCGAACGCTGCCGTCTTACCGGTGCCCGTCTTCGCCTGGCCCAGCACGTCCCTGCCCTTGAGCACCGGCGGGATCAGCTTGCTCTGGATGTGCGTCGGGTGCTGGAAGTGCATCGACGCGAGCTGCTCGCACAGGCTCTCGCTGAGGCCGAGATCCGCGAACGTCTGGTCGTGGTCGAAGATGTCGACGTTCGACGCATCACGCTTGGTGCGCTTGCGCTCGACCTTGGCGTCTTCCTCGGTCGACTCGGGCCGACCGTCGCGGCGTGGGCGATCGGAGTCGTCGCGTGACCCAGAATCAGACTCGCCGCCGAGGCTCTTGCCGCGACGCCGACGGCGCCGCTTCTTCTTGGGCCGATCGCCCGACTCGCCGTCATCGGAAGACGATGACTCTGAGGATTCATCACTCGATGACTGCTCGGCGGTTGACGCTTCGCCGCCCTCGCCCGCGGGCTTGCGGCGCCGACGCCGCCGGCGGCGCTTCTTCTGCTCGCCGCCTTCTCCGCTTTCGCCGGTGGTCTCGGCGGCGGGCTCGGTCGGAGTGGTTTCGAGTTGTGTTTCGGTATCGTGCTCGTCGGCCATATGGGTGCAGGGTCCTGCGCAGGGTGAAAGAGAAAGCCAGGTGTCCGGTGTATCCGCCGGCGGGCTTGCTCTTCCGCCGCGCGACCGCGCTGCCGCGGGCATGAGACCCGCGTGGGCGATTCTAGCTCGGCCGATCGCTCGGCACCGAATTGCTCCCTGACGCGTTCTCGTCAAGCTCCAGAAGCGCCGCGTGCTTCATCAGCGTTCCCGCCGCGGTGGAGGCCGCCGCCACCCACCCCGCCCGCCCGTCGCGCCAGGCTTGTTTCACGATCGCCTGCTTCACGAACGCCCCGACGGGGCTGGTGATCAGCTTCCAAACCGAGCCCCGCCGGCCCTCGGCGTGCATCGAGGCCGCCATCGTCCCCGCGTGCCGGGCCTGCTTCTCGAGGAACACGCCGAAGCCGCCCTCGATCGAGTCGTGCCGGAGGTCGCCGGCGAGCCGGGCGATCTGCTCGGTCCCGTCGATCGGTGCGAGGTGGTCGTGCGGGTCGAGTCCGATCCAGTGGAAGCGGTCTCGCCGAATCAGCCTGAGCCTCCACTCGGGCTGCCAGGCGAAGTTCAGGGGCTCGCCCCGGTAGAACACCTTTCTGTTGACCAGAAAGCCCGCCCGCTCGCCCGGCTCGCCGATCGCCGCCTTGATCGACTCCGCCAACTCGGGCAGCACGGACTCGTCCGAATCGAGAGCCAGCACCCATTCTGCGGTGCAGGCGTCGAGGGCCTTGTTCTTGGTCTTGACGAACCCCAGCCAGTCGCTCTCGATCACCCGGGCCCCGGCGTCGCGCAGCATCGGGATCGTGTCATCGGTCGAGCCCGAGTCGACGGCGACGATCTCCATGCCGTCGTCAAGGTGCCGAACCGAGTCGAGCGTCCGCCCGATCGTGTCGGCGTTGTTCTTGCAGACGATGGCGACCGAGAGCTTCACGGGGGCAGGGTATAGCCTCTGGTAGTGGGCGATCGCGTGACCATCCTGCATGTTGGGAAAGGCGAGAGCCGCCAAGCCTGGAAAGAAGCCCTTGCGCATCGGCCCTGGGAGTCGGGCGCGCTCATCAAGCAAGACGGCGAGCGCGAGGTGTGGCAGGTCAATGTGCTCGGTTCGACGGTTGCGGTCAAGACAAGACCAGCTCGGCAGTGGTGGGGCAGACTGGTATCATCCGACCTCGCTCGGCACCCCATCGGCGAGCGTTACCTGCGGCGCGCTCGGATCCCGACCGCCACAAACCACTGCCTCGCTCGGATCGGAAACACTGAGGTCCTTGCGAGCGAGTGGCTCGACGGCCCGACCGTCTTGTCGTGCCTTGCCGAAGTCGGCGGCGACATCCGAACCTCGCTGCTCGTGGAGTCTGCGCGCATGATCGGTCTGCTCGCGATCAGATGCCTCTTCAACCGAGACTGCAAGCCTTCAAACCTGATCATGCTGAACGATGACGGGCCGATCATCGCCATGATCGATGTCGGCGGTGTTCGACGAAAGCGGTGGATCGAAGCAAAGCAGTTCTACATCGGCTGCGCGCGAATGCTCGACACACTGGTCCACGAACCAGCAGGGGTCGGGGTGCCGCTCAGTCAAGCAGAGATCGGGGCGATTGTGGTCTCGGCGTCTGACGCTATCCGTGAGCACTGGTCGTGGACAGAGACTCGAAGCAACACGGAACTCATGGTCGAGCATCATTTGCGTCTCCTGATCGAGGCCCACGGCGACGCCACACCCAAGGTCAACCCCCTCGACTCACCGGCTCCATAACCTACCGCGTGGCGAGTCACCCCAACCAACCCGACACCCGCTTCGGTCCGGTCAGCCCCGACATTCCGCGCGAGAAGCTCTGGATCCCGCGGCACGCGCCGACGTTCTTCCCCGGCCCGACCGGCAAGGACCAGCACCCCGACCGCTGGACGTTCCCCGCGTGGCTGCGCAACGACTCAGTCCCGTGGCTCAAAGCGCTCGCCGAGCTGTACGACCACCCGGCCGCGTTCCCGGCGAGCATCAGCCCCGAGGCCGGGCTGCTGCTGTTCTCGCTCGTCCGAAACATCCGCCCGCGGACCGTCGTCGAGGTCGGCTCGTTCATGGGCGTGAGCACGATCTGGATGGCGGCTGCTCTGGCCGACATCGGCGACGACGCGAAACTCTCCGGCGATGAGCAGGGCCGACCCGGCACGATCCACGCCATCGACCGCTTCGACGACCTGCCCGACAACGAATGGCGCAAGTCCGCGATCACCGATCGTCGCCAACTGGTCGGGTCCAATCTGACCAGCGCTGGTGTGCGAGATCGCGTCGAGCTGCACGAGGGCGTCTCGTGGGAAGTCCTGCCGACGCTCCACGAACCCCTGCGATCCGCAGGAGGCGTGCACCTCGCGCTGCTCGACGGCGACCACTCGGCAGAGGGTCTCCGCAAGGACCTCATCGCCCTCGAGCCCGTGCTCGTCACAAGCGGCTACGTGATCGTGCACGACACCATCCCCGAACGCTGCGGCGGCCACGTGGGCGGTCGGCACCTGCTCGATCACATCAACAATTTCGCGGCCGGGCTCTACGAAAGCGTCGAGCTGTACCTCGCGCCGCTGAACTATGGGCTGGGTATCTTCAGACGGATGGGATGAGGACAGCGTTCATGGCCAACATCATCGTCTTCGGACCGCACCCGGACGACCAAGAGCTCGGCATGGGCGCGACCATCGCCAAGCTCGCCGACCAGGGTCACGATGTCATGCTCGTCGACGTCACCAACGGCGAGCCCACGCCCTTCGGGACACCCGAGAAGCGCGCCATCGAGACAAAGAGTGCGACCGAGATCCTGTCGCCCGCGGATGGCCCGCCGCTCAAACGCATGCTCATGGGCATGCCCAACCGCGCCGTCGAGCACACGGTCGAGGCCCGGCACGCCATGGCCGCCGTGATCCGCGCGCACCAGGCCGACATCGTCTTCACGCCCTTCTTCGAAGACGCCCACCCTGATCATCGCGCGGTCACGCGAACCGTTGAGGATGCGCGCTTTGACGCGAAGCTGACCAAGCTCGATCTCGCCGACCCGGTCGATCAATGGACCGGCACAACGCTGCCGATCGGTCCGCCGAAGTACTCGAAGTGGCTGTTCTACTACTACGCCACGCACCTGCGCTGGGTGGCCAATCCGAGCTTCGTGCTCGACTGCACGGGCTACGTCGATCGCAAGATCGAGTCGGTCGTCGCGTACGAGACGCAGTTTGTGCTGCCGGAGAAGAACCGGGGCGTGGTCGAGTGGGTCCGCGCCGCGATGCGGTACACAGGCAGCCGCATCGGCACCGAAGCCGGCGAGGGGTTCTACACCAAAGAGCCCGTCGGGCTCGGCGGGCTCGGCGATCTCGTCTAAATCGTCTCGTCCGACGCGTCCTCGACACGCACGGCCTTCACCCAGTCGGCCTCCAGCCGGAACGGGCCGTCGAGCCCGTCATCGATCATGACGCCGATGCTCCGTACAGACGACGGATCGAGACCCGCGATCTGCCCCCGCAGATTCTGCCCGCGGACAAACGGGTCGAACGCCTCAAACGGCACGCACACCGTCTGCCACGAGTCATCACCAGACGCTGCCGCGCCGGTGGTGTCGATGAGCTGCTCGGTCGTGAACTCGCCCCGGTAGAACACGGTCCCGCGATCATCGGTCAGGTCTGTTTGCGCGTGGAATACATATGTACGCCCGTCCGCGCGGACCCTGGCGGCGAGGCCGTCGAACGCGCTGAGATCCCATTGCTTGTCGCCCGCGCGGACCGAGGAGAAGCCGCCGCCGTTCGTGTTGGTCGAGCCCGCGAAGATGAGCGCGCCGTTCTCGAACGTGCCGCCGCCCTGCGACCGCCCGCCCATGATGTTGTCGTTGACGGTGCGCCAGTTGCCCGAGATCGGGTCGATGGTCGAGTTGTCACCGTCAAAAGTTGCAAGAGTGAGTTCGGGGCGCGGCACGTCGGGGTCGATGGTCGCACGGAGCCAATCGATCTCGAGGTAGAACGGCCCGTTTTCACCGTCGGCGACGATCACGCCGAGCTCGCGGACATCCGACGGATCGAGCGGCTCCGCCACGCCTCGCAGATCCTGCCCTCGCCACGAGGGCTCGAAGCTCGAGAACGGCACGAAGATCTCCCGCCACGCCGTCGCGTCGCGGCCCGAAGCCTCGCTCTCGTTGACGCGGAAGTCGCCGCCGTACGAGACCACCCGGCCGCTGACGCGCTGGTCGGTGCGGACGCGGAGCTGATACGTCCGGGCATCGCCGCGGACACGCGCGGCGATGCCGTCGTAGCCGCCGAGGTCCCACCGCTTGTCGGCCGCGCGGACGGAAACGAACCCGCCGCCGGCCGTGTTGAGCGTGCCCGAGAAGACAAGCCTGCCGCCGCGGATCTCGCCTCCTCCAAGCGATCGGCCGCCCATGACATCGTCGTTGACCGTCTGCCATGTGCCCGATGTCGCGTCGGCTTTTGGGTCATCGCCTTCGAACTCGGCGAGCGTGAGCGGTTCGGTCATGGTGCCCCCCGTCGGCGCGATCGCGGCATTCTCCTCGGCTGTGTTGTCAGCACCGCGAAGGCCGCCGGATGCCATGATGACGGAGGCAAGACCGCCCGAGAGCAGCGCACTTGTTGAGATAAATGTCCACACGGCAGGTGTCCCCCGGATCAGCGTTGATGCGGTTTGTCGGCACGGGCGGAGTTCGCCGCCGCGCCCGCTCGGATGCGGCGTCGGCGTCGCCCCCGCGGGTATCCTGCACGCGTGAACCCGACCACAAGCCTGCTCCAGCCCGAGGTCCGCGAGCTGATCGAGGCCCGCGGCTTCCGCGAGCTGCGTGAGGCGATGACGGGCGTGCCGCCGGCGGACGTTGCGGATCTGATCATGGAGCTGCCGCTGGATGAGGCCGCGGTCTGCTTCCGCATGCTGCCGAGAGACGAGGCCGGCGAGGTCTTCGCCGAGCTCGAAGCAGACCGGCAGCAAGAACTGATCGAGCAGCTGGGCGATGTGCGCTCGATCCAGGCGATCGAGGCGCTCGACCCCGACGACCGCGCGCGGGTGCTGGACGAGCTGCCGACCGATGTCGCCAAGCGGCTGATCTCGAGCCTGAGCCCCGCGAGCCGGCGCGAGACCCAGGCCATCCTGGGCTACGCCGCCGACACCGTGGGTCGGCTGATGACGCCCGACTACGTGCGGGTTCGGCCCGAGTGGACGGTCCGCCGATCGCTCGAGCACATCCGCCGCCACGGCCGCGACGCCGAGACCGTGCACTGGGTCTACGTCGTCGACGCGCGGTACGTGCTGATCGACGACCTGCACATCCGCACGCTGCTGCTGGCCGACCCCGACGAGCGCATCAGCGATCTGATGGACGACAGCTACCAGGCGCTCGGCGCGACCGAGGACCGTGAGGAAGCCGTCCGCGCGATGAACCGGTACGACCGGTCGGCGCTACCTGTCATTGATTCGCGCGGCGTTTTGCTCGGCATCGTCACGCACGACGACGCGGCCGACGTCGCCGAGGAAGAGACCACCGAGGACATCCAGAAGCAAGCGGGCATGGAGGCGCTCGCCGCGCCGTACATGCAGGTCGGCACCGCAGAGATGCTGAAAAAGCGCGGCGGCTGGCTCTGCGGGCTATTGCTACTGCAGGTTCTGACCATCGGCGTGCTCGACTCGTTCGAGGAGCAGCTCGCCAAGGCAACTGTATTGATCGCGTTCATCCCGCTGATCATCTCCAGCGGCGGGAACACCGGCACGCAGGCGGCCAGCCTGCTCATCCGCGCGATCGCGCTGGGCGAGATCACGCCGGGCGATTGGCTCAAGATCCTGCGGCGGGAGCTGATCACGGGCGTCGCGCTCGGTGCAGCGCTCGGCGGCCTCGCGTTCGCCGTCGTCATCGGGCTCAACGCCATCGGCATCGCTGAGACCGATCTCTCGCCCGCACGCATCGCGCTGACCGTCGGCATCGCCATCGTCGGCATCGTGGTCTGGGGCGTCTCGATCGGCTCGATGTTCCCGCTGATCCTCGAACGCCTCAAGCTCGACCCCGCATCGATCAGCTCGCCGCTGGTCGCCACACTGATGGACGTCTCGGGGCTCGTGATCTACCTGGGCGTCGCGGTGCTGCTGGTGCTGTAGTCAGCGCCGCCGGATCCACCCGCTGATGATCTCGAGCGCGCCGGGGTCGAACGTGATCTCGATCTCGGCGTATTCCGAGAACGCTCCTGTTGTCGCCGGCTGGAACAGGTGATTGAGTCCGGGCAGCACACGCACCTCGACGTCGTCGTTGTGCTTGAGCGCCGCCTCGATCGCCGGGACGTTCTGGTCGGCGAGGACCTGCGTGTCCAGCTCGCCGTTGAGCACGAGCACGGGCTGCTCTACCTTGCGCAGCGGCTCGCGCGCGTCGAGCTCCAGGAAGGCCTGGAACCACGGGCTCTGGATCACGCCGCGCTGCTGCCGAACCGTGCTCGCGATCTCCGCCTCGGTCGCCGACGCCCCGGACGCGGCGAGCTGGATCTCGACCAGTTCTCGGATCGCCGCGTCGAACGAAGTCGTATCGCCCGCGAGCGACGCGTCGAACGCGGCCTGCTGCAGGCGGACCTGTTCGTCGAGGTTCGCTTCGTCCGTCGCGCCCTCGGCCTTGGCCAGCGCGACGAGCTGCCGGCCGAGCACCTCGCGCCCCGGCACGCCCGGGCCCGCGAGCAGCACGAGCCAGCCGACAGCGTCCGTATCGACCGCGACGAACGGCGCGATCAGCGCGCCCTCGGAGTGGCCGATGAGGCCGATCGACGCGACATCACCGCGCCCAGCGGCGAACGCCACCTGCGCGCGGACATCGTCTGCGAAGTCGAGCGTGGTCGCCGTCTGAAAGTCGCCCGTCGATGCGCCGACGCCGCGGTCATCGCACCGGATGGACGCGATACCCCGCCGAGCGAGATGATCGGCGAGCACGAGAAACGGCTTGTGGCCCAGGATCGTCTCGTCGCGGTCCTGCGGCCCGGACCCGGTGATCATGATCGCAAGCGGGTGCGCCGCCCCGTCGGCGAGACCCTCGTTCGGAATCGTCAGCGTCCCCGCCAGCGTGTGGCCGGCGGCCGTCTCGATCGTGATCTCCTCGGTTGTGTGCGGGAACGGCGGCTTGGGCTCCTGCGGACGATTCGGCCCGAGCGACTCACCTTCCGCCGCTAAACGCATCGTGGTCGGGAACTCGCCGCCCGCTTGCCGCAGCACGCCGGTCGCGTTGCCGTCGTCGTTGATCGTGAGCGACCACCGGGGCCAGGCGCTCTCGGGCGCACCGGGCAGCGGCGCGGTGAAGCCCAGGGTGTCGTCGTCCCGCGTGATGTCCGAGAGCGGCAGGTCGTCAACGCCCTGCATCGGGATATCGATGCTGCCGTTCCAGCGGTCGCCGTCGAGCGAGATCGTGATGGTAATGCCGAGCTCGGCCGAGCCCGGCAGCTCGACAATGCCTGCCCAACTCTCTTCATCCGCCGATGTCTCGTTGGCGTCCTTGGCCGGCTCCGCTTCGGGCTGCGGCGCGACGTAGGCGACGGTCTCGACCACCGCTTCGGGGGACGGCTCACGCTCGGCGGACCGGTCGTCGCTGTCATTCGGTGCGAGCAGAGCCGCGATGAGCGCGAGCACGGTTCCCATGAGCATCCCCTTCAAGCCGTCGGGGCCGGCGAGCGCCAGCCCGATGGGTATTGGGATGCGCGGGGTCGGAGTTGCAGGCGGGCAAGAGCGGAAAAACCAGTTGTTCCCACGACGAGCCCGAAGCGCAAGCGAGGGAACCTTCAAAGAGGCATCCCTCACTTGCGCTTCGGGCTCGTTGAAAGCAGCGTGAGCGTCAGGCCGGTTGTGCCGCGAGACCCCGGATCGAGCCCTCGCCACGCCGGATCATGCCCTCGCTCTCTTCCTCGGCCTCGGCTTCGAGCACGTGCTCGCCGAAGCGGAAGAGCCTGAAGCTGTTGGCGATGACGATCACGCCCGTCGCGAACTGGTAGAGACCGGCAAGGAACGGGCCGAACGATTCGTCGAGCGTCTGCGTCGCCGCGAGGCCAAGGCCGATGAGCGCCATGACGATCGCGATCGCGATGTTCTGCGTCACGATCGCCCGGGCCTTCCGCGAGAGTTCGATCAGGAAGGGCACTCGGCTCAGATCGTCGTTCATGAGCGCGACGCCGGCCGAGTTGGCCGCGATGTCCGAGCCCGAGAGGCCCATGGCGACGCCCAGGTCCGCGGCCGCGAGCGACGGGCCATCGTTGATACCGTCGCCGACCATGAGCGTCTTTGCGCCCGAGCCGGTCAGCCGCTTGATCTGCTCGTGCTTCTCTTCGGGCAGGCACTCGGCCTCGATCGCGTCGACGCCCACCTGCACGCCCACGCGCTTCGCGACGCTCACGCGGTCGCCCGTGAACATCGCGACACGCCGAACGCCCAGCTCACGCAGCTTCTCGATCACGCCCTTGGTGTTTTTGCGGACGGTGTCGGCGAGGCCCACCGCGCCGAGGTACCTGCCATCCTGCATGACGTGCACGCCCGACATGCCCTCGATCTTGGCTTCGACGGCCTCGATCTGCGGATTGATCTCCGGGTTCAGCTCGGACAGCCACGTGTGCCGGCCGACGCAGATCTCGCCCATGCTCGTTCGAGCGCGCATACCCCGGCCGTGGACTTCCTCGTACTCCTTGCTGCCGTCAACCTCGATCTTGGCGGCACGCGCGGTCTTGAGGATCGCGAGCGCCAGCGGGTGGTTCGAGTGCTGGTCGCCGTTGGCCGCGGCACGCAGCAGGTCGGCGCCCTCGACGCCCTCGGCCGGGGCGAGGCGCGAAACCTCGAAGTTGCCCGTGGTCATCGTGCCGGTCTTGTCCATGACGACCGTGTCGATGCTGGCGGCGGCTTCGAGGAAGGTTGTCTTCTTAATCAGGATGCCCAGCCGCGCGGCCGAGGCAAACGCCGCGACCATCGCCGTCGGGCTCGCCAGGATCAGCGCGGTGGGGCAGGTCACGACGAGGATCTGGACAAACGTGCTGACCGCCGCGTCGCGCGTGTCCGGGTTCTCGCTCTGCGTCATCGCCCACCACGTGATGAACGCGACGGCGATGACGACCGGCACAAAGAACCGGCTGACCTGCTCGATGATCAGCTGACGCGGCGTCTTGCTGTCCTCGGCCTCGCGGATGAGCTGGGTGACCTTACCGATCGTCGTTTCCGCGCCGACTTCGGTGACACGCAGATCGATGCCGCCCGTCAGGTTGCTCGTGCCGGCGTACACCGGCGTGCCCTCGTTCACCTCGACCGGCACGGCCTCACCAGTGAGCGAAGCCTGGTTGATCGTCGACCGGCCCTCGATAACGACGCCGTCGACCGGCAGGTTCTCGCCGGGGCGGACGCGGACGGTCTGGCCGACCTTCACGTCTTCGAGCATGACCTCGCGCTCGGCACCGTTCTCGACGATGCGTGCGGTGTCGGGCGTGAGGCCGATGAGCTGCTCGATCGCCCTCTGCGCGCCCCACGCCGTGCGGCGCACGAACTGGTCGGCCACGAGCAGGATGAACGCGAGCGTGCCCGCGACGACGTACATCTCGCTGACGAGGGCCGCGAGGATCGCGAGCGAGGCGAGCGTGTTCGAGCTGATGTGCTTCCGGCGGATCTCGCCGAACGCGTTCACGAACAGCGGGATCGCGAGGATGATCGAGCCGATCAGCGCCGGCACGTTGGCGATCTTGCTGCTGTGCACGCCGAACGCGTCGCTGATCAGTGTGATGAGCACCAGCACGCCGCCGATGAGATAAAAGATCACCCGGCGTTCGCTGCCGGCCTCGGACGCGCCGGCTTCGAGGGCTTCGGTGCCCGTCATCGGGGCATTGGGGTCGGCAGCGGGCTGGACAGCGGCGGCGTCGGCCATCGGTTCACCTCGTGTCACGTCATCGCGAGCGGATGCGGGTCAGAAATCCAGAACAGGCCCGCCGCGGCGCACGAGCCACCGGGCCGCGAGGGGCGGATATCGTAGGGTCCTACGCCGACCGCCTGCCGGGTGTTCGGCGGCCGAGATCAACTTCCAGTGCGAGCCCAGCCCATGCCCGAACCCGATCGCGCCACACGGATCGCCATTCTGGGCGTCGGACAGATGGGTCTGGTCTGCGCCAACGCGCTCGCCGGCCGAGACCCGGGCAACGGCGACGCCCGCAAGGCCGTGGATGTCCGCGTGTGGGGCCACGATCCGGATGAGGTCGGCTCGATCGCGCAGACCCGCGTTTCGGACCGCTTGGGCGGTTTCGAACTGGACGAAACCGTCCGCGTCTGCCTCGATGCCGCTGACGCGCTGGCCGAGGTTGATGTGATCGTCGCCGCAGTTCCCGCGCAGTTCCTGCGCGACGTGTTCGAGAACCTCCGACCGCTGATCCCGCCGCGGGCCGGCGTGGTCAGCGTCGCCAAGGGCATCGAGGTCGGCACGCTGCTCCGGCCGACGCAGGCGATCGCCGAGGCGCTGGCGGACGACCCCGACGCCGCGGCCCGCGCGCTCGGCGCGCTCAGCGGGCCCACGATCGCGGGCGAGCTCGCCCGGTGCATGCCCGCGACCATGATCGCCGCCAGCGACCCTGCCACCGACGACGGCACGTTCGCCGCAATGATCCAGACGCTATTTACCACGAGCTGGCAGCGGATCTACACCAACGACGACCTGCTGGGCGTCGAGCTCGCGGGCGCCACCAAGAACGTCATCGCGATCGCGGCCGGCATCCTGGACGGCCTCAACGCCGGCTTCAACGCCAAGAGCGCGCTGCTCGCAAGGGGGCTCGCTGAGATCGCTCGGCTGGGCGGCGCGATGGGCGCCGATCGCGATACGTTCTTTGGCGTCGCCGGCGCAGGCGATCTCGCGACGACGTGTTTCAGCCCCGAGGGCCGAAACCGCTCCTGCGGCGAGGCGCTCGGCAAAGGCATGACCCTCGACGACTACCTCGGCGAGACCAAGATGGTCGTCGAGGGCGTTGCCACAACGCGCGCGGTCCTCGCTCTGGCCGCGAAGTACCGCGTCGAGATGCCGATCGCCCAGGCCGTGCACGATGTGCTGTTCGACGGGCTCGACCCGCTGCAGGCGATCACGAGCCTGATGACGCGTGCGCCCAAGGCCGAGCGGGTCGGGTGAGCGATCGCGTCCGGGCGTCGTGGGCGGTGCATGCCGCGATGTGGGCGTGCGCGATCACGCCGATGGTGATCGAGGTCGGTTTCTGGGGCTACCCGTCGGGCGTCGTCGGCGTCGAGGGCTTCTTCAGCGGCCTGTGGCTGCTCGGCTGGCTCGCCCTCGTGCTGCTCGGGAGCGCGGTCGCTGCGGTGCTCGGCTTGCGACATTGGCTCAAGGGTGGCCGACTGCTGCCGCGGTGGCGTTGGATCGCGGTCGCAACGCTCGCGTTCTTCGTCGGTGCGGCGGCGGTGCGATTTGACGCGGTGTTCACGCTTCGGTTCGAGATCAGCCGCGAAGCGCTCGACCGAGCGGTGACCGCCGATGCGTTCCCGGCCACGCCAACGCGCATCGGTGCCTTTGAAGTCCTCGACATCTCCCGCGACTCGCGCGGCGGGGTCTACGTCAAGACCGGCGAGTCGCCCGACATGATCGACACGCTCTCGTTCGGCCTCGCGTTCGAGCCGAACGACGAGGGCACGCCGTTCGGCAACGCCCACTACCGCCTCGTGTCGCTCGGCGACGGCTGGCACCGCTTCGAGGTCAGCAACGACTGGTGACCGAAATCATCTGTTTCTGTCGGAATTCGCCCGACGCCGCCAAACCGTGTGGTGGCTCCGCCCGATCACTCTCCTTCGCCGGCAGTCCGTCGGCTGATCACCCAGACCTGAGGAGACACGCATGTTCAACAACTGCACCCCCGGCTTCAACCAGTTCGGCTTCAACGGCTTCCAGCCGTTCGGCTTCGGGGGCTACCAGCCCGTCGGCTTCGGCGGCTTTACCCCGTTCAACGGCTACAACTTCAACGGCTTTAACGGGCAGAACTGGAACAACCAGTTCGCCGCCCCGTTCAACAACCAGTTCAACGGCTACCAGAACTTCGATTGGAACTCGTTCTACGCCGGCTGCTCGTTCGGCTTCCAGAACGCCTGCAACTGGTTCAACGCCAACGGCCAGAGCTTCAACGGCCAGAACAACACCGGCCAGAACAACAACCAGAACGGCAACGTCCCGGCCAACTTCGGCCCGTTCGGCTTCTTCCCCTACGGCCCGTTCCCGTTCAGCGGCTTCAACCAGCAGAACGTGAACGGCAACCAGAACCAGCAGGCCGCCTGAGTCCGCTGATCAGTGTGTAATCTGACGAGCGGGTCGGTTCACCCCGGCCCGCTCTGTCGTGCGCACTCACCAGCCAAGCAAGGTTCGTTTCAGCGATCCGCCCGCTCACGTGGGCTGTTCGCGAGGGCATGGTGATGCAGCGTCTTGCTACGCTCTCTCCATGGCCCCCGCCCGCTTCACGTTCCTCGGCACCGGCACCAGCGCCGGCATCCCGCTCATCGGCTGCCGATGCGATGTCTGCACGTCCGACGACCCGCGCGACCGGCGTCTCCGCGTCTCGGCCCTGGTCGAGTGGACCGACGCCGAGGGCCAAGATCGGGCCGTCCTGATCGACGCCGGGCCAGATCTGCGCCAGCAGGTGCTGTCCCATAACGACGGCGAGGGCCTGCACCGCCTGGACGCCATCCTCTTCACGCACAACCACGTCGATCACACGTTCGGCCTGGACGAAGTCCGCCGGTTCAACGCGGTCATGCGGCAGCCGATCGACGTGTATGCCAACGCCCACACA
Organism: Planctomycetota bacterium; assembly: GCA_038525225.1. GTDB lineage: Bacteria > Planctomycetota > Phycisphaerae > Phycisphaerales > UBA1924 > JANQQZ01. The sequence goes on along the minus strand of JBCBHW010000002.1, from coordinate 725,176 downwards.
CTCGACCATCTCCGCCGGGTCTATGCCCACATCTTCGACACCGACCAGAACGTCCAGCCGTCGTTCGTCGCGACCCTGAAACCGCACGAGCTGACGCCGGCCGAGCCAATCGAGCTCTGGGGCATGCGGTTCACGCCGCTGCTTCTGCTGCACGGCCGGCTGCCGATCCTCGGCTTCCGCATCGAGCCGGCGAGCGATGCCGTCGCCGCCGCGTGGGCCCCGCTCGCGTACTGCACCGACACGAGCGAGATCCCGGCCGAGACCTGGCCCATGCTCGAGGGGCTCGAGACGCTGGTCCTCGATGCGCTCCGGCCCCGGCCCCATGACACACACTTCACGTTGCAACAAGCAATCGAGGCGGCCCAGCGGATGGACGCCGGCCGAACGTGGTTCATCCACATGAGCCACGACCTGCCCCACGCCGAGACCAATGCAGGCCTGCCCGATCGCGTTGCTCTTGCGCACGACGGCCTCACGCTGGCGTAACCCGGCCGGTTGTGCCGAAGGCGCCGGGTCCCATCACACGATGCGCGGCGGTCTTTGTGGCCAATGTCTGCACGCGGGGTTGCATCGCGACGAGATCTATGGCCTTCTAGAGCGGACGGGTCGGCGTGTTCGTGTCCGCCGCCCGTGGGGAGGGAGACAGACGATGAGCCCGAGCACGCCACGCAGCGGATCCGACGCACCCAAGAAGTCCCTCGTCGGGCTCAGCTTCGCCTTCCCCATGCAGATGCCCAAGACCGGCACCGGCGCGGGCACCGACCAAACCGATCCCAAGCGCCAGCCCAAAGGCAAGGGCTGAGCGGTGCTCCCTCTCCCCGCCGGGGAGAGGATGGCCGAGCGCAGCGAGGTCGGGAGAGGAGAGGAAGCGTCTTCGCCCGCCCAAATGCCGCGGATGAGCGAAGCGGATCCAGCGGATCGACCCACAGACCCCGCCCGCGACCCGGTCTACGATTGGCCCCATGGCCAACACCCGTGACATCAAAAAGCGCATCAAGGCGGTCGGCAACATCAAGCGGATCACCCGCACGATGCAGATGATCGCGACCAGCAAGTTCTCCAAGGCCCAGGGCCGGGCGACAGCCACCAAGCCCTACACCGAGGGCGTCTTCGACCTCGTCACCGAGCTCGCCTCCACCGCCGGCAACATCAGCCACCCGCTGATCGACGGTCCCGCCGAGGGCTTCGCCGACGACGCCAAGGAACTCACGCTGCTCGTCACGTCCGACCGCGGCCTCTGCGGCCCCTACAACGGCTCCATTCTGCGTCTGGCGCAGCAGCACCTCCGCGAGAACGCCGACGCCAAGGCCGGCCTGATCGACCTCGTCGGCAAGAAGGGCGCGGCCTTCCTGAAGTTCAACGGCATCGACGTCAGCGAGCAGATCTCGCTCGGCGACGAGCCAACCTTCGAGGACGTCGAGCGCATCGCCCAGCGGTACATGGACGAGTTCACCGCCGGCAAGATCAACGCCGTCCGCGTGATCTACATGCGGTTCGTCTCCGCCGGCAAGCAGGTGCCGACGATCATGAACCTGCTCCCGCTCAAGCCGCCGGCCGCTGACGAATCGAGCGACGATGCCTCGGGTCCGAACTCGTCTGGACCCAACCTGGAGTACGAGTTCAGCCCGGCCGCGGAAGAACTCCTCGCCGACCTGCTCCCGAGCACGGTCAAGGCGAGCCTGTTCCAGGCGTTCAACGACGCCATCGTGTCGGAGCACGTGGCCCGCATGGTGGCGATGAAGGCCGCGACCGACAACGCCGGCAAGATGGGCAAAGACCTGACCCGCGTCTACAACCGCGCCCGCCAGGCCCAGATCACGACGGAGCTGACCGAGATCATCTCGGGTGCCGCGGCGTTGGAATAGGTCAACGACCGGTTAGATGTACCTCCGGATTGGCATAGGGCAAACGAGTTTGATTGCAGGCAATGCCTGCTGTCCGCCTTGTGCTTAGCGGGGTGGGGCGTCGCTTGCGTGTTTGTCTAACAACAGTTAAGCTTCCCTCTCCATCTCATAGGGGGGCTAGAAGTGTCGATCCGAAACAATACTGGTTTGCCGTTGCCTTTCACTATTCTCCTCGTAGTCTCGCTTTGGCATGCGAATGCTGCACCTGCACAAGATGGTGCGGGAGCAGGCGCTGAAGAATCAACTGGCGACGAAACGGGCTCGCAGAATGAATCGGATGAAGAACAGAGATTAACCGACACCGAGCAGATTGGTGAGCAGGGTTCAAGCACAGATATGTTCTTGAATCCGGGCGCAAGTGGATTCTTGCATACGTGGTCGACGGATTTCGGTCAGGCGTTCGTGAACCAGTTCGATGTAATCGAAGTGAATCTGTTCTCGCCCAAGCTTCGAGTATATCTGTTCGATATCGGGGATGATGACGAAGGTGAATTGGATGTGTTCGATGATGGGTCGGCCGTGCCGGTCATCAACATCATTGAAGGAAACTTCCTTAACACTATCGGTGGTGGCAAATACGGCAAAGATGGTCAAAGTCAAGGCAGCGGACGCTTGTTGGTGGACGGCGGCCAAGCAACTGGAATCAAGCCCGGTACGCTGCTTTGGGGCCTTAATGCCGGGTTCGGCATCTCTGCCCCCGCCACCGTGACTCCGGACAGTACGGGAATGACGACGGAGAACGACCCGAATGCTCCGGTAATCTTGGTCTCCGGTGGCCTTGTAATGCAATACCGCGCCAAAACGAAATCAGATTTGCGGATTGGCCTTGAGGCTGGTATGGCCTACGGCATCAGTGCGAGTGAGTCTTTGGCAGATAATGACGATTCGGCCGTTTACGTTGGGCTCACGGTTGACATTGGGCTTTGATGGACTAATGGCTTTGAATGTTGACGGGAGTCAGAGAGACTGGTTGCCATCACATTGTCAATAACATGTTAAGGCAGAGAAGAATCCAGTTCAGCACGATGCGTATCCAGATCATTGTTTGAGGTATGATCAGGATGAAGTTAGTCGCGCCTTAGAAATCGGAAAGCAGATGCGGTATTGCCGATCGCCTTCAGGGCACAGTTGATTCGTTCACGATTCCTGTCCACCGTTCTCAATCAATTCGGAGGCGTCAGACCGTCGCATAATTCGTGTGCCGTGTGCCGTGTGCCGTGTGCCGTGTGCCGTGTGCCGTGTGCCGTGCTAAGACGGTGTACTTCAGCATGAACGAGGCCCTCGGCGACTGAATCACTCGCCATCCGCCGACTTCGGCCCGACGACCACCGACATCTTGTTGTCCTCGGTGTAGTACCGCGCGAACGCCTCGCGGATGTCATCCGCCGTGAACCCGCTGTACGCGTCCTCGATGTTGTCGAGGTCCTCCATCGACTTGCCGCGGTACGTCGCATCGCTGAGCTGGCGTGTCCACCAGCCGGGCTGCTCGGTGTCCTCGGCGATCGTGTTGAAGATCTGGCCCCGCGCCACCTCGACCTCCTCGCTCGACGGGCCGTTCTCGGCGAACTCGCTGAACATCGAGTCTATTTTCGCCGCGAGCCTGGCCTGGTTGCCGGGGTTGGTCGGGCCGACCGCGAAGATCAGGCCCATGCCGGGGTGCACGGTCGAGGGCTGCGCCTGGGCGCTGATCGAGTAGACGAGCTGCTCCTGCTCGCGGATCTGCTTGATCATTCGCGTCGTCAGGATCTGCGTCGCGAAGCGGACGAGCCGCGTGTCGCGCACGTTGCTCGCGTCCGGCCCGAAGGACCCGGTGATGGCGATCGCAACGGGCGTGCTGGTCTCGATGGACTCCGATGCTTCGAGCGGGCCCACGGGGTGCTCGATCGTGCGGAGCTCGTCGAGGGTCGCGTCGCTGATCCGCTCGCGCGGCGGCAGCGAGCCGATGTACCGTGCGACCAGGTCCATCGCGGCTTCCTGCTCGATGTCGCCCACAACCGCGACCTCGATCGGTGCCCTGTCGAGCGTCTGCTCGAGCCAGCGCTGCGCATCGCTTAGCGTGATCGCCTCGACGCGATCGAGCGAGAGGGGGAGCAGCCGGACCTCGCCCTCGGGCGAGATCAACTCGGGCAGGAGCTCTTGCAGCCGGCCCTGCGGCAGCGTCTTGCGTTGCTCGATCGCTTGGCGCTGCGTCTCTTTCCAACGATCGAACGCGGCCTGTTCGATCGCGGGCTCCGTGAGCAGGAGGTGCGCGAGCTGCATGCCTGCTTCCAGATCCGTCGGGTTGCCCGAGACGGTGATGGACAGCGTGTCGCCGCCGGAGCGTCCGCCGACGGTCACCTTGGTGCCGGTCAACAGATCGCGGATGTTGGTGCTCGAGAGGCGTTGTGTCGCGGGCGGGCTGAACGCGAGGGCCGCCGCCGCGGTGAGGCCGTGGGTCTCCGGGGTCTCGCTGATGCGCCCGCCCGCAACGGTGATGGTGATGGTCGCGTTGTCCTCCCGCTTGTCCATGAAGCGGTAGTGCGTCCGGACGCCGTTGTTGAGCCACGCCGACCAGATCTGTGTCGGCTCGTGCTTCTCGATCTCGGCGACCGTCCCCGGCGTTGGCAGACTCGCCATGAACGAGTCGGGGCGTTCGTCCTCGATCTCTGCCTCGGGCGTCACGCTCAGATCGCTCCGGGCCATCTCGAGGAGCTCTGATTCGCTCGGCGGCCCGACGCTCTCGGGGATCGACACCGCGAGCATCAGGTCCTCGTCGTCGTACAGCGATCGGAAGGCCGCGTTGACCTCGTCATCCGTGATGGTCGGCACCATGTCGCTGGTCAGTTCGAAGCGCTGCGCCGCGCTCAGCACCGTGTCGCCGCTCGCCACCTGCTGGTTGATCCCGGCGAGAATCGCCGTCGCGGGCAGCGTTGGCTCTTGCTCCGCGAAGCGCTCGGCGTTGCTGATCGCCGCCTTGCGTGCGTCCTCGATCTCCCGGGCGCTGAAGCCGTGGATGTGCGCACGCTTGAACTCGCGGGTGAGGTCCTCCATCTGGTCGCGCCAGGTGTCGGGTCGGCCGAACGCCTGGATCCAGCTCGCCCGCATCGCGCCGAAGAAGTCGCCGACGAACGCGGCCGAGCCGAGCATGTCCAGCTCGCCCTCGTTGATCTTCTGCTGCAGCCGGCGGTTGAATACGCTCGAGGCGAGGCTCTCGACCAGAACCCGCCGCATGTCCTGCTTGGTCGTCACCGGCGGCAGCGGCTCGCGGATCGTGATGATCTGGATCTGCGAGTTGGTCAGCTCGGGGTCGGTGAAGACCTCCGCGCGCATCTCGGTGTAGGGCGTGACACCAACGGGCAAGTCCGCGGGGCGATCGATCTTCTCGTCGTTCTCGAAGTACTTTTCGATCAGGGGCACGATCGATGCCGCGTCACGGTCGGCGACGACCATGAGCGTCATGTTGCTCGCGGTGTAGTACGTCTCGTAGAACTCGACGAAGTCGTCGCGCTGGACGCTGTCGATCGTCTCCTCCGTGCCGATCGGCAGCCGCTTGCCGAACGTCGAGCCCGGCGCGATCGCTTCGAACAACTGCTCCTGCACCCGCTGCTGGGGGCTCAGCCGCGTCCGGCGTTCTTCTTGGATGATGCCGCGCTCCTCGTCGATCTCTTCGGGCAGCAGGCTCAGCCCGCCCGCGACATCGTCAAAGAACAGCAGTCCCTTGTCGATCGTGTCGAGCTCGGCGTCGGGCAGGTTCAGGATGTACGTCGTCTGATCGAAGCTCGTAAACGCGTTCTGGTGCCGGCCGAAGCTCAGACCCATCGATTCAAAGAACGAGACAACCTCGGTCGGCTCAAAGTTTGCGCTGCCGTTGAAGGCCATGTGCTCGAGATAGTGCGCGATGCCGCGGATGTCGTCGGTCTCGTTGAGCGAGCCCGCCGAGACGTGCAGGTAGAGGCCCGCGCGGTTCTCGGGGTTGCCGTGCTCCTTGATCATGTAGGTCAGCCCGTTGTCGAGCGTGCCGACGAGCAGGTCGTCGCGGGTCTCGAGCGGCTGCGAGGCGGCCGCACCCGCGAGCGCCAACGTAAAAATCGTGCTGAGTTTCATGGCACTGCGTCCTCCGTCGCCTTGGCCGGTGCGGTGATCACACCTGCGGCACCCTCGCGCCCTCCGTCCGGGCATCCGCCGGTGGAGCCTACCCCTGCCGGGGCTTCAGAGTTGCGGCTCGCTGCCCCGAAACATCGTGCAGAGGCCCTCACACTTCTTTCCTCGCTCGAATCGGCCCTCCAGCATGCCGGCGATCGCCCCGTCGATCACGCCCCGCACCGCACCGAGGTCGAGGTCCTCGATCGCGATCGTCCCCGCCTGCTGCGACGACAGCACCCAGTACGCCGCCTCGCCCGTGAGCTCCTCCGGCGGGATGCCGTACGCGTCGGCCACCGCCAACGCATAGATGCCCAGCTGCAGGTCGTCGCTTTCGGGATCGACAAGCGACTTCCACGCCCCGCCAGTCTTGTAGTCGATGATGCGGAACCCATGCCCGCCGGGCATGCGTTCGACGCGATCGATCTTCGCCTCGATCGTGTGGTGTTCTGCGTCGTCCTGCGAGCGCTGGTACCGCAGCTTCAGCCGCTCTTCGATCATCACGATCTCGGCGTCGTCATCGTGGAAGGTGTCGTACCCGGCGTCGAGCTGCGACTCGAGGTGCGCGAGCTGTTTCCGATCAATCTGTCCAGACCGCGAGGCTGCTTCGAAGAACAAGCTCCGCCCGAGGCGCACGAGCTCAGACTTCGCGGGCTTCTCTCGCCCCTCGTTGTCGGCATCCGACCAGGCCCGGTAGAAGCGTTCCAGCGCCGCGTGCGCAACGGTGCCCACCAGCTGCTTGTCCGAAGCAGCGTCGGCGAGGCCCTGGACGTGCTTGACGTAGAAGCACCCGGGGCACCGGCGGTACGCATCGATTCGCGAGAAACTCAGCCGGAGCGGCGGCTTCAAACCCGGGAGCGTATCACCCGGCTCTGCGGCGGTGTTCAGCTGGTCGTGCACGTCTGCGGCGCGAGCACGGACGAGGGCGTCCTCCACGAGCCACGGCGGAAGGTCTTCGATCGAATCGCCACCTTCGATCCGCGCGATCGCGCAGAGCGTCGCCGCGGATCGGCCCAGTCTGATTCGCTGATCGTCCAGCATCGAGGCCAAGAGCGACCGGGAATCCGACGCTTCGAGGGCGTCCGCCGCTTCCAGCCGTGCGGTGCGGCGCGCGGCGGCGAGCACACGGCGGCGGTGATCAGCGTCGCCCGCGTGCTCCGCATCGAGCTGGTCCATCGAAGCGTGCACGCCGGCCTCGGCGGCATCTCGGAGAACGTCCGCATCCATCCGAAGCACAACGCCGAGCTCCGGTTCATCGGTTGGCAGCGGGTGCTTGCCCCGCCACGCGAGCTCTTGGAACATATGAAGGCTCTTGCTCCGGCTCTTGGCCGGGTGCGCCATGAGCACGAGGCGTCGCCGCGCCCGCGTCATCGCGACGTAGAACACGCGGCGAATCTCGTCCTTGGCCGACGCCGGCTCCTCACCGATCAGCTGCGCGGGCAGCTCCGGGTGATCCGCGGGCCTGGCCCGCCCGAGCTGGCCCGGGCCGGTCCCGATGTTTGGGATGAAGACCGTGTCGAACTCGAGGCCCTTGCTCTGGTGCGCGGTGATCAGCCGGACGCCCTCTCCCTCGAACGCCGGCTCGGCGTCCTCATCGATTGAGGCCATGCCCCGGAAGGTCTGGTCGGCCTCGTCGAGGCGTTGGTAGTGTGCCCAAAATGCGCCGAGATCGCCCGGCGGTGCGAGCCGCGCGGCGAGCTCTCGCGCGAACCGCAGCACGGCAACAAGATGCGCGACCCGCCGGGCGCGCTCCCGTGCCGGGAGCAGCTCGGCATGCCCGATGCCCGTGCGCTCGATGATCGAGGCGACGGCCGTGTGCGCTGGGCCGTCGGCGGCCGCCGCGGACAGCTCGTCGTACAGCCGCACGAGGTGCGACAGGTGTTGCTCGCTCCGCCCGCGCGCCCACGAGATGAACGGCGGCGGGTCGGCGCCGTCCGCGATCAACCGCGCAGACTCTCGGGCGTACTCCCTGCGAAGCCGCAGCGCCTCCGACCGGTCCATGCGGATCGGCGGCCGCGCGAGCAGCCTCGATGCCGAGTAGGCGTCGCCCTCGATCAGCAACCTGATCCACTCGAGCAGATCCCGGACGGCCTCGTCGTCCAAGGCGTTGTCCCGACGCGACCGTGAGACAGGGATCCCCACCAGCGCAAGCTGGTCGGCGATCTCGTCAAGCTTGTCGTGGGTGCTCGCGATCACGGCGTACGACTCAAACCCGCGATCCGACAACGCACGATCGGCCAGGATCATCGGCGCGATCACCCCTCCCCAAGGCGTCGCCTTGCCGACGTGCACCGCTTCGATCGGCGCGCTGTCGGCCGCGTGATCGCCGACGGCCTCGATCTGCTTGTCGGCCACGAACCTGGACCCGGCCCGCTCGATGATCCGCTGCGCCCCCCGCACGATCGCCGGTGTGCTGCGGTGGTTGGCATCGAGCGTGATGGTGGTTGCATCGGCCCAGGCCTCGGCGAAGTGGTCGAACGCGCGCGTGTCCGAGCCTCGGAAGCCGTAGATCGCCTGATCGTCGTCGCCGACGACGCAGATGTCCCGCGTCGGGCTCGGCGGCGCGATGAGCCTCAGCAGCTCGAGCTGCGCTCCGTTGACGTCCTGGTACTCGTCAACCACGACATGCCGTGTCTCGTCGCGGATAATCGCGGCCGCGTCGCCGGACTCCCGCAGGATGCGGATCGGCAGCAGGATGTAGTCGTCGAACGTCGCGAGCCCCCGCGATGTGCACGCGTTCTCGAAGCGGCGGTAGATGTCGGCCGCCTCTGCGAACTCGGCTTGCCTCGCACGCTCGGCGTCTACCCGATCATCGTCCCAATCGGCGGGCGGCGACGCGATCAGCGAGGCCCACCGCTCGGCGAGCGCGAGCGCCCCGGTCGCGAAAGTCGCCTGCGTCCTCAGCCGCTCGATCCAACGCCACGCGTGGCGAGCGACCTCGCCTGGCCCGCCCTGCGCCAGCCTTGCGGCCGGGATGAGCCCCTGCGCCGCGGCTTCGATCACGGCGTCCTCGAGCAGGTCCTTGCGCTGCGCCGAATCGATCAGCTGGAGCCTTGGCTGCACGCCGATCGTGTCGCCGAATCGCGCGAGCCACCGCAGACCGAGGCTGTGAAACGTGCCGGCGCGGATGTCCTCGCCCGGTGTGCCCACGAGGCCGCCGAGCCGCTCGCGCATCTCGGCGGCGGCCTTGTTCGTGAATGTCATCGCCGCGATCGAGTCCGGCCTCCTGCCCTCGTCGATCAGCCGCGCGATCCGGTGTGTGATGACTCGCGTTTTGCCCGTGCCCGGCCCTGCGAGCACGATGAGCGGACCGCTGTCGTGCAGCACCGCATCGCGCTGCCGCTCGTTCAGCCCTTCGAGCACGCTCACGCCGAGTGCTCGGTCGGCGGTCCGGTCGGCGGCTCGGTCGATGCCGCGTCTCGCCGCTTCATGTACAGATGGATCGCGGTGCTGCCGTACACGTGCGTCTCCGGGCCGAGGGCCCCGTCGAGTTCGAGACCCACTTCGGCGAAGCGGTCGGTCTCGTCTCGGTCGGCGCGGCCCGGGTCGCGCTCGTGCAGAAAGGGCCACGGCGTGCGCAGGACGGCATAGCCCTTGTCGTCCAGCAGCGCGATCAGTCGCGACAGCTGTGCCGTGACGCGAGGCCACTGCTGCGTGTTGCGCACCATGGCGTACGGCGGGTCGCAGAAGATCAGGTGCACGGGTCTCGGGCATCGCACGACGACTGCGGGTCCCAACGCGTCGGCCGATACCGCCTCGGCCCGCTCCTCGACGCCAAGATGCTCGATGTTCCGGCGGAGAACATCCAGTGTCCCGCGGTCACGCTCCACCAGCACGCAGCGCGACGCGCCCCGGCTGACGGCCTCCAGCCCGATCGCCCCGGAGCCGGCGAACAGATCGAGCACCGCCATGCCCTCGGTGTGGCCCCGCAGCAGATTGAAGACGGCTTCTTTGACGACGTCGGGCATGGGCCGCGCCGGGCTTTTCTCGCTCGGGCTGAACAGCTTCCGTCTGCGGAATTCGCCTGCGATGATGCGCACGGTGCAGCAAACGCAACGCCAGGGCGTCTGTCAAGTCGGAGTGTCGTCGTCCGACCGGCACAGGGATCCTCGGCCCCGCTTGCGCTCTGCTCTCTCTCCCTGTGGCTCGCAAATCATGTCTTCTACGAACAAAGCTACGGGGCCGAGGATCCTCATGCCGGTCGGGTTGTGCGGGCGGTGGCTACCCGATCGCGTCCTCCGGTCCGATCCCGAGGTCGGCGAGCAGCAGCTCGTTTGCGAGTGTCTCCGGGTCATCGAGCAGCTTGCCGATCGGGGCCGCGAAGACCGGGGGCCTCTCGATGCCGGACACCACGCGCCAGAACGGCTCCGCGACGCCGTCGTGCTGCCACTGGTGGAACGGCCCGGTGCTGTCCTGCGCCAGCGAGGCGAGGCGAGCTCCGCCGACGTACACGGCGCGTGTCAGCAGCAGGAGGTCGTCGCACACGAACTCGTGCTCGGCCGAGACGCCCGCGACCGTGTCAGCGATCGCCGAAAACAGACCGGCGTCGCACTCGATGAGATCGTCCGCATCGTGCCAGATGATGTAGCGGTACCGCGACAGCGCCATGCCCGGCACGTCGATGCGGTGGCGGAGCCTGGCGGCGATGCCCGACCGGCCGCCGATCTGGCGTCGCATCGGCTCGCGGGCGGGGATCGACCGCTCGAGCTGCTCGCAGACATCATCGATGGTGCGGATCGCCCTGCCGAAGAGCCGGATGACCTCGACGCCAGCCTGGCCCTGCCAGAACGCGCCGAGTCGTGCGGCGAACAGGATCCGCTCGTCGGCCTCTCGCGACCACGCGGCGAGATGCCGCGACTCCGCGAGCCTGGCGACTTCGGCTTCCCAGCCGGTCGGATGGTGGATTGCGTGCGCAAAGGCCATGCGTTGCCCGTCCGACGCCATCGTGGCGCACGGACCTCCGTCGTCGAACGACTCGGCAACCGCAAAGACCGGGTCAGATTGATTGCTTTGCACCGCTCCGGCTCACACAACCGGGCCATGCCCCACGAGAAACCGCCCAGATGGTGCACCAGGATCGCGGATGTGCCACCCAATCAGGCAATACAACCGACAGGATCCGCAAAATCACGGGCAACCGACAGCCAATCAGCGATAAAACCGACATGCAAAGCCCCCTCCGCCCGCTTTGGTACGTTGCCATGGGTTTGTTCGTGCTGCCGACGTTCGGGTGCGAGCCGGCGGTTTCGCCGATCGATCTGGCGGCGGCCAACGTCGCGGCCGCCGGACGCGTCGCGACCACCGATGCACTGGAGACCGCGTTCCTTGAGGGCGAGATCACCTTCGAGGCGAGCCTGGAGGCGGCCGAGGCGGGCCTTGCTGCCGGCGACCCGGGTGCGACGGCGTTTGCGGGGGCGGTGCTCGATCTCGCGATTCGTATCGAGGACCGGTTTCCGACGGGCCCCGAGTTCGAGCTCTTCTGGTACCGCATCGGGCGGCTCGCGGGCGAGGCCTCGACACAGGCCATGCGGGAGGGCCGGTTCGACGAGGCGGCCGCGCTGGTTCTTGCCGGGCCGAAGCGCTGGCAGCGTCCGAGCTACTGGCAGCAGTATCCGAATCACGACATCGTGGCAGCACTCAGCCTGGCTCAGCAAGGACGCTCGCGCGACGGGATTGCGAGGCTCAATTCGAGGCCGATCGTGTCGCCGGAGATGGAAGCAGCGATTGCGCAGATCCGTGAACTCGAACGCCAGCGGCTGCGCGAGCGTGTGCGGCAGCGTGTCGAGGCCGAGGCCGACGCAGCGGCCGGCGGCGGCTAGCGGCGGTTCGTGACGCCGAGCTCCTCTTCGCTCAGCGACGCCTCCCGCTTGCTGCCCGCGTCGGCGACAGGCTTGATGTCGATCAATCGCTTTTCCCCCGACCCGGCGTGAGCCGACCGCTCGTGCTCCGCGGCACGCCGGCCGTCTTCGGTCACGCGGTAAACGATCCCGGTCGTCTGCTCGGGCTTGTCCCGCAGGATGCGGTCGATCACCTCCACGCCCTGCATCAGCGAGTGGTCCGTGTTCGAGACCTCGTACTTCCACAGCCCGAACCGGCCGCGGCTGTAGATCCCTCGGGATTCCAGCCAGGGGATGATTTCGGCGAGGATGTCGTCCCGCTCGACGCTCGGCGTCGGGTAGCTGTACTCGACCCGCCGAACCCACGTCGAGACGATGTCGTCGCGTTCCTCGGGCTCCAGAAGGCCCGTGTTCTCGAGGCCCTGGATCGTGCGCTCGAGGATGGTCGATTCATCCTCGGGTTTGTCGGGGCTGAAGCTCGTTTCGCAGAGCAGCGAGTAGTGCGTCTCGTGGTCAGGGGTCATCCGGGGCGAGTAGTTGCTGAGGTAGGTCACGCGGTAGAACGGGCAGTTGTCCTCGGGGAAGTACATCCAGCTCCGCGAACTCGGGCAGGGCCGCCTGATGCCCACGCCCACCATGAACCCGCCCGAGTGCTTCAGCCGGGCTGCGGCATCGCGGATCTCCGCGGGCGCCCCATCGATCACATCGCAGACGAGCCGGTCCACCGGCATCGTGCTGATCAGCGCATCGAACGGTTCCTCGAAGCGTTTGCCCTGCGCGTCCTCAAATGTCGCCACCCGTGCGGCGGTATCGACCGAGACGAGCCTGGTTTGGCATCTCAGGTGATCTCGCAGCAGGGGCTCGAACCTGCGGTAGAAATCCCCGGTGCCGCCCAGCGGGTACTTGAAGCGGTTGTTCGGCCCCCAGCCGAAGTCATCGGAGCCGGCGACCAAGTTCGCGAGCGCCCGTTTCCAATCGATGACCGCGACGCGCTCCCCGATCCAGGTGGTGTTGAGCTTGTCGAGACCGTACGCCCACACCTTGAAGTTGTACGGCTCCATGAAATGCCGTGCGATTCCCGAGCCGAACACGCGCTCGACGAATTCCTGGAAGTGCTTGGCGTCCTTGGGACTGTTTCGCGCGGTCTGAGCCTCGATCAGACCCTGAAGGCAGTCGTTGGCGACCTCGGGCGGGAGGTATCTGAGGTTGTTCTGAAACGGGTAGGGCACCCACGTGTCGGAGAGTCTGACCCAGCTCTCGCGATCGTTCAGCGTGTAGTCGTCGCCGACGAGCTCATCAAAGATCCGGTCGTACGTGTCGTAGTGGCTGAAGAGCACGTGCCCGCCGATGTCCCACGAAAAGCCGGCTTCGTCTGTAAAGGTTCTTGCAAGACCCCCTGCTGTATCCGACGCTTCGAAGATGACGAAGGAATGATGGTTGTACTCGCGGAGCCGATAGCCCGCGCCCAGCCCGGTCGGTCCTGCGCCGATGACCAGGATCCGCGATTGTTCCGGGCTCTTTGTGTGTATGTGAGCGTCTGCCATCGGCGAACCGTAGGCGAGAGCCTCGGCTGCCTGCGATCCCCCGGGCGGGCCCGCGGCAGGAGGTGGATGTTCGGTTTCTGCCGCATTCGGGGGGAAAGCCTCCCACCTGCCCGCAAGTCGCGCGGCAGAAACGCCGAGAACCGCCAGGCACATGTCGTGCCGGGGTTCGAGATGGGATCTCGTTCGGCACGGCTTTAAGACCTGATGGATGGACGGGGACACGGACATGGATGTTCAGCAGACAGGCGACATTGACCGGACACTCGCAGGCCTCGCGAGGTCCGTTGAGGCGGTTTTGGGGCTGCCGGCAGTGCCGACGCTCGACTGGTGCGATCGCGCGGCGTCGGCGACCGCCGCCATGCTCCAGCCCGCGATCGGTATGATCACGATCGGCACGCTGACCGACTCGGGCGACCTGGTCGAGCACGAGGTGACCGGCGTGGGCATGAAGCACGGGGTCGGTGACTTCGGCCGCGCGAGCAGGTCTCTCCATCGCGACGAAATCGGTTATCGGGGCGAGGACAGCCGCGTGAGCGCGCTGCGTGTGCGGGCGTCGGGGCTGCGCAAGCTCGGTCTCCGTCTGAGCGCGGACGACCGGCGGAGTGCGATCATCGGGACGCTGGACCGGCTCCCGGGCGCCGCCGACCGCGGTGAGATCGGCGAACTCTGGTCGGGCCTCGACCTCGGCGCGCCGATGGTCGCCGTGGTGCCGCTGGGCGAGCCGGAAGACGGCCGTGTGATGATTGTTCAGATCGCCCGGGCCGATGCGTCCGAGATGCCGGTGGGGGATCACGCGGAGAGAGCGTTCGCGGCGTTGCTGCCCGTGCTGGAGCGCCGCACTGCCCAGGCGCTCGGCGCTGAGCGTTCCGAGACCACGCGGTGGTTGACCGAGCGCGAGCAGCTCGTCCTCGAGCACCTTTCGCTCGGCAAGAGCGTGCGGCAGATCGCCGAGGAGCTGGGGCGAAGCCCGCACACAGTTCATGACCATGTCAAGGGCTTGCACCGCAAGCTCGGTGCATCGAGCCGGGGCGAGCTTGTGGCCCGCGCACTCGGCCACACGAGCCTTGTCGGCAGGCCGGCCGCGGTCGAAGCGGAGGCGAAGCCGGTGCGCATCGGGGTGCAGGCGCCCGCATCGATCGAGCCCAAGCCCACGACCGAGCGGTCGGCGGCGCCGAACGACGACCCACGCCGCTGAGTCAAAGGTGGCGCCCGGTTTCAGTCTCCGGTTGAACGGTAAACCTCGGCGGCCCGTGCGATCCGATCGGCGATCACGCTCTCGAGCGCGGGGTCACGCTGGATCACCACAGTAAACTCGCGGCCGGCCTCCGAGCGGGGGTCGGTCGCGCGTCGAGATCGAACGACATCGGCGACCTGCGGCCGCAGCCCGGGCCGATAGGTGCGTTCGATCAGCACCGTCACCCGCGCCGCGAGCGGCTCTGCTGTGTCGAGCTCGGACAGCGTGCTCGTGCTCGCGCTCGTGATCTGATTGCGCGATGCGTCTGACGGCAGGGCGTTGATCGTGTCGATCGGAACAAACTCGACGCGCACAGATCGGCTCTGCGGGTGAACGGTGTCGGCGATCTCGCCGGCGCGAGACGCCTGCTGGCGTTCCCACGGTGCGGCGAGGCCTCGCGCGCTGAGCGGCTCTGTGGTCACAATGCCGGCCCGTGCATCGATACGGTTGAGCGTGAAGCCGAGATCGACGAGCGCCTCACGCGCGGCGTCGAAGGCCGCCGGGTACGCGCCCGGCGCAACGGACGCGGTTCCCGCGTTGTTCGGCACCGCGTAGCAGCCACCCAGCAGCAAGCAGCCGGCGAGAACGATGAGGCGTGCACGCATGACAGCAGGTTACGCGGTCCCGGCTTCGCGAGCGATCAGGTCCCACGTCTCGGTGACGTGCCGCTCCTCGGTCGTCGTCGCGCCGATCGCCATGCGGATGGCGTAGCGGTTGGTGCCGTCGGGCCGCGGAATCGTTGTGTGCGTCAGGTACGCTCTTCCCGAGCGGTTCACACGGGCCATCAACGCCGCCGTCGCGTCGTCGCCGGCTCTCAGTCCGAAGCAAACGAGGTTCATTGTGCGAGGAGCGAGCAGGTCGAAGCGGTCGTCGGCCAGCACGCGCTGCTCGATCAGCTCCGCAAGGCGCACGTGTTCGAGCAAATACGCGCGGATGCCGCTGAGCCCGTACCAGCGCATGACGAACCAGAGCTTGAGCGCCCGGAACCGCCGACCCAGCGGCACGCCCCAGTCGCGGTAGTCGAAGACGGCCCCGGTCTCGGTGGCGTCGTTGCGCAGGTACTCGGGCGTGATCGAGAGGCTATCGACCAGCGACTTGCGATCGGCTGTCCAGAACAGGTCGCAGTCGAAGGTGGTGAGCATCCACTTGTGCGGGTTGAGGCAGAGGCTGTCGGCGTGCTCGAGGCCGACCGCCATCCAGCGGAACTCGTCGCACAGCAGCAGCGGGCCGGCGTGGGCCGCGTCAACGTGCAGCCACGCGCCGCGGTGGGCGACGCCGGTGTCGCGCATGACGCGCGCGATCGCATCAACCCGATCGACGGCTGTGACGCCGGTGGTGCCGATGGTGGCACACACATAAGCGGGCGCGAGACCCTCGGCGATGTCGCGCTCGATCGCGGTGCGGAGCGATTCGTGGTCAAGCCGATGCTCGGCGTCGGTATCGATGAGGCGGACACGCGAGCGGTCGTCGGCGTTTCGCGCGAGGCCCGCGATCATCGCGGCCTTCACGACCGAGCTGTGCGCCTGCGATGAGGCGTAGACGGTGATCGATGCAGGGTCGGCATTCGTGCGGTCGAGCACGCGTCGGCGGGCGGCGACAAGCGAGGCGAGGGTGGAGTCACTGGCCGTTGGCTGAATGCAACCGCCGCCGTTGTCGGATGAAGACAGGAACCGATCAGGCAGACGCATCGCCGCCGCCATCTGGTCGAGCAGCACGCGCTCGATCTCGTTCGCGGCGGGCGCGGTCTGCCAGAGCATGCCCTGGCCGCCGAGGCCCGCGCAGAGAAGCTCGCCGAGGACGGCTGGGGCCGAGCTGTTGCACGGGAAGTAGCCGAAGAACGTCGGCGACTGCCAGTGCATCGTGTTCGGGATGACGGTCGTGCGGACCTGGTCGATCAGCTCGTACCAGAGGTTGGCGTGCCCGGGCTCCTCGGTGATGAGCGGGCCGATGGCCGACGCGACATCGCCGGGCCTTGTCGCCGGCTGCACGGGCCGGTCCCCGATGGTCGCGAGGTAGCGGTTGATCTCGTCGAGCATCCGGGCGCCGACGTCGCGGAATTGCTCAGGCGTCATGTGTGTTGCGGTTTGATCGGCCACATCGGATACTAGAGCGATGGACGACACGCGCGAAACCGAGTCTCGACCGACGGCGCTGGTGCTGATGGCCGAGGGCGGCGAGGAGATCGAGACCTACGCGCCCGCGGACGTGCTGGTGCGCGCGGGGGTCGATGTGACGATCGCTGGCGTGGGCGGGCTCGCGCCGGTGGGCAGCCGGGGCCTGCCGATGCAGGCGCAGCAATTGATCGGTGCGTTCCGCGGCAGGCTGTTCGACGCGATCGTGGTGCCGGGCGGCGACGGGGGCGCGAGAGCCATCGCGGCGAGCGAGGAGGCCACGCTGCGCATCAGGCACCATTTTGACGCGGGCCGAATCGTGGCGGCCATCTGCGCGAGCCCGGCAATCGTGCTCGGGCCCATGGGCCTGCTCGACGCCAAGCGGGCGACCGGCTACCCGAGCACGCGGGGCATGTTCCCGGAGTCGGCGACCTATGTGAATGAAAGTGTTGTCGAAGACGGCACCCTGATCACGAGCAAGGGCCCGGCGACGGCAATCGTGTTCGGGCTGGCGATCGCGTCGAGGCTGATGGGTGACCCCAAGGCACGCGAAGTGGCAGAGGGGATGCTGGTTTAGTCGGTGCGCTTGAGTGATGCGTAGCTGATCGTCGCGCTGCCCAGATCGGATCGAGGGATGCCGATTGCCTCCCAGTAGAGATGGTTCCCTTCTTGTGCGTAAGTGATCAGCCGCTGCTTTGAAGATCGGGATTCAGGCCAGAGACACAGCCGTCCATCAGGTATCAGTCCGACAAGGTCGCGACGTTGCCCCTCGTACGGATAGTGCACGAGCCGAATATCGCCGGTGTCATCAACAACTCTCTTGATCCTGAACGAGTCACTCGATGCCGCAGTCTCGTTGCTTTCGTCACCGTTGGCTGCTCGCTTCTGATCGCTCGAATCAGATCGATCAATCGAGTTCTCTTTCGTACGTTCCCCGAGCGTTTCGATGACCTGGTTCAGGTCGAACTCTTCCCCATCTTGAAGAATCGTGAGTTTGGTGCGAAGGTGCGTAATCGACGGATCGGACTGGTCGCCGCTGATTCTGACGGTCAGCAACATGACAAAGAGATCATCGAACTCGGTGCCATCTTCGTTGAGACCGCGAATCTGGCCGTGCCATGTGCCATACCACGCTCTAGGTAGCGCGAGTTCTGTCGTGACCGCGACTGCCTCCACTGGCTGATCGTCGGTCAACTGAGCTTGTGCATGCACGGCGAGCGAATGCCCCGCAATTGCAAAGAGTGTCTGTAACAGCATTTCAGCTACTCCGGAAGCTTCGCCAGCTCCGCCTCAACCCGCTCGGCGAGCCTCCCCACGATCTCCGGCCCGAAGTCGAACTCCAATCCCGCCGCGGCGAACAGTTCGGGCAGCGGGCGGCTGCCGCCGAGTTTGAGCGCGGACAGGTACGCATCGATTGCGACGGCCGGGCCCTCTTCGAGCGAGCGGAGCCAGAGCTGGAGCGAGCCGAGCTGGGCGATGCCGTACTCGATGTAGTAGAACGGCGCGCCGAAGAGGTGGCCTTGCCGCTGCCAGGCGTTGGCTCGGGCGGCGTCGAGGCCCTCCCAGCTGACGGCCCTCCCGAAGCGCTCGTCGAGCGTCAGCCAGTGCGCCGTGCGCTCGTCGCGGGTGTGCGTCGGGTTGGCGTAGATCCAGTGCTGGAAGGCGTCGATGGTGGCGATCCAGGCGAGCAGGACGATGCTGCCCTCGAGCTGCTGGCGCATCGCGCGGGCGTGCGCGGCCGAGTCCTCGGCGTAGAACGAGCCGGCCGCGCCCCAGTGGGGCATGGTCATGAGCTCCATCGACATGCTCGCGACCTCGGCGAACTCGATCGGGCTGGAGCGGTAGTGCAGCAGCGGCTCGTCGACGCAGACCATGCTGTGGAACGCGTGGCCGGCCTCGTGCACCATCGTCTCGACGTCGCGGTGCAGGCCCGCGGCGTTCATGAAGATGAACGGCACCCGGCTGCGGTCGCGCATGTACTGGTATCCGCCCGGGGCCTTGCCCTTGCGGCTGTCGAGGTCGAGCAGCGGGGGGTTCGAGGCGTTGTCGGCGGTCACGCGATCCGCACCGTCGCCAAGCTGCTTGAGCATGTCGGCCAAGCGTGGGTCGAGGGACCGGAACGCGGCCTGCGACTTGGCGACTAGGTCCGCGCCGCCATCAAACGGCTTGAGCGGGGGGCGGCCTTTCACGTCGACCGCGATGTCCCACGGGCGGAGCGTATCGACGCCGAGCGCGGCCTTGCGCTGCTCGTCGAGCCGCCGCGCGAACGGGGCGACGATCTGCTCGCAGGCGTCGTGAAACGCGAAGCAGTGCTCTGGCGTGTAGTCGAACCGGTGCTTGGCCTTGAAGGCGTACTGCGTGAAGCTCTCGAAGCCGAGGTTCTGGGCGACCGTGTGCCGCAGCGTAATCATCTCGTCGTAAATGTCGTTGACGGCGCCGACGTCTTGCAGGCGTCGGTCGCTGACGGTGCGCCATGCCGACTCGCGCACGCTGCGGTCGGTGGATTCCTGGTACGTGCCCATCTGCGGCAGGGTCTTCTCTTCGCCGTCGAATTGCACGGTCATCGCGCCGGCAATGGTGTCGTACTTTTGGTCGAGCTTGGCGAGCTCGGTTTCCAGCGGGATGTTGCGCTCGTCGAAGAGCTCGACATCGGTGATGGTGTCGCGGGCCATCACCTCGTATCGGCCCGAGTCCAGCCCTGTCGACTCGTGTAGAGCTTTCTGCTTTCGATCGAGCTCGAAGACGATGGGCTTGATCGCGGGGGGGATGGTCTCGATGAACGTCGTGTACGCCTGCGCGGCGCGCTCGTCGTCGGTGTTGCACGTCATGGCGATGTAGAGCAGCGCGGCCGACTCGCTGAAGGCCGCGTCGAGCTCGGAGCGGTTGACGAGCCAGGTCTCGAACTCGTCGGCCGTCTTGACGTCGCGTTCGAGCAGCTCTTCGAGCTTGGCTTTCAGGGCATCGAGGTCGCCGGCGTTGAAGTCGGCGGGGATGTAGTCGGTGAGCATGGTGGGCACGGCTGATCTCCTCGCGGCTGATTCTCTCGCGTTGCGATGGTACGCATCAGGCGCAAAAAACAACCGGGCGATGTGCCCGGTTGAAGGGTGCGTGCGGTTGCCGGCGGTCTTAGCGGCGGAGCTCTTCGAGACGCCGCTGCTGCTCGATGAACCACTCGTCGGTGATGCCGCGGAGCAGGCCGAAGTTGGGGTTGTCGTCGTACATCTTGCGGACCTGAGAGAGGTAGCGGCTGGCCTTGCGGATGAAGCCGCCGCGGTTCTCGAGCGGGACGGACGAGGCGTTGCCGATCTCCATCTCGTACTGGATCATGATCTGCACCCAGCGGTTCTCCTGCCGGGTCATCTCCTCACGCCAGTCGCGCTGGAGCTGTTCGCCCTTCGAGATCGGGAACGGCTCGCCGGGGATCTTCTCGCCGACCCATTCGATCTCGCCGATGCTGGCTTCGAGCAGCGCGGTGAGCTCCTCGAGCGTGCCGGCCGTGCCCTGGCTGAAGTCGGCGTGCTCGGCCGACTCGGCGTTGAGCGTGAGTATGTACTCGCCGTCGTTGAGCAGGTGCTCGCCTTCTGTTGAGAGATAGAACTTCCGCTCGCCGTCGGCTTCGATATCGAACGACAGCGGCTCGTTGATCTGCATCGACCGCATGATGCGGTAGTCCTTGTTGCCGCGCTCGGAGATCTGCTCCATCATGTACAGCACCGCTTCGAGCTGCCGGCCCTCCACGGCCTCGAGGGCGCCCGACCAGCCGGTGCACGCGCCGTAGTTCGCCCGCGGCATGAAGTAGATGTCCTCGATCGCGTGGGCGCTCATGGCCGCCGCGGAGATGGCGCTCTCGATCCACGCGACCAGCTGGAAGTTGGGCTTGTACTGCTCGTGCAAGACGTCGGAGATCTTCTGGATCTCGAGCAGCAGGCCGCCGCCCGACTTGATCTTGAGGACGACAAGATCAACACCCTCGTCCTTGAGGACAGGGATCGCTTCCTCCAGCGGCTTGGCGGACATCCAGACGCCCACCATCTCCTCGGCGGTGATGACCGCGGCCCGCGTCACGCCCTCGCGACGCTCCCAGGTCTGCTCGCCCGCATCACGCGACACCGGCTCGCTCGACACCTCGGTATCTGCGTCACGCTCGATCGACTGGATCTGATCGGGCCGGAGCATGAGGGGGTTGCCGACGCCCATATCGATCCAGACGTAGCCGTTGACCTCACGGACGATGGTGCCTTCCAGCGTTCGGCCGTCCGTGGTCTTGACGACATCGGATCCGTCGGCGAAGGCCTCGACGGCGCCGCCCGACGCCAGCGCAGGCTGGGCAATGCTGATCCCGAGGCTCACGCTCGCCGCGAGGGCAGCGCTTCCGATGAACGTTCTGATCCGATCGATGATTCGTTTCGTGGTCATGGTGATCTGTCTCGTGCTGCGTGCTCGTGTTGCGTGGATGGCTCGGTCTATCGGGTGTTTCTTGGTGTGATTGGTTCAGCCGCCGCCGCCGACGCGTCGCCGGCGGATCTCGTTCTCGATCTGCTGGATCCGCAGCTCGAGGCCGACACGCCACTGCTCGTTGGGGTCGAAGACCTCCTCGTAGCGGTTGAGCAGCTGGATGGCCCGGCGGAGGATGCGGAGCGTCTGCGACTCGCGGATCTGCTGGGCTCGATCGCCCGCGTTCTCGGGGATGCGGATGTTGGCGATGTCGCGGTCGATGTTGCGGAGCGTGCGGAGCGCAGAGGTCAGCCCGCGGGTCCAGGTCTGGCCGATGCGTTCCGAGCCATCGGCGAGCCCGTCGCCGTCGGCGTCGTCGATGATGTACGCGCGGTCCTCGATACCGAGCTCGAAGAGCAGGTCGTCCATCGAGTTGGCCGTGCCGTCGCTGAAGCCGATCTTGAAGGCGGTGTCGGCGTCGAGCGTCAGCGTGTCGTTGCCCTCGAGGCGGACGATCTGGCGGTCGGTGTCCTGCCGCTCGTCCTGCCCGTCGTCGGTGAGCTGGATCCAGCCGCCACCGAGCGGGGGCGTGTTGTCCGTTCGCTCGTCGAACACGGGCAGGCCGTTCTCGACCCGGTACCACAGGGAGATCGTGCTCTTGGTCATCGCGCGGACGATGGCGGTGTCGTGGCCGCCCTCGATGGCGTAGCCCTCGACCTGGCCCTGGCGGAGCGACTTCTGCTTGTCGCGAACGACCTCGTCGCCCGTGGAGCCGAAGAGCTCGTCGAGGTTGCCGACGCCGCCCATCCGGCCGTCGGATGTGAAGTAGATGTCAGGCTTGAGCAGCGGGATGAACGCCATGCCCTCCATCGCGCGGTCAACCCAGAAGACGATCCGCGGCTGATAATCCCAGTCCGCCCGGACCTCGGTCGTGAGCGCCGGGACCAACGCCTCGGCGAAGAAGAGCGTGTCGAAGTTCGCCATGTCGTCGATGAGCGCTTCGTTCAGCCACTCGGGCTGGCCCCGGCGGATGTTGTCGAGCTTGACGATGATCACCTCGGCGCCGGCCTCGCGGGCGCGCTCCATCTTATCGCGGAGCGGCGTGGGGCTGATGTTCCAGCCGAGCTCGCCGTCGAGCTCGAAGGCGTAGACCGGGATGGCATCCGTCGGCCGCTCGTCGTTCGTGGGCCTGGCGTCTGCTGCGACGGCGGCCGCCTCGTTCGCGGTGCCGTCTTCGGCGAGTGCTGTGCTCGTGATGATTTCGGATCGCTGGAAGGTCCGGGGAGCTGAGAGGCTGCCGTAGAAGATATTGACCTTGAGCTCGGTCTCGGTCTCTTCGAGGATCTCGACCTGAAGCGTGTCGCCGTTGGTCAGCAGCAGCTCGTGCGTGGGATCGGCAGCCGCACCGCAGGCGAGCGACGCCGAGAGAACGGCACCGAGCAGCGTCGGCCGTGGTGTGTTGAATCGAAGCATTCGCATGGCTCCTACCGGGCGGCCTCGCCGCCGTTTCGTCGAATCGTCTTGCCTCGGGGAGGTTCGATCGCCCCCGAGCCCCGGTTCTATCGTCACCGCTGTGAACCCGCCGGGCACAACGAATGCCGGCCACGGCGGCGAACCCGCCATCACAGCATATTCGACGGGTTCCCCGTTCAACGGTTCCCGCCCGGGTTCGATTCCCGGTCCTGCGGGCACGATGGCGGGCCCTGAGGTCCGGTGTCCAGGATGGCCCGCGCGATCGCGAGGCACCGGTCCTTGTCCGAGGCCCGGTCCTCCAGCTGGGCGTCGTAGGCCCGATCCAGCGCGATGCTGAACAGCGGGCCCGGGCGGTACCCCGCGGCGATGAGATCGCCGCCGGTCAGCAGCGGCGTCGGCGTCAGGCCAGACGGTGTCGCGTCGAGCGCGTCGCGGTTCGCCGCGATCGTTTGTGCTTTGATAGGATCCGGTCCGGCAAAAACTTCGATGGCAGGCAGGAAGGCACGCGAGGCCGCAAGCCGCTTCCTTTGCGCCACGCCGAGCGAATCCCAGTCGTAGCGGAACCGGTCCACGAGATCCATGATCGCCGCGCACGCCTGGGCGTGCGCGTTTGAGAGACAGAGCCGATCGCGGAAGGTGACCCCGCGGTCGCCGCGGTCGAGCGCCCACGCGGCGAGTGCAGTGGGGATCCCGGCGTCAGCCGGGAGCGACCCGAGCCGTGTGAGGTCGTTCTCGGGCGGCTTTCCCACGGCCGCGGCTTCGAGGCCGTGCTCGCGCATGAGCGTTACCGCGTCCGCACGCGACGGGTGGGCGAGCATCCGGCGGATCTCGTCGCCGATGCGCTCGGTGCTGACCCCGGCGAGCATGGCCGCTTGGTCGCGAACGGCTTCCGACGTGCCGCGTTCGATCACGAAGCCGAGGTTCGCCGCGAACCGCACCGCGCGGAGCGCGCGGAGGTGATCCTCGCGCAGTCGGTCTGCCGGGTTGCCCACGGCGCGGACGGTCGAGGCGCGCAGGTCGCGGATGCCGCCGACATGATCGATGATGTGGCCGTGGATCGATTCGCCATCCGCCGGCGCGATCGGATCAAGAAAGAGCGCGTTGATCGTGAAGTCGCGGCGCTGCGCGTCCTCGGCCTCGGTCGCGAATCGCACGCTGTCGGGCCGCCGGCCGTCGGTGTAGCTGCCGTCGCTGCGGAACGTCGCGACCTCGATCTGGACAGGATCTGCAAGACCGATGCGGTCGCCTTTCGAGAGCCGGACGACCACTACCCCGAAGTGTGCCCCGACGTGCGCGGTCGATCGGAAGAGCGTGCCGACCTGCTCGGGCGTGGCGTCGGTCGCGACGTCGTAGTCCTTCGGGCTGAGCCCGAGCAGCTCGTCGCGGACGCAGCCGCCGGCGAAGTACGCGGTGTGGCCGGCGTCCTGAAGCACACGCGCGACGTGCGTCGCCGCGTTTCTTTCGGGGGTGTTCGCGTTCGGCTGCTCGGAGGCCACGTCGGCTCAGCTCCCGGCGAGCAGGTCCTCGATCACGGCGTCGAAGCTGCTGCGTAGCGCGGCGTGCCGATCGGGGTCGGCCGGGCCGATGAATCCCTGGTGCACGGCCGCGACCTGGCCCTTGTCATCGACAAAGACAAATGTTGGATACGCCCTGAGGCGGTCCAGTGCGCCGAGTGTCTCGGTCGCGGCCGACTTATCCCGCTGGCCCGCGACCAGAAGCGGGAATTCGACGTCTCGCGACTGAGCGTATCTGCTGACGCGATCGGCCTGACTCTCGAACGTGTCCGGGCTCTCAAAGGCGATGCCGACCATGGAGAGCCGGTCGCCGTGCACCGTGTGCAGCTCGTTGAGGTAGCGTGTCGCGTCGGTGCAGTTGTGGCACCAGGTGCCGAAGATGTAGAGCAGCGACGGGCCGGACGCGATGTCGCCGACGGTTGTCACGCTGCCGTTCACATCGCGGAAGGCGAGCTCTGCTGGCGAGACGCCATCGAGCCAGCGGGTCTGCTCGAAGAGGTCGGGCAGGGCGGCGTCCTTGGTGGGGGTGGCGGTGAAGGTCTCGCTGTGGTGCGCGAGCGAGTGGAAGGTGCCGATGAGCGAGCCGTCGGGCTGGAGCGTCGCGTCGTAGAGCAGGCCGCTCGCGCCGGTGAAGCGCGACATGCGGAGGCGTCCCTCGTGGAAGACGCCGAAGAGCACGCCGTCGTCGCCCGTGGGCGTTGCGATCGTGCCCTGCACGTGCCGCCCGTCGGGCAGCAGGCGGAGGCTCATGACGGCCGGGCCTTCCCGTGACTCGAAGGTCACGGCCCAGTCTTCGGGAAGCTCGGGCATTGGCTCGAGCGCCTCGGGCTCCGGGGTATCGAAGCGCCTGCCGTCGCCGTTGATCGCGCTGAAGGGCACGCGGAACTCCATCGGCCCAGCGTCGGTCTGCCGCTCGTAGATGTACTCGCCCGCGACCTTGAGCCGGCCCTCGTTTACGGTCGCCTCGACGCGTGCGCTCGAACCCGCGAAGGTGATCTCGAAGCGGTCGGGCGCAGAGTCGCGGAGCCGTTCGTCCTCCCCAGGTTGTTGATCGGCCGCGTCTTCGATCGGCGTGATCGTTGCGGGGATGTCGTCGGTGCCGTTGAGCAGGTCGATGCTGTACACCGGGTCACGGAAGTGGTCGCGGCGGAAGCCGACATCGAGCGTGAAGCTCAGCTCGTGGCCGCTCGGCAGGTCGAGCCACGCGCGCCACAGGCCGGGCGGGATCAAGCGGTCGCGGGTCATCGTCTCGACTTCCTGCGACTCGCGCCAGTCGGTTGTGGGCACGCCCCGGCGGGGATCGTCGGGGCCCGGCTCGGCGTCGTCCTGAGCGAGACTGGCGGCGGACCAGCCCGCGGCGAGAACGCCGGCGACGGTGAGGGTGGAGAGTCTTCGAAGGAGGTGCGTGCTCATGCCGCGATCATACGACCGCGGGTCGGGGTTGCCACGCGAACTAGAATCGCGTCATGCCGACCGCCGCCCCGCCGTTTGCCCCGATAGAAGAGATCCTCGATGAGCTCCGCGCGGGCCGGATGATCATCCTGACCGACGACGAGGACCGCGAGAACGAGGGCGACCTGGTGCTGCCGGCCCAGTTCGTCACGCCCGAGGCGATCACGTTCATGCTCAGCGTCGCGCGGGGCTACATGTGCCTGAGCCTGACCGAGGCCGACTGCGACCGGCTGAACCTGCACGGTCAGAGCGCGGTGAACACGACGGTCCGGGGGACGCCGTTCACGGTATCGATCGACGCCGGCCCGCAGTTCGGCGTGGGCACGGGCGTCTCTGCGAAGGACCGGGTGGCGACAATCCTGCGGGCGATCGATCCCCAGAGCACGCCGGCAGACTTTCTTCGCCCCGGGCACATCAATCCGCTGCGAGCCCGCGACGGGGGAGTGCTCGTTCGTATCGGGCAGACCGAAGGCTCGATCGACCTGTGCAAGCTCGCGGGGCTCACACCCGCGGCCGTCATCATCGAGATCATGCGCGACGATGGCGAGATGGCCCGCGTGCCGGAT
Organism: Planctomycetota bacterium; assembly: GCA_038525225.1. Taxonomy (GTDB): domain Bacteria; phylum Planctomycetota; class Phycisphaerae; order Phycisphaerales; family UBA1924; genus JANQQZ01. The sequence continues at coordinate 698,988 of JBCBHW010000002.1, read as the reverse complement.
CTCGTCAAGCTCTGCGGCAAGCACAACCTCAAGATGTGCTCGGTCAAACAGCTGATCGAGCACCGGCTGAATCGGCAGTCGCTGGTCGAGCGGATGGACCCGGTCGCGGGCCAGCGCATCGAGACCGCGGAAGGCGAGTTCAATCTCGTCGCGTTCCGGTCGGTTGTCGACCCGCTCCCGCACCTCGCGCTGACGATCGGAGACGTGGGCCGGCTGAACGATGACGGCTCGGTGGTGGAGTCGAGCGAGCCGACGCTGGTGCGCGTGCACCGGCGGGATCTGTTGGGCGACATCTTCGGTGCCGGGCCTTCTTCGGCGGTGCTGCGGAGCTCGATGCGCGCCGTGCAGCGCGAGGGCCGAGGCGCGGTGGTGTACCTCAGGCCCACCGGCACGTCGGACTCCCTGACGCAGCGGCTGACCCGGCCGTTTGATCTCGATGAGGCCGATACGCCCCGCCAGAGCGTCGCGCCGGGAATGGTCGAGTACGGCACCGGCAGCCAGATCCTGCGGGCGCTCGGCCTTCGGCGGCTGCGGCTGCTCAGCAACTCGACGACCGACTACCCGCAGCTCGAGGCCTTCGGGCTCGAGATCGCGGAACGCGTCGCGATCCATGACTAGAGGCCCGGTGATTCTGCGCCGCGTGTGACCAAACACATATCAAACTTCTTGCGACAGATGCGGCCGTCCGATATGCTGCCACCCGGTGCTGGCCGCGTGGTGGCGGCGCGGCCGAACACGAGGAAAGGAATCGGCAATGAGCTGTACGAGCAGCAAGGGCGGTGTGGGCGCGATGATCGGAGTGGCGGCTGCTCTCGCGTTCAGCGCGGGCACAATGGTCGGCGCGAGCGAGCGCCAGCCCGAGATGGAAGAGATGGACCCGATGGCCATGATGGCCGCCATGCAGGAGGCCAACACGCTCACCGAGCATCATGAGCGGTTCGAGTCCATGGTCGGAGTCTGGGATGGCGTGATCTCGGCCGACCTCCCGGGCGGCGGCATGTGGGAGTCGAAGGGTGTGATGACGAACGAACTCGTCATGGGAGGCCGGTTCGTGCAGGGCACGTGGAAGGGCGACATGATGGGCCAGCCCTTCACCGGCGTCTCGCTGATGGGCTACAGCAAGCTCGCCGGCGAGTACCAGTCGGTCTGGTACGACTCGACCGCCAACCAAGTGAACTACTACACCGGGTCGGCCAATGCCGACGGCACGACCACGATGATGGGCGAAGAAACCGACCCGATGACGGGAACGACGCTGGCGACCAAGGACATCCTGAGCATGCAGGATGAGAATCACATGACGATGGTGCGGACCTACGTCACACCCACGGGCGAGGAGCCGGGCTTCAAGATCGAGTACACGCGACGCAAGTAGCTCTGTAGATCTCGGACTTGTTCCCACGAGCCCCTCGCGTGAGCGGGGGGCTTTTCATGCGCGGAGCGACTCACAGCCTCGCGAACGTCGGCAGCTCACCAACCAGCGGCTTGCAGTAGTCGATGAAGTCTTCTGTCACGTCGTTCGTGCCCTTGATGAACTCGCCCGGCATGTGCTTGGTCTTGGCGGCAACGTCGCTCAGCTCGACGCGGCGGAACCCCGCCTCGTAGGGCTCGTCGTTGAGGCGGACGATCGAGATCGAGCCGTCGAGATCGCCCTTGCTCGCGATCTCCGCGGCATACTGCCCCACACCCTGCGCCTCGCTGATGTCGATCGGCGAGGCGTCGGGGAAGCATCGCTGGAGATAGCCGAACGTGTCGGCCCGCACGCGGGGGGCCTTGCCGCCGGCCGGTGTGAGGCGTGTCTTGAGCACACCCGCGAGCTGGTCGCCCAGTGCGCCCGAGCCGGAGAGCTGGACGTTCCCGTGGTCGTCGGTCTCGCCCTGGATGAGCATGGCGCCGATGGCTTTGCCGTCCTTGTCCTGGATGCCCTCGCTGACGGCGATCTGGCATCGGCCGAGCCGGTCGTGGACCTTCGCGACGTCCTCGACGAACTGCTCAAGATCGAACGCCGACTCGGGGACATAGATCAGGTGCGGGCCGTCGTCGCTGTCGTTGCGGGCGAGCGCGCTCGCGGCGGTGAGGAAGCCGGCGTGCCGGCCCATGATGATGTTGATCTTGATACCGGGGATCGAGGCGTTGTCGCGGCTGTCGGCCATGTGGGCCTTGGCGACGTAGCGGGCGGCGCTGGGGAAGCCCGGCGTGTGGTCGTTGGTCATCAGGTCGTTGTCAACCGTCTTGGGGATGTGGAAGCACCGTAGCTCGTAGTCGGACTCGTTGCTGAGCTCGTTGACGATCCGGCACGTGTCGCTGCTGTCGTTGCCGCCGATGTAGAAGAAATAGCGGATGTCGTGGCGCTTGCAGGCCTCGAGGATGCGGGCGCAGTAGTCGGCGTCGGGCTTGTCGCGCGTGCTGCCGAGCGCCGCCGACGGCGTGCGCAGGAGCTGGTCGAGCGTCTGGTCGTTGGTGTCGGTGAGGTTGGCGAGGTTGTCGTTCGTGAGCCCTCGCACGCCGTGCCGCATGCCGAAGATCGTGCCGACGGCATCGTTCCCGCGCAGGCCCTTGATCGCGCCGACAAGGCTGGCGTTGATGACGGCGGTGGGGCCGCCCGACTGTCCGATGACGGCGTTTCCTTCGATCGGTCCGGAGTCGCTGGCCATTGCTGGGCTCCAAAGGCGGTTGAGAATGCAAAGTCGCGTTGCGCAATGGTAGAAGCGTGGCGCGGCCTTCGGCCTTCGGCTAGGCTGACCGTGAAGGCCCGCAACACGGGTCCCGGGAGCCATCCATGCGAAAGCCGACCCTGTTCGCCGTCGCGGCCGCGACGCTGTGCGCGAATCTGAGCGCGCAGCCCACGGGAACCAGCCCGCTCGTCGAGCCGCAGAACGGCCCGCGTGTTGTCGACCCGGGTCGGCACCTGATCATCGGCGGCACGGTGCACATCGGCCCGGGCGAGTCGATCCCGGCCGAGCAGATCCCGGTCATCCGCATCGAAGACGGCCGGATCGCGGCGGTCATCACCGACTCGCGCATGGCCGCGATCGACCCGACGGGCTTCCGCGTGTGGGAGCTCGGCGAGGACGACCACGTGTACGCGGGCTTTGTCGAGCCGTGGTTCGAGATCGACGGTGATGAACTGGACAGCGACCGGCCCGGCCGGCACTGGAGCCACCACGTCACACCCGAGCGTGACATCCTGGACGGCGCCGGGCTCGGCGAGAGCCACCGCGAGTCGCTCCGCAAGCTCGGTTTCGTTGCGGCGGCGATCGCGCCCGACGGCGGCATCTTCCGGGGTCACGGCGCGGTCGTCTCGACGGGCGACGTTCCCGGAAACACCGCGAGCGATCGGCCGACCGTGTACAGCGCGCAGGCGTTCAACACGATGGACTTCGTCAGCAGCGGCTGGGGCGGCACCATCAGCTACCCGACGAGCCAGATGGGCGCGATCGCGATGATCCGCCAGGTGCTCAGCGACCTCGGCTGGCAGCAGGCGGCCCGCGACACGGGCCAGGTCATCGCACCGAACGCGCTCGACGCGCTCACCGGCAGCGACCTGTTCGTGTTCGACACCGATCACGAGCAGGAGATCCTGCAGGCCGATGCGCTGTTCGAGGGCGTCGATCAGATGATCGTCGTGGGCTCGGGCACGGAGCTGCGCCGGCTCGATGCGATCGCGGCGACGGACCGGCCGCTCATCCTGCCGCTGCGGTTCCCGCGCAAGCCGGATGTCTCGAGCGTCGGCGAGGCGGACCGCGTCGATCTCGAGACGCTGATGCTCTGGGAGCAGACGCCGGCAACGGCGGCGCGCGTGGCCGACATCGGCATGACCGCGGCGCTGACCAGCAGCAAGAGCCGCAAGCGGGGCGAGTTTCACTCGTACCTGATCAAGGCCATCGAGCACGGGCTGAATCCCGACGATGCGCTCGCGATGGTGACGACCGTGCCCGCGGCGATGCTGGGCGTCGATGACCGGCTGGGCACGATCGAGCAGGGGCGGCCGGCGAGCCTCGTTGTCGCGAGCGAGTCGTTGTTCGACCCGAGCGTTGGCGATGCAGAGATCCGCGATGTGTGGGTCGAGGGCGTGCGGCACGAGATCAACGCGGACGACGACTCGGCGTTTGACGGCGCGTGGACCATGCGCGTCGGCAGCGACGAGGCACCCGAGTTTGAGATGCACTTCGAGGTCAACGACGGCACGGTCACGCTCACCGAGAACTGGCAAGACGAAGAGCCAGCCTCCAACGAAGCTCGGAACGTCGCGATCGGCGAGACCTCGATCAGCTTCCTGATTGACGACGAGGACGACGGCTCGGGCTCGTACGTCGTCAGCGGCACGCTCACGACTGATGACGCAGGCGAACGAATCTTTGGCTCGGCGATTGCCCCTTCGGGCGGTGCGTTCGCGTGGCACGCGGTGCGAGGTGAGCCGCTCGGCGATGACGACGCCGGCGAGCCCGATGAACAAGCCGACGGAGATGAGAACGAGGCTCCGGAGATCGGCGAGCACCCGGGCTACCCGTTCGGCCCGTACGCGGTGAAGGACATCCCCGAGCAGCGATCGCTTGTGCTCATGAACGCCACGGTCTGGACGAGCGGGCCCGCGGGCGTGATCGACCGCGGCTACGTCATGTTCGAGGGTGGGCGGATCACCGCGGTCGGCCCGATGCCCGAGGGCAACCTGCCGATCCCCGCCGGTTTCGATGCGGTCAGCCTCGACGGTGCCCACATCACCCCGGGTTTGATCGATGCGCATAGTCACACCGGCACGTGGGAGTTCGGCACGAACGAAGCCGGCCAGGCGATCAGCGCAGAAGTCCGCATGGCCGACACCAGCAGCCCGGACAACATCAACTGGTACCGCCAGCTTGCCGCGGGCGTGACGACGGTAAACACGCTGCACGGGTCGGCGAACCCGATCGGCGGGCAGAACCTGATCGAGAAGGTCCGCTGGGGCGCCGCGCACCCGCGCGACACGCATCTGGTCGGCGCGACGCCCGGAATCAAGTTCGCGCTCGGCGAGAACGTCGTGCAGGTGAACTGGGGCGACCGCTACACCACGAGGTATCCCAAGACGCGCATGGGCGTGGACGCGCTGATGCGTGACCGCTTCACCGCGGCCCGCGAGTACGCCCTTCGCTGGCACGCGACGCTCAACTCCCCGGAGTTCGGCGGCCTCGACTATGCCCTGCCCGACAGCCTCGCCGCGAGTTTCGCGAAGATCGCCGACAGGCTCAGCGACGGTCAGGAGCTGCCGGTGGTGACCGAGCTGCCTCGCCGCGATTTCGAGCTCGACCCGCTCGCCGAGATTCTCGCCGGCGATCGGCTGATCCACTGCCACAGCTACCGGCAGGACGAGATCCTGATGCTCGCGAACATCGCGCGGGACTTCGGCTTCCAGATCGGCAGCTATCAGCACGGCCTCGAGACGTACAAGGTCGCCGAGGCCGTCAAGGCCCACTCGCGCGGCGGCAGCCTCTTCAGCGACTGGTGGGCGTTCAAGGTCGAGGTGCAGGACGCGATCCCCTACGCCGGCCCAATCCTGTGGGAGACCGGCACGCGGGTGAGCTTCAACAGCGACTCGGACAACCTCGTGCGGCGGATGAACACCGAGGCCGCCAAGATGATCAAGTACGGCAAGGACCTGGGGCTCGAGATCCCGCCGGCCGATGCGCTGGCGGTTGTCACGATCAATCCGGCAATCCAACTCGGTATCGATGACCGCGTCGGCTCGATCGGGGTCGGCAAGGACGCGGATCTTGCCGTGTGGTCGGGCGACCCGCTGTCGGCGTTCAGCCGGAACCTGCACACGTTCATCGACGGCCGCGAGTACTGGTCGGAGTCGATCGACGCCGACCACCGCGATCGGATCAGGGCCGAGCGCGCCAGGCTCGTGGCAAAGCTGATCGAGAAGCCGGACGCCGGCAATGAATCAGAGTCGGAAGAAGGCTCGATGGAAGAGATGGTCGGCGACGAGCAGAGCACCGACGCGGAGCCGCAGCGGCGTCTCGCAGAGCGCATCATGCGAGACAACCTTCGGGCGCACCACCGCCGGCTCTGGCTGGAGGGCAGGGACCTCGCAGAACCGATGCGGCCCGGCGATTGCGGCTGCGGCATGGCGCACATGGGAGTCATCCGGTGAAGAAACTGATATTGGCCATCACGGCCGCTACATGCACGGTCGTCGTCTCGGCGCAGGATCTCGGCCACAAGGCCGGCCCTCAAACGGCACCCATCGCGATCATCAACGCGAGCGTGCACCCCGTGTCGTCGCCCAGCCTCGGCCGCGGCTTCGTCTACTTCAAGGACGGGCGGATCGTCGAGGTCGGCGAGGGCGACCGCGTCTTTCCGGAGGGAACGCGCGTCATCGACGCGTCCGGCATGCAGGTCTGGCCCGGGCTGATCGCGCCGGTCACCGAGCTCGGTCTCGCCGAGATCCAGGCGGTCAGGCAGTCGCGAGACTTCAACGAGGTCGGCGAGCTCACGCCCGAGGCACAGGCCGCCGTCGCGACCAATCCGGACTCGACGCTGATCCCGGTGACGAGGTCGAACGGCATCCTCACGTACGGCGCCTTTCCAACCGCTGGTGCCGTGCCGGGCACGGCGTCTGTGATGCGCACCGATGGCTGGACGTCCGACAGCATGGCGCTGCTGCCCGACGCCGGTGTCATCGTGAACTGGCCCAGCATGCGGCCCAGCCAGGACTGGTGGGCGGACGAGCCGGAGGCCGAACAGCTCGAACGCATCCGAGACCGCCTTGGCATGATCGACACGTTCTTTCAGCAAGCGGTGAGCTACCGAGACGGCGCACGCCCGGTCACGGATCTCCGATTCGAGGCCGCGCTGATCAGCCTGCCAGGCGCCGATGGCTCCGATCCGCTTCGGCCGACGTTCATCAATGCGAACGACGTCGATCAGATCAACGCCGCGGTCGTGTGGGCGGTCGGCATGGGCATGCGCCCGGTGATCGTTGGCGGCCGCGACGCGATGCTGTGCGCGGAGTTGCTCGCGGCCCATGACGTCCCGGTAATCCTGGGCGGCACGCAGCGGTTCCCCAAGCGTGCGGACATGCCGCACGACGATCCCTACACCCTGCCTCAGCGGTTGACCGAGGCGGGCGTACGGTGGTGCATGGCGTCGAGCGATCGGACGGCTCACGAGCGCAACCTGCCGTACAACGCGGCGAAGTCGGTCGCGTTCGGTCTGTCAATCGACGAGGCGATGCGCGGCCTGACGCTCTCGACCGCCGAGATCCTCGAGGTCGGCGACGAGATCGGCTCGCTCGACGCCGGCAAGGCCGCCACGCTGATCATCGCCGACGGCAACCCGCTTGAGGTCACGACCGAAACGGTCGCGGCGTTCATCGACGGCCGCCAGATCGACGTCGGCAACAAGCAGACGGTGCTCGCCGAGAAGTACCGCGCGAAGTACCGCCAAACGGGCATGATCAGCGGGGACAAGTGACCGTGGCGGAGGCGAACAAGCCAGACTTTCAGCGGGGCCAGCGGCTCCGCTCCGAGGCGGGCAAGGCCAACGCCGTGCGTGTGTACGTGGGCGACTGCCGCGAGGCACTGCCGCGGATCCCGCAGGTCAAGCGGGGCGAGGTGGACCTTGTGTTCGCCGATCCTCCGTTCAATTGGTCACGGGACTACGACGAGTGGCACGACAGCATGCCGCGAAACGAGTACCTCGACTTCACCTACGAATGGCTTGACCTCTGCGTCGGGGCTTTGCGTGATCACGGCGCGATCTGGGTGAACATCCCGGACGACACCGCCGCCGAGATCGTCCTGCATCTCAAGCGGCGCGGGCTGCACATGATCAACTGGTGCGTGTGGCACTACCGCTTCGGGCAGAACACAACGAGCCGGTTTATCAACAGCAAGGTGCACGCGCTGTACTTTGCGAAGGACCCAAAGAATCGACGCTGGAACGCCGAGCCCGTGCTCGAAACATCGGATCGCGCTTCGACCTATTTCGACCCGCGCACGATGGACAAACGCGACGGCATGCCGGCGGGCAAACGCCTGCCGATGGATGTCTGGTACGGGCCGTACTGGGGGCGCATCCAGGGCAACAACAAGGAGCGTCGTCACGGGCACGACAACCAGCTCCCCGAGGTCTACCTGGAGCGGGTGCTGCGGGCAACGAGCAACGAGGGCGACCTGGTGCTCGACCCGTTCTTGGGCTCGGGCACGACCGGCGTCGTAGCGCACGCGCTGGGCAGGGGCTTCATCGGCACCGAGTTCTCGGAGGCGAACGCGCGCCGGTCGTTCGAGCGCATCTGCGAGGGGCCGATCCGGCTGGGCGTGAACACCGACGCGGTCACCGCGATCCATCCGCCGCGCCGCCGCCGCCCCGCCGTCACCGACTAGACCACGACGCTCGGTCGCCGACCCTTCGGCTCCGACGCGGGTGCCGCCCTCGGCCCGTCGAGCGTGTGGGGAACGGTGCGGAGAACGACAAGCGTGATGTCGTCGGTCTGGGGCCCTCCATCGCGGAAGCGGACAACCTCGGTCAGGATCGCTTGGGCGAGTGTCTGGGCGTCGGCGTCGTGATTTTCGTTCATGACCGCCGTCAGCCGGTCCTTGCCGAACATCTCGCCCGACGGGTCGCGCGCCTCCCAGATGCCGTCGGTGCCGATGACGACCGTGCTCTCGGGCGGCAGAGTCGCGTCGTCGGCGTGGAACTGCCACGAGCCGTCGATGCCCAGGGGGATGTCGGCGCCCGCGAGCTCTGAGAACTCGCCGGTCCTGCTGTTGCGCACGATCGCCGCATCGTGCCCCGCGCTCGTCCACCGCACGCTGCGGCCGCTGCCGGTCTCAGCGCCGATCAGCAGATAGAACAGCGTCATGAACTGGCCCGACTTCGAATCCGTGGCGAGGTTCGCGTTCACCTTGCCGAGCACCTCGGGCAGATCGTCGGACTCGGGGGCGCGGGCGTGGATGAGTGCCCGCGCGGTTGTCATGAGAAGCGCGGCCCCGATCCCGTGGCCCGTGACGTCGCCCACCAGCACCGCGTTCGCAAGGGGCGCATCGGCGTCGGCGTGGGGGCCGGGTTTGATCTCGAGGAAATCGAAGTAGTCGCCGCCGGTCTCGTCGCTATAGACGCACTGGGCCGCGATGTCGATGCCGGGCACATCGGGCGTGCCCCGCGGCAGCAGGTTCTGCTGGACTTCTCTCGCGATCTCGAGCGCCTCGCGGACCTTCATGCGGTCGCGGAGCTGAGGGACCATGCTGTTGAAGCTCTCGGCCAGGCTCTGCAGCTCGTCACCCGTTTCGACAGTCGCCCTCGCGTCGAGATCGCCCTTGGCGATGGCCTGTGCCGTGTCGGCGAGCGATCGCACCGGCTTCGAGATCGAGCGGGATCCCAGGAGCCCAAAGACCACCACGGCGCACAGCACGCCGCCGGCGACGACCAGATTCTGCCGAACGACCGTCGAGATCGACGCATCGATTGACGCGGCGACCCGCGCGGCGTCGGCCTCCGCGACCTCCAGAGCGATGCCGACCAGCACGTTGGTGTGCGTGTCCGAGAACTCGGGATCGCGTAGCCGTTCCCATGTCCACACCCAGGGCACGCCCTCGTAGGTCAGTTCCATCGAGTCCTGCTCGAAGTCGAGCATCCTGCGGGTCAACGCGGCCCCGGCCCGCGCGTCGCTCGCCGCGAACCGTCTCGTTGTGATCGGCGAATCCCACGCTGCGCCGGCCAGGCTGTCGTACTCCGCCGTCGCCATGATTCTCGGCGGCAGGTCGGATTCCGAATCGGTGACCTGCACGATGATCGCTTGCGAGTTCTCGCGGAAGACCTCCGGCAGCGTGAGCTCCTGGAGGATGTCACCGAGGGCAACATCCGCCGCCGCGACGCCGAGCAGCTCGCCGTTGTCGCGGTAGATCGGTGCCGAGCACGTCAGCCGCACCTGTCCCGTCGGCGCGTCGATCACGGGCGGCACCCAGACGACCGGTTCGATCGCCGTGATCGCAGCCTGGTACCACGGGCGGAGCCTCGGGTCGAAGTCCGCCGGGTAGCCGCCCTTGCCGGGCCATGACATGTGCAAGCCGGAGTCGTGGAGCGCGGCGTACTGGCTTGCGGGCCGGATCAGATCCTCGGTTGATTCCCGCGCGGCGCGCATCGTCGGGACGATCGACCGCAGCACGGCCGCTTCTCGCGCGAGCTCTTCGAATCCGTCGGCCTCGGTCGGCACAAAGACCGGTTCGAGGAACGAGACCATGAGTGCCGTCCGAGACCCGTCCGCCTCCACGCGTTCCATGTCGCCGTCGGGCACCATCCCGGGCGGCGGGGTTTCGGTGTTGTCGAAGTCGAGCGAGGTGTAGTTGCGGGCCGTGAGCGCCTCGTCATCCGGGCCGATGTCGTCGAATCGTCGCAGCGCATCGGCCGCCGCGAGCACGTCGATCTCGATGAGAGCCCGGTCGCGTTCGAGGATCGCCGCGTATTTCTCGACGAGATGCCGGCGCGTGTCGTCGGCGATCCGCTCGATGCGCGTCCGGGTTTCCTCGCTCAGCTCGTCGCGGGCGGCCTGCACGTTGCTCCGGCCGAGCAGGCCTGCGATCAGCAGCGGCAGCAAGGAGAAGCTCAGCAGCGTCAGGAACAGCTTGACACGGATCGACATCGCTAGTCGCCCCTCGCCGGGTGAAAGTGCGTGATTCTGCTCGGCGGCACGGCATGCTCCATGGCGTGTCGACTCAGGAGACACACGATACTCGACCCGCGTCGCACGCGGAGCCCGCGCAAAGACAAGGCCGACGCCATCGGGTGGCGCCGGCCTCGTGTTGACCGGTGGAGGGGATCCACCGGGCAGGTGAGGGGCTGGGTCTGGGGCTATCCCTCCGCGGCGAGCTTCTCGAGCGCCGCGATGAGATCGTCGGGCTCCGCCCGCTTGCGGTAGTCGGCGGTGAGGAAGGCGTGGGCGATCGTGCCGTCACGGTCGATCACGTACGTCGCGCCGAGCGGCAGCGTCCATGAGCCGTCGCCGTTGTACGACGCGAGGTCGAGCCGGCCGCTGAACGCGTCGATCAGATCCTGCGGCAGCCGGTAGCGGATGCCAAACGCGTCGGCGACCTCGTTCCCGGCGTCGCTCAGGACGTGGAACTCGTAGCTCGGGGCGTCCTGGGCGTCTTCGGCGGTTGGCTTCTCGGGGCTGATCGCGACGAGCGATGCGCCGAGCGCTGTGATCTCGTCCATCCGCTGCTGGTACGCGCGGAGCTGGATGTTGCAGTACGGGCACCACGATCCGCGGTAGAACGTCACGATCGCCGGCCCATCGGCAAGGATGCTCTCCATCGAGACGCTCTCGCCCGTGCCATCGGGCAGCGTGAACGCCGGGGCCCGATCGCCGACGTTCTTGGCCTGGTCGAGCACCCCGAGCGCCTCGACGTCCACGATGCCCTTCTCGAAGGCATCGATCGTCTCCTGCGGGGCACGCTGTTCGAAGGCTGATTTCAGGGCATCGAGTTCTGTCTGGAGTGTTTCGGGCTGTGCCTGGCCCTCGCCCGGCTGGCTCTGCGTCATCGCGGTCTCCCGGGCCTTGGGCTTCTCGTCGTGCTGGGCCGCGAGCGGCGATGCCGAGACGGCGAGGCCCAGCCCGGCGACATACGCGAGATCCGTCGTGCTCTGGATCGCTCGGCGGGCCCTGTGGCTTAGCCGACTCGAAAGGCTCTTCGGTTCATCTGCTCGGGCCATTGCTGGTCTCCATGGGCTGGGCTTGGGGGGCGTACGAGAGAGAGCACGTGATCTGGAACGAATATTCCGGCACGCGAGGCAAAAGCGAACCGGCTACTCGTTGTGCGTCGATGCAGGCCGAGCCGGCGGGGCCGGGCGTCGCGCGAGCGAGGCTCCCACGGCCACCGGGATCGCTGCAATCGCGAACACAAGCATCCCCCGGATCAGGGTGCCTCCAAACCAGATGCCGATCCAGCCGCCAACAAGCGTCAGCAGGTACGGGCCGGCCGCGGTGCCGCCGACCATGGCGGAGGTGACAAAGCCCCTGATCGCTCCGTGGTGGGGCCGCCCGAAGAACCGCGCGATCGCGGGCCCGGCGGCCGCCATCCCCCAGCCCTGACCGAGCCCGTAGATCGCCATGGCGGCGGCCGCGTGCCAGGGCTCGGATGCCGCCCACATGACCACGCACGAGGCCATGATGCCCAGCGGCGAAAGAGGCAGTATGGCGCGCGGCGGCAGGCGATCGGCGACGGGCCCGCCCGTGGTCAGCCCGACAAACAACGCGACCGACCACGACGACACGGCGAGCGCCCCGGCCTTCAGCGGATCGGCCACGCCGGCTTCGACCAGCAGCGGCTGCATGTGAAAGAGCAGCGAAGTGCCGACGAGTCCGGACAAGATCCCGGGAATGATCAGCAGCCAGAACGCAGGGGTCCGCATCGCCTCGCCGAGCGTGAACACGGCGTCGTCCGGCGGATCGTCGGAACGGTCACGCCTGACCGACGGGCGAGACTCGGGCGGCTCGTTGTCCAGTCGTTGGCCGACCTCCTCCGGATGATCGCGCAGGACGAAGGCGATCAGCGGCAGCAAGACGACCGCCACGCACACACCGAGCGCCGCGTAGGCCTCTCGCCAGCCGACCGCGCCGATCAGAGCGATGATCCCGGCGGGCGCGAGCGCACCGGCGAGGCTAAACACGGCGTGCTTGATCGACTCAACGGTTGCCAGCCGCCGCTCGAACCACAGCGCCAGCACGTGGCTCGAGAGCATGCCGAGCGCGCCCTGGCCCAAGAAACGGACAAGAAAGAAGCCGAGCGTCAGCGTGGCGGCGCTCACCGCGTTGGTTAACGCCAGCGTGCCGAGGCAGAAAGCCCCGACGACCAGCCCGGCCGTCCTCCGGGGCCCGATCCCATCCGAGAGACGCCCGACGAGCGTCAGCGGGAACGCCGCCGCGAGTGTGCCGATCAGATAGCACAGAGAGAGCGACTCGTTGGTCAGCCCGAGTGATTCGCGCAGGGCCGTGTTGAACTGGCTGATGACGACCGTCTGCCCCGGCAGCGTGCCGATGAGCATCAGGCCCGCCACAGGCATCACGGCCCAGCCGTAGTAGATCTTTCGGTCATGCGTTTCTGCGCTCGGCTCGTCGATCGGCGTCACGTGCTCCCCTTCCGCGCGAGGATAGCAGGGGCAGCGCGATCAACCGCCGAGCAACTGCAACTGCCGAGACGCAACCTCGCTACACGCTGCCCGGGGGACCTTGGTGGGTGAGCAAGCGCAACACGAAGGTCGCGGGATGTCGCTGATGCATCGGCTGCTCCGAGTGCGCACCGGAGAGGTTCTGCCGCTCGCGCTGGCGGGCATGCTCTTCTTCTGCGTGCTCTTCGGTTACTTTCTGATCAGGCCCGTGCGGGAGGCGATGGGCGTCGAACGCGGGATGAGCGAGCTGAGATCGCTCTTCTACGTGACCGCCGGCGTCTCGCTTCTTGTTGCTATGGGGTTCGGCACGCTCGTGCACCGGCTCGATCGACCGCGATTCATCGCCGCCGGCTTTCGAATCATCGTGCTGTGCCTGATAGCTTTCGCTGTGCTCCGGCTCGGCTTCGGCGAAGACGTCAAGGCGGTGACGGGTCGGGTCTTCTACGTCTGGCTCAGCGTGATCAATCTGTTCCTCACTAGCGTGTTCTGGGCGTTCATGGCCGACATCTGGACGCTCGAACAGGGCAAGCGGCTCTTTCCCGCGATCGGCGTCGGCGGCACCCTCGGCGCGATCGCCGGGTCCAGCGTGCCCGGCGCGATGAGCGACCGGATCGCGTCACTGGCCGACGCTTCGCCGGTGCTGTCTGGCGAGCAGCTCAGCGCCGCATCGCTGATGGTGCTCGCCGCCCTGGTGCTCGAAGCCGCGGTGCGGATCATGCGCGTCCTTGATGCGCGGACAACCGATCGCTCCGTCCGCCCGGCAACAACGCGTCCGCCCGAGGGGACCGGGCTCGCCGACGGCGTCGTGCTCATCCTGAGATCCCCGTACCTTCTCGCGATCGGCGCGTATATCGGTTTCATCGCCGTCAGCTCGACGCTGGTCTACTTCACTCAGGCGGAGCTGGTCGTTGACGCGGAAGAAGAACTGTCCAAACGCATCGCGTTGTTCGGCAGGCTCGATCTGCTCGCGCAGGTCTTCACGCTCGGCGCGCAGCTGTTCGTGACGTCGCGAGTGATCCGGTTCATCGGGATCGGCGGGACGCTCGGCGTCTTGCCGGCCGTGACCGTCGCCGGGTTCGTCGTTCTCTGGCTCGCGGCACGAGGCGATGAGAGTGAGCCATGGCTTGTCTTCGGTGTCTTCGCGGTCTTCCAGGCTCTGCACCGCGCGGTGCGGTACGCCGTCGCAAGGCCCGCGAGGGAAACCCTCTTCAGCGTGCTTTCGCGAGATGAGAAGTACAAGGCGAAGACCGTCGCCGACACATTCCTCTACCGCGGCGGCGATGTTGCGGGAACGGGGCTGTACAGCGCCCTTGCGACTGCTTCCGCGATGACGGTCGGCTCGATCGCGATGGCGGCGGCGCCGATCGCACTCTTGTGGGCGATGCTGGGTCTCGTTCTGGCTCGCGAGCAGTCACGCCGCGCCGCCGAGGGCGACGGATCGGATCAGCCTGGATCGATAGGACACGTACACAAACGGCACGGAGACCAAGCATGACAACGACACGCCGAACATTCCTCGCGCAGGCCGGTGCGGCGGCAGGGGCCCTCTCGCTGGCGCCCGCAGCGCTGGCCGGCAGAACGATCAACGCAAAGAAACAGCGGATCCTGATCCTCGGCGGCACCGGCTTCTTGGGCCCGCACATCGTCTGGGATGCGCTCGAGCGGGGGCACGAGGTCACGCTCTTCAACCGCGGGAAGACCAACCCCGATCTGTTCGACAGCCTCGAAACGCTGATCGGCGACAGGTACAGCGACTACGCCTCGCTGTCGGCGGCTGTCGCTGAGGGTCGGACGTGGGACAGCGTGATCGATACGTTCGCGTACGTCCCGCAGGTGGTCGAGGACGCGATGGCAGCGCTCAAGCCGGCGATCGATCACTACGTTGTTGTCTCGACGATGTCTGTCTACGCGAGCAGCGACGAGCCGAACGCCGACGAATCGGCGGCCCTGAACGAGGTCACCGACGAGGTCTCGGCCGCGATCCCGACGCACCGCGAGGTCGGCGTGCACTACGGGGCGATGAAAGCCCGCTGCGAGCACGCGGCCGAGCGGCTCATGCCCGGCAGGGTTGCGATCCCCAGGCCTGGTCTGATCTGCGGAGCGCGCGACACCACGGGCAGATTCAGCTACTGGCCCGTCCGCGCCTCAGAAGGCGGCACGATGATCGCGCCGGGCACGCCGGATGATCCGATGCAGATCATCGATGTCCGTGACCTCGCTGCGTTCATCCTCGGAACGATCGAAGATCGCGCGACCGGGCCCTACAACGTTGTGACCGCTCCAGGCGAGCTCACGATCGGCGGTGCCATCGCTGGGAGCATCGCGGCCGCGGGGGCCGAGACCACGCCGGAGTGGATCGAAGCGGGCTTTCTCGCGTCGCAGGGCGTTCAGGCGTGGCAGCACATGCCCGCGTGGGTCCCGCCGTCCACCCCCGGCTACGCAGGGTTCGGTCTCGCATCGACCGACCGCGCCCGCGCCGCCGGTCTGAGCTGCCGGCCGGTCACCGAGACGGCCCGGGCCGTGCTGGAGTACTACACGACGCGACCCGCGATCCTTCAAGAACGAGAGGGCGATGCGTTCGACGCAGAGGAGTGGAAGCGGCGGATCCGCGGGGGCCTCGCACCCGAGCGTGAGGCGGAAGTGCTCAGGGCGTGGGCGGATCGCGGCGGTCAGTAGCCCGCTACGAATCGTCCTCGAACGCGGCCGCCCGGTGGCGCCGCCGGTCCACCGCGAGGGACAGCAATTCGGGCCGCGAGTAGTGCCCGGCCGGGTCGAAGTTCTGCCGCTCGCGTCGAACCCGCTCGTGATCGATCTCAACGGTGATGATCCGCTCCTCGCCGACGACCGGCTCAACAATCCACTCGCCACTCGGACCCGCAACGGCGCTCCCGCCGTCGTGCATCACGCCGCCCGCCGCGGTCTGATCGTCCGCCAGCAGTTCGGCCTTCCAGGGGAGCTCGTCGGGCACGTCCTCTGCGCGGAGCAGGCCGCTCGCGCTGAGCACGTACGACCTCGACTCTCGGGCGATGAACCGCGTGATATCCCGCGTGTTGACATCGCCGCCCGGCCAGATCGCGACATGGACATCGACGCCCTGGGCCTGCATCGCCGCGCGGGCCAGGGGCATCCAGTTCTCCCAGCAGTTCAGGCTGCCGAGCGTGAACGGCTCGAGGAACCGGTGCGCCACGAGACCCTGACCGTCGCCGTGTGACCAGGCCAGCCGCTCCTCGTACGTCGGGACGAGCTTGCGGTGGACGGACGCGATCTCCCCGGTCGGCGCGATCGTCACCGCGGAACAGAACAGGCTGTGCCCGCCGCGATCACGAGCTCGCTCGGCAACACCCACGACGGCCGCGGCAGCGTTCGCCCGGCATGCCTCCCGAACGCCGTCGAGATGGCCCCGGCCCGAGGTCCCGTCGATCTCGACGCCCTGGTCGAGATACATCGCATGGATCGACTTGTTTCGCTCGTCGTCGAACCGCGCGCCGCCGAGCCGGCTCAGCCAGCACGGGTAGCCGGGCACGAGCGACTCACCGAAGGCGACGAGCTTCGAGCCGTCGCCCGCCGCGGAATCGATGGCCGCGACAACCCTGTCAAGGGTTTGGTCGCGGTTGAGCAGGACGGGTGCGATCTGGGCGATGCTGACACGCATGCAGCCAGCGTAGCCGATGCCGGTGCAAAGCTCCGCACGGCTGCCTGTAGAATCGTGACGGAATGAGCAACGAGCCGCCCACCGACAGCCTGATGCCCGACGACCGCGGGCCGCCGCGTCCCGAACGCATCGGTTCGTACAGAATCCTCGAGAAGATCGGCGAGGGGGGCTTCGGCGAAGTCTACGAGGCGGAGCAAACCGAGCCCGTTCGCCGGCGTGTCGCGCTCAAGATCATCAAACCGGGCATGGACTCGCAAGCGATTGTCGCACGATTCCAAGCCGAGCGACAAGCCCTGGCGGTCATGGACCACCCCGGGATCGCCAAGATCTTCGACGGCGGCAACGGCCCCGAACTCGGCAGCCGACCCTATTTCGTGATGGAGCTCGTCCGGGGCTCATCCATCACACAGCATTGCGAGACCCATCGGCTCACGATCGGGCAGCGGTGCGAGCTGTTCGTCAAGGTGTGCGAAGCTGTCGAGCATGCTCACACGAGGGGTCTGATCCACCGGGACCTGAAGCCGAGCAACGTGCTCGTTGCCTACACCGCCGACGGCCAGTCCTCGCCGAAGGTCATCGACTTCGGGGTTGCCAAAGCGCTGAACACACGCCTCACCGACCGCACCATTTTCACCGGGCGCGATCAGCTGATCGGAACGCCCGACTACATGTCGCCCGAGCAGGCCGGGATGTCGGGCCAGGCTATCGACGCCCGCGCCGATGTGTACTCGCTCGGCGTGCTGCTCTACGAGCTTCTCTGCGGCGTCCCGCCGTTCGATCGTGAGCGGTTCCGGGCCGCCGCCGAGACAGAAGTCCAACGGATGATCCGCGACGTCGATCCGCCGAGGCCCAGCGCGAGGCTCGGCGGGCTTCTGCGCGAGGACAGCTCATCCGCGCTGGTCAGCGCCGCCGCCGACGCTCGGCGGACCGACGTCAAGACGATGGTGGGCCTCCTCGTCCGCGACCTCGATTGGGTCGTCATGCGGTGCCTCGAGAAAGACCGGGAGCGTCGCTACCCTAACGCCAGAGATCTCGCCGAGGATCTGCGTCGGTACGGTCGGGGCGAGGCCGTCGAGGCCGGGCCGCCCCGCTTGTCCTACCGCGTGAGCAAGCTTGTGCGGCGCAATACGACAGCGATCGCCGTGGCGGCTGTGCTGGTCTTCGTGTGCACGGCGGCCGCCGCCGTCGTGACGGTCACCCGGCTCAGTGAGATCGACGCGCGGGAAGAGGCCGCCGGGCGGCTTGCCGAGATCGATCGCATCCAGCAGGGGCTGGTCGTGCTCCGCTCGATTCGGACGGCGGTTCGCGATCTCTCCGATGAAGCCAAGGCCAAGGACGCACAGGTCCGCGCCGAGTTCGAAGGCCGGCCGCGGGACGAGATCGATCACCGGATCGAGCTGGCGACCTCGGCGAACGCGTCCGGGGACCCGCTCGCCTGCGAGATGCACGCCCGCCGAGCGCTCGAACTGCTCGAAGCGGCTGAGGCGCCACCGGATGAGAGACACGTCGCTGCGCTATCAGGCATCGGGGCATCGATGCGCCGGATGGGCAAGCACGCCGAGGCGATCGAGTACAACACGCGGGCGCTCGAGGTGGCCGTCGCGATCGACGATGAGACTCAGGCCGATTCGATCCGGCACAACCTCGGCATAGCGTACAACGTCGCTCAGCGACACGCCGCGGCCGCCGAACTGTTCGATCAGTGTGCCGCATGGCGAAACGAGCATCTCGGGGCCATGCATCGCCGCACGCTCAGCGTCATCGCGTCGCAGGGCGTAGCTCTTTCACGAATCGGTGAGCCTGAGCGTGCTGAACGGCTTCTGCGATCCACGCTCGCAAAGGCTGAGGCATCCGAAAGCGATGTCGGCTTCGAGCCTCTGCGATTGCGGCAGGCCCTGGCGATCACACTTCTTGATCAAGGACGTGGTGCCGAAGCAGTACCGCTCTTAGCGGACCTTCCAGAACGCCTTCGCGAGATGCGCGGCCGAGAGTTCGACGGCTCGGTGAACGCCGCTCACCTGCTCGGCAGGGCCTACCTCCAAACAGAGCGGTGGGAAGAAGCGGAGAGCGTGCTTTCCTCCGCTGTCCTCGCCCGGGTCGAGTCGATCGGCCGGCGGGACGCGCGCCTCATCGAGTTCATGCTCGATCATGTGGCTTCGCTCGTCGGACTGCAACGGTGGGCCGAGGCCGAAGCCATGCTGCTGCTGGCCGAAGCGGAGCACGCGTCGCTCCTCGCGTTGGCATCGGACGCGGGCATCGAGGAGCAGCAGCTCCTTGAGAGCGTGCCGAAGCTCGAACAGCTCCGTGAACAGATCGACGCGACGCAGTAACAACCCGCGTGTGCGAGCCGCGTCGGTCCTTCAGCGAAGCGGTCCGCCGCGTCCGCTGCCGCTGCCTCTGATCGAGCCGCCGCCGCTGCTGTCTGTGTTGCCACCGTTCGAGCCGTCGCCCTCGTCGTCCCCGCCCCCGTTCTCAGTGTCGTTGTCGTCGTCTTCTTCGTCGTTGTTGTTCTGGTCGTCCGTCGTGTCACGCAGGTCGGTCGTCCGGGCGGTCGCGCCACGCCCCGGCCAGTAGTCGTCTTCAATCGCCTGCACAACCCCACCAACGATGATGGAATCGAGACCGGTCAGCTGCGAGAGCGGCGTGCTGCCGACGGCCTGAATGATGCGGGAATCGAGCGTGCGCGTGGACGCACCGGTGCAGCCCGCGCCCGAGACGCCTGCAACCGGAGACGATTTCTTCAGAAACCCGGAGGCGATTTTATTCGCGGCCAGGATCATCAGCTTGCGGCCCGCGGCGTCGTTGCTGTTGGCGGGCGGCTCGCCGTTCTTGAGCAGCTGCTTGAAGCAGGCGAGCGCGTCGGCCTCTTCCGCGGTGAGCTCGAGGGTGAGGGTAATCAAGGCTTCCGATCCGACTCGGTCCTCTGGCATCGGTTGTTCTCCTGAGCGGGCGTATCTGGTCCTCGTGGGCCACCGCCGCGCAGCATACCGCGCCGCGTCCTGCCCGATCGGTCCGAGAGCAGCAACCAGCGGCCGGCGACCGAGGGAGAGTGACTCGTTTTAAGGTCCCCGGGCTGCCGCGGCAGACCGCTGTCGAAACAACGACTTTCGATTCCAGCGGATTGGCTCTGGCTACGCGATCGTGATCGAATCGTCTAGGTAGACGTCCTGGATCGCGTGCAGCAGCGCAGCCCCCTCGTTCATCGGACGCTGGAACGCTTTACGACCTGAGATCAGGCCCATGCCGCCGGCCCGCTTGTTGATGACAGCGGTCGTCACGGCTTCCTTGAGGTCGCCCGCGCCCGAGCTGGCTCCGCCCGAGTTGATCAGCGGCACTCGGCCCATGTACTGATTCAAGATCTGGTACCGCGTCAGATCAATCGCGTGCCCGCCCGTGCCGTCGGCGTTGCTGCCGGCCAGCTCGGTGTAGACCTCGTCGCGGAACTTGCCGTAGCTGCTATCGCCCGAGTTGAGCGCCTTGTACCCGCCGTTGAGCGTGGGCAGCTTCTGCTTGACGATGTCGGCCTGGATCGTCGCGCCCAGGTGGTTCGCCTGACCCGTGAGGTCGGCCGCGGTGTGGTAGTCCTTGCCGCCTGTCTTGAACGCGCTGTTGCGGATGTAGCACCAGAGCACGGTGACCATGCCCAGCTCGTGCGCCTCGGCGAACATGTCGCTGACGTACTGGATCTGGTTCGTCGCGTCGTCGCTGCCGAAGTAGATCGTCGCGCCGACCGCGGCCGCGCCCATCTCCCAGCACTGCCGGATGTTGCCGAACGGGATCTGCTTGAATTGGTTCGGGTAGGTCATCAGCTCGTTGTGGTTGAACTTGACCATGAACGGGATCTTGTGGGCGTACTTCCGGCTGCACATGCCCAGCACACCAAACGTCGACGCGACGGCGTTGCAGCCGCCCTCGATCGCGAGCTCAACGATCTTCTCGGCGTCGAAGTACTCCGGGTTCGGCGCGAACGAAGCACCGGCCGAGTGCTCGATGCCCTGGTCGACCGGCAGGATCGACACGTAGCCCGTGCCCGCGAGCCGGCCCGAGTTCAAAAGCCGCTGGTAGTTGTTCAGCACGTTCTGCGAGCGGTCGGTGTGGCTCACGATCCGATCAACAAAGTCCGGCCCCGGCAGGTGCAGCCGGTCGTGCGAGACAGTCTTGCTGGTGTAGTCGAGCAGGTCGCCGGCATCGCTGCCAAGGGTCTCGCGGACATCGATCGTGAGGCTGGCCATCAAAGTCTCTCCAGAGCTGGTGTGCGAGGCGGACTCTACGCAGGGAGCGCTGACCGCACAGCCTGAATGGTCCGCGGGCGCGAACGGCCTGCATTTCGGGCGGGGTTGCGGCGATCCCCCTGTATCAGCGATCTGCCGGGCGACGAACCTGGGTTGCGAGGGTCAACCCGACCACCCACCGAGCCGATTCGCCGGGATGCCAAGGGGGAAGCGATGAGGCAGGTGGTCTGGATGATCGATGATTGCCCGCTGACGCTCAAGATCGCCAAGGTCCGGCTGCGGTCTCTCGGCGCCGAGATCTATGCGATGCCGTCGGGTCGTGAGGCCTTCGGAGCCTGGATGAACGGCAGCGCCCCGCGGCCGAGTGTCATATTCGTCAACCCCGACGTGCACAGCGGCGACGGACTCGCGGCCTGCAAGATGCTCCGAGACGCCGGCTGCTCGAACCCGATCCACCTCCTCGCCGACCCGACCGGTGCAGACATCGGCCCCGAGACCGCGTCCGCCTTCGTCGATGGAATACTCGTCAAGCCCGTCTCGACCGACTCATTCGCATCGATGCTGAGCGCCACGGCGGCGAGGCTGTTCAAGCCGGCAGCATGAACACCCGGCGACGCAGATCTAGAATTCCACGATGACGATCATCGATGCCGCCGTGGTCGGCGCTGGACCCATCGGACTGGAAGCACACGCCGCTCTCAAGTCGGCCGGGGCGTCCGTTCGGCATGTCGAGGCCGGCGCGATCGGCCACACCATGACCTGGTGGGCGCCGCGGACCAAGTTCTTCTCCAGCCCAGATCGGATATCGATCTGCGGCATCCCGCTCTCGGTGTCAGGCCAGGACAAGGCCACGGGCGACGACTACGTCCGGTACCTCGTCAACGTTGCGCGCCAGCTCGATCTGAGCATCGAGACCTTCCGCGCCGTGACGGGCATCCGGAAGACAGGCGATCACCTCGAAGTCGATGTCGCCCGCAGCGCCGAGGGCATCGGAGGAACAGAGGCGATGCCGCGCATAATCGAAGCGAATCCAGCAGATTCCATACACGCTCGCAACGTGATACTGACAGTCGGAAACATGCACGCACCGCGCACGCTCGGAGTGCAAGGTGAGTCTCTCCCTCACGTGAGCCACTACCTTGACGACCCGCTCAAGTACTTCGGCCGCAAGGTCCTGATCGTGGGGGGCAAGAACAGCGCCGTTGAGGCCGCGATCCGGCTGCACCGCGCCGGAGCGCACGTGACCATCGCGTATCGTCGCGAAGCGTTCGACGCCGATCGGATCAAGTACTGGCTGCTCCCCGAGCTCGAATGGCTGATCGAGAAGGGCCGCATCGGCTTCGAGCCGTTGTCCGAGGTCGAACGCATCGAAAGCGACCGCGTCCTGCTCCGACGGCACGGCGAGACGTTCGAGCGTGACGCCGATTTCGTGCTGCTGCTCACCGGATACGTGCAGGACCAGTCACTCTTCGACCAACTCGGCCTCGACCGCATCGACCCCGACACGACCAATCGGCCCGCGTACAACCACGCCACGATGCAGACCAGCGTGCCGGGCGTCTACGTCGCCGGCACCGCCTGCGGCGGCTCGCAAGAACGCGCCCGCGTGTTCATCGAGAACAGCCACCTGCACGTCGACCGGATCTGCAAGGCGATCACGGGCAAGGGTGTGCCGTGGTCGATCGACCCGGAGATGCAGAAGCTGACCGCGAAGCACGAGGAGCGGTGATTCGTTGCCTTTGCGAGCCGCCCGCGTGAGCGGGCGGGGGCCGCAGGTCTGCTCAACAGAGGTCAGCCCGCTCACGCGGGTGGCTCGCAGGGAAGCTCCTCAGGGCCGATACGTCGTCGTGCACCCCGGGCTCTCGCTTAGGGTCACGGCCGCGATCTTGGCGTGGGGCTCGAGCGCCGCGTCGAGCCGCTCGTGCATCTCGTCGAAGATGTGCTTCGCGACGTTCTCGGCCGACGGGTTCGCACCCCCCGCCGGGTGGTTGAACGGGGCGAGGTCGTTCAGGTTCGCGTTGTTGAACTCGCCGACGATGCCCTCGAGCGCGTCCTTGGCCGTGTGAAAGTCGCACACCAGCCCGTCCTGGTCGAGCTGGTCGCCCTCGATCGACACGGTGCACCGGAAGTCGTGCCCGTGCAGCGTCTCACGCTGGCCGGCGATCGTCAGGGCGTGGGCTGCGGAGAAGACGGTCTCGACGGTGATCGTGAACATGTGGCTAGGGTAGGTGGGGGCGGCTTTCGGAATCCGCGTCCGCCGACCATGAAGACCGCGTGAAGGACCCGACCGATGAGCGACGGCTCGACCGACAGCAAGCCCGAAGCCCCCCTGATGATCGGCGTCAGCGGCCTCCGCGGGATCGTGGGCGAGAGCCTCACGCCGGAGGTGGCGATGCAGTTCGCGGGGACGTTTGGGACGTGGCTCGGTGAGTTGGCGGGTGATGAACCGCCCTATGTCCTTGTGGGGCGTGACGGTCGCGCGGGCGGTGAGTCAACCTACACCGCCGTCATAAGTGCGCTGCTAGCCACGGGCTGCCGGGTGAATCGTGTCGGCGTAGCGATGACTCCGACCATCGGCTTTCTTGCGGATGCCAAGCGGGCCCATGCTGCGGTTGTAATCACTGCGAGCCACAACCCTGCGGAGTGGAATGGCATCAAGCTACTGCTGCGCGATCCAGCCAAGGCCGGTGACACCGACGGGCGAATCGACGTTGAAGGTTGCACTATCGACGCGGCCGCTCCTCATGCTGATCTAGCAGCACAGATCATCAGTCGATACCAAGCCGGTTCGATTACCTACGCATCGCAGCACGCACAACAAGACTCAACCGTCGAAGACGATGAGATCCAGCCGCACTGCCTTCGCGTCAAGATGCGACTTGAAGAGCTGCTCGATGTCGACGACTGGGGCGCGTTCGTCGCTGAGCAGGTTTCGACCGTGGTCATCGATGCTGTCAATGCATCCGGCGTCGCGATTGACCATGCGTTTTTCGATGACGAGCCGATCCGACTCATGGCGCTTGCTGACAGCACGTCCGGCATCTTCCCCCACACTCCCGAGCCCACGGCCGAGAATCTCTCGGGCGAGGGCGGGCTCTGCGATGCCGTGCCGGGGCTCAAGGCCGACGTCGGCTTCGCCCAGGACCCCGACGGCGACCGCTTGGCCATCGTCGACGAAACCGGGCGGTACATCGGCGAGGAGTACACGCTCGCGCTGTGCGCGGTGTCGATCCTCGAAGCCCATCAGAGCCGCGGGCGTGAGCACGCGGGCACAGAGAGCGAGAATATCGTCCTCTGCGCCAACCTCTCCACCAGTCGCATGATCGACGACATCGCCGCGAGGTACGACGCATCGGTCGTGCGCACGGCCGTCGGTGAGGCCAACGTCGTCGAAGCCATGAAGCGGCTCAAGCGCGAGGGCAAGGCCGTCCTGCTCGGCGGCGAGGGCAACGGCGGCGTCATCTGGCCGGAAGTCACTTACGTCCGCGACTCGCTGGGCTCGATGGCGCTCGTGCTCTCGCTCATGGCCCGCACCGGCAAGACCGTGAGCGAGCTGGTGGCCGACATCCCGAGCTACGCGATCGTCAAGCGCAAGCAGCCCCTGGCGAAGAAGGAAGACGCCAAGCCGGCGATCGAGCGCATCGCGGCGCACTATGCGTCAGAACGTGTCGATACCCAAGACGGCGTGCGAGTCGACTTTGATTCGAAGAAGGCGTGGGTTCATGTCCGTGCGAGCAACACGGAGCCGATCTTGCGTCTTATCGCTGAGGCGGAAGACGAGGCGACGGCAAACGAGATCCTCGACGAAGTCGCGAAACTCGTCGAGCGCTGATTCTGGTCTTTGACGAGGCCGAAGCGCAAGCGAGGCATTTGGTGCTCCATGCCTCGCTTGCGCTTCGGCCTCGTCAGATGCAATGCACCGCGTTCGCTACTCCTGATCGCCAACGACGATCAGGGGCACGAGCACGCGTTCGCCGCCGAGGCTGCCCGCTGTTCTGAAGGCGTCGGTCTCGAGCTCTGCCTTGACGAGCTTGTCGGGTGCTTCGGCCGCGAAGAAGCCGCCGCCGCGGAAGCTGTCGCCGAATTCGTCAGTGAATCTGGTCAGCGGCAGCCGGATGGTCTCGCCCACCGCGAAGCCGTCGATCTCGGCCGAGTACCACTGGTTGAGCCAGATTCGGCTGGGCCCGAAGCTGCGGGCCGTGACGTTGGTCATCTCAACGTGCCTCGTCTCGCGGACGAGCTGGATGGTGCTGGGCTCGGTGCGGACGAGGATCGATGGGTAGCTCGCGCCGGGCTTGAGCGGGCCGGTGCTCGAGCATCCGGCGAGCGTGAGGGCGAGAGCGATGACGGGGATCGTGCGCATGATTCCTATCGTTCGGCACATGGGATGCCAGAGCAACAGCAGCAACGCGACGCCGGCCGAGGCCGCGATCGCCCCCGGCGGCGAGGGGCTGGACCCCCGCGTGTGTGCCGAGGAAGTCGCGGCATCGTTCGGCGGCCTGGGCATCGACCCCCGCGTGCCCGAGGCGATTCCAGGCTGGGATGCGCCGTTCTTTCAGGCCGGTTTGGCAGGCTACAGCGACGCGGCGATGCGGATCATCGCCCGCCGGCACGGCTGCCCGGCGTGCGTGACCGAGGCCCTGCTCGACCGCACGCTGCTCGCGGGCGGCCGGGGTTTTGCCAAGGCCGATCTTGGCGAGATTCATGACAACGTGCCGGGCGGCGACGAAGACCACCCGCTGGTGGGTCAGATCATGGGCAGCGAGCCGGCCGAGATGGCGGCGGCTGCCCTGAAGATGATCGAGCAGGGCGAGCGGTCCGAACGCGACTATCGCGACATGGCGTATGAGGATGTGACGCAGCACAAGGTGCGGGATCAACTGCGAGCCGCTCCCCCGCGTGCGGGGGAGCTGTCCGCCAAAGGCGGGCTGAGGGGGGCTGGGAAATCGGAAACCCCCTCCGCCTCGCTACGCTCGGCACCTCCCCCGCACGCGGGGGAGGAGACGAGTACTTTCGCCGCGATCGATGTGAACCTTGCATGCCCGGTCAAGAAGATCGCAAAGAAAGCCCGCGGCGGGCATTGGCTCGCACAGCCCGAGGGCGCGATTCGGATTCTGGAGGCCGTGCGCGAGGCGGTGCCGACGCACATCCCCGTGACCGTCAAGATGCGGCGCAGCTTCGACGACACACCCGAGATGGTTGAGAGCTTCTGGCGCATCTTCGACGCGGCCTACGACATGGGTTGCGCGTGGGTGACGGTGCACGGCCGAACGGTTCGGCAGAAGTACATCGGACCCAGCCGGTGGGATCTGCTCGAGGACATCCGCGAGCAGCGGCCCGACCGAGTCATCTTCGGCTCGGGCGATGTCTGGAACGCGGGCGACATCTTCCGCATGATCCGCTACACCGGGCTCACCGGCGCGAGCGTGGCGCGGGGGTGCATCGGCAACCCGTGGATCTTCCGCCAGGCCCGCGATCTGATGGCCGGGCGTGAACCCGTGCCGCCGACGATCGCCGAGCAGCGGCAGGTGCTAGAGCAGCACTTCGAGCTCGCGTTGCGAGTGAACCGTGCCACGATGCGGGACCCCGAGAAGCACACCGGAAAGACGATGCGGAAGTTCGGTATCAAGTTCTCGCACCATCATCCGGACGGCGATTCGGTCCGCCGGAAGATGATCGCCGTCTCGTCGGTTGAGGATTGGCGAAGGGTGCTAGACGAGTTCTACGGCGCAAGCCTCGCTGGGGCATCGGCGTGAGGACTTACCGGCAGAAACTTGGCGCTTATCGAAAGCACAGAGAGTTTGAACGACAACAGAATGTGGCGAAAGCCGAGTTGGCACGGAGCTCGCGCTTGGAGTTGGCCGTCGCCTGCCCGCGATGCGGGGCCCGGATTCTCACGCGAGACGACCGTGCAAGTCTTCATTGGTACCACTGTGCGTCTGTCAGCATGAGAGTGCACTGCAGCAAGTGCGGATTCCTCGGTCAGGGTGAGAGTCTGCTGCGGGATGTCGCGTTCTACGCGGTCCGAATCCGCGGTACCAAAATATGGGCGTGCAATCGAGAGCACCTCGTCGCAATTCGAGAGTACATCAACTCGAAAGAGAGAAACCACTACGCGGCGACCTCGCCGTACGGGTGGCTGCTACGCAAGATGCCGAAGCACGCAATATCTGGAAAGAACCGTGAGTTGGTCAACCGACGGATCGATGTCTTGCTGTCACAACCCTCTGGAGAAGAAGCATGTTGAAGGTTTCGGCGGCGTTGGTTCTTGGCTCATTGGGTGTTCTCGCCGGCTGCAGCAGCGGGCCGCAGGCGGGCGAGGCGGCGCCGGCGTTCTCGGCGATGAACAGCGAGGGCCAGAACGTTGAGCTCGCGAGCTACGCCGGGAAGGTGACGGTCCTGGACTTCTGGGCGACATGGTGCCCGCCGTGCCGACGTGCGATGCCGCATGTGCAAGATCTGCACGAGCGGTACGAGGACAACCCGAACGTCTCGGTCGTCGGTGTGCACTTCGATACGAACTACCGCGCCGGCAACCCGGCCGACTACTTCGATGAGAAGGGCTACACGTTCGACGTGATTCCCGACGGGTCGGCGATCTCGGAGCTGTACGGCGTCTCGTCGCTCCCGTCGTTCGTGGTTATCGACGAATCCGGCACCATCATTCATCGGCAGACCGGGTTCGGAGCTAGCGACGTCGAGGCGTTCGCCGTGATCATCGACGCGCAGCTCGCCAAGAATGCCGGATGACAAGACGCTGCATCGCGATCGGTCTGGGCTTTCTGACGTTCGGCGCTTCGGCGCAACCGGTCTTCAGGGTCGTGCACGACGAGCCGGGCTTCCCGCTGTCGGGTCGGCTGGTCATCTACTTCGTGAACGAGGAGTCGGCGATCGACGCCGTGCCGTCGGCCGCGCCGTTCTTTCGAGACCCTCAGCCCATGGCGGGGGCCGACGTCACGCGGTGGCGTGCGGGCGATACGTTTCTCATCGACAGCTTCGAGCATACGTTCCCTGTTGATGGCGTCCCGCCCGGCAGCTACCGCGTGCAGGTGGTGCTCGATCGGAAGAGGCTCGGCGGCGACTGGTCGCGCGAGCCCGGGAACCTCTTCTCGGGCATCACGCGTGTCAGCTTTGCAGCCGGCGAGTCGCCCGAGGTGAAGATCAGGCTCGATCAGGTCGTGGGGGATGAGATCCCGCGGCCCTCGGGTCGTGTCGAGTTCCGGCGGATCGAGTCGCGGCTGCTGACGGATGCTCGGCTCGCGAGCGGTGATCGGGTGTTCGTTGATGTGGGCGTCATCCCGCCGATCGATGCGGTGCCGGGCAAGCGGTACCCGGTCGTGTACCAGGTGCCGGGCTTCGGCGGGACGCACGAGGGGGCCGTGCGTCGGGCGTTCGAGCTCTCGGCCGCGCCGGCCGACTCGCCCATGGGCCGGCTCGCGCGGTCGGCGTTCTGGGTCGTGCTCAACCCCGACGGGCCCAACGGGCATCACAAGTTCGTGAACTCGCGCGCGAACGGGCCGGTCGGTCAGACCTTGGTCGAAGAGGTCGTGCCTGCGATCGACTCGTTCTACCCGACGATCGCCGAGCCCGGCGCGCGGCTGCTCCGCGGCCACAGCTCCGGCGGGTGGAGCGTGATCCACCTGGCACTGACCTATCCCGAGACGTTCGGCGGCGCGTGGTCGAGCGCACCCGACCCGCTCGACTTCCGCGCGTTCCAGGCGGTCAACATCTACGACGAAGCGAACATGTACGCCGACACCGACGGCAACCTCTGGCCGAGCTACACCGATGCATCCGGCGAGGTGCGCATGACGATCGCCGACGAGAACGCGATGGAGTCGGTGATGGGCCCGGGCAACACGAGCGGGCAGCAGTGGGACTCGTGGCAGGCGGCGTTCGGCACGGCCGACGAGCTCGGCAACCCTGCGCTGCTCTACGACGAGCGCACGGGTGCGATCGACAAGCGGATGGCCGAGCGGTTCCGCCGGAACGATCTCGCGGATCGCGTCCGACGCGATCGCGCGGCGGTCGGCCGGCTCGCGCGGGACCGTGTGCGCGTCATCGTGGGCGACGCGGACGAGTACGACCTCGACGAGGGCGTTCGGCTGTTCGTCGAGTCGGTCGAGGGCTTCGGTTTCGGGCCTCAGGAAGACGGCGGCTGGTATGCCATCGTGCCCGGCGCGACGCACGGGTCGGTGCTGCAATCCGAGGCGGCTCGGAACCTGCTCGCCGACCTGGCCGATGCCGCTGACGCTCAGCTGCAGCAACGGTAGCGGGGCCTCTCGGGGCAGAACGATCACGGGTTCGTGGCGTGAGCTAGTGTTGCGCTTGCAGCGGCCGGCGGGGGAGCCGGTAGACATCGCCGAAGACGCTGCGCACCCCGAGAGGACACACACAATGAAGATGCAACGAGCTCTGGCCTTTGCGATCGCGACGTTCGGGCTTGGGGGCGCGGCCGCGCAGCCCGCCGACACGCCGCTGATCCCGCGCGATGTTCTGTTCGGCAACCCCGAGCGGGCGTCGGTCTCGATCAGCCCCAAGGGTGACATGCTCAGCTGGCTCGCGCCGCTCGACGGCGTGCTGAACGTCTGGGTCGCGCCTGTCGATGACCTCGACGCGGCCAAGCCCATCACCGACGACGAGTACCGCGGCATCCGGCAGCACTTCTGGGCGTGGAACGGCACGCATGTGGTCTACCTGCAGGACACCGGCGGCGACGAGAACTTTCTCGCGTACAGCGTGAACGTCGAGACGGGCGAGACGATAGATCTCACGCCGTTCGAGGGCGTGCGCGTGCAGGTGAACCAGTCGTCGCCGCGCTTTCCGGATGAGATGATCCTGGGCATCAACGACCGGAACCCGCAGCTGCACGACCTGTACCGCGTGAACGTGGTCACGGGCGAGCGGTCGCTGGTGATGACCAACGAGGGCTACGCGGGCTACACGCTCGATGATGATTTCAACGTGCGGTTCGCGGTGCGTTTCGAGGGCGACGGCTCGCTGTCGTACTTCGAGGTCGAGGACAATGCGACCGTGCTCGACGACGTGTACCTGTCCGTGCCCAACGAGGACACGCTGACAACGGCCATCACGGGGTTCAACGCCGACGGCAGCGTGATGTACATGCTCGACAGCCGGTTGGGCGACACGGCCGCGCTGTACACCAAGAACATGGCGACCGGCGAGACCGATCTGATCTTCGAGCACCCGAAGGCGGATGTCTCGGGCGTGATGGCGCACCCCGTGACGAACGAGATCGAAGCGGTGAGCGCGAACTACAAGCGCACGGAATGGACGGTGCTCGACAAGGAGATCGAGGCCGACCTGGCGTATCTTCGGACGGTCGAGAACGCGGAAGTCAACGTAACCGGCCGGTCGATGGACGATTCGCTGTGGACGATCGCGTACACGCTGAGCGACGGGCCGGTGAAGTACTACTTGTATGACCGTGACGACAAGAGCGCGACGTACCTGTTCAGCAACCGTCCGGCCATCGAGGGCCTGCCGCTTGCCGAGATGCACCCGGTGGTGATCGAATCGCGTGACGGCCTGGAACTTGTAAGCTATCTCACGCTGCCCTATGGCTCGGATGCCGACGGTGACGCCCGCCCCGACGGCGAGGCGCTCCCGATGGTCCTGCTTGTGCACGGCGGGCCTTGGGCCCGCGACCGCTTCGGCTACAACGGCACGCACCAGTGGCTCTCGAACCGCGGCTACGCCGTCTTGAGCGTGAACTACCGCGGCTCGACGGGCTTCGGCAAGGACTTCATCAACGCCGGCAACTTCGAGTGGGCCGGCAAGATGCACGATGACCTGATCGATGCTGTGGATTGGGCCGTTGACGAGGGCATCGCCGACGAGCAACGGGTCGCGATCATGGGCGGCAGCTACGGTGGTTACGCGACTCTCGTCGGTCTGACGTTCACGCCCGACACGTTCGCGTGCGGCGTCAGCATCGTGGGCCCGTCGAACCTCCGAACGCTGCTGGCGACCATCCCGCCGTACTGGGCGCCGGTGATGAAGATGTTCACGACACGCGTCGGCGATCCGACGACGGATGAGGGCCTCGCGCTGCTCGAAGAGCGCAGCCCGCTGAACTACGTCGAGAAGATCGAGCGGCCGCTGCTCATCGGCCAGGGCGCGAACGACCCGCGCGTGAAGCAGTCCGAGTCGGACCAGATCGTCGAGGCGATGCAGGCCAAGAACATCCCCGTGACGTACGCGCTGTTCCCCGACGAGGGCCACGGCTTCGCGCGTCCCGAGAACCGCACCGCGTTCAATGCGGTCGCCGAGTCGTTCCTGAGCCAGCACCTCGGCGGGCGGTACGAGCCGATCGACGACGATCTGCTGCCCTCGACGATCCAGGTGCCGACCGGTGCGGACGGCGTTCCGGGCCTCGCGGACGCGCTGCCGACGGGAACCGCCAAGTAATCGGACGCGCGGCGTTCGGCGGCGTGTCCGAGAAATACGCGTCATCGAGGCGGTGACGCGACATCCATGAACTCTGTGCCGATCCCG
This sequence comes from Planctomycetota bacterium, assembly GCA_038525225.1. Lineage (GTDB taxonomy): Bacteria > Planctomycetota > Phycisphaerae > Phycisphaerales > UBA1924 > JANQQZ01. Next base: position 667,443 of record JBCBHW010000002.1, on the reverse strand, counting down.
CGGGCGGATCGACAGGTCAACCCGCGGGATCGGTGTATCTATGGCTCAAGGGCCACGGTCGGCCCTCGGAGCTTTGCCATGGATACGGGCGTTGTCAGCGCATTGAGTGCGATGCTGGTTGCCGGGAGCGCTGTCGCGCAGCCGATGGAGGTCATCGCGAGACAGGCGCCATCGCCGGGCGTGAGCGGCGAGGTCTCGCAGCGCATCACCGGCGGTCAGACCATCGAGCCGGCGCGAGAGCTGGTTGAGGACTTCATCGCCGATGCCGACGGCACGCTGCGGGTTGTGCGGCTGTTCGCTGAGCCGACGCCGAACCTGTACGGTCTACGCGTCCGGGTCTTTGCGCTCGATGGCTCGGATGCGATCGCTGCGCCGCTCGGTGTGGTCGTAGGCGGTGCTGCACGATTCGAAGTCAGCGGCGCGAGCGGTGCCGCTGGGTTCGTCGTGTACGACGTTGCCTTCCCGGGTGGCATCGCGATCGAGCGTGGAGCTCGATACGGCGTCGAGGCAGTCGGCCTGCTCAAGAGCCCGACGCTCGGCGACGCGTCGCGAGCATGGCGATGGTCCGGGGCGGAGGGGGACGGCGGCGTGTTCATCAACGAGAACGGCTCGCTGTCGGCGCTCGATGTGCCCGGTGTTGCTTTCGAGGTGCTGGGAGAGGTCGATCGGGCCGAGTGTCTCGCCGATGTCAACGCCGACGGCAGGCTCACGCCGAACGACTTCAACGCCTGGGTGCTGGCGTTCAACGACCAAGACCCGCGCGCTGACCAGAACGGCGACGGCAGGATCACGCCGGGCGACTTCAACGCGTGGCTGCTCAATTACAACGCGGGTTGCTAGCAAAGGCGGTCACGGGCGGGCCGATGCACGCCCGTGACGAGCCAGGTTTCGATGAGCTCGACGCGTCTAGCGCCGGCGGGTCATGGCGAGCCCGGCGAGCGCGAGGCACGCGGCCGAACTCGGTGCCGGGATGAACGTGCCGCTGACGTTATCGAAGGTGAAGCCCACGCCGCCGTCGAGGTTGTCGTCGCCGTCGCCGACGAAGCGGATCTCAAGGATCGGGTCGGCGAGCGAGGCAGAGAACGAGATCGGGATGTTGAGCGTGGTGAGACTCTCGGTCGGCATGGGGACGGAGTCCAGCACGCCGCCCGCGCCGATGGCGAGGATGGTTCCGGTCTCGACACCACCGGACCCGACATCCGTGAACGTGAATGACAGGCTCGTCACCGGCTGGTCGGGGGTGATGAAGACCTCGTCGTTGCCCTCGAAGTTGACGAAGCCGCTGACCCCGTTCGTCGAGTTGCCATCGCTGAAATCGAGCGGCAGCGTATCGATCGAGTTCCGAAAGTCTGTTGAACCGGTGTGACCCAGACTGAAGCCGTTCGGCGCCGCAGTGGTACCGAAGCTGAAGTCGATATCAGACACAAAGCCCTCGAAGTCCTCGACGAAGTTCTGCGCTGAGACGACGCCGGCCGGCGACAGAACGACAGCGCATGCAACGAAATACTTTCTCATTGTTCTCATGGTGTACTCCCACTTCGATTCTGCGACGAACCGCTTCGCCGCTTCCTATCCGCAGCCAAAGACTACCCGCGGCGCGGAGCGGGTTCGGTCGTCGAGTTCGCAGATCTGCGAAAAATCGCCAGATATCGCGGCCGGACGGCATTCGCTCTTTATCCCGCCGGCCGTGAACGGCCGGGTCTTCAGCAGCGGCTTGAACGGCGCAATCGCTCAGGTCGGCTGGGTTCTGGATTGACACGCGGGGCCTAAATGGTAATAATTTGGTTACCAATGTGCCCCCGCGCGTCCTATCCAACAGGCCCGCCTGATGATCCGGGTCAACTCGACGACCTGTTCGGCGCGCTGTCTCACGCCGATCGTCGGCGAATGCTGGATCTGCTGACCTCGCATCCGGGGCTCACGGTCGGGGCGCTTGCGTCGCACTTCCCGATCAGCCGGGTGGCGGTGATCAAGCATCTGGCGCGGCTCGAGCGAGCCGACCTTGTGATCGGTGAACGCGTCGGCCGCGAGCGCCGGCTCTATTTCAATCCCATGCCGATGCGGATGGTGTACGACCGCTGGACGGATCAGTACACCCGGTTCTTTGGCGAACGGCCCGCCGATATCCGTGCGCGAGTTGAGGCCGCGAGCGGCGGCAAGGAGAAGCGACATGCCTGACGAGATTTCGATCGAGACCGAGGGCGACACCCGGGCGAAGTTCCGTGTGTTCATCCGCGGCACGGCTCAGGCCGTGTGGGACGAGATCACGCGGACCGATCAGCCGATCAGGGCATTCTTCGGCGCCAGGATGGATGCCCCGTCGCTCACGCCGGGCTCACGATTGCGATGCGCACGCCCGATGGCCGCTACACAGGTGTCGTCGGCGAGATTCTGAGGTGCGAGCCGCCGCGTGTGCTTGAGCACACCTTCCGCTTCACGAATTTCGACGATCCGCCGTGCGTCGTTCGGTACGAGATCGAGCCCAAAGGCGACGGCGTGCTTTTCACGATGACGCTGCTGGACATGCCGCCGGGATCGAAGACGGCAAAGCAGATGATGTCCGGCGGCAAGCTGATCTGTGGGGTGCTGAAGTCGGTGATCGAGACGGGCCGACCCGCTCTCGGCGGCAGGATGATCCTCGCGATGATCGGGCTGATGCGACCGCTGACACCGAAGCGGTGTCGGAGCGAGCACTGGCCCGTCCGGGCCGCTGAGGGGGTGGAGGCATGATCCGGGTGATTCTCGCAGTGATCGCGGGCTACGCGACGTGGACCGTCTTGTGGCTCGGCGGCAATGCGGTGCTGTTTGCAGAGGCCGGCGGTGTGATCGCGCGTGGCGAGCGGTATGACCAGACCGGGCCGCTGCTGGGAGTTGTGCTGCTCAGCGTGGTGTGCTCGATCACATCCGGTGCGGTGTGCGCGGCCGTCTCGCGGGGCAGGTACGTTGCCTCGATCGTCGCGGCGGCACTGCTGCTCTTGACGGGTATCGCTGTTCAGGCGTCGGCCTGGTCGCTCATGCCGGTCTGGTACCACGCGGCGTTTCTCGCTCTGGTTGCGCCCGGCGTGTTGCTGGGCTCGAGGCTGGCCTCGGGTCGCTCTCCGCGCGCAGCGTAGCGGCGTCCGTGGCGGCGAGACGGCAGGCCGAGGCCGCGAGGAAACTCGCTACACTGCATGAACAACGCACGGGGCGTCGCTCGCGTCGAGCGGCTGAGAAGCACCCGACGAACCTGATCCGGGTCATGCCGGCGGAGGGATGCGACCATGACGACCTTTGACACGAACACCGATACCACGCGCTTCGCGGACTCGGCCAAGGCCTACAGGCTCGGAGCCAGGCCCGGCGCCGATCGGCCGACCGAGCGGCTGGGCGTGCCCCTACGCGGTGCGAACAACCCCGGCTCTGGGCCCGCGACGACGCCCGGCAGCTTCGCAAACGCCCAGAACGTCGGCGGCCCGCTGGCGTTCAGTTCACCCGACACGCCCAACATGCCGCAGCCGAGCCCCTACACGGCGTGGGATTTCCTGCCTGAAGGCTGGGAGATTGAAGCGGTTGGCTCGCACACCGAGGGCTGCGGAGGTCACAACCAGAAGCACGGCGCGTTCATTCGGTGCAAAGCACCCGCACAAGAAGGCAAGACCTTCGAGCCGATCACCCAGCTAGAGTCGGCACGGCTGGGCATCGTGACGCCCGAAATGAAGCGTGTGGCCGAAAGAGAAGGTCACCTCACTCCGGAGCAAGTCCGCGACGAGGTCGCCGCGGGCCGATGCGTGATCCCTGCGAATGTCACGCATCTCAAGTACGACCTCGATCCGATGGCCATCGGCCGCGCGACCAAGACCAAGATCAACGCCAACATGGGCGCGTCGCCGGTGTCGTCCGGCACCGAAGAAGAAGTCGAGAAGCTCAAGTGGGCCGAGAAGTGGGGCGGCGACACGGTCATGGATCTCTCGACCGGCGGCGACCTCGACGCCTGCCGCGAGGCCATCCTCAAGAACTCGAAGGTCCCCATCGGCACCGTCCCGATCTACTCCATGATCATCGGCAAGCGGCTCGAGGACCTCGACGAAGCGACCGTCCTCGAAACGCTCGAGCACCAGGCCCAGCAGGGCGTGGACTACTTCACGATCCACGCCGGTGTCCGTAAGAAGGACCTCAAATACGTCAAGAACCGCCTCATCGGCATCGTCAGCCGCGGCGGCTCGCTGCTCGCCAAGTGGATGCTCACCCACAACAAAGACAACCTGATGTACGACATGTGGGACGACATCTGCCAGCTCATGCGCCGGCACGATGTCACGTTCTCGATCGGCGACGGCATGCGCCCGGGCGGATTAGCCGATGCGAGCGACGATGCGCAGCTTGCTGAACTGGAAACCATCGGCGAGCTGACGGAACGCGCGTGGCGGCACGGCGTCCAGGTCATGGTCGAGGGCCCGGGCCATGTCCCACTCGATCAGGTTGAGTTCAACATGAAGCTCCAGCGGCGTCTCTGCCACGGCGCGCCGTTCTATGTGCTAGGCCCGCTGGTGACCGACGTCTTCCCGGGCTACGACCACATCACGAGCTGCATCGGCGCGACCAACGCCGCCTTCCACGGCGCGAGCATGCTCTGCTACGTCACGCCAAAGGAGCATCTTGGTCTTCCGAAGAAGGGCGACGTGAAGGAGGGCTGCATCGCGTACAAGATCGCGGCCCACGCCGCCGACGTCGCGCTCGGCATCCCCAACACCCGAGACTGGGACGACGAGCTGACAAAGGCCCGCGCAGCACTCAATTGGGAGAAGCACTTCGAGCTCGCCTTCGACACCGACACCGCCCGCGCGTACCACGACGAGGACCTCGATGTCGATACCGACTTCTGCGCCATGTGCGGCCATGACTGGTGCAGCGTCCGGATTTCCAAGGAGATCCAGGAGTTCGCATCGGGCAAGGCCGACGGCTTCGAACGCGTCGGCTTCAACGGCAAGGCCGGCGGCTCAAAGAAGTCCGACGCGCTCACCGAAGAGCAGCAGAAGATCCTCGAGCAGCGCGGCTACCTGAACCCCGACGAGATCCACAAGCTCGCGAATAAGGTTAAGAAGACCGCCAAGCGCCGCGGCCCAAACGGGGATGGGGCCGGTGCTGATGCCGGGGAGGCCGAGGAGGGCAAGGCATCGTGCCACTCTGATTATGTGGATGCGGCCGAGGCCGAGAGCATCCAGCGGGACACAATCAAGGAGACGTCGTACGTGCAGATCGACGTGCGGCCGGCGCTAGGGATCGCGAAGGAGGATCGGGTGGTGTGACTCGCGGTAATCGCCGCGAGGAAATGGTGAACGGCGCTCGTTTCCGTGCGCATCGTTGTGGCGATGCAAGCACTCAGCATTGCAGAGGTCGGGTGGCTGTCGTAGCGTTGCACTATGACCGATGCAAACACTCTGATTGATCACCGTCTCGACGCACTCAACGTTCGCGATCCGAAGCATCTCGCGATCATCCGCGAGGCGATCAAGACGAAGCAGCAACTCATCGTCACATATCTCGGGCACGAGCGGATCATCTATCCGCATCGGCTCTGGGCGACCGTCGGTGGGGATGTCCTGCTCGAAACGTACCAATCGGGGGGAGGCAGCGGCTGGGGGGCTGCGGGTGAAGGCGGTTTCGTGGAAAGTCCGCTTGGTGGCTGGCAAGGCTGGGCAACTCTTGACTTGAGCAAGATCTCGTCTGTCCGCGTGGCCGGGCAAGGCTTTGTTCCGCGTCGCGACTTCAATCCAGACCCCGAGCGAAAGCTCGGCGAGGTGCTGATTCAGGTATCACCGTAGCGAAACAGGGGGCAAAATTGACTTGCACATCGATTTATCTCGCGGTAGCCTCAAATCGGGCAGCAGCCCCAACCTGAGGAGTAACTGCGATGGGCAAGGTGGGTGGATTCGTTGTCGCGCTGATCATCGCGGGTGTGGTGCTCGGCATGCGGTTCTCTGACAAGGGAGACGCGTCGGGTGAGTACCGCGAGCAGGTCTCGGCGTTGCTCGCGACGCTGCCTGATTACGCGGAGGCCGAGGCGTATTACGAGGGGCTATGCGATCAGCACCACGAGGAGTGCTTCGACAACCACTACAGGATCGGCAGCCGGCGATCGGGGCCGAGCTTCGACAGCGACGCGTACATCCACGAGCTGCTCAAGCGGATGGCGGCCGACGCCCGCGCGAACGGGCACACGGTGCAGGCCGAGCATCTTGCCTTCTTGGAAAAGGATGTCGTCACGGTGCCGGCCGACGGTTGATCGCGGTGTAAGCGACCGCCGACGGGGTTGCTTTCGACGCGTAGTGTTGCCCGAAACGGAGGCACCATGCACATCGAGATCAACTACCGCGACGGCCAGTCATCCGAATCGCTCGACAGCAAGATCTGGGCCTCGCTCGAATCGACCCTCGGCCATCTGACGGATCGGCTCACGCGGGTCGAGGTGCACCTGGGCAATGAGAACGCGCACAAATCGGGGCCTGCCGACAAGCGGTGCCTGATCGAGGCCAGGCCCAAGGGTCTCGAGCCGATCGCCGTCGAGACGCACGGCGAGGACCTGTACGACACGTTCGAGGACGGCGCGCGCAAGCTCAAGCGGGCGCTCGCGAATCGGTTCGACAAGCTCGACGGGTGACAGACCGAACCGGCCGAGCGTATCAGCCGCCGCGGACGGACTGGATGAAGGCGTCGGCCTCGGCGATCGCCGCTTCCATATCGGCGATCAGCGAGCTGACATCGACGCGGATCTCTTCGAGGTCTGTTTCGAGCGATGCGATCGCCTGGGCGTTGAGGTTGTGCTTGAGGAACAGCGTCTGGTCTCTGAACGCGGACAGCACGGGTTCCATGCGTGACGCGGCTCTCCGCATGGACGCGATGAGCAGCTCGTACTTCTGCTTGGTCGCCGCGAGCTGCACCTCGCTCTGGCCCCGCAGGCTGTCGCTCTCGTAGTCGTCGAGCTCGGACTCCCACTCGCTGAACAGCTTGCCCGCGACGCGGTCGATCGCCTTGATGCGGTCGTTGACGGCTTTGGCCTTCGACTCGCTCTTGTCGAAGCTCGATTCGATCGTGCGGTACTGCGCTTCGAGTGCATCGCGGGCGTTGCCGCCCGATGAGATCGCGAGCAGCTCGTCGAGCGCCGTCGCAAAGGTCTCCTTTGCCTCGTGCTGCTCGACGCGCGCCCGCTCGACGTTGGCGACGAGCTGTTCGCGTTTCTCCTCGCCGAGCACGGCCTCTCGCGCCCAGATAGCGGCCGACGAGCAGCCCGTGAGCGGTACGGAGATCAGCAGGAGCGGGGCCGAAGCGGCGACAAGAATTCTGGCGTGCGTCCTCATAGCACAAGTGTAGCGGAGGCAGGGCTGCATACTGTCGCGGCATGAATCAGCAACGTGCCGGCACCCTGCTCGCTCTCAGTATCGCGGCTTTGGGTCCCCAGCTCGCGGGGTGCACGGGGGTCGAACCCGCCGCGATCGGCGTTGGTCTGTCGACGGCGAAGGCGGGTATTGCTTTCTTCGACGGCGACGACGTGCGGTCGTTCGAGCTCGTGCGGTACGAGGACGCCGTCGCCGCCGCGGATGAGGCGGCGCGTGTACTCGGGATGGAGCTGCGGTACACGCGGAGGCCCGGAGAGCAGTGGGAGATCCGAAACTACGACCTGCGCGGCCGTGCGGTCCTCTTCGTCGAGTTGAAAGGAGAAACACCGACTGTGACGATGGTACGCACGGAGGCCCGAACCCCCCAGCAGCGCGGCATCGCCGGCCTCCTTACCACACAGATCTTCGTCGAGCTCCAGCGGGCCGACGCGTATCTCGAAGACTGGGCGAAGGAGACGGGCGACTCGCGGCTGCTCAACGAGTAGTCGGGCCGCCTCGCCGGCGTGGGCCTCGGTCGCGGCGTGGGACGGCTGCCCGCGGTCCCGAGTGAGCAAGGACGAATCGGAGGCATCCGCCGGCGGGTTCGCCCCGAATCGACGGAGCAGGAGGTCGGGTTCATGATGGCCGGTTCAATGCTTGCAGGGTTGTGCAAAGGCTCGGATGTCGTGACCGGCGGTGTCCGCGTGAGCGTGAGCCCGGCGTACGAGTCGTGGCAGCCATCGCTATCGCTGTCGGCGTCGGCGACCGCGGGCCATCATGTGTTCTCGTATCGCGTGCGGATTGTCAACGAGTCCGACCGACGGACGCGGCTCCTTCGTCGCCGCTGGGTCATCATCGACAGCGACGGCGTTGAGAGCATCGTCGAAGGTGACGGCGTCGTGGGTGACCAGCCCGTGCTTGAGGCCGGCGAGGCGTATGAGTACAGCAGCTGGTGCCGCCTCGAGACCGACTGGGGCACCATGGAGGGCGGCTACGAGATGGAGTCCGAGACCGGCGAGGTCCTCCGGGTCGCCATCGGCAGGTTCTACCTCGTCGCCGACCCGAGATCTTAAACCGAGGCCTGACCGCTTCGCCGCGTGCCGTGGCGGCCTGTGTGGTGGGGGTCGCTCGCGTGCGCGCAGGCTGTGTTATCGAGCCGATCCCGATCAATCTGGGAGGGATCTTCCGGGTGGGCCGGCATCGTGCTGGCCTTGGGCGTGAGATCGCGGACGCATTCCGGGTCTCCGCCGCCATCACTTGTGATTGACTCCGTTGGCGTTCCGTGAGGAGATCGGTCATGAGTGGTACCAACGGACTGTCTGTATCAATCGCGGGCCCGGCGGGTGCCGGCGTCCGGCAGCTTGGTTCGGTTCAGCTGCAGCAGGCGGGTGTGTTTGAGGAGCTCGCGACCGGCCTGCGCATCAACCGCGGGGCCGACGACCCGGCGGGGCTGATCTCGTCCGAGAACCTGCGCGCGGTGCTCGCTGAGCTCGAGGCAGAATCGCGAGCGCTCGAGCGGACGCGTCAGGCCGCGGATGTCGCCGACGGCTCGCTCGGCGCGATCGGCGACCTTCTCATCGAAGCCGAGGCGCTCGCGGTCGCCAACGCCAACGAGGGCGGCCTGTCCGACGCGGAGCGTGAGGCGAACCAGATGGAGATCAACTCGATGCTCCAGTCGGTCGATCGGCTCGCCCAGCGCAGCTCGTTCGCCGACACGCCCCTTTTTCGCGGCGGCGCATCACTCCGAGCGGGCGACGCCGAACTTTCCATCGCCAGCGCCGCCGTTACCGATCTTGGCGAGACCGAGATCAGCGGGGAGACGTACCGACTCAGCGATGTCGGTTCGGGAGGCCGGCTTGACACGTCCCGCGAGGGGACAAGCGGCGCGGCGATCGAAGTTCTCCGCGAAGCTCGTGCCGAGATTCTGCACTCGCGGGGTTCCGTCGGGTCGTTCGTCGCGAACACCGTCGAGCCACGAGTGGCGACGCTCGGCGTGGCGATCGCGAACACCGCATCCGCAGAGAGCAGCATCCGCGATACGGATTACGCCCAGGCGACGGCGGAGCTCAACCGGCTGAATCTGCTGGAGGCCGCGTCGCTCACGGCAGCGACCGTGGGACCGTTCGACCCGGCCCGGATTCTTACGCTGCTGGGCTAGCCGGTTCCGAGTCGGCACCCGGCACCCGGCAGCGGCCGGTGTCGCACGGGTTCTTTCGCCCTGTCAGTGCGAGGCGATAGCGGGCGAAGAACGAGTACACACGGTCGGCGAACCAGCTGATGATCGGCAGCCGCGTCCAGCCCAGGACCCAGCCCCAGCCGACCGCGGCGTACGCCCGGCGGAACACCTCCATGCCGGTGACCAGCCGCCCGTCCGGCAGCACGCCGTGGATGTGGCCCATGACGGTCTCGAACGTCGTGCCGTACGTGCTCGCATCGAAGTCGGGCTCTGCGATGTCGACGAGCTCAAGGTTGCCCCGGCCCTTGTCGAGCTTCCGCATGAGGTTGGCTTCGTGCCGGCACAGCGGGCAGTCGCCGTCGATCAGGATGGTGAACTCTGGAGTGCTCATTGTGGATTATTTCGATCCGGGTGGTCGCCGGATGCGGCGTCGTTGACTTCGGCGATCGATCGGATCGCATCGCGGATCGCTGCCCGCCCCTCGGCCTGCCACACGACGAAATGCCCCTGATTCTCGAGCGTGACCACCTCGATCGAGGCGGCGCTCGTCAGCATCCGCTTGGTGTACCGGACGTTGGCGTACGGCACGAGCCCGTCGTTGACGCCGTGGATAATCACGACCGGGCAGCGCACGCGATCGAGCACGCCGGCGAGCAGCTCGGTCTCGGCCCGTGCCGCGAACATCTCGTCGTTGCTCACGCGCAGCGCTCTCGGAACCAGCCAGCGGACCGCCGCCGCGGCCGCGAGGTGGTTGAACCACTTCAGTTCTTCCAGCTCCGGGTCGAGCGAGCCGGCGACAATCACTAGACCGCCCACGCGGTCCGGGTAGTCCGCCGCCGCCCTCGCGATGATCGGCCCGCCCAGCGAGTGGCCGACGAGGATCGGCCACCGGCCGTCACGCTCGACGAGCAGCGGTTCGATGGCCTGCGCCTGCGCTTCGAAGCTCGTGACCGGTCCGCGGTCCCTGGCTTCGCCGAAGCCCGGCCGATCGATCGAGATCGACTCGAAGCCCGGAAGCGGATCCACCAGATCGTCGGCGAACGCCTTGGCGTCGCCCGGTGAGCCGTGGACGTAGATGATCCTGGGTGCATGTGGCTCGCCGGCGCGCAGATAAGACACGAACGCGCCGGTGTTGTCGGCGACGGATGCGCGCTCGAGCTCGTTGATCATCGCCTTCGGCGATTTGGGCCCGGGGACGGCGCAGCCGGTGAGCAGCGCGGCCGACCATGACAACGCGAACGCCCGGGCCTCCCTGCCGTGCAATGCCGATCGCGACGCGTCGCCCATGAGCCGGACAACGCGGGCCGCGGCGTGGATGTTCCATCCGCGGTTCCGTAGGCTCGTCAGTGAATGATCGATCGCCGCCATCTGATCGCATCGTAGAGAAGGCCTTGGTCGAGAAGGTCCTTCACGATCGGTTCGGCTTCGATTCGCTCCGCAGCGTGCAGGGCGACGTGGTCGGGAGGGTCGTTGCCGGCGGCGATGCGTTGGTCGTGCTGCCGACGGGGTCGGGCAAGAGCCTGTGCTACCAGCTGCCGTCGCTCGCGCTCGCTGCCGCCCGCAGGGGGCGGGGCGAGGCGCCAGGCGTCGGGCTTGTGTTCAGCCCGCTAATCGCGCTAATGGAAGATCAGGTCGCAGCGTTGCGCGAGCGCGGCATCCGCGCGAGCTACGTGAACAGCACGCTCGACCGCCGCGAGCGCGAGAAGCGGTACGCCAAGCTTGCAGCGGGCGCGTACGAGCTGATGTACGCCACCCCCGAGCGGATGCTCAAGCCGGACTTCGTCGCGGCGCTCGCCGCCGTGCCGGGCGGCGTGAACCTGCTCGCGGTGGATGAGTGCCACTGCATAAGCCGGTGGGGGCATGATCTGCGGCCCGCGTACGCCCGCGTCGGCGAGTTCAAGCGGCAGATGCGCGACCCGGTGACCATCGCGCTCACGGCGACTGCGACGGCCGAGGTACGCAGCGATGTCCGCGCGGTGCTCGAAGTGGACGAGGCCTCGATGCCGCTGTTTGCGACGCCCATCGATCGGCCCAACCTCGAGCTCACGGCCGAGGACGTCTGGGACGACGACGATAAGTGCGCCCGGATCCGGTCGATCGCGTCGTCCGCCGGCACGGGCATCGTGTACTTCGCGCTCATCAAGGATCTCGATCGTTTCACCGACCGGCTCCGGCGAGAGATTAGCGATCGGCCGATCGCGGTCTACCACGGCAAGCTCGACCCGCGCGAGAAGAAGCGCGTGTACGACATGTTCCGCGCCGCCACGCCCGACGACAACCTGCTGCTGCTCGCGACCAACGCGTTCGGCATGGGCGTCGACAAGCCCGACATCCGGTTCATCGTGCACGCGCAGGTGCCCGGGTCGATCGAGAGCTACCACCAAGAGGTCGGCCGGGCCGGCCGCGACGGCGAGCCGAGCCGGTGCGTGCTGCTGTATTCGCAGGACGATCTCGCGATCCAGCAGCAGTTCGTTGAGTGGAAGAACCCGCCCGCGCAGCTGCTGCGCGAGATCGTGGACGTGATGCAGCGGTCGCCGCACGCGGACGTAGACGCGGACGAGCTCAAGCTCGACATCGTCGGCAAGAACCGCAGCGATCGGCGCGTCGAGCATGCGCTGATCACACTCGCGGATATGGGCGTGGTCGAGCCGACGAGCGTGCGTGTCGAACCGCCGCGGTACCGGCTCGTGCGAGAGCTGGACGACAGCGAGATCGACGAGGCATTCATCGCCGAGAAGAAGCGGCGCGATCTCGAACGGCTGCTGTCTGTTGTGCAGATGGCGAAGTCGGGCGATGTCGCCGGGGACGTGAACAGATACTTCGGCTTCGAGCCGATCGTTGAGGGAGTGTGAGCATGGCCGATCAGACGAGCACGCAGCACACGGCGACCGCGATCACCGGCGACACGCCGTTCAAGACGCACATCGAAACCGACGGCGCGTTCAAATCCGTCACCGACACGCCGGCGTCGATGGGCGGCGGCAACCTCGGCGCATCGCCTACGGCGCTCGTATCGGCGGCGCTCGCCTCGTGCAAGAGCATCACCGCGAAGATGTACGCCGACCGCAAGGGCTGGCCGGTCGAGGCAATCCGCGTGGATGTCGAGCACGTCAAGCGCGACGGCGCCGACGTCTTCGAGACGCGCGTGACGATCGAGGGTGACGGGCTCGATGGCGAGCAGCGCAAGCGGATCTACGAGATCACCGCGAAGTGCCCGGTGCACAAGCTGCTTACGGGCGAGGTCGCGGTCGAGTCATCCCTCGTCGGCTGATCGGTGCAGCTTGCGTGCGGCGAGCCGCGCCGTGATCCACGTGACGAGCCCGACCAGCAGGATGATCGGCAGGCTCGCGATCAGTGCCCCCGTAAGCCAGATCGTCACCGACTTGAGCGTCGCGACGCCATCCGAGGCCGAGCCCGAAAGCTCGCCGAGAAACGTCTTGCCGGGGGGCGGTGCCGGCTCCAGCGCGACGATCAGGGCACGGATCGTGGACCACTGCGCCCTCGATTCGATGGCCCGGAGCCTGGCCTGAAGCGAGTTGACCTGCCGCCGCGCGTCGCTGATCTGACGCCGGGCGTTGAAAGTGCTCGTCGCGAGCGGGCTGCTCAGGTTGTCAAACCGATCGAGCACATCGCGCTCCGTTCGAACAGCCAGATCGAGCTCGCCGCGCAGCGCCTCGGCCTCGGCCGACAGGTCTGTCGTTGTCGACTCGATCTCGACGACGTCACCGAGCGCGGTGAGCTCATCGACGACGCGGTCGAACCGCGACGACGACACACGCAGCGATACTGCCGCCCGCCGACTGTTGCCGGTCCCCGTGATGCGCGAGAGGACGATGTACTCGCCGAGCGCGGGATCGACGAGCGTGGATGCCTGCGCGGCCGCGGCGTCAACCTCGTCGACCCGAACGCTGAGATCTGCCGAGCGTTCCAGCATCGGGGATCCAACGGAAGGGGGGACCGCGGTTTCGGCAACGGCTGCCACATCTGCGGCAGCGTTGCTCTCCAGGTCGGCGGCTTCGTCGCCCGCGCGACCTGCACGACCTGCGACGCGCGCCGGTGCGGGCGTTATCTGTGCAGAGTCGCGAAGAGGCGTTGACTCTGCCCGAATGCGTTCCTCACGCTCGTCGCTCGCCAGCCTGAGGCGTTGCATGTCGCCAGCGGAACCGAAGCCGGCAAGGCTCTCGGCCGGGGCGGTTGCGGCCGGAGCCGGGGACACGATGTCCATGTGCAGCATGCCATCGAGGCTGTCTGCGAGCGCAAGCACCTCGCCGCGTTCGACGCCCGACGCGGCAACGGCCCGCCCCGTTGCACGATCTGTAATCGCGAACTGTGAGACGATCGCAGTGATGCTCATACCAACGGCGATGATCGCGGCGGCGAGGCTGGAGGTCACCAGCAGCCTCCGCCCACCCGGGATGCGCCGCGTGCCGCGCTGCTGGTCACGGCGGCTCGCACGGAGCGCCCCTCGCCACAGTTCGGTTGTTTCCGAGTTCGGCTCTGTCATCGCTCGCAGCTCTCGTTCGATGTCGCTGGTCGTGACCGGGTTCGCTTCGGATCTGGGCGTCTCGCTCATGCCGACACCTCCCCGCTGGTGCTAGCGCCGTCGGCGCCGAGCCGCTCGCGCAGGCGGGCCATCGCTTTGTGCACGCGGCTCTTCACAGTCCCGATGGGCACATCCAGGATCGCCGCGGCTTGGCTGTGCGTCATGCCACGGCAGAAGCAGAGCACGAGTGTCTCGCGGCCGGGTTCTTCCAATTCGCCGACGGCCTCGGCGATGCGCGCGTCGTTCGTGCGATCCGTTTCCGCAGGCGTCGGTGAACGCCTCGTGCGTTCACGCTTCGAGCGAGCACGCTCGGTCCTGCGGAGGTCTCTACACTTGTTCGTCAGAATCGTGTACATCCAGGTCTTCACGCTCGCTCTGCCGTCGTAGCTGTCCGCAAACCGGATGACGCGGACCCATGTGTCTTGCACCACCTCGCGGGCGAGGTCCTCTCGGCTCACGAGTCCCCGCGCGAGACCGACCATCGGATGCTCGTAGCGTTGGGCGAGCAGGCCCAATGCTTCGTCATCGCCGGAGACGAACCGCGCGAGCAGCATCTCGTCGCTCGGCGGATCCGCATCGTGGCGTTCGAGTTGGAGCGGGGCCGGGTCGGTACTCAATCGCGGTCTCCGCTCCTTGAGACCGGCCCGGGGCGGGATCGGTTCGCGGTGGCGGGCAAAAACACCGGCGGCTTATCGGGCGGCCGCCGCTCCGGGGTACGCGATCCGGCCGTGATAGATGGACGTGACGCTCTTGGCGATCGACTCGGTGATCGTGTGAAGCTCTTTAAGCGTCAGGCCGCACTCGTCGAACTGGCCGTCTTCGAGGCGCTTGCGCGCGATCGAGTGCACGAGGCTCTCGATCCTGCTCGGCGTCGGCTCGGGCATCGTGCGGGTCGCGCTCTCGACGGCGTCGGCGACCATCACGATCGCGACCTCTTTCGTCTGCGGCTTGGGGCCCGGGTAGCGGTACTCGACCTCTTCGGGCACGACGTCCGCTCGGCCTGACTGCTCTTCCTGCTCGGCGGCGGCCTTCCGCGCCCGCTCATAGAAGTACTCGACCAGCGTCGTCCCGTGGTGCGCCTCGATGAAGTGATGCAGCCTCCGCGGCAGGCCGAACTCGCGGGCGAGTTCGAGGCCGTCCTTCACATGGCCCACGATCACGAGCAGCGACATCGCCGGGCTGAGCTTGTCATGCTTGTTGGGCCCGCCCGACTGGTTCTCGACGAAGTACTCGGGCTTGTTCATCTTGCCGATGTCGTGGTACAGCACGCCGGCGTAGGTGAGCAGCGAGTCCGCGCCGATGGCCTCCGCGGCCTGCTCGGAGATCGACGCGACATTGAGCGAGTGGTTGTACGTCCCCGGGGCGCGGCGTTGGAGCTCGCGCAGCAGGGGCTGCTTTGGATCGCGCAGCTCGATGAGCGTCATGCCGGTCGTGATGTCGAACGCGCGCTCGATCGTCGGGAGGATGAACAGCGTCAGGCCCATGACCAGCACGCCGGCGAAGGCCGCCCACATGCCGTTGATCGCGATCAGGTCCCAGCGCGGCGATGCGTTGGGTGCTCGGCTGACGACAGAGGCGCCCACAAACGCCGCGGCGAGAGACAGACCGATCGCCACACCGGCGCGGATCAGCGATCGCCGCTCGCGAAGCTCGCTGAGTTGCCACGCGGCGACGGCCACGCCGGTGACCATCGCGACAAGCACCGGCGCGGGCTCGCGCAGGGCGGCAGCGATCAGCAAGGCGACCATGCTGCCCATCGTCAGCGCCAGCCTGCCTTCGTACGCGATGGCGATCAGAGCCGCCACAAACACCGGCGGCGCGAGCAGCGCGAGGGCACGAAGGTCCGGGCCGCTCACAACACCGGCGGCGGACACGCCGAGGCCGATGAGCATGAGCCCCCCGAGGGCGGCCATCCGCTGAGGATTCCTCGCGACCCGGGGCGAGTACAGCGCGATGTAACCGATGGTCCCGGCAGCGACCGCCGCCGCGCACGCCAGGAGCCCGCCGAGGCGGAGCCACCGCGCCTGGGCGGGTCCCTCGGCGTGGAACCGCTCCATCTCTTCCTGGAACAGATCGATCTGCGTCTGCGTGACCGGCTCGCCCCGCCGAAAGATCACCGAGCCGCTCGGCGTCCGCGTGATGACGGGTGCGACGTTCGCCTCGGCCGTATCGGCGAGCCGCGACGTGCTTTCCGCGTCGAACCTGAACGTGGGGCCGTCGAGCGACCGCATGATCGCAACGATGCTGGGTCGCACGGTCTCCGGGAACCGGGACCTCGCGGCGAGCGAGCTGATCGACGCTGCCATGGCCTCGGCATCATCCCGGTTGATGATCGATGTCGCCGCGACGCGGGTCGGCCCTTCGAGCAACGCGAGCTGCACGAGGTCCGAGGTCGATCTCGACTGTCTGAGGGTCGTCTCGCCGTCGAGCAGCGGGTGACGCCGCAGCAGCTGGCCGAACTCGACGACCCAGCTCGACCACGCGTCGCTCGGTTGCCCGTCCGGCCCGACGGCCGATGCCAGCAAGCCGAACCCCTGCTCGTCGATCGCGAACCGGCGACGGTCGTCTCGCGAGACATCGTCGAGTGAATCCGCGTCGCCGACGATGGCCGGGAGCGCGCGAAGTGTCGCGAGCGCCTGCCGCATAAGGGCCTCGTCGGGTGTGTACACCCGGGGCACGCTGCGGCGGGCGGCCTCACGCTCAAAGGCTGTCCGAGAGTCGTCCACGATCTCGACATCAACCCGCGCGAGGATCGTTTCGCGGGCCGGCTGGTTGGGGGCGTGCAGCGGCTGGGTGCTCGACCACGACATGATCGCCGTGGCGAACGTGACAAACACCGCCCCGATCAGCAGCGCCCAGCCGATCTCGGGCGACCGCATCAGCAGGCCGGTGATCGCGGCGGGCGAGTAGCTCTGACGCCGGACCGCGAGCTTCCGCCGGGTTCTGCCGCGGCCGCTCGACCGTGTTCCGTTGGTGGCGGATTGCTTGGCCATGGCCTCAGCCCCGCCCCTCATCGCCATAGGCGTCGATCACCCGTTGCACGAGCGGGTGACGCACGACGTCGACCCGTTCGAGCGCGACAAAGCCGACGCCCTTGGTGCGTTGAAACCGTCTGCCGGCATCGATCAGGCCGCTCGCGTCGGGCTCCGGGAGATCGATCTGTGTCGGGTCGCCCGTGATGATCATCTTCGAGCCATCGCCAAGCCTTGTCAGGAACATCTTCATCTGCGCGACGGTGGTGTTCTGTGCCTCGTCGAGGATGACGACGGCATGATTCAGTGTTCGGCCTCTCATGTACGCGAGCGGCGCGATCTCCAGCACATCGGTCTCCATAAACCTGCGGATGGTGCCGTAGTCGATCATGTCGTGCAGCGCATCGAGCAGCGGCCGGAGATACGGGTGCACCTTGGCTTCGAGGTCGCCCGGGAGGAACCCGAGCCTCTCGCCGGCCTCGACAGCGGGCCTGACCAGCACGAGCTTGCGGACCCGGTCCGTCTTGAGCAGGTGGACCGCCGCGGCGACGGCGAGGTAGGTCTTGCCGGTCCCGGCGGGACCGACGCCGAACACAAGGTCATTCGTGCGGATGGCGTCGAGGTAGAACCGCTGGTTGTCGGATCGCGGCCGGATCCGCTTGCCCGCTGCGTAAACCTCGAGGTCGCCTTCCCATGACACAGTTCCCGCCGAGCTTGCGCGGGAGGCGCGAGGGCCTGCCATGGACTGCCTGGTCGTGATGTCGGAGATCATCTCAAGGACCTGCTGGCGATCCAGCAGTCGGCGGTCCGTCGATCGTTCGCCGAGCTTCTCCAGCACCGCGCTCGCGGCGGCGACGCCGGATTCCGGGCCCGTCAACTGGACAACGCCGTCGCGGGCCGCGATGCTGACGCCGAGCGCCTCGCGGATGAGCTTGAGGTTGCGGTCGGCCGGGCCGGCTGCGCCGACCCAATCACCGAGCACAGGGATGCGAACCGTGACGTCCAAACCGAATCGTCTCCGCGCCTGGCTCCGCCGGCGAGGTACTCGAGACGCCTTCGCCGGGCATCCGGCCCGTGCCGCGTCTCGCAATCACAATCGTATCCAGAGCCCTGGCCGCTGGATGGAGAGATGCGTTCTGAGACGATTTGCGGCCTCGTTAATGGGCTTCGGCGCTTCGGCCGGGGTGCTGACCGCCGGTTTCGGGTGTTCGCCGAACCCCGGGATTCCGGATCGGCCACCCCGCGTAGCCCCAGCGCAGCTCCGCGGCGGGGGCGTTGTCACGGTTCACGCCGACTGGGACGACATCGACGCGGCGATTGCTCGCGCCGCGCCTCGCGGGGCCGTCGCCGTTCTTTCGAATGACTACGAGGATGCGGTCGAGCGTGTGGTGACGCTGCTCGCCGCGGACGGGCAGGAGGCCGTGCTTCGCTTCACATCCGGCGGGCGGGCGGATCCTCGGCCGATCACCATCGAGGCATCGTTCGGCAGGCCGAACGATGCCGGCCGCGCAGCATCGCTGGCGTCGCTGGTCGCCGAGCAGCTCGAGTCGCTGGCGGGCAGGTCGGTCGCTCCACTCTAAGACTGTGCATCGTCGGCGGCGACGCACGCGGGGATCCGCACGATCATCGTCGTGCCCTGGCCCCAGACCGAGTCAATATCCACGGTGCCCTCAAGAAGCTTGGCGGCGTGCTTGACGATGGCGAGCCCGAGCCCCGTCCCGCGCGAGCCGATGCCCGTGCGGGCGGAATCGACCTGAAAGAACCGCTCAAAGACCCGCTGCTGCTGGGAGATGGGGATGCCCTGACCCCTGTCGGACACGCGGAGCTCCAGTCCGAGCAGGCCGACGGATTCTGATGACTGCGTCCCGGCGGTGACACGGATCGTCGTGTGCTCGTGGGCGTACTTGGTCGCGTTCTCGACAAGGTTCTTGGCGATGATCATCAGCAGCCGCCGATCGGTCCGCATGCGCTCGAGCGCCGGTTCGAGCTCGAAGCTCAACGAGAGATGACGCCGATCACAGGCGTCGGCGTACATCGATGCAAGGTCGGCCGCGAGATCCGAGAGCGCAAAGGGCTTGACCGTGACCGGCCCGTCTGCGGACTCCAGCTTCGAGAGATCCAGCAGATCGCGGACGAGCTCGTCGAGATGGGTGACATGGTTGGTGATCATGCCGACCAGGCGGTCTCTCATCGGCCCGTCGTCGGCGGCCGCGTGGAGCGTGTCGGCCGCGGCTCGGATCGCGCTGATGGGTGTCCGCAGCTCGTGGCTCGCGTTCGCAACAAAGTCGGTCTTCAGCTGCAACGCACCGGCGAGCTGGGTGATGTCGCGGAGCGAAACCAGGACATCGGCGACGGGCTCACCCGTCGCGATCGGGGTTGCGGCCGTTTCGCAGATCAGGACGCCGTCCGGCCTCGGCAGGCGGATCTGCGACTGGGCTCCCATGCCACGCCGAGCGTTCGCGATCTCTTCGAGCAGCTCGGCCTTTGTGATCAGCTCGCCGACGTGGCGGCCAACCGGCAACCGATCGAGACCGAGCAGCCGCTGGCACCGCGAGTTGGCCAGACGGACGACACCGTCGCTGCCCACAAGCATCGTGGCTTCGCTCAACGCCTCGAGCAGTGTGCCGGCCTCCGGCCTTGTGTACCACGGGCGATCCTGTTCCCTCGCCGCGTCCGAGCGGGCAGCACTCAACGCCTCGGCGGCCCTCGCTGCAGCTTGTTCGAGCGTGATCTCTGTCTCGGGCTCCAGGATTCGCGTGAGCGCGTGTCGCGCCGCGGTCTCGGAGCGTGTGAGGTTGAGGATCACGAGCAAGAGCGCGGCACTACCAATGACGCCGCTCGCAGGCACGACCCAGAGCGGCAGGGGTGTGACGGGCGTCGCGATGGCCAGCAGGAGCGCTGCGATGCCGCCCGCGACCAGCACGCGACGAGAGCCTGATGCGAAGGCAACACCCATAAACCGAGCCTAGCAGAGTGCGCAACACGAGAAGGTGCTAGCTGCGCGTGGGATCCGCCTCGATCATGCGGTACCCGACCCCTCGCACCGTCTTGATCATCGAACCCGAGTCGCCCAGCTTCCTGCGGATCGCGGCGATGTGCACATCGATCGTGCGCTCGGTCACCGTGATGCCCGGCCCGATCGCGCGAGAGATCAGGGACTGACGCGTGAGGACGCGTCCGGGCGCTGCGATGAGCGTCGCCAGCAGCCTGAACTCTGTCAGCGTCAGCCGTACCGACGCGTTCGATACAAGGACCTCGTGGCGCTCGGTATCGACATCGACCGCACCGAGCGACAGCACTGTCGATGCCCGTTCACGCCCGGCCGAGCGACGGAGGACGGCTTCGATCCGGGCGAGCAAAACCGGAACGCTGAACGGCTTGGTCACGTAGTCGTCGGCACCGGCACGCAACCCCACAACCTGATCGGAGTCCTCGGCCTTCGCGGTGAGCATGATGATGGGGACATCAGCGGTCGTGTCATCATCACGGAGCTGCTTCGCGACAGCGAGGCCGTCGTACACGGGGAGCATCACGTCGAGCACGACCAGGTCGGGCCTCCTGGCCTTGACCATGGCCAGGCCCTCGCGGCCGTCCCGCGCGACGTCGGCCTCGAAACCTCCGACATTGAGGTTGTACCGGAGCAGCTCGGCCAGATCGCGCTCGTCCTCAATGATCAGGATGAACTTCCGATCCGTCATCGCGGCTCCCACAAACCTCGCCGACAAGGGTCTCGGCTGGCGAGCCTAGTAGATGGTGGGATCACCCGCCCATGAGTTGATAATTCCCTCGCGAATTCTTTGCGCAGCTGCTTTGATAGGTAAAATCAATTATTTTGATTGTATTCTGTACGCATCAAACATGACTTTCGGCGGTTTTTGCGTGGATGCAATCCCGATAACCGATGCGTAAACTGGCGTCGGTAGGCGGTCCCGGGTTCGACCGGGGCTTGAGTTGGACTGGATGTCCGCTCACGACCGGCGGCGAGAGAAATGAACGGGGTGTGCCCCGTTCGTCGGGCGGAGCCCGAGAGTGTCGGAGCGGCCTCTTCATGCGTCGCCCCTCAGACCGTGTCGGATCGGGAGCAGATCCGCGCGAGGAAATGCCGGCCCATTGGTCATCATTCGAGTGATCCCGGACCATGGCCGGCTGTACGGTGATACGCGTGCCTCGCGCGACTGTCGAGCGGTCGCACGCGTGCAGGAATAGAAGGGCAGCGCCTCGTGGGCCTGCCGTGCCCGTCTCGTGAATGATCGGTGCAGAGAAGTCACCGCACGAGAGCTTTGCGACAGAGGAGTGGCAATGAAGAACGCGAACATTCGTCTTGTTCTGCTGGCGGGCATGGCATCGGCCGCCAGCGCAGTGCATGGTCAGACGCTCGACGAGACCCGCGGCTACGCGGCCGAGCTGCTGGCAGACGCCGAGCAGCGGACGTCGCTGCTCGGTGCGCCGACGTCGGCGTGGACGGGCAACAACTTCCAGATCGGCAACGCCGACGGGACGTTTGTGCTCAACGTCTCCGCGTACAACCAGACGCGGGGCAACATCAACATCAGCGATGACGACGCGACGACCGACGGCTTCGAGTCCGGCTTCAGCCAGCCTCGGACGCGCCTGATCTTTGACGGCAACGTCGTCAACCCGGACACGTTCTACCGGATCGAGGTCGCCTTCGACGGCACGGATACGGCCGGCTTCGGCGGCTTCTTCGGCACCGGCAACGCCGGCATCGGGACGCTGCTCGACGCCTACGTCGGGCACCGGTTCTCAAGCGGGCTGACGGTCACCGTGGGTCAGCGGAAGATCGACCTGCTCCGCTCGTTCAACCAGGGCAGCAACCGCAACCAGCTCATCGAGGGCACGACCGTCGAGTCGGCCTTCAACCCGGGCCGGTCGCAGGGTGTGTTCTTCATGTACGAGGGCGAGCAGGGCAACTGGCGCTACAGCGGTGCCTTCACCGACGGTGCCGGCACGCTCAACACCGACTTCACCGCGAACCCGCCGGAGGCCGACTGGGCGATCTCCAACCGCTTCGACTTTGCAATCGATGGCGATCTCGACGCCTTCGCCGATTCCATCCGGCAGTTCCCGGGCGGCGACGGCGCAACCATCGTGGGCGGCAACATCCACATCCAGGAGAGCGCTAACGCGCCGGCGACCGTCCGCACGCTGTTCATCCAGTACGGCGGCGACATCATCTTCCAGAGCCCCGACGGCTGGAACATCTTCGCCGAGTTCGTCGGCCGGTACACCGATACGGACGGCCTGCCGACGTTCAACGACTTCGGCGTCGCCGTTCAGGGTGGTTTCTTCATCGATGAGCAGACGGAAATCGCGGGCGCGTGGGACATCCTGCTGCCCGACGATGAGCGGGCCGGCAACGTCGATCCGTTCAACACGCTGCAGGGCAACGTGAACTACTGGCCGTTCGCCGGGAGCCGCGCCGTCAAGCTGTCCGCCGGTGCCATCGTCTTCGTGAACAACCCAACCGAAACCGGTGGCTTCGCCGGCGCCAACACCCGGCTCGGCCTGCTGACCTCGGACAGCGACGGGCAGGTCGCGATCACGGGACAGGTTCAGATCCAGCTCTGAGCCGACGCAGGCTCCACATTGTGTGACTTCAGACGGGCCGACCCTTTTCGGGGTCGGCCTGTTCTTTTGGTACCTCTGTGTCGGCTTGGGCGGCAGGTAGATCGTCGAGGCGCGAAGGTCGGGCTTCATGCGGCCGCGCGGGTCGCCGATAACCCGACCATGAAGCGGAAGCACGCCATCATCGGGGCACTCGTGCTGTCGTGGGCCGCCACGACCGGGGGCGAGAACGGTCGATCTCAGCCCGTCGCCGATGACACGGCGCAGGCACCGGCCAAAGCGGTAGACGCCGAGCAATTGGTCAGATCGGCGCAGACAACGCTTTCGCGGTTTCGCTCGGCCCGCGAGGCCGAGCGGGCTTCGTGGGAGCTCGCGTCGCTGGCCACCGGCACCCGGGCTGCGGAGCCGCGGCGTCTTCGAGCGCTGCTCTCCCGCCTCGCGGCATCGCCCGCGGAAGACGACGGCCGCCGACTTGTGGAGCTTCTCGAAGCACGCACCTCGTCGTCGCTTGATGTCCGTTCAGCGGCGGCCCGCCTTGTCGATGCCACGGCCCGGCACCGCGCGCGGACCCAAGCCGTGCTGGACGAGGAACTGGATTTGTCGCTGGTTGCTCTCCGAGACGCAACGGACCGTGTTCAAGAACTAGAAATGCGTGCGATCGATGCGGCGAAGCGATCGTCGGAAAGCGAAGTCTCGCCCCCGGTCGAACCACAGGCAGAGACGGACGAGGTTGGAACGCCGAGCGAGGCAGCCGATCCCGCACGACCTGCCGAAGGCAACGCCGGACCGGTTCGTGATGAACCACCGCTTACCAGTGTGACCGCCGCGGCACCTTCGGTGATCGATGCTTCAGCGATCACGCAGGAGGCCCGGGAGCCTGCTGCGCAGAGACAAACCGAGCCTGACCGCACGGCGTCGCGGCTCCGCCGACCAGCCGATCCCCCGCGGGCGGCGGCTTCCAACGAAGCGCCAGCGAAGGCGGACTCGAGAGCGTTAACGGTGGGCAGCCGCGCAGGATCGACAATGACCGTGCAAGCCGCTGCCTGCGTCGCGTGCTTCGCAGGTGGCTGTATCGCCGGCCGCATTCTGACGAAGCGGGCGTCCGGTGTGACATCGACTGCGGAGTCCAGGAAGGTGCCGGCCCGGGACCAGGGCGCCGCGCAATCTGAGGATCGCGATCCGGAACGTTGTGAAGCGAGTGAACCGACTCTTGCGGAATCTGCTGCGGTTTCGAGCGTTGTGAACGCAGAGCGAACAGAGGTGCCGCTCGGTCACACGGTCGGAGCAACTACGAAGGCTACCGAGACCTTCGCGTCTGAGAAGTCCATGGCGGCCCGGAAGACTCTCGGTGAACTGATCTCTCGAGCCCGTGGAGAGTTGAGTCGCATCGGGCAGCTCATTGACGAAACAAGCGAACAGCGGCCGGAACAAATAGCCCGAGCTGATGAATCGCTTCGGTCCGCCATGAGGCTGCTTGCTGAGGAGCCCGGTGGAACGGAAGCCGATGGGAAGGCGGCCGGGGTGCCGGACGCGGCGGAGGGGCTGCTGGCCACCAGCGATGCCATCGTGCCGCTCGTGGACGAGATCGATTCCATCGCGGATCAGACGAATCTTCTGGCGTTGAACGCGTCCATCGAAGCGGCGAGGGCGGGTGAACACGGCCGCGGGTTCGCCGTGGTCGCAGACGAGGTCAGAAAGCTCGCCGAGCGCTCGTCCGATGCGACCGACCGCGTGCGGACGACGGTGAAGCGGCTCCGCGCCGAGACACACCGCACGTCGCAGGTGCTCGCCGCGAGCCGGGAGCAGCCCGGCGTCGGCGCGATCAACGACGGCGTGCGAACGCTGATCGATGAAGCCGCGAGCTGTCTCGACGCGACGCTGAGCGAGCGCTTCAACGAGCCTTTGGCGGCCATCACCGATGTCGTCGCGGAAGTCGGCCGACTGCTCGATGAGGTCGAATCACATGCGATCGAGGGTCCTGATTCCCAGCGCGTCGAGCCCGTCGGTGAGCACGCGTGAGGTCAAATCGCAGAGCCGCAGGCGGCTGAGCCGGGTCGCCTCGTCCTCTGCCTTGAGCACCGGGCACGCCTCGAAGAACCCGCTGAACGCGCCCGCGAGCTCGTAGAGATACCCGCACAGGCGGTGGGGCTCGAGCGACGCCGCGACCGACCGGATCGTGCCCGGGTAGCGCAGGAGCGTGAGCGCGAGATGCTTTTCTGCCGGCTCGTCTACGGCGAACTGAGCCAGCTCGAATCCCTCGGCGAGCCGCTGGTCCTGCGCCTTGCGGAAAATGCTCTTGATTCGCACGTTCGCGAACAGCAGGTAGGGGCCCGTGTTGCCCTCGAAGCTCACCATGCGGTCGTAGCTGAACACGTAGTCCTTCACGCGGTCGCTCGAGAGATCGGCGTACTTCAAAGCGGATACTGCCACGGTTTGAGCGATCTCTTGAAGCTCGGCATCATCAAGGTCGGGGTTCTTCTCAGCCGTGACCCTGCGAGCGCGAGCCGTCGCCTCCTCGATCACGTCCGCGAGCTTCACATTCTCACCCGAGCGTGTCTTGAACGGCCGCCCGTCCTCGCCGAGCACCATGCCGAAGGGCGCGTGCTCGAGTGCGGCTTCGCGTTCGCCGCGCGTTGAGAAGCCGGCCTTCTTCGCCGTTGCGAAGACCTGCTTGAAGTGCAACGCCTGCCTCGCGTCGACGCAGTAAATCACGCGGTCGGCGCCGAGCGTTTGCACGCGGCGTTTGATGCCCGCAAGGTCGGTCGTCGCGTACAAGAAGCCGCCGTCGCTCTTCCGCACCAGCGTCGGGTCGAGGCCCTCGTTGCGCACGATGAGTGCGCCGTCGTCTTCCTCGGCGAGCCCTGACGTGGTCAGCGTCTCGACGATACCCGCCAGCTCGTCGCGGTACGTGCTCTCGCCCGCGGTCGCCTCCCGCGTGACGTTGGCGTGCAACTGTGCGCATGTCTCCAGGCATGCGGACATCGTGACGTCATACAGCCGCTGCCAGACCGCGACCATCTCGGGGTCGCCGGCTTGAAGCTTGACGAGCGCATCCTTCGCCTTTGCGAGCGCCTCCTCCGCGCCCGCGACCTGCTCCTCGAGCTCGGCCCGCGCCTTGGGACCCAGTTTGAACCGCTCGACGGCGGCCAGGCCCCTGCGGTCGGCAGAGGATTCCATCTTCGCCACGCGGTAGAGCCGATCCAGGTCGTCGAGTGTGACCGCGTCCATCGACAGCCGCCCGGCGTCTGCCTCGGACCGCAGCTTGGCGGCGACCATCGCGATCGGGAGACCCCAGTCGCCGACGTGGTTCTGCCGGATCACGGCGTGTCCGAGCTTCTCGAACACCCGTGCGATCGCATCGCCGATGACCGTGGCGCGTAGGTGCCCGACGTGCATCTGCTTGGCGAGGTTGACGCCGCAGAGGTCAACGACGATCGTCTCGCCGCCCGACGTATCGACGCCGAGCGAGGGCGTGGCCATCGCGCCGAGCAGCCGGGCCAACGCGTCGGACCGCATGCGTATGTTGATGAACCCGGGTCCGGCGATGGAATCCGCGGACAGCGGCTCGGCGATGTCGCCCAGGTCGAGCTCGGCGACGATCTTCTCCGCGACCTCGCGGGGTTTCAGGTGCACGCGTTTCGCGAGCGCCATCGCGGCGTTTGATTGGTAGTCCGCCAGATGTTGCTGCTTGCTGGGCGCGATGAGCGGGTCTGCCGGTCCGCCGCTCAGCTGCTCTCCGAACGCCGCCTCGATGGCCGCTTTGAAGCGCTCGCCGAGCAGCGCAACGGGATCGAGGGCGGCCGATGACGCGGTTTCGTGCGATGGATCGGTCATGGCGGCGATGGTAGCGGGCCGAGCGCCGCGAGCTTGTCGGCGATCTGGCCCGCGATCTCCGCGAGGTTGGTGCTCGGGATGAGAGCGCTCTCGTCGTCAATCAGCACGACGCGTCCGAGCCGCACCGCCCGCACGTCGGTGTCGGCGAGCGGTCCGAGCCGGCTGAGGAGCGGTGCCGCTCTGTCGTCGGACTCCGAGCCCGGCTGGATGATCGCGATGCAGGCCGGGTCGAGGCGGATGACGTCCTCGAGGTCCAGCGAGACCCACGGCGCGCCGTCGCCGAGCGCCGGTTCGAAGCCGGCGAGAACCAAAAGCTGATGGTGCGCCGAGCCCGGCCCGAGACAGTCAAAGGTGGGCGAGGACGACACAACGAGCAGGACGGATCCCCAGGCGTCCCGCCGGTCGGATCGACGCCGGAACGCGCTGAGGTCGATGCGCTCCGGGTCGGTCCCGAACGCTTCCGCGACCCGTTGCCACGACGCGGCGATGTCTTCAAGCGTGAGCGTCTCGACGGGAATGAGGGTGATCCCGCGCGCGGCTGCGAGGGATTGCAGCCGAGGCGGGATCTCTCGCGCGCCCCATTCGATCACGATGTGAGAAGGATCAAGAGTGATGAGCCGCTCGTAGTCCAGCCCGGTCTGATCACCCGCGACGGGGATCCGCTGATCGAGCGTCGCGTCCCAGCCGTGCCGGCCGACGATCGAGCCCTCGACGCCGGCCTCGCGGAGCATGATGGACGCCGCGGGCGACAGCGACACGATGCGGGGCCCGTCGGCGGTTTCGGTCGCCGGGTCATGCGAGCAACCGCAGACCAATAGGACCAGCGCCCAGAGCAGTACACGCATGGCCGAGTCTACGTCGTCTGAAAGCACCGGCGGATCACGCGTGTGCGCCCGCTCGGACGGCGGCCGTTCCGGGTCTATTCGTTTGTGCGCGACGCGACCATCGCGGCGAGATCGCGGATGGCGTCGGCGTCGTGCATGAGGAACGACCACGTTCGGTCGTTGCGGAGCGGCTGCTCGGCAGCGGCCTGCTTCGCGACGGCGGCCGCCTCGGCGAGCGTGCCGAGCGAGGGCGAGTTGCGCCGCCGATGGTCTGCGATGAGATCGTGCAGCGCCCCGAACGCCTCTGCGCGCTCCACGGAGTCGCGGGGCAGATGCTCGATCTCCCGGACCAGCGATTCGCGGGCGCGCTCCGCGTCCGTGTCGCCTACGACCCCGGGGTGGTGCTCGGCGTGCTGCGCGCGCCAGAGCGCTCTGGCCGCCTCGCGGGCCGATATGCCCCGTCCCGGGAAGCGCGGCACAATGGTCGCGGTCGCTGCGGTGAACGGCGCGAGGGTTGCGTGCAGCGTTTCGGGCAGCCACCCGTCGTTGATCGGCTCGTAGGCCTTGCCGCCGGAGCCGTGAACGAAGAGGTCGCACAGCGATGCGCGAGCGATGCCGGATGTAAGAAGCGCTCTCGGCCAGCTCTTTGCGCTGCCGAGCTGAGACGCGCGCATCGGCAGACGCGTCCCGCCGCTGCTCACACGCCACAGCGGGAGTTCGGCGTCATCGCCCACACGCAGCTGGGAGACTCCCGCATCTGGGAAGGCGTGCACTGCCTTGTTGTACCGGCTCGCGACGTCGCTCGGTGAACGCCGCATGGCATCGACCGCCCGTTGGTACGCGTTGGTATCTGGAAGATCGCTGGCAAAGACGAGGAGCGGTGCGTGCAGGCCGAGCAACCCGATCGCGGCACGTGTGAACTGCGCGGCGATCGACCTCGCGTGCCGGTGCGAGCGCAGCGCCTTGACAGCAGCGTGCAGCCGATGTTCCGCGCACTCGAGAGCATGCCTGAGGCCGTCGGGTGACACAGGGTCGATCGGGTCTCGCGTCGCCGACGGAGCCGGCACGGACGATCGACCGCCGCCGAAGCTCCAGGCGTTCACGCGGAGGCCGCCGTCTTCACCTAGCACGGGGATGCGGATCTCCGCGGGGTCCGTGTCGTCGGTGTCGATCACGAGCCAGGCGAGCGTCGCGCCGTGCTTGTCCGCGGCCGCGCTCGCCGCGAAGAGCTTGGCGACGATGCCCGGGTGCCAGAAGCCGGGCTGGTGGCCCAACATCACGACGGGGCGGTCGGTGGGCAGGCCCAGCCGTTCTCGATCGGCCAGATCGTCGTGGTCGAGCGTTGTGAAGTCTCGGGTTCGCCACGCGGCGGCCCGCGGGTGGAACTCGAGGTGCGGCTCGGTCACGATCCGCAGCAGCCGGTCTCGGCGCCGGCTCTTGCCGACGCCGGCAGCCGGTCCGCGCAGCGCTCGAGCTCGCAGTGCAGCACCCGGCGGTAGTGAGTCAGCCGGTTGTCCCGGTCGTCAAGCGGGCCGCCGAAGCTCCGCGTCAGGTCGTTGTAGATCAGCCGGATCGGCACCTCGGACACCCGCAGCTTCGCGGCAACGGCTTGCACCCAGAACTGCATGGGGAACGCGTAGCCGTCCTCATCAAGGTTCAGGCCCGCCAGCGATCGCACGCGGTACGCCTTAAACCCGCAGAACGCGTCGGTCAGGCCGAGATCCAGCCGCTCGTTCAGTTCTTCGGTGATCAGGCCGTTGATCTCTCGGCGGTCTTGTGGAGGGCAGGTATCGGGGTTCTGCTCCTCGATCGGAACGAGGTACCGCGAGCCGCTGATGACGTCGGCATTGTCGCCGCGGATGGCATCGAAGAAGGCAGGAAGCGATTCGGGCTCGTGCTGCTCGTCGCAGTCCATCGTGATGACCCAGTCGAAGCCATCAACCGCGGCCCAGCGGAACGCGTCCTGCATGCTTCGACCGTACCCGCGATTCGTCGAGTGGCGGATCACCTCGACCGGGAACGTGGCCAGCAGCTGCGGCGTGGCATCGGTCGAGCCGTCGTCGATGACCAGGACATCGTCCGCGTGATGCTCGCGGAGCCGCTCCAGCACTCGGGCGACGTGCTTCTGTTCGTTGTAGACCGGGACCGCGACGAGTGTGCGCATGTAGTTCTCCAGAGAGCGATTACGCACATCGTACGCGGGTCGATTCAGGCCTTACCGCTGGCACCCGGTCTGTCACTGGGGCTGTCACCGGCGTTGGCCTCTGCGTCGCGGGCGAGGCTTGTGAAGGCCGCGAACCCGAAGGGCTCGTCGGTCGTGGGCATCACGGGCGCGGCCTGGGCTTTGAGCGTGTCGACCAGCTCGGGTGTTAACGCGTGGAATCCACGTACCTCGTGCAGCGGGAGGGTGTAGACCTCGCCCGTCGGGGTGCGCACCTGGAAGACCGTGCATTCAACGGCGACCGAGAGCCGGCGCGCATGGTCGGACGTGTTGATCCCGCAGGCAAACATCGGCATCACCCCGGCGATCGGGATTCTCGTGCCCTGGGTGGTGATCAGGGCGAGACGCCCGTCGAACAGGTTGTCCTCCGGCGGTTCGGGCGCGATCACGGCTTCGCTGATCGTGCCGTCGGCGGTCTCGATCGACGTGGTCATGACCTTGCGTTTCGCCGCCTGGACCTGCGCGTCGCGACGCATCGCCGCGGTCGATAGCGCGGTCAGCATCTCGCGGATGACGTTCTGCCAGAACAGCTCGCGGACGCCCTGTGTCTGGACAGGGTCGGACCGGTCCGGCGCGGGCTGCGCGGGGACGAATGCCGCCGCCGGGGCAGCCGGGGGTGGCGAAGGCGGAGCTTGAGACGGATGCGGTTGAGTCATGGGTGAACCTCGATCGGGGGAGCCTAGCCGGTGTGGGAGGTCCGCGAACCGGGAGGCCGGCGGGCGGGCGATGCCCGGCGGCCTGGGGCATCCGGCACAATCGGATCATCTTCCGCCGCTCGGCGTCTCACGCGGGCCCGCCGGCTCAGCCACGGCGCCCCATCTCCGATAGCCCATCGGGGAGCAAACGATGACAACGTCCGAGCACACAATCAACCAGGTCCGCAACATTCTCGGCCGGCTCGATCGATCGATCGACGAGGCGCGAGACAGGCGACTCAACGGCAGCGAGGACCCCGAGCCCCAACGCGAGCAGACGCCGCCGCCCGCGCCCGCTCAGAAGGCCGAGCCCGCGCAGCCGAGCGAGGCCCCGCCCCCGCCGGTCGGGCCGCGACGCAGTGTCAACCGCGCACCGAGCCCGTTCGGCCGAGCCAAGCCGCTCCGCAAGACCGGCGAAGGCTGATCAGAATTCCTCGCGGGTCTGACCGGGCCCGCTCCACGCACCAACCCGAGGCGGGGGCCGGAGGGACACCATGTTCGGCAAGCGGCGAAAGCGTAACACCGACGGAAGCGATGGACCGACGCCCCCCGCGCGAGAGCCGGCGGGACGCACCGCCTCGGGCGTGCCCTCGAGCCAGGTCCCGCAGAGCCCGATGCTCTCCGAGCCGCAGATCCGGCCGGAGCTCGCGAGCTTCGACCTCATTGACGATGCGCTCGTGGCGACGGTGGCGATCGATCGGCTGTGGGGCACAGAAGCAGCCGACCTGGTCGAGACCATCCTCCACGAGCTTGAAAGGCGCGGCGAGGGGTCGCACGTCATCATCGACCTGCAGAACGTCGAGGCGATGGACTCGACCTCGCTCGGCATGATGGTCTTTCTCAACAACCGCTTGAACATCCTGGGAGGCCGGGTGGCGGTGGTGAACGCCAGCTGCGGGCTCGAGGACATGTTCCGCCTGACCCAGCTCGACCGCATGCTGCCGATCTGCCGGGACGTGATGAAGGCGGTCTCGATCGTCAGCCGGCGTTCGGCCGCCTGATTCTGATCGCCGATCCCGCAGCCGCTTGCCTTGGCCCGCCCGACTGCCGATTATCTGGTGGGGCTGTAGTGTAATCGGTAGCACGACAGATTCTGATTCTGTTAGTCAGGGTTCAAGTCCCTGCAGCCCTATTGGCCAGCTCGGTCACGCCGCGCGTCATCACCTGGGCGGACCTGAAACCAACCGAACAACTTTAACGAACCGCAGCGATGTGACCCACATCGTCTGGCTCAAGCGCGATCTTCGTTTGCACGACCACCGCCCGCTGGCCGAGGCGGCTGCAACGGGTGCACCGGTCGTGTGCCTGTACTGCTACGAGCCGAGCCTGCTCGAGTCGCCGGAGTGGGACGCGTCGCACTCGCGGTTCATCGAGGATTGCCTCGCCGATCTCGACGCCGGGCTGCGAGAGATCGGCACCCGATTGACTGTGCGCACCGGCGAAATGCCCGAAGTCCTTGATCGGCTCGCCGACGAGATCCCGGGCGGTGTTGCCACGCTCTGGTCGCACGAAGAGACGGGCAATCGGCTGACGTTCAACCGCGATCTCCGCGTCAAGGCATGGGCGAGAGCGGCCGGCGTCCGATGGACAGAGATCCCGCAGCACGGCGTGATCCGCGGCCTCAACGATCGCAACGGCTGGGCGAGGCAATGGCAGCGGCGCATGAACGAGCCGATCGCCCAACCGCCGACCGGCATCCGCTGCATCTCGACGATCGCCGCCGACTGGGACTTCGGCGAGCGGCGCACGCCCGAACAACTCGGCCTCGCGGCGACGACCAAGACCGACCTGCAACACGGCGGCGAACGGGCGGCACTAGGAACCCTCGGGGGCTTTCTTCAAAGCCGAGGCGTGAACTACCGCGCGGACATGGCCAGCCCCCTCACCGGCGAACGCGGCTGCAGCCGGCTGAGCCCGCACCTGGCCTTCGGCTCGATCTCCATGCGGCTCATCCACCACGAGCTCAAGGCCCGTCAGCGAGCGCTCCGCGCCGATGACGATCGCGATCCTCGGTGGCTCAAGAGCATGACCAGTTTCCAGGGCCGGCTACGTTGGCACTGCCACTTCATGCAGAAGCTTGAGTCGGAGCCGGACATCGAGCTGCGCAACATGAACCGCGCGTACGACGGGCTCCGAGAGGAGGACGAGGCAGACTGGACCGACCGCGATCGCGCGCGATTCGACGCCTGGCGGCTCGGCCGCACGGGTTACCCCTTCGTGGACGCGTGCATGCGGTGCCTTCGAGCAACGGGCTGGATGAACTTTCGCATGCGTTCGATGCTCGTGAGCTTCGCGAGCTATCACCTCTGGCTGCACTGGAGGCCTACGGCGGTCGAGCTGGCGACGCACTTTTTGGACTTCGAGCCCGGCATCCATTTCAGTCAGTTCCAGATGCAGTCCGGCGTCACGGGCATCAACACCGTTCGAATCTACAACCCGATCAAGCAGAGCAAGGATCAGGACCCGGGCGGGGTGTTCATCCGCAGATGGGTGCCGGAACTCGCGGCCGTTCCAGACGCGCTGATCCACGAGCCTTGGAAGCACTTTGGGAACGGCGCTGGCGACGAGGCCGATCTGTTCGCCGGGTCGAGATCAAACGAGCCAGGCTACCCGCCGCCGATCGTGGACCACGCAGAGGCCTATCGGCACGCGCAGCAGCGGATCTTCTCGGTGCGAAAGACGTCTCACGCCCGGCAGGAAGCGCGCCGGGTCTACGAGAGGCACGGCAGCCGCAAGCGGCCGGGCGAGCATCGATACAGGGGGATGCCTGAGGATCGCGGCACGGCATGAAATGCCCGCCGGCTCCCGTGCCTGCGATCGGGCCTTGCCGACCGCCAAGAGCATCACCCCGCTGAAGGCTCGCTCGCGATCTCGTCGGAGCGTGCGAGCGCACGCCACGCCCAGCGCGATCGTCCGAATCTGCGTTCGGACTCGGCTGCGCTCATCGGGGCGGACAGCGACCCATAGGCGATACCGAAATGCTCGCGCGATGCGTTCGCTTCACGCTGCAGCGTGCTGAGCTGCGGGGCCCCACGCTTTCTCGATGCCGTCGCCATGATCCAACTCCGAGGCGACGACCTCTGCTCGCCTGCCCGGCTGTACCGAGAGGAACACGATTGCAGTGAAGGTAACTTTCACGATGGGCGAAACTGTCATCAACTTACGCGGCTCGAAGCGAGGAGAGCCGAGGACACATTTGAGAACCGCGAATGCGCGCGGCACGACAGCGAGGTTGTGCGGAGCACTCGTACCCGATGTGTTCACGGAGAATTGGGGGACGACAATCACAGCCTCCGAAACTGCCCACGCGCTGCTCCTCGAGCTAGGGGACGGTGCTAGCCGTGCGAACGAGATCGCGAACGCTGAGATCTCTGTATGGAGCGAGTCTGATCTCGCTTCACTCATCCCGGAGCTGGAGCCAGTTCCTAGATTGCTTCGCGCGGTATTTCGCAACAATCGTAACCCGCGTTTAGCCTGACCCGACCCACCAATGCAATCGTATGCAAGATCAAATCGACGACCACGGCTCCGTGGCGCTCCGCCTCGCTGCCGGCCAATTGTCGTACAGCATGGCGATTGAGAGATGGTTCGCCGCTACCCGCTGTGGGTTAGCCAAGCCGGCTTTTCGACCGCTCGCCGATGTCCAACGACGATCAGTTTGCTCTAGCAACGGCTTGCAAGCGTGCTACCGCAGCGTTCCAAGGACGGCTTCGGGTGAATCCCGTGCCGATCGGCGTGAATCCGCGCGCTCGTTTCTCGATGGCGATTCCTCCAGCGATAGCGACAAGCTTCAAATGGCAAGTCAGATAGTCCACCGCCGCCGCAGTGTTCAGCCCACCCCGCCGAAGCCGTGACGCGCGTGCCCAGGCCTGACGGTCTCCGCCTCGCCGATCCGCGATCTTCAGAAGGTGAGTGTTCGTCGCCGTCGTTGCACGAGCAAGAGGCTACTCCCGAGCACAAGACCTGCGGCACCCGGAGCCGGAATCACGGTGCCGTTTACACGAAACGCCGCGATCTCTCGCGCGGGATCCTCGATGCGCCACGGCTTCTTGTCGAAGCTGATCGCCCACAACTCTTCAAGCCCGAGTGAGGACTCGCTCGCTCGCCAGGAGAAGACGCCATCGGACACGGTGGTTGATGACGACACCCAGTAGCGCTCGCCCTCGACGAGCAGCGGGTTGGTCGATGACTCCAAAGTGAAGATCGGGAGATCCGGCCCGAGCGAGGGAAGGTCGGAGATCTTGAAGGTTTCGAGCACCTCGCCCGGTAGGCCGTTCGCGGCGGATCGATGGATGCTGAACTCCATGGAGTTGCCGCCATCGCCTTGGATCTTGAAGGCTGGCACCTCGATCGAGTCGAGTGTGAACGTTGCGCCGGACGGCGTGAACGGGAACGCGGAATCGATGTCCATGCCCGTTGCCGAGAAGAACGTGTTGTCGGGGCCCGAGATCGTGAAGCCCGAGAGCCGGGCGCTGTCGCCCGGGCCGAAGCTGGAGAAGACGACATCGGCGTGTGCCGAGCCCGCGAGCGCGATCGCCGCGATCGCGGGGGTACAAGGGTTGCGTTTCATGGTTGGGTCTCCGTGTCGCGGTTTCGGGTGTTGGATCAGCGGCGACGGCGCGTAGCGGCGAGACCGATCAGGCCGAGTGTGGCTGCGGTGCCGGGCGCGGGGATAAAGCTGCCGTTGATACGGAACGCGGTCGACTGCGAGTTGGAGATGGTCCACGGCGTCGTTGCCGGATCGCCGACGCGGGTTGCCCAGGTCGTGCGGCCATCGTTGCCGGTCAGGGGCGACTGCGCCCACGCGAACTCGCCCAGCGGGTCGGTGGCCTCGCCGACAAGGAAGTAGACGCGGCCGTTCTCAAGCACGGTCCCAGGGGCGAGCAGCCCTTCGCTGATGCTCGGCTGGCCGCCGTTGAGGCCGCTGTTGAAGCCTGAGGCGACCGTCGACGCGACGAGATCACCCGGCTCGACCCCGATCGTTGCGGGCACGGCTGTGAAGATTGAGAAGCGGAAGGCGTTGTCACCGCCGAAGAGACGACCGGCGACCTCGATCGAGTCGACGACGTAGTCGTCGGGACCAAACACGCTGAACGCGAAGCCGTTGTTGAACCGGCCGCCGTAGAAGCCGCCGGGATCCTCGCCGCCGACGGCGTAGGAGAGTGGGAAGGCGACCGAGTCGCCCGGGCCGAAGTTGCTGAACAGCACATCGGCCGAGGCGGGTGCGGCGAGCGACGCGGACGCGGCAAGCGCGGCGAACGTGACGGATTTCATAGCGATCTCCCTGTTTCCTGTGGACCTGTTTTTGTGTGAACTGCCCATGTACGCGGGGCCTCACTGCGAGAGAGCACCCGCCAAGGTCACCCGCCGCGTGTCCGCGACGAGTGCGAGAGACGGAACCAGACGATCGGGTTAGCGACGGCGACGTGCAGCGGTGAGACCGCCGAGACCGAGGAGCGCCGCGGTGCCGGGCGCAGGAATCACGCCGTTCACGCGGAAGGCCGCGGTGAGGTTGTTGTCGAAGAGCAGCCACGGCGCGGTGTCGCTCTGGCGGAAGGCTCGCGTCTCGCGATCGGCGAAGTCGGGAAGCGTCGACTGTGACCAGAGGAACTCGCCCGCGGCGTCGGTCGTCTCAGCGACGAGGTAGTAGGTCTCGCCGTCAACAAGCGGCGTCTTGACGCTCGAGAAGCCCTCGCGGATCTCGGTGTCGAGCCCGATGTTGCCGTCGCTGAAGCCGCCGATGGTGATCGTCTCGAGCAAGTCCCCCGGCTCAAGCTGAGAGACGGGGAATGCGCCGTTGGGCTCGGCGGTGTACAGCGAGAAATTGAACGAGTTCGCACCCGTCAGCCAGCGGCCCGCGATCTCGATCGAATCGAGCTGGAAGCCATCGCCGTCGACGGTGAACGTGAAGCCCTGGTCGAAGCGAGCGGTGAACAGCCCCCCGGGATCGTCGCCGTTGATCTAGTAGGACGCGCCGACGTTGAACGTATCGCCGACGTCGAACGAGCTGTAGAGGACCTGGGTCTGGGCGGATGCATTGGTGGCCGCGGCGAGCGCGCACACACAGCCGGTAGCGAGAGCTTTCATCACGAATCTCCTTGTCTCGATCTCTGTCCCTGTGGAAGCCGGGTGGCCCGTGTGACCAGCGGCTCGCGAGGCGTGTCTCTCCGCCCCGATCCGCCGAATGTCCTCGATCGTGATGGCCGAGTCAATATGTCATGCAAGAATTTTCATAAAATTTATGGCAAGGGCAGATCTCTGAGTCGTGGCTTCCTGTACGCTGGCGGGGCCACCATGAGCATCACCGATAAGCAACCGAAGTGGGAACGCGTCGCGGCGGTGGCTGCTCAGAGCGATGATCTCGCGAGCTTTCTCGCGGAGCACTTCGGGCCGTTGCGAAACGCGTTGAGGGAGTCGTTCGAACGGCTGCCCGCGAGGCCGCGGACTGCCGTTGAACTTGCCCGGGCGATCGGGCTGGAGAACTCCCCGGCTTGGCGGCTCTGGAAGGCCGCGTTCGAAGAGCCCATCGAAGTGGGGGCGAGTCACATGGTGGGCCGGGTCGCGCTCACACGTGCGGCCAATCTCATCGCAAAGCAGCTCGGTTCCGATGCCGTTGCCGCGGATCTGGTGCATGCACACGAGTCGTTCACCGCGGCGACGAAGTCGTTCGCCGGCGATGATGCGACGTTCCGGATGATGCTCGACGGCGCGATCGCCGACTCGGAGTCTGCCGATCGCCGGTTTGTCAAGCTGATGTTCGACGCGGCGCGGTACCGCATCGGCGGGCAGATCGAAGAGTCGTACCACTGTGTGATGGTCACAGAATCGGCTGTTGAGGGGTTCGCCGACATCGCGACGATCTCGGCTTCGCACGGCATCCAGAGGCTTCGAGCGGGCTTGGCGTTGCCCATCGCACGACGGAGCGCGTGGCGGTTCGCGTCACCCGATCCGAGCGAGACCGAACCCACCGAGCATCCGCTCCGGAACACGTTTCGCCCGATCGATCCGGCATCGGATCACGACGTTTCAGCCGCCGGGCCGCCGTGTCTCATCCCATCAGCCACCGAGCTTCGGGGTGCGGAGCTTGAGCGCGTCGAGTCGGGGTCGGAGGTCGTGCTCCAGCTTGTCGGCGGCCTGCTCGGGCGGCCGGGCCGATCCAGCGTTGCGACTGGCGAGGTGCTGGAGTGTGCGACTGCGGTTCCGAGCCGCGAGCACGCGCTGAAGTTTGGTGTGCGGCCTCACCTGCCCATGCTGTCGATGGTGTTCGATATCTTCGTGCACCGGTCGGTCGATCCGGGCTCGCTCCGCATCGAGTGCAGCGCGGTGGATTGGGGGTCCTCGCCTTCGGCGAAGTACCACCGCAACTCCTCGTCGCCGATCATGCTTCGTGATGCGGTCTTCGAACTCCGAGAGCCCGCCGCGGAGAAGAAGCCCGCGTTTGGGTTCTCCGCACAACTCGTCGATCAAGCCTACGAGCAGCTGGGTGTTGCCCCGCAAGACTGCCGACTGGCTCGCCTGATCTGTCCGATGGCCGTCCCGGGTACGGTCTACGAGATCTCGGTCGAGACCGACGACTACGAGCATCGCCACGAGATCTAGATCGGCCCCGGGCCTGATTGTCATTTCCGTCGTGACCCGGGCTCCGCACATCGAGCCCGTCGCTGACCTGCCCTCGCCTGAGGGCTGGGGCATTCTGCTGTCGCTCGACTGCGCGCAGCTCGGCATCACTCGCCGCCATGACGCGAAAGTAGAGACGAATTGTTTCCTCGGAGTTTTTAGGTGATGTCGCTGTCGGGGAAGCCTGAAACCGGCCTCAACCCTGAAAGCCACTTGCCGGACTTGAACCGGCGACCTGAGCTTTACGAAAGCTCCGCTCTACCAACTGAGCTAAAGTGGCGGCTCGCTATGCCGCGAAGGGCGGAGTATAGCCGCCGCCGGCAGGGGGCTACCGTTTAGGGAAGGCCTTCAGAGACGCCCATGACCGACGCATCGGAGCCAGCCGCGCACGCCAGAACCAGGCAGGATCATGCCGCCGAGATCGCCGAGGACTACGTCGAGGCGATCGCGGACACGATCGAGGCGCACGGGACGTGCCGCGTCACAGACCTTGCGGATCGGTTCGGCGTGACTCATGTGACGGTGATCCGGACGCTCCAGCGGCTTGAGCGTGACGGCCTTGTGCGGACCGAGCCTTACAAGCCGGTCGGGCTAACGGCCAGCGGGCACACGCTCGCGGCCGCGTGCCGGCGTCGCCACGAGATCGTGGAGCGATTCCTGCTGTCCATCGGCGTGCCGCCCGATATCGCGGCCGTTGACGCCGAGGGCATCGAGCACCATGTGAGCGACGCGACGCTCGAGCGGTTCCGCAGGATCACGGAGGAGAAGCGGACGGGCGGGTGACGCGATCCGCGCGGGCGGTGCGACCGCGGTTATGGCGATTTCTTCGGATTTGTAGCCTAGCCTACACTTTCTGGCAACCGGCAGGCGGCGCGGGCCGGAATTCGAACGCGGCGGGGCCGCGGAAGGGGCGATTTCGATGACGACCAGGTTGATGCGAGGTGTTCTGACGGTGGTTTCGGCCGCGGCGGCGATGCTCATCGGCTCGGCCGCGGAGGCCCAGAACGGCGAGCCGCTGCGGGTTGTTGCCACGACGGGGATGATCGCGGACGTCGCGGCGGGCGTCGCCGGTGACCGAGCGGATGTCGAAACGCTGATGGGCCCCGGTGTGGATCCGCACCTGTACAAGCCGACGAGATCCGACGTGCGACGCCTGATGGACGCCGATGTGATCTTCTACAACGGGCTGCTGCTCGAAGGACAGCTGACCGACGCGCTGATCCGGGCGGCGACGAGCGGGAAGAAGGTGTTCGCCGTCACGGAGATGCTGTCGGACGACGACCTGCTCGAGCCGGAAGAGCTCGAGGGCAAGTTCGATCCACACGTCTGGATGGACGTCGCGGCGTGGTCGAACACCGTTGCTGTCGTGCGGGACACGCTCGCGGATATCGATCCGGCCGGTGCGTCCGAGTACGAGCAGAACGCGGCCGGATACATCGAGCGGCTGCTCGCGCTCGATGCCTACGCGGAGCGGGTGCTCTCGACAGTGCCCGAATCGAGGCGCGTGCTCGTGACCGCCCACGATGCGTTCAACTACTTCGGCAGCCGGTACGGCTACGAGGTCGTGGGCATCCAGGGGATCTCGACCGAGTCCGAGGCGGGCGTTCGCGACATCGAGCGGCTTGTCGATCTCTTGGTTGAGCGCCAGATCGCCGCGGTGTTTGTGGAGTCAACGGTATCCGACAGGAACGTCAAAGCGTTGATCGCCGGCGCTCGTGCGCGGGGGCACACCGTGACCATCGGCGGCGAGCTCTTCAGCGATGCGATGGGCGACCCCGGCACCTACCCCGGAACGTACATCGGGATGATCGATCACAACGTGACGACGATCGCGCGTGCGCTCGGCGGGACGGCGCCGGCCGGCGGTCTCAACGGTGAGCTCGAAACGGCGGCCGAGTAGTGGTCGGGCTGGAGACAAGGCCCGAGCACTCGCCCGAGAGCCCGCTTTCCGTGCACGCGATGACCGTCGCGTACCAGCGGAAGCCGGTCCTCTGGGATGTTGACTACGACGCGCCCGCAAACCGGCTGATCGCGGTTGTCGGGCCCAACGGCGCAGGGAAGAGCACGCTGATCAAGGCTTGCCTCGGGCTGGTGCCCCGCGCGTCGGGTCAGGTCGAGTTCTGGGGGATGCCGTACAAGCGGGCGCGAGCGCGGGTGGGCTACGTGCCTCAGCGTGAGACGGTTGACTGGGACTTTCCTGTGTCGGCGTTGGACGTGGTGTGCATGGGCCGGTACCGGAAGATCGGCTGGTGCCTGCCGGTGTCGCGTCAGCACAAGCAGGCGGCCGAGGCGTGCCTCGATCGTGTCGGCATGGCCGACTACGCGGGGCGTCAGATCAGCCAGCTCTCGGGCGGTCAGCAGCAGCGCGTGTTTCTCGCGAGGGCGCTCGCGCAGGAGGCGGAGCTGTACTTCATGGATGAGCCGTTCGCCGGCGTGGACGCGGCGACAGAGCGGGCGATCGTAGAGGTGCTGCGCGAACTGCGCTCGATGGGGAAGTCGGCGATCGTCGTCCATCACGATGTGCAGACCGTCCGCGAGTACTTCGATGATGTGATCCTGCTGAACATGCGCGTCGTCGCCGCTGGCCCTGCCGAGTCCGTCTTCACGAATGAGAATCTGCAGAAGACGTACGGCGGGCGTCTGACCCTGCTCGACCAGGCCGCGGAAGCCGTCGCCCGCGCGGAGACGGGCGAGCCGGTGCCGTGATCGCCGCTTCGATAGCCGGCGAGCCTTCGCTGCTGGACACTCTGACGTTCCGCGCGGGATACAACACCGCGGTCGTCGTGGCCGGGACGACGATGCTCGGGTTCGCGGCGGGCGTGGTGGGGGTGTTCGCGCTGCTCCGCAAGCGCGCGCTTGTCGCTGATGCGATCAGCCACGCGACGCTGCCGGGGATCACGGCGGCGTTTCTGGTCACGAGCGTGTCCGGCGGCGGCGCGTCGCTGCCTGAGCTCCTTCTTGGCGCGACGGCGACGGGCACGCTCGGCGCGTTGTGCATCCAGCTGATTCTTCGGCACACGCGGCTGCAAGAGGATGCGGCAATCGGGATCGTGCTCAGCGTGTTCTTCGGGGCGGGAATTGTCGGGCTGACGTACATCCAGGCGAACACGCCAGCCGGCAGCGCGGGGCTGACGGCATTTCTGTACGGCCAGGCCGCGACGATGCAGGCGGGTGACGTCAAGCTCATGGCTGGCATCGCCGTCGTTGGTGCGGCGGCGACCGCCGGCCTCTTGAAAGAGCTTGGCCTCGTGTCGTTCGATGCAGCGTTCGGCAGGGTGACCGGTTGGCCCATCTCGCTGATCGATCTGATCATGATGGCGCTGATCGTGCTCGTGACTGTCGCGGGCATTCAGGCGGTGGGGCTGATCATGGTGGTGGCGCTGCTCATCATCCCGCCCGTTTCGGCGAGGTTCTGGACCGACCGGCTCGGCGTGCTGGTTGTTCTCTCGGGCGCTGTCGGCGCGATGAGCGGGTACGCCGGGTCGGTCATCTCTGCGATGCTTCCGGGCAAGCCTGCCGGCGCGGTGATCGTGCTGACCGCCGGCGGTGTATTTGCCGTGAGCTTGTTTCTCGCGCCTGCACGGGGCGTGCTCGCGCTAACGGTGCGTCGGGTCCGGCTGCGTGTCCGCATCGCGAGCGACCACCTGCTCGAAGCAACGCACGAGCAGGGCGGCGATCCGATGTCCCGCCGCAGCGTGAACGAGCTGGCGAGGCTCCGAGGCTGGTCGCCGCTGGTGCGCGTCGTGCTGCTGCGCCGGTTGCGTCGGCGAGGGCTCGTTGAGATCGAGACTGGCGGAGCCGTCCGCGCGACGCGTGCTGGGCTTGCGCGTGGGGCCGCCGTCAGTCGGAATCACGCGCTCTGGGCTCAGTACCTTGTGAGCTACGCTGATGTCGCACCCAGCCACGTCGACTGGTCGGTCGATCAGGTTGAGCACGTCCTTTCGCCGGAGCTCGTCCGTGAACTCGAAGACAGGCTGGCCGGAGCGTCCGGATGACGTGGCCCACGTTCGACTTTGACATCGGCCTCGATCTGTTCCCGATGACCGCGGCAGTGCTCGCGGCGTTGGTGTGCGGCTTGCTCGGCAACTTCCTCGTCTTGCGCCGCCTGAGCCTGATGGGCGACGCGATCAGCCACAGCGTGCTGCCGGGCCTGGTGATCGCGTTTCTCGTGGCGTCGTCGCCGCACCCGTTCGCGATGTTTCTCGGCGC
The DNA here is from genome assembly GCA_038525225.1 of Planctomycetota bacterium. GTDB lineage: Bacteria > Planctomycetota > Phycisphaerae > Phycisphaerales > UBA1924 > JANQQZ01. The sequence goes on along the minus strand of JBCBHW010000002.1, from coordinate 625,414 downwards.
GTCCATCGCGGGGGCCGTCACGGTTGTGCTGGTCGAGGCGGTCAAGCGGCTGGGCAGGATCGAGCCCGATGCCGCGATGGGCGTGGTGTTCAGCGTGCTCTTCGCGCTTGGCGTCCTGCTGATCGAAGAGGCCGCGATACGGCAGCTTGATCTTGATGCCGACTGTTTGCTGCACGGCCAGCTCGAGACGCTGGTCTGGTTCGGTGCGCCGAGAACAATGGGCGAGCTCTTCGAGTCCGATTTTCTCGGCGCGATCCCTCGGCAGATCGGCGTGCTCGTCGGCATGCTGGTCGCCGCCGTGCTCTTCGTTGTGGTGCTGTTCAAGGAGCTGAGGATCGCTGCCTTCGATCCGTCGCTCGCGACCACGCAGGGCTTTCACGCGGGGGTTTTGCACTACGTGCTGATGGTGTTTGTCGCCGCGGCGACCGTCGCAAGCTTCGAAGCGGTCGGGTCGATCCTCGTAATCGCGATGCTCATCTGCCCGGCCGCCACGGCGCGGCTGCTGACCGAGCGTTTGAGGACGCAGGTCGTGTGCAGCGTGCTGGTCGCGGCCGGTGTGTCGATCGTCGGCTATGTCGCCGCGACCGCCGTGCCGTCGATGTGGGGCAAAGAGCCGGTGAATGCTGCGGGTTCGATGACAGTCGTCGCGGGCTGCATCGTTGTTGTCTCCGCGGTGGGGTCTCCCACGCACGGCGTCATCGTCAGAATGCTGCGTCGCCGGCGGCTCGCGCGGCGCATCGCGACGGATGATGTTGTGGGAACGCTGTTCCGGCTGCACGAGCGCGGACAAGAAACTGTCTCTACAGCCACACTCGCGCGGCTGGCGCCGATGCGGTCAACACGCGATGCGATCGCGTCGGCGGTCGGCCGGGGACTTGTCGTTGCTCGGAACGAAGAGATTGCGCTGACCGCCGACGGCCTCCGCGCCGGGCGAGAGATCATCAGACGCCACAGGCTGTGGGAAACGTGGCTCGTGGACGAGGCAGGGGTGTCTCCCGACCACGTTCATGGCACAGCCGAGCGGCTCGAGCACCTCCCGCCCGAGCCGCTGGCCGGAGCCCGAGTCGATCCACACGGCAAGGACATCCCGGACTGAAAGACTGCAGCTGTCGATGTCGTGCGACGCGTCGAAGCAGTATGCCCGCGACGGCGAGAGTCGAACGGTACTGAGCGGCGTGCGACGGAATGAATCCCGTCCTTTGCTCTGCGTTACCTTGTGTCATGGCCGCGGCGGATATCTCGGTATCAGGCCGCGGCTGCGTGGTGCTGAGTGCCGGTGTGCTCGCTGAGAAGCCGGCGAACATCGATCACGAGGCAGACATCGCCGTCGCCTCGAATCGCCGCGCCGAGGAAAGGCCCGGTGGCGTCGTCGGGAAGACCGAGCGGCTCGATAACGATCTCCTGGTGCCCGAGGACCTGATCCACTCCGAGCGCTGCCGATGTTCCGTCGGCGTCGGCGATGACCGCGAAACGCGGCTCGTGACGAGTGGAATCACCGAAGATCTCGCCGCACCGTGCCAACGGGTAGATGGACTCGCGCAAGCGAATGACCGGCTCACCGCCGAGCGATTGAACGGCATTCGCGGCAACCGCGACGATCTCTTTGATCGCCCGCACCGGTATGGCGTAGACCCCCGACCCGACGCGCACGGTCATGGCCCCGATCACGGCTCCCGCGAGGGGCAGGACGATCGTGGTCGCTTCGAGCCCGTCTCTGGAGTGCACCCTGATCGACGCGCGCTGCGACAAGAAGGCCTCCATGACACCTGTCGTGTCGCCTGTCGGGTACCAGGAGGCGAGCGGGAGCAGCTTCACTTCGTCGTCGCTGAGCTGATCGATCTCGGCGGGTGCCGTGTCAGATCCCGCGGCCTCGGTACGTATCAGTTCGACGTCACGCGGCCGGCCGTCGTGCAGAATGCTGATCGTGATGTGGCTCTGGTGATCCTCCGCCTCGATCCGGACCAGTCCCGCCTCTGGCTTGCCGGCGTCTGACCGTTCCTGGGTTGTCTCGATAGAGCGGGAGACGATGTCGCGCAGCAGTCTCCCGATGGGGTCCGCGATCGCGTCGAGCACGAACTTGTCGATCGCGATGTCGGCCCCCTCGACGCGGAAGTCGATCTCCTTGTCTTTGATGTGTGCAACATCCAACAGCATGCGCTTGTACCTGTCGAGCACGGCGGACAGCGGCTGGACGCTCGTCGCATTGAGGACCTCTTGGAGCCGCTTGACGAGGCGGGAGAGCTCGGCGACGCGGAGACCGAGCTGCTCCGTTTCGGCCCTGCTGAGCCCGTCGGGCATCAACGCCTCGGCGACTCCCTCGATCTGGTTCTTGTTGAGTACAAGCTGCCGCGCGATATCGAACATCGCTTCGAACGACGGTCTGGAGATCCGGATGCTCGCGGCAGCGGAATCGGGTGCTCGCGTGTCTGCGCTCGCGTTCGCCACCGTCGCTGATGCTGCAGAAACATGCTCCGTCTCCGGCGATGGCAGCGCCTCGATGGACTCCATCACGCCGTCGAGTTCGAGGATGCGATCGGGATCACTCCGATGCCACGCGACCAAGTCGGGGTGCAGCGACCTCCCCTCGAGCAGCAGCGCGATGCGGCGGCGCATCGTGTCGAGAGGCCATGTCAGCTCCATGCCGACCTCCAGGCGTGAGCAGTACTGATCAAGAAGGCCGCCCAGGGCGCGCACGCGCATGCAGAGCTCATCGAGCTGCCCATCGCCAACGGTCCCGAGCCCGTGACCGATCTCGCGGAGCACGCCCAGGATCATCTCGAAGCTGCGGAACGCGAAGAACTCGCTCATCTTCGACATCTGATCCGCAAGCCCGACGAGACGGTCCGCCGCGTCCTGTCGCGAGGTGTAGTCGCGCGCTTCCGCGACGATGGGCTCGATCTCGCCCACGCAGTTGCGAACATCGGCGACCATGAACTGGAGCAGCTCTGCTCGCTCTTCGTCGAACTCGATCAGCTGAGAGCCCCAGTCCTGGGCCTCCGGCGCCTGATCGCCCTCACCGAGCAGCTCGGGATCGCCCGCCGGGGGCGGTGCATCGAGGTCTGCAGAGACTACTTCTTCTGCCATCGGGTCATCGGCGGCGATGTGATCCTCGGGCGGCGGGGCGGCGTGGCTTCGATCGGCCGGTGCCTCTTCGAGAGCGACGCCGTCGGCGGCTTCATCTTCGTCCGCATGTTCTGCATCTGCCGACAGCGGCCCCTTCGCGCAATCGGCCGGGACCGACTCTTGATCGTTCACATCATCGTCGGTCTCATCGGCTTGTCCGTCGTCAGAGCAAGTAGCAGCCTCAAGTTGTGGCTCTTCGCTCACATGGACCTCGTCCGCTGTTGGATCGCCTGAATCGGTGAGCATCTGGTCGGACGGCGCGGCGTCCTGTGCATGCAACTGAATGATCGCGCGCACGTTCTCGATTTCGCTGATGACACGCGCCGCGTCGGTCGTTGGGCACTCGGCTGGGGTGCCGGCGGCACGCATCGCCGCGCTGAGACGGTTCAGTGCGGCAGTCAGGGCGTTGCCGGAGGGACCCAGAACTGAGGCGTCAACGCCGTTGATGACAGAAGTAAACGAGTCTAATGAAGAATATATATCATCACTATGCTCAATATTGTGGTGTAGGTCATCGAGAAACACTACAAGTGATGATATATCACATAGTTGATGTGCTGCCATTCCTGCGCTCCCGGAAGCACTGTGCGAGTCGGAAGTGGTTCAATTCCACAGCAATCGCCGACGAATGCGAGGATCGGCGTCTCGGGGCAGTGCCTTGACGGGGCGTAGCCGTGAAGTGTCGGTATCTGCTATTAGAGCAATGTTAGATATTAGTATCGTATATTACTTATAATGACAAAATCATAATCTCGAAATGATGACACAAACCTCCGCGTCGGCGGGGCCGATGGTGGTGTCGCCAAGCGTGTGCTTGTGCGGTCGCGAGACGCCGGCGGCTCGTTGACGGTACGGAGCCGGGGCTCGGCCCAGAGCGGGCGAGAGCGGGCCAGGATGGGGGGACAGCGGGCTTCGGCCTGCGTGCGAAAGGACAGTAGCGATGGCGAAGGTTCAGAAATCAACGGATTCGTCGAGCCTGGCGGAGGTTGTCGACCGCATCCTGGACAAGGGCATCGTGGTTGACGCGTTCGCAAAGGTGTCGCTTGTTGGCATCGAGCTGGTGTCGATCGAGGCCCGCGTGGTGGTGGCGTCGGTCGAGACGTACCTGAAGTACGCCGAGGCGATCGGCCTGACGGCGACCGCCGCCAGCCCCAACGCCTGACGGTGCGCGACCGTGATGCTGTGACCGCAGCGTCCGAGCCGTTTGACGGCGGCTCGGACCATTCGATGGCCTGGAGTCCGTGACATGCAGCCCGATACTCCCGATCAATCAGATGTGGCGACGACCTACAGCGCGGCGCCGCAGGTTCAGGCCGGCGTTAACGCAACCATGGCTATCGATGCCGCATGGCTCCGTGCGGCATCGTGGCACCGCGAGCTGGTTTTGCAGGTGAATGAAGTCGGGGCGTGCCTGCGCAGCGGTCGGTGGGACGCGGCGGCGGAAGACGCCTTGGCGAATGCCGCTGACGCGATTGCCCGCAGTGCACACGCCTTTCTGGAAGGCGCGAAAGACGACGGAGAGCAGTCGGGCGGCGGGCTCGATCAAGAGGTGTCGGCTTCCCACGTCGCCGGTGCTGAACGGATCAGGTCGAGCGTTGCGGAATTCCGAGAGCGCTTTCGCGCAGAGCACGCGGAGCGCGCCCGGCGTGCAGCGGACGACCGACAGCGGTTCATGAAACGGCTGCGCGGCGAGCATGAGTCTTCGATGCCAGCATCAGAAGCCACAGCGGAACAGGACGCGGAGGCGGTGACTGCGGAATCGCCCGTCCCGGCTGCGTCGGCGGACGGGCAGCCGGGGATCCGATTCAGGCAGCGGCGTTCAGACGACGGGTGTGCACAGGAGCCGTCGGATCCTCGAGCGACGACACGGGTGACCGAGGGGGAGTCGGGATCATGACACAGAGCGGCATGAGGCTTATCGACAGTCCCCGAGCGGGATCGGCTCAGGGGGGCCAGTCACGGGCGGCGAACTCCGCGCTCGCGGTCGAGGCTGCCGGCGGATTCGTTGAGACGGCCGCGGTCGCTGCCGTCGCCGAGCGTGCGACGCTCTACCTCGACGCCGGCTACCCGGTCCACCTCGCCGGCCCCGCCGGGACGGGCAAGACGACGCTCGCGTTCCATATCGCGGCGGTACGCGGGCGGCCGGTCTCGCTGATGCACGGCAACGAGTCGTTCAACGGCACCGATCTGATCGGCCGCGATGCCGGCTACAAGCGGTCAACGACCGTCGACAACTTCATCCACTCGGTGCTCAAGACCGAGGAGAGCGTCGATGTGAACTGGATCGACAACCGGCTGACGACCGCGTGCGAGCGAGGCCACACGCTCGTCTACGACGAGTTCAACAGGACGCGTGCGGAGGCCAACAACATTCTTCTCGGGCTGCTCGAGGAGGGCATACTCTCCACACCGCGATCGGGTTGCGGCTACATCCGAGTCCACCCGGAGTTCCGCATGGTGCTCACGAGCAACCCGGCGGAGTACGCCGGCGTGCACCGGGCGCAGGACGCGTTGCTCGATCGGCTGATCACGATCCGCTGCGATCACTACGACGCCGAGACAGAAACCGACATCGTCGAGGCCGCGTCGGGCCTGGAGCCCGGGTCGTGCGCTCGCATCGTGTCGCTCGTCCGCGCACTGCGGGGCAACGACGGGGCGGCTGATCAGCCGACGGTCCGCGCCGCGGTAGCGCTCGGGCGGGTCTGCGCCGCCGGAGGTGTGCCCGTCGACCCTGCGGAACGACGCTTCGTGGCCATGGCCTACGACGTTCTCGCGGATGCGGCGACGCAGCTCGGCGGCGTCGAGCACCGCTTGTCGCTCTCACAGTTCGATGACATGCTGGCGTGCGTGTTCGACGACACATCGCCCGCGGGAAGGAGTCTGACGTGATGCCGGCACGCCGGGGACTACAAGACATTCGCAGCTATGCCGGCCGGGACACCTCGCCGGGGGCTGAGCACAAGAAGTACGTCCGGCTTTCGGTGCTCGAGATGGAGCGTGCGCGGCGGCAGCACGAGTACGAGGCCGCGCGGTCGCGGGCGGATATGGCGCTCGCACGCGTGCAAAGGCTCGAGGGCGAGATCGCGGAGATCATCGATGCTGTGCGCGGCGTCTCGGGCACAGCCGCGGCCGAGTGCGACAGCAACGGCGAAGTGCATCGCCGCGTTGAGGTAAAGCACACATACGGCGCGCGCCGGCCGAGGCCCGATGGGGGTCGGACGCCGCGGAGCACTGGAGGAAGCCGATGAGAGTTAATTGTTTGCACTGCGGCCACGCTTTCGGGCTCGATGCTTCGTACAGCGACTACGAGGGGATGCTGCGGTGTCCGACGTGCGGCGGGCTGCTCGAGGCGCGCATCGAAGACGGCCTGATCCGCGGTGTGCGGCTCGGCTCGCTTGCGGCACCGCCGTCCGGGCACGGCAGCCCAGACACGGCGGAAACGCTCGTCCAGGCCACCCCGCCGACAACCAACCCCGATGCACATCGGAGCGCGGCATGAGGAGTCCAGAGCACGCGGATAGGGCGGACGCCGATTTGCACTGGAGCGACCCGGTCTACATCTATGCGTTTTGCGGCTCGGAGTGTGACACACAGGGGATCTCCGGTGTCGGCGGCGCGGCTGTCAGCTTCGTTGAGCATTCTGGCGTCTTCGCCGCCGTCAGCGATGCCCCGCCTGGCAGGATTCGCCCGAAGCGGAGCCTGCTCGGCACGCACCAGCGGGTGCTCTCGTCGCTGGCCTCGTCGATCCCGACGCTTCCCGCTGCGTTCGGACTGGTCGCGGAATCGCCCGTCTTGCTGGCGTCGGCGATCGAAGAGCACGCGGACCAGCTGCACGCTGAGCTTGAACGGGTGGGCCGGTGCATCGAGATGGACATCCGTCTCGGCTGGGACGCGTCGCGGGTCTTCGATCATCTCGTCGCCGTCGATGAAACGCTCCGGAGCATGCGGGCCGAACTGGTTGAACTCGGCGAAGCCGCGCCGCACGATCTGCGTGTCGAGGTCGGCCGGCGGGTCGAGTATGTGCTGATGCATCATCGCCAGTCGGCGTGCGAGGCGATGCTGAGCTGCATCCAGCCGGTGTGCCGCGAGATCGAGGTCACAGATCCATCGTCGGAGAGCGACCTCGTTCGTCTCGCGGCCCTGATCGGCCGCGACGAGCGCGAGACGTTCGATGCCGCCGTCGAAAGGCTGGCGGGAGTCTTCGATGAGTCGCACGTGATCCGTGTGGCGGGGCCGTTCGCCCCGCACAGCTTCATCGATCTTCACATCGATCTCTCGAACCGCCGGGCGGTCGGGCTGTCCGAGGAGGCCGGCTGATGTTCATTCTTGACGACATTGCCCTCGCCCCGATCAAGGGCTTCCTCTGGCTTGCGCGCGAGCTGCACGGCGCGGCCGAACGCGAGTTCGCCGACGAGCGTGACCGCACGATGCGGGCGCTGCAGAGCCTCCACATGAGGCTCGAGGCGGGGCAGATCGATGAGACGACATTCGACGACGAGGAGTCTCGCCTGCTCGACCGCCTTGATGAGCTCGACGGCCTGGCCGCCGAGTCCGAGTCCGAAGTTCTGAATGAAGGACAGGCGTCACCGGCGGACCGGGTCGCAGGAAACGCTGCTCCGATCAGTGAGACCACACCATGACAACGCAGCCGAGCCGCGACCACGCGGACGTACCAGAGTTTCTTGAAGGCGATGTCCCGCCGGTGCTGATCTTCGGCGGAAAGGGCGGCGTTGGCAAGACAACGTCGGCCGCCGCCTCCGCGTTGACGTTGGCAACACTCAACCCGTCCGAGTCCGTCGTGCTTGTATCAACGGATCCGGCGCACTCGGTGCGCGACGCTGTTGCCGATGCGGCGCTCCCGCCGAATCTCCGTGTCGAGGAGCTTGATTCCGATGCCGAGCACGCCGCGTTCATGAACGCCAACGCCGGCATCCTGCGAGAAATAGCGAGCCGGGGGACCTTTCTCGATGACACCGACATCGAACGGTTTCTTGATCTGTCCATCCCCGGTGTCGATGAGCTGATGAGCTTCGTGCGGCTCGCGCGGTGGTTCGAAGACGAGGCGGCCGATCGCTTCGTGATCGATACGGCGCCCACGGGCCATGCCCTTCGTCTGCTTGGCGTGCCCGAGGTGACACGCGGCTGGATGGAGGCAATCGAGGCGCTGCTCGGCAAGCACCGCTACATGGCGTCTGTCTTCGGCGGTGGATCGAGCGACGACGTCGAGGCATTCGTCGAAGACTTTCAGGAGATCTTCGACAACATCGCCGCGGTGTGGGCGGAACCATCAATGACCCGGTTCGTTCCGGTCTTCAACGCGGAGCGCATGAGCATCGCGGAGACCGACCGGCTGCTCGCGTCGCTGGACGACGCAGGCATCGCGGCGCCGCACCTGATCTGCAACCGGCTCGTGCCTCCCGGTGCCGACGGGTCGCTCGCCGCACTGCGGGGGATCCAGGCCGCCGCGCTCGCTGAACTCCCGGACCGATTGTCGTCCCGCTCGATCACGGGCATCACGCTGGGGGCGTCGGAGCCGCGGGGCGACGAGCTCCACAGCTTCTTCGCTCGCCGGATCCGCATCGACGAGACGATGGCGTCGGCTGCCGCGGACGCGCCGTTGGACGTCGCGGGCGGCGTATCGCTCGCCGGCCGGTTCACGCTTGTTGCGGGCAAGGGCGGTGTTGGAAAGACAACGGTGTCGTGTGCGGCGGCGACGCGTCTTGCGGCCGAGAAGCAGAGGACGCTGATCATCTCGACCGACCCCGCAGGCTCGCTCGGCGACGCGTTTGGTGTCGAGATCGGCCGAGAGGCACGGTCGATAGCGCCGTACCTCGACGCGATGCAGCTCGACGCGGATGCCGAGCTGCGAGCGCTGAAGGACGACTACGCGGACGAGCTCGAGGGGTTCTTTGACGGGCTTGCCATGGAGCTGAGCTTCGACCGCGAAGCTCTGGAGAACCTCTTGGAGCTCGCGCCGACCGGCCTGGATGAGGTCATGGCCCTTGTCCGGATGACCGAGGTTCTCGACGATGCCGGCGATGATCCGTACGCCTCGATCGTGATCGATACCGCGCCGACCGGGCACACGCTCCGGCTGCTCGACCTCCCGGAGATGGTGCAAGCCTGGCTCGAGCAGATTTTCGCTGTCCTCGTGAAGTACCAGGACATGATCAGCTTGCCGCGACTCAACGATCGGCTTCTCCGGCTGTCGCGGGGCCTCAAGGTCCTGCGGGGCATCCTGGATGATGCCGACCAGACCACGCTGCTCGCTGTCACGATACCGACAAAACTCGCCGTAGCAGAGACGGCCCGGCTGGTCGAAGGAGCAGGCCGGCTGGGCGTGCCGGTCTCCGGGATCGTTATCAACCAGGTGACGCGCGCCGGTGCGGACGAGCTGTCAAACGCGATCGCCGCGCGAGAGCGGCGTGAGATCGAGACACTTCGGGCGGCGCACGTGTCCATGCCACTCGCCATGGTTTCCCGCTGCGGCGATCTGAGAGGTGTCGGTGCCCTGCAAGACCTCGGCGTCAGGCTCATCGGTGCTCACGGCTCCGGGCAGAAGGCGGCGTAGACAATGCGAACGTACGAGTCAAAGCCGAGGGGCACGCTGAAGCTCCGACGCCGCACGGCGGAACCGAGCGAGCCATCGACCGTTGCGGCGCCGAGCGACGTCACGCTCACCGAGACACTCGATCGGGTTCTGGCCCGCGGTGTCGTGGCGAACGCGGAGGTCGTGCTGGCGGTCGCCGACATCCCGCTCGTCTACGTCGGGCTACAAGCGCTGGTGTCCTCGGTTGAGACCGCGCGCCAGCTCGCCGCGGACGCGAACGGGCTCGGAGAAGCCAACCACTCGCGTGATGGCGCTCCGTCGCCTTCGCATCGTCGTGGGGCAGTTGAGCGATGACGCACACGATGAACGCAGCGGACGTCCACGACGGGTGCACATATCTCGACCCACCGACGGTGGGTGGTTCGTCGGCCACGCCGCGGGTCGATATCGATGAAGACACGGTGGGGAAGGGGCTGGCGCAGCTTGTGCTCACCGTGGTGCGGCTGCTCCACGAGCTTCTGGAACGTCAGGCCATCCGCCGGATGGACGCGGGGTCGCTCTCTGACGAAGAGGTCGACCGCCTCGGACGGACGCTCAAGGCCCAGTCCGATGAGATCCGCGACATGGCGGAGCGCTTCGGGCTGACCGTGGACGACCTCAACATGGACCTCGGTCCACTCGGAAAGGTGCTGTGACACGATGGCCGTTGTCCGAAACAACCCGGCGCACCAGACGAACTCGACAAATGTCGCAGATCTGCTCGAACGCATCCTCGACAAGGGCGTCGTGATCGCCGGAGATATCAAGGTCAGCCTGCTCGACATCGAGCTCCTGACCATCCAGATCCGGCTGGTCGTCTGCTCGATCGACAAGGCGAAAGAGATGGGCATGGATTGGTGGGCGAACTCGCCGGTCTTCGGGAACGAGCCGAAGCCAGCATTGCCGGCCGAGCGGGATGTTGCCGCCCTGACTGAGCGGCTGGCGGCGCTCGAGTCGCAACTCTCTGAGGCCGGGGCGGACCGCGATGCGGTACCGTCGGCCGGGCCATCAGCAGATGCGCGATGAGCCGGACGCTCTTTGTCATCCCGATCATCCACTCGGAGGCCGATCTTGGTCGTCTCGCGGGAACGCTGCGCACCGCCGCCGGCGGCGACAAGTGGGCCGCGAAACAGCAAGCGGTCCGCCGGCTCTGGGGCCGCATCAGCGAGTGGTGCGACTCGATCGATCCAACCAGGCTGTTTGTCTTTCAGGACGCGCTGCCGGACCACCCGACGGCTCCGCAGATCGTCGCCGAGCTGGCCGATCAGGGGAGCCCGAACTACCGGGTCATCAGCCGTCTTGTCGAGCGGGGTGCCGTGCTCGTCGGGACCGAGCGACCGGAGCTGCTTCTCCGCGAGTACGAGCAGGCGTGCGCTGCGGCACGCTCGATCGAAGACGGCATGGCGACGCGGCGCGCCGACGGCGGGGATGCCGCGGCACTGCTCGAGCTTCGTGATTGTGCGATCGCCGACAAGATCGGATCAACGCTCGGCAACGGCGACCGAGGCGTGCTGTTCATCGGCCTCATGCATGATGTGACATCGAGGCTGGCTCAGGATATCGACCCGGTGTTCCCGCTCGGACGCGGCGACCGCACCGGCGTTGGAGGTGCCGAATGACTGTTCATGGCGATCGAGGATCGGAGAGCGAGCGCGGCAGGGCCGCTGTCGAGGGCATCCTGGGTGGTCTCAGCGATGTACTCGGAAAGTTTATCGACCTCGCGGAAAAGGTGGATGCAGCGCAGCAGCGCTTCGGCGCCGGCAACGATCCGGCACGGCAGCCACGCTTTCATGTTGGCTTTAATGTTCGAACAATGGCTGACGATCGCGGACAGCAGACGATCCGCGTAGAGCCATTCGGTGACGTCAAGCGTGACCCGAGATCGGGCGAGGCATGCGTCAGCGAGTGTCGGGAGCCACCGGCGGACATCTTCGAGGAACCCGATCACGTTCTCGTTGTGGTGGAGATGCCGGGGATCTCGATGGACGATGCGTCCTTTCAGCTCGATGGGGACGTCCTCACGATCAGCGCGGAACGCGAGAGCAAGCGGTACGGCAAGGAGATTCTGCTGCCCGCGCCGTTCCCCGCCGACGCGATGTCGCTCACTGACCTGAATGGTGTCTTCGAGATCAGGCTGTCGAAGTCTGCAACCCGCGAGCCCGATATCGGGTGACGCCTCGTGGAGCGCTGTATGAAAGATGACGCGTCGGTGACACTCAGAGTTGCCGCGGCCCGCAAGAAAGACGCAGGCCGAAACATTGTCCGCGTGGATCCATCGGACCTCGAAAGGCTGGGAATCGGTATCGGCTCGTTCGTCAGACTGACCGGGAAGCGAACGACGGTGTGCAAAGCCATGCCGACGTTCCCGGATGCGCGCGGCGGCGGGAAGGCGCACATCGACGGCATCGCGCGAGATAACGCCCGGGCCGGTTTGGATGAATCGGTCACGCTCGCACCGGTCGAGATCGCGGTCGCCGAGACCGTGCGGCTCGAGCCGAGATCTATCGGCGTCGGGCCTCGGGATCTCGACTACATCGGGTCGCTTCTCGACGGGGTCTGCGTGACCGTCGGTGATGCTGTGCGCGCGACGCTCTTTGGCTCACGCACGGCGGAGTTTGTCGTTGCTTCGTGCAGTCCGGGCCGCGAAGCGGTCATCGGTCCGACGACGCGTCTGATCGTGTCGGCCGATGCCACGAGCCGCGACACAACGCGGCACGCGGGCACGCCGACGTACGAGGACATCGGTGGGCTGGGTCCTCAGCTCGCACGGATTCGGGAGACCATCGAGCTCCCTCTGCGCTTCCCGCACGTGTTCGAGCGTCTGGGCATCGATCCGCCCAAAGGTGTCCTGCTTCACGGGCCGCCCGGCACAGGCAAGACGCTCATCGCGAGGACGATTGCCCACGAGTCCGACGCCGCGTTCTTCACGGTCTCCGGTCCGGAGATCGTCCATCGCCACTACGGCGAGAGCGAGAAGCTCCTCCGCGAGATATGGGACAAGGCGGCGCGTCAGGGGCCGTCGATCATCTTCCTGGACGAGATCGACTCGATCGCGCCGAAACGGCAGAGTGTCGAGGGCGAGGTCGAGAAGCGCATCGTCGCGCAGCTGCTCGCTCTCATGGACGGCCTCAAGGCCAGCTCGAACGTCGTGGTCATCGCCGCGACGAACCTGCCGAACAGCATCGATCCCGCTCTCCGCCGGCCTGGGCGGTTCGATCGTGAGATCGAGATCTCCATCCCCGACTGGGCGGGCAGGAGACAGATCCTCGACGTCCACACCAGGGGCATGCCGCTCGGCGAAGATGTCGACCTGGACGAGCTCGCGGCGTCCACGCACGGCTGCGTCGGTGCTGATCTCCACGCGTTATGCCGGGAGGCGGCGATGGCGTGCGTCCGGACAACACTCCGCGGGTCGGACTTCGCTGCCGGGTCGATTCCGTACGAGAAAGTCGCGAGCCTCGAGATCTCAATGGAGCACTTCCGCCAGGGGCGGCGGGAGGTCGAGCCATCCGCGATGCGAGAGGTGCTGGTCGAGGTGCCGAGCGTGAGCTGGGATGACATCGGCGGTCTGGGGCAGGTGAAGCAGCGGCTCCGCGAGGCCGTCGAGTGGCCGCTGCGGCACGCCCGGTTGTTCCGCGCCGCTGGCGTTCGGCCTCCGAAGGGGATCCTGCTCGCCGGTCCGCCCGGCGTCGGCAAGACCATGACCGCGCGCGCCGCAGCGACACAAACCGAAGCGAACTTTATTTCCGTCAAAGGTCCCGAGTTGGTCAGCAAGTTCGTGGGCGAGAGCGAAGCCCGCCTTCGGGAGATCTTTCGAAAGGCGCGGCAGGCCGCCCCGTGCATCGTTTTCTTTGATGAGATCGATGCCTTGCTGCCGCAACGCGGCCTGCATGCGTCCGATCCCGTCGGCGACCGTGTCCTCGCTCAGTTCCTGTCCGAAGTGGACGGGGTGGAAGCGCTCAACGGCGTGCTCGTTCTTGGCGCGACGAACCGGCTTGACCGGCTGGACGACGCGATGCTCAGGCCGGGACGTTTTGACGAGGTCATCGAGCTCGCGGCACCCGATCATGCGTCGAGGATCGAGATCTTTCGGGTGCAACTGCGAGACCGTCCCTGCGCCGAGGATGTTGACGCGGAAGAGCTGGCCCGGGCGTGTCCCGGTGCGACGGGCGCACAGATCGCGGGTGCCGTGCGACGCGGCGGCATGTCGTGCGTCCGCAGAGCGGTCCGGGCGGATGCCGATGCAGAGTCGCGCGATGTCATGATGTCGCAGGCCGATCTGCTCCACGCGATTCGCGAGGAGTACCAACGCAGCGGGGAGAGCGCAGCATGAGTGTTGATTCAAACGGATGCCGGACGCAACCGATGGTGTATCTCGTCGGCCTCGCCCGCGCCGGCACGCTGCCAGGCTTCGAGGAGGACGGCCTCGACCCCACGGACGAATCTCGGGCACGGGTGATCACGTTCGGTGCCGGCGAGAGCGCGGTGGACGCCATCGTCATCGATGTCCCGCCGTCCATGTTCATCGGTGACGAAGCCGAGTCGAATCTCCAGGACGTGACGTGGATCGGACCCCGCGCACGACGCCACGACGACATCATCTCGGCCGCCCGGCGGAAGGCAGAAGTCATGCCTGTCGTGTTCGGCAGCGTCTTCTCGGGCGAGCAGGCGCTCGAGCGTACCGTGATCAATCACACCTCGCTCGTGTACGAGTACCTTGACCATACCGAGGGCTGCGACGAATGGTCGATCAAGGCGTGGGCATCGCGGCGCACAGCAGTCGAGCGTGCAAAGCGACATCTCGCGGATGAGGGCGGCGGTGCCGCGGCCGGTGCTGCATATCTGCTATCGAAGCGGTCGGCCGCGGAGGCGGAGGTGCTCGCGGAAGATCTCGCTCTCGAGAGTGTTGAGCGAGTCATCGAGCATCTCGGCGACTCCGTTCTCGATGTTGTCGAGCGTCGTACGTCAACGGTTGATGGTGATCCCGATCGGTGGCTCATCGCACACGTCGCCGCGCTCGTGCACCGTGAACGTATCAGCGAGTTTGATCAGATCCTGGACGAGCAGGGCGGGGCACTGGAATCGGCGGGCCTGACCATCGAGCTCAGCGGGCCGTGGCTGCCGTACAGCTTCTGTCCAGTCTTGCCGGTCAGCGAGCGCAGCGGATCGACCGTGTGACCGCGATCCTTCCTTACGCAATAGTTCGCGACGGGGCATGTGCACCGGTGGATCGCGGCGCTCTCGGCGAAGCCATCGTACATATCAGGTCGAGCGGGCTCCAAATGATCGCCGGGAGCGAGCCCGAAGGACGTCCGACGCCGGACGGGTTTCTTCAGGTTGTTGCAGCGGTGCACCGCGAGACCGCGTGCGTTCCGATGCAGCTCGTCCAAGCGATGATCGACGCGGACGCCGCAGTTCGTCTGCTGTGCGCCGGGGCGGCGAGATTTCATGGGCTGCTCGATCTGTTCGACGGAGCCGAAGAGTGGTCGCTTAAGGTCGAGCCTTTGGAGAACGCGGCCTTACTGCCGGAGGAAGTCTCACAGAGCGACGCGGGTGAATCGGGCCGAGACTACTTGCTGCGCCGTCGCGGCGAGGTCGCGGAGGCTGCCGGGTTCCCGCGGCAGCTGGTGCCGCGGCTTCATGATGTGTGCCGTCGGCTGGCCGAGCACACCCGCCGGGTGCGGCTGATCCCCGGACGCGATGCGTGTGGGTCGATCGTCATGCTGATCGATCGTGGCATCGATGCACGCGGGCTCGCGGAGCCCGTCGCGGCGGACCTCGCGGCTGCGACCGTGCTGACCGGGCCCTGGCCGCCGTTTAGCTTCACAGACCCGAACTAGCATCACGGCGCATGGTCAGTCGTGGCGTGTAGTGGCGACAGAACGTCATGGGCAAGCATGTTCCGAGCCACGCGTTCGATATCACCGTGCAGCGGGCGGTCTCGCTGGAACCCTTCGACCTCTGGGAACCACACAGGCTTCGTCGTCCGTCTGCCCGGCGCTCGATCGAAGCTGCGTAAGTACTCAAGCTGTACCAACGCGATGCCGTGGACGGCGAGGATGGTCGCGCACCTCTCCGTCTGCTCGTAGAACACCCGTGCCGCCATGGTTCCCATCGAGACGATGTCCTGGTTTCGTCCGTTGGTCGGCATCGTCGCGACGGCGCTCGGCGTGGCGCTGCGGCGAAGTTCGGCGGCAACCGCCGTGGCGGTGATCTGCGCGCCCGCGATGCCGCTGGTCGCGCCGGGCTGCCACGCGAGCAGCAGCGGGGCCCCGCCGTTCAGCTGCGGGTCGAGCACAACCGCGAGCTGACGCTCTATGAGCAGGCCGGCCTGGGTGAGTGCTGCGTTGGCGGCGTCGGCGGCAAACGCGATCTGCTGACCTTGAAAGTTCCCGCCGTGCAGCACCGCGGGCCCGTCGCTCGAATCGCACACGACGGGGTTGTCGTTGACGCCGTTTAGCTCCTGCTCGATCGTGCGGCGCGCATAGCTGAGCTGGTCGCGGCAGGCGCCGAGGATCTGCGGCGCGCATCGGAGCGAGTACACCTCCTGGAGCGGCCGCGAGCGGTCCTCCGCGTGTCCTCGCAGTTCCGACGCGATGTTGCTGGCGGACTGCACCTGCCCAGCGTGCCCGCGTGCCGCATGCAGGCGGGCGTCCAAAGCCTGATCTCGCGCCGCCAATGATCGGTAGGCCCACGCCGTGAGCGATTCGGCGATGCGGATGAGCCGGTCGGCCCGCGCGAGAGCAAGCGCCGCGTACGCCGTCATGAACGCGGTGCCGTTCACGATCGCCAGCGCATCTCGACCGGGGAGCGCGATCGGCTGCAGTCCAGCCCGGGAAAGAGCGTCCGCCGCACAGGCGGGCCGTCCGGCATCATCGATGACGTGACCGGTCCCGGAAAGGACCCGAGCGACGTGGGCAAGCGGGATGAGATCGCCGCTCGCCCCGACCGAGCCGATCGTTGGAATCGCCGGACACACGTCATGCCGCAGCAGCGCGAGCACCGCCCGAGCCACCGACAGATGGACACCCGACATGCCCTGAGCGAGCGTCTGGCTTCTCACTGCGAGCGTCGCACGCGAGACCCTGCGCTCCGCATACGGGCCGCAGCCTGCCGTAAGGTGGGCGATCAGGTCCGTCCCTTGTGCCGCGGCGTTGCTGTCGGCGCTATAGCAAACGTGCGGACCGAACCCGGTCGTAAGGCCGTAGATGTCATCCCCCCGGCGGTGCGCCTCGGCGAGGGCGGCTCGCGATGCATCAACGGCTGACACAGCGCGATCCGTGAATGTCGCGTCCGTGCGCCGGTCGGCGAGCGACTCGATCGATTCGCATGTCTGCGGTGCGTCCGGACCGAATCCCACCACGGCGTCGTCGTCGATCGACTCCGAGTCGCGGGCCTGTATCGCTGTGTCGTAGAGCATGTCCTCGCTGGATCCTCCTGCTCGCTGTTACGCTGCCTGGCGGGTCGGGCCGATCTTTTGACGGAGCATCGCCGCGAGTCTCGACCGATCGATGTCTCCCTTGGACGTGCGCGGCACATCGTGCCTGCCAAACCGTCGAACGCTCGCGACGCGATGCGAATAGCCGGCGACGACGGATTCGATAGAGCGCAGCGCACCCGGCGACGGCGTCTTTGGTGCGCCCGGTGTAACAAGCGACACGCTCACCGCGCGGCCATCGGCCGGGAGCACCACCGCCTCGTCGGCCGCGGTCGCGCCGATCAGCGATCGCTCGATCGCCGGAGCATCGACCATCCGCCCCGTATCGAGTTTGAAGCGATGATCATTGCGTCCGACAAAGGTCAGCCCATCGGCGCTCGATTCGACGCGGTCGCCGGTTGCGAGCCAGCGGTCGTACGGCAGCTCTCTCAACGCACGGTCTTCCCAATAGCCAACGCAGACGTTCCGACCCCGGATATGCAGCTCGCCGTGAACGATCTTCCACTGGCACGCGAAGGGAGACCCAAGGATGCCGGCAGCGAAGCAGCCGGGCTTTCCCAGAGCGATGCCCGGCGATGCCTCCGTCTGCCCGTAGCCAACCCGAAGCGACGTCGTCGTGAGAGGATGAACGAGTGCGCGGCTGATCGGAGCGCCCCCGACCACCCCGCCGCGGAGCTGTTGCAGGGTCTGGAGACCGCGGCGCACCTCAAGCACGGACGATACCTGAGACGGCACGAAACTCGCGTGGGTGATCGAGCCGGCTCCAATCTGCTTGACGATTGTCTCTGCGGATCGGCCGTCGTCACGATCGATGACGACTGCGGCGCCTGAGAGGAGCGCGGGCCACAGATCGACGAGTAATCCAAACGCGTGATGCCACGGCAGGGAGCAGAGCGCTCGGTCGTCGCACGTCATGCCCAACGCATCGCGGTGACTGAGCAGCTGGTGGAGCAGATTCGTGTACGACAGGCAAACACACGATGCGCGTCCACCAGTGCCGCTGGTTCGGAGGACCAACGCGATCCCGGGTGTCGGCGCTCCGCACGTCTGCTGGTTCCGCAGCGGTTCGGATGACCCCTCGACAAGAACCCGCGCGTCGTATGCATGCAAGAGCGCCTGGCCCGCCGTCTGGTCATGCGGCGAGACCGGGCACAGCGTCAGTCCCTCCCACCAGGCCGCGAGCGTCACCATGACGTGCCCCGGTGAACGCGGGCACCGGAGGACAACACGATCGCCCGGCCGCAGGCCCGATTCCCGGAAGCGCTGGCACCACAGCCTTGCCCCGGTCCACATCGCCGCACCGGGCAGGTTGTTCGTCTCGGTGCTGATCACCGGATCGGGGCTTGCCCGGAAGGCCTCATAGAGCACGCGGCGGAGGTGTTGGTGACTGGCGTGTGTCGTGCTCATGGTGGACGGTGCCCAGGGCCTCTGAGAGGATGCCGACGTGCGCAGAACGCCTGTATTCGCTGTGAGAGGGAGCGGAAGACACACCGCACCCGTTTCCGAGATGCAATGCGCGAGGATGGGTCTGCGGTCTAGGCGCGGGCGACGAAGATCCAGTTCGTGCCCGAGCCCTGGTCGCGGTACATGTGCACCTTGACGTTGGTCGGCTTCATCTTGAAGGTGAACGTGTAGGGGAAGCAGACATTCAGCGATCCGGCCGCGACTCCTTTCTTGAACGTCCCGAAGAACAGTGCGTTGTTCGTACAGGGTGCGATCTGCGTGAAGAAGCTCTTGCCCTCCGCCGTGCTCGGGGCGACGCCCGTAAGCTCCGACTCGGCTCGGTTGTACATGAGGATGCGGCCCGTATCGTCCACCTTGATGACGCCGAAGTCGCAGGCATCGGCGTCCGTTCTCTGGAGGGTTCCCAGCAGCCCGAACAGCTCGCTGGGGACAAAGGTGTTCTGCACGGGAGCGGCCGGTGCGCCGCCAACATTCGCCTGAAACGCTGTCATTGGGGATCTCCTTGCTGAATCGCCTCGGTCCACTCGGCGCGGAGCACGGGCTTCTCGTTCTCGATAAAGAACTGCACGGACTTGGTTGAATACATCGGATCGAGGTGTGTGCTCAGCTCCTTGATGCGGTCGAGCACCATGACGGTTTCGTTGTCATCGAAACCGGGGTGTGAGCCGAACCGGTCGTAGAAGTCGCGGAGCTGGGTCTCCATGCTCTCGACCATCTGCACGATGTCATCGGCGCTCGAAACACCGAATCGCTCGTTGAGGCACTCGCGTTCCTGATACAGCGCGTTGAGCTGCTCTTCGAGGCTGTGGATTGTGGCTGCGTCTGACATGTGTGTCTCCAGTACTGAGCGCCGTCGCTTCGTATCGAAGCGTGATGCCGGGTTGCGCGTCTAGGCCACCGTGGTGAGCGGCTGCCCCAGAAACGTCGTGATATGCTCGATGTCATCCGGTCGCAGCAGCGACTCGATGTGTCCCAGCATCGAGCTGACTGCCGAGGCGCGGAAGAGGTCGTCTACACGGGGCTGGTTGCCTTTGAAGAGCGTGTAGTTCATCTTGGTGTTGAACGCGATCCAGCGGCTCTTCAGCTCGACGTATTGGATCGCGAGGACCATCTCCATGTCGTCTCCGCCGTCGATCTCGCTGACCAGGGCGACAAGGTCGCTCTGGAGCGCCTCGAGCCACTCGGCGGTGGTATCGATGATCTCATTGAGTGACCGCCCGTCCGTCGGCTCGGGGGCCTCTCGGAGCTCTGCGCGGAATGCATCGAAGTCGAAGTTTCGGATCACGTCGATCACGTTTGTCGGTGCCATGCGGGATCTCCAAGCGGTGTTGAACTCTGCGTCGTCCCGCCGGGTATCGGAGCCGCCGCACAACGGGTTGAGGCGTCACGCGTGAACATACAAAAATTATAATTAGTGTAGATCATTGCATTATAATTGAGAGATAGAACTAATAAACAAAGATACACACAGATGGGTCGGCGCGTGGTCATGCGATCGCGCGTCTGTGTCTGCGGCACCCCGAGCGGGCGCGGGGTGCCGCATTTCCGAAGTCCGATTTAGACGCCTGGCGATGGAGGCGCTCTCGCTATACTGGATCTAGATATACCAAGATCAGCTGTGATTGATGAGGTGGGCAAGTGCTGAGAGGCGTGAGAGGTGTGACAACGAAGAAAGGTTTTCGTGTTCGTGATACGCGGCGTCGTTCGTTGGGGCCATTAGATAGAAAGTTCGACCGCGGCTGTGCTTCGGTGCGTCCCGTGATCGCTGTCTGCGCGGTCGCCTGTGCCGTGACGGCCGGCTGTGTGATCCGGTCGGGGCCGCCGGCCGACACCATCGATTCACTCGATCGTCTGCACGCGTTCGACGGCGTGTGGCCGGGGCTCCGCGAGCCCGCCAGCATCTCTTGGGATCCGTTCGCGATTCCGTCTATCGAGGCAGAGTCGGCGAGCGACGCGGCCTACTGCCTCGGTCTGGTGCACGCGCACCTCAGAGGCGTGCAGATCAGCCTGCTCCGCAGCATCGCCCAGGGGCGGTTGTCCGAGTCGGCCGGGCCGTTTGCCAACCCGATCGATCATGCGATTCGCACGATCGATCTGGGCCGAGCGGTGCCAGCCATGGAGGCAGCGCTTCCGGACGCGACTCGCGTGTGGCTCGCGAGCTATGCGGCGGGTCTCAGTGACATGCTCGCGACAATTCGACCGCTGCCAGCGGAAGCCAAGAGCCTGGCTCTGAAGCTCGACGAGCCGTGGACCGTCGCCGATGTGTTGCTTGTCGCGCGTTTGGCGAGTGTTGATGTCACGTGGGGCAGATGGTTCTCGTTGCTTCCGCTCAAACAAGAGGCGGGCTACGACGATTTTATTGACCGCCTCGCGGCGATCTCGCAGGACGGCCTGCCGAGCTTTGCGCCCCCCGGTGGTGTCCCGTTCAACCTCTTCAGCGCGGCGGGCCGCACGGGAAGCAACGCGGCCGTGGTCGCCGGCTCGATGACCGCGAGCGGCGGCGCGCTCGTTGCGTCCGACCCGCATCTCGGCTTCTCGACGCCCGGGCCGTGGTGTGTCGTCGGCTACCGATTCGGTGACCACGCCGTCGTTGGGCTCACGATTCCCGGGTTGCCCTTCGTCGTCATCGGCCGAAACAAGCATGTCGCATGGACCGGCACGAACATGCAATCGAGCTCTTCGGTCTTGTATGAGCTCGACGACGAAGCTCTGGTCACGAACACGGAGCGTGTCACGATCCGCACGCGTCTGTGGCGAGACCCGACGGTGGAGCTGCGTTTTACCGAGGCCGGTCCTGTCCTGTCTGATGCTTCGCTGCTGTCCGAGCTCGGCAACGACGGCGCGGTTCTGAAGTGGAGGGGGCACGAGCCGAGCGACGAGGCCACAGCGTTTCTTCGTGCATCGACGTCGCGCGACTGGCGCTCGTTCAGGGAAGCGTTCCGCACGTATGCCGTGGGCGGGCAGAACATGCTATTTGCGGATGCATCGGGCAACATCGGGCAGATCATGGCCCTCGAGGCCATCCCGGCAGCGGCGAGCGCGGTGGGGCGTGGCGCTGTAGGTCTCAGCGATGAGCGGTTCCGATGGACGCCTGGTGTGCCGAGCACCGAGCTGCCGGCGGCCTTCAACCCCGAGGAGGGGTTTCTTGTCTCGGCCAACAACACGCCGACACGCTTTGAGCCGGCGATCGTGCCGCAGGGCAACGCGAACGACCGCGTCCGTCGGATGTCGGACATCATCCGATCTTCGGCACCGGTCGATGTTGGTCGCCTCGCCGAGATGCAACGAGACACCCTATCAGAGGCATCGCTGGCGGTAGCGCAGGCCGTTTCGGCGCGTGCGACTTCGCAAGAAGGGGTCCGCTCCTATGACACGATGCTCCACACGCTGGGCGAGTGGAACGGCGAATACGCCGCAGAGTCCACCGGCGCGGCCGCCTACCAGCTCGTGCTCGATGCGTTGATCGACGTGCTCTATGCCGAGCGGTACGCCGATGGGATCGTCTCGGTGCTGCGTCGCGCACCGTACGTGCACGACTTCGTGCTCGATGATGTCGGGCCGTCGATGAGCGACGACCAGCTCAACGACGCGCTCGCGAGAGCGTCGTCATCGTGGCGCGAAGGACTCGTCTGGGGGGATCTGCACCGGCTCCGCCTGCAGCACCCGGTGGGGCTGGTCCCCATCCTCGGGCGCAGCTATCGATTTGAGGACCTTCCGTGGCCCGGTTCGACCAGCACCGTGAACAAGTCCGCGCACGCCGTGTCGGGCGACCGCCACCGCACAACGTTCGGCGCCAACGCCCGCATGCTGGTTGACATGAGCTCGGCAGACACGAATCAGGTTGTGCTGCTTGGCGGTCAGGACGGTCGCGTCGGGAGCAGCTCGCTGCTGGATCAGGTGCCGCTGTGGCGCGAAGGAACGTACATCCCGCTCCCACTGACCCGGGCGGCGCAACGCCGTCGCGCGGTCAGAGTCTCTGTGTTGGAACCGCCGGCGAAGACCCGGCAGAGGATGGGCTCGGAAATCGAGGATGATCGCCGTACACGTGACTGAAGTTCGCGGCGGCTGTTCGATGGCGATCTTGTGGTCGCGGCCGCACCTCGGTCCACCACACACACGTTTATCCTTCCGAATCCGATTGAACGAACAGCCGCTGATACGACCGTCGGAAACGCGGTGTACATCGACCGATGGTCAACTTCGATCCATTGGCAAAGAATGCCGGGCATGACGCGGCAAGAAGACGTTCAGGTGAGGGAGAGACTTATCGCCGCGGCGATGAAGCTCTTTGCGGAGCGGGGCCCGAACGGCGTCTCTGTTCGTGACATCGCCGCTGAGGCCGGCGTCACCCATGGAAGCATCCGCTACCACTTCGGCACCAAGGGGAAGCTGTACGCCGAGGTGGTCAGGTGCCTCGGCTCGATCGATGACGGCCCAGCTGGGCCGCGTCGCGCCATAGATCTTGAGACGCTCAGCCGCGAAGACGCCGAACGTCAGTTCCGGATCGTCGTACACAGCTTCGTTCGCTTCCAGGCGAAATTGGGGGCCAACAGCGTCTCGGCACACCGCGTGCTCCAGGCCGAGATCTCCCGCGACGGCGGACCCGATCCCGTCTTCTACAAGCAGGTCATCAAGCCCGGCCACGAGCACATGAAGGCCATCATCAGAGGAATCCGGCCCGAGATCACCGATGAGCAAACACTCGAGATCCTCGCGTTCAATGTGATCTTCCAGTGCGTGATGGTGCGGACCGGCCAGGGCATCATCAAGAAGTTGCTCGGCACGCGCCGCCTCAGCGACGATTCTGTCTCAAGCATCGCGAGCCTCATCGCGGATGTATCGCTCGCGGGCATCTCTCACGCCGAACTCTGACCGAGCCGCGCGAGGCGTTGCATCGGCCGCTTTGGGTCTGTACTATCCAATTGGATAGATAGTCCTGATCGTTCAAGCCGATCCTGCCGCGCCGGCGCGTGGGCTCGGCAGGAATGGAGCTCCCGCCGTGCCACCGCGTGTCAAGCGTCTTCGTTCTCCGGATCGCAACGCGCGAAGGCGACCAGCGTCGAGGATCTCATCGCAGCGATCGCTTGCAGCTCTCTTTGCTTTCGGGGCGGTCCTCGGCGTCACGGGGTGCGGTCGCGACGAGGCGACCGGTGCGTCGGCACCCCCAAAGCCTGTCTCCGTAGCGACGCTCCGCTTCGGAGTCCCGAGGACCGAGACGCTCGTCGCCGGAGTGGTCGAGCCCTTCCGCCGGTCGGATGTCAGCTTCGACGTGTCAGGTATCGTCGCCGAAGTCACCGACGTCGGCGAAGCGGCGGCCGGGCCGCAGCTCGACGGCACCGGCAAGCTCTTGCTCAACGGGGAAGGCGCGCCGGTGCGCGAGGGCACCGTGCTCGCTGTGCTCGATCCCGTTCGGTTTCAACAGGCCGTGGCGGCGGCCGAACTCGCGATGGCGTCGTCTGATCGGCAGATCGAAGCGATCGAAGTCGAGCTTTCGACCGTATTTCCGGCCCGGGTGGAGAGCGCGCGGGCGACGCTCGCTGCAGCAGCCGCGGACGTGGACTCGGCCCGCCAGTCCGTGGCGGCGGCAGACGCTGAGCTCGAGCTTGCGCGCACAACCGTTGAACGCGATCGAGTCCTGATTGGGTCCGGAGCAATCGCGAAATCGGTGCTCGATCAGAGCGAGTCTGTGTTTCGCACGGCGTCCGCCGGTGTCGCTCAGGCAAACGCCGCGCTCAATGCCGCGACGCAGAACGAGCAGGCCGCGATCGCGTCGCTGGCAGAAACGGAGGGCAGCTTCCGAGTCCGACAGGCCGACCTGGAATCGCTCCGTGCGTCGCGGGCCGAACTCGTCAACACACTGGAACAGGCGCAAACGGATCTGCGAGCAAGCGTGCTCAGGGCGCCGTTCCGGGGCAGGGTGACCGCCCGCTACACGGAGAGAGGCGCATTCCAAGCCGCCGGCTCGCCGATCGTCGAGTTGACCATGGAGACAGCTGTCAAGGTTGTGATCACAGTCTCGGCGGAGGAAGAACGCGGCGTGGCGCTCGGCATGCGCATGCCGATCTATCTGAGCGATACGCGTCTCGGTGAGGATTCATTGCCGCTCATCGGCACGGTCTTCGAAAAGGCCAGCGTCGCGGATCGCGGTACGCGGACGTTCCGCATCGGCCTGATCCTCCCCAATCCGTTGCAAGAGTCCGCGGGTGTTGCTGATGCGACCGACGGGTCGTCGCTCCGGGACTTCTTCCCGGTGATCCGGTTTCCTGGAACGCCCGAGGACCATCTCTACGTCAATGTCGCGTGCGTGCTCGAACGCGACGGCCGATCGTTCGTCCTGGTGCTCCCCGACGACATCGGGACCGCTTCGGCCACGGGGGCGGTTCAGGTGCCGCGGGTCGTGCCCATTAGGCTCACCGACGATTGGGAGCAGCTGGACACGGAGACCCTCCGACGCATCGAGCCGCAGGCCGACGTGCGAGCCAGCGAGACGCTCATCCGTGATCCGGACGATTCCGATCGCGAAGGCGTGGTCGTCGCGAGGAGGCAGTTTGTGCTGCGCGCGGGTGATGTCGTTCGCGTGGGGCTTGCGGCGTCCCTGCCACCACCGGGCTTCTGGGTGCCGGCGACGGCGATCGTGCCCCGCAGCGGCGACAGCCTCGTCTATATCGCAAGGTCCGGCGCGGCCCAGGAAATCTCGGTCAGCGTCGCCGAGTCCTCGGGCCGCCTGCGTCGGGTCGAGGCTCCCGAGCTCCGCGAGGGCGACGACGTAGTGGTCCGCGGCATGCAGTATCTGTCTGACGGAGACGCGATCACAAGCCAGCGAGCCCCCAGCGGGGTGGCGCAATGAACCTGCCGAGGCTGGCCATCACGCACAAGCCGATTGCGCTTGTTCTAATGGCGCTCGTCGTGATCTCGGGCCTCATGACGTTTCAGTCGATGCCGCGGCGAGAAGACCCGCGGATCACGATCCGGGCCGCGCTCGTGGAAACCTACTGGCCGGGAGCGTCGGCGCTGCGAATCGAAGAGCTGGTGACAGACCCGCTCGAAGACGCCATCGCGCAGATCGAAGAAGTCAGCAGCATCGAGAGCGTCTCCCGCACCGGGTACTCCCGCATCGATATCACACTCGTGGACGAGGTCCTCGAGGACACGCTCGATCAGACCTTCGATCTTGTTCGCGACAAAGTTGACATGGTGCGGGCGACGCTGCCGCAAGGCTGCGGCGAGCCCTTTGTCAACTCAGACTTCGGCGACGTCTCATCGGTCTGCGTCGTGATTCATTCCACGGGCTCCGACGGGCGAACGCCGTACTCGTACCGAGAGCTCGAGCTGGTCGCCGACGACCTCGAGACAGAGCTCAAGCGTCTGGACGCCGTCGCGAGCGTGTCCGTGTTCGGCGTGCCTGACGAGACGATCACGCTCGAGATCGAGGCGGCTCGGTGGGCGAAGCTCGGCATCACCCAAAGCGAGCTCGCGGCTGCGATCGATGAGCGGAACATCGCGAACAGCGGCGCCACACTCGTGACACCGGGCCGGAGGTACCCGATCCGGCCGACCGGCGAGTTGCTCTCGGAGGACGAGATCTCCGGCGTTGCCATCGGGTCGGTGGACGGTCAGCGGTCGGTCGCCATCCGTGATCTTCCGTTCAACATCATCCGCGGGCCCGAGGACCCCCGCCGGAGCCTGGTGCGATTCCACTCTCCCGAGGATCGCGCCGACAGGGCCGTTCTTCTGGGCGTCGCTATGAAGGAGGGTCGGAACGTCGTTCAACTTGGCGCGCAGATCGATGACGTCGTCCAGCGATTCCGGGAGACGTCCCTGCCGGAAGGGCTCCAGATCACGCGGGTGAATGACATCCCGCGGCAGGTGGACTCGCTGATCGCCGACTTCGTCGAGAGCTTGTGGCAGGCAATCGTTATCGTGCTGCTCGTCGCGTGCGTCATGATGGGCTGGCGCCCTGCGCTCGTCATGGCGACCGCCATACCGCTCTGCATGATCTCGGCGATCGCCATCGTCCCGTTCCTCGGCGTCGAGCTCGAGCAGTTCGCCATCGCTTCGCTGATCATCGTGCTCGGCATGGTCGTCGACAACGCGATCGTCGTTACCGACAACACGCAGCGTCTGCTCAACGAGGGTGTCCCACGAGAGGAGGCGTGCATCGTCGGAGCGAACTCGCTCGCGCGGTCCATTCTTTCATCAACGCTGACGACCGTGGGGGCCTTTCTGCCGATGGTGACGATCGCCGGTGCCGCCGGCGAGTTCATGCGCAGCCTCCCGATCGTCGTCTCGACGACGCTGCTGAGCAGCTACATCGTCGCGATGACGGTCACTCCGATGATGTGCTCGTGGATCCTGAAACCGAAGCCCGGGACATCGGGGCGAACGACCCGTGTGGGCCGGATCTACACCACGCTGATTCACCGGTGTGTGTCGTACAGACTGGTCACCCTGTCGGCAGCAGGGGCCGCTGTGGTGATGTCGCTGGGGCTGATGCCCGTCGTCGGGACGGCCTTCTTCCCAGGCGGCGTGCGGGATCAATTCTTTGTTCACATCACGGCGCCCGTGGGAACGTCGCTCGAGGCGACCGAAGAGATCGCCGCAGATGTCGAGCGGCTTCTTCTTGACACCAGCAGGGAGACCGCACCGGACGGTGAAGATCGGCTGGTCAGCGCCACGACGTTCGTCGGCATGGGCGGCCCGCGATTGATCCTCTCGCTCGACCCTGAGCACAGTGTGCCGCACTACGCCATGATCTTGGTGAACACGTCAGACGCTAACCTCAGCCGGGGCTGGGTCGAGCAGCTGCGGGAGAAGGTCGCCGTGATCCCCGGGGCACGGATCGACGTGCGGCCTTTCATGACCGGCCCACCGGTCAGCAACCCGGTCGAGTTCCGCTTCATCGGGCGCGATATCGACGTCATCCGCGCCGTCGGACGCGACATGCTCGCGGCCCTGCAGCAATCGCCAGGCGCGGTGATGCCGGCCGACGACTGGGGCGAGATGGTCAACACGATCGACGTCAACGTGGATACCGACAGGGCCTCGCTCGCTGGCGTCACCACTCGATCGATCTCGGAAGAACTCGATCTGCTCTACGCGGGCGGACGGCTCACGACGTTCCGCGAAGGTGACCACTCGGTGGACGTCATGCTCCGTCTGACCGAATCCGAGCGGGAGACAATCGAGAGTCTCGATCAGGCATCCATCCGGGCCTCCCGCGGGACGGTCCCGCTCCAGTCGGTCGCCGATATCGAGCACGGCTTCGAGTACGGGGCGATCGCGCGGTACAACCGAGAACGCTGCCTGACCATCGGTTCGCAGGTCGCAGATGGGTTTCTGGCGAACAGCGTTACGAACGATCTCTTCGACACGCTGCAAGCCATGGTCGAGCCGCTGCCGATCGGCTACCGGCTCGAGATCGGCGGCGAATCCGAGGAGTCGGTCGATTCGCAGCAGAAGATCGGGGCCGCGTTCTCAATAAGTCTCGTCGCAATCTTTCTGGTCTTGCTGGTGCAGTACAACTCGATACTCAAGCCGTTGGTCGTTCTCACCGCGTTCCCACTTGCACTGGTGGGCGCGATGCTCGGGCTGTTCTTGAGCGGCTCTCCGCTGGGATTCATGCCGCTGCTCGGCGTGGTCGCGCTGGGCGGGACGGTGATCAACAACGCGATCGTGCTAATCGACTTCATCGAGTCCATGGTGGCTCAGGGGAGCGGGCTTCGAGAGGCGGTCGCGCGGTCGGGCCTTGTTCGAATGAAGCCGATCGTCCTCACCACGCTCACCACGATCGGGGGCCTGCTCCCGCTCGCGCTGTTCGGCGGGCCCATGTGGACCGGCATGTCGTGGGCGATGATCGGGGGGCTCGCGCTCTCCACTGTCCTCACGCTCCTGGTCATCCCGACCATCTACGTGCTCTGCGCGGAGCGGCTCGGCATGAGGACCTCGCCGTGAAGCGGTGCGTCTCTATGGGTCTTGCCCCGGTTCTGATGCTGCTCATCGGGTGCAGAGCGATCGGGCCTGAGTACGAGCGCCCCGCGATCGAGACCGACCCGCGATGGGCCGCGAGCTCTGACGTCTCCTTCAACTCGGCAGAGCCGGAAGGCATCGAGACCTGGTGGGTCAGCCTGAACGATCCCGTGCTGAACTCGCTGATCGACCGTGCACTGATGGCCAACCTCGATCTCGCGAGCGCAGTGGCCCGGGTCCGGCAGGCCGCGGCGATCAGGGGCATCGCAGCCGGCGAGCGCGTCCCCGACCTCGACGCAACCGGGTCGTACGCGAGAGAGCGGCAGGGTCAGAACGGGTTCCCCGCCCTTCAAGCGCCGGCCGAATTCGAGTCGTTCGCCCTCGGGCTCGAGTTCGGATGGGAGCTCGACGTCTGGGGGCGGGTCCGGCGTCTGGTCGAGGCAGCCGACGCGGACCTCGCGGCCACGCTGGAGGACCTGCACGACGTGCGCCTGATCATCGTGGCAGAGCTTGCCTCCGAGTACGTCCGACTGCGATCCTCTCAGCAGCGTCTGCGGGTGGCGCAACGCAACATCGAGATCCAGCGTCAAAGCCTGTCGCTCACACAGGTGCGTTTCGACAACGGCGCAGCACCGCAGCTCGACGTCGCACAGGCCCAGACGAACCTCGCCAACACCCAGGCCGCACTCCCGCTGCTCCAAGCCGAAGAGCGAGAAGCCGCGCTGCGCATCGCGGTACTGCTCGGCGAGAACCCCGCATCGCTCATCGGAGAGCTCGACGAGTCCGCGCCGATCCCCACGCCCCCGGAGACACTCGCCGTCGGCATTCCCGCGGATGTCCTGCGACGCCGGCCGGATGTCCGCGCGGCCGAGCGCCTCCTCGCGGGGGAGGTTGCCAGGATCGGCGTCGAGCTCGCCGATCTGTATCCGCGCTTCAGTCTATCGGGCACCCTTGAGTTCAACTCGACGAATTCGGCTGCGCTCTTCGACGCGAACAGCCTGGGGTTCGGCATCGGCCCGGCCTTCGTCTGGAACATCTTTGACGGCGGGCGAGAGCGGGGCGGCGTCCGTGCGCAGAGAGCGGCCGCCGATATCGCCGCGATCGGGTATCGATCGTCGGTTCTCGGCGCACTGGAGAGTGTCGAGGGCGCGATGTACCGCCACGCCCGCCAGATCGAGCAAGCCGCAGCGTTTCAGCGGGCGGCCGCTGCCGCCGCGCAGTCGGCCGAGTTATCACGCCGACTCTACCTCGAGGGCCGGAGTGACTTCCAGAACGTGCTCGACAGCGAGCGCGAGCTCTTCACCGCCCAAGACAACCTCATCCTCAGCCGCTCGGAAGTAACCTCGACGTTCATCACACTGCAGCGATCGCTCGGCGGCGGCTGGTCACCGCCCCCGGGGAAAGCGGAGCCCCACGATGAAGCCGCCCCGTAAGACTCCTCGTCCGGTGCCCGCGTTCGCCGCGCACGGCGGGCTCTGTGTGGTGCTGCTCCACGTGCTCTTGTCGCCCCACACCATGCGAGATCCGACATCGTTCGTTGCGATCGGAACCCAGGCAGGCTTCTACCTCGTGATGGGCATCATGCTGATCGGCGTCAGCAGCCACCGAGTCGAGTTGATTGTGTGTGTCGCGCTCGTCGCGTGTGCGACGGCGGCACGCACTCTCGCCGGACCCGATGCGAGGGGCGTTCACGCGGCGGCCGATATTGCGTTGGTTCTCTGCGGTGGACTCGTGCTCGCCAAGGCGGTCCGGCGCATGTACAGCACCACGCGCGTCACCACGGCATTGATCAGCGTCGCCGTGGCGACCTACGCGCTTTCGGGTGTCGTCTGGACGATCGGCTTTCACGCTATCGAGACGCTCCAGCCGAGGTCTTTCGTCGTGGCCGGCCAGCCGAGGCCTGTTCATGCCGGCGATCTCTCCTACTTCAGTTTCACGACTCTCACAACTCTTGGCTACGGCGACATCAGGCCGGCATCGCCGTTCGCACGATCGGCCGCGACCCTCGAGGCGGCGTTCGGACAGATATTTCTCGTTGTCCTGCTCGGTCGGCTCGTGTCCCTGCACATCGCCGGCGGGGCCTCCAAGCACCAAGGGCCGCACGAGGAAGCGGCCGACGCGTCGCAACACAGTGAGAGCAGCGCGAACGCGGAAGGTCCCGCCGAACAGAACACGGAAGCGCGTCGTGGGTCCGTCCGGCGCGCAAGAGAGCACCGAAGATGCCGCGACTGACCATCCAAATCAGCCAAGAGGTATCGGGCGCCGCGGATGCCGGACCGGCGCAGCCGAAGGCGGTGCATCCAAGGAAGGTGCACACCCGACGTCGTGCCGCACACCGACACGTCTGCAAAAGAGCGGAGCAGCAGCGATGACATTCCCTGTCCGTCTATCGCGTGCGGTGATAACCGCAATAGCCGCGGCGGCCACGCTCTCGGGGTGCGTTGCGAACACGCTGTACAACGAAACACCCGATGAGTATCTCCTACGCATCGGGGAGCCAACCGACGACGCCGTCGGTGTAGACCTTGC
The DNA here is from genome assembly GCA_038525225.1 of Planctomycetota bacterium. Classification (GTDB taxonomy): domain Bacteria; phylum Planctomycetota; class Phycisphaerae; order Phycisphaerales; family UBA1924; genus JANQQZ01. The sequence goes on along the minus strand of JBCBHW010000002.1, from coordinate 594,305 downwards.
AATCATCGAGTTCGATGACTTCGGGATGCTGTGGCTCCCCGAGCAGCTTGCGGCCGCGACCACGCTGATCGAGGAGCGGAACGCGGCGTCCGAGCGAGGCATCATGGTCGTGACCTACACGCACGGCTGGCAGAACAACGCCAATCCCAGGAGCGAGAAGAACGACCTCGCCAGGTTTCGTGCCGGCATGGTGGAACTGTCGCATGAGCTGCGTGCGGAAGGAGGATCGGCACCCGATCACGTCGTTGGTGTCTATCTCGGGTGGCGGGGCGTGACGAACCGGTTCCCCGTGTGGTCCAGTGCGACATTCTGGAATCGCAAGGCCGCAGCCGAGCGGGTAGCGTCGTACCAGATGCGCGAGACGCTGGTCCGCATCACCGAGGCGGCCAAGACCCGCCCGGACTCGAAGGTCCTGCTCTCGGGCCACTCGATGGGCGGCATGATTCTGGCGCAGACTCTCGCGCCGACGCTCTCCACGCTGCTGCTCACCGCTGGCCCCGAGGGCGTCTTCGCGCCGTCCGACCTCGTCATCCTTCAGAACCCCGCGCTTGACGGGCTGGCAGCGTTCCAGTTCATCGACTATCTCAAGCGGATCGACGCGACGGTCGAGCTGAGGCACGCCGACGGACGCATCGAGCCCGCCCGAGGGCCCGTCATTGTCTCAATCACATCGGAGGCCGACTGGGTCACACGCGTCGCCTACCCGGCCGGCCAGATCTACGACAACCTGCCCCGGGCGTTCCGCGACTCGCTCGGCGACGGCATACCGAGCCAAGGCCGACTCGCGAACCGAGCGCACGGTCACATCGACTTTCTCGTAAGCCACCGAGCCGAGCTGGTAGACGGCGAGGTCGTCCTCGAGGCTGTTCCCGACGCGTACAACGATACACCGTTCTGGATCGTGCGAGTGTCTCCCGAGATCTGTCGCGACCACGGCGACATCTACAACGAGCACTTCCTCGGGCTGATCAAGTCGATGACCCAGCTCAACGGCCTGTATGACGCGGGCGTCGAGACCTGGATCCAGCGGGCCGACCGAGCGAGCCGGGACGTTCGGCTACCCGCTGCCGTAAACGACAGCCCCGCCGGCGGCGATGCCTCGGGACTTGTGTACGATGCACAATGACGGCGAGCGACCAGCCTGAAGCACCGGACGCAGAGCGTGTCCGCGGTTCTGCCGCGTCGCCTCGCGAAAGGTACGGTCTCATTAAGCAAGGCCCGTCATGGCCGATCAAGGCGTGAGCACCGGAAGCTCACAACCGGGCCTGTTCGATCGGCACGCGTCGGCCCCGGAGTCTGAGCGTGTCCTGAACGAGGCGGAGCAGGAGCTGCTTGGCGTGGCCGGCGCTCTCATCGGTCCGACCGATGCGTTGTCGTTGCACGAATCCCGGCTCGTAGACCAGGGGCTCGGGCCGTCGCGATCCACGCTGAGCCGGGTCCGCCGGCGCATCCGCGACGGGCACGACCCGCTCGGCGACATGTTCTGCGAGCTGTACGACGCCCGCGATCGACGCCCCCGCGGCGCGACGTACACGCCGCAGCCGATCGTGCACGCCATGGTCGAGAAGGCCCGCAAGCTCGGAACCCCGGCGCGCGTCATCGACCCAGGAGCAGGGTCGGCCCGTTTCCTCGTCTCGGCAGGGCGAGCGTTCCCGCAGGCGGAGCTGGTCGCGGTGGAATCCGATCCGTTCGCCGCTCTTCTCGCACGGGCGCACCTCCGGGCGTGCCGGCTGCACCAGCGGTCGGAGGTTCTCGCGGAGGACTTCCGATCGGCGTGCTTCTCGGCCGCGGACGGCCCCAGCCTGTTCATCGGGAACCCGCCGTACGTCCGCCATCACGGTGTTACGCCCGAGTGGAAGCAGTGGCTCGTCTCGACAGCGGCGTCGCTCGGCCTCGCGGCGAGCCAGCTCTCGGGCCTCCATGCCCATTTCTACCTCGCGACGCGGCTCCACGCCCGCGACGGCGACCGCGGTGTGTACATCACTTCATCGGAATGGCTCGACGTCAACTACGGCCGCCTGATCCGCGAGCTGCTGCTGGGCCCGCTCGGCGGCCGAGCCATCATGGTCATCGAACCGGAGGCGCGTCCATTCCCCGACGCCGTGACGACCGGCGTCGTCACCCAGTTCGTTGTCGGCGAGAAGCCCAGGTCCGTCGCGGTTCGCCGCGTCAGTGCCGTGTCGGCGTTGCGGGACGCGACCAACGGCCGTCCTGTTCGCCGAGAGAGGTTCGAGAGCGAGAACCGATGGTCGCACCTGACCAGGCGCGGACGGCAGGAGCCCGGTGAATTCGTGGAGCTCGGCGAACTCTGCCGTGTGCATCGCGGCACCGCGACGGGTGCCAACCGGTTCTGGATCGAAGGGGATCACGCCGAGGGCCTGCCGGACGATGTCTTCTTCCCGTCGGTCACGCGTGCCCGCGAACTGTTCGAGGCCGGGGCTGAGCTGAACCGGACCGACACGCTCCGCCGGGTCATCGATCTTCCGAGGGATCTCGACGAGATCCCCGCGACGTCGCGGCCCGCCGTCGACCGCTTTATCCGATCTGCTCGCCGTCGGGGTGTTCACCAGGGATACATCGCTTCGTCTCGGCGCGCGTGGTGGTCGGTCGGGCTCCGGGAGCCGGCGCCGATCCTTGCGACCTACATGGCCCGCCGGCCTCCCGCGTTTGTTCGAAATTCAGTCGAAGCCCGGCACATCAACATCGCGCACGGCCTGTACCCGCGGGAGCCCATGACCGACACGATGATCTCGCGGCTTGCCGCCTACCTCTCCAAGGGGGTGCAGCTCTCGCAGGGGCGAACCTACGCGGGGGGGCTGACAAAGTTCGAGCCGCGGGAGATGGAACGCCTGCTCGTCCCGCCGCCCTCGGTGCTCGCGTAGACCCATGCAGAACGCTCCGCAATGGTCCGAAGATCAACTGGAATCGGGCCGTCAGCGTGCGATCGACCGATTCCGCAGCGAGCGACTGGTCGAGCCCCTTGAACAGTACCTCGACCTCTTCGATGTCTACCAGGGGCACATGGAGAACCTGCTCGAGATGACGGTCGATCTGACCCGCGTTGAGGCGGTGGCCGCCGAGATCCTCACGGATGAAAGCCTGCTCGACGCGTTCCGCTACGTGATGGGGCCGTCGGTCTCGCTCGATGATCTGAAGGTCCTCGCCAACACCAACAGCCTCAACAGAGCGCGGCTCGCAGCAAACCCAGCGTTAGCACGATCGATCGTTGCCATCGTGATCGAAGGACACGACCGGCGGCGTTTCCCCTGGCTTGGCGAAGGCCGCGCCGCCACCGACGAGGAGCGTCGGGCCTCAATTGTCGCGTCTGCCGCTCTGATCGCCGAGCAGCGGACCAAGACCACGCGTCGCAGCGCGGGCAAAGCAGACCAGGAAGCGGCGGTCGCCGATACGCTCGAGGCCGCCGGCTACCGCAAGGTCGAGCCCCGGACGATCGCGACGCTCGATCAGGCGCCCGCCGCGGGCGAGTTCTGCGGCGAGAGCCTGCTCGGAAGCAGGAAGGCAGACTTCGTGTTCCGCATGCCCGACCGGCGGATCCTCGCGATCGAGTGCAAGGTATCGAACTCATCGACGAACTCCGTCAAGCGTCTCAACAACGACGCAGCCGTCAAGGCGAAGACATGGCGCGATGAGTGGGGGAGCCGGAGCGTTGTCCCGGCAGCCGTGCTCAGCGGCGTGTACAAGATCCACAATCTGCTGGATGCTCAGCAGCGGGGTCTGACGCTCTTCTGGGCACACGATCTCGATGAGCTCACCGCCTGGGTCGCGACGACTCGGCCGTAGCGAAGCGGGGCCGATCACCGAGCCATCACGTGGTTCACATCTGAAACGCGGCGGCGTGCTCGCGTGTGTCGGTGATACCGATCAGCGTCGCCCGATCCATACGCCTGCGAATCTGTCATGGAGGCCCCGCTTCGGTGCTGCCAGCGCTGTGATCGAGTAGATAGCCGCAACGGCGCACGCCGCCGCACCGAGCAATGCCGCGGACTCAAAGGAGATCCAGGCGCCGCTAGCGAGCGCGGATACGCCGAGAGCGGTCGTTGCCGCGACGAGCGGCAGCCACATGATGGCACAGCGGAAAAGCAGGCGGGCGCGAGACGCCCGACCCTCGAACGTCAGCACTTCCAGCCCAAACGTGGTCAAGCCTGTTGACTTGCGGAAGAACGCGAGAACGAAGTCGAAGAACGCGACGAAGTGCATCATGACCAACGCCGCGATCGCCGCCCGACCGGCCCAGACCAGCGGTCCAACAGAATGATCCGTGTTCGCCACGATCCCGAGGAATGTCGCGATCGTCGCGTACCCAGGGATAACGAACAGCGACGCCGCACGCAGGCCCACGCTGGTGTCGGCGGGCTTGTTGAGAAGACCACGGAGGGTTCCGACCACGAACGTCATCTTGTCGAACGACCCCGACCGCAGGTTGTCCAGCACGGGACGGGCGTGCAACGGCACGCTGAGCGGATCCGCTTGGTCCGCCAGCACCTTGAGGAAGGTCTGCTGAGACTCGAGTGTCTGTACATCCAGCTCGTCCGCCGGCTCGGCCTGAGGCCAAGGCATGTCGAGCAGCATCGCCCGCCCGTCCTCGGTGATCCAGACGTGGTCGAAGCCGTACGAGGGTAACGCCGTACCGTCACGTTCGGCGGCCCTGAGTTCTGCTGCGACGTCATGCAGCCAGCCCCGCAGCAACGCCCACCGCACCCCGCCCGGACGCAACAGGTCGCTCAGCGGTGTGCCGCGGTCCGCCTCGTACGCATCCCACACAACGCCAGCATCGTCGATCTGTTGCAGCCACCGTGATCGTCCCGGGCGGGCCACGGACCGACGGGCCTCGCTCGGCCCCGCCGCTTCACGGCGAACGAGCCAGATCGGGCGACGCAGCGTTGGGTCCTCGGCTGAAAGCCAAGAACCGCCGGCGATATCAGTGATGACGCGGAAGGGACCGACGCACCGCTCCGGTCCGGCGGCGGCGTGGTGTTCGTTCGGCAAGGCCAACGTGGCCCGTCGGAGCTCGCGGGGCCTGACAACAACGCGCGTTCCCGTCAGCAGATCCCACGCCGTCGCGAACCCGTTGTCGCGCCGAGCCGGCAGCCACAGCAGCGCCACAACCCACGGGCAGAAGATCGCGAGCCCCGTGAAGACGAGCACGTTGACCATGGACCACTCGGCAGCAGGAAGCGACGCGACCGACAGCGGGATGCGGACCGCCTCGATGACCGCGATCGGAATTGCGATCCGGAGCAGCGCACGTCCGATCCTGGGGGCTCGACCGTCCCTCGTCACGACGCGCAGCCCCATGATCCACTTGCCGAGACCTGCGCCCCACCTCCCCTCGGTAAGAGCGAAGTACAGGAATCCGACCGCGAAGACCGTCAGGTGGTACCGCCACGCCGAGAAGCTGAACTCGTAGAGCGGGCGGATGAAGAGCCGTTCCGGCCCGACCGTGACCATCATCGCCGCATACGTCGGCAGGAACGCTGTCAGGTAGTCGATCCAGCCCGCCGCCGTCCGCTGGGACTGCATCGCTGGCTCGCGGACCAACGAGCTGTACGGGAGCAACGCGTTCCTGAGCGACGCGTAGTCCGCGTACCGGCCCGAAGGCTCTTTGGCCAAGCACTTCGCGACCACGTTCGCCAGCCCGGCCGGCACATCATCGCGCAGCGACGCAACCTGAGCCGGCGGCGAATCGATGACGTTGGCCACGATCTGCACCGCGTTGGTTCCCTCGAACGGCGCCCGCGCGGTCAGCAGCGTGAACAGCGTCGCGCCGACCGAATAGATGTCGGAGCGGGCATCGGTGCCGTCGCCTCGCAGCTGCTCGGGGGCGGCGAACGCCGGCGTTCCCATGACCTTGCCCGTCTGCGTCGCGAAGCTGTCCGTTGAGGGAAACATCGAGACCGAGAGACCGAAGTCGCCAACCTTGACCGAATGGTCGGGCGAGACGAAGCAGTTGGACGGCTTGACGTCCCTGTGAAGCACGCCGCGATCCAACGCCGCCTCGAGCCCGTCGATCATGTTGAGCGTCGCATCGACCGCCTCCGTCACCGGGAGAGCCCCGCGGCGATCGAGGACGTCCTGAAGCGTTCCGCCCGCCGCGATCTCCATCGTGATCACGGGTATCCCGTCGATCTCCTCGCTCCCGAAGACGTACAGGCTGCACGGGTGATTGACGCGAGCGGCGAGCCTTCCTTCTCGCAGAAAGCGCTGCCGCATGTCGCGCGAATCGATGTTCTGCGACAGCACCTTCAGAGCCAGCCGCCGGCCGGTCGATCGCTGGACCGCCTCGTAGACGGTGCCCATACCGCCGCGTCCGAGGTGGGCGACCAGCGTGTAGCCGCCGAGGTCCCTCGGCAAGCCGAGGTCTGGATCCGCCTCTGTGCACACGCCGCGCGAAGGATCGCCCATCGCGCCCGCAAGGCCGGTCTCGGTCTTGGGGTCATCCGCCCCGGCCCTCAGCACGCCGGACATGAGGCAGGCCGGGCAGAGCCGCTGCTGGCCGCGGCCCTCGATTGCAACGCCGCAGCTCGGGCAACGGTCAAGGTCGGCTGTCTCTGCCGTACTGCTCATGGTGCGCCTCCCGGAGGTTTGGTTCACCATTTCCTGACACGTCCGAGCGATCAGATTACAGCCGAGACGTCATCTTTCTCGCAGAATCTCGATCAGATACTGCAGTTCGTCGTCGATATCGGCCTCCCGGGCGACCGTCCGCGCCACCGCCTCACGCACCAGTGCCGCATACCGCTGCCGGAACCGATGGATCGCGACAGCGAGCGCGTTCTCCGTCATGCCGAGGCGCGTGGCAACCTCAGCCCGTTCCGCAAGATCGGCAGACAGAGCGGGACGCAGAGAGACGAAGTGATCGAGCTTGCCCCTGCTCGCCCACTCCTCCTCGAGCTCGCGGAGCGCCGCGGCCGTCGTCTCGCGTGCCCAGGTCCGGTCGAACGCTCGATCCGCGTCAACGACTGTCGTTCGCTCCTTTGGCATGCTGATGTGTGACTCGATCTCATCGGTATCGATGCTGACGAGGCGGCGCGATCCCCCGCGCTTGATCGCCCTTCTGCGCTGCCGGTCGTTCGCCATGAAGTGCTTCATAGCGCCGAGCAGGTAGGAACGAAACCTGCCGCGATCAGGGTTCGCGCCGCCGAGGCCGCCATGCTCAAGGACTTCAGCGAGGAACGCCTGCGTGAGATCCTCCGAATCCTGCACGGAGTGGCCGCTGAATCTCGCGAAGGCGTATAGTGGTCGCCAGTACGCGTCGCAGAGGTGTCGGAGGGCTTCTTCGGCGCGGGAGCCGTCCGCCGATCCGACGCCGTTCGGCAGCGCGGCGATCAGGCTCCAATGCGTCGTGTTGAAGCCGGATGGACGACCCGCTGCCACCGGAGAGCGTAGTACCGGGCGTGGGCATTCGATACCGCAGTTCGCGCTCGGCTTCAACTCGAGTGAAACCGGGCCGCCGCGGGCCTCAACAGTCGGGTGCTTCGTCCGAGCCCCGAGTCAACGCGGCTACCGCCGATGATGAAATCGCGTCCGCGATCGCCTCCCGACCCGAGACATCAAACTCGATCGCGGGGTGCAACACGCGCACAACGCCGGCCGTCAACGCCGGGTACATGCACTGCGCGCTGATCAAGAACGCGATCCGCGCGATCGATGCGACAGGCATATTCCCTTGTCCCGCGTCCGCCGCCACAAGCCGACAGATATCGCAGAGAGCATCGAAGACGCGGCTGATCGAGACATCGACCTGCCGATCGAAGGCCTCGGTCGGGTCGAGCATCTCATGGATGAAGATTCGAGCGAGGTCCGAAGGCCTCCCGCTGGCATCGAGCGAGTGATCCAGCAGCATCGAGACGAACATTCGCAGCCTCGTCTGAGGCGGTTCGTCCGACCAGAAATCACGGTTCGAGTCGAGCTGAACGAAGCGGTTCTGATCGACGGCACGCGTGCGCGCGTGATCGATCGCGGCGTTGTACAGACCCATCTTGGAACCAAAGTGATAGTTGACTGCAGCAATATTGGCTTCGGCTCTGTCGCACACCTGACGCACGCTCGTCGCCGTGAAACCCTGCGACGCGAACAGCCCGACGGCGGCATCAAGCAGCCGCTGCTCGGTCTGTGACCCCTCGCCCGCGCTCACGACGCGTCCGCCGGCAGCACAAATCCGAAGTGCAGTTCCGCGTGCCGGCAGTGCAGCTGTTCCCACTGCTCGTGCGTCAGCCTGCCGAGGAGCGGGCTCGGGAACGACATCGCGCCGGGCCGCGATGCGGAGGCGATCTCGGCGCGGAACGCGACGATGGCCTCGTCCATCGTGATGCCCGCCGGCGGCTCGAACGACTTGTGGGTCTTGAGCCCCGGTCGAAACGGCGACCGAAGGAATCGTGATCTGAGCGACCGGCCCAGCACGCGGAACGCCACGTTGACTCGAACATCTGTGCCGGCGTGCGCGATCCGAACAAGACGGCGGACGTGCTCAATGTTCTGCGCGGCGGACCATGCCCCCAGCGTGACGACCGGCTGAGAAGCCATCGCCTCCGCGTCGGCAAGGATGTCTGCGAGACTCTCGAAGCAGAGCCTGCGGCGGACTCGGGTCGGCGGCGCTGCAGCGATTGGGGACGCGGATGAAGAAAGCGAGGCCATGTTGAACCCTTTCAATGCGACAGCTGCGATCATGGAAATAAAACGATCATTTCAATCAATCGTTTGAATGTCAAGGTCAATACCCGCTTTCATTCGCCGCGTGCCGTGTTGTTCCGCTCATGATGCGACCCGCCGGCTCATCGCTGAGGAGGCTCCCAGCTCCGCCCGATCGTGGCCGACGGCTGGACCATGGGTAAAACCCTGCTAAATACCAATCAAATGCGGGCATTCTGAATCCCGCTCTGTTCGTCGGCCGCCTCTACGACTCCGCTTCACGCGGTACCGTTGCGAGACTCGGAACACGCATTCTCCGACCTTGCCGATCTTCGTCGTGCTTGGCCCGCCGTCGGTCATGGGAGATCACGATGCCATCGCCCGATTCTGCGCTTCGCAGACGGCCCTGCCGCTTCGCGTTCGACGGCAGTCGGACACGCCCGATCTGCGGCCCGGCGTTCGCGGCTGCCGGTCGTGACGTGTGCATTCGATGCCCCGCGTTCCGGAGCATCGCGGCATACACTTGCCACGAGGCATAACAAGCGTCGCGATGCACAAGTTTGAAGTCGCCCAGAACACCGAGTGGTGACCGATGGCGCCAGCAAAGGTTCGGATGGATTTCGCGGGTGTAGTTCAGTGGTAGAACGTCAGCTTCCCAAGCTGAATGTCGTCGGTTCGATCCCGATCACCCGCTTTCTCGCCGTGCGGTGGTGAACCGAAGATGCAGATCTTCCGAGAGTTCACATTCGATGCCGCCCACTGGCTCGATCACCTTCCCGAGGGGCACAAGTGCGGCCGAGTCCACGGCCACACCTACCGGCTGACGGTTCATGTCGAGGGTGAGCCAGACCCCGTCGTCGGCTGGATCGTTGACTTCGCCGAGATCAAGCGGCTCGTGACGGACACAATCGAGCCGCTCGATCATCACCTACTCAACGACGTGCCGGGGCTCGAGCAGCCGACGACCGAGCGGCTTGCGGCGTGGATATGGCACCGGCTGCACCCCTCGCTCCCCGGCTTGTGCAAGATCACGCTGTGGGAGAACCGCAACAGCGGCTGCACGTACACGGGGCCTCGCGAGGGCGCCGCCGGCGTCGGCCGTGGCTGATCGAGCGGTCGTTCTGGTGTCGGGCGGGCTCGACAGCGCCGTCACGCTCGCGATCGCACGAGAGGACGGCTGCAGGTGCTTCGCGATCTCGGTCGACTACGGCCAGCGGCATCGCGTCGAGCTCGACGCGGCGAAAGATGTCGCCGCCGCCGCCCGCGTCGCTTCGCACACGATCATCCCGCTCGACTTACGCGTCTTCGGCGGGAGCGCGCTGACGGACAGCATCGATGTGCCCAAAGACCGCGATCCGCATGAGATCGCGGACGGCATCCCCGTCACGTACGTGCCCGCAAGAAACCTGATGTTCCTCTCCCTCGCGGTCGCGCACGCAGAGGTCATCGGCGCATCGGCGATCTACCTGGGCGTCAACGCCGTTGACTACTCGGGCTACCCGGACTGCCGCCCCGAGTTCATCGAATCGTTCCAGGCCACGGCGGGCCTCGCGACCAAAGTCGGCGTCGAGGGCTCGTCGATTGCCATCCGGGCACCTCTCATGACGCTCGCCAAGCACGAGATCATCCTGCGGGGCGCCGAGCTCGGCGTCGATCTGGGTCGCACGGTGTCGTGCTACGACCCGGACTCCCGACGCGCCGCGTGCGGCCGCTGCGATTCGTGCCGGCTGCGCCGCGAGGGATTCGCGCGCGCAGGCGTTCCCGATCCGACCATGTACGCCTGAAGCCACGATCGGTCTGTGACAGCCTCAGCCGTCACTCGCCGCTGGGTCTCACCCCAAGCAGCGCCCGGCTCCGCCCGCGCTCCGACATGAAGTCATCGAGCCCGTCGCGCATCACCATGATGGGCGGGTAGTTGATATGCCCCTTCATCGGCACCGCGACGTTTGCCCCGTCGTTGCTCGCGCGAGATACGTCCGCGAGAAGCCTCACGCTCGCCCGGCCGTAGCTGTACTGGTCCTGCGCGATCGTTCCATACACCCGGCCGTCGGCGATGGCCGCGAGAGTCACCTCGTCGTCATCGAAACCGACCACTCGCACGGAGTCCATCCTGCCCGATTCTTCAAGAGCAGCCACCGCCGCAGGGATGTGATAGGCGTACAGGCCGACGATCGCATCGAGGTCCGGGTACTGCTCGAGCGCGGCCAGCACGTTCGCTTTCGCCTGGTCTGCGTCGATCGGATCGATCGCGGTGCCCAGCACCATAAACGAACCGGCGGTCAGTTCGCCTTCGATCGGATCCATGGGGCGCTCGGGCAGAAGCGATCGGCCCAGCACCTCATCGATGAACCCCTGGCGTCGGAGCCGCCCGTTCTCTTTCTCCATCGGTCCACAGATGATCACCACCCTGGCGCCGTCGGGTGCCGCTTCTTTCAGCATCGCCCCGCACCGTCTGCCCGCCGTGTAGTTGTCGGGCCCGACAAAGCACAGCCTGCCCGAAAGTTCGCTGTCGGCGTCGATGGTCACGACCGGCATGGTGTCAGCAAGAGCGCGGATCGCGAGCGCCTGACGGCTCCCGTCGACAGGGCTCACAGCGAGACCGCTGAAGTTGCCGGCCGCGACGGCGTTGATGTGGGTGTTCTGATCCTCAAGCTCGCCGTTTGAACGGAAGACAACAAGCTCGGCATTCACCTCGTCCGCCGTTGCCTGCGCGCCCTCGACCACCGCGTCCCAGTAGGGATCGCTGTCGGCCGTGATCAGCGCGATGCGAACCGGTGCCGCCGACGTATCGACGCGGGTGTACACCACCGCCCCGGCGACAAGCGCGGCGATGACAAGAAACCAGATAACAACACGGGGAGCATTCGAACGGCTTTCGGCAGACACGACAGACCCTCCAGGTTCTAACTCAATGCCCAGCCTACTCGATATCGCTGCAAAGGGAATCGCGAACTCGCACGCCCGCCAGCGGCCTCACTCGATCGGCGGGAGTCAGACCGCGGGCGGCATCCCAAGACAGCTTCAGAACTCGAAAACTACGCGACCACCGATAACAAATCCCTCATCGGTTGTGCCCTCGAGCGTGTGGTCGTGGATGCGTTGCACATCGAGCGTCAGCGACGCCGACGTATCCAGAGCAAACCGAACATATGCCTCGATAGCGTGCGTTGAGCTGATCCCGTCGTTGCCGCCGTCGAGGAACGCGTAACCGATGGCCGCGGTGTCTTGCGAGCGCCCCCAGAGCGAGCCGTCCATCTGTGCCCCGCCTGAATACAGGTTCTGATGAGTGACGACGGCCCGGTCGTCCTGCGTCCCGACACGTGCCCAGACCCCGACAGATTCGCCGATCTGTTGGTCCGCAGAAATGAGCGCGCCGAGCCGGGGCGCCGTCGAGACGCCGTCCGGGCGGACGAACTCATCGTTCGCGTATGTCAGCACGAGCCTGTAGTTCGCGGGCCCGATGCTGTTGGTCATCGAGTAGCCGATCTGCGCACCTGCGAACAGGAACGAGTTGCCGTCGTCGTTCTCGGAAACCTGCATGACGGTGCCGTTGACACTCCAGCTATCTGCGGACCACTCGACCGCCGCGCCGAGGTCGTAAGACTGCAGGAAGCTCACGGGCGAGTTCACAAACACCTCGTTCAAGAACTGCGTGTACTCATCGTTCGCGAATTCGTTCTGATCGATGAATTCTGTCGAGTCGATGAACCCAACAGTGATCGCGAGCTCGTCACCGAAACCTCCGAGCGCCTCGCCGCCGATCGTCCGCTTGTACCACAGGTTCTGGAGCGCATCGACGTCGGAGCCGTTGATGTTCTCGAGGTCGTCTTCGAGGTCCGCGCCCCACGGCGCGAGCGAGAACGGCGAGTCCGCGTTCACGGCGTTGGCCTGCGTGATGCCGAATTCGAGGAACAGCTCGTCCGACTCGCTCAGGAACGCGCTGATGGCGGGCCGAACGGTCAGAGCGCCCGCCTGATTCTCAGAGTCGGTGCCGATCTCGAACTGATACCCGCCGGCGATCAGCCCGCCGATCTCGTAGCGAGGGAACGAGCCTTCGTCCGCATGCTCGATGAGCACCGCCTCGGCAGATTGAACCGGATCGGTCGCTGTCGCCGCCGCCGGCGCTGACAAGAGAACGGAAACGAGTCCGCCCGAGAGGGCGGTGCGGGTCGCTGCGTGCATCGGGTCGCCCCTTTTTGATTCGGCCGGATGGCGGGCCGTTCGCGTGTGCCGAACAGAGAATGTAGCACAGGCTACACTTAGAGCACGCCGCTTGCAACCTCGAAAGCAAACTTCTAGATGAAGAAAATTGCCTCTTCGCCGAAGCTGTTGCTGGCGATGGATTTGCAGGAATCAGTCCGCTGTGGCACACGCCGTCGTGGCATGAGAAAGCCGCGGACGCACCGGCATTCAGAATGGAGCCGGGGGGAATCGAACCCCCGTGCCGTGACGGTCGGAACGACGCTTCTACGCGTGTAGTCGAAGTTTTTGTCTCGACCCCTTGGCGGCCTTCGACAGCCTCCGCCGGGTCCAGTCTCCGGTGTTGTCTCGCCGCTTCACCCCCGGAGACGCCGGGAGTCGGCCAGCCTGCTGATCGTTGAACCCCCCGCCAGCAGGCGTCACAGGGGGTTCAGACCACTTTATTAAGCGGCCAGTGCAAACTGCGGTTCGGCAGTTCTTGTGTGTTGCGTGGTTTTTAACGAGGCCACCACGCCCCTCGACGCGCAACGCCGAGCCTGAAATCGCCCGGTCGAAACCACATCGGCCCCAGATATCAAACAAGCTGATCAGTCACGGCACGCAACCGGGCCGCGCTGATTCATCATGGAGATGGATAGTACGCATGACTCGGGATCAGGGTTCAGCGGTACCGAGTCGACGCCCAGGCGAGCCACGCCGCCTCGAGTTCGGGCACAGTTGGTGGCAGGCCATGCGTCGTACCGTGCGCCGCGAGCCAGTCCGGCATCTCACCGCCCGCCGCGGCATGCTCAGCGATCGATCGCCACACCGTTTCTGACGCGGCACGGCTCTCGATAAAGTCGATCAAGCTACGGCACTGCGTGTAGAACCAATCGATATCCGACACGCTCGTCGCCTCCGGCTCGACGCCTCCAGCTTCTACAAGATCACCGTTTTCGTCGAAACGAACATGCCGAATAACCACCGCATCCTCGCCTTCGACCTTGAGCGCTATGTCGCCCAGCGCGAACTCAACTCTCGTGATCTGCTCTTCGTCGGGAGCAACAAGAGGCGGGTCATCAACATCGAAACCCGGGTGAGTCATGGTGAAGAACTCTTCGAGCGGTACGAAGTCCGACGGCAGTTCGGCACCTTTAAATGCCTCGAAGGCGTTCGTCCGCCGGATCGACGTCAGCAGCGGCGGCTCAAGCAGCACCGCCGAGGCCTCGTCGAGCCAGTCGCGCGATGGACCGCCGTAGCGCCGCACCGGCTCGTGCCACGCGCCCGGCCAGTACCGCTCAATGAACAGCAGGTGCCCGAGCTCATGGGGCAGAAACTGATCGGGTCCCGCAGGTGCGGCGATCGTTGCGAAGGTAGCCTCGGTGCGTTCCGAAACCGAGTCAGATATCAGCTCACGGACCTCGTCGACGCATCCCTGGCTGTCACCGCATTCGTCGACATAAGCACGGATCACCGGGAGTTCGAGGTACATCTCGATCATGATTTCGTGCAACCGATCGAACGGCGTGCCCTTGCCTCGATCGGTAAAGCGGGGACGCCAGTCGTCAAACCCGAGAACAACCCTGCATCCCGCGTCGCGGAGCTCGCGATCGTGTGCCGGGAGATCAGCGGAGTTGACGATGAACGCGACCGGCAGCGGCGTGTTGCCGAACGTGTGCTCAAAGCTGAGCACAGCGCCGTGCAGCACGAAAAACATCTCTTGAGCCAGCTCGTCCGTCGGTGCGTACACAGCGAGCCCATGCGACTGCACACAAACGAGACCGTCGAGCTCGACGAGCAGTTCCAGCGCGTTGATGTTGTGCCGCGCGTGCTCCGCCGCCCCGGTGGATTGTTCGCAGCCCGTCGGAAAGGCCACAGCGACCGCGCAGGCCGTAGCGGCCAGCACACCAAAGACCTGGGGATTCATGCGATTCTCCTCGTTGCTCGTCTTGCCCGCGAGACGCAACGGGGTCGATCGGACGGCTGAGACGCCGCCGGCCGCAACCGGTTCCAACACGGCTCGCGATTTCGACAGAAACGAGATGGTTAAAGAAACGCACCAACTGCCACCGGCCACTTCTCCCGCCCAGCGCGTCGGCGCCGAACCGCGAGCACGCTCGTCAGCACTGCGACAATCGTCGGCTCGAGCTGGAACGGCATCGATCGCATCGCCGAGATATCGACTCGATCGCTCGAACCGCACGAAGCGCAAAAAAGAACCCGGCGGGCTCGGGGAGACCTCACCGACCCGCCGGGTCGTCGACGGACGCCCGCCGACTGCTTTGAGAACCATTAGTTAGTAAACACTATTTCACAGCAGCAAAAAAGCCCGCAGAACGGGCTTGAGGGGTTTCTGGCATGTCGATCGGGCTCAGCCCTGAGTGATTCCGCCGTCGATATGGACATCCATCTGCGGGAACGGGATGCCGATGTTCGCCTCGTCGAGCGCGACCTTCACGTTCCGCGTCAGGCGCTCGCGGACGGCCCAGTAGTCCGCGGCGTTGCACCACACGCGGACCGACCAGTCGATGCTCGACCCGCCGAGCTCGCTGAGGTACACCACCGGCGCCGGGTCGTTCATCCCGCCCTCGACCTCGGCCGCGACCTTCTCGAGCACGCGGCGTGTCTCGTCGATGTCGGCCGGGTAGTCGGTGCCCACCGCGATGTCGCAGCGGCGCGTCGGGTGGTGCGTGATGTTCTCGATCGTGCCGCCGAAGATCTCGGAGTTCGGCACCATGATGCGCCGGTTGTCCGGCGTATCGAACACGGTCGTGAACAGCTCGATCGACTCGACCTTGCCCGTCGTACCGCCGGCGTTGACAACATCACCAACCTTGAAGGGCCTGAAGATCAGCAGCATAATGCCCGCCGAGAAGTTGCCGAGCAGGCCCGACAACGCAAGACCGATCGCGAAACCGGCGGCCGCGATCACGGCAGCGAAGCTGGTGGTATCAACGCCCAGCGTGCTGAGGATCGCAAGACCGCCCAGCACCATGACGAGGTACTTGGCCATGTTGCCGAAGAACCGCGCGAGCGTCTCATCGACCTTTGCCTTGCGCGTGATGCCGAGCACCAGCTTGCGGACCCAGCCCGACACGATCAGCACAAGGATGATCAGGACGATGGCCTTGACGATCGGGAAGCCAATAGTCTCCCACGCGAACATGAGGTCGTCTTGTGAGATGTTGCCGTCGGTGAACCGCGAGATCGCGCCCTCCATGGCCTCGTTCACGGGCGTCGCCTCTTCGCCGGTCGCCGCGCCCTCAACGGCTTCGGCGGCGTCTTCAACGGCCGCCGCCGCTTCGTCCACGGCCTCGCCCGCCGCGTCGCCCTCCGGCTGGATCCACGCCCGGTACTCTTCGTATGCCATCTGTCGGTCCCCTGTAATGTTGAGTGGTAAGTGCGCCCGCCACCAGACGCGGCCCCATACTACCCGACAAGCCACACGGATGTATCGAATTCAATGTTCTCAGTTCCGCCGCGGAGGGACAGCACCATGAAGCTCGCCGTCATCATCCCCGCCGCCGGGACGTCATCCCGCTACGAACAGGCCGGAGGCGTCCGCCACAAGCTCGATGAGGACCTCGGCGACCGCCCCGTTTTGCACCGCGCCATCGAGCTTTTCACCAAACGCGACGAGGTGGCGTCCATCGTCGTCGCGGGTCCGAGCGATGACGCGGCGTTCGACGAGTTCACCACCCGTCACGGCGCGAAGCTCGGCTTCTATGGCGTCCGCATGTGCCAGGGCGGAGCCCAGCACCGTTGGGAAACCGTTCGCAATGCGCTCGAACTTGTCGAGAACGACTGCACCCACGTCGCGATCCACGACGCCGCCCGCCCGTGCACGCCGATCGAACTGATCGACCGCGTGATCGAGGCCGCCCAGACCAACGCCGCGGTGATCCCCGCCGTCGATGTCGCCGACACGCTCAAGCGCACCGAAGACGCGCCCGACGCCGGCGATGCCGACCCGCTCGACGCCATCTTGGGCGGCGGCGGCAAGGCCAACAGCTCGATCCGCAGAGTCACCGAGGACGTCCCGCGTGACGGGCTCGTCGCCGTGCAGACGCCTCAGGTCTTCGAGCGCGAGCTGCTGCTCCAGGCCTATGCCCAGCACAACCTCGACTCCACCGACGACGCGGGCCTGATCACGAAGCTCGGCGAGCCCGTGCACGTTGTCGCCGGCGACGCACGCAACATCAAGATCACCGTGCCCGCCGACCTCGAGCTCGCCCGCGCGATCATGAAGGTCGGGCCACCCAATGAACGGGCAACGCACAAACGCTTCTAGATTTTGCTTCGCACAGCCTTCGCCTACCATCGCGACTCAGCACGTTTCCCACAGCGATCGGAGCCGCCGCATGGCGCATGTTGGTGTACATTGCCTGGTCGAGCTCTACGGCTGCCCGCTCGAGCTGCTCGACGACCACCGCTTCATCCAACGAACGCTCAAGGCCGCGGCCGAGCACGCCGGCGCGACGTGGCTCGGCGACGCTAGCCACCGCTTCGACCCGCAGGGGGTGACGGCTTTGGGTCTGCTCGCAGAGAGCCACATCACCGTGCACACCTGGCCCGAGCTCGGGTACGCCGCCGCCGACTGCTTCACGTGCGGCGACCAGGCGATTGCCGAAGACGCCTGCCGCTATCTCGCCAAGGAACTCCAAGCCAAGCGCACCACGATCGTCCGCATCCCGCGAGCCGCCGGTCTCAAGCCGAGCGAGGTCGAGGGCGTCGACCCCGAGCGTGCGCACATGAGCCGCGAGAACGAGCCTGGCTTCCAAAAGCACAGCCTCAACGTCGAACGCCTCGAGCTCACCGCGTCGCAATGAACGATCAGCCGCCCGGCGAAACGCTCGATCACTCCAAGCGGTGGCTCTTCGAGCCGATGACGGGCGAGGACACCTACGCCCACGCCATCACCCGCGTGCTCGCCGACCAGCAGACCGAACACCAGCACATGCGCATCGTCGAGAGCGCCACCTACGGCACCGCGCTCGTGCTCGACGGCCAGTGGCAGTCATCGACCGGTGATGAGTTCATCTACCACGAAGCGATGGTCCACGCGGCCGCCTGCGCGCACGGCGCGCCGCGATCCGTCCTCATCCTGGGCGGTGCCGAAGGCGCGACGGCGCGCGAAGCGCTCAAGTGGCCCACGGTCGAGCGCATTGTCACGTGCGACATCGATCGGCAGGTGATCGATGCGTGCAGGCAGCACATGCCCGAAATGGCCGGCGGCGCGTTCGAAGACCCGAGGCACGAGCTCGTGGTGGGTGATGCCTTTGGGTTCATCGATCGCGCGGCCGATGGCAACGACCGCTTCGACCTCATCATCAGCGACCTCTCTGACCCCATCGAAGACGGCCCGTCGTGGCGGCTCTTCACGCGCGAGACGTTCGCGCAGTGCAAACGCGCGCTGACCGCCGAAGGCATCTTCATCATCCAGGCCGGCGGCATCGCGCCGGCTGAGGTCGGCCTGCACGCCCGCGTGAGCATCACCCTCGCCAGCGTCTTCACAAACGTCTCAAGCCTCCAGGTCCCCGTCCCCATCTTCGGCACGCCGCTCGGCATGCTCATCGCGAGCGATAGCCCTATCGATCGGCTGCCCGATGTTGATGCAACGGACACGATCCTCGAACCGATCACCGATCGCCGATTCATCGACGGCCGAACCCTGCTGGGCCTGTACCAGGTGCCTCTCTATGTGAGAAAGGCCCTCGCACAGGAGGGCCGAGTCTTCACGCTGGATGATCCGCCCCGCTTCGGGAGCGACTAACGAAGCGGTCAGCGGGATGGTCAGTACGTCCGCACGACGCCGCGAACGATGCCCTGAATCGTGCAGAACTTCACACGGATCGGGTCAAAGTCGGGGTTCGCGGGCTGGAGCCGGATGCAGTCGTCTTCCTTGTAGAAGGTCTTGAGCGTGGTCGAGCCGTCAGGCAAGAGGGCGACGACGCGGTCGCCGTCCTTCGCGACCTCGGAGCGCTCGACGAGCACGAGGTCGCCGTCGAGGATTCCTTCGTCCTTCATGCTCTCGCCGTCGACCTTGAGGGCGAAGGTCGAGTCGGCCGCGCCCGCGGCGGGCCCGATCAGGTCGTTGAGGTCGATCTCGTCCTGGTCGGCGACCCGCTCGATCGGGTAGCCCGCGGCGATCTTGCCGACCAGCGGGAAGCGCATAGGCCGGCTCTCGTCGGGGACGGCGATCCCGTCAGCGATCGACAAAGAGCGTGCCTTGTTCGGCTCCCGCGTGAGCGCGCCCTTTTGAATGAGCGCCTCGACGTGCTCGAACACCGTGACCTTGCTGACGCCGATCTCGTCGGCGAGCTCCTGCATCGTCGGCGAATAGCCGTGGCGGACCCGCCAGTCCCGGATCAGTTTGAGAATGCGCAGCTGCTTTGGCGTGAGATTCATTTCGACTTTCCCTTTCCTCGGCCCACGCGGGGGGACGCGCTGCCCGGGCCGATGTCTTCTCCAGGCGGCACGCACCGCCGAACACTGCGTCGCCGCCCTCGCGGCCCCGCACCAACCCCGCTCCCCGGGCTCTCCCGCGGGCGGTCTCGGGCAACGAGACGGTGCACAGCCATCGATCTGACCACGCCCCATCCGTGCCGAGCTCACTGACAAACGGTCCACCGGGACCGACACGGACGACTGCACCGCCCGGAATGCTTGCGGCCCGCTCCACGCCGCGGAGCACCTTTAACGCCGCCGAACCAACCGCAGTGAACCACAGAACCAGACTCCGCCGCTTGGGCGATTCTGAGAGTTCTTCCCCGACGACTCGTCGCCGCGGGCTTGCTGTCGTCACCATGCCTGCGCCCCGAAGCCAGCGTGCGGCAGCAGCTCCGTCTGCCGCAAGCCATCGATTGCTCCGCCGGGTTCCACCCCGCTCTCGTATTCAACGCCGACCCGAATTCGTGTCGTATCGGGCTGATTTCAACGGAGTTTCCTGGGTGTATCACCTACCAGAGACCTTCCGTATCATCACAATATCGTTGAGTATACCAATTCTGTTCCAGAATTTATCGTTTTTGTTCGGAAATCGGGTCGGTCTTTGCACGAGCGTGCAAAGACCAAATATCGAATTCCCTCCCAAGTCGTATTCATGACAACAGTTACAGCGACGCCGCGAGCCGGCCGCTGCACCTCTACGAACGCGCAATCTTTGACCCGGACCGCCGGACCTCGCCGCTGAGTTCCAGCATCGTCACCGCGCGGCGTGTCTGCGACGCGTCGAGTCCTGTGATGTCCGAGATCGCGTCGGCGGTCCTGGGCTCCGAGAGACAGTCGAGAAGCAGCCGTTCCGGCGTCCCCTCTGCGTGCCGGGCGCGCGGCTGACTCAGACCGCTGTCCTGTGCTTCCTGTGCCTGATGTCTGAGAGGCTCGGGGTTGTACCGCGGCGCGTGCGTGCCCGCCGCGAGGTGACGCGCGGGCGACTCAAGCAGCGAGAGCACATCTGCGGGCTCGGTGACAAGGTGAGCGCCGCCCGATTTCAGCAGCGACAGACTGCCGGCGATCGACTCGCTATCGACCCTGCCAGGAAGAGCGAAAACCTCGCGGCCGTGGTCCTCGGCGGCGACGCGGGCCGTGATCAGTGCACCCGACTTCAAGGCCGCCTCGATCACCAGCACACCCAGGCTCATGCCGGAGATGATGCGGTTGCGCGCCGGGAAGTTGAGGCGATCCGGGGGCGCGTCGATCGGCAACTCCGAGATGATGCAGCCGTTCGACTCGACGATCTGATCAAAGAGAGCGCGGTTCTCCGGCGGATACACGTGCGAGAGCCCGCAGCCGAGCACCACTGCTGTGCGCCCGCTCGCGGAGACCGCGCCGCGGTGCGCCGCCGAGTCGATCCCGCGTGCGCCGCCGGACACCAGCGTCAGCCCGGCGGAGGCGAGTGCCGCCCCGAAGCGGTTCGCCTGCTCCTGGCCGTAGACCGAGCACCGCCTCGACCCGACGATGCCAACGGCGAAACGATCGCGGCCGGATGGTTCCAAGGCGCCGAGCACTGAAAGCACGATGGGCCTGTCCGGAAGATCACGAAGCAGCGGGGGGTAATCGTCATCCGCGTAGGTGACGATCCGAGCGCCGAGTTCGGCCGCTCGCTCGATCTCGCGTTCCGATGCCTTTCGGGCGCGAGGGACGCCGCGGGCGATGCCCTCGGCGGTCTTGCTGCCGATGCCCTCGACCCGGCACAAGCGGCTCACGGACGCGCCGAACACGGCATCCGGGCCCCCGAACTCTGCGAGCAGCCGCCCCGCCCGAATCGGGCCGACCTCTTTCAGGCGGGCGAGTGTCAGCGTGTCCAGCAGCCCGCCGCTGGCCTGCGATCCGGTGTTCGGCATTCGATAAGTATACCAAACATCGCACACATGAGCGCGAAGCGTGCCACCGCCGTTTGCCGGCATGGGTATTCTGGTGGATGGAGCCGTCCGTCGATTCGATGCGGATCGTGACCGGTGGGGCACCGGTGGGATCGTAGTGGTCGGGGCCTTTGGCAGAGAACGAAGTGCGCGGGCAACGAAGAACCATCCGAAGCGGCGGCACACGCCGCGGCGCGTCTGCGCGGGGAGTGATCATCGCGATCGCTGCGGGGGCCACGCTCGCGATCGCCGTGCTGGTTGCCGTCTCGTGCCAGTCTGCCCGCCGGGTGGTTCCGTTTGATGCGAGCGCGAGGGACGAGCGGGCGGCCACCGCTGTTGCCGTCGCGCCGGCCGGCCGAGAGCGTGTCATGGATGCGCCGCTGATCCGCGTGCGCATTGTTCGCGGCGCCGAAAAGGTCGAGCTGGATCGCCACGGTGCGTGGGTCGTCGCGCAGGCCGGCGCGCGGACTGGTGAGATCGTTCGCGGCCCGCTCCGGGCTCTCGCTTCCGGCGGCGGCATCAGGCTCGTCGATCGAGAGGGACGCGTCGCGGGCTTCCCTCCGGACGCCGCCGTGTTCGCCGCACCGCACTCGGCGGCGAGCGGCACCGGCACCGTGCGAGTTGCCGGCGTTGACTACCCCGGCACGCTCCGGCTCGTGCCCGGCGGTTCGCCCGACACGCTGGATGTCATCAATGTCGTGGGAATCGAAGACTACCTGCCCGGCGTGATCAGCCGAGAGCTCGTCCCCGGCTGGCACCCGTCGTCGTTCCGCGTGCAGGCGGTCGCCGCGCGGACCTTCGCGCTCGGCCGGCGTGAGCGAGCTCGCCGCACCGGGCGGCATTTCGATGTCGAATCGACCACCGCGGACCAGGTCTACGGCGGCACCACCGGCATGGGCGTCGCGCACCAGGCCGTGGCCGAGACGCGGGGAATTGTGCTCATCGACGGCGACAGGCTCGCCGCGGCGTATTACTCGAGCACGTGCGGCGGCCGGCCCGCCTCGGCCGAAGAGATCTGGCCGTCCGACACGGCACGAATCGATGCCGTCTCGCTACGCGAGCCCGCCTCCGATGCCGGCGGCGTACGGCGCGCGATCCTGTGCGAAGAAGCTCCGCTCTTTCAGTGGTCGGCGGTTCGCCGAAATACCGAGCTCGCCGCACGCATCGCAGCATGGGCAGAAGCCAACCACATGTCGTCGCTCTCGCGGATGCAAGCGATTGCCGATATCCGCGCGACCGAGTTCAACGCCGCCGGTCGGCCGATCCGCTTCGAGGTCGCCGATCAGCGGGGCCGAAAGACGACACTCACGAGCGAGCAGCTCAGGCTCGCATCGAACTTCCGCGCGCCCCGGCTCCCGAGCATCACGCGCGAGACCCGGGTGTACAGCAACGACCTGGCCTTCAACGTCGGCAGGCGTGTCATCCGGATCGAGGGCAGGGGTTTCGGTCACGGTGTCGGTATGTGCCAGTACTGCACGCAGGGCATGTCCCGGCGCGGCGACCATTGGCGCGACATCCTCGGCGTGTTCTATCCCGAAGCGGAGATCCGACGCGTGTACTGACCGGCCCTGCGGTCACATGAGCATGTCGATGAGCCGCCCGGTCGCCGACATGTGCGTCACGTGGTAGCGGTGCTCGATCGTGCGGACAGTCTCGACAACCTCGACCTCGACGGACAGCGGCGGCTGCGAGATCTTCTCGATCGCATCGTGCCGCGGGCACGGCTCCGGCTCGCCACGCGCGGGCTCGTCGCGTCGGAGGTCGCGCAGCCGCTGTTCCTCGTTAAGCCGGCGGATCTCGTCAGAAAAATCCACCCGATCCGCCTCGCGGGCCCGGGTGTTCGCTGCCTCAAGCGTCTCATCCAACCGGTGGGGGCGGCGGACAGGACGACCGAGATAGTCCGCCGGGGTCACGCGATACGGCACGCCTGAATCGGGATGGGCATTGATGCTCTCCACGGCCGGGAGGCACCGCAAGCGTGGCACCGTGCCGGGCGATGTGCCCAGCGGCGCGGAGAACGCCGTCGGACGTGCCGGCACAACCGGACCTGTTGCCTCGGCGCAACACGTGGCGTTGGATGCTGTGCATGCTCCGCACCGATGACCTCGACTTTGACCTGCCGGCTGATCTCATCGCGACGACGCCCGCCGACCCGCGCGACAGCGCGAGAATGCTGGTCGTTCGACGATCCGATCCAGCGTTTCTTGAGCACCGCGCGGTCCGTGACCTGCCGACGATGCTTGCCCCGGGCGACACGCTCGTTGTGAACAGCACCCGCGTGTTGCAGGCTCGGTTTGTCGGCCAGAACACGCAGACGGGCGGCAGGATCCAGGGCCTGTACCTGCGCGACGGCTCGGCACCGGGCACCTGGGTGGCTCTGATCAAGGCTCGCCGACACCGCCCCGGCGCGATGCTTCGCGTGAACCGTCCGGACAGCCCGGACCACGTCGATCTCGAGCTGCTCGGCAGAGCTGAAGACGAGGACGGCGCGTGGCTTGTGCGCGTCCACGGCGATTCCGCGACGGCGCTCGACCGTATCGGATTGCCGCCGCTGCCACCGTACATTCTGAGCGCACGGCAGCACGCCGGAGAGGACGCCGACCGCGTCGAGGATCACGACAGGTACCAGACGGTGTACGCCAGCGAGCCTGGCAGCGTTGCGGCCCCGACCGCCGGGCTGCACTTCACGCCGCGGTTGCTGGAAGAGCTCCGCGTGACCGGCGTTGCGCGGGAGGACGTCATGCTGCATGTCGGCTCGGGCACGTTCAAGCCGGTCGAGTCGGAGCACGTCGAGGAGCACGCCATGCACGCCGAGCGGTGCGAGATTCGGCCCGGCGTTCTGCAGCGGCTGCGCGACCGGCGGGCATCGGGCGGGCGGGTTGTCGCCGTAGGCACGACAAGCTGCAGAACGATCGAATCGTTCGCATCGCGGGGCCTCGGGCACGGCTCGATCGAGACCGATCTGCTGATCACGCCGGGCTACGAGTGGCGGCTGACAGACGGATTGCTCACCAACTTTCACCTGCCGAGGTCCACGCTGCTCGCGATGGTCGGTGCGCTGCTTCCAGAAGGTATCGAGCGGCTCAAGACCATTTACGGCGAGGCTGTTCGAGAGCGATACCGTTTTTTTAGCTTCGGAGACGCGATGCTCATCCTGCCGTAGGGCGGGGCGCTGCTCCGGCTGATATATTGATTGGACGCGTCGGGCAGGGAGGTCCGACGCCGCGTGTGCGACCGGGCGCGGAGCGCTGGAATGGATCTGCGCGATCTCATTTGCGGGCTACCGATCGATGTTGTGCGGTCGGTGCGAGGCCTGCGAGTCAGCGATCTGACCGAGGACAGCCGCACGGTGCTGCCCGGGTCGCTCTTTGTTGCGAGACCAGGGCTCTCAAGCGACGGCCGGCGGTACATCGAGCAAGCGATCGCCCGCGGCGCGGCCGCCGTACTGACCGATGCAACAACCGCCCGCGATATCGCGGGACCGGTCGGCGCCGTGCTCACAGCCGGCGACCTGCGGGAGACGACGGCCCTTCTCGCCGAGCGGTTCTTCGGCAATCCCTCGAAGCGGCTCAGACTCGCCGGTGTCACAGGGACGAACGGGAAGACCACCGTGGCCCACCTCGCGCACGGCCTGCTCAACGCAGCGGGTCAGCGGTGCGGGCTGATCGGCACCGTCACAATCGACGACGGCCGGGAAGCCGCACCGGCCGAGATGACCACACTCCCCTCGATCGAGCTGAGCAGAACCCTCGCGACGATGGTTGATCATGGGTGCACATGCGCCGTGATGGAGGTGTCGAGTCACGCGCTCGACCAGGGCCGGGTGTCCGCGTTGTCGTTTGACGCCGGGGTCTTCACGACACTCGGCATCGACCACCTGGACTACCACGGCACGATCGAAAGCTACGCCGCCGCCAAGGCCAAGCTGTTCGAGATGCTGCCTCGCTCGGCGGCGGCGATCGTCAACGCGGATGACCCCGCGTGCGACCGGATGCTGTCCGCCTGCAGGGCGCGTCGGCTCCGGTGTTCGGCGTCGTCGGGTGATGCGACGCTGGACATCACAAGCCGCACGCTGTCTAGCTGCGATGTGAGTCTGACCGGGCCGTTCGGTGCCCTCGCGGCGAGCCTGCCGCTCGCCGGCGACTACAACGCCATGAACCTGTTGCTCGCCGTGTGCGTGGCCCACGCCTTTGGAGCTTCGGGTTCTGGCCTGCGGGCCGGCATCGCGCGGCCGGCGCTCCCGCGCGGACGGCTGGAACGCGTGAGCCGAGACGCTGATGACGTGACCGTGCTGATTGACTTTGCGCACACGCCGGACGCGCTCGAGAGCGTGCTGCAAGCTGTGCGCGGCGTCGCCGGCGGATCGCTGTGCGTCGTCTTCGGCTGCGGTGGCGATCGCGACACCACGAAGCGGCCCACGATGGGCGGCATCGCGTCCTCGCGCGCGGACCGCGTTGTCCTCACGAGCGACAACCCTCGCAGCGAGGACCCGAGCGGCATTGTCAGAGAGATCCTCGCCGGTGTTCCGGCGGGCGACCGCGGCCCGGTTCAAGTCGTTGTCGATCGCAGTGCAGCAATCGCGACCGCCATCGCCGACGCCGACCCAGGCGATGTCGTCATCATCGCGGGCAAGGGGCACGAGCAAACGCAGGTGAGTGCCGACGGAGTGATGGCGTTCGATGATCGTGAGCACGCGGCTCGCGCCCTGCGTCGGCGTGCGGAGGTCTCGTCCGCATTCCAAGAACAGACCGGGCGCGCATGACGGATTTCTTCGCACCAGAATCACTCCGTCGGCACACAGGGGGCTCGTTCCTGGCTCGGGCTCAGACCCCGCCGAACGCCGCGGGTGTGTCGATCGACAGCCGAGAACTTGTCGAGGGACAGGTGTTCGTCGCGCTATCGGGCGAGCGGTCCGACGGCCATGATCATCTGCAGAGTGCGGCCGACGCAGGGTCCCCCATCGCGATTGTCGAGCGCGATGTGCCCGCACCGAGCGGCATGACGCTTGTGCGGGTGGCCGATTGCCGGAGTGCCCTCGCCCGGCTCGCTCGGGCCTACCGGACGACGCTGCGGTCAACCCGGGTCGTCGCCGTGACAGGCTCGAACGGCAAGACCACCACGGTGCGTGTGCTCGACCACGTCCTGAGCTCGGGGCTCCGCGGCTCGGCATCACGCAAGAGCTTCAACAACGATCTCGGTCTGCCCATCACGATGCTGGGTGCGAGGCCGACCGACCAGTACCTCGTGTGCGAGATCGGCATGAGCAACCCGGGCGAGATCCGAAGGCTCGCCTCGATGGCCCGCCCCGACGTCGGCGTCGTCACGAGCGTGGGGAAGGCGCACCTGCGGGCCTTCGGTTCGGTCTCGGCGATCGCACGGGAGAAGGCGAGCATGCTGCTCGAACTCGCGGAGGGCGGCGTCGCGGTCGTCAACGCCGACAGCACCGAGCTCCGGGATGCGATGCCCCCAGTCGGAGCGGTGCTGGGGTTCGGCGAGCACGCTGTCGCGCAGCTTCGCCTGACCGCTGTCGAGCCGACGCCGTCGGGAGTACGCTTCGAGATCAACGGTCGGCACCGGTACCAGACCCCGCTGCTCGGGGCGCACAACGCGTGGAACTGCGCGGCCGCGGTCGCCGTCGCCCGGCGGCTCGGGCTCGCCGATGCCGACATCGCGGACGCCCTTCGGACGGCGGCCCCGGCCGAGATGCGGCTCGATCGACGATCCATCGGCGGTGTCGAGATCATGAACGACGCGTACAACGCCAACCCGGACTCCATGCGTGCCGCGCTCTCTACGTTCCTCGGCCTCACACGCGGCGCAGTGCGGCGCGCCGTCGTCCTTGGAGACATGCTTGAACTCGGCGATGCCAGCCCCGAGGAGCACCGAGGCCTCGGCGAGGAGATCGCCCGGGCGATTCGCGCCGGGCACGGCCCCGATCTCGTGGTGCTCGTTGGCGCCGAGACGGTTCCCGCCGCCGAGGCCATCGCCGGCCTCGTGCCGCCCGAGATGCTTCGGCTGGAGCCAGAGGTCGGCGACGGCCGATGCATCGCGGAACGGCTCGCACCGGGCGACGCCGTCCTGCTGAAGGGATCGCGCGCCATGCGGCTCGAGCTGGTTGTGGCGGCGCTGGAGTCGGCCTGCGATGCCGCGAACGCCTAGTGCTCTACGTTCTGCTTGACAGGCTGCGCCCAGCCCTCGACGGAGTCGGCGTCGTCGGCGATTACACGCTGTATTCGCTCTTCGGCGTTCTCGATCAGCTCCAGTTTCGAGTGTTCGCTGCGACCGCGGCGGCGTTCGCCATCGTGCTGCTGCTCGGGCCAAGGGTCATCGCGAGGCTCCGGGCGCTCAAGATCGGCGATGCGGGGCATACCGACGCCGCGGCGCTGCGGGAGCACTTCGAG
Organism: Planctomycetota bacterium; assembly: GCA_038525225.1. Lineage (GTDB taxonomy): Bacteria > Planctomycetota > Phycisphaerae > Phycisphaerales > UBA1924 > JANQQZ01. The sequence continues at coordinate 566,716 of JBCBHW010000002.1, read as the reverse complement.
TCGAAGGCCAACGTGCCAACGATGGGCGGCGTGCTCATCGCGGGAGCGATCTTCATCTGCGTGTTCCTCTTCGCGGACTTCCGCGCTCCTTATATCTACATGGGTCTCATCGTCCTCTTGTGCACCGCGACGCTCGGCGGATTCGACGACTGGCTCAAGCTGACCGGTGCCCGCCGCGGCTCAACCAACCGTCAGGGCCTGTACCCGCGCGAGAAGCTCATGTTCCAGGTCGGCCTCTCGGTCCTGATCGGGCTCTTCGCATTCAACCGCGGGATCGGGCCGGATGATCTCGCTCACGTGCTCAACCTGCCCTTCCAGCGAACCTACGAACCCGGCGCGTGGCAGGCGAGCGATTCGCTCGTGTATCTCGGCCGCGTACCGTACATCGTCATCGCGGTGCTCCTGATCACAGGCATGTCGAACGCGGTCAACATCACCGACGGCATGGACGGCCTCGCGACGGGGCTTGTCGCAGCGGTCGCCGCGGGGCTCATCGTTCTCACGCTGATCGCCGGCGAGCAAACGTGGGCGCAGCGGCTGCTCGTGCCGTACATCCGCGAGTCAGGCGAGCTCGCGGTGCTCTCGGGCGCGATGCTCGGCGCCTGCCTCGGGTTCCTCTGGTACAACTGCTCGCCCGCGCAGGTCTTCATGGGCGATACGGGCTCGCTGTGCCTCGGCGCCCTGATCGGCTACATCGCGCTGGTCATCCGCCAAGAGGTCGTCGTGCTGGTCATGTGCGGCGTCTTCCTCGCTGAGATCGGCTCGGTCGTGATTCAGGTCGCGTACTTTCGGGCGACGGGCGGGCGGCGGATTTTCCGGTGCGCTCCATTTCACCACCATCTCCATCTGGGAGGGTGGCGCGAGCAGCAGGTCGTCGCGCGCCTCTGGATCATCGGCATTCTGCTCGCCGTCCTGGGCCTGGGCCTGCTGAAGCTCCGCTGAGTCGCTCCATCAGTCAACCGCGATGAGCGCGTCGCGGATCTCGATGTCGGTCTGCACGCGCCCGAACTCCCCGGGTTCGAGCACCAGCTCCAGCGTCCTCGCGTTCGTGATGTCGAGATCGAAGTCGATCACAGGGTCGGCGGCCGACAAGGCGAACCTCGCGCGGGCCTCTCCGTCGGTCCGGAGCACCAGCGTGCATCGGCCCCACGCGCGAGATCGCAGCGGCAACTCAGCGGTCAGCGAGAGTCGGCGGGCCCCCGCGGGCAACCGCACCGGGATCGACACGCCACCAGACAGCCCGATGGTTGTCGCCCCGAAGGTTCCGCCGACGCTTGCGGGCGATGGTGTATCGATCAGCCGGGCCAGCGGCACCAGACGACCGGTGTCGAATGACACCGCGCTGACATGCTCAGACCGGACCGCAACCGATTGCCCGGCGTCTGCCGCGTCCGCCTCTGTTCCAGGGATCGAGTCGTTGATCAACACGAAGTGCCCGTCTTCGAACCGTACTTCGGTCGCGGCAAGGACCGACCCGTCGCGAAGCCACACCATCGGGCCCGACCACGTCTCACGAGGATTCGCAAGAGCGACCTGCTGCACCGACTCCATCGGAACCACGACCTCGCGCCCCTCGATCTCGATCACGGCGTCGCGGCCCAGCGCCGCGACGAAGCCCTCCAGACGGTCGCCGTTGCGCAGCAGCACGACATCGTTGCGCAGCGCCGACGGCAGCACATCGACCGAGGCCGGCCCGACAGTCGCACGCTGAAGCACGAGCCGATCGATCTGCTCGAGCGGAACATCCACCGCTCCCAAGAGCGGGTGCTGCCAGCGCAGCGTTTCGGGCAGCTCTTCCTGGGCCGACAGCGAGCCCGTCAGGCGGCGGCCGTCGGTGAGCCGGAGTATCGATCGCTCGAAACCGAGCGCGCTGATCCTCCCGCGCGAAGCGCCGGCGTCCACATCACCACCGCCCGCGACAAGGCCTAGCGCGTTCTCAAGAGGCACGAGCGCGGCATCGCCCGTCGGGTGATCCCACACGATCGTGTCCGATGTGATCTCGGCGAGCCGGATCGGCAGGCGGCCAAGATCGGCCTCGATGAGATCGAACGCCGCCTGCCCGCTCGCCGACGCGGCAAGCCACGCCGCCGCAAGCCCCGAGATGAATCGCCGTATCTCCAAAGTCCTGAGTTCCTTCTTACGGACCGCTTGTCGCGCAGCTCCGATTCTCCGCAACCTGTCTCCTGGCAATCCGCTTCCGGCCCGCTACTTCTGAAAGATCGGCAGATACCGCTTCGGCATTTGCAGAACAATCAGAGCCATCGCAGTTCCATAACTCGGCCCGACGCCCCGATCATCCCACATGCCGTCCTGCATCTGCATCGAGAGCAGTTCTTCTCGGACGGCGGGCCACCATGCCGCCCACCATCGGTCCCCCGCCAGGTACATCGCTTGCACGGCGTAGTACTGCCCGTAAAAGTAGTGGGGGCTCCGCCGCGCGAGCCCGCCGGGCATGCTGGTCCGCACGAGGTACTCCAGGCCCTCCTCGGCCCCGGCGTCCTCGTACAGCCCCGCGTAGTAGAGCGAGGCGACGCCCGCCGCCGTCCTGGGCCACGCGCTGTCGCGTGTCCGGATCTGGTACCGGAATCCCCCGTCAGGGTTCTGGCACGCCCGCACGTACTCGACCGCCTTGTCGATGACGTCCTTGCTCACCTCGATGCCCGCGTTACGCGCCGACCGCAGGGCCATGACCTGGCAGATCGTGACGGAGACATCCGCGTCGAAGGGGAGCGGGTTGTAGCGCCAGCCGCCCTCGGGGTTCTGGGTCGTCTCGATCAGCCGGATCGACTTGACGAGCGCCTCGTACGTGCGATCCGCGAGCGCGGTATCGGCCCCGCCCGCGGTCATGCCGTAGACCTCGCCGAGGAACAGCGCCGCGAATCCATGCCCGTACATCGGCCCGTTGGCCGCCTCGCCGGCGATCAACCCCGACTCGGTGGTGTTTTCGAGAATGAACTCGAGCCCTCGCCGCACATGCTCGCCGTAGGGCCCACGCCCGGGGACCGATCCGTCGGCCATAAACGCGATGCACGCGACCGCCGTCACCGCGACGTTGTCCTGGTAGCGGCCCTCACCGAACGAGCCGTTGGGCGCCTGACGATCAGCGAGCGCCCGCAGGCCGCGCTCCACAGCGAGGTCGAGATCGGGTGTGATCTCGTTCTCGAGCGCCGCGTTCTGCGCGCCCCGGTCATCCTGCCCGTGCGCCGCGCCGCACACGGCTCCGCACAGGGCCGCCACACAAACGAGACCCATCGCCCTCACTCGCTCGCCTCCTCCGCCAGCCGACGGTAGTACGCCTCAGTCAGCGAGCGGTACATGCTGCTGTAGCCCTCGGCCGAGCCCTGGAGCAGGGCATCGCGGAGGCGCTCTGGCAATGCGCCCCAGGCGGCGGCGTTCATCGACGCGTCGCCGGGCTGCGCCGCCTCGCCGGCCGGGCCGTCGCTGAACTGATCAGGGTTGCCGTCCGACCGCTGCTCCGCGGCCTGCTGCTGCTGCCGCTGGTTGGGCTGCTGGCGGTTCTGCTGGCTCTGCTGGGGCGACCCGGACCCCGAACTGCTCGACGACGATCCCTGCTGCGCATCCTCGATCAGCTGCTCGAGCTTCTTGAGGATGTCCTCCTGGATCCGCTGGGTGACGATCCCGGCGTCGCCGGTGTCTGCGAGCCGGTCCGCCGATTGTGTCATAAGGCCGACGGCCTCGACGAACGCGTCGCTGATCGCGTCGGCCTGCTCGAGCTCGCTTTCGAGCTCCTGCTCGACAGCGTCCGCCGCATCGTCCGCCGCCGACTCGAGCCCGAGCAGCTCGTCGAGCGTCGGCAGCGGATCGCCGGCGGGCTGCGCGAACAGCGGGAAGCCGAGATAGCTCGATACGACACAGCACATCACGACGCGGTTCACTCGTTCACCTCTGGCGGCGAGGGCGCGGGCCCGGGCCCGGGCTGCCGCTGCTGCAGCGACTCCAACAGGAGCTGCGCCTGCTCGGCGAGCGCACGCTGCTCGTCTCCGACCCGCTCCGCGGCGTCCGCCCCCAGACTTGAGTCGTCAACCGCCCTGGTCCTGTCGTACACGTCCTGTTGCAGCGATCGGAGCATCTGCAGCTCCGCGATGGGCGGTATCAGCGGCTGGGGCGCTCCCTGCTGGCCTCCTCCGCCTCCGCCGCCGCCCTGGTCGAAGTCCTGTTCTTCGCCTTGCTCCGGCGGATCGAGCGCAGCGATCAGCCCGCGCAGCACCCGTTCGACGGTCGCCTGATCCAGCGGCGTCAGCCCGCCGGCCTCGCCCCCGCGGAGCGACGCATCCACACGCCCCAGAGTTTCTTCCAGCCGCGTGTGAGCGAAGTCGAACACCTGCGATTCGGTGATCTCGGGAAACAGCGTGCGGACGGCTTCGATGTCGTCCCGCAACACGATCTCCCGCGACGCGAGGTCTCGCAGCCCCGCCCGATCGCGGCGGCTGAGCCGCCGTCCAGCGTACTCGGCGGTCTCTGATGTCAGGACGACCTGCTGCTCGAGGGCGGCGCGGTACGCGTCCTGAACCTCTTGCCGTTTGCGGTCCTGCTCGCGGCGCTCGGCGTCGTCGAGCGCCGCCTGCGCCGCTTCAAGTGCGCGCTCGAGCGCGGCGAGGCTCCGCTCTTCGACCGCGCGGATCTCGCCGACGTCGCCCGCGTCGCGGAGCAGCACGATGGCGGCGGACTGCGCACCGGCCGCCTCGCGGAGCGGCGTCGCCACCGCAGCCAGTGCGGTATCGCCGCTGGCCTCATCGAGTGCCGACAGCGTGTTGCGGTGCAGCCGCTCCATGCCTCCCGCGAGGGCCACTTCGCCCGCGTCGAGACGTGCGAGCTCGGCCTCCTGCGATCGGATCAGCGATTCGATCGTCTCGACCAGGCTGAGCAGCGCCCGCTGGAGCTCGGCGTCCCGCTGCCGCTCGGCGTCCTCGAGGTCCCGCAGCATCTCCTCAAGCTGTTCCTGGGCTTCGGCCTGCGCCCGTCCAGCCTCCGCCCCGCGGTTCTGCGCCACGGCTCGCGATGCGTCCCGCAGCTGCTGAGCGACACCCTGCTCGCGTCCGCGCCGGCTCGCCGCCTGCATCGCTGCTGATTGCCCGGGGTCGCCATCGGCCGCCTGCTCGGCGCGCTCCTCGAGTTCGTCGAGCAGCTCGGCCGCCCGCTCGGCGACCTCCAGCTGACGCTGCGCGATCTCGTCCAGGATCGACCGCTCTTGTTCGGTGAGCTCGTCGGTCGATCGTCCAACGGTTCCGGCACTCGCCGACGCGGTATCGCTGGAGACAGACCGCTGGTCCTGCACCAAGCCCTCCAGCGCGCGACGCATCGACCAGGCGTCCTCTCCGCGATCCAGTGTTCTGGCAAGCTCTTCCAGTGCCCGGCGGACCTCATCGGACTCGGCCGCTGCCCGCTCGGCCGACTCAGCCGCGTCGTCGCGATCCTCGCCGGCGACCTCGGGATCCGCCTCGCCTCGCAGCACGTCGGCCGCCCGCTCGGCGGCACGCTGGCCGCGATTCGCAGAGGCCGCTGCCTCGCGCAGTAGCCGCTGGAGTCCCTCGTCCGCGAGGCCGTTCCGCTCGACGCGTTCGGCCACGCGGCCGATGCTCTCTTCGACGCCGGCGATGCTCTCGCTCACCGCGCCCTGTCGGCGGCCCGTCTCCGGATCAAGCGCACCCCGCTGCTCGATTGTTTCTCGCAGGCCCTCGGCGATCTCGGATTGCTGCTCGTCGAGCCGGATCGCGGCGCGCCGCACGCCGCCGAGTTCTGCCAGAATCTCATCCAGCAGCTCCGACTCCGAGATGATGCGCAGCCGCCGCGGTTCCGACCTGGCGATGCCGTGCGTCTGCAACCCGTCGCCGAGATCCATCTCGAACCGGTCCGCCGCCAGCCCGGTGACGAGCAGCACATCGCCGGGCACGAGACCCTGGGTCGCGAGATCGATCCGCGACCGCGCTACGCCGCGGGTCTCAGATGTTTCGACGCGCACAAGCTCGTCGGCAGCGCCGTCGCCCTCGGGCTCGGCGCCCTCCGAGCCGCCCGGCACGCGTGCCCGCTCTGATTCGATGCCAACCCATGCCAGCGCGACGTCGTCCCGGCCTTCCGCTTCGACGTCGATCACGGCCGTCGGCAACACCGACTCGTCCCGAGCGGGCGTCATCACGGTCGCCGTCGGTTCCGCGTCGCTAACAACGTCGAACCGGAGCACGGCGTCCTCCAAGCTCTCAAGCCCGAACCGATCTCGCACGCCGAGCGTCGCGCGGGCCGAAGACCGCGCGGTCCACTCCATCGCAACGGTCTCGCCGACCGCGGAAACACGCGCGCCGGCCACCGCGTCGCCCGTTTCAAGGTCCGAGACCGGCGACGGCAGCGTCGGCGTGGCCGGCTTGTTGAGCTCCGCCGTCACTCTGATCTGCGATCCGGCCAGGACCGGGCCGACCAGCCTCCGAGAGGTCTCGTCGCCCCCGACGGCCAGCTCGCCGGTGATGAACGCCCCGCTGGCGGTTGTGGCGTAGGCCGGCGGCGCGACCGAGATCGCGAAGCCCGTCACCTCAGGTTGCTCGACGAGACGCACGCCGACGGATCCGGTCGTGTCATCCGGCGTTTCGAAGTAATACTCAAGCACCGCGGGCTCTGCATCGCTTGAGTCCACCGTTGGCACATCGAGCAGCCGTTCGTATGCCTCGCCCTCGAGGGTTCCTCCGCCTCCGAACTCGATGATCCGCTGCGGCGTTGCCGGCTCACGCCGCCATGGGGTTGTTTCACCGCCCGCGGTAACTCGGTAGACCACGTCCACCGGTGTCTGCCCGATCGCTCGCGGCGTGCGTGTGACGAGGGCGCGTACCGGCAGCGACGTGCCGAGCGGGTGCACGCCCGTCCCGGTGACATCCGCGATCTCGAAGCGACGAGGCCAGGCCGAATCGCCGAGCGGCGCGAGCTGCCTCAAGAGCCCAGTCCACGCGGTCGGCGGGCTCACGATGGCGATGCCCGCGGCGACCGCGGCGACAGCACCGGCCCACACCGCACGGCGTTGCAGCATGGACGTGTCAACAAGCTGCAACGGCGTGGCGTCGGCGAGAAGGCCATCGGCTTCGGCCGCCGCGCGCTCCCGCAGGTCGCGGATCGACGTCGGCTCGCCGGCCGGCGGGCTCTGCTCGCTTATCGCGATCCCCGAGGCCAGCACGCCGCGCAGGCCCCGCGAAACGCCGAGCGGGCCCTGCTCGATCCGCAGCGCGACGGTCGTGAGCTTGGGCCGCAGCCGCACGGCGGGCAGCAGGCGTCGTCGCACCGAGACGACGAGGATGCCGACCCCGACGAGCAGCATCGCGAGCCGAAACCAGCCCGGCAGTCTGAAGACAAAGTCCAGCAGTCCCACGCCGAGCAGCCAGCCGATCGACGCCGCCAGGCCCGCGAGGAGGTTCTCGCCGACAGCAACCGCGCGGATGCGATCGCGCACGCGCTCAACCGCCCGCACCGCGCCGCTCTGGTGATCATCCGTGCCGCTCACGCCGCCTCCGTGCCGATGGCTTTCCCCTGATACGCCCTTGATCGGCACGCCTGGCCCCAATGCCACCGATGAAAGCCGGTTCGTTCTTCTTCTACTGGCAGATCCTGCCGACCGGTTCATCGGCCCGCCTCAAACCAGCCGCATGAGCCTCCTGCCGATCCATTCGAATGCGAGCAAAATGGTAACAACAAGCAAGGCCAGCGGCGAATCCCACAGCGGGTCGGTCGTCGGAGTGCCGGCAACGCGGCGTTCCCGGTTTGGCAGAAGTTCGGTCAGCCTCGGCAGCTCGTCCGGCGCGAGGATCTCGCCGCCTGTCTCTGTAGCCAACGCCTCCAGGCGAGCATGGTCGGCCGCCGGCCGCTGGAGTTCATCATCAGGCGCAACGACGCTCAGCCGCTCTCGCAGCACATCGCCGCCGAGAGCCGGGTCGTCAGATTCGACGGTGTACTGCCCCGGCCCGGGGGGGATCCACGACGCGGAGAAGCGTTTGGCCACGCCCGAACCACCATCCGGCCGAAGAGTCAGAGCTGCGGCCTGTGCCCCGGCGCTGTCCAGCACGCGAACGCCGACGGACGTCGGCCTGGCGTCGGTGAGCCGAGCGTCGAGCAGCTCGGCCTCGATCGTGACCGTCGAACCGATGTCCGTCTGCCGAGGAGACACGCTGAGCACCGCCGCCCGCCCGGAGCGGGTGAGTGCCTCGCGACCGAGCAGCCGAACGAGCGGCACCCAGAACCGCTCGGGCAACGCTTCGCCTCGCGCGTAGCGCCACCGCCAGATCTCATCGGTAGCGACGTAAACCACGCGGCCCGAGCCGTACCGCATCGTCAGGACCGCCGGCGTCCGCTCTGAGCCGGTCGCAATCGGCAAAAACGAAGCAAGCACACCCGCCGTCGGCTTGATCTGTTCCGGCCTGAGATTCTGCGCCCATCGCAGCAGGCTCCAGCCGGTCGTCGGGTCGCTCACGCGTGCCGGCCAGCCGCCGGCCTCGTCGTCGGCAAGCTCAAGCAGCCCGAGCTCGGCGGCAAGCGGGTCGCGTGTCATCGTGACGGGCTCGCCGTACGCGGCAACTCCGTCGCCGAGCGCGATGGGCAGCAGCGGTTCCAGTGGTGTGCCGCGCCAGCTCTGCGGCGTCGCGCCGGGCCCCGCGATCCAGAGCAGGCCCGCGCCCCGCTCCGACACGAGGTCGCGCAGCTGCGTTTGCTGATCCTCGCTCAAGATCTCCGCGCGAAGATCGCCGAGCACGACGACATCGAAGTCCTCCCACTCGCCGGGCGACGTCGGCATCCGCGCGATCAACAGATCACCTTCCTGGATGTGCCGCCGACCCGTTGCGAGCAGCAGCGAGCTTGACGAGATCGAACCCTCCCGCAAGAGCAGGTTCTTGAGGTAGCGGAACTCCCACCGCGGATAGCCGTCGGCCAGCAGCACGCGGAGCGGGCGATCCACCAGGCGGACGGCCACTTCCGATGTGTTGTTCCCATCGAGAAGATCCGCGCCCGCCGGGATGAGCCGCACGTCCCACACGGCGTCGCCCGCCCGCTCGGGCGTCGCGACTAGCGCGATCTCGGAGTCTTCTTCACCGATGGTCTCTGATGCGAGCACGATGCCCGTCGCCCGCTCGATGAGCTCGATTGTGCCGCCGATCTCCCCCGCAGCGCCCGAGCGGCCGAGCCGCACGCGCACCGGGATCCGATCGCCGACGAAGCCCGCCCCCGGTGCATCGACCTCGGCGATCGCGACATCGCCGACAGGGTCGCGAGACCCCAGCGGCACGGCGAACACCGGGATGCGCTCTGATCGGAGCCGCTGGAGCGTGCGCCGCTCGGGGTCGTCGTCCGAGGCACCGTCGCTCAGAATCACGACCCCAGCGATCGGCCGGGCCGCAGCGCGATCGAGGGCGGCGGCAAGCGAGCGCCCGAGCAGCGTCTGCGATCCGGATGCCGCGCCGATGTCAATTGCGCCCGACTCATCGCGTGGCATGTCGTACACGCCCGCGTCGAAGCCGAGCGTCAAGACGTTCCGCGCGTCCGCGAGCGCGGCGAGCGTCGGCCCAAACGCGTCGAACGCTTCGGCGAGCGCCGAGTCTCTGGTGGCCCCGTCCGGGCCGTCGCCGATCGTCATTGACACGCTGCGGTCCGCGAGCACAACGACCCAGTCCCGCTCGGTCCGCTCGTTCGAGCGTTCGAGCTGCGGCCCCGCGAGCAGCACCAGCAGCCCGACCAACAACGCTGCCCTGGCGACGCCGAACGCGATCCGCCGCGCGAGATGACCCGAGAGCCCGCGGTAGCTCAGCACCGCGAGCCCGGCCGCGCAGCCGATGACGATCGCCCACACGAACGGCGAAAGCGGTCGGGCCCAGCGGAAGACCACCGCCGGATCTGACGGATCGAGCCTGTCGATGCCGAGCAGCCACTCCATCACGCCGAGACCCTCCCGGCCGCCGGGGCCGCGTGTCCGTCGATGCCCGCACCGCGCGAGGCTGCGCGGGCGAGCAGCGTCTCCACGACCGCGATCGCCAGCGCGATCGACGCCAGCCAGAGCGCCAGCGTGCCCGTGTCGATCGGCTCAGCGGCTCCGCCGGCACGCTCGATGGCACCCGACCCGTCGAGCCACGCGAGCCTGTCCTCGCCGAGCGAGGACTCGAACCACCCCGCAAGCTGGGCGCGATCGTTGGCATCAAGCCTCGCACCCCGCGTGTCCGGGTTGACAGCGACTGCCGTGTCCGGAGCCCCCTCGAGCGTGTACACGCCCGCGTCCCGAATCACGGCGGCCGCAGGAGAGCCCTGTGCGCCGACGAGCCGCGATCCGCCGGTCGGTGATGCTCCGCCGGCGACGAGCGTGCCTTCGCCCTTCGCGCGGCCGACACCCTGGCGGATCAGCTCTTGCATCAGCGGGACCATGAGCGGGCGTGTCGGCAGATCCGTCCACGACGGCACCATCGCCGACGCGATGTACACGACCAGCCCGCGGCCCGTGTTCTCATCGGGCGTCGGCGCACCCGACACGACGAACGGAAGACCCGACTCGGTCGCGAGTTCGACCGTTCCGTCACCTGTCATGAGATCGACGCCCGCGATTCGGGTCACGCCGACGGCGTTCGCCAGCGTGCCGAATTCGCCCGCGAGGATGCCGAGCAGGCCCCGATCCGCGTCGAGAGACCGCTCTGAAATCGTGTCGCCGGCTGATTCCGAGGCCACTCGGTCGAACGACCAGCCGAGGTCAAACGCGCGGACGAAGCTGTCCGTCCAGAGCTGCGTGTCTTCGTTGGACGGCGGCGTGACAACGACAAGCCCTCCCTGCGCCGCGAAGCCTCGGAGGGCGGTCCACGCGGGCGCGTCGAGCGACTCCGGATTCAGCACAACGGCCGCATCGAGCGAGGCCAGCCGGGGACCGTCCACCCCCGTCGGACGCACGTCGGCCACCCGGACGTCGCGGAGCCCAGCTTCGGGTGCGAGCGAGAGCCGCACCCAATCAGCCGGGCCGAACCTGGACAGCGCCGACCCGTCCGATGCCCGGTCCTGCGACCGGCGAGCGATGAGGCCAACTTCGAGAAAGCGCCGCCGATCGATCGGGCGGCGCGCAACGTTGTCATTGTCCAGCGTGTCGTCCGCCTGCCTGGAAGCCAGGCGAGCTTCGAGCACCAGGCCCCCGCCGGACAACGCGGCGCGGGTCGGATCGTCGGCGCGCTCGGGCAGCTCGAATGAAACCAGGCCTCGCGCATCGCGTTGGCCTGCTTCGAAGGCGATCTCACCCGATGCGAGCCGCCCACCGCGCGCCGTCCAGAGCTCCACCGCGACCGTCGAGGGGCCGAGCTCCGGCGATCCGGATCGCTCGAGGGTGATCGCCGCCTGCCCGCCTACACGCCCCGCGCCCACGAGCACGGGCCGGACCGACTCCACGCTTGTGACCGCGACGTTGGAAGCCGGTGCATCGGCCGGCTCCGCGACAACCACGCGCTCGATCGATGCCGGGACCGGGGGCAGCGCCGACGCCAGGTCCGCGGAACCTCGACGCAGCTCGCTGAGCACAACCACCGATCGGCCCGTCGGCTCGAGGTCGGCGGCCGACTCACCGACGATGCCGAGCGCGCCCGAGAGGTCGGCGGCGCTGTCGCGGGTCTGCAGGCCGAGCAGCAGCCGCCGCACCGCCGGGAGGTCGCCCGACGGCGGGAACACCACGCCCTCGGCGGGACCCGCCAGGGAGATGAGCGCCGCACGATCGCCCGCCGACGCGTCGAGGTCATCAAGCAACTCGGTCCCCCGGCGCTTGAGCTCATCGAGCGCCGTGCCTTCGGCGTTCAGGCGAGCGGACGCGATCGAGTTGTCGACAATCAAGAACACCTCGCGCGGGCCCGAGGCGTCCGGCGCACCGCTGAAGAGCGGCCGACCGATCAAGAGCGCGACCGCGAGCACGAGCGCACACCGGCACAGCAAGAGCAAGAGCTGCTCAAGCGTCATCCGCCGCCGCCTCCTCCGATACGCCTCCTGCAGAAACCGCATCGCGCCCCACAGCACGGGCGGGCGCCGACGCCGAAGAAAGTGCAGGATGATTGGCAACGCCACAAACGCGACGCCGGCGGCAAACAGGATGGGGTTCACAAAGCTCAAGCCGCTCTCGTTCCTTACTCAGCCCATCTTCGTCTTCTTGATCTTTGCGTTCCGCACCGCGACGAACTGCGCCAGCGTCGGCCCGAGGTACGAGCCGTTCTTGACCAGCTGATAGTCGAACCCGAAGCTCAGCGTTGCGCGTTCGATCTCCTGCAGATGCGAGCGCACGGCTTGGAGATAGTCCGCCCTGATCGCCTGCGGGTTCACACGCACGCGCGATTCGCCCTCAAGACCGTCAAACACGGTCGGCTCGTTGAAGCGGAACTCGAGCTCCGTCTCATCAACGATCTGGAACACGATCGCGTCGTGCCGGCGATGCCGGATGCGGGCGAGCGCGTTGCGGATATTCTCTGGGTCTTCGAATAGATCGCTGAGGATGACAAACAAACAGCGGTTGTTGACCTTGGCGAGCGTCTGGTCGACGACCCGGCCGAAGTCCGTCGGCTTGTCGAGCGTCTGCGTGCTCAGCGTCTCGACGATCGGCCGCCAGTTCGAACGCTGCCCCGAGCGATCGACGATGCCCGTGATCTCGTCGGCGTAGGTCACCAGCCCGACCCGGTCACCCTGCTGGAGTGTGATGTAGGCCATCGCGGCGGCCGTGCCCGTGGCATGGTCGAACTTGGTCCAAGACAGCCTCCCGCCCGGGCCTTCCTTCACACCCTCGCCCGAGGCGGCCTCGAACGGGATCGACCCGAACGCCATGCTGCCCGAGTTGTCGACCATCAGAACCAGGTCGAGGTTGGTCTCCTGCTGGAACTGCTTGATCTGGAGCTTGTCGGTGCGGGCGTAGACCTTCCAGTCGAGGCGGCGGATGTCGTCGCCCGGCGCGTACGGCCTGTGCTGGGCGAACTCGACGCTGAAGCCCTGATACGGCGAGCGGTGCATGCCGCTCATGACGCCCTCGACGATCATCTTGGACCGCAGCTCGAACGAGCCGAGGCGGGCGAGGGTGTGGGGGTGCAGATACATCGCCGCGTCGGTGACGGGCTGGGGCGGCTGGGGGCTCGGGGAAGACGTGGGGGCGTCGGCCATTCATGGATGGTACCGCCATGCTGTCGTTCGCGCTGCGGAACATGGTCCACTGCAGTCACTTGATCATGGGAGTTATTCTGATATCGATTTTCGTTACAATCAGACATCGTGCAGAGCAATGCCTCAGTCTCGTTTGTTCCCGTCGTGGCATTCACTCCAGTTTTGTGCGGGACTCCAGCGCTCCAAGGTGTGCGAGTCACGGAGCGAAAAGCGGGAGAAGACCATGGAGCCCCGATTGCAGAGTCCGCGGCAAGGATTCCGTACTCCGATGCGATCATCGCTAGGGACTCAAACGCTGGGCCACACTTCATTGCGGAGCATGCCGGACGTTTGTTTCGCGTCAGATTTGCATCTCGGCGTGAGCGGAACATTGCTCACAGAATGTGGCTCCGACAGTTTGATCGTTCTCTCGAGCGAGGCGACGTCAGCGTAAGCGTTTGGCCAAGAGCCAGCCAACGATGGCCGATTGCAATGTTCTTTGGTTTGTTTGGCGGGTTGACACTCGTTGTGGCGATTGCTTTCTTCAGCGGGCCGTGGCGGGCATTGTTCACTCCGACTCACTCACAGTTTCCTGCTGCTGTTGCTTACATCTTTGGCGTGTTTATGGGATTGGCGTTGTGTGCCCTCGGCGCAACGCATCTGAGTGGGCCACACATTCCATTTCGGGCGGCTATCACCTCGAAAGGTCTCGTAGTTCTGGATGACTCCGGTGAGCGCAACTACCAGTGGTCATCGGTCCGCAACTGGAAACGCTCGCATCGGGGTGGCGTAGAGATCGAGCTTTGTGATGGGGCAGAGTACCGTCTCAATGGACCTCAGTGCGTCGCCACTATCCCGTTGTTGCTCAAGTTTGCGTCGCATGCAGGACGCATCCGACGGGTGCCCGTCCGGAGAATGTGCATCGTCGGCACGCTCACAGGGCTCGTGTGTGCCGCTGTTCTGTACTATCTCTACGGGTCGATCCTGCCGGGCGCCGTACCTGGGAACGTTGCGACTCGCCAGGTCCTGATGCTTGCGCTCTTCGTGCCAAGTGTGTGCGTTGTCGGCCTCTTCGGAACGATGGTTCAGAAGTTGGCGGCACGAAATTTGAGGCAGCGAGAGCATCGTGAGCGAGCGCAGGCTCGCGAAGTCTGGCGTGGCTTTCGGCTGTAGCGAGGAGGTCCGCGGCGCACGAAAACGCGGGGGCCCCGAGAAAGGACCGCCCGCGGATCGGGGCGTGTGTTGTTTCGGGTCGATCAGCCCTCGTACGAACCGATCCGCCGGATGATCTCGGCGACGTCGGCCGTATCTCGAGCGCCGTCGCCGTTGATGTCGGGGATCCGCTCGCCCGCGGCCGCCCGCTCGGTGATGGCCTGGGCATCGAGCGCGTCTACCACGCCGTCACGGTTCGCGTCGAGCTGACGACGCTCGCGGTGATGCGCCCGGGCGGCCTGCCGCTCCTCGCCGGTGAGCTTGCCGTCGCTGTCGGCGTCGAACCGTTCGATCAGCTCGGCCTTCTTCTGCTGAAAGAACGCCCTTGCCTCGGCCCGTTCGGCGTCATCAAGCCTGCCGTCTTCGTTCGCGTCGAAGCGCTCGCGGGCGAGCCTGTGCATGTGGCGCCTCTGGCCACGTTGGCGCCGCTCCTGCATCCGCGGGCCAAGGGTCTCACGCACGACCGCCCGCTCGGCTTCGTCGAGCTCGCCGTCGCCGTTGTCGTCGAACCGCTCGAGCAGCCGGGCCTTCATCTGCTCGCGCCTGGCTTCACGCGTCGCACGGATAGTCTCTCGTGCGCTCGCACGCTCGGCCTCGCTCAACTCGCCGTCGCCGTCGGTGTCAAACCGCTCGAGCATCGCGGCCTTGCCGATGCCTGGGCCCCGGCGTCCCTTGCGCTCTCGCTGGACCTGGCGTTCCTGCTCGCCTGCCTGCATCGCCGGGCCGCCGAACCGCTCGGCGTTCTGGGCCGAGATGCCGGTCGTTGTTCCGAACAGAACCAAAGCAGCCACCCTCGTCAGTGTCGCTTTCATGTCGCACGCTCCAAAGCTGGCCGACCCCGAAATCGGCGGGATTCGCTCGCCGGCCCACGCGGGCCCACAGGTCAAACGCACCGGTGTTCTGTCTATTGCACGCAGATCGCAGCGAAACGACCGATACCGGTTCCGATATGAGCAGCTACCCCAAACGAATCGGCGTCCTCACCGGCGGCGGCGACTGCCCGGGCCTCAACGCCGTCATTCGAGCCGTCACCAAGGACGCCCTTTACCACGGCATCGACGTCATGGGCATCGAAGACGGCTTCCTGGGCCTCATCGAGGACCGCGTGCGCCCGCTCGCCAAGGACGACGTCTCCAACATCCTGACCGACGGCGGCACGATCCTCGGCTCGTCGAATAAGGCCAACCCGCAGAAGTTCGCCGTCGGCAAGAACGACGACGGCAGCATCAAGTACATGGACATGACCGGCGTCTGCATGACCCACATGGAGACCAACGGCATCGACACGCTCGTCTGCATCGGGGGCGACGGCACCATGTCCTCGGCCGCCCCGTTCGCCGAGCGAGGCGTCAACTGCATCGGCGTCCCAAAGACCATCGACAACGACCTGCACGGATCGGACATCACCTTCGGCTTTCTGACAGCGGTGAGCGTCGCGACCGAAGCCCTCGACCGTGTGCACACAACGGCTGCGAGTCACCACCGCGTCATGGTCGTCGAGGTCATGGGCCGAAACGCCGGCTGGCTCGCTTTGTACGCGGGCGTTGCGTCGGGGTCAGATGTCATCCTCATCCCCGAGATCGAGTTTGATCTCGACAAGGTCGCCGAGGCCTGCCTCGCACGGTCGCAGCGGGGCAAGCGCTTCACCATCATCTGCGCCAGCGAGGGCGCCAAGCCCAAGGGCGGCGAGCAGATCGTCGACCGTGTCATCGAAGACTCGCCCGATCCGATTCGATTGGGCGGCATTGGCAAGTGGCTGGCCGACAAGCTTGAACGCATGACCGAGATCGAGAGCCGCTACGTCGTGCTGGGCCACGTACAGCGCGGCGGCACGCCCGTCGCCACAGACAGAGTCCTCGCGACCCAGTTCGGCCATCACGCCATGGAATTGCTCAAGGAGGGCAAGCGCAACAGACTGGTCGTCATGCAGAAGGGAGAGCTGACAGATGTCGAGATTACGTCCGCGGCCAACAAGCAGCGCCTCGTCCCGCCCGATCACCCGCTGATCGAGGCTGCACGGAGCGTCTACACCAGCTTCGGCGACTGACCGATCGCGACTGCCTCCCTCAGCAGCCCGCGTTGAAGTTCAGGACCCAGCCGTTGAAGTCGCCGGGCGTGCACGCGCCGTCCCCGTTCTGGTCGCACGCGGCAGCCTGCGCGTTGAATGCCAGGATCCACGCGTTGAAGTCAGCGGGAGTCAGATCACCGTCGCCGTTGGTGTCCGGCGTGCACTGCTCGACCAGACAGCTGGAGACATCGACCAGTGTCGTCTGCGAGTCGGTGCTCGGGACGATCAGCGTGCTTCCCACGAGGGTGCTTCGTGAGACCGCACCATTGACCGTTGTACGCCCGATCTCCGCCGGCGCGAGCGGGTCGGAGAGGTCGAACACGACCAGCGGGACCTCGGACGGCACCGGAAAGTCGAACCCGACCACGAAGCCGCGATCGCCCGACACGATCACCGACTCGAGCGTTACCCGCGGCAAGACCTCGACCAGCTGCACGAACTGCGGCGCGGTCGGTGTCGAGATGTCGACCACAGCGAGGTTGTTGCCGACACCGATGATCGCAGCATCGCCGGCGATCGCGATGCCGTCCGATGCGCTGGCCCCGGGAAGATCGACCGATGCAATCTCTGCGAACGCCGCGGGCGAGCTCACGTCGAGCACGGTCATGGTCCGAAAGATGCCGTTCTGCGATACGAACGCGAAGTCGCCCGCAACATCGACCGAGTGAGGCACCGGAACGCTGGCCTCGGCCGCAACGATCGGCGCCGTCGGATCGCTCGCGTCTACCCAAAGCACGCCTGCTGTCAGGTCGCACAGCAGCACACGCCCGCCGGGGCTGGCCTGACCGCCCGCCCAGATGCCCGCGAAACGAGGATCGCTCACGGAGCCGATCTCGACCGGCGCCGTACGGTCGGAAGCGTCGAGCACGACGAAGGTCTGGTTGGTGACCACGTAGACGCTGTCACCCGACACCTCGACCCAGTCGGCACGCTCCGTAAACGGGACGAACGTCTCGGCCGGCGGCTCGGTCTCAAAGTCCAGCAGCAGCACGCCCCCCGGGGATACCACAGCGGCGAGCGTGCCGTCGGACGACGCGGCGAACGCGTTTGGATCGGCGCTGACGACTGGGCCGATCACCATCGGATCGCATGTCTGCGCCGCCGGAGATTGCGCGACACCAAGCGCAGTTGCCGCGACAAGGAAGCAAAAGCCGTTGTTCATGTCCGAAACTCCTGTTCTCAAGACTGTCGTTCTCGATCCGTGTCGTCATGTCAGATGCGCGGCGAGG
This sequence comes from Planctomycetota bacterium, assembly GCA_038525225.1. Classification (GTDB taxonomy): domain Bacteria; phylum Planctomycetota; class Phycisphaerae; order Phycisphaerales; family UBA1924; genus JANQQZ01. The sequence goes on along the minus strand of JBCBHW010000002.1, from coordinate 549,091 downwards.
CAAGTGGTTCCCGAGAAGATTGGATGCTGCTGCGCCGTGATGCGGACTGTCGCATCCGTACCTACGCTTGCCTGACGCCGAGGAGCCGAGCCGATGCCCGACGAGCACGACAGCCAGCCAGCCAACGCCGAGGGGACTGACACCTCGTCGGCTTCGACGCCGGAGCCCGCGGGCGAGCTGACCGCCGCCCAGCGCCGAGCCAAGGCGATGGCCGAGGGTAAGGCCGACGCGCCGACGGAGCCGAGGCGCGAAGAGGCAAACCGCCGCGGGTTCGGCCTCCGCCGCAAGCCGAAGAAGCCCAAGAAGAAGTACGACTCCATCCTCGCCTACTTCTGGGGCGAGTGGATCCGGCCGCTCGGACAGATCCTGCTTGTTGTCATGACCATCCGCCTCGTCGCGGTCGACTGGTTCGACGTGCCGACCGGCTCGATGGAACCGACCATCATGGTCGGCGACCGCATCCTCGTGCACAAGTGGGTCTACGGCATCCGCGTCCCGTTCTCGAAGGAGTCGTGGATCGTCAAGTGGGGCACGCCCGAGCGCAGCGACATCGTCGTGTGCTACTCGCCCGACGAAGGCGACGAGGTTCGGCTCGTCAAGAGGCTCGTCGCGCAGGGCGGTGACACCGTCGAGCTCCGCGACGGCCGGTTGGTCATCAACGGCCAGGCCGCCGGCTACGAGCAGTACGAACCCAGCGAGTCGATGGTCCAGTACCTCATCGACAACTGGGATCAGGACAGCATCAATCGCGCGAGCGCGGCGGAGTTCTTCACCGAGACCGTGCAGGCCGATGCGAACGGGCCCGGCGACGAGCACGCGGTCGTGTTCGACGCCGCGAAGCCGGGCATCCGCAACGTGCCCGCGTTCGAGGTGCCCGAGGATCACTTCGTCGTGATCGGCGACAACCGCGACAACTCCAAGGACAGCCGGCAGTGGAATCTCGAGCCGGAGCAGTGGGGCACGAGCTTCGGCATCATGCACGAGCGCCGGGTGCACGGCCGGGCCTTTGCCGTGGCCTTCAGCCTCGACAAGTCGAATTTCTACGTGCCGCGGATCACGCGAACGGGCAAGCCCCTCCGATAAGCCGCGGCCGCGGCACCCTTGCCAACGCGGTCCTACAATCCCGCTCGACTCGAACCGAAGGAGACCCACAATGTTCCAGAAGACCGCAGCCCTTGCCATGATCTCGTGCCTCGCGCTCGTCGGTTGCGAGCAGGCCGAGGACGGAGCCGCGACGACCGAGGAAGCCGCCACCGATGCCGGCAACGCGCTCGAGGACGCCGCGAACGATGCCACCGAGGCCGTTGAGGGCGCCGCCGACGAGGCAGGCGAGATGATCGAAGATGCCGGCGATGCTGTTGAGGACGCCGTCGAGGGTGCAGGCGAGGCTATCGAAGACGGTGCGAACGCCGTCGAAGACGCCGTCACCGGCGGCTGATCACCTCGCATCAAACAGAACGAACTACAGCGTCGCGCACCTGATGACGGTGCGCGACGCTCATTTCTATCGTGACCGGTCGGGGGTCATCGAAGGGTCGAAGTGCTTGAACTCGTAGGGCCCCGCCTCCGCGCCCCACACCTGCTCGCCGGCCTCGTTGAACCCGCGGTCCCAGCTGGTGATGCCGTCGGGCATGATCGTGACCTCGCTCGTTGCATGAGCCGCGCCGCGGAGCGTGCTCGCGCAGCCATACTCCGACGTCGCTCCGACCATCCGATCGCTCTTGATCTCGGCAAAGACAACCGCGCACCCGTCTCGCTTCTCGAGCGACAGCGGCGAAAGCGTGTCGAGTGAACCGGGGTCGCGCCACGCACCGACGAATCGGCTCGGCTCGGGCAGCTCGTAGACGGCCGACTCAATAACACCGTCGGGCCGAAGCCACACGCGGTAGACCCGCTGCCGGTACGGCGCGTCAGGGTTCGTCGCGAGCGCCTGCTCGACGTAGAGCCACGTCCCGTCGTCGCGCTTGGGCCAGATGCGTGCGTGGTGAAGGTTCACCTCAAAGTAACGCTCGTCGCTCTCCGCCTGCTCGGCGCTGGTGAAGCTGCCCTCAAGCCAGGCCGCCGCACGCGCGAGATCATCGTCCGACGCCGCCCCCGTGATCGCCCGGCTGACACTGCCCGCGGTGCGCGAGACGACGTTGTCCGACGAGCACCCCGCGAGCACCAGGCCCGCAAGCACAACGCATGCGATCTTCATTGCCGCTTGCCCTTTCCCTTGCGGTCGTCGCGGTAGCTCTTCTTGCCCTTGTCGCGTCGCTTGCTCTTGGCTGCGCGCCGTTGCGAGCCGGTGCGCGAATTGAAGCCAGCCCCGCCGCCGTGGCCCAGCCCGCCGCCGTCGGATCCGAGCGTGAGCACGGACTGGCTTTTGCCCGCGGCCCGGCTCGCGTCGCCGCTGACGACGAGTTCTAGCTGCCGTTTCACCAAGTCAACGTGTGAGATCGCGACCTTCAGCAGGTGCCCGGTGTTGTAACTCCGCCCCGAGTTCTGATCGACGAGCCCTCCCGACTTGCGGTCGAGCTGCCACCGCGGCGGCCGGTTGTCTCGTGTCGTATCGCCGGGCAGATCGCTCGTCTTGATGAACCCGTCAACGATGAACCGGTCGATCTGCACGAACAGCCCGCGCGGGTTGACGCCCGTGACGACGCCGTCGAATTCCTCGCCGATCTTGTTCGACAGGAGCATCAGCAGCAAGAGCTTCCGCAGGTCCATCTCGGCGGCCGCCGCGTTCTGCTCGGTCTGCGTGCACGCCCGGCCGATCTCAAGCAGCGACTTCTCGTCCGGGCAGTCGGCGTGCTTGATCATCTCCTTGCCGAGCTTGCGGAACGCATCATCGCTCTTCGGCGGGCTCTGGCCGTTGTTGGTCATGCTCAGGAACACGATGAGCGCCCGGTGCACGGTCAGGTCGGGGTATCGCCGGATCGGGCTCGTGAAGTGCGCGTACGCCTCGCTCGCGAGCGCGTAGTGCCCGATGAGCGCCGGCGAATACTCGGCCTTGGTCAGTGTCCGGAGCACCGCCATGTGCACCGCTCTCGCGGCGGGCGTGCCGCGGGTCGCGTCGAGCAGGCCCTGCAGTTCCTCGCGCGACGGGCTCGCCGGGATCTTGAACCCTGCAACGCTCGCGCTCTTCCGCATGTCTTCCTGGTCGCCCGGCACAGGCTCGGGGTGGATCCGCCGGATCAGCGGCACCTCGAGCTGCCGGAATAGATGCCCGAGGACCTCGTTGGCCTCGACCATGAACATCTCGATTAGCTTGTGCGTGTAGGCGTCGTCCTCGGGTTGGCCGTCGACAACGTGGCCGTTGTCGTCGAAGATCAGCTCGACGTCGGGCAGCTCGAGCGAGATCATGCCCTGCCGGTGCCGCCGCTGCTCGATGGCCTTGGCCAAGTGGTTCATTTCCCTGAGCGAGGAAACGAGCTCTTCTGAATAGTTCGGCTCGGTCTTTGCGTGCTTCTTCGCCTCTCCCTGATCGCCATCGATCAGCGCCTGAGCCTCGAGGTACGTCATCCGCTTCCGGCTCTTGATGATCGTGCTCGCGACGCCGCGACCGACCACATTGGCCTTCTTGTCGAACCTGATGAACGCCGTCTTCGCGAACCGCTCCACGCCCTCTTGCAGCGAGCAGATGCCATTACTCAGCACCTCGGGCAGCATCGGAATAACCAAGCGCGGCAGGTACACGCTGTTGCCACGCTTCGCCGCTTCGACATCCAGCGGCGACCCCGTCGGGATGAAGTGACCGACGTCGGCGATGTGCACCGCCAGCTCCCAGCCGCCGCCTTCGCTTTCCGGCAGCCGCTTGATGCTGATCGCGTCGTCGTAGTCCTTCGCGTCCGGCGGGTCGATCGTCGTGATGAACTCGCCCGTCAGATCGAGCCGATCCTGAAGCGTCTCGCCTGCGCGGAACTTGTCAATCGCCTCGTCGAACTGCCGCGTGGCCTCCCGCGCTTGCTCGACGCACGCCTCGGGGAATTCACGGTCGGGCAGGCCGAAGGCCGCGATCGTGGCCTGCGTCTCGATGTCCGGCTCGCCCGCGGCCCCGAGCACGCGGACGATCACGCCCTCGCCCAGATAATCGTCCTCGGGGAACTGTGTGATCTCGAACACGACCTTGTCGCCAACGCCCGCGTACTTCGCCTCGGCGTCGTTCACGATGATCGGCCGACCTTCGAGCTCGCGGGCATCGGGGATGACCACGTACTGTGTGCCGCGTTTCTCGATCGCGCCGGTGAAGCTCGACTTCTTCCGCTCGGTAACCTCGATGACCTCGCAGAAGAATCGCTTGCCAGGGTCTCGTTTGCCGCGCTGCTTGTCGTCGACGACGCCGACCTTCACCCGGTCGCCCGTCATCGCATCGCCCGACGCGCCGGGCGGGATGAACAGGTCACCCTCGCGAACAACAACATCGGGCTTGAAGAACGCAAAGGCCTTGCCCGTGCCGCGGTACTCGCCCTCGAGTATGTTCGGCAGGTCCGCGTAGCTCGGCAGCGTCACCATCCCAGAGTCGGACACCACGAGCCGTCCGTCTGTCGCGAGCGTGCTGATCGCCTCGCGGAAGTCGGCGGGGTCGTCGATCTCAAGGTCTGCCGCAAGCTGCGCGACGTTCGTCGGCACGTACCGCTCGTGTGCGAGGTGGGCGAACAGTCGGCTCTGATACTTCAACGCCATAATCAAGTACCCGCCGCCGCTTCGGCGCGGTCCGCGGGCGCAAACACACCGCGGAACGAGCCCGGCACGAAGCCGAAGTCGGCCTCAAACTTGCCCATGTCGGCGGTCGAGTCCTCGGCCGCCATCGATGCCATCCCCGGGTCAAACGGCAGCAGGCTCCCGATGCCGATGATGCCCGCGATCTGCGCCGCGATCACGGCCGGCGGCGCGGGCAAACCCGCCGGCTGGATCTTTGGTTTCGCGCCGGACGTGTGATCGCGGACGAACTCGAGCAGCTCGGGCCAGCTCACCGCGTCGTGCCCGCAGACGTTGTAGATCTCGCCCACCGTGCCGCCGAGGTCGAACGCGTCGGCGACCGCCCGGGCGAGATCCACCACCGGGACCGGCGCGACCCTCGGGTCCTCGCTTTCCCCGGGCCACACGCTCCAGACACGATCCGCCCTCCTCGTAAAGTACGGCATGAACACGAACGGAGGGGCCTTGCCGCGCGCCCACCCGCGCAGCAGCTCGGTCAGCTCGCCGCCCTCGCCCACGATGGCGCTCGGCCGAAAGATCGTCCAGGGCAGCAGGCTTCGGCGCACCACACGCTCGCCCTCGGCCTTTGTCCGCTGGTATCTCGCCCGTCCCTCCGGGCTCACGCCGAGCGCTGAAATCTGAATGAAGCGCTCGAAAGCGCCGCTCTTCGCCTCAGCCCGCTCGCACGCCGACACCAGCGCGCGGACCGCACCCACGTGCAGCGCATCGAACCGCTTGCCGTGCTCTTCCCGGATGATCCCGATGCAGTTCACGCAGGCCTGCGCGTCGCCGACAAGCCTTGCCGCGGAGTCGTTCGAGATCGAGTCGGCCTGAACGGGCACGACGCGCGACCGGTCCTCCACGTCGGCGAACGCTCGGTTCGCCTTGTCGATATCCCGGACGAGCGCCCGCACCGTGTGGCCCCGCCGGACGAGCTCCGCGACGACATGACGCCCGACGAACCCGGTCGCCCCAGCGACCGCGATCGTGAGCGCTTCCGGCGGCTCGTGCTCTGTTGTGCTCATCGTCCGGAATCCCCTCGGCCTTCGCGCTCACCGCACACGCTCGGCGGCTTGTCTGCATCGCCGGCGGCCGATGGTAGCGAGCCGTACGATCGGGGTGATGCTTGCAGCACGCGATCTCACCTTTGCGTTCGGACCTCGACAGGCCGTGCGTCGCGTCGGGTTGACCGTCGAATCCGGAAGCCGCGTTGCAATCGTCGGGCCGAACGGCTCCGGCAAATCGACCCTTCTCCGACTCCTCGGCGGCCACTTGAGCCCCACCTCCGGAAGCGTTCTGCTCGGCGCGTCCCCGGTCTCGGCTCTGCCGCCGAAGCGCCGAGCGAGGCACATCGCGATCGTGCCCCAAGCCCTCTCCCTCGCGTTCCCCTTCAGCGTCGCGCGGTTCGTTGCCTTCGGCCGACACGCCCTTGACCGATCGACCAGCGAGGAAGCCGTCCGCGACGCGCTGGACAGAGTGAGCCTCGCATCGCGAGCGGACGATCCCGTGGGCGAGCTCAGCCAGGGTCAGCAGCAGCGGGCCTCGATCGCTCGGGCACTCTGCCAGCTCTCGGGCATGCCACCCGGTGACCGTTACCTGCTCGCGGACGAGCCCACCGCGTCGCTCGACCCCGCCCACGCGTTGCCGGTCCAGGCCCTCTTTCGTGAGCTCGCGGACGACGGCGTCGCCGTGGTCGCCGCGCTGCACGATCTCGCCGCCGCGTCCGACTTCTCGAGCGTTCTTCTCATGGGCGCAAACGGCGTGCCGGTCGCCCAAGGCGTACCGGACAGCGTGCTGACCGATCAGCCGCTCCGGGACGCCTTCGGCGTGGCGTTTCGGCACCATCGCGATGAGTCCGGCCGAACCGTCGCCATCTGCCCGACCGCCCGGGACGTACACTCCCGCACATGAGCTGGCTGACCAACAACCTCAACTGGCTGATCTACGTCTTCGTGCTCGTTATCCCTGTCGTATCGAGCGTGGGCAAATGGCTCCAGCAGCAGGCCGCGAAGAAGCAGGCCGAGGCCGAGAAGCGTCGGCGCGCGGACGCCCAGCTGAGAACGGGTCGCGCGGAACCCGACCAGACGGCCGGCAGCACGGGCACGGCGAGCGCATCCGCCTCCGCTCGGGAGGAGCCCCCGGAGAACTTCGCGGAGCGGCGCCGCCGACAGATCGAGGAACTCAAGCGACGGCAAGAGGCGGCCGAACGCCAGCGTGACGCCGCCCAACGCACCGCATCGACCGGGACGGTCCCGGCGCCGACGCCGACGCCCGTCCCTCCGCGCGGGCCGGCCCGCACAGCTCGGCGGCCCGCACGCCAGGACACCCGCCGGCAGACGTCGGCCCCGGTGCCACCCGCGCCGACCGCAGACCTCCGCATCGAGCAGCCTTCGCCTGAGATCGAGAATCTCGCCGCCCGCTTCGAACGGGAAGCCAACGCCAGCCGCGCACAGGCCCACCCGGCTCAGGCGTCTGACTTCGAATTCACCGGCGGAAGGCTCGACAGGGAAACTCTGCGAAAGGCCGTCGTGCTCGCGGAGATCCTCGCCCCGCCCGTCGGCATGCGAGACGCAGCCGATCGACCGATCTAACAGATAGATAGACAGAGCGAGCAGGTCGTGCTCTATAGCCTGTGTCACTCCGGAGCGAGCCGCGTCTGCGTCGCTAACGGACGAGCGACCGTATGGCCAGCCGCGTGCGATCGGTCGTCGCAAATCCGAAGACTGTCTGCCGCTCGGTGATGTCCTCGGCCACGATCATGGGCCGACCCGGTTCGACCAGGGCGATCCACTGCCTCGCCGTCCGCTTGATCTTGACCGGGCCGAAGTCGAACGTGAGCTCGGTCATCATCAGGTCCGCGTCGAACTCGCCCATGGGCGTCTCGATCCGCTGCCGGCCGAGGTACGTCACCTTCGATGAGCCGTCACCGTTATCGTTGCGGTCGCCCGACGCGTCACGCACGAGCGGCTTGAACGAGCCCTCGAACGACTCGCCCTCGCGCATGAGCGGCGCGGCCAGGCGCACCGGCGGATCAAAGGTTGTCGTGAGGTTCCGCCCGCCCCCGGTGGACTCTCGGAGCAGGACCGATCCGTCGCCGCCCTCCGCCAGCAGCACCCGCCGCTCGAGGACGGGCGACTCCGACTCGTCGCGAGGGATGCGGTAACGCTCGATCATCCACGTCTCATCATCGCCGAACACCTGGATCTCTCCGGCGTCACGGCTCGGCGTGGACGATCCGCCCTCGAACCGGTCGTACCGGGCGATGATCGGGTTCCGAGAATAAATCACCTCGGCGGACAGCAGCCCCTCGCCTGTCAGCTGCTCGCCGATACCGATACCGGGAGCCGGCGTCATCGCGTCGATCACCCTGCCACCCGTGCAGCTGCCGAGGGCCCATGCCACGGGAACCAGCATCAGTACGACCGCTCGCTTCTTCATCGCGGAGTGGTATTCGCGAAAGTCGCCGACCGGCTTCGCTACAATCGAAATATGGCACGATCAGATCCAGAACCACGGAGGGTTCGGCGGGGTGCGCCCCGCGGCGGCGTCCGAGCCACGCCGATCGTCTGCTCGCTTGTGCTGCTCGGGCAGGCAGGCCTGTCTGGCTGCGCGGCGATCGAAGACTTCGGGTATCAGACCAACCCAAACTCGCAGAGCATCCTCGATATCTGGCAACGCCCGCCGCCGGACCAGGCCGTGGCCTGGGCGCTCGACGTCCACGACGCCGACAACCGGTACCGAGGGATCACCCTCCTGGCCGATGCGTCGTTCGCCGGCGAAGACCTCTACCTGCAGCTGTTCATCGAGAGCGCAAACGACCCGGACAGCGCGGTCCGCGCGGCGGCGATCCGGGGTCTGTCGCGTCACGGCCGCCCCGAGCACACCGAGTTCGTTTCCTCCGCTCTCGCGGATGACAGCGTTCTCGTCCGACTCGAAGCCGCCCGCGCGGCGCAGCGCATCCACAACCCGTCGATGATCTCGGCGCTCTTCGCCAGGCTAGACCCGAGGACCGAGCGGGAGCACGACGTCCGCGCCGCCGCGGCGCACGCCCTCGGGCAGTACCAGCAGCCGCGCGTGCTCGATCAGCTCGTTGCTGCATTGCGTGACCCCTCGCTCACTGTCAATCGCCACGCGGCGGATGCGCTGACCATCCTCACGGGCGAGCAGCTGGGTCTCGATCCCGTCGCCTGGCTCGAGTTCGCCCGCGACACCCCCGAGCCCTTCGTCAACGCGGCCCGTTATCGGTACCCAACGTTCGAGCGCGGCCTGCGGCTTGTGGAGTACATCCCCCTCTACCCGAGGCCGCCCCTCGACCCCCCGGCGGAGCCCATCGGCCTTCCCAAGATCGAGCGGTAATCGGCACACACGCGACAAACGGCAGAAGCCGTTCCCTCGATTCGCGCCCTTTGTTGGCCATCGAGTCAGCGCATGCGAAGCTTTCCACGCTTGGGCGACGCGGCGGGGCTCCCCGAGCGGGGGACAGCGGATTGAAAGCACTGCTCATCGATGAGAACGGCCCAAGGCTCGAGGCGGCCTATTCCGACCCGGCGCGGACCAACGCGGACGTGCTCGTGCGTGTCCTCTGCGCGGGAGTCGGGGGCCTAGACCTCGCCGCCGTCGCCGGGCGTATCGAGCACGCGGGCGTGCTGGGGCACGAGATCGTCGGCCGCGTCGAGCGGTGCGAATCGGATCCTTCGCTCGTCGGCGCCACCGTCGCCATCGATCCCGAGCTGCCTTGCGGAACCTGCGACAACTGCGCCGCGGGGCTCCCTCGGCACTGCCGATCGATGCGTCGGCTCGGGTTCGGCTCGACCGACGGCGGGCTGGCCGAGTTCGTGTCCGTCCCGCGACGGAACCTGGTCCAGGTACCAGACGGCACCGACGTTGAGTCGGCGGTCTTCGCGCAGCCCGTCGCGGACGCGGTTCACGTCTCCCGGCTCGTTCCGGTCCAACGCACAACATACGTAACGGTCGTCGGCGACGGCATCAGCGCGCTGCTGATCGCGCAGACGCTCGCCCGAAGGAACGCTTCCGTCCGGCTGCTGGGCGCGCGATCCGACCGCTTCGGGCTGTGCGAGCGGTGGCGCATCGCACACCGCGACATCCGCGAAGCAGGCCTTCGCGCCGACCAGGACGTCGTCGTTGCCTGCTTCGACGCCGAGCCGACCCCGGCCGATCTGTCCGCGCGCGAGATCGCCGACCGCGCGGTCGGGATGCTCCGCCCCCGCGGCGCGCTGGTTGTCAGCGGCCCAGCCGTCCCCGTCGAAGGCGTCGGCATCGACCTGGCGGCCGCGGCCGAGGCCCTCGTCGCCGGCGAGCTCCGGGTCATCGGCGCCCGCCGCGGTGCCATCAGCGAGGGGGTCGCCGCGATCGCTCGGGGCGAGGCCGACCTCGCTCCCATGGTGACGTCCCGCGCAAGGCTCGACGACGGAGTCGGCCTGCTCCGCGTCGCGGCCGACGCGAACCAGCTGCGAACACTGGTCCGCGTCGCCGCATAGCGCCCGTTGTGGCAGAGACCACGATCGAGTCCAACTCCCCGACGCGGCCTGATGGTCGCAGACACACGGGCACGCGACCGCTCGGACACATCACCGCGGACGCGAGAAGGCACGGCTGTCCACGGCTGAATCTCGAAACGGGATCGCTGCACGCACCCGCTGCAACGCTGGTGCGAGCGACTACAACAGCGACGTCCTGACGCTCGAACTCATGACCGAGACACGGAGCGCTCAGAACAGCGTTCGAACTCGCACCGTCTCGGGTATGGACCTCAGAGCCGCGGCCAATCCAACGGTGTCCGTTGGGCCCACATCGAGCACGACGTACCCGAGCTCTTCATCGGTGCGCAGATACTCGCCGGTCACATTGACACCGCGTGCGCTGATCGACGCGTGCAGGGCGCTCAGAACGCCGGGAACGTTCTTGTGCATGTGCAGGATCCGGTGCGGCCGGGCGCCAACGCCGCTGTCCTGAGCCGGCAGCTCGACCTGCGGCATGTTCACCGCACCGGTCGTCGACCCGATGTCGAGAAACCGCACGAGCTTGATTGCGACGTCTTCGGCGATCGCGCGCTGCGCCTCTTCTGTGCTCCCACCGATGTGCGGCGTCAGGATCACATTGTCCAGCCCGCGCAGCTCGCTCTCGAACGGCTCCTCGCTCGAACCCGGTTCGTGCGGGAACACGTCGAGTGCCGCACCGCCGATGTGTCCCGATCGCAACGCCTCGGCCAGCCCGGCAACATCGACCACATTGCCCCGCGCGTTATTGATCAGCGACGCCCCGGCCTTCATCGCCGACAGCTCGTCGCGACCGATGAGCTTCTGCGTTGCCTCCGTCTGCGGCACGTGCAGCGAGACGATGTCGCTCGCCTGCAGCAACTCCGAAAGCGAAGAGACCGCCCGAGCGTTTCCGAGCGGGAGCTTGGGCACGGCGTCAAAGTAGAGCACCCGCATGCCCATCGCCTCGGCGAGCACAGAGACCTGCGAACCGATGTGGCCGTAGCCGATGATCCCCAGCGTCTTGCCACGAACCTCGAAGGAACCCGCCGAGCTCTTCCGCCACACGCCCGCGTGCATCTCGTTCGATCGATCGCCCAGCCGCCTCGACAGCGCGACACACTCGGCGATCGTCAGCTCGGCGACCGACCGTGTGTTGCTGAACGGGCTGTTGAACACCGGAACGCCGCGGGCGCGAGCCGTGCTGAGGTCGACGTGGTTCGTGCCGATGCAGAAGCAGCCGGCAGCGAGCAGCCGAGGCATGCTGTTGATCACCGGCCCCGGCAGCGCCGTCTTGCTCCGCACACCCAGCACGTGCACGCCCGATGCCGCTTCGATCAGGTCATCCCGTGACAGCGGCCGCTTGAGCCGCTCCACTCGGTAGCCGTGATCAGCAAAGACCTCCGCCGCCCGCACGTGCACGTTCTCAGCCAGCAGCACTCGGAGCTGGTCCTTCGGGAATGACGTCGTCGGCGGGCTCACGGCTGACCGGCCGAGTCTGCCGACCCGCCGACGTCGATGCCCACGGCACTCTCACCGTCGAGCGCGACGACGCCGGTGGCGATCAGCGTCCCCAGCACGACGGCCAGTCCGATGCGGTACCAGCCGAAGGCTTCGAGCCCGTGCTTGTTGAGGAAGCCCACGAGCCACTTGACAGCGAAGGCGGCGCTCACCGTCGCCACGATCAGACCTGCCGCGAACGACGCGACGCCGAAAACCTCGAACAGGTTGGGCACACCGTCGCGGTCCGACTCGATGATGTTCTTGGCCAGCTTGTACACACAGGCCCCGCCCAGCGTAGGCAGGCCGAGCAAGAAGCTGAATTCCGCCGCCTGCCTGGGCCTCAGGCCGACCAGCACCCCGCCCGTAATGGTCATCATCGAGCGGCTCGTCCCGGGCCACATCGCGAGGCACTGCATGAAACCGATGATGAGAGCCTGTTTGATGGTCATCGCGGCGAGCAGATCGTTATCGTCGTCATGGGGCCGCGCGCGATGCCTGCGCAGCTTCCAGCGGTCCAGAACGATCATGTAGACGCCGCCCAGCGCCAGGGCCGCGATCACCGGGCCCGTCGAGAAAAGGTGCCGCTCGATCAGCTCATCGAACCGCAGCCCCAGCACGGCCGCGGGCAGGAACGCGACAAACAGGTTGATCAGCAGCCGACGGCCCGCCGGGCTCCGGCCGACCAGCCCCCGCAGCATCTGGAACACGCGATCGCGGTACAGCCCCAGCACCGCCAGGATCGCGCCGCCCTGGATGACGATGTTGAACGCATCAACCGACGACTTGATCTCCGGCTCGTCGAGCCCCATCAGGGCGCTCGCGATGATCAGATGCCCGGTCGAGCTCACGGGGAGGTACTCGGTGATGCCCTCCACCAACCCGAGAATCGCGGCCTGCCACCATTCCATGCTGGGTCGCTCCGTCCAGGACTTCAACACCAGAGGCCGCCGAGACGCGCCCGGCCTCGCCCGGTAGCATCGGCTGTGCGTCCGGAGAAATCCACCAAACCGCTCCACACCATCGCGATCAGCGACCCCGCCGATCCCCGGATCGAACCCTACCGCGCGCTGCCCGAGAACAGGCTGCCAAGCCCGACACCGGCCGCCCCGCACGGCCTGTTTATCGCGGAGGGTGAAAAGGTCGTCCGAAGGTTCGCCGAGGGGGGCAGCCGGTTCGGTCTCGCGTCGGTTCTTCTGGCGGAGGCTCGCCTCGAACGCGATCGCCGCTGGCTTGCAGATCTGCCCTCGGGCACACCGATCTATACCGCGAGCCGCGCGGTGATGGACGCTGTCGTCGGTTTCCCCATCCACCGGGGCGTGCTAGCGGCCGGCCTACGCCGTCCGAACGAATCCGTCACGGGGCTGCTGAAGGGCGCGCAGACCGCGTTCGTGCTGGAGGGTCTTGCCAACCACGACAACGTCGGCGGGATCCTCCGCGTCGCCGCGGCGCTCGGCCGCAAGGCGGTGGTCCTGCTCGACCCGACATCGTGCGACCCGCTCTACCGCAAAGCGATCCGGGTATCGATGGGCCACGCGCTGGCCGTGCCCTTCACGCGGCTCGAGGACGGGCCCAGCGGCGTGCGAGCGCTCCGACACGCCGGCTTCGAGACCGCGGCACTCAGCCTCGATCGCGACGCCGTGCCGATGCACGACTGGCGGCCCACGTCCGATCGCGTGGCGTGGCTTCTCGGCTCCGAGGGCGCCGGACTGACCGACGTCGCGGCCGCAGCCGCCGACAGGACCGTGCGTATCGAGATCGAAGAGGGTATCGACAGCCTCAACGTCGTCACCGCCGCCGCGATTGCCATGCACGGAACCCGCTCGCTGTTGAAACGTCCGTACGATGCGTCGGAGGGCGCGTGACGCCATCCATCCAAACGGAGTCCGATCACATGATCCGCACCTTCGCAGCCGTCGTCGGAAGTCTCGCAGCCCTCGGTGCCGCCGGCCAAGCCGTGATCAACGAAGGGACCGGGGCCCGGCGAGCCGCCCTCGACAAGATGGTCTACCAGCCGGCGCCGACGCGCACCATTCTTCAGAAGGACGAATGGATCGGCGACGCCCCAACCCTGGGCGACATCAGCGGCCGACCCATGCTCGTGTTCACCTGGGCCGAGTGGTACCGCCCGTCCCACTCCGTCGCCATGCTGGCCAAGCGGCTCGGCGAGGAGTTCCCCGATCTTGTGGTCGTCGGCGTGCACGACGATGAGGGTTGGGACGAGGCGCAGACGTTTGCCGAGCGGCGAAAGCTCGGCTTCCCCGTCGTGCGGGACACCGACGGCTCGATCCGCGGCGAGCTCAAGAGCGACCAAGATCCCGACGTGTACGTGTTCGATCGCGCCGGGCAGGTGCGGTACGCCGACATCACGACCGAGAGCGTCCGTGCCGCGGTGCAAGAGGTCGCCGGCGAAGACGCGGCGGCCGCGGCGAGTGTCGAGTCAACGCGGGCCCAGCGCCGTGCCGACGCGGAGCGCGAGCGGCGGCTCTCCCGCGGGATCAACGAGCGAATCGATCTCGACGCCGGCCTTAACGTGCCGTTCGTCAAGCCGCCCGCGGAGGAGTACGCGGCGGTCGAGTGGCCGACCAAGGAAGTCAGCGAGCGCGAGCGGCGCCGCAACCGGCGAGGCGACACGGGCCCCGTGAGCATCGCTGTCCCGCCGAGCGGCTGGTTCAACGACCGAGCGCCGAACACCGAGGGCCGGGTCGTGGTGATGTACCTCTGGCACCCGGTCGCGCGATGGAGCATCGACGATCTGATGGTCCGGATCGACGACCTGCAGCGTACCTATTCGCGTGATGTCGTTGTCGTCGGGGCGTTGATCCCTGTTGTTGACACCTCACGCCGCAGGGGGAGCGAGCCGACTGACCCGCTCTTCCAGCTCCCGATCTCCAACGAGACGATCGACCAGTACGTGGGATCGCGGCGGCTGGCGCACTACCTCATCCCGCTCGAGGGCTCGCCGATGCCCAGCCTGGATACCCGCAACCGGCGTGATCCTCTCGCGCTGATCGGCTCTGTCGGGATCATCAGCAGCGACGGCGTGCTCCGCCGCCAGGAGCTGTTCACCGACTGGGATGACCTGCGGCGGGCGCTCGACACCACGCTCCGAGTGGACCCCGGCGTCAAGGCCCGGCGTGCCGCGGAGGACGCCTTCATCCGCGCGGGCGACTGATCCGGTGTTCCAGGTTGTCCTGCACGAGCCGGAGATCCCCAACAACACGGGCAACATCGGCCGCACCTGCGTCGCCACCGGCTGCGCGTTGCACCTGATCGAGCCGATCGGCTTCGATCTCTCCGAAAGGGCCTGCAGGCGGGCGGGACTCGACTACTGGCCGCGGCTAAACCTTCGCACTCACGGCTCGTTCGAGAGCTACGCCGACGCGACGCCAGCGGCCGACGGCCGGCGATGGTTCTTCAGCGGCCGCACAGGCCGGCTGGCCTATGACGCCGACTTCCAACCGGGTGAACACCTTGTGTTTGGAAAAGAGTCGGTTGGGCTCCCCGATGCGGTGCTTCAGACCGCTCCCGACCGGGTCCTCCGGCTGCCGATGGCGCGCGGAGAACGCTCGCTGAACGTTGCCACGGTCGTTTGCACGGCGATCTACGAGGGTCTCCGACAGTGCGCCGCAAGGGGAGACCTCAGTCTCGATGCATCGCTGCGATTTGCAGCGAATCCACAGCTTTGAACGAACGGTGCGCCTTCTCGGCCCGTATCTGTGTGGTACCTCTCTTCAAGTGTTTCTCTCCCCCCGGCGGACGCCCGGCCGATTCGGCTGGGCGTTAGCCGTCGGATCTAGTGCGCACGCTACACTCCGGCATGCGTTCGAGAGTCTGCCGAGCTAGGCTTAGTTTTAGTCGTGGTTCTGCGGTAATCTTCGTAGCAGCGGTGGTCTCCTGCTCGGTCGGCTGCAACCGGACACTCTTCCGCGAGAGCGACGAACGATCGCCCTTTGCGCGGTACGACCGCGTCCGCTCGCAGGACGCGACGCCGTACCGGTTCAACGAGTTCGGTCGCCGGGTTCCGAATCTGCGGGAGAGGCTGACGTACGGCGAGTGATCGGCAAGTCGTTGCTCGTACACGGTTTTTGAGGGGAACGGGCCGGTCGGCCCGATGAGCGGGGCATCGTGAATGGAACGGGCCGGGCGGAGCGCCGGTCGCTCAACAGGGCATCGTGACGAAGGGATGCGTCTCGTGGGCACCGCCGACCGCCGAAAGCGAACATCATCAACACGCTCCGAGAAGCAGACGCCGCGTGCGCGCACGCCCGAGAGGCACGAGCCGAAGCACACGGCCAACGGCTTCACGCGTGACCAGGTCGTTCTCGCCTCCCTCATCGGATTCATGACCGTCATCGGCGGCCTGCTCTGGCTGCTCGACGGCGCGCCGAGGCCCGAGACCAGCGGCCTCCGGCTCCCAGCGCTCGTCGCCTCCGCGGGCCCGACGTCGCTCGAGACCGCCTTCGATCTGGAATCGCCGATCGAGCGTGGCCGGTGGCGTGGCATCGTGATCCACCACTCCGCTTCGCCGCACGGGTCCGGCGCGACCCTCGATCGCCAGCACCGCGACATGGGGCTGAACGGCCTCGGCTACCACTTTGTGATCGGCAACGGGAACGGCGCGAGCGACGGGGAACTCCACGTCGGCCGCCGCTGGCTCGAGCAGGCTCCGGGCGCCCACACCGCGGGCCCCGACGGCGACTGGTACAACCTCAACACCATCGGCATCTGCCTCGTGGGCGACGGCGATCGCCGCGATTTCACCCCCGCCCAGATGCAGCGGCTCGTGCAGACGGTCAACGAGCTCCAGCGTCGGCTCGGCGTGCCGTCGAGTGGTATCTGGCTGCACCGCGACCTCGCCGGCACCACCAGCCCGGGCGTGCGGTTCCCGGCCGCCTCGTTCCGCGAGCAGCTCATCCGATAACGGGTACATGTCGCCGTACCCGACGGCGCTGCCTAGGTCCAAGAGAAGCCACGCCGCGTCGCGTCACCTATGAAAGCGTGCTTCACCCGCGCGAGTGCCACGGGCGTGTCATCGATGCGTCAGCCCGCTACGATGCGTCTTCGCGGCTTCGGTCTGCTCCGGGCAGGTCGGGGCCCCACATCGTCTTTGTTCCGGTCTCTCGGCGTATCCGAGACGCCGCTGCGTGCGAGGTAGAGCGGCTTGGAAGTCTTCATCAAGGGCGATGAGGTTGAGGGCTGCCGTATCCTGGCCGAGCTGGGACGCGGGGCGGCGTCGATCATCTATCTCGCCCACGACCAGAAGACAAAGCGCGTCTGGGCGCTCAAAGACGTCCAGCGGACCGACGAGAAGTCAGTCCGCTTCATGGACCAGGCCGAGGCCGAGTACCAGATCGCCCAGAAGCTCGACCACCCGACCATCCGCAAGATCGAACGGTTGGTCAAGAAGAAGAAGGGCCTCCGCCACACCACGCGTTTGTTCTTATTCATGGAGCACGTGGACGGCCAGGCGCTCGACAAGCTGATGCCCAAGACGTTCGAGTCGGCGTGCGACATCTTCCGGCAGGCCGCCAGCGCGATGGCCCACATGCACGAGCGGGGCTTCGTCCACGCCGACTTCAAGCCCAACAACGTTATTGTTGACGACAAGGGGACCGCCAAGATCATCGACCTGGGCCAGTCGTGCGCCGTCGGCACGATCAAGAAGCGCATCCAGGGCACGCCGGACTACATCGCTCCGGAGCAGGTGCACCGCCGGCAGATCACGCCCAAGACCGACGTGTACAACCTCGGCGCGAGCATCTACTTCGTGCTCACACGCGAGAAGGTCAAGACCGCGCTCGCGCCCGACGGCTCGCTCATGGGCTCGATCGATGACACGCTGCTCGAGCCGCCGATCCCGGCGATCGATCTCAACCGGCGCATCCCCGGCAAGCTGAACGATCTGATCATGCAGTGCCTCGAGGTCGCGCCGGAAGACCGCCCCGAAATGCCTGCGGTCGTGAACCAGCTCGCGCTCATCCACGCGATGCTCAAAGCCGGCGTCAAGGACCGCAGCGGCGAGCACCGCGCGTCCAGAGCCTGACCGACGCGAGCCCATCGATGCTCGATCTCGCCAACGCAGACGCCGTGATCGACGCCCTCACCCGCGGCGCACAGGCCAACCGCGATGCTGACTGCCGCAACGGATCGATCGACGAGATCCGCCCGCCGGGCCGGCTCATCGCAACGGGCGACCTGCACGACAACCCGATGCACTTCCAGACGCTGATCGAGCGTGCCGGCCTGACCCCCGAGCACGCCGACGCCGACCGCAAGCACCTGACGCTGCACGAGATCATCCACTCCGACCGGCTGATGAACGGCATGGACTTCAGCTACCGCGTCATGGCCAAGGTCGCGCACCTCAAGTCGGAGTACCCCGACCACGTGCACACGCTGCTCGCCAACCACGAGCTCGCGCAGATGCTCAAGAGCCCGGTGCTCAAGGACGGCATCAAGTGCGTCGAGGCCTTCGAGCTGGGCCTCGACTACGCGTTCGGCGGCGAGGCACCCCGGGTCGAAGCCGCGATCGACGACTTCGTGCGCTCGATGCCGCTGGCCCTGCGCTGCCACTGCGCGAACCCCGCCGGCGGCGGCTTCGATGCCCTGTGCAGCCACAGCCTGCCCAACCCCGCGATGATGCAGCGGTTCGACCCCGGTGTGCTCTCGCGCGATCTGACCGACGACGACTACACGCCCCGTCAGGGCTCGGCGCACCTGATGGTCTGGGGCCGGGGCTACGACGCCGAGCTGCTCGAGGACCTTGTCGAGCGGTGGGGGGTCAACTGGTTCATCCTGGGACACGAGCACGCCGAGTTCGGGAGCGCGTTCGTGCCGCCCAACGCGGTGATTCTCAACAGCGACCACGAGTTCGGCGTGTGCCTGCCGCTCGACCTCGCCGCGATGCCCGGGCCTGAGGCCGCGATGGGCATGGTCGAGCGCCTCAGCGGCTAGATCGGGTCCGCGTCAGAACGGCGCAACCTCGTCGCCGTCGAACTCATCGCCGTCGAACTCGGTCGGCCCTCCGCCGTCGCGGTGGTCCTCGGCGGGTCCCGTCTTGGGCCGATTGCCGAAGCCGCCGAAGCTCTGGTCGGGCGGGGTGCCATGCGTTGCCGTTTCGCTGGTCGGCTCGGTCCTGGGCTTCGGCTCGCTGTACGACGCACCGTTCGAGCCTCCGTAGCCGACGCCCGCGCCATGTCCAGAGCTGTGACCAGAGCTGTGTCCGCCGCCGTAGCCCGCGCCCACGCCGTAGCCGCCGCCCGAAGACTCCGCGTGGTTCTTGAACCGCGTCGTCTGGCTGTCCCACGTCAGCTTCACCACGCCCGTCGGCCCGTTCCGTTGCTTCGCGACGATCAGCTCGGCCAGCCCCAGCTTGTCAGGGTTGTCCATCTGCCAGTCCTCGTCGCCGATGTGGTAGTACTCCTCGCGGTGCAGCAGCAAGACGACATCCGCGTCCTGCTCGATCGAGCCCGATTCCCTCAGATCGCTGATCCGGGGCTGCTTGCCCTCACGCTGCTCCGGGCCTCGATTGAGCTGCGCGAGACAGATCACCGGCACATCGAGCTCACGCGCGAGCGCTTTGATGCCCCGGCTGATCTCGCTGACCTCGACCTGCCGCGACTCGCGCGCTGCGCCGGGCGATGACAGAAGCTGCAGGTAGTCGATCACGATGCAGCCGATGTTGTGCTTCCGTGCGAGCCGACGCGACCGCGCCCGCAACCCGAGGATCGACAGGCTCGGCGTGTCGTCGATGTAGATCGGCGCCTCTGCCAGGTCGCCCGACGCGCGGATGAGCCGCTGGAAGTCGTCCTGCGTGAACCGGCCCGAACGCATCTTGTGGCTGTCCACGCCCGACCGCGCGCTGAGCATCCGGCTCGTCACCGCGCTCTTGCTCATCTCGACGCTGAACAAGGCAACCGCGCACTTGTCCGCCTTGGGCTTGTTGCCGAGCGAAGCGCCGCCCATCGCCACCTGCTCGGCGATGTTGAGCGCGAGCGCTGTCTTGCCCATCGAAGGCCGGGCCGCGACGATGATCATCTCGCCCGCGTGCAGGCCGGTCAGCATGTCGTCAAGCTCAAGGTAGCCAGTCGGGATGCCGCTGACGCCCTTGCCCTCGATGGCTTCGAGGTGCTCGATCTCTTCTTGCAGCAGCTCTTCGAGCGACTGGGCCTCATCACTCTGCGACTGCTCTGCGATCGCGAAGATCTTGCTCTCGGCCGCGTCGATGACCTCGTTGACCGCCTGTGCGCCCTCGCCCGGGTGGTACGCCTCGTACAGGATCTTGCCCGACGCCTCAATCAGCGACCGCAGCCGGTGCTTGTCAGCAACCGTGCGCGCGTAGTACACGGCGCTCGTCGGCGCGGGCACGCCCTCGGCCAGGTCGACCAGGTACTGCTCGCCCCCGATGTCATCCAGCTGCCCCGCGTTGCGCAGCACATCGACGAGCATGACCAGATCGCCCGCCTGGTGCTGGTCGTACAGCTGGAGGATGCCCTTGTAGATCGCGGCGTGCCCGGACGAGTAGAACGACTCCGGCGAGCCGACCACGGGCAACACGTCCGCGATGACCTGCGGGTCGAGGATCATCGATCCGAGCAGGCTCATCTCCGCTTCGAGCGAGTGCGGCGGCAGCTTGTCGAACAGCCGTTCGACGCTTGTGAAAACCGCGCGGTCCCGTCGTCCGGAACCGCCCGGCCTGCCGTTTCCCCCTCCGTGGTCGCGTCCGTGATCGTCGGCCAAGCCCCTGCCTCCGTGCGCTCGGGTAGACCTTCAGCGTACTCACGCCCACACCGACCCATCCCCGCATCTGTCGTGATCTGCCGACTTTGTTGTCGGTTCCCCGCCTCGTTCGCGGCAATCCACAGAACATCCACCCCTCGTGAACCGTCGTACCATTCGCTATGCCCGAACGCACGCCCATCACCGTCGCCGACGACCCCTTCGCCGAGGGCGGCACCCTGCCCGAATCGCTCCCCGAACACCCGTGGGACATCTTCAAACAGTGGTGGACCGACGCCCACACCGCCGGCCCGGACGGCGGGCCGATCACCGACAACCCCAACGCCATGAACGTTGCCACGCTCAAGGCCGACGGCACACCGTCCAGCCGAATCGTGCTCTGCAAGAGCTACCAGACCGACTCCGATTCCGAGACCGGCAGGGTCGTGTTCTACACGAACTACGAGGGCGGCAAGGGCAGCCAGCTCCGGGCCAAGCCTGTCGCCGCGGCCTGCTTCCACTGGGACGCCCTCGACCGTCAAGTCCGCATCGAGGGCCCCGTGACCCAGAGCCCGGCCGAGGAGAGCGACGCCTACTTCAACAGCAGGCACATCCTCAAACGCCTCGGCGCGTGGGCCAGCAACCAGTCCCGGCCCGTCGAGACGCGCGAGCAGCTCCTCGAACAGTACAGCGATGTGCTCGACCGCTTCGGCGTCCCCATGAGCGTCGTCGCCGGCGAAGAGCCGGGCGACGGCATCACCATCCCACGCCCGCCGCACTGGGGGGGCTTCCGGATCTGGGCCCAGCGCGTCGAGCTCTGGATCGGCGGCAAGGGCCGGTTCCACGACCGCGCGGAATGGACCCGCGAACTCACACCCGCGGGCGACGGCTTCGCGGGCGGGTCATGGGCCCGCACGAGACTTCAGCCTTGACGCTGAAGTCGGACTCGGATGTGCCCGAGTACCGCGATCAGGACCGAGCCTCGCTGCGAGTTTCCAAGCGCATGCCAACCGACCTGCACGACATCGCCACGCTCTCGGGCCACCGCGACCGCATCACGAGCGTCGCGTTCGCGCCGGGACGCAACGACGTCGTGCTGTCATCGGGGCGCGACGGCGCGATCGCGGTCTGGACCGTCTTCGGCGAAGAGTCCGCCGAGGCCGCGCTCTACCGCCACAACGCCGCCGTTCGGTACGCGTGCTTCTGGCCCGACCAGCAGGGGGTCCTGTTCGCCGCCGAAGACGGCAGCGCCCGGCTGGTTGATCTCGAATCGAGCGAAGAAACAGGCCGGTTCACCACGGTCCAGGCGCTGCTCGAGTCGGCGCAGTCACCGACGGGTCTCGTGAAGACGGTCGGCAATACCGTAAAGGTCGCGAGGGAACTGGTCGCCGTCGTTGTCCCGCTGGGCGGCCTGATCACCGCGGCAACCAAAGCCGGCGAGACGGCGTCACCCATCCGGCACGCCGTCGTCGACGCCACGCTGGGCCGCGTCGCCACACTCGCCGCCGATCACACCGTCACGCTGTACGACCTGCTCACGGGCGAGGTTATCCGCAAATGGAGCGTGCCAGCCGACGACCGCTCCCGGCTCGCCTTCGCCGCCGGCTCGCTCATCGTCGCAGGGGCAAACAAGCTGCTGCTGCTCGATGAGACACTCGACAAACCCGGCGCGAGCCAACGCCCAACGCGCTCGGCGATCCGCGGCATGATCCAGCTCGACGCCAACCGCATCGCCACCTACGACGCGTCAAAGACCTTCACCGTCTGGGACGCCGAACGCCGCGCAACCGTCGGCAGCTTTAAGGCCCCGGCCCAGCCCGCGCACGCGTGCCTCTGCGGCAAAGACCGCGTCCTTATCGCTGACAGCGGCCGACGCGTTGCCGTCCTCCCGATCGCAGGCCACGCCGAAACGAGCATGTACGAAGCCGACGCGGGCAAGGTCCGCGCGATCGCCGCGAGCGACGACGGCTCCCGCATCGCGATCGCCGGCGACGAGCTCAAGCTCCGTATCCTCGGAGCCCCAAGCGACTAGCTGCTCGCGCCCAGCGACTCGCGCTCGCGGAGATGCGCGCGCACCAGCCGAAGCGCCTGAACGAACGACAACGGCTTGTACCCCGCTTCGCGGTTGCGTGCTCCGATCGCATACGCGATCGACCATTGCCGCATCAGCGTCCGCCAGGCGAACCACGGCGATCTGCGCGGGTCGTAGATCGTGGTCGACTCGCTCGACGTGCCGTTGACCTCGATCACATCGAACTCGCCCGCCGCGAGCGCGTCCTCGTGGTCGTACCGCAGATCGAAGCGACCGAAATCGAGCCCGCCGCCGTTGACCCCTGCGAAGCCATCGGCGATCTCACAAATTGCCCGCTCAAGACCCGGCGTCATCAGCTCCGGTGCATTCCGAAACTGACAGCCCTGCCGGTGGTTCCCCGCCCATGACAGGACGAGTTCTTCAGCGTCGTCGAGTACCTCGTCTCGCCGATCGGCAAACCGCTCGAGAAACGTCTCGGCTTGGCCTCGGAATCTTTTGTGTCGCCAGACAAGCTGTTCGAGGGTTCGCTTTCCGTCGCCAGTCAGCACGGGAAAGACCTTGCGTGTGACGGAGAACACCCGCCCGGCCGCACTGTCGCACACAAAGAACACCCCGACCTCGTTCGGCCGATCACTGAGCCGCTGCGCCAGAATCGGACCGGATGTATCCGCAACCAATCGTTCGATATCTTCGCGCGATCGGCAGACCTTGATCCCTCGCCCCTGCTCGCCCGCGTCGGGCTTCATCACGATCGGCAGCCCGCCGAGCCGAGGCTCGTCGTCGAGTTGCTGCATCAGCCATGCCGTTCGTTCTTCGGGCGTTCCGTCATTCGGCAGCCGCACGCCGAACAGCACGCGCCGGTCGCCCGACGCGAGCAGGCCGTCCAGGATCTCGCTCTTGCTCTCGCCCGCGAGCCCGCCGCCGTTGGCGATCCCCGGGTTGCACGCGGTGAACACGAGCGGGTGCCGGTGCTTCACGCTTTGCCAAACGAACCACGGCACAAGCGGCAGGTACAACGCCCAACTTGGCCACCACTCGTGGTGCAGAAGACGAGCGACCGAAGCCCGCAACCGCTGCCGACCGCGCATCGTCCAGATGTTGCGCACCAGCACCGGCAGCGCGCGCATCACTATCACAAGCACAGCGACGGCGAGCAGCCAGCCAATGCCATGCGCCCAGTCTGGGCCGAGCCGGATCACGGGCCTCGCCACAAGCTGCACAAACACAAACCCAAGCCCGAGCGCTGCAAGAGGCCGCACGAGCAATCCAAGCCAGGCGGAGACCTTCTGCCCGCGCCCATGCCGCACAGCTCGCACGCCCTCTCCGACCGCGAGGCCAAGCCATGCGACACCGATGTCGAGCTCTGTTGCGCCGACCAACACGGCCACCCACGCACGACCGGGCCGCACCCAGCCCACCAGCGTCACCAGCGGAAGCACCAGCAACACCGGCGCAAAGTGCAGCCAATGCAGCGCCGCATCGCCCGCATCACCAAACGGCTTGACCCGCGGCGCGAGATCCACGGTCGCGCGTTCGGCCACCGCCGCCGGGTCATCGAACCGCTCGATGAACGCGCCGATGTGCTGGGCCGTCTCTTCCGCCGCCAGGAACGGCATGAAATGATCGTCGTCGGTTATGACGAGCGTCGAGGTCGGCATCAGCTCGTGGTGATACTCGGCCGCCCAGTCAGCAACCAGAAAGTCATTCCGCCCGTGCAGGATTAGCGTGGGCGTGGCAAGCTCGCGCATGATGCCCGCCAGCGGCCGCTGGTCGGTGTCATCGAAGTTGCGAAGCCCACGCCGAAGATCACGCAGATCGAGCAGGCCGAAGTGCGGCAGCAGTCGCTCTGCAACGTGCGTCGCGCCGATGCCAATCTCGTATTTCGCTTGCTCGAACCAGTAGCTGCCCGACCCTTCCGTCTCCTGGGCTCCGACCGAGCCGAGCATGACAATCGATGCGACCCGATCGGCGTCGATATCCGCCATATTGAGCGCCACTGCGCCGCCGTTCGACCAGCCGACGATGTGCGCACGCTTTACGCCCATTTCATCCATAAACGCCAGCACGGCATGCGCGTGAGATCGCGCCGACCACGTCGGCGGATCTCGGCGGCTCAGGCCCATGCCGGGCAGATCGAGCGCGAACGATCGACGGCCTTCGGCAACGAGTTCGCCGAGTCCGGGGCGAGACCGCGAGCCGACGAAGTTCTGGTATCCACCGGGAGATCCGTGCAGCAGGATGACCGGTGCGATCCCGCGTTGGTCGCCCCACGATTGAAAGGACTGTCCGAGCCGCGCGCTCTGCTCGAGTCCATCGACGGGGCCCTCGCTCGTCATGGGCGGCAGCCACACGGCGCGCCCAGCGTCGACGAACGTCTGCATCGGCTGGCGGTTGCCCTTGCGCGATGCCGTGTTGGCATGGCTCGTGAGCACAAGCCCAACGAGATAGAAGCACACAACGATCGACCAGACCCAGCCTCGACGCCTCGCCACCCTACTCGCTCGCGTTGGTTGTCACGCCCACAAGCTTCCGCCCGCGGATGTGCTCGGTCCCAAGCTGCCCGCACGCCGCCATCTGGTCCCGTCCCTTGGTCTTGCGCCGCTTGGTAAACACCTTCCGCGAGCGCAGCCGCTCGACGAACGCGTCCACCGCCCACTCTTCGGGCGCGGGCCACGGCGAGTCACGCCGCGGGTTGTACGGGATCACGTTCACCGCGCACAGCAGCGGCGAGACGTAGTCCGCGAGCTCGTCCGCGTGCTCGAGGCGGTCGTTCACGCCCGGG
Organism: Planctomycetota bacterium; assembly: GCA_038525225.1. Lineage (GTDB taxonomy): Bacteria > Planctomycetota > Phycisphaerae > Phycisphaerales > UBA1924 > JANQQZ01. The sequence goes on along the minus strand of JBCBHW010000002.1, from coordinate 523,881 downwards.
ATCAGCACGTACTCGATCATGATCCGGTTCTGGCCCGACCGTGGGAAACCGATCAGGCTCTCGCGCAGCTCGGCCATGTTCCACTTGCGGTTGATCGGCATGATGGTGTCACGGATCTCGTCGTTCGGCGCGTTCACGCTGATCGCAATGCCCAGCCTTCGCCAGCCGTGCTGCTCGCACTGCCTGCGGAGCTTGCGGATGCCGTCGACCCGGCCGACCGTGCTCACGGTGATGCACCGCATGCCGATGTTCGCCGCCGAGCGGTCGTTGAGCACGCCGATCGCCCGGATCACGTTGTCGGCGTTGTCCAAGGGCTCTCCCATGCCCATGAAGACGATGTTCTTGATGCGCTTGCCGTGCGTCGCGCCGTGGCCGTGCTGCGCGGTGAACCACTGCGCGACGATCTGTTCGGCACGCAGGTTCTTCACGTGCCCCATCTGCGCCGTCTCGCAGAACCCGCACCCCATCGCGCAGCCGACCTGGCTCGAGACGCACAGCGTGTACGTCAGCTCGCCCTTGCGCCCGATCATCGGGATGACGACGGACTCCACGGGCAGCGTTCGGCCGTGTGCCGCGGCATCGCGCTCGGCGGCCGTGCGACCGCCGGCGTACGCATCGATCTCGGTCAGGATCTTGACCGTGTCGCCCTCGGGCCCGTCGCTGGGCGAGACCTGCTCGCCCACGACCGGCAGGAACGGGTCGAAACCGCGCCACGGCTCGACCAGCTCGGAGCTGTCAGCGGCGCGGAACAGCTTCTTGTACGCCTTCGTCGCCCACTGCCGGCCGCCGCGGTGATGCCGGCAAGCGTCCGACCACGACTCGCACGTCACCGATAACGGATGGGGCAGTCGGTCGGGTTGGCCGGTATCGGACATCACAGGGCGAACGGTATCGCGCCGAGCAAGCCCGGTCCTGCGCGATTACCCGTGCATCACACCGGGTTTGTGATATTCTGAGTGTCTCGCGATCCGGCTCGGCGGGTTCTCCGCTCGGGCCCCCGGAGTTCGACCGATGCCCCGCCGTTCGGCATTCACACTGATCGAAGTCCTGGTGGTGATCTCAATCATCGCGCTGCTCATCGGCATCCTGCTGCCGGCGCTCAGCTCGGCGCGGGAGTCGGGCCTGACCACGATTTGCGCCGCCCGGCTCCGCCAGGCCGCGCTTGCGACCAATGTCTACGCCAACGACCATAAGGGCAAGATCTGGGAGGCCGGCAGCTGGGCACGCATCGATCGGCCACGCCGAGACCCCGAGCCCGGCGCGATCTGGGACTACGTCGAAAACGTCAGCGAGGTCATGGCGTGCCCGAAGAACAAACGCCGCTCGCGCGACGGCCGCGACAGCAGCGACCTGTTCGACAACCTCGAGCTCGGCGTCGACTTTGATTTCACCATGTTCGAGGCCTCGAACGGGGCCGACGTCGCCAAGCAGTGGAACGTCTACCGGCTCGACCGCACGAAGTACACCGGCAACAACCCTCCGAACTTCCTGCTTCCCTCCGCGGCCGACAACCTGCTCGCCGACAAGCGCCTCCGCACCATGCCCGTGTTCATTGAAGAGAGCACGTTCTGGTTCAACGACTCCACCACCGACGGCCGGTGGGGCAACAACGACCAGCTCACGCAGCGGCATCAGGGCAGGGGCCACATGGCGATGATCGACGGCGTCGTCGAGGCCTTCGACTTCAACCCGGACGATGACGAGGAAACGCTGAACCGGTCCGATTTCAGAGCCAACGACATCTACTTTCGGATCGACGATACCGCCGGCCGGCTGGTGTTCGACAACTCGTTCAACAACCGGTTCACGGCCTATGGCGAGTTCAATTCCGCCCGCTGATCGCGCGAAAGAGCAGAAAAATCGGCACCCCTTCGTCCTGTATACACGTGTATCCCTATTTGCGGCCCCTGCAACGGGTTAGCCGTCAAGACGTCGTCATTCTGAGTCGAAAACCACTTCCATATGTCTTGTAGGGGTTGTATGCTTTTGCGCACAATCGCTCGTGCTGTGAGATTCAGGAGTTGGACATGCCCAGATCGACCCGCCGCGGCTTTACGCTCATCGAACTTCTCGTCGTCATCGCGATCATCGCGCTGCTCATCGGCATCCTCCTGCCTGCGCTCGGCAAGGCCCGCGCCACGGCACAGAACACCATCTGCCAGACACGCCTCCGCGGCATCGGGCAGGCCACGGCCCTCTACGCGAACGATCACAAGGACCAGATCTGGGACGCGTACACCTGGAACCGCATCGGCGACGACGAGGGCGAGCCCGGGTTTGGCAGCGGAGAAGAGCCCCGGCAGGGTGCGCTGTACGAGTACGTCGAAGATGTCGACGAAATAGCCGAGTGTCCGACCAATAAGCGGCAGTCGGCGGACGGCCGAGACTTCACCACGACAAACATCACCAACGAAAATGCCCAACTCGACTTCGACTTTACGTTCCTTGAGGGTGCTCAGGGGGCACGTACGTCGAAGCAGTGGGTTGTGAGAAGGCTCAACCGAGAGCCTGGAGGCCACAACGGGCAGAGCGCACCAGACTTTGTCGGCACGCTCAGTCAGGTACAGATCGATCGTCTTCTGCCGAATGAACTCAGCATGCGGACACTGCCTATCTTCGGTGAAGAAAGCTCGTTCTTCTACAACGGCGTCCCACAGGGCGGTGCCATTGACTTTGACGGCCGGTGGGCGAACGACGATCAGTTCACGCAGCGGCACAGCGGCAGGGGCAATCTGCTGATGATCGACGGCGTTGTTGAAATCTTTGAACCGACCGACGGGCCTGGCGGTGAAGAAGTCTGGGATGACTTTAGCGATTTTACTGCCAACGATTTCTACGTGAAGATCAAAGACATAAGAAATGGCAACCGCATCCAGTGGGACAATCTTTGGTCAGATCAGGGTGACAATGTGCCCGCCGGTCGGTCCGCACTGCCCTACGGCTGGGTCAACCAGGCCCGCTGAATTCGCGAGTCGTTCACTTCAATGTCAAACGCAACGAAAGCGACCCCGATTGGGGTCGCTGTTTCGTAGGTCATCTTTCGTCAATGTTCCCTGCGGGTTACTCCGCCGAAGCCGTCGACCGCTGCGGCACATCGCGGCTCACCATGGTGTCCAGCATCGTGCCGATGAGCGCTGTCGTCTCGGCATCACCCGGCGACTCGCCGCCGCCGGTGTTTGATACCATCACCCGCGGCGTGATCTCGATCGCCTGCTCGCCCACGATCTTGAGGACCTCGATCAGCGCTGCGTTTCCCGCACCGATCTGCAGCGCGATCCGCTCGTAGGCCGACGCCTGCGCCTCGGCGCGGATCTGGATCGCCTCGGCCTCGGCCTCGGCCGCGATGATCTGCTTCTGCTTGTCCTGCTCGGCGATCTGGACTTCGTACTGCGCCGTCGCCAGCCGCTTCTCTTCCTCGGCCTCCTGCTGCGTGCGGGTCAGAGCCTTCTTCTGCTCGGCCGCCCGCTGCTGCTCCTGGAACGTGATCTGCTCCTGCACCGCGATCTCGCGGTCGCGCTGCGTGGTCAGCAGCTCGCCCAGCGTGTCCTCGTTGCCGACATCGCCGATGCGGACCGCGAGGATCGTCACGCCCAGATCGCTCATCGCCTGCTGAAGCATCACGAGCGACTGGCTCTCCTGCTGCGAACGCTGGTTGACGTAGTCGAGCGCTTTCACGTTCTCCGCGTTGTTCCGGAAGATCGCCCGAACGGCCGAATTCATCTTGCTCAGCAGCGGCTGGCCATCCGAGCCGAGCTTGGCGACCACCACCGGCGCGTTGTCGGGCTCGATCTTGTACTCGACGCGGACATCGACCGGGAACGTGAAGCCGTCGCTCGTCCGCACGGTGATCTCTCGCTCCTCGACGGCCGTGTTGCTCGTCAGCCCCCGCGTCTGGTTCAGCACGCCCTGGCCCGCCGTAAACCGCAGGATCGTCTCACGCGTCGAAACGTTGGTCACTTCGAACGCGTTCGGGTTGATCGGGTATGTGCCGGGCGGCAGAGGCACGGCTCGCACGCCCTTCTCCCCCTGCGCGGCGAGCGTAACAGGGTCCGTCCCCGATTCGCCACTGGTGACGGTGGGCGGAGCGCCGAAGTTGGCCTTCAGCACCGCGACGGTCGCGTTCGCAACGTCCGTCGCTTCCACCATCTCGACCTTGAACAGCTCGGTGTTCACCCGGTACTTACCAGGCGTGAGCACGTTCGACTGCGGGCCCTTTCTACCGCCATTGGCAAGGAAATAGCTCGCATCCTCGACCATCTTCTTGAACTCGGCCGTGTCGACCTCGGGCGCGTAAAGCTGACCGGGATCGAGCGGGTCGCCGTCGCGCGCTTCGACGAGGCCCACCTGCCCGGCCGGCACCTCGACCAGCGGCACGGTCGACACATCAAAGATGATCGGCCAGTACCCCGTCTGCCAGCCCGGGCTAAGCACGTCCGCCTGGATGCCCATCTCGCCGCCCGTCGCGACGATCCGGCCCCCGGTCAGCTTGCTGCCGAACGCGTTCTTCTTGACGATGCCGACCTCGCTGGGCGACACGTAGCGGATGCTCGAGAAGATCACGCTGATGACGATGATGAGCAGCGCCGCGACCGCGATCGCCGCGCGCAGACCCTGGTTCGTGACCTTGGCGATCAGCGACAGCACCATGACCGCGAGCACCAAGCCGATGACGATGGACGTAAGACCCATATGTTTCTCCCCGCTCTTTGCCTACCAGACTTGTTCCGGAACCGCAGCGTTCGGTTTCAGGATACCCGCCGGGCCGCGCTACGATTCTCCCCATTCGAAGCGGCTGCTCGCCGCAGGAGGCCCCCGATGTCCTGGATCCGTGTCGCCGACGCACTCGCCAAAGCCCCGGGCGAGACCATCACCCTGAAAGGTTGGGTCCGCACCCGCCGCGACTCCAAGGCCGGGCTGAGCTTCATCAATCTCCACGACGGCACGTGCTTCGACCCGATCCAGGTCGTAGCGCCGGCCGACCTTGCCAACTACGAGAGCGAGGTTCAGAAGCTCACCACGGGCTGCTCGATCGAGGTCGAGGGCGAGCTGGTTGAATCCAAGGGCAAGGGCCAGTCGGTCGAGGTCAAGGCGAGCGAGGTCCGCGTCGTCGGCTGGGTCGAGGACCCGGATACATACCCGGCAAGCGCGAAGCGGCACACGTTCGAGTATTTGCGCGAAGTCGCGCACCTGCGCGTTCGCACCAACACCTTCGGCGCTGTCGCCCGCGTTCGGCACCGCCTGGCCATGGGCATACATCGATTCTTCGACGAGCGTGGGTTTTACTACGTGCACACGCCGATCATCACCGCCAACGACGCCGAGGGTGCAGGCGACATGTTTAAGGTTTCGACACTCGACGCGCTGAACCCTCCTCGCAAGGAAGAAGGCGGCGTTGATTTCAGCGAGGATTTCTTTGGTCGCGAAGCACACCTGACCGTCTCCGGCCAGCTCAACGTCGAGACCTACTGCAACGCGCTCAGCCGGGTATACACCTTCGGCCCGACGTTCCGCGCCGAGAACAGCAACACGAGCCGGCATTTGGCAGAATTCTGGATGATCGAGCCGGAGATCGCGTTCGCGGATCTGGCCGACAACGCCCAGCTCGCCGAGGACATGCTCAAGTTCCTGTTCGATGATCTGCTGACCGCGCGTGCCGACGACATGGCCTTCTTCGACGAGCGCATCCAGAAGGGCCTGGTCGAGAACCTGAGGCACATCATCGCGAGCGACTTTCGCCGGCTGCCGTACACCGAAGCGATCGAGATCCTCGAGAAGTCGGGCAAGACGTTCGAGTACCCGGTGAGATGGGGGCTCGACATGCAGTCCGAGCACGAGCGGTATCTGACCGAGGAGCACTTCAAGCAGCCGCTGATCGTCACGGACTACCCGAAGGACATCAAGGCGTTCTACATGCGGCTGAACGACGCCGACAGTGAGGGCCGCGAGACCGTCGCCGCGATGGACGTGCTCGTACCCGGCATCGGCGAGATCATCGGCGGCAGCCAACGCGAAGAGCGCCTCGACGTCCTCGACCGGCGCATCGCCCAGATGGGCCTGAACCGGGAAGACTACTGGTGGTACCGCGACCTGCGCAAGTACGGCACCGTCCCCCACGCCGGCTTCGGCCTCGGCTTCGAACGCCTGATCCAGTTCTGCACCGGCATGGCCAACATCCGCGATGTGATCCCGTTCCCGAGAGCGCCGAAGCAGGCGGAGTTCTGAGATGCACAAACTTGCCGCCACCGCTATTGCGTTCCTCGCTGTTGCCGCAAGCGCCGCCGCGCAGACGGCGTCCGATCTGCGCGACCAGCTCCAGAGCACGCTCGACTCGATGACCGCCGCCGTGCTCGCCGCTGACGCCGATGCCTATCCGGAGCACATCGCCGTCGACGAGCCCGAGTTCCGCGTCGAGCAGATCGCGTGGGCGAATGACCTCTCGCGAATCACGCCCTTTGTCATCGCGTACGACATGATCTCCGAGCCCGAACTGACCGCCGATGGCGAGGTTCACGTCGATCTTATCATTCTCTGGAACACGCCCAACCGCGAGGGCCAGAACCGCGGCATCCAGATCCCCGCTCGGTTCGTGTGGGACAACGAGAGCAACGCGTGGGACTTCGGCGGCAGAGCGTGGGAAGAGATCGACGCCGAGGGCCTTCGCGTCATGTACGTCGAGGGCAATTCGGGTGCCGCGCGAGACACCGTCGCCGTCTGGCCTGACATCAAGGATCACGTCGAGGCCGGCTTCGAGTTTGAGCTCGATCACCCGCAGGTCGTCAAGCTTTACCCGTCGATGCAGGAGCTTCAGTTCTCGATCTACGCGTCGTACGTCGAGCCGCTCGGCGGATGGAACGAGCCCGGCGAGTCGATCAAGCTGATCACCCGCGCCGGCGACCGCCAGGGGCTTAAGACCGTTCTCGCGCACGAGTACGGCCACGCGCTCACGTTTGCCATGGGCGGGCCCGATATCCCGGTCGCTATCGAGCGTGCACACAGCATGCCGTGGTGGGTCTTGGAAGGCGCGGCCGAGCTCGGCGCAAACAAGTACAGCCGTGCGTACAGACGCGCTCAGCGAGCCGTTTCGGCCTGGCACGAGAACGACCAGCTCGCCGACTGGGACGACATCACCAACTTCTACGAGACCGACCCAGCCGACTACGGCTACGTGTATGTGCAGGGCCTGCACTTCGTCGCGTACGTATCAGACCGCTTCGGGCGCACGCCCCGCAACGCCTGGCTCCGCGCCATGATGGAGGGCTTAACGCTCGAAGACGCGACGGCCGAGGTGTTCGGCGTGCCGTTCTCCGAACTGGATGCCGATTGGCGAGACTCGATCACTCAAGATCGCTGACGGCTGCGTCTGCGGTCGCTGCTTCGGCCGGAACCTCGATCGACACGGCATCCGTTGACGTCGGCACCGGGTCGGGCTCGCGGCCCAACACCCAGAACGCCCACACCGCAATCGCGTTGAACAGCGTCACCGCGGCAAACCACCCCACGATGTCCCTCGCATACGTCGGCTTCCCGTCCAGAGGCTTGTTCGTTCTGACGGCGGTCTCGTAGACAAACGCCTTCGCACGCCGCAGCGGGCTCGTTCGAGCCGTCTCCGCCGCTGCAGGCAGCGTGGTCGTCGCGTCGCGCGATCGCACGGTATCGGCGGAATCCTCGTCGCTTGGTCGCTGTTCGACGCCGGGCTCGGCCGACCGGCCGGGCTCAGCCTGAACAGCAGCCGAGGCCGTCTCTGCGCGTCGCGCTTCTTCTGCGTCGGGTGTGCCGCTTCCCGCGACGGAGACGACGCTGTCGTCTGACAACGCGTCCGCGTTGCCGACTGCGCCGCCCTCTTCGTCGGCGTTCGACTCAGCGGCGGCCTTCAGAGGCTCCGAGATCTCTGCGGCGTCGTCCGGGTTGCCGGCCTCCAGCACATCGTCAACGTCGTCGAAGTCGCCTTCGAGCAATTCGTCGGCGAGCCCCGCGAGCTCGGCGTCGAGGTCTTCCACCGAAGTCGCGTAGACAGGCTCTTCGGCCTCGGCCTCGGCCTCGGCTTCGGTCTCGGTCGGTATCTCAGTCTCAGATTCAGTCTCAGTCTCGGGCTCTGACCGCGGCTCGTCCCGAACATGAGCCTCGGTGTCGGAGGCCGGCTCGGCCCCGGCCGCATCATCATCGGCACCCGCGGCCGCAACCGACTCGCGGAGGATCGCTTCTGCCTCATCGCCGACCAACGGCTCGATGCCCGCATCCGCCGGCTCCTCGGACGGGCTGATCTCCTCCGCGGCCGTGCCCAGCATCGCGCTGATCTGGTCATCGATCGCAGGTGCGGCATCATCATCCATGCCGCGTGTCTCGCCGGCCTCGTCCAGCGCGTCGCCCTCGGCGTCAGCATCGCCCACGTCGAGCGGAGTCTCCGCTGGCAACGCGTTCTCGAGATCTTGGTCTACGTCTTCGACCGCGACGTTGTCCGCGTCACCCAGTGCTGCCGCAGCCTCAGCGCTCGCGTCCGAATCGTCTTCATCGACTCGCGCGTCAGCCGGGTCGTCGTCGGCCTCGTCTTGAGGGTCAACATCGGCGGGCCCGCTCTCAGGCTCGCTCGCGTCATCGGGTTCCGAATCGTCAGGCTCCGACAGAATGTCCTCGAGCTCGGGGTCCACGCTGTCGTCGCCGATCGCGCGGGCGATGTTCGTGGAGACCGTATCGATCTCCTGGATGAGCGCATCGACGCGTGCGTCGAGCTGCTCGTCGACCAGGCTATCCTGCGAATCGGACATCGTTTCGAGACTTCTCCGCCTCCATGATCGGGCACCCCGGCCGCGCACTCAAGGGCTTTCCCGCGATCCTGCAACGCCAACCGCCACCCCGATCGCGGGGCACCCGTTCCGGGGTCTGATTATGCACCGCATCATGCTCTCACGCCCGCTCGCGGACGACACCTTTGCCGGCATCATCATGGAAATCCTCGGCGACGAGGCGCACCACGCCGCCCGGGTCAAGCGCGTCGAGCCTGGCCAGCCCCTTGAGCTGCTCGACGGAGCCGGCGCGGTCGCCCAGGCCGAGGTCGCCCAGATCGTCAAGCTCGGCAAGAAAGCCGGCTGGGCGCTCCACGCCCGGATCAACACGGTAACCCGCTACCCGCAACCGACACCCAGAGTCGTGGTGAACACCGCCGTCCCCAAGGGGCCGCGGATCGAGTCCATGATCGATCAGCTCAGCCAGGTCGGCGTTGCGGCCTGGTCCCCGCTGGCCTGCGCGCGGTCGGTCGTCGACCCCCGCGCCGGCAAACTCGATCGGATGACCAGGGTCGCACTGGAGGCTGCCAAGCAGTCCGGCCGGACCTGGGCGATGGAAATCTTGAACGGGCTTACATTCCCCGCCGCGATCGCCCGGGGAGCTGTCATCGCAGACGCCTCCGGCGAGCCCTACCAACCGACAGGCGCAGATGACGTCACCCTGCTCGTCGGCCCCGAGGGCGGCTGGACCGACGCCGAACTCAACCAGGCCCGTGCGGCCGGCGTGACAATCGCCGGTTTCGGCAGGCACGTGATGCGGATCGAGACGGCCGCCGTGGTCGCGGCGGGTATCGTTCTGTCCGCTGAGGACCAGCTCCGAGTGAAAGGGAACCCATGATCGCGCGACTGATCGTGCCATTGCTGATCGCAACGCTCGCGAGCGCAACACAAGCGCAAACGACCGACGAGAAGCTCGAACAGTTCACCAGCCGCGCGATCGAGTTCCTGCGCTCGCAGCAGGGCGACACCGGCGGCTGGGCGGTTCCACCGCAAGGCCCCGTCTTCCCCGCCATCACGGGCATCGCGATCACCGGCATCCTCATGGACCCGGCCGTCGACTCCACCGACCCCGACGTGCTCGAAGGCATCGAGTTCATGCTCGGCTACCGCCAGCCCGATGGCGGCATCTACGACCGAATCCTCGCCAGCTACAACACCGCCATCTGCGTCTCCGCCCTCGCGCTCGCCAGAGACGAGCTGCCCGAGGCCGACGTCGCGATCGAGCCCGCCGTGAGCTTCCTGCGCGAGCTGCAGTGGGGGAGCACCGCCAACGTGCCCGCGGCCCTGCAAGACGAGGTCGACGCCGTCGATCGCTCGCACCCGTTCTTCGGCGGCGTGGGCTACGGCCGAAGCGGCCGGCCCGACAACTCCAACCTCACGCTCTGGCTCCAAGCACTCAAGGACGCCGGCGTGCCCGGCGACGACCCCGCTGTGCAGCGCGCACTGATCTTCCTCGAGCGCACGCAGATGCTCGGCAGCGTAAACGACATGCCATACGGCGAGGGTTCAACACAAGGCGGGTTCATCTACTCGACCAGCCCGACGGGCAACGAGGCCGACCTCGGCATCGGCGAGTCCAAAGCAGGCGAAATCCGAGAGACCCTCAGCGACGGCACCACCGCGAGCCGCTTCCGCGCGTACGGCAGCATGACCTACGCCGGCTTCAAGAGCTACGCCTACGCCCAGCTGACCGAAGACGACCCGCGCGTCGCCGCGGCGATGCGGTGGATGGCCGCCAACTACACCCTCGACGAGAACCCGGGCATCGGCACCGACGGGTACTACTACTACCTGCTCGTCTTCGGCCGAGCCCTCGGCGCGCGGGGCCTGCTCATCCTGCCGACCGACGCCGGCAACGCCGACTGGACCACCGACCTCGCCGACAAATTGCTCGAGCTCCAGCAGCCCGACGGCAGCGTCCGCTCGGTCGACGATCGCTGGATGGAAGACAATCCGGTGCTCATCACGAGCTACGCGCTCATCGCGGCACAGAACGCCCGTCAGACCCTCGCCAACTCGGAGACCCCAGAATGACCATCGCCGCCAGCAGCTACGAGCAGCTCTCCGCCTACCTCCGCGAGTGCGCCAATCTGCACGCCGTGGGCAACGTGCTCGGTTGGGATCAGGAAACCTACATGCCCGGCGGCGGCGCGAGCGCGCGGGGCGAGCAGGCCGCGCTGATTGCAAGACTGCACCACGAACGCGTCAGCGATGCCAAGCTCGGCGACCTGATCTCGGCATGCGAGGCCGAGGTCGACACGTCGATCGATACCGATGCATCGGCCAACGTCCGCGAGGCCCGCCGCGACTACGACCGCCGCACGAAGATCCCGGCGGATCTGGTCTCTCGCCTGGCCGAAGCCCGCAGCGCCGCGCAGCACGCGTGGAAGGGCGCACGGGAGAACAACGACTTTGCAACCTTCCAGCCGCACCTCGACACCGTGCTCGGCTTGACCCGGGAGATGGCGAGATGCCTGACTACAGGTGGGGCGGGTGATGGGGAGCTCTACGACGCGTTGCTCGACGAGTACGAGCCCGACGCGAAGGCCGCCGACATCGAGGCCGTGTTTACACCGCTCCGCGAGCGGCTGAGCGCCATGATCAAGGACATCGCCGACAACGGCACGCCGCCCAAGACCGACCTCCTGAGCGCGAACATCCCCGCGGCCAAGCAAGAAGCCTTCGGCCGATTCATCGCCGACGCCTGCGGCTTCAGCTTCGATCGCGGCCGACTGGACGTCACCGTCCACCCCTTCTGCGAGGGCGTCGCGCCCGGCGACACCCGCATGACCACCCGCTACCGCGAGGACTCGTGGACCGACGCCCTTTACGGCACCATGCACGAGATGGGCCACGGGCTCTACGAACAAGGCCTCCCCCTCGGCGAGCGGCACGGGCGCGGCACGCTGCCCGACCAGTTCGGCCTGCCCTGCGGCGAAGCCGTCAGCCTCGGCATGCACGAGAGCCAGAGCCGGCTCTGGGAAAACGCCGTCGGCCGGAGCGAGGCGTTCTGGCACTTCGCGCTCCCGTACGCGCAGCGGCTGATGGGCGACGCGTTCAACGATCAGACCCCCACGTCGCTCGCGGCCGCGGTCAACACCGCCACCCCCAGCCTCATCCGCGTCGAGGCCGACGAGGGCACGTACAACCTGCACGTCATGATTCGCTTCGAGCTCGAGCGCGCGATGATCTCGGGTGACCTGTCAACGAGCGACCTGCCCGCCGCATGGAACGATCGATGCAAAGAATTCCTCGGCGTCGACGTGCCCAACGACCGCGAGGGCTGCCTGCAAGACGTCCACTGGAGCTTCGGCCTGATCGGCTACTTCCCGACCTACACCCTCGGCAACCTGCACATGGCTCAGCTCTGGCAGGCGATCCGCCGGGATATCACCGACATCGACGACCAGATCGCGCAGGGCCAGTTCGCACCGCTGCTTGCATGGCTGCGTGACAACATCCACCAGCACGGCCGACGCTACAGCGCGCACGAGCTCACCAAGCGGGCGACGGGCGAGGACCTATCCGCCGACCCTCTCGTTGAGTACCTCGAAGCGAAGCTGAAGCCCAGTTACCGGCTGTAGAGCCTTGGCGAGCCCGAAGCGCAAGCGAGGGATATGAAGAATGAGAGCAACCCTCGCTTGCGCTTCGCGCTCGTCTATCGCACTTCTCGATCGAGCTCTTCGAGCAGCGCGCTCCCCAGGTAATCGTACTGCCCGATCGTGTTGTACACCTGCACGCTGATGCGCACGTACCGCCGACCCTCGCCGATTGAGTACACGGGCACCTGGATGCCGTGCCGCTCAAAGAGCGCATCCTGCAACGCATCGAGGTACACCTTGGGCCGAGCTTCAAGCCGCTCGCGGTGTGTCTCGGGCATCGTCGGAAGCTCGATCATTGCCATGGGCCCGACCATGTCGTCGGTCTGGCACGGATCGGTGCCCAGCCGATCCCTGAGCAGATCGGCGGCTTCCATTGCCAGCGCATTGTTTCGTTTGACAATGTCGGCCCAAGAAACGCCTGCGATCTCGGGCACGAACTCGATCGCATCGGCGACGGCGAGCCTGGCACTCACGTCATCGGTACCCACATAATCAAAGTCGCGGTTGTACCGCGAGCGATCGAGAAAGCCCGCCGGCGCTTCGTCGTACACGCTCAGCGTCTGCGGGCGGAACCGTTGTTGCAGATCAGGCCTGACGTACAGGATCGCCGCCCCCTTCGGCGCACAGAGCCACTTGTGTGCGTTGGCCGTGTAGAACGCGGGTTTGATCGAGTCGAGATCGATTGGGATGCACCCCGGCCCGTGCGCGCCGTCGAGGACCGTGGTCACCCCGCGTGCTTCCAGCTCGCGGATGACCTCGGCCGCTGGCAGCACCCAGCCGGTCGGGCTGATGACGTGGCTCAAGAGGCACAACCGTGTGCGATCAGTCACGCCCGCCATCAGCAACGCAGTGAAGCATGCGGGCGTCATCGCGCCGTCGAGCCGAGCAATGTCGACGATGCGCAGCGATGCGCCCGTACGCTCGGCCAGCCGACGTGCGTTCGCCATGCACGCCGGGTACTCCAGACTATTGACCAGGATCTCATCGCCCGGTCCAAGCGGCCGATCCTCGGCAAGCCCGAGCCCGGTCGCCGCGTTCTCGAAGATCGTGTTCACCGCAACCGTCGCGTTGCTGACGAACACGTAGTCCTCGGCGTTGCCACCGATGAGCCCCGCCACCGCTGCCCGTGAGTGGTCCATCAGCTCGAAAGCAGTCTTCATAAAGAACGACACCGGCTCGCGCTCCATCAGATCGCGGTGCCGCTGCTGAGCCGCGATCACCGACGCGGGGCACGAGCCGAACGAGCCGTGATTGAGAAAGACGATGTCTGGATCGAGCCCGAAGTGATGCGCAAGCGGGCTCGGGTCGGGGCGAGCCCGACTCACGCGGTCACGTCCAGCGTCGAGCCGGTCGCGTTGGAAGCCATCCGAGTGGCCGCTGCGTTCTGGTCAGCCGGCGAGGCGTACATCCGCATCGCGGCGTTGGCGGCGACGGACTTCGCAGCGGGCGTCGCCGGCGCGACCGGTGCTGCGACGGCGGCCGTGCCCACGGTACCCGCCACCAGCGGATTGGCAGCAACGTTCTGAACCTTGTTCCGTGCGCCGAGTTCGACCGTGTCACGGCGATCCACCATCCGCAGCCGGGGCGACGGATCGACCAGCCGAGGCCCGACCGTGTTCCCGGCCCTGCCCGCGGGCTTCATCGTGAGCGATGACAGCAGTGAGGTATCGATGCGGTCCATGCGTCGTAAGGCCTCCGTCGGTCGAGGGGCAGTGTAGAGCGCCAGACTTCAACATGCACCCGCGGTAAACCGGAGCAAACCACCGACATTCTCGGACGTTGCGTCGACGAGGCTGAAGCGCAAGCGAGGTGTGGCTTGGTATACCAGTGCCTCGCTTGGGCTTCGGGCTCGTCAACGGCTATCAGTGCGATCGAAAGTGATCAGTCCTCGTCACCGTGCCCCGCGAAGCTGGCCATCACCTCCTGCTGCACGTTCGGCGGCGTCTGCTCCGTGTGACTGAAATCCATCGTGTAGCTGCCGGCCCCGCCCGTCATGCTCTTGAGCATCGTCGAGTAGTTCTGCAGCTCACTCAGCGGCGCCTCGGCCTTCACGATCACGATGTCGGCCCCGAGCATGTCGGTGTCCTGCACCCGCCCTCGCTTCGTCGACAGGTCGCCAGTGATGTCGCCCATAGACGAGCTCGGCGCCGTGACCTCGAGATGCACGAAAGGCTCGAGCAGCGTGGGCCGGGCCTTGTTGACCGCCTCGATGAACGCCCGCTTGCCGGCCTTGATGAACGCGACCTCTTTCGAGTCCACCGGGTGGTGCTTGCCGTCAAAGACCTCGACGCGAACACCCGTGAGCGGATAGCCCGCGAACGCCCCGGTCTTCAGCACCTCCCGCACGCCCTTCTCGATCGCCGGCATGAACTGCTTGGGGATCGAACCGCCCACGGTTGCGTTGACAAATTCAAACGTCGGCTCGTCGCCGAGCGTCGCATCGATCTCCATCGGTGACACTCTCAGATGCACCTCGCCGAACTCGCCCGAGCCGCCGGACTGCTTCTTGTGCCGGTGCGTCGCCTCGGCCGAGCCTGTGATCGTCTCCTTGTACGCCACCTTGGGCGGCGCGGTCTCGACCTCGATGCCGTACTGCTCGTGCAGCTTCTCGCGCACGACGCGCAGGTGCAGCTCGCCCAGCCCTCGCATCACGGTCTCGGCCGTCGCCTCGACACGCTCGATGACCAGGCACGGATCCTCCTCCATCATCTTGTGCGTGGCCGGCGCAAACTTGCTCTCGTCCTTGTGGTTCTTGAGCTCGATCGCGAGCCCAAACATCGGCTTGGGCATTGGCAGCTTCTTGAGATGCACGCGGTCCGCGTCGTGATCACCGTGCAAAACCGACCCGAAGTGAACATCATCAATCTTGGCGATCGCCCCGATATCGCCCGGCTCGAGCGCATCGACCTCGATCGACTTCGCCCCCTGCCGCTTGTAAAGGTGCGCAATACGCACGGCCTTCTTGTTCGCCCCGATGAACACCTCGTCCTTGGCCTTGATCGTGCCCTGGTGCACGCGAAACACGCCGAGCTTGCCGAAGTGTGCATCCGCCTTGACCTTGAACACGTGCGCGAGCAGCGGCTTCCCGGCATCGGGCGTGTGCGGGTAATCGGTCTCGTTGCCGTCGTCGTCTTCGTTGACGAAGGGCCTCGGGTTCCCCTCGAGCGGGCTGGGCAGGTAGTCGGCGATCACATGCGACAGATCGTCGATGCCCGCGCCGGTCTTGGCCGAGCAGAAGCAGATCGGAACGAGGTGACCCTGACGCAGGCACTCTTCGAAAGCCTCGTGCAGCTTCTTCGGGTCGAGCTGGCCGCCCTCGAAGTACGTCTCGGTCAGCTCGTCGTTCACCTCGACGACCTGCTCAAGAATCTGCTGGTGCGCCTCTTCGACCGACGAGAACCCGGGCTCCACGCCCTCGGCATGCTCGTGCTCGAATACGTTCACGACCCCGTCGCCGGCCGGCAGGTTAATGGGCAGGCACTCGGTCCCAAACTGCTCGCGGATCTGCTCGACAGTCGCTGCGAGGTCGATGCCGCTCTCGTCAATCTTATCGACGATGATGCACCGCGGCAGGTTGCGGTCCTTTGCGATCGCGAACATGCGCCGGGTCACCGTGCCGATGCCCTTGGCCGGGTCGATCACGACCGCGACGGTGTCAACCGCCGGCAGCGCGGCGATCGCGTGACCAAGAAAGTCCGTCATGCCCGGCGTGTCGAGCAGATTCACCAGGACCTTGCGGCCCGACAGCCGGCTCTCGGTCTCGAAGTGGGTCATCGCGAGACCCAGCGAGTGGTGGTGGTGGTGCTCTTCTTCGGTGAAGTCGCTGACGGTGTTGCCATCCTCGACCGTGCCCATTCGCTGGATCACGCCGGCATCGAAAAGGAGCCGCTCGGTGAGGGTGGTCTTCCCCGAACCACCCTGGCCGACCAGCGCCACGTTTCGGATTTCCTCGGCGGCGCGTGCACCAGCGTGAGCTTGAGTGGCCATCGTTTCGGCGCTCCTTTCGTCCCCGCGTTCTTGAAGGCGAGGCCTGTGGGCCGATCGGATGGTCGCGCCGTTGACGCACAGCGCGGATGGGCGCATCGGCCCGGGTGAGATGTCGCTGGGAGGGAAATCCTCCGAACCTGTCCACTATACCAAATCGCGAAGCCCGCGCCGAGACACCCACGCCGGATACCGTGCGGCATGTCCGACCAGCCAGCAAACCTGCCCGTCACACGCTTCGCCCCGAGCCCCACGGGCCACCTCCACATCGGCGGCGCCCGCACCGCCCTCTTCTGCGCCGCCTACGCCCGAGGCCAGTCGGGCCGATTCGTCCTGCGCATCGAAGACACCGACCAGAAACGATCGAGCGAGGCCGCAGCCGTGGGCATCCTCGAAGACCTCGCCTGGCTCGGCATCGGCTGGGACGACGGCCCAGAACACGCCACCCCAGCAGGCAGCTTCGGCGGCGACGCACGCAGCGTTGGCCCCTTCCACCAGTCCCAACGCCGTGAGCACTACGACCGCTTCTTCAAGCAGCTGCTCGACGCGGAACTGGCCTACCCGGCCTTCGAAACCCCCGACGAGCTCGCCGCAATGCGCAAGGCCGCCGAGGCGGAGAAGAAGACCTTCATCTACCGCCAGCCCGACGGCTACGACCACGCCGCGGCGCTCAACCGTGCCGAGACCGACGAGCACGTGCTCCGCTTCAAGATGCCGCCCGAGCCCGTGACCGTGCACGACCAGATCCTCGGCGAGGTGACCTTCCCCTACGAAGAGCTCGACGACCTGGTCATCCGCAAGAAAGACGGCTTTCCCACCTACCACTTCGCTGTCGTCGTCGACGATCACGAGATGGGCGTCACCCACGTCGTGCGAGGCCAGGAGCACCTCAACAACACGCCCCGCCACATCGCCTTGATGAAGGCGCTCGGTTTCGGGGAACCCACGTTCGCGCACCTGCCGCTGATCTTCAACCCCGACGGCTCGAAGATGAGCAAGCGCGACAAGGACAAGGCCGTCCGCGCCGCGGTCAAGCAGGCCGCGGGTGTGCAGGAGGCCCTCGCAAACGCCGGCAGCGCCGACGAGCAGAAGCACTTCGCCAAGTGGCTCAAAGACAAGACCGTTCAGCTGCCGCAGGATCGCCTGATCGCCATCGCAACCCAGCTACAGGTCGAGCTGCCCGAGATCGACGTCGAGGATTTCCGCAGGTCCGGCTACCTGCCCGACGTCGTCATCAACTACATCGCCCTGCTCGGCTGGAACCCCGGCGTCAAAACCGACGACGGCAAGGACCTCGAACGCTTCGGCCGAGCCTACCTCGACCAGCACTTCGCCTTCGACCGCGTCGGCAAGACCGCCAGCAAGTTCGACCGCGACAAGCTGCGGGCGTTCAACTTCGACACGATCCAGGCGATGGAGCCGGCCGAGTTGGTGCTCGCGTGGCGCACGTGGGCCGAGCGGTATGACCAGGCGATCCTGACCGAGCTGTCGGCCGAGACAATGCTCATGCTCGCGCCGGCGATCCAGCAGCGGGCGGCCGTCCTAAGCGAGTGCCGCCAGCCGATCGCGTTCCTGTTCGCCGATGACGATTCGATCGAGCACGACGACAAGGCCGTCAAAAAGCACGTGCTCAAGGGCGAGCCATCGGGGCTGGCGCTGCTCGCCGCGTTCCGCGATGAGCTGAACACGCTCACCGACTTCACGCCCGACGCGATCGAGGCGCTCGCCGCGTCGTTCTGCGAATCGCGCGAAACCAAGCTTGGCAAACTTGCCCAGCCCATCCGCGTCGCCCTCACAGGCAGCGCCGTCAGCCCCCCGCTGGGCGTGACGCTGTCGTCTCTGGGGCGCGACCGAGCGCTCTCACGGATTGACCGCTTACTCGCGGCTGTCAGCAGTAAAGCATAAATAATGGAACTATCGTTCTAGATTCTGGAATGCCGGTTGGCTTGGCTTGGTTCGACTCGGACACGCACCCAAAGGAGACACACCCATGCCGACGCATCACAACCTACTCAGCCCGATCACGTTCGGCGACATCGAGGCCCCGAACCGCGTCTTCATGGCCCCGCTGACCCGCAGCCGCAGCGCCCAGCCTGGTGACGTGCCGCAAGATATGAACGCCGTGTACTACGCCCAGCGAGCCGGTGCCGGGCTGATCATCTCCGAGGCCACGCAGATCTCGCCGCAGGGCAAGGGGTACGCCTTCACGCCCGGCATTCACTCCGACGAACAGGTCACGGGCTGGAAGCAGGTCACCGATGCCGTGCACGCCGCCGGCGGCCGGATCGTGCTCCAGCTCTGGCACGTGGGCCGGATCAGCCACACTGATCTCCAGCCCGACGGCTCCGCGCCAGTTGCCCCCTCGGCGCTCAGGGCCAGCAGCCAGACCTACACCAGCAAGGAGTCGGGCATGGTCCAGGTCTCCGAGCCCCGCGCGCTCGAAACCGATGAGATCGCCGGCATCGTTGATGACTTCCGCCGCGCCGCCGAGAACGCCAAGCGCGCCGGGTTCGACGGCGTCGAGATCCACGGCGCCAACGGCTACCTGCTCGATCAATTCACACGCGACGGCGTCAACAAGCGTGACGACCAGTACGGCGGCTCGATCGAGAACCGCATCCGCTTCCCGCTCGAAGTCGCTCACGCAGTAGTCGATGTGTGGGGCGCGGGCCGGGTCGGCTACCGCGTCAGCCCGCTGGGCCAATTCAACGACCTCACCGATTCCGCGCCCGAAGCAACCTTCGGCGAGCTCGCTGCCGGTCTCGGCAAGCTCGGGCTGGCCTACCTGCACGCTGTCGAGTCCTTCGGCGACCAGCCGCGGGACGCCGAGAACGACCGCGTGCACGCCTCGATCGCCGCGAGGTTCAAGGACGCCGGGGGCTCGATCTACATCGGCAACGGCGGGCTCGATGCCGAGCAAGGCGAGCAGCGTGTTGCCGACGGCAAGGCCGACGCCATCGCCTTCGGCAAGCTGTTCATCTCGAACCCCGACCTGCCCGCGAGAATCGCGCAGGACGGGCCGTACAACGAGTGGAACCAGGAGACGTTTTACAGCGGAACCGAGCAGGGCTACACCGATTACCCGTCGCTCGAGGCAGCGAACGCCTAAGCCGGCGGACGTTTGCGGTACGCTCTGCGCATGCGAGCACCGCTGACCCGCGACGACATCGAAGCGCCCGCGCCCGCCGAACGCATGGTTGCCGACCAGCTGATCGGCAACGACACCGAAGAAACCGATGTCTCGTTCCAGCGATGCCGGGCTGACGCGGAGTTCAGCGTCAAACGTCTCCGCGATGCCACGATCCGCGCGTGCGACCTGTCGAACACGCGCTGCACCGACCTCGTCGCCACCCGCGTCGAACTCCACGACTGCCGGCTCGTCGGCATCGACGTCTCCGGCGCGACACTCCGCGACCTTCGCTGCACGGACTGCCAGATCTCCCTCGCCCGCGCCTTCGGCACCACACTCGAACGCTGCTGGTTCGAGAACTGCGACCTCCGCGAGTGCGACTTCGACGAGGCCACCCTCGCCGGCGTCGTCTTCCGAAAGTGCGACCTCCGCCAGACCCGGTTCGCCTCCAGCAAGCTCGGCCAGACCGACGTCCGCGGCTCGCGGGTCGAGGGCATCGTCGTCCACCCCGACCTGCTGCGGGGCGCCGTGATCGCGCCCGAGCAGGCCGACGTCTTCGCGGCCGCGATGGGCCTTCGCGTCGAGCCGATGCCAACCGAATGACAGGATCGCGGCAGAACTATCATCGCGGACCATGAACAACAGCGCCTCCAACGATGCCGCGACCGAACCAAAGTCCGACCGCCGGCACTTCATCCAGCAGATGATCCATCAGCACATCGCCGAGGGCCGATGGGGCGAGCCCGGCGACCGGTCCGTCGTCACCACACGCTTCCCGCCCGAGCCCAACGGCTACCTGCACATCGGCCACGCCAAGGCCATCTGCGTCAGCTTTGGCCTGGCAGAAGAGTTCGGCGGCACCTGCAACCTCCGCTTCGACGACACCAACCCCGCCAAAGAAGAACAGGAGTTCGTCGATTCCATCACCCACGACGTCCGCTGGCTCGGCTTCCGCTGGCAGGGCGCGTCCGAGACCGACCCGACCGCCGGCGTGCTTTTCGCCAGCGACTACTTCGAACAGATGCACGCCTGGGCCGTCGAGCTCATCGAGAAGGGCCTCGCCTACGCCGATACGCAGGACCCCGACACCATCCGCAAGCAGCGGGGGAGCGTGACCAGGCCCGGCGAGAACTCGCCCTTCCGCGATCGCCCGGTCGAAGAGTCGCTCGACCTGTTCGCCAAGATGACCGCCGGCGAGCTGCGCGACGGAGCGGCCGTCCTCCGCGCCAAGATCGACATGGCCTCGCCCAACATGAACCTCCGCGACCCGGTGATGTACCGCGTCGTCAACGCCGCCCATCATCGGACTGGCGACAGGTACCACGTCTACCCCATGTACGACTGGGCCCACGGCCTCGAAGACTCCGTCGAGGGCGTCACCAACAGCCTCTGCACCCTCGAGTTCGAGAACCACCGCCCGCTGTACGACTGGTTCATCAACGCGATCAACGAAGGCCGGGAGCAGAAGATTCATCACCCGCAGCAGACCGAGTTCGCAAGGCTCAACCCGAGCTACATCATCACCAGCAAGCGCAAGCTCAAGCAGCTCGTCGATGACAAGCACGTCGCCGGCTGGGACGACCCCCGCATGCCCACGCTCAGCGGCATGCGCCGGCTCGGCTACACACCAGAAGCCATCCGCAGCTTCTGCACCGGCGTGGGCGTCACCAAGTTCAACGCCGTGCACGACATCACCCTGCTCGAGAACGCCGCCCGCGATCACCTCAACAAAGCCGCCCCGCGGCGCATGGCCGTGCTCGACCCGGTGAAGGTCGTCATCACCAACTGGGACGAGCACGGAGATGAGTCACGCGTCGAGATGATGGAGGGCATCAACAACCCCGAGGACGACTCGGCCGGCACCCGCCAGATCCCCTTCTCGCGCGAGCTCTTCATCGAGCGCGACGACTTCATGGAAGACCCGCCCAAGAAGTTCTTCCGCCTCGGCCCGGGCCGCGAGGTCCGCCTCCGCTTCGGATACTGGATCACCTGCACCGGCTTCGTCAAAGACGACGCCGGCAACGTCACCGAGATCCACTGCACCTACGACCCGCAGACCAAAGGCGGCGACTCGCCACCGCCCGATGCCGAGGGCAAGGTCCGCAAGGTCAAGGGCACACTGCACTGGGTGAGCGCCCAGCACGCCGTCGACGCCGAGGTCCGTCTGTTCGACCGCCTCTTCAGCGTGCCGAGGCCCGACAAGGAACCCAAGGACGCCGCCGACGACTGGAGCTTCACCCAGAACCTGAACCCCGAGTCGCTCAAGACCATCACCCACGCCAAGCTCGAGCCCGAGCTCGGTGAGGACGCGAAGTCCGCCCTTGAACGCGGCATCTTTCACAGCGAACTCGGCGAGCTGGGCCCGGTCTTCCAGTTCGAACGGCTGGGCTACTTCTGTCTCGACCCTGACACGAAAGCCGCGGGCCGACCCGTATTCAACCGGACCGTAACGCTGCGTGATTCGTGGGCGAAGCAGAACAAGTAGGCTCAGTTTATGGTAAAGAAGCCGGCACACCCTCAGCAGGGCACGCTCTGGGCGATCCCAACCAAGGTCGGGTTCTTTCGGTGCATCGTTACTCGCGTGCCGAGCGTGAAGACACAGTTCCCAACGTGCTACTGCTATGTGCACCCCGATCCGGTTGAAGAGCTTGAGATGGTCAGGGAGATCCCGCCCCTCGGAGAATGGGGGGCCTGCTGGCACGGCTTCGTCGGTCTGCGTCCATTCAAAGCCGAACGATGGAAGCCGCTTGGGCCCATCGAGAACTTCGATTCCGATGCCTGGCCCATCCCGGCCGACCCGTGCAAGCGGGGCTGGGACGACGATGAGCCCTACGCACTCGCTGCCGAGGTCTTCGCAGACGATGGCAGCATGCGGCTGCTGGCCTGTTGTCAGGTCGATGAAGCCGATGCTGACGGGCTCTGCGAGATCCAGATGGCGCCGACGCCTGCGCCATTCGAGAAAGCTCTCGTTGATAGCCAGACCGGCCGCCGTCCCGGGGCGTGGGACGGCGTGATTGGATTCGAGAAGGTCGACGCTGCCGTGGTCGACCACTGGCGACGCACGCGTGC
This sequence comes from Planctomycetota bacterium, assembly GCA_038525225.1. Classification (GTDB taxonomy): domain Bacteria; phylum Planctomycetota; class Phycisphaerae; order Phycisphaerales; family UBA1924; genus JANQQZ01. The sequence goes on along the minus strand of JBCBHW010000002.1, from coordinate 501,316 downwards.
GTCGTTGCTCGCGTCCGCGACGCATCGCGACGGCGAGGTGTACACACGCCAGGTCGAAGAAGGAGATCTGATCGAGTTCCCGATGCAGGGCGGAGGCTACGGCGTGCTGCTTGTTGCCCGAGCGAAGCCGGATCGGCAGGTTCAGAGCCTTGTCTTGCTGGGGCTCGATTACTGGTCACCTGACCCGTTTGATGCGGATGCCGTTGAAACCATGGGTGAGTCGAGGGTGGTGCGGTTTTTCGATACAAACTCGTGGGAGTGTCGCTACGGCCGATGGCGTCCGATCGGCATCATGCCCGGTTACTCGCGCGACAGTTGGCCGATCCCGCCGATTACACGCGACGCCATCGAGGTGTTCTCTGATCCCATGGACATCAGAACCCGACACATCTGCTCGATCTCCGATGTCTCTCCTGACTTTCCGGACCACGCGATGGACGCATACGCCGGCCCTTATGACGGGGATCTCGTCCGAGAGTGCGAGCGATGGGGATCACTGTCGTTCCCAAATGGCGTTGAGGGCTACATGGCTCGTTGGCGTCACAGCTTTCACGATGACCAAGATCCGGTCTCGAAGCTCCGCGAGGAAATCGATGAGGCCACGATCGAACGATGGAGGCGCCTCCGCGAGTGCCTCCCTGACGCAACGCCGCAACCAGACTGATCGCGTGCCCAATCAGTAGACTGTGCTCATGCCTCCCCTCCGCGCCTGCGCCACCTGCGGCCTCGTTCACACCGTCGCCGACGTCCCGCCCAAGCACGTCGCCCGATGCACCCGCTGCAGCTCGGTCATCCGCCACGGCACGCACCCAGCAAGCGAGAGCCGCACCGCCGCACTCGCCGCCGCCGCGCTGATTCTCTTTGTCCCCGCGATCACGCTCCCCGTCATGACGCTCGAACGCCTGGGCCACGAGTCCGTCGCTTCCATCTGGTCGGGCACCGTCAAGATGCTCGCCAACGGCGACTACGGCGTGGGCCTGACCGTCCTCTTCTTCTCGCTCGTCGCGCCCGTCGCCAAGCTCGCCGCGCTCTTCACGCTCAGCCTCGGCGGGCGCAGACTGTCTGCGGGCGCACGCTCGGCGACCTACCACGCCGTCGAGCTCATCGGGCGGTGGGGGATGCTCGACGTCCTGCTCGTGGCCGTGCTCGTCGCGGCCGTCAAGCTCGGCGATCTGGTCGAGGTCACCGCCGGCCCCGGCGTGCTCGTCTTTGGCCTCGTCGTCATCCTCAACCTGCTCGCCTCCATGTCCTTCGACCCGCACGCCATCTGGGAAGACGACGAATGACCGACTCGCCCCCGCCTGCCGCCAAAGTCACACGCGCGCCCCGCCGCGCGAGCATGCTGTGGCTCATCCCCGTCGCCGCACTCGCCGTGCTCGCGGCGTTCCTGTTCGTGCAGGTCAACCAGGAACGCGGTCCCGTCATTACCATTACCTTCCCGGACGCCGCCGGCCTTGAGCCCGGCGCCGACCTGATCCACCGCGGCCTGAGCATCGGCGTCGTGCGCGGCATCACGCTCTCGCCCGATTTCGAATCCGTCGTCGTCGAGGCCGAGCTTGCACCGTTCGCCGAGGGCTTCGCGACTGAGGGCACCCGCTTCTGGATCGTCCGGCCCGAGGTCGGCTTGGGCGGCGTCTCGGGCCTCGACACGATCATCGGCCCGCGCTACATCGCCGTCGAAGAAGGACGATCGTCCGACGCAGCCAGGCAGCGCGAGTTCATCGGCCTCGCCTCCGCGCCCGACGACCCCGTCACCGCCGAAGACGGCCTGCTCGTCCGCCTCCGCGCGCGAAGCGCCGGCAGCATCACCCGAGGCTCGGCCGTGCTCTACCGCAACACCCGCGTCGGCCGGATCATCGGCGTCAAGCTCGCCGACGATGCGACAGCCGTCGAAGTCGAAGCCGTCATCGATCCGACCTACGCACGCCTCGTCCGCGAGGACTCCCGCTTCTGGGACGCCAGCGGCGTCGGCGTCGACTTCGGCCTCTTCCGGGGCCTCAGCGTCGAGGCCGGCTCGATCGATGCCGTCCTCCGCGGCGCCGTCGCCTTTGCCACGCCCACCGACCACGGCCCCGTCGTCGAGCCGGGCCACGAGTTCGACCTCGAACCCGCACCTGAAAGCAAGTGGCTCGAATGGTCGCCCGCGATCCAGCTCGACCGCTCGGCCGACTAACACACCGGCTACAGTCGCCCATGAGCCTGATTGTCACCGGAACCATCGGAATCGATACCGTCGAAACACCCGCGGGCGAGAAGCGCGAAGGGGTCCTCGGCGGGTCGTGCGCCTACTTCGCCGCCGCCGCCCAGCACCACGCCGACACGCGACTCGTCGCCGTCGTGGGCGAGGACTTCCCGGCTGAGCATCGCTCGACCCTCGAGAGCTTCGCCAAGATCCGCCTCGAAGGACTCGAGACCCGCGCCGGCAGCAAGACCTTCCGCTGGGGCGGCAAGTACCACGACAACATGGACCAGCGCGACACCACGTTCACCGATCTGAACGTGCTCGAAGAAGCGCCGCCCACTATCCCCGATTCCTTCCGCGACTCGACGCACATCTTCCTCGCCAACACGCACCCGGCCGTCCAGCTCGGCATGCTCGAGCAGCTGCCCGACCGCCGGCTCGCCGTCGCCGACACGATGGACCTCTGGATCGAGATCGCCAAGCCCGAGCTCACCGAGCTCTGCAAAAAGGTTGACGGGCTCGTGCTCAACTTCGATGAGGCCCAGCAGTTCACGGGCCACAAGAACACCGTCGCCGCCGCCAAGCACCTGCTCGACATGGGCCCCGGCTTCGTCGTCGTCAAGAAGGGCGAGCACGGCTGTCTCTTCGCCGCCCGCGAGACCGACGGCTCGGTCGGCATCGGCGCGCTCCCCGCGTACCCGGCCGAGGTTGTCGTTGACCCAACCGGCGCGGGCGACACCTTCGCCGGTGGCATGATGGGCTACCTCGCCACGCTCCCCAACACCGACCTCGACTTCGAGACCCTCCGCACCGCCCTCGCCCACGGCACCGTCATGGCCAGCTACACCATCGAGACCTTCAGCCTCGAACGGCTCAGCCAGCTGACGGGCGACCAGCTGAACAGCCGCTTCGATGAGTTCGCGAGCATGCTCCGCTTCTGATGATCTCCCGATGACCGACTACCTCGAGCCATACCGGCGCGCCGTCGACGAGATGGGCCCGGGGTTCGAGGCCCTGCTCTGGCGCAGCCGCGACTTCCAGCAGGTCCGCTTCCGCGTGCTCATCGAAACCGCCGCCGCGGGCCTCACACCGTTCGACTCCAAGACGACTGCGAACGCACTCAAGAACCGCGTCATCGCCGACCTCGGCTGCGGCAGAGCCGACATGCTCGCCTGGCTCGACGAGCACCGCGTCCCCTTCGGCCGCTACATCGGCGTCGAAGCGATCCCCGAGCTGGTCAATGCCAGCACTACGCGCACGAGCGGCCGGGACGATGCCGAGATCATCGAGGCAGACTTCGCGGGCGACGACGACCTGTTTCTGTCTCTCGTCCGCTCGCACTCGGCCGAGGTGTTTCTGTTCTCTGGCTCGCTGAACACCTTCGAGCAGCCCGCCGCGCTTGCCGTTGTCGAACGCGCATTCGACGCGATTCGCAACCAGCCTGCCGGCGCGGTTGTCTTTAACTTCCTCAGCAGCCTGATGCCGAACGCCCCTGCCGACGACACCGGCCCGGCGCACCGCTTCGACACGCACGCCGTCGCAGCCTTCGCCGCGTCGCTCAGCAGCGCCTACACGGTCCGCCACGACTATCTGCGAGGCCACGACGCGACCATCGGCATCTTCACGCTTCCGCCGCGCCGCTAACGACTAGAGATCGTCCGACCGGTCGCTCCGGATACCCCCATCATCAAGTACATCTTCGGTCGCGTCTCTGAGCTCGTCGGTCCGAAACACGATCGTCTCGTTGCTGCTGCCCGCAAACTCGAACTCGGTGAACTCGTCCTCGATCGTGTCCAGCAGCTCCGCAAGGTGCTTGAGGTTCTTCACCTTCTCACCGTTGACGGACTTGAGCACCGGCACCAAGCCAATCTCATACCCCTTGGTCAGCCGATGTGGGAAGAACGGCGCGGGCACAATCACGAGCTGCTCGCCGGGTTCGTCGACGACGTCTGTCATCCGCTCGATCAACGGGCTGTCACTCGATGCCAAAACGAGCGCCGCCCGCGACGCCTGCTGCATCAGCTCCTGATACGCCGGCATGAACACCATCGGCCCATAGATCAGATACGACGGGTAGTCGCCGTCCAGCGGCGCGATCAGCAGCTCGCGATCCGGCATGACCGCGACATTAACCTCGACCGGCTCGCCGCCGCGGATCACAGTCATCGGAACCGTCGTGCCACCATCCGAGCTTTCCGCGAGCTTCGGGATGAAGTAGCTGAAGTTCAGCCGCAGATCCGCATCACCCGGCACATCCGCCATGCCACGATTGTCAATATCGTTCGGCCCGATCGCATCGATGACATCCCATGGCTCAAGCACGCTGTCCTCGCCCGGGTCCGTCACGATCAACCCCGTCTGATCGCGAGACAGCCCGAGCCGTTCGCGCACCGCGTCGTTCTCAGCGGTCTGCAAGCGACCAAAGAATCGCGGGTTGCCGTCGTACGTCCCGTCCTCGACATCATCGAGAAACATGCGAACCTCATCGGTCGGGATGACATACCCGATGTTCTCTGCCGAAGGGATCCCACTGAACACAAGCCCGATCACATCGCCGTCCATGAACACAGGCCCGCCCGAGTTCCCCGGGTTCAGCGCAACATCCACCTGAATCCGAAGTCCCAGCGTGTTGCCCTTGTAGCCCGTGTGCTCGATCCGGCTCACGATGCCCTCGGTGATCGAGAGCGCCTCGCCGCCCAGCGGGTAGCCCAGCGCCGTGACCGTGCCGCCGATACCCGGCAGCTCGCTCGACAGCGTCGCCGGCGGGTACTCGTCAAAGAAGCTCTCATCTTCGAGTTCGAGCAGCGCGAGGTCGATCCCCCGCGCGATTGCGACGATCCTGGCCTCGTACTTGTCGCTCGACTGGTTGGGCTGCACCAGGATCCGACGCGCATAGTTGACCACGTGCGCGTTGGTCAGGATCCGGTTGCCCTCGATGATCACGCCCGACCCGCTCGCCTCGCTCGCGGCAGGGCGCGTCCAGGGCTGGAAGAGGTTCGGCGCCCGCACCGTCGAGAAGATCTTCACCACGCTCTGCCGATCCGACGAGGCGTCCTGCCCCATCGTCTGAACGGCAACAACCAACAGAGTCACACACAAAGCCAATCGCTGCATCATCGTCCGGGCGTCCTTTCCACAGTGTCACGGGCCAGAGTCGGCCGGTTCGACGCACGATCGTACCGGTTTCGATCCGCCAGGCCGCGGCTATCATCGGCTCATGGCACAGATCCTCGTTGTTCAGCACGGTGTCGTCGGTCCCGTCCGCCTCGGCGCCTGCCTGCGGGACCACGGCTTCAAGCTCGATATTCGCAAGGTCGCCAAGCCCGACCAGCCCGACGCCCTGCCTCCCAACCTCGACGACCACCAGGCCGTTATCTCGCTCGGCGGCCCCCAGTCCGCCGCCGCCTCCCCAGCCGACACACCCGCCTGGATGGACGCCGAGATCGAGATCCTGAAAGAGGCCTACGAGCGAGATCTCCCCATCGTCGGCATCTGCCTGGGCCACCAGCTCATCGCCCGCGCCCTCGGGGGCACGGTCGAGCGCGGCGAGACCCCCGAGTGGGGCTTCGGCAAGGTCAGCCTGGGCGTGCCGGGCCAGACCGAGGCCATCCTCGGCGGCATGCCCTGGGACACCATGCAGTTCCAGTCGCACCGAGACTTCGTCGCCGAGAACCCGCCGGCCACCGCCGTGCTCGGGGGCAGCGCCTCCACAAAGAACCAGATCATGAAGGTCGGCCACCGCACCCTCGGCGTCCAGTTCCATCTCGAGGCCGACCTCGAAGCCATCAACCTCTTCGCCGATTCCGAAGCCGACGTCATGGCCGACGCCGGCATCGACCGCGCAGCGCTCGACGCACAGATCGAAGCCCACTACAGCCGCTTCGCCCAGGTCGCCGATCGCCTCTGCGTCAACATGGCGACCTATCTCTTCCCCTTCCACGCGCTGTCCTCGGCCTGATGCCTGCCCGACAGGCAACCCGCAAGCCCGCTGGCACACGCCTGACCATCACGCCGCCCGCAGATTTCGATCTCGCGCGCGATGTCTGCTCCTACGGCTACTTCATCCTCGCCCCCAACCACTGGTCCGTCGCCGATCAGACCCTCACACGCGTACTCCATCTGGCCGATGGTCCAGCGACATGCGTCATCGCGCAACCGACGAACAAGCTCAGCATCCGCTTCAACCGAACGCTCGTCCCCGCCGAACGATACAATGCGAGACAGCAGATCAGCCGCATGCTCCGGCTCAACGAAGACGAGTCGCACTCCAAGGCCTTCCACAAGGCCGACAAACGCTGGCGAAAGCCCGGCCGAGCCCGCCTCTTCCGCTCGCCCACGCTCTTCGAAGACGTCATCAAAACCGTCACCAGCTGCAACGTCGCCTGGCCAAGCACCGTCAACATGAACGCCCAGCTCTGCCGGCACGTCGGCGTGGGCGGCGCGTTCCCCACGGCACAAAAAACCGCGCGAACGCGCCCCGGCACACTGCGAGGCCGCTGCCGCGTGGGCTACCGCGACCAACGCATGATCGACCTCGCCAAGCTCTTCGCCAAAGGCCAGATCGACGAACCCTGGCTCGAATCGCCAGCGACGCCAGACGACGACGTCTTCAAGTTCCTTGTCTCGCTCCCCGGCATCGGACCCTACGCCGCCGGCAACATCATGCAACTGCTGGGCCGATACTCCCGCCTCGCCATCGACACCGAGACCGTCCGCCACGGCAAGGCCGTCCTCGGCATGACCGGCACCGACCGGCAGATCACCAAGAAGCTCGAGGCCCACTACGAGCCCTTTGGCAGATTCAAGTTCAAGAGCTACTGGTTCGAACTCTGGGAGTTCTACGAGACCAAACGCGGGCCGTCGCATCTCTGGGACCGCGAAGGCGTCGGCAAGACCTTCACCGCTGCGCAACTCCAGTAGCTAGACACTGGCCAGCGTCTCGGGCCAGATCGACTCGTTCGTCCGGTCATCGATCCGCCGCTTCCCGCTCTCGCCCGGCCCGCGTTCGATCGCAACCCAGGTCAGCTTCCCGCACGCCGAGCACCGCGAGATCGTTCGCTTGCCCTTGCTCGCGGCGCCGAGTCGAACGACACCCGCCTCAGCCGCGGGCCGCCACGACTGGCACCTCGTGCACCGCAGCATCCAGCCGGGCGCCATGTCGTTGCCGTCGTCACTCACGTCGCGCGTGACCGCCGCGACCTTCTCGGTCACCTGAACGAGCGCAGAGATCAACGCGATGCACCCGAGCACGATGACCAGCCAAACCCACCAGTCCATCACCGCGTCTCCTCAGTTCTCGCCCCGGCAGAGCCTCACGAACCAGGCCGCGGCGTAGAACACGGCCACCATCGCGAACATCGACCCGAGAATCACCAGAGCCGTCGCCATCAGATCACCTCCCGACGCTTCGTTAGGGGACCGCCCCGGCCGCTTTCGCTCCCGCTCGCTCCGCCGCCTTCTGGGCGTGGTCCTGCAGCGACGCCACGCCCCATTCGCCGGCACGCAGAGCCTCGATCGCGTCGACCGCCGCCTTCGCCCCGGTCATTGTTGTGATAATCGGGATGTTCAGCCGAACCGTCGCCGCCCTGATCCGGCCCTCGTCGGTGCCGAAGCCGGTCTTGGTCGGCGTGTTGATGACGAGCTGTATATCACCGTCGGCCATCATGTCGAGCACGTTGGGCCGAGCGCCCGCCGAGAGCTTCTCGAGGACCGTCGGCTTCATGCCGTGCTCGGCCATCTTCTCGGCCGTCCCGCGCGTGGTGTAGATCTCAAACCCCATCGCACGCAGCGACCGCGCGATCGGCACCACCTCGTCCTTGTCCTGCTCGCGCACGCTCACGAACACACCGCCCTCGCTCGGCAGCGTCATCCCCGCCGCCATCGATGCCTTCAGCACCGCGATCGGCAGCGACACGTCCATCCCCATCACCTCGCCCGTCGACCGCATCTCTGGACCGAGCACAACGTCCACACCCGGGAACCGGCTGAACGGGAACACCGACTCCTTCACCGCGAACGCACCCGTGTCCGGCACTTCCTTCGCGCCGAGCTCGTCAAGCGATTTCCCGAGCATCACCTTCGCCGCCACCGAGGCCCACGGCACGTGCTTCGACTTCCCAACAAACGGAACTGTTCTCGACGCCCTTGGGTTCACCTCGATGGTGTACACCTGCCCGTCCTTGATCGCCAGCTGCGCATTCATCAGCCCGCGGACCCTCAGCTTCTCGGCCATCCGCCGCGCCGTCGCACGCACCTGCTCTATCAGCGGCATCGGCAACGATCTCGGCGGAATCGTGCACGAGCTATCACCCGAGTGCACGCCAGCCTGCTCGATGTGCTCCATCACGCCGCACACAAGCGCCTGCCCGGTGGCCGAGTTCCCCGAACTCGGATCAAAGTCGGCAACAACATCGACATCCATCTCCGTCGCGCTCGCAAGAAACTGATCGATCAGCACCGGCGCATCATCAAGCCCTGAAACATCCACGGCCGTCGTCATGTATTTCGTTAGAGCGGTTTCGTCGTAGCAGATCTCCATCCCCCGCCCACCCAGCACATAGCTCGGCCGCACCAAGACCGGGTACCCGATTCGCTTCGCCTCGCGCACCGCCTCGTAAAGCGATCGTGCGATCCCCGACGCCGGCCGCTTGAGATCGAGCTCCTCAAGCATGTCATCAAACCGCTCGCGGTCCTCGGCCAAATCGATCGAATCCAAGCTCGTCCCGATCAACGGCACACCCGCTAGATCCAACCCGCCCGCAAGATTCAGCGGCGTCTGCCCGCCAAACTGTACGATCACACCCTTGACGAACCCCTCCCCGCGAATGTCCGCGAGCGTCACCGGACCGTTCAGGGTCTCGACAACGTTCAACACATCCTCAAGCGTCAACGGCTCAAAGAACAACAGGTCCGACGTGTCATAGTCCGTGCTCACCGTCTCCGGGTTGCAGTTGATCATCACCGATTCGAAGCCAAGCTCGCGCGCCGCAAACGCCGCGTGCACGCAGCAGTAGTCGAACTCGCAGCCCTGCCCGACCCGGTTCGGCCCGCCGCCAAGGATGATCGCTTTCTCCTTGTCCGAGACGCGGATCTCCGACTCGCTCGCGCCTGCCACCGGGAACTCGTATGTCGAGTAGTAGTAGGGAGTGACCGCCTCAAACTCGGCCGCGCACGTGTCCACCAGCTTGAACACCGGCTTGATGCCCAGCGACTCACGATGCCGCCGCACCTTCAGAATCGTCTCGCTGCTGATCGATCCAAGATACAGGTTCGCCAGCTGCGCATCGCTGTACCCGAGCCGCTTCGCCTCGGCGAGCACCTCGGGGGAGAGCGCATCGAGCGACCCCGCTGACGCCAGCTCATCCTCGAACTCAACAAGCTGTGCAAGCTGATCAACAAAGAACGGATCGATCCGCGTCAGCTCGCACACACGCTCGATGCTCCAGCCCATTTTGAGCGCATATCTGATGTAATACACCCGCCCCTGGCTCGGCACCGCCAGCTTCCGCGTCAGCTTGTCCTCGGCGATCGGCCACTCGATCGGCTGCCCGTCGGCCGTCCTGCCATCATCGCTCCGCTCGGCCGCCAGCCACTTGTCGTTCCTGTCCAGCCCGAGCCCGAACCGCTTCACATCCAGCGACCGCAGCGCCTTCTGGAAGCTCTCCTTGAACGTCCGCCCGATCGCCATCACCTCGCCGACCGACTTCATCTGCGTCGTCAGCGTCTCGTCCGCCTCGGGGAACTTCTCGAACGTCCACCGCGGGATCTTCGTGACCACATAGTCAATGCTCGGCTCGAAGCAAGCGCTCGTCGTCCCCGTGATGTCGTTCCGCAACTCGTCCAGCGTGTAGCCGATCGCGAGCTTCGCCGCGATCTTGGCGATCGGAAAGCCCGTTGCCTTTGAAGCAAGCGCCGAGCTGCGTGATACCCGCGGGTTCATCTCGACCACGACGTAATCGAAGTGCTTGCCCTCAGGCGGGTTCGGGTTCACCGCAAACTGCACGTTCGACCCGCCTGTTTCCACGCCGACTTCGCGCATGACCGTGAGCGCCGCGTCGCGCAGCGCCTGGTACTCCTTGTCCGTCAGTGTCAGGCAGGGTGCCACCGTGATCGAGTCGCCCGTGTGCACACCCATCGCGTCGATGTTCTCGATGCCGCACACGATCACGCAGTTGTCGTGCCTGTCGCGCACGACCTCGAGCTCGTACTCCTTCCAGCCGATCAGCGACTTGTCGACCTGCACCTGCGTAATCATCGAGGCGTCGAGCCCACGCTGCACCAGGTCGCGGAACTCCTCGGCGTTGTACGCGATGCCGCCGCCGAACCCCCCAAGCGTGAACGCGGGCCGGATGATCGCAGGCAATCCAAAATCCTCGACAGCCGCCACCGCCTCTTCAAGCGAGCCGCACGTCGCGGACGGCGGCGTCGGCAGCCCCGCCCCGTCGCACACCTTTTGAAACTCCGCCCGGTCCTCGGCCCGGTGAATCACAGCGCGGTTCGCGCCGATCATCTCGACACCAAGCTCATCGAGCGCACCAGAATCAAAGAGCTCGCACGCGACGTTGAGTCCCGTCTGCCCGCCCAACGTCGGCAGCACCGCGTCGATCGGTGTGCCCCGGTCACGTTCAAGCTCGATGATCTTCCGCACGCTCTCGGCCGTGATCGGCTCGATGTACGTTCGGTCGCTAAACGCCGGGTCGGTCATGATCGTCGCCGGGTTCGAGTTGACGAGCACCACCCTGTAGCCCTCGTCCTTCAGGCTCTTGCACGCCTGTGTGCCCGAATAGTCGAACTCGCAGCCCTGCCCGATCACGATCGGGCCGGAGCCGATTAGCAGGATGGTCGAGATATCGTCGCGCTTGGGCATCGGGCCGAACCCTCCAAGCCTGCGCGGCCGAGAAGACCCCCGGCGGCGCAAACTCAACGAATATAGCAGCCCCGAAACCTCACCGCAGCCGAACCCGCCCCGTTCCGCCGGCGTTCGTACAGTCTCCGGGCCTCATGCCCGATGGAGATCAGATCATGTGCGGCATCGTCGCCTACATCGGAACCAAGCCCGCCGCCGACCTCCTGATCGAGGGCCTCAAGCGGCTCGAGTACCGCGGCTACGACTCCGCCGGTGTCGCCGTGCTCAACGACGCGGGCATCATCCTCGAGCGAGCCGTCGGCCGGGTCGCCAACGTCGAGGCCAAGATCGACGCCGCCGGCGACACCTTCCGCGCCTCCATCGGCATCGCCCACACCCGCTGGGCCACCCACGGCGGCGTCACCGAAGCCAACTGCCACCCGCACACCCACGACGCCACGGGCATCTGCATCATCCACAACGGCATCATCGAGAACTACGCCGCACTCCGCACCTGGCTCAAAGACAAGGGCCACACCTTCAAGAGCGAGACCGACACCGAAGTGCTCGCCGTCCTCATAGGCGAGCTGTACGAGGGCGATCTCGAAGCCGCGGTCCGTGCCGCACTCAAAGAAGTCACCGGCGCCTACGCGATCGCCGTCATGTGCGAGAAGGAGCCCGACGTGCTCGTCTGCGCACGCAAGGGCTCGCCCCTGCTCATCGGCGTCGGCTCGGGCGAGTACGTCGTCGCGTCCGACGCGTCCGCCATCGTCGCACACACCACCCAGGCCTTCGCCCTCGACGACTACAACGTCTGCAAGCTCACCCGCGACGGCATCCAGACCAGCACCATTGACAACGAGGCCGTCACCCCCAAGCTCATGCAGCTGGAGATGGACCTCGACCAGATCGAGCTCGGCGGCCACCCGCACTACATGCACAAGGAGATCTTCGAGCAGCCCGAGTCGCTCCGCATGACCCTCCGGGGCCGCATCGACAAGAACGAGGGCAGGATTGTCTTAGGCGGTCTGCTCAGCCACGCCTCGCAGCTCGTCCGCGCCCGCAAGTTCATCCTCACCGGCCAGGGCACCGCGCTCCACGCGGCCATGATCGGCGAGTACCTGTTCGAGAACCTCGCCAAGGTCCCGACCGAGATCGAGTACGCCAGCGAGTTCCGCTACCGCAACCCAATCGTCGAAGAGGGCACGGTCGTCGCCGCCATCAGCCAGTCGGGCGAGACCGCCGATACGCTCGCCGCCCTTACCGAAGCAAAGGATAAGGGCGCGCTCGCCCTGGGCATCGTCAACGTCGTGGGCAGCTCCATCTCCCGCGAGACCGACGCGGGTGTCTACCTCCGCGTCGGCCCCGAGATCGGCGTTGCGAGTACGAAAGCCTTCACGGGCCAGGTCGCCGCGCTCACGATGATGGCGATCTTTCTCGGCCGCCGCCGGCTCATGTCTGTCGAAGAGTGCCGAGCCATGCTCGACGAGCTTGAAAGCGTCCCCGACAAGATCGAGCAGATCCTTGCCACTTCCGACACCATCAAGTGCGTCACCCACAAGTACGTCGATCGCGAGAACTGGCTCTTCCTGGGCCGGGGCTTCAACTATCCCACAGCGCTCGAGGGCGCCCTCAAGCTCAAGGAAATCAGCTACATCCACGCCGAGGGCATGCCCGCCGCCGAGATGAAGCACGGCCCGATCGCCCTTATCACCGAAGGCATGCCCGCCGTCTTCATCGCAAACAAGGGCGCCCAGTACAGCAAGGTCCTGGCCAACATCGAAGAGGTCCGCAGCCGCGGCGGCCACGTCATCGCCGTCGCCACCGAGGGCGACACCGATATCGCCGACCTCGCCGAAGACGTGCTCTACGTCCCCGACATCGCCGAGCCCCTCAGCCCGCTGCTCACCGTCATCCCGCTCCAACTCATGGCCTACGAGGCCGCCGTCGCCCGCGGCCACGACGTCGACAAGCCCCGCAACCTCGCCAAGTCAGTCACCGTGGAGTGACGCCCGAGCCCGCGTGGTCCTGTCTGAACCGCCGCATCGCGCGATACGCACCAGGCCGCAGCAGCTCGCCGACGACCGCGGAGCCCGCGATCGCGTACACCATCGCCGCGCCATCGGCCGACCGCGGGTCGATCCCGCCGCTCGCGACCGCCAAACCCAGCAGAAGCACCTGCCACCCAGCGCCGCCGCGACCGAATCGCACGAGCCACGTTGACAACGGCCTCGAGGTCGCGCTTCCCCCCTCAAAGAGGTTCGCAGCCATCCACATCGCAATCAGACGGGCATCACCAACCAGGACGCACACAAGCACGATCAGAACGGCCCCTCCCGTTGAGACGTCTGTTCCGGCTAGCGATACGGTCAACGCGGCGCACGCCGGAACCAGAATCATCTCGGCAGAAATCCGCGCAACGCCACCAGCCGCCGTTTCAGAATCGACCGCACGCACCACAAGGCCAAGCGACCAGAGCGCTGCGAGAGCGACTCCGGCCCACAACGCCCCGAACACCGACAACCCGAAAGCCGCCACGGCCATCGCACCGAGCCCGTAGGCTCGCGAGCCGGCACCCCCACACCAGCTGAGCGCCCCACCCGCGAGCACGGCGCCGAACAGCGCCGCGTCCGAGATCGAAAGCCCGAGCGTGGTCTTCGCCGCGACCGCCGCGGCAAGCCCGCCGATGACCCCGGCAACGCAGCCCGACAGCACCGCGCGCACGGAAAGCCGAGCGGGCCGTCCCAGCCCGACACCCGCCAGCAACCCGCACGACGCCGCCATCGCCGCCGCACCTGATGCCAGGATCGACCGCTCGCGCTCGGCCTCCCGTCGAAGACCCTCCGCCCTGGCCCGTTCCGCTGCGACGTGCTCCGAGACTGCAACATCGCTGACACCCGAAGCGGCCAGCGCGTCGCCCTCGCGCGGCAACCGAGCCTCGATCAGCGCCGCTTCGGATGCCTGCCGAACGCCGCCGACCATGAACTCCGCGTGGACGCCGGGAGCCAAACCGCCCAAAACAAATGGACCGAGCGCAACCCCTGCGCACACCCCGCCCACAAGGCCCGCTCCCCGGCGGTCCAAACGCAGCACCCACCGTCCCACCATCAACGACAACGCGAGCGAAACGCCGATAGCCGCCACAAGGCGCACCATGAGTGCCAAACCAGGATCCATCGCAGGACTCTACCGCCACAGGGAACCAAGCCGTGCAGCCACAGCAGAAGATCGGATCAGCCCCGGCACGCGCCAAGCCGCTCGCGCCGGCCTCCCCCGTCAAGGTCGACGCCGTCACCCCCGACTCGCCGCGAGAGATCCTCACCCCGCGCCTCCGTCTCCGCCCGCTCAGCGCCAACGACCGCGACGCATTCTGCGCGCTCTACGACGCCAGCCGTGACCATCTCGAGGCCTTTCTCCCGCTCGGCGGCGACGCCCAGACCACACGCGACATCTTCGAGCGCCAGCTGGAGATGACCTCCGCCGGCGACAGCTCGGGCAAGGCCTTCCGCCGCATCGCGGTGGAGATCCAATCCGGACGCATCGTCGGCGCGTTCAACCTCGTCGTTATCCGACGCGGGCTGGAGTGGGACGCCGACACCAGCTGCTGGCTCGCCGCCGGCAACACGGGCGACGGCCTCGCCTCGGAAGGCCTGTCCGCGCTGCTGTCGTATAGCTTCGCCGATCTGCCCGAGGGGCTCGGGCTTCACGCCATCCATAGCTTCATCGCGCCAGAAAACCACGCCTCGAAACGGCTCGCGCAAAGCTTCGGGTTCGCCCAAGACAACGCGGGCACCACACATCTCACAGTCGGCGATCGCTGGCAGGTCCACGAGAAGTGGACGCTCTCCATCGCCCGCTGGCAGACACTCGCGTCCTAGCCGCCGCCTTCGAGGTCCTCGACGACGATGCCGCCGATCGGGGCAAGCGTGCCATCGTTCTCGACACGCATCTGCCCGGTCGAGAGCAAGTAGTCGAGGATCGAGATCCGCAGGTCGGCCACCGCCTGATCCCGCGCGTTCTCGGCGCTCAGCAGCGCGTTCTGCGTGTCAACGCGCTCCTGCGTCGTCACGTTCTCGGGGTCCAGCTCCTGCCCCCGCTGCCGACGCCGGTTGATCTCGACCTGCTGCTCCGCGAGGCTCAGCTGGAACCGCGAAAGCTCAACCTGCCGCACCGCGGACCGCGCCTCGACCACAACCTCGTCCCGGTCCTCCTCGTACCCGCGGATCGCCCGCTCCACCGCGATGATCGCCGAACGAAGATTGAGCTGCTCGATCACCCGGTCCAGCGGCAGATCGAGCGTCACGCTCGCCGAGTACCCGACGTCCTCGTTCGAGAACGCGAGGTAGGGCTCATCGACATCCGGGTCGGTCGGCACATCAATCCGCGCGTTGAGATTCAGGTCGGGCAGCAGCCCGTTCCGCGCGTTCGCCACACCCCGCCGAGCGTCCAGCACCTGGTCCCGCGTCACCTGCAGATCGAGCCGGAACTCGAGCGCGCGCCTCGCCGCGTCCCCGGGCGTGATATCCGGCTCGGGCAGCTCCAGCCCGACCGGCACGATGATGACCGGCTCGTCCACCGGCAGGCCCAGCCTGACCTTGAAGCTGTCCTCGCTCAGACGGTACGTGTCGCGCTGCCCCGCAAGGCCCGCTTCGGCCTCAAGCCGATCGCTCGCCGCGATCGCCTGCTGAAAGCTCGTCTCCAGCCCCGCGTCGATCTTCGCGGCGGTCTCCTCCTCGAGGTTCCGCAACGCCTCGATCCGTCGGATCTGATTCTCGATCGCCGCCCGCTCCTGCAACAGCCCGAAGTAGTCGCTCGCGATCGAAACCAGAAGCGACCGCCTGAACCGCTCGAAGTCGCGGGCGGCGTACACCAGGTCGCGCTCGGCCTGCACCAGCGATTCCCGAGCGACCGTCCCCGCGCCGCGCAACAGCGGGAAGCTCCCGCTGAGCACGATCGCGCTCGACTGCTGGTACCGATCCGTTGCACCCTCGCGCAGATCCTCCGTCGCCTCAACCAGCCACGACGCCGTGACCTCGCCGCCACGCTCGAACCGCTGCGTCACGCCGAGTTCGTTGAGCACCGTGAGAGCAGCCGTGTACCGCCCATCCGTGCCCTCGCCGGCGATCGTGGTGGTTGTCTGATTGAACAGCCGGGGATTAAAGAGGTGCCGCTCGATCAGCACAGCGATCGCCGACAGGATGTACGTCTCCTGGGCCGTCAAGAACTCGCGCGCTGAGTCCTGACTGATCTCGAGCGCGCGCGTCAGATCGATCCGCTCGATCCCCGCCGCATCCGCGGGGGCAACGTCCTCGAGCAGATACGCATCGAGCCGAGACGCGACATCCCTGCCCGGGTCCGCCAGGACCTGAGTCAGCTCCTCCGGCTCCGGGTTCGTCGTCCCGATCACCTTGTCGGCCTGCGCCGGCTCGTCGTACGACTCGGCGTCGGCAAACGCTCGCGCGGGCGGCTCGATCAGCGGGTCAAGCATCGCCGATCGCTCGTCCAGCAAGCGGTCCAGCCGGCGGTCGATCCCCGCAAGACCGCCGTAGCAGCCGGACAGCACGAATCCGAACAAACACAATGCAGAAAGGCCAACGCGAAGCCGATGCTCTTTCACGCGAATGCCACCCCACGCCCATGGAGAGTCGAGCCGCCAGACCGCGATCTCGAACCGCCGAGCCTACGCCGCCCGAAGCCTGTGTACGCCAAGCTCCAACATTCGTTGCGGCCAGATTCGTTGCGGTTTGCGTTGTGCCCTCCTACTATCCGTTTCGCACGGCAGCGACCAGAGTAAAACCAGAACATAGCAACCCAGAGCCACTCCCGGGGCAGGACATCCCCCAAAAGGCTCCTCTGGCGCACCTTCGATACAGACCGGAGACCGAACGCGATGGCAACCGTCACCTACGACGACCAGGGTTTCATGATCGACGGCCGACGAATCTGGCTTATCGGAGGCCAGATCGACTACGCCCGTGTCCCGCACGAGCAGTGGGCCGATCGAATCCAGGCCGCGAAGCTCGCCGGGCTCAACACCATCGCCACCAGCATCCCCTGGTGCGTCCACGAACCGAGACCGGGCCAGTTCGACTTCGAAGACGGCAACGACATCCGGCACTTCATCAAGCTGGTGGGCCAGGCGGGTCTTCGATGCATCGTCCGCGCCGGCCCCTACATCGGCGACGGATGGGACATGGGCGGCCTTCCGCACTGGCTTATCGCAAAGCCAGACATGAAATTCCGCGCCCCCAATGCGCCGTTCCTCGAGGCCTGCGGCAAGTTCATCACCGCCATCGCCGAGCAGATCTCTGACCTCCAGATCACAAGCGTGGGCGAGGGCGGCCCGCTGCTGATGCTGCAGAGCGAGGCCCACTGGACCTGCGGCGACGGCGTGGCCGCACAGGGCTACCTCGGCGAGCTCGCCCGCTACTTCCGCGAAGCCGGCTTCAACGTCCCGACCATCAACGCCAACAACCTCTGGCAAGGAATCGAAGGCGAGATCGACGGCTGGGCCGGCGAGGCCGACATGCTCGCCACGCTCCGCCAGCTCGCAGCCGTCAACCCCGACCGCCCCCGCGTCATCATCGACATGATCACCGCGCACGACCCGATCATCGGCGGCACGCCCGAGCCCTCGCCCACACCCATCGCGCTCCAACGCCGACTCGCCGAGGTGCTCGCCGGCGGCGGCCAGTTTGTAATGACACCGTTCGCCGCCGGCCGAACGCCGGGCTTCCTCGCCGGTCGGCCAGGCAAGACCACCGATGACTTCAGCCACTCCACGCGAGGCACCCACGCCCCGGTCAACGAGGACGGCTCCCCCGGCGCATCCTTCCATCACGCCCGCCGACTCTGCACGTTCGCCAGCTCATTCGCCCGCGTCTTCGCCTCGATCGATCAGAGCTACAGGCCCACACTCCTCGACCAGCGAGTCTCCGCCGGCACGGCCGACTCCACCTCGCTCGCCGACCTCCGCGGCTCGCAGGGCGATGTCACCTTTGTGTTCGCCGAAGAACCGGCGGAGGGCAAAACCCCAAAGCCGCGAGACGTCGACATCATGCTCGCCGACGGCTCGAGCCTCACCGTCCCGCTCGGCAAGCAGGCCGTCGCGTGGGTCCTGTTCGATGTCCTTCTCGGGAGGAACGCCACGCTCGACTTCTGCACGCTGAACGCCTTCGCCAGCGTCGGGCAGGTCTTCGTGTGCTACGGCCCGGCAAACTCAACAGGCTCGGTAAGCATCAACGGGTCCGTGCTCACCGTTGACGTCCCACGCGGCAAGCTCCCGGCCGTCCACGAGCTCGAAGGCTTCACCGTCATCGTCGCCAACGAGGACCAGATCGACAACGTCCACCCCAGCGACGACGCCGTGTATCTCGGTGTCGCCGGCGTCGAATCCTCAGGCGTGCCAGTCGCGCTCCCCGGCGCGAAGAACTGCACCGCCTACACGGCGGAAGGCGTCAAGCAGAAGATCACCTTCCAAGAGACCGTCCCGGCAAGAGCGGCCACCGCGTCCGTCGCACTCAACGAGTGGCAGGCCGTCTCCGCCGAGGATCACATCCTCGGCACGAACCCGCGATTCGCACCGATCAACGGCCCGGGCGATCTCGCCGATCTCGGCGCACCATTCGGCTACGGCTGGTACAAGATCGACATCCGCTCGGCGAGCGCACGCAAGCCCAAGACGCTCGCGCCCGCCTCCCGAGACCGGCTCCACTTCTTTCTCGACGGAGAATTCCAGGGCATCATGGGCTTCGGCCCCGGCGCCGACCACGAGCCGATGCCGCTCCCGCTCAAGAAGGGCGACCACACGCTCACCGTACTCGCCGAGAACCTGGGCCGGCCCTCAGCCGGGCTCTGCCTCGATGAGCCGAAGGGTTTCCTCGATCATCTCTTCGAGGTCAAACCGTTCAAGGCCGGCAGGCACAAGATCGAAGCGGGCGACCCGATCAACCTCCTCGCGTTCCAGTCGCCGCTGTGGAACGTCCGCCCGGGCGACGTCACCCGGCCGGACCGCCTGACCTGGTCGTTCGTGCATCGCAAGAAGAGCCCGGTCATCATCACCATCAAGGATCTCGCCTCCCGGGTGCTTGTGGTTCTCAACGATGAGCCCATCCGCCTGCTGGACGCCACAGGTCCGACGCGGCTTGTGCTCGATCAAGAGACGCTCACGCGTGGCAAGAACACGCTCCAGCTCGCCGTGCTCTCGGATGCTCAAGACGTCCACGAAGAGCTCAACACCATCGCCGGCAACACGACCATCCTCGAAGGCATCGAGGAGATCACCGGCAAGGGCAAATGGTCCTACGCCCGCTGGGAACCGCCGGCGCCGTCGAGCTATGAGGCCGTCAGCAAGTCCAAGCTGGGTGGGTTCAAGGGGCCGACGTGGTACCGCACCAGCTTCGAGCTCAAGGCCGATCACACGCCCGTCCGCCTCGATCTCACCGGGCTCTCCAAAGGTCAGGTCCTGCTCAACGGTCACCACCTGGGCCGCTACTTCGTCCACACCAAGACCGGCGCGACGATCGCCCCCGACCCAAGCTTCCTGCTCCCGGCCCCCGTGCTCAGCCACGACGGCGAGAACGAACTGGTCATCTTCGACGAGCACGGCTCGTCGCCGGCCAAGACAAGGCTTCTCCTCGAACGCGGCACGCACCCCTTCCGAGCATGACCCGCGACCCGGCAAACGCTCTTGAACGCGACCGCGTCTGGCGCAGGGCCGCCGCCTTCGCCGCCCGCATGCACGCCAGCCACGCCCGGAAGGACGGCCGGACGCCGTACTTCTCGCACCCGGCCCGGGTCGCCATGACCGTGCGCGATACCTTCGGTCTCGATGACGCCGACGCCATCGCCGCGGCGTTCTTGCACGACACCATCGAAGACACACCCGCCGACTACGACGACATCGCCGACCGCTTCGGCCCAGCCGTCGCGGGCCTCGTCGCCGCTCTCACCAAGAACATGCTGCTCCCGGAGGCCGAGCGGGAAGCCGACTACGACGCGAGGCTCGCACGCGCCGACTGGCGAGCGAGGCTCGTCAAGCTCGCCGATGTGCTCGACAATTCCGAGGATCTCTCCACGAGGCCTGACGGCGAACACCCCGACGTCGGCAGGCGGAACTCCGACCGAATCGATCGGATCCTCGCGCTGACCGAAGCCGACGAGCAGCCGGCGATCGTTCGCGCTCGCGCCATCGTCGCCGCTGCGCGGTCCGATGCCGGCTAGCCGCCCTCGTCGAGCATCCGACGGTACCGCGCGATCTGGCTCGCGACGATCTCGAGCTCGCCCTGAAGCACCGCGCGGCGGGCCTCGATCTCGATCACCGCGTCGGCATCATTCCGAGACTTCGCACGCTCAAGATCCCGCGCGAGCCGGGCGATGCGGTCGCGCTGCCGCTGCGCCCGCTCCTCAAGATCGAGCAGCGTCGCGGCGACGAGCCCCGCAAAGTCCGCGTCGCGCTCGTCAAGCTTGGGCGACAGCCGACGATTGACATCGACACCGACAGCACGCGTCGCGCCGTCACGCGCCTCGCCCCCCGCGACGACCGTGTCGCGGCGAACGCCCCGCCGCGAGCCGCCCGGCCGAGCGCTCGGCCCGCCGGCCACCGGCTCGCCAAGCGTGGGCAGCGTCTCCGGCTCGGTCAGCGTCCGGTACGCCCGCGAGCGATGCCGCCACGCCATCTCCAGCACCTCGAGCTGAGGCCTCGACGATGCCTGAGGCAGGTCCCGCCACGCGCCGAGCTCCAGCATCGCCTCGAGGACACCGCCGTCACGGATGAAGCGCACCGGCACAACCGCCCCCGGCGCGTTGGCGATGATCGAAACCTGCAAGTCCGTCAGCGAGCGGATCTCCAGCCCATCGATCGACGTGATGATGTCCCCGCCGCGCAGCTTGTTCACGGAATCGAAACCCTCGGTCGTGCCGGTGATCGGCAGCCCGAGATCCGAGATCTGCCCGAGCGT
Source organism: Planctomycetota bacterium (assembly GCA_038525225.1). Lineage (GTDB taxonomy): Bacteria > Planctomycetota > Phycisphaerae > Phycisphaerales > UBA1924 > JANQQZ01. The sequence continues at coordinate 480,330 of JBCBHW010000002.1, read as the reverse complement.
GATGCCCATCGCCGCTCGCGGCTCGGTCAGGAAGCGCAGCTTCGCCGCCGCGCTCAGCCTCCGCCGCTGCTCCAGACTCAGGGCGTCCACGGTCAACGCGGACTCGAGATCCGCGAGCGTCACGGTCGGCAGGTTCTGCAGCGCATGCGTCGCGAGCTCGCGATCGACGAACCCAGGGCTGTCGAGCGCCGCGATCAGCTCGCCGACCGACGCGGATTGCCCGGCCGCCCCCGATATCGTCAGCGGTCCCAGCACGGCGCACGCGATGAACCGACACGCGCGCGTCACAACGCGACCAACGATTCGTGCGAGTCAACAAGCCACGTTACCTTGCGATCGACCATGTCCAGGAACGCGCCGCCATCGATGCTGCCGAACCGACCCGTGGCCGCGATCGGCATCGCCGCTTCTGCGATCAGCGCCTCGACCATCAGCCAGGGCAACGCCCGGAGCTCGGCGTGGCTCAGAATGCAGCCCTCGACCGCGTCGTACGCCCGCAAAAACGCGTGCAGCCTGACGCTGTCCAGTTCCACGGGCCACGCGGCAGGATCTACGCCGCTCCGCGTTACGGAAAACTGAAGCGCCCCGTTCGCCACGTCAAGAACGCGCGGCCCGACCCGGCTGGCATCAAAGTCGACCAACGCACGGACCAGACCGCCGGCGAAAATCATGTTCCCTGGGTGGTAGTCGCAGTGGATCACCTGCCGCGGCCAGGACGCAAGCCCGAGCTCGCGAACACGCGATGACGCCCGTTCATACACCGACGCCAGCCGCTCGCTCGCGGCCGATATGCCGGGCCGCGAGAGCGACGACGCGAGACCTCGCAGCACCTCCGGCACCATCACGTTGCCGTGATAGCTCCCGTCCGGGCACCGCCCGGGTGGGTCGTACCCAGCGAGCAATCGATGGAAATACGCGAGCGAACGGCCCGCATCCGCGGTCTGCCCGTCACTCCGGTCGTATCGCGAGCCGTTCACAAATTCGAACGTCTCGTACACGTGCCCCGCAACCGCGACGCTCCCCAGACCCTCGCGCGAGCGGACCAGCTTCGCAAGCGGGAACGACCGCTCCCGCAGCCGGTCCTGGACCGCGTGGCTAAACGCGACATGCCGCGCCGTATCACGCCCGGCCGAACGACGCTTGATCAGCACACGCCCCCGCGAGGTCTCCAGCACGACCTTCGGCGAACGCCGCGATCCCCTGCGGAACTCGCGCACCGACGAGATCACACCAAGCTCATAGTGCGAGCACGCCATCGCGAGCTCGCCGGTCGCAAACCGCTCGTGCCCCTCGACCGGCTCACGCTCATCGACCGCGCCAGCCGCAGGCGCCGACGTGAAGACCATCCCGCCGATCGACGTCTCTTCGCTTGCATTCACCGAACCCGACGACCCGAACAACGCAGGCGAAGCCTCGGCCAATGCCCTGCCACCCGGCCCCATCTTTGTCGTCTGCTCGCCCACGCATGCCCCCGTCGGCCCGCACACTCGCACGCAGTCTACCACACCCGTCACCGGCCGCGAACAGCGGCGCCCGTCACTCGACGTTCTGTACCTGCTCCTTCACCCGATCGATCGCGCCCTTGATCTCCACGATCGCCCGGCTGATGCCCGTGTCGAAGCTCTTGCTCGACATCGTGTTCGCCTCGCGCAGCATCTCCTGCGCCATGAAGTCAAGAGTCCGGCCGACCGGCTTGTCCTCGACAGATCCGACGATGCCCAAGAACTGTTCCACATGGCCGCCAAGCCGCTGGATCTCCTCAGCAATATCGGTCCGCTCAGCGTACGACGCCACCTCGCGGATCACATCCGCAGGCTCCGCCGTCGCCCCCGCCTCGCGCACGTACTGCTCGATCCTGCCCTTCAGCCGCTGCTCGTAGTCCTGAACAACCTGCGGCGCCCGCTCCCGCACAATCGCCAGCTGCGCCGAGATCACCCCCATCTGCTTCCGCAGGTCCTCGGCCAGCAGCTCGCCCTCGCTCGTCCGCATCGCGATCAGCTTGTCCGTCGCCTCCGACAGCAGCCCGCGGAACACCTCCCGCACCTTCGCGACCCGCTCGCCCTCGTCGCTCGGCGGCTGAAGCACCCCCGGCAGCGCCAGCACCGCACCGACATCAAGCTTCACCCCGCCCGACGCAACATGCGACGACCCCTGAAGCTGCTCGACATAGCGGTCGAACGCCCGCACATTGATCTCCTGCGCCGCGTCCCCCGTCTCGTCCGTGCACGTCGCCTTGATCGCCGCCGTACCCCGCGCGATCCGCTTGCGCAGCCCGCTCTCGAGCTCGGCCTCGAGCGCCTCGAAATCGTCCTGCAGCCGAACGGTCGCCTTGAAGTACTTTCCGTTGAGCGTGCGGACTTGCAGGAAGTAGTGCGTGCCGTCGATGTGCGCCGACGCCTCGCCGTAGCCGGTCATGCTGCGGATCAAGCCAGAGCTCCTCGTGCGCGATGCCGCGCGTGCGAAGTGGGGGGATGTGATTCAGCCGCCCTCGGCCGGGGCGTCACTTTCCGTTGCGGTCTCGGCCGCAGGCTCGGCGGCGTCGTCCGCCGCAGGCTCGACGTCAGCGTCCGATGCAGGATCGGCGTCAGCACCAGGGCCAGCATCGGAGACATCGTCCGCCGGCTGCTCCGCCGCATCGCTCTCGGGTGCAACCGCCGCCGCGGGCTGCGCCGGTGCCTCGCTGGGTCTCGCCGCAAAGTTCAGACCGATCGCAGATAACAAGAAGATCACAAAGATGGCGATGGTCGCGATGGTCAGCGCATCGCCGGTCTTGGCACCAAAGGCCGTCTGCCCCGAACCAGCCGCCGAGCCAAACGCACCACCAAGCCCGCCGCCCTGCGGCCGTTGGATCAACACGATCAGGATCATCACCACGCACACGAACAGGAACCCAAGCGTCAGCAGCCCGCTGAGCCAGCCGGCGAGTCCGAGCGTGAGCATGGGCGTCAGATCCGACATCATCAATCACCACCTATCAAGGCCCCGACGCCTACCACCGATCGGGACGGCAACTGTAGCGCCCACAGCGGCGCGCTGGGGCACCAGGCGAGCCCGAGGCGCGAGCGAGGGACTGAGTTCGTTCAAATTTGGGTCCCTCGCTCGCGCTTCGGGCTCGTCAGTCGCCAGAGCGATCAAGCAAGACCAATTTCACCCCTCAGCCGCCGCCTTCACGATCGCCGCGAAGTCCTCGACTTTCAGGCTCGCCCCGCCGATCAGCCCGCCGTCGACATCCGCCTGGCCCACTAGCGACGCCGCGTTCGAGGGCTTCATCGACCCGCCGTAGATCACCCGCGTCCGCTCGGCCACGTCTGTGTTGTAGATCTCACCCAGCAGCGACCGGATCTTGGCGTGGGCATCCTGCGCGTCGTCGGGCGTCGCCGTCTTGCCCGTGCCGATCGCCCAGACCGGCTCGTACGCGATGACCACCCGCTCCATCTGCCGCTGGCCGACCTCCGCCAGCCCCTCGCGGATCTGGATGGCGTTGATCGCGTCCGTCTCGCCCTTCTCCCGCTGGTCGAGCGTCTCACCGACGCACAGCACGACCTCAAGGTCGGCGTCCAGCGCCGCCCGGACCTTCAGGTTCACCTGCGCGTTGCTCTCGCCGATCACGTGCCGCCGCTCCGAGTGACCCACAAGCACGCTCTTGCACCCGCAGTCGGCCAGCATCGCGCAGCTGACCTCGCCGGTGAACGCGCCGTTGCCCTCGTGGTAGACGTCCTGCGCACCCACGCCGATCGTGGTGGGGCGGTTGCGGATGATGTTTGACACGCTCAGCAGATACGGCATCGCCGGGAACATGCAGATGTCCACCGCCGCCTGCATCGCCTCGCACGCATCCATCACACCCCGGGCAAGGGCACCCGAGGCCTCCTGATCCAGGTTCATCTTCCAGTTGCCGCCGACGTAGGGCTTGCGTTGGCTCACGGAGCACGCCTTTCGGATTCGATCTCTCGTTCACGGTCAGCCGCACCGGCCGCCGCGCAACGATACCGCCACCGACTCGCTCCATCCGCACAATCTGCGATGGTCTCAGCCCTGGGGTCCCGCAGCCCGCACTTCGTCCGGCATGTTGAACTGCTCGTCGTTCGCGCGGAACCTCGCCGCCAGCTCTCGCGCCTTCTCGAAGTAGGCATCGCGGCTCTTCCACGTCTCCTCCGGGTGCAGCACGCCCGCGGGCACGCCGTCGCAGTGCCGCGGCACGTGCAGCCCGAACACCTCGTCCGGATCAAACGTCTCCCGTGCGAGCGTGCCCCGAAGGATCGCGGTCACCATCGACCGGGTGAACTTCAGGTCAAACCGATGGCCCTCGCCGTACGGCCCGCCCGTCCAGCCGGTGTTCAGCAGCCACACGTTCGCCCGGTACCGGTTGATCCGCTCGGCCAGCATCTCCGCATACTCGCTCGGACGTCGAGGCAGGAACGGCCCGCCGAAGCACGGGCTGAAGTTCGGCTGAGGCTCGGTCACACCAGCCTCCGTGCCCGCCAGCTTGCTCGTGTACCCGTTGATGAAGTAGTACATCGCCTGCTCGGGCGTCAGCTTCGACACCGGCGGCAAGACACCAAACGCGTCAGCCGTCAGGAAGATCACGTTCTTCGGGTGGCTCCCCATGCTCGGGATCACCGCCTCAGGGATGTAGTCCACCGGGTACGTCACCCGCGTGTTCTCAGTAATGGTCGCGTCGAAGTAGTCCGGCTCCCGCTTGTCCTTGAGCACGACGTTCTCGAGCACGCTGCCGAACTTGATCGCCGCGTAGATCTCGGGCTCGCCCTCGGGCGTCAGCTTGATGCACTTCGCGTAGCACCCGCCCTCGAAGTTGAACACGCCGTTCGGCCCCCAGCCGTGCTCGTCGTCGCCGATGAGCGCCCGGTGCGGGTCGGCCGACAGCGTCGTCTTGCCCGTGCCCGAGAGGCCGAAGAACAGCGCCACGTTCGAAGGGTCTTCCTTGTCGACGTTCGCCGAGCAGTGCATCGGGAACACGCCCTGCTCGGGCATGTCGTAGTTCATGGCGTAGAAGATGCTCTTCTTCATCTCGCCCGCGTACTCGGTGCCGAGGATCACCACCGTCTTCCGCTTCAGGCTCTGCACGACCAGGATGTGGCTGTCAACGCCGAGCCGTTCCTGCTCTTCCTTGGTCAGCTTGTGGCAGCCCGCGTTGATCACGGTCCAGTCGTGATTCCACTGCGCGTTCTCGCCCGCGGCCGCGCTGCCCTGCTTGATGAACAGCGTCGACGCGAACAGGCTGTGCCATGCGTACTGCGTCACCACGCGAACGCCGAGCCTGTGCTGCGGGTCGGCGCCGGCGAAGCCCTCGAACACATAGAGCTTCTCGACCTTGTTCATGTGATCGACCGCGATCTGCTCGGCCAGGTCGAACTGCTCCTCGGTCACGGGCCGGTTCACGTTGCCCCACCAGATCTTGTCGTGGATCTCGGCCGTGTCCTCGAGGTACTTGTCCTTTGGGCTCCGGCCCGTCCGCTCACCGGTCGAACACACCAGCGCCCCGTTCGCCGCAAGCGTGCCCTCGCGATCCGCGAGCGCCCGCTCGACCAACTCCGCAGACGACAGATTCACGAACGCCCGCGACGGGGACAGATCAAGCTTGCTCAACGCGGCGGTGGTCATCCCTGCACTCCCTCACGCACGGGCCCAAGGCCCGCATCGGCTGTGTGTTTCATCGTGCCCGCGGCGAGGCCCGCAGCGGACGTCTCAAGGTTGTATACACAAGCCTAGCGCCGGGAACGACCCGCGGTGCCCGAAGGTTCGCCTCCGGTGAACGCGGCTACTATCCGCCAGCGGCACTCGTGCCGCACCCAGACGGTGGGCGTAGCTCAGTCGGTAGAGCACCAGATTGTGGTTCTGGGGGTCGCGGGTTCAAGCCCCGTCGCTCACCCTTTCCCGTCGACATCGACGCACGCGACCAGCAGGGGCCTCACGCCGCCTGCTGGATCTCGCCGTCGTCGCCGAGCAGCGGCCCGTCATCGCCGACCGCGCCGACCTCACCGTCGTCGCCCAGCAGACCATTGAAGTCAAACGCAGCGTTCCCCGGGAGCTTCGTCGAGGCCGCCAGCACCAGCTTCGTGCCCGCCGACTCCTCGATCACCTCAAACCGGCCGCCGAGCACCTCAGCGATCGCCCTGAGCAGCGCAAAGCCGCCGGGCGCACCGATGCGGTCCTCCTCAGGCGCCGACACGGGCCCGCCCTGGATCCGAAGCTCGACCATGCCCGGGTCGTCGCCCTCGCCGCCGGTCGCCGCGACCGTCGCGCGAAGCTCGGGCGACAGGCAACGATCCACGCCGATCGCCAACAGCTCGACGCACGCCAGCCGGAACAGCCGCTCGTCCGACGTGACCGCCTCCGGCAGCTCGCCTTCCTGCTTGATCCGCAGCTTGATGCCCCGTGCGGTCGTCTCCCACAGCAGCCGCTGACCCACAGTCCGCAGGACGCCCCGCGGGCTGAACTCCGAAACGCTCGGCGTCAGCGTGCCCGACACGATCCGCCCCGACACCTCGGCACGATCCGCGTCATGAGCGATCCGGCCCAGCTGATCCGCGACCTTCTTCAGCCCGGCTTCCCGTGCCTCGTCCGCGAGCTCGCCCGCCGCCGAAGCCTTCGCCCCGAGCTCGATCAGCGCCGACGCCCACGTCTTGTCCGACTTCTGCAGGCGATGCAACAACCGCTCCGATTCTGTCACACGGTCCGCTGCGAGCTGCGCCAGCCCGTCGCACCGATCGCGCTCCGCGCGCCACCGCTCCGCCTGCGTCGCCGCCTGCGTCTCGGCATCATCACGCGCCTTTCGATCGCCCTCGGCACGCAGCGCCAGCCCAAGCATCCGCGACGCCAGCTCGAGCGCCTGCAACTCGTCCGTCGCCCACCGCCCAGCGTCCGGCCGCTCGAGCGCCATTAGCCGAAGCCCCGGCGCACCGGTATCGACCCTCAACAGCGCCAGCCGGCGAACCGCGAACTCCTCGCACGCCACCGTGCTCTCGGCGAGCTGCGACTCCGCCCACACGTCGCCAACCTTCACAACCTCGCCCTCGGCGAGCGACTTCAGCAGCGACCCATCATCGTCGAACCGCAGCTGGCGCCCGACGGCCGAGCCCATCCACGCCGCCTCGTCCGACGCCTCGCACGTCAGCACGCCGTGCTCATCGACCGCGCCGTACGACACGCGGAGGTCATCGTGCGCCGATGCGATCGCCTCGCACACCCGCTCCGCCGCGCGGCCGGGTGCCCAGGCCTCGCCCGTCAGCCGCTCCAACGCCGCGAGCATCACGTCAAGCCGCCGCTGGTTCCGCTGCGCCTCCGCTTCACGCGCCAGGTCCTGCTCGATCACCCGCGCGCTCACACCCAGCCAGCCGTCGCCGAGCCCAACGACCCGGATCTCGGCCGACAGGCTCCCGTCGCCGCCGTCGCGCAGCGAACCGCGCATCTCGAACACGCCGCCGTCCGCACAGTAGCGCGTCGCCTCGTTCCTGATCTTCTCGACCGCCTCCTGCGTCACCACGTGCCACAGCGCGATCGAGTCCGCCGCCTCGCCGTCCTTCAGGCCCGCCAGTGTCCGCGCCGCGGGGTTGAGCATCGTCACCCGGAAGTCGGGCGCCAGGATCATCGCCGGGCTGCCGCTGGAGTCGATCAGCCGTGTCAGCCGCTCGCGCTGCTGCTCGCTCTGGCTGCGGTCCGTCACGTCACGCCCGGTCAGCACCACGCTCTCGACGTCGCCGTTGTTGTTCTTCGCAACGGTCGCCGTCATCGCGATCTGCCGCTCGCGGTTGTCGGGGTCGATCATCACCACCTCGCGGTTCAGCGAGGTGCCCTCGTCGAGCACGCGGTCCACGAACTGCCTGAGCCCCTCGTGGTCGTCCTCCTCGACGGCCAGCATCCACATCTCGCCGAGCAACGCCGCCTCCCCGACGCCGCAGAACCGCTCGGTTGCCCTGTTGACAGCCGTCGCCTTACCGGCGGCATCGAGCACCCACAGCATCGCCGGCGTCGCGTCCGCGAGCGCGTGAAACCTTGACTTCGCCCGTACAAGCTCGCCGCCGGTCTGCCGAGACTCGGTGGTCTCGCGCACCACGCCCTGCAGCGTATTGCGTGTCTTTCGACCTCCGGCGACCGGCGCAGCACGAAGCTGCATCCACCGCCGCAACCCCTCGGCGTCCTCGTACGAGAACTCGGCGACCATCGCCCGCTCGTCCCGCACCGCCGCCGCAATTTTCCGCTCCAGCTCGGTCGCGCTGCGCTCCTCGAGCATCCGGAAGAACGCGTCGCCCGTGCACAACGCCTGCGGCACGTACCCCGTCAGTGCCTCGATGCTCGACGACAGGCTCGTCACCTCGACCCGCTCGCCCCCGCGCAGCCGAACCGCGATCGTCGCTGCCCCCGTCGCCGCGAGCGCGTCGTCCAGCGCCCCGGGCTCATCCACTTTCCGTCCCGAGCCACGCCGCGCCATCATCAGCACGCCCAGCACGCACCCCAGCGCGACGGCGGACACCAGCGCGATCGCGATGATCACCGGGCCCGCCCCTCGCAAGACGTCGATCAGATTCAGCACGCTGATCTCGCTCATCCCGCTCTCCTGTGCCGGAGCCGATCGCACGCGTCGAGCAGCGCGTCAAGCTGCCTCCGCGACTCCTCACAGCTCATGCTCGCCGCGAGCGCAGCCGCGGCCCGGTCACAAACGTTCGCAAGCTGGGTGAAGCCCAGCGCCGGCGCCGTTCCCTTCATCCGCAGCACGATCGAGTACGCCGTCATCGCGTCGTCCTCTTCGATGCACTTGTTCATCTGCTCGATGATGCCGCCCATCTCGGAGACGAACGTGCCCGCGAGATCACGCAGAGCGTCATCGCCCCCCGCGGCCGACCGGTCGTCCGCAAGTCTCAGGTACTCCGTCACCGTGCGCTGCAGCGTCCCGGGGTCAACAGGCTTCGTCAGGTACCCGTCGATCTCGGCCGACGTCAGCCGCTTCCGGGTTGCGTGCGACGTGTCGGCGGTCAGCACGATGATCGGCGTAAGAATGCCGTTGTCGCGCAGCCAATCGACGAGCTCCAGCCCTTCGCCGTCAGGGAGTGTCAGGTCCGTCACAACAAGGTCGAAACCCTCCCGAGCCTTCTTCCTCGCCTCCTCCAGCGTGTCGGCGCTCTTGACGATCACCCGCGTGTCCGCCAGGTAGTGCGTCAGCAGCCGGCGATCGACCGCCGAATCCTCGACGTGCAGGATGTTGCCTTCCATGTTCGCCAGGTCGATCGTCTCAAGGCTGTAGTACGCCTCCACCGCGTCTCGCGGCAGGAACTGCTTCGCGTCCAGCTCTTCATCGAACGCCACGCCGATCTCGTGCACCACGCCCTGAATGTGCTGGCACCGCCGGATCGTGCCGCGGATGAGCTGCGTCTCGTTGTCCTCCAGGTTCCCGACCGGCACCCGCACCTCGCACTCCATGCCGGGGTGCACGTAGGCGTTGTGGATCAGCGACAGGCCCGAATTCGAGATGTTCCGCGCCGCAACCTTGAACTCACGCCGGCTCCCGAAGCCCTCGATCAGCTGGAACGTGACAGAGTCGTGCCGAAAGGGCCAGCGAACGTGCACACGCTTCAGGTTCGGGTCGCCCTCGCTCTTGGTATCGAGGATGTCCAGAAGGCGGTCCAGCTGGCCCTTGTCGAGACCGAGCGAGTTCCGGCGCGGCTCACCACGGCTGGTGTTCTTGAAGTTCGCCTTGTAACGACCCATACCGCTCCCGACCCGAGCTGACCGGCGGCACGCGCACTGCTCGTATCGAGGTGTATCGGTCGCCAAAGCCGACGGCTTCTCTAAGGCCGCCCGCTCCGCCATCCGGCTGTACCGGTCATGACGCCCGGCCCGCCGCTAGCACCGCATCGCGGGATCAAAGCGCGCAGGCCGACGAAACCGCCGAACCGCAACAATCAGCGCAATCGACCGGGCCCCCGGGCTCACACGTCCAGGTTCTTCACCTCGAGCGCGTGGTCCTCGATGAACTTTCGCCGGGGCTCGACTTCTTCGCCCATCAGCGTACTGAACAGGCTCTCGGCCTGCCCCGCCATGTCCCACGTCACACGCAGAAGCACGCGCACATCGTGGTCCATCGTCGTAGCCCAGAGCTGCTCGGCGTCCATCTCGCCCAGCCCCTTGAACCGCTTGACCTCGATCCCGCGGCGACCAACCTCGTGCAGCGCCGGCACGATCCGAGCCAGATTCGCCGCCTCGATCAGCTTCTGACCCGACCGCGTCACCGTTTGGCTCACGCCATCAGCGCCAACACTCTCGTCATCGGCCGGCGCATCGTCGGTGGTCTTGCCTGAAGACGAGCCGGTCCCCTCGATCCGCCACGCGAACCGCGCCGGCATCCGCTCACCCGTCACAGACTCTTCCTGCACGAGCCCGTAGTCAGCAATGTCCAGCCCGACCTCGGCCAAGCCCACGAACACCTTGTCGAGCTCCCGGTTCTCGTGCAGCTCGCGCACCGCCGCGATCGGCGTGTCGCCCGCCTCAGGGTCGCTGTCCGACGCGTCACCCAGCCGAAGGCCGTGCTCATCGACCAGCTTCATCGCGTCGGCCTCGCTCCACGCAAACGCCTCACCGCCGCGCCAGCTCACGCGGTGCGTCGGCAGCGTGCTTGTCCCACTCGGATCGTTCGCACGCTCATCGAGCAGGTCGGCCAGCGTCGTCCCACGCCGCTCGGCGATATCAACGAGCTTCTCAAGCCGCTCCAGCAGCTCGACCGCCCGCTTTGCGTCATCGCCCGCAAGCTCCTTCTCGATTGGCGGATCACCTAGCACCCCGCCGGGCTCGGTCTCAACGCCCGCGATATCGCGCACGAGCAATGTCGCACGCTCCAGCCCGGTTTCGCTCAGCGTCTTCGACAGCTCCGCCTCGTTCAGCACATACCGCCCGGTCTTGCCGCGAACAAGCTGATACAGCGGAGGCTGCGCGATGTAGATGTGGCCCTTCTTGACCAGCTCCGGCATCTGCCGGAAGAAGAACGTCAAAAGCAAGGTCCGGATGTGGCTCCCGTCTACGTCGGCGTCGGTCATGATGATGACCTTGCCGTAGCGCAGCTTGCTGATGTCCATGTCGCCGCCGATGCCGCAGCGCAGCGCCGCGATCAGCGTGCGGATCTCCTCGAAGCCAAGCACCTTGTCGATCCGCGCTTTCTCGACGTTCAGAATCTTGCCCTTGAGCGGCAAAATCGCCTGCGTCTCAACGTCGCGCCCCTGCGTCGCGGAACCGCCGGCCGAATCGCCCTCGACGATGAACAGCTCGCTCCTCGCGAGGTCCTTGGTCTTGCAGTCGCGCAGCTTGTGGGGCATCGAGCCCGAATCGAGCGCCGTCTTTCGACGCGTCAGCTCGCGAGCCTTCCGCGCTGCTTCGCGAGCCTGCGCCGCCACGATGCCCTTCGTGCACACCCGCTTCGCGTCGGCCGGGTGCTCCTCGAGCCAAGACTCCAACGCCTCCGCGAGCGCCTGGCTCACGAACGACTCGATCTCCGGGTTCAGCAGCTTCTCTTTCGGTTGGTTGTTGAACGTCGGCTCGGGCAGCTTCACACTCACGATCGCGATCAGACCCTCACGCAGGTCGTCGCCCGTTGGTGTCGGGTCTTTCTCTTTGATCAGCCCCGCCTTGCGTGCGTAGGTGTTCAGCGCACGGGTCAGCGCGACCTTAAACCCCTGCGCGTGCGTGCCGCCGTCGGTGTTGCGGATGTTGTTCGCAAACGTCAGCATCGTCTCGGCATAGCCGTCGTGATACTGCATCGCGACCTCGCACACCGTGTCGCCGTCTTCCTTAATCACGTGTACGGGCGGGCTAAACGCGTTCTTACCCGACATCAGGTGCTCGACATACTCGAGCAAACCACGCTCGGCCTTGAACGTCTCTGGCTCCGCTCCCGCTTCTCGCTCGTCGAGGAACCGGATCGTCGCGCCGGGGTTCAGGAAGCTCAGCTCGCGCAGCCGATTCGCAAGCGTCTCGCCGCTAAAGGTCGTGTCGGGGAAGATGGTCGCGTCGGGCTTGAAGGTCACCCGCGTGCCCCGCGTCCGCGTCGCCTCGCTGGGGATGGGCCCGACCTCGTGCAGTTCCTCACTGACCACGCCACGCTCGAACCGCATCTCGTGGGCCTTGCCCTCGCGGTAGACCTCGACCTCGAGGTGCTCGCTGAGCGCATTCACACACGACACACCCACGCCGTGCAGCCCGCCCGAGACCTTGTACGCCGAGCCCTCCTGATTGAACTTGCCGCCGGCGTGCAGCTTGGTCATCACGATCTCGACCGCCGGCTTGCCGTTGAGGTTCGGGTCCTCGTGCTTCATCGGGTCGATCGGGATGCCCCGCCCGTCGTCGGTCACGCTGCACGATCCGTCGGCATGCACGGTCACCGTGACCGCCGTCGCGAAGCCCGCCATCGCCTCGTCGATCGAGTTATCAACCGTCTCGTACACCAGGTGATGCAGGGCGTTCAGGCCCGTGCCGCCGATGTACATGCCGGGCCGCTTGCGGACCGCCTCAAGGCCCTCAAGAACCTTGATCTGGTCGCTGCTGTAGTCGCCGTTTGCAGACGTGTTCTCCGCCATGGAACGTGAGCCTCCGACTCGACAAAAAACGCCCCGGGGACGGCCCCGGAGCGCGTCGAGAATCATAGGAGTGACCCCGGCCTAAACCAAGCAGCTACGGCCGGATATGAACCTCGCTCACCGACTCCTCCAGGCACTCGTACACCATGGCTACGTCGCCATCGTTGAGCCTCACGCAGCCCATCGACGCGTCCTGCCCGATCGAGCCTGACTCGATCGTCCCATGGATCCCGTAGCCCTCGACATTCGCGATCTCGCCCGTGCCCTCGAGGCCCACCCAGCGCTCTCCGATCGGGTTCTCGGGGTTGTCGGCCGCGAAGAACTCGCCCGTCCGCGGGTTCCGCCACACCGGGTTGATCAGCTTCGACGCGGGCCTCACGACAAACCGGCCCACCGGCGTCGAGTTGTCCTCACCCAGCCCCACCGAGAACGACCGGATGTACATCCACTGGTCCATCGCGCCCGGGGGCCCGGCGTACAGGTCCATGCGGTAGTCGCTCTTGTCAACGATCGCGTGCATCGGCCCCTGCACCAGCTTCAGCCTCTGACCAACACGGATCCGGTTCGGCGACGAGATGTTGTTGATCCGCTGGATCAGCCGCCAGTCCACGCCCAGCCCGCGGTTCGCCGCGATCGCCGCCAGCCGATCACCCGACTGGATCTGGTACCCGAACGCCAGCGGGTCGCCCTCGTAGACCTTGGGGCTGAAGAACAGGTCCTCGTTCAGCACCGCCATGTCGCCGCGGATCATCGCGCGGTCCTGCTCGGTCGCATCGGGGTGCTTAAGCGCCTCGTTCAGCCGATCGCGTGCCGCGACAAGCTGCTGCTGCCCGAGCAGCTGGCGGGCCTCGTCAACAAGCCCAGCGACGCCCGCCGCTCGCCGCGTGGGAGGCGCACTCTCAATCGGTCGGCTCGGCGTCACATCGCGCACCACCTCTGAGACGATCGGCTGAGTCACTTGCTCGCGCGCCGCGGGAGCCTCGTTCGTCTGAGGCCGATCGACCGTGCTCGCCAGCACGCCCGACGACACAAAGTCGCCGGCGTCAATGCCCGCGTCCGATTCGCTCTCCGCTTCCACCGCCGCCGCAGCAAACGCCGAATCGTCATCAAAGATCCGGGGCTCGGGCTCACCCCCGCCGCGAAGCAGCAGCCAGGCCCCGCCGGCCACCGTCGCCAGCAGCACCGCGCCGCCGATCAGCTTGGGCCCCGCGGGCCCACGACGCGACCTCGGGCTCACCCGCGGCCCAAACGATCTCCGTTGCGAGGGGAGTGACATCGGCTTCAGACTCCTTCCGAATCGCCGGCCCGGCACGAAACCAGGCCGTCTTCCGTGACCACCATGTCGACCCGCCGGTCCGTCGGCTCCGTCGGCAGATCATCCACGATCTGCACCGAAACCGCCAGCCCGACCGTCACCGTCTCCGTGCCCAACCGGGCCAAGAAGCGATCGTAGAACCCCGCCCCGCGTCCCAGCCGATCGCCCGCGGCAGTAAACCCAAGCCCAGGAACGACAACAACTTCCAGTTCTTCCGTTGCTACGGCCGGCTGCGAAGGACCCGGCTCGCGGAGGCCCTTGGCTCCCTCAACCAAAGCTCCCCCAAGCACCGCCGCCTCCATCGTTCGGCTGTCCCAGTCGCTCCGGGGCGCGCACACCTGAGCCCCGCGGGCCCGCCACACCGCCATCGCCCCCGCCGGGTCTGCCTCCACCGGCATCGCCAGATACGCCATCACTGTCTTGGCCGCGCCGAACCGATCGACGAGAAACCCGCACGCCGCCGCCGATCGCGCCGCGATCTCCATCGGCCCGAGCCGCGCGAGCGCCAGCTTCATCTCGTTCCGCGCCGCCCTTTTCCGCTCGGCGATGCTCACGAGTCGGTCCGCTTCGAATCACGCAGCCGCTTGATCTCGCGCAGCCGCTCGGCCATCGCCGCCTCCGCGCCCGAGTCCCGCGGCTCGTAGTACGTCCGCTCGACCCCAAGGTAGTCCTGTCCCGTCACGCCTCCGTCGTAGTTGTGGCTGTACCGGTACCGCGCACTCGCATCACCCTCACGCCGATCACGCATCGTTATTGCCGTGCCGTCATCGTTGGCGGTGTGGCCAGCTGAAGGTGAAGTATTCGGATCCCGCAGATGCACCGGCACCGGGATTGTCCGACCCTCGCGCACGTCCTTCATCGCCTCGTCGATCGCCACGTACGCCGCGTTGCTCTTGGGCGCAAGCGCGAGATACGTCGCCAGCTGCCCGAGCGTGATCCGCGCCTCGGGCATCCCGATGCGCTCGACCAGATGCCAGCACGACGCCGCGAGCACCGCCGCCTGCGGGTCGGCGTTCCCGATGTCCTCGCTCGCAAGAATCGCAAGCCTGCGCACAACAAACCGCGGGTCCTCGCCGCCCTCGAGCATCCGCGCGATCCAGTACACGGCCGCGTCCGGGTCGTTGCCGCGTATCGACTTGATCATCGCCGACGCCGTGTCGTAGTGCTCGTCGTCCGCGTACACCGCCGCCTTCTGCTGGATCGATTCTTCAGCAACATTGCGCGTGATCCGAATGACGGATCCACTGGATTCGCTCCGCTCATCCGCGGCATCGGCGCTCAAGACCGCAACTTCGAGTGCAGTGAGGGCACGCCGGGCATCCCCATCACTCTTGATCGCCCACACGCGCAGCGCCTCATCGCTCGCCTCGATCACTCGCTTGCCGAACCCACGCTCTTCATCTTCGATGGCGCGGCGCAACACCGCGACGATGTCGTCCTCGCTCAAGGGCTCCAGCCGAAACAGCGTCGATCGGCTCACCAGCGCCGCGTTGCACGCGAACAGCGGGTTCTCCGTCGTCGCGCCCACAAGCGTCACCAGCCCGCGCTCGACATCGCCCAGCAGCACATCCTGCTGCGAGCGCGTGAACCGGTGGATCTCATCGAGGAACAGGATCGTCCCCCGCCCGCCGCCCTCGACCCGCCGCGCCGAGTCGTCGATGATCTCCCGGATCCGCTTCACGCCAACACTCGCCGCGTTCTCGGCCACGAAGTGCCGCCTCGTGTGCTCCGCGATCAGCCTCGCCAGCGTCGTTTTCCCGGTGCCGGGCGGCCCGTGCAGAATCAGGCTCATGATCGCGTCGGCGACGAGCATCCGACGGAGCAGCTTGCCCTCGCCCAGCACGTGCCCCTGGCCTGCAACCTCGTCCAGCGATCGCGGCCGCATCCGCGCCGCAAGCGGTGCGGCCTTCGCCTGCACCGCCGCCCGCCGCTCTGCCCAGAGATCGCTCACGCCCCGATCCTACCTAACCTGACCGATCATCACGCCGATGCACAAACGTCGGCAGCGTCGGTGGAACACGGCTTGCTTATAGTTAGTATATACAAACAATGAGCCCGCTCTGGCTTCTCATCCTGGTCCCCGTCTGGCTCGGCCTCGCCGGGCTTGCTCGCGTCGTCACGGCCGGCCCTCGCCGCGACCCCTACGACATCCTCGACGGCGCGATCCTCGCTTTCCTCGCCGCCTATCTCCGCCTCGTCCACCGCGTCAAGCACGAGCACACCGAGCACGTCCGCGCCGCCGAGGCCGCCCTCGCCGAGGGCCGCCCCGTGATCGTCATCGCCAACCACACCGCCGGCACCGATCCGCTGCTCGTCCAGGTCGCAAGCTGGAAGTTCGAGATCCGCTGGATGATGGCCGCCGACATGCGCATCGCGCCGCTCGAGCCGCTGTGGCGGTGGTCCCGCATCATCGACGTCGAGCGCTACTCGGGCGACGCAACCAGCGCTCGCACCGCGCTCCGCCACCTCAGCACGGGCCCGACACACAACCGAGTCCTCGGCATCTTCCCCGAGGGCGGCATCGAGCGCCCAGCCGAGCAGCTCCTACCCTTCCTCCCCGGCGTGGGCCTGCTCATCAAACGCTCCAAGGCCCTCGTCCTGCCAGCGCTCATCGACGGCACGCCACGCGTCGACCCCGCCTTCGCAAGCCTCTGGCACCGCAGCAACTCCCGCGTCCGCTTCGGCGAGCCCATCGACTACACGACCACCAGCCTCAAGCCCGCCGAGATCGTCGCCGACCTCCAGCAGCGCTACCTCGACTGGTCGGGCTGGCCGCTCAACGAGCACCGCACCGACGGCGTCGGCGGCTCAAGCGAGCCAACAAGGTCCGAGCCGCTCACCGTCCTTGCATGATCTCTCGGATCCGCGCCAGCCGCGCCGCGTGCTCGGGCCGATCCGGCTCGATCCTTGTCAGCGCATCCAAGTGCCGCTCGGCCGTCTCAAAGTCCTGCGTCACCAGCGCGATCCTCGCCGCCAGCTCCCGCTGATCCGCGTCAAACGGCGCGATGCTCACCGCACGGTCCGCCTTGACCATCGCCAGCTCGAACCGGTTCGACTCCGCGTACCGCGTCGCCAGCGCAGCAGCGAACGCCGGCGTGTACTGCGCCCGCGCATCGAGGAACTCCAGATGAGGGATCGCCCGAGCCTGCTCGGCCGGGTTGTCCTGCGCGAGAAAGTGCCGCACGAGATCCCGGTGAGGCCGCTCCGCCACCGGCACCGCCTCGGCCCACTCCAAAAGCAGCTCGACCTTCTCCTCGGTCCCACCCTCGGCGTCGCTCGCTCGCTTCATCAGCCCCGCAACACGGTCGAAATCATCCGCGCCCAGGCCCCACGCCCCGGCCTGCTCCTCCGCCCACGCCGTGAACTCTGCGAGAAACACGTCGCGATCCACACCCAGCTCGCTCGGCATCGCCTCGGACTCACGCTCTCCTCTTGCATAAGCATCCATCAGTCGGCGCGGCGCATCATCACCAAACCGCTCGACCATGAACTCGTACATCCAGTGCCCCTGTGCATACGCCAGCGCCCGGTCCTCCGGGTTGCGAGGCCGCGTGAAGCGGATGTTGATCTCGTCCATGTCAAAGAGCGCGTTGTCTCGCAATTTCGTCGCAAGCAGCCGGCACGTCTGCTCGTCCCGCGGCGCGTCTTCCAAGTACTGCGCCGCCGCCTCCGTAAACCAGTGCGGCAGCCGGTTGTCCGTCCGGCTCAGCGTCACCGTGTGCACATACTCGTGCTGCATCGTCCGCCGCCAGTCGTACGCGCCCACCTTGTGACCAGGCCCGACCTTCGGCGCCTCCATCGCGATCACCGGCCCCGTCGCCGCCGCGATCGTGTGCAGCTGCGGCATCCCCGCGATCCGCACCGCAAACCACGCGTGATTCGGCATCAGCTCGATCACCGTCTTCTGCGAAGGCTCGTGATCGATCCCGCCGTTGGCAGCGCCCGTCACCCTCTCGTGAATCCGCTCAAGCACGTCCGGCATCTCACGCGCCAGAACCTCATCAACGCCCGGTTTGTACCGGATGACAAAGTGCTCCGTCTCGATCGTGTCGTACGTCACCAGCTCTTCAATCAGCTCAAGACTGTTCACCGCCCGCGCATTGAACGGATCGAGCTCGGCCACCCGCCGAAGCGCCGCGAGCGCGTTCAGATCACGCCCCGACTGCAACTCCAGCAACCCCAGCAGAATCGAAGCCTCGGGCCGGTTCGGCTGCCGGGCCATCGCCTCTTCGAGCATCTCCGCCGAAGGCCCGTACTGCCGCCGCTCGGAAAGCGCCCAGCCAGCTTCGAGGAATCCAAGCTCCGTCCCCGGGCTCAGTTCATCAAGCTCCGCAAGGACAGCATCCCGAGCATCAAAGTCGTACGCCGCCGCCTCGAGCGCCGCAAGACCCGCAAGCAGCGCCCGCTGCTCCGCGTACGCCAGCAGCACATCGCGCACCCGCTCGATCCCGTCCGCCGGCGCATCCTGCCGAACCCGCGTCCGCGCGATCACGATCGAACCAAGCACCGAAGGCAGCTCAACGCTCGGCACCGCACCGCCGGCACCCGACCACCATGCTTCGTCGACAGCCGCGAGCGCATCGAGCCGCGCCGCGATGTCTTCTGCGGCATCAAACTCAAACGCGTCCACGTTCAGCCGACCGAGCAGCGCCCACGCCTCCGCGCACGCCGGGTTGAGCGCGACAACCTCCAACGCCGCCTCCGCCGCCCGCCCACGCTCGTCCTTCGAGTACAGCAGCTGCGCCTCAGTCAGCTTCGCCGGCCAGTACAACCGATCCAGCTCACCGCTCGCCCGCGTCAGCAGCGCCATCAGCGTCTGAAAGTCCGTGCCGTCCGCACGCTCGGGGCCCGCGAGCCGCGCCCGGGCCATGAGCGTGAGGACGCCATCGGTCAGCTCGGCCGCGCTCTCGGTCGTCTCCCGCACGAGCCGATCCACCGCGACCTCCGTTGCCGCGAGCGCCTCCTCGTGCCGCCCGAGCAACTCAAGCGCATGCACACGAAGCCGAACCGCCCGATACGACGCATCGCCCGCCAGCAGGTCAAGCGCCGAATCCAGCTCACCCCGATAGATCGCCCCCTCCGCGCGCACATGTGAGGACACGGCGTCATCAAACAACGCCGCATGATCGAACGCCCCGCGAACCAACGCGTTCGCCGCCGCGTGCTCGACGACCGCGAGATCATCAGCCGTCCACTGCCCATGAAACACACGCAGCGCCGCCGCCTCTTCGGGCATCGTGTACGGCGCCTCGATCAACGCCCGCACCGCCTCCGGCATCTCGTGCTGATCAAGCAACTGAATGTCGGCCTCAACAGCAGGCAGCAACTCTGGTTGCGCGTTCGCGAACACCGGCGAGATTGCATCGGTATGCACAGGACCCAACGCCCCGTCGTCGCCAACCTCACCCCGGAACGGCGTGATCTCCACATCCCAGTCCGCCGGCGCTTCATCCCGGAACAGCCGCTCGTCGATCCGCGCAACATCGTTCAGCCGGAAGTCGAGCAGCTGCACCATCACCTCGTCGCCCGTCCGGTTGATCGTCAGCGCCATGCACGGCAGCACGCCCGTCTCCACCGTCCGGTACCACAGCCGGATCTCCTCAAACTGATTGTCCTCGTCCTTTGGGATCAGCTTCAGCTGCGCCGCCTCCATCGCGGTGATGTAGCTCTGAAGCCTCGCCTTGTCGACGCGATGGTCGATCCCGTCCAGCGGCTCGGGCATCGTCACGTCGTACCGCTCCAAGATGTCCGCCTTCGCCTGTCCAAGCGGGATCGGCAGCGGCCCCTCGCCGACCTTCAGCGGATCAAAGTCCGCGCCGGGCGGCGCGACCTGCCGCTTGAGCATCAGCTTGTCCGACGGGATCCGCTCGGTCAGCCACTCGCCATCAAACACAAACGTCCGCCCGTCGCGCTCGCGCCGATCGTCAACCGTGACCTGATCAAACCGGATCGCAAACCGCCGATTCGCCGGCTCGCCGTCCGCGTCGCGCTCATTGACAAACTGCAGCATCCCCAGCCGCGTCTGCTCGTCGCCCGCCAGCTCAAACAGCCGGTGGTACTGCATCGCCGCCGTCAGCCGCTCGATGTCCCGGTCCGACTTCTCGATCGCGTCGAGCAGTTCGTCCGCGTTCGCAAACGGCTGCGCACCCGCAAACGCACAACACCACACACCAACAACAACAGCAAGCAGCTTTCGCACGCCCCGGCTCCTTCCAGTGGCTCTCCGCACACCTGTACCCGTTGCTGACAGTATCGGTTCGATCCCGCCGCGCCGCCGAGGCCCTACCAGACCCCGCGATGATCTGTGGGCTCCGCCGGCGAGTTCTTTCGCGCCTCGAGAAAGTCGCCCAGGATCGCCGCCGCCGCGAGCGCGTCCCGCCGCTCCTTCTTCTGCTGGTGCGTCAGCCCGCTCTGGGCCAAGTCCCAGTCGGCCTGCACCGACGTCAGCCGCTCGTCCTGCTCGTGCACCGCCCGCCCGAGCCTCGACTGAAGCCTCGCCGCAAACGCCCGGACGATCTGCACCCGAGGCCCCGCCGACCCGTCCATGTTCAGCGGCACCCCAATGACCACCTCGCCCCGCTGCAGCCTGGGGTTATCACCGAGCTGGTCTTCCACCGCCCGCGCCACCGCCTCAAGCAGCGGCGCCCCCCCTCCGTGCTGAAGCTCGACCTCGATGACGGTCAAGGGCGACACCACCCCCGTCGCCGAGTCGCCAGAAGCGAGCCCCGTCCGCCGGTCACCAAGATCGATCGAGACGTACCTGATGAAGGAAGTATCGCGGATCGCGCGTCAAGTTGCGAGCATCGCGCCCGAGTTTGGAATGCTTTTGGGTTGGTCTCGGAGCAATCAACTGGATTCGGGCTGCGCCCTCATCCGGTGCATCAAGCGAACGATCGATGCACCGGATGAGCGAAGCGAATCCAGTTGATTCCGATCACTTTCACCCACCCCACACCCAAGCACCTTCCCTCGTGTGCCTGAGGACGTACGCCTTCGCAGCCTCCACATGAGCTTCGTCGTTGCACCGCTTCACAGCACACCCACGAGCCCAGATCGTTCCGGGCAAACGCTCGCGAACCGCGTGCGACGCCGCCCGCTTTACATCCCGAGCAATCAACTTCGCATCGTCCGCCCAGACGTACACAAGCAGGTGCACATGCTCCCGCCCAACCGCGATCGCATGCGCGTGCCTGTTCATCTTCTCGAGCTTGTGCACCATCGCATCACCGACGATGCGCCGCGCATCATCGTCGAGAGCAACCACACGCGACACCTTCGCCGCCGCGTTCACCCGCAGGCCCGCGTGCTCAGCCGCGGGTGGCGGACTCCGATGATCCCCCGAGCTATACACCCGGTGCCCGATCGACCGAAACCCACGCGGATCGCCAGGCAGCCACGCCCCAAGCGTCGTCCACGTGATGTGCGCAATACGACTCACTCAAGCATGCTACTGCCATCGGCGAGCCCCCCGCGTGAGCGGGGGGACAACTTGAGCACAACGTGCTACCGCAGATCCCCCGGCAGCCCATCCCGCAATTGCTTCAGATCCTGCGCCCGGCTCGCCGGCATCACCAGCGTCGCCTTGCCCGTGTGCACCACGATCAAGTCATCGCACCCCAAGAGCGCCACCGTGTGCGTCGGGTCGTCGTTGTACACCGCCGACTTCTCCCCGTCGTGAAACACCGCCACGCCCGGCCCCGCCTGCTTGTGACCCGTCTCGCCGCCCTCAAGCGTCTCAAAGAAACTCGGCCACGACCCGACATCAAGCCACCGCACGTCCATGTCAACAGCCGCGATCGTCACCGAGCTGTCGTTCGCTGCCGGCTCCATGATGCCGTAGTCCACGCTGATCTTGGGCAGCGTCGGATACACCTCGTTGAGCACCGCGCCCTGCTCGTCCGTACCCCATGCGTCCTGGATCGTCATCAGCCCCGCATGCGCCTCGGGCTGGTGTTTTTCAAGCAGCGCGAGGAACGTCTTCGCGCTGAACACAAACATGCCCGCGTTCCAGCCGAACATGCCGCTCTCGAAATAGGCCTGCGCCTTGTGCAACGGCGGCTTCTCAACAAAGTTCGCAACACGATGTACCAGCTGCGTGCCGTCTTCGACGCAACTCGCGAGCCCGCCGATCGGCGAACCCCGCTCGACGTACCCATAGCCCGTCGCCGGGAACGTCGGCGTGATCGAGAACGTCACCAGCCGCGTCGCGTCCTGCTCGACAAGCTCGAAGCCAAGATCCAGCCGCTTGCGGAACACATCCGCTGGCTCGATCAGCTGGTCGGCAGTCAGCACCGCAAACACCGCGTCCTTGTCCTGCTTCGCGAGCACCGCAGCCGTGAAGCCAACAGCGTTCAGCGTGTCGCGCGCTTCCGGCTCACCGAGCAACCGCCGCCCCGAGAACGCCGGCAGCGCCGCCTCGATCTGATCGCGGTACCGCTCGCCCGTGCAGATGAACTGGTTTTCGTCCGGCACCAGCCCCGTCAGCCGCTCCGCCGAGATCTCGAGCAGCGAGCGCGGCCGACCGTCATCCCCCGGGATGAACTCGATCAGCTGCTTGGGCTGCCCCTCGCGCGACAACGGCCACAGCCTCGTCCCCGCACCACCAGCCATGATCATCGCGTGACGCATCTGTGCCCAACCCTCGCCCAACCCTCGCCCAATCCTCGGAAAGACTCCCCGTAGACGCGACCTTATCGGCCGACGCGGTACGCGGCTTGGATCAACTCGTCAGTTGTCCCCGGCTTCGGCTCGATCGCCATCGCCGCCCGCACCATCCGCTCCGCCGATTCGGGCGATTCGCCCAGCGCAATGAGCGCCGCCATCGCCTCCGAGCCCGATCCCGTCAGGCCCCCGGCCGGTGCCCGCTGGGCCGCCTCCAGCGCATCGTCCAGCTCCGCCGTCGACAGGAACGACGCCACCTTACCGTCCAGCTCAGCGATGATCGTCTCGGCCAACCGCTTGCCGATCTCGGGCAGTCCAACCAACGCCTTTGCGTCCCGCCCCGCGATCGCCCTCGCGATCACCGCCGGCTCGGCCGCCATCGCCCGCAAGGCCTTCCGGCTGCCCACGCCCTTCACCGTCGTAAACAGCTCAAAAAACCGCCGTTCCGCCGCCGTCGCAAAGCCAACAAGCCTGGGCACAAAGCTCGTCCCCTGCCCCTGACCCTCCAGGTAGCACAGCGTCCGAAATTCTACCGCCTCGCCAGCCCGATCCGCCAATCGCTCGGCCAAGTACGCCGGCAGCAAGACCCGCAGCGACATCGGCCAGCCTCCCGGCTCGATCACCGCCTCGGCACCCTCGATCGACGCCAGCTTCCCCTCGATCCGCTCGATCATGCCCGCCCTCCGCGCGGCCGCCCGCGCCCCTCTCGGAAACTCGCTTCAGCCTAGCCGACCCCCACAACCAGCGACCAACCCGCACCCCCGGCTCAGGTCGCCCCCGCCGAACGCCGATAACCCATCCGGAGGACCCATGCCCACACCCAGGCCGACCAACTCCAACTCCCCGGAAACGGTGCTGCTCATCGGCACCACCGCCGCGGTCCGCAGCCTCCGCTGCCAGCTCTTCCTCCACGAGCTCGACCAGTCGCCCGCCCCCTGGCCCTGTGGCTGCATCCTTCTCGACAGCACCGACCAAGCCTCCCACCCCGACGCCGGCCTCCCCGCACTGGGCGACCTGACCGACCTCGCCGAGCTCAAGGCCTGGCACCGCTTCACCCGCGCGCTCATCACGCTGCCCGCAAGCCGAAGGCACGAAGCCGACGCCATCGAAGCCCAACTCCGCGCGATCGACGTCGAAGCCCGCTTCATCCCCACCCTCGACGACCTGCTCGCCGGCGACTCGGGCAACGAACGAGTGTCTGTCCCAGACACTGCTCTCGACGTCGCCAAGCTCATCGGCCGAACACCATTCCCCGTCGACGAGGCCTCCCTCGCCGATCTGCTCACAAACAAGCGCGTCCTCATCACCGGCGCCGGCGGCTCCATCGGCTCCGAGATCGCCATGATCTGCGCCCGCTTCAACCCCGAGCGTATCGTGCTCATGGAGCGCGCCGAGAACGCCCTGTTCGAGATCGATCGCCGCATCAAAGAAGCGCATCCAAGCGTCGACCGTGCCGCGATCCTGCACGACGTCGTCGACGCCGACGGCACCGCCGCCTACCTCCGCGAGCACGCGCCCGACGTCGTCTTCCACGCCGCCGCCCACAAGCACGTGCCACTGATGGAAGACCACCCCGCGCACGCGGTCACCAACAACCTCTTCGGCACCAAGGCCATCGCCGATGCCGCCGTCGCCGCCGGCTGCTCGCGCTTCGTCATGATCTCGAGCGACAAGGCCGTGAACCCAACGAGCGTCATGGGCGCCACCAAGCGCCTCGCAGAACGCTACATCCAGGGCCTGCAATCGCGCACGCCCGGCACACGTTTCAGCATGGTCCGGTTCGGCAACGTCCTCGCCTCCGCGTGCAGCGTGCTGCCCATCTGGGCCAGCCAGCTCGCCGAGGGCCGCAAGATCACCGTCACCGACGAGCGCATGACCCGCTACTTCATGACCATCCCCGAGGCCGCGAGTCTCGTGATCCAATCCGCCGCCGTCGAACATGCAGACAACGCCGCGCGCGTATACGTCCTCGACATGGGCGAGCCCGTCCGCATCATCGAGCTCGCGCAGCGTTTCTGCCGCGCCCGCGGCATCGACCCGGACCAGGCCATCACCATCACCGGCATCCGCCCGGGCGAGAAGCTCTATGAAGAGCTCGCCTACTCCGCCGAGAGCCTCATCCCTACCGACCGTCCCGGCATCAACGCCTGGTCAGGCGCGGGCCTCGAGCCCGTCGACCTCGACCGTCTAGTCAGCGACCTCGCCGCCGTGCGCGCCAGCCGCGATCGAGACGTCGTGCTCCGCGCGATCAAGACGCACGTGCCCGAGATGCGCCCCGCCGCGACGCAAGCACCCGCAATTCCGCCGGCGAACCAAACTCCCGCCCCGGCCGAACCGATACACTCCGCAACCGCGGCATGAACGTCATCATGCCCAACGTGCAGGTGACCCGGAGCCCGAGTGTGTCCGAACGCGACGACATCCTCACCGAAACCGCCCAGGCCCGATCCGAGGCCAAGCGGCTGCTGCAAGGACTCATCGAAGCCCGCGCGCAGTCCGAAGCACGGCTCGCCGAGCTCAACCGCGTCGACATCCTCAAGAAGCTCACCGGCACCAGCGCTCTCGACACCGCCATCGGCTCCACCGAACGCATGATCGAGACCCTCGACCGCGTCCTCGGCGACATCGAGTCCAAGCTCACGCCCGACGAGCTCGCGCTGCTCCGCGAAGCACTCGACGACTGATCAGTTCGGGGTTGCGACGCTCAGCCCTGGTCCGGATCGATCCGGTACAGTCCGCCGTCGATCTCATCGGTCAGCACATACAGCCCGCCGTCGGGCCCCATGCCGACCCACCGGATCCGGTCCTCGAACTGCAGCGTCGTCTCGCCGACGATGTCGCCGTCCTCCAAATCAACCCGCCTGATCTGCCGAAGCACCAGACCACCCGCGAACAGGTCGCCCTGCCATTCCGGGAACGCATCCCCCGTGTAGAACGTCAGCCCGCTCGGCGCAATGCACGGCGTCCACACCACCTCGGGCTGCACTGTGCCCTCGCGCTCCGTCTCATCGCTGATCTTCGGGCCCCAGTACTCGATCGAGTACGTCACCTCGGGCCAGCCATAGTTCGCGCCGGCAGTAATCACATTCAGCTCGTCGCCGCCCCGCGCCCCGTGCTCGCTCGCCCAGACCTCGTCCGTACCGGGCCGGATCGCCATGCCCTGAATGTTGCGATGACCAAACGAGTACACCAGCGGGTCGGCACCCTCGCCCGCAAACGGCGCGCCGTCCACCGGGTTGCCATCGGCGTCCATCCGCAGCACTTTGCCGAGATGCGAGGTCGTATCGAGCGCCTTGTTCCGGATGAACTCGCCGTCGAGCTCGGTGGGGGGGTTGCCGCCGTCGCCGATTGACATCAGCAGCGTGCCGTCATCGAGCCAGAGGATCCGCGAGCCGAAGTGCTGCCCGCCCTGCTTGTCAGACGAAACCTTAAACAGCCGCTCGACGTCCTCGAGCGCGCTCAGGTCGGCGTTGAGCCGCCCGCGGATCAGCTCCGTCCGGTTCGCCTGCCGCGTGCCGGTCGAGAGCGTCATGTACACCAGCCGGTTGTCCTCGAACTCCGGGTGAAGCTGGATATCCATCAGCCCGCCCTGCCCGCTCGCGTACACATCCTCCGGCACACCCTTCACCACCGTGCCACGCAGCTGACCGTTCTCGATCACTCGTAGCCGGCCTTCCTTTTCTGTAACCAGGATCGTCTCGCCGTCCGGCAGCCACGCCGCCCCCCAGGGCTTCATCAGGCCGATCGAGATCTCCGTCATCGTCCAGCCGGTCTCGAGCGCCGTCTCGCCCGTCGGCGTCACCGGACCCTCGGGCTGTGACCAGCTCGCCAGACCCGCCGCCGCGACCACCCCAACAACCATCGCCGCCGACCGGCCGGAAACCAAAGACTGACGGATCGAGTTCAGCATCACAGGGCCCTCGTAGTGTCCGAACGTGTGCGCGAGCGAAACAGTAGCCGAATCGAGCCGCGCTCGGCCGCATATGCTCGGCCATGACGACGATCACACAACCCACTCTCCGCGTCCACCGCCTCGACGACCGAGCCGTCCTCCCGCAGTACCACTCCGACCGGGCCGCCGGCCTCGACCTCGCCGTCTGCCTCCCACGAATCGACTTCGACGCCGACACCGTCGTCATCCACCCCGCGCACAAGGGCGGCACCATCCTCAAGCTCCCCCTCGGCTTCAGCTGCGCCATCCCCGACGGCTACGAGGGCCAGGTCCGCCCCCGCTCGGGCCTCAGCACGAAACGCGGCGTCACTATCCCCAACGCGCCCGGAACCATCGACAGCGACTACCGCGGCGAGATGTTCGTCGCCCTCATCAACCTCGGCCAAGACCCAGTCGAGATCCGCCACGGCGACCGCGTCGCCCAACTCGTCATCGCCCCAGTCGCCCACACCCTCGTCGAAGAAACCGACGAACTCGACGAAACCAGCCGAGGCGCAGGCGGCTTCGGCTCAACCGGCGGACACAGCTAGAGCTGGCTTCAAACGAGCCCGAAGCGCAAGCGAGGGAACAACTCACCTACAACGTCGCAAAGTCCAAGTCTTTGGGCAGCGAACTCAGATTCCGCCGCCCGCGCTCCGTCACCGCATAGTCATCCTCAATCCGCACACCACCAACCCCCGGCAGATAAACCCCGGGTTCGATCGTGATCACCATCCCAGGCCGCATCTCGATCTCCGGCGCAAGCTGGCCCAGCCCGGGCGCCTCGTGCGTCTCCAACCCGATCCCGTGCCCCAGACTGTGGCTGAACTCGTCGCCATACCCGTGCTGCGTGATGTGCTCGCGAGCGATCGAGTCAAGCTCGCGGTTTGTCACGCCCGGCCGTATCGCCGCCGCCGCCTTCTCGTGCGCATCCGAGACGATCGAGTAGATCTCCTTGATCTCCTTGGGCCAGCGGCCAAACGCGAACACCCGCGTCATGTCGCCCCGGTAGCCGTTCAGCTCCGCGCCCCAGTCGATCAGCAGCGACGTGTTCTTCGCCGTCCTCACATCACCCGGCATGTAGTGCGGCAGCGACCCGCTCGCCTTCGCGCCCACGATCGTCCCGAACGCCGGCCCGCTCGCCCCGCGCGTCTTCATCTCCCACTCGAGCCACGCGCAGATCTCGAGCTCGGTCATCCCCGGCCCGATGTTCTCAAGCGTCGACAGCATCGCGGCCTCCTGCAGCCGAATCGCCGCCCGGATCCCGCTGATCTCCGATGCGTCCTTGATGATGCGCATCTCGGTGAGCAGCCCCGCCTCGGGCGCGAGCCGACGCTTCGTCGCCGCCTTCGCGAGCGACTCGAACGCCGCGAGCGACAGGTCCTCGCTCTGCACGAGCACGGTCTCGTAGCCGCGGTCCTTGATCAGCCCGCCCAGGTGCGGGTGCATCGCCCCGCTGCGCATCTGGATCGTCGCCAGATGCGCGAACGCCTGCAGGTCCTCCTCGTACCGCCGATCGCTCACGAACACAAGCTTGCCCCGCGTCGGCACCAGCAGCACGCTGTCGCCACCGAGAAACCCGGTCAGGTACGCCACGTCCCGCTCGCGCGTCACAAGCGCCGCGTCCGCGCCCTTGTCGGAGACGATCTTCTTCAGTCGGCGGATCCGCTGCTCGTGCGCGCTCACCGCTTTCGTCCGCCGCGTGGTTCGTTTGCTCATGCCGCCATGGTACCGCCCGGTATGCTCACAACGTGAGCGCACGAGCCTTCAAACCCGACGCCGCCTCGATCGTCTTCGCCGCGCTCGTCATTACCATCGCCGGCGTCCCCGTTGCGACGGCGGTCACCTCGATCATCGCCGCTATCCCCGACACCTCGCTCGACATCCGCTGGCTCATTCTCGCGCGCACGCTCGCATGGGCCACCGGCATCGGCGCGCTCGCGACCCTGTTCGCGCTTCCGATCGCCTTCGCAACACGCGGCTTCTCCGCCCGCTGGTCACCGCTCGCCGCGCTGCCCCTGCTCATGCCCATGCCCCTGGTCTACGCGGGCCTCAACCTCTTCCGCGCACCCGGCACACCAGTCGGCGACTGGCTGGCCATGGGCCCGAGCTGGCGCGCCATCGCCGCGGGCCGGGTCGTCGCCGTGCTGGGGCTCGCTTTGTGGTCCACGTCCATCGCCGCCGCTGTGCTCGCATCGGGTGTGCGCTCCATCGACCGCTCGCTCTCCGAATCCACTGCACTCGAAGGTGCGGGCCCGATCCGCCACGCGCTGACAACACTCGCCGCGATGCGTTCGAGCCTCATCGCCGCCACCGCCGTCGTCGCCGTTGTCATGACCGGCTCCGCCATCCCGCTCCACCTCGCGCAGATCAACACGTACAGCATCACCCTCTGGCTCGAGCTCGACGCCGCCGCGACAGACGCCCGCGGCAAAGTCTGGCTCGCATCCCTGCCCATCCTCGTCATCGCCTCCGCCGCGTCGCTCGCCATCGCCGTGCTCATCACCCGCGCCGCCCGCGCGCCCGACGACCCTCTCGAACCACCGCGCGCTCCACTACCGTTGAAGATCATCGCGCTCGTCCTGATCGCGCTTGGCTCCTTCGCCCCCCTCGCCCTCTTCGCCCGCGAGCTCAGCACGCTCGACACCTTCGCCGTCCTCTGGCGAACCGAGCAGGGCGCCGTCAGCCAGTCCGCCCTCGTCGCCGGCGTCGTCGCGTTCACCGGCGCACTCCTCGCATGGACCACCCGCGTCGCCGTCGTCACCCGCCCCCGCCTCGCAGCCCTCGGCCTTGCGCTGCTGCTCACCACCGCCCTCGCCCCGGGCGTCCTCGTCGGCAGCGCCACCAGCAACGCCTGGTCGGCCATCCCCGCCGTCGCCGACACACCCGCCGTCCTCGTCCTCGCGCACCTCGCGCGCTTCGCAGCGCTCGCCGCCCTGCTCGGCGTCCTCATCGCCGCAGCCGAGCCGCGGTCCCGCCGCGACGCCCGCGCCCTCGAAGGCGCGACAGGCCTCTTCACCTCGCTCCGAGCCTCCGGCGACGCCCTCCTCGCCGCAGCCGTCGGCATCGCACTCGCCGCCATGAGCCTCGGCGAGATCGAGGCCTCCATCATGGTCCAGCCCCCCGGCGGCGAGAGCGTCGCGCGCTCCATGCTCAACATGCTCCACTTCGCCCGCTACGAGCACCTCTCAGGCCTCGTCCTGCTCATCGCCACGCCCGCCGCCGCCCTCGGCGCCATCGCCTGGCTCGTTCTCACCCTTGGCCGAACCTTGCACCACCGGCGAACGTTGCGGTAAACAGTGTCGGGGAACCCCGGGGACCGCATGCCACTCGTTCGCACTATCTGCTGTTTGCTTCTAGCCGGCGCGCTCGCCGGCTGCGACCGCGCCCCACCCCCCGACGGCGCACCGCTGCAAACCAAGCGCATCCTCTCCGAAGGCGGCAACAACCCGGGTCAGGTCCTCTACCCCCGCGCCATCGACGCCGATGATTCCGGCATCTGGCTCATCGATAAGGCCGGCCGCGTCCAGCGCCTCGACGCCGAGACCGGCGAGCACACGCACTACTTCACGCTCGCCCAGATCGACCAGGGCAAGCCCTGCGGCATCACCATCGCGCCACTGCCAAACGACCCAAGCCGACACGGCCTCTGGATCGCCGAGACCCACAACTTCCGCGTCATTGTCCTGGACCCGCAAGAAATCACAAGCGACCAGCAGCCCGAGCCCGTCGCCAGCTTCGGCTCCTTCGGCACCGAGCCCGGCCAGTACATCTACGTCACCGATGTCGCCGTCCTAACAGGTGAAGACAACAACTCGGTTGAGCGCATCTACGTCGCCGAGTACGGCAGCAACGACCGCGTCACCATCCTCGATGCAAACTACAACGTCATCAGAACCTTCGGAACCTTCGGCGTCGGGGGCACCGAAGCAGACTCCGAGTCCAACCCTCTCATGAACCGCCCCCAGTCGCTCGCCATCGACAAGGCCGCCCAAGAGCTCATCGTCGCCGACACCTGCAACCACCGCCTCGGCCGATTCACACTCGACGGCGAACTCATTGCCTGGATCGGCTCGCCCCAGGCCGACCAGTTCCGCTACCCCCAGAACCTCATCCTGCTCGAGGACCGCCAGGCCCTCGTCGCCGAGTTCGGCGGCAACCGCCTCTCTCACATCGACCTTGAAACCGGCGCGACCATCCGCACCCTTGGCACGCCCGGCCGCGAGCGGGGCCAGCTCGCCTCACCCTGGGCGCTCGCCGCCGTCGACGACGAGGTCTTCGTGCTCGACTCGGCAAACAACCGCATCCAAGTCATCGATGCACCCGCACCACCACAAATCCGGTACGTATATCCTGAAAGACAGTGACGTTCTGAGCAGCGGCAACCCCATCGGCGACCAGTGACCACACTCGCAACACTCATCCTGGGCCCGATCGAGCTCACCCGCCCGGAGTGGCTCGCCCTCGGCGGCGTCGCACTCGTCGCGGTCATCCTCGTCGGCAGAAAGAGCCTGTCCGCCGTCGGCAGCACCTCCCGCCGAACCGCCCTCGCCGTCCGCATCCTCGTCACGGTCCTGCTCACCGCCTCCCTCTGTGAGCCGGCCCTGCGCGACGAATCCGAGAAGCTCGCCGTTACCGCCGTCATCGACATGAGCCGGTCTGTGCCCACGCCCGTGCAGGCCCAGGCCGAGACCTTCGTTGAAGAGGCCGCCGCCGTGGGCCGCCGCGACCGCCTCGACCTGCTCGGCGCGATCACCGTCACCCGCGAGGCCAAGGTCCAGGGCCTGCCCAGCCTCACCGCCCGCGACATCGACGCCCAGGGCATCGGCTCGGTCGACGGCACCAACCTCGAATCCGCCGTCCGCACCGCTCTCGCCGTCCGACCCACCGACGCCGCCTACCGACTGCTCCTGGTCACCGACGGCAACGAGACCGAGGGCAGCCTGCTCGCCGCCGCCGAGTCAGCACGCGCCCTGGGAGTCCCCGTCGATGTCCTCCCCCTGACCTACCGCTACGACAGCGAGGTCATCGTCGAAGCCGTCGACACCCCCGCCAGCGCCCGCATGGGCGAGGTCGTCAACGCCCGTGTCACCCTCCGCGCCACCGCGCCGACCCGAGGCCGACTGCTGCTGCTCGTCAATGGCGAGCCCGTCCAGCTCGGCGAGGGCTCATCCCTCGGCGTCGAGGTCGATCTCGACGCCGGCGCCAACACGCTCCTCGTCCCGCTCGCCCTCAACCGCCGAGGCCCGCAAGAGATCGAAGCCGTCTTCGAGCCACTGGAAGCAAACGTAGGCGACGCCATCGCCGAGAACAACCGCGCGTCCAGCATCACGTTCTTCTCGAGCGAAGGCCGCGTGCTCGTTGTTTCGAACCAGACCGAAGAGTCCTTCCGCATCGTCGACGCGCTCGAAAGCTCACGCATCGGCGTCGATACTGCGTCCCCCGAGCTCGCTCCCAGCACCCTCGTCGAGTTCAACGCCTACGACGCGATCGTCCTCTGCAACGTCCCCGCCTACAGCTTCAGCGAGCAGCAGCTCAGCGCCATAAAGGCCTACGTCGAAGACTCCGGCGGCGGCCTTGTCATGACCGGCGGCCCGGAGGCCTTCGGCGCAGGCGGCTGGATCGGCACCACCATCGAGGAAGTCCTCCCCGTCCAGCTCGACCCGCCCCAAACCCGCCGTATGCCGCGCGGCGCCCTCGCGCTCATCATGCACTCCGTCGAGATGCCCGAGGGCCGCTTCTACGGCGAAAAAACCGCCGAGGCCGCCGTCGACGCACTCAGCCGCCTCGACCTCGTCGGCATCGTCGAGTACAACTGGTCCAGCGGCACCATGCGCTGGGTCTACGAAATGGCGCCCAAGGGCGACGGCTCCGCGGTCCGCCAAGCCATCAAGCGCCTCACCTTCGGCGACATGCAGAACATGGCCCCCTCCGTCGAGATGGCCTACGACGCGCTCGCTGCCGCCGAGGCCGGCCAGAAGCACGCCATCATCATCTCCGACGGCGACCCCTCACCACCAGGCCGAGCCCTGCTCCAGAAGTTCGCCGACGCCGGCATCACCATCAGCACCGTCGGCGTCTTCCCGCACATGGGCGGCCCGGGCAGCCCCGACCTCCTGCGTCTCCGAAACATCGCCGAGATCACCGGGGGCAGCTACTACGGCATCACCACCTCCCGCCAGCTCGCCACCCTCCCGCAGATCTTCATCAAAGAAGCTCAAACCGTAAAGCGATCCCTCATCTGGGAAGGCCCGCCCTTCGCGCCCAGCACCACCGGCATGCCCAGCACTCCCATGCGCGGCATCTCCGCCGTCCCCGCGCTCACCGGCTACGTCGTCACCGCCGATCGCCAAGACGGCCTCGCCGTCACGACAATCCGAGGCCCAGAGAACGACCCCATCATGGCCCAATGGCAGCGAGGCTTGGGCCGCGTCGTTGCATTCACCGGAGACGTCTCAACACGCTGGGCCGCCGACTGGACCGCCTGGCCCGGCTTCGACAGCTTCTGGGCCGAGCACATCCGATGGGCGATGCGACCAAGCGGCAGCGCCGAAGCCCGCACCCGCATCGAGACCGACGGCGACCGCTCCACGCTCATCGTCGACCTCACCCGCGCCACCGGCGAACGAGTCAACTTCGCCACCATCGTGGGCCGAGTCGCGGGCCCGACCGGCGAAGCCCAAGACATCACGTTGCGCCAGGAAGGCCCCGGCCGATACGTCGCCGAGTTCGAAGCCGCCGACCCCGGCTCCTACGTCGTCGGCATGCGCTACGAAGCACCCGCGACCGACACCAGCCAGCGCACCGAGGGCTCCATCCAGGCCGCCGTCACCAAGCCATTCACCGACGAGTTCCGCGCCCTCGAAGACAACGCGGCACTGCTCCGCCAGATCGCTGAGCGCACCGGAGGCCGAGTCCTGCCGGCCGACCCGCAGCAGGCCGACCTCTGGAGCCGAGCGGGCCTCACGTTCCCCGTCGCGCGCGAGCCCGCCTTCCTCGCCGCGATCCTGCTGACGCTGTTCGTGTTCTTGATCGACGTCGCCGTCCGCAGAGTCCGCATCGACCTCGCGCTCTTCCGCCGCGTCGCCGCCAGAGCCTTTGGCCGATCAACCGCCGCCGCCGGCGAGAGCCTCGAATCACTCAAGCGCGCCCAAGCCCGCGCCCAATCCCGCATGAGCCAGCAAGACGCCAAAGACGCCATGCAAAAAGCCCGCGAAGCCGCCGCAACCAAGTTCGAAGCCGACGCGACGCAAACCACAACCGAAGTCGAACTGGGAGACAAGCCAGCCGCCGTCATCCAGCAACCCAAGACCAAGCCCAACACAAGCGAACCGAAACAAGAAGACGAAGACGCCGGCCTCTCCCGCCTCATGAAAGCCAAGAAACGCGCCCAAGACGAGATGCAAGACGACTAGCAAGGTCGATCAACGGAGCCCACGATGTCAGAACTCACCGAACAACAAGTCGCCGAAAGGTGCGAAGCCTTCAAGTCCACTTACGACACACTCCTCTCCGAGATCGCCAAGGTCATGGTCGGCCAGCGCGACGTCGTCGACGCCGTCCTCACCTCGCTCTTCGCCGGCGGAAACGTCCTGCTCGAAGGCGTCCCAGGCCTCGGCAAAACGCTCCTCGTCCGCACGCTCGCCGAGACGCTCCACCTGCCCTTCAGCCGCATCCAGTTCACCCCCGACCTCATGCCCGCCGACGTCGTCGGCACCAACATCGTCACCGAAGACGAGCAAGGCCGACGCGCCTTCCAGTTCCAGCGGGGTCCAATCTTCGCGCAGGTGGTTCTGGCCGACGAGATCAACCGAGCCACTCCCAAAACCCAGTCAGCCCTCCTCGAAGCCATGCAGGAACGCTCCGTCACCGTCGCCGGCGAAACCTACGAACTCGACAAGCCCTTCATCGTCCTTGCCACGCAGAACCCCATCGAGCAAGAGGGCACCTACCCCCTGCCCGAGGCCCAGCTCGACCGCTTCATGTTCAAGATCAGCGTCGGCTACTCCCAGCTCGACGACCTCATGACCATCCTCGACCGCACCACCGGCGCCGAGACCCCGACCGTCGGCCGCGTCATGGACGCACAAACGATCCTTGACGCCCAGCACCTCATCCGCAGCGTCGTCGTCGCCCCGCACGTCAAGCAGTACGCGGCACGCCTCGTCCTCGCGACCCACCCCGAAGGCGAGCACGCGGGAGGCTCGGGCAGCGCCACGAACAAGTACGTCCGCACCGGCTCGAGCCCCCGCGGCGCCCAGGCCCTGATCCTCGGCGCCAAGGTCCGCGCCGTCACCCAGGGCCGCTACCACGTCGGCCACGACGACATCAAGCACGTCGCCCACTTGTGCCTGCGCCACCGCTTGATCCTGAACTTCGAAGCCGAGGCCGACCGCGTCGACCCCGACGCGATCGTGGACCAGATCCTTCAGATCACCCCTACTGAGCCTGTGCCGATGGGAGCCGGCGCATGAACCAGATCTCGGCAATCATCGCCGCAATGCTCGTGCAGCAAGCCGAACGCCTCGAACAGACCGACCCGCCTCGAGTTACGATTCTGTCTGCCGACGAGTGGATTGAATCGGATGCGTTTCGAATCGAACTCGACAAGCCCGCTGAGCTTGAGAGCCTCACACACACGTCGCAGCACTCCCGCATCACCGACCGCGGTCTCATGATCGACGGCCAGCTCTACTGCATCCGCATCGTCGTACCGGATGGCACACACACGATGCCGCACGCCATCGCCGACGGACCCGTCATCCCTATGCCGATGTGGCCAGGCGTAGATCGGCGACGTGGAACGACTGAGCTTTCATTCGAGTTGTTGCCGCTCGGAGTAGAGCGGTGACCAACACCGAACCGTTTGTCGAAGACAGGATGGCCGCGGTCCCGCCGGCTCGGGATCCCGGATCCCTAAAGGACGAACACCGCCGTCAATGGACGCGATTTGGCTCGTGGATTGGAATCGGTGTGTTCGTCGGAAGTGGCATCACACTCGTCACGAAGTGGCACGCGTCGCTTGGCGGTTCCGCCACAGGGATGTTGCAGTTCGTTGGGATCCTCGCGTGGTTGTTTGGGGGAGTTGTCGGGGCGTTGTTCGCCGGCTACGTCGAGGTGCGGCGCAACACGCAGATACGCCGCAACCGACAAAGCGGCGGATGCTGGAATTGTGGTTATCTCATGACCGGCAACACGTCTGGCAACTGCCCGGAGTGCAACGCGATCGCAGAAGCGCACCCGACATCTGCACCGGAGACTCGTGGCAACTAATGATCCGCACCCCCTCCCCAACCCGACCGTCTTCCCTCGAAGATCTCCTCCCCGCCGACCTCATCGCGCGGCTCGATCGCCTCGACATCACCAGCCGAAAGGTCCTCACCGGCAAGCTCAAGGGCGAACGCCGCAGCAAGAAACGCGGCGAGTCCGTCGAGTTCGCCGACCACCGCCCCTACGTCGTGGGCGACGACCTCCGCCACATCGACTGGAACATCTTCGGCCGACTCGACCGCCTCTTCCTGAAGCTCTTCCTCGAAGAGGAAGACCTCTCCCTGCACCTGGTCATCGACGCCTCCGCCTCCGCCGACACGGGCGAGCCCAACAAGTTCTTCCTCATGCAGCAGCTCGCCATGGCCCTTGGCTACATCGGCCTCTCTAACTACAACCGCGTCGCCTGCACCGCCATCGGAGCGAACGCCGAGTTGTTGACACGGGTCATGGACCTCCGCGGCAAACGCCGAACCCACGACCTCGCACGCTTCCTCTGCAACCTCGAGCCCGCCGCCGGCATCGGCGACACCGACTCCCCCGACGTGCCTGAGTTCTCGGAGGCCTGCAAACGCATCGCCCTCACCCGCCGCGGCAAGGGCGTCATGGTCCTGATCTCCGACATGCTCATCAAAGAGGGCTATGACAACGGCCTCCGCCTGCTCGTGGGCCGGGGCTACGACCTCTTCGTCATGCAAGTCCTCAGCCCACAAGAGCTCGACCCCGAACTCGCCGGCGACCTCCGCCTCAAAGACCTCGAAGACGGCGATCGCGCCGACATCACCGTCAGCGCACCCCTGCTCAAGAAGTACAAGCAGAACCTCGCCGCGTACACCACCCGCCTCCGCGAGTTCTGCGCACGCCGCGACATCACCCAGATGACCGTGCGCAGCGACACCCCGATGGACACGCTCATCCTCGACTACCTCCGCAGACGAGGGCTGGTGCGATGAAAGATTACGTGGTGGCGAAATGTGGCCAGACGATATGGCTCCTGTACGTGATCGTGTTTTGTTGTTTGGTCGGAGTCGCGTGGGTGTTTATGCCGCCGGGGCAGACAGGTGGATTTAGGCAAGCTCGTGCTTTGCTGTGCGCGGGGACGATTGTGGTTGGCGTTTCTGGGCTTGCGATGATGTTCCGGTCTCCAAGAGTAGGTAGACGAGTTCGACATGCTGTGATTGCATCGATGTCAGTGCTGTTGTTCGTCTGTGGTGTTTGGCTGCTCCTGGATTCGTTGACGATCATTGAGGGGCGTCCGTGAACAGGTACCTGTCACATTTGGCAATCCTGAACTGCGCACTTCTCACCGGCTGCGTCTACAACGACGCCCCAATCCACCTCTACATGCAGCGACACGAGATGGACCGAACTCTCGACGAGCATTTCGATCTGGCCATGCCGGCCGAAGTCGTCGGAGAGCGACTCGATCAATTCGGCATCGCGCACCGCACGCTGCACGACGGCACCATCGAGGCCGTCATCTGGAAAGCTGGTCCTCGGCTGTCGTTCTCCTGCTGCCCGGGCACGCTCGAGTTCCGGTTCGATGACGGCGAGCTCTATCTCATCATGCTCCGTCATCCGCTTCCCGATGACTCTGGTGTGCTCGCATCGCCCGAGCCGTTCGCTGTTCGTCCGCCGCTCTGGTTGCCGCCGACGGAAGGGGTGCAAACCCCATGACCTTCGCCACCCCGGCCCTCGCCGCGATCGCCGCTGCCGTCGCCATCCCGACGCTGCTGATCCTCTACTTCCTCAAGCTCCGCCGCCGCGATGTCGAGGTCTCTTCGACTCTGCTCTGGAAGCAGACCATCGAAGACATGCAGGCCAACGCCCCCTTCCAGCGCCTGCGGAAGAACCTGCTCCTGTTCCTCCAGCTCCTCGCCCTCATCGCGGGCCTCTTCGCCCTGGCCCAGCCCGAGCTCGACTCAACCGCCGTCACTGGCAGCCGCCACACCATCATCATCGACCGCTCCGCAAGCATGGCGGCGCTTGATGGCACGATTGCCGGTGAGCAAGCCACCCGCCTCGACCAAGCCAAGCAAGAAGCCCTCGACTTCATCGACGCCCTCGCCGAGCCCGCCTGGCTCGACCGCCTGATCGACGGCGACAACGCCACCGCCGACCTCGCCACCGTCATCGCCTTCGACAGCACCGCCGAGGTCCGCCAGATCATGACAGGCGACAAGTCCCTCCTCCGCGCTGCAATCAACTCCATCGAGATCACCGATGCACCAACACAAGCCGCGCAGGCCTACACGCTCGCCGAAGCACAGGGCCTCCGACAGACCCGCGTCGACCGCGACGGCGCACTCCTTGAACTCGCCCCCATCGTCGGCACCGTCCACCTCTGGACCGACGGCAACATCGCCGACGCACGCGACGTCTCCCCAGGCCCCGAAGACACAGTCATCTACAACCGCATCGGCTCAACAGGCGCCGCAGACAACTACCCTCACAACGTGGGCATCACCGGCCTCCGCGCCGAACGCTCCTTCGAGAACCCACGCGAGCTCTCCCTCTTCGTCGGCCTCTCATCCACAAGCACCACCGAACGCACCGCCGACGTCGAGCTCCGCATCGCCGGCGACATCATCAGCGTCCGGCCCGCAACGCTCACGCCCGCCGACGCAACCGCCATGGGTGCCGGCGGCGTCGTCTTCATCATCGACCGCGTCGCCGGCGCAAACGCCGAGATCCGCGTTCGCCCCACCGACAATCTGCCCGACCTGCTCGCCGCCGACGACACCGGCTGGGCCGTCATCCCCCCCGCCAAACGCCTCGCCGTCGCCGTCGTCAGCGAAGACGACTTCTTCACCAGCCTCGCCCTCGAAGGCCTCCCCCTCGGCGAGCTCGTCAACTTAACCCCCGACGAGTTCAACACCCAACGCGATCAAGGCCAGCTCGGCAGCTACGACGCCATCGTCCTCGACGACTGGCTCCCCGATCAGCCCCTCGACGCAGGCAGTTACCTCGTCCTCGGCGGCATCCCCGAAGGCCTGGGCCTCTCCTTCGCCGGCACCGTCGGCGTCGACGAGGTCATCGACTGGGACCAGTCCCACCCCGTCATGCGCGACCTCGAGCTCGGCGGCCGAATCACCATCGCCGACGCGCCGCGCATCGAAATTGCCGACGACTCCGCAGCCCGCGTCCTCGCCGAAACCGGCGCGGGCCCGGTCATCTTCGACGCCGCCACCGCCGGCACCCGCGCCATCGTCGTCGCCTTCGACCCCGACAAGTCCTCCTGGCCGTTCGACGTCAGCTACGTCGTCTTCCTCGCCACAGCCGTCGAAGCCCTCGGCGGCGTCGGTGCCGACCAGCCCGAGCTCGCCTCCGCACGCCCCGGCGGCACGCTCAGCCCGCGCCTCCCCCTCGGCGCACGCAACGTCCGCGTCCGCATCCCCAATGCTCCGGACATGGATCTGACCCCCGCCCCCGACGGCCGCGTCGCCTTCGGCCCAATCACACAGGCCGGCCTCTACACCCTCGAATGGTCGGGCCCCGCCGGCCCGCGCGACACCGCCGACGGCGCGCTCGTCTCCCGAGCCCTCGCCGTCAACCTGCTCGACCTCAACGAGACCGACATCCGGCCGCAAGACTCGCTGCCCTTCGCCTCGGGCGACGTCGCCGCCGCCGCATCCGGCTCCGCCGACGCCCCCCGCAGGCTCTGGCCCTGGCTGCTCGTCCTCGTCATGCTCATCATGCTCGTCGAGTGGTACATCTACAACCGCAAGGTCTACCTGTGACGCGCGCTCTCGTCGCCATCCTGTTCACGCTCATCTGCGCCACGCCGCACGCGCAGATTGAAACCCCCGACGAGCCCACCGTCTTCGCCGACTTCGGCTTCGCGAACATCATGCCCGCCGGCTGCTGGGCACCCATCACCGTCGCCGTCCAGGCCGTCGACGACCCGCTCTCGGGATACGTCGAGCTCTCCTACGTCGCCGGCGGCGAACGCATCAGCCACGTCGCCCCCTTCGCGACCGCAGCACAGTCCGGCGCGCTCGTCCCCATGACCGTCCACCTCCCATGGTGGACCGACACCGTCTCGGTGACCGCCTTCGACGAACAACGCGGCCGAGTCGCGTCGCTCGACTACCGCCAGTCCCCAGGCCCAACCGACGCCCGCCTCCCCGCGCTGCTCAGAGCCGAGGGCTTCGTCCTCTCCGCTTCGACCCGACTCCCGGCCGCCGCTGCCATCGACGCCATCCGCGCCTCTCGCAGCGCCAACGAGACCGACGGCGAACCAACCGAAAGCGAACAAGAACAACCCGCACGCACAACCACCACGGCCACGCGCAACAGCTTCCGACCGATCAACATCGCCCCCGACCGGCTCCCGCCGAGCCGACTCGCCTACGACGGCATCGACCTGCTCATCCTCGAACCCGCAAGCCTGCAGGGCATCGACCCGCGCGCGGCCGAGGCCATCGTCCGCTGGACCGCCTCAGGAGGCACACTCCTGCTCCTCGCCGACGGGCCCGGATCCGAAAACGCCCGCTGGCTCAGCGTCACGCCCGCCACCGCAAACATCGAGCTGGGCCTGGTCACACAAACTCCGGAAGGCGTCGTCCGGCCAATTGACCTCAGCGCAACCGCGCGCAGCGCCGGATGGAACGCTCAAACCAACAGTGCGGGGATCCAAGTCGCCGCCGCCGGTCCGCTCGGCCTCGGCACGCTCGCACTCTTCACCACCGACCCGCTCTCCAGCGACGCCGCAACCGAGGCGCTCGGCGAACTGCTCGAACCCATCGCCGGCGTCGGCCCCCCCGATGACGACCTCGCGATCACTCTGCAGGCGGGTCACGCGTCATGGTACGAACGCCAGTCGCGTACAACATCCGACGGCCTGCTCTACCGACACATCGACGGCGTCGTCACCACACAACCGCCCGGCACAGGCGGATTCATCCTCATCGCCGCCGTCCCGCTCACCCTCGTGCTGCTCCTCGGCCCGTTCGACTTCATCCTCCTCGGCATGCTCCGCCGACGCCCCCTCGCCTGGCTCAGCGCGCTCGCGTGGATCGCCGCCGTGGGAGCCGTCGCCTACGTCGCGCCGGGGCTCTTCCAGACAGGCAAAGCCGACGTCGGCACCGCCGCCGCCACCGACCTCATCCTGCCCAATCTCGCGCTCCCCCTCGCCGGCACAGAGAACGCCGCCGCCCAGCTCCCGCCGCACCTCGCCGGCTGGTCCGCCGAAGCATCGCTGCTCTTCCACGCCTCGCAGTCCCCGTTCGAGCTCGAGTCATCCACCCGCGCAGCGTGGCGACCGTTCGAGTCAGGCCGAGGCGACGCCGCGCCGTTCTCGGGCATGACCTTCCGCCAGACCCCGACAGGCCCGGGCGCCGCCGCCCACGCCGGCATCGAGCCGCTCCGCATCCCGTCACGCATCTGGTCGCTCGTCACGCTCCACGCCCAAGGCCCGACGCCGCCCACCTTCGCCGTCGCGCTGCGCGAGACCGGCACTGCCAACGAACTCGTCGCCGACTTCACCAACCTCCCCGAGACGGCACGCATCGCCGCCGCCCGCGTCACGTGGAACGACCAGATCTACCAACAATCCAGCGCCGAAGGGGCCACGATCACCCTGGCCCCAGTCTTCCCCGGCGCAAACGGCTGGGACACACCGAGCGACGGCAAAGCCACCCTCGCAACGCTCGCCGTCCTCGCAGGCGAACCCACCCAACGCAACACCAGCATCGCAGCCCTCCAAACCGCCGGCTGGGCCCGCATCGATCTGCTCATCGAAAACGCGCCCGCAACATCAGCCTTCATCACCAGCGACCAAGCCACCCGCACACGCTTCACGCACTACCGCATCCTCACACCAATGCCCAAGAAGAACGAGGTCGCTCCATGATCGAGATCAACTCCATCCGCAAGAAGTTCGGCGACCTCGTCGCCGTGGACGATCTCACACTCAACCTCGACGCCGGCCAGATCTTCGGCTTCATCGGCCCAAACGGCGCGGGCAAAAGCACCACCATGAAGATCCTCGCCTGCCTGCTCAAAGCCGACGCCGGCACCGCCAAAGTCGCCGGCATGGACACACGCACCGAGGGCGACCGCATCCGCAAAATCATCGGCTACATGCCCGACTTCCTGGGCGTCTACCACGACCTCACCGTCGACGAATACCTCCACTTCTTCGCCGCCGCCTACGGCCTCCCACGCAAGCAACGACGATCCACCATCGACGGCGTCCTCGAACTCACCGATCTCACATCCAAACGCACCGCCATGGTCGACAGCCTCAGCCGAGGCATGCAGCAACGCCTTGGCGTCGCACGCGTCCTCGTCCACGACCCAAAGGTCCTGCTCCTCGACGAACCCGCCAGCGGCCTCGACCCACGCGCTCGCATCGAGATGCGCGAGCTGCTCACCGAGCTGGGCCGAATGGGCAAGACCCTCATCGTCTCAAGCCACATCCTCAGCGAGCTCGCCGAGATGTCCACCGTCATCGGCATCATCGAGAAGGGCAAGCTGCTCTTCTCGGGCTCCATCGACGACGCCTACGCCCGCATCGGAAAGGGCCACCGCATCCTCGTCACGGTAGAAAAGAACGGCACAACCAACTTCACCGCCGCCGCAGACGCCATCGCCGCCGACGAACGCATCGCGAGCGCCGCCGCCACCGACACCGGGCTCGATGTCACCCTCGCCCCGGGTCACACCAGCCACCACACCGTCGTCGAGCTCGTCCTCAAGCACAACCTCCGCATAGAGGCCTTCGCACCCCAAGCCCCGCGCCTCGAAGACGCCTTCATCACACTCACCAAGGGCGAGCTGCAATGAGCGCGCTCGTCCGCAACCTCGCCTCGCTCCCCAAGCGCCTGGTGCTCAACCCCATCCTCGCGCGCGAGCTCCGAGTAGCAGGCCGAAGAAAGTCCACCTACATCAACCGCGCAGGCTTCGCCCTGCTCCTCGCCTTCGGCGTCGTCTTCGTCCTGCTCACTATGACCAACTCATACGGCTGGGCCGGCGACTCCGTCATCTACCGCGCCCAGGAACTCACCCGAACCGTCCAGTTCCTCACCTACTCCCTGCTCTGGATCGGCTTCGCGCTGCTCACCCTGCTCGGCCCCGTGCTCACCGCCGGCTCGATCTGCGACGAACGCCGAGCCCGCACGCTCGACACCCTCGCCACGACCCCCGTCTCGCCGCTCCAGATCGTCGTCGGCAAGCTTGCCGCACGCTTGCAAGAGGCGCTCGTTCTGGGTCTTATCGCCGCGCCGCCCCTGCTCGCACTCCGCGTCTTCGGCGGCGTCCCGGGCGAGACCATCCTCGCCTTCGTCGCCGTCGCCTTCTGCACCACCTACCTCGGCGCGGCCCTCGGCGTCTGGTTCTCCACCTGGCACCGCGGCGCAGCCGGTGCGATTGTCTACGCCTTCCTCACCATGGGCCTGCTCACCGTCGCGCCCGCCATCATCGGTGCCGTCGCGCTCCAGAACAACTTCTTCAACGCGGTCAACCTCGGCATCCCGCGTGAGGTCCTCGCGGGCATCGCCACCGCCATGATCGGCACCTGCCCGCCCGTCGTGCTCGCATTCGAGATGGCCGGCAGCCCGCTCGGCGTGCCGGTCCCCGCGCGGCTGCAATGGATCGCCGACCACGCCTGGGCTGCCAACGCCGCCTGGCTCGTCATCCAGGCAACCATCATCACCCTCATCGCATCACGGGCCGTCGCCACACAACTCGCAGGCGCGGGCGACTCGGGCGACGCCGCCGTCCAGGCCCCAACCGAGAAGCAGTCCTCTCGCAGACTCCGAAAGCTCAACGCGGCACCCGTCTATTGGCGCGAAGCCACCGCACGCCTCTTCCCGCGCCGCTGGCACGCCGTCGTCGTTGTCATCGTGCTGACGCTCTTCCTCGGCTGGGCCTACATCGACGTCGGCATGGCCGAGGGCCCGCTCCACCAGCTCCTGGGCTTCACGGGCCTCGCCCTTGTCACGCTCCTCGCCGCCGTGTCAACCACCGGCGCGATCTCATCCGAGCGCGAAGCCCGAACCTGGGACGTCCTCATTACTGCGCCCATCTCGGGCCGACACATCCTCGCCAGCAAGATCCTCGCCTCGCTCAGAAGGCTCATCCTCCCCGTCGCGCTGCTCATGCTGCACTTCATCGCCGCGGCCATCATGGGCCACTTCGCCCCGGCCGACGTCCTGCTCATCCCCGCCGTACTTATACCTACAGCGCTGTTCTACCTCGCGTCGGGCCTGCTCTTCAGCCTCGCCTTCAAGAAGATCATCACCGCCATCGCCTGCAACATCATCCTGCTCATCACCCTCTGGGTCGGCGTCGCCGTCCTCACACTCATCTTCATGGAGGTCGTCCTCGACGGCTACGGCCCCAGCGAGGACATCATCGGCACAACGCTCTTCATCTACCACCCCGTCACCATGATCGCCGCCATCATCGAACACGGCATCGACGCCGGCTTCGGCACCGACACCTACCAGCTCGCGGATGCCCAGGTCCAGCTCCCGGTCTTCACCCTCGCCCTCGGCGCACAGGTCACCTTCCACCTCGTCGGTGCAGCGATCTTCTTCGCCCTGTCAGTCAAACTGTTCAAATCCCGAGGCGGCCGCTCGTCCTAATGCAACCAGACGAGCCCGAAGCGCAAGCGAGGGAACCGCTCACTCAACGAACACCGCGATCTCATCCAGCGATTTCCGGGAGAGCCTCGGCACAACACAATCATCCGCCGGATACCCCATCGGGATCAGCAAATAAGGCCGCTCGTGATCGGGCCGGTTCAAGACCTGCCGCAAGAACCCCATCGGGCTCGGCGTGTGCGTCAGCGTCGCCAGCCCCGCGTGATGCGCCGCCGCCAGCAGCATCCCCGTCGCCAGCCCGACCGACTCCTGCGCGTAATACACCTTCCCGCCCTCGTCCGTCTTCATCATCTTGAAGACCACAACCAGCCACGGAGCGATCTCAAGAAACGGCTTCTCCGCGTCCGTCCCGAAAGGCTGCAGGTCCGCCAGCCACTCATCCCCCG
Source organism: Planctomycetota bacterium (assembly GCA_038525225.1). Classification (GTDB taxonomy): domain Bacteria; phylum Planctomycetota; class Phycisphaerae; order Phycisphaerales; family UBA1924; genus JANQQZ01. The sequence continues at coordinate 435,583 of JBCBHW010000002.1, read as the reverse complement.
CCCGCCTGCCATAGAACTCCCGCTCCTCGGCCTCGGCCGCCTCGCGGATCTTTGTCTTCATCGCCGGGTCGCTCACCGCGACAAACCGCCAGGGCTGCTTGTGCGCCCCGCTCGGGCTCGTCCCCGCCGCCGAGATCACATGCTCGATCGTCTCCCGTGACACCGGCCGATCCGAAAACATCCGCACCGTCCGCCGGTGCCGCATCACGTTGTAGAACCGCCGCGACGCCTCCTCGGGGCTCACGTCAGGCTCATATCGCTCCAGCGGCGTTGCATCCATCCCGCACCTCCACCATCGCCCCCTCGGGCCAGGTCATCTGCAAGTCTACTTCATCCCCAACCGGTCCAGCCGCCCCGACATTCCGGCCGATACCCACTCCATGCCCAAGGCACGCCCGAGACACCGCTGCGCCCTCACCCTGCTGGCCCTACTCGCCGCCGCGCCCGCCCTCGCCCAGCTCACGGGCCGAGTCGAATCCAACCGCCGCACCGTCGCCGCCTACGACTTCGAAGAGCCCGACAACCCCTTCGCCGTCCCCGCCGACTTCTTCCGAGCCCAGTCCGACCCCGACCAGGGCATCACCCGCCCTGGCTACCCCGTCTACAACCGCGCAGCCTTCTCGGAGGCCCACGCCCGATCCGGCAGACGCTCGATCCTCCTCCCCGTCGAACGCGGCTCGACATGCCTCCGCCTCCGCCCCGGCGCGCTCCCAATCTTCGCCGACGCCGACTACCGAGTCACCTGCTTCGTCCGAGGCGAACAGCTCACCCACGCCCGCTTCCGCCTCGTCGCCCGCCTGCTCGCCGAAGACACCACCCCCATCCCCGGTGCCGAATATACCAGCGACCCCGCCGCCCCCGGCAACGACTGGACCCCCATCGAGATCAACGTCCAAGGCGGCGCACACCCCAACGCCGCCTTCCTCCAGATCGACGCCGAACTCGTCCAGCCCGAGCAGTACCAAGAGCCAACGCTGGGCCAGCACCAGGTCTGGCCCGAGGACCTCACCGCACGCGTCTGGATGGACGACCTCGCGGTCTCGCAGCTGCCACGCATCTGGCTCCGCGCCTCAACCCCCGGCGGAGTCGTCGCCGCCGAGGACAGTCCACCAACCAGAACGATGCTCGAGTTCCTTGTCAGGGATCTCACGGGAGACCGGCTCGCCGCACGGCTCACCATCACAGACGCGCAAGGCCGCCCCGTGGTCCAAGAGCAACTCGCGACGCGCTCCGCCGCGATCCCGCAGACCTGGCCCGTCCAGCTCCCACGCTTCGGATGGTACCGAGCAACCCTTGACATCCTCGCCAACGGCGAACCGGTCGGCCAGGCGTCCTGCGCACTCGCCCTCGTGCCGCCACCCTCGTCGCGAACGATCGCGGAGGGCGGCTTCCAACAGACAGGCCGCACCCGCTTCGCGCTCGCCGCCGACGACTGGAACGACCAGCTGCTCACGGCGCTGCCCACCATCGGCCGTGCGCTCTCGACTCACGGCATCACAATCGGCGCCTGGAACACCGCCACCACCACGGACGCCATCTCCACCCGCACCGAGAAGCTCGTCGCCGTGCTCACCAGCGCAGATCACGACTGGGCCGACCCCGCGATCGCGCTCCACACCCTCCCCGCGTCGATCCAAGCCAGCCTGGTACTCGACGCCACCGGCGTGCTCGACGCCCTCAGCCGAAGCCGCGACACCTGGCAGCCCTACCTCGACCCGATGCTCGATCGACTCGGGCAGATCGCCACCCGCTGGCAGATCGGTTCGACGAGCCCCCGACCCGACTTCTCCGGAACCCGCGGCGACCTCGCCCGCGTCCGCTCGCAGCTCGCAACCCTCGTGCCCGGCCCACGCATCGGCATCACGCAAAGGCCCCACCTCGCGATCCCAACCCACCACACCCGAGACCCCGACCACCTCACGCTGGTTTTCAGTCCCAACACAGGCGTGGACACCGTCGAGCACGCGGTCTCCGATTGGGCGAGCTCGCCCCTCGCCGAAGGCACCGAGCTCACACTCGCCTACGGCATCCGACACGACGACGCGTTCGCCCCAGACAGCACCAGCGCCGAGCTCGTCAAACGCATGATCATCGCCGAAGCACACGCCCAGCCCCTCGGCGTCAAGCTCATCCACCAGCTCGCCAACGCGTGGACGCTCAGCGAGCGGGACGGCATCGTCAGCCCCGCGCCCGCTGTCCCGGCGTGGCGGGCAACCATCGACCGGCTCCGCGGCAGGACCGTCGCCGCCGAGCTCGACGTGACACCAGGCGTCCGTGCCTACCTCCTCCTCCCGACAGACCCGGACGACCCACGCGGAGGCGCGCTCGTCGCGTGGAACGACGACGCCTCTCCCGACAACGCCTGGGTCAGGACCAACCTCGGCAAAGGCCAGCTCACCCGTCTCGATATCTGGGGCAACCCAACCGGCACCGTGACTGCCACGCAGCTCGAATCAACCGGCGGCAGCACGATCACCCTCCACGAGCTGCCGGTGTCGTCCATGCCGACCTTCGTCGAGGGCGTCGACGCCGAGATCGCGATGTTCATCGCCTCGATCCGCGTCGACAACCCGATCATCCAGACCACACCCGGCCCGCACCAACGCAACGTCGTCATCTCCAATCCGTGGCAGGTCGCCATCGACGGCGACATCATCATCCTCGAACCCGCCGAGCGCAACGAACAAGGCCGACGCACCGGCTGGGATCTCTCACCCCGAGTCTCACGCTTCAGCATCGGACCGGGCGAGACCACAGATGTCCCGATCGAGCTCTCGTTCTCCGCCGTCGAACTCGCGGGCCAGAAGCCCTTCGTCGCCGACGTCATCATCCGATCGGGCCCCGTGCAAGACTACCTCCGCGCACCCTCGGCCATCACGCTCACGCTCGACGGCATCGAGCTCGACGCCCGCGCTGTCATCGATCGCGCCGGCATCAACGTCGCCATCGAAGCCGTCGTGACCAACACCTCCGATGAGCCGCTCGACCTGATCCTCCACGGCGCAACCAGAGGCTTCCCGCGACAGTCCGCGAGCATCGCCCAACTCGCACCGGGCGCCTCAACCGTCCGACGCCTCGTTTACCCCAACGGCATGGCACGCCTCGCCGGCTCTTCCATCTTCGTTGGGATCGAAGACCCCGCCCGCAGAGCGCGATTCAACACACGCGTCCCCATCGAATAGCACCCGGTCACCCGCACCCAAGCACCCACAGCGAATACCCCGGCGCCGTCGCCTCACAGGTCTCCCCCTCCTGATCAACAACCGCCACCTCGCGCAGCGCGCTCCGCCCGATCAGCGTCCGCCACTGATCGAGGTCGTACGCCCGCAGCGCATAGTGACTCGGCCGATGCTCCGCCCCCCGCGGCCGCTCGATCGTCAAGTGGCTGTACACCTGCTCCATCCGGTCCCCATCCGGATCCGTCGGCGGCATGTACTGAACCACCTGCGACACCTTGCACCGCCCCCGCGCACCCTCCCACACATCCTCGCTCGGCGGCTCAAGCCCGTACACCGTCAGGCTGATCCCAACCACATACACCCCGCCCGGCGCAAGCACGCGTGCGATCTCCTCGAAGTGACGCAACGCATCCACATCGGTCTCAAGGTGCCGAAATGTATTGATCAGGTTGAACGCGAAACCAACCGACCTCTTCTCAACGTGCGCACCGAAGCCGCGCATATCGCCCACAAAGAACGACGACCGATCCGCCACGCCGGCCCGCTCCGCACGCTGCCGCGCATAGTCGACCATGCCGGTCTCGTAGTCAAACCCGATGACCGAGTGCCCACGCCCGGCCGCAACACGCAAGTACCGCCCGCTCCCGCACGCCGGCTCAAGCCACACATCGGGCGCGTTCGACGCGTACCGCGCCGCGATCGCCTCGAGCGCATCAACATCCTCAGCCGTCCCCGGCCCGTGCAAGATGTCATACACCGAAGCGTCCGTGTACAGTCCAACCGATTCCATCACGCACTCTACGGGGCAACCCCATCGCCGAACTCAGTCTCATCAACCTGCCACCCACCCCCGAAGACGCCGGCTTCGCCCACGGCAAGCACCTCGCGCCACTCCTCGATGACATCCACGCCGAGTTCATGCGCCGCTTCTGCACCCTCAAACGCCTCACCCCCGACGCCATGCGCACCCAGTCCCTCGCCTGGCTCGACGATCTGCCCACGCACATCCAAACCGAAATCGCCGCGATGGCCGACGGCGCGCAGCGACCACTCGCCGATATCACCGATTTCCTCTACGCCGACATCGCCACACCCGGCGACCCGTCCATCGCCGACGGCCCTATGTGCTCCGCCGTCGTCGCCAAACTCGAAGGCAAGTCCTGGGTCGCCCGCAACACCGACTGGTACCCGCCCCTGCTCCTACGAGGCTGCGAGGCCGTCGTCCACAACACCCCCAACCGCATCCCCATCCTCGCGCTCGGCATCCGCGGCGACATCGACGTTGACACGGGCTGCAACGCCGAGGGCCTCTGGCTCCACGCCCACACCATGCACGCCAAACGACTCCCGCCATCAGACAAGCCTCGCATCTCCTGGCTCTTCTGGCTCCGCGAAGCACTCGAAACCTGCGCAACGCTCGACGATCTCGAAGGCAAACTGACCGAAGTCGAACGAGACCGCGGCATTATCCTCGTCGCTCTCGACAGCAAGACCAACGACCCTGCCGTCTTCGAGTGCACCGCCGACACGCACAAACGAATCAATCCAATCGGCGACCACCTGCTCGCAACAAACCACCCCGCCGCCCGCCACCCGACCGACCCCGCCCGCCTCGCGCGCTCGCAGCCGTCATCCACAACCCGACGCCTGCAAGCCCTCCGGGACATCTGCACCAACCACCCGCCCGAGCACGCGCCGGACGACCTCATCGACACCCTCGCCCACGAAACCGTCGAGATGCGCACGCCCCCGGTCCTCCGCACCATCTACAGCACCGTCTGCAACCCGCGCACCGGCCGGTGCTGGTTCGCCAGCGGCACTCCCGAAGGCCAGCCCGCCGCGAGCACGGGCCAGTGGCTCCGCGTCCCCTGGCCATTCTGACGCAACGCAAAAATGAGCGTGGGCGGGAACCTCGAAAGGCCCCGCCCACACTCCAGAAGGAGAATCCGTTCGTCCGTCGCCCGCGGTTACAGATGCTCGCGGATCGACGCCTCGATCGCCGCCGCGTCCGGCGTCCTGAGTTCCGTCACAACCTCACCCGTCTCCGCGTTCACAACAAGCGAGAACCCAGTCTGACGCTCGTAGGTGTCCCACACCGCCTCGAACCCGGTCACGCTCGCGAGAAACTCAGACTGGCGAGCCTTCGACTGATCGGTGAAGTCGAACTTCACGAACAGCACGGGCTCATCAACCAGCGCGCCACGCGCCTCGGCCGTCGGCCCTTCCATCGCCCGGCACCGCCCGCACCAGTCGGCGTGGAACTTCACGACCACAAGCTTGGGCGACTCCACCTCCGCCGCCGCGAGCGCCCGCCCCTCGGCCCGCACCACCGGAGTGCCGAGCGTTCCGAGCCCAAGCCCGCCCGCCACAACCACTCCTGCCGCGAGCAGCCTCCGTCCTGAACCACCTGCGAGACGCGTCATTCGTCTACCTTCCTTTCCGACGTGCACACGAGCCCGCCGCCGGAGGGCAGACCGCGCCCGATCCACGTCTATTCCAGCTACCAAAACCGCCGCACGGAGCCCGGCCAAATCGCAAGCCCGATCAGCACCGCCGCAACCGACTTCAAAACCATTCCCGGCAGGAACGGAAGGAGCCCACCCTCGATCCCGCGCGATAGGTCATACGTCGGGTCTTCGCGACCAAGAACGAACGTCAGCCAAGGCACCCCAATCACGAACACCACCGCGTGCCCGGCCAGCATCGCCGTACTTATCGCGCCCCACCCGCGCACCGTCCCGTCCTTCCGACGCACGATCCATGCGATCACAGGCTGCGACACAAAGAACCCCAGCAGGTACCCGCCCGTAAACCCGAGCAGCGTCTCCATACCGCGAGACCCGTCGCTGAAAACGCCGGCCCCAAGCGCCCCGATCAGCAGGTACAGACCGACGCTCGCCATCCCCCAGCGACCGCCCAGCCCCATCGCCGCGACGACCACCACCAGCGTCTGCAGCGTCTGCGGCACACCGTCCGGCGGCATCGGGATCTTCAGAAACGACTGCGCCGAAAGCGACAACAACAGCGTAAAGAACGCCGTGAGCAACAGCTTCGCGCCGTGCGACGCCGTCGCCTCATCAAACCGCGACTGTCCCGATTCACCCGTGTGCTCCGCCATAGGGCCAGCTTATGCCGAAGCAAGCTCCTCAAGAAACGCCTCCCCAAACCGCTCCAGCTTCGCCTGCCCAACACCCTTCACCTCGAGCATCTGCCCGTGGTCGCGTGGCATCCGCCGAACCATGTCCCGCAGCGTCGCATCGCTGAACACCACATACGGCGGCACCTCCATCTCCTCCGCCATCCGCCGCCGCAGCCCTCGCAGCCGATCGAACACGTCCATCTCCTCGGGCTTCAAGGGCTCCTCGTCTTCCGTTGCTCCGCGCCGCCGCTCAGCACGCGCCGCCTGCGGCGGGGCCAGCAGCTCTACTTCATGCTCACCCTTGAGCACCTCGACCGACGCCTTGGTCAACACCAAAACCGGGTACTCGCCCTCGCTCCGCTCGAGCAGCTCAAGATCCACGAGCTGATCGATGCAGCTCACGATGAACTCTTTCCGAGCGCCCTGCATGATCCCGAACGTGCTCAGCCGATCGTGCCCGCGCTCGACCACCTTCTGCGTCCGCCGACCACGCAGGATCTCCGCGATGTACCCCGCCCCGTACGCAACCCCCGTCGCCTCACGCGCCCGCGCCACGCACGCCAGGATCTTCTGCGCCACAACCGTCGAGTCCTCAACCGGCTTGACCTCGTCAAGGCACACATCGCACGCCCCGCAGCTCGGCTCGTCGTACGTCTGCCCAAAGTGCTCGGTCAGCGCCTTGTGCCGACACCGCGCGCCGCTGACAAGCCGCCGAATCTGCGAGAGCAGATCAAGCTGGGGCCGAATTGCTTGTTCGTCCATACCCGCCCCATCGAAAGACCGGTTCGCGGATCCCTCGATCAGCCGGTGCCACCGCGCCGCGTCCGCCGACGAATACAGCAAGACGCACTCCGACGGCAAACCATCCCTGCCCGCACGCCCCGTCTCCTGCTGATACGCCTCAACGCTCTTCGGCATCGACGCGTGAATCACGCACCGCACATCCGACCGGTCGATCCCCATGCCGAACGCGACGGTTGCGCACACCACGTTCAGCCGCTCGGTCGTAAACCGCTCCTGCACCCGCCGCCGCTGCTCGCCGCTCATCCCCGCGTGATACGCACCCGCCTGAATCCCGCGCTTGCCCAGACCCTCCGCGAGCTGCTCGGTCTCCTTCCGGCTCATGCAATACACAATCGCCGCATCACCCGCGTGCCGACTGGCCAAGATCTCGGCCACCTGATCCGCCACCCGCACCCGAGGCACCACCCGATACGTCAAGTTCGGCCGATCGAACCGACCAACCAAAACCTCCGGCTCTTCCAACCCCAGCTGCGCGACAATGTCCTCACGAACCCGCGGCGTCGCCGTCGCCGTATACGCGTGCATCGACACCCCCGGCAGCCGCTGCCGCAGCTCAGAAAGCCGCCGATACTCCGGCCGAAAGTCGTGACCCCACTGACTGATGCAGTGCGCCTCATCGATCGCGATTGCCCCGATCTTCCCGTCCTCACCGAGCTGACGCACGCGACTCAGAAACCCGCCCGTCACCGCACGCTCGGGCGACACCAGCAAAAGCTTCAACTCGCCCGCCTCGATCGAGTCGTACGTCGCACGAACTTCATCGTCATCGATCTGGCTGTGCAGCGCCGCCGCCGGGTACCCGTTCAGCCGAAGCCCATCGACCTGGTCCTGCATCAATGCAATCAGCGGCGACACAACCAGTGTAAGTTTCTCGGTCAGCAGTGGGGGAAGCTGATAACACAGGCTCTTCCCCCCGCCCGTCGGCAGCACAACCAGCGAGTCCCGCCCCTCAACAACTGCCCGCACCGCCTCGGCCTGCAAAGGCCGAAACGCGCGGAACCCCCACACACGCTCCGCCGCGTCGCTCATCGCCTCCTGCGATAGTGCAACTCCATCCATAACCCACGATCCTAGCAGAACTCACCTGTCGGTTACTCGACACGCGCTCTCTGCGAGCCGCCCGCGTGAGCGGGCGGACTAAGGCAACGCCCTCAACCAAGCCTCGTCCACCTCGCGCTCACCTCCCGCCGACCCATCAAACCGCGCAACATGAAACCGATCCCCATCCCCATGCACCAGCCCAAGCCGCCCCGGCACATGCCCCGGGTCCCGAAAGTCAATCGTCCCAACCGTCCGCGTCGGCGGCGGCCCGTTCGCGTTGAAGATCACAACCGCACTGTCCACGTACCACACCGTCTCGCTGGGCCGCGGCACCAGATCCACCCGAACGCTCACCACTTCATCATCAAAGTCCGCCCGGTCCCCGTCGGCACCCGCCAGCCCCGTCACGTTCACCGCGTATGTCCGAGTCATGTCCTCGACCTCGCGCCGATCCGTCGAAGGACACACCAGCACGCTGCCCTCCTCGTACAGATCAGCCGAAGTTTCCCCAACCTCCCCCGCCAGCATTTGGACGACCAACGCCCAGAACGGCTCCCGCCCATACGGCACACCAAGCGCCGGGCTCTGCCCCCGGTTGTCATCCGCGTACAGCGTCGAAAGAAACCCGATCTGCCGAAGGTTCGCCAGGCACCGCACACCCTCCGCCGTCGAGCGTGCCCTTCCCAACGTTGGCAGCAGAATGCCAACCAAAAGCGCCACGATCGCGATCACCACCAAGAGCTCGATCAACGTAAACCCGCGACGCATCACCAACCCTAGCGTCCCCCGCCGCGACGCGACCACCAGGGAGCCACATGACCATCCTCTCCGCGCTCATCTACGTCCTCATCATCCTCCCGCTCAACGCCTGGATCGCCGGCGCGATCTACTTCGACGCGCTCAAAGCGGGCCCACTCGCACGCCCCGCCGGCATCGCCTGGTTCGTCGCCTTCGTGCTCGTCGGCCTGCTCATCCACCCAACCCCGCTGGCCCTGCTCGTCGCCCTCTCGCTCGACGCCGGTTTCTTCGCCTGGTGGATCACGCTCAAGCCAAGCCACGACCGCGACTGGCGGCCCGAGCTCGCCGTCATGCCCGCCGCCGAGATCGACGGCGACCACGTCGTCCTCCGCAACGCCCGCTTCGCCCGCTACCAGTCACTCGAAGACATCACCCCGCACTTCGAAGACCGAAGGTATTCCCTGGCCAAGCTCCGCGCCATGGACATCGCCGTCGGCAACTGGGGCTCCATCTTCATGAGCCACCCTTTCGCCATCTTCGAGTTCGAGCCCGACACGCCCGATGCCGAGCCACCCCGCATCGGCTTCAGCCTCGAGGTCCGCAGCCTCCGAGGCCAGGGCTTCGACATCTTCCGCGCCCTCTTTAAACAAAACGAACTCATCTGCGTCGCCGCCGACGAGCGAGACCTGCTCCGCCGCCGCATCGACCACGAGCAGAACACCCAGATCTACCTCTACCGTCTCAACCTCCGCCCCGAGACACTCCGCATCCGCTTCCACGAATACCTCGCCACCATCAACGACCTCGCCGACAAGCCCGAGTGGTACAACGGCATCACCACCAACTGCACCACGGGCGTCTACCGCCGCTACAAGGCAAACAAGCCCCCCTTCAACTGGCGCGTCGTCATCAACGGCAAGCTCGACGCCTACCTCTACGAGCTCGGCATCCTCGACCAGTCACTCCCTTTCGAAGAGCTCAAAGAGGCCTGCCACATCAACGCCGCCGCCAAGGGCCTGCCCGACGAGAACTACGGCAACGCCATCCGCCAAGGCCGACCCGGGTTCGACGCGATCACCAACCCGGACGAGCCCAACGCCTAGCATCGCCCGACACGCAACTCCACGGTGCGGTGGCCGAGCGGTTGAAGGCACACGACTTGAAATCGTGCAGGCCCGAAAGGGTCTCGGGGGTTCGAATCCCTCCCGCACCGCTTTCCGAAACCGCCGCCGAGGGGGGCCCGATGATGAAGCCGACCGTTCTGTGTCTCGCCGTCGCCCTGCTGGCAACCGGCTGCACCACCCGGCACTACGGCCACATGGGTCACGACAAACGCGGCATCATTCCCAACATCGAACGCGGCGTCGTCCCCGTCACCAAAGACTCGCCTCTCGTCGCCATCGTCCGATCCGTCGGCGACTCCGGCGTGACCGGCACCTTCCACTTCTACCCCGCAACCAATGGCGTCCGCGTCGTCGCCAGCGTGTCAGGCCTCACCCCCAACGCCAAGCACGGCTGCCACATCCATGCCTTCGGCGACTTTACCGACGCCGACACGGCCATCTCCGCAGGCGTCCACTTCAACCCCTTCGACCACCCCCACGCGCTGCCCCCCGCCGAGCACCGCCACGCCGGCGCGTTCCCCAACCTCGAGTCCGACGCCAATGGCAATGCCACCCTCGACTTCACCGACGAGACCATCACCCTCACCCACGGCGTCACTTCTGTGATGGGCCGATCCGTCATCATCCACGTCGGCGAAGACGTCGGCGCCCAGCCCTGGGGTGGCGCCGGCGGCCGCATCGGCATGGGTGTCATCGGCCTCGCACACCCCGACTTCACGCCCGACCAACCGACGCAATGACAACACGCATCGCCGTCATCGGCGCAGGCATCGCCGGCGCCACTGCTGCCCGCGCACTCGCCGATGCAGGCCATGCCGTCACCGTCTTCGAGAAAGCCCGGGGCCCCGGCGGCCGCATGGCATCACGCCGCACCGCCCGCGATGAATGCGCGCCATCGTTCGACCACGGCTGCCAGATGCTCTCGCTCGACGCCGACATTACCCCAGCCGAACACTGGACCCACCGCCTCGCTTCGATCTCCGGCACCACCATCGCCTCGATCGCCGAGCGCACAAGACCGGTCCCGACACCGCGCATGAACACTCCGATCGCCGCGCTGCTTGAAGGCATCAACGCCACCTACGCCGCCCGAATCTCACGCATCGAAACCGAAGCACACGCCGTCACCCTCCACGCCGACGACAAAGACCTCGGCACCTTCGACCGCCTCATCATCACCGCTCCCGCACCGCAGTCGCACGAACTTCTCCAGTCGTGCGCACCAACCATCGCCGAGCACGCCGCCGCCGTCACCTACGACCCCAATTGGACCCTCATGCTCAACCGCCCGGCCGAAGCCGAGCCGCTCCAGTTCGACGCAGCCGAGATCACTGCGCACCCCGTCGCCTGGCTCTGCCACGACAACGCCAAGCCCCAACGGCAATTTAGTCGAGACCCCATCGGCCACCAACGCTGGATCGCCCAGTTCGCTGCCGACTTCTCCCGCAACACCATCGACCAAGACCCCGAAGCCATCGCACCCAGACTCCTCGCCGCAGCGCAAGAACACCTCGGCGACCAGGCCACCCTCGCCCAGAAGCCGCATCGCTGGCGCTGCGCCTTTGTCACGAAACCAGTGGGGCGGGCCTACATCGAGGAAGGCCCCATCATCGCCGCCGGCGACTGGCTCCTCGGCAACCGCGCACACCACGCCGCCAACTCGGGCCATGCCGCTGCCATAGCGATCATCAACCGATAAACGCAAACGGGCCGGCCTCCGAAAAGACCGGCCCGCAACGATTCATCCTCGATCAGACCCCGCCGCGATCAGCAGCCCGCGTTGAAGTTGATCACCCAGGCGTTGAAGTCGGCCGGGTTGCACGCACCGTCACCGTTTTGATCACATTCGGCGGCACCGGCGTTGAACGCGATGACCCAGGCATTAAAGTCCGCCGGGTTCAACTCGCCATCGCCGTTCACATCCGCCGCGCAAGGCGCCTCGCACGAATCGATCACCCCGTCGCCGTTCGCATCGACCGGGTTCGTCGGCACGACCTTGTTGATGAACCCCGCGAGCACGTCCATCACGTACAGCTCGCCCTCCTGATCCTCGCCGAACGCGCTGAGCCCAAACCCAAAGTCAAAGAGCAGTTCCGGCGAAGAAGGCGAAGCCGGATCCAACGCCTCCACATCGCCGCTGCAGTAATCGCCGAAGATGTACATGCCCTGCAACTCGGGGATCGCGCAGCCGCGGTACACATACCCGCCGATCACCGAGCACCCGTCCGTGTAGTCGTACACCGGGTCGGTGTAGATCGACGTATCCGACGGGCACCCGCCGATACCCGGCGTCGCGATAAAGCCCTCCCGGCAGCGCCAGCCATAATGCTCGCCGCCCGCCGAGCTCGCCGGCTGGAAGTTCACCTCTTCACGCGCATTCTGACCAACGTCCGCGATCCACAGATCACCGGTCTCCGAGTCAAAGCTCGTCCGCCAAGGGTTCCGAAGACCGTACGACCAGATCTCCGGCTGCACGTTGTCGCCAACGGTCGCAAACGGGTTGTCCGCCGGCACCGTGTACCCCGTACCGCCCGACACATCGATCCGCAGCATCTTGCCCAGCAGGTTCACCAGCCGCGACGAGTTGTTCTGCGGGTCGTTGCCGCTGCCGCCGTCACCCGTTGAGATGTACAGAAATCCGTCGGGACCGAAGCCCAGCCAGCCGCCGTTGTGGTTGCTGAACGGCTGCGAGAACTCAAGGATCCGATCCTCACTCGTCGCATCGGCCGTGTTGCCGCTGCTGTCCGAATCATCACGCTGGTACGAAGCAACGATCGCGCCGAACCCGCCGGTGCTCCGCGTGCCCGTGTAGTACACAAAGAAACGACCATCGGTCTCGTAGTCCGGGCTGAACGCCAGACCCAGCAGCCCGCGCTCGTCCTGCCCGCTCGCGCCGCCGGTCACGACCGGGTCGATGTCAAGAAACGGCGTCGAACGCAGCACGCCGTTCTCGATCACGCGGATCGCGCCCTCCTGCTCCAGCACAAACAGCTTGTCCGGCTCGCCCGGCGCGTGCGTCAGAAACACAGGCCGATCGATGCCCGTGACAAACGGCTCCTGCGTCACCTGCCCGTTCACGCTCGCTACAAGGCCGGCCGCGCACAGCACCAAGCCACAACCAGAGATCATTCGACGCATCGCCTTTCCTCCATCCGGCCCACGCTCAGGCCGCAACGCTTCTCGATTTCCCGCCCGATCGGCCCGAGCACGCCACTTCCGCGAGCCCGGCACGAGGCCGCCACCCCCGCCGGCACCGTCACCGATGCCACGAAAAAGACAGCAATGTAGATTACCAGCGAGGCCCGCCCGAACCCGCCCCCGTGTTCCAAGATTTCGCACATCAGGTACACTTCGGAGCATCAAATCCGCAGTCAGAAGCCCCCGGAGCCCATCATGCCAGCCGAAACCGCAATTCTCGACCTCTGGCTCCCCGTCCTCGCCGCCACCATCGCCACCATGGTCCTCAGCACCCTCGCCTGGACCGCCCTCCCGCACCACAAGCCCGACATGCAGGAGCACCCCAAAGCCGACGAGCTCGCCGAGCAGGTCAAGGCCAGCGATGTCCCGCCCGGCAACTACTACTTCCCGAGCTACGGCACGCCCAAGCAGCCCGGCCCGATGATCAAGTCAGGCCCCTGGGGCAACCTCAAGATCTACCCGGCAGCGCCCAACATGGGCCGCAACATCGCCCTCACCTTCCTCTCGCTCTTCATCATCGCCGTCTTCGTCGGCTACATCACAGGCCAGGCCTGCGCACCCGACGCCGACCAGGGCCGCATCTTCCAGATCGCCATGACCACCGCCGTCCTCTGCCACGTCTTCGGCGGCACTCTCAACGGCATCTGGTTCGGCAAGCGCCTCCGATTCTTCATCACCGACGCCATCGACGGGCTCGCCTACAGCGCAGCAACAGGCGCCTGCTTCGCCCTCCTCTGGCCCTAAGTCAGTCTGTATCGAATCAGATGTCGCGGATGAGCGAAGCGAATCCAGTGGATTCCCGATCGAGGTCGCTCCAGCGAACTAAGCTGCCTGATCAGGCGCGCTCCGCAAAGGCGAAACCCGCTGCGACCGATCCCGCCGACCGCCCCCAAAGCTCTCGCTCTTCGGCGTCCGCTCGTCCCACTCGCGCTGCATCGACGTGATCTTCCGGACCACCTCGATCCCGAGCCCGCACGCGAGCGCGCCGAGCACATACCCCGCCATCGCGAGATACACCCCCGAGCTCGCCGGCAGCCCGACCTGATTCAGCGCGCCATGATCGATCGCGATCACTGCCGACCACTCGAGCGCGATCCACGCCAGCACGCACGTCCACCACACCAGAACCAACGCCGGCTTGCTGTTCAGATCACGCCGCATGTTCGGGTCGTTCCGCTGCGCATACCCACCCTTGACGCGCCGCAACCCGAACCGGTTCACCGCCCACAGCTCGCACACCCCGCGGAACGGCACCACAAAGCTCGGCCCGGGCACCCAGAACAACGCCCAGCTCCACCACTTCGAACGCAGCCGACTGTGCGCCATCACCTCTGTGTTCCGCACCGCCCACGCGAACCACCAGCACAGCATCGCCGCCCCGGCAACCTGCGCCGTGCGGTACGCCACGTGCAGCATCTCCCACATCAGCGTCGTAAACCCGAGATACGCCTGGCTCGCAAGCTGCCCCGTCTGCAAGTCGTTCCCGACGTACAGGTCAACGCCCTGCAGGCCCAGCCCGAACAGGTTGATTAGCAGACACACCACCATCGCCCGCCGAAACCAGCCCGACAGCCCCGAAAGCGACCTGTAACGCCATCCGCCCATCGTGGCAGCCATCGGCCCGCACGCAGCCCGCCGACACACCGCAACCAACGAATCCGCCGATCCTCAGCGCGCAGAGCCCGGCACCCCTTACCAGAACGCACAAACCAACCCGGGTTCGTAACCCAAGCGGGTCCGATTACACGCCGACCGTCCGCGTCATAACCACATGCGGCCCAATGTCGGGCAGCTCGAATACTTCGCTCGCTACCGAGAATCCGGCCCGCCCGTAGTACCCCGAAGCCGTCGTCCGCGCATTGCACCAAGCAACTCCGCCGACGCGAGTCGCCATCTCGGCCAGACCCCGCTCGATCAACGACCGACCGTATCCGCGCCCGCGATGCTCCGGCAGCGTCGCCATCCCGCGGATCCGCACACCCTCGCGCCCCGCAAAGTCACGCGCCAGCTCAGACACAACCTCGCGGTAGAACGATGCAATCGACACAAGCGCTCCCGATACATCGCGCACGCCAACATGCACCGACGCCGCAAGATCATCACCCGGATACACCACCCGCTCAGGCGGCTGACCGGGCCGAAGAATCGCGAGCCGCAGGGCCCGCGTGTCCTCCGCCGTGATTCGCTCGACCCGAAAGCGGTCGTCCTCGGTCACGCCGGCACACCCGCCGTATCCAGCTTCTTCCGAATCACCGTGTTCAGAATCCCACCGTTCCGGTAGTACTCGATCTCCACAGCCGTGTCGATCCGGCTCTTGCACACAAACTCAACAACAGCACCGTCCGCCTTCGTCGCCTTCACCGAGACGTCCGCCCCCGGCTCCAAGCTCTCGGGCAGCTCGATATCAAATGTCTCCGTGCCATCCAAGCCGAGCGACGCCGCGTTCTGCCCGTCTTTGAACACCAGCGGCAGCACACCCATAAACACAAGGTTGCTCCGGTGGATCCGCTCGAAGCTCTCGGCGATCACCGACCGCACACCGAGCAGCAGCGTCCCCTTCGCCGCCCAGTCGCGGCTCGAACCCATGCCGTAGTCCTTGCCCGCGAGCACGACAAGCTTCGTACCCGCCGCCTTGTAGTTCATCGCCGCGTCATAGATGTACGCCACCGGTGCGTTCCATCCTTCACCTTGCGTGAAGTCTCGCGTCCAGCCGCCCTCCGGGATCGAGCCGTCCTCAGACTTCGCAAGCTGGTTCCGAACACGCACGTTCGCAAACGTGCCCCGCGTCATCACCCGGTCGTTCCCGCGACGCGATCCATAACTATTAAACTGCGCCGGCTGCACGCCCATGCTCTGCAAGAACTGCCCGCCGGGAGTCTCGGGCTCGATCCGCCCCGCCGGCGAGATGTGGTCCGTCGTCACGCTGTCACCCAGCACGCAAAGCGCCCGCGCATCGTTGATCGATCCGAACCCCGGCGCCTCGGGCTTCATCCCCTCAAAGAACGGCGGGTTCTGGATGTACGTCGACTCATCGTCCCACCCGTACAGCTCGCTCTTGCTCACCGGCACCTGGTTCCACGTCTCGTTGCCCGTGAACACGCCGCCGTACTTGTCCGCGAACTGATCCGCCGAGATCGACGACTCAACAAGCTCGCGAACTTCTGTGAGCGTGGGCCAGATGTCCTTCAGATACACATCCTTCCCGTCCGGCGTCTGCGCGATCGGGTCCGAATGCAGATCGATATCAACCGTCCCCGCGATCGAGTACGCGACCACCAACGGCGGGCTCGCCAGATAGTTCGCCCGCACCTTCGGGTGCACACGCCCCTCAAAGTTCCGGTTGCCGCTCAGCACACTCGCGACCGCGAGATCGCCCTCCGCGATCGCCGCCTCGATCTCGGGCGGCAAAGGCCCAGAGTTACCGATGCACGTCGTGCACCCGTAGCCCACTGTGGCAAACCCCACCGCGTCCAGATCCTCGGTCAGCCCCGCCTTCTCGTAGTACTCCGTCACAACCTTCGAGCCCGGAGCCAGGCTAGTCTTCACCCACGGCTTCCGCGTCAGCCCGAGCGCCCGCGCCTTCTTCGCGACCAGCCCCGCCGCGATCATCACATCCGGGTTGCTCGTGTTCGTGCAGCTCGTGATCGCCGCGATCACCACCGCCCCGTGCCCGATCGGGCTCTCGGTCCCCGGCACCTCGCCGGGCCGCTCCGTGATGTGCTTCACCGTGCCCGTGTTCTCGAGCTCGCTCTCATCAACGCCCAGCCCCTGAGGCCCGACCGGCGCCGTGAGCGCCCGATGAAACTCGCTCCGCATCTTCACCAGCTCGATCCGGTCCTGCGGACGCTTCGGCCCAGCCAAGCTCGGCACCACCGTGCCCATATCAAGCTCGAGCACACTCGTGTACACCGGGTCCGGCTTGCTCGCGTCCCACCAGAAGTCGTTCGCCTTCGCGTACGCCTCGGTCAGCGCGACCTCTTCTTCCGTGCGAGCCGTCAGCCGCAAAAACTCCAGCGTCACCTCGTCGATCGGGAAGAACCCGCACGTCGCCCCATATTCGGGCGCCATGTTCGCGATCGTCGCGCGGTCCGGCAGGCTCAGGTCCGCCATGCCGGGTCCGAAGAACTCAACAAACTTCTCCACCACGCCGTGCTTGCGCAAAATCTCGGTCACCGTTAGCACCAGGTCCGTCGCCGTCGCCCCCTGCGGCATCTCGCCCGTCAGCTTGAACCCAACAACCTCCGGCGTCAGCATGTACACCGGCTGACCCAGCATCACAGCCTCGGCCTCGATACCGCCAACACCCCACCCAAGCACACCCAAACCGTTGATCATCGTCGTGTGGCTGTCCGTACCAACCAGCGAGTCCGGATAGACAGTGGGGGAGCCATCGATCGTCTTCGTCAGCACACCCCGAGCCAGATACTCGAGGTTCACCTGGTGCACGATCCCCGTCGCCGGCGGCACAACACTGAAATTACTCAGGCTCTCCTGACCCCACTTCAGAAACTTGTACCGCTCGTTGTTCCGCTCGAACTCCTTCTCCGCGTTCACCGTGAGCGCCACACGCGTCGCGAAGTCGTCTACCTGCACCGAGTGATCGATCACGAGATCGCACTGGACCTCAGGGTTGATCAGCTCCGGATCACCACCCAGCGACTTCATCGCGTCACGCATCGCCGCCAGGTCAACAACGCACGGCACACCGGTGAAGTCCTGCAGCACAACACGCCCGGGCATGAACGGCATCTCGACCCGGTTCACGTTCGCCGCGTCGTACGACGCAAGCCCCGCGATGTCGTCGTTGGTCACAACAAAGCCGTCGAAGTTCCGGAGCTGGGCTTCCAAGAGCACCCGCACCGAATACGGCATCGAGTCGATCTTCCCAAGTCCCGCGTCCTCCACCGCCCGGAGCCGGTGGTAGACAAAGGTCTCGCCGTTGACGCTGAGAGTTGCCTTCGAATTGAACGTGTCGCCTGCCATGCCATGCTCCTGTACGCTGCTGCTACACAAAGCATCGAGCCGAAGCCATCATGAATCAAGACAATGTGACTTACACAATGCATCAGAAGTTTTTATGCATCACTGAGACCAAATCTCAATTATAAATCGATCACAGCCAAAGACTTATGGAAACGTTCCCTCGAATCGTCAGCAGAGAACTCGACACCCCGCTCGGCGCGATGCTCGCCGGCGTCGTCGATGACCCCGCCGCCAACCGCCCCGCCCTCTGCCTGCTCGAATTCTGCGATCGACCCAGGCTGCCACGCGAACTCGAAGAGCTCGCCGCCGCGATCGGCCCCGTGGATGCTCTCTCTGAATTCGAGTCCGCAACCCCGGCCGCTCGACTCTTCGATGAGACAGAATCCCAGCTCGACAGCTATTTCCGCAGAGCCCGGACGGTCTTCGATCTCCCGGTCCTCGCGCCCGGCACGGACTTTCAGCAAGCCGTCTGGTCACACCTCCAGACCATCCCACACGGCACAACGACCACCTACGGAGACATCGCCCGCGCCCTGGACCGACCGGGGGCACAGCGGGCCGTCGGCGCCGCCAACGGCGCCAACCGAATCTCAATCATCATCCCGTGCCACCGAGTCATCGATGCCAACGGCAAGCTCCACGGCTACGGCGGCGGCATCGCACGCAAGCGCACACTGCTCGAACTCGAACGCGCATCGCTGTTCAGCTGATCCGGTCCGCCGCGCGGTCAGAACAGCAGCTGGAACTGCGCCCGGATCACGACCTGCCCATCCTCTCCCGGTGCATCGCGCAGCAGCGCCCGCGACCCGCTGGCGTACTCCTCGGTGATCTCGTTGAACGAGTACAGCGTGTCAGCCGTCAGCTTGATCGTGTGCCCGACAAAGTACCGGTTAAACCCCGCAACGATCGTGGAAAGCTCGCCCGCTTCGTCCTCTCCCGCAATAAACGAGTACTGCGAGAACAGCTCCAGATCGTCGGTCACGTACCGCGCCACATGGCCCGACACGCCGAACATGTTGATGTCATCGACGCCCTGCGCCGAGCGATGCATGATGCTCGAGGACAGGAACGCGCTCCACCCGTCGCCCTCGACCGTCACGTCCGCCGTGCCCGTCAGCTCGTAGAACGACTCCCGCTGAAGCCCGTCGCCGTCCTCATCGGCCTCGCCAACGGTCACCAACCCCGCGGCACCCAGCAGCACCGCCGTGGCAGACCCGCGCTTGCTGGTGAAGTCCGCGAACCGCCGCCAGCTCTCCTCACCGATCTTCCGTTCGGTTCGCACGTACACGCCGACGTCGCCCTCATCGTCCTGGAAGTCCCTGTTGCCCCCGCCATCGCCATCGCTCACCATCACCCAGTGCGTCCAGTCGCCCTGCCGATACCGCGCCTCGATGCCCTGCGTCCGCCCGCCCCCGCCGACCGTCGAAAACGCGCCCGTCACCGGCGAGACCTCGACCGCCATCCGCCGCGTATTCGATACCAGCGACTCCCGCGTCAGCGGCGGCACGAACTGCCCCACCCGAATACGCCAAGGCCCGTGCTCATACCCAGACCACGCATCCAGAAGAAACAAGTCACCGCTCGACCGCGAAGCATCCGTCTGAATCTGCCACGGAACCGTCGCCTCCGCGTCACCCAGCCGCAGCTTCCCGTTCAGCTTGAACCGTGTTCTGCGCTGCAGAAACCCAGACTCGAAATCATCAACGCTCCGCGCAGCGTCCTGCTGACGGATGTTGATGTTGAACCGAGACTGGATGACCCCGCCCACGTTGATGCGAGGATCGTCGGACAGGTCGCGACGCACGAGCGACTCTCGAGCCGCGGCGTCATCAAGCAGGCTCGCGCGAAACGCCTCATCGGTCGCCGCCGGCTCCGCCCGCTCGCCGCCTCCGGGCTGACCAGACGCCCAAACCGCTGCCAACGACACCATGCCGACCGCACCAATCCGAACCATCGCACGCCCCAAGTTCATGACCATAAGCGGCACTCCCCGGAAGCACTCCCGGGACTCACTCCGCGGAATCGCGTGCCAGAATGAATGCAGACCGTATCGGCAACGCGCCGCACCGTAGCGACAAGTCCTCTCGGCAAGGCGGGGTCACACTGTAAAGATTGTGTGCAGAATCAGCCCACAGCGCGACGAGCGGACTAGAGCCGAGCCAGCAGCACACGCTCGAACACCGCCGCCGCCGGGCTGGGCACCCGATCCCGCCGACGGATCACCGCGAGCTCGCGGATCAGCTTCCCGTCCCGGCACGTCAGCCCCCCGATCGAATCGCCGTCCAACGCGAGCCTGCTGACGAACCCGACGCCGACGCCCGCCCCGACCATCCGCTGGATCGACTCGAGCGATCGAACCTCCATCACAACCTCGATCGAGACGCCCGCCCGCGCCGCCGCCTCATCCAGGACGTCCCGCACCGCAGAGCCCGCCTCAAACGCCACGACGGGCTCGCCATCGACGTCACCCCACCGGAACGTCTTCTGAGACGAAAGCCGATGCCCGGGCGGAGCAATCAGCAGCAGCTCGTCCCGGAACGAACCGATCTTCAAAAGCTCACCGACACCCACCCCCACGACAGGCATCGTCACGATCCCGAGGTCCAGCTCGCCCGAGATCACCGCGCTTGCCACCGCCAGGCTCCCCGCCTCACGGACGTAAAACCGCAGCGCCGGGTGCTCCCGACGAACCGCGCTCACCACCGAGGGCAGCAGGTGCGCCACCGCCGTCGCGCCACCCCCCACACGGATCGACCCCGCCTCCAAACCAACGAGCTCGCGCACCGAAGCCACCGCCTCCTCGGCGCGCCGCACGCTCGCCTCGGCGTGCTCAAGAAACACGCGACCCGCATCCGTCAGATCCACACCGCGACCCGTCCGATCAAGCAGCGGCGCACCCACCTCCAGCTCCAGCTTCTTGAGCATCGCAGACAGCGCGGGCTGCGTCACGCCCAGCCGCTCCGCCGCCCGCGTCAGGTGCCCCATCTCCGCGATCACTACAAACTGCCGAAGCGCCGTGAGTTCCATGACACACATAGTGCGCGAATTTTTTCCCATCCGCTTGAATCATCTCTGTTCACTGGGAGTATTAACTTGACATGACGTCCCACCTCCAAGCACTGACAGCCATGAAACGCCGGCGAATGCCGAGCGTCGGCATGTCCTGTTGCGGGTGCGTGGACGCGAATCGCCCGGCATGTTGTTGCTGTCTCTAGCAGCCGACTGACCGCCCCCCTCCATCCGCAAATGTGCAAGCCGACGTCGCGCTAAACCGTCGCGCGACCACGTTGGAACCACCCCACACAGGTTTCACCCGCGACCGGCGCCAGCGGTGATCCGCCGGCCGCAACCCGCCCCCCACAGTGTCACAAGGAGAACACCATGTCACTGCACGATTCCATCGATCGATCCGTTGACGATCGCGAAAACTGGGCCCTCCGCCGCCGCCGCGGCATCCCAAACAACCGTCGCCTCTTCGTCCTCACCTGCATGGACGAACGCATCCCCGTCGAGCAGACCCTGGGCCTCGAGCTCGGCGATGCCCACATCTACAGAAACGCCGGCGCGCTCGTCACCGACGACGTCATCCGCTCCGCCGCCCTCACAACCAACTTCTTCGGCACCAACGAGATCATCATCCTCCTCCACACCGAGTGCGGCATGCTCACCACCACGGGCGAGCAGGTCGTGGACGCCCTCACCGCCCAACTCGCCGAGCGCGGCATCGACATCAACGACATCGACCTCGACCCCGCCATCCCGGGCCTGACCATCCCCCAGCAAGACCTCGCCAGCTGGTTTCGCACCTTCGAAGACGTCGACGACGCAGCCGTCCGCCAGGTCGAGCTGCTCCGCAACCACCCGCTCATCCCCGAGCATGTCGCCATCCACGCCTACATCTACGAGACCGAGTCCGACACGCTCCGCAGGCCCCAGGCCCGCATCGCCGAGCAGACCTCAACAAGCCCCGAGCCGGTCGCAGCCGGCGCGAGTTGAATCTCGGCACACCCGCTGAACCGGCCAGCCGGGTCCACAGCCCGAACGGTCGACACCCCAGCCACCTTCCGCATCACCCGAGCAGGGAAGAGAGAGAGACGCTCTCGGGACACATGCGGCACTCACGCCGCGGGGCTGCACACCCCGCGGCGTCTTTCTGCGCTGCTAGTCGAGATAGATGCTGGGAACCAAGAACTCCCAGTCCGGATGGTCGTGCCCGCGCACTTCGTCCGCACGCTGCGGCACAAACGGATCCGCCGTCAGATCACGCCCGTTGTGCCACCGGCAATCCGG
The DNA here is from genome assembly GCA_038525225.1 of Planctomycetota bacterium. Classification (GTDB taxonomy): domain Bacteria; phylum Planctomycetota; class Phycisphaerae; order Phycisphaerales; family UBA1924; genus JANQQZ01. The sequence goes on along the minus strand of JBCBHW010000002.1, from coordinate 413,087 downwards.
GCTGCCGGTCTCCAGAAACCGCGCCCGCTCCACATGCCCGTCCTGAAACGCGTACACCCCGTCGCCGTCGTGCCAATAGCTATATGCCCCGGGACCGTCGCCGTAGTAGTTCGCCACGATCGGATCACTCGCCCGCAGATCCGCAAAAGGCCGATTTGTCTCAGCGACCAAGATCGTGTGCGCCGGCCGATCGATCACCGTGTCCGCGCGCACCGCCTCCTTCTCCCGAATCGTCCCCCGCCACAGCACGTGCCCGTTCACCGCGAAGCTCGATCGCACATCACCCACACAAGACTTCCCGCCGCCCGAAAACCCAAACTCGCTCTTCGGCCCGCTCCCATCCCCACGCGGCTGCCGGGGCGACACCCACACGCTGTCACGCCCGCTCCCCGCGACCAAGCCGCTCTCCGAAAGCCGATGCCGCCACGTCACATACTCAGTCTCGCTCACCAGCGTCCGGTTCTCAGGCAGCTTCCCCCCGTTGCTCGCCGTCTCCGCCACGATCCCCGCCGCGATCTGCCGCGCGTTCGACATCGAAACCGCGGTCTGCGCCGAGGCCCGAGCCCGAATGATCACCGGCACAACGAGCGACAGCACGATCCCGACCACAGCGATCACAACAAGCAGCTCAACCGCCGTGAAGCCAAGCGCCCGGCACTTCACGACCCACCCCCGATCCGCACAACATGCACCGGGTTGTTCTCATCAAACTCGAACGACGCCGGCCACCGATCGTCTCCAGAGCTCGGCGGGAAGAACGCGAGCGTGTACCCGCCGCCCTCATCCCGCGGCTCCTCACGCAGCAGCAGCTTGAACCGCGTGCCGATCAGCCGCGGATCGCGCCCGCCCGCGTTCACCGATAGCACCCGCGAATACCCCTCACGCCGATCCCATTCCACGATCCGGTAGTTCGCAAACGTCCAGTTCTTCCCGCCGAACCGGATCTCGCGACCGTCCATCCGCACCTGGATCCGCTCCGCCTCGGTCCAAGGCCCGAGCAACCCATACTCGCCCGCGTCCTCGGGGATCTGACCAAACTCCTCCCACCCCCGCGGCGGCCGCACCCCAAAGAACCGCGGCTCGTTCCGGCCGATCTGCACCGTCTCGCCGTTCGAGCTCTCCTTGGGCGTCAGCACCATCCGACCCGAATCATCGAACGACGCCACGATCGGGATCACCCGCCCAACCCCGTACCGGCTCCAAGCGTCGTCGATCGGCGAGATCCGCTCCACTCGCGTCGTGAGCAAAACCCCCTCGTCAACCGGCTGCATCCGCTGAATCGCGAGCGTCGCCTGCCGCCGCTTGCCGTCCGCGGTCAGCCCGTAGTTCACCGTGATCCGACGCGGCCCAATCCGAATCCCTCGCTCGCCAAACTCCGTCTCCGTCGCCGACACCATCACAAACGGTCCGATCTCCTTCGTCAGCCGCGCCGGCCCCGGTTCAGCAGCTTCTTGCGACTCAACAACCGCCGGCAACGTTGCGACCGCGGGCGCACTCACACCAGAAGGCGCACGACCAGTCACCGCAAGCCCGATCGCTCCCGCCGCGACAAGCCCAATCACACCAACCGCGGCGACACCAGCAACCCCTACACCGCCGCCGCCCGCACGAGCAAGCCCGCCAAGCCCTGCCTTGCCAAGCCCAGCCACCAGCGACGCCGGCACCCCAGCGCTCAGCGCCTTCGCGCTCCCCGCAAGCAACGCCGCACCCAACGGCACCGCAACCACGCACCCCTGCGCAACAAGCACCCGCCGAAGCCGATCCAGCGACCGGTCCACACGCCGGCTCATCGCCCCCTCGCTCACACCGGCAGCGGCAGCAAGCTCGCGCTGTGTCCGCCCCGACAAGAACCGCGCCACGATCAGCTCGCGGTCCGCCTCATCAAGTTCTTCCAGCGCGGCATCGATCACGTGCTCCATCTCGCGCCACGTGATCGCCGCCGGGTCAACAGCCGAAGCATCCGCCGCCGCCCGCTCAGCCTTCCGCCGAGCCGCACCCCGACGCACCGCATCAACGCTCACCCCGTGCGCACACGCGTGCAGCCACGCCGCCACATTCGAACGCACACTGCTTGCACTCTGCGACAGCCGGAAGAACGCCTCCTGCGCCGCGTCCTCCGCGTCACTCTCGTTCACCAGCACACGCCGGCACGTCGCCAGCACCATCGCCCCGTACCGCCGAGCAAGCAGTTCGAACGCTCGCGGGTCCCCGTGCTCGGCAAACAGCCGAACCGCCGCCGCATCATCCATCGTTTCAGCAAATGTCCGTGCCATGCGTGTCCTCCACGCATCCCAGTCGCACGGCCTCGCCCGAACTTGCGCGTCAGCGGAAAGAAATTCCAATATACATCAAGCACGCACCACCAACGCAGAGTTCTTTGCACCAAACGCGAGACAATTCACAAGCGCCACCCGCCCGCCATCAACCGCCCGCGCCTCGTTCGGCGTGTAATCCAGATCGCACCCCTCGCCCGCCTCACGCAGATTGATAGTGGGGGGCACAAACGGCTCACCGCCATCAAGCCCGGCCAGCCCGCACAGCGTAGCCACAACCCCCGCCGCCCCGCTCGCCCCCTGCGGGTGCCCGATCTGACTCTTCACGCTCGACCCAGCAAGCCGCTCCGCGTGCGCGCCAAACGCGAGCCGCACCGCCCGCGTCTCAGCCACATCGTTCACCGCCGTCGCCGTCCCGTGATACTGAATGACGCAAACGTCCTCCATCCGCAGCCCCGCATCAGCCACCGCTTCCTTCATCGCCCGCGCGCTCTCCTCCATGCTCGGCTCAGGCCGAACCCGGTGATACGCGTCGCACGTCGCCCCATACCCGGCAACATCAGCAACCCGCGCATCATCATCAAGCCCCGGCCTGCTCAGCACAAGCGCCCACGCCCCCTCACCCAGCACAAACCCATCACGCGTCGCATCAAACGGCCGACTCGCCGTCGCCGCGCCCTCGGCATCCCCGCGCCAATCACGCGTCGAGATCACCTTGAGCAGCTCCATGCCCACCAGCGTCTCCCACCGCACGTGCGCATCCGCCCCGCACACCACGACACGATCGCACATCCCGCTGCGAATCAGCATCAAGCCCTGTCCGATCGCGTCGCTCGACGACCCGCACCCCGTGCTCACGCACCAGCTCGGCCCGCGCAGCCCCAGCGCGATCGAAAGCTCGCCCGCAAGGTTCCCGTGCGTCGCGTTCGTGATCGTCCACAGCGAAGGCCGCTTCCGGTCCGCGTACGCCGTGTGCGCCTGGTCCAGCGTGAAGTCGATCCCGCCGGCGCCCGTTCCCAACACCAGACCAAAGCGTTGGCTCACCGAACCTTCGAGCCGATCGAGACCGGCCATCGCCACCGCCTCCCGGCACGCGCTCAGCGCCATCGGCACACAGCGAGGCACGCGGCCCAGCTCCGCCTCGCTCATCACCCCGCTCGGATCAAAGCCTTCGCAGACCGCCGCGACGCTCGACCGCATCAGCTCGTGCTCGAAGCCGAGCAGCCTCACGCCGCTCGCCCCGGCACGCAGCCCCCGAGCGAACGCCCCGATCCCCACGCCGACCGGAGTCACCGCCCCGAGACCAGTCACGCACGCCAATGCCGATGCAGCCACAGAGCAGGCTACGTCGGGCAACCCCCGCCAGAGCCGCTTCAACGCCCGCGCAAATCTTTTTTCCGCAACACACTGGCGAGTCGGCAGAAACCGCGCACCTTGTCCCCCAGAGAACAGAAACACACGGGCCCACTCGGTGAACAGAGCATCGAAGGGCCCGCCAGAGTCACACCAGGAGAGGTGACGCCCGGGATTCGCAGCCCGCACGCGTCATCGGTGTGATCGGAGAGATTCGTAATGCGGCACTCCACAGCCTCAACCTTTATCGCAGCGGCAGCCACCGCGGCAACGCAAGCCGAGCCGTTCGGCACTACGGACGACATTTTCGACCGCGAAATCGTAAACGCGAACGACAACGTCTCGTTCGTTCTCAAGGGCGTGTCGCTCTCGTCAGAAGTAGACCTCTTTACCACAAGCGACGGCAATCCAGCGTCCGTCAACATCGATAACAGCGGCGCACCCCAATCCGTCGGCGAAGGGCTTGGCAACTTCGACATGCTTGTCAACTGGAAAGAGTTCTTCGAAACCGGGCCCAACCAGGGCGAACCCTCGCGGATTCGCTTCGAGATCACCACCTCTTCCGGGGAGCCGATCGTCCCGCAGGACGACTTCAACAACGGCTTCAACTTCGTGCGTTGGGAGATCGGCAGCCACAACGACGCCGATGACATCCCCTTCGCCGACGCAATCGACTTCAGAAGCGCTGTCAGCGAGGTCATCCTCGTCGAAGCCACAGCCGTCTTCTTCCAGGATCAGTCCGTGCTCGATACGCGGCAGTACGGCTTCACAATCGGCGCCGGCTCGCAGTGGGACGGCACCGACGCCGACCCCGGGAATATTTTCACGATCGACGCCGCCGTCAACCGAATTCAAATCACATACGATTACACGCCGATCCCCGCGCCCGCGACACTCGCGATGCTCGGTGGACTCGGCATTACCGCCGCACGCCGGCGGCGCTAGCAGCGGCTCGGCCGCACACAACTCTGCCCACTAACCGCCAGCGCGCTCCGGCTTCGACCGGACGCGCTGGCGGCGTTTTTGCCCTATCCTCGTCAAATGCACCCGTGCGTCACAATCTGCTCGGCGATTCTCAGCCTCGCGTGCCATGCCATGTGCCAGCCCGCCGTGCTCGAGCTCGACCCCGACACCGGCTGGACGCAGCGCGAGCCGCAGCAGGTCAGCCTCGACAGGACGATCCTCGATATCGCGAGGGGACACATCGCCAGCAACAAGCCCGACGCCGCCATCCGCATCCTCAAAGACTGGCTCGATAGAAACGAAAACACACGCAGCGAGTTCGAGCCCGAGGCGCTGCGACTGCTCGGCGACGCCGAAGTCCTCGACGACAACGAGTTCGCCGCGCTCTTCCACTACGAGATGCTCATCCGCCGCTTCCCGGAGTCCTCGGAGTTCGTCGTCGGCATCGAACGCGAGGTCGATATCGCAAGCGACTACCTCAACGGCAAACGCAAAAAGTTCCTCGGACTCCCGCTCCGCATCGAATCGAGCCGCAGCAACGCCGAAGAAATCCTCGTCCGCGCCCAGGAGCGAATGCCGGGCTCGCGACTCGCAGAGCGCGCCGCCATCATGCTCGCCGACTACTACTACCGCGTCAGAGACCTCGATCTCGCCGCGACCATGTACGACATCTTCCTGACCAACTTCCCCAACTCCCGCCACCGAAGACGAGCCCTCCGCAACCGAATCTACGCCAACATCGCATCCTTCAAAGGCCCCGAGTACGACGGCCTCGCGCTCCTCGAATCCCGGCTGCAGATACGGCAGTTCGCGCGCGAGTACCCCGCCGACGCCGAGCGAGCGTTCCTGAACGAAGCCCTTATCGCCCGCATCGATGAATCGACTGCCACCCAGCAGCTCCGCGCCGCCGAGTGGTATCTCAAGAACGACGACGGCCCGTCCGCCGCCTACACCCTCCGCCGCCTCCTCCGAGAACAGCCCGGCACCGTCGCCGCCGCCCGCGCTCTCCAGATCCTCGAAAGCCGCGGCTGGCTCACACCAGCAGACACCAACGAGCAGCGCCAATGACCCGCCTCGCAATCACACTCGCAACACTCGCGCTCCTGCTCACCGGCTGCAGCGCCGACCCCCGCACCGGCTATTCGTTCCGGTCGCCCTACGACAGCTCCATCACCACCGTCGCCGTCCCCGTCTTCGCCAACAGCACCCAGCACACCGGCATCGAGACCGACGTCACCGACGCCATCATCAAAGAGCTCCAACGCGAAACCCCCTGGCGCGTGACACAGTCAGAGACCGCCGACGCCGTCCTCCGGGGCCGCGTCACCTCCGTCCGTCTCCTCCGCCTCAGCCAGCAGTCCGGCGTGGGCCTCGTCCAGGAACAGGGCGTCCAGGTCAACGTCAGTTTCGAGCTCGTCGACAACCGCCGAGGCGAGACCCTGATCGCTCGGCAGGGCTTCGGCGCACTCGCCTCGTTCGTCCCCGCCCAGCCCACGGGCGAGCGCATCAGCGTTGGCTATCGCGGCGCGGCCGAGATCCTCGCCGACGACATTGTCACCGAGCTCGCCAACTCCTGGTAAACACCAAACGCATCTCCCGCGGGCTCCCGTGGCGATGCAACCCACGCCCACCGGCCTCCGCCTAGCGTGATCCAAGACCGATTCGCAAATCCGTCTGACGCGGCAGGCGAACACGACACCACGGACCAATCGTACTGAGCAGAAGCCGATCACCAAGACCCCGATCCGGCAGCAGAGCACGCATGATCACACAGACCAACATCCTCACCCCCCTCGCCGACCAGCCGAATGACCCGTCCGGCAATCAGCAGAGGCCTCCAAACAAGCAGCCCGGTCAGGGCTCCGACGGCAGCCAGGGCCCCCGCCCCGCCACAGGCCCGGGCCGAGGCTTCTTCGGCATCCTCGCCGCCCTCGCCATCGTCATGCTCCTCTTCATGCTCTTCAACACGTCACGCTCAGCGGAGAACGTCGACTGGGCCGAGTTCAAGGCCGCCTACGAGCAGGGCGACTTCGACCCAAGCTCCGTGCAGGTCACCGATTCGGCCATCGTCGCCGTCACCGAGCCCGGCCGCTTCGGCGCCGCCGAGGGCGAGCAGAGAAGAGTCCAGGTCAAGTTCCTTGCGAGCGCCGCCGAGTACAACGTCGCCCGCGTCGACGAGCTCACCGGCGGCAACTACCGCGAATCGCCCACCCCAGGCTGGGTCGGCGCACTCTGGTTCTTCCTGCCCTTCTTCATCCTCATCCTCCTCTTCTGGTTCCTCATCGCGCGAGGCCTCCGCTCCGCAGCAGGCGGCGGCGGAATGCTCGGCAACTTCGGCAAGTCCAAGCACAAGATGCTCTCCAAAGAAATGACCGGCGTGACGTTCAAGGACGTCGCAGGCATCGAGGAAGCCAAGGACGAAGTCACCGAGATCATCGAGTTCCTCAAGAACCCCAAGCGCTTCACCAAGCTCGGCGGCCGCATCCCCCGAGGCGTCCTGCTCTGCGGCGAACCAGGCTGCGGCAAGACTCTCCTCGCCAAGGCCATCGCAGGCGAAGCCGACGTGCCCTTCTTCTCGATCAGTGGAAGCGACTTCGTCGAGATGTTCGTCGGTGTCGGCGCCTCCCGCGTCCGCGACCTCTTCAAGCAGGCCAAGGACAACGCGCCCTGCATCATCTTCCTCGACGAGATCGACGCCGTCGGTCGTCGTCGTGGCGGAGGCTTCAGCCAGGGCGGCCACGACGAACGCGAGCAGACACTCAACGCCATCCTCGTCGAGATGGACGGCTTCGCCTCGGGCGACGGCGTCATCGTCGTCGCCGCAACCAACCGCGCCGATGTCCTCGACCCCGCGCTCATCCGCCCGGGACGCTTCGACCGCCAGATCATCGTCCCGCTGCCCGACGTCAAGGGCCGCATGGAGATCCTCAAGGTCCACGCCAAAAAGGTCAAGCTCGGCCACGACGCCGACCTCGAACGCCTCGCCAAGGTCACGCCCATGTTCAGCGGCGCCGACCTCGCCGCCATCATCAACGAAGCCGCCATCAGCGCAACGATGGCAAACAAAGAGTTCATCGAGCAAGAGGACCTCGAAGAAGGCCGCGACAAGGTCAAGTTCGGCCGAGCCAAGAAGTCACGCGTCCGCGAAGACGAGGACAACAAGCTCACCGCCTACCACGAGGCCGGCCACGCCATCCTCCAGTACATCCTCAAGGACTCCGACCCCCTCCACAAGGTGACCATCATCCCCCGAGGCCAGTACGGCGGCGCGACCTTCAGCCTCCCCGACAAGGACCGCATGGGCGTCAGCCTCAAGTACCTCCAAGCCACCATGCGCATGGCCTGCGGCGGCCGCATCGCCGAAGAAAAAGCCATGGGCGACGTCTCCTCCGGAGCAGTGGGGGACATCCAGCAGGTCACCGGCATGGCCCGCGCCATGGTCCTCGAGTGGGGCATGAGCGACAAGCTCGGCTTCATCCGCTACGCCGGCAGCGACACCCGCGAAGCACTCCTCCCCGACAAGGACTACTCCGACCACACCGCCCAGGTCATCGACGAAGAAATCCGCAGCATCGTCGACGAAGCATACAAGGACGCCGAGCGCCTGCTCGACGACAACTGGGACAAGGTCGAGGCCCTGGCCCAAGCACTCCTCAAGTACGAGACCCTCACGGGCGACGATGTCGGCAACATCATGGAAGGCAAACCCCTCGGCAAGCCCTCCGTGTCCGACCTCCTCCGCGACGAGGCCGCCAAAACAGCCCCCGCCGCCCCGGCAGCACCACCGCCCTCAACAGACCCAGACACGGACCTGCCCCCGGGGGCAATGCCAAGCCCGGCATAACACGCTTCGTCTGACCAACGTCGCGTGATACGCTGGCACCATGCGGCACGTCGCCATCGCCCTCACGCTCTGCGTCCTAGCGGCTCACCGTGCACCTGCGCAAACTGGCGAAGCCTCGCCAGACCGCATCGTCGCCGACCTCACCTCCCGCAACGAAGCCACCGTCATAGCAGCACTCCGTCGCGCCGAACAACTCGCCAAAGCACACGGCGACGGCCCCGCCGACGATGCAGACCTCGCCCGCGTCAACACCGCGATCGTGAACCTCGCCGCAACAGCCGACCGCAACACCCTCTGGCGAATCGCGCTCTACCTACAAGCGCAAGGCGACGCGACAGCTCCACCGTTCACCGAACTCCCCATCGCAAACGCATGCCTACGGCTGCTCCAGCCGAGCGGCCACCACCTCGACATCCGAAACGCCGCAGCCGCCGCCAGCGCCGCCTGGAAACTCGGCATCACCCTCGGCCCAAACCAGCAAGCCGTCGCCACAAGCCTCGCCGCCATCGCCGAGAACCCTCGCACCCACCGACGCAAACGCGCACCCGCCATCAACGCCCTCATCCACGCCCCCGGCCCACAGGCTGACTCCATACTCATCCGCATCGCCACCCGAGACGCCGACCGCCATCACCGAGCCGCCGCCATCACGGCCCTCGGCGAACGAGCGCGATGGTCCCAGTTCAATCAACCACCGCAAACCACCATCAACGCTCTCGCCCAAGCCGCAAAAGACCACGAGCCCGCCGTCGTCAGCACGGCCGCCGACGCAACACGGCGACTCTTCGACTACGGCATCACCGACAACCAACGCCGCCGCATCGCAACCGCCATGCTCGCAAACACCAGCGTTCCCGATCGCGCCGTCTCCACGATCGCCCACAGCATCGCACAGATCGCCACCGGCCTCGAAGACCTCATCCCGCGTTACCAGACCTACCTCGCCACCACCGCCCGCCCGCACCTCGAGCCCGGCGACGCCGACCGCTACCTCGCCATCATCCGAGGTCGGGCGCTGTCTCCATAGCCGGGCCCAGCCACCTGCCACGCTTGATCGGTCTCCCGCCTCTCCGTACGCTCCCCAATGCGCGAATCCGACGCCGCAGCCGCGTCGATACAACCCGCCGCCCCGCTCCGAAAGCTCCGCACCGCGCTCATCGTGACCCTGCTCATCACGGCCGCCGTCACAGCCGTCGCCTCCGCCGGCCGCGTCCCCGCATTCCAAGAAAACGGCCCCGTCGAGATCGCCCAGCTCGAGCTCTGGATCGGCGCCGCCCTCTTCGCATTCATCCTCGCCGTCCCCCAGACGCGCATCAGCGACAAGGCCGCCCTCGCACTCGTCGGCCTCGCCGCCGCCGCCGCCGCCGCCCGCGAGATCGACGCCCACATCCTGCTCAATCCCGAGACCATCGGCAGCCTCGGCGTCCGCTACCGCATCGACTGGTGGCTCGACGCGGACGTCGCCATCCTCCGCAAGCTCGCCTGGGCCAGCATCGCAACCGTCGGCATCGCCTTCGTCGCCGCCGCGATCGTCGCCGCCCGCTTCCACCCCATCCGCGCCCTCAAACGCCGATCACGAACCATCGTCTACTTCGGTGCCTGCGCCGCCTGCCTCGCCACAGGCTTCGCCTTCGACGACCTCTTCCGAGGCGTCGTCGAGCTCAGAACTGCGCAGGCCATCGAAGAATCCGTCGAGGTCCTCGCCCCCGTCTTCTACCTCGCGGGCACCAACCACCTCGCCGTCGCCGCCCTCGTCGGCCGACGCGCACGCGACCACGCACCCCAAGCCATCCAACCCGCCGATACACTCACCGAATGCAAGCCAACATCAAGCCAATCTCCGAGCTCAACCTCAACAGCCTCAGCCAGCGCGTCGCACGCCTCGACCACTACTACCAGGCCCGCTTCCGAAACCGCTTCGGCCCACTCGTAGAAGCACTCGCCCGCTGGATCCCGCAGGGCGCAACCATCCTCGACATCGGCGCAAACCACGGCAAGATGTCGCGCCCCCTCGCCAAGCTCCCCGGCGCAACCCTCCACGCCTTCGAACCGGTTCCATACAACTTCACCCTCCTCACCCGCGTCACCCGCAACCTGCCCAACGTTACCCGCCACAACTTCGCCCTCTCCGACACCAAGGGCTCCGTCTCCATCTACATCCCCGTCCGCCCAAGTAAACGCATCAGCCCCGGCGCAGCCCACATGGGCGACACCGCCCACGCCGACACCTTCGGCACCGCCACCGCGCCATCCGTCGCCGAGCTCGAGATCAACACCGACACCCTCGACGCCACCGCCGAACGCGAACGCATCACCAAAGCCGACTTCATGAAGATCGACGTCGAAGGCGCCGAATCCCTCGTCATCGCCGGCGGCCACAACACCATCGCCCAGCACAAACCCGCGATCTACTGCGAGATCTCCGACCGCTGCCAGAACCTCGGCAAGACCCCCGAAGACATCGTCCACCCGCTCCAAGCCATGGGCTACAAGCTCTTCGCCTTCAACGAACGCTCACACACCGCCCACGCCCTCGAAGCCCACGACCCAACTGAACGCGACTACCTCTTCCTCCACCCCGACCGACACGAACTCCCCTAGCTCCCTCTCCCCCCCGGGGAGAGGGTGGCCGAGCGAAAGCGAGGTCGGGAGAGGGGAGGACAGCAACAGGTCTTGACGAGCCCGAAGCGCAAGCGAGGGACTACACCGAGCAACTACTCCGAACCCTCCAACAACCGAGCCTGCCGCTCAACTGGCTTCATTTCCTCAAGCGTCTTCGAGCTCTTCGCCCCAACATCCTCAAACTTCCGAAGCGTCGGCACAAGCCGCGAATCAATCGACCCAACCAAGCTGTTGTAGTGCCCAACAGTCTGACTCAGCGTCTTCCCGAGCTTGCCCGCGTGCTCAAACGCCACCGCCGCCCGCTCGTGCAGCTCCTTGCCGAGCGCAAACAGCTCGCCCGCTTCCTCTGCCAACCGATGCTCGCGCCACCCGACCGCAACCGCACGCAACAACCCGATCAGCGTGCTCGGGCTCGCCAGGATCACGTTCCACTCTGCCGCCTGCGCGATCAGCTCGGGCTTGCGCGCCAGCGCCGCATCAATAAAGTGATCCCCCGGCACAAACATCACCACAAACTCCGGGCTCCCGTCCCACAGGCTCCAGTATCGCTTGTCGCTCAGCTTCTTCGCCTGCTCGTGTACATGCCGCGCGAACCGCTCCATGTGCCGCTCTTGCTCGTCCGGGTCCTCGGCGTTCACCGCTTCCAAGTACGCATAGGTGTTCGTCTTCGCATCCACCGCGATCACCCGCTCGTTCGGCAGCTGCACCACCATGTCCGGCCGCAGCAGCTCCCCGTCCTCATTCCGCTCGCTCGTCTGCTCCGTGAAGTCGCAGTAACTCGTCATCCCCGCGAGCTCCGCCACCCGTCTGAGCTGAATCTCCCCATACTGCCCGCGCACCTCGGGCCGACTCAGCGCCCGCGTCAGCTTGTTCGTCTCCTCACGCAGCCCACTCCCGGCCTGTGTCACCAGATCTACCCGCTCGTTGAGCGCGGCAAATGCCTCTGCACGCGACTTCTCGATCGACTCCAGCTTCTCGCGCGTCGCCTTCAGAACTTCATCGATCGGCCGAAGCCGCTCGTCCTGCGCCTTTGTCGCCGCCTCGAACACGGGCCTCGCTTGCGCCAGAAACTCCTCACGACCCGACTTCAAAGCCTCGGCCGTCAGCCCCGCAAACGCCTCCCGGAACCGAGCCTCTACCGCGTCCCGCTCGCCCAGCCGATCCGTCAGCTCGCTCACCCGCGATCGAGCCTCGGCCAGCTGCTCGCTCAGCTCCACGATCCTCAAGCCCGTCGAGTCCCGATCCGCACGCTCCCGCTCGAGCTCCTCACGCAGCCGATCCGCCGCCTCGCGTCCCGAGTCCCGGGCCGCCTCAGCCTCGGTCCTCGCCGCCGATGCCTCACCCGCAACCCGCCCAAGCCGAAGCCCCAGCCACACGCACACACCCGCCAGCCCCAGAGCCAGCACCCCAACAACGACAATCGCAATCTCCATAGGAGAGTCTAACCGTCCCACCTCCTTCTCCCGCGCCCTGCTCGAGGGGGACAGCCCGCCCCAGGCGGGCAGGGTGAGGGGCTGTACACCCCTGCCAATCTGACACCCCCAAACCACCCCTCAATTCCCCGCGACAGCCCCCAGAGCCCGATCCAACCCCCAAACGCCCACCCCCACACTGGCGCGCCCTTTGCCTCTCCCCCGCCGGATGCAACCGGTCTATCACCACAACACCGACGGTGCGGGACAAGACCCCTTCGCCGGAGCCCCCGGCCGCGCCGACGCCGCATCCAACTCAGGCCGCCTCAACCTCCTCCTCTCCGACGCCTCCACCCACCCGCACGTCCAGTCCGACGACACCTGGGCCGCCCGCCTCCCCCGCCTGCTCGAGCCCATGGGCATCCGAGCCCACCACGCCACCACGGGCCGCGAGGCCTCCGACCTGCTCGGCAGCACCACCATCCACATCGCCGTCGTCGACCTGGGCCTCCCCCTAGAGCCCGCCGCCCAGCCCGAGTCGGCTCCCACCCCCGAAGCCGGCTGGCGGCTCCTCGAACTGCTCGCCCGCCTCGCCCACCGCCCGCCGACGGTCGCCATTAAGTCCGCCAAGACCACCCGCGACGAGGCCCGCGAGCTCAACGCCGCCCTCCGCCTCGGCGCCTTCGCCGTCGTCGACCGCCCACGCACCGCCCGCGACCTGGAGACACTCCTCGAAGTGCTGAGGCGCTGCGTCACCCGTCATTACAAGGACCAATGGCCGGCCTGACCGCCCGCCTTTCGTTTCAGTCAGTTACAACCTCTCTGGATGGAGAACAGAAACATGGCCACCAAGACCAAGAAGAAAGCCGCCGTTAACATCAAGCCCCTCCACGACAAGATCATCGTCGAGCGCGACGAGCCCGAGACCATGACCGCTGCCGGCATCATCCTCCCCGAGTCCGGCAAGGAGCGCCCCAAGTCCGGCACCGTCGTCGCCGTGGGCGATGGCACCCTCAACACCGACACCGGCGAGCGCATCCCCCTCACCATCAGCGCCGGCGACAAGGTCCTCTTCACCAGCTACGCCGGCACCGAGGTAAAGCTCGGCGACGACGAGTACCTCATCATGAACGAGGCCGACGTCCTAGCCATCGTCGACTGAACATGCTGTGACGAGCCCGAAGCGCAAGCGAGGGACCAAACGAGGGACAGGCGTGCGTAGTCCGCTGAAGTTTCAAGTTTCTTTCGGAGACCCACAATGAACAAAGCGGACATCAGCGAACTCTTCGAGATGGCCCTCAAACAGAAGTGCAACCTCCACATCGTCATGGGAGGCCACGACTACACCGTCACGCACATCCAGGCCGTCCACGCCCCGGCGCACCACAACGAGGAGAAGGACCACGACCCCATCTACGACAAGTACTTCGCGATCGCCAAGGCCGCCCCCCGCGGAGCCGTCGTCATCGTTGGCTGCGTCGACCCGGGCGAACCAGGCGAGAAGAAGGACCTCATCGGAACCCTTGTCATCGACCCCGACGCCGTCCAGGCCATCTTCCTGAGCTAACCGCTCGTCGAGAGAAACGCATGAACGCTTCGCAACTCCGACAAGCCCTCACCGACCTCACAGGCCAACGCGACGCAGTCGTCGCCTTCACCAACATGGACGGCGCCGCAAGCCTCCTCTCCATCAACAACGCCATGCTCATCCCCGACGAGGGCGACAACCTCATCAAGCTCACCGACGGCCGAAGCGAATACATCATCGAACCCGAACGCGTCGCATGGATCCGAATCGGCGCCGAAACACCAGCAATCACAGCACACTGAGAAATTGGTAGGACGGGCGTCTCGCCCGTCATCAAGAAAGTAAGGAACCACACATGGCTGCCAAGCAGATCGCATTCAACACCGACGCACGCGAGCGAATCCTCCGCGGCGTCCAGAAGCTCGCAAACGCCGTCAAGGTCACCCTCGGCCCCTCCGGCCGAGTCGTCGTCCTCGAAAAATCCTTCGGCGCACCCAACGTCACCAAAGACGGCGTCTCCGTCGCCAAGGAGATCGAACTCGACGATCCCTACGAGAACATGGGCGCCCAGATGGTCAAGGAAGTCGCCAGCAAGTCCTCCAAGGACGCCGGCGACGGCACAACCACCGCCACCATCTACGCCGAAGCCATCTACGCCGAAGGCCTCAAGAACATCACCGCCGGCGCCAACCCCAACCAGGTCAAGATCGGCATCGACCTCGCCGTCGCCGCCATCGTCGACGAGCTGAACAGCATGTCCAAGCCCGTCGCCAACTCCAAGGAAATCGCCCAGGTCGGGACTTGCTCTGCGAATCAAGATAGTTCGATCGGCGACATCATCGCCACCGCCATGGACAAGGTCGGCAAGGACGGCGTCATCACCATCGAAGAAGGCAAGGGCCTCGAGACCGACGTCGAGCTCGTCGAAGGCATGCAGTTCGACAAGGGCTACCTCTCCCCGCACTTCGTCACCGACCCCGCCAACATGGAGTGCGAGCTCGACAAGCCCTACATCCTCATCCACGAGAAGAAGATCAGCTCCGCTAAGGACATCCTCCCCGTCCTCGGCAAGGTCGCCGAAGCCGGCGCCTCGCTCCTGATCATCGCCGAAGACATCGAGGGCGAAGCGCTCGCCACCCTCGTCGTCAACCGCCTCCGCGGCATCCTCAAGGTCGCCGCCGTCAAGGCACCCGGCTTCGGCGACCGCCGCAAGGCCATGCTCGAAGACATCGGCATCCTCACCGGCGGCCAGCCCGTCATGGAAGAGCTCGGCATCGACCTCGAGAAGCTCGAGCTCTCCGAGCTCGGCCGCGCCAAGAAGGTCGTCGTCGACAAGGACAACACCACCATCATCGAGGGCGCCGGCTCCTCCAACGACATCAAGGGCCGCGTCGAGCAGATCCGCCACCAGATCGAGGCCACCAGCTCCGACTACGACCGCGAGAAGCTCGAAGAGCGCCTCGCCAAGCTCGCCGGCGGCGTCGCACAGATCAACGTCGGCGCCGCCACCGAAGTCGAGATGAAGGAGAAGAAGGACCGCGTCGAAGATGCGCTCCACGCCTGCCGCGCCGCGGCCGAAGAGGGCATCGTCGCCGGCGGCGGCACCGCCGTCCTCCGCGCACGCAAGGCACTCGAGAAGGCCCGCAAGAAGGCCACCGGCGACCAGCGCGTCGGCATCGACATCGTCCACCGCGCACTCACCGCACCCGTCAAGCAGATCGCAGCCAACTGCGGCCTCGACGGCTCCATCATCGCCTCGAAGATCGAGGAATCCACAGACACCAACTTCGGCTACAACGCCGTCACCCACGAATACGGCGACCTCGTCAAGTTCGGCGTCATCGTCCCCACCAAGGTCGAGCGAATCGCCCTCCAGAACGCCGCCTCCATCGCCGGCCTCCTCCTCACCACCGAGGCCGCCATCGTCGAGCTCAAGGACAAGAAAGCCAAGAGCGGCGGCGGCATGGATGAGGACTTTGATTACTAATCCATGACACACATTCGAGTGCCCAAGCCACCGGATTGGCGGGGCCGACCCAAACTTGAGTAGTACATACACGGGATGCTCCCTGATCGGGGAGCGTCCTGTTTTTCTCTGGAGTGACCTATGCCAAGACGAGTCTCAACAGCGCTGAACAGCGATGCGTCGACCTTCGCCAAGTACGGGGTCTTTGACGGCTTCATCGACGCAGATTCTCTCTTGCACGTAGACCCCCACCTTCTGGCATCTAGTGCTGCACCGGAAATGCGAGATGCGAGAATTGCTCTCGACAAGTACTTCCAAGACTTGCTGCCGTTGGTCAAGCGGTTGGCGAAGAACAAGCGATCGCCTTCGATACAACGGGCCCTTGTGAAGAGGCTGCAGTTTCCTGAGTACGAACTAGACAACTTGGGATACGCGGCAGGCGGTGGTGCTGGTCGTGGCGTGGGCAGAGTCATGGCAAGCCGTATCGCGAACACAGCTGTTGAGATCGTAGATGCAGGTGTTGAGGATCCTCGGATCTTTGAGCTTGTGGGTGCATTCGAGGATGGTTTCGGTGCGGATCTGGTCAGCGATATGGTGCTGAGTGTCTGTCGCAAAGACTTCGCGCGTTACACAGCGAGGGTTGCCAAGGCGATGGAACTCAAGACTCACCCAGTGCGGGTGAGTGATGTCACTCTTCAGCTTCCTGGTATTGTGCGTGGCAGAACGAGGAAGGCCTTGATTTTCTATCCGAACGATGTGCTTCGCGAGCTGCCTGTCGCCATGGATTGGCAAGATGTCGGTATCGTTGCCAGCTACAACGAAGAAGTGCGCCAACGACTCAACAAGATCGTGGGTGATCAGTGGGGTGATCTCCTCAAGAAGAAGAAGCGTGAAGTCCGACGGGTCGTACTCCAGGATTCTGAGGTTCTGCGAGCACTGGTAGACGACTACAAGGATCGCGAAGAATCTGCTTATGACTTCGTGGCCGACCCGATGGGAGAAGTGCGCTGGTTTCAAGATGCTGTTAACTGCGTGTCGAAGTACCCATTCGACGACCTATCGGGTGAGCCACTTGGTTTCGACGAAGCTGTCGAACGAATTCTCGATTACTTCAAGTACGTTGTTGAAGAACAAGATGTAGGGTTGCTGATCAGAGAACGTAGTGAGCGATACGCCCAGCGTACCTTCTCGTGTGCGACCGCTTTGATCTGCGAGCAGCAGGATCTAGACCTTGCACCAGAGACGGATAAGGGCCGGGGTCCTGTCGACTTCAAGTTGTCTCGCGGCCGCAGAAGAACGATCCTCGAGTTCAAACTGTCGAGCAATACCAGCCTCAAAAAGGGATACGAATCCCAGCTCGAAGTGTATGCGAGTGCTGAAAACACAGAACGACGCTACTACGTGATCTTCTTGGTTACCGATTCCACCAAGCAGGTAGACGACATCCTTAAGACCCAAGAAGAACGGTCAAAGGCTGCGAACGACTGGCCAAAGGTGTTCGTGATTGATGCGAGAGAGAAGCCGTCCGCGAGCAAGGTCCGGTCGCCGAAGGCGAAGTAGCTCCCCATTTCCAGCACGGTACGTCATCGTTCCATCTCACACTTTCCGGTCATCCTCGCGTCCCCCTTGCACCCACCCTCCCCGCACCCCACAATGCACCCCATCCCCCTCCCCGGCACACCCCATCCATAAACAGTGCCCGCCACGGCATGCCACAGCGCGCGAATCGGGAGAACACGGGATGCCCGCACACACCAACGACCAACGAGCCCGAAGCGCACGCGAGGGACTCCTCGGATCAGCGCATGAAAAACCCCCGCCGAAGCGGGGGTAGCAAAGATCAAGTTTGAGGTTGTGGTGGGCGAGAGGCTTACCAGCCGCCGCGGTTTCCACCGCCGCCGCCACCGAAGCCGCCGCGACCACCGCCGCCGCCGCCACGACCACCACCGAAGCCGCCGCCGCCCCCGCCGCGGTCCTCGCGTGCACGGGCCTCGTTGATGTTCAGGTTCCGTCCCTGGAACTCAGCGCCGTTCAACTTGGTCATCGCGGCGTTCGCCTCGTCGTCGTTCATCTCGACGAACCCGAACCCACGCGGCCGACCCGTCTCCCGATCCGTGATCAGGTTGACACTCTGCACGTTCCCGAACTCCTCAAAGAGAGCGCGAACGTCGCCTTCCGTCGAATCGAACGACAGGTTCCCTACGTACATCTTCAACTGCAAATCCAATCAAACCGCCCCGGGGCCTATCTGCTCGGCGGGGGCCCCAGGGCCTCCCATCGCCAAGCCAACCCGATGCGACGCTCTCAGAAGCGACCAAAGACAAAGGGCAGAACCGACAAGCGTAGCGCCGACCGACGCGCCAACAGAGCCCCACGCAGACATTCACGACGCGATCTGCCACACATCCCCGTCATCCCCGCATCCCCCTTGCACCCACCCTCCCCGAACCCCACAATGCACCCCCTCCCCGGCACACCCCATCCATGAACAGTGCCCGCCACAGCATGCCACACGGCGCTAATCGGGAGAACACGGGATGCACTCACCAACACCAGACCACATCATGCCCCCTCTCCCGCGCCCCGCGGGAGAGGGCTGGGGTGAGGGCTCCGTCTCTACCACTTCTCCTCCTTCCCCGAGTGCCCAGTGCCTAGTCCCTAGTGCCTCCACCCTCAACACCCTCTTCACCGCACTCCAAAACCCAACCCTCACCATCCACGACATCGCCGACCAGCTCGACCTGACCATCCCCCAGGTCGCGGCCCTGATCGACTCACCCGAGGCCCAATCCATCATCCAAGCCATCGAACGCATCAGCGAAACCCGCTGCCGCCTCGAACAAGCCGAGTCCCGCCCCGCGGCCCTCGCCGCCCTCACCGACCTCGTCAAAACACAACCACCCCCCGAAACCCTCCGCAAAGCCGCCACCAAACTGCTCACCATGTCAGAAACGAGCCCGAAGCGCAAGCGAGGGTCAGCTCAGCGCACCCCACGCCAACCGATGCACCGGACGAGCAAAGCGAATCCAGCTGATCCCTCAACCCGCCAAACGCACTCAGCACCCAGCGTTGAAGTTCAAAACCCAAGCGTTGAAGTCACCGGGCGACACAACCCCGTCCCCGTTCTGATCCGCCGCCGGGTCGTCCATATTGAACGCCAGCACCCACGCGTTGAAGTCCGCCGGGTCGAGCGTGCCGTCTCCGTTCACGTCGGCGACGCAATCCCCCGTCAACCGCGACGCATAGAAGCTGTCGTACAGCGTCTGCGCAAACGGCACATACACCGCCGGCGTGTAGTGGATCTCGTCCACAAACGTGAACGGCGGGCTCGTCAGATCCGTGTTCGGCAGCGACGGATCACCGGGAGGCAGCCCCAGATCCGGGAACCCAAAGTTCACTTGCGCCCACCCGTAGAATCCCTCGTACGTGTACCCCGGCGTCGCCGCCGCAAGGTCTGACAGCCGCGTGTCCAGCCGCAGCAAGATCTCGTTCACCCGCGACGGATCAAAGACCGGCAGCACAAGAAAGTCGTACCCCGAGTGATAGATCTCAACCCCCGGCCGCTCACTCAAGATGTGCTGCACGATCGTCTCGGTGTCATCGACAACCCGATCAAGGATCGAGTTCACGATAAAGTCGACATTGATAAACAGCAGCCCGTCGAACAGATCGTTCCCGCCGATCGACAGGTGAACGAACTCCGCATCCGGGTTGGCCGCCAGCGTCGCCGAGATGTACGGCAGCCCAATCGCCGGATCATTCGAGCTCAGCCCATCCGCCCGCTCCCCCTCGAACGCCGCGTTGAGCACCGACACACCCGCGACCCCATCCCCATCGATCGCCTGCTGAAGCGGCGCTGACAGCCGGTTGGCCCACGAGTCGCCAAAGACGACAATGTCGGCCGACTGTGCTAGAACCGGCGAAGCGAGCGAGGCGGCGACGATGAGTGCTTTGTGCATCCGCGGAGTGTACTGGACTATGCCATCAACGCGAAGCGGGGAGCCCGTGGTAGTCTGGCCCCATGACTGATACCAAACCGACGACACCCGCTGAGTACCTGAAGAGCCTGCCCGACGATTGGCGGAGGGCGTTGTCCGCCGTTCGGAAGGTGATCAACGCGAACCTGCCCCATGGGTACACGGAGGGGATGCAGTACGGCATGATCGGCTGGTTCGTGCCGCACTCGATCCACCCGGCGGGTTATCACTGCGACGCCAACCAGCCGGTGCCGTTCATCGGGCTCGGGAACCAGAAGAATCACATGGCGTTGTACATGTTCTGCATCTATACCGACACGAAGCTGTCGGACTGGTTCGTGAAGGCGTGGATCAAGACGGGCATCACGCTGGATATGGGCAAGAGCTGCGTGCGTTTCAGGTCGATCGATGGTGTTGCGCTAGACGTTGTGGGCGAGGCTGTGAGCCGGGTGCCGGTGGATGTGTTCTTGAAGGGGTACCTAGCGAGCGTGCCGGCGGCCCGGTCGGCATCGAGGAACGCTGCCACAAAGAAAGCAGGCAAGAAGGCGGCTGCCAGGAAAGCCGGAAAGCAGAAGACGAGTGCATCGCGGTCTCGTCGCGCGTGACAACGCCGCCCGTCGGCGGCCGGGCGGCGTTGCGCTCTGATCAGATGATCGCTTGCCGGTTAGCGGCGGCGGCGTGCGGCGGCGAGGCCGCCGAGTCCCAGCAGGGCGGCCGAGGCCGGGGCAGGGATGGTCGCGAAGCTGAAGTTGTCGGCGGACCAGAGCTCCTGGAAGGAGACGTCGTCGACGGTGCCGACGATCTGGAGTTCGCTGAACGAGCCGCTGGTTGCGATGATGCCGACGAAGCCGGAATCGAAGCCGGCGATGGAGTCGAGCAGGACGACGTCGTCGCCGGCCTGGAGTGCGATGCCGTCGCCCGAGAAGGGGCTGAACCAGTCGGCGCCGAACGCAACGAACGGGAGGTCGGCGGTGATGCGGACGGTCTCGTGTGGTGAGGCGCCGGTCTCGCCGCTTATGAAGTTGGTGCCGTCGAGGTCACCGAAGTTGCCGCCGAGCTCGATCTCAAGGACGCCGTCGGCGCCGTTCGCCGAGCCGTCGCGGATGATCTGGAGCAGGCCCGTGTCAAGGGTCTGCTGATCGGCGAAGACAAACGGGTCGATGTCGTTGAAGGTCTCGGTCTGGAAGTCGCCGACGGCGGCCTCCCAAGCTGTGCGGTCGGTGAAGACCTGGACCTGTGCGATCGCTGAGCCGGCGAACGCGACGCCGGCGCATGCAATAAGAATGCTGTTCATATCTCGTCTCCTCTGCAGAACCGCGCCGCACGAGGGTTCTCTTTCGGCGGGGGCAACCGCTGCCTCCGCCTCCCACTTGGCCCGGCCGCCGCCGGGCTTCGGCTGAGAGTAACGGGTTCTCGGTCCTGCATCGAGGGCTTTGTGGAGGGAATCGGTCGGCTTGGGGCTGGTTTTCGCTCGTATCCGCATCGGGTTGGCATGCGGCGGCGGGTCGGCCGATGACCGAGACGATGCTCCGCTTTCTCGGACAGATCACGGACGGGCGCTCGGCGTGGGCAGAGTTCTACGGGGGCGTGACCGCGGCGTTTGAGGCGAACGAGTCGGCGGTGCCGGTGATAGGCCTGGTTCTGCTGGTGATCGTGGTGACGCTGCTCAACGTGCGGCTGGCGGTGTGGATCGCGAAGCGGTGGGGGTCTTCACGGGGTGGTCGCCGCGTGCGCCGGTGACGCGGTCAATCATCGGGCGGGGCCGCGGGTGCGCGAGGCCTCGGACCGGAGGTTGAGCGTGTCGATTCAGCAGTTGCTTTTGGTTGCGGTCGCGGTGGCGACTGGTATGGTGATCCCGCTTCAGCCGGGTATCAACGCGGAGATGCGGCTGCACACGCAGAGCGCGTTCACGGCGTCGCTGATTAGTTTCATCGGCGGGACACTTGTGCTCGCGGTTGCGGTTGTGTTGGTGCGGCTTGCGGCGCGCGAGTCGTTGCCGGGCGTGGGTGCGGTTGTTCGCTCGGCGCCGTGGTGGGCGTACCTCGGGGGCTTGGTCGGCGCGTTGTTTGTGACGGTTGCGGTTGTGCTCGCGCCGCGTCTTGGTGCGGCGGTGCTGGTGGCCGGGATCGTCACGGGGCAGCTGATCGGCTCGGTTGTGATCGACCACTTCGCGCTGGTGGGCTTTCCTCGGGTGCAGGTGACGTGGCCTCGGGTTGTTGGTGCGGCGCTCTTGATCGCGGGTGTGCTGGTTATTCAGCTGGGGGGTGTGCCGGGATCTTCAGACGCGTAGACGCTCTATGAAAGCCGGCCCCGTTTCGAAGGGGCCGGTCGATGCGGGCATTACGCTTTATACTTGCCGACACGGCGGCAAGGCTTGGTCAAGGGATGTAGCGCCACGTGTCGACGTTGGGCTTGCCGTCGGCGTTCCACCTTCGCAGTCGGGCTCGAACAGCGGGGTCGTCGCTGTTTGCGATGTGCTCGGCGCTGATCAGGTGTGCCGGCACGTTGAGCGTTTCTACGTGTCCGTCGGCGAAGGCGAAGTTGGCGTTCTCGGTGCCGCCGTACGCTGCCGGGATGAGCTGGTTGTAGAAGCCGCCTGAGCCTGCTGAGACGATCGGGTCATCGACGCCGTCAACCAGTGAATCGGCGAATGCAATGAAGTTGGCTGGATCGGCGATGGCATTGAACTTCGGGCCGATCTCTGCTCGGCGTCGGGCGTCCGGGTCGCGGCTGGTGATGGCGTGCTGGCCGAGTCCGAGCAAACGGAACGTATCTTCTTTGACCTCGACGGGGCCGTTGGCGGTGCCGACTTCGTTCATACCGATGCTGAGTGAGTAGATGCCCCATTCTTCGGGGTCCCGGGCGATGATGAAGTTGGGGCTTGGCGCCTTGCGGATCATGAATTCGCCCTCGAGGTATCCGAAGTCCACCCCGCCTCCGAGTGAGTCGTCGGCGACGTCCTGCGATGCGAGGTTGTCGGAGAAGACGGATCGCCATTCGAACGGGAA
Source organism: Planctomycetota bacterium (assembly GCA_038525225.1). GTDB lineage: Bacteria > Planctomycetota > Phycisphaerae > Phycisphaerales > UBA1924 > JANQQZ01. The sequence goes on along the minus strand of JBCBHW010000002.1, from coordinate 390,141 downwards.
GTCGCGCGGCGCCGATGGGTTGAGAACTGACTCCATGAAGCCGCTCTCGGGGCCTCCGACCGCGGCACGGATCTGTGCAGGCCACGCGAAGAACCAGCGGTTCCCGCCGTCGGAGTGTCCGACGGGCGTGAAGCCCTTGTTCTGATCGGAGTAGAGGACAAGCCCCTGATTGATGGTGCGGTGGTTGGTGGCGCCGAGAAGTTGCTTCGCGGTGGTTCGTGCCTTGCCCAGTGCTGGCAGCAGGATGCCAATCAGGAGGGCGATGATCGCGATGACAACCAGAAGTTCGATCAGTGTGAATGCTCGCTGCCGCATGTGCTGCATCTCCAATGCCCCGAGATACCGGTCTGCTGATGGGTTTCCCGACGGCCCGCTGCGGGATCGGGTTGTGGCGTGACCTACCGCGGGTAGTTTAGCCGAAACCGGTTCGTTTCGAAAGCTTCACGTGTTCGATCTGGCTGTATGCTGTGTCATTTGATGCGTGCGGCTCGTTTGCAGACGCACGAGGTTGCAATGCGATTCGTGGCCGCTCGGGGCGCATAAAGTACCCCTGCATCCGCAGGGGCATCGTGAGTGATCATTTGATATCGCTACGACCTTAGAAGCCTTGAGCGGGCCACAGCCCCACTTCGGGTGACCCTGTGGAGTTCCACCGCCTCATGTTGCCGAGGACGGTCGGATCGCCGTTCGCTCCGCTCCCTCGTGTCACATTCTCTTCGTCAAGCACGAGGTCCGGGATGCTCAGGGATTCGACGTGACCATCAGCGAACGCGAAGTTTGCTGTGTCGCCGCCGCAGTATGAGACAGGGATAAGTTCTTCTTCCCACGGCAGACCGCCCGGCGAGACGGACGGATCGCTGTTGCCATCGACGGACGAGTCACCCGTGACGATGAAGTTTGCGGGGTCCGCGTACGAGGAGAACTTAGGTCCATACTCAAAGAGTGCTTCGCGGTCTCTCTGAACGAGCGCCTCATGAGATAGGTGGTGACCAACGCCGAGCAGCTGACCGGCTTCGTCTCGGTCATCCTGCTCGTTGATAATGCCGGCGATACCGACCTCGTTCAGTCCGATGCTGAGCGAGAAGATTCCGTTCTCTTCTTCATCAAGGGCGAGGATTTGGTTCGGGCTGAGCGGCTGACGGATCATGATCTCGCCGTCTTCGTAGCCGTAGAGGGCACCGAACTGCCCCGTGCTATCAGTGCGGGCGATCGACGTGGGTGGGAGGGCTGATTCTGCGAAGATGGGCTTCCACTCAAACGGGAAATCCCTGGGCGCGCTGGGGTTGATGAACGCTTCCATCGAACCGCCATCGATGCCACCCATGGCTTCGCGCAGCTGGGCGGGCCACATGTAGGCCCATCGGGCGGCTCCACCATCGTGGCCGACCGGCGTCCAATCGTCGAACTGTTCGGCGTAAAGAAACATTGCCTGGCCGATCGTGCGGTGGTTTGTGCCGCCCACAAGCTTCTGTGCCGAGCAGCGTGCTTTGCCGAGTGCCGGCAAAAGAATGCCGATGAGCAGGGCGATGATGGCGATCACCACCAGCAGCTCAATCAACGTAAATCCTCGCTTCCGCATGTGGTGCGTCTCCGTTTGCTTCAAGTGTGGGGCCTCACGAGCGTGAGAATACCGCCGCGGCACCTTGCCGAAGTTCCCCGAACGTGAACTACGCAGCATATCGGGTTCGGGTCCGCTGTGCCAGACAGAAATGGTCATTGTTTTGCGGACCTGCCGCACCGAAGCGTGATGCGTCACTTGGCTTCGAGTTCATCGAGCTCGTCGAAGAGTGGGATGATCGACTCGTCTTCCCCGTGCGATCCGAGCGTGTGCATCGATGCATGATCGCCGATGGTTGGGTAGGGCTGCTCGGCGTCGCAGTACGGGCAATTATCGGGTGAAAGTCCGTGGGCACCGGTCGGCATGAGACCTTGGCAGCTCACGCATGCGGCGGCGCGTGCGAGCTTGACGCTGCCGCAGTCGGGGCACGTGATCGGTTCCCGCGAGCGGAGGTGGCGAACGAACTGCTTGCTCGGAATGACGAAGCCGTGGAGGTTTTCCGGATCGGCAACGCATACGACTTCAAGGTCTTTGAAATGGCTTGCGACGGGGTCGTCTAGCAGGTAAGAGATGACCATCGCGACGCCGAAGCCTGTGAGGCTGATCAGCGCGGCTTTGAGGGCTGTGTCTTTGGAGAGCAGCTTTGATCGCGGCCGGGTATCGCCGGTGTTGTCTGACTGGTTGTTGTTGCTTGTGGTTTCGGGCACGGTCTGTACTCGGCCCGGGGTTCGGGCGGGGATCGGAGTCGGCGAGTGCCGGCGCTGAGATGCTAGGCGGCGCGTGCTTGGGCAACGGCGGCCGTCCTGGGGCGCAGATGCGCGGGAGGCTCGTCGGAGGTTGCGGCGGGGTGTGTGATTCGTTGGCGGTTGTTGTGGCGGGAGCCGTCGTCGGGAATACCGGGGATTCGGGAATGATTGTTCCAATATAGCGATGTACTTCACGGCCCTCGCGGTTGGGCATCTGGTTCTCGGGTGTGCCGGTTGATCGGTGCGAGGGGGCCGGGATGATCCGGTGCGACAGGTTCTGGGACGATGTAAAAGGAAAGGACGGATCGACATGGGCGCGAACACGGTGAATGTGACTGGCGAGACGTTTGAGAGCGAAGTGCTCCAGAGCGATGTGCCGGTGTTGGTTGATTTCTGGGCGGAGTGGTGCGCGCCGTGCCGGGCGCTGGCGCCGACGATCGATGAGATCGCGGATGATTACGCCGGGAAGGCGAAGGTCGCGAAGGTCGACATCGACGGCGCCCAGGAGATCGCGGTGAAGTATGGGATCCAGAGCATCCCGACGGTCGCGGTCTTCAAGGGCGGCGAGGTCGTCGGGCAGCGGGTTGGTCTGGCCGACAAGGATTCGCTGAGCCAGTTGCTCGAGGGCGCGATGGGCTGAGGCCGGCGCGGATGACATTGAAGCCATGAGCGTGGCCGGCGTCCGATTGTGGACGCCGGTTGTGCTTTTGGGGGCGTTGTCGGTAGTCGAGGTTCGATGTAGTGTCGGGCTATGACGTTGATGCTGATTGGGTGGATCGCATTGTCGGTGTGCGTGATTGTCGCGGCGTTTCTGAATCTGAAGCCAACCGAGACCGGGAAGTGCGGCGCGTGCGGGTACTCGGTTGAGAATCTTGCGTCGATGGTGTGTCCGGAATGTGGGCATGACTTTCGGTATTACGGCATCCAGCCGAGCACGTTGACCTTCCGCAACGCGTACCTCGCGATGATGCTGGGGTGGGGGGCGGTCGGGTTCTTCGGGCTCTTGCAGTGGGGTGTGATTGGCCCGTACTCGAGCAGGAATGATCAGCCGGTTCGTGTGGTGGGGAAGTGGCTGCATGACTCTGGGCTGTTGCCGGCGGTGTCGTTCGATGCTGAAGCGGAGGGACGGGAGTACGACCCGGGTCAGGTGACGCTGACGATCGAGGGCACGGACTCCGCGTTGCGATCGATTTCGATTCAACCGGATGGGGCGGGCGGGGTTGTCGATCCGTGTTGCGGTTGAGAAGTTTCTTGTTGCGTCGGGCTACGACGTTGTTCGTGACGAGCGGTATCACGAGGCGATGCGGCGGCTCGCGATATTTGCCGATGACGCGGTGGTTCGCCCGGGTCGGCTCGATGGACGTGTGTTGTCGTACGGCAGCACAATCACGGTCGATCTCGCAGAGGGTACCTATGCGGTCGCGCGGGCCAGGGAGGTGTTAAGAGCCGATCCGGTCATTCTTGGGAGGATCGCGGTTCGGGTGGGTGCTGTTCTTGTGGTGCGGGTTGTTGGATTCTTTGCGTTGCGATGGTTGCTGTATCGTCACGAGCGGCGGGTGCGTTCGGGGGAGATTCCGGCCGGGGTTTCGTGAGGGCGGCTGGCTGCCGTAGGCTGGCGGCATGATGCTGTTCGGGCTTGTCGGCTGTGTGTTCTGGATCCCGCTGCTTGCGGTGGCGGTGCTTTCTTGTGTCGTGCTGTATCGCTCGTTGACGACGGCGGGCGTGGTGAACCCCCGCTGCGGCGGGTGCGGGTATGCGGTGGCGGACATCCCTGGGACGACGTGCCCGGAGTGCGGGCGGAGTCTGCTGACGGTGGGGGTGGCGACAAGGTCGCTGGTGGGGCGGCACCGCAGTTCGATGCTTCAGGCGCAGCTTGCGTGGATGGGCGTGTGGGGTGGTGCGGCCGTTGTCGTGAGCTGGGTGGTGTGGTGGGTGTGGTTGGTGTCGACGGCGGGCGGCGTGATGGGCGGGGGCGGTGCCGTGGCGATGACGGGGACGATTACGCCGACGGGGTCGGCGACGCATGGGCCGATTGCGGTTGACGTCAATTCATCGGGGTGGGGTCAGGCGGGCACGCTTCGGCTTGAGGTGACGAGTGATGATGGCGTGCTGCACGAGGTCTTGTTCGACGGGATGGCGGAGCCGCTGTCGATGACGGTGTGGTCGGACGGCGTTGCGGTTTGGAATGACCCTTCGGGGTTGATCTCGGATGGGCTGGATGCGTGGTGCGATGCGGCGGGGATTGATGTCACGACCGACCCGGCCGGCGAGACACGGACCGATCTTGATTCGTACGTGCCGATGGTCGTGATGACCCCGATGAGCGCGGACGAGACGCAGTTCACGCTGTCGTCGTCGAGCATGGCGGTCGGGAGCGCGACAGGGACGATGGGTCAGATGGCGACGAGCGTTGCGCCGACCGGGCGGGGGCTTGTGGTTTCCGTGGTGCTGCTGGCGCTGACGGTTGTCGGGTACATCGTTGGTGTTGTGCTGATTGCACGTCGGCGGTCGAAGATGATGCGGCTGGTCTGATCTGGTCTGATCTGATTGGGCGGGCTTGGTGTTCAACGAAAACACCCCCGCGATCGGTAGACCGCGGGGGTGTGATCTCAATCGCTGGCCCGTCCATGGGCCTCTCTGCACTCCGTTTGGTACGTCGCCGCGTCCGTGCGGTTAGCGTCCGTTGTTCACGCGTGGCCTTGGTGGTGTGGCCCGCGTGGCGATTGAGTCGTGCTCGATCTCGCGGGGTGCCGATTGCGTTCGGCCGAAGCGGGTGCGGGCTGCGATCCGTGCTGCTCGCTGCTTCATGCGGATGAGCGGGTTTTCTCGATCAGGGCGGGCAGGTCGTTGAAGCGATTGCGCTCCTCTGCCAGCCAGGTTTCTCTGTCTCGGATTTCCAGCATCGAGCCGGCTCCGATGACGACGACGGCCGAGCCAATCTCGGCCAGGTCGAGGTGTTTTTGTGGGACTCTGATCCTGCCGGCCGAGTCCGGTTCGATCCGTTCGGCCGAGGCGAAGATGGTTCTCCGGAGCTCGGCCTGGTCTGCTGGGAGTGTCAAGGAGTCTGTCCATGCGTTTGCGAGCTCCTCGAAGGTGGTTTCGGTGTACAGCCGGATCGAGTGGTCCGGCCAGGGGAGCGCGATCCATGCGCTCGTTGTGTCAGATGCTGTGTCGTCGCCTTCTTTCGCTTTTCCTGTCAGTTGTGCCCGATACCTGCTGGGGATGGAGAGACGACCCTTGGCGTCGATGTTCAGCTCGGTTGACCCGGTGAAGAGCATGTGACGCTGTGGGCTCCGTTGGTCTGGTCATGGTCTCCGCCATGGTGCCCGGCATTGTGTCCGGCATTGTGTCCGGCATGGGCATGCGCGGGATAGTCCCACACTTCGTCCCACATTGCAACTCAATGTAGTCGAAAAGCGTGTTATCCACAGAGATTCCGGCGCGGGATTTGCGCAGCGGATCCAGGCTTTGCGGTTTGATTGATGCCTGTTTGGATTGGTTTGCGGTTGCGGGCACAGGTGGGCGGTTTCCCGTATGGTGGGGATTCCCGGGGGTCGCGTCTCTTTCTCGGCGCGGGAGGGTCCCGTGTCTGTTGAGTCTGCGTCTGATCGGCTGTCTGCGGTGCTGGAGCGTGTGCCGTGGGCCACGTGGGTGATGACGTCGTCGTACGACGGTCAGCGATCGGGTGTTGTTGTGCGTTGGGTGCAGCGGTGCGCGACGGAGCCGGTGCTTGTGAGTGTTTCGGTCGCGAAGTGCCACGCGATGGAGACGCTGATCCGGGACAGCCGGGGGTTTGCGCTCAATCTTGTGGACGAGACGGATCGGTTGCTGTTGCGGAAGTTTGACGGGTACACGCCGCCGGACGAGCACAGCGATCCGTTTGATGCGCTGGCTGTTGAGCGGTGGACGAGCGGGTCGCCGATCTTGAAGCGGGCGATCGCGGCAGTGGACTGCGAGGTGGTGCGTCACCTTGATCTTGAGAGCGACTGCGAGATGTTCATCGGGCAGGTGCGCGAGGCGCGGGTGATCGCGGTTTAGGTCTCGGCTTGAGCGCGAACGAGTGCGCGGGTGTGCTGCAGGAATGCATCGCGGAAGGCGGCTTCGCTGAAGCGTTCGGCGTGCTCGCGGCAGGCGGGGGCGTTGTGCTCGGGGCAGCGGTCAATCGCGGCGAGCAGAGACTCGGTGGTTTGTTCGTTGAAGTGGACGCCGGTGACGGTGTCTCTGACGGTGTCTTGCGCGCCGCCCTTGGCGAAGGCGACGACGGGGGTGCCGCAGGCTTGGGCTTCGAGTGCGGTGATGCCGAAGTCTTCGAGCTGGGGCTGGATGAGGAGTTTGGCTTGGCGGTAGTGGTCGCGCATCTGCACGTCCGTCTCGGCGCGGGTGAAGGTGACGGCGGGGCCTGCAAGGCGTCTGAGGCGGTGGAGCTCGGGGCCTGTGCCGACGATGGTGAGCGGGTGGTTGGCGTGGTTGGCGGCGGCGATGGCGAGGTCGAAGCGTTTGTAGGGGACGAGTGCGCCGGCGGCGAGCCAGTGGGTGCCGCGGGGGGTTGAGGCGTCGGACGTGAAGAAGTCGGTGCGGACGGGCGGGAAGAGTGTGTCGGCGTCGCGGCGGTAGCAGCGCTGGATCTCGGCCTTGGTGTGGGTGCTGTTGGCGAGGAAGCGGGTGACGCGGGGTGCGGATGCTGTTCGTCGGTCCCAGCGTTGGTAGATGGGTCGGATGAGGGCGAGGGGGAGGGAGGCGGTGCCGTAGGCGGCGGTTTGGGACCAGATGTACCGGGCGGGGGTGTGGCAGTAGCAGAGGTGGGGGAGGTTGGTGGGTGCCTTGAGGGCTTTGATGGCTGCGGAGTGGGTTGAGATGAGCAGGTCGAATGGGTTGGCGGCGTGGCGTCGCGCAAGCTCGCGTGAGAGTGCGCGCATGGCGGCTGGGTAGAGCGGGAGCAGGTGGCGGCGGAGCTTGAGGGCGCGGGGGCTGGTGAAGGCTGCGTGTCGTGGGAGGTTGTCGATAGCGGCGGTGATGGGGTTGCCGTCGTCGAACATGGTGAGGATGGCGGTGACGTGTGCCTCGGGTTCGAGTGCTCGGATGATGGCGTCAAGGACGAGCTCGCCGCCGCGTCTTCCGACGAGCCAGTCGTGGGCGAGGATGATGCGGGGTTTGCTGTTCGAGCCTTGCACGCTTGAGGATAGTGGACGGTTCAGCGTCTGCGCGTGCTTAGCGACGCCACTCCTCCGAGCAGCAGGATGACGCCGACGCCCGGCGCCGGAACAATGGAGGCAACTCTGAATGAGGCAGCTTGAGCGGTGGGGCGCGTGCCATTGATGAAGTAGGCTAAATCTGCGCTCGTCGATCCCCCTGCCTCACCGCCGCTGAACCGACGCCGGCGGCGCAGATCGGGGTTACTTAGATCCTCGAACCACTCTCCAGCACCACCGGTCATGTCGATGAGCCCCCACGGGGACCGGGTCTCCGGGTACGAGCCATTTGGCACGTTTGCAAGCATGCCGATCTCGTCGAGCGTGATGTCGGGGTTGGCAACGACATCGATCGCGGAGGTCTGCGCTCCCGGTTCGCCCGGGAGCCCGGTGACAGGCGGGCTGTCGGAGCCGTGGTTGTAGAGCCACCAGCCGCCGTCGCCAGGGCCATTCTTGTTCGGGTCCCAGTGCCCGGCCTTGGTCCACTCGTCGAGCGTCGGTATCCAGAACTTCGCGTCGGGGTCGTGTGCGGTCTGATCGGTCAGCGTGAGGCCATCATCGAGAAAGCCGAAGGTCGAGACGTCGTACGCGCCGCTCATGATCGCGGACGGATCGGAGGACTTGCCGTTGTGCAGCCAGTTGACGTAGTACGCGGCCTGCCGCCAGCTGACATCGATGTGCTGTCGGCCCGCATCGGCGATGACCGGGGACAAGATGTAGCGATCGCCCGGGCCCGTGTAGAAGTCATCGAACTTGCCTCCCCACCGCTGGGGAGTGCCGATGAAGTCGGCGAGCTCGTCGGACTGGGTGGTGAACGTGTTCGTGAACTCGAGCCAGTCGCGGGTTTCGACCTCGCGTTCAGAGATCCGATACTCGTAGTCGACCGCTCCGCGGCCGCCGAAGAACATCGTGGGATCCTCGCGGTTCCAGCCAGGGTTGCCCGCATCACCGATGGTGATGAAGTTGTGGCCGTAGTCGGGCGGGGGGTGTTGGGCGGTTGTGGTTGTTGCGAGCAGGAGTGCGGCGAGGGTGGTTCGGAGCATTGGATCAGTGTACTGAGCATCGGACGAATCCACTGGCTTCGCTCGGCTTGGGGGTGGGCTCCTCCGCGGCATCTGGGGGCGGTTACTGTTGCCGCATGGCAACGAACGCGATCTGGGCGGCGAATCGGCTGGGCTTGGACTATCGCGCTGAGGCGGCGGCGATGGGGGAGCCGGTGGTGCCGATTGTTGATGTGCATGTGCACGTGAACGGGCGGCGGGCGGCGGCGATCTTTGATGAGGTCGCGACGCTGTACGGCGTCCGGCGGTCGTACACGCAGTCGTTCCGGGGGACGGCGCACGATGTGCGGGATGTCCTGGGCGATCGGGTGCGGTTTATTGCGATCCCGGAGTACATGGCCGAGGACAAGCGGCACGCGTTTACGGACGGGTTTCTCGAGGCCATGCGGTGGTGGCACGGGGAGTTTGGGGCGCGGATGGTCAAGTTCTGGGTCGCGCCCAGGCTCAGGGATCTGGCGGGGGATGTGTTCGACGAGATCAAGCTCGATGGCGTGTGGAAGCGGAAGGCGGCGGAGCTTGCGCGCGAGCTTGGCATGATGATCATGACGCACGTGGCGGACCCGGACACGTGGTTCCAGTCGGCTTATGCGGACAGTGCGAGATATGGAACGAAGAGGCAGCAGTACGAGCCGTTGGAGCGGATGCTGAGTGACTACGCGGACATCCCGTGGCTGGCTGCGCACATGGCGGGGTCGCCGGAGGATCTGGACTTTCTTGATGGGCTGATGGAGCGGCACGACAACCTGCACTTGGACACCAGCGCGTGCAAGTGGCAGGTGCGGGAGTTGAGCACGCACTCGCCGACTCGGATGCGAGCGTTCTTTGAGCGGTGGAAGGGGCGGGTGCTCTTTGGGACGGACATCGTGACGCAGGAGGCGCACCTGAGCGTTGAGGATGACGTCGGTTTCGCGGCGAACCAGGCGTCAAACGCGGACGAGGCGTTTGAGCTGTACGCGAGCCGGTACTGGGCGATGCGGACGCTGTTTGAGGGCGGCTACGACGGGGAGAGCCCGATCGCGGATCCGGATTTGATGAAGGTAGAGCCGGGGAAGTTTGATGCGATGAGCGCGCCTCGGCTTTGGGGGATGGGGTTTGATGCGGGGCTTTTGAAGAGTGTGTATGCGGGGGCGTGTGAGGATGTGGTGGAGCGGTGGTATGAGGAGCACTGATTGAATTCTGGTGGCGGAGGCTTCCAGCCTCCGTGACTTTGAGCATCAATGGCGACTCACAAGAACGGAGGCTGGAAGCCTCCGCCACCGAAGCGCGCTAGCGGCTCGCGGTTTGCTTGACGGCTTCGGCGAGGCGGGCGGCGAGCTTCGCTGCGAGGTTGTCGTCGTTGGGGATGTCGAAGCGGGCTCGGAGGCTGGCTGGGCCGAGGGCGTCGGTGAAGTTGGGGGTGGCGGCTTCGAGGCGGAGGGTGCCCTTGGCGATGGTGCCCTTGAAGGTGCCGGAGGCGGCGCGGGATTTGGGGAGGAGGAAGCCGCCGCCGGCGTAGATGCCGGTGGCGTTGTTGGGGGCGAGGATGGCGTGGCGGATGGAGGCGTTGAGGGCGTCGGGTTCGATGGGGGTGCGGCCCGGGTTGGGGCGGATGAACATGTGGATGTGGACGATCTGGCCGACGGCTTCGGGGCTCTCGAGTTCGGCTGGCGTGAGGTCGGAGAGGTAGATGTGGACGGTGTTTTCGTCTTCGTAGGTGTACACGCGGGTGGTGAGGCTGGGGGCGAGGCGGGCGTTGCTGGGGGTGTTGGGTGATGTTGGGGTGACGGTGACTCGGGCGTGGTGGCCGCAGGCGGTGAGGGGGAGGAGTAGAAGGAGAAGTAGAAGTGGTGCGAGTCGCGTCATGCAATGAGGATAGTTGAGGATGCGGCGTTGAAGCGTTGGGGGTCCTCGCTCGCGCTTCGGGCTCGTCAAGACAGGGGCTTTGAGTGGATACTGAGCTTCTGGCTTGGCTATGCTTCTGTCCGCGCCGGAGCCGGTGGGGTTTCGGGTGTTGGGATAACTAGGGAACCGTTAAGACCACTGCGTGAGCCGGGGCTGATTGGCCGGTGCCGGCGAGGCTGATGCCACGCGGAGTGGGAGGTGGAGACCGATGGCCAAAAAAGAGCTTATCGATACGTTCAAGATCATGGCCCCGGGTGGGTCGGCGACGCCGGCACCGCCCCTTGGTCCCGTTTTGGGTGCCAAGGGTGTGAACCCGGGTCAGTTCATTCAGCAGTTCAACGCGGCGACGGGTCAGCTCAACGGCAAGGTCGTTGGCTGTGTGGTTCGCGTGTTCAGCGACCGGTCGTTCGAGTTCGACATCAAGTCGAGCCCGGCGGCGGTCTTGATCAAGGAGGCCGCGGGCGTTGATAAGGCTTCGGGCGAGCCCAACAAGAACAAGGTTGGGACCATCACCCGGGCGCAGGCCGAGGCGATTGCTGAGGAGAAGAAGGAAGACCTGAACGCGGCGAGCGTTGATGCGGCGGTCCGGATCATCGCTGGTCAGTGCCGGTCGATGGGCATCGAGGTGGAGGGCTAATCATGGCTGATACAGAGTTCTCCAAGCCCAAGGTTGGCTTCGGCTTCGGCGATGAGGCCGAGAAGGCTGCCGCTCCGGTCGAGGGCGGCGACGAGAAGAAGGCCGCGGCTTCGGGTGATGATGGTCCGAAGCATCGCCGTGGCAAGCTGCGTCACCGCCAAAGCAAGCGTTCGAAGGCGAATGCTGAGAAGGCGAGCCGGGAACCGGTTGATGCTGCGACGGCGATGTCGCACGTGAAGCGGTTTGATGGGACGAAGTTCGACCAGGCCGTGGACGTTGTGTTCCACCTGGGCGTTGACACGCGGCAGGCGGATCAGCAGATCCGCGGCGCGGTGAGCCTGCCCAAGGGCATCGGCAAGGCCAAGCGGGTCGTTGCGTTCTGCAAGGACGACGATGTGCAGGCGGCGAAGGACTCGGGCGCGGTCGAGGCGGGCGGCGAGGAGCTCGTTGCCAAGATCGAGAAGGGCTGGTTCGAGTTCGATGTCGCGGTTGCGACGCCCGACATGATGCGGGTGATCTCGAAGCTCGGGCGTGTGCTCGGTCCGAAGGGTCTGATGCCGAGCCCGAAGGCGGGCACGGTGACCAAGGACGTTGCCGAGGCTGTGAAGGACTACGCGGCGGGCAAGGTGGAGTACCGGGCTGACAAGTCGGGCAACGTGCACGCGACGATCGGGAAGATGAGCTTCCCGGAGGGCGATCTGCTCGCGAACTACGAGCACCTGCTCAAGACGATCGAGGCAGCGCAGCCGAGCGGTTTGAAGAGCGCGTACATCAAGAGCATTCATGTGAGCGGGACGATGACGCCGGCGGTGAAGATCCGGTACGGAGTCGAGGCCGAGTGATTCGAGACGATTTCAAGCGGGTCGGATGACCCGGAGGTTTGAGGCATGTCGAAGCCTGTGAAAGAAATGATCGTCTCTGATTACAAGGGACGTCTTGACGGGGCCGAGGAGGCTCTGGTGATCTCGCTGCGTGGCGTTGATGCCGAGGGCACGGAGACCATCCGTGTCGGCCTTCGCGAGAAGGCGGTTCGGGTCACGGTCGTGAAGAATTCGCTCGCGGTGAAGGCGTTTGAGGGGACACCTCTCGAGGCGCTGAACCCGGTGATGAAGGGGCAGAACGCGGTGCTGTATGGCGAGCGCTCTGTCGTTGAGGTCGCGCGTGAGCTCATTGATCTGGTGAAGGACTTCCCGGATGTTGAGCTGAAGGGCGCTGTGCTCGATGGTGAGCTGTACGCGGGCGAGGCCGGCGTGACGGCGCTGAGCAAGTTCCCGACGCGTGACGAGGCGATCGCGAAGGTCGTGACGCTGGTGTTGAGCCCGGCGCGGAACCTCGTGGCGCAGGTGAAGGGGCCGGGCGCGAACGTGGCCGGGCTCGTGAAGGCGATCGAGGAGAAGCTCGAGAAGGGCGAGGCGATCGCGAAGGCCTGATTGTTTCGGGCATTGAGTTTGTTTGTTTGTTTATTTGGCATCGGCACCCAACTGGCCCGGTGAGATCCGCCTTCGGCGGACCGGGGTAAAGAGCCGAGTGGTTCGGTCCCTCTTGGGTGAGGTGAATTGGAAAGGTTTGGTCCAACGATGAGCGACGAAGCAACAGCGACGAAGGAATTTGACGCGGGTATCAAGGAGATCGGCGACAAGCTCGCTGACCTGAGCCTGAAGCAGGCCGTGGACCTTGGGGACTACCTCAAGGAGGCGTACGGCATCGAGGCCGCGGCCGGCGGTGGCGTTGTGATGGCGGCGGCTGGCGGTGATGCCGGCGGTGCGGCCGAGGAAGAGAAGACCGAGTTCAACGTCGTGCTGAAGAGCGCGGGCGACCAGAAGATCAAGGTGATCAAGATCGTCCGCGAGGCGACGGGCCTGGGTCTGAAGGAGGCCAAGGAGCTGGTCGACGCGGGCGGCAAGGCTGTCAAGGAGAACCTCCCGAAGGAGGACGCGGACAAGCTGGCCGAGCAGTTGAAGGAAGTCGGCGCGGAAGTCGAGCTTACTTGATCTTTGTTCGGGCCATCCGGCCGGAAGTTCGTCCAGTTCGGGCCCTCCGGCCCGAAGTTGCTGCCTCTCTCCGAACTGGGGACCGACGCGAGTTGGTTTGGGTGGCTACAGTTCATGGAACATTTGCATCGGCGGGCTGGTAAGGCTCGCCGATGTCTTGGGTTGCGTTTCTGGCATTGGTCGTAGCCCGCCTAGTGGAGAAGGGTGGATCCACTTTCGGCGGAGCGGTAGACTCCAGGATTCGGCGCGGCACATAGACACCACCGAGAGGGTTCGGCTTTGCTTCTGTGGGGCTGGGCGTGGGGCGATCGATTTCGCGGCACTTTCACATGCAGCGGCTCGGGGGATGGGTGTGCCCGCAGCTTCTGACTTTGAACTTTGGGCTTGACTTCTGGTCTCGAGCTTTGACCTGAACTCTGAATTTGGTCTCTGAGGAGCGCAATGGCGACAACCACTGAGCCGGCGAGGACTGTGCGCAACTACGCGAAGCGGGGGGACGGGCTGACCGTTCCAGACCTGACGCGTGTTCAGCGGGACGGATACGAGCGGTTTTTGCAGATCGGCAAGCCCGAGGACGGCCGCGAGAAGCGGTTCGGCCTCGAGTCGTTGCTGCACGAGATCTTCCCGATCGAGAGCTACGACGGGACGATGCGCCTGGAGTATGTGTCGTACGGGCTGGATGAGCCGCGGTACACGAGCGATGAGTGCCGGGAGTTGCGGCTGACGTACGGGCTGCCGTTCCGGCTGCGCGTGCGGCTGATCCGTGATGGCGTAGACGACATCCCCGAGGAGGAGATCTACCTCGGTGAATTCCCGATCATGATGGGCGGCGGCGAGTTCATCGTGAACGGTGCCGAGCGCGTGATCGTGAGCCAGTTGCACCGGTCGCCCGGTGTTGACTTCGGCATCGAGTCGAGCGAGGCGGACCGGCCGTTGCACTCGGCCCGGATCATCCCCGAGCGCGGCTCGTGGATCGAGATGGCGGTCGACAAGAAGGACCGGCTGACGATGAAGATCGATCAGTCGACCAAGCTGGCTGCGACGACGTTCCTGCGGTGTCTCGATGAGAGCGTGAGTTCGACCGAGGCGATCCTGAGCCTGTTCTACCAGGTGACGGAGATCAAGGCGGCGGACGTGAAGCCCGAGCACTGGGCGGCGGAGTCGGTGATTGACCTTGAGACGGGCGAGGAGATCGTGCACGTCGGGCATCAGATCGGCGAGTCGGCCGAGGCGATTTACGCGGGGAGCCTGAAGAAGGTCCGCGTGATCCAGAACCCGAGCGATGTGCTGATCCTGAACACGGTCGCGGACGAGAACCTTGAGGCGTTCGAGGCTGACACCGACTACGAGCGTGCGCTGCTGAAGGTGTACGGTCGTCTGCGTCCGGGCAACCCGCCGCAGGTCGAGAAGGCCAAGCAGCTGTTCTACGAGAAGTTCTACGACGAGAACCGGTACCGCTTGGGCCGGGTCGGCCGGTTCCGCATCAACCGGAAGTTCGAGCTCGAGACCGATGAGGACCAGCAGTTCCTGACGGGCGAGGATTTCCTCAAGGTCATGGAGTACCTGCTCGATCTGCGGTCGAACCGTGTCGATCCGAAGACAGGTCGGCCGGCGGCAAACGTGGACGACATCGACCACCTTGGCAACCGGCGTCTGCGGACGCTGGACGAGCTGGCGGTTGATGAGCTGCGCAAGGGCTTCCTGAAGCTTCGGCGGACGGTGCAGGAGCGCATGAGCGTCAAGGACCCGGACGAGCTGGCGAAGATCAGCGACCTGGTGAACAGCAAGTCGATCTCGAGCGCGATCGATTTCTTCTTCGGACGCAGCGAGCTGAGCCAGGTTGTTGACCAGACGAACCCGCTGTCGAGCCTTGTGCACGAGCGGCGTCTGTCTGCGCTCGGGCCGGGCGGCCTGAACCGGAAGCGCGCGGGCTTTGAGGTGCGAGACGTTCACATCTCGCACTACGGCCGCATCTGCCCGATCGAGACGCCCGAGGGCACGAACATCGGTCTGATCGCGTCGCTGGGCATCTTCTCGAAGGTGGACGAGTACGGGTTCCTGCAGACGCCGTACCGCACTGTGAAGAGCGGGAAGCTCTCGGGCGATGTGCAGTACCTGCGTGCTGACGAGGAGATGAAGGCGGTGCTCGCGCCGGCCGATGCATTCGATGCGTCGGGCGTGGTGGCCGAGGGTGATGTAATCGCGCGGGTCGACGGCGAGCTGACACAGGTGCACTCGTCGGATGTCAACTACGCGGACATCTCGCCGAAGCAGATCGTGGGCATCTCTGCTGCCCTGATCCCGTTCCTTGAGCATGACGATGCGAACCGGGCGCTGATGGGTTCGAACATGCAGCGCCAGGCTGTGCCGTTGATCATCGTTGATCCGCCTGTTGTTGCGACGGGTCTTGAGACATCGATCGGCTCGAACTCGGGCATGGTGGTGAAGGCGAAACGTGGCGGCGAGGTCACGTTCGCCGACGCCGAGCGGATCATCGTCAACAACCAGGACGAGTACGAGTTCCGCAAGTTCGTTGGTCTCAACGAGCGGACGTGCCAGAACCAGAAGCCGATCGTTGAGGTCGGCGACAGGGTCGAGGCGGGTCAGATCATTGCCGACGGTGCTTCAACGAAGCAGGGCGAGCTCGCGATCGGCAAGAACGCGCTCGTGGCATTCAACACGTACGACGGGTACAACTTCGAAGACGCGATCGTCATCAACGAGCGGCTGGTGAAGGAGGACATGTTCACCAGCATCCACATCGACTCGTACGACGTGGAGATCCGAGAGACGAAGCTGGGGCGCGAGGAGTTCACGCGGGATATCCCGAACGTCTCCGAGAAGATGCTCCGCAACCTCGATGACAATGGGATCATCCGGATCGGCGCGCGTGTTGGGCCGGGCGACATCCTGGTCGGCAAGGTCTCTCCGAAGGCGAAGACGGAGCTGACTCCCGAAGAGAAGCTGCTGCACGCGATCTTTGGTCGTGCGGGCGAGGACGTGAAGAACGACTCGCTCGAGGTGCCGTCGGGCACGCAGGGCATCGTGATCGGCGCGAAGAAGTTCAGCCGGCGGATGCACCTGAGCGAAGAGCAGAAGAAGCAGCTCAAGAAGGACATCGAGGGCTACGAGGCCGAGCAGGACGCGAAGGCGATCGCGCTCTTCCAGGAGATGGTCGAGACGATCAACGGCCTGATCGAGACCGAGATGGTCGACCCGATGACGCGTCAGAAGGTCGGTGCGAGTGACATCCCCGAGGTTATTCTCGAGCAGATCAAGACCTTTGACATGAAGTGGGTCAAGGGTGCGGCCGAGGCGCGTGAGAAGGCGCAGGTGGTCAAGGACCAGTACTGGCCGCGCATCGAGGCGGTGGAGACCGAGAAGCAGCGGAAGGTCGCGCACATGAAGCGCGGCGACGAGCTGCCGAACGGCGTGCTCGAGATGGTGAAGGTGTACATCGCGACGAAGCGTCCGCTGAGCGTGGGCGACAAGATGGCGGGTCGTCACGGCAACAAGGGTGTGATCGCAAGGATCGTGCCCGAGGAAGACATGCCGTACATGGACGATGGTCGCACGGTCGACGTGATGCTGAACCCGCTGGGTGTGCCGTCGCGGATGAACGTGGGCCAGATCCTTGAGACGCATCTTGGGTGGGCGTGCCGGGTGCTTGGGTTCCAGGCGCAGACGCCGGTGTTCGACGGCTGCACGGAGCAGGAGATCCACGAGGCGGTCGAGGCGGCGAACGAGCACGTTCGCAAGCGCAAGGCCGAGATCGAGGAGACGGGCATCCCCGCGCGTCCGGACGAGATGTTGGCGGAGATGCCTTCGACCGGCAAGATCCAGCTGTACGACGGCCGGACGGGCGAGCAGTTCCACCAGCGGACCACGGTCGGCTCGATGTACATGCTCAAGCTGCACCACCTGGTGGATGACAAGATCCACGCTCGTGCGACCGGGCCGTACTCGCTCATCACGCAGCAGCCGCTGGGCGGCAAGGCGCGGACGGGCGGCCAGCGGTTCGGCGAGATGGAGGTGTGGGCGCTCGAGGCGTACGGCGCGAGCTACATCCTTCAGGAGCTGTTGACCGTGAAGTCGGACGACGTTGAGGGTCGGACGAAGATCTACGAGAGCATGGTCAAGGGCACGAACAAGCTCGAGGCGGGGATGCCGGTGGCATTCGACGTTCTGTGCAACGAGCTGAAGGGCCTTGGTCTGAACGTGACGCTGGAGAAGAAGCAGCTTGAGGCTGGGAGTCTGCTGTAAGGAGTTGACCGAGTGACGCGTGGCAGGATCACGAGTTTGCAGGCAGGCATCTTGCTTGTCTTGCTAAGCCCGTTCATCTTTCCCGCTCTCTCACTCGGTGGAAGGGACTATCCGGAGTGGGTTCCGATTCGATTTGTCGAGAACTCGCTTGTTATTGCTGGAATTCTGAGCTTTGTCGTCGGGGCTTTCCTGATTGCCACAGCTCTGCTCAAACGAGATATTCACTGATTCGCCTGCTGCGAATCAGACAGATTGAGGTTGCTGCTCATGGCTGAGAGCGTGTACGACCGGGTGAACGACTTCAGTGCGGTGAAGGTGACGCTGGCGTCGCCGAACGACATCCGCGCGTGGTCTTACGGCGAGGTGAAGAAGCCCGAGACGATCAACTACCGGACGTATCGGCCGGAGAAGGATGGTCTGTTCTGCGAGCGGATCTTCGGGCCGGAGCGTGACTACGAGTGCGCGTGCGGCAAGTACCGCGGGACGAAGTACAAGGGCATCATCTGCGATCGCTGCGGCGTGAAGGTGACGCACTCGCGTGTGCGTCGGAAGCGGATGGGGCACATCAACCTGGCGTCGCCGGTGGTGCACATCTGGTTCTTCAAGAGCCTTCCGAGCCGGCTCGCGACGATCCTCGGGATGCGCACGAGCGACCTCGAGAAGATCATCTACTACCAGGACTACGTCGTCATCGATCCGGGTGACACCGAGCTGACCGCGAAGCAGGTGATGACCGAGGACGAGCACCGTGTTGCGGTTGAGCAGTACGGCAACGCGTTCCGGGCTTCGATGGGCGCGGAGTCGATCCGTGAGCTGCTGGAGACCTTGGACCTTGATGCCGAGGTGAAGATGATCCGCGAGGAGCTTGGGACGACGCGCTCGAAGCAGAAGATCAAGGACCTGTCGAAGCGGCTGAAGATGGTCGAGCTCGTTCGTGAGAGCGAGAACGACCCGACGTGGCTGGTGATGGACGTGATCCCGGTGATCCCGCCGGACCTTCGGCCGCTGGTGCTGCTTGAGAGCGGCAACTTCGCGACGAGCGATTTGAACGACCTGTACCGCCGGATCATCAACCGGAACAACCGGCTGAAGAAGCTGATGGACCTGAACGCGCCGGACGTGATCATCCGGAACGAGAAGCGGATGCTTCAGCAGGCCGTGGATGCGCTGTTTGACAACGGGCGCTGCCGTCGTCCGGTGCTCGGTTCGAGCAACCGGGCGCTGAAGTCGCTGACGGACATGATCAAGGGAAAGCAGGGCCGGTTCCGCGAGAACCTGCTCGGCAAGCGTGTGGATTACTCGGCTCGTTCGGTGATCGTCGTCGGTCCCGAGCTGAAGCTGAACCAGTGCGGCCTGCCCAAGAAGATCGCGCTGGAGCTGTTCCAGCCGTTCATTATCCGGAAGCTCAAAGAGCACGGCCTCGCCGACACGATCAAGAGCGCGAAGCGGATGCTCGAGCGTCGCGACCCGGCGGTGTGGGATGTGCTCGAAGAGGTCATCTACCAGCACCCGGTGCTGCTGAACCGCGCGCCGACGCTTCACCGGATGGGTATCCAGGCGTTCGAGCCGACGCTGGTCGAGGGCAACGCGATCCGGATCCACCCGCTGGTGTGCTCGGGGTTCAACGCGGACTTTGACGGTGACCAGATGGCGGTGCACCTGCCGCTGAGTGTGGAGGCGCAGGCAGAGGCGCACTGCCTGATGCTGTCGACGCACAACATCTTCTCACCGGCGAACGGCGCGCCGATTATCTCGCCTTCGCAGGACATCGTGATGGGCGTGTACTTCATCACGCTCGAGGATCGCGACGACAAGCGGCCCGAGAACGAGCTGCCGCGCTACAAGGACGCGACCGAGGCGATCCTGGCGTACGACCAGGGCAAGATCGATCTGCACGAGCGGATCGTGGTTCGCCTCGACGGGTTCGATGAGGTCGTGAACGGTCAGAAGGATGCGCCGGAGCCGATGCCGGAGAACCGGCGGATCGTGACGACGGCGGGGCGGATTCTGTTTAGTGACATTCTGTGTCCGGGGATGCCGTTCTACAACTGCACGCTCGGCAAGAAGGGCTGCGCTCGTGCGATCGATGATGCGTACCTGTACGCGGATCGTCGTCACACGATCGACATGCTCGATCGGCTGAAGGAGATCGGCTTCAAGCGTTCGACGACGGCGGGTCTGAGCTTCGGCCTGACGGATCTTCGGATCCCTGAGGCGAAGCAGGGGCTGCTCGATGCGGCGCAGAAGCAGGTGAACCGCGTTGAGCGGTCGTACGAGGATGGCATCATCACGGGCCGCGAGCGGTACAACCAGCTTCTTGATATCTGGTCGCACTGCCGCGAGGAAGTGACCAAGACGCTGATCGACACGATCAAGATCGACCGGCGTCATGAGGACGGGTCGTACGCGCCTGTTGAGAGCGACGAGGGCAAGGCGTACCTGAACCCGGTGTACCTGATGATGGACTCTGGCGCACGCGGCAACGTGAGCCAGATGCAGCAGCTCGCGGGAATGCGTGGTCTGATGGCGAAGCCCTCGGGCGAGATCATCGAGACGCCGATCCGGGCGAACTTCCGCGAGGGTCTGAACATCCTCGAGTACTTCTCGTCGACGCACGGCGCCCGCAAGGGTCTTGCGGATACGGCGCTGAAGACCGCGGACTCGGGCTATCTGACGCGGAAGCTGTGTGACGTTGCCCAAAGTGTGATCGTGAGCGAGCACGACTGCGGCAGCAAGCGCGGCGTGGTGAAGCGTGCGATCTACAAGGGCGAGCAGGTCGATGTTGCTCTGAGCGATCAGATCGTTGGTCGCATCAGCGTGAGTACGATCATCAACCCGGTGACCGACGAGACGGTTGTCGAGCGGAATGACATGTTCACGCCGGAGTCGGCGGCGAAGGTCGAGGAGCTTGGCATCGACTCGGTGGTCGTTCGCAGCCCGCTGACGACCGAGGCGGAGTTCGGGTGCTCGGCGCTCGACTACGGCATGGACATGTCGACGGGCCGGCTTGTTGAGCAGGGCATGGCGGTGGGCATCATCGCGGCTCAGTCGATCGGCGAGCCCGGCACGCAGCTGACGATGCGGACGTTCCACACGGGCGGTATCGGTACGCGGACGATCGCGGAGAGCGAGTATCGGCCGGCGATGGGCGGCAAACTTGAGCTGCGTGACTGCAACGCTGTGCCGACGAAGGACCGCGACGGCAACGACGTGCATGTCGTTCTGAAGCGGAACGCCGAGGTCGCGATCGTTGACGACAAGGGCCGCGAGCTTGAAAAGAGCAAGGTGCCGTACGGCTCGTACATCTGGGCCGAGGAAGGCTCTGCGATCAAGGCCGGCCAGCAGCTCGTGACCTGGGACCCGCACCGGACGCCGATTCTTGCTGAGAAGGGTGGCACGGTGCAGTACGTCGACATCGAGGTCGGCGAGACGGTCCGCGAGGAGGACATCGGCCAGGGCAACAAGGCGCTGCTCGTGATCGAGCACAAGGGCGATCTGCACCCGCAGATCAACATCGTTGATGGCGATGGCAACATCCTCGACTTCCACTACCTGCCGGCGAAGGCGCGTATCGAGGTTGCGGACGGCGCGACGATCGAGGCGGGTGAGCTGCTCGCGCTGCAGCCGCGGATGGCGCAGGGTTCGCAGGACATCGTCGGCGGTCTGCCGCGAGTGACGGAGATCTTTGAGGCTCGGAAGCCCAAGGACCCGGCTGTTATGGCGGAGATCTCGGGTCGTGTCGAGCTGCACAGCGACAAGCGGAAGGGCAAGATGACCATCCGCGTCGTGTCGGACTCGGGTCTTGAGAAGGACCACCACGTTCCGAACGACAAGCCGCTGCTGGTGCACACGGGCGACTTCGTGACGGCGGGTGATCCGCTGACGGAGGGCCCGATGGTGCCTCACGACATCCTTCGGATTAAGGGTGAGGAGGCGCTGTGGACGTACATGCTGGACGAGGTGCAGAACGTCTACCGCGCACAGGGTGTGACGATCAACGACAAGCACATCGAGCTGATCCTGGCGCAGATGCTGCGGAAGGTGAAGGTCGAGAACCCGGGCGACACCAACCTGTTGCCGCAGGATGTGCTGGACAAGGTCGTGTTCAAGAAGGAGAACGCTCGTGTTGCGGACATGATGAAGGTCATGGACGCTGGCGAGACGGAGCTTGTTGTTGGTGTGATGTACCACCGGGACGAGATCAAGGAAGCCAACGCGAACGCGGAGGCGGCGGGCAAGGAGCCGGCGAAGACGAAGAAGGCGCGGCCTGCTTCGGGTCGGACGCTCTTGCTCGGCATCACCAAGGCGTCGCTGCAGAGCGAGAGCTTCCTGAGTGGTGCGTCATTCCAGGAGACGACCAAGGTGCTGACCGAAGCGTCGCTCAAGGGCGCGGTCGACACGCTCGTTGGTCTGAAGGAGAACGTGCTGCTGGGTCACCTGATCCCGGCGGGCACGGGCTTCGCTTCGCACCAGGCGCTGCGGGTGAAGACGGTCGGCGAGCTGCCCGAGGCGAGCTACGACGACGACGCGGCGATGCTCGCCGAGGCGGCCGAGGCCGCGGAGGCGCTGGGTGCGGGCAAGAACGACGCGCTCGGTGTGCCGCATGTTGAGGTGCGGGACGCTGGCGTCGTTGACGGTGTCGGCGGGAGCATCGGCGAGACGGCGGAGGCCGGTCAGGACGGCTGAGTTGTTCGCACCACTGCTGTGAATTCATGGGCCGGGTCCTTCGGGGCCCGGTCTTTCTTTTTGTGCTGCGCACCTACATTGCGGTGATGGCGGACGAGGCTCGCGATGGTGTGATCTGGCGGCTGGGGACGATCGGGTTTTCGTACGCCGACTGGGCGGGGGTTTTCTACCCGCGCGGAGTGTCGGGCGCGGATCGGCTGACGCACTACGCGCGGTTCTTCGATGCGATCGAGCTGGATACGACGTTCTATGCGCTTCCGGCGCCCGAGACAGTGCGGCGGTGGGGCGAGGCCGTGCCGGGTGGGTTTCGGTTTACGCTGAAGGCGCCGAAGAGCGTGACGCATGAGGTGCGCGAGGGGCACCTGCTGTCTGGCTTTGCGCGGGACGAGATGGGGCGGCTGATTGACGTTGCTGGTGAGGGACTCGGTCCGAAGCTGCACACGGTGTTGTGTCAGTTTCCGGCGGCGTTTCGTGTGGAGCGTCTGGATGAGCTTGGCGAGTGGCTTGGGTCGTTGCCGGGCGGTGTGCGGTACGCGGTGGAGCTTCGGCACGATTCGTGGTGGGTGCCGGAGACGGCGGCGGCGCTGCGCGAGCTTGGTGTGACGTGGGTGTGCGCGGACGAGGCGCCGATGCACGAGGTTGGTCGTGCGCCGCTGGCCGGGGTGTTCAGCAGCCGCGCGAGGCCGATCGTGCCGACGAGCGATGTGTTGTATGTGCGGTGGGTCGGTGTGCACGCGCAGTACGACGATCTGTCGCGGGAGCATGTGGACGCGTCGGCTCGGGTGCGGTGGTGGGCGGAGCGGCTGCGGGCGGTGCTGGCGAAGCGGCCCGAGGTGCGTGAGGTTGTGGGGTTCTTTGGGAACGGGTTCAGCGGGTTTGGGCCGGCGGTGTGCCACCGGTTTCGCGGGGAGGTAGGCGTTGGTGGGTGGAGTGAGCCGGGGGCGGAGGTGCCGGAGAGCGGGTTGTTCTAGCCGGCGTCTTTCGTGTCGCTGAGTGCGCGCTCGATGGCCTGCGGCGGCATGACGGGGAAGCTGGTTTGGCCGGTTTTGAGCAGGAGGCGGACGTAGGGCTCGCACATGCCGCAGCCGGTGCCGCAGCCGGTTTCCATGGCGAGTTCGTCGATGGTGTTCATGCCGGCGTCGGCGAGCTCTTTGAGCTCGGTGAATGGGACGCAGTGGCAGACGCAGCGGTCGACGGGCATGTGGTGCGGGCTACTCCAGGTCGAAGAGCTCGTTCGAGTCGGCTTCGCCGAACCATCCGAGGTCGTGCTCGGTGGGGTCGGTTCTGTAGAGGCCGTTCGTGTGGGTGAAGGTCTTGGATGCCGGGGAGACGTGGGTGTCGAGCCAGGCGACGTTGGTTGAGCCGTTTGCGTGGCGGAAGTGGACCGAGGGTTCGAGCCGGAAGCCGGCGGCGTTGGGGCCCACGATGAAGCGGGGTTCGATAAAGCTGTACTCGATGAGGTCTGTGGGGGCGCGGTCGCCGACGAAGGCGGCGTCGGCGAAGGCGGCGGTTTCGCTTGGGCGTTGGACGCGGTCGATGCGGGTGCCGACGCGGTCGGTGATGAGCTGGCCCCGGCGGTCTCGGGTTTGGCCGAGGTAGGTGTTGTTGTAGCCGAAGCCGCCGGCGGCGGATTCGAACGCGCCGGTGGTTGTGGGGTCGGTTTCTTCGAGTGCGAGCGTGGTCGGTTTGAATGTTGGGCAGGCGCGGACTCGGCCTGATGATGCTTGGAGGTATGGCGTGAGTGTGCCGCGTTCGGGTGTGAAGGCGTCGGAGGTTGATGTGCGGGAGCCGTGCCAGCGGGTGTGGTTGGTGAGGAAGTCGGGTGCGCCGGGTGGGAGGTGGCTGTCGGCGTCGTTTGCGTAGAGCGTTGCGGCGAGCGCGAGCTGGCGTGCGTTGGAGGCGCAGGCGATTGATTGGGCGGTGTTGCGTGCTGCGCCGAGCGAGGGGAGGAGGATGCCGATGAGGAGGGCGATGATGGCGATGGTGACGAGGAGTTCGATGAGGGTGAAGGCTGGGTGGGAGGTATGAGAGGTGGTTCGGCCTCCCCTCTCCCGCCTCGCTTTCGCTCGGCCCCCTCTCCCCTCGAGGGGAGAGGGGGGTAGGCAAGCTGTGCTCATTGGTTGCAGCCTTGGTTGAAGTTGAGGATCCAGCTGTTGAAGTCGCCTGGGGTGATCTGGCCGTCGTCGTTCTGGTCGGCGATGACGGAATGGTTGTTGAAGGCGAGGACCCAGCCGTTGAAGTCGCCTGGTGTGAGCTGGCCGTCGCCGTTCGTGTCGGCGGGGCATGGGGGGCGAGCGTCGGCGACGGCGTCGACCTCTGTCGAGACCTCGCCGAAGATGCCGGCGGGGACGTCGGGGCCTGTGGTGATGCGGATGAAGTCGAAGCCCGTGAGGTTGGCGGGTGTGGTGGTGCCTGGGATGACGGCCCAGGCGATGTCGAAGGCGTCGCCGCCGGCGGTGAGTGTGCCGTCGGGGAGTGGGTCGATGTCGATCAGGTTCGGGTCGTCGGGGATGGTGTAGAACCGGGCCGGATCTTCGCCGTCTGGGAGCTCGGACGTGGGGGTGGCGTCGGCGTAGCCGAAGATGAAGTCGTCGGCTGGGGGCAGGCCCGGGGGGCGTTCGAGGATGGGGCCGTTGAGGTTGGGTGGGAAGGGGATGGTTGTGCCGTCGGATCCGGCGATGGGGAAGAAGGGGTCGTCGGCGATGCCGTTGTTGTTTGTGTCGAGGGCGATCTCGATGAGGCCTGGCTCGGCGAAGCGGCGTGTTGGGTCGCCTGAGACGTAGAAGGCGTTGCCGAAGACAATGGCGTCGAGGCCGAGCCGGTTGCGCGGGTCGTCGGCGACGGTGCGTGGCATCTTGAGTGTGATAAACCCGCCCACGCCTCCGAGGGAGACGAGGGAGGTGTTGTTCGGAGCGAGCGGCCCGCCGCCCACGGGTGAGCCGAGTGCCCGGGTGGGGTCGTTGAAGTCGGGGTTGTCGATGAACTGGCCCGGTGCGGGGCTGTATTCGACGACCTCGGTTGCGAAGGGCTGCGTGAGCGCGCTGCTTGCCGGTAAGCAGGCAACGGTGATCGCGGTTGCAGCTATGAAGATGTGGGCGGGGGCGTTGCGTGTCATGCCCGCCTCCGGCGGAGCGCGACGAGGCCCAGCGGCGCGAGGGCGAGCGTGGCCGGGGCGGGGATTGCGTAGACGAATCCGGTGCCGTTGGCCGTGACGACGAGCTCGTTGGTGATGGGGTTGAAGTAGCCGCCGTAAAACGCGTCTGGGCCTGCGGGCTGGAGGGTTGCGGTGAGGCCCGTGGACTGGTCGATGACGAACGCCGAGCCGATGCCGCCGAACTGCTGGCCTGCGATGAGCACGAGGTGGCCGAGGGCGTCGATGCTGCCCGCGCTGTTGGCTGTTGCGACGGCTGCGCCGGTGATGAAGTCGACGGGCGCGATTGGGAAGGAGGCGTCGAAGCTGCGGACCTCGCCGGTGTCGCCAGCGCCGACGAAGAGGGTGCCGTTGTTCGCTGCGACGCCGCCGGAGAAGCCGCCCGCTGGTGTGACGACGGTGGTGCTCGTGCTGGCGGTGATGTCGAGCTGGTTCACGACGGTGGTGAACGTGTCGCTGGTTGCGCCGGTGACGAAGAGGGTGGTGTTGTCGGCCCAGTCGGCAGCGAAGTTGGGTGTTGTGATTGTAGTTGTGGCGGCGGCGGTGCCCGGGGTGTTGAGGTCGGCGGCGGCGAAGATGCTGACGGCGTTGCTGGCGCTGAACTCGCCGTTGCCGACGGCGACGGACTGGCCGTCGGGGCTGACGGAGACGAAGCTTGCGCCGAAGCCGCTGGAGTTGGGCGGGCCGATGGTCGCGCCGGTGGGGGAGTAGGTGCTGCCGTTGATCTGGTCTTGCGTGAGGACGGTGCCGTCGGCGGCGATGGCGAGGATGGTGCCGTCGGGTTGGAGATCGAAGGTTGCGGCAGGCAGGGTGAAGGTGCCCGTGAATGCCAGATCGAGCTGAGCGGCGGCGGGCTGTGCGGATACAGCGGCAGCGATGGCTGCGGTGGTCAGGACGGAGCGCATGGGCTCCTCGCTTTCTTGTTCGTGCCGAGTCGCGCGGCACGGCTCCCGGTGTCTGTCTCTCCCTGCTCGGGGAGATGCGGCAGATGGCCGCCGGCCTGGTGCGCGGGGTTCATGTCGGGGGATGCATCGCGCCGGGAGCGGGCGCGTAGCGGTTCCGCCGACGCCCGAGTCGCGCGGGCCGTCATACGCATGCACCTGGCAGGTCTTCCGGCTCCGGGCGTCGCTCGGCTGCCTTCCCGCTGGGTGAGGTGTTGAGGCCTCTGTCAGCAGTGGCGTTGAATGCCGAGCGCTTGTGTGCCCGTTACGGCGGCGCGTCCGCAGCGGCTTTTCACCGCTTTCCCGTTTTCACCCCGGCCGTCCGGGGCACCTGATGCGTCACGAGCGTAGCGGCGGGGGGTGGGGGGCGTCAAGGGGGTGCAATACTGGGACTAGACAAATGATACAGATTAATGCCGTTTAGCACTTGATTAGTCGGTATTAATCGATAACAATTAGCGAGATTGGAGACCAAATTGGATAACGAATATGTCAATGTACTGGTTCCGAGAAAGCATTTGGCTAAAGTGTATGGTTATGTTGCTTCCTTGGAGGGCGAAGACGGGAGCGATAGCCCGTCATCCGCAGTCACGCTCACACCTCGGAGTGAAGAGCCCGAGATGGACGAATGGACGAACAGTCGCTTGAGACGGCTTGTGGATGAGTCTCCGCCGGCCATGCTGGACATTTTGCACACGCTGTCGTCGCGCGCTGGAGAGTGGCTGACCAGCGAAGATCTTGCAGCCGCCATTCGACATAAGCCCGACGCTGATTGGAACACTGTTGCTGGCACGTTGGGGGCGTTTGGGCGTCGGATCAAGAACCGCTACGGCCTTGAGAGCTGGCCTTTCGAGAACAAGCACGACCACGAACTCGGTGGCAGAGTGTTTGTCATGAATGACGCGATGGCTGCGCGGATCATGCCGCTGGTTGACGGGCTACGAACCAGCTAGCTCTCGATGCCTAACGCATCATGAGCTTTGCGCGATTTGGTGTCCGGATTGATCGAGATCCTGTGGTCTAGAGCGTGCGGAACCTGGGAAAGCCTCGTGCGTATCGGGTGCGTCCCTCCCGCCCTGTTCGGGCGGGGCCGGTTTGAGCGGGTGGTTGCTCGCGTGAACGGTCGCGGTTGTGCGGGGGACGCGACTCGGGTGATGGATGAACGAGGCGTGCGGCCGCATGGGCGGTGGCTGGTGTTGCGGCGCGCGATGGCCGAGGAGAGGGTTGGGTCCTCGAGGAGGGCGGCTCGGGCTGTTTGTTTGGTGCCGAGCCGTCCTTTTTCTTTCGGCGTTCTTATGTCGGCGTTCGCTCTGGCTTGATCCAGACCGCTTTGATCGAGCAGTTCTGTGTGGTTGCGCGACGTTTACGGAGTGCAGGTCCGTTGCGGTTCCAGTTGGCGAGCTGCTGATCGCTGTTGGTGGCGTAGGTCGTTCTGAAACTTATTTTATCGGGCATCATTGGCTCTTTGAGCCATTGCAGCGGTGCGCCGCAGGTCTCAGCGATGTGTCGATATCGGTCGACACGTTGGATCGTTGTTGGCCTTTGTGGGACATAGAGGTCGATGGCGTGGAGGAGCGAGCCGCCGGGCTTGAGGATCCGGGTCATGTCTCTGAAGCAATCGTCGAGCTGGTCGTCGTCTACGTGCTCGATGACCGAGAGGCTGAAGACAACGTCAAAGTAGTCGCTGGGGAGGCGTTCGTCGAAGTCGCCAAGGTACGTATCGATGAACTTGATGCCGTCGATCTCGGTGAGTTCGGTCGGTCCGTTGCCGACGCCTTCGAGCTTGTCAACGTTCCAGCACTCGTTGTTCGTTGCGAGCTTGGGGAGGACGCGTGGGGTTCCGCCGCCGACCTCGCAGATGCGGAGCCCTTTGGAGCCGCGGAGACGGGAGAAGGCCCAGGCGTCTTGGATGCTCTTGAGGTGCCATTCGGTTTTGTTCGCGTAGCCCTTGTCCCACCAGTCGAAGAGTTCGGCCTTGTTGATGAAATCGAACACGGGTGCCTCCGCTTGTTTCTGAGCGTGGCAGCCTAGCCGAAGAGCGGTGTGCAGCGGCGGACCTCGGCGATGGTTTCGGTGGCGATGGCGAATGAGCCGCCGGGTGACATGCACGCGCCGCCGAACGCGCCGTCTTTGCGGAGGGCGTAGAGGGAGAGGCCGAAGTTTGGCTGGCCCTTGTCGTTGAGCAGGCGCTTCTGCTTGGTTCGGCGGGCGACCGAGCGGAGGGCTTCGAGGCATGCTTCGGTTGGCGGGAGGCCCCGGGCCATGTGGTCGACGACCTGGTAGGCGGTGCAGGAGTGGATGGCGGCCTCGCCTCGGCCCGTTGCTCCGGCGGCGCCGGTGTCGTTGTCGCAGTACATGCCTGCGCCGATGATGGGGGAGTCGCCGACTCGGCCTGGGATTTTCCAGCTCAGGCCCGAGGTGGTGGTGCAGGCGGAGAGGTCATTGTTTGCGTTGACGGCTGAGCAGTGGACGGTGCCGGTGGTGAAGTCGTAGGCGTCGGTATCGGCTGGTTGCCTCCCCTCTCCCGACCTCGCTGTCGCTCGGCCACCCTCTCCCCTCGAGGGGAGAGGGAGTGAGGCTGTGCCGTGGCCTTGGTCGTTGAATTGCCAGTCGAGTTCGTCGTCGTTGAGCCAGTCGTCGCGTTTGGTGCTGTTGCGTTTCCAGCGGAGCCAGGCTTCGCGGGCGCGGTTGGTGAGCAGGTTTTCTTCTTTGAAGCCCATTCGGAGTGCGAAGCGTTTGGCGCCTTCGCCGACGATCATGGCGTGGTCGGTTCGGCGGAGGACTTCGAGCGCGACGGCTGCGGGGTTCTTGATGTTCTCGATGCAGGCGACGGCGCCGGCCTTGTGGGTTGGGCCGTGGAGCACGGATGCGTCGAGCTGGACGACGCCGTCCTCGTTTGGGAGGCCTCCGAGGCCGACGGACATGTCGTTGGGATCGTCTTCGATGAGTCGGACGCCGTCGACGATGGCCTCGGCGGTGTCGCGGTCCTGCTTGATGAGCTCGAAGGCGCGCTGGACGGCGGCGAGGCCGTTGCCCGAGGCGATGACGGCCGGGCCTCGGTGGTCGTCGCCGGGTTCGCGCTTGTGGGGTCTTGTGGTTGGGCTCGCGCCGGCGGATGCTGCGAGTGTTGTGAGTGCGCCGGCGGCGAGGAAGTCGCGTCGTTTGAGTGTGCTCATGCGAGCATTGTTGCGGATGTTGGCGGCGCGTGTAGGGAGAGTGTGGAGAGACGGGCTGGAAGCCCATCCCACCGAGAGCTCTAGTTGGCTGGTGCGGTGATGGTTCGGCTGTCGTTGGTGTACAGCTTCTGGCCGGTGAGCAGGGTGTTGTGGAAGAGCATCCAGCCGGTGACCTCGTGGAGGGGGGTGTCGGCGTTGGAGCCGGTGGTGGTTCCGTTGCCTGTGAAGAGCTGGAGCCGGCCCTTGCCGAGCTGGTCGCGGGTGTACTGGCCGTCTTCGTAGGTGCCGACGGTGAGCTCGGAGACTGCGGAGCCGCCGTTGGGTGAGTCCTGGCCCGATGCCATGGCGCGGAGCTTCATGTCGCCGGTTTCGAAGTACTCGATGTACTGGCCGATCATTGCTCCGTCTTTGTGGTTCATGGCGGCCTTGATGGTGCCGGTGTCGTAGAAGGCGACGGCCGGGCCTTGGAGGGTGCCGTCGACGACGCCCGCGATAAGGGCGGGCGAGCCGTCGTCGTGGGTGGTGGCGAGGTAGCCGGTGAGGACTTGTTCTGGGGCGTCGTCGGTGGCGGCGGTGAGGTAGAGGCCGTTGCGGAAAGTGATGGTGTTGGCGGGGGTGGCGTTGCCGTCGTCGAAGGCGGCGCGGAGGCGGTCGGCGTCTTCGGCGGGTGAGCCGTCGGTAAGGTCCATGCCTGCCTGGGCGGCGGTAAGGACGACATCGGGGCTGATGGTGGAGTCGGGCGCGGGCTGTTTGGGGCCTGCGACGAAGAGGTAGACGCCGATGCCTGCGGCGGCTGCGATCGCGCCGACGCCGGTGAGCAGGCGGAGTGCGTCGGTTGAGATCATGGCCTGGCCCTCGTTTGCGGAGTCGTGTGTCTGCATGCCGGTGTCTTCGGCGGCAAAGGGTTGATGGGATTCAGGAGGGCCGGATTGCACAGGAGTTGGCTCGGAGGCTGGAACCCTCCGCCACCGGTCGTGAAGCGTGCGAGGGCCTAGTAGCCGGGCGCGTGGGCGGCGAGCAGGGCTGGGAGGTCGGCGATGCGGGCGAGAAAGGGGGCGTTGCCGTCGTTGAAGATGACGCCGGCTGCGGCGCCTGCGAGGGCGAGGTCGGCGAGGAGCTCGACGGCGTCGACCGTGGGCAGGTCGAGGATGTCGGCGTACTCGGGTTGTTCGGCGAGGAAGCGTTCGGCGCGGGGTCGGTCGGTGAAGGCGGCGGCGAAGAGCTCGCCGTCGATGTCGGCGGTGAGGGGGCCGAATGCGTGACCGTTTGAGGTTTCTTGGGTCTTTCCGACGACGTGCCAGGTGTCGAGCTCGAAGACGGCGTCCCAGAGCGCGTGCATGGCGTCAGGGTCAGACTGGGTGTTGGCCTGGCGGCTGAGGCGGTCGAAGCGGTCGGGATCGGGCGGTGCGGTCATGTGTGAACGGTACGCCTAGGGTGGGTTTCACACGAACGACCCCGTACGAGGAGCGAGCGATGAGCGACGTGCAGATCAATGACATCACGGTGGGCGACGGGATGGAGTGTCCGGAGGGGGCGACCGTCAAGGTGCATTACAAGGGCACGCTGATGGACGGCACGCAGTTCGATTCGTCGTACGACCGGGGCGAGTCGATCGAGTTCCCGCTGAACAACCTGATTCAGGGGTGGCAGGAGGGCATCCCCGGGATGAAGGTGGGGGGGAAGCGGGAGCTGATCATCCCGTGGCAAAAGGCGTACGGCGAGCGTGGGGCTCCGCCCAGCATCCCGCCGCGGGCGGACCTGAAGTTCGAGATCGAGCTGCTCGGCGTGAAGTGATCGAGGCTGGCGGTTTCGCCTGAAGCGGGGGCTTCGCCGTGCCGATACCCGCGGCATGGGGAAGGCTGCGCGCCCAGAGATTGCGAGGAAGTCTGAGCGGTTCCTGACGTCGGCGCTGATGTGCCCGACGGGGGATGTTCTCGACGTCTCGCGCGAGGGCTTCCGGCTCGGCTCGAGCAAGAAGTTTCAGTTCAAGCCCGGCGAGGTCCGGCAGGTCGTGCTTCGTGCCGGCAAGCAGCAGGTTCGGGTCGATGCGCGGATGCAGTGGGTGAAGCGGGCGTCGCTGTTTCCGATTCGCTATGAGGCTGGGTTCCGGATCGTTGATCAGCGGCCGGGTGTTGGTGCGGCTGTGCTCCAGATGGGGCAGTTCGGCTGCGCAGTTTCGGACTCGGTCGATGCCGGCACGCCTGAGGAGGCGCAGCGGCAGGCGGAGGGGCGTGAGCCTCAGCCCGCGCAGGCGGGGGCGACCGCGGCTGCGGCGATCGAGGATTTGTATCTCATGTTGGGCATCGAGCCCGACGCGGACGCCGCGGAGATCAAGTCGGCGTACCGAAAGCTGGCGCACAAGCACCACCCTGACCACTCGGATGCGCCGGATGCGGAGGCGATGTTTGATCGCATCGCCAAGGCGTATTCGGTGCTGAGCGATCCGCAGCGTCGTGCGTGGTACGACAGGATGCGGTCGGGGGAGATGGTTGCGTAGCGCGGCCTAGTTCTGCCGCATGCTGTCGAGCAGTCGGTCGAAGGCCTCGCGGTTGCTTTCGATCTGGTCGTCTGGGCCGGTCATTTTGACGAAGGTGCTGCGGTCGGGGGTTTCGATGACCGCGCCGATGAGGCCGTAGCTCTCGCGGCGGGTTGGCGTGCCCATCATGCCGCCTTCGAGGTAGGCGCCGAAGGCCTCGACGACGGTGGCGTCGTAGCCGGCGGCGGTGCGTTCGTACTCTTCTTCAGCGCCGGTGGGTTGGCCGAACTGATCGACGATCTGGCCGAGCCAGCGGTCGATGTTGGCTTGGGTTGAGCCGCCGAATTGGGAGACGGTGACGAGGACGTCGCCGGTTTCGAACTGCGCGAGGCGCATGTTGTTCGATGGGGTGACGCTGGTCCAGCCTTCGGGGGCGGTCATGGCGATGCCGGGGACGGTGATGAGCTCGCCGCCGCCCGAGGCCTGCGCCGCGGCGGTGCCGATGGCGGCGTCTCGGGCCTTGATGTTGTCGGCGAGGTTTCGGCCCATCTCGGCGGTGCGGCCGAGCTGCGACTGGGCCTCGCCCTGGTACTGCGAGCCGGAGCCTGTCGAGCTTGATTCTTCGCAGGCGGCGAGCGTGAGCGGGGCGATGAGCACGAGGCTTGCGATGGTGCGGGAGGTGCGTGCGGTCATGGGTGTCATCCCTTTGCTGATGGTGAGGGAGCGATTCTCTTCTTGCGCGTTTTCTTCTTGCGGGCGGGCAGCTGGTCGCGGATGGTCTCGAGCTTGCCGAAGCAGAGGAGCTTGTCGCCAGCTTCGAGGTCGGTGTCGCCGCGGGGGCTGGAGATGACGCTGCCGCCGGTGCGTGTGACGGTGAGTACAACGACTTCTTGGTCGCGCAGCTTGGTATCTTTGAGCTGCTTGCCGACGAGGTCGGACTTCTCGGCGAGGGTGAACTCGGCGACGCCGAAGCCTCGGGCGATGGTGAGGCGTTGGCGGATGTCGATCTCGGGGAAGTCGATGCGTTCCTTGATGTAGTCGATGACGGCGCCGGCGACGTCGATGCCGGTCGCGGTCTCGATGCCCTCGAAGCCCGGGCTTGAGTTGACTTCCATGACCTGGGGGCCGTCTTTGCCCTCGAGCATGTCGACGCCGGCCATGCGGAGGCCCATGATCTGTGCTGCGCGGAGTGCGGTTTTCTCGTACTCGGGTGGGAGTTCGATGGGCTCGGCGACGCCGCCGCGGTGGACGTTGCTGCGGAATTCCTGGCCCTGTGCGACGCGTCGCATGGCGGCGACGACGCGGTCGCCCACGACGAGTGCGCGGATGTCCTTGCCCTTGCTCTCGGCGACGAACTTCTGGATCAAGACGTTCTGCTTCGCTGATTGCAGGGTTTCGATGATGGCCTCGGCAATCTTGTTGGAGTCGGCGAGAATGACGCCGACGCCCTGGGTACCTTCGAGGAGTTTGATGATGACGGGTGCGCCGCCGACGCGTTCGATGGCGGGCATGACGTCTTTGCGGTCGCGTGCGAAGGCTGTTGCGGGGATGCCGATATCGTGGCGGGAGAAGATCTGGAGGCTCTTGAGCTTGTCGCGGCTGTTGGCGATGGCGAGGTTGCCGTTGATGCAGTAGGCGTCCATCTGCTGGAACTGGCGGACAACGGCGCAGCCAAAGTAGGTGATGGACGCGCCGATGCGTGGGATGACGGCGTCGTAGTGGGAGAGCTGCTTGCCGTTGTAGTAGAGGTCGGGCTCGCCGTGCTCGAGGGACATGGAGAACTTGAGTGTGTCGAGGACCTTTGGGCGGAGGCCGCGGTCTTTGGCGGCTTCGACGAGGCGCTTGGTTGAGTAGGCGCGGGGTGCACGGCTGAGGATGGCGAGCTTCATGATCTGTCTGCCGTGGGGTTGGCCGTCGTCTTGCGCTTTCGGGGCGGGTCGGTGAGCAGGTATTCGCGCGATGAGTCGACGAGGATGCCCTCGGCGAGGGCGCGTCGGCCCAGCAGCACGCGGAAGCGCATGTCGGAGCGGCTGACGAGTGTGAATTCGGCGGGGAACGCGACCGGGCCCATGACGAGCGTGGTGGCGACGACATAGCGGGTGTCGAGCTGGCCGTTGGAGGACTTGACGGCGGTTGTGCGGACGAGGTCGGCCTCGATGGTGCGGACGCGGTGGGGCGGCTTGTTTCGCAGGACGAGGTCGAAGCGGACGCGTTGGGTGCCGTCGTTGGATGGGGGCAGCTCGGTGATGTTCTCGGCGTGGACGGCTGAGGTCTTGGCGCCGGTGTCGAGCTTGGCTCGCACGGCCTTCACCCCCCAATCGGGGAAGGCGACGATCTCGTGCCAGCCGGCCGTGTGGGCGGCGGCGTGAGTTGGTGAGTCGGGCGGCATGCCGGGGATGCTAGCGGCGGCGGGGAAGTCTTGTGAAGTCGCTGGAATCGGTGTTTCGCGGTTGTGGGGGCTGGTTCGGATGCCGAAGTGTGGAAGGGGTCGCCGGCTAGACTCGGGCGGCCGGTGAACTGGATCTCGACCTCGGGAGATGTGCAGATGAAGGGGATCATTCTCGCGGGTGGTCTTGGCTCGCGGCTTCGGCCGCTGACGCTGGTCACCAACAAGCATCTGCTGCCGGTGTACGACCGGCCGATGATCTACTACCCGATCGAGTGCCTGCGGAACGCGGGCATGGATGAGGTCCTGATCGTCACCGGCGGCGAGCACGCGGGGGACTTTCTCAAACTGCTCAAGAACGGCAAGGACCTGGGCCTGAAGACGCTTGCTTACGCGTATCAGGAGGGCGAGGGCGGCATCGCGGACGCGCTGAAGCTGGCCGAGGACTTCGCGGACGGCGAGAAGATCTGCGTTGTGCTGGGTGACAACATCATCGAGAAGAACATCCGCAAGGCTGCGGGGGACTTCTTCACGCAGCGGACGGGCGCGAAGCTGCTTCTTAAAGAAGTGCCGGACCCGGAGCGGTTTGGCGTGTGCCGGTTGGACGGCGACAAGGTTGTCGAGGTGATCGAGAAGCCGACGGATCCGCCGAGCAATCTGGCGGTGACGGGGATCTACTTCTACGACAACACGGTGTTCGAGATCTGCCAGACGCTGACGCCGAGCGGGCGGGGCGAGCTCGAGATTACTGACGTGAACAACGCGTATCTCGAGCGCGGCGATCTGACATACGACGTTCTCAATGGCTGGTGGACGGACGCGGGGACGCACGAGAGTCTGTACCGGGCGTCGACGTTTGTGGCCGAGGGCGGCGCGAACAAGCTTGAGGGCGTGGGGGCTGCTTCATGAGGCTGCAGCGCGTCGTGCGTGTTGACGGGACGGTCGAGGAGGGGTATCGGCGTGCGCTGGCCGAGGGCGAGCCGGTGTTTGTGCCGACGCAGTACTTCGCCGACGACCGCGGCTTCAGCCTGATGAACCAGCTGCAGAACGTCCTGAGCCCGAAGGGGCAGGTGAACTACTCGACGCAGTACCCGGGCGTGATCAAGGCGTGGCACCGGCACAAGAAGCAGACGGATTTTTGGATGTGCCTGCGGGGGCATCTGAAGGTCGGGGTGTGGCGAGAGACGGACAATGAGGCGTGGGTGCAGGTGATCGGCGAGAAGCAGCCGGGGACGGTGATCATTCCGCCGACGCTGTGGCACGGGGCGGCGACGGTGGGCGATGAGCCGGCGGGGCTGCTGTATTACGTGACCGAAACGTACAACGCGGCAGAGCCTGATGAGGAGCGGGCGGCGCACGATGCGCTTGCCGGTTTCCCATGGACGGTGCAGCACGGATGAGCGGGCTGGCTGGGCCGGTACTGGTGATCGGTGGGGACGGCATGCTCGGTCGCGCGGCGTGCGCGGCGTTGCACGGTGAGGGTGTGTCGATTGCGCGGCCGAAGGTTGAGGAGCTTGACCTGACGAGCCGGGGGTCGATCGGCGGTGCGGTGGCTGCTGGGCCTTGGAAGATCGTGATCAACTGCGCGGCGTACACGGATGTCGATGGTGCCGAGTCGGACGAGAAAGCGGCGCACTCGGTGAACGCGGACGGGCCGGCGATGCTGGCGGAGGCGTGCAGCGGGTCGGGCGCGCGGCTGGTGCACATCTCGACGGACTACGTGTTCAGCGGCAAGGCGGATCGGCCGTACAAGATTGATGACCCGGTGCTGCCGGGCAGCGTGTATGGGAAGACGAAGCTCGCGGGTGAAGAAGCGGTCGTGAAGGCGAGCCGTCGCAACATCGTGGTGCGGACAAGCTGGCTGTACGCGCCGTGGGCGAAGAACTTCGTTCGCACGATGGCGATGCTGACACGGGACAAGGACACGCTGAAGGTTGTGAACGATCAGCGGGGGACGCCCACGAGCGCCGAGCATCTGGCGGGTGTGATCGTGTCGCTCTTGCGGGGCGATGCGAGAGGTGTGTTTCATGCGACGGATGGCGGGGAATGCACGTGGTTTGAGTTTGCGTGCGCGATCCGGGATGGGCTTGGTCATGCGTGCGATGTTCGGCCCTGCACGACGGATGAGTTTCCGAGGCCCGCGCCTCGGCCGGCGTACAGCGTTTTGGATGTGAGTGGGACGGAAGAGGTTGTTGGGCCGATGCCGGGGTGGCGGGCGAATCTTGCGAAGGTTTTGCCGAGGCTTGAGGCGTATTGAGTGCTCGGGTCCCCTCGCTTGCGCGAGGGGCTCGTTGAAGGCAATTGAAGCAGAAGAGGTTGCGTGATGCATGTTCTGGTGACTGGTGGTGCGGGGTTCATCGGGACGAGCTTTGTGCGAATGCTGCTGCGCGATCGGCCTAGCTATCGCGTCACGAACTTTGATGCGCTGACGTACTCAGGGAACCTTGAGAACCTGACTAACATCGAGTCGGACGAGCGGTACACGTTTGTGAAGGGTGACGTGCGGGACGCGGCGTTGCTGGACGAAGTGCTGCCGGGCGTTGATGCGGTGGTGCACATGGCGGCTGAGAGCCATGTCGATCGGTCGATCATGGACTCGGGGCCGTTTGTGGACAGCAATACACGGGGCACGCAGGTACTGCTGGACGCGTGGCGGCGAGCACACGGCAACGACAAGCGTTTTCTGTATGTCTCAACCGATGAGGTCTACGGCACGCTGCCGCTGGATGACAAGAACGCGCTGTTTACGGAAGAGACGCCGCTGCAGACCAACTCGCCCTATTCGGCGAGCAAGGCGGGCGGGGATCTGATGGTGCGGGCGTATCACCACACGCACGGGATGGACGTGGTGACGACGCGGTGCTCGAACAACTTCGGGCCGTGGCAGTTCCCGGAGAAGGTGATCCCGCTGTTCGTGACGAATTTGCTTGATGGGAAGAAGGTGCCGTTGTACGGCGACGGCCGGAACGTGCGCGACTGGCTGCATGTTGAGGACCACTGCGAGGCGGTGCTGACGGTGCTCGAGAAGGGGCGCAGCGGCGAGGTCTACAACGTCGGCGGGAACAACGAGCGGAGCAACCTCGAGCTGACGCACTCGATCCTGTCGATCATGGGCCACGGCGATGAGATGATCGAGTACGTGAAGGACCGGCCCGGGCATGATCTTCGATACGCGATCGATGCGAGCAAGATCAAAGACGAGCTCGGCTGGGAGCCGACGCGGTCGGTGTGGCCCGGTGCGCTGGAAGACACCGTTCGTTGGTACAGCGAAAGCCGCTTTTGGTGGGAGCGGGTTCGGAGCGGGGCGTACCAGTCGTACTACGAGACGCAGTACGGTTGAGCTGCTGAACGTGCGGCTTAGCTGTTGCGGCGGCGGCGGCCGGTGGCGAGGCCGAGTCCGCCGAGGCCGGCGAGTGCCATGCCCGCTGCCTGCGGTGTGGGGACGATGCTCAGCAGGACGGCGGCGTCGTTGAAGTCGCGGTCGCTGTGCCAGCGTGGCAGGTCCTCGAAGAAGAGCGCGAAGCCGGTCAGGCTGTCGTTGTCGTAGAGGGCGTAGGTGACCATGTGGTCCTTGCGGTCGCGGTTGTGGCTCTTCTGGCTGCTCCAGAGGTCGCCGCCGTTCTGCTTGTCGTTCTGGATGGCCCAGGTGAAGTCGCCGTCGATGGTGAACGTCGCGTTTACGGCGCCGTCGTCGGTTCTGACGAGGGGGTTGAAGTCGCGGTCTTGGATGTAGCCGAAGGTGTGTCGGTATCCGGCCTCGCGGCCGATGACGGTGGCGTTGAATTGGCCGCCCGACCAGATCTGGTCGTTGTTGTCGCTGACGCGGCTGGCGTAGATGGTGCCGCCCGCGAGGTCGCGGTTGCCTCGTCCTGCTGCGGCGAAGCTCTGGCCGAGCGCTCCGCTGAGAAGCTCGGCGTGCGAGAGCTCGGAACGGGGCGGGGCCTTGACGGTTGTGTACTGCGCGGAGGCCGCGCCGGCGGCGGCAACGGCGGCGGCGAGCGGCAGCGCGTGGATGCAACGAATATCCGTGTTCATCGTGTCCGTCCTTGTCTGGTGTTGTCTGCCGTCGTGGCTCTGACGCGGGCGTTCCCGCTTGCTTCATCATGACGGCAGCCCGGATGCGCACAAGGGGACACGCGCGAAGCGGATGTGAAACGGGGCGGGATGTGCGACCGGTGCCGGCGTGGCCGAGAATGATCGAGTCCTCGGCTCTTCGGAGGGCACGCCGACCGCAGCTCGCGAGGTTTGCGGACGTCTGATTTCATCGCCCGCGGCGTGTGTCCGCTGGCAGCGTGGCGAGGACTGGGATCGGAGAGAAGCCGCTCTGACTGCTTGCTTGCCGATGCCAACGCGAGCGTGCGCGGATTCCTTGTCGGTGTCGGTGTTGGTGTCGTTCGCGTGTGATCAGAGTTGCCGTGTCGGTCGCTTGCGGGCTCGCCGACCGACGGAAAGATCACCGCGATCGTGCCGCAAAGCTGCGGCCTCTGCGTCTGGGAACGGTGATCTCAGAACGACTTCGAATCGAGCAAGATTGCAACCTAGGGTTTACATAAAGAAAGCACCGCTCCGGTGCTCGGAGCGGTGCTCGCTGGATGCGGTGGGTTGTCCGGGACGATGCCCTTAGCGGCGGCGGCGGCCGGCCGCCAGGCCGATGCCGCCGAGACCTGCAAGCCCGAGCATCGCGGCCTGCGGCGTCGGGGCGAGCGTGAGCATCACGCTGAAGTCGTTGTAGTCCCAGTCGCTGCCCTCGCCGCCGAAGTCCTCGAAGAAGAGCACGGCTGCGATGAACTCATTCTGATCGTTATAGATCGCGTAAGACACCATGTGGTCGCGGCCTTCGTTGGCGTCGCTGTCGCTCGAGAAGGTAGCGCCGTTGCTGGCCTTCATGGCCCACTCAAAGTCGGCCTTCGGGTGATAGTCCATGCTGAAGCCGGTTGACGAGGAGACAAGCGAGTTGAACTCGCCCGACTCTTCCATGTACCCGAACTCGTGCGAGAGCGACGAGAATCCGCCGAGCGAGACGGCGTCGTACGAGCCGCGTGCGAAGATGCTGTCGCTGCCGGTCGCGAGCGACGTGAGGTTCGGTGCCATGCTGCTGCCGGAGTCGGCCACGCGGACGGCAGTAAAGCTGCCGTTTGTGAAGCCCGTATCGGTGAGCGTTGCGCTGCTCGATGTGTTGTAGTTGATGCCCTCGGCCGTCCCGAGGCTCGTAAATGTGCCGCCGAAGGCGTCAGCGAGCATCTGGGCGTGGGTTGCTTCGCCCGGCCACGGCTCATTGACGACGGTCAGCGTCTGACCGAGTGCAGGAACGGCGAGCGTCGCCGCAAGAATGGACATCATTGACTTGGTCGTATCCATGACAGGCCTCTCTGCTCTTTTATCGGAACCAGTCTCATGCGCCCTCGAATTGCTGGCACAGGTTCCGGTTGTCACAACGCGTGGCTTTCACCGGACTTGTGGTGATGATGTCACGGTCGCCTCAAGCTGTCAACTGAAGAGTCCCCCAGATTATGAGAAAGCGCGTATCCGGACGCAAAACCTGGTCCGGGAAGCAAACGATTCAGATGTCGCGACATGATAGAAGGTTTCTGAACTGTTATTGTAACGGTTTTGATCATATTCCAGCCTGCTGTATCGCTGGTGAGAGTTCATGTTGGGCCTGAGTGGCGTCAGCGAGAGAGGTCCCGCTGGAAGTCCGATCCGCCGGCTTGCGTTGTTGGGTCAAGCGCGTTGATGATTTGTTCGGACCGGCGAGTGAGGAGCACGCGGCGTGCGACGTCGCGTCGGAGGAGCGAGTCTCGGATCACGCGTCGAGCGTCGCCCTCGCGTCCGAGGGCGATGAGTGCCTCCGCGAGGCCGACCCGGGGTGACGGCTCCGTCGCGTCGGCGCCGATCGCCTTACGGAAGGACTGTTCGGCCGATTCGGCGTCGCCGGCGAAGAGCTGGGCTCTGCCGAGCGCGTCAAGCGTCACACTCGAGCCCGGGGCGAGCTGCGCTGCCCGCTGCGCCGCCTCGATCGCCTCGGTCGGGTCGCCCGCCGATTCGATCACGGCGGCCGCGAGCAGGACATGCGCTGTCGTGTCGGAGGGATCTTCCGCCGTGAGCGACCGCGCGAGGTCTGCGGCGGCTGCGGCGTCCTCGCTGAAGCGGAGTGCTTGGACGCCGAGCGTGGTCGCGGCACGGCCGGCCGACGCGTCATCGGCGTCGGTCGCTAGCCGCTGCGCTTCTGTGGTGGAATCGACGGCGCGGCGGAGGTCGTCCGGCGCTCCTGTCCGGTCGGCGAGATCAACGGCGGCCTGCGCGATGCGCAGCGCGGCGTGCGGGTCGTCGCCTGTGGCGGCGGCGACCCTCTCGAGCCAGTCTCGGGCCTGGTCCGGTTCGTCGTGAAACCTGATGAGGTCGCGGGCGGTCTCGATCTGATGGCCGAGCCATCTCGGGTCGGCGTCGCGGCGGCGTTCGAAGAGTTCGGAGGCGGTCTGGGCTCTGCCCGAGTTGATCAGCGACGCGGCGTAGATTCTGAAGAGCACCGGGGGCACGTCGGCGTCACGCTCGATGCGTTCGGACCAGGCCTGGAGCAGGGAGGCTGCTTCGTCGATGCGTCCGAGTCGGACGAGCAGCGCGGCGGCGGTGGTGTCGGCCTCGTAGGTGTCCGGCCGCGAGCGCGCTTGCCACTCTCGTGCCGCCCCGAGGGCTCGGGTGGCGGGTTCGAGGCCGAGGAGCGCGCCGACGGCGAGGCGCGCCGGGCGAGGGTCGGTCGGCAGGAGCCGCATGGCCGACGCTGCGGCTTCGGCGGCCTCGTCGATTCGGCCGAGCTGCTTCAGGGCGTCGGTGAGCAGAGCCCACGCGGGGTAGTACGTCGGTGTGACGGATGTGACCCATCGGAGATCCTCGATGAATCGAGCGGTCTCGTCGGGGTTTTCGATCTGGCGTTTGAGTGCTGCGACGGTGCGTGACGCGGCGTCTTCGTTCTCGCCGATCGCTGAGAGCGCGGCGTTGTCGAGCTCGATTGCGGTTCGCAGCGTCGCGAGGGTTGCGTCGTCTGGCGCCGTCTCGATCGCTTGCTCGATGAGCGCGAGGGCCTGATCGACGCGGCCGGCGGAAGCGAGCGATTGGGCGGCGCGGGCGGCGTCGATGGCCTCGCCCGAGAGTCGGTAGGCGTCGGTGAGTCTGGCGACGGCTCGGTCTTGCTGCTTGGCGGCGTTCAGCACGGCGGCTTCGGCGCGGGCGAACGCGGGCGAGTCGGCTGCGGGGCGGCTTCGCTCGAGGATTTCGAATGCTCGGGAGACGTCGCCGAGCCGCACGAACAGGTCGCCGGCCACCGCTACGACGGCGGGCTCGAGGTCGGGCAGGGACTCGAGCCTCCTGAGCTGGTCTTGAAGTGCATCGGTGCGGCCG
Source organism: Planctomycetota bacterium (assembly GCA_038525225.1). Taxonomy (GTDB): domain Bacteria; phylum Planctomycetota; class Phycisphaerae; order Phycisphaerales; family UBA1924; genus JANQQZ01. Next base: position 348,604 of record JBCBHW010000002.1, on the reverse strand, counting down.
GCTCGCGCGGCGATGGTCGCGGCGAGGGCGACGTCGCGCGGCCGACCCGACTGCGCGAGCTCCTCAGCGTCGTTGTGGGCTTCATCGAGCAGCCCTACGGTAGCGAGCAGCGCGATTCGTTCGCGTTGGAGTGCCGGTTCGATCGGATCGACGTTGGCGATTGCGCGGGCGCGTCGTCGCGCGGCTTCGATGTCGCCCTGCGCGTTGTGGAGCCACCCGAGGCGGAGGAGCAGCGATGGGTCTTGGAGGCCCGTGTCGGCGGCGAGCGCGAGCTGGTTAAGTGCCGCGTCGGCGTCGCCGAGCCTGAGCAAGGCTTCGGCCAGCAGGACGCTGACGCGGGGCGACCCGGTCGCAGCGGATGCGAGCGGTTCGAGCAATCGGACCGCTTCGGCGGCTCTTGCGTCGCTGGGCTCGAAGCTGAGCAGCCGGCGCGCTTCGTAGAAGCGCCATGTGTTGCTGGTCGCCGAGGTGGCCTCTTGGAGCGACGTCACAGCGGCTTTGATGAGCGACTCGTTGGTCCAGGCGGCCGAGGACTCGAGGATGGTCGTGAGTGCGGCGGGGTCGTTGGGCGTCTGATCGAAGATGGATGCGAACTGGTCGGCCGCTTCAGGGCTCCCGATTCGATCGAGGAAGACGGCGCGGGCGAGCGCGAACGATCGGTCGTTTGGGCGCCCGGCGGCGGCTCGGTCGGCGAGCTCGATCGCGTCTTCGGTCCGGCCGTCCTCGTGCATGGCGGTGGTGACGTCGAGGAGCGTCTTCGCGTCGGATGTCGCGTTGCGTTCGGCGAGCGTGAGCAGTTCGGCGGCGGCGGGGAGGCCGGCACGGCGTGCGTCTCGTGCGACAAGCAGGAGCGCGGTGGCGTCGCTGGCTGCGCTCGTGATGAGGCGATCGATGGCGGCTGTCGCGCCGGTGAGGTCGCCTGCGGCGAGGAGCAGCCTTGCGAGCGGCGGCGTGGCGGGTGTCGCGGCGTCGGACCCGCTGTCGAGCGTTCTGGCGATCGCGATGGCCTGGTTGATCTCTCGGCGGTTCGCCCGCTGGGCCGCGGCGCGCTCGGCCTCGGCGAAGACCAGCGCGAGCGCGAGGCCGCCGGATGTGGGCTCGAGCTGCAGACCGAGCCTCGCGAACGCCGCGGCTTCATCGGCGCGGCGCTGGTCGAGCAGTGCACGGATGTGTGCGAGCCTCGCGATGGTGTACGTGGGTGCGACGCGGAGCAGGCGCTCTCTTGTGCGTTCGGCTTCTGCGGGGTTGCCGAGTCTGTCGAGCGCGACGGCGAACAGGTGCTGCGCGACGCGGCTCGCGGGCTCGATGGTTCGTGCGGTCTCGAAGTCGCGTGCCGCCGCGGCGGCGTCGCCGGCGGTGAGGCCCTCGAGGCCTCGCACGACGTAGCCGTGGAACCCGGACTCTGGCGCTTCGGCGTCAACATCGCAGAGGCGTGCCCACATCTTGAGTTCTGGGGTCACGCGGTCGGCGGCGTCGAGCGCGGTTGTCGCCCGGTCGGCGGCAAGCTCGATGCGGCCCTGCTGGTACGCTCGCTCGATCGAGATGGCTGCGATCTCGGGCGAGTCTGGCTGGCGGGCGAGGAAGGACTCGAGCAGTTTTTCGGCGGCGTCGCGCTGGCTGAGGATGTCGAGCAGTCTCGTCGCGTCGGCGAGCGCCGAGGCGTCGAGCTTGGCGCTGATCGAAGGGTCGGAGAGCCTCTGCGCGGCTTCGACGGCGCGCTCCGGCTCCCGGACTTGTGCAAAGGCCTGCGCAGTGAGGATGATGAACCGCGGATCGTTCGGGTGGCTCTGGCCGAGCTGCTCGGCGTAGTCAAGGACGCGACCGGTCGCGGATGCGGGGTCGAGGCTCGTCAGCATGACGAGGACGAGGCGGTGCGAAGCAGGATCGTCGGGGAGCCTTTGGGCGAAGGCGAGCGCGGCGTCGAGGGCCTCGTCGCGTCGCCCGAGGGCCGCCAGCGCTTGAACTTTGGCGGTCGAGGCCTCTTTGTTGACCTCGTCGATCCGGAGCGCGCGTTCGGCGGCGCTCAGCAGTTCGGTGTGCTGGCCGAGGCGTCGGCGCATCTCGATCTCGATGAGGATGGGCTCGATGTTTCCGGGCATGAGCCCGGCGGCGGTCAGCGCGAAGGCGGCGGCGGCGGCGGTGTCGTCCCGAGAAAGATCCGGGAGGCTGCTGGTCGCCTTTGCGAGGGCGAAGGTGATCTCGGGGTCACCCGGCACGCGTGCGTTGTAGAGCGCGAGATTTCGTACGGCCTCGGCGTAGTCCTGCCTTTCGAAGGCTGCCATGCCTTCGGTGCGGGACTCGGCGATCATGCGTCTGGTCTGGATCGTGTTGGCGATGTGCAGCGACGCGGCCACGACGCCGAAGGCCGCGGCGATGCCGGCGACGATGATCAGCCTTCGGATGAGGCGTCGCCTTGCTCTTCGTGATCGTGCCATTGCGTGGGTCCTCCGTGACGCGTCGGCCTTGTTGCGTGGCTGCCTGTGCGTGGCTGCGTGTGCGGCACGCGGTGCGCTCGTCCTGTCAGAACAGGATCCGCTTGATGGTCGCCATGATGATGGCGATGTCGAGTCGCCACGAGCTGCGTTGGACGTACTCGAGGTCGTAGCGGATCCACTCTTGGAAGTCGGTCTGCGGTTTGCGTTCGCTGGAGACCTGCCAGAGGCCTGTGATCCCTGGTCGGACGCTCAGGCGGGCTTCGCGCCATGCGGGGCAGTACTGATTCTCTTTGTCGGGGCTCGGCCGGGGCCCGACGATGGACATGTGGCCGAGCAGCACGTTGATGAACTGGGGGAACTCGTCGACTTTGTATCTGCGCATCCAGCCGCCGTGCCGGAGCAGGCGGGGGTCGTTGGCCATGTAGAACTGGGGGCCGTCGGCCTGGTTGTCCTTCATGAGGCGTTGCTTGATCTCCTCGGCGTCGAGGCGCATGGTTCGGAACTTGATGCAGCCGAAGGTGCGTCCTCCGAATCGCTGACGGTTGTGGATGAAGAACGGCGGCCCGCCGTCTTCGCGGTAAATGAGCAGCGCGATGATCGGGTAGAACGGGAGCGTCGCCGCGAGGACCATGGCGCTGACGCCGATATCGAACAGGCGCTTCGTTACATTGCGAACGGGGCGCTTTCGAAACGTCGGCAGCAGCCGCCAGCCCGAGTGTGTCGCGACGTGCCAGTCGATCGGGCCCGGGTCGGGGCTGACGAGCGGCTCGTCGGGCACGATGGCGGGGCCGACGATGGTCTGGCCTTTGCCGAGGCGGTGTCCGGCGCCGAGCCACACGGGGCCGACGATGCGGGCCTCGGGATGGATGTCGCACGTTTCGTGGATCCAGACGCCGGGGCTCGGCTGGTAGACCCCCTCGATGACGTTCGCTGGGTCGTCCCACTTTTCGAGGATGTAGCGTCTGTAGAGGTCGAGGCCGTGCTCGCTGCTGGCATCGAAGATGTTGCCGACGAGCTTTGTGATGTGCGTTCGGTCGGAAGGCACGCCCCGGGCGAGCGCGATGGAGGCCTGCCGAGCGCTCTTCGCGCGGTGCCACTGCTTTGCGATGGTGCGAGACGGCGTGACCCAGACCTGGCACGCGTTGATGCCGCGCCGGGTGTAGACGCGTTCGAAGGACTGGAACCTGCCGTGTTCGTCGGCGATGACTCGTTCGGCGTAGGGATCGGTTCCGCGTTCGATGAGACGGATGCGGGCCGCCTGGGGCCTCAGCCATGCGAGCGATCGGAGCAGCTGGCCGATGGGAAAATCGACGAGCACGCCGTGGCCCAGGAGGATGAACAGCTCGGGGCCTTTGTGCAGCGGCTTTCTGGCTCCGGGTCGGATGACCTGGAATCCGCGGGATGCCCAGACGCGGTCGTGCAACTGTGTGAGGCCGAGCCCCCAGACCGTCGGGACCATGACGGCGGTGCTCCGCGGCGTGGGCGGTGCTGGATCTGAGGCCGATGTCCTGGCGGCCGCCCTCGCGGCATGTTCGTGGCCGCTGGGATTCTGGTCTGCTCCGACGCGGTCGGAGTGCTCGCCCGGCGCTGGGTTCACCTCGTTGGTTGAGCTGACGACCGTCACAGCCCGGTGCCGTCCTCAGCGGCCCGACGGGGAGGGGGCGACGCGTCGGTTGCTTGGCTCATCTGTGGCGGCGGGATGCTGCCGACGATGGAGGCATCCTGATCGAGGCGTCGCTCGTGGATCTTGCGCTGCGTCTGGCGGAGGCTCGGTGCGCCGATGGACGCCGCGGAGAGCGACTGCTTGAGGTCGATGGTGTCTGCCCGGTTGAAGACGAGGCCGATGTTGTCGCCGCCGAGCCTTCGGAGCCGTGTGATGGCGGCGGTCGCGAGGCGTTCCGGTTGTCCACGGGGTACGACGAGGAGGACCTGGTCGGTGAGGCCGACGGCGAGGCCCGCTTCGAGCGATCCGAGGACGGGCCCGGTGTCCATGATGACGATGTCGAAGCGCTCGCGGAGCCAGTCGGTTACTTGCTGGATGGGGCGGTGCGCGAGCTGCTCGGGCTTGCACGCGGTGGCGTCGCCCGCGGGGAGCGCGTAGAGCTTTTCGGTGGCGGTGCGTTTGATGCACTTTGTTGGTTCGAGGCCGCCGAGCAGGTCCGCGACGCCGCGGCGGCCCGACATGCCGAGCCGGGCCGAGAGGCCTCCGCCGACGAGGTCGAGGTCGACGATGATGGTGCGCAGGCCGGTGAGCGCGTACGAGGCGCCGAGCGACTGGACGAGCGTGGTCTTGCCGTCGCCGGGCTCGGCCGACGTGCAGACGATGACCTGGCACTCGTTGTCGTTGTAGCGGCTGATGGAGTGGAGTGTGTTGCGGAGGTTGTGGACGCTCACGGCGGCGATGCGTTCGGCGTCGGGGTCTTTCTTGTCGAGGGCGGGGAGCGTCCCGAGCAGCGGGGGCAGCCGGGAGGGGTCGTCGATGTCCTCGACGAAGCGGAAGCTGCGGCGGAGGACGCCGTAGGCAACGACGAGGCCGAAGCCGGCGGCGCCGCCGAGCATGAAGCCGGCCATGGCGAACGGCTTTCGCTTGTCGTCGAAGACGGTGGCGGGCGCGATGGGCGCGATCTCGATCCGGCCGCGCTGGATGTTCTCTCGCTCGATGTCGAGCTTGCTGAGCCTGTCGGCGAGCTCGGCGCGGCGTTCTTGCAGGATGGTGAGCTCGCTCTGGTCGCGTTCGATGTCTTTGGCGGTTTTGTTCAGCCGGCCGAGCTCCTCGTCGGCGTTGGCGAGCCTGCGCTGAAAGAGCTGAAGCTGGGACTCGAGCTCGTCGATGCTCAGGCCGCCCGGGACATCGACGATGCCCTCTTTCGCGAGCTGTTCGCGGATGATGGCGACGCGGTCGTCGATGCGGCGTTCGATGGACGCGAGCTCCTGGGTCTTCCGGCGGATTTCAGGGTGCCGTCTGCCGAGGTTCTCGCTGAGGATGGCGATCTCGGCCTCGCGTGCGTCGCGCCCGGCGAGCAGTTTGGCGAGCTCTCCGTCTTGCTCGGCGAGCTGCTCGACGGCGAGGTCGTCTGGATCGATTTCTTCGACGGTGTCCGAGGCCTGCCGCCGGAGCAGCAGCGCGTCCTCGATGCTGGCGATGCCGTTCTCCAGCCCGCGTCGGCGCTGCCGCTCGTCCTGGATGAGCGGTACGAGGTCGGAGGTGCCGAACTCGGCGGTCGCGGCGTCGATCGAGTCGTTGATTCGGCTGATCTGCCCATCGAGGCCGAGGATGTCCTGCTTGAGCTGACGCTCGCGAGCTTCGGGGCTGTTGCGCTCGAACTGGATGTCTCGGTAGGTATCGACGATCGCCTCGATCGCGGCTGTCGAGAGGTCGGGGTCCTCCGTGATGGACAGGATGCGGAAGTTGCTGTCGTTGCCGCGGTAGTCGATGAGGATGGAATCGCCGAGGTCGCGTTGGCCCTGGGTGCCGGTTGGCCAGCCGACGGCGGAGAGCGCGGGGTGGCTGACGGCGGTTTCGAGGACGCGTTGGCCCCTGATCTCGAACTCCTGCCGGCGGACGTAGTCTCGGATGCGCTCGTTGTTTGTGCGGAACTCGTTGTAGAGGGTGAGCTCGGGGGTCGCCAGCACCTCGACGCTGACCGACGACGCGTATTGGATGGTCGCTGAGGTATAGCCGAAGAGGGCGGCCGGGAGGGCGAGGGCGGCGGCGGCACCGATGGCGATGAGCCAGCGGCCGCGCAGGGCCCGCCTGCCCAGGCTGAACAGGTCGGCCCCCTGGCCCTTGATCGCGCCGTCCCCGGTGTCTCGGGCGGTGCCGTCGCCGGTGTCTGCGAACGGGTTGCTCATGTGGCTCCCTCCGTGACCCGGTCAACGACCGGCTCGATCGCGGGCAGAAAGGTCTCGACGACCCTTCGGATCTCGTCTTGCCCGACAGCCCTGTCGATGATGATTTGCACCTGCGCGGCGCCGAGCTTGGTTCTGCGCCGGTTTTCCGCGACAGAGCGGAGCTCGGGCATGTCTGGGATGACAGCGTTGTGGCCCGGGACGACAAACCCGCTGGCGATGGTGAGGCGGTGGTTGGTGCCGCTCTCACGCCGGTCGAAGCGGTGCAGGGCGAAGGTCTGCTCGCCGCCGAACGCGTCGATCTGCATCGTGCTCGATTCCACCGAGGTCCACCCTGTCGCGGGGTAGCAGTTTGGCGGGTGGTGGCCCGCCATGTCTCGGACATCGGGGCAGTGGACGATAACGATCCGCACCTCGTCTCGGCCGCCGTCGGACATGTAGCCGCGGTGCAGCACACGGCTCGGGCGGAGCATGTCGACGGCCTCGGTGGGGGGCTGATTGAGGTCGCGGCCTGTCCAGCCGTTGATGCGGTAGGGCGTGTCGTCGATCTGGTTCACGACCGCGGTGATGTACGCCTCGACGCCCTGGGGCGGTGAGGGTCTGAGCGTGCCGAGACCTGCGAGCGCGGCGAGCGCAACGACACTAAGGACGGGCGCTGCGAGCCTGTGGGGGGCGCGATTGTTTGGTCGGGCTGCCATGATCAGTCTCGCAGGGCTCCGTAGTTGAGGACCGGGAGCTCCATCCATCTGAGCAGCCGCATGAAGGCCCAGAGGACGCCGAGCGCGACGAGCATCATGAGCCAGCCGGAGACGTCGTGGAAGAGCTGGGCGAAGCCGTCGCTGGTGTACCCATAGAAGAGGACGGTCGGCATGAGGCGGATGATGTTGACGATCACCGCGAGCAGCGGGCTGAGGGCGAGGAGCAGCGCGCGGACGGCGGGCTTTGCGGGGATGGAGAAGGCGAACGTGTAGGCGACAACGCCGAGCGCGGCGACCATGCGCATGCCGTTGCAGGCCTCGGCGATGACGACGGGGTGGCCGTTGAGGACCAGCATATTGCCGCTGCGCGTGACCGGAACGCCCGCGATCTCGAGCAGGTACTTCGCGCAGACCGCGCTGATCTCTTGGAGCGGCTGGGCGATTTCCATTCGGATGGAGCCGGGGATCGGCATCAGCGCGAGCAGAGCTGCCGCCGGCACGGCGAAGCGGCAGATCGTCTTCGGACCGAGCACGGTGAGCGCCGCACCGATGACGAGCAGGAGCGCGGACAGGTGCCAGAACAGGTCGCGGGAGGTGTTGAGGCCGTGGTCGCCGAGGAGCCACGCCGCGACGATGACGAGCGGGCCCGCGAGCGACCATGCGGGCCGCGTGGTCGCCAGTCTGGCGCGGCGGATCCACGTGAGCCAGATCGCGACGGGGATGGCGAGCAGCACGTGCGACTGCTCCTGATCGTTCCAGCCGACAGAGAAGATGTCGGCCCAGGCCGGCCAGGCCGCAGCGATCGCGATGAGGACAAGCCCCGCGAGCAGGATCGCGTCGATCGAGCGCCAGGCGCGGAAGGGGTTCATCGTCGCTGCGCTGTCCTTTCCTCGTGCTTGATCTGACGCTGTCGCGGCGTGCGGATGGTTATGCCGCCGCCGGGACGATGCGGTCGACGACTTCCTCGTTCGGCTCGACGACGGCGTCGGGGCAGACGATCGATCTGACAACGATCGCGTCGGCCCCGATGACCGCGCCGGGCATGATGATGGCATCGGCGATTACGGCTCCCGGAGCCACCTGTGCGGTCTCGGCCACCCTTGATTTGTCGATTCCGGTTCCGAGCACGCGGGGCGGTCCGAGAACCGGTTCGGCCTGTTCCGTCTGGGGAAGCCCGGCGGCGATGGCGGAGGCTCGGAGGAACTGCTCTCGGGTCCGGAGCGGGTGGGGGTGGAAGTCGCGGGTCTCGCTCGTCCAGACCTTCAGCCCGGCTCGCACGACCTTCGGGAGCCACTGCTCCTTGACGTCCATAAAGCCTTCGTTTGGAACGAGTTCGAGCGATCCACGGCGGATGAGCATGACGCCTGCGGGCTCGCCCCCCGGGTGGCAGGCGATCAGGACGTCTGGGCTGGTGCGGGCCCAGTCGCTCAGGAATTGCCCGAGGCCGCCGGCGATGTAGCGGGCGGCCTCGGCGACGAGGAGGATGTCGCTGTCGTTGAATCCCTCGGTGACATCGCGAAGCACGCCGCCCGGGCCGCGGAAGCTGCCCGGCTCTTCCTGGGTGATGACGTCGAAGCGGGGGTCGGCGAAGTCGCGCCTTGGTCGGTACGGCGGGCCGGAGTGCACAACCCTGAGGGACGGCCGCCGGCTGGGATCGCTGTCGCCGACCGTGGCGTCGAACAGCACGTCGCACCATCGTTCGAAGACGGTTTGTCTGGCTGTCAGCGAGAGTTCGAGGCTCGGCTGGTGGGCGCTTTCGACGAGCGGGCTTGGCACGAGACCGCCTGCGAGCAGCACGCATCCGGCGATGTCCGGAGGTTGTGTGTCGGCGTCGCCCACGACTCGATCCCCGCGTCCGCTCGGTCGTATGACCGGCCGGAACTGCCCCGTGGTCGTATCGCCACGTCGTTTCTGTGGCTTAGTTTAGACGCCTTCGGTGCGATTCCGAGGTTGGGATTGGGGGGGAGTCCCCCTGAAACGGGTGATGAGTGATGCGAGCAAGACTCGTAGGGCGAACGGGATGCCTAGGGCGAGGTATCGGCGTGCGAGTCGGCCGGGTTCCTGGGCGAGGCGGTGGAGCCATTCGAGGCCGGTCTTCTGCATCCACACGGGTGCTCGGCTGACTCGGCCGGCGAGGAACGAGAACGAGATGCCGACGCCGAGGAACCAGGCGGCTGGCAGCAGCGGGCGGAGGCGGGTGATGAGTTTCTCTTGCTTGGGGCAGCCCAGGGCGACGAAGACGATGTCGGGGTTGGCTTGGGTGAGTTTGTGTTCGAGGTTGGTCATGTAATCGGCGTCGTTCTCGAAGCCGAAGGGTGGGCTCTCGGTGCCGAGGATGGTGAGATTTGGGTGGCGGGCGCGGAGGACGTCGGCGGCTTCGTCGGCCGCGCCTGGGTCGCCGCCGAGCAGGAAGATGGACAGGCCCTCGCTCGCGGCGCGTTCGCTGAGCGTGCTGATGAGGTCGGAGCCGGCGACGCGTTCGGGCAGGGGCGTGCGCTGGAGCTTGCTGGCCCAGATCAGCGGCTTGCCGTCGGGCAGGAAGAGCGACGCCGGCGCGACGAGATCGCGGAACGACGAGTCGTGCACGAGCTTGTGGAGGATGTCGAGGTTGGGCGTGACGACCCAGCCGCCGAGGTTGGCCTTGGCGTCGGAGGCGATCGCGTCGAGTGTCTGCTGCATTGTGACCGCGTGGATGCGCTGGCCGGCGAGCGTGATCGTTGGTAGATCGGCGCAGGCGCTCATGCGGCGCTGGAGTCTGCGTTGGTGTTGGGGTCGAGCGCCTTGTGTTGCTGCGCGTCCCACCACTGCTTGATGCGTTCGTTGGCTTCGGTTGTTGCGCCGGTCTTGCCCTTGATGATCGAGCGGTGCTCGAACGCGCAGAGGTGTTTGCGGAATTCCTTGGTGCCGACGCGTTCGTAGCCGGTGAGCATGGCCTTGAGATAGCCGAGCGCGATGCCGATTCCGCCTATGATTACAGGCCTTTCCTTCATTCGGTAGAGCGTGACGAAGAGCATGTAGATCGGGCTGGTGCCCATGAACCACTTGGCCTTGCCCCAGCGTTGGCGGCCGTGGAAGACGGACTTGTAGCTGGAGCCCATGAGGCGCCTGTGGATGATGCGCAGGTCGGGGTGGTCTTGGCTGAGGGCGATCCAGTTTTTGAGTCGGCACATGTGGCCGTCGATGCCGTCCCAGCCGGCGTGCTTGACGTAGCCGCCGATGTCCTCGAAGCACTGGATTCTATAAAACTTTGCATTTCCCACAGCGTTCTCATCGCCGGTGGGCTCGGCGATGAGCTTGTCCGAGTCGAGGCGGTGGAAGAGCTTGCCCGAGAAGTTGCCCATACGGGGGTGCTCGTGCATGCGGTTCATGACGAGCTCGAAGTAGCGGGGCGGGAACTCGAGGTCGGCGTCGATCTTGCAGACAAAGTCGAAGTCGTTGAGGTCGAGTGTTTCGTAGCCGGCGTTGTAGGCCTCGATGACGCCGGGGCCGACGGCGCGGACGCCGCGGTCCTTCCGGGTGAGCACCTTGAACCAGGGGTGCTTTGCTTCGGCCTCGGCGAGGATCTTCGGGGTGTCGTCGGTGGAGCCGTCGTCGACAAAGAGGCAGAGGGTGGGGGGCTCGGTCTGGGCGGCGAGCGAGTCGATGGTGGCCTGGGCGTGGTCGGCCTCGTCTCGGCAGGGGCAGATGAGCGCGTAGCGTCGGCTCTCGTTCGGGTTGGTGGTGGTGTTCGTGGTCATCCGCGGATCGAGGATATCGGCCGTTTGGGTCGCTCGATGAGACGGAGGCGTCGGCTTTGTGGCTGTCGCGAACCCGTGGGGCCGATCCGTCGATAGAGCAGAGCCGGGGCGACGCGGCCTCGGCGGGGGGACGGATGCGGATCACGTACTTCACGAATCACTATCCGGCGGTGAGCCATACCTTTATAAAGCGGGAGCTGCTCGCGCTCGAAGCGCTGGGCCACGAGGTGCAGCGCGTGAGCCTGCGTGGCGGGGCGACGCTGGTCGATGAAGAAGACCAGCGCGAGGCGGCGAGGACCGAGAACCTGCTGGGGCTCTCGAAGCCCGTGCTTGTGGGGCACATGCTGCGGCGGCTGCTGCGGCGCCCGGGGGCTGTGCTCGGCACGCTCGTATTCGCGATGGGGCTGGCTCGGCGGACGGGCATCGGTCTGAAGATGCTGGCGTACTACGCGGAGGCTCTGGTGCTGGCGGAGCTGTGCGCGAGGTTTGGCAGCGAGCTGGTGCGGGTGCACTTCGGGACGAACGGGGCGACCGTGGTTCGGCTGTGCCGACGCGTTGGCGGGCCGGCGTACTCGGTGGCGTATCACGGCCCGGACGAGTTTGATGCGCCGGAGAAGTGGGACCTCGGCGGGGTTGTCGCCGAGTCGGCGTTTGTGACGGCGATCACGAGCTTCTGCTCGGCGCAGCTGAAGCGTTGGACCGCGCGTAAGCACTGGGATCGTGTGAAGATCGTGCGCTGCGCGGTGAACGAGCGGTTCCTTGAGGTCGTACCGATTCCCGACGACGGGCCGCGGCGGGTGTGTGTCGTTGCGCGGCTGTCGGCGCAGAAGGGCCTGCCGGTGTTGATCGAGGCGTTCGCGGCGGCGCGCGATGCCGGGTTGCATCTTGATATTGTCGGCGACGGTGAGTTCCGGAGCGAGCTTGAGGCGATGGTCGCGGAGCACGGCCTGATCGATCGCGTTGTGTTTCACGGGTCGCTGTCGGGGGAGGGTGTTCGGTCGGTCTTGGAGGGGGCGAGCGCGATGGTGATGTCGAGCTTCGCCGAGGGGTTGCCGGTGGTTTTGATGGAAGCGATGGGGCTTGGTCGGCCGGCGATCGCGCCTTCGATCATGGGGATTCCCGAGCTGGTCAGGCCGGGCGAGAACGGCTGGCTTGTGACGACGGGTGAAGCTGAGAGCTTGGCTGATGGTCTCCGTGCGTTTGCTGATACTTCGCGCGAGGAGCTTGAGCGCATGGGCCGTGCGGCGCACGAGGCGGCGCGGGACCGGCACTCGATCGACACAGAAGCGGTCAAGCTGGACGGGGCGATCCGCGCGTTGGCTGGAGCGGGCTGATGTGCGGGCTGTGCGGGATCATCGGCCGGGTGGAGCCGGGGGATGCGGAGCGCGTTCGGCTGGCGAAGGAAGCGATGCGGCACCGCGGGCCGGACGGCGATCACGAGTGGTCGTGGGTTGATGCGTCGAGCGGGCTTGGGGCGCATCTCGCGCACCTGCGGCTGTCGATTATCGATTTGAACGAGCGGGCCGATCAGCCGATGGTTGACGGCGCGACGGGCGTGGCGCTTGTCTTTAACGGCGAGATCTACAACTTTCAAGATCTGCGCGGCGAGCTTGAGTCGGCAGGCGAGCGCTTCGAGACGTCGTGTGATACCGAGGTGATCCTGCGCGGGTATCTGCGGTGGGGCGAGGGCGTTGTGCCGCGGCTTCGGGGGATGTTCTCGATCGTGATCGTTGATCCTCGGACGCGCGAGGCGCTGCTGGCCCGCGATGGGTTTGGGATCAAGCCGTTGTACGTGGCGTCGGTTGATGGTGCGCGTGCGATCGCGTTCGCGTCGGAGGTGCGGGCGCTGCTTGCTTCGGGTGTTGTTGAGCCGAGGACGGACGCGGCGCGCGTGTACCGGTACGTGTGGAACGGGTTCGTTGCGGGGCCCGAGACGCTGGTGGTGGGGGTGGACGAGTTTCCGCGAGGGTCGGTGGCGCGGGTGTCATTGGATCGGCCCGTGCTCGAGCCTGAGCGGTATTGGCATGCCAGCGGCGCCGGGAACGGCGCGTGCTCGGCCGAAGATGCGGAGGCGGCGATCGGCGCGTCGGTGCGGGCGCACCTGATCGCGGACGTGCCGGTGGGGGTGTTCTTGTCGGGCGGGATCGACTCGAGCGCTGTGGCGGCCTTGGCGGTATCGGGTGGGCAGTCGGTGCGGACGCTGTCGATCGGGTTCGATGTTGCCGAGGCGGACGAGACCAAGTATGCGCAAGTGGTGGCGGACGCGATCGGGTCGGAGCACTCGACGATCGTGGTGACGGCGGAGGAGATGCTGCGCGACATGGACGCGGCTCTGGCTGGGCTTGATCAGCCGACGCTGGATGGTGTGAACAGCTGGTTCGTGAGCCGGGCCGCGGTGCAGGCTGGGCTGAAGGTGGCGTTGGCGGGCTCGGGGGGCGATGAGCTGCTGGGCGGGTACACGTCGTTTCGTCGGCTGCCGACGCTTCAGGGGCCGTCGTCGGCGATGGGCTGGCTGGGCTGGCTGACGCCGGCGCTTGCGGGTGTGGCGATGGGGGTGACGTCGGCGAGCCGGGCAAAGCTGCTGGACGTGCCTGCCGCGGCGGGGCGGCTTGAGCGGCTTTACCAGACGCAGTACGCGATGCTGCCGAGCCGGGGTGTGGCGGGGCTGATCGATGCGTCTGCGACTGAGCTGGACCCGTGGGGGCTTCGGCCCGAGCGGCTGGCGGCGCTTGCGGAGCTGATCGAGGGGCACGAGGCACGCCGGGCGGTGGGGCTGCTCGAGTCGGAGCTGTTCTTGGGCGATCGGCTGCTGCGTGATACGGACGCGGTGAGCATGGATCACTCGCTGGAGGTGCGGGTGCCGCTGGTGGACACGGTGCTGTCGGATCGCCTGGCGGGGATGACGCCCGAGAACCGGTACGAGCCGGTGGGCTCGAAGCCCGCGCTCCGGTCGGTGGCGATGGCGGCGGCCGGGCGGGAGACGTTCGAGCGCGCCAAACGGGGGTTCGAGTTCCCGTTCGATGCGTGGCTCCGCGGGCCTTTGCGCGAGGCAGTTTCGGCGCTGCTGCTGGATCGGGGCGCGTGTGAGGCGATCGGCCTGGACGGGGGGGCGGTTTCGCGGCTGTGGGGGCGGTTCATCGAGCGTCCGGGGTCGGTGTACTGGACGCGGGTGTGGTCGCTGTATGTCCTTCTGCGGTGGTCAGTTGCGCACGGCCTCCGGCGATAAAGGCTGCGGATGATTCCGGTGCCGCAAGCTGGATAACGTCCGGATACACGAAACCGAGCGGGAGACGGTTCCTCGTACGAAAGCTCGGCGGCCTGGGGACGACAAGCTCTGGGGACCTGGGTAATCCGGGTCCTTTGGAGGGACCGGGATGAACCTTTTGAACGCGATTCGGGTAACCACGATCGGCGCGGGGCTCCTTGCGGCTGCCGGGCTTGCACAGCCTGTGCACGCGCAGGTTGAGACGGAGACGGTCCGCGAGCGGGTGGTGGTAACGCTGCCGAGCGGGAAGCGGATTGTTCGAGTGGTTGAGCGGCAGGTTCCGGTGACGCGCCCGGCGGAGCCTGCGCCGTCGGGCGACCCGTTCGCGGCCCCTGGAGGCGACTCAGGTCAGGGCGAGGGCGAGGGCGAGGGTGACGACGGCGGCTCGAACGAGCGTCGGTCCGAGGGCGAGATTGATCCGCGGATTGTCGAGTGGATCGGTTGGTACCGGGCCGGCGACATGAAGGCGGACTCCAACGGCGACGGCCGCGTGACCGCGGCGGACTTCAACGCATTCTTAAAGCTGCTCAACGGCGATGACGGCAGCGGTGGTGATGGTTCCGACGGCGACGACAACAGCGGGGGTGGTGACAACGGCGACACCAACAACGGTGGCGGCGACGACTCCGGCGACAACGGCGACGGGGATACCAACACCGGCGGCGGCGACGACGGCAGCGACGACGATGGGGATACCAATACCGGCGGCGGGACCGGCGGGCCCGAGACGGGCTGGACCGAGTTCGAGCGGTCGGCCGACACCATGGTGTTCTACGTGGCTGAGAGCGGCAGCGACGCCAACGACGGTCTGAGCCCGAGCCGTCCGCTGCGAACCGTTTCCGAGGGCATCCGGCGGCTCCGCGACGGCAAGCCGGACTGGCTGCTGCTGCGTCGGGGCGACGTGTTTTCCGACAACTTCGGGAGCAACTGGAGCAAGTCGGGACGTTCCGCGTCTGAGAAGATGGTGATCGGCGCCTACGGCGACGAGAGCCTGCCTCGTCCTGTGCTGAACACAGGTACGAGCAAGGCGCTGACGATGTTCAAGAACGATCCCCGTGAGCACCTTGCTTTTGTGAGCCTTGAGCTGCGCGCCGGCGTGAACTACTCGAACGCCGGTATCTCGATCACGGCGGGCGGCGTCGAGGACGTGCTGTTCGAGGATCTGCTGCTGTCGGGGTACACGCAGGGGATCGCGTTCAACGGTTCGCTGAAGGACATCGCCATCCGCCGCTGCGTGGTGATCGATAGCGGCGGCGCGACCCGTGCTCAGGCGTTGTACGCCGAGGGCGTCGACGGTCTTCTGGTCGAGCAGAGCGTGTTCGACCGCAACGGCTGGATCGCGTCGCAGGGGCGCGATGCCTCGACGACGATCTTCGCGCACAACGTGTACATCCAGCGCGACGTGACAGGCCTGGTGTTCCGTGACAACTTCACTTCTCGTGCTTCGTCGCACGGTCTTCAGGTGCGGAACGGCGGCGATGTGCTTCGGAACGTGTTCTGGGAGAACCCGATCGCGTTGTCCTACGGCAATGAGGGCCGCCGGGGGGACGAGTTCCCGGTGAGCGGCGACATCAACGACAACGTGGTGCTCGAAGCGATCGACATGAACAGCGACCGGGGCCGCGGCTGGGGCATCCAGCTCCAGAACGCGAACGGCGTGTCGGTGTCGCGGAACATCTTCGCGAATGCGCGTGTTGAGGGTGGCTACGGCCTGATGCTGTTCACGTCCAACCCGGCGGACAACCGCGACCTTGTTGTGGAAGACAACGTGATCGACGACTTCGGCCGGAACCTGCGGATCGACGAGGACGACGTGATCTCGACGACGATCCGGAACAACCTTGTGACGAGCTCGGGTGGCAGCCGGCCGCTGATGGTTCATCGCGGGAGCGGCGACTTCGGTGGGCTCGTGTACGAGGGCAACCGGTACCTGCACGCGTCGCTCGATCTCGAGTTCGAGCTCGATCGTGACGCGGTGGATCTCGCAGAGTGGCAGGCGCGGATCGACCCGATGGGCGGGCTGCTCTTGCCAGGCGGGGGCGCGAACGACCCGTATGTGAACGGGTCGGCGACGCTCGCTGACTACGCGCGGTCGATCGGCATGGGCGATGCGGAGTCGTTCATCAATGCGATGCGTGAGCAGCGGAAGGGCAACTGGGACGAGCGGCTGACGACCGAGCCGATCCGCGGGTTCTTCAAAGAGGCGTTCACGCTGCGTTCCGGCGGCTGAAACGCCCGGCAATTCGCACACGACACCTGGACCGGCCGGTTTCCCTTCGGAGACCGGCCGGTTTTGCTTGCATGGTGGCCTCTGCACCGCGGGAACGCATTTTCACTTCGACGTATTGAATACAGCGTCCGGCTGTGTGCGCAAAGATCGCGGAATCGCCGCGGACTGCGTTGCCCGGCGGGCGTGGTTCGCTAGACTGCCCGCGCACTGGGGGAGGCGCATCGCCGAGGATGGCGTTGCGGAAAGGAACCGTGGCTCGCCTGCCAAAGATGGCGACGGCTGAGTCCGATAGTGGTCATGCGTCGTACGGCGATGCGGACCTGCACCGCGTTGTTTTAAGGGTTGGATTGATCGGCGTGGCCGATCTGTCTCCCGCACGGGCACGACGGTGAACACGGAGGTAGGAACATTGCTTCGCAAATCGATTCAGAATGTGCTGTGGATCGCGCTGGTCGCGGCCGGTGTGTTGGTCGCTCCGAGCGCGAGGGCGCAGACGGCTGCTCAGTTCTTGGAGTGGCTGACGCAGTACACCCAGGGTGATCTCCGAGCGGACTACAACCGCAACGGTGTTCTGTCACCGGCCGATTTCCACGCGTTCCTGCTCTTCCATCAGGGTGGCGGCGACGGCCGCGGCTCGGCCGATACGGGCCAGCCGGATGGCGGCGGCGACGACGGCGTGGGCGGCCCGGAGACGGGCTGGACCGAGTTCGAGGCGTCGCGGGACACGCGGACGATCTACGTCGCCGCGAACGGGCGAGATACCAACCACGGCCGAAGCGCGAACCGTCCGGTGCGGACGGTTGCGGAGGGCATCCGCAGGCTCCGCGACGGCAGGCCGGACTGGCTGCTTCTGCGTCGGGGCGATACGTTCAACGAGTCGCTCGGGAGCAACTGGAGCAAGTCGGGACGTTCCGCGTCTGAGAAGATGGTGATCGGCGCCTACGGCGACGAGAGCCTGCCTCGTCCTGTGCTGAACACGGGTACGAGCAAGGCGCTGACGATGTTCAAGAACGATCCCCGTGAGCACCTTGCTTTTGTGAGCCTTGAGCTGCGCGCCGGCGTGAACTACTCGAACGCCGGTATCTCGATCACGGCGGGCGGCGTCGAGGACGTGCTGTTCGAGGATCTGCTGCTGTCGGGGTACACGCAGGGGATCGCGTTCAACGGTTCGCTGAAAGACATCGCCATCCGCCGCTGCGTGGTGATCGATAGCGGCGGCGCGACCCGTGCTCAGGCGTTGTACGCCGAGGGCGTCGACGGTCTTCTGGTCGAGCAGAGCGTGTTCGACCGCAACGGCTGGATCGCGTCGCAGGGGCGCGATGCCTCGACGACGATCTTCGCGCACAACGTGTACATCCAGCGCGACGTGACAGGCCTGGTGTTCCGTGACAACTTCACTTCTCGTGCTTCGTCGCACGGTCTTCAGGTGCGGAACGGCGGCGATGTGCTTCGGAACGTGTTCTGGCAGAACCCGATCGCGCTGTCCTTTGGCAATGAGAACCGCAAGGTCAATGAGTTTCCGGTGAGTGGGAACATCGACGACAACGTGGTGCTCGAAGCGATCGACATGAATAGCGACCAGAAGCGTGGCTGGGGCATCCAGATCCAGAACGCGAACGGGGTGTCGGTGTCGCGGAACATCTTCGCGAATGCGCGTGTGGATCGGGCGTACGGGCTCATGCTGTTCACATCGAACCAGGCCGGCAACCGTGATCTTGTTGTTGCCGACAACGTGATCGACGACTTCGGCCGGAACATCCGGATCGACACGGATGACGTGATCTCGACGACGTTCCGGGGGAACACCATCACGAGCTCGCGCGGTAGTTTCCCTCTGTTCATTCACCGCGGCAGCAAGGTGAACCGTATCTCCTTTGAGGGCAACCAGTACCGCCACAACGCTTCGAGCAACCCGCTGGAGCTTGACGGTTCTCGCATCAGCCTGCAGCGTTGGCGGCAGGTGCTGGACCGCCAGGGCCGGAAGGTGCCGCTCAAGAACGGCTCGTCCGACCCATACGTGAACGGTTCGGCCACACTCGCGACATACGCGAGGACGCTCGGTTACACGAACGGGCAGGACTTCATCGCGGCGATGCGGAAGCAGCGGAAGGGCAGCTGGGACAAGCGGCTGACCCCCGAGGCGATCCGTGAGTTCTTCGGCGAGGCCTTCACGCTCAAGACCGCGAACTAGGTCGCGGTTCGATTCGAATACACCACGTGCGGTCGGGTCCGGAAGGGCCCGGCTTTTTTTATGCGTGTCGGGGCGGGGGACGCTGGGGCGGAGCCGTCCCCTAAGCCCGGGGGGCCAGTCTGTCGATAGAACCCAGGGTGATCGCGGGCACGGGGCGGCGATAGAGAAGGGGGAGCCTGCCGGTTCGATGGGCGAAGCAGACTCACAGGCTGGAGTTGGCGGCGGGCTTGCCGGGGCGCCATCGATGCGGCGGCGCGCGGTGCGCGGGTCGGCGTGGGTGGTGGCGTCGTTCGTCTACGGCCAGGGCGTGCGGCTGGTCGGCAACATCGTGCTGGCGTACTTGCTTCGGGACGATATCGGCGTGCTCGGCATCATGGTGCTGGTGAACTCGCTGAACCGCGGGTTGCAGATGGCATCGAGCGTGGGTCTGAATCTGAGCGTCGTGCAGCATGAGAAGGGCGAGGAGCTGTGGTTCTTGCACACGGCGTGGACGCTTCAGGTGATCCGCGGGGCGTTGCTGTTTCTGGTGTGCTGCATCGTCGCGGTGCCGTACGCGGCGTTCTACGGCGAGCCGGTGCTTGTCGCGCTGGTGCCGTTTACCGGGCTGGTGCTCGTGGCGGTGGCGTTTCAGTCGCCGGGTCTGTGGTTGGCTGAGCGGCGGGTTGAGGTCTGGCGGCCGATCGCGGTAGACGTGATCACCCAGACGATCTCGCTCGGGACGATGATTGTGTGGGCTGCGATCTCGCCTTCGGTGTGGGCTCTTGCGGTGGGGATCGTGCTGAGCGGGGTGGTGCGGGCGTGCGCTTCGTACGCGATCGCGCCGGCGTCGCGGCCTCGGTTTCGGCTTGACCGCGGTGCGTGCGGCTCGATGCTCCGCTTCGGCGGCTGGCTGCTGATCGGAACGCTGCTGACCTACTTCGCGACTGATGCGCCGACGCTCGCGATGGGTCGGGTCTTCACGAAGGACGATCTCGCGGTGTTCGCGGTGGCGTTGATGCTCGCGACGTTCTCGTCGCAGTGTGTGTCGAAGATCGCGTCGATGGTGATCTTTCCGCTGTTCTCGGAAGTCAAGAACCGTGGGGGTGACCTGGTGGGCGCGGCGGGGCGGGTGCTGAGCCCGCTTCGTGTGATGGGTGGTGCGGCGACGGCGGCGATGTACGCGTCTGGGCCGATGGCGGTAACTTTGCTGTGGCCTTCTGAGATGGCGAACGCGGCGTGGATGGTGCGGCTTCTGGCGATGACGGCCATGCTGGTGGTGCTTGGTGACAGCCTGAAGATGCTGCTTCTGTCGCTGGGCGAGGCGCGGCCGACGGTGTGGGGGCATGTATCGAAGCTGGTCGCCTTGGCCGTGCTGCTGCCGGCGGGAGCGTGGTGGACGACTCGGACGATGGGCTGGGGGCTGCCGGGCTTTGTCGCGGGTGCAGCGCTTTCCGAAGCGGCCCGATACCTGACGTACTCGTTGTTGTCACGGCGGTATGGCGTTCGATCGCTCGTTGGTGATGGCCGGTGGATGGCGGTGATGGCGCTCGCGGCGGTCACAGGTGCGTTCGCGGCGGACGCGGCCTTTGGTGCCGCGGCATCGAGCGGTGTTGGAACGAGGGTCGCTGCTTTTGCCGGGGGCGCTGCGGGTGGTGCGGCGGTGCTGGCGCTGTACGCTGTGCCGATGCTGAGGGCTTCGCGGGAGCTGCGGGGGATGCGCGGATGAAGCCGCCGCTTCTGATCGCCGAGGCTGCCAACCCGGAGTGGTCGAGTGTGCCGCTGGTCGGTTGGTCGCACGCGCGGGCGATCCAGCGGCTCGTGGGTGGTCACCTCGTGACGCAGGTGCGGAACCGCGCGGCGTTCGAGCGTGCTGGCGTACCCGAGGATGAGTACACGGCGATCGACTCGGAGAAGGTCGCGGCGGGCGTCGATCGGCTCGCGCGGGGCATCGGCGGCGGGAAGGGGAAGGGCTGGACGACGCGGATGGCGATGTCGGTGCCGTCGTATTACTACTTCGAGCGGCTGGTGTGGCAGCGGTTCGGATCGAGGCTGCGCGCGGGCGAGTTCTCGCTGGTGCATCGGCTGACGCCGCTGAGCCCGACGCTGCCGAGTCTGCTTGCGCCGAAGCTGCGGCGCATCGGTGTGCCGTTCGTGTGGGGGCCGATCAACGGCGGGGTGCCCTGGCCGGCGGCGTTTGATCGCGAGCGTCGGCGTGAGCGGGAGTGGCTGTCTTATGTGCGTGGTGCGTACCGGTTGCTGCCGGGCTACGGCGGGACGCGGCGGTGCGCTTCGGCTCTGATCTGCGGTTCGCGGTACACGGCGTCGGAGGTCGCTTCGGCGCACAGGCCGCGGGTGGTGTATGTGCCGGAGAACGCGATTGATCCGGGCCGCTTCGCGGAGCGGCGGACGCGCCGGGCTGGGGTGCCGCTGCGGTGCGTCTTTCTCGGGCGGCTCGTGCCGTACAAGGGCGGCGACATGCTGCTCGAGGCGGCCGCCGATCTGGCCCGCGCAGGCAAGCTGACGATCGACTTTGTGGGTGACGGTCCGGAGCGGTCGCGGCTCGAGGCAATGGCGCGGGAGCGGGATCTCGGTGATTCGGTGCGTTTCCTCGGCCTGGTGCCGCATATGGAGGTGCAGCGTCATCTGGCGGAGGCGGATCTGTTGACGTTCCCGAGCATCCGTGAGTTTGGCGGGGGTGTGATTCTGGAGGCGATGGCGGTCGGTGTTGTGCCGATGGCGGTCGCGTACGGCGGGCCGGCGGAGCTGATGACGGAGTCGTCGGCGTACCCGGTTGAGATCGGCACGCGAGCCGAGGTGGTTGCTCGCTTTCGGAAGGCGCTTGAGGACGCGGTCGCGGATCCGGCGGGGATCGATGCGCGAGCGGCGGTCGCGCTTGAGCGTGCGCATCGGCTGTTCACATGGGACGCGAAGGCGGCGCAGACGCGCGAGGTGTACCGCTGGGTGCTTGGCGAACGCGAAGAGCGGCCTGAGTTTGACTTCGGCTGAGGCGTGTCAGGCCGTGTTTGGGTGGAGCGCGGCGATGGCGTCGTGCACCACTTTGGCGCCGATGCGGCTGTCGTATTGATCGATGACGCGTTGCCGGCCTGCCTTGCCGATGCGTTCGGCGAGCTGCGGGTCGTCGATCAGTCGCTCGATGGCGGCCGTGAGGGCGGCGTGGTCCTTGGGCGGGACGAGGAGCCCCGATTCGCCATCGGTGATGATCTCTTTGGGGCCTTTGGCGTCGGTGCCGACGGTCGGGACGCCGAGGGCCATGGCTTCGATGTACACGACGCCGAGCGGCTCGGCGTGGCTGGCGCCGACGAAGGCGTGCGATGTTTCGAGCTTGGCGCGGACCTCGTGTTCGGGGACTGAGCCGGTGAACTCGATGGCGCCGCGGAGACCGAGTGATTCGGCGAGCTGTTCGAGTTCGTCGCGTTGCGGTCCCTCTCCGAGGAGTGCGAGGGTGACATCCCGGCCGTTGTTGCGGAGCGCGGCGACGGCTCGGATGAGATCGTCGTGGCCCTTCGAAGGGTGCAGACGGCCGACTGTCACGATCGAGAACGGGGGCGGCTCGGTCGGCGCGGCGCGTTCGGACCATTCGCGCGTGTCAACGCCGAGTCGGGCGAGATGCATCTTTTCGGTGATGTCTGCGCCGAACTCTTCGTGTGCTTGGTTTTCCATCCAGCCGACGATGACGAAGAGCGCGTCGATCTCGGCGAACTTGGCGTTGAGGCCGCCGCCCCACCAGTTGAAGTTTGCGTTCACGGTGCAGTCGGTCGTGAATGTCGGGCTGATGATCCGTGCGAGGAGCGCCGTGATGAGCGAGCCCGCGGGGGTCGCGCAGTGCACGTGCTGAATATCGGTGCGGCGGATCCAGCGCGCGAGCACGAACGCCGGGACGACGAGCTTCAGGGATTCCAGCGTCGGGGGCCCGTCGTCGGCGTTGATGCGGCGGCAGAGGAGCAGGCAGGCGATCAGGGTGGGGAGCCTGATCGTCAGAAGGCAGAGGACGATGCCGGCGACGGCGATGGGGGAGATGGGCCAGAGGTAGGTGGTCGCGGCCTTGGCCTCTTCCGCCCACGCGTGGCGGGCGCGGTCGCGATGGATCGGCGGCCTCGTCGAGACCATCCGGACATCGAGGCCGAGCTCTTGAAGGTGGTTGCGTTCGCGCCACTTCCACGTGTGGGTCTGGCCCGGGAATTCGGGGGCGAGATAAGCGATGCGCATGCGGGGCTCCGTCGGTGCTGCCTTGCGGGGTCAAAAGTATCGGCGATCGCGAGAGGCATCCCCCTGAAAGGTGGTTGATCGGCAGGATCTGGATCGATCGCGAGGGCGAACTGCCGGAGAATCATGGCGATCGAGGCGGGGGGTGTCGGCGCGGATGCTTCTGGACGCCGACTAGACTTCAGGAGGAAGCACGCCGTGGCCGGAGACGACGCTGGATGACGAGCTTGGCGACCATCGTGCTGTTGCTGTGGCCGTTTCTTGTGGTCCCGGTGCTGTTCGTTGTGCTGCCGGTGCGGTTATCGGTCTTTGCAAGCGTGATCTTTGGGTGGCTGTTCTTGCCGTTCGCGCGGATGGACTTCGCGGGCCCGATCGAGCTGAGCAAGTATGGCGCGTGCACGCTGACGGTGCTGGCGTGCGCGGCGCTGTTCGATTCGTCGCGGTTCGCGCGGTATCGGTTCCATCTGCTCGATCTTCCGATGGTGCTGTGGGTGCTGTCGGCACCGCTCGCGTCGCTGACCAACGGGCTTGGGCTGTCGGACGCGGCATCCTCGCTGTTCCATGAGTCGGTGACGTGGGGCATCCCGTACATCCTGGGGAGGCTCTACATCACCGACGGGGCGAGCCTGCGAGATCTCGCGATGGTGCTGCTCGCCGCCGGGATGGCGTACGTGCCCTTCGTGCTGTGGGAGGCGAGGATGAGTCCGCGGCTGCACGTGCAGCTGTACGGGTTTGTGACTTACGCGCACGGTTCGACGGCGAACTGGCGGTTCGGCGGCTGGCGGCCCGTTGTGTTCCAGCAGCACGGGCTGATGCTCGGTTTGCTGATGGGCTCTATTGCTGTGCTGGGCGCGTGGATGTGGTGGACGGGGTCGTGGCGTCGGTTCCGGCCGCTGGGTTTCTTCCAGCGGCGTGGGGGCGAGCGGTGGGGGACGTGGTCCGGGATCGCTCGGCGGGCGGGCGGGTCTTCGGACGAGATGTCTGGGCTGGTGCTGCCGACGCTCCCGGTTGTGGGCGTCTTGATCGTTGTGGCTCTGCTGTGCCGCTCGCTTAACGCGTTGATGCTGATGGCGATGATCGGCGGGGCGTTGGTGGCGCTTCGGAACCCGATCTGGCCGACACGGATCGCGATGGTGTGTTTGCTCGTCGTCCCGATTCTGTACGCGGGGAACCGTGTTGCGCCGTCGCTGGTCGGTGTGAGCGTGGATAAACCGGTGATCGAGGTGGCGCGGCTGCTTGATCCGTACCGCGCCGCGTCGATGCAGTTCCGTGTTGAGTCGGAGGCGATGCTCGCCGAGAAGGCGATGCAGCGGCCGGTGTTCGGCTGGGGTGGCTGGGGCCGGAGCCGCGTGAAGAACGACTACGGCGAGGACGTCAGCGTGACCGACGGGCTGTGGATCATCGCGCTGGGCACGCGGGGGCTGTTTGGGCTGGCGACCTGGTACCTGTCGATGACGGCGGCGGTGTGGGTGCTGGTTACGCGGTATCCGCCTCGGGTGCTTTCCTCGCCGGAGGCTGCGCCGGCGGTTGGGTTGGCGTGCGTGATGCTGATGTTCGTGATCGACTGTCTTCCCAACGCGATGGTGACCGTGATCCATCCGATGATCGCGGGCGGTCTGTCGGCGATCACGGTGGCGCTCGCGGCGCGTGCGGATCGTCCGCGGGTGGCTGCGCGGGGCGCTGCGGACCGCGGGCCTTCCGGTGTGCCCGCCGGCGCGGGGGCGTAGCGAGGTGCGGGTCGGGATTGTCATCGTGAACTACCGGACGGCCGACCTCGTCGTTGGGTGCCTGCGGTCGCTGGCGGATGAGCTGGGGCGCGGAGACGAAATCGGCGTCGTGGTGGTCGACAACGCTTCGGGCGACGGGTCGCTCGAGACGCTCCGCGGAGCGGTGGAGTCGCACGGCTGGTCTTCGTGGTGCGAGGTCGTGAACGCGGGGCGGAACGGCGGCTTCGCGTTCGGGAACAACGTCGGGGCGCGGCGGGTGTTGTCGTGGGAGCGGCCCGCTGAGGCGGTGCACTTTTTGAACCCGGACACGTACGTCAGGCCGGAAGCCGTGCGGCTGTTGGCGGCCTTTCTCGAATCGCGGCCCGGCGTGGGGATCGTTGGAAGCGGGCTGGAGAACCCGGACGCGACCGTCCGCCGCGGGGCGTTTCGGTTCCCGGGCGCGATCAGCGAGATCGAGAGCCAGCTCTGGTTCGGGCCGGTGTCCAGGCTGCTGCGGCGGTGGGTGGTCGCGCCGCCTGCGCGGCAGGACGCCTGGCGGGTGGACTGGGTGACGGGCGCGAGCATGATGGTTCGCCGTGAGGCGCTCGAGCGGGTCGGTGGGTTCGATGATGCGTACTTCTTGTACTTCGAGGAGACCGACCTGTGCCTGCGCGTGGCGCGGGCGGGCTGGGAGATCTGGCAGGAGCCGGCGTCGCGAGTGGTCCACCTCGTGGGCCAGTCCACCGGCGTGAACCGTCGGGGTGAGCGGCCCAGGCCGAAGCCCGGGTATTGGTACGACTCGCGGCGGCTGTACTTCGAGAAGAACTACGGCCGGGCGCGCGCCGATCTCGCCGACGCGTGCCGTTGCTGCGGCGTGGTCGCGAGCCGGGTGCTGGGTGCGGTGCTGGGCCGGCACGGCGACCGGACGATTACGGTTGATGGGGTTCTTTCGGCGCGTCGGCGGCTTCGGTCCGCGGAGCGGAGCGGCATGGCGGCCGGGGCGGCGGCGTCGTGAGCACGCCGCACGGTGATGTGGTCGTGTCGCCTCCGCCGGGCAAGGAGCTCCCGCGTGGGGAGCGGAATGCGAACCCCGACACGCTCGGGTTCTGGGCGTTGGTTCGCGAGGACTTTGCGACGCACGAGCGGAGCGTGATGGAGCCCGGGTTCTGGGTGCTGCTTGTGCATCGGTTCGGCAACAAGCGGATGGACTTTGGGTTCAAGCCCATTCGTGCGGTGCTGAGTCTGGTCTATTCGATCGGGTACTTCTGGTGCCAGTGGGTCTGGGGTATCAAGCTGTCGTACGTGGTGAAGGTGGGTCGTCGGGTGAGGATCTGGCACCAGAGCGGGATGGTGTTCGGTGCGCGTGAGATCGGGGACGATGTGCACCTGCGGCAGAACACGACGCTTGGTGTTGCGACTCGGCGTGAGCCTTGGGCGAAGCCGACGCTGTGCGATCGGGTGGAGGTGGGCGCGGGCGCGGTGATTGTTGGTGACGTCGTGGTTGGCGAGGACTCGGTGGTTGGCGCGAATGCCGTGGTGACCAAGGATGTGCCGCCGCGGGTCATGGTCGGTGGCGTGCCGGCGCGGATCGTCAGACGCTTCGATGACGTGGGTACTGGGGAGGAGACGGCGTGATCGGGGGCGTTGCGATCGGTCGGAACGAGGGCGATCGGCTGGTGGCGTGCCTGAAGTCGCTGCTGCGCGACGCGGATCATGTTGTGTACGTCGATTCGGGGTCGTCGGACGGGAGTGTTGAGACTGCGCGCTCGATGGGTGTGGAGGTCGTCGAGCTCGACATGGCTCGGCCCTTCACGGCGGCGAGGGCTCGGAACGAGGGCTTCGATCGCGTCCGCGCGATCGGGCCGGGCGACCGGTATGTCCTGTTCGTCGATGGCGACTGCGAGGTCGTTGAGGAGTTTGTGGATGCGGCGCTGGAGCGGATGGAGGATGACGAGCGGCTGGCGGCGGTGTGCGGCCGGCGTCGCGAGCGTCACCCGGAGGTGTCGATCTACAACCGCCTGACGGACATGGAGTGGGAGACGCCCGTCGGTGAGGCGGAGAGCTGCGGGGGTGATGCGCTGATCCGCGTCGCGGCCTTCGAGGAGGTCGGGGGGTACGACGCCGGTGTGATCGCAGGCGAGGAGCCCGAGATGTGCTTCCGGCTGCGGGAGCGGGGTTGGACGATCTGGCGGATCAACCGCGAGATGACGATGCACGACGCAGCGTTGTCGCGGTTTGGTCAGTGGTGGACGCGGATGGTGCGGGCGGGGCACGCGGCGGCCGAGGGCATGGCGATGCACGGCTCTTCGGCCGAGCGGTTTAATGTGCGTCGGACGCTTCGACCGGTCTTCTGGGCGTTCGCCGCGCCGCTGTTCGCGGTTGTGCTCGCGCCGTTCACGTTTGGCCTGAGCCTGGCGGCGCTGGTGGCGTTGTACGGCCTTCAGTTTGCGCGCTTGTGGCACCGGGAGGCCGGAGATCGGGGCTGGCGGAACGCGAGGCTTTCCGCGGGGTTCACGGTCATCGGCCAGTTTGCGCTCTTTGCCGGCGTTGTGAAGTACTGGTGGGGCCGTTGGCGTGGCACGCGGTCGTCGATCATCGAGTACAAGGGCGTCGACCAGCCCGCGGCTTCTTAGGGGCTTCTGTTGCGCGTCAGTCGTCGACGGTGATCGGGTCGAGCTCCGGGACGCCTGTCACGGGGTCGCGTGACGGGGCGCGGTCGGTCCTGCCGTTGCCGCCGGTCGGGCTGACGGTCGTCGTGATCGGCGAGGGTCTGGCGGCTGCCCGGGCGTCGGTGGCGTACTCGGGGCCTTCGCGGAGCTCGTAATCGATCTTGCGTGCGGTGGCGAGCGGCACGGCGACCTTGTTTCGGAGCGAGCTCGCGCTCTTGCCGATGTCAACGACCTGCCATCGCATCAGCGCGGGGAGGTTGGGTGTTGCATCGTCGGCCTCGCGGCTGTCGTAGAAGCGCAGGGCGAGCTTGCGGCCGACGGGCACGTCCATGGACCAGATGGCCTCGCCCGTGCGGGTGTCGAGGATGGTGACCGTGGCGGGCATGTGGGGGTGGCTCTCGTAGTGGAACTTGTCTCGCGAGGCGGGGACGCCGCCGATGGAGTAGCAGCCGGCGCTGGTGAGCAGCACGGCGGCGGCGAGAGCGGTTGTTGCGGTCTTGATCATCCTGATCGGCCTCCGTTGGTGGTGCCGGCGGTTTGGCTTCGCCTGCGTCCAGCGAGTGTATCGGACCCGATGGGGCGGGTCATTGAGCGGGAGTGGGTAGAGTGCGGGCAATGGCACGCGATGATTTTCGGGTTGGGCACGGGTACGACCTGCACCGGCTGGAGACGGCCAAGGCGGGCGGGCGGCCCATGGTGCTGGGCGGGGTGGCGATAGAGCACGACCGGGGGCCTCTCGGGCACTCGGACGGGGATGCGCTGCTGCACGCGGTGACGGATGCGGTCTTGGGGGCCCTGGGCTTGCCTGATATCGGGGAGCTGTTTCCGAACACGGACCCGCAATGGGACGGGGCGGACTCGGCGGTGTTTCTTGCCGAGGCCGTGAAGCGGATGGCCGGGGCGGGGTGGTCGATCGTGAACCTTGACGCGACGGTGATCCTGGAGCGGCCCAAGCTGGCGCCGGTGAAGCCGGAGATTCGGGCGAGGCTCGCCCAGCTGCTGGGCGTTGATCTGCTGCGCGTGAACGTGAAGGGCAAGACGCACGAGAAGGTGGACGCGGTCGGCGAGGGGCGCGCGGTCGAGGTTCACGCGGTGGTGCTGCTGTCGCGGTCTTGAGACTGCGCTTGTTCCTTGAGCCGCTTGTCGATCATCTTGCCGAGGACGGCGTTCGTTGTTCTCGGCAGGAAGCCGCTGAGGAGCATGCCGATGCGGGTAGGGGTGTGCGTCCAGACCTCGGGCTTCGGTTTCTTCAGGCAGCGGACGATGGCTCGGGCGACGGTGTCGGCGGGCTGCATGAAGCCCTCGGAGCTGCCGGCGACGATGAGCTTGCCCTGCTTGGCCTTCATCTCTTCGAAGAACTCGGTCTTTGTGCCGACGGGGTGGACGGTTGAGCAGCGGATGTTGAATTGCCTCAGCTCGACGTCGAGTGCTCGGCCCATGTGGTGCTGGGCGCCTTTGGTGGCGCTGTAGACGCTGTACCAGGGTGTTGGGAAGAGGCCGAGGCAGCTCGAGCAGATGAGCAGGTGGCCGGCGTTTCTTGTTTTCATTCGCTCGGCGGCGGGTCGGATGATGTTGAGGGTGCCGAAGAGGTTGGTTTCGAACATCGCTCGGGTGTCGGCGTCGGACATGTCGAGGAGCGGGGACTCCTGGCCGAAGCCGGCGTTGGCGAAGGCGGCGTGCAAGGGGCCGAGGTCGGATTCGGCTTTGGCGATGGCTTCGGTGCACTGGTCTGGGTTGGTGACGTCGCACTCGATGATCGATGCTTTGACGTTGTGTTGCTGGCAGTCGCTTGCGACTTGCTCGAGTTTGTCGAGTCGGCGGGCGAGGAGGGCGATGGGCATGCCGGCTTGTGCGCAGGCGATGGCGGTGGCTGCGCCGATGCCTGATGAGGCTCCGGCGATGAGAATTGGTTTGTCGTGAAGGTCGATTGGCATGGGGGAGTGTTGTCCCCTCTCCCCGGCGGGGAGAGGGTGGGCGAGGCGGAGCTGAGGTCGGGAGAGGGGAGGCGGGAGAGGAAAGTGAGATACACCTTCTCCCTGCTCGCCTCGGGCGGGCTGTCCCTCTCCCTGGAAGGGAGAGGGGGGGGCGGATCAGCGGCGTGAGATGAGTTGGCGGAGTTCGTCGCTCTTTGTTGCGAAGGACAGCACGAGGTACGTGAGTCCGCCCACGGCTACGGCGGCGGCTAGACGCGCCGCGTGGTCGGACCATGAGTCTGGTGTTTGCATGAGCGTGAGCGCGAGCCAGACCGCTGCGGCCATGGCGAGGCTTGTCACGCTGATGCGGAGGACGGCGGGGGTGATGGGTGCGGTTGTAGTCACGCGGCGTTTGAGGATGGCAGCGAGCAGGAGCATCTGGAGCGTCGCGGTGATGGCGGTGGCGTAAGCAAGCCCCGCTTCGCGGAAGCGCCAGATGAGCGTGAGGTTGAGCGCGAGGTTGACGGCGACCATGGCGAGGCTGATGCGCATGGGCGTCTTGGTATCGTCTTGTGCGTAGAAGGCGCGGGTGAGCAGGTGGTTGAGGCTGTAGGCCCAGACGGCGAGGGCGTAGCCGGCGAGGACGGCTGATGCTCGGGAGAGGCCGTCTTCGCTGAAACCGCCGGCGCCTGAGAACATGACGGCGACGAGGTCGTCTCGGACGAGGAAGAGGCCGAGCGACGCGGGGAGGCCGATGAAGAGGCTGAGCCGGAGTCCACGCGCGAGTGTGAGGCCGAAGGCGGCGGCGTCTTTGGCGTCGCGTGCGAGCTGAGGGAAGGCGGCGGTGGCGACGGCGATGCCAAAGACGCCGAGCGGGAACTGGTAGAGGCGTTGGGTGAAGCCGAGGACGGCGTTGGATGCGTCGTCCATGGGGACGGCTCGGCCGAGCAAGGTTGGGCCGACCCAGACGGGCCACATGGCGAGGACGGTGTCGGCGAGAGTGTTGAGCTGGAGTGTGCCCATGCCGACGAGTACGGGGAGGAAGCGGCGGAGGGTTTGCTTGGCTTCGTGCGTTGCGTCTCGGAACGCGGCGGTCAGGCGGACGAGCGGGCGCAGGGCGACGAGCGCCCAGGCGAGCTGGATGCAGCCGCCAGCGAGCGTGGCGAGGGCGACGGCGTAGCCTGCGCGCTGCGCGTTGATGTTGGCGGCGATCGTGGCGAGCGCGGCGGCGATGATGCAGATGTTGAGAACGATCGGTGCGGCGGCCGGGACGGCGAAGCGCTTGTTGACCTGCAGCACGCCCCCGAGAATCGCCACGGTGCACACAAGTGGCATGAGCGGGAGCAGGAGCATCATGAGATGGATGGAGAGTGTGCGCTCGGGGTCGCCGCCTGCGCTGCTCAGCCAGGCGAGCAGCGCGAGCTCGCCGAGGATGGTCAGGAGGGAGGTGATCGTGACGAGCGCGGCGATGACGAGGCTGGCGTACTTGCGGCTGAGCTCGGGGTCGTCTTGCTCGAGCGTTGTGTAGCGGGGGATAAAGGCGGCTGAAAGCGCGCCCTCGCCGAAGAGGCGGCGGAAGATGTTGGGGAGCGCGAAGGCGGCGTTGAAGGCGGAGCCGACGGCGGAGTCGGCGAAGATGCGGACGAGGACGAGGTCTCGCGCGAGGCCGAAGACGCGGCTGACGAGGGTCATGCCGGCGACGGTGCGGGTGTTGCGTTCGAGGTCAGCCATTCGACGCTGGCTTGGGCTTGGCGATCGCGCCTGCGATCAATGCGGCGACGCCGGCGAGGATGACGCCGAGGGCGTTGGCGAGGTAGTCATCGAGGGCGACGGTTCGACCGAGGGCGGGGATGGCCTGGGTGCCCTCGTCGATGGCGGCGTAGATCAGGCCCACGACAACGGCTTTGGCGATAGTTGGTTTGGAGCGCCAGGGGCCGAGCAGCTGGGTGGCGATGAGCAGGCAGGTCCAGAGGCCGAAGGCCGTGACGTGGATGAACAGGTCGGGGCGGGGGACCGGGCCGCCGTCGATCCTGAGCTGGGGCCAGTGCGTGGCGGTGACGAGCACGAGCGCGTAGATGACGAAGGCGACGCGTGCGAGCGTGCGGAAGAGATCGGCGTTCACGCGGGGTTGTCCGGCATGTCCGGCGGGGGCGTCGGGCTGGTATAGGTCCGGTAGGTGTGGGTGTCGTGGTGGCCTTGGTGGTGATGGTGCTGCACGGGCTGGCTTGGTTGTGGCTGCTGTTGAGGAACAACGTTGACGACCGGTGGCTCGGGCTCGGGCTTGGGCTCGGGTCGCGGCTCGTGCTGGGGTTCGGGTTGCGGCACTGGTGTGGGCTTGGTGATGCCCAGCACGCTGCGGGCGAGGGCTTCGTAGTCCTTCGCGCCGGCGGCCTCGGGGGCGTACTCAAAGATGGTCTGGCCGAAGCTCGGGCACTCGGCGAGCTTGATGTTGCGGCGGATAGGCGGGTCGAAGATTTTGGCGGCGTTCCACGGGACGTCGGTGCCGCGTGCGGTATCGAAGAACTCGGTGAGGTCGGCGACGACTTCCTGGCTGAGCGTGGTCTGGTGGTCGTGCATGCAGAGGATGACGCCGCCGACGGTGATCGAGCTGTTGAGCGAGCCGCGGACGAGCTGAACGGTCTCGAGCAGCTTGCTGACGCCTTGCAGGGCGAGGAAGTGGGCCTGCATGGGGATGAGGACTTCGTCGGCGGCGGCGAGGCCGTTGAGCGTGAGCAGGCCGAGAGCCGGCGGGCAGTCGAGAAGAACGAGGTCGTAGCGGTCGCTGAGTCGATCGAGGGCGCGTTTGAGGCGGTGCTGGCGCTCGGGTGCGCTTTGCAGTTCGGTCTCGGCGGCGGCGAGGTCGGTCTCGGCTGGGATGAGCGCGAGGTTCTCACGCGTCGAGATGATCGGGTGCGCGGGGTCGTGCTGCGGGTCGAGCAGCAGGTCGTAGACAGAGCCATCGAGGGCCGCGGGGTCGCCGCCGAGGTGGAGGGTGGCGTGGGCCTGTGGGTCGAGGTCGGCGAGGAGGGTTCGCTTGCCGAGGCGTGCGGCGGCCGCGGCGAGGTTGACCGTTGTGGTGGTCTTGCCGACGCCGCCCTTCTGGTTCATGAGGGCGATGGAACGCATCGCTCCAGTATAGGGGGAGGCACGGGTCGGACTTATGGAGCGCCCGCGGCCTCCGGCTCTGAAGCCTGCGCGGGGGCGGGTTCGGTCGTGGGGTTTGCCGAAGGCGTCTGGCTGGGTCGGCCCGACTCGGCCGGGTGGAATCCGCCGGTGCTGCCCGAGACTTTGGTGTGCGTCTGCTGCTCGATGGCCTTTCGGCGGGCGATCTTGATCGCGGTGACGCCGATGTAGCTGGCGAAGATCAGGATCAGGGCGTAGACGAGTCGTGCGCGGCCGAAGCTGGCGGCGACGCCGAGGGCGGCGAAGCCGATGCCGATGCCGTAGAGGGTGAAGACGGCGCCCTTGACGCCCAGCGATCGCTTGAGCATGTGGTGGAGATGGTCGGCGTCGGCTTCGGAGAAGCTCTTGCCGGCGAGTTTGCGGCGGACGATGGCGAGCGTGGTGTCGATGATCGGGATGGCGTAGATCACGAGGCCGGCGATGACCAGGTGGGTCTTGCCGGTGTCGCCCAGCATGAGGATGAGCACGACGGTGCAGTAGCCGAGCAGGAGGCTGCCGCAGTCTCCGAGGAAGATGTTGGCGGGGTTGAAGTTGTGGGGGAGGAAGCCGAGGCACGCGCCCATGACGGCGAGGGCGAGGACGACGCGTTGGGTGTCTCGCGGGCCGTCGTCGGCGACGGCGAGGCCGAGGGCGATGATGAGGATGCCGGCCGCCGCGATGGCAGTGACGCCGGAGAGCAGCCCATCGAGCCCGTCGATGAGGTTCGAGGCGTTGCAGCCTCCGAGCACGAAGACAGCGATGAGAGCGGCGCCCGTCCAGTAGATCGCGTCGATGTTGAGGGCGTCGCCTATGACAGGCAGCGCGGCGGGGAGCGGCACCGAGAAGCCGACGGTCTGGATGAATTGATCGGTGCCGGCGATTGGGAGGTCGATGGTGGGGATGCCGAGCGTCTCGGCGACCGGCATGATGAAGCCCCGTGCGACCTGCACGCCGATCTGATCTGCGGCCAGGGCGGCGGCGGCGAAGAGCTGGCCGGCGATTTTGAGACGTGGGCTGATGCCGACGATGTCGTCGAGCAGCCCGACGAGCATGATGACGGTCATGCCGAGCATGATCGACCACGGCATGATGCGTTGAGCGCGGAGCGGGGCCTGTTCCGAAGGGTGATAGTCGGCGAGCCAGTGGTAGCGCACGGCCATGACGCTGAAGAAGATCGCGGCGACGAGCCCGAGGTAGACCGCCGCGCCGCCGAGGTAGGCGACCGGGATCTTGTGCACCTTGCGGGGGTCTGCGGGGTTGTCGATGATGCCGTTGGCGACCGCGAGCCGCCGCATGATCGGCGTGGCGATGATGGTCGTGAGGAAGGCGGCGACGAACACACCGACGTAGCCGTTGAAGATGCTGGTGCGTGTGACGACCGCTTCGATTGCGTCGGCCGAGGGGACGAGATCGATGGCGGTTTGTGCGAGCGTCATCGGGCTGGCCCTGTCGGCTCGCTCGGCGTGTCCGATGCCATGGATTCCGCGAGATCGGCGATTGTGGTTTCGAGCGGGATGCCGGCCTCGAATCCGATCGCGGACCTGATGCGGGTGAGGTCTGGACGGCGGCGCTTGAGGTCTTCGAAGCCGTGCGGGTAGGCGGCGTCGAATGGCATGTTGACGATCTTGGATGACGAGCCGGTCACGCGGACGACGGTGTCCGCCAGATCGCGGATCGTGATCGGGGTGTCGGCGCCGATGTTGAAGACGGTGCCCCGGCAGATCTCGGTATCGATCAGCTTCGGTAGCGACGTGACGACGTCGCGGACATCGGCGAAGCAGCGGGACTGGGAGCCGTCGCCGAAGACGGTGAGCGGCTCGCCGGCGAGGGCTGCGGCGACGAAGCGGGGCAGGACCATGCCGTAGTCACCGACCTGTCGTGGGCCGACGGTGTTGAAGAACCGCGCGATGACGACGGGGAGGCCGTGGTCTCGGTGGTGGGCCAGCGCGAGGTGCTCGTCGAGGGCTTTGGAGGCGGCGTAGGACCATCGCGTGACGGTGGTGGGGCCGTAGACGACGTCGTCGTCCTCGCTGAACACTTCGCCGGTGCCCTTTCCGTAGACCTCGCTGGAGGAGGCGATTAGGGTCGGCGCTGGCGACTGGTCAGGCCCTGCCTTCAGCGCGGCGGAGAGGAGGTCGGCGGTCAGGGCGACGTTGGTCTCGATGGCCTGGGCCGGCTTCTCCATGACGAGCTTGACGCCGACGGCGGCGGCGAGGTGATAGATGTGATTGACGTTGCCGACGCGTGCGCTGAGTTCGGGCAGGACCGCGGCGAGGTCGGCCTCGATGACGGAGAGGCTCGGGTGATCGGGCAGGTTGGCGAGCCGGCCCGTTGAGAGATTGTCGACCACGGTCACCCTCGAGCCCTGCGAGAGCAGCAGCTCGGTGAGATGCGAGCCGATGAACCCGGCGCCGCCCGTGACGAGGGCGTGGGGGCGCTGGTTCGGCTGTGCCTCGGTCACTGTGGCGGTCTCCGGCGTCTTCGTCGAGTGCGTGCGCGGCTAGGCCTCTGCGGCGGCCTTGCCCTTGTGCTGATAGGCGTGCGCCTCGCGCATGTTTCGCTTGAAGTATCCGCCGGCGGACGAGCGGACGGCGTTGACGACGACGCCCAGGAACTCTGCGTTGGTGCCGGCGAGCTCGTTCTTGAGACGGGCGATGAGGCCCCGCTTCTCGGCGAGCGCGCGGGTGACGAGCACCACGCCGCCGACGCGGTTCGCGAGGCCCGCGGCGTCTCCTGCGACCTGGGCGGGGGCGACGTCGAGCAGCACAAGGTCGTACCTGGCTTCGAAGCGTGCGAGCAGCTCGCTCATGGACTCGGTGGAGAGCCGCTCGAAGACGCGGTGCTCGCGTGAGCCGACGGTCATGACATCGAGATTGGGGTTGTCGGTCTTGCACAGGGCGTCGTCGGCCTCTGTGGTCTTGGCGAGCACGTCGGCGAGTCCTGGGGCGGCGTCGAGGTTGAACAGCCGGTGGATGCCGGGCCTTCGGAGGTTGGCGTCGAGGATGAGCACCTTGGCGTCGGCGCGGCTGACGGCCTCGGCGAGGTTGGTGACCAGCGTGGTCGCGCCGGATCGCGGGGCGGCGGGCACCACGAGCACCGAGCGATGGCCGGCCTGCTGGATCTTGGTTGCCAGTGCGACACGCAGCTGGCGGACGCCCTCGGCGAAGACTCCGGCGGGCCGATCGTGGAAGGCGGACTCGGCTCGTTCGGGTCTCGAAGGGTCTTCGGAGACGACAGGCAGCATGCCGAGCACGGGGGTCCGCGGGATCATCGCGATGTCCGCGGGTCCCTTGACGCGCTGGTCGAGGACTTCGCGCAGGAGGATGACGCCTGCGGTCAGACCGAGGATCACGAGGAAGCCGGCGGGGACGACGATGATGCGGTTGGGGAACGAGAGCCGTTCCGGGAGGCGCGGCTGCTGAAAGACGGAGACACGCCCCTGTTCGGCCACGCTGAGCAGGCCCTCGACTTCGTCGAGCTCTTCTTCGGTTTTTGACACGCGGTTCTGCGTCTGCTCGACGCGCCGTTTCAGGGCGGCAACTTCTTGCCCGATGCGCGCGATCTCGGTGAGGCGGTCTTGCGCCTCTTTGATCCGATCTGTGAGCTCTGTTTCGAGCGAGCGGGCCTGGTTGAGCTGGAACCGCAGGCTGCTGATCGCCGCGTCGAAGGACTCTTCCTGGAGCTCGGCGGTCCGTGTCGCGATCTCCTCGTTCAGCCCGTCGAGCTGGGCTTGCAGCGCCTTGATGGCCGGGTGCTCGGGCCCGAATCCGAGACGCTCTTCGGACCTTTTGCGGGCGTTGACGGTCTGGAGCTGGCTCTCGAGCTGCTGGATGAGCGGGTTCTGACGGACGCGCTGGCGGATGTCGTCGGGGATCTGCCGGCCTGCGGGGTTGTTGAGCGCGAGCAGGTACTCTTCGGTCTGGGTCTCGATGAAGGAGATGGTCTCCTGCACGCCCGCGCGGTCTCTCACCGCGAGGTCGAGTTCTTCGCCGGCCTCGGTGAGCTTGGCGTCGACGGACTCAATGTTGTTGTCGAGCAGTAGGCGGCTCACGGCGGCCTGGTCGCGCTCGATGCTGCGCTGGAGCTCTTCGAGGCGTCGCGAGAGCTGGTCCTTGACGGGCTGCTGGTCGGTCCGCGTGGTTTCCCGCATGAAGCGGCTGTAGGCCTGCGTGACGACGTCCACCACGGTGTAGACGTCGTTCTTGCTCGAGTAGTCGAGCTTGAGTTCGATGTAGCTCGTGTTCGGCACGATGCGGGCGACCATGGTGTCCTGGAGCTCGGCGATGGCATCAACGCGGACGATTCGGCCGTTGTTGTCGAGGAACTGCTCGCTCCATTTCGGGGCCCCGCTCACGAGCCGCGGATCGGAGACGGCCCGCTCGAGCACCTGGCTGGAGAGGATGGCCTGCGCCTGCGAGGCCATGTAGCGTTCGAGCTCGTCCTTCTTCACGTTGACCGTGTTGAGCGTGGCAACCGTGTCTCGGGGCGGATCGACCTCGAAGAAGGTGCGGGCGGTGTACTGCGGCGCGAACCTGCGGAGGAGCTGATCGGCCGCAACGCCAACGCCGACGCCGACGACTCCGGCGGCGATGAGGACCAGGAAGTACTTCTTGAGCAGCTTGACCGGATCGATGGAGGCCT
Source organism: Planctomycetota bacterium (assembly GCA_038525225.1). Lineage (GTDB taxonomy): Bacteria > Planctomycetota > Phycisphaerae > Phycisphaerales > UBA1924 > JANQQZ01. The sequence continues at coordinate 311,905 of JBCBHW010000002.1, read as the reverse complement.
GGGACGCGGGGGCCGGCGCCGATGACGGCCTGGCCTGCATCGGGCGTGAAGGTCTCGTGCTGGGTGGTGGTGCGGTGCTCATGTGGTGTCGCCGGTCGTATCGGGGAGTGTCTCGCGTTGTGTGCGGGGGTCAGCGTGCGTTCGCGATGTCTTCGAGAACGCTGTTGAGTTTGGCCTGGGTTCGCTCGTCGGGGTCATCCAGGGCTTCGATGATTCTCCGGGCTTCGTCGGCGGCGTCGGCGGCGCCGGGCGGGTTGCCCGCGTCGAGCCTGGCGCGTGCCAGGTTGACGAGCACGGGTGCTCGGTCGGTATCGGTCGTTGCGACGGTGAGAGCGCGTTCGAGCGGGGCGATTGCCTTGTCGGGCTCTCCGGCTTCGATGTAGACGGTGCCGAGCGTATCCAGGAACCCCCGGTTCTCGGGTGCTCTTTCGACGGCCTTCTGCGAGAACGGGAGTGCCTCGGCTGCGCGGCCGAGCTCGACCGCCATGATGTAGGCGATGTTGTTGTTGAGCTCGGGGTCGTCGGGTGCGATGTCGAGGGCGGCCCGGATGTCCTCGGTCGCGGCTTCGAAGCGTTCGGCTTCGTAGTTCACGAGGCTGCTCAGGCGGAGGGCTGCGACACGCAGGTTCGGCGGCTGATCCGTCGCCTTGAGGCCCGACAGCAGCTCCGCCGCTTCGGATCGCCCCGACTCGTCCTGCGAGAGCACGCGCGCCTGCATGAACCTGCCCCAGGGCGAGAGGGTCTGGCTCGCGTCGAGGCGTCGGAGGTAGTCGATCGCGCGGTCGCGTTCGAGCATGTTGACCAGGCCCGCGGACCAGGTGAACAGGACCTGCGGGTTATCCCGGTGCTCGCGGTAGACGTCGGTGAGCAGGCTCTCGGCGGCCGACCAGTTCTCATCGGCCGACTCGACGCGGGCGCGGATGAGCAGGACGCCCGGGCTGCTGCCGTCGAGCTCGGGGTGTGTGACGACCTGCCGGGCCTGGCGGATGTCGGGCCTGGGGAGCTCCAGCATGCTGCGGACGAGAAGCTCGGCGATGGCCGGTTCCTTGGACTGGTCCCAGGCGTCCTGCAGGTATTGGACGGCGCGGGCGTGGCTATCGGCGGCGGCAAAGATCTGGCCGGCGTTGAAGAGGATGCGGAGGTTGCCGGCCTGCCGCTCGAGCCCTTCGTCGATGACGTCAGCTGCGAGGTCGTCGCGGCCCATCTCGATGAGGCGTTGGGCGGCGCCGACGCGCATCTGGTCGTCGAACGGGCGGGCCCGTGCGGTGGCCGCGATGTCGTCCGCGGCGGCGGCGTCCCTGCCGAGGCGGGTGTTGCAGATCGCGCGGAGCCGGAACGCGTTCGAGTTCGACGGGTCGAGCTCGATCGCTCTGCTGAGGTCTTCGATCGCGTCCTGCATCAGCGCCTGGTCGGCCATGAGCATCGACGCGCGTCTGATGTAGGGCATCGGCTCGTTCGGGTAGGAGCTGATGGTCTGATCGAGCTTGGTGCGGGCGGGCTCCATCTCGCCTCTGCCCCGGAGGACCTCGACCTCGAGCAGACGCATGGTGAGCGTGTCGCGTTCCTCGTCGGAGAGCGCATCGAGCCTGGCCTGAGCGGCGTCCCACTCGCTCATCCGCGTGTAGGTCTCGATGAGCAGGCCGTTCGACTGCGCCGCTGCCGGCGCGTCAGGCGCGGCGTTGTTGACGACGTCTTCGAGCACGTCGGCCGCGTCGGCGTAGCGCTGCGCGTTGAAGAGCCGGCGGGCGAGTTCCACGTCGACCACGGGGTTGCCCGGCGATTGCAGGCGTCGCCCCTGGCGGAGCGTGGTCAGGCCGTTGTCGAGCTGCCCGTTCTCGATCAAGAAGGTGCCGAATGCGACATAGGCCGCGGCGGTGTTGGCGCCCTCGGCGTCGGAGATCAGGAACTTGTTGTACTGATCGATCGCGGCTCTGAGATCGCCGCGCTGGAGATGCCAGAGCGCATCGAGGCGGCACAGCACGAGAGAATCGGTCTCGGCGCGGGCCTCGTCGAGCCGCTCGCGGGCCTCGTCGAAGCGGCGCAGGTCGAGGCAGAGCCGGATGAGCGCGGCCTGGTTTGCGTCGTCCTCGGGCCTTGTCTCGCTGATCGCGACCCGTTCGTCGTAGGCGACCTGCTTGCTGCCGACGGTGCCCTCGAGCAGCAGCCAGAGGCTCATGAATTCGTCGTTGTTGCGCCCGATGTCGAGCGACTGCCGCGCGACGTCGAGCGCGAGGCTGTCTCGGCCCGAGCCGGCCAGCGAGCGGATGTAGTTGTTGGTGTAGCCGACATCGTTGGGTCTGATGTCTCGGGCGCGGCGGAAGCTCTCGGTGGCGGCGCTCTGATCGCCGCGGAGCGTCTGCACGCGGCCGAGCAGGCTGAGGGTCTCCGCGTTGAGGCTGCCTCGCTCGACGGCGGCGGCGAGCGTCCGCTCGGCCTCTTCGAAGCGGCCTTCGGCGATCTCGATCTTGGCGCGGAGCGTGAGGCCGTTGGCCCCGTCGATGTCGCGTCCTTGCGTCTGCGCGAGGATGGCCCGGGCGTCGTCGGTCTCGCCGGTGCGGAGCGCGTACTCAAAGGCGGCGAGCAGGACGTCCGCGTCCTCGGGCGATTCGGCGAGGGCGGCATCGAGGAACGGGGCCGCGGCTTCGATCTCGCCCTGGGCCAGCCGCAGCGCGTGCTTGCGGAGGTTCCGCTGGGTTTCGGAGAGGTTCTCGATCGAGTCGATGATGCGGTCGGCGGTGTCGATGTCGTCGCCGACCTCGGCCTGCCGCTTGATGATCTGGAGGGAGGTGCTGCCCGGGTCGATGCCGAGACCGGCGTCCGCGATCTCTCCGGCACGCTCGATGTCGCCGGCGCGGAGCAGGGCGTTGGCGAGCACGATGTGCACACGGATGTGGTCCGGCGTGGGGTTGTCGCGGAGGCTGGCCTCGAGCGTCTCGATGGCCTGCGGGATGTTGCCGGCGTCGGAGGCGCGCTGGGCTTCGATAATCGCGGCCTCGAACGGGTCCTCCACCTCGGACTTGCCGAGCAGCGCACCGATCATGTCGAGCCGATCGCCGATGACGTCGAGGTCCGGCCGGAGTTCGGAGGCAAGAGTGAGCAGGCGCTCGGCGTCTTCGTAGTTGCGGAGGTTGAGCTGGACCTCGGCGAGCTCGAGCATGGCGCGGACGTCGGTGTTGCTGACCTCGAGGAGCCGTGAGAGAAGCCTGGCCTGCTCGCCGACGTTGTTGAGGCGTTGTGCGACCTGCGCGCCGAGACGGAGTCCCTCGGGGTCGAGCTCGCCGCCGGTCTCGTTGTATCGGCGTACGAGCACGTCGGCGGTCCTGATTTCGCCTTCGGCGAAGGCGATCTTGGCGTTGAGCAGGATGAGGTTGGGCTCGTCTTCGGCGAGAATCTCTGTGGCTCGGTCGCGGCTCTCGCGGGCGACCTGGAGGGCCCGCTGGGCCGCCTCGGCCATTGATGCTCGGGCTTCGCTGCCGCGCTCGAGGCGTTCCGCGTTGGCGATGCGCGTGGCCCATTGCTCGTACGCGGCCGAGCCGATCGCCACGTTGGCGTTTTGTTGGAGCAGGAGCAGGAGCTGGCCCTCGGGGGAGATCGGCGGCCGGGGGAGATCGCGGATGGTCTCGAAGGCCTCGATGGCTTCTTCGTGGCGGCTGATGGAGCTCAGGAACGCGGCGCGGCTCTGCATGACGAGGACGTCGTCGGGGTGCAGTTCCAGTGTGCGGTTCCAGACGTCGATGGCTCGGTCGCCGGCGGTCTCGGTGAGCGTGCGGCGGAGCAGGCCGGTGAGCTCGGTCGCGGCGATGTAGCCGGTGTGGCGGGGCTCGGCGGCCATGTAGTCGCGGTAGATGCTCTCGGAAGTGTCGGCCAGTGAGGTCGCGGCCTCGACGCGGGCGAGGCTTAGGTCTGCACCGAAGAGCTGCTGGTCGTCGATCTCTCGCACCCGCGTGGCGAGCCGGATGTTGGTCTGGAAGACGCGGCCCCGGATGCTGTCGGGGTTGGCCTCGACGAAGGCGTCAACGCGGGACGTGAGGCGTTGCCAGGTCTCGTCGGACTCGGCGATGCGGCCGTCGCGTCGGGCGTCGTCGGCGAGCGAGGCGATGATCTGAACGAGGGCGGCGAGGGCATCCTCGTCGCCGGGGTCGCCGGAGATCGCGGCCTCGAGATCGGCTTGGAGGAGGTCGAGCTGGTCGTCGGCGAGCTGGGCGCCGCGGCTGAGCGCCGCCGCCCCGACGATGCCCCGGTAGCGTCGGATCTGACCGCGTTCGGCGGGCATGGACTCTGGGAACGAGAGCAGCGTCCGTTCGACCTCGGCGGCGACGAAGTTGTAGTCCTCGATGCGGGCGCCGCCGGCTCGGATGCCGTAGGTGAGATCGTCGAGGTACTCGCGGTGGGCGGCGAGCTCAGGGCCCTTGACCTCGGCCATCTCCCGGAGGATGCCCTGGTGCATGCGGCGATCGGCGATGTACTCGGCGTCGGTGGAGTGGTCGATGCGTTCGAGCGTGCGCTTCCAGCCCTCGAGCCAGTCGAGGCGGGTGCGGTCGTGGCCGACGGCCCGTTCCCAGCTCTTGGCGGACTCTTCGTACAGGCCGGCGTTCTCGAGCTCCGCGGCGGTCGCGGCGTAGTCCTCGCCCGACTGGAGCACCACTTTCATGGCGGCAAACACGACCGCTGCCATGAGGGCGACGAGCACGACGGACAGGATGATGACAAACTTGACGTTGACTCTTGCTGCCATTGGGTTTTCTTCTCGCTCCGGTGTCGTGTGTGTGATTGGCGAGCGGGCGTGATTCAGCTTTCGTTTGCCGCGGACGCGGCGTCTGATGGGTACCTGCCGGCCTCGACCTCGACCCAGTCAGGGACGCACCGCATCAGGTCGGGCAGCAGCTCGGAGAGCAGGTCGCCCGACGCGCGGGCGAGGTCTTCGGGTGACTGGATGCCGCCGAGCTTGGGCGCATTGAACTGGACCTTGAGGTAGTAGGCGTAGTCGTTGGTGAGGTCGAACGACAGCAGGCGGACCTGCTCGGCGCTCGTCGCGATGCCGCCGTTGGCGATGAAGAAGTAGCCGGCGTACAGCTCGCCCTGTCTTGGGATGTTGTAGCCGCTGGTGCGGATTCCGACCGTTTCGATGCCGTCGGGCAGACGGACGTTGGCGCCCGGCGCGGGCGACCACTTGTTGCTGGTGCGCACGCTCATCACCGGGTCCGTGCCTTCGGGGGCGAAGGGGTCGGGACGCCAGCGCGAGCCGTCGAGGTTGAGCGGAACGACGGTGGACTTGGCGGTCTGCTGGAGGCCGCCGCCGACGAAGCACCGCTCGGGCACGTGCGGGACTGTGTCAATCTGGTCCGTGTAGTACGCGGCGTGGAACTCGACGACGCGCGGCTGCTCGCCGTCGGCCGCGTTCTTCTCCCGGTAGGTCCGTGTGACGTAGTTCATGGTGCCGAGCACGTCGAGGACTTCGACGGGTTCGATGCGGTCGGGCCCGACGGCGATCCAGTTCTCGGTCTCTCGGGGGACACTGGACAGTGTCCGGCCCTCTGGCGCGTAGATCGGGAGCTTCTCGAGGTGGATGCCGAGCGTGCGGATCGACCATCCCATGCCGAGCCCCGCGAGGCTGAGCACGGCGAGCAGCACGAACGATGTGGGCTTGAGGAGCTGCGGGACGCGGGCCGCCGCACGCTTGGGTGTGTCCTGCTCCGGGAGATCGACGACCTTGTTGAGGGCCCACACGATTGCGAGGAAGAGCCCGAGCCCGGGGATGAGGAGCAGCGTTCCGATCAGCGTGTGGGCCTCGCCCTGGGCAAGGTCAGGGTCGCCCAGCGTGAGCAGGCCCAGCACGGCGACGCGGATGATGTTCATCACGAGCGCGACGGGGACGGCGAGCAGAAAGACAGCGATTCGCTGCCACCACAGGCGGCAGGAGAGCAGCGCGACCGCGGCGCCGAGGGCAACAAACGCGACGACCATGCGCATGCCGCTGCACGCCTGTGCGACGTTGAGCGGGAACTCCTCGCCGGACTTTTTAACCACGGTGAGGATGTTGCCGTCGACGTCAACCTGGAAGCCGCCCACGATGCCGCAGATCCCGAGGACAACGAACGCGCCCTGGCTCGCGATGAGCTGCAGCGGCCAGGTGATCATGAGCATGATCCGGTCGGAGATGGTGACGCCGAACGCGAGGAACGCGATCGGGAGCACGAGGTAGCGCGTGGTGTCCGGGCCGAGCAGCGTGAGGGCGATGCCGAAGATCGTCAGCACGATCGCGAAGCCCTGGATCATGTGCGTCCCGGGGATCGGCGCGTACGAGTACTGCAGGTACACGGCGATGCCGAGGATGACCGGAAGGATGCCGGGCAGGAACACCCGCGGGGTGGTCGTTGCAAGGAGGCGCCGGCGCTGCCACGCGAGATAGGCGGCGATTGCTGGCACGAAGAACGCGTGGCCCCAGTCTTCCAGCTTGGCGAGGCTGAACTCGCCCTGCTTGCCGAACCATCTGAAGAACAGACCGAAGAAGGCGACGGTGGTGAGCCCGGCGATGGCGATGGTCGCGGGAGGGATCGACGGCCCTGCTTGCTTGGTCCGAGCGGCGACGGCGTCCGATTGGATCGGGACGGTGGTCATGGTGCCGGTTGTCCTGAGCACATCCGCACGACGGCGATCTCCCGGGTGGTGATGGCCGGCGGAGCAGGAGCCGCGGCCGCAGGCGTGTATCGGCACCGAGACCGCCCGACACCACCGCCGTGCGCGGATGGCTGCCGGTTGGCAGATGCGTTGGGACGGGTCCTACGTCCTTGGGACTCGGCCGGTTCGGAGACACCGGCGTACTCCCCTTACGCCGCTGATGCATTGTTACCGCGTTACCAGACCGAGCCAAGGGCGAACCGGCGGTTTGGAGCGTTTCTGAGCGGCGGCGGCCGGTCGTGCGCCGGCCTCTGTGCTAGCCGCCGAAGTTCGTCGGCGGCGCACCGAAGATGTCGTTGCCGAAGTTCCGGTCTGCCAGCAGACCGAAGCCGTACGAGACGCGGAGCCCGCCGCGGAAAACCGCGAGCGGGAACGCCCAGAAGTTGGTGCCGATGTTGATGTGGTCGTTCGGCTTTAGGAAAATGTCAGGATGCGTGCCCTCGGCGATCTTTCGGAGGTCGAGCATGATGGTGGCCTGTCTGTCGGTGCCGACCATGCGGGTGAGGTCGACCCGCTCGGGGATCGCGATGCCGCCGAGTCCGCCGGCCGACGTGATGAGCCTGCTGAGGGTGAGCTGCGGGTCGAACGCGTATGCACCCGGCCTGGCGATCTGGCCGCCGATGTAGATCGTGCCGGCCCCCGGCGCGGGGATGCGAACGACGTCGCCCGGGCGGACCACGATGTTGACGTTGGCGCTGCCGCGGAGCAGGTCCTGGACAGGGATCGAGATAATCCGCTGGGTGACGACCTGCTCGGCCCCGGCAGCGGCATCGGCCAGCTCGGGCAGGCCCCCGGGGACACCGACTCCGCCGTCCCGGATCTGGACCCACTTTCCGTCGAGGAAGATCCACTGGCTCGGGCTGGTATCGAAAACGTTCCTGGGCTGAACGAGATCGATGGCGGGCTCGCGGGCCTCGTCTTCTGGCTGTGTGGTGTTGTCTGGCTGCGCTGTGAGGTTGGGCCGACCCGCCGCGAAGACCGACGGGCTGCCGTCGTCGGCCTCTTGGTTGATTTCCTCGATGAGGTCGAGCAATCGCCCGGGGCGGTCGTCGATGTCCTGCGGGACACCGGCGGCGTTCTCGGGACCGGACGATCCGGGTCTGCCTGGGTCGCCGAACTCGCCGTCGAGTGCGATCTGGCGGATGACGAAAATCTCGGCGGTGGATTCATCGACGAGTCCGCCGGCTGCGGCGAGGGCGTCGAGCAGGCGGTAGCCGGGTTCCGGGATGAAATAGGGGCCCGGGGCGCGCACGGCACCGATGATGTTGAAGAGATTCTGTCGGCGCTGGATGAAGCGGGCCGAGACGGTGGCGTTGCGGATGAGATCCTGGGCTTCGAGCCCTTCGGCGACGACGCCGCGGACCTGGTCGCTTGTCAGGCCCAGGATGAAGAACTTTCCGATGCCTGGCAGGTCGATCGTGCCGTTGTCTTCGACGAGCGGCTCGAACGGCGTGTTGATGCCGCTGGCGGGGTAATCGAACACGATGATCACCATCGCGTCGCCCGGGCTGGCGCGGTACTCGGTGATCTCGGGGCGGAGGTCCTCGGGCTGCGGGTCGCTGAACTCGACCGAGGCGTCGTCCCCCGGCTCGATCGCTGCGATGCGGCGGAGGATCGGCACCTCAACGGGCGTGCGTTCCCATCGGCCGACCACCGAGGGGTCGAGGTAGGAGTCCACGCCGCAGCCCGAAAGGGCTGTCGCCGCGAGGGCGAGCAGGCCGAGACCGACGAAAGCAGCCTTGGTTCGGGCGGTGTCTGCGACGAGTTTGATGGTGTTCATCGGTAAGCGTTTCCGGTCGGTCTGGCCGGTCCATCAGCCTGGGCCCGGGGTGATTTTCGGACGCGGCGTGCGTCAGCCGGGGCGAGTCTAGCGGGGTAGCTGTGGACAGTCCGGCCGCCCCGCCGAGTGGATGATCGACAGGGCGGGTGATCGGCGTGAACGAAAGTGCCGATGTTCTCGGTCGTGGGCATCTGCCGCGCTCGTCCTGCCGTAGGCGTTGGCTAGGGCCCGCCGTGGGATGCGGGCAACGCGGTGAATAGGATTGACCATGACGATCGCGCCACAAACCGGCGGCCCGACTCCCGAGGCGATCGCTCGCACGCTGGCACGGCACCCGAGGCCCGCGGGCGGGGACCCGATCCGGCGTGTGAAGAAGCCGCTGGTGAGCCTCTCGGGCATGGTGATCAACAACCAGAAAGAGCCCGAGCACCTGGCGACCAAGCGGAAGCCCAAGTGGCTCAAGGCCAAGGTCCCCGGCGGGCCGGGCTACGAGCGGCTGCGGGCGATCATGGACGAGCACAAGCTGCACACGGTCTGCGAAGAGGCCGGCTGCCCGAACATGGGCGAGTGCTGGTCGCGGGGTGTGTCGACGATCATGATTCTGGGCGATACCTGCACGCGGGCGTGCGGGTTCTGCAACGTCAAGACCGGCCGGCCCACGGTGTTGGATAAGGACGAGCCCCGGCGGGTCGCCGAGTCGCTGGCGCTCATGGGTCTCAAGCACGTCGTGATCACGAGCGTGAACCGCGACGAGCTGCGGGACGGCGGGGCGGGCATCTGGGCCGAGACGATTATTCGTAGTCGCGAGGCGTGCCCGGACATGTCGGTCGAGGTGCTGATCCCGGATTTCATGGGCAAGGCGGATCAGCTGCAGATGGTGATCGATGCGAAGCCGCACATCATCAATCACAACATCGAGTGTGTGGGCCGGATGTACCCGGCGGTACGGCCGAGCGCGAAGCTCGATCGGTCGTTCGAGCTGCTGCGTCGCGTAAAGGAGCAGGGCGGCGTCGCGAAGACCGGCATTATGGTGGGCATCGGCGAGAAGGACGAGGAAGTTCTGGAGCTGATGGACCAGCTGGTCGAGGCGACCGGCAAGCACGCGGGACCGGAGCCCGGCGACCCGTGCGACATCATGACGATCGGCCAGTATCTGCAGCCGACGCGGAACCACCTGCCGATCGACCGCTGGGTGCACCCGGACACGTTCGCGATGTTCCGTGATGAGGGCTTGAAGCGGGGCCTGAAGGTCGTCGAGAGCGGGCCGATGGTGCGGTCGAGCTATCACGCTGACCACCAGGCGGATGTGCTGAGCACGATCGAGGCCGAGCGGAAGGCTCGGAAATCCGCCGGGGTCGCCACGGCGTGAACTGGCTTGATTTGCATCGCATCGAGCCGGGATCAAAGGTCGATCTGAGGGATATCGACCCGCGCAAGACGCCCGGGCTGAGCGGGTCCAAAGAAGAAGAGCGGGCCGAGGCCGAGCGATTGCACGCCGAGAACATCGAGGCGATGAAGGCCTTGCAGTACAACCTGTGGGCGGAGCAGAAGCAGAGCCTGCTCGTTGTGCTGCAGGGCCTGGATACATCCGGCAAGGACGGGACGATCCGGCACGTCTTCGGGCCTTTGAACCCGCAGGGGGTGCGGACGCAGGGGTTCAAAAAGCCCACGCCGATCGAGCTCCGGCATGACTTCTTGTGGCGAGTGCACAAGTACACACCGGCCGCGGGGCGGATCGTGGTGTTCAACCGCTCGCACTACGAGGACGTGCTCGCGGTGCGCGTGCTAGAGCTGATCCCCGAGCACACGTGGCGGCTGCGGTACGACCACATCAACGACTTCGAGCGGCTGCTCAGCGAGTCGGGCACGCGGGTGGTCAAGATCATGCTGCACATCTCGAAGGACGAGCAGAAAGAACGGCTGCGGGCGCGGCTCGACGAGCCGGGCAAGCGGTGGAAGTTCGAGCGGGGCGACCTCGAGACGCGGAAGCTGTGGGACGACTATCGGGCCGCGTATGAAGAGGCGATCGAGCGTTGCAGCACGGCGCACGCGCCGTGGCACGTGGTGCCGGCGGACCGGAAGTGGTACCGGAACTGGGCGGTCTCAACGATTGTGCGGGCGAATCTTGAGGCGATGGACCCGCAGACGCCGCCCGAGCCCGCCCTCGACGGTGTTGTGATTGAATAAAGCGGCGGCGTGATCGACTCCGACACATTGCGTGGGCTGCTCACATCGATCGAGCTCAAGGACGCCGCCACGGCTGCGCACACCTGGCGGGTGACGCTGTACGCGCGGACGCTCGCCGAGTCGGTCGGGATCACGGGCGATCGGCTGCGCCGGCTGACGGTCGGCGCTGCGCTGCACGACATCGGCAAGGTCGACATCGAGGACGCGGTGCTGCGCAAGGCCGACAGCCTGAACGATGAAGAGTTTGAGGTGATGCGTCGGCACCCGGTGCTGGGGTACGACCGGCTTGTATCGATGGGCGTCGATGATGAAGAAACTCTCGCGCTTGTTCGGAGCCATCACGAGCGGTGGGACGGGCTCGGGTACCCGGACGGCCTGAAGGGCGAGGCGATCCCGCTCGTTGCGCGGTATCTCGCGGTGGTGGATGTGTTCGATGCGATGACGAGCATCAGACCCTACCGCGAGTCCGTCGGTGAGGCGGCCGCGGAGCGAGCGCTCGAGATTATCCGTGCCGGCGCGGGGTCGCAGCACTGCGGGCACTGCGTCGAGATGTTCGAGCGGCTGTACCGCGGCGGCGGGGTGACTTGGATCCTGCACTACTACAACGACGGCGAGAACGTGCCGAGCTTCGATGCCATGGAGCACCTCGATGACGCCGTGCGCGATCTGAAGCCCGGCGACGGCTGACCGCTAGAGGCCGGCCATCTTTCGCAGCGCCTTGTCGAGCGCTGCGGGGACGGGCATCACGCTGAGCCGTGCTTGTTTCACGAGCGCGAAGTCGGCGAAGCGGCCGTCGGCCTTGACGTCGGCGAGCGTGCAGTCTTTGGTCGCGGCTTTCGTGGGCTTGAGATCGAAGAGGACGAACTTTGGGTCGCCGCTGGCGAGTTCGCCGGGTTTGTCCGGATCGGGATATGCGGCCTTGGTCACGGTCGCGAGGCCCGCGATGCGCTTCTCGTTGCCGGTGTGATAGAACAGGATTTCGTCGCCCTTCTTGATGCCGCGCATGTGCTTCTGGGCGGCGTTGTTTGTGACGCCGTCCCACTCGGTGTTCTTGTCGCGGACGAGGTCGTCGTAGCTGTAGTCGTCGGGCTCGGATTTGCAGAGGTACGTTGCCATGCGGACAGCGTACGCGGCAAAACGACAACCGCCCGCGCTGGTGCGCGGGCGGCGGTCATCGTTCGTTCTGATCGAGCGTGATCAGCTGCCGGCGTCGGCGATCGGCTGGCCGGTGATCGGGCAGACCTTGGCCTTGGCCTCGCCCGAGCAGCTCGACTCGCAGGCTGCCTCTTCGGTCTCGCCCGAGACCAGCATGACCTCGCCCTCGTTCTTGCCCTCGCAAGACGATTCGCAGGCTGCTACCTCGGCGTCACACGCCTTCTCGACGCTGCAGGACTCACCCTCGTTGGCGACGGTCATCGCGTCACCGCTGCACGCGGTTGCGCAGGACTCGCCTTCCATCGCGACGACCTGTGCCTCACCCATGCTGCAGGCGGTAGCGCAGTCGGTCTTCGCAGCGTCTGCGACGACCATGGCGTCGGCCGAGCAGCCGCCGCAGTCGGACTTGGAGTCGGTCGCGGCGGCAACCGGGGTCACGGCGGCGACATCGGTGCCGGCGTGCGTGCTACATGAGCCGCAGCCGGCTCCGCCCGAAACGAGGTAATAGCCGGCAACGCCGACGCCGCCGGCGGCGGCAACGGCGAGAACAGTCGAAATGAGGCTCGATCCACGGTTGCTGAACATGCTGCATCCTTTCGGTCTTTATGCGGTCGTGCGAGGGGGCACGCCGCTCGTTTGCTGTGTCCTTCCCAGATCATACCGACGCGGCGGGGGTAGACCAACACCCTTCGTGTACCTCGTCGGCGGACGGAGAACGCTTCTTGATGGTGGACTATTCCGTGCGGTCGGGGTTCAGGGTTGCTTCCTGGGCGCCGATAACCCGAGCTGATGCAGGGAGATCGGCGCACCGGGCCTGTTGGACGGGGCGTCAAGGAGCAGTTCCCGATGGACCACGAGCAGCGCGATCAGGTTTCTGAGGCCGAGAACGCCGATGTTCTGCCGGGTTCTGGCGGTGATCCGACCGATGTGCTCGCCGACATCGAGGCCCGCGCGAGGGCCGTCGAGCGGGCTGAGGCGTCGCTGACCGCGCGTGAGCATGAGCTCAACGAAACCAGCGCGGCGATGGCCCGCGAGCTGCGCGAAGCCGCGGAGGCGCTCCGGCTGCAGGAGCAGGCGTTCGCGACCCGTCAGGCGGGGGCTTCGTCGAATTCTTCAGCGGGATTCGGGAGCGGCCCATCCGAAGTCTTGGTGTCCCGTCGGGCTCGGCTGCAGCGGATCCGCAAGACGCTGCGTGATCGGGCTTCGAAGCTTCAGCGGTACGAGGCGGTGCTCGATGACCGGGCCGCGGAAGCGGATCAGATTCTGGCGCAGCGGCGAGAGGTTTCGCGTGCAGCCACGGCGGTCCAGGCGAGAGAGCGCAAGCTCGCGGCGATCCAGGCGCGAAACAAGACGATGAGCGCCTCGTTCTTTGTCATGGCGGGGCTTGCGATTCTTGGCGTGCTGAGCTTCGCGGTGGCCGATCATGTCGCGCCGGCGACCTACGCGGCCGCGGCGGAGATCGAGATCGACGGCCGCGGCCGTGATCTGTCGCCCGACGAGATCGACGAATGGCAGCGGTACATGGCCGGTCTGCTCATGGACCCGGGTCTGCTGGAGATCGCCTCTGACCGGATGCGCAAGCGTGGGCTGATCAGCCTGGCTCGCGCGCCGGAGCTGCGTGCGAGGCTGCAGCAGGACCTGACGTCGGCAACGCCTTCACCGGGTCGGCTGACCGTCGAGCTCGTAGGCGAGGGGTCGGGCCCCACGCGGCGGGCGTTGGAGACGTACGTGGTGTCGTTGGTCGCGCAGTCAAACGCGACCAAGCAGCAGCGGGCCGGTGGCACGGGCAGCCGGGTTGCGGCAGACGCCGCGATCCTGGATGACCCGCTCGCCGACGAGCGGATCACGTATGCGGCCGGTTTTGGTGGCGGCGGTGCCGTGGTCGGTCTGCTGATCGGTTCGGTCGTCTACCGCCGGCTTAAGGCGCAGCACTCGCGCTTCGAGCAGGGTGTCATCGACTAGCAGCGGGGCGGCGGCATGGCAGCCGTGAGGTTGCCGCGTTGTCGCTCACAATCAGACGAGCGTGCGGTGGAGCACTTCGAGGTTGCCCGCCGAGTCTTGCAGAGCGATGCCGAACGACGTGCCGAGGGCCGAGTCGTACGCGAACTCGATGATCGTCGTCTCGCCGGCTGTTGTGAACTCGGCCAGTTCGCTCAGGACTTCTTCGTCGTCGCCGACCGCGACAAGAACGTACCTGTCGCCGGGCGTTGTTGGCTGCAGCCCGCGGAGTGCGAGGTATCCGATCGCTTCATCGTCGCTGAAGAAGATCGATGCCTGGCCGGCGGCGTCGCCCATCTTCAGCGGCGTGCGCTCGAACGACTCGTCGAGGAGCGCGGACAGGAAGTCTGGCTGCTGACCGAGATCGAGCAGAGTGTCGATCCGCGCGTTGGTCTGGATGCTCGTCGTGACTTGCTTGAACTGCTGGTTGAGCTGGAAGGCCATCGTGCCCACGGCGGCGAACGCCGTCGCGAAGGCGAAGGTCGCGACACGCCAGCCGATGACCGATCGCCGCTGCCTCGTGCTCCTTTCAGAGCGTTCTGTCGCGGCGTGCGCGAGGATGGCGGAGCCGACCGCGTCGCGGTGCCGCCCCGATGCCGAGCGCACCGAATCGATGACGAGTGACCGCAGCTCGGGCCTCGGCGTGACGTCCGGGAGGATCTCGGACACGTCGGCGAAGCGGGCTTGCTCCCGCCGGACCTGGGCTTTGAGGTCGTCGTCGGCGGCGTAGAAGCACCGCTCGAACTCGGCGGTTTCGTCCGCGTCTAGCACGCCGCTCGCATCGAGGAGGGCCAGTTCAAGGAGTTTCTGGGGCGACATACTCACACGGCCTCCTCGACACCGGACCGTTCCCGGAGTCGGACTAACGCTCTTGACAGTGCTGACTTGATCGTACCGATGGGTGTTTCGAGCTCGTCCGCGATCTGGCGCAGCGTTTGGCCGCCGAGATACGCTCTCACGATGACGGTCTTCTGCAGTTCTGGCAGCTGGTTCACGCGTTTCATCAGCGTCTGGTACTGCTCAGAGCTTTCCATGCCCGCCGCCGCCTCGGGGTTGATCGCGGGTGGTGTGACCTGCTCGCTCATGCCCGTGAGCTTGACGCGGGCCTGGGCTCGGCGAAGGCGGTCAACGAGGTGTCGTCTCGTGATCAAGAGGACCCAGGTGACGAGCGCCGCACGCTCCGGGTTGTAGCGGTCCGCGGTTTTCCAGAGCCGAACGAAGACTTCTTGCACGGCGTCCTCTGCCTCGGCGCGGCTTGGCATGCTCTGGAAGGCCATGCGATAGACGAGCGCACCGAACCGGTCGTACAGCTCGCCGACGGCCGACTCGTCGTCGGTCGCGATCCGCTGCATGAGGTCGAGGTCGATTTGCCTCTGCTCTTTCGTCGCCATGTCGATTGATACGGGCGACACGACCGTCCGGTTGGGTTCCGGTCGAATTCTTGCGGATTCCCGGATCGGCCGGACGACGGGCGTTGCAAAGGTCTGCTTTGGTTTCTCTCGCATAGACTTCTGTGCATGATGAAGTTCTTGATTTGCTAGGTCTTTGCCCGCTAGTGCGCCCGACAAGCCGCGAATTTGAAAGGTTATTGTTTGGATTGATCCGGCTCGCGATGGCTCGTGGAGGTTGTGGTGACAGGTGTTGTTTGCTATGGTGTGTGGAAGGCCGGGAGAGTGTTGCTGGTTATACGGATCGTGGGCAAAGCACAAGCACCATCTCGTGGATCGCTGCACAGGCCGGGTTTCTCGCTCGTCGAGTTGCTCGTTGCTATAACAGTCATTGTGCTGCTCATTGGGATCATGATCCCGGCGATCAGCGAGGTGCGGTCAACGACTCATCGGGTGATCTGCTCGTCGAACGTCCGGCAGATCGGTCTTGGGATCGCGATGTACGCCGATGATTACGAGGGGCTACTGCCGCCGTCGATCTTTATTGATGACGCGGACGATAGCCCATCGCAGGCGATGCTCGAGACCGTTCGCTTGCGTGTAGCGTCGGACTCTGCGTTGTTCAGTGCGTATCACCAGAACAGCGAGGGCTTGGCCCTGAAGGCTGCGGAGCCTCGCGGCGTCTGGGATGGGCTCGGGTTGCTGTTCTCCGGCGAGTATCTCAACGCGAGGGGCGTTTTCTACTGCCCCGCACACCGCGGCGACAACCGGCTTGCGGATGTTGGCACATCGGCGTGGACGAACGACCGCTCGGATCTGTTGGGCAACTTCCAGTACCGGGCACAGGGGCCCGACGGCACAGACGAGTTGTGGCGTATCGAGCCTCGAGGGTCGGTGCTCGTGTCCGATTCGCTGCGGCCCGACGACGAGCTCAACCACGAAGACGGTGCGAACACCCTGCGTGCCGATCTTTCGGTGCTGTGGTTCGATGATGCCGGCGATCAGCTCTTGTCGCTGAGCCGGTCGGGCGATGCCGGGCGAGCATGGAACTTGCTCGACCATCGCGCGCGGCAACGCTAGCACGACGCCCCGCGAATCCATCAATTGACGCGTCGGCTTGCTCGGCCCCCGACGCCGCGGCGTGAGTCCTTATTGTGGCTGCGACTCGGATTTTCTTGATCGGTGGGCTCGTGTTTCGATCAGCCGTAGGCTTCCGGCAGATGACGCGTTGGGGCCGAGCGGTCTCTGCGGCCTGTGGCACGGACTTGATGGAAGGTGCACGTATGCGAGCGATGTGGATTTCGATTGTCGGTGCAGCGGCGGTTCTGTGTCAGGCGGCATCGGCGCAGGTGCTGCCGACGCGGACGTACTACGGCATTGATCGTCCTGTGCCGGTAGAAGTTGCTGTCCCGGAAGGCTCTGCGGGAGACGTCAGCGTTCGGCTGATGAACTCGGAGTCGGCGGAGCTGGCGCGGGCGTCGGCCGAGGCGGGGCCGGCGGACCTCGCGGCGATGTTTGAGGGCTTCTGGTCCGAAGAGTCGACGCGGGATGAGGTTCGGTACGCGCAGCTGTTTGTCGGCGATGAGGCGGTCGGCGCGGCCATGGTGCTTCAGGCGATGCGCACCCCCGAACTCGCGTACTTGACGCCGCAGCGGGAGCTGCGGTGGGGCGGGAGCGCTCGCTTCGTTTCGGGCATCCGGGCGTACGTCGAGAAGCACGCGGTGATGGAGACGACCGAGGGCGACATCACGTTTCGGATGCGTCCCGATGTCGCGCCGAACACGGTGTGGAACTTTCTGTCGCTGGCCGACGGCGGCTACTACACCGATGTGATCTTCCACCGGATCATCGGCGAGCGGCCGGGCCGGGCGCCGTTCGTGATTCAGGCGGGCGATCCGCGTGGCGAGGGCGTCGGCGGGCCTGGGTTCTTTATTGACCTTGAGCGGAGCACCCTGCCGCACACGTTTGGCGTGCTCTCGATGGCTCGGTCGGGCGACCCGAACTCGAACGGCTCGCAGGTGTTTATCTGCTTGAGCCGTGCGGGCACGCAGGGGCTCGACGGCAGCTACACGTCGTTCGCCGAGGCGGTCGGCGGCGCAGACGCGATCCTCGCGATCGAGTCGGTTGAGGTTGGAGTGAACGATCGGCCGACGGATCCGCCGGTGATCGAGCGCGTGCGGCTTGTGGATGCGCCGGCTCGCGGGACCGGGCCGGCCCCGATCACTCGTCCAGCGTCGGAGTCGGGCGGGCGGTGACGCGGGACGACTGATCGCAATCGGCTAGAGCTTGATCTGCACGCCGAGGCTGGCCGCGAGTGTCGGCTGGTACTCGACTTCTCCCACGCTGCCACCGCCGGTGCTTCGGAGGGTGATCTCGCGCCAGACGACGGCGTGGACGCTGCCTCTGATCGACACGTTCGGTGAGTAGTCGTAGGTGAGAAACGTGCCGAGCGGGATCGCGGTGTCCTCGAGGATGCCCGAGGAGACCGAGGAATTGTCGTCCGCGAGGCGGTACTCGCCGAAGGCTCCGCCGACGAAGCCTCCGATGTCGATCGTGTCGGTGAGGTCGTGCGTGACCGCGAGCCCTCCGGTGACGGTGCCTGGCAGCTGGTTCAGCGTGCCGAGCTGCAGGTTCCAGTAGTCGGAAAACTGCCAGTCGACGGTCGGCACCGGGAAGATGACCGTGTCGTTCTGGATCCTGGTTTGCACGATGAGGTTGGCGCCGATGCTCAGGTCGGGGTTGACCTGGTAGCGGGCGCCGAGGATGCCGCCGCCGACGATGCTGTCCTGGAAGTCGGCGTCGATCTCACCCGAGAAGCCGATGTTGGCCGCGGCGATGAAACGCCACTGCCGGTCGTACAGGTGGATGAGCGACAGGCCGACGTTGGCCGCGAGCGCGTAGTCGAGCGGGTCTCCCGATCCCGGGAATGCGGCTGACTCCTGGAAGTCGTAGAAGCTGGAGACTTGATTGAGGCTGACGCCGAGGATGTTCTGGTTGTTCAGCGGTGTTGCGTACTGGAAGCGAACGGGGAATCGGACGCTGCTGATCTCGGCGGCCGAGCCGTTCGCATCGGATGAACCGTCGTAGATGACGCCGGCGAAGAGCGAGGCCGTGGTGGGGATCTGCGGGGCGATGCGGGGGCCGGCCTCCGGGCCTGCTCCTGGTCCCGCTCCGAGGCCCGGGATGCCGGCGATGGGGTTGGTCTCGGGCTGGTCGTTCGCAGGCTGCGCGGGGCGTGCGGGGGCTTCGGAGCCCGGCTCGGGCTCGATACGCGGGCCGTTGTCGTCGGCTGGCTGGGCCATGAGCGGCGCGGCGGCCAGTGCCGCGGAGCCGGCGAGGGCGAGCAAACGGAACGATGTCGTCGGCATGAAGGGTCTCCGCGGTTTGGGCATCGCTGGCGACTATAGGGATCGCTTACCGCAGAACAGTGGATCGACGCGATGGAGGGGCCGACGCCAGCGAAAGGCGGCGCGGCGGGGCTGGATTCTGCGGTGTCTCTGTGCGGCCGCGCCGGGCTCGGTGCCGCCCTGTGGGACCGACTACTATGGCGTCCCGCACGCTGTGTGCGTTCCGGGGCGGTAACTCAATTGGTAGAGTGCCAGCTTTGCAAGCTGGAAGTTGTCGGTTCGAGTCCGATCCGCTCCACTTCGCGTAGCCCGAGGGGTTTGGGGGCGATCCTTCGGCTGGAGGTGCGGTGTCCCTGGATCACCCTCCGCCAGCGATGGTGCCCACCAGGCTCTCCGTGAGCGGTGCCCCGATCGATACAAGAATCGGCGCGACGATCGCGAGAATGTTCGGCCAAGCGGTGGTGCTTGGCAGGTCGTTTCCTTCCTTTTTGGCGTTGCCTCCTTGGGGATCGATCGGTGCCGCTTGGGCGTCGTCTTTGGTCTTCACGCATGCGACCACGTGGTGAGTCGGTATGTACAGGGCACCGAGAAGGACGCTCCAGAGCAGGGCCCCCATCGTTGTGGTCACTTGGGGGAGTGACTCGGCGGCCTGACGGGCGGCGTCGCTGGGCCAGTCGAATGTGGACACACCCCATGACCAGATCGCGTAGGTCATCAGGGTTCCAAGCACGAGAAGAATTGAGCCGAGTTTCAGGAGCGTATCAAGCCGCTTGAGCTGGCTTACGCGGGTTGACTTTGAGTCTTCCTGGCTCGCGATATCACGGAGCGCACCGCAGGCGAGCGCGAAGTGTGCGATCGGTACGGCGGCGAGCACGTACGCGCCGCGTGGCAGCCAGTGGGCGTCCAGTCGTGGAATGGGTGCGAAGAGCTCGCCGCGGGCATGCTGAAAGAACTCGACGAAGCCGAAGGGCGGCGAGAGCGTCGCGACGAGAACAACAGCCCCGATGCCGAACGACGCGGTGAGCAACCAGAAATGTGCCGTGGGAAAGATGCTCTTGCTGTCGCGTTGCGCGACGAGCGAGCGGGCAGCCGACGCGAGTGCGCCGGCGACGACGATGAACGATGTCGCGGACACGATCCACAGGTTGCGGAACAGCACCTCGTCGGCGAGCCGATCGATTTGCTGTGGTCGCGGCTGGAGCGTTCTCATCACCTCGTCGAGATACATCGGCGTCATGCCAACGACGCCGCTGATACTGATGTAGATGACGAAGATCGCACCGGCGACGGCGACGGATCGAGTTCCAGCGGCACTCCGTAGTGGCGTCTGCGCCACAGTCGTTAGGCTGTCGCTCGATCGCCGCACGCCGGCAAAGAACACGAACACCAAGACTGCACCGAGTGCGACCCAGCCGAAGTTGTCGCTGAGAAGCTGCATTGTCCGCTCCTGGCCGCCTCGGAACGGACGCGAAGCAGAAGTGACCCCGGCGGGATTCGAACCCGCGTTGCCAGGATGAAAACCTGGAGTCCTGGACCAGACTAGACGACGGGGCCGTCGTGAGCGGATCGTACCCGTGTGGGGTGGCGATGTCAGCCGGCGCGGGTGATGATCCTGCATGGGTTCGACGACACAGCCGACTCCGATGCCGAGGGGCGTGATTCCAGACAAGGGCGTGCTGCTGGTGGGGGGGACGTTTGATCCGCCGCATCGCGCGCATGTTGAGTTGGCTCGGCGTGCGCGGGATCGCCGTTGTGCTACGGCTGGGCTCGTCTTTGTGCCCGCCGCGCGGAGCCCGCACAAGAGCAGCGGGCCGCTCGCGAGCGATTCGGAACGCGCGGCGATGCTCGAACTCGCGATCGAGAGTGTTAAGCATGCGGGCGTGTGGACGGACGAAATCGATCGGTCGGCGTCGGGTAATCCGAGCTACTGGATCGACACGCTGGAGCGTGCGAGATCGCTTGTGGGTGATGCGTGGCTCGGGTTCGTCATTGGCGCGGACCAGGCCGTAGCGTTCGATCGCTGGCGGGACGCTCGGCGGATTCTCGAGTACGCCGAGCCGGTGGTGCTGCTGCGGGAGCCGTGGACTTCAGCCGACGTTCTGCTCGATGCGATGCGGGACGCATGGTCGGATGCCGAGCTTGAGCGGTGGGCGTCGTGTTGCGTGGATGTTGGGACGATCGACGTGAGCGCGACCGAGATCCGGACGCTGCTGCATGAAGACAGAGAAAACGCCCGGCTCAAGTCGGTGCTTTCGCCGGGCGTTCTTGGTTTTATCCGTGAGCGTGGCCTTTATGGGTCCGACGCTTGATTACTTGACGAGCGACTTGAGCTGGTCGGCCTTGTCGGTCTTCTCCCAGGCGAAGGTCTCGTAGGTCTTGCCGTCGACGGTGACGCTGCCGGGCTCGCGGCCGAAGTGGCCGTGGTAGGCGGTGTGGCTGTAGATGGGAGCGGCGAGCTTGAGGCTTTCGATGATGCCGCGCGGCGTGAGCTTGAAGGTCTCGCGGATGGCGCCGGAGATTTTGCTTTCGTCGGCGGTGGCGGTGCCGAAGGTGTTGACGTGGACCGAGGTCGGCTCGGGAACGCCGATGGCGTACGAAAGCTGGATCTCGCACTGGTCGGCGAGGCCGGCGGCGACGACGTTCTTGGCGATGTAGCGAGCCATGTATGCCGCTGAGCGGTCGACCTTGGTCGGGTCCTTGCCGGAGAAGGCTCCGCCGCCGTGGCGGCCGCGTCCGCCGTAGGTGTCAACGATGATCTTGCGACCGGTGAGGCCGACGTCGCCGTGGGGGCCGCCGATCTCGAACTTGCCGGTCGGGTTGACGTGCACGGTGATGTCATCGTTCCACCAGTCGCCGAGCACGGGCTTGAACACGTGCTCGATGATCTGAATCTTCAGCTCTTCCTGCTTGTCGTTCCAGCTCGGCGTGTGCTGGGTGGAGAGGACGACGGTATCGACGCGCGGGGGCTTGCCGTCGTCGCCGTACTCGACGGTGACCTGGCTCTTGGCGTCGGGCCTGAGCCCGGGGATGCCCTTGGCCTCGCGGACCTGGGCGTGCTTCTCGACGAGGCGGTGGCTGAGCTGGACGGGCAGCGGCATGAGCTCGGGTGTCTCGGTGCAGGCGAAGCCGAACATCATGCCCTGATCGCCCGCGCCCTCTTCGCCCTTGGCGCCCTCGTCGACGCCCATGGCGATGTCGGGGCTCTGGGCCTTGATGGAGCTCAGGACAGCGCAGGAGATGTGGTCGAAGGCCATGTCGCCCGAGGTGTAGCCGATGCGTCGGATGGTGCCGCGAACGATGTCGGGGATCTCGACGTAGGCGTTGGTGCGGACCTCGCCGGCGACGACGGCCATGCCGGTGGAGACCATGGTCTCGCAGGCAACGCGGCTGGTCGGGTCCTGTGCGAGCATAGCGTCGAGGACGGCGTCCGAGATCTGGTCGGCGACCTTGTCGGGGTGGCCCATGGAGACGGATTCGGAAGTGAAGAGGTGGCCCATCGGGGTCTCCTGTGCGAGACTGTGTGGAGTAAAGCAAAGCGGATAGTAGGGGGTGGCGGTGGCGAAATCGCCGGCCGGCGGGCTCCAAGAACCGGCGAAGCGAAGCTGCGGGGAGGATGGGTGATGGTGCGATCTGTGTTGGCGCTGATGCTGGCTGCTGTGACCAGCTTGCCGATGGCGACGTCGGCACAGGCCGGCGATCTGCCTTTGCTTGAGCCGGAGAAAGGCCTTGGGCTGATCTACTCCGAGCGCGATCCTGCGGCAGAGCCGTTGACGGATCGAGCGTGGCAGATGGTGATCAAGCGGGGCGTGAACTCGTACCAGTTGGCCGTGCCGTGGGATCAGATCGCTCAGCCCGACGGCACGCCCGATATGTCGTACGTCGAGCCGCTGCTGGATCTGCTCCAGCAGAGCGGGCTGCAGGTGTGCTTCACGCTGCAGTCTGTTGATACGACGGCGTTGCGGCTGCCGGCTGTGCTGATGGATCCGACGAATCCGCGACGGCTTCGGCCCGACTTATCGTTTGACTCGCCCGAGGTGATCGGGCACCTGACGGCGCTACTGGACGAGCTGGTGCCTCTGCTCGCCCAGTGCGGCGGCTTCGCGCTGTCGCTGGCGAACGAGGTTGATATCTATCTGAGTCTCAACCCGGATCAGACGCTGCCGTTGGCCGTGTTTGCTGAGTTCGGCAGGGTGCACGGGAAGTCGCTTGCGCCTGACATGCGATTCGGTGTGACGCTCACACACAAGGCGATGGCGACGCCGGACCTCACGCTGCTGATGATGTCTGTCAGCGACGCGGCGATCTTCACGTACTACCCGCTCGATGGAGACGTCGAGAACCCGGCGGTGATCGAGTTCGACTTCGACTCGATGGAGGCGTTCGCGGGCGGTCGGCCGATCATCCTGCAGGAGGCGGGCGTGCCCGGTGCGCCTGCAGACGGTTCGCCGAGTGTGATCGGTGCGAGCGATGAATTGCAGCGGGCGTGGGTCGAGGCCGTCTACCGCGAGGTGCGCGAGCGCGAGTCGATCCGCTTCGTGTCGTGGCTGCACCTGGCGGATTGGCCGGCGGACACGATCGCGTTCTTTGAGCAGTACTACGGCCTGAGCGAGCCGGACTTCGTTGAGTTCCTCAGCGGGCTGGGACTGATGACCGACCAGGGCGTGGCGAGGCCCGCGCTGCGGGAGCTGATGATCCAGCTCCGGCGGACGTCGCGGCCGGCGGTTGCAAGCACGGTACGTCAGGAGTGATCCGGCGGGCGCTATGGTGACTGAAGATGGCGAAGAAGCCCGACAGCTCGGCCGGTCTGACCTACGCCGACGCCGGCGTTGACCTCGAGACGTACGACGCCTTCATCGGTCGGCTCGGCTCGATGACGCGGCGGACGCACGGGCCGCGGGTGATCCAGAACTCGGGCGGGTTTGCTGGGATGTTCCGGCTTGATTACAACCAAAGGCTGTTTCAGCGCAACTACAAGGACCCGGTGCTCGTCGCGTGCAACGACGGGGTGGGGACGAAGCTCAAGATCGCCTCGGCCATGCAGCGGTTCGACACGATCGGGATCGATCTTGTCGCGATGAGCGTGAACGACCTGATTGTTCAAGGCGCGGAGCCGTTGTTCTTTCTGGATTACATCGCGGTGCCGAAGGTTGTGCCGGACGAACTCGAGGCGATGGTGCGCGGGATCGCGGGTGCATGCGCCGCAAGCAGGTGCGCGCTGATCGGCGGCGAGACGGCGGAGATGCCGGACGTGTACGCGCCCGGCGAGTTCGACATGGCTGGCTTTGCCGTGGGTGTTGTCGAGCTCAAGAAGGCGACGGACCCGCTGCGGGTGAAGCCGGGGGACGTGGTGCTCGGGCTCGCGAGCGATGGCGTGCATAGCAACGGGTACAGTCTCGTCCGCAAGATCGTGTCGGCGAGGAAGCTGAAGCTCGACAAGGTGTACCCGGAGCTCGACGAGTCCCAGACGCTCGGCGAAGTGCTCTTGAAGCCGACGCGGCTCTACGCCGACCCGATCGTGCGGCTGCAGCGGGCGTACCGCGTGAAGAAGGTTGTCAGTGGGATGGCGCACATTACTGGTGGAGGGCTCGCTCAGAACATCGAGCGGGTGCTGAACGACAAGGTCGATGTCGGGATCGACGCGGAGGCATGGGACGTGCCGCGGGTGTTCGGGTTTCTTGCCGAGCGCGGCAAGGTTGCGCACGACGAGATGATGCGTGTGTTCAACATGGGCATCGGGTATGTGTTGATCGTTCGGCCAACCTTCGCGGACGCGGTGCAGCGCCGGCTTGCGAAGCTCGGCGAAACGGTGCGCGTGCTGGGAGAGGTTCGCACGGGGACGGGGCGAGTGACTGTGCTGTGATCGTCGTCTCCGCCTTCGCCAGAACTCGCGAATATTGAACGCCCTCCACGCCGTTTGAGAGCGTGGAGAGCAGCAGGTTCGAGTGGGGTCAGCGCGTGTCTACCGGTGCCACGAGGATATCGAGCACTTCGTGCCGGCTTAGCGTCCGAGCCGCATGCGATTGCATGGCGAGTAGCTTGTCGATTTGGTCGAATCGACCGTCATTGTTGAGGTCGTACGAGTCTGTCGTCTGAGCGGCAAACGCGAAAGCGCTCGTCTTCTCGCCTCGCAAGTTTTCAGTGGCAACAACAATACCGCGTGTTTCCGAAGTAACGAAGCGGTCATGCTCAAAGATGTCGACAGCGAACGTATTGGCCGAGTCATCGAGCGCGAAAGCTGCGAAGTCGTGCCCGTCGAGGCGGACCAATTCGGAGGTCTTTCCATCGTGCATCAGTACGTAGACTGCGATGCTATCAACACCACGTGCGGCCGGGATTTTTGCCTCGAAGCGCATGCCGGCTCGGCGATCCATCGGCGTCGCGTGGTCGATCGGGGTGTGCATCTGCAGTCCGAGTCGGTTGCCGGTTGTGTCAATTTGATCCAGGCACCATTCGTAAAACGAATTTGCGCCTTCGAGACATGCGTCTCGTTGAGCGTCTGTTGGCAATTCGCCGCACTGAGTTATCTGTTGCCCGAAGCACGCGAAGCAAGCACCGATTGTGTACTCTTCGATCGTGCACGCGTCTGAGATTGACCCGCCGCTACCGCTCCCTCCCAGGCCCGGCAGCTGCCCGAAGCCCGTGAAAGCTGTGCACGCCAAGGAAAGTGCCAAACCGAAACGAAGTATGTTCATGCCAGCAGTCTCCTTTCTGATCATTAAAGACGACCTGTACTGGACCATCATACGCGAAAATCTGCTTTGATGCGCATCAAGTTGTGTAGGTTCTAAAGTTTCATGCTTTTAGTGCGGTCATTCTCTATAAACCGTTTGTTCTGGAGTGATGTAGTTCGTTCATATTTGGTTTTAGAATGTATCCAACATATCATATATTAATATGTATAAACGACAGTAAGCCCGGGCGTGTGCGAGGGAGGACGGCCGTGAGTCCCGCGCTTACGCTTCAGGCTTACTGGCGCGAGCGTTGTTCGTTGTCGTTAGCCCTGTGAGAGCCCCGCGAAGATCGGCTTGGGTGTCGCATGGTCCTTGCCCTCGAGCTCGGCGAGCTTGTTGAGGTACTCGCTCACCGCGATCATGACCGTCGCGTGGCTCCAGGTGAGCGGGCTGACGGAGATCGGGTCGCCGCTGTACGGGTGGAACTGCTCGGCAAGCACGCCCGACGGCAGCGTGCGATAGGTGCACCAGTTGATGAGGTCCATGGCCTCTTTGAGTTGCTCCTTCTTTGTGGCGCGGGCGATGATGTGCTGCGCCTGCCAGAGGGTGCAGATGACCCAGGGGTTGCCGGGGACGATGTCGGTCTTCTCGGTCTCGATCTGGTGGTAGTAGTCTTTCTGGTAGCGGGCGACGCCGCCGATCTCGGTGCGCACGCTGAGCAGCTCGCGGGTCTTGGTCATATCGCTGACGATCATGGGGTCGGTCGGGTCCATGCCGCCGATGGCGAAGTGGGCGAAGTTGGCGGCGTCGGCCGTCATGTCGAGGCGGTATGTGCCGTCTTCTTCGGGGACGGCGCGGCGGGCGAACCTTCCTTCCGAGTCGCTCCAGAAGTGCTTGATCCAGGCGCGTTGCATGCGCTCGGCGGCGTCGGCGTAAATGGCTGCCCGGTCTGGCTCGCCGAAGTCGCGGGCGAACTTGCTCGCGGCGTTGAGTGCGCCGAACGTGCTGGCGACGGTGAACGTGTGCACGCCCCGGCGTTCTTCCCAGAGGTCCCAGGACTGCTGGGGCAGGCCGTTGGCGTCGCGGTAGTCGACCATCCAGTCGGCGGCGCGGGTGACGAGCTTCTCGTAAACGCTCTTGATGAACTCGACGTCGCGGTAGGTCTCGAAGTGCTGGCGGAGCGCCCAGAGCGTGAGGGCGGTCTCGTCCTGCTGGATGGGCAGGATCTTTCGGCCGTCGAGCGTCCAGGGGTGCCAGCTCGAGGCAAGCGTGCCGCTGGGGTTGTACTTGTGGAGGAAGTAGCCCTCGTCTTCGATGACGCGGGCGCAGAAGCGGAAGAAGTTTCGGCTCAGCTCGCTCTGACCCGTGAGAATGAGGCTGTAGGCGACGAGCGCGCCGTCGCGGGGCCAGCAGTAGCTGTAGTGGTCGCCCCCGAACTGGGCGATGTCGGAGTCGTTCGCAGCAATGATCGCGCCCTCGTTATCGACCTGCGTGCGCACGAGCAGCGCGCTGCGGTAGAACAGGTCGGCGACGGGCTCGGGTAGCGAGGTCGTATCGATCTGCTCCTTGCGGGCCCAGAGCTTCCAGTAGGCTTCTGTCCTCGCGATCATGCGCTCGGGGCCTGTGTCCCAGATGCGGCGGTTGAGCTGCTTGACGTCGTCGAAGGATCGGCCGCAGGCGAACCAGTTGGTGACGTAGGCCTCGCCGTTGGCGGGCACGTGCAGGTTGTAGCCGATGGTGGCGTCGACCGAGCCCTGCGCGATGGTGTTGCGCCCGAGGTGGCCGTCTTCCGCGTCGCGCCAGGTGCCCTCGGCGCCGCCGACGCGCTTGGAGCCGATGGCCCAGTGGTCGAGGCCGCACTTGTGCTGGTCGCAGGCGTTAACGATGAAATAGAAGCCGTCTTTGTAGAAGACGACGCCCGAGGTGGTGGGGTCGTAGTTGGCGGTGTCGCCGACGGGGTTGCCACCGATCGAGAGGTCGTAGTGGAAGAACAGCCGGACGTCGCGATCTTTGCCGGTGAGGTCGCGGACGATGGACTTGCGGAAGTAGATGGGTTCGGACTGGTCGACGGCGTCGTTGCAGATGATCTCGAGGCCGAGCTTTTTGCTCGTGAGCCTGACCTCGGTGACGAGCGTGTCGGCCTTGTAGCGGAGCTCTTTCTTCCAGGTCTTGTTCTCGATCCACGCAAACTCGCCGTCGGCCCAGACGCCGAAGCGTTGGACGTGGCCCTGGGTGTGGTTGGGCTGGCCGACGCAGGGGTAGTAGAGATCGCGGACGCGGTAGTTGTCGTCGAAGGTGATGAGCAGGCTGCCGTTGCCGACAGGGATATCGCGGGGCATGTCTGGCTCCGTCCGGAGGTGCGGGCCTCGATCCGTCGTGGGCCCTGAGTCTGGTACCGGTGAAGGCTATCGGCTGCGGGGGGCGTGGGCTGGACCGCCGGTTCGGGGAATGGCTCGACCGGTCGGGCAGTCAGCCGTTGAGGAACTGTTCGGCCAGGGCCTCGGCGTCGGCGTCGGAGAAGCCGCCTTCGCCTCCGCCGTCATCCGCGAACCCGGCGGAGGGCGTCTGGCCGCCGAGGGCCTCGATGCGTTCCTTGAGGTCGCCGACGTACTCGATGCCGAGGCCGAAGTTCTCGCCGACCTTGACGGCGCTGCCCTGTGCGATCGGAATGTTGTTGGCGAGCAGGTCGAGCTGCTCGTCGGCGTTCTTATTGAGTTCGATGATCGAGCCCGGGGCGAGGCTGCTCGCCTCGGCGAGGGTCATCCGACGCTCGCCCACGCGGACGATGATCGGGACCTCCAGCCTCAGGATGCTCTCAACGGTTCGGCCCATGGGCAGACTATCGGCGCAACCGCTGGCCGGACTTGCGGTTCGGGGGGCGGTTCAGGGGGGGCGGTCAGCCCTCGAAGCGTGAGACGATGAGCGTGACGTTGTGGCCGCCGAAGCCGAAGGTGTTGTTCATCGCGTGCTTGATGGGCCTCTCGGCGGCCTCGTTGGCGACCAGGTGCATGTCGAAGGGCTCGACCGAGCCGTCTTCGAGGCGGGTGCCGGGGTTGTGGAGGTTGGCGGTCGGGGCGATGACCGCGTCCCGCACGGCGTGGATGCAGGCGATGGTCTCCACCGAGCCGGAAGCGCCGAGTGTGTGGCCGTGGACCGACTTGGTGCTACTCATCATGAGCCGGCCGCCGGCGGAGGCCCGGGCGTGGTCGCCGAAGACGTGCAGCGCGGCTTCGACCTCGGCCTTGTCGCCGAGCGGCGTCGATGTGCCGTGGGCGTTAACGTAGCCGATGTCCTCGGGGTTGAGCTTCGCGTCGCGGAGCGCACCCTGCATGCTGCGCGATGCGCCGCTGCCGCCGGGGTCGGGGGCGGTGATGTGGAAGGCGTCGCAGGCGTTGCCGGCTCCGGTGAGCTCGGCGTAGATCGTCGCGCCGCGGGCCTTGGCGTGCTCGAGCTCTTCGAGCACGAGGATGCAGGAGCCCTCAGCGAGCACGAAGCCGTCGCGGCCCTCGTCGAACGGGCGGCTAGCGGTCGCCGGGTCGTCGTTGCGGGTGCTCATGGCCTTCATGGTCATGAACGAGCCGATGCACAAGGGGGTGAGCGCCGCCTCGGCGCCGCCCGAGATCATGACGTCGGCCTCGCCGCGTTTGATGATGTTGACCGCGTCGGCCATGGCGTGGCCCGAGCTCGCGCAGGCGGTGGCGTGTGCTGAAGCCGGGCCCTGCAGCCCGTGACGGATAGCGATGTTGCCGGCGACGGCGTTGACCATGAGGCGGGGCACGGTGAAGGGGCTGATGCGGTCGGGGCCCTTGGCGTTGAGGACGCCCACGGCGGTCTCGATGGTGTAGATGCCGCCGATGCCCGAGCCGATGACGATGCCGCAGCGGGTGCGGTCTTCCTTGTCGAAGTTGATGCCGCTCTCGGCGACGGCTTCCTCGGCCGCGAACATGCCGAGCTGGGTGCATCGGTCGAGCCGCTTGAGTTCTTTGCGATCGAGACGCGTGGTGGGGTCCCAGTCGGAGACCTCGCCGCCGACCTCGCAGGTCCAGCCCTCGTAGGGCTCGAACTCGGGCTTGGTGATGTTGGTGATGCCGCTTCGGCACTCGCGCATGCCTTCCCAGGTGCCGGCTGCGGTGTGCGCGAGTGGCGTCACCGCACCGAAGCCCGTGATCACAACGCGCCTAGTGCTGCTCTGGTCGCTCATGATGTTGCCGTCCGTGCGTGCAGACGCGGCCGCCGGTGGCTCGCGTCACTCGTGTGCGGAACCTCGCGCGAGGCGTGGGTGTTCCCGGTCCGGAGTGCGGATGGGGTTTAGTCGACGCCTTGGGCGCCCTTGATGAACTCGATGGCCTGGCCGACGGTCTTGATCTTCTCGGCCTGATCGTCGGGGATGGAGGTCTCGAAGGCGTCCTCGAACTCCATGACGAGCTCGACGGTGTCGAGGCTGTCGGCGTTGAGGTCGTCGACGAAGCTCGTGTCCCGGCTGATTTTGCCCTTGTCGGCGCCGAGCTGCTCGGCCACGATGTCGATCACCTTTGCTTCGATGTCCTGCTCGGTCACGCTGGTCACTCCGTGTGGAGGCATTGGCGGCTGCCGGTCACGCGCCGGTGCGGTCGCCCGGGCCTTCCTGGGACGCCGCCAGTCTAGTCGCGGAGCGGCTTGAGGGGAAATCGGACCCGCCCCCGTGACGCTGGGAGCCCGGTGTGGGTGTGGTCTTGCCCCCGTTCCGGGCCGGCCGGAGCGGCTCCAGCGGCTGCCGCAGCGGGTCACCGGAATGGGGGTGGGTTTCGGCGATGCTTGTGCTCACGAGCGATCGGCTGGCGCTCGATAGCGGGTCTGGCGGAGGGGAGAACCGGTCTCGGACCGGGGATCGGGCTTGGGCCGCGCGGCCGCCGGCGGGGCCAGTCACGTGACGGGGGGATGCAGCTCATGGCACACATGCCAAAGGAACCGGAGGCCTTCGCGGAGCAGGTCGCGACCATGCTCCAGCGGATCCAGCCGGACTACGCGGTGAAACTGGTTGGACCAAGCGAGCTGCTGGTCGACGGCCGACGCCTGGACCTCGAGAACCTGTTCCGCATGGTGAGCCACGACCCGATCCGCGGGATCGAGATCGTCGAGCACTACCTCGAGCAGCTGTTCTCGGGCGATCCGTCGGACGGCAGCGACCTGCCGTTCGAGCTGGCGCGGCAGCGGATCATGCCGCGCATCCAGCCGGTGAGCATCTTCGAGCACTTGTCGGAAGAGCTCGTCGCGCACGTGCCGTTTGTGAACGACACGGTGATCGTGTTCGTGACGGACATGCCCAGCATGACCGTGAGCATCACGACCGAGCAGATGGTGCGGTGGGGCGTGACGGCTGACGATCTCGAAGAGATCGCCCGCGAGAACATCGATTGCTACGCGCCCGAAGTCGATATGCAGTTTGTCGAGAGCAAGGAGGGCGGGCACGCCGCGATCATCAGCGAGCAGGACGGCTACGACGCTGCCCGGCTCTTGATGACCGACTTGTACAGCACGCTCGCACCCCGGCTCGGGCCCGACTTTCTCGTGGCGGTGCCGGCGCGTGATATGTTCGTTGCACTAAGCAACGGGCCGACGCCGTTCCTGCGGCGGCTGCATCGGCGTGTGATCCAGGACTACAACCGTCTGCCGTACCCGATCACGCGGGACCTATTCCTGGTGACCCGCGACGGCGTGGCTGGGACGGTGCTCAGCGATTTCGGCATCGACTCCATGAAGGAGATCGAGGACGACGCGTTCGGCGCCGAAGACCGCGACGTGGCCTGAGCAGGCTCGGGACAACCGGAAACATGGCGAATCACGCGGCGAGCTAGAATCGCCGCGTGATTCTGCTTATCGACAACTACGACAGCTTCACCTGGAACCTCGTCCAGCGGCTGGGCGAGCTCGACCCGAGCCTCGAGCCGGACCGCGATCTCGTGGTCGTGCGCAACGACAAGATCACGCCCGAGCAGGCGGTGCAGCTTGATGGCGGCCGCGGGCCGAGCCATTTGATCGTGTCGCCCGGGCCGTGCACGCCGAACGAGGCGGGGGTGAGCTCGCGGATGATCGAGGCGTTCGCGGGACGTGTGCCGGTGCTTGGTGTGTGCCTCGGGCACCAGTGCCTGGGCGATCTGAACGGGATGAGCGTCGTTCGGCACGACACGCCGATGCATGGGAAGACGAGCCCGGTGCACCACGACCAGCGGGGGCTGTTCGCGGGGATCCCGAGCCCGATGAAGGCGATGCGGTACCACTCGCTGGTGATCGAGGCGGGGAGTGTGCCGGAGGGGCTGGATGCCGAGGGCAACGGCTGGAAGCTCACCGCGTGGACCGATGAGCAGCTTGCAGACGGCTCGACCCGGCGAGTGGTCATGGGTTTGAGGCGGGTGTGGGCGGACAAGTCGAAAGAGCCGGTCGAGGGCGTGCAGTTTCATCCTGAGAGCTTCATGACGCCCGAGGGGCCGAGGCTCTTGGCGAACTTCCTTGCGATGGGCGAGCGGGGGCGGGTGGTGGATGATGCCAGGATCGAGTCGATCACCGCCTGAGATGACCTCAGTCGGAGCCGCGGATGTCAGCGCGCGGACACGCCGAGCGAGCGCGAAGGCCCGCGTGCTTCCGCCCGCGGCTCTGATTGGTCGACGCTGATATCCTGCATGCATGATCGACCCGAGCCCGACCAATGTGATCGACCCGAAGCTCGCGCGGGGTGTTCTTGAAGCGGTCCACGAGGCGTCGGCCACGAAGCCGGCGTTCATCGTCGTGAGCTTCGCGAACACGAGCTACCGCAGCCACTTCGAGATCGACGACCCGGGCGTGGTCCGGGCGGCGGTCGGCAAGCGGATCGTGGGGACGATCCGCGCCGAGGCGAAGCGGATCGATGTGGTGACCACCGGCGGGCGGTACATCGAGCCGGTGTACGGCCGGCCCCGGCGAGTCCAGGGGACCGTGATCGCGATCGAGGACGGCGCGGTGGTGGTGAACGCGGGGATGCCGATCCACTGCACGCCGACGGACGATCGGCAGAACGCGGGCGACTTCGAGGCGGGGCAGTTTGTGAGCTTCGATGTGCTGCGCGGGGCGCGGTTTGAGGAAGCATGACCGATGAACAAGCAGGCACTGCGTCAGGTTTGGGCGGACTCCGAGTTGTCGGATGTGTGGGCCACGATCGACAGGAATGCGCCAGAAGCCGTCGTCATGAGGCCGGTGCCTTCGGGGCTCGATGCTCCGATCTCAGAGCTTGAGCTCGACCTGATGAAACGAGCATTCGGCGGACAGACACACGGGATCGACTGGGAGAACATGGATCCTGAGGTTGCTCGCCGTTGGCGTGCCGGCATGCCGTTCATCGGGACCGTGTCGTGGAGTTCGCGGTCGCAGTTTGGCGGCCTGCCCGAGTTGCCGACAGATTTCGAATGGCCGATGGGTTCAGAGGATTACCTCGAGTTTGTCGCGCAGATCGACCTGAGTGAACTTCCTGAATTCGAAGGACGCGAATTGCTTCCGAGTTCCGGGGTGCTTGCGTTCTTTCTGGATGTTGCATGCGACTGGGGTGAGTTCGATCTACCCGTGGCTTGCCATTATTTTGCCGATCCGGGTGTTCTTCGCCGGGTCGGCCGGCATCCGCGAGTCCGCGATCCTTTCGACGTTGAGGTGTGGGCCCGCGACAGCGGCGCCGATCTGCTGGATCCAGATACACAGGCGATACCGCCGGCGAGGCTCGCGATGCAGCCCGTCGTTTCAATCCCTGGAGTCAATGAGCGGATGGGCTGGGAAGGCGGTGATCACTCACGCCAGCAGCTGTTCGATGCGTTAGAAGACATCCCCGACGACAGGTTGGACGAGCTTTCTGACTGGTTGCTGGACAACGGGCCGACCCCGGATCTGCAGCTCCTTGGCGAGCCGAATCCGATCCAGGGCGCGGTTCTCGATGCGAATAGCGGTGAGCGTCTGCTCCTGCAGATCAGCACGGTTGACCCGTACACGTGGGGTGATGAGGGACGGGTCTACATCATCGCGAAGCTCGAGGATCTGCACAACCATCGGTTTGACGGGGTTCGCGCGACATGGGATGGCGGCTAGCTGATCCTCGGCGCCATGCACCGGTACAGCACGTCCACGACCAGGTTGAACAGCACCAGCATCGTCGTGAGGATCACGACCACGCCCATGATGAGGAAGAGGTCTTTGTTGAGTACGCCGACGGATCAGTGGCAGACCGCGGGCAACTTCGAGGCGGGGCAGTTGCTGAGCTTCGATGTGCTGCGCGGGACGCGGTTCGAGGAAGCGTGATCAGTGAACAAGAAGACGTTGCGTCCGCTGCTTCTGGATTCGCAGTTCGCTGACCTCTGGCCAGTCATTGAGCAGTGTGCAACCGAAGCTGTTGTGATGCGAGCGATCCCTGGAGGTGTCGACGCCCCCCTCTCTGCGGAAGAACTCGAGTTCATGAAGTTGAGCCCGCCTGGAGAGGAACAGCGCCTCGATTGGGACAACTTGGATGACGAGTTCGTTCGTCGCACCCGCGTGGGCGTTCCGCAGATCGGCCCGGTGTCGTGGGGAAAACGATCACACTTTGGGGGATTGCCTGAGCTGCCGCCGGGCTTTGAGTGGCCGATGGGGTCGGAGGACTACCTTGAGTTCGTCGCACAGTTTGATCTGAGCGAGTTGCCCAACTTTGAAGGGCGAGAGTTCTTGCCGAGCTGCGGCATGCTGTCGTTTTTCGTCGATGCCGCTTGCGACTGGGGTGAGTTCGAACTTCCTGTCGCCTGTAGTTTCTTTCCTGAATCGAGCGCACTGACGCGGGTATCCCAACATCCGAGGATGCGTGATCCACTCGAAACTGAGGTGTGGGCACGAAGTGAAGGCGAAGGAGTGCTTGACCCTAAGACCAAGGCGATACCGCCGGTCTCGCTCGCGATGCAGCCAGTGATTTCGCTTCCCGGGTGGGAGGAGATGTCATTTCGAAGATTCGAGATGCTCAGAGCGTTGCCAGATGATCGGCTTGACGCGTTCTTCGATTGGCTGGTCGACAACGGTCCGTGGAACGACCTTCAACTTCTCGGCGAGGCGCAACCAATTCAGAACGCTGTGCTCAGCGAAGATGACGACGAACGTCTCCTTCTCCAGCTCGGTTCGTTCGATCCGTACATGTGGGGCGATGACGGCCAGATCTACATCATTGCAAAGCTCGACGATCTTCGAAATCATCGATTCGATCGCGTGCGTGCGACATGGGATGGCAGCTAGCTGATCCTCGGATCCACCCAACGGTACAACACGTCCACGACGAGGTTGAACAGCACCAGCAGCGTCGCGAAGA
The DNA here is from genome assembly GCA_038525225.1 of Planctomycetota bacterium. GTDB lineage: Bacteria > Planctomycetota > Phycisphaerae > Phycisphaerales > UBA1924 > JANQQZ01. The sequence goes on along the minus strand of JBCBHW010000002.1, from coordinate 277,382 downwards.
TCAGGACCACGCCCATGATGAGGAAGAGGTCCTTGTTGAGCACGGCGTTGACGAAGTGCTGGCCGAGGCCCGGGACGTTGAAGACTTTCTCGACGACGAAGCTGCCGGTCATGGCGAAGGCGGTGGCCGGCCCGAGGTAGCTGAGGACGGGCAGAAAGGCGTTTTTGAGGGCGTGCTTGAAGAGGACGGTGTTCTCGGCGAGGCCCTTGGCGCGTGCGGTGCGGATGTAGTCGGCCCCGAGGGCCTCGATCATGCCCATGCGGGTGAGGCGGGCGATGTAGGCCGCGAACGGCAGGCTTAGGGTGACCGCTGGCAGGACCATCTGGCTCACGGTGCCCCAGCCGCCGACGGGGAAGAGGCTGAAGCTGACGGCGAAGACGATCAGCAGCAGCATCCCCACGACGAAGCTGGGCAGGCTGATGCCGATGAGGGCGATGACGAGTGTGGCGATGTCGGCCGCAGAGTTTGGCTTCACGGCTCCTATGACGCCCGCGAGCAGGCCGACGACGAGCGCGATGAGGATCGCGGCGAAGCCCAGGACAATCGACACGGGCAACGCGCCGGCGATGATCTCGTTCACTCGCCAGTCCTCGTACTTGAGCGATGGGCCGAGGTCGAAGATGTAGCGAGGCGGCGCAGCGACGCCCGCGGCCTCGGCCTGCTCGCGCTGCTCGGCGAGGCGGCCTGAGACCAGATCGCCCGCGTAGTCGAGGCCCGTGGCGCTCGTGAGGTAGCTCGTGTAGAACCGCGGGAAGCTGTCGAGGTTGTACTGCCGTTTCATGGCCTCGACGACCGCGGCGGGGGGCTGGCGGCCCTCGGGGTTTTCGAGCGGGTTGCCGGGCACGGCCCACGCGAGCGCGAGCGTGATGGTGTAGATCACCAGCAGGATAAGCGGGAGCTGGGCGAGTCGCCTGAGGATCAATCCACGCATCAGTTCTGGCTCCCTGCCGTGGACACGTCGTCGCTGTCTTTCCTGATGCGCTTGATCTCGTCGCGGCCCTTGCCGTCGCCGAGGACGTCGACGAGGTAGAGGTCCTGGTTGGCCCGCGGGTGCGGGTTGATGCCGCTGATCTCGTTGGGGTCGAAGAGGTACAAACTTATGTAATGGAAGATCGGGACCATGGGCAGGTCTTCTTCCATGATGATGCGTTCCGCCTCGCTGAGCAGGGCCATGCGTTTCTCTGGGTCGAGCTCGAACTTGGCCTGGTCGAGCAGCGCGTCGTAGGCGGGGTTGGTGTACTTGCGGTCGTTGTTGCCGTCGCCCGTGCGGTTGAGCTCGAGGAACGTCGTCGGGTCGGCGTAGTCGGCGTACCAGCCGGCGCGGCTGGTCATGTAGTTGGCGTTCTTGAGGTCGTTGCGGAAGACGCCGACCTCCTTCTGGCTGAGCGAGGTCTGCACGCCCAGGTAGCGTTGCCAGTCGCGGGCGATCTGCTGGGCGATCAGGTCGTGGCCCGAGTCCTTGTTGAAGAGCAGCTCGATGACCGGCAGGTCGTCGGGCGAGGGGTACCCGGCCTCGGCGAGCAGCGACTTGGCTTCCTCGATGTGCGCGGCGAGTCCTTCGGGGTCGCCCTCGAAGTCGGAGACGCACTTGAGGCCCGCGGGCGAGGTGTAGCCGGCAATGGAGCCGCGGGGGATGAGCGTGCTCGCGACGGGCTGGCCCACGCGGTTGACCTCGTCGACGATGGTCTTCTTGTCGATGACCATGGCGAAGGCCCGGCGGACGCGGGCGTCGTGAAAGGGGTTGGGCCGGCCGTCGGTCAGCGTGGGCAGGCAGTTGAAGTTGTACCAATAGGTCGCGAAGTTGTCGACGGCGTGCACGTGCTTGCGTGGGTCGTCGGGGAGTGCCGCCGCGATCGCGAACTGGTCCATGCCCTCGGCCTGCATCCGCGCGACCTCATCGGCGTGCTCCTCGTAGAACGCCTGCTTGTCGCGCAGCATCGCGACGCGGTAGTCGGCGGTCAGGTCGCTGACCCACTGGACCGCGCCGGTCTCGAAGGCCAGCACGGCCGCGTTCGGGTCCTCGATGCTCGGGATCGCGATGGTCTCGATGTCGAGGGTGTCCCTGGCCCACCAGTGCTCGTTGGCGCGGAGGAACAGGCCCCGCTTGAAGCGCCAGCGTTCGAGGACGAACGGGCCGTTGGTGACAGTGAGCGGCGGCTTGGTCCAGCCGAACTCGATCTTGATCTGGCCCGTGTCGGGCGACAGCCGTTCGTACTGGGAGACCAATGGCTCGTAGACCGGGCTGAAGACGGCGAACGCGCACAGGTCGAGCCAGTAGGGGGTGGGGGCCTTGAGCGTGATCTGGAGCGTGCGGTCGTCGAGAGCCTTGAGGCCAACGAGCTCGTCGAACTTTGCGAGCGTTTCGGACCACATGCGGTCGGCTTCTTCGCGACGCTCGGCGGGCGAGAGGTCGCCCACGCGGTCGGTGTAGTCGGCGGTCTGGTTGGTTCGCCACTCGAAGAACTCGCCCGCGCCCTTGATGAACTGGAAGAGCTTGGCGTAGTCGGAGGCGGTGTCGGGCAGGAGTGCGCGGCGCCATGAGTAGACGAACTGCGGCGCGGTTACGGGCTCGCCGTTGGACCATTTGGCGTCGTCACGCAGGTAAAACGTGTAGACGGTCTGGTCGTCTGAGATCTCCCATCGCTCGGCGACGCCGGGGATGACCTCGTAGTTCTCGTGGAGGACATCGAGGCGGACAAGGGGTTCGTAGAGCAGCCGGGCGACGCGGAGGTCCTGCATCCAGCTCATGCGCTGGGGGTCGAGGGTGGAGACGTCGCCCCGGTTGACGAAGGTGAAGTCGGCGGGCGGGTCGGGGCGGTCGGTGGCGACGGTGAGGCCGATGCCGAGCGCGAGCAGCAGGACGGGGAGCAGCAGCTTGAGCATGGAGAAAGGATACGGGCGAGGCTCGCATCGGGTGCGGCCCGGGCGTGCGGCCGAGTCGCCTAGCCGCCGCTGGGAGCGCCATCGACGGCCACGCCCGCCTGCGACAGGCTGCCGGCGGGCCCGATGACACGGAGAACCCCTGCCCTGAACGCGCGATTGTCGCCGTTCTCAAACGCCTCTGCGAGAGTCGTGGGCGCGACGCTCTCTCCGAGGCCCCTGAGGGCGACAAAGGCGAGGCTCTCGGCGGCCGAGAGCGTTTGCCTCAGCAGAGCACGCCGGTCGGCGTCGATGCCGTCGATCGTGGAGCCGGCTCGCTGGAATTCGTCGTAGGCGTGCCCGATGAGCTCGCCGCTCAGAGCCGCGGCTGACTGGAGGGTGGCGTCGTCGAACCGGCGGCCCGGTGTGCCAAGGAGGCGTCTGTACTCGAGCGAGACGTAAACGACGGCACCGAGCGTGAGCGCGTAGCTATCCCCTTCCATCGACGCAAGTTGGGCAACCCGTTCGTCGGCGACGCGGGCCAGGGTTGCGCCCGCCTGTGTTTCGAGCGGTTTGAGCGGGCTGGCCGAAACCGTCAGCGGCTCGGCCAAGGCGCGATACGCCGACTCGAGCGTGTTGGCGTCCTGCTCCGAGCGGGCGGCCTCGGCGAGGCGATCGAAGGCGGTTCGTGCCGCGGCGGGCTGCAGCGACGGCGCGTTCTGGTCGGCGAGGATGCCGAAGGCCGACCTCAGGCCGCGGTAGGCGGAGTACCGCACCCCGGGTGTCTCGTCGTCGAGGCGGTCCGTGAGCAGCTGAAACCCTGAGGGGGTGACGAACTGGCCCGCGATAAGGAGCGCGTTGACGCCGACGAACTCGTCCTCGCTCTCGGCCGCGCTCGTGACGGCTGACTCGACGGCGGAGACGGCTGCGAGCCGGTCGCTGACGCTGAGCCCCGGGTTGCCGAGGTAGCCGACCGCGGCGTCCCTCGCGTCCTGCACCCGGGCGGTCTCACCCGAGGTGAGATCAGCGGCGAGTCGAGCGGCGTCAAACGGCTGAGCGAGCACCGCGGCGCCCTGCGAGGCGGCGAGTGTTGCGAGGCTGACGAAAGCCGCGGTCATGGTGCGAGGTGTCATGCTCGTTCGGTCCTCTGCGGGGGTGGTCGGCTGGGCGGTGAGTCTAGGGCCCGGTGTTCTCTGCCTGAGGCGGGGGCTAGTAGACCTCGAGGAAGACCCGCTTCGTGGGCTTGATCTGCTTGTGGATCATGCGGCGGGTCCACGAGGCAGGATCCGATGCGATCTCCGGGTCGATTTCGACGAAGCGGTCGAGAATCTCGGGCGGGAGGTGCTGGGCGAGGCCTCGGAAAATGCCAAGCTCCATGCCGGCGATGCCGCAGACGTAGATCAGCGCGTTGTCTTGGGAGAGCAGATCGATCATCTGATCGCGGTGCGTCGCCAAGCGGTCTTGCACGTAAAGGCGTTTGCCCGTGTGCGGGTCGCTCTCGCGGCTGATGGCGGTGAGGTAGCTGAGGCCGTCGTGTGTCCGCGCGAGCTCCGCGAGGGTCTCGTCGTAAAGCAGGTCGGTCCTGTAGGGCGAGCCCATGATTAGGGCGGCCTTGTTCGGTGGGGTGGTCCCGCTCGCGTACAGGTCGCCCAGCATGCCCCGGAAGGGCGCGATGCCGGTGCCTGTCGCGAAGAAGAGGTAGTTCCAGTCGGCGGCGTTCTCGGGGAGCAGGAACTTCTTCCCGCTGGGACCGGTGACTCGGACCTCATCGCCGACCTGGAGGTTGCAGAGGTAGTTGCTCGCGACTCCGAGGAAGAGCTCGTGGTTGTCCCAGTGTTCGTCGATCGAGCGTTTGACGGTGGTCGCGAGGACACTGCCCCGGCCGTCTTCGCCTCGCGTTGGGCTGGCGATCGAGTAGAGCCGCACCGAATGAGGGCGGCCCTTGTCCGTGGTGCCGGGCGGGACGACGCCAAACGATTGGCCAGCGCGGAACCTGCCGGCGATTTCTGTTGCCGAGATGTCGAGCTCGATGTGGCGGACGAAGCCTGCGGCTTTCGGGTTGGTGCAGATCTCCGTCTTGACGACGGTCGCGACGCCAGGCTCCTTCGGTCTGTGAAGTTGCAGTTCGACCGCGGGCAGCACGGGTTCGGGCAGGACGCGCGTGTTGGTCTCGGGTGTATCGGTGGGTGTGGTCATATCCGGTTTTAGCCCGCGGGTTCCGTGTCGCCGGCGGGTTGGCCCAGCATCGAATTGATCGACGCGACAACATCGTCGATCCGCTCGGCGCCCTCGCCGCCGACGCTGATCGACTGGTAGCGATCGAGCGCATCTCTGAGTGCGTCCTCGCCGCGTTGTTGTGCGGCATCGGCGTCGGCGGCCGCCGTAGACAGCGTTGCCTGGATGCCTCCGCCGGTGATGCCGGCGTCGGAGACGGCTTCTTCAATAGCACGGGCGAAGGTTCTCAGGGCATCGGCATGGGCGAGGGCGGCCCCTCCGAGCGTGTGCATGATCTCGGCGGAGAGCATGCCGGCCGGGCCGCGTCTGGCGGTTGCCTTTCGAGCGGAATCGGCGGCCCCTTCAAGAGCGGCGGTCGCCTCGTCGTAGGCCTGCTGAAGCGGGCCGGTGCGATAGGCGTTGGCGCCGGCGATCGCCTCGGTAACACGATCGGCGATGTCCGCCGCACGGGCGCGATAATCGGCCGCCTCGGCGGCGGTGGACTGCCGCTCGATGCCGAGCGATTCGATCGATTCTTCGAGGAGTGCGCGTTGGTCGGCGAGGCGGTCGATCTCGCTCTCGAAGGCATTGATCTGTGGTCGCAGCACGTCGGCCTGGGCGATGCGGCGTTCGGCCTCTGCTTCGAGATCGTCGGCCCGGCTCCGCTGCTCCGCCGCCTGCCGGGCGAGGGGAAGGCTCTCCTGCGCTGACATGCCAGTCATCTCGGCGCGCAGGCTCGACTCGGCCCGGCGGTGCTCCTGGGCTGCGGCGCGGGCCTGTGCGGCCTGGGCTTCGAGGTCGGCGATCTGGTTCTCGACGTCTGCTGTCTGCTCGCGGACTTGCTCCGCCGCGGCTTGGCGCTCCGAGATCTTGCTCTGCAGCTCAGCGATCTCTTCGGTGGGATCAAAGCTCTCGGCTGCGGCCGCGAGCGCTGCGGTCGCGCGGTACGCTGAAACTTCCGACCGGATGCCGGCAATAGCCGCGGCGAGTTCGCTCCGGGCGTCGCTCGTTGCGGCGATCGGATCGGCGGCGAGCCCGAGCTCTGACCGAGCGATGAGCAGCCACGCGTCCGCTCGCTGTGCGTCCGTGCCCTCGTTGACCAGCGGCCGGAGGATGGAGATCGCTTGGTTGTAGGTGTCGATCCGCATCTGCTTGCCGGGGATCGATGTCCCGGGCGCGGCGAGCGACTCAAGCTCAAGCGAGACGTCGTCGATGGCCGCCGAGAGCCCGTCCTCTTCAATACATCCCGCGAGCGTGAGCGGGGCGAGCCAGAGAGCCGCGAACATGGCGTGGCGACGCAGCGGGTGCCGATCGGTGGGGAGCGAGGTGTGTGATCGCGTCATAGCGGTGTTCTCGATGGGGTGCGTTCTGTCTGTCTGCCCCGACCGGCCTCGCGGCGGCGGGTGTCGGCCGGATTGGCTCGACGGGCGATCGGGCTACCTGCCGGAACGTTGCGTCTGTTCTGACGGTTCCATGGAAGTCAGCGGGGTGTAGTCTATGGGGTAGGTTGGCCTCGGGGTGTACATGGCGTCGATCCACGCGATCCCTTCTCGGAAGCGGCCGTCCTGCTCGCTGCGGAACACCGGCCTCCAGCCCGTGACCTCGGGGTGTGGCGCCGAGGACAGGTGTCGCGGCAGTCCGGCTTGCAGCAGCACGCTCTGCGCCGGATCGGCGAAATCGAGGAGCGGCGTCCCTTCGGCGGTCCGGAACGACTCCAGGATGATCGCGGCTGTCAGGTAGACCTTCGGGTCGGCCTTTCTCGCCCGCGGGAGCTGGAGCCGACCGGCTTCGGCCCCGCCGTGGCAGCGGAACGACGCGCAGCCGCGTGCGAGCCACGTGCCGTAGACATCGTCACGGAACCGTCGCAAGGCGTCCGGCTCGTTGACGACGCGGACGTCGTTGTAGAACTCTCGTGCTCTGAGTGAGAACAGCAGCTCGAGCTGCTCGCTCGGCGGGGCCTGCAGCAGCGCCTCGCGCCCGGCTTGGGTCGCCGGGACCCCGGGCTGGCCCGCGAACGCCTCGAACACGGCTTCCATCGTCTCACGCTCGATGACCATCCGGGGAGGGTTGTCGAGGTCCACCTCGTACACCCGCATGATGTTGACGTCGTCGTCGGTGATGAGCGGGAAGGCCTTGGCAACGTCGGCCGGCGCCGGTCGTGACGCCGGTCGGTCGGCCTCGGCCTCGTCGGGCGTCTGACGATCGCCGTCGCGTGCTTCGAGCAGCTTGCGGGCCTCGGTGGCGACACGGAGTAACTCTCGTGCTCGCTCGTTGAATGGGTCGGCGCGGAGGGCGGCCTCAAGGTCGGGTATGGCAAGGTCGGGCCTCGACCTCGCCATGAGCCACTCCGCGATCTGAACAAGCTGTTCGGCGTCGTCCTCGTCGATCGTCGCGCGGATGCGCCGGTAGCGTTCTTCGATCGGCGGTTGGATGTAGCTTTCTCGGATGCGGTCTGTCGTTATGGTTGTGCGGACGCCGCTGATGAGCAGCACGACCTGCTCTTCGGTTTCTTCGACGAGCTCGCCGGTGATCACCTGCCCGTCCTGGAGGACGACGGTTGCCGTGCGCTGTTCCTCGGGTTGATGCTCGGCGGGCACCGCGGTGCCCTGGTGGGCAGGGCTCGTGCGGACGGCGGCGGCCGCGACAGAGCCCGAGAGCAGGCAGGCGGCGATGGTGCTGGTTGGGATGCAACGCCGGAGCACGGTCGGATTGTGGCGTTGCGGGCGGCGGATGTCCAGCGAGTTACGCGGCGAGCCCGAGTCGCTGGCGGACCTCGCCCGGGTCGATCGCGTCGTGATCGATATCCATCGCTGCTCGGGTGGACAGCGGTGTCGCGGAGCCAGAGGCGATTTCGATGATGACCGGCTGCCGCTCTTCATCCAGCGTGATGCGGACGGGTCCCTGGATTTCGTCCGTGATGCGGGCGATCTTGCCGCCGATGGCGATATCGACCCCGGGCAGGATCCGCCTGTGCACCGTCAGCGCGGGGGCGGCCGAGGTCTCGAAGAGCTCGAGCGCGGTGCCGACACCATTCCGAAGCGGGTTGAGCTTCGCTTCGGCGTTCATCACAATGAATTGCAGCGCGGTCATGCTCTCGGCCTGCGTGGCGGTCAGCTTCGCGGTGTTCGCTTGGAGGACATCGAGCTGCTCCTGGGCATCGGCGGCCCGCTTCTGCACTTCCGGGTAGATCTCGACGGCGTCGCGGAGAAGGCGATCGATGTCGGGCCACGATCCGAGACGGAGCAGCGTCGGTGTGTTGGACTCGCTGCCGAGCTGGGCGAGTTCGACGGCACCGCCGACCGTGCACTCTCCGCCGAGCAGCACGGCTTCCGGCGCGATCACGTCGCGTCCGATGCGGACGTGGCAGTGCGTCATCTCACGCTCGATCCGAAGATCGCGTCCGGCCGTGACCGTCGCGCTGTCGATGAACCTTGCCTGCACGTCGCGGGCTGCGTTGATTTGTCCTTTATCGCGACCGGTCATCCCGCGCACGAGGGCGGTGTCGCGTTTCGATCGCAGCGTGGCGGCTTCAACCTGGCCGACGACGCGGATCGAGCCGGTCGATTCGACAACGAAGCAGTCTTTCACGCCGCGCTCGATGGTGATGTTTCCGTCGAACTCGACGTTGCCGGTGGAGAAATCGACGTCGCTCGGGATGACCAGGTCGTGCGTGATGCGCAGCCGATCGTCAGCGGTGTCGAGAAGCCCGCTGACACGAGCCGTGAGAGTCCCGTCCTCGTCCTGACGGATGGTCGCCGCGTCAACGACAACGGAAGCCAGCGCTCCGTGTTTCGCCGGGACGCACGTGCCGCACACGTCGGTGCCGTCGCTGCCCGCCGTGGGGTGGATCAGGCGTCCGATCCGGTCGCCCTCTTTGACCGCGGCGATGGTCGAGCGCTCGTAGTGACACGCGTCGCCCTCGATGGGTTCCGCGGCAGCCGCTCCCTCGTCGCTCAAGCTGGGTCTTCGTCGCTTGAGCTTCGCTTTGCGCTCGAGCACCTCGGTGACGGCGTCGTCGAACTCAAGCCGGCCGTCGTCGCCGTGGCGAGGCGGCGTCCCGTGAGCGATGGCCTGCTCGAAGGCGGTTGGAGACTCGTGGTCGTAGTCGTCGGCGGCTTTCTGGATGGCCCGCTCAAGGCTGTCGTTGATCAGAAGCCCGCGGCCGTGCGCCACGCTCTGGATCACCATGGCGGTCGCATCGGACTCGGCGGTCCCCGGCTCGATTCTGAGCGTCGCGGTCATGCCATCGCCCGAGATGGACACTCGGATCGAGTTGTCGATCTGATCGCTCATCGCAGTCATGCGGCCTTGTTGGCACTGCCACGCTTGGCCGACGCGCTGTGGATCGCCTCCGCGACCGTGATCCGCGAGAACGGGCGAGGCAGCATCACGGCGTGCGAGGGAGGTTGCGATGGCGGTGCATCGCTCCTGTGGATGATGATCAGGCCCGCGGACGGCCGCGCGGTGCAAAAGGAATCGATGAATTGTTTGCCGGGTTCCGTTTCTGCGGTCTCGGCCGGCAGCACGGTGAGATCGGCATCGAAGCTCCGCAGCACGGCGAGCGCGTCAGCCGGTTCGCCCGCCTCTGCGATGTCGCCGACAGGAAGGGATCGGAGGATGCCGCGGAAGATGCTGCGTTCGCACTCAGACTGATCGATGATGAGCACGTTCATGCGGTCGCTCCGAACAGGCAACGGCCGGGCCCGAGTGCCTCAGGCCGCCTTTGAGACGGTCTCGCTGATGCGCTGGCTCAAGACGTCGGGCGTGAAGGGCTTGACGACGTAGTTGTTGACGCCGGCCTTGATCGCCTCGATGACGCGCGACTTCTCGCTCTCCGTGGTAACCATGATGATCGGAGTCGTCCTGTCGGTCTGTCGGTACCGCTTGACGAAGGTCAGCCCGTCCATGTTGGGCATGTTCCAGTCAACGAGCAAGAGATCGGGCGCGAACGCGCCGACCTTGCTGAGCGCGTCCTGGCCGTCGCAGGCCTCTTCGATCTGCGTGTAGCCGAGCTGTCTGAGCACGGACTTCTGGATGTTCCGCATGGTCTTGGAATCGTCGATGAGCATGATCTTCATCGGTGGTGCTCCGGTGGTGATGGCTAGGCGGCCTGAGTGGCTGAGCCGTCGGCCGCGCCGCCGGCGGTGGTCTCACGGATAGCGATCTCGATTGCGACGTCGCCGCAATCGGTATCGCACGGGATGACGATGCACGGGGTGTCGCTGGAGGTCGTGACGGCGTGGTGCTGTCCGACGATGACGCTCGGGCAGCTGATGCTGACGGTCATGCCCTCGAAGCTCGCCTTCGCGTTTCCCGCGACCATGTTGACGAGCTCGCCGACGGCGTCCGCGAAATCGGGGTTGTCGATGGCGATCTCCATGCCGACGAACAGGGTGACCAGCCGCTCGGCGGTATCGGCCGGGAAGCTGAGGACGACGTTCCCGGTCACATCGCCGGACATCGCGATGATTCCCGAGACGTCGTAGGTGGCGGTGGTGCCCTCTTTGATGCGTGGCTCGCCGACGTTGACCGGCATCTGGAGCATCATCGAGAAGACGTTCTGGATGCTGCTGATGAACGGTGTGATGAATCGTGGGTCCATGATGCTCCCCGTGGCTGAAGTCAGTCGTCTACTCGCAGTTCTTGCTCTCGGCGATACGTGCCAGCTGCGCGACGTCAACGATCAGGCTGACGCCGCCGTCGTCGCGAACGGTTGCGCCACTGATGGGCCCCTTGCGATCGAACATCTCGTCGAGCGGCTTGATGACGATTTCATGCTGGCCGATCAGATCGCTGACCATGAGTCCGAACGCGCGGTCGTTGTGCTGGATGACCACCGCGAACGGGGCCTCCGTTCGCTTTTCGGGTTCGGTGCCGAAGAGCTCCTGGGCGCTCAGCAGCGGCAGGATGCTGTCGCGGAGCCTCATGACCGGGCGGCCGTTGATGGTGCTCACGCGGTCGTCGTCGGGCCTCACGATCTCAAGGAGATTGCTGAGCGGGATGGCGTAGATCTCGTCATCGACGCGGACCATCATCGCGGGCATGATGGCGATCGTCAGCGGGATCTTGATGGTGATCTCGGTCCCCTGGCCCGGCGTTGAGTCGACGTCGATGGTGCCCTTCATGGCCTCGATGTTGGTTCGGACGACGTCCATGCCGACGCCGCGGCCCGACAGGTCGGTCACTTCGGCGGCCGTCGAGAATCCCGCGGCGAGGATGAACCGGTAAACCTCTTTGTCCGAGAGCTGCGCGACTTCTTGCTCGGTGGCGATGCCCTTTTCCACGGCCTTGGCCGCGATCCTCTCGCGGGGCATGCCCTTGCCGTCGTCGATGATGCGAACGCTGACGTGGCTGCCCTCGTGCGCGGCGACGATGCGGATCGTGCCGGTCTCGTCCTTGCCCGCGGCCACGCGGTCTTCGGGCATCTCGAGTCCGTGGTCGGCGGAGTTGCGGAGCAGGTGGACCATGGGGTCGCCGAGCTCTTCGAGGACCGACTTGTCGACCTCGGTGTCGCCGCCCTCGATGACGAGATTGATCTTCTTGCCGGTTTTCTTAGCGAGGTCGCGGATGAGGCGCGGGTACTTGCCGAACAGCTTGTCAAGCGGCTGCATGCGGGTGCGCATCACCGCGACCTGGATGTCCCCGGTGACTCGGTCGAGGTTGCCCGCGGCGACGTTGACGTCCTCGCGGAATTCGGCTTCGAGCTGCTCGAAGCCCTCGATCTGCCGCGACAGCGCGGCGAATCGGTTTTTCTGGAGCACAAGCTCGCCGACGAGGTTCATAAGGGTTTCGAGTCTGCCGACCTCGACACGGATGGTCTGCTCGACCGGAGCCGCCGCGGCGGGTGCGTCGCTCTTGCTGGTCGGCGGGGTGGGCTTCGGTGCGGCATCGGCTGGTTCGGCCGGAGCGCCCGGCGCGTCTGTGCCGGCCGTGTCTGGCGGCGCGGCGGGTGGCTGGCTGGAACCAGCTGCGCCGTCGTGCATGAGCACATCGAGCGGAGCGAGATCGTCTGCGAGCACCAAGTCGCCCGTCGGATCGACGCCGTCCAGCAGCTGCTGGATGCGCTCGGTCAGCGTCTCCACCGGGCAGCTGATGACCTGGCTCTGCGCGAGCCCCTCTGCCTGCTCGCGGAGCAGGGCGGCGATCGCGCCGACGCGCGGCAGCAGGCACGAGAGCTGGGGCTGCTCGAGCGACGGAACCGTTTCACCGGTGGCGTTGACCAGCTGTGCCAGCTCGGCCATCTGGTCGAACTCGAAGAACTCCGCCGACCGCGCGAGCGTTTCACCGAGATCGACGAGCGAGTCGGCCGCGGTGCTGCGGTTTGCTTCTTCGTGGAGCGCCGCGATCTGCCCGTCGATCTGATCGAGGGTCTCGTCGAGGTCGGTGAGCAGGAACTCGATGAGATCGGTCTTGTTGTCCGGGAGCTCAAGCGGCGCGACCGTCCGGCCGGCGGCCGTGACGGTGACCGTCCCCGCGGCGTTCCCGGCCTCGGCCGCCCCGGCTTCTGCGGCCGCGGCGCCGGTTGGTGCGTCGGAGCAGAGTCCGATGAGCCCCGAGACGATCCCGTCTTTGGGCTCCGAGAGCGCTTCGCCGGCAGCGATCTGCTGCATGTGAAGCCGGACGGTGTCGACGGCTTCGAGAAGCAGGTCCATCGCCGCTCGATCGATGTTGATCTTGCCGCCCCGCGCCGCGTTCAGGGCGGTCTCGGCGGCGTGCGCGACATCGACGAGGTTTTTCAGGCCGAGAAACGATGCGCTGCCCTTGATCGTGTGGAGAGCGCGGAAGATCTGATTGATCAGCTCGAGATCGTCGGGTGAGGATTCGAGCGTGACCAGGTCACCCTCGAGCTCTTCGAGCAATTCCCCTGACTCGGTCAGAAAGTCCTGCAGGATCTCGGGATCGAATGCGTCGAGCGACATGCGTGCGTCATCCTCTTGCGTCCGCTCGGCACGAGCGGCTGTTGTCTTACGCCCTGCGGTAGCAGAAGCCCTGCGGGATGGGGATTTGTTCGAAGGGAACACCGAGCGGCCTGAGGCTCTCCGAGTGGCCGATGAAGAGATAGCCGTCGTCGGCCAGCTGCTCGTGGAACATGGTCGCGACCCGCTTCTTCATGTCGTCGTCGAAGTAGATCATGACGTTCCGGCAGAAGATGACGTCCCACTTGCCGTAGCGCCGGGCGGCCAGCGTGTCGTGCAGGTTGTGCGTGTCGAAGCTGACCATGGACTGGATGGTCGGATCGAGATCGAAGAACATGCCGTCGGGCTTGAAGTAGCGGCTTTTGACAAGCTCGGGCGTCGAGCGGACGGCGTAGCCCGTGTACCTGCCCGAGGCGGCGACTTTGAGGCATTTCTCGCTGATGTCGGTGCCGAAGACGTCGAGACGCCAGTCGCTGAGGCGGACGCCGAGCGATCGGTGCAGCTGCATGGCGAGCGTGTAGGGCTCCTCGCCGGTCGAGCAGGCGGCGGACCAAATGCGCAGACGCTTTGTGCCCGACCGCTTGTCGAGCATCTCAGGGAGGATCGTTTTCTCGAAAACACCTAGCTGGGGCTCGTTGCGGAAGAAGCTCGTCTCGTTGATGGTGATGCGGTTGAACATCTCCTGGAACTCGTCTGTCTGGTAGGGTCCCATGGTCAGGAACGCGATGTACTGATCGAAGTCCGCGATCTCGAGCTCGCCGAGCCGGTGGCCAAGCCTTGACTCGAGAACGTACTTCTTGTTGCTCGGGAAGTGGATGCCGGAGCGCTCGTAGATGATCTTGCTGAGCCGTTCGAACTGCGGCTGGCTGAGCGTTGGTGATTGCTTCGTCGCGGGCATCGGGTGGGTCCTGCGTTGCTGCTCGTGCTGTCGAGAGGTGCTTCAGAGGCTTGTTGTCGAGCGTCGGTCTGCTGTTACGAGGGCGGCGCTCCGGTGGGTGCGAGCTCAGGCGGCGGCGGGTGATGCGGCGGTGGCCGCGTCGACCAGCCCTGCGTCGAAGAGCTTCTCGAGATCAAGCAGGATGAGCAGGCGATCCTCGAGCTTGCCAACGCCGGCGATAAAGTCGGAGTCGATGGAGCAGACCATGGCGGGTGCCGGTTCGACGATGGACGAGCCGATCCGCAGCACCTCGTGAACGCGGTCGACGATGAAGCCGATGACCCGGTTGTGGACTTCGACCACGATGATCCTCATCTGGTCGGTCTTGTCGGTGGCGTGCATGCCGAAGCGCTTCCGCAGGTCGAGAACGGGGATGATCTTGCCTCGGAGGTTGATCACGCCCTCGACCGCCGGCGGGCTCGCCGGTACGCGTGTGAGCTCGAGCATGCGATTGATCTCTTGGACCGCCAGAATATCCACGGCGAACTCTTCGCTGGAGACCTCGAAGGTCACGAGCTGGAGCTGCTCGCCTGCATGTTCGGCGGCGCCTTCCGCTTCCGTCGAGCCGTTCATCGTGTTCGCGCTGTCATGCATGGACCGTCTCCGGGGAGGTATCTGCCTGGCGTACCGGAGACCATCGGTCCGCCGGGGCGGCGGCTCAAGCATCAGGGCGACAACGCAGCGGGAAATCCGCTCTGCGAACGCGTGCGACCGCCGGCGACCGTTTTGCGTCGCTTTCAGGCTGCTCCCGCGGCCTTCGTAGCGTTCGCCTCTGGCGTGCGGAGATCGCGGACGATGCGTCCAAGGCCCGCCGGATCGGACTGCAGCCGAACAAGATCGGCGGTGTGCACCGCGCGGGGCATGCCGTACACGACGCACGACTCCTCGTTCTGGCCGATCAGAGTGCCTCCCGCTGCGACGAGCGCCCGAGACCCCTCGAGTCCGTCGTCGCCCATGCCGGTCAGCATGATTCCGAGTGCGCCCCGCTTGAAAATCTTGGCAGCTGATTCAAAGAGGACGTTGACGCTGGGCTTGTAGAGCGCCTCGGCTGGTTCGGCGACGACTTCGAGGCGGGTCCGGCCTGCGCCGACGCGTGCGATCTGGAGATGGCGTCCACCCTGCGCGACGTAGGCCGTTCCCGGGAGGATCGGCATCCCCGTCTCGGCGTGCACGACCCTGATGTCGCACTGCGCGTCCAAGCGGGCGGCGAGGCTTTGTGTGAACATCGGCGGCATGTGCTGGGCGATGACGATCGGGAGTGCATAGCCGGCTGGGAGCTGCGCGAGCAGGCTCTCCAGGGCCGGCGGGCCGCCGGTCGAAGATCCGATCACGATGCAGCTCGGCGCAGCGATGTTGAGCCCGGCCTTTTTCGGTGCGAGCTTGTGCGGGCGGGGCGTGGCGGACGCGGTTGCATCGGCGTGAGTCGCGCGAGCGCGGTGCAGGCGACCGAGTCGCGAGCGATTGGCCGCAAGACCCTTGATCTTGGCGAGCATGAGCTTGGCGTCCGGGCTGTCGTGGAGTCCGGTGGCGGTCGTCGGTTTCGCGATCACGTCGGCGGCCCCGTGCTGGAGCGCCTCGAGCGCCATCTCGCTGCCGGCCGTCGTGAGGCTGGAGCACATCAGCACGGCGGGTGGGCTGGAGTGGGACGCCATGAGCTCTTTGAGGGCACCGATGCCGTTGAGCACCGGCATCTCGATGTCGAGCGTGACGACGTCCGGCTCCAGTTTGTCAATCTTTTCCAGGCCATCTCGTCCGTTGAAGGCCGTGCCGACAAGCTGCAGCCCGGCATCGGATTCGATGATCGTTGAGAGTGCTTTCCGCATGAATGCGGAATCGTCGACGATGAGCACACGGGTTGGCCGATTTGCCTGCGTCACAGGGCCGTGCTATCGGGCCGGCTGCTGCGGGACGTGAGACGGAGATCGCACATCGAAGTCAAGAAAAGAAAAGGCCGCCCCCGATGAGGGACCGGCCTCGAAAGTGCCCAGGAGAGGACTCGAACCTCCACCCTGTTGCCAGGACCACCACCTCAAGGTGGCGCGTCTGCCAATTCCGCCACCTGGGCAGCGGGTTGAGCTGTCGCTCGCGGGACTATACCCGCTCAACCGCTGATATCGAGTCTGGGTGGTGTGAGGCGGATTGCCGGGCCGACCTTGAGGCCGAGCGGGCGTCGGGTGGCCCGCTTCGTGCTGGTGAGTCACGAAACGCACGGGGACCGCATCCGGACGACTGGGTTTTTTGCGGCAGGCCTGATAACGTTGCGGCCCTGCGGTCGCATTCGCGGATGCGCTAGGCCCTGAACTGGAGAACGTGATGCGCGTGCTGATGCTTGGGTGGGAGTTTCCACCGTTTATCGCGGGTGGACTCGGGACCGCGTGCCACGGCCTGACACGCGCCCTCGATCGGCTCGGTCAGGACGTGCTCTTCGTGCTGCCGAGATCGGCCGATGGATGGTCTGGCAGCCGAGTGCGCGTTGTCGGCCCGAACGCGATCCAACAGGCGACCTTGACGGCGAGGCCTGATCCCGATGCGGGTATCGGGGGCGACGGGTCGTTCCCGGTCGTCGAGGGGCCGATCGAGGGCTTCGAGCGGGCGAGATTCGTTGGCGTTCCGGCGGGCTTCTCGCATCCGTACCCCGGTTCGTCCGGCCCGGTCGGCGGCGGTGCGGATCTCGGATCCTCGGTCGCGGCTTCGGCGGCAACTCCGCCGCGGGAGAAGGCAGCGCTCGATGCCGCGGGTGTTCCCTCGGAGCCGGCCGGCGGCAGAGCTGCGATCGGCGGGCACCACTATTCCGGCGACATGCAGCGCGACTGCGAGACGTACGCGCAGATGCTTGTGCGGTTCGCCGGCGCGGAACGGTTCGACGTGATCCACGCGCACGACTGGATGACGTACCCTGCGGGCATGGCGCTGTCGCGGGTGAGCAGCCGTCCGATGGTTGCTCATATCCACTCCACCGAGTTCGATCGCTCCGGGGAGAACATCAACCAGCGTGTCTACGACATCGAACGCCGCGGCATGCACGCTGCGGTGCGCGTGGTCGCTGTGAGCCGGCTGACCAAGTCGATCTGCATCGAGCGGTACGGCATCAGCCCCGACAAGATCGATGTGGTCTACAACGGGGTCGAGCGAGAGGATCAGCAGCCCGCGCCGGGGTCACAGATCGAGAGCACCGACAAGATCGTGCTTTTCCTCGGCCGAATCACGATGCAGAAGGGGCCCGAGTATTTCGTGCGGGCGGCGCGGCGCGTGCTCGACCGCTACGAGAATGTCAAGTTCGTGGTCGCCGGCTCGGGCGATATGGCGATGAGGATGATCGAGGAAGCGGCCGCGCTCGGCATCGGGCACAAGGTCCTCTTCACCGGGTTCCTGCGCGGGAAAGACGTCGATCGCGTGTTCCAGATGGCGGATTGCTATGTCATGCCGAGCGTTTCGGAGCCCTTTGGCATCGCGCCGCTCGAGGCGATGAAGAACGATGTCCCCGTGATCATCAGCAAGCAGTCCGGCGTGAGCGAAGTGCTCACGCACGCGCTGAAGGTTGATTTCTGGGACATCGATGAGATGGCCAACAAAGTCATCGCTGTGCTGCGCCATCCGCCGCTGAGCCAGACGCTGCGGCAGCACGGCCCCATGGAGTTGCGGGGGCTCACGTGGGACGGTGCGGCTCAACGAGTGATTGACATCTACGACGATGTCCTGCGGTCGGTCGGCCAGCCTGTCGAGCTGGGCTGACAGGGCCGAGCTGACAGGGCTGTCTTCGGTCGCGCGTTTCGCCGGCGGAGGCCGTCGTCACGCGCCGGACGTGACGGCCTCGATTTCTTCCTCGGTCATGTCGCCCATGCCCTGCTCTTCGGGTGTCATGGGCTCGTTCGAGCCTTCCGGCAGCACAGGGCCGCCGCCCGATGCGAAGACGCCGAAGTAGAGCCCCGCGGCCGCGCCGGCGAGGCAGAGCACGATGATGACAACTTTGACCGTCTTTGAGCCGTCTTCAGCCATTGCAGGTCTCCGGATAATGAACGGGTGAGTGTATCAGCCGACGTCGCGGCGTTGGAACAGAATGACAGCGAGACTGAGAAACACGCCGATCTGGAGCAGGCTGTAGACAGCTATTCGGACCAAGTGATCGACCGGGACGGTGCGGTTCTGCGTCACGGCGTCGAGCAGCCAGAAGTAGTGCATGTTCGGGACGATGCTCCATGCGGCGATCGCGACGGGGTTGGTGGTAGTGGGGGCGAGGAAGACGTAGTCGCCTTCCTGCGGCGGGCGATCAACCCGAACCGCCAGGCCGCCGGCCTGCTGGAAGACGGCGTCTCGGCCGGATGACTCGGCCACGATGACCGCGGGCGGGGTCTCCTCGTCGCCGATGACCCGTCGATCGGTGGCGTCTCCTTCGAACGGCTGGAACTCCGGGACCGCCATCGCGATGCCGGTCGTGCTGGGCCCGTACCAGATCGACGTTCCCGGGCCGAGCGGTGCTTCCGGGAACGTGTTGAACCGCACGTCGTATCTGGCTTGCGGCCGATCGAACCCGCGGAATCGGGCTTCTTGCGGCTCGGCAGACTCGATCACGGCGATGAACTCGTTCTGAAACGCGACGCGTCCGAGCAGATGATTCGAGAGCAGCCCGATGACGAAGACGCCCGAGCACACGACGATGGTCATCACCTGGCCCAACCGCGTGGACACGGCGGCGGCGATCGCGGTCAGCACCATGATCGCCATTGCGAGCGAGAGGCAGGCCACGAGCACAGCCGGTTTGAAGTCCGTCGCGAGCGGCTGGATTTCCCACTCTTTGTCAAAGAAAAGAGTCGCGACGAACGCTCCCGGCACGAGCGGGACCATGACCGTCAGCGCGACCTGTGGGAACGACCATCCATAGAAGAAGTTGCCGAAAACGGCGACCGCGAGACTGATGCCGACGGCGCCGCTGAGGAAGGTGACGACCGGCATGTCGAAGTTGTCGGCGGCGGTGGACATGACCTCGTGCCGGATGCCGAACAGCAGGAACGTGATCATTACGGCGACCGCCATCAGGATCGCGCCGACGACGCCGAGGTACTTGCCCAGCACAATCGTTGGCCGGGCCACCGGCTTGGCGACAACTGTGAGGACTGTTTTGTCCACAATCTCGCGGCTGATGACAGCGGTTGCCTGGAATGCCGCCAGGAGGGTCCCGAAGAGAAAGATGGTTCCCATGCCGATGTCGAGCAGGAGTTTGTCGTCACCCGACACCTCGGCGGTGGTCGAGTAGCCCATGCTGTACGCGGCGGACGCGGTGTTGAGCCACTGCAGCAGCCCGGAAATAACGACCATGACAAAGAAAATCGGTTGCCGGAGGCTTTCGACGAGCGTGTTTCGCGCGATGCCGAGAATCTGGCTGATCATGGGCGTTTTCCGCGGTTGAGCAGGCGGTCTTTTCGGTGCGGGGGATCGATGCCCGAGGCGGATCGCGGGAGACGTCGCCCCGATCCGGCACGCAGAACCTAGTGGTACGCCTCGGGGAGCAAAAAGTTCACGCGGCCGGTGAACATAGTGATGGGTGGTTCGTAGATCAAACGCGTTGCCCGCTCGGGCGGTGGTCTTTCGTGGGCTTGTTCGCTGCCGGTTTGAGCATGCCGGCGTCAGGATTTGTCATGGTCGCGAGCCGTGCGCACGTAGGGGCAAGCTCTGATCACGGTGCGGGCCTTGAAATGGTGGATCTGGCCGGGCGGGCTGCGGAGAATGCCGACCGCTTCCATGGAGGGATCGCGCGGTTGACCGTGATAGGTCTTCGTGAGAGGCGCTTCTCGGATCGTGATCTGATGTTGTGGTGCCAACGACTGAATTGGGAACCCAAAGCCAATGAAAGCTGACTATCTCTCGTACAAACGGGCGACCGGCGTGGCACTGTTGGGTGCGGGCATCCAGATCGCGCTCGGGTCGGCACTGCTGATCTTTGGTCTGCTGCGTGCTGATGCCGCATCGGTCACCGCTTCGATCTTCGTGCTGCTTGGGATCGTCGTCTGGGTTGCGCTGGCCGTCGTGTTCGATCAGCATCGGCGTGAGCGTATCGAGGCGATTGAGCAAGAGAACTTCGCCGCCGACGACCTGACAAGCTCGAGCGTGTTCGACGAGGCATCGGGCGATCTGCGGGTCGCGGCCCGGCGGCTCGATTCCCTGTACAAGTTCATGCTCCCCGCGGTCAGCCTGGTCATGGGTGCATCGCTGGTTGTCAGCGGAGTGCTCCGGCTCACGGGCGGTTCGACGACAGCTCTCGACGCGGTCAACGAGGGCGGGCGTGCTGCTGAAGCGGGCGCGACGGGTGCACACGGCTGGGCGATCGCCATCGGAATCGGCGTCGCCGTGATCGGCTTTGTTTTCGCCCGTTTCACATCGGGGATGGCACGCGCGAAGGTGTGGGAGAATCTCAGGGGCGGCGCGGTCTACGCGGTCGGTTCGTCGCTGTTCGGTTTGTTGATCGCGGTCTCGCAGTTCGCGGACATCGCCGGCGCTTCGTGGCTCCTGGGTGCACTCGATCAGATCTTCTCGATCGCCCTGGTTGTGCTCGGCGCAGAGATCTTTGCGAGCTTTGTTCTCGACATCTATCGGCCCCGCAAGGCGGGCGAGTTCCCGCGTCCGGCGTTCGACTCGCGGCTGCTCGGCTTCGTTGCGGCGCCCGACCGGATCGCCGAATCGATCAGCGACGCCATCAACTATCAGTTCGGCTTCGAGGTCACCGGGAGCTGGTTCTACAGGCTGCTGAGCAAGAGCTTTCTTTGGCTCGTGCTGGTCGGCGGTTTGGGTTCATGGCTGATGACCTCGTTCATTGTCGTTGATCCGCATCAGCGCGGTCTTCTTCTCGTCAACGGCAGCCCTTCCGATCGCGAACTCGGCCCGGGCCTGCACGTGAAGCCTCCGTGGCCTATCGGCCGGGTCGTCATTCCCGATTACATCCGAGAAGAGAAGGTCGGCGAGGGTGAAGAAGAGCGGACGGTCGAGGTGCTCGAGAGGACAGCCACCGGCGTGCGAGTTCTCGAACTCGCCGGCGAGCCCGTGCGGATCGAAGGGCCCGTGCTCTGGCAGGATGAGACGCTCCGCGAGACGTTGATGGTTGTGCAGCCCGACCGGCTGAGCGGCGGGGGTACCGGCGGCCGGGCCCTGTCGCTGGCGACGGTCCGTGTGCCGCTCTACTACTCGGTGAAGCCCGGCGAAGTGCGGTCGTTCCTCATGCTGGGACGTGATCCGGAATCGCGAGACGCGATCCTCCGCCACACGGCGCAGCGTGTGCTCGTGCGGGAGCTTGGCTCTCGGACAGTAGAAGAGATCATCGGCAGCGGCAGAGATGCCATCAGGCAGTCGCTCGAGGCCGGCATCGAGGCGGCGTTTGCCGCCTTGAACCCCGATGCGTCCGGTGTGCCGCGCGGCGCGGGGGTTGAGGTGCTGTTCATCGGCTTCGAAGACGCCCGGCCACCGCGTGAGGCGGCCGCCGCGTTCGAGCAGGTCTTCGAGGCGACCCAGAAATCCAAGCAGTCCGTGACGAACGCCGAGGCAGACCGGGCGAAGGAACTCGCCGAGACGGTTGGGTCGGAGGCGCGGGCGGCAGAGATCATCGCTGCGCTTGACGACTACGACGCTTTCCGGACCGGTGACGCCGACGAGGCAGCGGTGCGCGAGCAAGAGATCGCCGTGCGAACATTGATCGAAGAATCGAGCGGCAGCGCGGCGGACGCGATCCTTACCGCGCAAGGCACGCGGTGGGAGACGCACATGCAGGCCCGCGGGGCCGCGGAGACGTACCGCGGCCGGCTCGCGGCGTTCCAGGCGGCGCCCGAGATCATGGACATGCGGCTGCGTCTAGCGGAGATGGCGCAGGCGATCGAGGACATGCGGGTGTACATCATCGACAACCAGCTGCAGAAGCGCATCCGCATCGATCTCAAGGATGTGTACATTGGCACGGATGTGTTCGACCCCGAGAATCAGGATTTCTAGTTCGGCACGGCAAGCACACGCGTCGCCCGACGGATGAAGGCGGGTGCGCAACGACGACACGGTTTACGAGCGGCACGCTCTTAGAAGGACGCACTGGATGATCAAGACACTGCGGACACCGGCTTTTTTCCTGCTCGCCGGCGCCATCGTGCTGGCCCTTGTTTCGTTTAGCTTCACGTACACCGTTCCGTTCAACGAGCGGGCCGTTGTGACAGTCTTTGGCAAGGCTGACGACGCCAGCGTGCAGGAGACGCCCGGTCTCAAGCTCAAGCTGCCGTATCCGTTCCAGTCGGTCACGAGCTACGACACGCGCCTGCAGCTCGTGCAGGTGAGCGGCACGCAGCAGCAGACGGCCGACGACAACCAGATCGTTGTTGAGGCGTATGCGCTGTGGCGTGTCAGCTCGCCGCTGACGTTCTATCAGAAGTTCTCGAACGCCGGCCAGAGCGCCGAGGATCACTACGCGCAGGCCGAGCGAACGGTCAAGAGCAGCCTGAACAGCGCACTGAGCGTGACCAGCGGCTTCCGTCTGGATGAGCTTTTCACGCTCGACATTGATGGCTCGCAGCTGCCGACGCTCGAGAGTGAGATCCTCGCCGTGCTGCGGCGTGACGCGAGCAGCCCGCCCCTGGGTATCGAGATCGTGGACGTCGGCATCAACCGTGTGCGGCTGACCGAGACGAACAGCGAAGACGTGATCGCTCGGATGAAAGCCGACCGCCAGCGGCTGGCACAGGAGACGATCAGCCAGGGCGAGGCGATGGCGCAGTCAATAAGGTCGCGGGCCGACGCCGACGCGCGACGCATCACGTCGTTCGCGGACCGGCTGGCGAAGCAGCTGCGGGCGAACGGCGAGCAGGAGGCGGGCACGTTCATCGCACAGATGCAGGAGAGCCCGGAGCTCGCGACGCTGCTCGCCGAGCTCGAGTTCCTGCGTGAGGCGTACTCAAAGAAGATCACGCTCGTGCTCTCTGGCGCGCCGGGCTTCCGGTACACCGAGCCGACGTTCGTGAACAGCGTGATTAGCGGTGATGACACGCCAGAAGGCGATGAGGTTGCCGGGGGGGGCACCCGATGAGTGACGTCGGATCCGATTCCGCTCCCCTGAAAGATGATCTGAGTGTGAGCACCAGGCCGTCGTCGGTCACGCTCCGCAGCGATGCCGACTCGGGCGAGGACGCGATGCTCATGGACCGGGCCAATCGCTCGGCCCTGGCCGCGTTGAACACCGCCTACGGCATTCTGGGCGTCATCATGCTGGGCCTCGTGGTCCTGTTCCTCTTAAGCGGCTTTCAGTCTGTTGACGAAGGCGAACGGGCCGTCCGGCTGAGGTTCGGCGCGATCGTTGACCGTGATCTCGGCTCGGGCTTCGCGCTCGCGTGGCCGCCGCCCATCGGCGACCTGGTGAAGGTCGAGGTCGGTCAGCAGCAGTTCACGATCGATGACGCGTTCTTCCCGCGGCTCTCGGAGCGTCAGCGGCGGAACACCATCGAACAGATCGCGTCGTCCTTCCGCGACACGCTGAACCCGGCCGAGGATGGCTCGCTGATCACCGGCGACCTGAATGTCGCTCACGCGCGGGTCGAGGTCTCCTATCAGCGGACGAGCCCGACGGACTGGCTGACGAACATCGACGAGCGTGACGAGCGGGAGCTGCTGAGGCTGACCGTCGAGCGGGCGATGGTCCGCGCGATCGCCGAGGTCGGCATCGACGATGTTGTGAAGATGACCCCCGGCTCCGAGGGCTCCGTCGCGAGGCGGGCGGAAGCGATCGCCCAGGAGATCCTCGATCTGGCCGACGATCCCTCGCTGTCGATGGGGATTGAGATCGTGCGTCTCGACGTCAATGACCCCAGCCCGCCCCTGGGGTTGTTCGACGACTTCGGCGCGGTGACCAAGGCAACCGTGAACGCGGCGGAGCAGCGTGAGGTGGCCGAGCAGGACGCGCGGACGCAGCTCAATCGGCTCGCCGGCGGCGCGGCCCGCCCGCTGATCGACCTGATCAGCCGGTACGAGCGTGCGATTGATCTCGGCGACGACGCGGCCGCGGACGCTCTGTTTGAAGCGATTGACAGCGTCATGCTCGGCGAGGCCGTCACCGTCAGCTCGGAGGTCGATGGCTTGGAAGACGCGGAGACGCTGGTCGTTCCCGCGAGCAGCGTCTCCGGTCAGATCACCGTCGATCTCGGAGAGGCGCAGACGTTCGCGAACTCGGCGCGTGACGCAGCGCTCGCCGATCTTGTCACATTCCGAGCCAAGCTTCCTCAGTACCGATCGAACGCGGACGTGCTGGTGTACACGGAGTGGTCCAGGGCGTTCGGGGACTTCCTGCAGAACGACGCCGTGCAGGCGATGCTCATCCCGGAAGGGACCAGCATCGTCGATCTTGAGCTCAACCGCGATCCCGAGATCCAGCGAGAGCTGGAGCGCGAGATGAACCGCGAACGTCTGCGGCGGGCCGCCGAGGAGCGCGAGACGCGAATCCGGAACGAGCAGACGAGGCTCCGGGATGACGCGGTCTTTGTGGAATAGTTCCGAGCGAAGAGGTATGGGATGACCGCGACCGCGACAACTCTCTCGCCGACCGTTGCCCAGAGCGGCACGCCCGTGGTCGCCTGTCAACGGCTCAGCAAGGTCTTCCGAGACTTCTGGATGCGTGCGCGAGTCCGGGCGGTGGAGGACCTGACGTTTGACATCATGCCGCACGAGGTGTTCGGGCTGCTCGGGCCCAACGGCTCGGGCAAGAGCACGTCGATCAAGATGATCCTCGGGCTGCTCCATCCTTCGCGGGGCCGCCTCGTGGTCTTCGGCAAGCCTCCAACCGATGTAAGCATCAAAGCTCGCATCGGGTACCTCCCCGAAGAGAGCTTTCTGTACCCCTTTCTCAACGCACGCGAGACGCTCGACTACTACGGCAAGCTCTTCCAGATCGACGCGAAGACGAGGAGCAAGCGAATCGACGAACTCCTCGACATGGTCGGTCTCGCGGCGGCCCAGCACCGGCCGGTCCGGGAGTACTCGAAGGGCATGCAGCGTCGCATCGGCCTCGCGCAGGCGCTTATCAACGACCCGGACTTTCTCATTCTCGACGAGCCGACCACCGGGCTCGACCCGATCGGTACGAGGCAGGTCAAGGACCTGATCATCGAGCTCGGGCGGCGTGGCAAGACGATCCTGCTCTCGAGCCACCTGCTCTCGGACGTCGAGGACGTCGTCGACCGCATGATCATCCTGTATGGCGGCAAGAAGCGGGACGAGGGCACCACGGACGATCTGCTCACCAAGCACAGCAAGACGACCATCGAGACGGATGCGCTGGACGAAGAGACCATCGCCGAGCTGGACCGCGTGATCCGCGAACGCACCGGGGGCGAGCGGAGCATCCTCCGCGTCAGCCATCCCCGGCAGAAGCTCGAAGAGAAGTTCCTTGACATCGTCGAGCGAGCGCAGCAGGAGCGTCTCGAGACCTCGGGGGCCGCCAACGACGGACGAACGGCTGCGTTCCTGGCCGCGGGCGAGGACGAGGCCGCGCCGCCCGAGGCTGTCATCGATCGCTTGCTCACCGAAGATGATCCGGCGGAGGAGATCCTGTCCGGTGATTCGCCGGACGCTCCCTCGGGCTCTGAAGCGGCGAGTCAGGCCGACGTCCTCGCCGATCTGATGGAAGCCGAGCACCCGGCCGAAGACGCCGCTGAGCGCCACGAGGCCAGCCGCCCGTTGGGTCGGAACGTCGCGTCGCACGATGCCCCGGCCCCTGAGCCGGCCGACGCTTCGGCGTCGCAACCCGCAGAGGACGTAGATCGGAGCGTGATCGATTCGTTGCTCGGCGGTGAGCAGGCGGATGCAGATCGGGAGCGGTCGGGTTGAATATCCGCGACACAGCCGGACGGTTGCAGCGGGCCCAGCGGACGCGGGGCTTCAAGACCGTTGCGTCGGCGGTGCTCGGCGTCATCGCACTTGTGCTGATCGTTGGTGCCGTTGTGCAGGCCAACCGGGTGCCGACGGAGGCTGTCGAGGCCGTGCCTGATGCGGCATCGCAGCTCGCGACGGAGACGATCACGAACGCCACGACCGCGCAGCGGATGATGACCGAGCTGATCGGCCGGGCGTCGACGCCCACCGGTTTTATCCTCAGCGTGCTCGTTGTCACAGCGGTCCTGCTCGTGACCGTGTGGCTGGGTGTCGGGTTGACCTACCTTGGGCTGCTCTCGGCGGCGGCGGTTGTGATTGTGCCGATGGCGGTCTTCGCCTCGACGAGGCCCTACGCGACGTTCGCCGGCGGGATCAGCTCGCTGGCGCTGGCGTTTACCGTTTTGCTGCAGGGCGCGAGCTTGCTGCTGAGCGGCAAGGGGCCCGTTTTCGCGATCGCAAAGAATGTTCTGGCCGAGGCCGTCCGTCTCAAGCTCTCGCTGGTGTTCATCGTCTTGCTGCTTTTCGGCCTCGCTGCCCTGCCCGGGCTGCTCGATGGCGAGCAGCCGCTGCGCTACCGCGTGCAGAGCTTCATGCAGTACGGCACGGGCGGTACGTTCTGGCTTATCGCGGTCTTGGTTGTCGCGTTCAGCGTCAGTACGGTGGCGTCGGAGCAGCGGGACAAGGTGATCTGGCAGACGATCACGAAGCCGGTGGCGGCGTGGCAGTACGTCCTCGGAAAGTGGCTCGGCGTCTCGACGCTGGCCGCGCTGCTGCTCGCCGTGAATTCCGCCGGTGTGTTCTTGTTCGTCGAGTACCTCAGGAACCAGCCCGCGCAGGATGAACGCGAGGCCTTCGTCGCGATGGGTGACACTGGGATCAGCGAAGACCGGCTCATTCTTGAGAGTGAGATTCTGACGGCCCGCCGAACCGTCTACGTCACCGAGCCGCCGATCACCGACGAGGTCGTGCGTGACATGATCGCCGAGCGCGTGGAGATCGTCCGCGAGCGCGACCCGGCGTTCGAACTGACGCAGGACCAGTACGACGACATCGACGAGGAGATCAGACGCCAGTGGCGGCTGCTGTACTTCGCGGTGCCGCCGGGCCAGCAGCAGACGTTCGTCTTCGAGGACGTCGGCCTCGATCCGGACGCCGATGTGCCCGTCACGCTGCACTGGCGGATCGACGCGGGCGCCAACCGGCCGGACCAACAGTTCCGCATCGGCATCTCTGTCGCAAACTCGGTGCCGGTGAACCGCACGACGGCGCTGGGGTTCGGCAGCAGCATCCGGCTCACGCCGTCGATCTACGCGCCGCCGCAGCGGGGGGCGCCGCTGGCAACGCTCGTCACCTCCGACGAGCCCGAGTACGTCATGCTGCGGGAGGGCGTGCTCAGCGGCCGGCTGTCGAACGTTGACCTGCTCCGCTCCGGTGATCTGCTCGACGAGAACGGCGATGTCAGAGTGACGTTCGTCAACGGTGAATCGCGGCTGATGATTGACCAGGAGCGCCGGCGGTTTGTCGGCATGAGCGTCGCGCCCAATCCGGACCGGATGCAGTTCCCCGCGGGCAGCCTCCGTCTGTCGTACGCCGTCGGGTCGTACCACACCAACTTCGTAAAGTCGGTCTTTGTGCTGTGGATCAAGCTCGCCTTTCTCGCGATGCTCGGGATCACGGCCGCGACCTTTCTGAGCTTCTCGGTCGCGAGCATGGTCTCGTTCGGCGTCTTCTTGATCGCCGAGAGCGCTCCGTTCATCAAGGACGCGCTCGCGACCTACGCGACCATCAATCACGATCAGGAGATCGTGTACTTCCGCGTGCTGATCTCGGCGATCGCCCACGGCGTGTCGTGGCTGTTCCTCACGTACGGGGAGCTCTCTCCGGTCGAGCGCCTCGTCGCCGGCGAGAACGTGTCGCTCGCCGGCATCGCTCGCGGTATGGGTGTCGTGGCCGTCTGGATCGCGCTGCTGTACGGCGTCGCGGTCCAGGTCTTTCGAAAGCGGGAGCTGGCGATCTATTCCGGTCATTGAACCGTAGAGAGCAGTGGTCGTCATACGGAGCAGCGCATGTCACGCGACAGAGTGATTCAATTGATCGCAGGTTCCGTTCTTGCCGCGTGCCTGGCCGGTTCCGGGCTCGTCGGGGCGTCGATCACCGAATCGGTCGGCACCAACAAGCTGGTCTACGCGGACTCGGCGGCGGAGAACGACGGGCCGGAGGTCTCGCTCGGTATCGCGATGGGGGCGTTCCGCGGCGTCTTTGTGAACTTTCTTTGGTACCGCGCGAACGAGCTCAAGGAGGCCGGCAAGTACCACGAAGCGATCGAGCTCTCGAAGGCGATCACGAAGCTGCAGCCACGCTTCCCCCGTGTCTGGGTCTTTCACGCGTGGAACCTGGCGTACAACATCTCGGTGACGACGCAGACCCCGGAGGAGCGGTGGCGTTGGGTGCAGTCGGGTGTGCGGCTGCTCCGAGACGAGGCGCTGCGGGCGAACCCGAACGACATGCTCATCCATAAAGAGCTCGCGTACATCTTCCTGCACAAGATTCAGGGCATCACCGATGACGCGAACAGGTACTACAAGCGGAAGGTGGCCGAGGAGTGGACGAGCGTGCTCGGACCGCCTCCGCCGGCGAGCGCCGAGACACGCACCCGCGAGGGTGCGATGCAGGTCTATGCCGATTGGATGCGTGTCGTCGCCGACGCGGCGCCGACGTTCGAGGAAGCCGTGCGGCGGGAGCCCAAGGTCGCGGAGCTGCGCGACATGCTCCGCGGGCTGTTTGGGAGCGAAAGGCCGGCGGACACGCTCCGCAGGCACGCCGTCCACGAGGAACTCCACCGGCGCGGGCTGAGCGACGAGGAGTTCGGTGGGATCCTCGGCATCGAGCGGGCCCGTGATCTCACGCGGCTGCGGGCGCTCACCCAGCTCAAGCACGACCCCGAGATGGAGGCCGCTTGGGCGGAGTACATCGCGCACCTCCGCAAGCGTGTCATCATCGACGACTACAACATGGACCCGGACCGCATGGTCCGGTACATCGAGATGTACGGTCCGCTCGACTGGCGGCACCCCGCGACGCACAGCCTCTACTGGGCCCGCACGGGCGTCGAGCGAGGGCTCGGCCGGTTCGAGGACCGCAACAAGCAGGACTACGACTTCGTCAACACCGATCGCATGACGACGCACTCCATCCAGGAGCTGTTCCGCTACGGCGAGGTGTACTTCGATTACCTCGAGTTTATTCAGGGCGAGTACGCGTACTACCTCGCGGTGCCGAACCCCCGGTTCATCGATGCGTACACCGACATCCTGGAGGAGGTCACCGAGCGAGCCGGGGAGTACGCCGAGGCAAGCGACCCGTACAACACGTTCGCAGCCGGGTACACGAACTTCATCGCCGACGCGATCCTGATGCTGTTCCGCCGGGGTGATCGCGCCGAGGCCGAGCGGTACAGGCAGCACCTCATCAACTGGCCCGGCTTGAACTTTAATGACTTCACGCTGAAGGATCGTCTTCGGAACCCGCTGCCGGAGTTCGTGGAAGAAGAGATGGAGGCCCGCCTGACCTCGCCGCAGGTGTACGCGACGCAGGTCACGGGCGCTTTGCAGGGCGCGTTCACGAGCGGGCTCCTCGCCGGCGATCAGCAGCTCTTCCGCGAGCAGTACGACTGGGCGCGTCAGTATCACAAGTACTACATTGATGAGCAGCTCCGAACGTTGAACGCCGGCGGCTCGTATGCGCGGATGGAAGTCTTGCCGAGGGACTTCCGCGTCCTGGCGGGCGGACTGTTCGGCCGGTTCATCGGGCCGCTGCCGATGGATCAGAAGCAGGATCTGTATCTCCGAGCGCCCAACGAGCTCAGGCTTTTCGCGTACATGATCCTCGAGCGTGAGCTTCGAGAGACCCTGAACGAGCGGGCTGAAGAAAGTGGCGAGCCTGGCTTCGATGAGCTCTTCCCGAGGCCGGAGGACTACGACGCGTTTGCTGCCTCCATCGAAGCCCGTGCGAACGAGCGTGCGCTTCAGCTTGACGTCGAGAGGCAGTAGGCCGGCGTGCGGCTGGTGTTCATTCGCTGAGCAACCGGTCCCGCGCTTCCTGGTAACGGGCGATCGTGCCATCGACGACGTATTCCGGAAGATCCGGGCCGGGGTCGCCTTTGTCCCACTCGCCGCGCTTGACGAGCTCGGCGAGGAACTCACGGATGAACTGCTTGTCGAAGCTCGGCTGGGGCCGGCCGGGTTCGTAGCTCGAGGCCGGCCAAAAGCGAGAACTGTCCGGCGTCAAGGCTTCGTCAACGATGACGAGCTCCCCGGTATCGACTCGGTGCCCGAATTCGAACTTGGTATCCGCGATGATGATGCCGCGCTCGAGCGCGTAGGCGGCGGCCTGGCTGTAGATCGCCAGCGAGAGCTCGCGCACACGCTCGAGGGTTTCCGGTCCCACCAAGTCGGCGGCGGCTCGCTCGTCGATGTTCTCGTCATGGCTGCCGCGGGCCGCCTTTGTCGCCGGTGTGAAGATCGGCTCGGGCAGCTCATCGCACCGCCGGAGCCCGGCGGGGAGTCGAACACCACACACGGATCCGCGCTGCTCGTACTCGGCCCATCCCGAGCCCTCGAGGAAGCCTCGGACGACACACTCGATCGGGAGCACATCGCAGCGAGCCCCGAGCGTGATGCGGCCCTTCAGGCTTTCGCGGGTGGTCAGCGCGCCTTCGAAGACTTCATCCGGGATCGCCGCCGCGCTCGTCGACATGAGGAACGAGCCGCAAAGGCCGCGGTCCTCGATGAAGCGGAACCAGAACCCAGCGATCTGGGTGAGCAGCCGGCCCTTGCCTGGGATCGGCGTCGGCAGCACAACGTCGAACGCCGAGACGCGATCCGATGCGACTAGCAGCACGCGATCGTCGCCCAGGGCGTACACATCGCGAACCTTCCCGCGGCTGACCGGCGGGGCGAGTTCGCTCTGAAACAGCGTGGATGCGTTTCCCACGGAATCATTCCTCTGGACGGTGAGTGTTCTATCGTACCGAGCGGTACCCGCAGCCGCATGACGGGCGAGCGGGTGGTCTCGAACGGACGGTTCATCGCGGACCAAGGTTCATCGCGGACCAAGGTTCATCGCGGACCGAGAAGGAAGGAACGGGAGCGGCGGCCCCTTCGGCCGCATGATCGACGATGCTGAGCTTCGCAGTCTTTGATGATCACGGACCCGCCTCGGCGTGGCCGCTGCGCGATGCCTTCTTGTTCGGTCCCGACGGCATCCCGGTTCCGGCGCAGGTCCGCTCGGAAGACGGCAGGATCGTCTGTGAGAAGCCCTCGGCCGAGGCGGCCGGCCTCTCGATGCCCTTCCCGGCCGTCCCTGATGAGGAGGGCGGCGAGGCCCAACCCGGCGTTGCCGCGAATCCGTCGGCTTCCCAGCCGCTGGTCCTCTCCACGTGCCTGCTTCCTGAACGCGATGAGCCGTATCTTCTGAGCCTGGAGCTTGCCCGGCAGCGCATCATGGTGCTGCTGAATAAGCTCGAGGATTGGCAGCTCTTCGATCTGTCCCCCGACGAGCCGGCGCTCCTCGCCCTGGAGGACGCGAGGCTCGCGTTCACCGAAGCCCTGGTGAGCCAGAGCGAGGGTGTCGCGGCGAGCGGTGGGCATCACGCCTATTCGGTCGAAGCGGATCGCCGCGCCCGCCGGGCGTTGGATCTCGCGACCCACGCCAGCCAGCTCCTGACCGATGTGCACATCGAGCGGGCGCTGCCCGATCGCCTAACCGGTGCCGGGTACGCCGCCGCCACCGGCAAGGAGGTGCCCCGCTCGGGCACGATTCAGGGCCCGCCTGTGAAGAGCCCGAACGACACAGGGCTCGTGCTGGCGGGCAAGCCGGCCGTCGCGGCGTCGATCAACGCGAACCAGTTCTCGCCCGCGACGCAGCAGGTGCTCGCGTTGTCGAGCGACTTTCTCGCCCTGCCGATGAGCTGGCGCGAGCTCGAGCCGGACGAGGGTCGGTACAGCTTCGCGTCAACCGATCGCTGGATCGAGTGGGCCGTCCGCCGGGCCAAGATGACCGTGCTCGCCGGCCCGGTGATCGGCTTCGACAAGAGCGATGTTCCCGACTGGCTGTACATCTGGGAGCACGACTACGAGACGCTCCGAGAGGTGATCTACGAGCACGTGAAGAACGTGATCACGCGGTACCGCCGGACGGTCCCGCGGTGGACGGTGCTGAGCGGCCTGAACCGGAACCTCAACATCCAGCTCACGTTCGAGCAGATGATGGATCTGACTCGGATGGTGATGCTCCTTGCCCGCAAGCTCCACCCGCAGGGCAAGATGCAGATCGAGGTGGTGCACCCGTTTGGGAGCGAGCCGACGCACCGGCCCAGGTCGCTCCCGGGCACGTTGTACGCCGAGATGGTGCAGCAGGCCGGCATCGGGGTGGATGCATGGGCCGTCAGGCTCGAGCTCGAACGGCCCAAACCGGGACAAGCGGGCCGGGACCTGATGCAGCTCGCCGCGACGCTTGATCGATACGCCCTCCTGGATCGCCCGCTCGCGGTGCACGCCGTCGCGCCGGCGCAGCCGCCCGACCGCGTCGGGCTCTCCAGCGAGGATCTCGAGTGGCTTTCGAGAGCGCTCGAGATCATCGCCAGTCGGCCGAGTGTGGTCAGCATGACGTGGCAGGAGCGGGAGATGCCGCCCGGCGCGAAGCGATCGGTCATCGGCAGCATCGTCGATGGGTCCGGCGGTCCGCGTCCCGCCGTCGCGGCTCTCGCCCAGCTGAGACGAACCATCCGTGAGGGACGGCCCACGGCCACGCGGGATGCCGCCGGTTCGGCCGCTGCGCAGGGTGCGAGGCTTTGAGCGACCGGGCGAGCCAGATCGAGGGCCCGGCCAAATGGGCTGCGGTCGCCGTCTTGGGAGGCGTTGGATTGCTCGGCGTGGGGCGATCACTGTTCGTGGAAACCGTGCACGCGCCCCCTGCCGCCGCGGTACCCGAGCCCGTCCGTGTCGAGCAGGCACCGCCCGAAGCTCGACCTGCGACGGCAAGTGGATGGACTGATGATGCGGCGGTCTTGCCCGACGCCACCGCCTCGGCGGAGCAGGCCGCGCAAGCGGTTCCCGTGCGGCTGTCGGCTTCGGACTCGATCGCCGCACGCATCGCAGTGAACACGGCAACAGCCGAGGAACTTGACCTCCTGCCGGGCATCGGCCCCGTCTACGCCCAGCGGATCGTCGAAGAGCGCGCCGCCAACGGACACTTCACCTCGACCGACGATCTGCAACGTGTGCGCGGCATCGGCCCCAAGACCGCCGCGAAGCTCGGCCCGCTTGTCACTTTCGATTCGCCGTAGAATCGGCTCAGCCAGACGCACCGAACGCCTGTGGGGCTGTGTCTTCGTGAGGTTGGGGCGTGCGGTTCGCGGCTGGGAGCGGGATGACGATTACTGCGAGCCCGATCGACGCTGTGCTGCATGACCCAGCGGTGGCATCGCTCGCGTCGGCGCTCTCCGAGGGGCGTTCGGTAGCGGCGTCCGGCGCGGTCGGCTCTTCGACGGTGCTTGTCGCGTCGGCCGTCGCTCGGCAGATCGGTCAGCCTGTCGTGCTCGTGCTCGCTCATCTCGACGACGCGGAAAACACGGTCGATGAGCTCGCCCTCGTCGGGACCGATTGCATCAGGCTTCCCGCGCTGGAAGTGCTGCCCGGTGAATCGGACGCGGCCGCGGATCTTCTCGCGGAGCGCGTGGCCGCCGTGCGAGCTGTGCTGGCTATCCGTGAGGGCGAGGCCCCGGTCATTGTCGCGCCGATCCATGCGCTGATGCAGACCGTGCCGAGACCTTCGCAGGTTGAATCGCTCAGCAGGCGTCTGTCGTCCGGGGATCGGTGCCGCCAGGAAGATCTGATCTCCTGGCTTGACAACGCGGGGTACGACCGGCGTGACGCGATTGAGGATCCGGGCGAGTTCGCTGTCCGCGGCGGAATTGTCGATGTCTTTCCCACCGGCGGGCCGACCGCTTCGCCCGTGCGGATCGACTTTTTCGGCGACGAGATCGATCGCATCACGGAGATCGATCTAGAGACGATGGGCTCCGATCGGCGGCTCGATATCATTGAGCTGGTCGCCGGAGCGATCGACCCGAATCTTGCCGCCGAGGGCGTGAGCTTTCTTGATCTCGTGCCCGACCGCGCGGCCGCACTGCTCGCAGAAACCATGGAAGTCACCGAGCAAGGCCGGGGCTACTACGAACGTCTGACGGACTCGCGAGGCGTGCTCGGCCCGCCGGCAGTCTTCAAGCAGCTGCGTGAGCGTTTCCGTGGTTTCGCGGAGATCAACCAGTTCTCGATCGCGCACCCGTCCGACGACGGGATCGATCTGCCGGTCGCGAGCCTGCCGCAGTTCAGCCAGACGGCGAGCGAAGCGGTGGGGGAGCTGCAGTCGCTTGCGAGCGAAGGCAGGCGGTTGATCATCGCCTGCGAGACCGAGGGCGAGCGATCGCGCTGCGGCGAGCTGCTTGCCGAGTTCGGCCCCGAGCTGCTCGGCGTGACAACACTCGTCGGCTACGTGCACCGCGGGTTCTTGTGGGGTGACGGCCTGGCGGTCGTCCCGTATCACGAGCTGCTCCATCGCTTCCAGACCAGGCGCCGAGCCCGAAGGATGCGCGGCGGCCGGGCGATGGATACGTTCCTCGAGATCGAGCCGGGTGACTACGTGGTGCACGTTGACCACGGCATCGCACAGTTCACCGGCCTGAGGACGATGAACCCGGACAGGCTGGGCAAGCGCGGCGTCGCTGCGCCGCCGAGCAAGAAGCGGAAAGAACGCGATGAAGACCTCGAAGAGTTCCTCACGCTCGAGTTCGCGAACAAGAGCCAGCTTCATGTCTCGGCGCTGAAGATTGACCAGGTCCAGAAGTACATCGGCGGCTTCAGCGGAAAGCCGCCGCTCAGCAAGCTCGGCGGGCAGAAGTGGAGCAAGCAGAAAGAGCAGGTCGCCGAGAGTGTGCGCGACCTCGCGGCTGAGCTGCTGCGGGTGCGCGCCGCGCGAGAAAGCCTGCCGGGCATTCGCTACCCGTACGACACCCAGTGGCAGCATGAGTTCGAGGCCGAGTTCCCGTACCAGGAGACCGATGACCAGCTCGCGGGCCTGGCGGCGATCAAGAAGGACATGACCAGCGAGCGGCCGATGGATCGGCTGATCTGCGGCGACGTCGGCTTCGGCAAGACCGAGCTGGCCATTCGCGCCGCGTTCAAGGCGTGCGAGTTCGGAAAGCAGGTCGCCGTGCTCGTGCCCACAACAGTTCTCGCCGAGCAGCACGAGCGGACGTTCCGCGGCCGATTCGCCGACTATCCCTTCAAAATCGAGAGCCTCAGCCGCTTCAAGTCGAACAAGGAGGCCAACGCGATCCTCGCGAGGCTCCGCAAAGGCCAGGTCGATCTGGTCATCGGCACACACCGGCTGATCTCGAAGGACGTTAAGTTCGCCGATCTGGGCCTTGTCATCATCGATGAGGAGCAGCGGTTCGGCGTCGAGCACAAGGAGCGGCTGCTCCAGCTGCGCATGACCGCCGACGTGATGACGCTGAGCGCGACGCCCATCCCGCGGACGCTGCACATGTCGATGCTGGGCATCCGCGACATCTCGAGCCTCGCGACCGCCCCCGCCGACCGGCAGAGCATCGTCACCGAGGTGATCCCGTTCAACCGCAAGCGGATCAAGCAGGCGATCGATCGCGAGCTTGCCCGCGAGGGCCAGATCTTCTGGGTGCACAACCGTGTGCACGACATCCAGAGCAAGGCGGATGAAGTCGCGCAGCTCGCGCCCGGTGCGCGGGTCATCTTCGGCCACGGCCAGATGTCGCCCCAGGAGCTCGAGAAGGTCATGCTGACCTTCATCCGAGGCGATGCCGACATCCTCGTCAGCACGACGATCATCGAGTCCGGCATCGACATCCCTCGCGCGAACACGATGATCGTTGACAACGCGGACCGCTTCGGTCTCGCCGAGCTCCACCAGCTCCGAGGACGCGTCGGTCGGAGCAAGCACCGGGCCTACTGCTACCTGCTGCTCCCGGACAACAAGACGATCAACGAGGTCGCACGCAAGCGTTTGAAGGCGCTCGAGCAGTACTCGATGCTCGGTGCCGGCTTCAAGATCGCCATGCGTGATCTTGAGATCCGCGGCGCGGGGAACATCCTCGGCTCCGAGCAGTCCGGGCACATCGCGAGCATCGGGTACGAGCTGTACTGCCGACTGCTCGAACAATCGGTCCGGGAGCTGACGCACGAAGCACCGCCGCCCGCCGCAAGCAGAACCAGTCTGGAGATCGGCATCGGCGGCATGATTCCACGGCCGTACATCCCCAGCGAGGTGCGGCGGCTCGAGGCGTACCGGCGGATTGCCACGGCTTCCAGCCGCGTCGAGCTGGACGGCTTACGGGCCGACGTCACCGCGGCGTACGGCGAGCCGCCGGATGCCGTCCGCCGGTTGCTCGACCTCGCCGAGATCCGCGCCGGAGCATCGGCGCTCGGCGTGCGGGCGGTCGTCCTGCGGACGCCGGACATCATCTTTCGGACAGCCGAGCCGGAGCGCGTCGCCGGCGCGTTCTCTGGTGCTCAGGGGACGGTGCGCAGGCTTGAGCCGAAGTCCGGCGAGTCGCTGCACGAGGTCTACTACCGCCCGCCGCCCGCGTACCTCGAGCCCGCATCGCTCGTGAGCCAGCTCCGGCACCGTCTCGGGCAATCGCTCAATTAGTGGATGCCGGGCCGCGGATTGACGAAGACTCAAAGCAAGACAAGGACAATCACAGCCGATTTAGCCCGCGATCGTGGACTTTGGGGCGTTGTCTGCCCACAATCCTTCCGGTTCAGAAAGTCTTGAGGAGGCCGGGACCGTGTCCGCCGTGCCGAACAAACGCGAGCCAAGCAACCGCCACGACCCGATCGCACAGATCACGGCGATCAAGCGGCGGCTGGTGCGGCAGAGCACGATCGCCATCGGCATGCTGGAGGCGGCGATCGACGCGCTGTGGGCGCTGGACCCCGAGGTCGCCGAGCACGTCCGCGAGCAGGACAACGAGGTCGATGCCGAAGAGGTCTCGATCGAAGAGGCGTGCTATCAAACGCTCGCGCTCATGCAGCCTCTGGCCCGCGACTTTCGTGTGCTGGCTTCGATTCTGAAGGTGAACCACGATGTTGAGCGTGTCGCGGATCACGCGTGCTCGATCGCGAAGAGCGCAATTAGGCTCAGCAAGCTCAGCATCGTGCCCCGCTATCCGGTGAGCCTGCGCGAGCTCGCCGAGAGGGTCCCCGCGACGTGCCACTCCCTGCTTCGCGCGTTGATCGACGAGGACATGGACATCGCACGGGAGATCGTCGCCGGCGACAAGCTGCTGGACAAGCTCGACCGAGCGGCGTTCACCGAACTGACGGAGCAGATCGCGGGCGGCAACAACGACGAATCGGCGGCGGGGCTTCTGCTGTATCGTGCGAGCCGCGACCTCGAGCGTGTCGGCGATCTCATGAAGAACATCGCCGAGGACCTGGTGTACCTGAACACCGGGCGGATCGTCCGTCACCAGAAGCTGAAGTGACCCGCCGTTCCGCGGCCGGTAGCGCTGATCCGAGCGGCGATCTGGTAGCATCTGGCCGATGAACCCGCTCCTGCTCTCAGGATTGCTGCTCGCCTCGGGTCTCGTCGCCGCGGTGGTGGCGCGGTTGTGGCGCCGAGGCTCGCACCAGGTGTGCCGACGCTGCGGCTTCCATCTCGATGGCCTGAAAAGTCCGTCGGCGTGCCCAGAGTGCGGCCGAGGGCTGGAACACCGCAGGGCTGTTGCGGTCGGCGATCGACGCCGGTGGCCGGGCCCGCTGGGTGCGGGTTTGGCATCACTCGCTCTGCTGGTGTTCGGCTACGCCTTGATCGACAGCCCGGCGATGGACAAGCGGAAACCGGTGTGGATGCTGGCGGCCGAACACCGAGCGTTTGGATCGTCACGCGAAGCGCGGCTGCTCGATGAGATCGAGCGGCGGTTTGCCGCCGTCCCCACGAGCAACGAAGAACGGCGGGCCCTCGCGGAGCTGGCCTTCGACGCGTCGCGAGAGCTCGATGCCGACGCACGCTGGCACGGTCGCGCCCTCGCCGCGATCCGCCAAGGAGTGATCGACCGAGCGCGAGCAACGGAGCGTGTCGCAGACGTGCTCCGAGACTTCTCCCGACGTTCACCCGAGGAGTGCGAGCTGCTCGAAAAAGTTACGAGCGAGTACGCCCGTCTTCTAAGCGCGACCGATGATCCGATCTCCCCGTTGCTGGAACGGGTCGGCGCGGACTTTCGGCGGGCGAGGGGGGAAGGCGGCGAAGCCGTAGAGGCCTGGACGCGGAGCGCGCCGCGGGTGGTGCTCTCCGCGTGGGTCGAGGCGAACGCAAGCACGCTGACCACGCCGACGCTCGGCAGGATCATCGGCGACTTCGACGGCATGTTGCTCAAGGTGAAGCCTCGCGTTGGCAAGGGCAACAAGCTTTCGATGAGGATCGAGTTCGATCCGCTGACGCTCGCGTTCGGCAATCCGATGTGGCTGCAGTGCGAGGTTCGCCGTGTCCGCATGAACGGGACGGCGCTCGAGCGGGCCGGACGCAACCGGTTTGTTTCGGGGCGGTTCGGGATCGGCCGCAACGGCAGCTCGGCGTTCGTGCTGCACGAGTCGATCCCCGACGGAACGCCGCTCGGCGAGAATCGGGTCGAGGTCGATGTTGCGGTCGGTGCGTCGTTCGCAAGCGAGGCGCCGGATGAACTCGAGCCCATCAAGATCTTCACGCGATCGGCGACGTTCGAGCTGGCGGAGCGGGTACGCGATGTCTCGTGGGCGGAGTCAGATGGACCCGAGGATGAGCGTCGCATGCTCGAGTCGATCGGCGTGGTGGGGGTGAGCTACTTCTCCGGAGAGTCGCCGGTGCAAGCGATGCGGTGGCGGTTTCCGATCAGGATCTATGGCCCCCCGTTTGATGTCGCTCACAGCGTGTGGGCGGAGCAGGGAGAGCATCGCTGGCGCATAGGCCAGATCGTGGTCAGGGCCGGTGCGAATGTGTGGACCACGCTGTCGGGCCCGCGCGACCGACTCGTGAGACGGGACGGCACGCTGGTCAACGAAACCGTGCGGCCCAACGTGTCGCAGCCGGTTCGGATCGTCCTCAAGCCCGATTCGGCATTGGCGCGACGTCAGGTGGAGACGGTGCGACCCTGGCCTCATGCGATCGATCTCGGCAGGTTCGTGATCGCTGAAGTCCGCGACGAAGCAGCATGGAACCGATCGGGGACGTCAAGCGATATGTTCGGACCTCCGCCGAGCCTGTCAGAGTCCAGGTGAGGCGAGATGCGGAGGAGCTGTGCGTGTGGGCTTTTGGATCTTGAATCACCGGGCGATTGAGTAAAAAAGACAGCACCCGCCTCGCAAGAGACGGGTGCTGAGAGAAGTGCTTGTCTGCCCATTGGCCGCTCGTTGCCGAGTCGGCTATCTGTGACCCAAAGCTGCGAGCAGCAGTAGGGGGGATTTCACAGACGAGAATATGCTGACGACCCTGCTGTAGATCGCTCTACGCGGGTGAGTGATGATCATGGATTCCGATCGTGGTCTCCAAGGCCTTTCGGCTTCACTCTGGCCTGGCAGGTCTAAGGAAATCCCTTAGAAAGGAGGTGATCCAGCCGCAGGTTCTCCTACGGCTACCTTGTTACGACTTCGTCCCAGTCACCGAGCTTGCCGTAGGCACCCTTGAATTAAGGTGACTTCGGGCACTCCCGGCTTCCATGACGTGACGGGCGGTGTGTACAAGGCTCAGGAACACATTCACCGTGGCGTTGCTGATCCACGATTACTAGCGATTCCAACTTCAAGCAGGCGAATTGCAGCCTGCTATCCGAACTGGGGCATGGTTTTTGCGATTTGCTCCCCTTCGCAGGATCGCCTCGCTCTGTCCATACCATTGTAGCACGTTTGCAGCCCTAGACATAAAGGCCATGAGGACTTGACGTCATCCCCACCTTCCTCCGGTTTGACACCGGCAGTCTCGCTAGAGTACTCGCCATGACGCGTTAGCAACTAACGATAGGGGTTGCGCTCGTTAAGGGACTTAACCCGACACTTCACAGCACGAGCTGACGACAGCCATGCAGCACCTGTGTATGTTCCACCCAAGGGCGTCATACTTGTTTCCAAATACTAATCCATACATGTCAAGCCTAGGATAAGGTTCTTCGCGTTGCCTCGAATTAAGCAACATGCTCCACCGCTTGTGTGAGCCCCCGTCAATTCCTTTGAGTTTTAGCCTTGCGACCGTACTCCCCAGGCGGCACACTTAACAGTTTTCCTTCGACCGGGACCGTGTCAGAACGGCCCCGATCTAGTGTGCATCGTTTACGGCGTGGACTACCAGGGTATCTAATCCTGTTTGCTCCCCACGCTTTCGTGCCTGAGCGTCAGGACAGGCCCAGCTGATCGGCTTCCCCATCGGCGTTCCCATGAATATCTACGCATTTCACCGCTCCACTCATGGTTCCATCAGCCCCTACCTGCCTCAAGCCTTGCAGTTCACCCCGCAGTTCCACGGTTGAGCCGTGGGATTTCACGAGATGCTTGCAAGGCCGCCTGCGCACGCTTTAAGCCCAGTGATTCCGATTAACGCTTGGGCCCCTCGTATTACCGCGGCTGCTGGCACGAGGTTAGCCGGCCCTTCCTCTGGTCCTGGTCGTTGGTCCTAGGACCTGACAGTGGTTTACACATCGAAGATGCTTCATCCCACACGCGGCATTGCTCCGTCAGACTTGCGTCCATTGCGGAAGATTCGTCGCTGCAGCCTCCCGTAGGAGTCCGGACAGTGTCTCAGTTCCGATGCGGCGGGTCATGCTCTCACACCCGCTACCCGTCTTCGGCTTGGTGAGCCGTTACCTCACCAACTACCTGATAGGACGATCGCCGCTCCCGAGGCGCCAAAGCTTTCCTCCGTAGAGCACATGGGGTATTACTGCCGGTTTCCCGACGCTATCCCCCACCTTGGGGTACGTTCGATCGCATTACTCGCCCTTTCGCCACTTTCCCCCCGAAGGGTTCTCGTTCGACTTGCATGCTTTAGCCATGCCGCCAGCGTTCAATCTGAGCCAGGATCAAACTCTTCAATTGATTGCCTAAGCATCCAGTGAAGTGCTCAAAGACACTCACCGGTCAATTTCAGGTTGAAACTGGAAAACTCGTCCTCACTTCAGCCCGGAGGGGCTGAACTCAGACAAGTGATCGACTTGGATCAGGATTGCTCCCGACCACCATGGCCCGGCTAGGCCATGGATTTGTTTTCCCCCGAGCTCCGGACGGGGCCGGATGAACTTACTCGAAGGACCGCGGGGCTGTGAACCCCCGCGGAGCTTGCGATTATGTCAGACATACAACCGACCCTCCCGGGCCACACGTCGTTCAACGCTGGTTGGTGTCCCACATTCTCGCGGGCAGACAATCACGACTTGTCAAACAAGAGTCGGCCGGAACCAGTCTCGGCGTCGCTTGATTCAAGCAGCCCGAGTCCCACCAGACCCGGCCGAATGCCCTCCAGGGGCAAGAGACGAGTGTAGCCGTCACGAATCGATCGTCAAGCGGAAGGGCAACATCTTTCCTGTTCAAATCCCGCCGGAGCCGGCTTCGCCTCCTCTCGACGCGGCCCGACGCCGATCCGGCTCGGCCACGACGGCCGCAACGGCCGCCCAGATCCGGGGTGGAGCGTCTCTTTCTGTGGTCAGAGCCCGGCAGCAGGCGTCCAGCGTTGCGCCGGTTGTCCGCACATCATCGATGAGAATCAGTACGTTGATGTCTGGAGCAAGCCGGCGGGCGATCGAGATCTGTCCCCGGATGTTCTTCGCCCTGGCGCTCGGCGCGACCGCCGTCTGCGTCGGGCCCTGGCGCCGTCGCAACACCGGCGCGACGCGGCAGTTGCTCGAACTCGCCGCCGCCCGGGCGATCACCGTGGCGTGGTCGATGCCCCGCCGCATGCGTCGCAGCCAGGGCATTGGCGCGGGCACCAGCGCGGCCTCGCCCGGATCGATCGACGCCGATCTCAGGTTCCGCGCGATGCGTTCGCCCAGCAGCCTGCCGAGCAGCGTGCCCTGCCTCCGCCAGGCGCTGTACTTGGTCTCAACAATCGCTTGACGCAGATCACCCTCGAATTCGCCGAGCCGGATGAGCCTCTCCCATCGCAGCCTCTCAGGCCGGCATCCCGGGCATCGTCCGTCGTCGGGCGAGACCTCGCCGACGCCGACGCTCCGGCCGCAGCGAGAGCACGCCGCGTCGAGAGGCTCGGGCGTCCAGTTGCCGCGATGCCCCAGCGCCACGCTTGCCGACCCAAGCCATGCGGCCTCGATCGCATGCCACGG
Source organism: Planctomycetota bacterium (assembly GCA_038525225.1). Lineage (GTDB taxonomy): Bacteria > Planctomycetota > Phycisphaerae > Phycisphaerales > UBA1924 > JANQQZ01. Next base: position 235,180 of record JBCBHW010000002.1, on the reverse strand, counting down.
GCCGCCGATCTGTTTCTGGGCGACACGGACGCGGACGGGCGTTGGAAGGGCAGGCGAAGAGGGGGCGTCTTGCGGTTGGGACGGCGGCCAGACGAACCTTGTTTGGTCGTCGCGTTCGATCCGGTTCACCGGCCTTCCGACGCGCCCGACAGACGCTGCCGCAGCAAAGCGGCCCGTTCGGCTCGTCGTTCGTCCTGCGCCAGTCCTCGGCCGAGCGTTCGCTGCAGGTGCGCTGGGTGAATGAGCATGAGCAGCTGGCTGATCTCATCGAGCGACGGCCGCCCCAGCAAGCCGAGCGTCGCGCCGAGCCGCATCTCGCTGAGCCTCTGCATCGCCTCGCTCGTCGCCATCCGCCGAGCATTCTGCATGATCCCGAGTGAGCGGAAAACGCTGTCTTCCAGGAGCAGCCGCCTTTGCGAGAGCAGCCGGTCGCGGGCGCGTCGCTCGTAGTCGATGACACGCGGCACGATAGTTCGCTGCAGGTCGTCCAGCATGACGCGTTCGGTCCTGCCAAGCGTCGTCTGGTTCGAGATCTGGTAGAAGTCCCCGTCTGCGTCCGAGCCCTCGCCCCAGAAGCCCCGGACGGCGAGCGACATGTCGTTCGCCGCCCGCTTGACCTTGTCGATCTCTCCGAGCATCCGCAGTGCCGGCAGGTGCAGCATGACCGACAGGCGGATGCCGGTGCCAACGTTCGTCGGGCACGCCGTGAGGTAGCCAAACCGGGGCTCGTACGCGTAGTCGATGGTGCGTTCGATCAGATCATCGGCGCTGTCGACATCGGCGTAGGCCTGTTCGAGTGCGAGACCGGGCCTGAGTGACTGCAGGCGGAGGTGGTCTTCCTCGTTGACCATGATCGAGAGGCATTCATCGGGCAGCGACACCACGACCGCCCGCGGATCCGACGCGTCTGCCGAAGCGGGCCCCGCGAGCCCGCGAGCATGGTTCGGCGAGATCAGGTGTCGTTCGACCAAGAGGTCACGCTCGTGGCGTTCAAGCGAGTGAATGTCGATCCATGCGGCGCGTCCGCGGTTGGGGAACTCCGCCGTGCTGAGCCTACTGCGGACAAGCTCGAGCACGGCCGCCCTGTCCGCCGCCTCTGCCCGGGCGACGAACCGAAAGCCGGCGAGGTTCCGAGCGAGCCTGACTCGACTCGAAACAACAACGTCGGACTCCGCCGCTCGCGTCAGCCACGGCGTCTGCTGGAAGTCAAACGCGTCCAGCGATGGGCCGTGCCCGTTGGCTCCCGACGGATCACTGATCCCCATGGCCGGCCTCCGGTGAGGATCCGGCATCGGTCCGCTGCGGCTCGTTGGGGCCCTCGCGGAGCCGCCGCATCTCGTCGCGGATCAGCGCCGCTTGTTCGAAGCGCTCTCCGGCCAACGCCGCTTGAAGCTGCGCACCGAGCCGCTCGAGCTTCTTTCGCCGTTCCTTCGTTTCGCCGAGCAACCGGTCCATGGCCGCCATCCGATCCGGCCCGGCGCCAGGGATCGACGACAGCATGCGCTTGGGCGCTTTGCCGATGTGGTGCGTGCCGCCCTCTTGGGCCCGCTCAATCATCGGACCGAGCCGCTGCTCGAATGCGTCGTAGCAGGCGGGGCAGCCCAGCCGGCCCGACTCGCGGAACTCGGCGAAGGTCAGGCCGCAGTGCGTGCAGTCGCGGGCGGGCTGCGTCGCCGCCGCGGAGGTCTTGGCCTTTGCCTTGATGCTGACAACGGTTGCCTTCGCCTGGGACGACGAGGCACCGATGCCCTCGGCGGCGGCGCACGCCTCGCAGAGGTGCTTGTACACGTAGGTCGGCCCGACCTTCGTCACCTCCTCGATCGTTGCCTCTCCCCCGCACTGGTCGCACTTCAAGGCGGCATCTCCACGGCGGGCCCACCTCGCTGGCCCGCACGACCTTTGTTCGAGTGTACATCGCACTGGATGCCGCCGAAAGCGCGCACGCCGACAAACCAGCCTTCCGAGCCGGCAAGGTCAATCAGGAGGTCCTTGTGTGGCAAGCGTCGCCGGACGACCGCGGAACGCGGCTGCTACTCAGACTTCTCGGCCTGCTGTCGGGTGTAACCGTACTTCCGCTTCAGCGGCTTGACGACCAGGCCCGACTTGATTGCTCGCGTCGATGCACGGACGCGGGTGGGCACACCGTCCACAACGGCATTGACCTTCTGCAGGTTCGGCTTGAACGTTCGGCGGCTGATCCCGGTGGTCTTGAGGCCGAATCCACCCTTCGAGACCTTCTGGCCGCCGTAGGCTTTCTTCTTGCCGAAGGTCGTCTTCTTGCCCGTGAAGTGGCATTCATATGGCATGGGATGGCCCCGAATCTGCGTCGCTTACAACTCGTTGGGTTCTCCGGCGTGTCCAGAGAGCGTCGAGTCTAGGCCGATCTCGCGCACGGGTCGTCAAGAACGCGAAAGGTTCTCGCGGCTCAGCATGACCTCCAGCGTCTGGCCCACGAGATCGACCTCGCGGGGGGACATCTCGCCGAAAAACGGCAGCGCGATCGTCCGTCCCGCGATCGATTCCGCGACCGGGAACATGCCCTCTCGAAATCCGAACAAGTCTCGGTAGGGCTTCTGGAGATGGATGCACGGGAAGTACGGGGCGGCGCCGATGTCGTGGTTCCGCAGCCCCAGAATGATCCTGTCCCGCTCATCGGCCGTGTATCCGGCTGCAAGCCGAACAACGAAGACAAACCATGTCGGTTCTGAGTCGGGCAGCACGGTCGGCAGCACGATGTGCTCGTTAGCCGCGAGTCGCTCGATGTACAGACTGGCGACCCGCTGGCGACGTTCGATGATCTCGTCGAGCCGCTGCATCTGTCCGACACCGATCGCCGCGGTGACCTCGCTCATGCGGTAGTTGAAGCCGATCTGCTGGTGCTGGAGCCACGCGCCGAGTCTGGGGCTTTCGCCGTCCGCCGCGGTGGCCGGGAAGCTATCGCGGCCCTGATTCCGCAGCGAGCGGGCTTCATCGGCCAGTGCAGAGTCGTCCGTAACAAGCATGCCGCCCTCGCCGGTCGTGATCTGCTTGTTCGGGTAGAACCCGAATGCGCCGGCGCGTCCAAAGCTGCCGCAAGCACGACCGGCATGCCGTGCGCCGAGCGCCTCGCACGAATCCTCGAGCAGGACGATCTCGTGCCGAGCCGCGATCTGAGCGTACTGATCCATATAGGCCGGGTTTCCGAACGCCTCGACGGCCATGATCGCGCGGGTCTTCGGCGTGATGGCCGCCTCGACGCGCGCAGGATCAGCGTTGAGGGTCTTCGGGCACACATCGGCAAAGACCGGCGTCGCGCCGACGTGCAGAATCGGATTCGCCGACGCGATGAAGCTCAGCGGAGTGGTCACGACCTCATCGCCGGGGCCGATGCCGAGCCCGAGGAGCATCAGCTGCAGCGCCGATGTCCCCGAGTTGGTGGCCACGCCGATCTCGCAGCCCGCTCGGGCGGCCACCATCGATTCGAAACGCTCGGTCATCGGTCCGAGCGCGAGCCGACCCGAACGGAGAACATCGTCAACGAGACTCCGTTCGAGCGAGGAGATGTCGGGCTTGCTCAGCGGGATCGAGTCGGTGTGTGCTGCCATGGCCCCGATGCTATCGGGTCACAACCGCCGTGTGCTTCACGCGCCGCAACGGCGGGCGATGCCGCGGGCGATTCGGTCACCTGGCCTCGGCGCGGATCAGCGTGCGCAGCCTGTCACGCAGCTGGGCCTTGGTGATCCCGTCGGAGGCCAGGCCCAGCGAAACGACCTCATCAAGCTGCTCTTCGATGCGTCGGTGGGCCGTGATGACCGTTGAGTGGTTCTTCTTCCCGAGCGCCCGCGCAATCTCCGGGTAGCTCATGGTCGTGAGCTCTCTGCACAGCAGCGTGATCATCGCCCGGGCAAGCACCACCCGGCGGTGCCGCCCGGATCGGCCCAGCTCGGCCGTCTCGACGTCCAGTTGCCGGCACACGACGTCACGGACATGGTCGTACCGCAGGGGCGTGTCCCCGGCTGCCATCGGGCTGCCCTCGAGGATGCGCTCGACGTCGTCTGGCCCGAGCGTTTCTCCGGCGAACGCCTCCAGTGCCTTTGCGGCCTGGATCCGCGTCATCGCGCCCTGGATCTCGCGGGCCGACCAGTCGCGTCCCCGACCCTCTCGGAGAGAGGCCAGGGCCTGATCGGTCAGACTGAGCCCGCGTCTCCGCGACATTTCTCGCAGCAGCCGATCGCACAGGTCCGGGTCGGGCGCGTCAATCTGCACGACCATCCCGGATACGAATCGGCTTGAGAGCGCCTTGCTGAGCTCGGCAATCCGGTGCGGGTGCTCGTCGCTCGCGAGGACCAGCCTGGCGGCGCCGATCTCGATGGTGTCGAGCGTGTGCAGCAGCTCGACCTGCGTGGCGTTCTTGCCCGCGAGAAAGTGAACATCGTCGATGCAGAGCAGGTCAAGCCTGCGGTAACGGCGTCGGAACGAATCGACCCGGCCGTGCTGGACCGCCTGGATGTACTCGTTGGTGAAAACCTCGGCCGAAACGCAGCGCACCGATCCGCCCAGCTTGGAGGCCCGCCGCCTCGCGATCCCTCGCAGGAGATGGCTCTTCCCGACGCCGCAGGGGCCGTGGAGGAACAGCCGCGAATACGACTCGTCGCCGTGGCCTTCTGCGACACGGACCGCGGCGTCGAACGCTGTGCGGTTCGATGCTCCCGCGATGAACCGGTCCAGATCAAACCGCTCATCGATTGCGATCGGGCCGGCGGCAGCTTTCCGCGTGGCGACCCGTCGGGCACGTGGTGAGGCCGCCGAGGGGTCTTGGCCATCGCCGGGCGTCGATCGTCCTGAAGCCGAGCCGAAGCTCTCGAGCTCCACCCGAACCTCGAATCGGAACGCCGGTCCGAAGCACTCGGTCACGAGATCTCGGAGGAGGGCGCCGAATCGTCGCTCGATCAGGCCCGCGTGGAAGGGGCTGGGGACTGCAACGATGAGCGCCGTTCCCTCGAGAGACAGCCGAGCGTCGCGGCGGAAGTACCGATCAACGCGCTCCACGCCCAGCGACTCGTCGAGCCTGCGGACCATCGCCTTGAGCCCGACTTCTTGGCGGCGGGCACCGGCCTCTGCCGCCGGCTCTCTCCGCCGGCCGTCTGCCGCACGGCCTGGCCGCACAGCGTCCGCTGCGGTATCGGCATCAGGCGACGCAAACTCGCTGGCCGTAGTTCGACCGGCGGGGTCTGCCGCTGTTCGATTGCGTTGTCTGGGCGTCTCCAACGCCTGGCCCCCCGTCGTGTCTGGACCGAACGAGTGCGGCGGGACGAGCCCGCCGCGCGATCTGTGCCGTTCACAGCGCAACGCAAGCGTACCGATATCCCACCGTCTAGCGGCGAAACATCCACTCGAACGCGTTCCAAAGTGAGATGCCCCTGGCCGATGCGGGTCGCTGTGACTCTGCATTTGCCAGTGCTTTCCGAGCTAGAGGGTATGTCGTTCGCGATCACGCAGCAAGCGCGAAGGCTGATGTTCGAAGCCGAGTCTCGCTCTGATGCCAACGTGTGCAACGGGTTACGGCGAACGGAAATTTGTGTCCACGCGGCGTGCACGGATTGTCCACTTTTCCCCTTGGCACCGTGGAAAATCTGTGGTGTCGGCTAGAGCGGCGCGACGAGCGCGCGGCGGGATGCGAACTCTCGGAATCCGCTCCCGTGATACAGCGTCGCAGCAGGCGTGTTCCGCTTGTCGACCGCACACACCATCTGTTGGGCAGCGGTCGTGCGCAGACCCCAGATCGAGGTCTCAAGCAACCACCGCGCCGTCCCCTTGCCTCTCGCACTCGGGGTGAGGCCGATGTACACGAGCTCGGCCGTCGCGCCTTCGTCGTTGAGGCTCACAAGACAGCAGCCGATGTCTTCGCCGCCCTGGGTGGCGATCAACCAGTGCCGAGGCTCGTAGCTGCCGGCAGCGAGGTGGCTCTCAAGGATGTCGCCGACGTCCCGCATGCCGCAGAGCTCCGGGCAGTCGAGCGTTCCCTCGTACGTCGCCGCCAGCAGATCGCAGAGCCGAGCGCGGTCGTCGCCCGGTCTGCGGAGGTCGCCCGGCGGCCGGAGTGCGATTCCGGCGGGGAGGTGAGGTCGCGGCTCGGGCCGTGAGCCGACGAATCGGCGGCTCATGTACGCGAGATCGCCAACGCTTTGCATGCCGACCCGCTCAAAGCACGAGCAGGCCCATGTGTCCTGCGGATCGGGGAGCGCCTGTGCGAGCGTTACGCCGGCCGATCGCACGGATGCGATCGCGGCCCGCACGCACGCGTCGCGCTCGGCTCCGGCCTGGGGGCCATCTTGCCCGTGGGGCTGAGGGCCCGATAAAAACAGCATTGCGGTCCGCCCAGGGCCGGGCACCGCGAGGCAGGCCTGCCGCGCAACAGGTTCACGCCCACGCGAGTCGGTGTCCAACACGGCGAACGCGTGCGTGAGATCGAGATTCGACGATCGGGCTCCGGCCAGGAACCTCGCCGCGAGGTCGCGGCGGTTGCCAGACTGGGGCACAATCCGCATGGCGGCAGCGAACAGCGCGTCCCCAGAGACGTGTTCTGCTTGCAACTCCGCGTTGCGTTCAGGCTGGCTCGCGTCGTTGATCATCGGGCTCGTGACCCTAGACTCCTATGTGGGCTGCGGTGACGCACCACCTTGGCACGCCCCGGCAAATCGGCACCGCGAGACGACACGGCGTGAGCGGTGCAGCGGTTCGTTTGCTTTACGGTTGACCATTCGGAGACCCGGCTCATGATCGATCGGCCCGCATCGCAGCTCGCCATCTTTCGCGCTCTTCTTATCGCGCTCATCGGCGTAGTCATGCTGGGGGCCGGTCAACGCCCGCCTGAGCCCGATCCGCTGCCGCAGCGGTGGGAGCTTGATTTCGTGCCCGGACCGCTCCGGGTGATCTCTCTGGATGTCCCCGGCGAGGGATCTCGGCCATTCTTTTACATGACGTACCGCGTGACCAACAACTCAGGCGAAGACCTGCAGTTTGCGCCGCTGTTCGAGGTCGGCAACGAGAACGGCGATGTCGTGCGGGCCGGTTCGGATGTGCCGCGGAGTGTCCGGCAGTCGCTGCTCACCCTGCTCGATAACCCGCTCCTTGAAGACCAGATCCAGATCATCGGCCCGATCTTGCAGGGGCGAGAGAACGCGAAAGACGGGCTCGTGATCTGGCGCGCACCGAACCTGACGACAGATGAGCTCGCGGTGTACGCCGCGGGATTCAGCGGGGAGACACAGCAGGTCGAGTTCCAGAACCCGGACACAGGCGAGTCGGAGACCATGACGTTTCGCAAGACATACATGGTCCGGTACACGACCCCCGGCACGCTGGTCGGCCAGGGCTCGAAGCCCCTGCGGGTCGTCAGCGAACGCTGGATCATGCGGTAGCCGCGTCCTAAAGTCGCCGCTCCGAGACGGTGGATCTCGGGGCCGTTACAGCACAGACCGAGGCTTCACGATGGCACACAAAAAGGGCCAGGGTTCGACCCGCAACGTCCGCGACTCCAACCCGCAGTATCGCGGCGTGAAGCTGTACGGCGGCGAGGTCGCCAAGCCGGGGGCCATCATCGTGCGTCAGTGCGGCACCAAGTTCATGCCCGGCTTCCAGGTCGAGCGTGGCAAGGACGACACGCTGTACTCGGTCGGCACGGGCCGGGTGGTCTTTCAGGGGCGGAAGGTGCACGTCGACCCGCTCGACGAGTCGGTGCCCAAGCCCAAGAGCCTCCGCGAGTTTGTGGCGTCGCGAGGCGGCTGAGTCAGACTCTTGCTTTGCATTATCGCCGTCGCCCCCCGGTGCAACCTGGGGTGCGTTTTCATTGGACGAGTGCGGATCGAATCGCGGCGGCGTCGCGGATGATCTCGCTCGCGACATCGATCGGCAGCACTGTCGCGCCGTCGCTCTTCGCGTTGGCCGGATCGGTATGGGTCTCGATGAAGAGCGCCTGCACGCCCGCGGCGGCGGCGGCTCGGCCGAGCAGCGGGGCTCGCTCGGGGCGGCCGCCGGTCTGAGAGCCTGAGCCGGGCAGCTGCGTGGAGTGCGTGACGTCGAAGCACACAGGCACGCCGAGCTCGAGCAGGTCGCCCAGTCCCGTGAAGTCATTGACCAGCCGGTGGTAGCCAAAGAATGTGCCGCGCTCGGTGAGCATGACGTTGCCGCAGCCGGCCTCGCTGAGTTTCTTGATGGGCCCTGTCATTTCTGCGGGCGCCATGAACTGACCTTTCTTGACGTTGACCGCGCGGCCGTGTCTCGCGGCGGCCCGCCCCGCGGCAAGCAGCAGATCGGTCTGCCGACTCAGGAATGCCGGAATCTGGAGCAGATCGAGGGCTGCGGCGACAGGCTCGGCGTGCGCTGGCTCATGGATGTCGGTTGTGACCGGGACGCCCAGCGCTTCGCGGATCTCGGCGACCCACGAGAGACCCTGATCGATGCCGGGGCCTCGATAGCTCGAAATGCTGCTGCGGTTGGCCTTGTCGAAGCTCGCCTTAAAGACGTAGGCGAGTCCCGCGTCGCGGCACGCGTCGTGCATCGCTCGGCCGATGTCGAGACCCATCTCGAGCGACTCGAGCACGCACGGGCCGGCGATGATCGTAAGCGGAGTACTCTGTCCGATGGCGATGTCGCCGACGGTGCACGGTGTCGTCATGCGCAAGCGTAGACGGTTGAACGATCAGAACACCCTGGCCTCGATTTTGCGTACAGTACGGCGATGCTGTCGTTCCGCGGCGTGACGAAATCCTTTGGCAAGATCCGCGCCCTGGATCGGTTGTCGTTCGACGTCGAGCCGGGCGAGGTCTTTGGCTTGCTGGGTCCCAACGGCGCGGGCAAGACGACGAGTATTTCGCTCGCGGTCGGCCTGCTCAGGCCTGAGCACGGCTCGATCGAGCTGACCGGGATCGGCGGTCCGCACACGCGGGCCGCGCGGGCCGCGCTGGGCGTTGCGCCGCAGAGCCTCGCGGTGTACGATGACCTCACGGCGAGAGAGAATCTCGAGCTGTTCGCGGGCCTCTACGGCCAGACTCGCAGGGAGCGTCGCGCAACGGCCGGTGAGCTGCTGGAACGCGTCGGGCTGCACGACCGCGCCGGCGATCGCGTTGCCGGCTTCAGCGGCGGGATGAAGCGGCGGCTCAACCTGGCATCGGCGTTGGTCCACCGCCCGCGCATCGTTCTGCTCGATGAGCCGACGGCGGGTGTCGATCCTCAGAGCCGCAACGCGCTCTTCGATATCGTCCGCGGCCTGCGCGGCGATACGACCACAGTCGTATACACGACCCACTACATGGAAGAGGCACAGAAGCTGTGCGATCGGGTTGCCATTATCGATCATGGCAAGCTGCTCGCGCTCGACACCGTTGATCGGTTGATCAGCCGCTTCAAGGCCGAGCGGGACCCGGGGACTCAGAACTTCGAGCCCACGCTCGCCACGGGGACGGGCGGCGACCTTGAGAGTGTCTTCCTCGAACTGACCGGCAAATCGCTCCGCGATTAAGAGAAGGAGCGACCTGCGTGCGCACGGCTCGATCAATCCTCCTGCTCGCGTCAAAGGACATCAGGCTTCTTCTCCGCGACAGGCTCGGGGCGTTCTTCACGTTCGCGTTCCCGGTTTTGTACGCGCTGCTCTTCGGGCTCATGTTCTCCGGCACCGGCGAAGGGTCTGGGACGGTTGGTGTCGCCCTCGCCGACCGCGACCGGACCGAGGCGTCGCGAGCCTTCGTCGAGCGGCTGGCAGATTCTGATGCCCTTGATGTCACGCTTGTGGACGATGCCGCGGTCGGCCGCGACCTGGTTCGGCGAGGCAAGCAGGCGGCGATGCTCGTTCTGCCCCCCGGCTTCGGCGACCCGGCGACGACCATCGTCCGCGGGCAGCAGATACGCATCGAGGGCGTCGTCGACCCCAGCCGCAAAGCCGAAGCCGCCATCGTTCGTGGCACGCTGGGAGGCCTGATCTTTGAGCACATCGGCGACTCGTTGCGTGATCCGACGCGGGCGAGGGCGATCGTCTCCGAGTCGCGTGAAGCGTTGCGGAGCGGCGCGACGCCGGCTGTGGCCGCGGCGATCGACACCATGCTCTCAGGAGTCGAGGGGCTGATCGACGAGGGCGGCACCGCGATGCTCGCGTCTGCCGACGGGCCGATCGATCTCGCCATTCAGGAGCTGACGTCGGGCGAGCGCACGATGCCGGTGACCGCGTACGCGCTCACATTTCCGCAGGGTGCCGCGTGGGGGCTGATGGCGTGCGCGCTCGGGTCGAGCCTCTCGCTCGTCGGCGAGCGATCGCGAGGCACGCTGGTACGGCTGAGCCTCACGCCGATCGCGCGGTGGCAGATTCTCGCTGGCAAAGCGCTCTCGTGCTTTGTGATCTCGCTGGTCATGCTGCTGGTGCTGCTCGGGATCGCCCATCTGCCCGTTTTCGGAGTCCGGGCTGAGTCGTATGGGCTGCTCGCGCTCGCCAGCGTGTGCGCTTGCGTTGCTTTTGTCGGCGTGATGATGCTGATCGCGAGCTTCGGCAAGACGGTCGCCGCGGTGGAGGGGTTCGGGAGGGCCGTGCTTCTAGTGCTTGCGCTGATCGGCGGCGCCGCGGTGCCTGTGGTCTTCATGCCGAACTGGATGCGGTCCGCAGCGGGCGTGAGCCCATTCCGCTGGGTCATCGAGGCGTTCGACGGCGCGATCTGGCGAGGCTTCGATCCCGGCGAGATGGTGCTGCCTTGCATGATCCTGCTCGGCATCGGGCTGATCGGGTTTACGGGCGGCACGGTGATGTTCCGATTCAGCCGCGTCGTGGGCAGCTAGATCCACTTCCGTCGGGAGTACGCGCGAATGCGGCCCGCTCACTATGCTGCGGCTGCATCCACGCGTGCCGTCGTACCGATGAGAGAGATCATGCCGAGCCGACTCGTCATCGTGGCCAACCGGCTGCCCGTCAAGCGGGTCAAGCGGAAGGGCAAGAACGTCTGGGAGACATCGCCCGGCGGCCTGGTCACGGCGATGCGGCCCATCCTCAACGATACCGGCGGCTCGTGGGTAGGCTGGTCGGGTCAGGCGGGCAAGGCACCTCCGGCGTTCAAGCACGAAAACATGCAGGTCCGGCCAGTGCCGATCTCGGCGGACCAGCTTGAGAAGTTCTACGGCGGGTTCAGCAACACGACGCTCTGGCCGCTCTACCACGACTCGGTCCGCACGCCGCAGTTCCATCGGCGGTGGTGGTGGCCTTATGTTGATGTCAACCGCGTGTTCGCCGAGGCCGTCGCAGAGGAAGCCTCGCCCGGCGACATGGTCTGGGTGCACGACTACCAGCTGCAGCTTGTCCCCGGCATGCTGCGCGAGCTCCGGCCCGATCTGAGGATCGGCTTCTTCCTGCACATCCCGTTTCCCCCCGAGGAGCTGTTCGCGCAGCTACCGTGGCGTCGTCAGATCTTGGCCGGCATGATGGGCGCGGACGTCGTCGGGTTTCAGACCCCGTCGTCGGCACGAAACTTCGCCTCGGCCGCCAAGCTTTACACGGAGGCCAAGGGGCCCGAGCGTCGGATGGCGTACCAGGACCGTCATGTGCGTGTGCAGGCCTTCCCGATCTCGATCGATGTAGCAGACATGGAGTCGATCGGGACGGCCGACGATGTGCAGACGATGGCGTCGCAGCTGAAGGACGATCTCGCGTCGAGCCGGTCGGGCCATCGGAGAGTTGTGCTCGGCGTGGATCGCCTCGATTACACCAAGGGCATCGACATCCGGCTGAAGGCGTTCGAGGAGCTGCTCAACCGCGGGGCGCTGTCGGTGGACGACTGCGTGATGGTGCAGATCGCGGTGCCGAGCCGAGAGAGCGTGGACGACTACGCCGAGCTCCGCGCGTACGTCGAGCGGCTAAGCGGGCGGATCAACGGGCAGTTCGGCAAGCCCGGGCGGACAGCCGTGCATTACCTGTACCGCAGCCTGCCGTTCCGCGAGCTCGCGGCGTACTACCGCATGGCAGACGTCATGGTCGTGACGCCGCTCCGCGACGGTATGAACCTGGTCGCCAAGGAATACATCGCCGCCAACGAGGGTGACATCGGCACGCTCGTGCTCAGCGAGTTTGCGGGCGCGGCGCACGAGCTCGCGACCGGCGCGCTGCTGGTCAACCCGCACGATGTCGACGGCCTCGCGGCGACGATGGAAATGGCGCTCACGCTGACCGATCGAGAGCGGCTGCGCCGGATGGCGTCGCTGCGTCAGGCCGTGCGCAAGAACACGGTGTTCACCTGGGCCGATTCGTTTCTGGAGGCGCTCGCGTCATAATGGACCTCTCCGACTCACTCGAACGCCTCGCGACCGCGCCCACGCTGCTGGTCGCGTCGGACTACGACGGCACGCTTTCGCCGATCGTCGAAGACCCGTCGAAGGCGGTGCCCGATCGCGAGTCGATCGTGGCGTTGCGTGCGCTTGCGCAGATCCCGGGGACGCATGTCGCGGTGATTTCAGGCCGATCGCTGGCGGACCTTGCCGTGCTCCTCGGCGAGCCCGAGGGCGTGCATCTCGTCGGTTCGCACGGGTCGGAGTTTGATCTCGGCTTCGCCGACGCGCTGTCGCCCCAGGCGGTCGAGCTTCGCAAGCGAGTCGAGGCCGAGCTCGAGTCGATCGCCGAAGCGGGCGACGGGTTTCAGATCGAGGCCAAGCCGGCGAGCGTGGCGTTTCACTATCGCAACGCGGATCCGGCGGTCGCCGAGCCGGCCGTGAAGCGCGTCGAAGAAGGCCCCGCGACTTGGGACGGCGTGCATGTCAAACGCGGCAAGATGGTCGTCGAGCTCGGCGTTGTTGGCACCAACAAGGGCGACGCGATCGAGACACTCCGCAAGCGGCTGAACTGCGGCACGGCGGTTTTCATCGGTGATGACGTCACGGATGAGGACGCCTTCGCGAGGCTCCAGGGGCCCGACGTCGGCATCAAGGTCGGGCCCGGCGCAACCGGCGCGTCCTTCCGCGTGGGCGACACGCACGACGTGGCGAAGCTGCTCGCGCGCCTCACCGAGCTGCGGCAGAAATGGGCCGCGGGCTCGGAGGCGACGCCGATCGAAGAACTCGCGATGCTGAGCGACCAGCGGACGGTGGCGCTGGAGACGGCGTCGGGCCGCGTCGTCTGGATGTGCGCGCCGCGCGCGGACTCGCCGGCGCTGTTCGGCGAGATCATCGGCGGGCCGACCGCTGGGTACTTCGACATCAGGCCCGCGCAGGAGCACGCCGAGGCGGGGCAGCGGTACCACCGCGAGACCAACATCATCGAGACGCGGTGGGGGGCGCTGACTGTAACGGACTACCTCGATTGCTCGGGCTCGCGGCCCACGCAGCGGGCGGGAAGGACCGACCTGGTCCGCGTCATCGGCGGCGCTGGCAAAGTCAACATCGAGTTCGCGCCGCGCCTCGACTTCGGTCGCGTGCCCACACGGCTGATCCAGAAAGACGGCGGCCTGCTTGTCGAGGGGCTTGCCGACCCGGTCGTTCTGCGTTCTCCGGGCGTGGACTGGACGATCACGCGCGACGGACAGCACGACACCGCGACGGGGACGGTCGAGGCGATCGGCCGGCCCATTGTGCTCGAGCTGCGCTACGGCACCGGGGATCTGAGCGAGTCGAGGCTTGCCGAGCCCGCTCGGCGGAAGGAGACCGACCGGTTCTGGTCGAAGTGGCTCGCCTCGCTTGAGATCCCGGATGTGATGCCGGACCTCGTGCGGCGGAGCGCGCTCGCGCTGCGCGGGCTCGTGCACGGGCCGACCGGCGGCGTGCTCGCGGCGGCGACGACGAGTTTGCCCGAAGACCCCGGCGGCATCCGCAACTGGGACTACCGCTATTGCTGGCTGCGCGACGCGGCGATCAGCTGCGAGGCGCTGGTCCGGCTCGGTTCGAACGCCGAGGCCATCGGTCTGCTCGACTGGACGCTGGGCGTGCTCGACCGCATCAGCGCGCCCGAACGGCTTGCACCCTTGTACACGGTGTCCGGTGCCGAGCTCGGTCCGGAAGCCGAGCTGGCCGAGCTTTCGGGGTACATGGGCTCCCGCCCCGTTCGCGTCGGCAACGGCGCGGCGAACCAGCTCCAGCTCGATGTATTTGGACCCGTTGTCGAGCTCGTCTGGCGGCTGCTCGAACGGGGCGCGGCGGTCACGTTCGAGCACTGGCAGCTCGTCGAACAGATGGCCACCGCGGTCGAGAACCGCTGGCAGGAGCCCGACCACGGCATCTGGGAGGTGCGCGACGAGCGCCGCCACTGGCTGCACTCGAAGATCATGTGCTGGGTAACCATGGACCGAGCAGTGAAGGTCAGCGACCGGTACCTCGGGCGGTCGCGCGACGACTGGGCCGCCCTGCGCGATCGCATCCGCGATGATGTGCTCGAGAAGGGATACAACGAAACAATCGGCGCGTTCGGCGCGTGGTACGGCTCCACCGAGGTCGACGCGGCCGCCCTGCTCATCGGCACGACCGGCTTGATCGATCCGAGCGATCCGAGGTTTGCGGGAACCGTCGCTGCTGTTGAACGCGAGCTGCTCGAGGGCCCAACGGTGTACCGCTACAAGTATGACGACGGGCTGCCCGGCGGCGAGGGCGGGTTCCATTTCTGCACCACGTGGCTGATCGACTCGTACGCGGCGATGGGTCGGCTGTCTGACGCGTGGGAGCTGTTCAACGCGTACACATCGCTCGCGGGTCCGACGGGGCTGCTGCCCGAGGAGTACGACCCGGCGACGGGCCGAAGCCTTGGCAACCACCCGCAGGCCTACTCGCACGCCGGGCTGATCTTCAACGCGATCAGGCTCGGCCAGACGCAGAGCTAGCAAACTCTTTCTGTTACTACAGTTCCGTCGCATGGCGGAGCGGCGTGTCATCGTGGTCAAGGTCGGGAGCGGCGTGGTCGCGCCCGGCGGAACGCTCGACCGCGAACGGCTCACGCTGCTCGCACTCGACATCGCCGAGGCGGTGCGCGGCGGCTCGCGCGTGGTGGTCGTGTCTTCGGGCGCGGTCGCGGCGGGGCTTGCCGATCTCGGGCTGCAAGCGATGCCGACGGCGATCGTGCAGAAGCAGGCTGCTGCGGCGGTGGGGCAGTCGAGGCTGGTGGGTGCGTGGGCGCGAGCGTTCGAGCCGTTCGGCGTGAGCGTGGCGCAGGTGCTGCTCACTGCCGACGATCTGGATCACCGAAGCCGGTTCCTGAACGCCCGGCGGACGCTTGAGACGCTGCTGGACGCGGGCGTCGTGCCGATCGTGAACGAGAACGACTCGGTCGCGTTTGACGAGATCCGCGTCGGGGACAACGACAGGCTGAGCGCGCTCGTGGCGGGGCTGCTTGACGCGGATCTCTTAGTGCTGCTCTCGGTCGTTGAGGGCGTACTGGACGCATCGGGCAGGGTGGTTCCCGAGCTGGCCGATCCTGGCGAGGCGCGCGGGTATGTGCGCGACGAGCGATCGGCAACGGGGGTCGGGGGCATGGGCACGAAGCTCGATGCCGCGTCGATTGCGTCGTCCGCGGGCGCCGAGACGGTGATCGCATCGGGCGCTCGCCGAGGTGTTGTCGCGTCGGTGCTTGCGGGTGATCGGGTCGGCACGCGGATTGCCGCTGCGGCCGGGATGAATGCCAAGAAGCGCTGGCTTGCGTCGGCGGCGAGGCCTCGCGGCACGGTTGTTGTTGACAGCGGCGCGGCTTCGGCGCTCGCGGCCGGTGCCAGCCTTTTGCCGGCGGGTCTCGCGCGGGTCGACGGCGACTTCCGCGCGGGCGATCTGGTGTCTGTGGTCGGCCCCGACGGCTCTGAGATTGCACGGGGTCTGGCGGGTTATTCGAGCGTTGATGCGATAGCAATCGCCGGTAAGAAATCAGGCGAGATCGCTCAGACGCTCGGCTACATCTACGCTGAAGAGATGATCCACCGCAACGACATGCACGTCCTTGAGACATCGGGAGCCCGCGATGAGTGAAGTCGCACAAGCGGCCGCCCGCTGCAAGGAGGCGTCCCGCGTGCTCGCGTTCCTTGACAGCAAGACCAAAGACGCTGTTTTGCGCACGCTCGCGGCGTCGATCCGCGCAAGCATGTCCAGCATCTTGGAGGCGAACGCGACCGACCTTGCGGACGCGAACGAGGCCGGCATCGGCGATGCCAAGCTGCGCCGGCTGGAGCTGAGCGAGTCGTCACTTGAGCAGATGGCGGCCGGCCTCGAACAGATCGCCGCGATGCCGGATCCCATCGGCACGGCGACGCGGGACGACACCGTGCCGAGCGGCCTGCGCGTGCGGAAGGTTCGCACGCCGCTGGGCGTGGTCGCGATGATCTATGAAGCGAGGCCGGGCGTGACGGTCGACGCGTTCGCGCTCTGCTTCAAGTCCGGCAACGCGTGCCTGCTCAAGTCGGGCAAGGAAGCGGCGGCGTCGAACGCGGCACTGTGGGGTTTGGCGCAGGAGGCTCTCCGCGAGCACGGCTGCCCGGCGTCGGCGATCGAACTGGTTGTGACCAGCGACCGCGAGAAGCTCAAGCAGATGCTGACCTTCACCGAGGCGATCGATCTGGTGATCCCTCGCGGCGGCGAGGCGCTGATCCGGTTCGTGCACGAGAACGCACGCATCCCGACGATCCAGCACTTCCAGGGCGTGTGCCACGTCTATGTCGACGCTTCGGCCGACCTCGACAAAGCGATCGAGATTGTTGCCACCGGCAAGACCAGCGCGCCGGCGACGTGCAACACGACCGAGTGTGTGCTGGTGCACGAATCGATCGCGGCCGCGTTTGTTCCGAGACTGGCGGAGCGGGCGGCGAAGGACGGCTTCGAGATCCGAGCGGAGCCTCGCTTTGCGGGCTTCGCCGATGGGGCGGATTCTGTCCTGCATGCGTCGGCCGATGACTTCGGTCACGAGTTTCTTGATTTGATCCTGGCCGCCAAGGTTGTCGGCTCGCTCGACGAAGCGGTCGACCACATCGCGCGCCACGGCAGCGACCACACCGAGGCGATCATCGCCGAAGATGTTGATGTGCAGCGAGAATTCACGAAGCGCGTCACGAGCTCGTGCGTTCTGGTGAACGCTTCGACGCGGTTCAACGACGGCTTTCAGCTCGGGCTCGGTGCCGAGATCGGCATCTCGACAAGCCGGTTCCATGCGTATGGGCCTATGGGGCTCGAGGAGCTCACGACGCAGCGGTTTGTTGTTGAAGGATCGGGCCAGACCAGATGAAGCATCGTCGCGGCTATGCTCGGTTCGCCGGGCGGGTAGCTCAGTTGGCTAGAGCAACCGCCTTACACGCGGTAGGTCCGGGGTTCGAGTCCCCGCCCGCCCATTGCATGCGCCCGGTGCCGAGGACAGCCCGTTGAACCCGCTCGACGCGGGCTACGCGCTCGCCGCGGCGGCTGCTGCGCCGATCCTCTTGCGGAAGCAGCGCGGCGGGTGGGACGAAAGGCTGGGGTCTGTCCGCGAGTTAAAGCCCAGCCGCGATCGGCCGAGGGTGATGCTGCACGCGGTGAGCGTCGGCGAGACCAACGCGTTGCGGACGCTCGTGCCGCTTCTCACGGAGCACGCCGATGTGGTCGTCACCGCGACAACCGATACCGGCATCGCCCGCGGCCGCGATCTCTTCGGCGGGGTCGCGACGGTTGCCCGTTTCCCGCTCGACTTCTCATGGAGCGTTGACCGGTTTCTGCGTCGTGTTCGGCCCGATGTGGTTGGCATGGTGGAGCTGGAGCTGTGGCCGAATTTTTTGTCGGCGTGCGAGCGTGCGGGCATCCCGACGGCGGTCATCAACGGCAGGCTGAGCGAGCGGTCGTTCCGCGGGTATGCGCGGCTGAAGCCGGTGATCGGCGGCATGTTCGGCTCGCTGGCGTGGGCGTGCGTGCAGGACGACAGCTACGCCGAGCGCTTTCGGGCGATGGGTGTGCGCCGCGTCGAAGTGACCGGTTCGATGAAGTGGGACGCGGCCAACCTCGAGCCGGTCGGCGAGGCGGCTGAAGAACTCGCGGCTGCGATGGGTATCGATCGGAGCAAGCCGCTGATCGTCGCCGGCAGCACCGGGCCGGATGAGGAGAAGCTGCTCCGCGAGGCCTGCCCGCCGAGCGTGCAGCTCTTGTGCGCTCCGCGAAAGCCTGAACGATTCGACGGCGCGGCTCTGGATCTCGAGCCCTGCGTGAGGCGGTCGCGCCCGGACGTGCGGCCGCGAGGCGCGACGCGCTTTCTTCTCGACACGATCGGCGAGCTCCGGGCGGCCTACGAGCTCGCGGATGTGGTCGTGATGGGCCGGAGCTTCGGCGACCTGTTCGGATCGGACCCGATCGAGCCGATCGCGCTCGGCCGCGCGACACTGATCGGGCCGAGGGTGAGCGACTTCGAGGCGGTTGTCGAAGCGTTCGACGCGGCGGGCGGGATCATCCGCACGGATCGCGATCGGCTGGCGGACGACCTTGCCCGGCTTGTGCGGGATGAAGGTGAGCGGGAGCGTGTTGCATCCCGAGGTCGGGTGTGCGTCGAAGCAAATCGCGGCGCGAGCCGGATGCACGCGGCGGTGCTCCTAGATCTCGTAAAGCTGCGTCAGCGGAGCCGGCGCGACTAGCATGAACATCGGTGCCCTTTCACGGGCACCCGGAGGGGTGTAGCTCAGTCGGTAGAGCATCGGACTTTTAATCCGCTGGTCCGGGGTTCGAGTCCCCGCACCCCTATTCACACACTCGGGCTGGAGACCGCTTGGCAGCTACGGACAGGCGGTTGTGAAGCCGAGCACCCATGCGTTGAAGTCTCCTGGCGTGCAGTCTCCGTCGCCGTTCTGATCGCAGATCGCTGCCTCGCTGTTGAACGCGAGAATCCACGCGTTGAAGTCGCCCGGGGTGAGCCTGCCGTCGAAGTTCGCGTCGGCCCGGCATGTCGGCGTGAGGGCAACGAACACCTCGTCGTCGTCGAAGTTCACCCAGCCGATCGCCTCGCCCCATGCCCAGCCTCTGAGCCGGAGGGTCTGGAAGTCGATGCGGGCATCGGGAACCTGCTGGTTGGATGACGTGTCGAAGTTGATCCAGCCGCCGCCTTCGATCCATGCGTAGCCGGTGAGGATGCCGCTCTGCAGCACGTTCACGCCGAAGTCGGCGCTTGAGATATTGGCATAGCCGACACCGTCGGCGGGGCCGGTGCCGAAGTTGACCCAGCCGAGGCTCTCGCTCCAGCCGTACCCCCGCATAAAGGTCGGGAAGACTTCAACGCCGGCGCCTTGATCGCTCGAGATCGGAGCCAGGTTGAGAAAGCCGGCAGCCTCTGTCCACGCGAAACGAGACGTCGGTTCGGCGATGAGGACCTGAGCTGCCGGGTGACAACCTGTGAAAGACACGGCGAACAGAGCGAGGCGGCGGATCATGGGGTGGTGTTGAGGCGGTAGAGGACGATGACACGCGCCGGGCTCCGAGGACGGGAGAGATCTGTAAGTGTGCTCCAGGCGACGACTACCTGCTCGTCGAAGCGGATGTTGACGGGGTTCGGTGCTGCACGGATGAGCCGTGCGTCCAGTGCACCGGTGGGCGAGGAGTACTCGCCGATGCTCCGAACCGAGTGA
Source organism: Planctomycetota bacterium (assembly GCA_038525225.1). Taxonomy (GTDB): domain Bacteria; phylum Planctomycetota; class Phycisphaerae; order Phycisphaerales; family UBA1924; genus JANQQZ01. The sequence goes on along the minus strand of JBCBHW010000002.1, from coordinate 215,642 downwards.
TTCGGGAGGCCGCTGGTGTCCCCGTCGGTGGCATCGAGCACGACGAGATCGTCGATCTGAAGTTGAAGGTTCTGGATGGTTCCATCGCTCGCGTTGCCGGCGCTCCCTCGCTGGGGGACGACAAGAATCCGATGGACGATTCCTGAGCCTTCAATCCGTATCTGCCCATCGGAGGCGGTTTCGGATGCGACATTCCAGCCTTGGTCGCGCGCGCCGGCTTGCACGGCGGCAAGGACGTCGTTGATGCTCGCCGTCGTTTCTGTGATCGGCCCGTCGGGCGGATCGAGCTGGATGGCACCCGCCGCCATGCCGAGCACTGCCACGACGCCCGCACCGACGACGCCTCCGACTACACCGTTTCGAATCGCCATTTGGGATTGCTCCTCACGCACCGGCCGAGCGTACTGGGGAGGATTGCCTGTCACAAGAGGTTTGCGGATGCTCCCAACTCAGCATGATCGCCGGTGAGAAAGCTGCGATTCCGGCCGTTTCGCTTGATCTCGCCTACGATCGCGCTCGCGCTGCGGGCGTCGCGGCGCAACCGGTAGCTGGGAGCTGCGGGAAATACACACGGATGATCGTTCTTCACGCGGTGTGGGCGTTGGGTCGGCTTCAGGTCTGGGGCGAGGATGCCTCGGTGGCTCTCCCGGTCGCTGAAGACGGCGTTGATCTCCCGGCGACAACTGACACGCACCCGTATGTTGTTGCTGCTTCCGCGGTCGGCGAGATGCTTGCGGGCTCTGGCGTTGAGCTGTCGCCCGGTTCGCTGTCGCTGAGGCTGCCATCCGCGGGCGCGGCGGTTCTGCCAAGCGCGAGGCTCGCGCACGCCGGGGGTGTGTCGCTCGCGGACTACACGCCGGATGGCTTGGTGCGGGTCGATATCGAGGCCGTTGCGCCGCGGTCGGGCGATGCCGGTCGGCTGCTGGAATGGCTCTGCGATGCGCCGCCTGAGGGCGTGTCGATCGACCCGAGCATCGAGTACCTCGCGTTGGTCGCGAGGTTCGCTCGTCGGCTGATCGCGCAGCAACGTTTCGTTCCTGGTCTTCGGCAGATGGCGACGGGCGAGCTCCGCGGAGCGTGGCAGGCCTGGCTTGCGGACGAAGCCACTGCCGAGGACGCGGCGGCGCTCGTGGCCGCGATGCCGAGCTCGGTGCGCGCCGGTGTCGACGTCTTCGAGCACGACCCGGCATCGATTCTGGACGATATGGTGGGCAGGCTCGTTGATGCCCAGGCACGCGCAGCGCTGATCGCGGACGACATGCCCGAGGTCATCGAGGGCCGCGACACGAGCGATGTGAACGTCGCGTGGCTCTCGGGCTTGCTGGGTGACGCGAACACTGTCGAAACGCCGGACCGCCGCGAGCTGGTCAAGGGCGTGCGCGGGTGGACGGGTCGGCTCGAAGAGCGGGGCGCGAGCACCGAGTGGCGGCTGTGCCTCCGGCTCAATGAGCCGATAGTCATGGAGCCCGAGCCGCAGTTCGACGAGGACGGCACCGAGCGGCCTCAGATCATCGAGCCCGCCGATGCGATGTGGTCGCTCAGCTTCCATCTTCAGCCGCTCGAGGCCGAGGATGTCATGGTCGACGCGGCCGACATCTGGCTGCTCGCGAGCGACACGCTGACGCTTGAGGGCCGACGACTCGACAACCCGCAGGAGCTGCTGCTGGGCGAGCTTGGACGCGCGAGCCGGCTGTACAAGCCGCTGGAGCGCGCGCTTGATGAGAGCGAGCCGGTTGATGTGCAGCTCACGACGAAAGAGGCGTACGCGTTCCTCCGCGAGGTTCGGCCCATCCTGCGTGAGCAGGGCTTCGGCGTCATGGAACCGCCATGGTTCGGGAGTTCGGGCTCGCGGCTCGGTGCGAGGCTGCTGCTCGAGAGCGACCCGACGGAGCTGGGCGAAGACGCGGGCATGTCATCGTCGGCTGGCGCCGCGCAGCTGGGCCTCGAAGCGCTCGTCGGCTATCAGTGGCAGATCGCCGTCGGCGACACGACGCTGACGCTAAAGGAGTTCGAGCAGCTCGCCGAGCGCAAGAGCCCGCTGGTGCTGATCAACGGGCAGTGGGTTGAGATCCGGCCCGAGGACGTCGAGGCCGCGGTGAAGTTCATCCGCGAGAACCCCGGCGGCTCGATGGCCGTCGGCGAGGCGATCCGCATGGCCTTCGGTGCCGACGCCCGCACGCACGGGCTCAACGTCATCGGCCTCGAGACCAGCGGCTGGCTGAGCGATGTCTTCGGCAGTTCGACCGGCGAGTCGCTGCCCGTGCTCGACCAGCCCGACGGGTTCACCGGTACGCTCCGGCCCTACCAGCTGCGGGGCTTCAGCTGGCTTGCGTTCCTGGAGCGTTTCGGCTTCGGCGCGTGTCTCGCGGACGACATGGGTCTCGGCAAGACCATCCAGCTGCTGGCCGCGATCGTGCACGAGCGCGAGCATGCGCCCGAGGGCACCAAGCCCGCGCCGACGCTGCTCGTTGTCCCGACCTCGGTCGTCGGCAACTGGGTGCACGAGGCGCACAGGTTTGCGCCGCAGCTCAAGGTCCACATCCACCACGGCCCGGAGCGCAATCAGGGCGATGCATTCATCAAAATGTGCTCCGAGAACGACATGGTCGTGACGACCTATGCGCTCGCGAATCGCGACCAGGATTTGCTTGGGGCGGTGCGGTGGGGCAGGCTCGTGCTCGACGAGGCACAGTTCATCAAGAACCCGGCCGCGAAGCAGGCGCAGGCGGTGCGGAACATCTCGGCCGAGAAGCGCGTCGCCTTGACCGGTACGCCCGTCGAGAACCGGCTCAGCGAGCTGTGGTCGATCATGGACTTCCTGAACCCGGGCTACCTGGGCCCGTCGGCGACATTCCGCAAGAAGTTTGCCGTGCCCATCGAGCGGTACCGCGACGAGAATCGGGGCCGGCAGCTCCGCGCATTGGTTCGGCCGTTCGTGCTGCGTCGGCTGAAGTCCGACCCGAAGGTCGTTGGCGATCTGCCGCCCAAGGTCGAGAGCCGCGAGTACACGCACCTGACCAACGAGCAGGCCGAGTTGTACGAGAGCACGGTCAAGCGGATGCTGACGCAGGTCGAAGAGGCCGAGGGCATGAAGCGTCGCGGCATCGTGCTGTCGGCGCTCGTGCAGCTCAAGCAGATCTGCAATCATCCCGCGCAGGCTTTGAAAGAGTTCGACAAGTCGTCGAACGTCGCGCCGTCGGCCGCGCGGTCTGGCAAGGCCACGCGGATCATCGAGATGCTCGACGAGATCCTCGCCTCTGGCGATCAGGCGCTGATCTTCACGCAGTTCCGCGTGATGGGCCACATGCTGGCGATCATGCTCCGGCACGCGTTCGACAAGGACGTGCTGTTCCTTCACGGCGGCACGCCCCGCACGCAGCGGCAGAAGCTGGTCGAAGACTTCCAGCGGGCCGACGGCTCGTCGCCCATCATGCTCGTTAGCCTCCGCGCGGGCGGCGTGGGTCTGAACCTGACCGCGGCGAACCACGTCTTCCACTTCGACCGCTGGTGGAACCCGGCCGTCGAGAACCAGGCGACGGACCGGGCCTACCGCATCGGCCAGACGCGGACGGTGCAGGTGCACAAATTCGTCTGCCGGGGCACGCTCGAGGAACGCATCGACGAGATGCTCGAAGCCAAGACCGAGCTCGCCGAGCAGATCGTGGGCTCGGGCGAGCAGTGGCTGACCGAGCTTGATACGGATGCGCTCAAGGAGCTGCTAACGCTCCGCGACGACGCGGTGGGGGAGGAGTAGCCCATGGCGCAGCGACCCTCCAACAAGCCGCCACCCCGGCCCACGATCAGCTCGAAGCCCAAGCCGCCGCCGGGCGTCGAGCGGAGGCAGGTCGGCGGGTATGTGTCGCGGCAGGTCGAGCGGACCAAGAACCCGCGTCGCGTCCGCGGCGGGCACCGCATGCCCTCGACCCAGCGCGCCAGCGAGAGTTGGGCGGGCCAGCGGTGGCTCCGGCTGATCGAGTCGGGCGTGGAGCCGGCGATCCAGGCCGAGGCTCTGGAGTACGCGTCGCTCGGGCAGACGCGGACGATCGGCTTCGAGCCCGGCAAGATCGTTGCGGCGGTGCAGGGCCGAGCGCCCAAGGCGTACAAGGTCGAGATCGAGATCGAGCCGTTCAGCCCCGAGATGTGGGACATGATCCTGGCGGCGATGGGCGATCAGGCGAAGTACGCCGCCAAGCTGCTTGCAGGCGAGCTGCCCGCGAACATCGAGGAGCTGTTCGCCCCGCTCGGCGTGCACTTGTACCCGTCCGAGCTGTCGGAGCTCAAAGCGGTCTGCAACTGCGACGAGGCGAAAGAGACGCCCGGCATGTGGTGCAAGCACGCGGCCTGTGTTGGGCTGCTGACCGCCGACCGGCTGGCCGAGAACCCGTGGCTGATCTTCACGCTGCGCGGGCTCGACAAGGACGAGCTGCTCGAACGGCTCCGCCAGAGCCGGCTGTTGCCCGCGGCGCCCGACGGCTCGGCACCGGTGTACTCGCCCCATGTCGGCGCGGTCGATGCCCTCGCGATCCCGTCGCTCGAGGACAGCCTCGAGCAGTTCTGGGACATCCGCGGCACGCTCGAGCACCTGCACCTGAGCCCCGAGAAGCCACAGGTCAGCCACCCGCTGCTGCGGCGGCTGGGCCAGAGCCCCTTCGAGGGCAGCAGCTTCCCGCTGGTGGGGCTCCTCGCGACGTGTTACGACGTCATCAGCGAGTCGGTGCTCAAAGAGGCGGCCGAAGCGGATGACGACGCGGACGAGGCGTTCGAGGCGGACGACGCCGAGCCCGAGGGCTAACATCGGGTCTACGAGAGCCGGGCGTGACGGAGCAGTTGCTCGGGCACGCCCATGGGTCCCGGCCGGGTTGTCGACGCTCGATCACGAGCCCGTCGGCGGTCGCGGAAGGCGGGGGTCCATGCTCAGGCTGGCACCGCGTGCTGAGCAGTACGACGGGGGTCAGCCCAGTCCGCGGCCGGCGTCGTGCTCACCGTGAGCACGGCCCGTCGGTCCGCGTTGGTGGATCGATGGGCGAGATCGGCCTTCGGCTGATCGCAGGAGACGTTGGCCGACGGACACGCGACGAAATCACCGCTTTCCCGGTGGTGTAATTGGCAACACATCTGGTTTTGGTCCAGACGTTCCAGGTTCAAGTCCTGGCCGGGAAGCTTGCCGTTTCGATCGTTGGTGCCGAGGCGTTGGAGACCGTGACCGTGACGGCACCGAGCGCGATCATCCTGGCCGCGGGCAAGGGCACGCGGATGAAGTCCGACCTGCCCAAGGTCTGCCACCCTGTGGGCGGCCGACCCATGGTCTGCGCCGTGGTCGATGCCTGCATCAAGGCCGGCTGCGAGCGCGTGGTTGCCGTGGTTGGCTACAAGCAGGAGCTCGTGCGTGAAGCGCTCGCTGAGTACGACGACACGGTCGCCTACGCCGAGCAGCTGGAGCAGAACGGCACCGGCCACGCCGTCCGCTGCGCGATGCCCGCGTTCGAGGGCGTCGGCGAAGACACGACGGTCTACGTCCTGTGCGGCGACGGCCCGCTGATCCGGTCCGAAACACTCGCGACGATCCTCGACACGCACCGGGCTAAGAAGGCGGCGGCGACGCTCGCGACCGCCGTGCTCGACGATCCGACCGGCTACGGCCGGATCAAGCGCGACGCCGTCGGCGGCTTCGTCCGCATCCTTGAACAGAAGAACGCTACCGAGGCCGACCTCGCCATCCGCGAGGTCAACCCGAGCTACTACTGCTTTCGTTTGGATGCGCTGCGGTGGGGGCTGGCGAACATCGCGCCCAACGAGACGACCGGCGAGGAGTACGTCACGGACATCCCCGAGATGCTGCTTGGCAGGGGCGAACCGGTTGAGGTGATCGAGGCCGTGCCGTCCGAGGATGTGCTGAGCATCAACACGGTCGAGCAGCTGGCCGAGGTGGATCGAGTGTTCCGGGAACGAGCGGGAGCTGACTGATGGCGAGCTACGACGCTGACCAGCTGAAGATCTTCGCCGGCCGGCACCACCGCGAGCTCGCGCAGCGTTTGTGCGAGCACCTCGATCTGAGCCTCGCCGACGCGAAGACGCACGTCTTTCCCGACGGCGAGCTGATGGTCAAGGTCGAGGAGGACGTGCGTGGCCGAGACTGCTTCGTCGCGATCTCGACATGCTCGCCCGTGAACGACAACCTCATGGAGCTCTTGATCTTCCTGGACTGTCTCCGCCGGGCGAGCGCGAAGACGGTCACGGTCGTGCTGCCGTACTTCGGCTACGGCCGGCAAGACCGCAAGAGCGAGGGCCGGGTGCCAATCACGGCGAAGCTCGTCGCGAACCTCATCACGGCCGGCAAGGCCGATCGCGTGATCGCGCTCGATCTGCACGCCGCCCAGCTCCAGGGCTTCTTTGATCTGCCCGTCGATCATCTCTCGGCGACGCCCGTGTTCCACGACTACTTCACCAAAGTCCGAGAAGAGCTCGGCGACCTGTGCATGGTCTCGCCCGACGTCGGCAACGTGAAGGTCGCCGAGGGGTTCGCCAACCTGCTCGGCGGGGATCTCGCGATCATCAACAAGCGGCGGCTCTCGGGCAGCGAGGTCACGACGGGCCACATCATCGGCGACGTCTCGGGCAAGACCGTGCTGATGGTCGACGACATGATCTCGACGGCGGGCACGATCTGCGAGGCTGCCAAGCTGGTGCGAGAGCACGGCGCGAAGGACATCATCGTCGGCGCGACGCACGGGCTTTTCGTCGGACCGGCGTACGAGCGGATCCACGATGCCGGCATCAGCCGGGTCGTAGTGACTAACACCATCCCGCAGGACGAAGCGCGGGCGGCGCTGGGCGACAGGCTCGTCGAGCTCTGCGTCGGCCCGCTGCTAGGCGACGCGATCCACCGCGTTCATCACAACGAATCGGTCAGCGCGCTGTTCCGGCAGACCGCGGGCTTCAAGCGATAGCAGATTGGACTGAGAAAGGGAATGCACAATGCATGAGAACGCACCAGTACTCAAGGCCGAAGCCCGCGACCGGATGGGCTCGCGGTACTCGCGCCGGCTCCGCGAGGGCGGCCGGCTCCCCGCGGTGGTCTACGGCCACGGCCAGGAGCCCGCGCACGTCTCCGTCGATGCCAAGGAAACCATCAAGGCCATCCACGAGGGCGACCGGGTGTTCAAGCTCGACCTCGACGGCAAGACCGACATCGTGCTGCTGCGCGACGTGCAGTTCAACTACCTGGGCGACGAGATCATCCACGCCGACCTGTCGCGCGTCTCGCTCGACGAGGTGACGAAGGCCAACGTCCGCATCAAGTTCATCGGCGACGCCAAGGGTCTGAAGGAAGCCGGCACCGCGCTGGTGCACCCGACGGACGAGCTGTCGATCGAGTGCAAGCTGCGCGATTTGCCCGACGCGATCGAGGTCGACATGTCCGATCTCGGGTCGGATCAATCGATCACCGCCGGCGACGTCGCGCTGCCCGGCGGCGTGACGCTGCTGACGGATCCGGACGCGGTGCTCGCAACGTTCACCGGCTCGATGAAGGCCGCCCCGACGGCGGAAGAGTCAGAGGTCGGCGGCGGTGACTCTTCGCCCGAGGTCATCGGCGAGAAGAAGGACGACGAGTAAGTGAAGCTGATCGTCGGCCTCGGCAATCCCGGTCCCGAGTACACCAAGACGCGGCACAACGCCGGGTTCATGGTCCTCGACCGGCTCGCCGAGCGCCACGGCATGGGCCAGACTCCCAAGAGCAAGTTCCACGCGATGATCCTCGAAGCCAACATCAAGGGCACCAAGTGCATGCTCATGAAGCCCACGACCTACATGAACCGGTCGGGGATGGCGGTCGCCGAGGCCGTGCGCTTTTACAAGCTCACGCCGGCCGAGGACGTTCTCGTGATCGTCGATGAGGCGGCGCTCAACACGGGGACCATCCGCCTTCGATCCGAGGGCGGGGCCAACGGGCACAACGGGCTGAAGGACATCCAGCAGAAGCTCGGCGGCCAGCAGTACCCGCGGCTCCGCGTGGGTGTCGGGCCCAAGCCGGCGGTCATGGTGCTTCACGACTTTGTTCTTGGGCGTTTCCGAGACGAGGAACAGCCGGCGCTCGCGTCGGCGGTCAACAAGGCGGCCGATGCCGTCGAGACGTTCGCGGCCGAGGGGATCGACGCCGCGATGAACAAGCACAACAGGAAAGACGGGCCCGACGATGAAACGGGCGAAGGCGGGTTCGATGCATGGAAACCCGCACAAGAGCCGCCGTCGGGCACGTAGACACGATCGAATCGCGGCGATCGCCGCGGGAAAGGCAAGTGAGTATGTCGGAGCAAACGACGCGAGTTGGGACGTACGAGGTGATGTATCTGATCAGCCAGGCCGAGGCCGCCGATCTGACGGCGGTCATCGAGCACATCGATTCGCTCTACGAGCGCGCCGGCGCCGAGTCGCTGGCCCTCGCCAAGTGGGACGAGCGCCGCCTGGCCTACGAGATCGACAAGCAGAAGCGGGGCGTCTACTTGCTGGGCTACTTCCGCAGCCCGACCGATGCGCTCCAGAGCTTCGAGCGCGACTGCAACCTGAGCGAGCACCTGCTCCGCGTGATGGTGACCAAGGCCGACCACATGACCGACGAGGAGATCGCTTCGCGCAACGGCCGCGAGGAACTGGCGGTCGAGGCCAAGCTGCGCGCCGAGCGCGCCGCCGAGCGCGACCGCGCCGGCGCGGGCGGCAGCGTCTCGCTGGGCGCCCCGGTCCGTGAGCAGGCCCCGGCCGAGGAAGTCTCGGCTCCCGCAGAGGGCGACGCCCCCGCCGAGGATGCTGAGCAGCGAGCCGAAGCCGCTGCCGAGACGCCGGCTGAGTGAGCTGATCGCCCTTCTAGAATCCGAACGCTAAACTTGGCGGTCAGAGAAAGAAAGGAGCTTCGTCATGCCGAGCTACAACAAGGTCATGCTAATGGGCAACCTGACCCGCGATCTCGAGATGCGTTCTTTGCCCAGTGGCATGAACGTTGGCTCGTTCAGCCTCGCCGTAAACGAACGCTACAAGGATCGAGACGGCAACCAGCAAGAGCGAGCCAACTTCGTCGATTGCGAAGCGTTCGGTCGCACGGCTGACGTGATGGCGCAGTACCTCAGCAAAGGACGCCCAGTCTTCGTCGAGGGAAAGCTCCGGCTTGATCAGTGGCAGGACCGCGACGGTAACAACCGGTCGAAGCTGAAAGTCGTGGTGGATAACTTCCAGTTCATTGACTCGCGCGGTGAAGGCGGCGGCTCGGGCGGCGGTGGTGGTGGGGGAGGCGGCTCGCGGGCTCCTCGCCAGCAGGCCCCGGCCGACAACTACGGCGAGCCCGTCAGCTCGGATGACATCCCGTTCTGATCCGCAACGAGACCTGAGCCTATGATTGCGAGTGCGGCAAACCAACCGTGACAACCCGTTCGCGAAAGCCGGCGACTGGCGTCGGCTTCGAACCCCGTTGGGGCCGACCTGCAATCGTGCACGGATCGGCTCCTGAACCCCGCGAGCATCGGCTCCGGGAGACAGCGAGGAGGTGGGCCATGGCCCGCACTGTGCAGCTTTTGCTCGTTGAGAACGTCGACAACCTCGGCATCGTGGGCGACGTCGTCCGCGTGAAGACCGGCTTCGCCCGGAACTACCTCCTGCCGTTCGGCTATGCCACCGAGCCAAGCGACGAGCTGATCAAGGACCTTGCCGACAAGCGGAAGGCCGCTGAGGAAGACCAGCGGAAGCTGCGGATCGTCCGCGAGGCGCTGGTCAAGAAGCTCGAGGGCGTCGAGATCACCATGGAGCGGTCGTGCAACGACCAGGGTCTGCTTTACGGCTCGGTCACGCAGCAGGACATCGCGGCCGCGCTCAAGTCGCTCGACTTCGACGTTAAGCCCCGCGAGGTCCGGCTGCCCCAGGTCATCAAGCGGCTCGGCGAGTTCGATGTGACCGTGAAGCTCGCGACCGACCTCGAAGAGCACATCAAGATTCATGTCACGCCGGACCGTGAGCTCGATCTCGATGAGCGTGAAGAGATGGAGTTCGACAACGAGGGCAACCTGATCGAGAAGCCCAAGGCCGAGCCCGCCGCACCGCCGACCGAGGAGGCGTCGCCGGCACCGGCTGACGCCTGATCGTCCGGTTCGCGACAAGGCCACCACGAGATTGCCTGCCGCGTGCCGCGTCTCCGAAGCCCTGGTGCTCGCTTTCGCGGCGGGGTCAGAACCGCGTGACGCTGACCGGACCGTCGTACGTCGTGACCACGGTATCACCGATCGCGAAGTGCTCGATCTCGACGCCCACGCTGACGCGGAAGATCATGATCATGGTCTGATCGTCGCGTGTGCCGCTGAGCCCGGGCGCATCGTTCATCGCCGAGAGCGGGTCCGAGGGCGAATACCTGATCTCGACCTTGTCCCGGTCTTCGTAGACGTAGCCGACCGCGGGGTACACTCGGCCCGTCGAGTCAACAAGCCGCGGCGCTTGCGTGTTGTCGATGGCCACGGCAGCGGGGCCGAAGACCGAGCTCGGGATCTCGCTCGGGCTGCCCGTGAGGGTGATCTGAACAATCGCGGTGTCGCTGGTCACGAAGAACTCATCGACAGCGAGCTCCCGGGTCACTCGGTTCTTGGCCTCGTTCGGCGCGAACGCTTGCGTGCCCGACACGATCTGGTTGTCTTCGTTGATGCCGATGCCCCGCGTCGCCCCCTCCTGTAAGCGGTACGCGCGAGGCAGGCGTGTCGCGAGGGTGAAGCCGGCGGGCCGACCGGTGTTGGGCGATTCCGCGATGGTCGCGTTCCCGAGGTCGAGGTCGTCAGCGCGTGTCCCGCCGAGCAGGTTCCCTGTCCGAATGTCGAGGTCGCGGGCGGCGGCGTCGGCGTAGGCGGTAGCAGAAACACCGCCGACGTCGAGGCGCACGTTCTTGACGTAGAGCGCCACCGGTTCGTGGCCCCGCGGGATCGCGAACTCGATGGCCATCGGCGCCTCGGCGGCCCCGCCGACCGATGCGATGTGTGTCCCCTCGGTGTCGAATCGGTACCGGCCGAAGGTGTCCTCGCCGGCCCTTGCTTGTGAAGACACCGCGATCGGGAAGCTCGTCAGGGCTTCGCCGGCCTCGTTCTGGGAGACGAGCCTCGCCTGCCCCTTGCTAAAGACGATCTGGCCAAAGCTCTCGCGGGCCCCGGACTGGAAGTTCACGACATAGCCAACGAGGTACGGATTGCTGATCGGGTTGCCGTCGAGCCCCGAGACCTGCTGGGGCCCGTTGGGGCTGTTGAAGTCATCGAGAACCTCGCCCGGGCCTCCCGCCTGCTTCCCGACCGTGAACGCGCCCGCGAGCACGACCGCGTCGGTCGAGACGGAGTTGCGGTTAGAGCCGTTGCCGTCGCTCATGCGCTGCGCACCCGCCGCGGCCGGGAGGTCGGGGTAGTACAACGCGAGCGGAGTCGAGGTGCTCAGGACATTCTGCGAAAGGTGGTTGTAGAAGGTCGCGGTGAGCCGATCGACAGGGACGATCAGGTTCGACGTTGCCTGGAAGTTGCCCGCGGTGCCGAACGTCACGGGCTGGTGACCGAAGAGCGCAACGGGCATCCGCATGAAGCTGATGGCGTTGATGAAGATGCCGGCTGAGATAACACCGGAGACGAGGCCGCACACGCCGCCGCCAACATAGTTGAAAGCGTCCTCGACCTCGGCGTTCACCTTGACGAGCGAATCGGTGATGAAGCGGAGGATCGCAAGGCTCACGATAAACGGTGCGATGAGGCCGATGCCCCAGGCCGCATCCTTCGCGAATGCAAAGAAGCCTTCGGGGGCTTTATCGATGATCGCGAGCGACGCGGTCTCCCAGAACCCGAAGGCGATCGCGCCCGCGGCGATGACGCACACCATGTGGAGCAGTGCGCTGAAGAAGCCCCGGGTGACCCAGGCATACGCGATGCCGGCGGTGAGTGCGATGGCGATGAGACTGAGGACCATGATGTTCTCTCGCGTTCGTGGCGTCGCATCCGCGACTGGTCGTTCGATTCGGGCGGCGGGGCGTGCCTAGCTCGCGGCCTTGCGCCCGCCTTGCTGCTGCGGCTTCTTTGCCGTCGATGTCACTCGTGTGATTTCTTCGAGACTGGTCCGGCCCTCGACCGCCCGACGCAGGCCGACCTGCTGAATCGACGGCAGCTGACGCTTGCGGAGCTCGGCGCGCAAGCCGTTCCAGTCCTGCTCTGCGACCATCTCACGCTCGGACTCTCCGATCGGGTAGACCTCGAACATCGCCATCTGGCCGAAGTACCCGCTGCCGTTGCACACAGGGCACGGCTCGGGCTTGTTCTTAATCAGCACCTGCCCGCCCTTCTTGTAGAGCTGCTTGACCTTGTCGGCCGGCAGCCCAAGCTTCTGGAGCATCTCGGGCTTCGGCTGATACGCGACCCGGCAGTTCTGGCAGAGCTGCCGGCAGAGCTTCTGCGCCGTGACACCGCGCAGCACGTCGGCGACCGACTTCGCATCGCCGTGCAGCTTGACGAAGCCCTGGATGGCCTGCATCGCAGACTCGGCGCGGAGGCCGATGTACACCCGGGTTCGCTTCAGATCGGCGCGGACGACCTCGAGCGCCGTGTCCTTGTCGGGCAGGTCGGCGACGGTCACGAAGTCGGGGTCCCGCCTGAGGATCGAACGCACCAGCGTCGAGTACTCGCCGTCGCCCTGCGGGTCGAAGGGGTTCTGGTTCGCGCCCTCGAGCCCGCACTGAATGTCGGTCTCCACGGTTTGGACGATTGTTGTGTACGGGTCATGCAGCGATGTGACGCCGTAGAGCGAGGTCGTGAGCCCCTGCGACGGGCCGGCGGCAACGAGCACAAGGCCGCCCTGTTCGTCTCTGATCTGATGCAACGCCTCGAGCTGCGAATCGAGGAAGCCCATGTCCTCGATCTTGCGCTGCACCTGCTTCGCGGGCTCGATCAGCAGCGAGAGCTTCGGGCCGGCCTTGCCCCCGATCGTGCTGACGCGCACCGGCTTGTTCCACACCTCGCCTCGGCCGATCGAGATCGTCTTTTCCTGCTTCCGCCGGCGGTCGGCGACATCCATGCCGGCGGCGGCTTTCCAGAAGTCGATCAGCTTGATCGCCTGCGCGCCGGCCATCTTCTCGATCGGCTGCTTGACGCCGTCGATGGTCATCGTGATCGCGTAGTTGGAGTCCTTGTCGATCGGCGCGAACTCGAACAGGCGCGCTCGGCCTTCGGCGGCGGGGATGAACTGCTCCTCTGCCTTTGCGCGGATCTCGTACTCGGGGGTTTCCTTGTCGGGCACGGCCAGCTTCTGTTTGCCGGGGCCAACGATCTGAAGCTGGACAAACCCGGCTTGCTTCGCCTCGGCCTTCTTGGCCTTCGCCTCGGCGATCGATGAGAAGTCGAGCTTGAGCTCGTGGCCCTCCTGCGTCCGCTCGTCCTTGTTGTGGAGCTGCACGAAGATGAAGATGTCAGCGGCGAGCACCACGACGAGAAGGCTGAGCGCCGCGAAGACGCCCGCGATGCCGGGTACTGGCAGGATGAACGTCACGAGCACGGCGATCGTCGCGACGCTCAGGTGAACCAGGTTCCACTGCTTGCGAGGCAGGCTGAATCGCGCGGCGTGCTTGTCGAGCACCCGGCCGACGAACCAGGCCCACCCGAGGATCGGCGGGAACAGAAGGATCGGCTTCCACCAGGACACCAGCGTGAGCGGGCCCTGCTGGGCGAGCGTCGCGGCATCGATCACGTCGAGGCTGAGCATGGTCCGTCGATCTCCATCGGGCCGGCGGCCGACGCCCCGGCCGCGGGTCGGCGATGGTAGCGGATGCCCCGGCCCTCATCCGCAGATGAGCACACCAAACGGGCACTGCACAACGCGATCCCGGGCCGATCAGCCCAGCTTCTTCAGACGCATCATCAGCTCGTCGAGGTTGGGCGACGACTCCTGAGCCACCCGCATGTGGATGTACTCGTCTTCGACCAGCTTCACGAGCGAGCCGTTGAAGTCGATCATGCCAGACTGCTGAGCCTCGATCGCCTTGATGTACTCGCGCAGCTCGCCCTCGCGACCCTCGAGGATGTGCGTTCTGACCACGGCGTTATTGATGAGAATCTCAAGCGCCGGGATCCGGTGGATGTTCTCGTGGAGCGTCGGCAGCAGCTTCTGATACACGAAGGCGCGCATCTGGTACGCCAGGATCTTGCGGACGCCTTCGATTTCTTCCTGCTCAAACAGGCCGTAGATCCGGCTGAAGGTCTGCGTGGTCGAGCTCGCGTGGATCGTTCCGTAGACGAGGTGACCCGTCTCGGCGGCGTGCAGTGCGGCCTCGAACGTTTCCTGGTCACGCATCTCGCCGACCAGCACGATGTCCGGGTTCTCGCGGACGAGCGCACGCAGCGCGGTCTTGAAGTCGAGGCAGTCGATCCCGATCTCGCGCTGGTTGATCGTTGCCTTGCGATCCTCGAAGACGTACTCGATCGGGTCCTCGATCGTCACGATGTGTACGGGCTTGCGCGCGTTGACATAGTCGAGCATCGAGGCGATGGTGGTCGACTTGCCGGAACCGGTCACGCCGCAGAGCAGCACGATGCCCTGCGGCTGCATCGCGATGTCGCTCATGATGGGAGGAAGATGCAGGCCCTCGAAGGGCAGGATATTGCTGGTGATATTCCGGGCCGCGACCGAGAGCTTGCCGCGGGCCATGAAGAGGTTGACGCGGAAGCGGTTCCGCTCGGTGTAGTCGTACGCGAAGTCGACCGAGCCGAACTTGTGCAGGTCCTCGAATTGCTCGGGGGTCAGGATCGCCTTGGCGATCTGCATGAACTCCTCGGCCGAGACCGGCGTCGTGTCGAGCGGCTTAAGCTTGCCCTTGATCCGCAGCTTCGGCACCGTGCCCGACTTCATGATGAGGTCGGACGACTCCATCTTGATGGTCGCCTTGAGAAAGTCGCCCCATCGTGTGGCGTGGGGGTCTTTCTTTGCCTGGCTGGGCAACGCGACATGGCCGACGGCTGTCGCGTCGGAGTGGACTTCGGCTTCAACGCTCATTCGGGGCTCCCCCAGGGAATCTCGGCCGATCGCCGAGCAGGTTCGAGGCGGTGGGTGGTTGGTCAGACGGTCCGCTGCGGCAGGCCCGTCGGTTCCGAATTAAACGATACACGCTGCGTGCTGATCGATGGGATCGGTCGAGCGGGTGCGGGCAAAAAATCGGCCCGGACGGGCCGGGCCGAGAGTGAATCGGATTGTGCGATCCGCTCGATCGCGGGTCAGGCGTTGGTCGCTTCCGCCTCGGCCTCGGCCTCGGCTTCCTGGGTGCCCAGGAAGTTCGACTCGAGCTCCTTGCGGATCTTCTCCATCGCCTTGTTCTGGATCTGGCGGACACGTTCCTTGGTGACGCCGATGATCTGACCCACCTGCTCGAGCGTCATGGGCTTCTCGTTCTCGCCGGCCTCGAGCCCGAAGCGGTGCTCGATAACCGTCCGCTCGACCTCGGTCAGGTCGGCGCGGTTGCTGGCGACGATGTCCCGCACCTCGCTGGCGGCGTCCTTCTCGAAGTCCGCCCGCTTGGTTTCGAGGAAGTTGGACTTCTCGAGCTTGGGGTCAAAGTCCGTCGGGAACCGCTGGCGGTACTTGCTGAGCTTCATGCCCTGGCGGCTGAACGCCTTGAGGATCGCTCGACACGCGTAGGTCGAGAACTTGTAGCCCCGGCCGGCGTCGAACTTGTCGACCGCTCGGAGCAGCGCCATGTTGCCCTCGCTCACGAGATCAGCGAAGTCGACCTCCGACATCCGCGTACGCTTTGCCATGGCCAGAACCAGCGCGAGGTTCGTCTCCGCGATCTGCTCGCGGATCATCTCCGCCAGACGGTGCCAGCGCAGGACCTCCTCGGCCTGATCGGGCGTAGGGAGCTTCTCGGCGGCGGACGCCACGGCACGCTGGACCTCGCGCACGCGATAACGCGCATAGTTGAACTGGTGGAACAGGATCCGCTCCTCCGCACCGGTCAGGATGACCTGCTGGGCCGACTTCATGGTGCGGGTCCGGGTCGACGACGACAGATCGTCCATCACCGGGTGGTACCAGGTCGTGTCGGGCTTCTGGACGTCGGGCACTTCCTGATAGATCTTGGTCTCGGCATCTTCCTCGTAGAAGACGGGCGAGTCGATGAAGTCCTGCTCGCCCTGGAGCAGCCGCTGGAGCAGCCTCTCATCGGCCGGGCTGAGCTTCCGAACGGTGCGTTTCGGGCCGGTGCCGGTGGGCGAGGTGGCGACGCGGACGCGGTGTCGGCGTCGGACCTGATCAAGGGGACTCGGGCTTCTGTGCTGAATGCGGTTCATTTGCGTTCCCTGCATCTCTGATGCCGAACGGACCTCACCAGTCCGCATCAGCGGATTTCAATCTTCTCGCACAAGAGGTAGGCCGTCGTGGAGATTCGCCTGAACCGGGTGGTCAGACTCATGCATCGCTCAAACTGTTACAACTCACGTCGCCGCCGGTTGAGCGCCTTCGGCCGCCTGGTCTCCCAACGGGCGAGCGTTGGTCAAAACCAGAACCTCTTTATCTACGTCGATCTGGTCTGACGGTTCGGCCAGACCGTGAATCCATTCGTCTGAATGCGGATTACGCGCCGTTCCATGGCTCGCAACATCAACAGGCCCACCCGAAGGGTCAGCATTCGGGCAGGCTTCGTTCTCAGAATGTCGCGGTCTTCGCAGATCCTCTGCGAGGTGCCGCCCACGAGTCTATTTCCGGATTACAGAGTAAACTTTGTCAAGCTTCGCGGGCATCGCCGAGCATATCTTGACCAATTCAATTCAGATTCCTATCGTTATCGGTCGTAAGTCAAGTCAGAAATTCGTCTTAACAAATATCTTCAACCGCAGGCAACGCTACCAAATCGCGGCGCGCCTGTCAACTCGGGCAAGCATCGCGGCGCTATCCTTGTCGCGTGTGGCAGGAGCCGCAAGCCTGTTCGCACGTTGTTTCTGCCCGTGCGACCGCGTAGAACCGCCGTTTCGTCAAAAAGGAGCCGTTGATGGCCTTTTCTCTTCCTTCGCTCCCGTACGCGTTTGATGGATTGCTGCCGGCGATCGACGCCCAAACGATGCAGATTCATCACGGCAAGCATCATCAGGCGTACGTGGACAAGGCAAACGCCGCACTCAAGGGCACCCCGTTCGAAGACGAAACCGATGCCGACGCTGTCGTGAGCCGCCTGCCTTCGGTGCCCGATACCGTTCGCGGCGCGGTCCGCAACAACGCCGGCGGGCACGCCAACCACTCGCTGTTCTGGTCGATCATGGCCCCGCCGAGCGGCGGCGGGGGCGGCGGCCCGACCGGCGATCTGGCCAAGGCGATCGAGCAGACGTTCAACTCGTTCGACGACTTCAAGAGCAAGTTCGCCGACGCCGGCGCGACCCGCTTCGGCTCCGGCTGGGCCTGGCTCGTCGTCAACGAGGGCAAGCTGGTGGTGGGTTCGACTGCGAACCAGGACAGCCCGCTGATGGGCGAGGACATCGCGGGCTTCGCCGGCACCCCGATCCTTGGGCTCGATGTCTGGGAGCACGCGTACTACCTGCACTACCAGAACCGCCGGCCGGACTACATCTCGGCGTGGTGGGATGTTGTGAACTGGTCCGCCGTCAGCGAGCGCTACGAAGCGGCGATGGCCTGATCGATCGTGACGACCGGACCCGATGAATCTGCCCCGCCGGCCGCTCCAGCTCGGCCGGCCCGCCCTCCCCGTAAGGAGAACTCGATGCGCACCCGTTTCGCGTTGATGATCTTTCTGTCGCTCCCTCTTCTCATTGTCGCGCTGCTGATGTGGTTCATCGCGGGCTCGCTCGCGAAGCAGGGTGAATCGACACGCAGCGCACCCGGAGAGGCGGAGCCCATGAGCTACGTTGCCCCGACGCAGAACCAACCCGAAGAAGACGACGGCCTGATCCAGCCCGAAGAGCTCGAACAGGGCTTCATCATCGTCGTCGAGGACCCGGGCAAGAAGGCCTCGGCCAGCAACCCGATCACAATCGGCGCGAACCACGGCAACTGGAACCCGGGACACCCCGAGTGGGTGATGACGCCTCGCTCCGACGGCCGGTGGCAGATCGTCCTGCCCAAGCCCGATCAGCCGGGCCGGATGCAGTTCAAGTTCACTCGCGGCTCGTGGGAGACCGTCGAGCTCGCCAACAACAGCCAGCAGATCGAGAACCGCGTGCTTCCCAAGGTCGATCCCGCGAAGTACGCCGACGGCTCAAAGCCGATCTTCGAGTTCGTCGTGCCCAAGTGGGCCGACGAGATCCCGGGCGCAATCGTCCGCGCCGGCATCGAGGACCCCTCGACGCCGATCGAGGTCACGGGCACCGCGGTGCGTCTCCAGATCCCGGGCGGCGTGGGCCGCGGCGCGGGCATCGTGCGCGACGCCATCGTCTGGCTCCCGCCGGGCTACGAGGGCTCTGATGAGACGTACCCCGTGCTCTACATGATGGACGGCCAGAACGTCTTCGTTGAGCAGCCCGGCACGCCCGGCGAGTGGTTGGCCGACGAGACCGCGACCGAGCTCATCGAGGCAGGAGCGATTGAGCCCGTGATCATCGTGGGCGTGCCGCACTCGGGCGAGGGACGGGCGGACGAGTACCTGCCGCAGGCTCTGATGACCGGCATCGATCCGCGAGCCGACGACTTTATCGGGTTCCTCGAGTTCACTGTGATGCCGCGCGTCGAGCGGGCCTTCCGCGTGAAGACCGGTGCCGAAAACACCGCCATCGGCGGCGCGAGCTTCGGCGGCGTCTTCGCCATGCACGCGGCGAGCTCACGGCCCGACCTGTTCGGGGCCGCGATCGTTGAGAGCCCGAGCGTGCTCAGCGGCGGCGAGGCGATGCTCGCCGAGTTTACCGCCGAGGGCTACAACTGGCCCGACACCGTGTTCCTCGGCATGGGCGATCAGGAAGCCGGTACCGACGACACGGCCCAAAGCCTGAACAAGCGGTACGTCATGGCAACCAACCGCTTGACCGAGGCCGCCGAGATCGCGGGGGCGGATATCGAGACGGTCATCGGCACCGGGCACGTGCACAACGAGAACGCCTGGGCGGAGCGGTTCCCGATGGCGTTGAAGCACCTGTACGGAAGCGACTGATCCAGTCGCTAACTTGAACTCTTTAAGAGTCCCTTGCGCGAGCGAGGGGCTCTTTTCCTTCGGTGTTTAGTTCTTTGCATCAAGTAGACTCATGCGATGAAACACGGGTCATACTCGCCCGAGCGCTGGATTATCGCCGTGGCGCCCGAGTTCAACGAACTTGATCCGGAGCGACGGCATCAGGTCGTAGCTGTGTTTTTGAAGCGTTGGCCGCACTTCGGACCTGCGGGCGGACCGTTCACCCACCGCAACCCTGGCGACGACCTGATGCTCGGAAGGAAACTGCTTTGCTGCCTCGTCGGCTTCGCCATCGGGTTTGGAGTCATTTACTCCTCGCTTATCTGGCTTCCCGATCGGACACCATTGTGGGTTTACTGCATACCCATTTCGCTTTGGGCGGTGCTGACTTTCTCGCCATACTTCTTGATCCTGCGTATTGCGCGTCGCCGCGCGATCGAGACGTTCCTCGCCGAAGGTCGTTGGCTTGAAACGAGTCGAGGGCTTGAACGCGACGGAGACTCGGAGCCTCTTCGGCCGGATGAACTGTCGATCGAGTGACGCCGAGAGCAAAGTTTCCCGGTAGAGCTACTCAGGGACTGAAACCGAGACTCTGTTCCGCATTTTGTTCAAGAGTTTCGAACCACCGGCAGCGCCCGATACCGTCCCTCCAGAATCTCTCGATCGTCGGCCTTGAGCCACTGGTCGAGCACGCCGGCGTAGACGCTGCGGAAGTCGATGCGGAACTTGAGGTCGCCGGAATCAAGATCGCGGAGTGACGGGTGGTCGCCGATGACGCCCTGGCGGACTCGCGAGCCGAACAGGAACATCGGGGCGGCGGTGCCGTGGTCGGTGCCGCCGCTGGCGTTCTGGCTGACGCGTCGGCCGAACTCGCTGAAGCACATGGTCATCACCCGGCCGTCGTTCTCCTGCAGCGTCATGTCGTCGTAGAACGCCTTGACGGCCGCCGAGAACTGGCCCAGCAGGTTCGCGTGGCTGCCGTTTACGTTGCCCTGGCCCGCGTGCGTGTCGAAGCCGCCGAGCGTGACGTAGTACACGCGGGTCTTGAGCCCGGCCCGGATCATCGAGCCGACCATCTGCAGCTGTCGGCCCAGGTTCGATTGCGGGTATCGCACCAGCGGCGGCACGCTCACGGCCTTGCGGATCATGTCGCTCGAGACCTGCGCGTCCAGCGCGGTGCGCATCAGGAAGCGTGCGTTCGGATGGTCGTCATCGTGCGCGGCCTGCGGCCCGCGCATCGTCACGTTGCGGTACGGCTCGACCAGCGAGTCGTGGATGTCCTCGCCCGTCCAGCGGAAGAGGTCGGCCGTCTCGAACGCGACGGGCTTGATCTGCCCGCCCTGCATCGCGAGCGGCGCGGTGCGGCCGATCGCAACGGCGGGCAGCGAGTCGCTTGCGTCGTTGTTGTCGTCCTCGGCTTGTCCCGATTCACCCTTGCCGTAGCCGCAGCACTGGCTGTCGAGGTACCGGCCCAGCCAGCCGTTGCCGGTCGCGCTGGTGTCGGCTGTGTGCCAGATGTCCATGGATTTGAAGTGCGAGCGGTTCGGGTTGGGGTAGCCAACGCCCTGGATGATGCCGCAGAGGCCGTCGTCGTAGAGCTCCTTGATGCCGGTCATGTTTGGGTGCAGCCCGACGTCGAGGCCCCGGCCGAGCCTGAGCGCGCGGTCCTTGGGGATGGCGATCGTGGGGCGGGCTTTGTAGTAGTCGTCGTGCTCGAAGGGGACGACGGTGTTGAGCCCGTCGTTGCCGCCGCCGAGCTGGACGACGACGAGCACGTGGTCCTCGGGCACGCCGGGCATCGAGCTCAGCCCGGCCTCGGGCATGGGCAGGCCGTACGCCGACGCTTGCAAGAAGTGGGGGACCGTCACGGCGGCCGATGCCATGGTCAGGCTCTGGCCCAGGAACGATCGGCGAGTGAACGCTCGCGCATCGGATGGGTTTCGGTGCAGGCTCATGGTCGGTCCTCTGGTACAGTCGTTAGCACAGCTGGTACTCGGGCATCGCGCTGATCAGCAGCAGCGCGCCGGTGAGGGTTTCACGCGTCACGCGTCCGCCGTGCTCGTTCAGGAAGGCGGCGATCGTTTCGACGTTGGAGTTTGATGCACGCCCGAGCGTGAACTGCAACAGGTACGACGACACGGTCACCGGATCGGTCGCTGCGCCGGCGAGCGCCTTGCCGAGCTCGTCGACGAGACTCGTCGGGTCGAAGGTTTCTTGATCGGCGAGCGCGTCGTAGCCGTGGGGCTTCTTGCCGGTGAGCAGGTAGGCGAGCAGGTTCTGGCGCACGAACAGCGTCGAAGTGTTGATCCACGCCCGACCCCCGTCCCAGCCGGCAACACTCGGTGGGAAGAACAGGCTCTGGCCCATCAAATCAAACGCGTCGAGCATGATGCTGAGATCGCGCACCGGCGTGTTGAGCGAACGCACCGCGCCGACGCCCAGCATCACCGGGCTCTTGATCTGGCCGGCCATGACCTGTGGCGAGTAGAAGTGCTCGCTGAGGAACAGCTCACGCAGCGTCGGCTTGATCTCGTACTTGGTCGCGAGCATCGCGCGCTGCATCGCTCGGATGGTCTTGTACGCACCGTCCGGCAGGTCGCGCGTCCGGGCCGCAATGTCGATGTCCTCGGCAAAGAATCGGTAGAGCTTCCGGCAGATGAACGTCGAGCAGTTTCGCTGCGCGAGGATGGCCTTGACGAAGTCGTCGCCGTCCATGGGGCCTGATTGGCCCAAGATGCGTTTCGTCCCCGTATCGTGATCTTCGGCCCTGAACACGAACCGATCGTCATCGAACGTGTAGCCCGTCAGAGCGCGGGCGCCCTCTTTGATGTCGCGCTCGCTGTAGTTCCCGACGCCGAGGCCGAAGAGCTCCATGAGCTCGCGGGCGAGGTTCTCGTTGGGGCTGCCCTTCTTGCTGTTGTCGTTGTCGAGGTAGGCGAGCATCGCGGGGTCGCGGATGATCTGGAACATCATGTCGGCGAAATTGCCGGCTGCTCGTGTGCGGAAGAGCTGGTTCTGCTGGTAGATGTGGTAGCTGTTCTCGATGGTGCGGTAGCTGGTCGCGAAGTGGCCATGCCAGAAGAGCGTGAGCTTCTCTTGCAGCGGTCGCGGCGTCTCGATCATGCGGGCGAGCCACCACTTCTGGATCTCGCGCATCTGCTGGCGGTCACGGCGCTGCGCGTCCTGCCGGCGCAAACGGAACCGCGCGAGCGTGTTCTCGTCGCGGAGCTGCTGGGCCCGTCGATACTGCTGGCGCTCGTCGCGCGTCGGGGGCCGCATGATGTTGGGATCGAACGTCGTCGGCGTCGGCGGCTTTGGGTCCGTGACCTGGTCGTAGGTCAGCAGATAGTCAACCGACTTCTCGGGGCCCCACGTCGCGAGCGTCTTGATCTGTCTCGGTGTTCCGCCGAAGCCTGCGCGCCACAGCAGGTGCCGCGCCTCGGCGTACCCGAAGTCGATATCGCGGATCCGAGCTCTGCCTGTCGGTGCGGCCATGCCTGCGGACCTCCAACGAGAACCCGCATCTCCTTTCGGCAAACGCCGGGGCGGGTTCCGCTCAGCCTAACGCAGGGGCGGCCCGGACATTGCCCGCGTCCGCCGGTTTCGCAGCTGTCACGGTCCTGCCGAATCGGTAGCCCCAGCCGAGGCCGAGTGCGGTCATGGAAAGGATGAACGCCCCGTTCGCCTGGTGGATGGTGGCGATGATGGTCCGATCGATCGCCGGCCCGGCAACGGTGCCGATGGCTTCGGTCGGCACAACGCGGTCCGGCCCGCCCTCGCCCGCGACCCCCCAGGCCGCGAAACCGATCAGGAACTGGAAGATCACCGCGACAATCAGAATCCTGCCGACGCGTCTCATGCCTCGGCCGGCGTCGGAGAAGTCCTCGGCACGCTGGAGCGTGAAGCCAAGGACCCCGACGAGCACCGCCACCACGATCGCGAAGGCGATATGCGCCCACAGAGCGTGCTGCGATCCGGTGTGCCGGTACAGCGAAGCGAGCGTGAGCTGTAGCAGGAGGCACGCAGACGTCGCGACCGCGACGCGACGCATCGCTGTCGCGGCCTTCAGCGTCTCCGTCGGAAGCGATACCCGGGATCGCCACGCGTTTGTCATCGATGCCGCGAGGATCACCATCGACGCGAAGATGAGCTGTGCGAGCACGCCGTGGACGGCGCCGTACGCCTCGTTGATTCCTGTGACGCGGATGCCGCCCAGGATGCCCTGGATGCAGACGCCAACGAACACGCAGCATGCGAGAATCTTGCTGAATCGAGACGTCCGCGACACGAGCGTGGCGACCATGAGCGTGAGGGTGGTCAAGCCGACAAGCGTGCCAAAGAGACGGTGGGTGTGCTCAAGAAAGATATATGGGTCGGCCATCAGGCCTATCGGATACAAGAACATGTTTGACCCGTAGGTGCCGGGCCAATCGGGGACGGACATGCCGGCGCCGGCGCTCGTCACGGCACCGCCGACGACGATCAGCGGGATCAGCGAGGCGATCGCGATGCACGCGAACCGGGCGAGCCAGAACCCCGAGTGCCGGAGCCGCCTCGGAGCAAGCACGCGTCCAGCGAGGCCGCCCGCGAGACCGGCCGACACGCAGATGGTCAGGAAGCCCGCCACGATGAGCGGTGCACTCGGGAGAAACGTTGCCGTGGCCTCGCCCGGGGTCGAGCCGGCCTCGGTGATCTTCGAGCCGAGCAGCATGAGATTGATGAGCCCGGCGGTCAGCCCTGATACCAGGCCGACGCGCGGGGCTACCGCGCCCAGCCCTCGCGTGCCGAGGCACACGGAACCGATGAGGGCGATCAACAGGACGGTTGCCGAGATTGGCGCCGAGACGCGGATGGACGGCAGATGCATTACATACCACAGGATCCACATCGTGACCGCGGTGCCGAAACCGATCACCACTCCCGGCCACACGCAAGATTCCTGTTTCGCAGTAGAAATCGCTTCCAACCTATCAAACTCCAAATCGACGCTAGAGCTTATCTCATCGGGCCCTCACCGCAGGAAATGAGACTGATTCTCAACATGTCGGCCCCGCAGGGGACGACGTAGAAGTGTACTCTCTAGCAGGATAAATTTCGGGGAAACAAGAATTCAATCGGCGATCCACTCCTCGCAGCGTCTTGATATCCGTCGAATCGGCGGGACTGGGTGCAGCCGCGGACAGACCGCCGAACGGCCGGATAAGTCGATCGTGTGATCGGCAGGAGGTGCTGCGTTCCATGTCGGTGCTCTTCCCCAGGTGGATGAACGCGTTTCCGACGGTGTCGGCGGGTGTCGCCGCGGGTGGGCTGATGTCGGCCGTGGTCGGCACGTGGTACTGGGCGACGCCCGATTTCTGGGAAGTCGGCTACATGCCCACCCAGCCGGGCGGCGGGTTCAACCACCAGCTCCACTCCGGCAAGCTCGGCATGGACTGCCGGTACTGCCACACCAACGTCGAGGACTCGTACCACTCCAACGTCCCGACGGTTTCGACGTGCATGGGCTGCCACACCGAGGGCAAGCTCGCGCCGGAGTATGACCCGGGCGTCGAGCTCGTCGGCTTTATCCGCGAGGCGTACGCAGAGGACGAGTCGATCCCGTGGCGGAAGGTCCACCATCTGCCGGGCTACGTCGGTCACTTCCCGCATCACATGCACGTGCGCGCGGGAGTCAGCTGCTACTCGTGCCACGGCCAGATCGTGGGCATGCCTGTTGTGTACCAGGCCGAGAGCCTCTCGATGGGCTGGTGCCTCGACTGCCACCGCAACCCCGAGGAGCACATCGTGGGCCCGAGCCGCGTGACGGACCTTGTGTGGGTTGAGGAGCACCTGGCCGAGCGGGAGCGGAACCCTGGGAACGCGACGCCCGAGGCGCAGGCGATCATCGACGCGTTGCACGCGAGCAAGGCCGAGGGCGGCCCACAGAACTGCGGGGCGTGCCACCACTGATGCGATCCACGAGCACCGACGGACTGTTGTTTCCCCGCGAAGCACGCACGACAGATACGGAAAGCGACGAATGAGTTCACTCGACCAATGCCCCTCGACGAAAGGAAAGAAGGATCCGAAGGCAGATCCTGCGTCGTCGGTCAACGGCAGCAGCCCGCAGGGCAAGGCGATGTGGCGCAGCCTCGACGAGTTCGCGGGCTCGGGCGAGTTCCAGCCGTTTCTCGAGCGAGAGTTCCCGAGCGGCGCGAGCGAGCTGCTCAAGTCGAGCCGTCGGACGTTCATGCAGATCATGGGCGGCGCGTTGGCGCTCGCGGGCGCGGCGACGCTGCCCGGCTGCCGCCGGCCCGACCACAAGATCATGACGTACAGCCGGGAGGTACCCGAAGAGGTCATCCCCGGCAAGCCGCTGTTTTACGCCAGCGCCATGCCTTTGCCGGGCGGCGGCGCTGAGGGCGTGCTCGTGCGGTCCAATGTCGGGCGTCCGACGTTTGTCGAGGGCAATCCGCGGCACTCGGTGAGCCAGGGCTCAACATCGTCGTGGTCGATCGCGTCCATCCTGTCGCTGTACGACCCGGACCGCCTCAAGCAGCCGGTTTTCCGCACGGCGGAGCAGGAGCGGGACGCCACGTGGGACGACTTCCGCGCGTGGTCCGCGGGCCACTTCGCCGAGTTCGACGCGACCAACGGCCAGGGCCTGGTGATCCTCGCCGATCAGATGACAAGCCCGACGCGAGACGCCGTGCGCGACCGCCTCCGCGCTCGTTGGCCGCTCGCGCAGTTCATCGCTTATGACCCCACCGGTCGCGACAACAAGGTCAACGGCCTGCGGCTGGCGTTCGGCCAGCCGCACGGCGAGCTGCTGAGCCTGGAAAACGCCGACGTCATTGTGTCGGTCGACGCGGACCCGACGCGGTACGAGTCGGCCAGCCTGAAGAACTCGCGCGGTTTCGGTGCAGCGCGGCGGCTCGACTCGACCAGCGACACGATGTGCCGGATCTACGCGGCCGAGTGCAACTACACGCCGCTCGGCGGGATGGCGGATCACCGCGAAGTCGTCGCGCCGTCGAGATTGCCCGTGGTGGTCGTCGAGATCGCAAAGCGTGTGCTCGCGGCGACCGGCGCCGACGCGGATCTGCTCCGCCGGCTCAACGCGTGGGACGCCCGGGGCGGATCGCCCGTGTCCGTCGAGTGGCTCGACGCGGTCTCCGAGGACCTGGTCGAAGCCGGCGGTCGGGGCGTGCTGATCGCCGGGCAGACCCTGCCCGCCGAGACGCACGCGCTCGTCGCTGCGGTGAACCGGGCCCTCGGCGCGGTCGGCACAACGGTCTCGTACGTCCCGCTCGATCCCGAGGCGGCCAAGGACGGCGTCGGCGAGATCGCCGAGCTGGTCGGCGGCATGCGTCGCGGCCGGGTTAAGACCTGCGTCGTGCTCAACAGCAACCCGTGCTACGACCTCCCGACAGAGCTTGGGTTCGAAGAGGCGTTCAAGGCGGTCAGCAACCGCATCGTGCTCAGCGAGGGCCCGAGCGAGACCGCGGCGCACGCGACGTGGCAGCTCAACGCGGCAACGTACCTCGAATCGTGGGGCGACGTGGCCGCGGCGGACGGCGGCGTGTCGGCGATCCAGCCGCTGATCGCGCCGCTGTACGACGGCGCGCTCAGCGAGATCGAGCTTCTCGCGTTGATCGCCGCAGAGCGTGATCCGTCCGAATTTGACATCCAGCCCGCCGGCTACGACCTCGTGCGTGATGTGTGGGCGGGCCGGTTCGACTGGAGCGACTTCGAGACCAACTGGAAGCGGACGCTGCAGAACGGCTTCGCGGCGGGCACGGGGTCGCCCGGGACCGAGGGTGTCTCGAACGCGTCGGTGTTGTACCGGAACACGGCCGAGCTCCTCGGCAACCTGCGCCCCGGTGCCGAGCCGACCGACGGTGCGCTCGACGTCGTCGTCACGATCAACAATATGTACGACGGCCGGTACGCGAACCTGCCGTGGCTGCAGGAGCTGCCGCAGTTCGGCACGATGGTCTGCTGGGACAACCCGGCGCTGATGAGCCCGCGCACGGCCGAGCGATTCGGGCTCACGCCCGATCCGTACGAGGTCAAGATCCCGAAGGCCCAGATGGCGACGATCACGGTCGATGGTCGCAGCGTCGGTATGCCGGTGTGGATCATGCCGGGCATGGCCGAGAACACCGTCGTGCTCACGCAGGGGTACGGCCGACGGGTGTGCGGCGTGGTCGGCACGGGCGTCGGCTTCGATGTGCAGCCGATCCGTGACACATCGGGAACCAGGGTCTACACCAACGCCACGGTTTCGCCGGCCCAGGGCAAGTACCCGATCAGCAGCACGCAGAACCACTGGTCGATGGAGAGCCGGACGTCGATCGTTCGGACGGCCGACCTTCCGGCCTTCCAAAAGCACGGCGACGAGAAAGTCAAGAAGAAAGACTCCTACGGCGAGTCCTGGAAGATCGGCTTCGGCGAGATGCTCGGCGAGCTTGCCCACACGCCGCCGAACATCTCGATCTATGAGAACCCGTACAACGAATCGCAGGCAGACGCCGCCGAGGGCTCGTGGTACAGCGAACGCCCGCAGTGGGGCGTGAGCATCGACCTGAGCCTGTGCATGGGCTGCGGGGCGTGCACCGTCGCGTGCCAGAGCGAGAACAACATCCCGAGCGTGGGCAAGACCGAGGTCCGCAAGGGCCGGGAGATGACGTGGCTCCGCGTCGACCGCTACTTCACCGGCGACCCGATGAACCCGGGCGAGCTGTACCACCAGCCCGTCGCGTGCGTGCACTGCGAGAACGCGCCGTGCGAGACGGTCTGCCCGGTGAACGCGACCGTGCACGGGCCAACCGGCCTGAACTACATGGTCTACAACCGTTGTATCGGCACGCGGTACTGCGCAAACAATTGTCCTTACAAGGTCAGGCGGTTCAACTTCTTCGACTACGGCGTCAAGCGGATCAACGGCGGCTACCGCGATGAGATCCCGGAGGGCACGCCCAAGCCCAACAACATCAACCTGATCCCGCCGCGGCTCCGCGAGAAGCTCGCAGAGATCCAGAAGATGAAGATGAACCCGGACGTGACGGTGCGGAGCCGTGGCGTCATGGAAAAGTGCACGTATTGCATCCAGCGGATCAACGCGGCGCGGTACGAGGCGAAGCTGCAGGACCTCGAGAACATCCCGGACGGGTTCTTCCAGAGCGCATGCCACTCGGCGTGCGCGACCGGGGCGATCGTCTTCGGCGACATCCTCGACGAATCGAGCCGCGTCGCGAAGGCCAAGAAGGACGGCCGGGACTACGCGCTGCTCGGCTACCTCAACACCAGGCCCCGCACGACGTACAAGGTCGCCATCGGCAACCCGAACCCGAAACTTCGCGAGCCGGTGGTCGACCCGTTCCATCACCACGATTCGCACGGGGACGATCAGCACGGCGATGGGCACAGCGATGACGGGGGCGGGAACTACGGGCGCAGGGGCCGCACGCTCTTCCTCGACCCGTTCAAGAAAGAGACGGACAGCGGGTATGCCGGCAGCCTCCGCGTGCTCGGTGCCGCCGCGGGAGTGCACGCATGAGCGTCATCAACCCTGACCAGATCGACGCTCAGCGGCTCGCGGGAATGAGGCCCGCGGCCGACCGGGGGGACATCGACCCCGCGCTCGGTGACGGCAGCCTCGTCGACGACCCTGCTCTCCGGCCGCCGCTCGTTCTCAACGGACGCGACTTTCACGATGTGACCGAGATCGTCTGCGGCTATTCGGAAAAGGCGCCGCCCTGGTGGTGGTTCCACGCGCTCGGCGCCGCGGCGACCGTCGCGGGCCTCGCCCAGATCATGATCCTGTACCTGATCATCACGGGCGTCGGCGTCTGGGGTTTGAACAACCAGGTCGACTGGGCGTGGGACATCACGAACTTCGTGTTCTGGATCGGCATTGGTCACGCCGGCACGCTGATCTCCGCGATCCTCTGCCTGCTCAAGCAAGAGTGGCGCACGGCGGTGAACCGCTCGGCCGAGGCGATGACGATTTTTGCCGTGACGTGCGCGGGCATCTTCCCGGGCATCCACGTCGGCCGCGTGTGGTTCGCCTGGATGCTGTTCCCGATCCCCAACTACAACTGGATCTGGCCCAACTTCCGCTCGCCGCTCTTGTGGGACGTCTTCGCGGTGTCGACCTACGCGACGGTCTCGACGCTGTTCTGGTACATGGGGCTGATCCCCGACTTTGCGACGCTGCGCGACAGAGCGCACCGGCGGCTCAGGCTCGGCGAGAGCCAGAACATGAAGCTGCGGGTGCCGCTGCCTGTGCCCATCCCGGCGATCCCGCTGCCGATCAAGGGCGACATCCTCCGGGCGTACATCTACGGCTTCTTGGCGGTCGGCTGGCGGTTCAGCGGCCGGCACTGGTACCGCTACGAGAAGGCGTACCTGATCCTGGCGGGCATCTCGACGCCGCTCGTTCTTTCGGTGCACTCGATCGTGTCGTTCGACTTCGCGACGTCGGTGCTCCCCGGCTGGCACACGACGATCTTCCCGCCGTACTTCGTCGCGGGTGCGGTCTTCGGCGGCTTCGCCATGGTGCTGCTGCTGCTGATCCCGCTGCGTGAGCTCTTGCCGAACATGAAGGACCTGCTCACGCTGCGCCACCTCGAGCTCATGGCCAAGATCCTGCTCGTCACGGGCATGATGGTGGGCTTCGCGTACGGCATGGAGTTCTTCATCGCCTGGTACGGCGCGAACCAGTTCGAGTGGTACGCCTTCATCGGCAACCGGGCCAACCCCGAGACCGCGCCGTACTGGTGGGCGTACTACACGATGATCTTCTGCAACGTCGTCACGCCCCAGCTCTTCTGGGTCAAGAAGTTCAGGCAGAACCCGATCATCATCTGGATCGTCGCGCTCTGCGTCACGATCGGCATGTGGTTCGAGCGGTTCGTGAT
The DNA here is from genome assembly GCA_038525225.1 of Planctomycetota bacterium. Classification (GTDB taxonomy): domain Bacteria; phylum Planctomycetota; class Phycisphaerae; order Phycisphaerales; family UBA1924; genus JANQQZ01. Next base: position 185,597 of record JBCBHW010000002.1, on the reverse strand, counting down.
CATCGTGACCAGCCTGCACCGCGCGTTCCTGCCGGGCGAGTGGCACATGTTCTACCCAACGCCCGTCGACATCCTGACGTTCGTCGGCTCGTTCGGCATCTTCTTTACGCTGTTCCTGCTCTTCATCCGCTTCATGCCCATCTTCCCGATGGCCGAGCTCAAGGCGGTCATGCCGGGTGCCAGCCCGCACGACCACGAGCATCACCACGACGATGATCACGATGATCACCACGGTGATCACGGAGACGACTCGCACAGCGAGCGCGCCAAGGAGGGAGCCCACTGATGGCCCGTCCGATCTATCAGACCGAGTCGGGCGCGAGGGTCTTCGGCATCCTTGCGCAGTTTGAGAACACGCTGACGCTGTCCAATGCGGCGAAGGCCGTCCGCGACGCGGGGTTCAAGAAGTGGGACACCCACTCGCCCTTCCCGGTGCACGAGATGGAGCACTCGATGGGCATCGTGGGCACGGCGGTTCGCCCGCTGGCCTATGCGATGGGTATGGGCGCGCTGACCGGAGCCGTCGGCGGCTACCTCATGCAGTGGTGGATCAACAAGGACTACTTCATCGTCGTGCAGGGCAAGCCGACCGACGCGGCGTGGGAGTCGTTCATCCCCGTGACGTTCGAGCTCGGCATCCTGCTCACCGCGTTCGCGGCGATCTTCGGCATGCTCGCGTTCAACGGTCTGCCCAGGCACCACCACCCGCTGTTCACCAGCGAGCGGTTCCTGAGCACGTCCGATGACGCGTTCTTCATCTCCGTCGAGGCCAAGGACGACAAGTTCGATCCCGAGTCGACACGGAAGATGCTCGAAGACGCGGGCGCGACGCACATCGAGCTGGTGGAGGAAGGCTGATGGCGATCACGATACAAGCCATCACCGGCATCCTCGCCGCGGCGACGGCCATCGGCTTTGTCGGCGGTCTCGCCGGCTGCCGGGGCGAGCGCAGCGACAAGCCCCCGCGCCAGCTCTTCCCCGATATGGACGATCAGCCGCGCTTCAAGGTCCAGCGGCAGACCGAGTTCTTCGAGGACGGGCGAACGATGCGGCCGATCGTCGAGGGCACCGTCGCCTGGGGCCGCACACCCATCGACGCCGAGAACCCGAAGATCGCCGATACCTCGTGGGCCGAGGAATTCCGCGTGGAGCGCGCGAGACTGCTCGCCGAAGACGAAGCGATCTACAAGGGTGAGACGGGGCTCGGCGGCGAGGAGATCGACCCGGACCGCTGGGTCGAGCGCATCCCGATCGAGGTCGACCGCGAGCTGCTCGAGCTCGGCCGAAAGAACTTCAACATTTACTGCGCGACGTGCCACGGCTACGAGGGCGACGGCATGGGCACGGTGGGCCAGCGCTGGGCGGGCCAGATCGTCGCGAACTACCACGAAGAGAAGTACAAGGACCCGACGCTCTTCACGGGCCGCGACGGCTACTTCTTCTACGTCGGCCGCCAGGGTCTCTACGACGCGAACGGCGTGCTCCGCATGCCGCCGTTCAAGCAGGCGCTCGACGAGCGTGAGATGTGGGGCGTCGTGGCGTACATCCGTGCGTTGCAGAAGTCACGCGGCGTGCCGGTTGACAGCGAGTTCGTGCCGGACGCCGAGCGCGACCGCCTGGTGCAGGCGTACCCGCAGCTGGTGGAGCCCGCGGCCAGCGACGAACCGGTGAGCCGGACCGCCGAAGGGGGTGCGCGTTGAGCCAGGCCGCACGATCGGACGGGATTCTGAGCCTCGTTCTCAAGGACCGCAGGCTGACCGCGAGCAACGTGTCACTCAGCGGCCCGGTGCCCAGCAAGCTCGTGCTGGGGCTGGTCGCCGTGGGCACCGTCGGGCTCGCGGTCACCGGCGTCGGTGCCTCGGTTGTGAGCGTGAAGCATGCGCTCGCCGCGTACCACACCGCGGTGATGGCGGTCCTCGGCATCTGCCTCGGTTCGCTGTTCTGGGTGATGCTCTTTCACATCCTGAACGCGAAATGGCCCATCACGATCCGTCGCCAGATGGAGCACGTGATGCGGGCGATGTGGGTCGTGATGATCCTGTTCCTGCCGCTGCTGATCATCGAGATCCTCGCGGGGGGTCTGCTCTTTAAGTGGATGAACCCCGAGGTCACGGCCGGTGACGCGATCTACGAGCACAAGGCGGCGTACCTGAACGTTCCGTTCTTTGTGATTCGTGCCGTGATGTACTTCGGCATCTGGCTGTTCCTGATCAGCCGGTTCTGGGCGTGGCAGCGCGAGCAGGACGCGACCGGCGACCGTTGGATCTCGTCGAACGCGCGGTTCATGAGCGCACCCGGGCTGATCTTCTACGCGCTCTCGGTCGCGTTCGCGGGCTTCGACTGGCTGATGACGCTGGACTTCCACTTCTTCAGCACGATGTGGGGCGTCTACTTCTTCGCCGGCGCGGCGTACAGCGCGATGGCGCTGAACATCCTCATGACTAGCCTGCTCAAGGCGGCCGGCAAGCTCGAAGGCGTCGTGACCGAGGAGCACCTGCACGACCAGGGCAAGCTGCTGTTCGGCTTCACCTGCTTCTGGGCGTACATCTCGTTCAGCCAGTATTTCCTGATCTGGTACTCGAACATCCCCGAGGAGACGCGGTACTTCGATTTCCGGCAGGAGTCGTTCCCGATCGCGACCATGACGCTGGTGATCGGGCACTTCGTGCTGCCGTTCATTTTCCTGCTGCCCCGGCCGCTTAAAAGGATTCAGGGGTATGTTGCCTTCTTTGCCGGCTGCGCCCTGGCGCTGCACCTTCTCGATATGTGGTGGGTGATCCGGCCCATGGCCGACGCGGCGAAGATGAAGGCCGCGGCGCTTGACGGCGAGGTCGCCTCTCCGAAAGGCATCGAGGCCGCCTGGGTGGATCTGGCCGCGATCGTCGGCGTGCTCAGCATCTTTGCGGCCGTTGTTATCCGAAATGTGTTCAGTTCGAACCTCGTTCCGGTAAACGACCCGAGGCTCGGCGAGTGCCTGCACCACAAGAACTACGTGTAAGTCCTATTTGAGAAAGAACTTCAAGCACTTGTGGCAAACCAACGACGACCATCGAGGATACTGTTCAGCGGGAAGAATCCTGTAATACAGCAATGCCGAACGCATCGGTAGCGGAGTAGTCAGTGACGCATCAGGAAACGCTTCATCCCGAGCAGCACACCGACGAGTGGCACACGCACGGTCTGGCAGAGGCCCGGCCGCAGGATGCCCACACCCAGCAGATCAACATCCGCATCTTGATGATCTCGTTCGTCCTGATGGTGGTCACGGTGGGCGTGCTGGTGATCGCGATCACGCTGTTTTACCGGAGCACTTCGGCGCAGATGGCGGCCGAGCGGCTTGAGAACGTCACGGGCTGGACCGACGAATACATCCCGTACCGCACGGCGGCGAAGGAGCAGGTCAACGGGTTCCACGCCGACGATCCGGAGGCGGGCACGGTGCGTATCCCCGTTGAGGTCGCGTACGACAAGGTCATCAACGCATACGGCGGAGAGTAGTTCGACGCAGCAAGCATCCATGACGCGTTTCACCCGCACCATCCTGATCATCGCGCTCTCCGCACTCGGCGGCTGGGGTGCCGCACGTGCGCAGGTGCTGAGCAGCGAACCGCCCGAGGCGATCCGTGGCCTCGAGGTGAGCGATAAGCTCGGGTTCCGCATCCCGCTGGACGTTCAGGTGTTCGATAGCACCGGGACGACGGTCGAGATCGGTTCATACCTGAACGACCGCAGGCCGACCGTGCTGCTGCTCGTGTACTACGACTGCCCGATGCTCTGCGGGCTGATGCTCGACAAGATGAACGAGGTCATCAACGGCGTCGAGCAGACCGTTGGTGAGGACTACCGCATCCTGGTCGTTAGCTTCGATCACACCAACACCACCGAGATGGCTCGCCAGATGCAGGCGCGGTGGCACCGGGCGTACGACCGCGGGCTCGATGAGCTCGGTCAGGAGAGCTATCTCTTCCACACGGCGACGGCGGCGGAGGCTCGCCGGCTCGCCGACTCGGTGGGCTTTGACTATAGGTTCCAGCCGAAATCGGGCGAGTTCGCCCACCCGTCGGTTATGTACATCCTTACGCCCGACGGCACGCTCTCGAGCTATCTCTCCGGTCTCGACTACGAGCCGAAACAGCTCAGGCTCGCACTGATCGATGCCGCCGACAGCAAGATCGCTCGGTCGATCGCCGACTTCTTCTTGCACCTGTGCTTCAGCTTCGATCCGACGGCCGGGGCGTTTACGCTCCAGGCCTTCCGCGTGATGCAGATCGCCGGCGTGCTGAGCATCATTGGCGTGGGCGGGCTGATCGCCGGCCTCCGGATCGTTGAGATCGTGCGCCGCCGCGCAGCGAAACCGGACGCGACGCGGGTCGCTGCTGCCGAAACGGGTCGAGCAGGTTCCACCATCACTGGTTCCGCAGCGGGAGCCATGCAGCCATGATGACGATGACACGAATGCCAACGCTTGCGATTCACGACTTTCTGATTGATCTGTTCTTCCGCCGTCCCGCGGATTCCGACGTGGGCGTCGGCTGGGGCACGGACGGCCTGTTCATCTTCATCTGGTGGGTGGGCGTGTTCTTCTTCGTCCTCCTGATGGCGCTGATGGGCTGGTGGGCTTGGAAGTATCGGCGCATCCCGGGCAAGGCCGCGGAGCCGAGCCCGAGCCACAACACGGTGCTCGAGATCACGTGGACAGTCATCCCGACGCTGATCCTCGTGGTGATCTTCTTCTGGGGCTACAACGGCTACCTCCGCGCGCAGATGCCCGAGGGCAACGCCGAGCAGATCGACCTCACGGCGTACAAGTGGGGCTGGGGCATGACCTACGACACCGGGCTGGGCGCGGACGAGACCGTGCCGCTCGGGTCGAGCGAGGTTCCAGTGTTCTACATGCCGGAGAACACGCCGGTCTTGCTCAAGATGTCGAGCCAGGACGTCATCCACAGCTTCTGGGTGCCGGACTTCCGGACGAAGCTGGACGTCATGCCGAACCGGTTTACGCCGTACTCGTTCCGCACCCTCCCGCTGGAGGACGGCGACGAGCGGGTCAAGACACGCACGGTGCAGATCGCCGACAGCGTCCGCGAGGATGTGAAGTACCGCGATCACTGGATCTTCTGCGCCGAATACTGCGGCGATCTCCACTCCGAGATGGGCGCGATCATGCGTGTCGTCTCGAAAGAGGATTTCGAGTGGTGGAAGAGCGTCCCGCGGTACGGGGCGAGCACCAACCCGGTCGAGGTCGGCGAAAAGGTCTACATCGCGAGCGGCTGTGCGACATGCCACAGCGTTGACGGCTCGGCGGGCACGGGCCCCACGTGGTACCAGGTGTACAACCGCCCCGTGCCGTTCGCCGACGGCAGCGAGCTGTCGCAGGCCGAGATCGACGCCGACCCGCTGGCATGGGACAACTACATCCGCGAATCAATCTTGTACCCGGCTGCGAAGATCCATGCCGGGTACGCGAATCAGATGCCCTCGTACGACGGCCGCCTGAGCGATGTCGAGCTGCGGGGCCTGATCGCGTACATCCGCAGCCTCTCGGGGCTGGACGTTGAGACCGAGAACATTCCGGGATTCGAGCAGCTCGATGAGGCAGCCGAATCCCCGCAGGCAAGCATCGATGCCCAGACGAACGGGGAGTCCTGAGCGATGACCACTGTTGACCGAGGCCTGGACCATCTCCAGGGCGGCCACGACGACCACCACGACGTCCCGTATCTGACCGCCAAGGGCGGCCCGATCGCGACGGTCTGGGACTGGATGACCACCGTCGATCACAAGAAGATCGGCGTGATGTACCTGTTCTCGGTGCTGTTCATGTTCTTTCTGGGCGGCGTCGCGGCGCTCATGCTCCGCATTGAGCTTTTTGAGCCGACGCGGCAGACCGCAGCCGGACTGACCGGTGCCGCGTTCGCCAGCGGCGAGGGCAGCAGCGTCGGCGCCGTCGGCAAGTTCTACAACACCGTGATGACCATGCACGGCGCGATCATGGTCTTCATGTTCATCGTGCCCGGCATCCCCGCGAGCCTGGGCAACTTCTTCCTGCCGCTGCAGCTCGGGGCGAAGGATGTCGCTTTCCCGAGAATGAACCTCGCGTCGTGGTACGTCTACGTGTTCGGCTCGTTCTTCGGCGTGTACGTCATCCTGACTGGCGGCGTTGACACTGGTTGGACGTTCTACACGCCGTACTCGACGTCCACGTCGGGCCAGCCGCAGGTCATCGCGATGATCCTCGCGGTGTTCGTGCTCGGCTTCAGCTCGATCTTCACCGGCTTGAACTTCATCGTGACGGTGCACAAGCTGCGCGCGCCCGGCATGGGCTGGTTCGACATGCCGCTTTTTATCTGGGCCTTGTACGCGACGAGCATCATCCAGGTCCTGGCGACCCCGGTCATCGGCGTGACGTTCTTGCTGCTGCTGTTCGAGCGGCTGTTCCAGATCGGCATCTTCGACCCGGGCCTGGGCGGCGATCCCGTCCTGTTCCAGCACTTCTTCTGGTTCTACAGCCACCCGGTTGTGTACGTCATGATCCTGCCCGCGATGGGCATCATCAGCGAGGTGCTCGCTGTGCACAGCCGGAAGCGGCTGTTCGGCTACAGGGCGATCGCGTTCAGTTCGCTCGCCATCGCCGCCGTGAGCTTTCTCGTCTGGGGTCACCACATGTTCACCAGCCAGGGTGAGCTGGCGGCCACCATCTTCAGTGCCCTGACGTTCCTCGTCGCGATTCCGACTGCGGTGAAGGTGTTCAACTGGATCGCCACGCTGTACAAGGGTTCGATCGCGCTAACGACGCCCATGCTGTACGCGATGCAGTTCTTGTTCCTGTTCTCGATCGGCGGGCTCACGGGCCTGCCGCTCGGTGCGCTGTCGACCGACCTGCACCTGCACGACAGCTACTTCGTTGTCGCCCACTTCCACTACGTGATGTTCGGCGGCACGGTGATCGCGTTCCTCGCGGGCATCCACCACTGGTGGCCCAAGATGTTCGGCCGGATGTACAACGAGTTCTGGGCGAAGATCGCGTCACTGATTGTCTTTGTTGGCTTCAACATGACGTTCTTCACGCAGTTCTTCCTTGGCACGCAGGGCATGCCGCGTCGCTACGCGAGCTATGTCGATGACTTCCAGCTGCTGCACCAGATCTCGACGGTGGGCTCGTTCATCCTCGCCGCCGGCTTCTTCGTGCACCTGTTCGTGTTCATCCACTCGCTCGTCGTTGGCGAGCGGGCGGGCCAGAACCCGTGGGGCGGCCTGACACTGGAGTGGGAAACGGATCCCGTGCCGCTCGAGCACAACTTCCGCCACGAGCCGGTCGTCAGGCATGGGCCGTACGACTTCGAGTCCGTGGTTCCGCCGGGCTGCGACGAGAAGGAATTCCCGCTGCCGCCGAAGGACGAGGTGCGCACGATCCACTAGGATGACGGGGTCCACTTCCCCGTTTGAGACCGAGCGGACGCACCCCGGTCCGTTGGATGGAAAGAGCTGATGGCGACCATCGATTCGAAAGCCTCCGGCGTGGCCAAGCAAGATCCGCTCTGGAAGCGGTACGCGCCGGGCCACCACTGGCGGAACCAGGACGACGAGTTCGACGGTGCCAAGATCGGCATCTGGCTGTTCCTCGCGACCGAGATCCTTCTCTTCTCGGGTCTGTTCTGCGCGTACGCGGTCTTCCGCATGCTCTATCCGGAGTCCATCGCGCAGGGCTCGCAGTATCTGGACTGGCGGTTCGGTTTCATCAACACGGTCGTGCTGCTGATCTCAAGCTTCACGATGGCCATGGCCATCCGAGACGTTCAGCTCAACAAGCAGGGCTGGGCGTCGATCAATCTCATCATCACGCTGGTGTGCGCGACCGGCTTTCTAGCGATCAAGTTCGCGTTCGAGTACATCCCGAAGTGGTCCGAAGGCAAGCGGCTCGGCAACCTCTTCAACTACCCGTACGCCACCACCGATCACGAGCACGTGTGGTGGAGCATCTACTACATGTCGACCGGTATCCACGCGACCCATGTCATCATCGGCATGGGGCTGATCGCGTGGCTTATCTATCGCCAGCGCAAGGGTGCCTACGGCCCAACGCACTACACGATGATGGAGGGCGTCGGACTCTACTGGCACATCGTCGATCTCGTGTGGATCTTCCTGTTCCCGCTTCTGTATCTGGTCCACTGAGGCCGCAGCCCGAGGAGCCCTGATGGCCCACGCCAACCCAGCACACCCAGGTGCGGCAGAGCACGCGGACGCGCACGACCATGACCACGCGCACGGTCATGTCATCGTCCCGTGGTACATCCTGCTGGGCGTGCTGCTCGTGCTGCTCTTTCTGACGGGCCTCACGGTCGCGCAGTCGCAGTTCGAAATCTATGCCGCCGAGGTCTGGGGCTGGCAGATCCCGACGTGGGTCAACATCGTTCTCGCCATGTTCATCGCGACGATCAAAGGATCGCTCGTGGCGCTGTACTTCATGCAACTGCGGTACGACAAGGGCGTGAACGCGATGCTGTTCCTGTTCACCATCTTCGCGGTCTGGCTGTTCTTGATGTTCACCATGATCGACCTCAACGGCAGGAGCACGATCACGCAGTGGCGCGGCGGCGAGATCGTCGAGGGCGGTTCAGGCGTGGGGGTTAACCGCGAGGGCTTCGGCGGGGCGCCGATCTTCGTAACGGTCCGCGAGAACTACATCGCCGAGAAGGGCCTGACGCAGGACGAGTACGACAAGAAGCTCGCCGCCAAGCACGAGAAGCACGGCTACCACAACGACGCGAACTCCAAAGACCAGTCGCGTGTGCGGACGGGCCTCACGCCCGGGCTCTTCGACGACGGCCCGTGGACAGAGGCCGCCAAGTCGGAAGCAAAGGACGAAGCGGACCACTAGCCCGAATCTGACAGGCCTGCGTGAACGGAACGCCTTCCGGGCACCTCCGCACACGCGGCGGGTTCGGTGTTCGATTGAGGTGTCTTCCGGGGTCATGTCATGTCACTGATACAACGCCCGATCGCCCTCGCGCTGCTGATGGTGTCCCTCGTGGCATTTCTCGTGAGCGCCTATTTCATGGCGCAGCGGATCGCAAGGTTCAACGAGACCGAGCTGAGACCCCAGGCGTTCTTCCAGCCCGTGAAGCAGACCGCGTTTTCGTTCGCCGGCATCCCGGTCCAGATCCGGACGCTCGACGACGACCCGCTCGCGAGCGGGCTCGATCGGGTCGAGGTCAGGTTCGGCGACGAGCGGGTCGTGCTCGACGAGACGGTGCCGGGGGGAGTGGATGACGTGCAGTCGCTCGCCCGCCACGAGGAGTGGCTCCGCGTCTTCCGCTTCGCCCTCGCAAAGGGGAAGTCTGTGGAAGAAGTCGAGGCGGCGATCGAGAACGACTCGATCGATGACCGTCTCGTCGTCGTGCGTCGGGTTCCGCCGCCCGGTGCGAACACATCGACCTGGGGCGAGGTGTGGGCGAAGGACTGGACGTTCGACTTCTACGAGCTCAAGACCGACGGCACGATCGAGCATCAGAACCTCAAGTACCCGTCGGGTCGATCGGGTCACGCCGCGAAACCGGGCGAGCTGGAGCAGGGCACGTGGCAGTTCGATGCCGCACTCCAGACCATGCCGAGGCGTCGCGGCCCGAAGCCGCAGTTCACAAACGATGCTGTGCGCGATTTCGGCTGGACGCACGCGGGAGTCGGCTTCTCTGCCGTGCTCGGTTCGGTCGCGGCCGCGTTTCTCTTCGCGCCGCGCCGCGAGGACCGCCGGCTGCCCGAGCGTGAAGACCCCGAAGCGTCAGGCGAAGACCGCGCGGAGGACGCCGCCGTTTCGCCATAGGTCGACGTCGTTCAGGAATTTCGCCAGAACCAGATTGAGCGCGATGATGACGATGAAGCTCGTGACGAATGAGTCGGTGGTTGCCTTGCCCACGCCCTCAGCGCCCGGCTTGCACGTGAAGCCCTTGTAGCACGAGATGAGCCCGATCGCGAAGCCGAAGATCAGGCTCTTGAAGATGCCGTTGAACAGGTCGAACCACGTGACAAGCGCCGCCGAGTACTGCCAGAACTGATCACTGTTGGCGTCGTAGATTTTCGTAGTGACGAACCAGCCTCCGACGACGCCGCAGGCGTTGGAGACCGTGACAAGCAGCGGGATCATCAGCACGCACGCGGCGACGCGCGGGCAGACGAGCACGCGTATCGGGTCGCTGCCCAGCGCCCGCATGGCGTCGAGCTGCTCGGTCACACGCATCGAGCCGAGCTCGGCCGTCAGCGAGCAGCCCACGCGGCCCGCTAGGATGACCGCCGCGAGCACAGGGCCGATCTGCTTGGTGAGGCTGATGTTGATCACGCCGCCGAGCCGGGCCTGCTGGCCGATCTGCGCAAACTGCATGTAGCCCTCGATGGCGAGGATCATGCCGATGAACGCGCCCGTGATGGCGAGCACGGGCACGCTCATGGTTCCGATGAAGAAGAGCTGCCGGCCGAGCCGATCCCAGCGGGCCCACGCGCGCAGCGAGCCGAAGCCGCGGACGACGCCGAGGCCGAACTCAACGAAGCGACCGAGCGACGCGATCGCGGCGGTCACCCGCTCGCCGATGCGAGCGAGCGCTCGTAGAGTCAGCGACTGGCTCGGGGTCGTCGTGGCGATGGGTCCGATTCCGATCGCGGCAGGGCCGCTCGAGGGGCCGAGGCTACTTGGTGGGATCCGTGAAGGTCCCGGCGGGGTCCCCCCCGGTGGGCACTACATCGGCGGTCGCGAGCGAGCCGTCGTCGGGCTGGAAGAAGATCTCCACCCGCCGGTTCTGCGGCGTGTTGCCGCCGGGGCCGTTGGGCACCGCAGGACGGAACTCGCCCCAGCCGGCAACCATCACACGCTCGGCGGGCACTCCGAGTGATGTCAGCGACTGCTTCACGGCGATCGCGCGGTGCACCGAGAGGTGCGTGTTGGTCGGGTGCCGCTGCGCCGTGCCCGAGCTGATCGGCTCGGAATCGGTGTGGCCCACGATCTGGAGCGTGTAGCTGGCGTTCGTGTTGTTCTTGATGACATCGGCGAGCGCGGACAGTGTAGCCCTGGCATTGTCGCGCACCTGATCGGACCCGGAATTGAACGTCAGGTCGCTGCGGAAGCGCAGCATGCCGAGGTCGGGGTCGTACACGATGACGTTGCTGTACTGGGAGGCAAGGTCGCGCAGGGCCTGATCGAACTCGGCGTCGACGAGCCGAAGCGTGCGGAGATCAGTATCGATCGACGCAAGCATTTCGTTGGACTTGGCGAGCTGTGCTCTGAGGTCGTTGTTCTGCTGCTGCAGATCGCCGATCGCGCCTTCGGTCTGCGTGTTGCTCCCCCGCATCAGATCGATCGTGTCCTGGAGCATCTCGTTCTCGCGGGCCAGGTTGGTGTTCTGGTCTCGCTGGGCGTCATATGCATCCTGGAGCTGATCGTACTGCTGCTGGTTGACGCAGCCGCCGAGGGCCATCAGGACGATGGCACCACCGATGACGCCGCTCGTTGCACGCTTGATCATTTCACACTCCTTCGCATCTGCCCGCCGGCTCTCGGTCGGCGTCGCCGGGTCCCCCGGCCGCTCTCGCCCCACGCTGCGTGAGTCCATCCACATGGTCCGCGGCGGCGCGTGACGCAGCATATCAGCCGCACTCGGCGTTCGCTCGCTTCGCGGCCGGAGCGGGCCCATGATTCGGCATGGGCGAGCCCGGTCGGATCTTGGTCAGATGCCTAGGAGTCTGTGACGGCACCATCTCCGTCGCGGGCGACCGCACCCACCACGCGGCGGCGCTCTTCGAGCAGACCCCGCAGGGGCTTCACGTGATCGCGTGCGGGGCCGCCTCTGACGTCGAGGCTCACCCAGAGGCGGGCATCGCACGGACGATCGATTGCACCGACTCCGTGGTCCTCCCGGGGCTCATCAACGCGCACACGCACCTCGACCTGACGGTTATCGGGCCTCTGCCTCACGAGCCACGGGATGGCTTCGCGAGCTGGGTGAGCAAGATCAGATCGGCCCGGCCGACCGAGCCCGCCGCGATCGAGGCGTCGGTTGCCGCCGGAGTGGCGATGAGCCGAGCGGGAGGCGTGGTCGCGGTGGGCGACATCGCTGGCGCTGTCCGCGGATCAGCGAGCCTGCTGTCGGCCCGGGCGCTCCAAAGCTCTGGGATGGCGGGTGTGAGCTTTATCGAGTTCTTCGCGATCGGCCCGACCGAACGCGAAAGGGCGAACGCGGCGATCGAGCTCGTGCACGCGTCACACTCCGAGTTGTGTGGCCGGCATCGGCTTGGCCTGCAGCCCCACGCGACAAACACCGTGTCCGAGGCCGCGTTCGAGACGGCGGTCCGCGCCGCGGGCGAGCTGGGCGTCCCCCTGATGACGCACCTGGCGGAGTCGCCGGAGGAGCAGCGGCTCGTGGCTGAGGCATCGGGGCCGCAACGCGCGCTGCTGGAAGACCTCGGCCTCTGGAACGCATCGGTCGAGAACGAATTCGGCCGAGGCGTAACACCGATCGCCAAGCTGGCGCCGGTGCTCCGCGGTTCGCGGACAGCCGCCGTCCACGTGAACCAATGCGACGACGCGGATCTGAAACTTCTGATCGAATCCAATCTTCCGGTTGTGTACTGCCCCCGCGCGAGCAGCTACTTCGGAGCGGAGCACCATTTCGGGCCGCACCGGTACAGAGAGATGATCGACGCCGGGATCACGGTCGCGATCGGCACCGACTCCATTGTCAATCTGCCGCAGAATTCCGAACACATCTCTCCGCTGGATGATCTTCGCTTCCTCTTTCGGCGCGACGGCATCGATGCGAGCACGCTGCTTCGCATGGCGACGACGTCCGCGGCATCCGTGCTCCGAATGGATCGCGATTCCGCCTCGTTCGTGCCGAGTTCGAGGCCGCTGGGCGTGATCGCTATCCCTGTGGCGGAGCATGACATCCCGAATCCGGCGGCGTCAGCGCTGCGTTCTGAATCTGCACCTCAATGGGTCCTCGAAGCGGCAACAGAAGTGCCGCGTGAGTAGAATCATTCTAGTTTAACAGGAACGCTCGCGCCTCTTGACCGAAGGGTAAGTGGGGGCGTCGGGAACGGAGTGCGCATGAGCGCCAAATGGCGTCGAGTTCAAGCTTGGGACCGCGAGAATCTCACGGGTGTGATGACGCCGGTCCGCCTTGTTCTGCACTCGCTCAGCACGATCGCGCTCGCCGTTGTTCTGCTCACCGGAGTCGCCGTGTACTCGGTTCTCGCGAGTGTGCCGATCGGCCTGCTGGTGCTGGGGTTGACCTGGCTCGTCTATGTGGCGTCGCTCGTTCTCGCAGCCGCGTTGCCCGCGGCCGCGTTCGTCGTGCCGACGCAGCTGCTCGTGAAGCCCAGGCTGTTGCGCTTTGGGATCTCGCTCCTCGGACTGATCGGCGGCGCAACGATCGGCGTGCTGCTGTGGCTTTCCTTCGCCTGGCCCGCGCTCCAGTTCGACCCTGCGGACGGCACGGGTGTTCGGTTCTTCCCCGAGTTCGTCGAGACGTACCGCAATATCACACTCCGCCGACTGCCGATGTTCGAAATGACGGAGCTCGAGTTCTACGCGTGGTGGCCCATGCAGGCGATGCTCGGCCTGTTCGTGATCAACATGGTCGTCGCGACCATCCGACGCATTGAGTTCTCCTTCGTCAACATCGGCGTGCTCACGGTGCATACGGGCATCGTGCTCATCGCGGTCGGCTCGATCTACTACCAGGCGTTCAAGCAGGAAGGCGACACCATTCTGCTCGCGGGTGATCCGGGGTCCGGGTCGCTCTCGGGTCAGGCGCAGCAGATGTTCTACGACCGAGAGGACCCGGCGCTGATGGTCTTCGATGGAAGGGGCTGGCGTCAGCTGCCGCTCGTGAATCTGCTGCCCAGGTACAACGACTACGACCTCGATGCGGGTGTCGAGGAATCGGCGAAGGGCACCCTGGGCTTCGGCGCGCCGATCAGCACCGCCACCGATCAGGAGCGCACGCTGACCATCGACCTGACATCGAAAGCCCGTGCACTCGAGATCATTCCCGACAACGTCAGCCTCCGAGTCGTCGGGTATGCGACGTACGCCGAGCCCGTGACCGACTGGGTAAACGACGGCACCGTCCGCAACCCTCTCCGGATGGTCTATCTCATCGACAACGCGGCGAGGGAGAAGCAGCTCGAAGAGCAGGCCGCGCGAGAAGCGCGACGCGCCGCGGGCGATGCGGCTGCGAACAGCGCTGCGCCTGAAGCGTTCGATACGAGCGGTCGGCTTGTGGGCTTTGCCATGCTTCCCAGCGATCCGGAGTTCGCGGCCGTTGAGTACGCCGGGGTCGTCGGCGTTGAGTATCACGTGGACATGCCTGAGGACCGCTGGTCGATGCTGACGACCGAGGCGCGCGGCATGGCGCACGCGGTAATCGCAGAGGTCGATGGCGAGCGGCTCGTCATCTCCGCCGACCGTCCGGGGCGGACGTTTGAACTCGCGGGCTGGCAGCTCACGGTCGAAGAGGTCCTGCCGGAGCCGCCCTTCCCGATCGTGACCGACGGGTATCAAGACGCCACATCGGCGCTCGCAATTGTGCGCGTGACATCGCCCGAAGGGAAGACGGTCCGGCGATGGGTCTACCACCGGTTCCCCGTCCTCAACCAGGACATCGGCGAGAACAATCTCGAAGACGGCAGGCCCGACCGGAGCGATCCCGACGAGCGGCTGAAGCTCACGTACATCGACCAGTCGAAGATCCAGGTGTATGTCAACGAGCGGGGCGACACGGGCCTGATGGACGTCGCGTTCCGGTTCGCGGACGGGCTCGATGTGCGCACGGGGCTCCGCGCGGGCTCGACGTATCAGACGCCCGTCGATCGGATCGCGTTTGAGTTCGCCGACCGCTGGGATCGGGCCCGGGAGGTCGAGCGTCCGAGTTCAGTGCCGTTGATCGACCGCGAGGGCGACTTCATCGGGACCAACGACCGCGCGATGATCGCGGTTGAGGTCTCGACCGATCAGGGGTTCTCGCAGACGGTCTGGCTCCCGTTTGCCCGTTACGCGCACGACGCCGGCACGCGCGGCGGTTCGCAGCGGACGATCACCCTGCCGGACGGCCGCCCGGTGTCGCTGATGTTCGGCAGGCAGTGGTTCAGCCTGCCCGGCTTCCAGCTCAGGCTGATCGATTTCGAGATGATCGCGTACGACCATCGCGGCGCGCCCCGCGATTACCAGTCGCTGGTGCGCGTGGAGCCCGCGACGTCTCAGCCATCTCTCGACGAGCCCTACGACCACATCACCAAGCTGAACGCGCCGCTCAAGGCCCCCTTCCTGTGGAGCGACGCCCGGGGCCTCGCGTCGAACGTCGCCGGCGAGCTCATCAGCCATCTCAGCCCGCGCCAGTTCAAGTTCAGCCAGGCCGGCTGGGATCGATCGGGCTGGGAAGAAAGCCAGGCCGAGGTCGACGCGGGAGTGCGCGATCGCCCAACGGTCCGCTTTACGATCCTCGGCGTCGGCAACAACCCCGGAATCCACGTCATCGCGTTCGGTGGCGTGCTGATGGGTGTGGGCATCCCGTGGGCCTTCTACGTCAAACCCTGGCTCGTCAAGCGACAGAAACAGCGGATGCAGCGGGAGCGGAAGGAGCGGAGACGCTCGCCCCAGCTGGAGCCAGTCAGCTTTCCTGAAACGGTCGGAGCCGCGACATGACACGACTCCTGCGCTTTGTTGTTCTCTTCTCGGTGTTCATGGCCCCGTCGGCCGCGATCGCGCAGATCGCCGGCAACGAGCACCCCGAGACCAAACTGGTCACCGAGGGTGCGCAGCTTGTGCATCCCTTCGGCGAACCGGTGTCGAGGTCGCGCAGCACCGTGCCGAGCAAGTTCGAGTTCTCCCGAGCTGTTGACCTCGAGCCGCTGCGAGACCTGGCCGTGTTTCACAACGGCCGGATCAAGATTATGGACACGCTCGCCAACGAGACGGTCCAGCAGCTCACCGGCCGCGACCGCTACTTCGACCTTGGCGAAGAACTCGACGACGGCCGACGCGCGAAGCTCACGCACGAGGCGATGTTCACGCTTGCCGACCTCGCGATCGACCCGGCCTATTACGTTGACAAGCCGCTGCTGACGATCGGCTACCTGCCGCTGCGTCGCGCGTTCCTCGAGGCGGCGTTCCCTGAGGACCAGGACGAGGTCGAGCGGTGGATGCGGCTCACTCGGATCTCGCCGCTGATGAAGGTCCGCATCGGCGATGCGATGTGGGCGAAGTACGAGTCGCAGGAGCCATACCGCAAGGCGCTGTCCAACCTCGACCAGCGGCAGCAGCTGTTCGAGAATTCCATCGCCAACTGGCTGCTGGTCTCGCCCGACTCGCCGACGGATTCGTGGCACCATTTGGGCGAGCCCGGGCTGCACCCGGAGGTCATGCGGCTCACGCGTGAGCTGGGTGGTGCCTGGCGGGCGGAGGATGCTTCGCGAGTCAATGCTGCTGTTGTACGTCTCGCCGAGCTGCTGCCGACGATCAACTCCGAGCAGTACCCCGAGCGGAAGCGCAAGCTCGAGATCGCGTACAACACGTCCAACGCGTTCGAGTGGGGGTTCTGGCTCTACGCGTTCTCTCTGGTCGCGCTGCTGCTCGCGTTCGGGACGGGCCGCCGCTGGCTCGTCGCGATCGGCATCACGCTGCTGCTCTCGGCGATCGTCCTCCACGGCTTCGGCTTCACGCTCCGCTGCCTCATCGCCGAGCGGTTCGCGATCCAGAATCAGTTCGAGTCGATGACGGGCCTGAGCTTCTTCGCGTCGCTCATCGGCCTCGGCGCGATGCTCAAGACCCGCCAGTGGCTCTTCGGCGCGGCGACCGCGGGCACGGGCTTCCTCGTGCTCGTCACCGCGACGCAGACCGGCATGCCCGGCGAGTCGATCGAGCGCGAGGCCGCGATCCTGAACACGTCCGTCCTGCTCAAGTACCACGTTACGACGGTGCTCGTGTCCTACGGCCTCATCACGCTCGGTTTCATCATCAGCCTGTTCTACCTGGGCACGCACTACACGGCCAAGCTCAAGGGTTCTGCCAGCAACCCGGCCGAGGTCACGCCGTTCGCGGCCGCCTCTCTCGGCGATCTTCCGGAAGATGGCACGGACGACACGCTCGATAGACCGAGGCCCAAGGGCGTCGCCCGCACGCTTGCCGACCTCGACACGGCCCACATGACCGTCCTGCAACTCGCCTTCTGGACGCTCGGCGTGGGCGTGCTGCTCGGAGCCTGGTGGGCCGACCACAGCTGGGGCCGGTGGTGGGCCTTCGACCCCAAGGAGACCTGGGCGCTGGTCACATGGATCATCTACCTGATCGTGATCCACCTGCGGTTCACCGCGATCAAGAAGAAGGCGCTCACCACCGCGTGGCTCAGCGTCGTCGGCTTCTTCATCATGCTGTGGACCTACTTCGGCGTGAACCTGCTGCTGCCGGGCCTGCACGCGTACGCATGAACGCCAAGCCCCGCGAACCCGGCAGACGCCGCACCGCGCCGGACATGCTCCTGCCCAACCACTACACGTGGCTGATCTTCGTCGGCATGCTCGATGTGATGCTGACGACGGTCATCATCGGCCAGCTCGGCGGCCGCGAGGTCAACCCGCTTGCGCAGTGGTTCATCGAGTTCTGCGACGTCTGGGGCCTGCTCATGCTCAAGATCGCGACGCTGCTGGTCGTGATCGTCTCGTGCGAGATCATCGGGCGAACCAAGCTCGGTACGGCTAAGACGCTTGCTCGCACGGGCATCGTGATCTCGGCGTTCCCGGTGATCGTGGCGCTGAGTCTGGCGGCGAGCGTGTGACACGTCTGCTCCGCAAGAGTTTGAGCGCGAACGCCCGCACGCTCGCCCGATCCCTCCTTGCATTTCTTGACGAGCCCCCCGAGTGAGCGGGGGGGCACCGACGCCCAAGTCCCCCCGCTCACGCGGGGGACTCGTCAGAGCGAACTATTCGCGTCCCGCGGATCAACTCGCGCGTGACCTGCTCGGGTGTGTGCTCGTGCGCCAACTCGGATCCGCCCGCCTCGCCGGTGTCATCGTCGAGACCGAGGCCTATCTCGGCGCGATCGACAAGGCCGCCCATTCCAAGGGGGCCCGGCGCACGCCCCGCACCGAGCCCATGTTCGGCCCCGGGGGCACGGCGTACGTCTTCCTGATCTACGGCATGCACTGCTGCTTCAACGTCGCCGCCAGCATCGAGGGCGACCCGCAGGCCGTGCTGATCCGGGCGGTGGAACCAACCGAGGGCGTGGAGCGGATGCGGGAGATCCGGGTTCAGACATCACGAGCCGCGAACCCGGGCAAGCTGCCCGAGCACCTTCTCTGCTCGGGGCCGGCCAGGCTCTGCCAGGCGATGGACATCGACCGCCGGTTCTCGGGGGTCGATCTGACGGCCTCTGGCGACATCTGGATCGAGCCGCGAAGCCGATCGGGCGGCGGCGGCGAACCCGATATCGGAATGAGCGTACGGATCGGTGTGGACTACGCCGAGGAATGGGCCGCGGCGGAGTTGCGATACTTCGTGAGAGGTTCCCGGTCCATCAGCGGGCCAAAGGCCTTGAGCCCGTAGGAGCCGGCACTAGACTGTCAAGGAGGGTCGGCCGGCGTGCCGATTTCAGGAGTACACCGGCGAGCTGCCGGATCGAGCAAGCGATGAGCGAGATCCCGACCATCAACTGGCACGAGCTGGCAT
Organism: Planctomycetota bacterium; assembly: GCA_038525225.1. Lineage (GTDB taxonomy): Bacteria > Planctomycetota > Phycisphaerae > Phycisphaerales > UBA1924 > JANQQZ01. Next base: position 166,886 of record JBCBHW010000002.1, on the reverse strand, counting down.
CGAACGCCGGCGGGTTCAGCCCGCAGGTCTTCGAGTTCATCCGCGAGGGGCTCGAGCACACCTCCCGCACGATCCACGGCCCGGGCGCGACCGGCGACGCCGAGGACGAGTCGCGGCACGTCTCGGGGGCCGACCTTTGCCTGGGCCTAAAAGACCTCGCCATCGAACGCTACGGTCCGCTCGCCCGCACCGTGCTCGAGCACTGGAATGTGCATGCCACCGAGGACTTCGGCCGACTCGTCTTCGCCCTGATCGACGCGGGCATCCTTCGCAAGACCGACGAGGACAGCTACGACGATTTCGTGGGCGTCTACGACTTCGAAGAAGCCTTCGGCGACGTCGAACTGATCTGAATTCCAGCGAGTTTGCGTGTTCAGAGCCGCGGGCGTGAGCACGCGGGCCTGCGGTCGTGGTGCCCGCGTGCTCAGGCCCGCGGCTCTGATCAGCCCTGAAAGCCTGAGCCTCCGGATCCCACTATCCTGTCAGCATGGCCGAGGGCGACCCCGTCGAAAGCAAGAGCTGGCTGGACCGGCACCTGTGGCAGATCCAGCCGCTGCGCGACGTCGGCGTCGTCGCCGCGATCTTCGTCGTTCTCTGGCTCGGGTACAAGCTCAGCGTTGTGACCGTGCCCGTGCTGCTGGCGATCACGCTTGCCTACTTGTTCGAGCCCGTGGTCCAGTGGCTCACGAAGCAGCGGGTCTTCGGGCGTCAGGGCGCGGCCGCGTTCATCATCGTCATGCTGGCGCTCGTGACCGTGGTGCCGATCGGGGTGGGGGGCACCTTCGCGGTGTTCCAGGGCGCGAACCTCATCGGCGAGGTCGCGACGGACGCCCAGAACTTTCGCCAGGCGATCGATGAGGAGAACGAGGACCCCGAGGCCGCGCGACGCCGGGTCTCGGGCCAGCCCTGGACGTGGCTGCTGAGCACGATCGAGAACGAGCGCGAGCGGAAGGCCGAGCTGGCGGAACAGATCAAGGCCCAGCAGCTCGAAGACACCGAGGCGGACACTGATCCGAACGGTGATCCTGCCAAGCCATCGGCAGATGCAGGTGCAGATGCCGACGAGGGAAACGAGTCGCTCGCGGATGTGGTCTCAGCGGTCGCTGAGCCTGGCGTTGATGCAGAGACTTCGCTCGAGAGTGCCGATGCGCCGCGGCCGGTGTTCGATGATGACTCGCAGGTCACTGGAAGCGAACTCGTCCCGGCTCAGCCTGCAGACGCCGATGAAGACAGCTTGGCCGACGCCGAAGAGCGAGCGGAACAAGACGAAGCCGACGCCGTGGCCGCGCGCCTCGCCCGGCTGCGCGCCGATCGAGCCCGGCGGATCCAGGAACTCTCCGAGCCTTCCGACATCGAGCGAACGGTCACGCTCGCGACCAGCTTTATCGAGAACAACGCGTCGGCGATATCGACACGGGTGGCCCGAACGGGCGCCGGCGCGTTCGAGTCGCTCGTCGGACTGCTCACGTCGCTCGGCGTGCTCGGCTTCACGCTTTTTCTCACTGGCTTTTTCTTCTTCTTCGCGAGCACCGGCTACGACCGCGTGCTGTCCTTCGGCGAGAGCCTGATCCCCGACAGCCACCGTGATCTCTCCATCCACCTGCTTCAGCGGTTCGACAAGGTCATCTCGGGCTTTATCCGCGGCAGGCTGACCATCGCGTTTATCCAGTCGATCGTGTTCACGATCGCGTACTGGGTGATCGGCGTTCCCGCGCCGCTGCTGCTGGGCGTGGGCGTCGCGCTGCTCTCGATTGTGCCGTACGCGGCGCTCGTCGGCATACCCGTTTCGATCGTGCTGCTGTGGATCGAAGGCCACACCGGTTTCCGAGGCGAGATCTGGTGGGTCATCGGTGCGCCGCTTGCGGTCTACTTCATCGGTCAGGCGCTCGACGACTACGTCTGGACGCCCATGATCCAGGGCAAGAGCACCGGGATGGACACGCCCACGATCCTGTTCGCCACGCTCGCGGGCGGCGCGCTGCTCGGGATCTACGGCTTGCTGCTCGCCATCCCGCTCGCGGCGTGCATCAAGATCCTGTTGCAGGAAATCTTTTGGCCGCGGTTCAAGCAATGGTCAAAGGGCGAGACGCCCGACTTCCTGCCAATTCCCAAAGAGTGATTCCTAGCGGCGCTTCTTCCGCTGCTTGAATCGCTTGCCGCTCGACTTGGTTGAGCCCTTGGTGTTGAAGCCCGGCATGCCACCGAGGCCCGGCATCAGCCCGCCCATGCCGTCCTGGCCCATCGCCCGGATCGCCTCGGCCTTGCCCGCGCCGCCCAGGTTCGCCATCTGCTTGCTCATGCGGTTGACCATGCCGAACTGCTTGACCAGCTGACTGACGCGCGTGGTCTCGCTGCCCGAGCCCTCGGCGATTCGCTTGCGGCGGGAGTTGTGGATCACATCGGGCTTGCGGCGCTCGGCCGACGTCATCGAGTTGATCGTCGCCTCGACCTTATCTAGCTCCTTGTCGTCGATGTTGACGTCTTTCAGGGCCGATCCGACGCCCGGGAGCATGCCGAGCAGCTGCTTCATGGGGCCCATGCGCCGAAGCGTCTTGAGCTGCTTGAGGAAGTCGTCCATCCCCATCTCGCCCCGGGCCATCTTCTGCCGCAGGCTCTCGGCCTCTTCCTCGCTGACCTCTTCCTGCGCTTTCTCGACGAGGCTGACAACGTCGCCCATGCCCAGGATCCGCCCGGCCATCCGCTCGGCATGGAACGGCTCGATCGCATCGAGCTTCTCGCCCGTGCCGATGTAGCGGATCGGTGCACCGGTGACTTCCTTCACAGAGAGCGCCGCGCCGCCGCGTGTGTCGGAGTCGAACTTGGTGAGGATCACGCCGTCGATCGAGAGCTGATCGTGGAACTCTTTGGCCGAGTTCACAGCATCCTGCCCGGTCATCGCATCAACGACGAGGAAGACCTGGTGCGGCTGCAGGGTCTTGTTCACGCGGTTGAGCTCGTCCATCAACTCGGCGTTCACGTGCAGCCGGCCCGCCGTGTCGAGGATCAGCACGTCGGCATCAACACTCTTGGCATGCTTGAGCGCGTTCTGGCAAACCTTGACCGCAACGCCAACCGCCTTGCCGTACGCGGCGACCTTGTCGGGCTCCGCATAGACCTCCACTGACCCCGCGCCGACAACTTCGGTTTGCACCTGCGCACCGACGGTCTGCAACTGCTCGACCGCCGCCGGTCGCTGCAGATCGGCCGCCGCGAGCACGACCTTCTTGCCCTGCTTCTTGAGGACCGCCGCGAGCTTGCCGCACGTCGTCGTTTTGCCGGACCCCTGAAGCCCCGACATCATCACGACCGTCGGCCCCGGGCTGACCTCCATGATGCCCGCGGGCTGGCCTTCTCCACCGAGTAACTCGACGAGCCTGTTTTGCACGATGCCGATGACTTCTTGGCCCGGCTTGAGGCTCTTGGTGACCTGTTGCCCGACCGCGTCTTCGAGCACGCGGGCACAGAACGCCTTCGCCACGTCGTAGTGCACGTCGGCTTCGAGCAGCGCGGTCTCAACGTCGGCCATCGCCTCGCGGACGTTGGCTTCGGTGATCTCGGCCTTGCCGGACAGCTTGCGAAACACGCCGCTGAACCCGTCGGAGAGTCGTTCGAACATGTGTTGTCGGCGTCAGACGCCGTCCCGTCGTTGCAGACAGGGCTGTGACCGCAGCGGGCGACGATAGGCAGTGCGTTACCGCTTCGAACGCAGCCACTTCGCGAGCTTTGTCTTTGACCACGTGTTCACGCAGCCTTTGGGCGTCAGCCCACCCCGCCTGCCGGTCGTGACGCCATAGCGGATGTTCTCGTAGTCGTCGGCCGCATGCACATCGCAGTCGATCGCGATCTTCACGCCGGCATCGACGGCGGCGCGCACGTGCGAGTCGCGCAGATCGAGCCGCATCCAGTGGCTGTTGATCTCGAGCGCAACATCATGCTCCTTGGCTGCCTCGATGATCTCGTCCATCGCGAGATCGAGCCCCGGGCGGCGGTTGACGAGCCGGCCCGTGGGGTGCCCGATCACGTGGACAAGCGGGTGCTCGATCGCGCGGAGCATCCTCCTCATCGCGGCCTTGCTGTCCTGCGTCAGCGCCGCGTGGGGGCTCGCGACGACGACGTCCAGCTCGGCGAGTACATCATCGTCGTAGTCGAGCGAGCCGTCGGCGAGGATGTCGACTTCGGAGCCGCACAGGATCGTGATACCCGTGCCGAATCGCTCCCGGGCGGCTTCGATTTCGTTGCGCTGTTCTCGTAGCCGCTCGACGCTCAGCCCGTTGGCCTGCACGCTCGACCGGCTGTGGTCGGTGACCGTGATTGTGTGAAAGCCGCGATCGAGCGCGCGCTGCACGAGCTCGTCGAGCTCCATCCGTCCGTCGGACGCGGTCGTGTGCGCATGGAGCTCGGCCTTGATGTCTTCGACCTCGATCAGCTTGGGTGCCGTATCGAGTTCCAACTCGCCCGCGTCCTCGCGCAGCTCCGGGGCGATCCAGGGCAGCTCCAGCGCCTTGTAGACATCCGCTTCTTCCCCGCTGGCGGCTGGTTCGATTCCGCGCGACTGCGGCGATGCCTCGCCGTCGTCTTTGAAGAGCCCGTACTCGTTGAGTGTGTAACCCCGCTTGATCGCCCGCTCGCGCAGCCGGACGTTGTGGTCTTTCGAGCCGGTGAAGTACATGAGCGCCGCGCCGAAGACATCGCTCGGCACGGTGCGGAGATCGACGCCGACGGTGCCTCCGTCGAGGTCCTTGGCCATGCTCCACCGGCCGGTATCGGTTGAGATCGCCATGCGGACCGAGCACTTGGTCTCGCCGCGCGCGATGACATCGGTTACGCCCTCCATCGTGCAGAACGCCTCGCGGACAGCCTCCGGATCGTCGGCGCTGACCAGGATGTCGAGGTCGCCGATCGTGTCCCGCCCGCGCCGCAGCGAGCCGGCGGCTTCGATCCGCTGCACGCCGCCGATGCCTGCAAGATGCTGCTTGATCCGCTCGGCGATCGGCCACGCCACGCCCAGCGGCAGCCTCGCGGAAGACTTCGAAGCGAACTCCAGCGCCTTGGTGATGTTGTCGGCGGTCTTCTTGCCCATCCGCGGCAGTTCGAGGATCGACCCGTCGTCGATGGTCTTCTTCAGGCTGTCCCGATCCGTGACACCCAGATCCTTCCAGAGCTGCCGGACGGTCTTCGGGCCGAGCCCCTGGATCTCCATCACATCGAGCAGGCCGGGTGGGATCTCTTCGAGGAGCTCGTCCAGCTCTGCGATCGCGCCCGAGTCGCGAAGCTCGTGGACCTTCTCGGCGACGCCCTTGCCGATGCCATCGATCGTGACAAGCTCGTCTGTGTCAAGCGCTGATACGTCGCGTGTCTCTTTCTCGATGACGCGAGCGGCCTTTGCGAACGCGTTCACGCGGAACCGGTTTGCTCCGGTCAGTTCGAGCAGGCGGGCGATGGTCTCGAGACGCTCGGCGAGTTCGGTGTTAAACGACATGCCGCATGCTACGGATCAGGTCGTCGGTCGGCCGACGGTGTCGTCTGGCTTCTGGTCCCCGGAAGAGAACTCGGCGTGTATCTGCCGCTCGACGGCGCGGACAACGCCCTCGCGGTCGCTCTCTGGCACGAGCGTGAGCACGGCGAGCCACCGCCTGGCCAGTTCAGGCCCCGCCGGCTTCGTCAGCTCGATCAGCATCCTCACGTGATCGCTCGGCGAGAGCTTCGCCGACTCGCTCTGCGAGGTCGTGATTGGATCCCGTTCCGTCAACGCTTTGTGCCTCTGGCGTCACCAAACTAAGGTGGGTCTCCAGCTGCTGAACGAATAACTCAAGCCGGTCGACCCGCTCCGACAACCGGTCAAGGGTAGCGGCGATCGCGGCGAGCAGTTCCGCGGGGTCCGCCTCGGCGAGGTGGTGGGCTCGGACCTCATCGCGGCGCATAGGACCGTCGCCGGTGAGCAGCCACTGCGGATTGATCTGGAGCTGCGAGCAGACAGAGGACACGAAATCGACGCTCGGAGACTGGCCCTGCATGTATCTGCGGACGGTCTCGGGATGGATGCCGGTCGCCCGGGAGATCCAGCGGTAGGTCTTCCCCTCAAGTGCGACCTCAAGCCGACGGTGCATCGGCTTCATTTCGACGACCTTGTCCTCACCCATCGCGACACTCCTTTGGCGGCATGCACTGGAAGGAAACGAGTCTGTGTTCGGTTGTCAGTATACCGACTCAGAACTGAACGTTACCCTACATCAGCGAGCCCGATCCACGCTCCATGGGTCTTGAGGACGCGTCGGCGAAGGATGTTCTCGTTCGGGTCACTCAGCGTTGGCGAGCGATCGACCCAGTCTCGCGCGTCCTTTCGCGCGAGTGTCAGGAGCTCTGTGTCGCGGACGAGATCGGCGACACGAAACGGTGGGATACCGGCCTGCCGAGAGCCGAAGATCTCGCCCGGGCCCCGGATCTCAAAGTCACGCTCGGCGATGCGGAAACCGTCGCGAGATTCTGTCAAAACACGCAGGCGCTCGGCTCCATCGGGGGTCTTCGGATCAGAAACGAGGCAGCACCACGAAGACTTTGAGCCCCGGCCGACGCGGCCCCGAAGCTGGTGGAGCTGTGCCAAGCCGAAGCGATCGGCCTGCTCGATCACCATCACCGTCGCGTTCGGGACATCGACGCCCACCTCGATGACCGTCGTGGCCACGAGCACATCGATCAGGCCCCTGCGGAACCGCTCCATGATGTGCTCTCGGGTCTGTCGTTTGAGTCGGCCGTGGACCGTGGCGATGCGTGCACCTTGAAGAGGCCCGCTCTCGAGCTCCCGCGTGATGTCGCGGACACCAACAAGGCCGATGTCTTCGTTGGTTTCGATCGCGGGCACGACGATGTACGCCTGATCGCCCGCGTCGATCGCGGATCGCACACGCTCGTACACGTCGGCCCGGTCGTCTGGCGTTGCCGTCGTGGTCTCGATCGGCTGACGACCCGGGGGCAGCTGGTCGATGGTTGAGACGTCGAGGTCGCCGAAGAGTGTGAGCGAGAGGGTCCGCGGGATGGGTGTCGCGGTCATTACCACAACATGCGGCGTGAGCCCGTCATCGCCCTCGCCCTTGGCGCGGAGCCGCGAACGCTGCTCAACGCCGAAGCGGTGCTGCTCGTCGATGATCGCGACGGCGAGGCTCTTGAACTCGACGCTCTCGGTCAGCAGCGCGTGCGTCCCAATCAGCATGTCGATCTCACCCGATGCGAGCCGGCGGAGGATCGATGCACGGTCGGCATCCGTCGCCGCGCCGGTGAGCAGCTCGACCGCGGGTCCATCGCCCCCGAGCGTGCGCGTGATCGACTCGAAGTGCTGCTCCGCGAGGATCTCCGTCGGAGCCATCATCGCGGCCTGCTGGCCGGACTCGACCGCGAGCAGCATGGCGTAGAGCGCGACCATGGTTTTGCCGCTGCCGACGTCGCCCTGGATCATGCGGTTCGTCGGAACGTCGCGGGTCAGGTCGGCGGTGAGCTCGGCGACAACCCGATCCTGCGCCGGTGTCAGGTCAAATGGGAGCCGATCGCGGACGCGGCGATGGACCGCTTCGCTCGATCGGAGCGCCGGCGCGCGCTGGGTGTCGCGGAGATGATGCCGCTTCATCGCGACCCCGAGCTGCAGGAGCAGCAGCTCGTCGTACGCGAGGCGTCTGCGGCTCGCGGCGACCTCGTCTTGGTCGGCGGGGTCGTGCTGCATGCGGTACGCGTCGCGGAGCGCGGGGAGGTGACGGTCCCTGCGGAGTGATTCCGGCAGATGGTCGTCGATCAGGGGCAGCGCGACGGGAAGCGTCATCTGCACGGCAAATCCGATCGCGCGGCTTGTGACCCTCTCGCTGGCCGGGTAGACCGGTCTGAGCTTCGATTGGGCATCGGGTCGCAGCTCCGCACCGGTGCCGTCGTCCGGATCGAGAATCTCATAACGCGGGTTGGCGATCTGCAGGCCGCCCTTGAAGCGTTTCGCCTTGCCCTGCACACGGATGTGCTCGCCCGGGTGCAGCTTGCTGCGCAGGTATGGCGCGTTGAACCAGACGAGATCAAGCCTGCCGGAGCCGTCGTGCAGCACCGCCTCGAATCGTGATCTCGCGCCGAAGCCCGCGACGCGGCACGCGGTGATCTCGCCGCGAGCGGAGACCGTGGTCTCCGGCTCGAGGTCGGCGATCGCCGCCTCGGGCTCTTCACGCTCGTGGCGGTGCGGCAGGTGTGCGACGAGCTGCCCGACCGCGCGGAGCCCCATGACCGACAGGTCGCGCGCGAGCCGCTGCGAGATGCCCGGGACATCGACGAGCGGGGACGTCAGCTGGAGCTGGCCTTCGGGCATACGCAGAGACTACCCGCGGTCGTTCCCTACGGCTCGGATTGCGCTCCGCCGCCGGGGCCTTCGAGGGGCGGTTGCTGCGCGGGATCGATCTCGCGCAGATAGGCCCAGCTGTAGATGCCGGTCGAGTGCCCGTCGGAGAACGCGATACGGATCGCGTAGTTGCCGACGAGCTCCGCGTCGGTGGCGACGACGGAGCCGCCTCCGGGGGCGTCCGGGAGCACGGCGAGCGGGTTCTTTGCCATCTCGTCCCGCAGCTGCCGCATGTCTGCCGACGGGGACATCTTCCGGAGATAGCCGATGGAGTAGTAGCTCGCCGAGCCGTCCTGCCACTCGATGGTCAGGCCCCGGTCCTTCTTGAGGTCGATGCTGGCGGGCTGGAGGCTGTTCATCCGTGGCGGAGCGTAGGCTCGGCCATGAGCGACACCCCGCCAGCGGACCTGTTCATCGATCGCCTGCTCGACAGGATTGAAGCTACTGGAGCCCCGGTGTGCATCGGTCTCGATCCGGTTGTGTCTCGGCTGCCAGACTGGGCGAAGGGTGCGGACGACGCAGCGCGTGTCAGCGCGTTCTGCCGGGGCGTGATCGAGCGGACGGCGGGCATCGCCGCAGCGTTCAAGCCACAGTCGGCGTGCTTCGAGCGGCTCGGCGCCGCCGGGCTCGCGGCTCTCGAAGAAGCTGTGGCGTTCGCGAGAGACACCGGCGTGCCGGTCGTCTACGACGCCAAACGCGGTGATATCGGATCGACCGCCGCGCACTACGCGGCCGCTGCCGTGCGACTCGGTGCCGATGCGATCACAGTTAACGCCTACATGGGACCGAGCACCGCGAGGCCCTACCTCGCCGCGGGGCTCGGAGCGTTCGTGCTGGTTCGCACGAGCAACGACGACAGCGGGGCAATGCAATCTCGTTCGCTCGCAGACGGCGGCGTCGTTGCCGACGCAATGGGCCGGCTCGTGACGGATCTCGCGGCGATGTGCGTTGGGGTGCGCGGACTGAGCAACGTGGGGGCCGTCGTTGGGCTGACGAAGGCGAGCGAGGCATCGCACCTTCGATCGATCATGCCGACAAGCATGTTTCTCGTGCCGGGATTCGGCGCTCAAGGCGGAACCGCAGACGATCTTGCTCCGTTCCTCATGGACCACGGCACGCCTGGCAGAGGCGTGCTGATCAACGCGAGCCGGTCAATCATCTACGCGGATGACATAGAGGGAGCATCGGAGAGCATGCGCGATGATGTCGCCGAAGCCCTCAGCTAGCGACGCCGACGACCGGCGAACGCTCCGCCTGCAGCGAGCAACGCGGCCGAGGCCGGTGCCGGAATGAAGAACGCTGACCCTGAGTACGACCCCTCGGACGACCAGCCATCGACGGGTGTCTGGGAGGATGACACAAGATCCACTCCCGCAACTCCGAAGCTGTCGAGGATGTTCGACAGCGTGAACGAAGCATCGGCGAACGTCGACTTCGAGCTCTCGAAGAGGTTGTACGCCGGGATCGACTCACCGAGCCATGTGTAGCTCGTCGCCGCGTCGATGACGCTCGACGCCTCGATCGACGCGGTGGATCCCCACCGGTCATCGGTACCGATGGAAGTGAGCAGGCCCGAACTCAGCTCGGCCCGTAGCAGCGGGGCACCGGTCGCGGCGTCGTTGAAGTTGAACGAGCCGGAGAGCGAGTAGATCCGCGAGACCGCGCCCGACGGGAGCGGGACAGAATCGATGAACTCGATGCTGAGATCGGCGAAGAAGTCGGTCTCGAACACCAGCGTGGGAAGCGGGCCGTTCGCGTCGTCGGCGAGCAATTCGAGCCGCGCACCCTCGTCACCGGTCTGCCGGAGATTGACCCCGCCTCCGCTGAAGGTTGTCGCGGAACTCTGCGTGTCTGACGCGAAGCTGAACGTCACGTTCGCCTGAGCGAGCGTTCCGGTCGCGAATGCCATGGACACACCGATAGCGCAGAAACGCATTGCCACCCCTCCGGTTTAGCTACGACCGACTCAGATCCCGGCACGCCGAGCGCGTGCAGAGGAAAGCGCCCACGAGTTCACACCGGCAATGTGCCACCGGTTGTCGGGAGTGCAACAAGAGTTCGGAAAAACTTGAGATCAGGTTCTCGCCGGCTTGGGCATCGCCCGTGGCGAGACGGAGTCACATCGGCTTCTGCTCGATGGTCACGTCGTAGACGTTAAGGAGCTTCTCTTTATCAAAGATCATCTCCTGGCGTGACTTGCCGACGACGTCGTAGACAGGCGTGAGCTCGATGGCATCGACCGGGCAGGCCTCTTCGCACATGCCGCAGAAGATGCAGCGGAGCTCGTCGATTTCGAACTTCTTGGGATACTTCTCGCGGTCGTCCCAGGGGCTCTCGGCGGCCACGATGTGGATGCAATTGGCCGGGCAGAGGGTCGGGCACATCATGCAGGCGACGCACTTGACGCGGCCGTCCTCGTCGCGGTTGAGCCGGTGCACGCCGCGGAAGTTGCGGACCTCGATGCCGCCGTCCTCGGGGTGGTAGTCCTCGCGGCGCTCTTCCGGGTACTGGATGGTCCGGCTGGTCTTGCCCTGGCCGAAGCTGGTGAAGAAGTGGCGGAAGGTGGTGCCGAAGCCCCGGAAGATCTCGGGCAGGAACGCTGACTCGAGCCTGTTCAGCTCGGGCACGTCAATCTGGATGATGTCATCGTCGTGGATGGGCATGGCGTCAACTATAGGTGTGTTTCGGCGGTTTCCGACTGTCCGGATGCGTGGCAGATGGCGGTTGAGACCGGCTCGCGATGGGTGATTTGCATCATGTGGTTTGGGAGGCGAAGATAGACGTATGGCTAAGCGTCGGAATTCGCCCGCGTTGTTCGAGTTGCTCCGCGATCAGGGGGGTGTCTCGCCTTCGTCGGGCGAACCGTCCGCCGCGGCGGCGAGCGCTGTCGCCATTGCACCGGTTGTCGCCGCAGCGCCGGCCGCAGTCTCGGCACCCGCGCCGACGGACCGCGGATCGAGGGCCCCCGCTCCGAGGCGGGAACCCAAGCCGCTGAGCGACGAGCCTTCAATGGATATATCGACACCAAGGTACGTTGCGGAGCCGGTCCGCGTTGCCGCCGGGACGCCCGAGATGCCGAGTCTCTCGGAGCTCGAACCCGAGCCGCTCGTGAACCGGGGCGACGACGGGCGGGTGACGTTCTCGCTTCCAATCGGTGCGCTCGCCGCGATCGCGGGGGGCGTCGTCGTTGCGTTGGTGCTGTTCGGCGCGTCGCTCTACTCGCTCGGGGGCCGTGCATCAAAGGCAGAGCTCAAGCCGATCATCAGCGACGAGGCGAACCGGGCGCTGGGCGACACGCCTGTGGATGCCCCTTCGGAGCCCGCCGTCGGTTTGCCGTCGCGCGCGGTCGTTCGCGAGCCCGTTCCTCAGGTCGATCTCGCGTTGACGCCCGAGCCCGAGAGCGTGACCCCCGTGGTGCCGGAGCAGTCACCGGACACCGCCGCCGAGCCCAACGCAGATGAATCCGACATCGCAGCGGCGGCCGATGATTCTGCAGAACCGCCGACCGGCCCCAGCAACATCGATACCCGCGTGGCGGGCCTGAACTACATGTACACCTCGATGACGTTCGATCGAGAGGAGGCGGAGCGTTCGCAGCAGTACCTCTTCGACAACGGCATCGATTCGATCATCGAGGAGCTCACGCGCCCGTCTGACGGCCAGAAGGCCTACCGGCTGTGGACGCTGCTCGGCATCCCTCGCGACGGCTTCCAGACGAGCCGAGAGAAATTTGAGCACGAACGGGCTATGTTTGACCTCGGCAATCAGTGGCTGACCGAGGAGGGCGGCCGGCTCGATTTCAGCCGAAAGAACCAGATCGGCTGGATCAAATACGGTGGATAATCGGGTCGATGCCCGAGCGACGACGAGGCGAGTGACATGAGCCTGAGCCGAAGCCTGAAGACGAGCGGTGGCCTGACCGGCAAGCGGTCCGTCATGACCCGGGCCGAGCGTGTGGCCAAGCTCAAGGACGACAAGAAGTTCGACGCCAAGAAGGACACGCCGCTCGGACTCCCGAAGACGCACGTCGTCGAGAAGTAATACCGAACCCTGCACAAGGACACATCGATGGACACGGCCTCGCTCATCTGTGATCGCGGCCGGGCGATCGATACGTCCGGCATCCGCAAGGTCTTCCAGCTCGCCGCGACGCTCAAGGACCCGATCAACCTCTCGATCGGCCAGCCGGACTTCGCCGTGCCCGACCCGATCAAGCGGGCGGCGATCAGCGCGATCGAGGACGACCGCAACGGGTACACCGCGAGCCAGGGCATCCCGCAGCTGATCGAGCGCGTCAACGCCGAGCTCACCAAAGACCTCGGCTGGGACACCACGAGCGACAACCACCAGACGCTGATCACCAGCGGCACCGCGGGCGCACTCCTGCTGCTGTTCCTCGCACTGGTCGGTCCCGGCGACGAGGCGATCATCCCGGATCCCTATTTCGTCATGTACCCGCACCTGGCCACCATCGCGGGCGGCAAGGCGGTTCGGTGCGACATGTACCCAGACTTCCGCATGACGGCCGAGCGGGTCGGGCCGCTGATCACCGAGCGGACCAAGTTCGTGCTGTTCAACTCGCCCAACAACCCGAGCGGCGTGGTCTCGCCCAAGGACGACTGCAAGGAGCTGCTCGAGCTCTGCAGAGCGAAGGGCGTCTTGCTCGTGTCCGACGAGATCTACGACGAGTTCACGTTCGCCGACGGCATGACAGATGTCTCGGCCAACGACACGAGCGAGGCCCGCTGCCCGAGCCCTGCGCGCTTCGACGGTGCGCAGGACGACGTGCTTGTTATCCGGGGATTTGGCAAGACCTATGGCTGCACCGGCTGGAGGATGGGCTATGCCACCGGGCCCAGGCCGGTCGTGGATGCGATGCAGCGGATCCAGGGCTACTCGTTCGTGTGCGCGCCGTCGATCGCGCAGTGGGGGGCCTTGGCGGCTATGGACGTTGACATGGTCGATACGGTGTCGGCCTACGCCAAGCGGCGCGACATGGTGCACGGGCGGCTGAGCGAGGTGACCGATGTCGCCTTCCCTCAGGGCGCGTTCTACGCCTTCCCAAAGGTGCCCGAGCATCTCGGCGTGACCGGCACAGAGTTTGTGAACCGCTGTATCGAGCGAAACCTGCTCATCATCCCCGGTGATGCCTTCAGCGGTCGCGATACGCACGTGCGGCTGAGCTTCGCCGCACCCGAGGCCAAGCTTCACGCTGGTCTGGATGTGCTGTGTGATCTGATGGCGGATCGCTAGAGCCGGAGCTCGATGCCGGCGTAGGGTCCGCCCAGAGTCAGGTCGAATTCGACGTCGAAGCCTTCGCTCTCGGCCGCGATGACGCGGTAGCCCGCGAAGACGCCGACGTTTCGGATGAAGTCCCAGCCGACCTCGAGCGAGCCGTCGAGCACGCTGCCGAACTCTCCTAGGTACAGCCCCGCGGCCCGTCCTTGTACGTAAAAGTTCGGCCCGAGGTCGGCGCGGGCGCCCGCGGCGAGCACCGGGATCGGCAAGAAAATCGACTCGCTCTCGGACTCGGGCGAGCCGCCGACGGTGCCGGCGATATCGGCCTCGACGTCGAACAGCCGCACGCCCCCGCCGATATGGATCTTGAAGAGGCTGACCTCGGCAAGCTCGTACAGGACGTTGGCCTCGTAGATCGTGTAGCTGGTTTCCGTTGCCACCGTGCCGCCGAACGTGTCGCCTTCGAAGCTGACCGACTCGGTCGTGGTGCCGTCGTAGCTGAAGTTCCCGAGGAACCCGGCTTCGATGAGGATGTCGACCGCCGGGATGGCAACAGCGATGGAACCGATGGGGGACACATCGACGCTGTCCTGGTTCAGCGTGTCCTCGAGGTCAAGGATCGCGGCCCCTCCGCCCGAGTCGTCACCGACCTGGACCGAGCCCGACTGGAACAGGATCCACCCGCCGCCGCGGGCTTTGATGAACGTGTCGTCGGCTACGCTCGGCGACCCGAGGACCTGCGGTGCGAGGGGCGCGGCGACGATCGGTGCGGCAGGCGCGAGTAGGCTCGGCCGGGCGGTGTGGTCCGCCGACGCGGCGCTCGCAAAGGAGAGGGCCGCAACGACGGCGATTGTCGGTGTCATTGTGCTGATCTCGGCGGATGCGGCGTCCATTGCGGGCTCCTCTCTTTGCCTTCTGATTATCGGCGATCGTCCGTTCGGCGCGAGAGAGTCTGCCGTGGTTCGACCTTGGGAGTCAAATCAGGCCGCCGAGCCTCGCGGCCGCGAGCAGCAGGACGCTGTCGACCACAAGCCGCACGATGAGCCGCGGGAACCGATGGACGAGCGATGAGCCGATCAGCGAGCCAACAACGGCCGCCGGTCCCATGAGGCCGGCGAGCCGGACCGCATCGACCCAACTCAGGCCATGGGTGTGCAGCGTTGCCAGCTTTAGGGTGGCGCCGATGGGGGCCATGAGGCACATCGTGGCCGAACTCGCGGCGATCGCAGCGCGGACCCGCATTCGCGCGATGGCGCGGAGCGTGGCGACCATGATGACGCCCCCTCCGATGCCGAGCAGGCCCGCGAGCGTCCCGGTGAATGCTCCGGTGCCGGCGAGCACGCCCGCCCGTTTCTTTGCGATCTCGTCATCCGATTCCGTGTCGTCGGGCTTGGAAAGCTTGCTGCCAAGCTCGCCCACGACAACAAAGACGACGATCATGGCGGCGAGCATCTTGATCAGAACCGTCGGATCGACGCGATTCGACAGCAGGACGCCCAGCACCATGGCGATTCCCGCCGGCGGCAGGAGACGGACGACAACGGCCCGCCTGACTGTGCCGGCGCGGCTGTGTCTCCAAGTGGCAGGCACGGCGACCAAGAAGTTCACGCACAGCGCGGCCGCGATGTACATGTGCTGTTCGATCCGTGACTCGCTCGCGAAGCCGATGACTATCGCGAGCCCCGGTAGCATGATGATCGAGCCGCCCAGACCGGTCATGCCGCCGATGAGCCCGGCTCCGAGACCGATGGACACGACGGCGATCGATGTGGTGAGATCGTCCACGGGCTGAGCGTACGCGAGCCGGCGGGGCTAACGGATCGATGACCTGCCAATAGGGTTGGCAGTGCCGATTCGCCTGGCGACGCGGGTGGGCGGTTCGTCTTCGTCGGCCTGAGCAGCGAACTCATCAAAGACCTTCAGCGTCCCGGCGTGCGCCCAGCGGATGTGGCTGAGCATCAGCTCGCGGGCCTCTTCCGCCTCGCCGCGCTGAACGGCGCGGAGGATCACATCATGGTCTGTGAAAATCTTGCTCACGTGTTCCGTCGTGATCGGCCGCGGTCGGCAGCCCGTGGCGTGGATCAGCACGCGCGTGTCCGCGATGATTTTTACGACCCGGCGGTTGCCGGCAGCCCGGAGCACGGCGGCGTGGAAGTCTCGGTCCATGCGTTCGAGCTGGTCGTACGCGGTCTCCGAGATGGTTTCTGCCGTTGAGCCGTGCTGGTCGCGGAGGAATTGCATCATCCGGTCGCAGGCGGCCCTGCCGTCCGAGAGATCCGGACGCTGCTTCTGCCGAGCGAGCGAGTACACGGCCTCGCACTCGAGCCATTCGCGGACTTGAAATGCCTCGTCGAGCCCTTCGCGGGTCGGGCTGGTCACGAACGCTCCGTAGCCTGGGATCTGCTCCAGCACACCCTCTGCTCGGAGCTGCCCGATAGCCTCGCGGACCGGGCTGCGGCTCACGCCGGTCGCTTTGGCCACGGTGAGCTCGCACACACGGCTCCCTGACCGCAGCTCGCCGGTGAGAAGCTGCTCGCACAGGTAGTCGTAGACAACCTTTCGCAGACCCTTGGACACGCCAGTCCTCCTGTGTCGGGGGCGCATGCCCGCACGTGTGGACGGCAAATATTAGTCCGCATCGGCCCAGGCAATGCTCCGACGCCCAGGGAATGCAACAGTTTCAAACGGCGAATGGTCCGATCAGAGCAAAATCGCCGCCGCGACGCCCAAGACGGCGGTGCCGCCGCACACGACCGCGATCTGCAGGAGCCTCTGTCCCCGAGCGACTTCGGCGTGAACGCGGGCCTCCAGGTTCTCGCAGCGGATACGCATCGAGGTCAGCCTGTGGACCAGCTTGGTGAACTCGACGTTGCGCTTCGACGATCGGCGGCGCGCTCGGCGAACGAGGGCGCGAGCCTTCTCGAGAGACCGCTCGGCGCGATCAGCCTGTGTTGCAAAGCGGTCCGCCCGCTCGTCGGCCCGATCCATCTCGCCGCGGAGGGTCGCGATCTCGACCCGCTGGGACTCGAGCTCGCTCTGCAAGCGAGCGATGTCCTCGAGGGTTTCGTGGGGCTCTGGCTCGGGCTGGCGGTCGGGCTCGGGTTGGGGCTCCGCGTGCTCCTCCGCCAGTGAAGCGCCTTCGAGCAGGTCGGCAAGCTGTCGGTCGCGATCGGCGAGGCGTTGTGTCGCCTCGGCGAGTTCGCGGCGGAGCGTGGCAAGCTCTGAGCTTCGTTCACGGAGGTCGGCCATCGCCTCATCGCGAGCGTCGGCGGTCTCCGCGAGTTCGGTGACCGCCTCTGCGAGCCCTTCGCGGGCGGCCTGTGAGCGCTGCTCGGCGTCCGAGAGCTGCGAGCCACGCTCGGCGAGCTGGTCCCGCGTCGCGGCCAGGTCTGCGGTCAGCGACTCGATCCTGGCGACGCGCTCGTCGTTGGCCTCTTCAAGCATGTCAACCTGCTCGCGCGCCTCGTCGAGGTCGGCGACGGCTGCTTCGGCACGGGCGACCTGCTCGGCGAGTGCGGTCTGCGCGGCGGCGACCTCGGTCTCCAGCGATTCGATACGGCGTGACGCCTCTCGGGAGGCGGCGTCGATGGCCGTGCCGAGCGCGTCCACTCGCTGCCGAGCAGCCGCGAGATCGTCGCTCAGTGTGGCGTTAGAGGACTCGGATTCGGCGAGTGCCGCCTCAAGCGATACGGTCTTCGCTCGCAGCTGGGCGAGCTCGGTGGTGAGCGCATCCGACTTGGCGTTGAGATCAAAGATCTCTCGGCCGCGGCTTTCGGCGGTCACCCTGAGAAAATCGAGCTCGTCCCGGGCTGTTTGAAGGTCTTTCGTTGCGATGGCGAGGTCCGAGGCGTGCCGGTTCGCGAGCTCCCAGACCTCTTCGGACTCTCTGAATCGGTCTTGTGCGAGCCGCTCGGCGGCCTTGAGCTGCTTCTTTAGACCGCTGACCTTCGCGCCGGCTTTGTCGAGGCGGTCGGTCAGGCCGGCGATCTCGATCGCGTGCTGCGCCCTGACTTCCGCGACTGATCTTCGGAGATCGTCTGGCGCCTCTTCGCCGAGGATGTCGAGCGCTTCGCGTGCGATGGTCTCGACGCGGGAGAGCTTGCTTTCTGCGATCGTTTCGATGGGATCCGATGACTTTTTGATCGCTTGCTTTGCCACGCCAGGTCCTCCGGGATCGCCCGCCGGTTTCCGGACGGGCCGAGAATCAACACGTAGAGCGGCAGATTCGGAGCCGCAGATCAGCCGCAGCTGGCAGAGACGACCAAATAACTTGGATCGGACCGCGGGCCTAGGCTCCGCGCGTGACGGGGGGGCGACGCGATTCGGGTCTTGGTCTTGCGGCGGGGCTCGCGACGGTGCTGCTCACGCTGCTGGGTTGGACGGTCACGCCGCTGTTCATCAACCACTTTGCGGAGCCGGGCACGCCGGGCTACATCGACCCTTGGACCAGCAACGGCTGGCGGTACGGGTTCAGCGCGTTGCTGTGGGGTGTCCCTCTGGTTGTGTGGCACGCGCGGGGCAAGCTGCCCCCGGGGCTGTGGAAGGCGGCGCTCGTGCCGGCGCTGATGAACATCCTTGGACAGGTCGGCTTTACTTGGGCGCACTACAAGATCGAGCCTGGGCTGCTGACATTCGGCCTGCGAGCACAGATGGTGGTCGTCGCAATCGGCGCTGCGGTGCTCTTCCCCGTCGAGCGGGCGGCGATCCGGAGGCCCGCGTTCATCGCGGGGCTGCTCATGGTCATGGGCGGCACCGCGGGCACCATCGGGTTCGACAGCGGCTTTGGGCAGCACACGACGATGTTCGGGGTCGGGCTCGCGCTGTGGGCGGGCGCCTTCTTCGCCGCCTATGCGCTCGCGGTTCGCAAGTGCATGGCCGGCATGAACCCGATGATGTCGTTCGCCATGATCAGCCAGTACACGGCGGGCACGATGATCGTCATCATGCTCTTCGCCGGGGACGAGATGGGCGCAACCGCCGCGAGGATGCCGCTCGACCAGTTCGGCTATCTGCTGCTCTCAAGCCTGATTGGCATCGGGCTCGGGCACGTGCTGTACTACATCAGCATCGCCAAACTGGGCGTGGCGGTTAGCACAGGGATCATCCAGTTGCAGCCCTTCACGGTTGCGCTGCTGTCGATGTGGTGGTTCGACGAGGTGCTGCGTGCGGGGCAGTGGGTCACGGGGGGCGTCGCTGTAGGAGGTGCGCTGCTCATGCTCGTGGTTCAGCATCTCGTGCTCTCGAAGCCTGGCACGAATCGATGATGCGAGAAAGGGATGCCGATGCGGGTGACGGTGCATGGCGCAGCAGGCGATGTCACGGGCTCTGCGTATCTGATTGAGACCGATCGGGCCCGCGTTCTGCTCGACTACGGCCTCTTTCAAGGCGGTGAGCGCGAGCAGCGGCAGAACCGCCGGCGACCAACCTTTGACCCGAAGCAGCTCGATGCAGTCCTGGTGACCCACGCCCACCTGGATCACACCGGGCGTCTGCCGCTGCTCATCCGCAACGGGTTTCGCGGGCCGGTCTACGCGACGGCGGCGACCGTTGACCTGATGGGTATCTTGCTGCGTGACTCGGCGTTCATCCAGCAGATGGACGCCGAGCGGGCGCTCCGCAAGCACGGCGGCGTGCTACCTGACGACGACCGCCCGCTGTACCTGCCCGAGCATGTCGAGCAGGCCCTCGGTCTCTGCCGGGCTGTTGAATACAACCAGCCGACACTGGTATCGCCGGGCATCACGGCGCGCTGGGTCGACGCGGGGCACATCCTGGGATCGGCCAGCATCGAGCTTCGCATCCGTGACGGAGACACAACGAGGACTGTGGTGTTTTCGGGTGACATCGGCCCGCGAGGCGTGCCGCTGCTGCGTGACCCGGTTCTGCTCGACGAGGCGGATGCGGTGTTCCTCGAATCAACCTACGGCGACCGCGATCACCGCTCGGCGGACCAATCGATCGATCAGCTCGCCGATGTCGTTACGGCGGCCCGCGTGCCGGGCGGAAAGGTGCTCATCCCGAGCTTCGCCGTGGGACGGACACAGCGGCTGGTGTACGAGCTGGGTGAGCTGATGCGAGCGGGCGCGATCCCTGAGACCGAAGTCGTCGTTGATTCACCGATGGCGACGCGCACGACCGAGCTCTACCGACGCAACCGATCGCTCTTTGACGACGAGGCGTGGGAGATCATCGACTCGGGGCGGTACCCGCTGGAGTTTGGCTCGCTGCGGTTCACGCTCGATGCAGAGGAGAGCAAGGCGCTCAACCACGCCGGCGGCGGGATCGTGATCATCAGCGCAAGCGGCATGTGCACCGGCGGGCGCATCAGGCACCACCTCCGTCACGGCCTGCCCAGGCCCGAAACGCACGTTGTGTTCGTGGGCTTTCAAGCCCGCGGAACTCTGGGCCGGCTCCTCGTCGACGGTCGGAAAGAAATCAAGATGTTCGGACGCAACATCGATGTTCGTGCGCACATTCATACGCTGGGCGGGCTCAGCGCCCACGCGGGACAGTCGGAGCTGGTTGAGTGGATGTCGAAGCTCGCCGAGCACAAACCCCGTGTTGTCCTGACGCATGGCGAGAACGGCCCGCGGCGGGCGTTGGCGGGCACGCTCGAAGAGCGGTGGGGGCTTAAGCCGGAGATGCCTCAGCTCGGGGACATCGTGAAGCTGTGAGCGCGGTTTAGTCTGCCGGGCGCGAAGCCGATGATCTCGTCGGCGGATCGTCGCCCGCTGCCGGCCTCTGCCGGGCTTGAAAGTGCTTCTTGAGCTTCAGCAGCGGCGCCTCAATCAGACGGAAGCTGATCTCGGCGACGACCGCCGTGAGCACCACGGACGCGATGAGCGCGACGACCGAGGTGGTGATGCTCTTTGGCTCGAGCGGCGAGCGAGCCACCAGAGCGTTGACCGCCGTGATGCACCACATGTGATAGAGGTACATGCCATAGGAAATCTGACCTAGGCGCGCGATCGGCCGGAGCCCGAAGACGGGTGCGAGACAGTGGCGTTCGCGGACCACCAGGGACGCGAGCAGCAGGGTCATCAGCAGGTGAACCGTGAGCCTGGGCCAGCCCGAGAGATCCGCGGGACCGATCGTGAGCAGCACACCGATGCCGGCGATGAACAGCGCCGGAGTCCAGCCCGGTTGCAGGAGCCGTGCGATCCGATCGAACCACCGGCGGTCGTGGAGGGCGTGAGCCAGCACGACGCCGAGCGCGATCGGTGTGAAGGTCGCCTGCGTGATCTCGAGGTTTGCGAAGCCCGACCCGAACGCTCGGCCGGTCCAGGGGTCCGTCACGCCGAAGTTCACAAGCTGATTCACTCCCAGGATCGCGACCAGCAGCGCGAGCGTGAGCCGGGGTCGGCCGAGTTTCTCGACAAGAGGCCACAGCAGGTAGAACTGCTCTTCCGCCGCGAGCGACCAGAGCACACCCAGGTTCATCGTCTCGGTGTGGATCCAGTTCGACGTGTAGGTCGCGAAGTAGGGGAGCTCCGAGAAGAACCGCTCGGCCTCGCCCGACCCGGCCTTCACGGTGAGGTAGACAATCGCCATCGCGGCGAGCAGCAGGTAGTAGATCGGGAAGATCCGGATGGTCCGCCGAGCGTAGAAGTCGCGGAGGCTGATGCGACCGGCCGCGTCTCGCTCGCGCAGCAGGAGTGTCACGATCAGGTAGCCGGACAGCACGAAGAACATGCCCACGCCGAGGAACCCGTAGTTCTGGATCCGAAGCCCGATGTCCGGCCTCGGGGCGTGGTGCCAGAGCACGGCGAGGATGCAGACACACCGGAGCCCGTCGAGCGAGCCGAAGAATCGACGCCCGAGATACCCCTCGTGATCTGGCTGGCGTGTGCGTGCGATCCCTCGGCCTCCGGCGGAGGGTACGAGCGATGAACGCACTCCGCCAGGAGCAGAGCTTTCGAACGAGAAGCGGGACGGAACCGGGCAAGAGCCGGCGGCGAGCCTCGATCAACGCGGGCGGCTCAGGGCGGCGGTGCCGGGGCTCGGGGAGCTTTCGTTGTATCGTTGCGCATGTCCTGCTTGCAGTCCGATCGCTTTGTGTACCGTAGTGCTGCAAGCATATTGGATATCGCAAAACTGACGTACCACACAAGCGGACCTGCCAACAAGGATGCAAAGTCTTGATGGGCCATGCCCTGCAGAAGGAGCGGGGTCACAACAGTCGTCGTGCCGCCAAGCGCGAGGAAGACAAGGCCAACAAAGACGTCTCGCCATTTCGCAGCAATCAGACCAGCAACACCAAACGAGATCACGAGCACAGGAAACCACGCTCCGTACTTCTCGTGCACGAAGATCCATGGCACGATGAGACTGGCAAGCAGCGCGAAGACAACGTTCGCCAGGTCGTATTCGTTTGCTGGTCGCCGTACAACGCGGCGTGCGATCGCACCGATGAGCAGATACGGAATGCCAAGGAACGCCGATGCGAAGATGCCGAGCACTGCGGCGGCGATCAAGATACCGGTCACTGTCCCTGCGTCAACATCAAACGGAAACATCAGCGTGATGCCTTTGCCATGAGCCTTCCATGTTGTTGGCAAGCGCTAAATGGTCGTTTCAGACTGTCCAGGTTTTACCGTCTCGCACCACCCGCCGGTACAGCGTGTCACGCTCCACCGGCTCGTAGCCGGCTTCGCGGATCGCCCGCTGCAGGTCCCACACCGTGGTCTCCTGGTGCGTGGTCGAGCCGCCGACCTTGGTGATGTCGTACCAGACGACGGTGCCGTCGATGTCGTCGGCGCCGGCCTGGAGCATGAGCTGGCTCATGGGCAGGGTCTGCATGATCCAGAAGGCCTTGGCGTGCGGGAAGTTGTCGAGCATGAGCCTCGCGACGGCGAGCGTGCGGAGGTTCTCGAGACCCGTCGGCCCTGGGAGGTCCTCGAGCTCGCTGCCGTCGGGAAAGAACGGCAGCGGGATGATGGTTTGGAAGTAGCCGCCGTCCTTGGACATGTCGGGCGTGGGCTGGCTGACGCCCTCGCGCGTGAGTGTGATCGCAGGGGCGTCGATGTGCTCGGTGGCGATGTAAGTATCGCTGTACTTCTGCCAGTCGTTTTCGCCGGTGTAGCCGAGCCGGTGCAGCGCGGCGTCCTGCGCGCGGCGGAGCATGTCCATGTGCACGAGGCGTTCGCGGCGCTGCTCGATGTGGCCGTAGAGGATCGTGCAGTTGCTGTTCAGCCCGAGTTCGTGCGCAACGGTGTGGACATCGAGCCAGACGTCGGATCGGATCTTGCCCGCATAGGCCTTGTCGTGCACGCGATCGTCGAAGACCTCGGCCCCGCCGCCGGGCAGCGAGTCGAGGCCGGCGTTCTTGAGCTCTTGCAGCACCCAGCGGATGCCATCGCGTCGCTCGCCCTTCTTGTACTTCCGCGCGATCCGCGCAAGATGGACGACTTCGACGGCGGTAAACGCCTTGATGTGCAGCGTGCCGCCGATGCTGTCGACCTCGTCCTTGATCCACCGCATCATGTCGGGGTAATAGTCCCAGGGCAGCTTGGGGTGCAGGCCCCCGACGATGTGCATCTCGGTCGCGCCGTTCTCGACGGCGCTGCGGGCCTGTTCGCGGATGTACCCCTCGTCGCGGGTGTACGAGCCGTCCTCGCCGGGCTTGCGGTAGAACTCACAGAACTTGCAGCTGAGCGTGCACACGTTCGAGTAGTTCATGTGCCGGTTGATGTTGTAGTACGCGACGCCCGGGTGGAGCTTGTCGCGAACAAGGTTGGCGAGCTCGCAGACGGTCCAGATGTCTGGCGTGGTGTAGAGCACGTCGCCGTCGTCGAGCGTGAGGCGTTCGCCGCGGAGGACCTTGTCGCGGATGGCGTCGAGCGCGGGGTCGGGCGTGCCGAGCCGGGGGCGGAACAGATCGGAATCGAGTTGGGGCGTATCGATCGTGGTCATGGCAGTGTCTTCGGCCCGTGGGGGCGGATCGAGGCGTGCAATTTCAGTGTTTCCTGAAATCATTTTACGCCTTGTTCCGGACGCTGGCAGCGGGTTTTCGGGCCTGGCACCGGTCGCACCGGTGGCGTGATCGTTGCACTCGGCCTGGTTTCCCGTGGCTCGGCCCATCCGGGGTGCTGCGAGGCGTGGTCGGACCCGAGATTCTGAGTGCCGGCGGAGTTTGTCGGCGAGGGAGCTCTGGGATGTCACAAGCCGCCGGTCGTCCTGATCTGTTCGGGCACTCCAAAGACACCTCGAAGCCGAGCCTTCGCAAGAAGGCCTCTGCCGGCGTTTTCAGCCTGGTGGCGGCGTTGGTCGTCTGGAGCTTCGCGCTGGGCACCGCGGCGAGGTGCTTCCAGTTCGTGCCGGAGGTCTGGAACGGCGGGACCCGCGAGTTCATGCTCGCGAGCATCGGCTCGCTGTCGTTCTCGGCCGCCGGGCTGCATTACGAAGGCCAGTGGGGGGCCGTGCTCGCTGGTGCACAGGGCGTGATCGTCTTGCTGGGCCTCGGCATGACGCTCAGCCCCGCGACGATGATGCGGCGGTTTGGCTCGCTGATCCTCATGGCCTGGGCGGGCCTCTGGGTCGCCGGCGGCGTGAGCCTGATGATGGAGGTCACGCAGCCCTCGATCGAGGACTTCGCCCGCGTCGGCGCGACCGGGGCGATCCTGTTCTGTACCGCCTACCGGACGGCCCGGATCTGGGCCAATCGGAAGAAGGGCGAGGGCAAGAAGAAGGGCAGGTAGGAGCTCAATCGGACCCACTGCCAGATCGGCAGAACGGTCGAACTCCGGATCCACACCGGCGGGCCGAGCCCCGTCTGAATGGGCTCTGAGCACCGGTTTTGCCGGGATCCGACGGCTGGCATCGGCCTTGCAACGCCTCCTTCGAGCGGCACCGCCCGCGACCAGTTCGGAGGCACAGCAACCATGTCCAAAATCATCGGCATCGACCTCGGCACGACCAACTCGGTTGTCGCCGTCATGGAGGGCGGCTCGCCCAAGGTCCTCATCAACTCGTCCGGCAACCGCACGACCCCCTCGGTCGTCGCGTTCACGGATAAGGGCGAGCGGCTTATCGGTCAGCCCGCCAAGCACCAGCAGGTCACCAACCCGAAGAACACTGTCTACTCGATGAAGCGGTTCATGGGCCGTCGCGCGAGCGAGGTCGCTTCAGAAGAGAAGAACGTGCCGTACGAGGTCGTCCACGGTGCGGGCGGCGAGTTCGTGACCATTAAGGTCCGCGACAAGGAGTACACGCCGCAGCAGCTCTCGGCCTTCGTGCTCCAGGAGCTCAAGAAGGTCGCCGAGGACTACCTTGGCGAGACCGTTGAGCGTGCGGTCATCACCGTGCCCGCCTACTTCAACGACAGCCAGCGGCAGGCAACCAAAGACGCCGGCGAGATCGCGGGTCTGAAGGTCGAGCGGATCATCAACGAGCCGACGGCCGCCGCGCTTGCGTATGGCCTCGAGAAGAAGAGCAACGAGAAGATCGCCGTCTTCGACCTCGGCGGCGGCACGTTCGACGTCTCGATCCTCGACGTCGGCGACGGCGTTTTCGAGGTGCTGTCGACCAACGGCGACACCCACCTCGGCGGCGACGACTGGGACCAGCGCCTGATCGATCACCTCGCCGGCGAGTTCAAGAAGCAGGAGGGCATCGACCTCACCAACGACGCAATGGCCATGCAGCGGCTCAAGGAAGCCGCCGAGAAGGCCAAGGTCGAGCTTTCGACGATGCAGGAGACCACGATCAACCTGCCCTTCATCACGGCCGACCAGAACGGGCCCAAGCACCTGCAGCTCACGCTGAACCGCAGCAAGTTCGAGGACCTCTGCTCGGAGCTGTTCGAGCGCCTTGAGGGCCCGTGCCGCGCTGCGCTGGAGGACGCCAAGCTCGACGCCAGCAAGATCGACGAGGTCGTGCTCGTCGGCGGCTCGACCCGCATCCCGCGCGTCCAGGAGGTCTGCAGGGAGATCTTCGGCAAGGAGCCCAACAAGAGCGTGAACCCGGACGAGGTTGTGGCTATCGGTGCGGCGATCCAGGGCGGCGTGCTGCAGGGTGATGTGAAGGACGTGCTGCTGCTCGATGTGACGCCGCTGAGCCTGGGTGTCGAGACGATGGGCAGCGTGATGACCAAGCTCATCGAGAAGAACACCACGATCCCGACGTCGAAGAAAGAGACCTTCTCGACGGCCGCGGACAACCAGACCAGCGTGCAGATCCATGTCTTGCAGGGCGAGCGCGAGTTCGCGCGGGACAACCGCACGCTGGGTCAGTTCGAGCTGACAGACATCCCGCCGGCGCCGCGCGGCACGCCTCAGATCGAGGTGGAGTTCGCCCTCGATGCCAACGGCATCTTGAAGGTCACCGCGACCGACAAGGCGACCAACAAGTCGAGCAACATCGAGATCACCAACTCGGGCGGCCTGTCCGAGGACGAGATCGACAAGATGAAAGCCGACGCAGAGGCCCACGCCGAGGAAGACAAGAAGCGGCGAGAGATCGTCGATCTGCGCAACCGTGCCGAGGGCTTCGCGGGAAGCATCCGCAAGAGCCTGGAAGAGCACGGCGACAAGGTGGATGCCGGCGTCCGCGGCTCGATCGAGAGCGCCCTGAGCAACCTGGACGACAAGCTGAAGGGCGACGACAAGGACGCCATCGAGGCGGCCCTGAAGGAGCTCGAGAACGCGTCGCAAGAGCTCGGCAAGGTGATGTACGAGCAGGCCAAGGACGCGGGAGCAGCCGGCGCGACCGCCGACGGCAGCGAGAGCTCGGGCGGCGGCGACGATGATGTGATCGACGCCGACTTCACCGTCAAGGACGACGACAACGAGTAAGCTGGTTCGAACTGCAACGACCCAAGCCCCCGTTGCACTTGCGGCGGGCGTTTCTTTACCCGCCCCGTATC
This sequence comes from Planctomycetota bacterium, assembly GCA_038525225.1. GTDB lineage: Bacteria > Planctomycetota > Phycisphaerae > Phycisphaerales > UBA1924 > JANQQZ01. Next base: position 140,424 of record JBCBHW010000002.1, on the reverse strand, counting down.
GCCGCGATCTTCTCCGTCATCGCCCGAGCGGCCTTGCCTCGATGGCTCATCGCGTTCTTCGTGTCGGCGTCGAGCTCTGCGGATGTATGCTCGAAGTCCGGCGCGACAAGAAAAAGTGGGTCGTAGCCGAAGCCGTTTACGCCACGGGGAACGTCGCCGGGTGGACCGATGGCGCCTTCGAACGTTCCGCGTGCATCCGCAAGCACATCACCGGTCGGCGTGGCCAAAATCATAACACACACGAAACGCGCAATTCGATCATCGAGCGATCGGTCACCAAGCTCGCGAAGCAGCTTGTTATTGTTCGCTGCATCGCGTTCCTCGCGCGTCATGCCGACTTCTTCGCCGTCGGTGCAGTAATGGCTGCTGATGACTCCGGGCGCGCCGCCGAGGGCGTCGGCTTCGAGCCCCGAGTCGTCGGCGAGGCACACGCGGCCTGTCTGATTCGCGTAGCCGACTGCTTTGATCGTTGCGTTCGCTTCGAAAGTGTCGCCGATCTCATCGGGTTCGGTGGTGGGGGTATCGAGGTCGGCGAGCGACTCAGTCTCCAGTCCCACCTCGGCGAAGATCGCGCGGAGCTCGCGGACCTTTTTCGGGTTTGCGGTCGCCAGCACGATGGGTCGCGAGAAGAGGTCTGTCATTGGCCGACTGTAGCGTGAAACGGGATTCCGAGGCCCGTGGATCGGGAGCAGCTGAGCCTACCATCGCCGCATGCCCGCGACCGACACAACGCACCGACCGCATCCGAGCCTCAAGCTGGAGTCCGACCCCAGATACGTGGCCGATGTCACCGGCAGCGAGCGGCTCGGTTCCGGCGTGTGCGTCTCGATCAATCCGGCGACCGGCGAGCCGATCGCGGGCGTGAAGCTCGACTCGGCCGACACCTACGAGCGGACCATCGAAGAGATGGGTGAGGCCTTTAAGCGGTGGCGTTCGGTGCCGGCTCCGGAGCGAGGGCTGGTCGTCCGCGCGATCGGCGAAGAGCTGCGTGTGCACCTCGATGCTCTCGGCGAGCTGGTCTCGATGGAGGTCGGCAAGATCCGGGCCGAGGGCATCGGCGAGGTGCAGGAGACGATCGACATCGCGGACTACGCGGTGGGCCTGAGCCGCATGCTCGGCGGAAGCGTGATCCCCAGCGAGCGGCCCATGCACCGCATGATGGAGCAGTGGCTCCCGCTCGGCCCGGTCGGCGTGATCACGGCGTTCAACTTTCCGAACGCCGTCTGGGGCTGGAACGCGATGCTCGCGGCGGTGTGCGGCGACGTCGTCCTCTGGAAGCCCTCGCTTCTCGCGCCGCTCACCGCGATGGCGACCAACGCGATCGCGGATCGAGTCGCAAGCGACATGGGCCACGAGGGTGTGTTCCGTCTGGTCATCGGAACCGATGACGAGGTCGGCGAGCAGATGATCGCGGATCGGAGGCTGCCATTGATCTCGGCGACTGGCTCGTGCGCGATGGGGCGGCACGTGGGCCAGGTCGTCGCGGGCCGGCTCGGCAAGTGCCTGCTCGAACTCGGCGGCAACAACGCCGTCATCGTTGAGCCGGATGCGGACCTCGATCTCGCGCTGAAGTCGATCGTGTTTGGCGCCGTGGGTACCGCCGGTCAGCGCTGCACGACAACACGCCGGGTCATCGCGCATGAGTCGATCGCGGATGAACTCGTCGGTCGCATGGCCAAGGCCTATAGCACGATCACCATCGGCGACCCGCTGGCCGACGGCACGCTCGTCGGCCCGGTGATCGGTCAGCGCACGGTCGATGCCTACCTCGACGCGATCGCTCAGGCGAAGGATCAGGGAGGCGCGGTCGTTGCGGGCGGCGACGTCGCCTCGCCCGGCGGGCTTGGCGGCACGTTCGTGCAGCCCACGATCATCCGTGCACCGAAAACGAACGACTTGCCTATTGCGATGGACGAGACGTTCGCGCCGATCTGCTACGTGTTCACGTACAGCGACCTCGACGAAGCGCTCGCGATGCAGAACTCTGTGGATCAGGGTCTGTCGAGCGCGATCTTCGCTGGGAATGTTCGCACGACCGAGCGGTTTCTGAACGTGGATGGCTCGGGCAGCGACTGCGGGCTGGCGTACGTGAATCTCGGAACCAGCGGGGCCGAGATCGGCGGCGCATTCGGCGGCGAGAAGGATACCGGCGGCGGCAGAGAAGCCGGCAGCGACAGCTGGAAGGCGTACATGCGGCGCCAGACCTGCACGATCAACTTCGGCACGGAGCTACGCTTGGCCCAGGGGATTCGCTTTGAGTGAGCAGCAGACAGCGGACATCCTGGCCGAGGCCGCCATCGCCGATATCCAGCCCGGCATGCTGGTCGGGCTCGGCACGGGGCGCACGGCTCGCCGGGGTGTGAAGGCCCTCGCCGAGCGGCTCCGCAACGAGAACATCAAGGTGGACTGCGTCTCGACGAGCGAGGGCACAGAGCGGCTCGCACGCGAGCTCGAGCTGCACGTTGTCGATTTCGCGCTGGTCGAGGAGATAGATTATCTCTTCGACGGCTGCGACGAGGTTGATGCGCACCTGCGCATGCTCAAGGGTTCGGGCGGCGCGATGACGCGCGAGCGGATCATCGCCTGGGCCAGCAAGCGGCGGGTGTACATGGTCGACGGGCACAAGGTTGTCGAGAACCTGGGCACCAACGCGACGCTTTCCGTCGCTGTCATGGCCTTCGGCCTTGCGAGCACCCGCGCGAGCCTTCGGGCGGCAGGGCTCAACGGCGTCTGCCGACGGGCGATGAACGGCGATCTCTTCGTGACCGACAACGGCAACCTGATCCTCGACGTCCCGCTCACGCCCGATCACCAGCTCGAAGAGCTGGCGGCGCACCTCAACGATGTGCCGGGCGTTGTCGACCACGGGCTGTTCCTCGGCGAGGCCGATGAAGTGCTCGTTGATCGGGGCGGCAAGATCGAGAAGCTGATTCGAAGCGAGTGAGGCTTACTGCCCCTGCGCGAGCGAGTAGCCCGGCCGGCCGTCGTAGTTCTTCAGCGGCTGGAAGTCCGTGATCGTGAACTTCTCGGCGACCTTCTCAAGCAGCCAGACCGTCGGCAGCTGGCCGATGTGCCCGGCCTGCGTCTCGTCGCGCAGCTCGAACCGCACTCGGTAGTAGTCCACGACTTCGGTGTAGACGGATCCGCTGGGCCAGACCTGGGTGCCGCGGTTGGACATCATGGTCAGCTTGAACGGGGTGCCGGCGCAGATGTCGCTCAGCTTGGTTGCGAGGTCCGACGGGGCGAGCAGCGTGTCGACGTAGATGTCGCAGCCCGCGATGCGGTTGGTCGATGTCTCGAAGGTGCGCATCAGCCGGTTCTCGCGGGGGCGCTGAGGCGGCGTAAAGGTCAACGCCTGTGAGTCCGGGATGTGCCTCGCCTCGCGGCCGCTGGGCGTTTTGCCGAGGTTGTTGGCGATCGCCTCGGCGAATTCACGGGTGCCGACCGGGTCCTTCTCGCCCTTCACATCCCCCGTGTGCACGCCCGATTCCAGCGTGTACAGCAGCGAGTTCTCGATCTGAGCAGCGCACCGCGTCAGCCCGATGTGGCGGAGCATGATGAGCCCGGACAGCAGCAGGCTCGTCGGGTTGGCTTTGTTCTGCCCGGCGATGTCGGGCGCGGTGCCGTGCACGGCCTCGAAGATGCTGACCTTCTCGCCGATGTTCGCGCTCGGCGCGAAGCCGAGACCGCCGACCAGGCCAGCCGCGAGGTCTGACACGATGTCGCCCTGCAGGTTGGGCAGCACGACCATGCGGTAGTTGTCGGGACGTAGCACGAGGTTCATGCAGAGCGCGTCGATGATGACGTCTTTGGCCTCGATCCCCGGGTAGTCGCGACCCGTGTGGTAGAACCGATCGAGGAACAGGCCGTCGGACATCTTCATGATGTTGGCCTTGTGGCCGCAGTGGACGGTGTCGATGCCGAGCGTCTCGGCGGTGCGGAAGGCGAACTTGTGCACTTGGTCGCAGCCCGGCGCGGAGATCAGCCGCTTGCACTCGACGACGTCGGCGGTGAGCCTGTGCTCGATGCCGCCGTAGGTGTCCTCGATGTTCTCACGTACAACATAAAAGTCAACGGGCACGCCGGCGCGGCTGTAGACGGTCTCGACGCCGGGCAGGCTCTGGAAGTGCCGGAGATTCGCGAACGCGCCGAAGGTCTTGCGGAGCGTGACGTTGATCGACTTGCCGCCGCCGCCGGTGGGGGTCTCCATCGGGCCCTTGTAGATAAGGCCGCAGGCTTCGAGCGTATCGACCGCCTCGTCGGTCACGCCCCGGCTGTCGCCCTTGCTGAACACGCTCTTGCCCATCTCGACGGGCACGAACTCGACGTGGTCCATCACCTCGGTGGCTTTGAAGATCGTGAGGCAGGCATCCATGATCTCGGTGCCGATGCCGTCGCCCGGTGCGAGCGCGATGCGGATCTTTCTCTGGTTCTCGGCCATCGGTTGGTTCCCCTGAGAGGCTTTGGAGGCATCTGTGCGTTGACGCCCGAAACCTTAGCCCGCCGCGGCACGCCGCAGCCGGTCGCGGATGGCCGACCAGACCTGCCCCTCGGCGTTCGGGAGCTCGATGAGGATCGCCTCCGCTCCGGCGTCGTCCGCGCGGTGCATGGCTGCGTAGAGCTCCCTCGCGTAGCTTTCGGCGTCGAAGGGCATCCTGATGACGGCGGGGTGGTCGATCTCGATGCCGTGGCTGATCACGACGAGCTTCTCGCCGGTTTCGAGCCGGTCGAGGACGGCCCGGCGCTGTGACGCATCGAACAGCCGCGCGGGCGTGACCGGCGCGTAGTGCCGACGGAGCGAGCCCGGTGATGGCAGCGGCGACGCACTCTCGTCTGCGTAGACCGGCTCGTAGGACTCGACGTCGGTAACCTCGGCGATCTGCTGCTGCGTGATGACGCCGGGCCGGAGGATCGTGGCGGTGCCTCCTTCGACGCGCACCACCGTCGACTCGATCCCCCGCTCGCAGGGGCCCCCGTCAAGGATGTGGACGCCGTCGCCGAGCGAGCGACGGACGTGCTGCGCCGTGGTCGAGCTGACGCTGCCCGAGCGGTTCGCGCTGGGACCGACGAGCGGACCGCCGAAACACTCGAGCAGGGCCGTTGCGACGGGGTGGTCCGGGCAGCGCACGGCGACGGTGGGGCCTTTCGCGCAGACGATGTCGGGGATGATGTCGTTGCGGGCGAGCACCAGCGTCAGCGGGCCGGGCCAGAACCGGCGAGCCAGCTTTTCAGCGGCGGCAGGCCACTGCGACACGAGCGACTGGGCCTGCTCGGTGCCCGCGGCGTGCACGATCAGCGGGTTGTTGCTGGGCCGACCCTTGAGCTCGAACACGCGAGCGACCGCCTTCGCATCGGTTGCGTCGGCGCCAAGGCCGTAGACGGTTTCGGTTGGAAAGGCGACGAGCTCACCTCGGCGGAGGATCTCCGCCGCGCGTTCGATCTCGTGATGATCGATGGGCGTGCTCAATCGGCGGCGTTCTCGACTTCGAAGTCGATGTTGTTGCGGGTGAGCGTCGTGCCGAGAACGCTATGGAGCTGAGCGATCGCGATGTTGTAGCTGATCAGCGAGTCGGCCTCTTCGAGCTCGGCGGCGGCGAGCAGGGCCTGCCGGTTCAGCCACTGATCCAGGTTGAATGCTGTGTAGCCGCCGGTGGTCTCGATCTGAACACGCAGCGCTCGGAGGTTCTCTGCCGCGGCGACCCGTGCTGTTCGGGTTTGCTCGATGAGCTGGTACCCGGTGACGACGTCGCGGAGGGCGTTCTTCACCTCGAGCGTCACCTGCTGGATCGTGTTCTGATAGCTGGTGATCGCCTGCATCTGCTCGAGCTGCGCCTCGCGCAGGTTCGCGTTGGCGAGCCGGTTGCCGAGCGGCTGCTCGAAGGCGATGCCAACGAGGTAGTCGATGAAGCTGCCGTCGAAGACGTCGTCGTATGCGTCGTTCGGTCGTCCCGCGAGCGCCGCGTACCGCGTCTCGAGGTTTAGATCGAGGCGCGGAAGCACGCCGTTCCTCGCGACCTGGCGGCGGATGCCCGTGTTCTCGAGCGAGAGGACGGCCTGCGTCACTTCTGGGCGTTCAGCGTACGCCGTCGTCAGCGCGTCGGCGAGGCTGAAGCGGATCGGCTCTTCGACAGCGCCGTCGGCGGGCAGCAGCAACAGCTCGGAGCCGATTGTCAGTTCGGGATCGTTCATGAGAACCTTGAGCTGGTCGCTGGCTTGCCGGAGCGACCGTTCCGCTCGGATGACCGCGGCCCGCCGGCTCTCGACCTCGGCTCTGGCGTCGGCGATCTCCGCCTGGGTCGCGTCGAGCTCGCCGCGGTTCACGATGATGTCCCTGACACCTTCGCCTCGACGCAGCAGCCGCCGCTGGACAAGCAGTGACTCGCTGGCGAGCTGCAGATTCCAGTAGGCCTGTTCGGTCTGCAGCAGCGTGGCGATGAGCGACGCCTTCAGAGCTTGGATGCTGTTGCGTTCGTTGTTCGCGGAGATCCGAACCGTTGCCCTTGCTACATCTGATCCTGCGCCGCGGAGCAGCGGCTGTGTCAGCTGCGCGCCGACCGTGACGGTGTTGGCCGGGTCAGGGAACACCGTGAGCCCCGGGGTCTCGTTCCGCGCCCAGGTCCAGGTTGTGTCGACCTGTACATTGCCGCCGGTTGTTGTGGCCTTCCGCAGCCCGGTGCTGATGTCGGTCTGCTGGAGCGTGTTGGTCGCCGCTCCGAAAAACGTAGTGCTGGTCCGCGGCTGGTCGAGAGACTGGTACTGGCCGTTGACGAAGAACGTCCAGTCGAACGCGGCGAGCGCTTGGACGAGCTGGGCCTCGCTGATCGCGGGGTTGAGCCGCTGAAACTGAAGCGAGAGATTCCGTTCAGCGGCCGACCGGATGGCGCGCTCCAGCCCGACCCGCACGGCGACCTGGGGATCGCCCAGCAGGTCTTCAGAGACTTCACTCGGCTCATCCGCGTAGGACGCCGGCCCGCTCAGCTCGTTCAGCTCTTGCATTCGTCGTTCGGGGATCTCGAGGCTGCCCACCGTCGAGTCCCTCTCGGTAGGGCGATAGTCGGGCGACTGGCTCGCTTGGATCATCTCGCGGCGCACGGCATCGAGCACTGCGCGCTCCGTGATATCCCTATTGCTCTCGCCGAAGGGGCTGGAACAACCGGCGAGCACGGCGGCTGAGGCGGCGGCCAGCCCGAGAGGTCCGCGTGCGAAGAAATGCGATCCGTGCATTGGCGTGGATTCCTCGGTCAGTGGTCTGCGACCGATGCGGCACCGGCGATCGAGCCCCGATGGGCGCGAGGCCGTAGACTATACCTTGTGCCGCTGGCAGGCCCGCGCGGGAGTGCGCCGGCCCCCTGTCCTCCGTCGCGGCAGACATCGCTAGCCCGGTGGCGATCTCGCCGGGCTGTTAGGAGCCCCGCACGATGACCAGCCAGAGGATCTGGACCGTCTTCGTTGTTGCCTTCGCATTTCTGCTCGCGCCGGCCGCCGACTCGGCCGCCCAGCTTTCGACGCAGGTCGAGCAGATCGAGTCGTACAAGGCGGTCGTCGCCGGTGATCGAGCCATTGTCCGCTGCGGCCCCGGTGCCGCCTACTACCCGATCTCCGGCGAGCTCAGAAAGGGCGTCGTGCTGACTGTCGATGGGCAGACGAGCAGCGGCTGGCTCCGCGTGAGCTATCCCGACACCTCGACCGCGCTCGTCCGCGCCGACCATGTCGATGTACAGACCGATACGCAGACCGCGGTCTTGAACCGTGATTCATCGCTTGCGGCCTTTAATGCGTCAACGGGCGCGCGCGGCAGTTGGAGCAAGCTGCTCGCGGAGCCGCTGCCCGCCGGCAGCCGCCTGCAGATCATCGCGGAAGCCGTGAACGAGCTCACCGGCGAATTGGCGGGGTACGAGGTCGAGCCGCCCGCCGCCGCGCGGGGCTTCATCCGGTCTGACGCGTTGCGTCGGGCGACAAGCGCCGACCTGCAAGCCGCCGAGGCGAACACGGACAGCCCGGAAACCGGCAGAAGAACGGAGACGATCGAATCGGATCCGGCCGAGAGCCAGACAGAATCTTCATCCGCCGATACGTGGCCCGATGGCGAGCCGGCGATCGGGACGCCGGCATCGACCCCGGCCGAACAGGACACCGCCGAAGAGCTGGCAGGCGGAGATCGGGAGACGGATCAGACCGAGCCCGCAACCTCCGAAGAGGCCCCGCGTGAGGATGAGTCAGGGACAGCGGAACCGGCTGCGGCAGCCCCCCGCGTCATCCAATCGCTCACGGATCTCAACGAAGCATTCGATGCCGTGCAGGCGCAAGACATCGCCGAAGCTGAGTTCGATCAGTTGTTGTCGGAGGTCGGGCGAATGATCGAGGCGACGCCTCCGCAGCCGACGAACGACGGGCTCCTCGCCGCGTTGGAATCCCGCCAGACCGTGCTCCGGCTCCGGCAGCGGATTCAGGCGGTCTACCGCGAGAACCAGGTCGCTGCAAACGCCGCGAACGCGGTGGCCCAGCGGACCGAGCGGGAGGTCGAGCGGATCAAGCAGGATCTCGGATTTACGGCAGTAGGCCGGCTGCTCCCCAGCGCTGTCTACGACGGGGATCGCTTGCCGAGGATGTTCCGCATCCAGGCGCTCGATACGACCGAGGCGCCTCGGACGCTCGGCTATCTCCGGCCAGACCCCGCGTTTTCGTACGAGACCAAGCTCAACCAGACCGTCGGCGTGGTGGGGGCAATCCGAAACGACGCTCGAATGAACCTGCAGGTCATTGAGCCGATCCGCGTTGAGCTCGTTGATATCGGTGCCAGCGGGCGGTGACTGAGCCAAACGGCCGCACGCCGGGCGTACGTCACTACGTGCCGAAATCGCCCGTGGGCATCTTTTCCTTTGACTCTGCTTCGCGACTTGATCTGTTGTTGTCGCCGGCGAACGGATCGGCCTTGGGCTTGGGCACCGCGGGTCGTGAGAGCAGCAACAGCACGAACGCGGCCGTGCTCGCTCCGAACAGGAGCGTCAGGGTCCTGCCGAGGTAGGTCTTGTCAGTTCGTGGGATCTTGGTCTCGTCGCCTGTGAGGGATCGCTCCGCATCGGCGTAGAACTTCCCACGTGCTTCGGCCGTGTCCTGCATCGCGCCCGCTTCGATCTGGCGCTGGATCTCGGCGTCAAAGAATCTGAAGACACCTGCCTCGCCGTACGCGACGGGGATTCGCATGAGGAATAAGACGCAGAACAGCAGCGGCAGGAGGAGTCCTACATGAATCCCGATCATGCCGACGGGCCGATTCTTATGGATCATCAGCGACATGCCGGCTGCTACGCACATCAGCACGGCGGACACGCCGCCAGCGACGACCGCGGTCATCGCGTTCGCGCCGGGCGGGGCGATGAGGTACGCGAGTGCGCTCAGGGCGATCACGACGAGCGCATACAGGAACATGATCGTTGCCGCCCGCTTCACGCTTCGCTTTGCATCAGCCAATGGTCTTCACCCTCCTCATCACGCGGCCGCCGATGCGTCCCGCTGGTGCACGGTAGGGCGTGTGACATCGCGGTCGGCCTCCCCGTAGGATCAAATCGTGACCCACGAACCGAGTGAGACAGCAAGTGAGGCCAGGATCCGATTCTCGGCCGCGATCTCAACGCGTCGCGACTCGGCCGCGGCGGCCGACGAGGTCTGCGACCGGATCCTTGCCGATCTGAGTTCGACGGCCGACCCGTCGAGGACATCGGATCTGGGCATCGTGCACTTCACGCGTGATCACGCGCGGCACGCCGAGGCAATCGAGCGGATCATCCATGAAAGGCTTCGGGTCGAGACGCTCATCGGCGTGAGCGCATCAGGAGTCGTCGGCGGCGCGATGCAGGTCCGCGGCGCACCCGGCTTGTCGGTCATGGTCGGGCAGCTGCCGGGAGTCTCTCTCCACCCTTTCCTGCTGCAGGATGTTCCGAAGGCGCCGGAACGCATGACGCCCGGCTGGGCACGAGAGAACATCGCCCCGGTGGTCGGGCTGGATCGTGCCGATGCCGCGGGAGTCCTGCTCTTCACCGACGCCTTCAGCGTCCCGCTCGTTCGGCTGATGCCGTCACTGTCTGCGGCACGTTCTTCGGCGAACATTCCGATCCTCGGCGGCGTGGCGTCGGCCGGCAAGGCACCAGGGCAAAACGTGCTCTCGCTCAACGGGGGATTCCTTCACGCCGGAGGCATCGGCGTGACGCTGACCGGGGGCATCGAGATCGATTGCGGGGTCAGCCAGGGCTGCCTCGGCTTCGGCCAGACGCTGCTGGTGACCAAATGCCGCGGCAACGTCATCCTGGAGCTCGCCGGTCGGCGGGCGGTAGACGTTGTACGTGAGATGGTCCTTGATCTTGCTCCGGAGCAACGCGCCAGGCTCGGTCGGGGGCTCTTCGTCGGTCGCGTCATCAATGAGTACAAGGATCACTTCGGGCGAGACGATTTCCTGATCCGCGGCATCCGTGGCTTTGACGAAGACGCCGGCGCCGTCCTAACCGACGATTTCTTTCGCGTCGGCCAGACGATCCGTCTGCACTACCGAGACCCAGGCACCGCCGAGGCCGATCTCGGGATGGTCATCGATCGTGCGCGGCTGCGACCTGCGCCGGCCGGGGCATTAATGATCACGTGCGAGGATCGCGACGCCGGTGCAGCCGGTTCACCGGGGCAAGACGCCGCGACGCTCAGCCGAGCCTTCAAGCTCCCGGCGCACGGTGCCGATGCCGCAAAGGGCGGAACGGCATTCAGCCCCGATACACAGGGGTCATTCCCGATCGCCGGTTTCGAAGCAGCCGGCGAGATCGGTCCTGTGGGGGATGATGTGTTTCTGCACACACAGAGCGCAGTGGTAGCACTCTTCCGCGGGAAGCACTGACCGCGCCCGATCAGCCGCTGTTGGTTGGTTTTCCGTGGACGTCGTAATTCGCGAGGCTGTTGCCGCATGCGCAGACCTCGGGCTTCTCACCGTGGCCACCGAGCGGGTAGTACTTGCCCTCCGGGCAGAGACCAGCGGGGATCACCTCGGCGGAGCCATCGATCAGGATGGGGCGGCGGTTCTTGATTCTGGACTGGTACTCCGATCGCTTCATGGTCACGCCGACGGGGTTCGCCGAGTCTTGTGTGTCCATCTTGATGAAGTAGACGTTCTCGTTGCGATCGACAGTACCGCCGCCTCCCATAGACTGGGAAAGGAGGTACGCGGCGCCTCCGATCGCTCCAACCGCAATCACGATGAGCACGATGTTCTTTCCGCCGCCGCTCGCCATGGTTCGTTCTCCGCTGCTCGTCCGCCTCGCTTCGGCGGCCCTTGGTGACAATGAGAATTCTAGGCCTGCATACAATTCTGAGGCATTGGGCTTCAGAGGCCGGTGGGGCCCCGGGTCGGGCCGACGTTCATCCGGGGGATGGTTCGATCACGCCCCGACACTCGCCAAGGCCGATCCTCCGATAACCGTCTCGCTGGCAATAGCCTTTGAGGATGACCTCGTCGTGGTCTCCCAGGAAGATACGGGTCTCACCCGTAGGTAACGCGATCGGCGTCCTTTGTGTTCCCGGGACTCGCTTCGGTTCTTTGGCAAACGGGTCGCCGTCCCACGTCAATTCGAGCAAGCAGCCCCGAGCGTCCCGCGTCGGCCCCGACACCGTTCCCGAGCCCAGCAGGTCGCCCGGCTGCATGTTGCACCCGTTGCTCGCGTGGTGCGTCACCATCTGGGCGATCGTCCAGTACATGTCCTTGAAGCTGCCCTTGCTAAGGCGGATCGGATCCATGCTCTTGTCACGCATCTGCTTGGACGCGAGCAGCACTTCCATCGTGATGTCGATCCCGCCGTGGGCCTGGTCGTGCTCGTCGAAGAGGTGGGGCAGCGGCTTGGGGTCGCCCGCGGGTCGCTTCATCGCGGGCGTTCGGAAGGGCGCCAGAGCTTCCATGGTTACCAAGTACGGCGACACGCTCGTCGCGAAGCTCTTGGCCAGGAACGGTCCGAGCGGCACGTACTCCCACTTCTGCATGTCACGGGCCGACCAGTCGTTGAGCAGGCACACGCCGAGGATGTGGTCCTCGGCCTCGCCGATCGGGATGGTCTCGCCGAGCTTGTTGCCCCGCCCCATGACCACGCCGAGTTCCAGCTCATAGTCCAGCAGCTTGCAGGGCCCGAAGCTCGGCGCGCCGCCTTCTTCCGCGGGCGAGAGCTGCCCGCTGGGCCTGCGGATGGGCGTGCCGCTGGGAACGACCGACGACGCCCGCCCGTGGTAGCCCACGGGGATCCACTTGTAGTTGGGCAGCAGCGGGTTGTCGGGGCGGAACATGGAGCCGACGTTGGTGGCGTGGTAGACGGAGGCGTAGAAGTCGGTGTAGTTTCCGACGCCAACGAAGCGATCAGTGATGATGTTACGGAACAAGGCTTTATCGGCGGGCAGAAGAATGTCTGCATCCTGAGCTCGCTTGGAGAGCTCACTTCCATCCCGTCGCAGCATTCGACTGACCATTTTCCGAAGCAGTCCGATTGACTGCGTTTCAGGGAATGGGTCATGCTGCCACTGGCTTGCAGCGTCACGTAGGCTGCTCGCAGATTCTACCCAAGCCCAATTGGTTGCAAGCCCACGTGGGTTTTGGTTCTCCATTGCGACTCGATCATCATCGCTGAGTAGGTCGGAGTAGTACGACGGATCGAAGAGCCCGGCTCGATCGGCACCCATCAGGTCGAGCACTTGATCCCCGATAAGTACAGCACCCACACCTTGAAGGTCGCCGAGCACGAACCGGTGTTCATCATCAGCGCGTTGGTACGTCTCAGTTCGATCGTTGTAGATCGTGCACAACGGCAGGTTCTGAATCGGAAAGTCCGTCTCCGGGTCGTTGGCCGACTCGACCCAGCTCTCGAGGTTCGGGTCGTGCGTCTCGTCGATGGCGTAGGGCATGTGGTTCTCCAGTTAGCTTTCAGGCCCCCTCTCCCGCGCCCCGCGGGAGAGGGCTGGGGTGAGGGCTCCTGCTTCTACTTCTTCTCTCTAGTCGACTCAATATCAGCGGAACGCTCGCGGCATCGTCGAAGGATCATGCTCAGCACTCCGTCGAGGTTCTTCGTCACATTACGTGCGAGTACCCGCATCGTCTCAATGCCACACTTCGCCAGCCATGCATCGCGAGCCTTGTCCCACTGCTGACGGTCGGCGTGGTAGCTGCTGTCGATTTCAACGCACAGCCCGGCTTGCTGGCAGAACAAGTCAAGCACATATGGGCCTGCTGGATGCTGGCGTCGGAACTTGAAACCACCAAGCCGTCCGGCCCGCAGGTGTTTCCAGAGGATTGCTTCGGGCAATGACTGGTCTTGGCGGAGTTGGCGGGCCAGTCCGGTCAAGGCGTCACGTTTCGTGAGTGATCGAGACAGAGGAGGGGGGGTAGATTCGGAGCCCTCTCCCCGGCCCTCTCCCGCGAGGCGCGGGAGAGGGGGCAAGATGGCTTCGCCGTCGCTCACATCCACCCCAAAGCCCGGCTCTCGTTCACAGGCTCATCGAAGCTGCACGAGCCGTAGCTCAGCGCGAACCGCTGCCGGCTCTTGGTGATCTCGTCGGTCGAGACCCGCAGCTCACCATCGGGCGATTGCCACGCCGCGCCGTCGTCATCGAACGACAGCTTGCTTGCGTCAGTCAGGTCGAGCAGCGCGACGGTCAATTCGTGATTGAGTTTTTTCGCGTGAACGAACGCGGCTGCGAGGAACACGTTCACAAACCCGTGCATCTTGCCCATCGGCGGGGTGTCCTCGTACGTCAGCCGGTACTCGCCGCGTATGGGATGGTGCAGGCCGGCCGTCGCCTTGAACGCGACATCGCCGAGCGCACAGGCGTGGATGAATCGGCTCACTTCGTCGCTGCTCGGCATGCCTGATGCTTCGACCGTGCCGCAACGGAGCTTGGCGGCCGCTCGCTGGCCGCTGATCGCGGCAATCAGCCCCCGCGGGTCTTCGCGCGGATCGATCTCGAAGTACGGGAACAGGTCACCGTCGGCCGCCCTGATCGCCTCGTCGATGAAACGCGCGCTAGGGGCTTTGACTTCGACGGTGTCGACGCGGGCCATTCCCCGGTCCTCGGCCGAGTGCCTCTCGTTGAACGCACCGATAAGGCTGAGTCCCTCCGCCGGATGCTCGGGGTGCAGGATCGCGCCGACGGCCCACGGCTCGCTGACGTTGGCCATCTCCTGATAGCCGCTCGTTGCGTAGGTACCCGGCATGACCATCGCGCCGTGCTTGCTCAGCTCGTCGAGCCGCTGCGCCGGGCAGATGAAGTGGCCGAGCCGTTTGGCGTCGGCCGACTGCAGGTGTCGGGCGTAGGCAGAGCAGGCGGGCGACATGTCGAGCGTCGCCGGCGGGAAGAGCCCCGCGTAGTCGATCAGGTCGTGCGTGAGCGCGTCGAATGAGGCGGGTGTCGGCATGCGTCGGCTCCTTCCTGCGCAGGATAGGCCGACGCCCGATCGCCGCCGGCTACTTGGCGAGCTTGGCGATGACACGCCACAGATCGTGGTGCGACATCCGCAGGCCGGTCTGGTTCGCGAACGCGGCGGCGACTCTTTCGAAGCCGTCGGTGTAGGGGAGCTGGTCGCGCTGACCGAGCGTGCCGGTCTCCGTTGTGACCAGGCCGATCAGCAGACTTTCGAGATCCTCGTCGAGCCTCGGCGGGTAAGAGGAAGCACGGCCGAGCCGAACGAGCTTGCCGGCCTTCCGCAGGTTGTGGAGCCGGTGGAAGACGTCGCGGTGCACGGCGTCCGCATCGGTCTCGCGGACGAGCGCCATCAGCGTTTCGAACTCGTCGGTATAGGGCAGGTCGTCGAGCGTTCGGCCGGCCTGCGCGTAGGCATCCACGATCGCCTGGTCGCGTTCGGCCCGATCGGGTTCGCCGCCGAAAAGCGTGCCGCTCACGCCGAGGCTCCGCTGAAAGGTTGCGGGGGCTTGTCGCCCGAGATGCACAGGTCTTCCCAGGCCTCGATCACGCGCACCGGGTCGTTCGTCGGATCGAGAAAGTCTGTTGTAAACCTGTCGAACACCGCGTGGCGTCGGGCGTCGGCGATGCCGCCGTCGAAGTGGCCGAACGGCGTGAGGAAGCGTGCCTTCTCGCCCGGTGCGGAGCGGAGTGCGTTGTAGACGGCGTGCTGCGCCGGTGCGGGGACGACATCGTCACGCATCGCCAGTTTGCAGATCGTCGGGCAGCGCACGCGCTTGGCGTGGATGCTGGCGTCGAACAGTCTGAGCGCTCGGCGGATGCCCTCGTCGTCGCCGTGGTGCGCGAGCAGAAACCGTGCGATCTCGCCGCCGGAGCCGGGCGACTGTGCGTGCGTGTGATCGAGCCGCCACGCCCAGTCGCCGAACGTCGGCACGCCGAGGACGAGCCGATCGATCTTGATTTCCGGATGCGCGCAGCCCTGAGCGCCCGCCTGGCCCGCGGCGATCGCGGCGATGCCGCCGCCGAACGACTGGCCGAGCAGGTAGACCGGCGCGCCGAGTGGCAGCTGGCGTCGCAGTGCCGCGACGGCGTAGAGCGTGTCGGCGACCGCGTCGGACAGCACCCAGTCGATCGGCTTGGTCGGGTTGTCGGGCACGCTGCCAAGGCCCTGGCAGATCCAGCCGTTTGGGTCGGCGGTGAGATCGCCGACGCCCGCTCGCGACCCCGGGTAGCCGCGCATCCGCACCGCGAGCACCGCCACGCCGCGCTCGACGAGTGGCAGCCGTCGATCGATCGACTCGGCGAGCGTCGGCACATCGGCATAACCATGCAGCACGACGACGCCGGCCTTTGGGCGCGTCGGCGTTTCGAGCCGGCAACCGATCGAGGCGTGACCCATGCCCTCGAACGCGTGTGTCGCGGTCGGATCGCTCGGATCTTGACTCGAGCGCTGGAGTTCGAGCGTCGCTCGGTGGTCAGACGCCGCGCGGGCCCACGCCTGCCAGAACGAGCCGTGGAGGGCGACGCGCTGGACGGTTGAGCAGTGGGCGAGCGTCTGCTGCCACGTCAGGCCGAAGTCATCGGGCAGGATCATCGTGCATGAGCGTATCAGGCCCCGGCTACGATCGCGCCGATGCCGGGGGAAGCCGACCATTCTGCGACCGGCCTCGACATTGTGTACGCCGATCGCCACGTCGTTGTGGTCAACAAGCCGGCCGACATGCTGAGCGTTCCGGGCCGGGGACCCGACAAGTCCGACTGCGTCGCGGCCCGAGTCCGAGACGCGTTTCCGCACGCGCGGGGCCCGCTGATCGCGCATCGGCTCGACATGGACACCTCAGGGCTGATCATCCTCGGGCTCGATCCGCACGCCCAGCGGTTCCTGTCGCTGCAGTTCGAGCGGCGACGGGTCGAGAAACGCTACGTCGCCCTGGTGGACGGATCGCCGACGCGAGATACGGGGACGATCGACCTGCCGCTGCGGGCCGACTGGCCAAACCGGCCGCGGCAGATCGTCTGCTTCGAGTCGGGCAAGCCGGCGCAGACCCGGTGGCGGGTGCTCGCTCGCGAGACCGATCGCACCCGGCTGGAGCTTGAACCGGTCACCGGGCGGACCCATCAGCTCCGGGTCCATCTCGCGGACCCGCAGGGTCTTGGCGCTCTGATCCTCGGCGATCCGCTCTACGCCGAAGGGCCGGCGCGCGACGATCACCCGCGACTCATGCTGCACGCGGCGAGGCTTTCCATCCGCCTGCCCGGCACGCGGCGGCTGGCTGAATTCCGCACACGCGTGCCGTTCTGATCGCCACCGCGAAATCGCGAGGGTGTAGGATCCCAACGATCGTCGAAGAACGAACTCTGAAGGGGAGATCCGCAATGCCTCAACGCACGCTTCGAATGTTGACCGCCGGGCTTCTGGCGGCCTCGGCACCGCTCGCCGCCGCGCAGAACGACGAGCCGCTGGTGGACGTTCGCTATCAGGGCCTGGGCGAGATCCAGCCCGCCGACAAGGACGCCGCCGCCCACGCCGCCCTGATGAGCCTGGGCTCGCGCATCCGCATGCTGCCCCGCGAGATCCCCGATTTCAAAGCCGACCGCAAGTGGATCGATGCGCTCTGGAAGCTCGCGACCGGCTCGGGCGGGCTGATGGTCTGGGAGGGCGATGACGCGCCGCTGATCTCGGCGACGATCGTCCCGCTCGGCGGCACCGAGGGCATGATGCCCGCCTTGAGCGACATGCTCCAAGACGCCGGCGGCCCCGACTTCATGATGAACGAAGACGGCTCGCTCGGCCTCGACTCACCCGCCGGCGTGATCCAGCTCTCGGAAGTTGTGGGCGACGACGGCGAGGCGATCTCGATCCGGCTCGGCGAGGCGCCTCTCGCGTCGGCCACGCCCCTGAGCTACGAGCTGCCGGCCAACAGCGAGCCGGTGCTCTCGATGTCGATCGAGCTCGGCCGGCTGATCGGCATGT
Organism: Planctomycetota bacterium; assembly: GCA_038525225.1. Taxonomy (GTDB): domain Bacteria; phylum Planctomycetota; class Phycisphaerae; order Phycisphaerales; family UBA1924; genus JANQQZ01. Next base: position 123,017 of record JBCBHW010000002.1, on the reverse strand, counting down.
TCGCAGACCTCATGGCCGAGGAAGAGCCCCAAGCCTTCGAGCAGGTCGATCGCTTCGGCTTCCTGAACGCAGGCGATGCCCGGCTCGAAATGGCGTACGGCTCCGACGGCAACGCCGGCTTTCTCGCGACACGGCTGACCGGCGCGAAGCCGTGGCTCGGCCGATTCTTCGGCGACGGTGCGTTCACCAAGGACGACATGCGGGCCGTGCCGCGAGACGCGGTCTTTGTCACCACCGCGAGCGCCGACTTCGCGTGGGTGCTCGAGATTCTCGACGCCATCGGCGAGGACATGGGCCGAGACTTTGTCGAGCAGGTCCGCGAGGGCTTCGGCATCGATCTCGACTCGGGCCTGCTCTCCAACGTCGGGCCGAAGTGGATCTACTATCAAGCCGATTCGACCGGCGGGGGTGGACTTCTCTCGAGCGTCTTGCTTGTCGAGGTTCGCGACGTCGATGCGTTCAAGCAGACGCAGGCGTCGGCACTCATCCACGGCAACCAGGCGGGCTCGGCACTCGGACGCGGCTACGTCCGCTCTCGCGAGTGGCAGCTCGACGGCAACACGGTCTGGTCGGCGGTCTTCCCGGGCATCCCGGTACCGATCGAGCCCTCGTGGACGATCGTCGACGGCTGGCTCGTCGCCGCCGCGACGCCGATCGGCCTGACCTCGGCCGTTGCCGCTATGAATAGCTCGGAGTCGGTCCTCGACAACCCGCTCTTCCAGCAGGCGATCGGCGACCGCTGGCCGGGCGACCCGGTCGTGCAGGTCAACTTTATCGACACACCCCGCATGGCGGCACGCGGCTACGGCGCGATGAGCCTCGCGGCGTCGGCCCTCGCGAACGCCGCGCGGCAGCCCTTCAACGCGGCCGCCGAGCCCGGCACGGTGATGCCCGCCTATGGCGTGTTCACAGACGGCATCCGGCCCACCGGCGGCTTTGTCACGTGGGACGGCGACGACATGGTCCAACGCGTCTCGATGGATGCGTCCGCGGTGGTGCAGCTCGCCGCCGCGATCAGCCAGAGCGGCACGTTCGTCGCGCCGCAGGTGATCGCGGCACAGGCCGGCGTGCTGCTGCCCGCGGTCGGGCGGGCGAGAGAGTCCGCCCGGCAGCTCAAGTCATCGACGCAGGTCAGAGCGATCGTTCAAGCCGCACATGTGGCTGCCGTCGATGTACCCGCTGATCAGATCACGATCGATCTGTTGCTCAAGAACGGGTACATCACCGAGGAGATGCTCGTTTCTCCTATGGGCGGCGCGTGGGACGGCGGGCCCGATCTGGTTCTCAAGCAAGACCTGACAGACCTTGAGACATTCGATGCAACGCTCATCGTCGCGATGGATCGGGCGATGTATGTCAACGGCGAGGATGTGGTCAACATCGGCTTTGCCGACGGGCACGTCGAGGCCATCCCGTTCTGGGAGGCCCGCGAGCTGTTGAACGAGCCCAAGCACGCCGGGCTCCGCGAGGAATGGGGGCTCGAGGATTAAGTCAACGCGCGTGATCTACACCACGCGAACGGAAACGCTCGCGTCGGCCGACAACCCGATTTCGTTCAAGATCGACGCCAGCTCTCTAGCGTCGCTTTCATCAAACGATCCCTCATCAAAGCTGTCCGCATCGAGCACGCCCCAGCAGGTGCCGTCGGCATCGATGCAAGGGATCACGAGCTCGCTCGTGTCGTTCGGGTCGCACGCGACGTAGCCCTCGCCGAGGTTTTTGACGTGGGTGACGACGAGCGTGGTCTTGGTGGCCGCGCTCTGGCCGCACGCGCCGTGCAGGCCGATGGGCGAGCACGCCGGCTTGTCCCGGCGGGGGCCGAGCAGCATCTCGTCGGCACCCGGCTCGAGCGTGTAGAACCCGATCCAGCTGACGCCGGTGGGGGCGAGGTGCTGCCAGAAGACATCAGCCGCTGTTTGCATCCGCTCGCGGCGAGTCATGCCATCGCGCACGGCATCGCCGAGAACGCTGCGGATGCGTCCGTAGTCGCGATCGGTGCCCGTCATGGCGATCAGAGGGTGGCCGAGGTGTACGGCAGCAGGCCCATGTATCGCGCCCGCTTGATGGCCTGGCTGATCATCGCCTGCTCGCGGGCGGAGGTGCCCAGGCGCTTGCGGCCGTAGATCTTGCCGTTGGGGCTGAGCATCCGGCGGAGCTCTTCGACGTTCTTGTAGTCGACGAACACGTGGCCCGTGGCGGTGGTCTCGGTGACCTTGGGCTTGGGGCCGGGTCCGAAGCGGTTGAATCGGCTCATCTGCTGCTCCTCGTCGCGGTCTGTGTCGGCCGATGCAGCGTGCACCGGCGACGGGAGGGTGCGAATCTGGCGTCAAGTCTAGGCGGTCGGCGCGCGTCTCAGGCGAATTCAACGTCTTCGGCGTCGTCCGCCCTGTCAGCCGGCGGCTCGTCCGGGTCAAACAACGCATCGGCCGAGGCCCGGCCGCCGCCGATGATCAGGGCGATCAGCCCGAGCGAGCCCAGCACGCCGTTCTGGATCAGGTTGCATGATCCCACGGCGTCTCGGCAGAAGCCCTTGAGGTCGCCGAAGCAGCCGCAATCCGTGATCTCAAGCTCACGGACCATCACCGAGTAGATCGCGCCGCAGAATGCCGCGAGCAGCACGAGGATCAGCGTCGCCGCCGCCCGCGTCCACAGGCCCGCGAGCAGGAAGAGCCCCGCGACCAATTCCAGCCACGGCACAAGGAAGACCGCGACCGCCACCAGCGCGTTCTCGCCGTCGTCGTCGAGCATGAAGCCCGGCACCTGGAACTTGTCGATCGCGGTCGCGAAGCTCTGCGGGTCAGTGATCTTGTTCAAGGCCGCGATGAAGAAAAGCTGGGCGAGTGCGATCCGCGCAAGCAGCGACAGCACGCTCTCGAGCTTCGAAGCGTTTGATGCGCCCTGCAGCATGGAATCGGAAGAAGCCATTGGCGAGTTACTCCGCGAACGGGTCGGGGCCGGTGGACGTGGGCAGGCCCGCGTCGGCCCAGGTCTGGTAGCCGTCGGTGAAGACGTGGGTCTGCTCGAAGCCCCGCAGGTCCTGGAGCAGCTCCGCGACGCGGTGCGAGTCGTCGCAGTCGCCGCCCCCGCAGTAGATGACGATCGGCAGGGCCGGGTCGATCACGTCGAGGGCAAACAGCGACGAGTTCGCTTCGAGAGCTGCCGGCGAGATGTTCATCGCCGTCTCGATATGCCCCTCTTCGAACTCGGCCGTTACCCTCGCATCGACAAACGTCGCCAAGCCCCGCTCGTGGAGCCATCGCGCCTGATCGAGCGTGATCTCCAGGCTATCGAGGACGAAGGGCTCATCGTCCGTTTCCTGAACGACGGGCTCGGGGTCCGGATCGGGATCGGCGATCTCGCCGCCGACCGGCTCGGTGTTGCCGCCTGAAGCGTTGCCGCCGGAGGGCGGTGACCACTCTGGCGGCGCCTCCGGGTCGGCCTTGAGCTGCACAGGCCAGGCGGCCCACAGCTGGATGCCTGCACCGACGGCCGATATCACGAAGATCACGATGACCTTTAGAACGTAGCTGCTCATGTCGTCACCATACTCGCTGCGGCAGACGGCCGCCGCCTACCGGACACGCACAACGCCGGCAACGTTGGTCGAGATGACTCTCTGGCCCGGGGCGTCGGTGACGACCACCAAGCGTCCTCGGACGATGCGCATCGTGTCGCTGACCGTGCCGCGGAGTGTGACGGTGTGACCGACCTGGCCCCGCTCGGCCGCGATCGGCTCATGCGATGTCTCGATGAGCGACTTGTCGGACTCGCTGAGGTCGCTCGTGATGAACAGCACGCGCTCGATGTTGAACGAGCGGTCCTTGTTGCTGAACACGGTGATCGTGTGCTCGAACTCGGCGCCCGCCTCAAGGGCCCCGAGCCGAATCACCGGCGGATCAACGCGAACATCTCCCGCAACGTTGACGACGGTTCTGACTTCTTTCTCGCTCGCGATCGGGTCGTTGGTCCTGATCGTCAGCTTGCCGTCGGTGCGTCCGATCGGGGCTTCCGGCGTCAGGGTGATTCGGATTGTGGACTGGCCGACCTGCGTCATCGCGCCGGTGACCGGGTCCTCACGATCGACGACCTCGTGACCGAGGATCTCTGTGACAAACATGTCGTCGCGGCTCGCGACGGCCTCGGTGACCTTGAAGTCCGGCGTCATGCCGCGGACGTTGATCTCGATCGAGGCTTCGTCGCCCTGATCGACGTTGCCGAACTGCGCGAGGCCCTCGACAATCTGAACTCGCTGCACGACAAATGCGTTGACCGGCAGCACGCGGGCCGCGTTGGATCCCTCGGGGGTGATGCTGATGGTCTTCCGCTGGTCGCCGTTGCGATTGCGGGGGTCGAAGCGGACGGTCATGTCGATCGACTCGCCCGGCTGGATCTCGTATTTCGGAAGCGTAGGCACGGTGCAGCCGCAGCTCGCGCGGACGCCGCCCTCCTCGCGAGAGATCCGGAGCACCTCGTCGCCGACGTTGGACACCGTGATGGACTTCTCGACGATCTTCGAGTCATCGATCTGACCGAAGTCGACCTCCTCCGGCATGAACTCGAGCTTCGGGCCGGTGACCTGCCGATCTGCCGACTGTGCGGTGGTGTCCGCACCGCTCGGCTGAGCCAGGGCCGTACCGCTGACACTGAGTGTGGCTGCGAGTGACAGAGCGGTGATTGTGCGCATCGGGGGTCTCCTCCGGTTCGGCCGTTCCACGGCTCGGTCCGGTGTTTCAGCGTGGTGTCGCGGCCAGATTGTACGGCAAACCCTCCGTGAAGTTCACCGAATTTCACCGTTGGCATCGGCAGCCATCGGTGATATCGGCTGCCCGATGCCTCGCAGCGAGCCTCGGGTCAGCGTTCCGACTGGCTCGAACCAGGTTCGCGTTCGGCGCGGGATTATCGGGCAAAGTCATCCGCTGTCCCGGTCGCTTCGTGCGCTTCGGCAAGCCGGTCGAGGGCGATGGCGTAGGCCGCCGTCCGAAGCGTGATCGACTTCGAGTCCGCGAGGTCCCACACCGCCCTGAACTCTTTCGCCATCTTGGCCTGCAGCTTCTGGTGGACGTCCTCGAGCTCCCAGTAGAAACCGGTCTTGTTCTGCGTCCACTCGTAGTAGCTGACAGTGACACCTCCCGCGTTGGCGAGGATGTCTGGGATCGTCACGACGCCGCGCTCGGCGAGGGCGTCGTCGGCGTCGTTGGTCAGCGGGCCGTTGGCAAGCTCCAGGATGTACTTGGCCTTCACACCGGCCTGGTTGTCCATCGTGATCGTGTTCTCAAGGGCGGCCGGCACGAGCAGGTCGGCTTCGAGGTGCAGCAGATCGTCGCCCGAGATCTCCTTGCCCTGGCCCTGCACGCGGCCCTTGCTGTTCTTGGTCTCGATCAGAGTGGCGACGTCCAGGCCGTTCTCGTCGTAGACACCACCCCGCGAGTCGCAGGCCGCGACGACCTTGTAGCCGGCATCGGCGGCGAGCTGGGCAAAGTACTGGCCCGCGTTGCCGAAGCCATGGATCGCGATGGTCGTCTTGCTTCGGTCGAGCGACTTGATCTCGGCGAGCTCTTCGATCTGATAGAAGCCGCCGCGGGCGGTGGCGTCGTTCCGTCCGAGCGAGCCGCCGAGGGCGATGGGCTTGCCCGTGATCACGCCAGGCTCGCGGTGGCCGACGATCGACGAGTACTCCTCCATCATCCAGGCCATGACGGTCGCGTTGGTGTAGACGTCGGGCGCCGGGACATCGACGTCGATGCCGACGACGTGGGAGATCGCCCGCATGAAGCCCCGGCTGATGCGCTCCATCTCGGCGTGGCTGAGCTCTTTGGGGTTGCAGATCACGCCGCCCTTGCCGCCGCCAAAGGGCAGGTTGGCAACGGCACACTTCACGGTCATCCAGAAGGCGAGTGCCATGACCTCCTCGCGAGAAACGTCTGGGTGAAACCGGATGCCACCCTTCGCCGGGCCCCGGGTGTCGTCGTATCGGCAGCGGTAGCCGGTGAAGACCTTCTCGGAGCCGTCGTCCATGCGGACCGGGAACGCAACCTCGGTCAGCAGCTTTGGCGCACGGAGCCGGTTGACGGTCTCGGGATGTGCGTCGGAGTACTCGGCCGAGGTGTCGAGGCGTTCGATGGCTTCGGTGAAGACGTTCGATCCGGACATGGTGATGGCTCCTGATCGGCGTTGTATACAGCCGTTGCGGGAGCCTAGACAGCCGCATGCGACGGTTCCGGGATTCCGATTCAGTAATCGGATCCTTGTACGCCGTTGGGCGTGTTGTGGAGCCGGCGAACGTCGCCGCGGTTCAGCGGATTCGCTACGCCTTCCGCGGCATCGAGCGGGCTGAGCACATCGGCGTGGCCGTCTGCAAAGGCCATGGGCGTCGCCACGTCGTAGTGGCCCTCAACGATCTCGGGCTGTTCGCGGAGGTACGCGAGATCGGAGTCGAACAGCATGACCTTGCTCGACGGGCTGCGGACATCGCCTGGTTTGGTCGGCGCGACCAGGGCGTCATCAGCGTCGGCGGGCATCGCGCGCGTGCCGGACCAGTTGCGGGGCCTGGCGAAGAAGCCGTGCGTCAGCTCATAGCTCACGACCTCGGTCGATTCCTGATCACCCAGAATGTCCTCGAGCGAACGGAGCGACTTGTCCCGGCCCGGCGAGACCCACGTCGCGAACCCCTCGTCCCACGGAACGATGTCGGCGACCAACGCGGGCCACAGCGTCGCCATGGGCCAGACCTCGCTGATCGCGATGATTGCGGTCCCGCGCGGGGCGTACCAGTTCATGCTGTACACGTCGTCGGGTAGGCCCGCGACGTCGGCGACGGTCCCAGGGAATGGGTACACCCGGTGCGTGTTGGCGTAGAGCTCGAACGTCTGCGCGATCGAGCGGCTGTTGGCGAGGCTCACGGTCTGCCGGGCCCTGGTGCGTGCGCTTGCGAGCGCCGGCAGGATGATGCCGACCAGCAGCCCGATGACGGCGATGACGACGAGCAGCTCGATGAGCGTGAAGGCTTTCGGTGATTGTCGCATCAGTCGTCCCCTTCGCTCTCAGTGTCGCTCGAAGCGCGCTGGATCGCACGCACTGCGTCCATCACGCTGCGCATCGCACCCGGGTCGGTCGAGTCAATGGTCATGGCGGCGGGCTGCCAGGCTTTGGCTGCCGCGTTGAAACGGAGCGTGAGCTCGAGCCGCATGTCCGCGTCGCTGCCGTCGGCCCTGCTCGATCGCATCGGGATCTCGACGGTCCGGAGGCGGCCGGTCGCTCCCTCGGCGAGCGCCTCGGGGAACGCGCCTTCGAACGAGGTCATGAGCGAGATCACATCGCGTTCGACCTCGTTGCCTTCGGCGTCGGCCTCAGTCGTCCTGTTGCGGTTGATGCTCATGTTGCCGAGCGCTCTGGGCTGCTCGTCGGGCGTCGAGATGCTGACTGCCGACGGGTCGGCCGACGCGTGCTTGAGCATCGTCTGCATGATGGCATCGACGACCCGGATCGAGCCGTGGCTGGTGCCGCCCAGTTCGGTGACGGCGACTTCCGCGCTGCCCTCGCCTGCAAGGGCTGGTGTGAGCAGGCTGACAAGGTCGCCGCCGAGCCCATCGCTGGCCTGGTCCGAGGTATCGATTGCTCGACCGATGGCGTCCGCGAGATTCCGCGCTTCGGCAGCGTTCGAGACACGCCGGAACTCGTACGCTGCGCCGCTCTGATCCTCGACCCAGCCGAAGTCTGCGGGGTCGGGCGGCGGCCTGTCGCCGCGTGGAGTCGTTGGCACAGAGCCGTCGGCCGTCACGATCTCGGGCTTCGCTCGGTCCGTGCGTTCGCTGCGCGTCGGCAGAACGCCCCGGATCGCGAGCAGCACACCCGCGACGGCGAGCGCGCCCGCGAGCAGCAGCTTGACTTGGTCCGACGCGAAGCCCCGGCGCATCCATTGCGTGGTCATGGCGCATCCCCCTCGTGCATGAACGCGGGGATGCGCGGCGTTAAGACGCCCGTCGGTTGCGTGAAAAAAGTCAGGCCGAGACGGCGGCGGCAGGCTGGGCGAGCCGAACAAAGTCGCCCGCCCGGTCGAGCACGGCGTGCACCTCGGCGGCGTCGGCTGCCGTCCGGATCGCCTGCTGCAGGGGCTTGGCGGTCGAGTGCCGGCTGTTCAGCGGCTTCACCATCCAAGACACCCGCGTGCGGACCTTGTGCAGCGCGTAGTGGTCGTCGCGGTACTCGCGCATGCGGTCGAAGTACCGGCGGATGATCGCGACGATGTCGTCGAGCGTCGGCTGCGGCGGGCACTCGCCGGTGGTCTGCAGGGCCCAGGCGTCGCGGAAGATCCAGGGCCTCGCAAACGCACCCCGGCCGATCATCACGCCCGCGCAGCCGGTGTCCCGCATCATCGAGATCGCGTCGTCGGCGGTCTTGACGTCGCCGTTTCCGAGAACCGGGACGGCTCCGCCCGTGTGCGCACCGACGGCCTCGACAACTCTTCGGATGCCGTCGCGTCGGCACTGGCCGCCGAACCGCATCGCCGTCGTCCGCCCATGCACGGTGATGCCCACGCAGCCGACGTCGGTGAGCCTGCATGCGAGCGTCTCGGCGCAGCCGTCGTCGACGGCGGCCTCGTCCCAGCCGAGCCGCATCTTGGCGGTGAGCGGGATGTGATCGGGCAGGGCTCTTCGGATCGCCTCGGCGATGCGCACAGCGCCGGGCACATCGCACATCAGCTTGCTGCCGCCGTCTTTCTTGACGACCTTGTCGACCGGGCAGCCCATGTTGATGTCGACAACGGTCGCGCCGTGGTCGGCCGCCCAGATCGCGCCCTCGGCCATGAGCTTCGGGTCGGCCCCGTAGAGCTGCATGCCGATGGGCTTGTCGAACTCGTTGGTGCGGGCAAGATCGAGCGATTCCTGGTTCCCACGGAGCAGGCCGTGGGGGGAAAGCAGGTCGGTGCAGGCGAGGCCCACGCCGCCGAGCTCGCGGCAGGTGATCCGCCACGCGAGGTCGCAGTAGCCGGCGATCGGCGCGAGCATGAGGTTGCTCTCAAGGGTGACCGGGCCGATTTTGAGCGGAACGCCGAGCATGGCTGATTGTAGAAGCGGTGCAAGACGAGGCCGCGGAAGCGGATAGAGTCGCCGACCGATGTACCAGGCCCTGCTCACACGCCGCTACCTGACCAGCAAGGTCATGCCCCTGCTCGCCTCGGCGGCGGTGATGCTGTGCGTCGCAATGGAGCTGATCACCTGGTCCGTGATGGGCGGGTTCCTGAACCAGCTGATCAACTCGGGGCGGTCGCTCATCGGCGATGTCGAGATCAGCCGGCCCAACACGGGCTTTGCGCACTACGACGAACTGATCGCGATGCTCGAGGCGGACGACATGATCGTGGCGGCCGCCCCGACGGTCGACGCCTACGGGCTGATCTCGCTGGGCGGCGGGCGGACGAGCTTCTGCAACATCAAGGGCATCGAGCCGGACTCGTTCGATGCCGTGACGGGCTATCGCGAGAGCCTGTATTGGAAGCCGCTCGACGAGCCGCTGCCGAAGGACGAGGCCCGCGAGGACCCGCGGCTCGACCCCGATCAGCAGGAACTGTTCGCCGCCCTGCAAGAGTTTGGCAACACGCTCGAAGCGCCCGAGCAGGAAGGTCTGACCTCGAAGCCGCTGACGATCCTGGGGCTTGAGGTCTTCAGCAAGCGGGGGCTGCGGACGTCCGCGGGATTCGTGGCCGAGGACTGGACGACCCAGCGCGAGCTGACGGTGAACGTGCTGCCGACCGATCGCAGCGGCGGCTGGCTCGAGCCCACGGCGAGGCGGTTCGTCGTTGCCAACGAGTTCGCCAGCGGCGTGTACGAGATCGACTCACGGACGCTGTACGTGCATCTCGACGAGCTTCAGGACATGCTGCGGATGGATGCCGCCGAGAAGGTCGAGCCCGGCCCTGTGGGGATCGTCTACGACGACGACGGCAACGCAATCGGCTTCGAGGCTCAGGAAGTCATCGGCGTCGACCCGGCGCGCGTGACGTCGGTGCTCGTGCGGGGTGTCGATGACGCGGACCTGCTGGCGTTGCGTGAGCGGGTGAACGGGATCTACAGCACATTTGCAGCGAAACACGACGAGGTGCCGGACGCGCAGTTCATCAACGTGCTGACGTGGGAAGACCGGAACGCGACGCTCATCGGCGCGATCAAGAAAGAAACGGCACTCGTTCTGTTCATCTTCGGGATCATCAGCCTGACGAGCGTCTTCCTCGTGCTGGCGATTTTTTGGAGCATGGTCAGCGAGCGGACGAAGGACGTCGGCATATTGCGGGCGATCGGCGCGAGCCGTCTGGGCGTGGCGTGGCTCTGGATCCGCTACGGCCTCGCGATCGGCGCGGTCGGCACGACGCTCGGCATCGGGCTGGCGTACGTCGTGATCACCAATATCAATGCGATCCACGACTGGCTGGGCTCGGCGCTGGGTATCTCGATCTGGGACCCGGCCGTGTACTACTTCACCACGATCCCCGAGGACTTTGACGCGACCAAGACCATCATCGTCGCCTCGGCGGGCGTGCTGAGCTGCGTCATCGGCGCGCTGGTGCCCGCGGCAAGGGCCGCTCGCATGGACCCGGTGAAGGCGCTGCGTTTCGAATGATCACAGCGAGCAACATCTCGAAGACCTACAGGCTCGGCCGGGTCGACGTGCCCGTTTTGCGCGGGGCGTCGATCGAGGCGGACGCCGGCGAGTGGGTCGCGGTGCTGGGCGCGTCCGGCTCGGGCAAGAGCACGCTGCTTCATTTGCTAGGCGGCCTGGATCGACCGGACCGCGGGTCGGGGTCGATCCGGTTCGGGGAGACCGACCTCAGCAAGCTGGGGGCGGCGGGTCTGGACAAGTTCCGCCGCACGCAGGTCGGGTTTGTCTTCCAGTTCTTCCATCTGCTGCCCGAGCTGACGGTGCTCGAGAACGTGCTGCTGGGCTCGATGGTGGGGCGGGGCCGACTGGGCTTCCTGCGCGAGCGAGGCGAGCTGACCAAGCGGGCCGAGTCGATCATCGATGTCGTTGGCTTGTCGCATCGGCTGAAGCACAGGCCGGCTGAGCTGTCGGGCGGCGAGCGGCAGCGGGTGGCGATCGCCCGGGCGCTGATGAACGACCCGCCGGTGATCCTCGCAGACGAGCCGACGGGCAACCTGGATCAGAAGACCGGCGGGGGCGTGCTCGATGCGCTCGCGGAGCTGCGACTGGCAACGAGCGACGGGTCGCCCCGGACGATGATCATGGTGACGCACGACACACGCGTGGCTGATCGCGCCGACCGCGTCGTGACGATCGCCGACGGCGTTGTGCAGGCCGGTGCGGCGGCCGCGGAAACGCGGTAGGATTTCGTTCGAAGCCGTGATCTGTGACGATTCAAAGCCCTATCGTGGCGTTTGGAGCGCCGAACCGTCGTGACCATGCCAGCCTCATCCATCGAAGCCGCCGCCTCGGCCGTCGAACTGGTCGGCCGATCGGGCGAGCCGATCACCGCGAAGGTCAACCGCTTCGGTCAGGGCACGCGCGTGTGCTTCTTGCACGGGCTCGTCGGTTTGAACGAGCACTGGGAACTCGCGGCCCGTTCGATCGCGGACCGGGCCGACTGCATTCTCTTCCAGCTGCCGCTGCTGCAATTGAAGGGATCGGACTGCTCCATCGACGGCGTCGTTGAGCTCACGGCGAAGTATCTCCGCGAGCATCTCGACGGGCCGGCGGTGCTTGTGGGCAACTCGTTCGGCGGGCACGTTGCGGTGCGCCTCGCGATCGAGGCCCCGGAGGCGGTGTCGGGTCTCGTGCTTGCCGGTTCCAGCGGTGTGATCGAGAAGACACTGGTCCGCGAGGTGCAGCTCAGGCCCAGCCGGGACTGGCTGGCTGAGCGGCTGAACGAGCTCTTCTACGACGATTCGTTCGTGCGTGATCAGGATCTGGACCGCGCTCACGAAGAGCTGTCGCACCGATCTGGGGCTCGCGCGATGATCAAGCTGAGCCGATCGGCCCGGAAGGATCATGTCGGTGCGAGGCTGGGCATGGTCCGGTGCCCGGCTCTGCTCGTGTGGGGTCGGCAGGATGTCGTGACGCCCCCCGAGGCGGCCGAGCAGTTCCATGCCGCGCTGCCCAACTCCAAGCTCGTGTGGTTCGACGACTGCGGGCATGTGCCGATGATGGAGAAATCGGAGCAGTTCTCCGCTGAGATGCGACGGTTCATCGATACGATCGACGCGAACGGATGCGAAGAGCCGTGATCGATCGCCTCGACCGCGCCCCGCTGACCTGGACGGCGGCCGTTGGGTGTGTGCTCAACGCGAGACTGGCGTTCCGCGTGCGTCGGCTGAGTGATCTCGAGTACTGGCGGCGCAACACGGGAGCGATCCAGCTTAAGCATCTGCGACGAACGCTGGAAACAGTCAAGGAAACGAAGCTCGGCCGCGAGTTCGGCTTCGCACGGGTGCTGCGTCACGATGGCGCGGCCATGCTCGAGGCGTACCGCGGAGCGATGCCCGTCCGCGATTACGAGGGCTACCGGGCAATGATCGCTTCCGCTCGTGAGCAAGGCGAGCACGATGTCTTCTGGCCCGGGCTCGTTCGGCACTACGCGCAGACCAGCGGCACGACGTCAGGTGATAAGTTCATGCCGCTCACGCAGCGGATGTTCCGCAGCAACTTTCTCGCCAGCTTGGACATTTTCGCGAACCTCATGCGATGGGGCGTGAGCGTGCCCAGGCTGATGTCGGGCAAGAGCCTGTTCTTGGGCGGCTCGTCCGCCGTGAACGAGAACGAGCACGGCGTTGCCACCGGTGACCTGTCCGGGCTTGTCACGCCGCTGATCCGCTGGCCGCTGACCGAGGTGTACTCGCCGGGCCCCGATATCGCGCTGATGGACGACTGGACCGCGAAGATCGACGCGATGGCGAAGCTCACGATCGATCAAGACATCCGGATGATCAGCGGGATGCCCAGCTGGGCTGGCGTGCTGTTCCAGCGGGTGCTTGATCTGGCCGCAGAGCGCGGCCAGCCCGCGCGGAGCGTCGGCGAGATCTGGAAGAATCTCACGCTGTTCGTTCACGGAGGCGTGAAGTACACGCCCTTCAAGCCAAGGCTCGCCGAGCTGGTCGAGGGCGACCCGGCAGGCGATTTCCCGCTCCGGCTTGAGCTCTACCCGGCGAGCGAGGCGTTCGTCGCGCTGCAGGACGAGCGGGGCGATCCGGGCCTTCGGCTGTGCGCGGATCTCGGGAACTTCTTCGAGTTCGTGCCGATCGAAGAGATCGACAGCGACTCGCCGACCGCGCACGCGGCGTGGGAGGTCGAGAAGGGCCAGCGGTACGTCGTGGTCCTGACGACCTGCGCGGGGCTGTGCCGGTACGTACTTGGTGATGTTGTCGAATTCGACACGATCCCGGGCGACCTCAACGGCAAGGGGGGCGAGGGCCCGTGCCGGCTGCGGATCGTGGGTCGGCACCGGCTGTTCATCAACGCGTTCGGTGAGAATCTGATCGTCGAGCACATTGAGAACGCCGTCGCCGAGGCCGCGGAAGCACTGGGGGCGCGGATCGGCGAATTCACGGCCGCGCCGGTGTACCCGACCGAGACCAGCCGCGCCGGGCTAGAACTCGCGATCGAGGCCGACCTGCCGGGCAACCAGCCCGGGCGATTCCAGGAGGCTTTCGATGCGTCGCTGAAGCGCCAGAACGTGGACTACACGACCAAGCGGAAGGACTCACTGGGAATGGCGCCGCCGACGATCTCGACGCTGCCGACGGGCACCTTTCATCGCTGGATGGACAGCCGGGGCAAGCTGGGCGGGCAGCACAAGTGCCCGCGGTGCGCGAACCATCGCGATTTTGTAGATGGTGTGCTGGGGGTCGCCGACCCGGTGGGGGCCTGATGGCGCAGAGCAGCGACGGCTCGGACGAGGTGAGGACCATCCGGCGTCAGGCGAGGGATCTCGAGACGCTGTCGCTCCTCTGCCGAGAGCAGCAGGCGGAGATCAGGCTGCTCCGGCATCGGATCGAACAGCTCAGGGCGAGCCGGTGGCGGCGTCTCGGCCAGCGGCTGGGCCTTGCCATGACGCTGCCGTGGGAACGGTCCGGGCCGGTCGCCTGAAACTGGCGTTTATGTGCGGCGGCGAACCGGTCGAACTACAGTCCCAGCTATGACGCTTGCTTTCATCGATCCGGTCCGCGACTTCGTCCACGGCTTCATGTCTACGCAGCTGTTCGTGTCCGTGCACGTGCTGCTGATTGTCGTGCATGTCATCCTCGGCGCCGTGGCGTACTGCACATACGGCGAGCGGAAGGTGTCCGCGTACATTCAGGACCGCGTCGGCCCGAATCGAACGGGCTTTGACTTCGGGCTGCCGTTCCTGAAGTTCTTCAAGGGAGCTCTTGGCCTCGGCCAGCCGCTCGCTGACGGCATGAAGTTCTTGCTGAAAGAGGACTACACGCCGCCCCGGGCAGACAAGGTGCTTTTCACCCTTGCCCCGGCGGTTGTCGTGATCCCCGCCATTCTCGGCTTTGTCATTCTGCCGTGGGGCGGCTACTTCGACATGCCGCCGATCGGTGACATCCCGATCGTCGGGCCGATCGGCGAGTGGCTGTTCGGGCCGATCGGCGGCGAGCGGGTTGTGGTCGCGGGTCTCGACGCCAACGTCGGCATCGTCTACCTTTTGGCGATCGCCTCGCTCGGCGTGTACGGCGTCGTGCTGGGCGGCTGGGCGAGCAACAACAAGTACTCGTTTCTGGGCGGTCTGCGGGCCACGGCGCAGATGGTGAGCTACGAGATTCCCATGGGCCTCAGCCTCATGGCGGTCCTGCTCATCACGGGCACGATCATGCCCATGGGCATCATCGCGTACCAGCAAGACAACGGCTGGCTGCTGTTCAGCCAGCCGATCGCCGGCGTGCTGTTCTTCGTCGCGATCCTTGCCGAGGCCAACCGTGCCCCGTTCGATAACGCCGAGGCCGAGCAGGAGCTGGTCGGCGGCTACAACACGGAATACGCGTCGATGCGATACGCGTTGTTCTTCCTCGCCGAGTACATGCACATGGTTACCAGCTCGGCGTTCTTTGCCTTGCTGTTCCTGGGCGGGTTCGGCCTGTACAGCCTGCCGTTCACGGGGGTCGAAGACACCGGCATACTCGCCGTGCTCGTCAAGTTCGGCGTCTTCTTCAGCAAGGCCCTGCTGCTGGTCATTTTCATGATGTTCGTCCGCTGGACACTGCCGCGGATGCGGTACGACCAGGTGATGTTCCTCGGATGGCAGAGCATGATCCCGCTGTCACTGACGGTGGTCGTGATGACCGCGGTCATGGTGTTCTACGGCCTGACGGCGTGGTGGCAGCTGCTCGCGGCCAATGTCGTGCTTGGCGGCGCTCTGCTGCTGATCCAGCCGTTCCTTCCGAAGCAGCCTCTGAACCAGAAGCTCAGGCTGTACGGCTCTCGCTTCAACCCGATGGAGGGCGAGCGTGTATCGCACGCGGCCCCGGCTGGGATGGCACGCGAAGACCGGCCGTACGAGGGCACGGCCCCGGCGTAATCGATACACCGCGGCTACTGGCGTGAGTCGAGCTCGCTCGGTCGATCGATCACAACGCTGATCGGCAGGATGAAGCTGCGACCGGCGAACGCAAGGGTCTGACCGCTTACCGTCGCGGTCATGGCATCGCCGTGAGTCTCGAGCGTTGCCTCGATGCTCTCCAACAGAGAACACGGCGCGATCACAAGCGGGGCGTCAAGCCGCGTGTCCTGGCTACTTCCCGCGTCGTCGTTATCGAATGCAAGTGCGAGCTCGCCGGCGTCGAGTCGAACGAAACGTGCGCGACGCCGAGAAATTGTTCGTCCTTCCGCGATCGGAGCGAGCGCCGCTCCGTCTCCCGCTCCGATGCCGGCGATCACCGCACGAACACCGGTGCGTTCTGCTTCCAGCTCGCTGATCAGCGACTCGACCGAGGGGCTCAGGTTGTTGGAATCAGCTGGTTCGTCGTTCGGCTCCTGATCCCGAGCGTTCTCGGGTTCTTCAACGCTCACGGGTGCTTGTGGCGGCTGAGTCTGATCGCCAATGGCCGTGACGAGCACATAGTTCTGCTTGTAGAAGAGCGTCACACGACCGGTGAGCCGAACCCTCGCCGATAGAGCGTCCGGCCCGACAACGCGCTGGAGCCGTCCAAGGATCTGGCTCGGCAGCACGATCATGGGCCGAACTTGCACCCCGTTGTCGCCGGGATCCGGCGCAAAGATCCATGCGCCGGCTGCGGATGCACGGAGTTCGCCAGCCTGTTCGACCAGGAAGCTGCCGTCGGGCGAGAGCTGCCCCGGTCCCGCGGCTCCGCCGGGTCTGTGCGGTCGGGAAGGCTCGAACCGCGGAGATTCAGCGGGCCGAGCGGCTTCGGGAAGCGGTGCCGCGTCGCCGAGCAGACTCTCGCCACGCCGTGCGACGCCGTCGCCCGTGAGTTCAGGGTCAGACCCGGGATCCTGCGCGAACAACGCATGCGTTGCCGCGGCGACCATGACCGTGATAAAGAGACGAGCCCCGATCTTCACCATCGCCTCCGACCATACTCTTCCGAACCTTGCGTCCGAGCGGGGACGCCTCGACCGCCGGGACCGCCCGCAGGCCTAGTGTACGATTCGGCTGGCGGAAGTGGTCTTCGCCAGCGAACAACCCGGCCGCGTACCCAAGTGGACTAAGGGAACGGATTGCAAATCCGTCATTCGTGGGTTCGAATCCCACCGCGGCCTTTGTCTGGCCTGTGCGGCACGTCTGGGCTGGTTCGGCTACGCTGACCGCTCGCTGCGATCCGCATGAACGACACCATGATCGCCATCTCGCTCGTGTTTGCCCTCGGCGGGCTGGCTCAGTGGGTCGCCACGCGGATTCGGATCCCGTCGATCTTGCTGCTGCTCGCCACCGGCCTGCTCGCCGGGCCGGGGATGCGGTACTTCTTCCCAGGATCGGGCCTCTCGATCGAGCCCGACAAGCTGATTGGGGATTTGCTCACACCGTTGGCGGCGATCGCCGTCGGCCTGATTCTGTATGAAGGCGGGCTCACGCTTCGGTTCAGCGAACTCAAGACCGGCGCCAAGGTCGTTCGCAATCTCGTGTCGATCGGCGCCGCCGTCACCGCTGTGCTCGCATCGATCGGCGCTGCGGTCATCCTCGACCTCCCGTGGGGTATCGCCGCGGTTTTCGGCGCCATCCTGACGGTGAGCGGCCCGACGGTGGTCTTGCCTCTGGTCAGGCACGTCCGCCCGCGCGGCGCGACCGGGCCGATCCTGCGGTGGGAAGGCATTGTCATCGATCCCATCGGTGCGCTGCTGGCCGTGCTTGTCTTCGAGGCCGTGAAATCGGGCGGCGGCACGGCGGCGGCGCAGGACGTGTTCTTCGGCGTATTGTACACCATCGTCGTCGGCGGCGGCCTGGGCATGTTCGCCGGCTGGCTGATGGCGACCGGGATCCGCAACTACCTGATTCCTGACGAGCTCCAGAACCAGATCTCGCTCGCGATCGCGGTACTCGCCTTCGCCGCATCAGACGCTGTTCAGAAAGAGTCCGGCCTTCTCGCGACCACGGTCATGGGGATGTATCTGGCCAACCAGCGTTCCGCGAGTGTCGAGCACATCCTCGAGTTCAAAGAGAACCTGCGGGTGCTGCTCATCTCAACGCTGTTCGTCGTGCTGGCGTCGAGGCTGACGGTGAGCGACATTTCGCAGCTGGGCCTGCCGGCTGTGGCGTTCGTTGTCTTTCTCGTACTCGTCGCCCGGCCGGCGTCGGTCGCGGTGTCCACGATCGGATCGCGCCTCAACGTTCGCGAACGCGTCTTTCTCGCGTGCGTGGCGCCGCGGGGCATCGTCGCGGCCGCGATCGCACCGGTGCTCGCGGTGGATCTGATCCCGATCGAGCCGGAGGCGGAGCGGCTCGTCCCGCTCATGTTCGCGGTGATCATCGGCACCGTGGTGGTGTACGGGCTCGCCGGGCCGGTCGCCGCTCGGCTGCTCCGCTTGAGCGACACCAACCCTCAGGGCGTCATGATCGTCGGCGGTCAACCGTGGGCGAGGGCCATCGGTGTCGCGCTGAAAGATCTTGATATCCGGGCGCTCGTTGTCGATAGCAACTACCAGAACACGGCCGCCGCCTGGATGGAGGGTGTGCCCGCGTTCCACGGCAACATCTTGACCGAGTCGGCCTCCGACCAGCTCGAGCTCACCGGCATCGGCCGAATGATCGCGCTGACGGCGAACGATCAGGTCAACACGCTTGCCTCGCAGCGTATGGCGAGGTTCTTCGAACGCGTGGGTGTGTATCAGCTCGCGCCGAAGGCCCGCGGCGAGAAGGGCGAGATGCCCGAACTCGGCGGCCGGCTGCTCGGAGATGACAGCGTGACGTACAGCAGGCTTGCTGCGCTCTGGGCGCGCGGCGGGGGGGTGCTCGTCACGCCTCTCTCGTCGGCCTACACGCTCGAAGCGTTCCGGGAGGACAACGGCGACGACGCCGTCCCGCTGTTCCAGCTCTCGTCATCGGGCAGGCTGACCGTGCTCTCCCCCGCGCAGGCGCCGCCATCGCCGAAGGGGGCGAGGCTGATCAGTCTCGCCGCCAACGCCGAGATCGCGCGAGCGATGCAGGACGCGCGGAGCATGCTCGAGGTCGAGGAGCTCCCAGAGGTCGAGGAGCTCCCAGAAGAGTCTGCCGGCGAGTAATCCCGGCAGCACACGGGCACGACACCGCGTCGTCGGCGGCCGAACTACGATCGACCACGAGCGGAGGACGCATGACCGATCAGCTTCAGATCGACTCGATGACAGAAGAAGACGCACGCCGTGCCGCGGAGGCATTCCGGAAGGATTACCTGGCCGTCCGGGAGCAAGTAGGCCGCGTCGTGGTCGGTAACACCTCGATCATCGACGGGGTCCTGGTCTGCCTGTTCACGGGCGGGCACGCGTTGCTGGAGGGTGTGCCGGGCATCGGAAAGACGCTCCTCATCCGCTCGCTCGCCGAGGCCCTCCGGCTCGATTTCAGCCGAATCCAATTCACTCCGGACCTCATGCCGGCGGACATCACCGGGACGACGGTCGTGACGGAAGTGGAGCAGCCAGGCGGAGGCGTGCGGCGCGAGTTCTCGTTCGAGAAAGGACCGGTGTTCTCGCAGATTCTCCTGGCGGATGAGATCAACAGGGCGACGCCGAAGACGCAGTCGGCCCTTCTCGAAGCGATGCAGGAACGCAGCGTGACCGTTGGCGGCGAGACGCACATGCTGCCGAAACCCTTCTTTGTGATGGCCACGCAGAACCCGATCGAGCAGGAGGGCACGTACCCGCTGCCCGAGGCCCAGCTCGACAGATTCTTCTTCAAGCTCCAGGTCGGCTACTCATCGCGGGAAGAAATGGCGGAGATCCTCCGCCGGACGACCAGAGCCGACTCCCCCGAGATCACGCCCGTCGTCGATGCCGAGACCATCGTGCATCATCAGCAGCTCGTCCGGCGGGTCGCCATCGCGGATCACGTGCAGGACTTCGCGGTGCGGATGGTCTTGGCGACGCACCCCGGCGGCGATTTCGCCACGCCGATGGTGTCCAAGTATGTTGGCGTCGGCGCGTCCCCCCGCGCTGCACAGTCGCTCGTGCTCGCCGCGAAGTGCCGGGCTCTCGTTGCGAATCGGCCGGCGGTCTCGATCGAGGACCTGCAGAAAGTGGCCAAGCCGGCGCTTCGCCACCGCGTGCTGACGAACTTCGAGGCCGACGCCGACGGCGTCGAAGCGGATGCCATTGTCGACAACATCGTGCAGACGCTGCCCGCCGACGCGGGATCGGTCGCGGCGAGCTAGACGCGATGCGCTGGCACGCCTTCGCTCGATCGCTGCCGGTGCCGCTTCTGGCCGCGGTGACTCTCGGTTGTGCCGCGTCCTCTGAAGAGCCGGGGCGTGAGCAGCCGGGCGGGCCCGCGGCTGATGTCCGCGATCCTCGCTTTGGCGTGTTCGTTCCGAACCGAGTTGACGCGGTCCTGGGCGAGCGCATGGTCATCGAGGTTGAACTCGCCGGCGACTTCCGGCCCGCTGATGTGGGACGCGCGCGGCTGGACGACGGTCGAAGCCTCGCGACCGATCTGGTGTGGCTCCGGAGAAACCCGCCGGACAGCGCTGGCCCGCGGCCCTGGCTTCCGCAGACGGGTGGTGTCGAGGCGGTCCGCCCCGGCGAGACGGGTGTTGGTGATGGCGACGGGCGGTGGGTCCTGATCGCCGACCCGCCGATCGATGCGGTCGGGCAGGGTGTGTGGCTCGCGGGGCGGCGCGTCTCGGTGAACTGGCTGCCCGACCCTCGCGAGGCCGCGATGCGTGTGCCGGGCGAGGCATGGTCGAGCCCGCTGCCCGCCGGCATCGGTCGATCGGCCGCGTTGCAGCGCCACCTCGATCCGATCCGCTCTCTTCCGTCCCGGCGCTGGCGTGCGAGGTTCGTATCTGGTGAGCTGTCTCCGCGCGATCAGCGTCCGATCGTCGGCGCCGACGGCGCGTTCCGCCGCGAGGGTGTTCAGAGTGCGGGATCGCGGGGTGTTCCGCTCGCAGATCCGGCTCTAGACGCCGCGGCGGCATTCAACGAGGCGAGGTGGATCATCGGGCTGGCGAGGCTCTATGAGGCGGATGCCGAGCTGAACCTGGCCGTGCGCCGCCGGCTTGCGAGCGTCGTTGATTTCGGTGACGGAGCCGTCGCGCCGGTGTGGTCGATCGATGCCGCATCGACGGCTCAGCTTCTGGACGATCTCACGGATCAGACGCTCGCGACGAGGGAGCGTGCGCGTCGCGCTCAGCAATGGCTCGACGAACAGCCGACCGGGGTGGCGTGGGTGCTCAGCGATGCGGGGCGGTCGTTCGCGGCCGGTGAGCCGATGACGACGATCGGGCTGCTCAACGCGACGTGGGAGCCGGCGTTCGCCTCCGTTGAGGCATGGGCGTCGAGCGCGGGCGAACTGCTCGAGCCGCTGCCGCCGCTGTCCGTCCGCGCTGAAGATGTTTCAAGCCGGCCGCGCGGGACGAACCGTGCGGCCGTGATCGCCTCGGTGGGGGGCAACGAGTTTCAGCTGCTCGCGAGTGCCGCCGACGCGGTCGCACGACCGCCGGGTTTCCGTGTTGAGTCGCTGCTGCTGGACCTCACCCTCGGCGATCTGCTCGGAGGGCGCCGGGCGGCGGCGCGCCGCGACGCAACCAGCGGATTGCTCTACCTCGATCATCTCGGAAACTGGGTCTTGTACGTCGAGTGCCGAACCGATGGCCGCGCTCCGGCGGATGACGACACGCTGACCGTTGCGCTCGGCTCCGTCGGTTCCCAAATGGAATCTGACGTGATCGCCCGGGCCGATGGGGTCGTCGCTCTCGAACACGCTGGTCCGGGTGCTGGTCTGGTCGATCCCGTGGATGCCGAGGTCGCACGATTCGATGGCGGGTGGTCGCTCCGCCTCGTGGTCCCCGAGCGGTTTCTTGAAGGAGGCCGAGCGTTGCGGTTCGGGTTGCAGCGATCGAGCGATCGCGGCGTGCGATCCGCGTGGCCCCGTGCGATGCTGCCGTGGCAGAAGTCGGCACCGCGCGGCGTCGTTGCCCTTTCGCAGTGGGACGGCTAGCCGCGGCCCGACTACGGAATCACGTGCTCGTCGCTCATCGCGGCCAAGGCCATGCCATGCAAGTGAACGTTGTCGATCCGCATCGGCATCGTCTCGCTGCCCGGCCCGAACGACGTGACCTCAACAAGATCTGATGTGTGGTTCGGGCTCAAGAAAGCGACGCCGAAGTGATTCGCGAGAACCGCGCCCAGTGCGGGTTCCTTCCCGCTGGCGAGGCCGAACGCATCGAGCGGCTGGTCGTCAACGATCCGGCGTCGAAGCAGCTCGATATCGCTCGGAGTTAATTCGACACGTGACGCCGCATGCACCGCTTCGATGAACGATTCGAACGTACCCCGTTCGCCCGCGGTTCGAAAGATCCATTCGAAGCTGTGCCGCGCTTCCGCAAGCCGCTCGAAGCTCTTGACGCCGTCGTCGCCGTAATAGGTCAGCCCGGGGTTCGCGTTGCCGTGATCTGTCGTCACGACGACGAGGGTGTCGTCGCGATCGATGGTCCACTCGGCAACGACCCCGAGCGCATCGTCGAACGCGATCTGATCTGCAATGAGCCCCGCGGCATCGTTGCCGTGGGCCGCGTGATCCACTCTGCCGCCTTCGACCTGCAGCACGAATCCCTGCGAAGCCTTATCCAGCCGCGTGAGCGCAGCGCGCGTCATCTCGGCGAGGCTCGGCTGCTCTTTGCCGCGATCGATCTCGTACGCCAGGTGGTCACGGTCAAAGAGCCCCAGGATCCGGCCTTCGAGCACGCCGGCCTCCGCGAGCTCGCGGCGGGACTTCACGACGCTGAGTCCCGGCAAGGACCCACTCTCGAAGGCATCCAGAAGCGGCCCGAAATGCTTGGCACCGCCGCCGAGGAGGACGTCCACGTCGCGGGCGATCATCTGCCTCGCGATCTCGTCTTCCATGCTGCGCTTCGGCACGTTCGCAACGAACGACGCGGGTGTCGCGTGGGTGAGCCGCGTCGTTGTAACCAAGCCGGTCGCCTTGCCGTGCTTCTTCGCTGTAACGAGAATCGGCTCGGGTATCCGTCCGTCCGGCGTGAAGTTGACGGCGCCGTTGTTGATGTGCTCGCCGATGCCCCAGGCAGAGCCCGCCGCGGCCGAGTCTGTCACCCAGCCGTCAGCCGAGTATGTCGTGCACAGAGCCCGCCGAACATCATTGCGCGACCAGAGACGCGACCAGTGCGACGGGCCCCGGCCGCGCACGTCCAGCATCATCTCCGCGAGCGTGAACGTACCGATGCTCATGCCATCGACGACAACAAAGATCACGTTCCGGGCAAGGCGACGGCCCCGCCGAATCGGCTCAACGGCGCTTGGTGCAGCGAGTGTTGGCATCGTGAACGACGCGGCACCCGCCGCCCCGAGGCCGATCACCCCGCGCCGTCCGATCATCTTCGTATTGGTCGGCATGAGGTACCTCGCTTGTTGGTTGGTCCGCGTCGCTCAGACACGAGACTTCGCTGTGAACAGGAGCCAGTCGATGGTAAGGAGGACGGCCGCGAGCAGCACGAGCCACGACCAGATCTCGCGGCGGCCGGCGATCTCTCGCGCCGTCGGCATCGACCTCCCGCCGATGGCCACACTCTCCGACACCGCGATCGAAGACTCTTCACCGTTCAGCAGGTTTACACCCAGGACGGCTTCGCCGGTCGATGTCGAGTACTCGCCGACGCGGGACACCGTCTCGAACGCCGCCAGCCGCGTCGGGCCGGAGTCTTCGGCTTCGAGCCACCGGCCATCGAGCGCTGTCGGTCCGTCGAGCCGCGGCGACGATCCTGCGGGCATCCGGATGCGCGGCGAAGTCCCGGTCGGCACCGATCCGCTCGCCGCCTCGCTCGGCGCGGAGAGCGACTCGATCGCCTGAGCAACGA
Source organism: Planctomycetota bacterium (assembly GCA_038525225.1). GTDB lineage: Bacteria > Planctomycetota > Phycisphaerae > Phycisphaerales > UBA1924 > JANQQZ01. The sequence continues at coordinate 99,555 of JBCBHW010000002.1, read as the reverse complement.
ACAACGCGAAACTTATCTCGATGGGCCACGTGCTCTCCGCCGCCTCAAACGCCACGCCGATCCGCCTGGTCCAGCCGTCGATGACATCGATCGCGATCGGCCCGGTGCGGCCCCGGGCGAGTTCATCGTCCCTCGAAACCGACCCACCAAACCAGACGGGTTCCGCGATTGACACGCCGTCGAGCGAGAGCCCGCGCATCGAGGCCGCGCTGCGGTCCCATCGAACGAAACGGTCAGAAGCGATCGCTTCATCGGATTCCAGGCCGTGTGGACCAACCGGCAGTCCGAACGAGAGGGTCGGGACGGGGAGCCGCGAGGGAAGCGAGACCCGATCGAGAACCGCCAGGTCGATGCCGTCGAGCCCATTCGGGTCTGAGAGCATCTCTGCAAGCCCGGCCTCGCTGATCGATCGCACCGTCACCCAGCCGATCGCTTCGAGCACATCGCCGATGACCCACGCGACGCTATCTCGCGGCGTGACGTGCAGCACACGGCGCTGGGGCGATTCCGGCAGGATGATGACGACCGTGTTGTCCGAGTCGAGCGCGTCCTCGTGCCGCAGCGTGATCCGAAGCCGCCTCGCGTCGCCCGGCGTAAGAGAAACAGTGAGCGTTCGGTTACCCGGCGTACCCTCTGTCAGGCCCGGAACAGTCACGCTGGTCCGTTCTGCGACCGCCCCGTCGAGCTCCACAAGAAGCGCGACGGCCGTGTCGTCTGCAGACGCCGATTGCAGCCTGAGGAAAACGTTCAAGCGCGCCGGGTCCGTGAAGTCGCGCGTTGCCGTCGCCGCCACGATCCCGATGTTGTCGAGCGGCGGCGGCGATGTATCGCTCGACTGCGGCCCGACACGCAAGAAGACCGGATCGCCGGGGACAGCCTCACGCACCGAACTCGGTCCGCCGTCGGCGACCAAGACGACCCTCGGCGGTGCGCCGTCGGTGCCCTCGCCCGCGGGAACCGCCAGCGCGGCAACGAGCTCGAACGCAGACGCGAGGTTTCCGGGCTCGTCGGTCGGTTCGATCGATCGTACCGCCCGCTTGGCCGCGGCACGGTCCGTGGACATCCCGGTGAGCGTCGCCGGCTCGGCCGCGAAGGCGACGACCTGCACCGCCGCGCCCCCCGACAGATCTTCGATCAGCTCGATTGCCCGCCGCTTCGCCTCGTCGAGCCGCGTCGCATCGGTCGGGCTGTCGGTCGCGTTCATCGAAGCCGACCGATCAATGAGAATCAGCACACGGTCGTCGAGCAGCCCGCCCCCCGCGATGGTCGGCCGGCCGAGGGCCAGGGCCAGGCACGCGAGCGCCAGCATCTGGATTAACAGCAGCCACGACGCGCGAAGCCAGCGGAACGGCTCGTTCACCTGGAGATCGTCGACGGCTCGCTCCCAGAGCATCGTCGAGCTGACCCGCAGCCGCTTCCGGCGCAGCTTGAGGAAGTACAGCAGCAGCAGCAGCGGGACCGCGATGGCTGCGGCGGCGACGGCGTTCCACGGCGCGAGCAGGCTCACAGGTCACGCTCCGGGGCCCGAAAGCCCTCACCGATGATGAACATCTCGCGCGATGCGTCGCGTGTCGCCCGCGGCTTGAGTCCTTTCGCCGCGCGAAAGACGTCCTTCGTCTCGCGCAGCACACCCGGGTACTCCGACCCTTCGAGGATCTTCATCGCCAGCTTCCCGCCCTCGCGGAGGGTCCGCATCGCCACCGAGAGTACCTCGCGGCAGAGCCTCGCTGAGACCAAGTCATCGCCATGCCCCGATGTGTTTGGTGCCATATCGCTGAGCACCACATCGAACGCTCCGCCCGCGATGTCGAACAGGTCGTCGGCCGGAGTCTGCTCGATATCACCCACGATGGTCGTCACGTTGCCCGGGAGCGAGAGCCTGACCGGCTTGAGGTCGATGCCGACAAGCCGGCCATTGTCGCCGATGATTTCGGCGGTCACCTGCATCCACGACCCCGGCGCACAGCCCAGGTCGAGCACGCGGTCGCCCGCTCTGAGCAGGCGGTGCCGCTTCTGGATCTCGAGAAGCTTGTACGCCGACCGCGCGGCGTACCCGTCGGCCTTGGCCTTCTTGAAGTACTCATCGTGCAGGACCCGTTTCGCCACGGGTCAGTGTAGTTCGGGCGGACTTCAGATCGTTTCGCTTTCGGCGTCCTCGGCCTGTTCTGCCGAGCCCGTGGGCTTGATGGGGATCTGAAGCTCCCACCACCGGTTGCGGACGGGCACGTACGGGCCGTTGTAGCCCAGCCGGCGGGTGTCGCCAGCACGCTCCCATTCGGTCGACGCCTCGAGCCACGCTTCCAGGGTTCGGAGCGGGTCGCCCCCGTCGCTGTCGAGCGATGCGCCGCCCTGGATGCCGATCGAGACGACCGTCACAGGCTCGGTGTCGAGGATGACCACATCGCCGTCGCTGCCCACGGGGCCGTTCTCGGGGGTGTGATAGAGGAACGCCATCGTCCAGCGGTCGGTCGTGGCATCGCCGTCAGTATCGGTGTAGCGCATCTCGACCGGCGCCGTCATCGCGATGTCGTTGGTCGAGATGTGCTGGAACAGGGGCATAAACCCGTTCCGGCCCGCGCCCGTGCCGTCGCCGCTCCCCGAGTACTCGGCTTGTCTGATCGACGGATAGGTCTTGATCTCGATCGCACCGGGCGGCGTGGGCCTTGGGTAACCAACGGGCAGCTTCGTGTCGGTCGACACGTCGCCCGCGTTGTACAGCAGCCCCTCTCGACCGGGCCGCGAGGTGATGTCCTCGCCCGTGGGAGGAACGATGCGCTGGATCTGGTCGCCGACCTCACCGTTCGAGCCCATCATGACCCGGCCCGCCTGGGGGCGCACCTCGTGTCCATCCTCTGAAGCGGCTTGCGGGGCCATCTCGTGAGGTTGAAACACAAGGGTGAGAGCAAGGGGCACCAGCGTCAGCATGATCGGTCTCCGGAACGCGGTTTCGCGATACGGCAGACTCCGCCGCGCGGCGAAAGCTGGATGCGGCGGTCGCCGATTCGCCCGCATTCGGGCGAGCTTGGCCTCAAGCCGCCAAGTCAGCCCCTCGAAACCCGCAGAACTGGCCGAGATCCGCCGGTCGGGCCGATCCACTCCGCTAGTGTTGACGCTCATGGACGAACCCCGAACCGCCGCCGCTGCCCCTCCCGAGCCTGTCCGGCTCTCGGTGATCGCTCCGGCCCACAACGAGGAGGGCAACGTCGAGCGGTTGGTTGAGCAGATGGGCGAAGCCCTCCAGGGCATCGCGTTCGAGTTCATCATCGTCGACGACGCCTCGACCGATCGGACGGTCGAGATCGCCGAGGCCCTCGCCGAGACCAGGCCCTGGCTGCGGGTCGTGTGCCTGTCGAAGCCCGCGGGCGGCGGGGGCAACGGCCAGTCGGCGGCCTTCCGAGCGGGCTTCGCCGCGGCCCGCGGCGACCTCGTGGGCTCGCTCGACGCCGACCTCCAGAACGACCCGGGTGATCTGCCCAAGCTGCTCGCCGAACTCGATCGAACCGGGGCCGACTTCGTGCAGGGCGACCGCTCGGCCGCGCGGCGCGCGGGCGACGCCTGGATCCGCCAGTACACCTCGGTCATCGGCCGCTGGTTCCGCCGGGTGCTGCTGGGCGACACCATCCGCGACACGGGCTGCTCGCTCCGCGTGCTCAAGCGCGAGATCGCGATCAGGCTCCCGCTCGAGTTCAAGGGCGCGCACCGGTTTATCCCCGTCACCGCAAGGCAGCTCGGCTACACCGTTGTCGAGATGCCGGTGAATCACCGCGAGCGGTTCGCGGGCGAGCCGAAGTACGGCGTTGGCATCACCAAACGCGCCATCCCCGGGCTGATCGACTGCTTCGCCATCCGCTGGATGGGCAACCGCCGGCGCGTACCCGTGCAGGTTACCGAGGCCCGCGCGACCCACCCGGCGTCGAGCGAGACCGCCGAGGCCCACGCGTGAAAGCGGGCCCCGTCTTCGCGATGGTCGCGCTGCTGATTGTCGGCATGGCGCTCGTGCTCCAGCCCACACTCGCGCGGGGCTCGTACGACATGGTCGTCGACACCGGCGAGAGCGAGCTGCTCGTCGCCAAGGACGCCGCCAGCGGCGGGTACACCATCACCGGGCCCAGCGCTTACGCGACCGAGACGCCCATGGAGCCCGCCGCGTTCTGGTCGTTGGTCGACGAGCAGACGGCCTCGTGGCAGGCGAGGCCGTCGTTCGAGCGCACGCTGCTCGGGTTCTTCAACATCTCGACCTGGGGCAACTTCGTCTGGCTCGCCATCGGTCTCAGCGGGCAGGTCGCGTTCTTCGGGCGCATGTTCATCCAGTGGGTGGTGAGCGAGAAGAGCCGGCAGAGCCAGGTGCCCGAGCTGTTCTGGTGGCTGAGTTTCATCGGCGGCGTCTGCCTGTTTACGTACTTCGTGTGGCGCGTCGACGTCGTTGGTGTGCTGGGGCAATCGACGGGCGTTGTCATCTACGCCCGGAACCTCCGGCTCATCAAGAAGCAGAAAAGGCGTGACCGCAGGAAGGCCGCCGAGACGAATGGGGCCGACACTCAATCGACGAAGGAGCAAGCCGATGCGGGTGCTGCTTGACGGGAGCGAGATTCAATCGGCCGAGCCGACGCTCGCGGGCGCGATCGACGCCGGCCGCACCGCAGCCGAGGCCGCGGGGCGGGCGATCATCGAGGTCGCGATCGACGGCCGGCCCGTCGTCGGCGATCAGCTCGAATCACCGTCCGCAGAGCCCTTGGACGCCCGCGAGGTCGCGCTCACAAGCACCGACCCGGTCTCGCTGGTGCGCACGACGCTGCTCGATGCGGCTGAGGCTCTCGAATCCTCTCGCCCCGAGCACGCGGTGATCGCCGAGGCGCTGCAGGCGGGCGATTCGTCCGACGCCCTCACGCGGCTATCGGCGACGCTTCAGGTCTGGCAGGCGGCCCAGGACGTGCTGACCCGGGGCTGGATGCTTCTCGGACGCGACCCGGGCTCGCTCGACGTGCCCGAGGGGGCCGAGGCAGAGTCCGTGCAGCACATGGTCGGGGCTCTGGCCGAGCAGCTCCGCGAGATCAAGCGGGCCCTGGGCGATCAGGATCTTGCAGCCGTCGCGGACGTTGTCGGCTATGAATTAGCACCGATGTCGGAGCACTGGGTCGCCCTGCTGCGTCGTGCTTCCGAGTTGGCGTGATCCCATCCCGGCCTTCGCAGAGGTCGGCGGGCGAGAGACCGGACGGAGAGAGCGCGTGCGGCAGAGGACAACGGTCCCCGAACCGTTCATAACAAACTCGATTGTCGATGACCTCATGGACGCCGCCAGCGCCCGTCTGGTGGAGACTTTGTACTTCGACGCCGTGGATCTGTGCGTCCGCGCGTTGGGGCTCGCGGTCAAGGCCGCAGACTGGGACCGTGTCGCTCGCATCGCGCTGCCCCTGCAAGAGGCCCGCCGTCAGATCAGGCAGCTCGCGGTTGATGTCCCGACGATCACCATCATCGATACCCAGGCCCAGCTCCGCAGGGCTGTTAAGCCGGGCTGCTACCTCGTCCAGCCGCCACTCATCGGCGCTGAGGCCCGTGCATTCGCGGCGAGCGCCCACAAGCGCCGCGTCCCGGTCTTCGTGCTCACGCGCGAACCGATGACCGACGCCGGGCTCTGGCCCATTGTTGGAGTTTCATCGATCAGTGTGCGTACAAAGGTCGATCCTCCGCCGGGCGTCGAGCGTGATGCCAAGAGCCCCACGCGTGATCGTGTGACCGACGGCATCCCGCTGGACTGGTTCGAGAGCGCGGCCGAGGCGCTGGGCGATGCCGGCTTCGAAAGCGTCGATCCCTCGTGGCCCGCCGCGCATCGGGTCGAGGACCTGATCGAACGGCTCGAAGCCGTGCCCGAGCACGAGAAGCTGCACCAGCACCTCGCCGATGCCGCGAGGGACGCCATGCGTGAGCCTGCTCCGACGACGCCAAGGCGACGCGGCATCGATCATCCGTACTCGTTCTAGCCGAACCCGCTCAATTCCAGCTCATGCCCTTGGGCCATTCGTCGGGCGACTGCTTGTCGGCGAGCCGGATCATCTTGCGGACCTTCTCGAGGTCATCGCGCACGAGCTCGGCCCGCCGCAGTGGATCGGGCTCGGCGAGCAGGCCGTACCGCAGCTCGACGTCCGACAGAAGCGTGAACGAGAGCAGCTCGAACAGGATCGCCGTCGGAACGTCTTCGTTTCGGACGTACTCGAGCAGATCTTCCGATGCACGCAGTCGGCTCAGTTCGCCCGAGTCGAGCTCGGTCTCGAGCCACGCGCGGTGGTGATCGAGTTCTGTCGTGTCGTACGGGTCGTGCTCGATGGGCTCGAGCAGCGCGGTGCGGAACAGCCGGGTCGGCGTGGGCTCCTCTTCTTCGACGATCCGCGCCCGGCAGACACCCTGCAGCAGCATGTTGTACCGCCCGTCGTCGAGCTTCTCGTGCTGCACGATCTGACCGACGCACACGTTGGGCCGGAGTCTGGGCTGGCCGCCGTCGTCGGGCGTGACGCCCGAGCCGTCGTAGACCGCCATGGCGATCTGGCCCGCGCCGTCGAGCACGTGCGACATCATCTGGCGGTACCGCTCCTCGAAGATGTGCAGCGGGATGACCTGCTGGGGCAGCATCACGAGCCCATCGATCGGGAACAGCGGCATGGGCCGGGCGAAGTTCACGCGGACGTCGATGTCTTCAGACATGTCTGCCCTTTCGAGCGCAAGAGAGACAGCGGTTTCAATCTGCCAGCGGATCGGGCCTGTAGAGCTTGGTGTCCAGCGCCCACTGCTTCTGCGTGAAGTTGCCGCCGAGATCGAGCGACGCCCGGTCGGGCCGAGCAGCGGACAGCGCGATCTCGGTTTTTGCGTCGACGTTGTCGAGCATCGAGACCAGGATCGCCTCGGGCGTGCCCGGGATCTTCGCGGCCCCGTACTCCGGGATGCCGTGGTGGCTGAGCACGATGTGCTCGAGGACAAGCCCCGCGCCCGCCGGCATGCGCTCGCCGGTACGCCGCACGGTTTCCTGCACCTTCTCGCGGAGCATGAACGCGCCCTCGACAATGTGGCCCACCAGTTCGCCTTGATCGCTATAGCCGAACGTGCGGTCGTAGATCAGCTCGCGGGTCTTGCCGAGGTCGTGGATGAACAGGCCGAACACGACAAGATCCTGATTGATCCGCGGGTAGAGCGGGCAGACGCGCTCGGCGAGCCGCATGAGGTTCACCGTGTGCTCGAGCAGGCCGCCGAGGTAGGCGTGATGCATGCTCTTGGCCGCCGGCGCTTGGCGGAACTGCTGAATCAGAAAGTCGTCGGCAAGATACGTCTCGGCCAATGCCCGCATCGCCGGGTGCTTGAGCCGACCGAGGATCTCGACGACCTCATCGAACATCGCGCCGATGTCGTTCTCGGTTGAGGGCAACAGGTCGGTCATCTGCTCGGGCGACGGGTCGACCGGGTCGATCGAGTGGATGATCAGCTGGAGCTCGCCCTGGTACGGCTGCGTCTCGGCCTCGATCCACACGAAGCCCTCGGTGGGCAGCCGGCGGAACGTCGCCTCGTCGATCGACCACATCCGCCCCGGCAGCTCGCCGGTCTTGTCGCTGATGAGGCAGCGGAGGTACGGCTTGTCCTGCCGGGTCTTGCCGAGCTGCGCGTTGGCGATGGCGAACGCGCCCTCCACCCGCTCGTTGGGCTTGAGCTCGTTGATGTATCGACGGTCGGTGGTCATGCTGCTCATCGAGCAGTCTAAGCCAACAACGCCCGTCACGGAGAAGGGACGTCGTGGAGTGGATACCACTTCGGCCAGGACTTATCAGTTGGTTCCCATTCGATCTCCGCGATGGGATCATCTTTGGTGAAGTCCAGATCCCATCGCCAGCCCACGAGTTCGCCTGCTACGTCCCGGCGAACGACGAACACCTCGCCGTACAGCGATTGACCATTGCCGATGCACTCGAGGCGCGTCGTGAACACACCTCGAAGGACATCGCTCCCAGGATCGAGCCATTCGAGACGTATCTCGCAGATCTTGCCCCATGGCGGTTTGTCAGCCAACGCTTCGATCTGGTCGAAAGTCCATGTCTCGTCCACACGATCGAGATTGTCTCCAACTGCCTCAGCAAGCTGGTTCAAGCGACCCAATGTGGGCGACTCGGGGTAGAAGAACGCCGGCCCGAAGTAGTTGATCGCCGAGATACAGGTCAACGTTCCCACGATCATTATCACAGAACAGATCGTGACACCCACCAGAATCCGCTTCCAGACAGGCAACTACCGCATCCAGTCGATCGGCACGTCGCCGTACGTTGCGCGGATCGTCGAGCGAATGCCGCCCCGGCCCTTCCAGTCCGTGACGATCAGCAGCCAGCCGGGCTTCATGCACTCGGCGAGGTCGTCGCGGATGCGATTGGTCACCGCCTCGTAGTAGATGCCCTCGTTGCGGAAGCTCTGCAGGTACAGCTTCAGGCTCTTGAGCTCGACGCAGACGCCGCCGGCGGACTTGGGCGTCGGCTCGAAGAGCACGGTCACCTCGCCGAAGTCGGGGTGGCCCGTCTCCGGGCAGACGCTGGTGAACTCTTCCTGCACGTGCTCGACGACGAACGGCGAGTCGGCGGGGGTCGGGAACGTTGCGAGCAGGCTTGGGTCTGGCATGGGCGATCGTACGCCTATGCCGCAGGTAGGCGAGCCTTAGCCGAAGCGGGTCAGCAGCTCGATGATCCGCGGCTGGTCGCGCTTGATCCGCAGGCTCTTGCGCATCGCATCGACCGCGGCCTCGAGCGCGTTCAGGTCGGTCTTGTCCGACCAGAGGTAGTCGTTGAGCCTGCACACGGCAACGCCGTTGAGCGCCGGGTAGTGGGTGGGGTCGAAGTCGAGGGCCGTGTTGAATGCGCGGAGCGAGTCGGAGTACTCACGCACGCGGAAGTGGGCCGCGCCGAGCCGTCGCCACGCATCGGCGCTGGGCTCGACGTTGATCAGCCGCTGGAGCGTGCCCGCCGCGGCACGGTGGTCCTCGAGCGCGGCCTGGCTGTCCGCGATCGCGAGCAGCAGCTGCGGCACCAGGCCCAGGTCCTCACTCGCCCGGCGGTAGCTCTCGATTGCCTCGGCGTGACGTCCGACCGACGCGTAGCACACGCCCAGGTTGTGGTGCGCCGGGCCCGAGTCGGGGTTCAGCCGGGTCGCGCGCTCGGCGTAGGGCAGGCCCTGTTCAGCGCGGCCGAGCTGCACGAACGCGAGGCCGATGTTCATGTTGGCCTTGAAGTCCCGTGGGTTGATCTGCAGCGCCCGCTGGTAGGCCCGCACGGCCTCGGCGTACCGCTCCATGATCTGGAGCACGAGCGCGTGGGCGTACTGCGCCTGGAAGCTGCTGGGCCCGAGGTTGGCGGCACGCCGGTACGCGGTCTCGGCGCGCGGCAGGTCGCCCTCGCCCTTGTAGATGTCGCCGATGCCGATGTGCGCGTCGATCGCCATCGGGTTCAGGTCGATCGCGCGCTCGAACTCGCTGAGCGCCTCGCGCAGCCGGCCTGAAGCCAGCAGCAGCTTCGCCCGCTGCGTCGCATCATCCGCGGCGAGCACCGACTCCAGGTCGACGCGTTCCCGATCTCGGCCCGGGCCATCATCGCCGCCGCCACCGCAGCCCACGAGCACCGCCGGCACGGCGAGAGACACTGCGAGGAACACTTGTACGGATTTCGATCGGGTGATCGGCACGGTCAGTCGGTCTCCAGCAGCCGGCGCAGCCGCCGGACATTGATGGTATCCATCGGCACGCCGCGGTCGTTCTCTTCCTTCGGCGTCTCAAGGATCTTGGGGATCGCGCGGAATTCGCGTCGATTCACCACCGCGGCGAAGCCCGATCGCACGAGCGGCACCTTCGAGCCATCCTCCGCGCCCGCCTTTCGGCACAGAGTGCCTTCGCCGATATGAGCGTGGCGGTCCTTGCGGCTGCCGACCGCCTTGAGTGAGTCGTTGAGGTGCAGGGCTTTGACGTTGGCGAGGCCACAGGTCGCGTCGAGGCGGTCGAGTGCCTCGTCGGCCGAGTCTCGCGAAGACAGGTCGTACCCGCCGGCGTGCGCGTGGCATGTATCGATGCAGAATCCGACGCGGTCTGGCTCGCCCGTCTGCTCGATGATCATCGAACGCAGCTCGCCGAGCTCGTCGAACTCACGGCCGAGGTTCGAGCCCGAGCCGACCGTGTCTTCGAGCAGGCTGATCACCCGCGCGCCGTTGGTCCGCTTGAACAGCTGCTTGTACGCCTTGGCGATGCGCTTCAAACCCGAAGGCCGATCGCTGGTCGTGAATGCACCCGGATGATGCACGAGCAGCGGGATCGACAGGTCGTGGCACCGCTCGATCTCGATCTGCATGAGGTCGATGGACTTCTTCCACAGCTCGTCGTCGGGGCTCGCGAGGTTAATCAGATAGCTCGCGTGGCTCACGACGCGGTGGGGGGCTCGCAGCGGGTCGTCGGTCAACCAGCCGGCGCGTTCGAGCGACGCATGCCACGCGGCGATCGCGTCGTCCGCCAGCGGCTTGACCTTCCACTGCTGCTGGTTCTTGGTGAAGACCTGCACGCAGTCGAGCTTGAGTTCGACGGCGGCGTCGACCGCGTTGTGCATGCCGCCGGCGACTGACAGGTGCGATCCAAACATGTCTCGAGGGTAGGTCGCCGTACCATCGCTACAGGAGGACGAGTCATGGGCACGCTTGATGGACGGATCGCGATCATCACCGGGGCGTCGGCGGGCATCGGCGAGTCGCTCGCGCGCGACTGCGTGCGAGAAGGCGCAAAGGTCGTCATCAACGCACGACGCGAGTCGAAGCTGCAGGAGATGACCCGTGAGCTTGGCGAAACGAACGTCGCGCATGTCGCGGGCGACGCGGCCGACGAGGGTGTGATCGCAGAACTGCTCGACACACCGGCCCAGCGGTTCGGTGCCGATGCCGACTTCGTCGTCGTGAACGCGGGCCGGGGCCTGCGCGGCAGCGTCTACGACTCCAACACCGACGAGTGGGAAGAAATGCTGCGGATCAACGTGCTCGGTGCGAGCCGGCTGATGCGGGCGGCCGCTCATCGCATGGTCAAGGCCTGGCCCGAGTCGGGCACGGACGCGTTCGAAGCCAAGTGGAAGGAAACGGTTGAGTCGGGCGCGCCGGCCCGCGACATCGTCGTGCTGGGCTCAACGGTCGGTCGGCACATCAGCCCGTTCAGCTCGATGTATGGGGCGAGCAAGTTTGCGGTGAACTCGCTGGCCGAGGCGCTCCGCCGCGAGCTTGCGGGCAAGGGCATCCGCGTGACGCTCGTCGAGCCCGGTGTGGTACGGACGGAGTTCCAGGAGTCGGCCGGCTATGAGATGGAGGGCTTCGGCGCGTTCATGGACCGCGTGGGCCCGGTGCTGCGACCCGAGGACATCAGCCGCTCGATCGTGTTCGCCGCAAGCCAGCCGCCGGCGGTGCACGTGAACGACATCATGATCCGGCCGACGCGGCAGGAATACCCGTGAGACGCGGCATCTAGTAGGGCGTTGTAGCCGGTTTGCCAGAATTCTGCGTTAGCAGCGGAACCGAACTCATGGTCCGGTGTCTATCGGGCTATGGACGTGGGCAAGCTGCCTGCGCACGTGGAAAGGGAGAGAATCATGATGCTTCGAATCGCCGCCGCGGCTGCGGTCGCGGTCCCGTCCAGTTTCGCGTCGGGCCAGACCTCGATCCGTTACGACTTCACACTCGAGGTCATTTCCAATACCTTCTCCGCCACCGATCCGGGCTCGGCCTTTGCCGCTGTACCCGTGGGATCAATGGGCGTGCTTTCGATCGAGGCATCGACGACACCCATCCCGGGCTTCGGCAGCGCGGATACGCTTGCGTACCCGATCCTTTCAACCAGTGCGATCATCGGGGGCATCGATGCGGCGCTTGATCAGTCTGGGTACCCAAGCACGTCGTTTGTCACAGGGCTGAACGTGAGCAACGACGCGGACTCGTCAAGCCCTGATCTGCTCGGCGCGATTCTGCCGTCGGTGCTTGCGGATGTAAGCCTCACGCTCTTCACCTTCGGCGCTCCAAGCCTGTGGGACTCGACCCAGCTTCCAACGGCGATCGATGTGGCCGCACCGGGCTCGCAGGGGGGCTTCACCATCGATGCGGCGAACCGAGTCGGGAGCGACGGGCAACTGCGCACACAGTTCACCGATGTCGAGATCACACTGATCCCCACACCGGCGGGTACAACGGCTCTGGCTGCTTCGCTGCTGTTTATCCGCCGTCGGCGGTGCAGGTGAACGTCAATGTGACCCGCGCGACCCGGCGGCGTTACCCGTACCTTTGTCTTGGCGTGGACGGGCTCTCGATGTACGCTTGAGTCGGGAAGGCCCGCTCACGGGCGTCAAGGGAGTCCGGGACATGCGAATTCTTGTTACGGCTGTTGTTGCCTCGGCGTGCGGCGTCGCGGATGCACAGACCTCGATCCGCTACGACATCACGCTTGCCGTCCGCTCGAACACGATCGCGGCAACCGATCCAGGTACGACCTTCGCAAGTGTGCCTGCGGGCTCGCCCGGCATGCTGTCGATCGAGGCGAGCACGACGCCGTTTGCGGACTTTGGCGACGCGAACACGCTCTCGTACCCGGTTCTGTCTGCGACAGCTTCGGTCGGAGGGATCGATCTCATGCTCGATCAGTCCGGCTACCCGAGCCCGACATTCTTAAACGGACTGGGCGTCAGCAACGACGTGTCGTCCCCTTTCTTTGGTCCGAACGCGGATCTGATGACATCGATCGTCAGCTCGCTGCTGGCCGACGTCGCGTTCGTTGGGTTCTCGGTTGGAGGCCCGGGTGACGGCACGCTCGCGCCGGGTCTGTGGGATTCGGTTCAGCTCCCGTCTGCGATCGATCTGGGTTTGCCCGGGGTGCAAGGGCTCTTCAGCATCGACGGTCCGAAGAGAATCAACAGCGACGGGCAGCTCCTTGCCGACATCACCGCGATCGAGATCACCCTGGTCCCGGCCCCGGGGAGCGCCGCCCTGCTCACCGCGGGCCTGCTGCTGGCTCGCCGCCGGCGTTGATCGCGGACAGCATCAGAGTCTGGCCGACGAAACTCGATTTGTAATGAATTTGTATCTTCATTCATGTCTTCAATTTATAATATTCGAAACGCATTGGCTCGTGGGATGGGCATGGAGGGGGACGAGAGATGTTGAAGGCCTTTGCGGCGTGCGCGGCCATGATCATTGCTGGGTCCGCTGTGGCTCAGACGTCGATCCGGTATGACTTTGAATTGGAGGTCATCGGCAACAGCTACCCGGCCACTGGGGCCTCCGCCGATCTTGGGGCTTTGCCGCTCGGCACCGCCGCGTTCTTTTCTCTCGAAGCGTCCACCCAGGCCATCCCTGGTCTGGGCACCGCGTCGGATTCGGCGGCAAGCTACCCAACGCTGGGCACCTCGCTCGTCGTGGGCGGCGTCGATCTGCAGCTCGACCAGTCGCTCTTTCCGAGCGGGTCGCTCTTCGATTCGGTGCAGATCAGCAACGACGCTCCTTCCGTAGGAGATGGTCTCGCGTTGGTGACGTCTTCGATGCGGCCCGATGTCGCGCTGACCGTCTTTCTGATCGCGACGCTCGACGATCCCGGTTCGTCTGCCGATCTCTGGCCGACGGCCGACCTGCCGACATCGATTGACGTTGCCAGCATCGCCCCCCGATCGGATCTTGTTTTTTCGTCGCCAGACGGCAGCGGGCTCGGATCGATGTCGTTGCAGGTTCGCAGCGTCGAGATCACAGTCATCCCCACGCCTGCGGGCACCACGGCACTTGCCGGTGCACTGTTGTTTGTCCGGCGCCGGCGGCGCATCTGAACGACATCATGATCCAGCCGACGCGGCGGGAGTACCCGTGACACCGGGCACAGAGCATCCGCGCACGATTTGACATCAAGCTGCACGCTCGGCGGAACCGGCTCCGAGGTTCAGCGTCTATCGACGCACAAGCGTGGGAATACGCCCCACGCGTGGTAAGGGAGAGAATCATGACGCTTCGCATAGCCGCTGCGGCTCTGGTCGCAGCTTCGTCGAATCTTGCGCACGCCCAGACGGCGGTTCGTTATGACTTTGCGATGACGGTGACGCAGAACATCATCACGGGTTCGTCGCACGTCGGCAGCCTGAACGGCCTGCCCGTGGGCACACAGGCCTCTCTGTCAATCACGGCGAACAACGTTGTGGTCGATTCAGAGCCGGCTTCGACGAATTACCAGGTTGCAGATGCCAGCTTTGAAATGGGTTCGTTTGTAGCTGGTGGTTCTTGGGGTTCATACCCGACGACTTCGATCGTCGGCTCGCTCGGTATCGGGGACGAGGCGCGCCTCAGCCCGACTCGAACCGCCGATCTCTTTGTGGCCTTTGTCTTCCTGGACAACCCGGAGATCGTCTCACTGGCGACGATTGCCTTGGCCGACGCAGATGAGGTCAATGGTGAGCGGCTGCTTTTCAACTCCACGGCGCTGCCGCTGGCGATTGACCTTGGACTCGTCGATGATGCAGTCGCCGACTTCCAAATCGCGTCGGTACAGAACGATCCTCGGATCAACTTTCAGGTCGAGGACGTCGCCGTGACCGTGATCCCGACGCCCTCCGGTTCGCTGGTTTTCGGCGCAGGGCTGCTGCTCGCTCGCCGCAGGCGTTGACCCTTACGGCCAGATCCCGCGATTCGCGTAGACATCCCCGAGGTGTTCGAGGCTCGCGACGTAGGCAGCGGTCCGCATGTCGGTCTCGTACTTCTGCCGGGCGACGATGGTGCGCCGGGCGGCCATGCACATGACTCGATTGAGCTCGCGGTCGACCTGCTCGACGTCCCACGTCACATTCGAGCGGTTCTGCACCCACTCGAAGTAGGACACGGTCACGCCGCCGGCGTTGCAGAGCATGTCGGGGATGATCTCGATGCCGCGCTGCGCGAGCACCGCGTCTCCTTCTGGGGTGGTAGGGGCGTTGGCGGCCTCGGCAACGACGCGCGTGTGGAGCTGCTTGGCTCGCTCCTCGTTGATCATGCCCTCGAGGGCGGCGGGGATGAACACGTCGCTGGGCGTTGCCCAGAACTCGTCTTCGCTGACGACCGTGCCGCCCTGGCCCGAGTGCTTGCCTGTGCCGGTGGTGGCGGCCCGCTTCTCGAAGCCCGCGACGCCGCCGTGCTCGGCGCAGTGCTCGGCGAGCGCGTGAGCGTCGAGCCCCTCGTCGTTGCGGATCGCGCCGGTGTGGTCCATGACGCTGACGATGTTGGCGCCCATGTCGTACAGAATCCGGGCCGCCCACGACCCGACGTTGCCGAATCCGAGTATCGAGACGCGCATGTCGTCGATCGGGATGTCGAGATCGGGCAGCATCTCACGGAGCACATCCACCACGCCCTGGCCCGTCGCTTTCTCGCGGCCTAGCGAGCCGCCAAAGGCAATCGGCTTTCCGGTCACGACGGCGCCTGGGTCCCGGGCGTGACGGCCGTTGATCTGCATGTACGTGTCGGCAATCCAGGCCATCGCCTGGGCGTTGGTGCCCATGTCCGGGGCCGGGATGTCGTAGTCGGGGCCGATGTCGTTCGCGATGGCGGCGGTGAACCGCCTGGTCACACGCTCAAGCTCGCCGATGCTCAGCTGCCTCGGGTCACACTTCACGCCGCCCTTGCCGCCTCCGAACGGCACGCGGACGAGTGAGCACTTCATGCTCATCAGGAATGCGAGGCTCTTGACATCATCGAGGTGCACGTCGGGGTGGAACCGCAGACCACCTTTGTACGGCCCAACGGCGTTGTTGTGCTGCACGCGGTAGCCCTTGAAGAGCTGATGATGCCCGTCATCCATGCGCACCGGGAAGTGCACCATGATCTCGTTCTTCGGCTGGGCGAGGATGATCCGGCAGCGGTGCCGCAGGTTGATGATGTCGGCCGCGTGAAGCATCGCGGCGACGGTCTGAGTGTAGATGTTTGTGGGGTCCTTCGGCAGGCCTACCTCGTCGAAGATCGGATCCCAGGAGATGCTTGAGCCCTCGGCGTCCGCCGTCTGCACATCCGTCGCGGTTGTTGTCATGGCAAGGGTGCTCCGCTGCCGCTGGCGTCTCTTGAGCCAGTTCGGGGCTAAAGTCGGTATTTGAGCGGGTGCTGAGCCCCTCGGCACCATCCCAAGCTATCGGCAGATCGACCGCGTGGATCGATCTTTGCAATCAGTACCGTACGGTAGGCTGCGGTCGGAAGGCAACCGTTTCGTATTCAGCTGTATACAAGTTCTGCGTACGGCTGGAGATGCCGCACTGTGCATCGCGCGGCCGCACCGGCTCACTGTTACGGGCGCTTCGCAGAACATCGCTCTCACAAACCCCGATGTTCCTGGCCGATTTCGCTCGGCTTTCGCCGATAGCAACGCTATTGTTGAGGCCCGGCAGCCGTGCGTCGGGGCGTTCGGGCTCGGTGGACCTTGCCCGACGGTGGAACGAATCAGGTATCAAACCGCCCCCGGGGGGCCGCCCGCGCTGTCCGAACGCTGCGGGTCGTACGAATCGGTCGCACGCTCGCACCCGGCGACGGGAACCACGGCAGCGGGCATGCATCAACCAGCGATCGGCTCGAGAAAGGAACACCACAATTCATGGTTGATGAGACCCTTATCGCCTCGCTGCAGGTGAGCGACGCCGACACCGCCGAGCTTCTGGGTGGCATGTTTGACGACGGCATGGACTCGATCCTCGAGGACCAGCTGGAGGACCTTCAGGCCGGCAAGCTGATCCAGGGCAAGATCATCGGGATGGCCGGCGACGATGTTGTCGTCGAGGTCGGGCTCAAGAGCGAGGGCCTGATCAACAAGGAAGAGTTCGGCGACGAGGAGGTCCGCGTCGGCGACACCGTCAACGTCTTGCTGGAGTCGCTGGAAGGCGAGAGCGGCCTGATCCAGCTGAGCAAGCGGAAGGCCGATCGCCAGATCGCGTGGCAGAAGATCACCGATCAGACCAACGAGGGCGACGAGGTCGAAGGCACCGTCATGCGGAAGATTAAGGGAGGCCTGCTCGTCGACATCGGCGTGCCGGTGTTCCTGCCCGCGTCGCAGGTCGACATCCGCCGTCCGGGCGATGTGCAGGAGTACATCGGCCGGAAAATCCGCGCACAGATCCTCAAGATCGATACCGAGCGCCGCAACATCGTCATCAGCCGGCGAAAGCTGGTCGAAGCTGAGCGGCACGAGGCGAAGAAGCGGCTGCTCGAGAAGATCAACGTGGGCGACATCGTCGAGGGTCAGGTCAAGAACATCGCCGACTTCGGCGCGTTCGTCGATCTCGGCGGCATCGACGGCCTCCTGCACATCACCGACATGTCGTGGAGCCGGGTCAACCACCCGAGCGAGCTCGTCAGCGTCGATGAGCGCATCGAGGTCAAGATCCTCAACATCGACTACGAGAAGGAAAAGATCGCCCTGGGCCTGAAGCAGAAGGAGATCAGCCCCTGGGAGGAGATCGAGGCGAAGTACCCCGTCGGCGCACGCATCCGCGGCGAGGTCGTCTCCATCATGTCCTACGGCGCGTTCATCAAGCTCGAGGACGGCATCGAGGGCCTCGTGCACATCTCCGAGATGTCGTGGACCCGACGGGTCAATCACCCCAGCGAGCTCATCGAGCAGGGCCAGGAGGTCGACGTTGTCGTTCTCGACATCGACAAGAACAAGCAGGAGATCAGCCTCGGCATGAAGCAGACCGAGGTGAACCCCTGGGAGCTCGTCGCCGAGAAGTACCCGCCCGGCACGATCATCGAGGGCGAGGTGCGCAACCTGGCCAACTACGGCGCGTTCATCGAGATCGAGCCCGGCATCGATGGTCTGCTCCACGTCTCCGACATGTCGTGGACCAAGAAGGTCACGCACCCTAACGAGGCCGTCAACAAGGGCGACAACGTCAAGTGCGTTGTTCTTGAGGTCGACCAGGAGAAGCAGCGGATCAGCCTGGGCGTGAAGCAGCTGACCGAGGACCCGTGGCTGCACCTGATCCCCGAGCACTACAAGCCGGGCATGGTCGTGCGGGGCGAGGTCACGAAGATCACCAACTTCGGCGTCTTCGTCGAGCTCGAGGACGACCTCGAGGGCCTGCTGCACATCTCCGAGCTGGCCGACCACAAGGTCGAGAACCCGCAGGACGTCGTCAAGGCCGGCGACGAGGTGGACGTCAAGATCCTCCGCGTCGACTCCTCCGATCGCAAGATCGGCCTGAGCCTCAAGCGGGCGCAGTGGGGCGATACGTCCGACACGTCGGGCGGCGCAGAGTTCGGCACGCAGGACTTCGGTCCGACCCGCGGCGGCATGGACGACCACGGCGCCATGGGCACCGACAAGATCTCGTTCTGAGTCGCTGACAACCCGCAAACACTCACCGGCCTCGGTCTTCGGACCGGGGCCGGTTTCGTTTTCTCCTCGGCGGGCTATCGGGCCTTCAATGCCGACAGGCCGGATGATCGTGGGGCTAGCACAGAGCCAGGAAGCACAGAACCACGAGAGCCAAGAGTCGCTGCTGGTGTGGGGTGAGTGGGAGCTGCCGCATGGGAAACCTCGTCTTGAGTTGCCAGAAGGAAGTGCAACCGCCGTGCCAGAAACAACTTCCGGCAGGCGACCCCCTTGCTGCGCTCCCTCGCGATGACCGATACCACCGCCGTGCGGTGTCGGTTGTGCCGGCGTGTTGCCGGCGGGCGACACATGCCCTTGCACAGTTGTACCACATCAACACCGTGCTGTGTTGCGTGTTTGTGTCGTGTTGCGTGGTATTCGGACTTCCGTCGGCCGGCCAGGCCCCGTCGCCCACGCCGCCGAGTGCCGTGGAGACCACAGACGCGTTCCGGCTGATCGAGCCCTGGGTCCGATCACTCGAGGTGCCCGCGGACGCGGTCGGCCCGAACGTCGGCGGCGCGAGCGTGACGCTGCGGCTGCGGGGCCGGGTCGTGGGCCGGGGCGTGGCGATCGGGCTGGGCCCGCGCACGCTGCCCGACGCGACGCGGCTGGCGATCGACGAGGCCAGCGATGACCTCGCGCCGGTGAACGACCTCGACGCCGCCGAGCGGGCCGAGCTCGAAGCGGCGTCGCTGACGATCGCGCTCGAGCTTGCTGGTGCGCCCGTGCCGATTGACGAGGCGACGTACACCGAGATTTCGGCCGCGATCTCGCCGGGCATGGAGGCCGTGGCCGTGGGGCTCGGTCGGCAGGCGGACGCGGTGTTCCCGCTCGAGATGCTGTTCACGGGTCAGCAGGCCGGTGGTGCCGCGTCCAGGCTGGTGTCTGAGCTCACGGGTGACGCAATGATGGGCGGCCGGCAGCCGGGCGGGCTTGTTGCCGATGCCGGCGCGAGCTTCTTTCGGCTTCGGACGACGGCGGTCGCGCAGGTGAAACCCGACGAGCCTCCTCGCGTGCTGTATCGCGGGGGGCGACTGGTCGAGCTGCGCGATGTCGCATCGCGTGCCGCGCTCGAGCAGTTCGCGGATGAACTCGCGGCATGGCTCGCTCGGCAGGGGGGCGTCGGGACCTACATGCCGACGAACGCGACCGTGCTTGAAGCGCCGACCGAAGCAACCGCCGCGCTGCGCGTGTTCGCGCTGTCGCGCGCGATCGATCGACTCGACGAAGCCGTCGCGGCGACTGTGCGCGAACAGGTTGGCGCGATGGAGCCCGGTCATCCGATCGCCGGAGCGCTCGTCGATCTCGCTCGGCACGAGCTGGGTCTGGAGCCCCGGTTTGTCACGACCATCGCAGACGATGTGCCGCGTGTCACGCGTGCGATCAACGCCTATGCCCTCGCCCGAGTCGGCGATCATGCGTCAGCCGGCGAGGTGGTCGCAGATCTCCGCCGGGTCGACAACGCGTCGCAGCTCGTCGGCGTGATGCCCTGGCTCGGCTGGGCCGAGATCGAATTCGCGGGCGACGGCGATATCCCATCGGCGATCGCGCTCCGCCAGATGCGCGAGATTGTCACCGGCTTCCAGCTCACCTTGTCCGACGCCGGCGCGGACAACCTCGACCTCGTCGGCGGCGTTGTGTTCACGTCGGGCACCGTGCCGCTGCCGACTTGGCAGACCGCTCGGCCCATCGCGTTCCTCGCGACGATGCTCGGCGACGAGCGGCTGACCGAGCCGGGCGAGGTCGATGCGGAACTCGTCAACGTGCTGCACAGCATCCGATTTCTCCGGCAGCTGTCGGCGAGCGAGGTCGAGGGCTTCATGTACCGCGAGCCGGCCGAGGCGGTCGGGGGCGTGCGGGCCGCGACGTGGGATCAGCGGATGCCGATCGATGCGACGGCGATGGCGCTGCTGGTGGTTGTGGAGACGCTCGAATCGATCGACAGACTGGCCCTGCGGCAGGCCGAGCAAGACGCGGGCGAGGCGGCCGAGCAGCCCTGAACGAAGCCCGTTTCCGGGCGATTCTCGCCCGGCTCTCGCCTAGAATCTACGAAGCTTTTTCGGCTCAAGTTTGGGCTCGAAACCGCTTAGACCGGAGCCCCGCTATACATGGCCGACCACGACGATCCGAACGCATCGAACGAGCAGCCGGCGGGCGACGAGCCGGTCCACACCGACGAGCGCGTCCGCGATCTCGAGATCGAGTCGGAGCTGCGCGACAGCTACCTGACGTACGCCATGAGCACGATCATGGACCGGGCCCTGCCCGATGTCCGCGACGGGCTCAAGCCATCGCAGCGACGCATCTTGGTCGCGATGAACGACCTGAACCTGCGTCCCGGTCGCAAGCACATCAAGTGCGCGAAGATCACGGGTGATACGTCGGGCAACTACCACCCGCACGGCAACCAGGTGATCTACCCAACGCTCGTTGGCCTCGCGCAGACGTGGAAGATGCGCGTGCCGCTGGTCGATCCACAGGGCAACTTCGGCTCGATCGAGGGCGACCCGCCGGCGGCCGAGCGGTACACCGAGGCCCGCATGCACACGGCCGCGATGGACCTGCTCGCCGACATCAAGCTCGATACCGTCGACTACCAGCCCAACTATGACGACCGGCTGTTGGAGCCGAGCGTTCTGCCGGGGAAGTTCCCGAACCTGCTGATCAACGGCGGCATGGGCATCGCCGTGGGCATGGCAACGAGCCTGCCCCCGCACAACCCGACCGAGATCTTCGACGCGATCACCCGTGTGATCGACAACCCCGAGATCTCGCTCGCCGACATCATGACCGACGAGGTCGACGAAGCCGGCAATGTCACGCGGCTGGGCGTCAAGGGTCCGGACTTTCCGACGGGCGGCGTCATTCTTGGTCGCCGCGGCATCATGGAGGCCTACGAGACCGGGCGAGGCCGCGTGACCGTCCGCGGCGTGTGCCACACCGAGGAGTCCGGCGGCCGTCAGCAGCTGGTGATCGATCAGATTCCCTATTCGCTCATGCAGACCACACTGGTCGAGAAGATCGTCGACGCGATCAAGGACGAGCGGATCAAGGACATCAGCGACGTCCGCAACGAGTCGGGCCGGAACGCGCAGACGCGGATCGTGATCGAGCTCAAGAAGTCGGGCGACCCGGCCGTCGTCGAGAATCAGCTCTACCAGTTCACGCCGCTGCAGCAGACGTTCAGCATGATCCATATCGCGTTGGTCGGCCGACGCCCGCGCACGCTGACGCTGCTTGAGCTGCTGCATCTCTACGTCGATCACCGCGTTGACGTCATCCGACGCCGCACCGCGCACCTGCTGCGAGAAGCTAAGAAGTCGGCCCACAAGCTCGAGAGCAAGATCTTCGCGGTGTGTGATCTGGACGAGGTCATCAAGCTCATCCGGTCGAGCCGCACGCGCGAGGAGGCGATCCAGAAGCTCATCGAGCGGCGGTTCCAGATCCCCGCCGATCATCCGTTTGCGCCGAAGATCCCGAAGCGGCTAATGGACGCCGTGCGTGCCGCGGACGATCGCGGCGGCGTGCTGCTGAGTCGGATCCAGGCCGAGACCATCGGCCAGATGCAGCTCATCCAGCTCACCGGGCTCGAGATCGAGAAGCTCGTGAACGACTACACGGCCCTGGTCGAAGAGATCGAGGGCTACGAGCTGATCCTGGCCGAGCACGAGCGGGTGCTCGACATCATCCGCGAGGACTGCGCGGAGATGAAGGAGCGTTACAGCGCCGAGCGGAAGACCGACATCCAGGACGCGGCCGGCGACATCGATCTCGAGTCGCTCATCAAGGAGCACGAGGTCGCGGTGACGATTAGCCATCAGGCGTACGCCAAGCGCGTGCCGCTGGATACGTACCGCGCCCAGGCCCGCGGCGGCAAGGGCATCCGCGCATCCGACTCGAAGGACGACGACTTCATCGAGCACTTGTTTGTGGCGAGCACGCACGCCAACCTGCTGGTCTTCACCGATCAGGGGCGGGTGTTCAAGCTGAAGGTCTACGAGCTGCCCGAGATGTCGCGGACCAGCAAGGGCCGGGCGATGGTGAACCTCGTGCAGCTTCGCGAGGGCGAGAGAGCACGGAAGTATCTCACGGTGACCAATGACGACTTCGAGAATCGGGTCGCCGGCGAGCCGGGCAGGGAGCCGGATCCGAAGTACCTCACGTTCGTCACGCGGAACGGGCTCGTGAAGCGCACCATGCTCTCGGCGTACAAGAACGTGAACCGTTCGGGCCTGATCGCGGTGAACCTGCGCGAGGGCGACGAGCTGCTGAACGTGCAGCTGACGAACGGACGGGAAGACCTGCTCCTCGTGACGGCTGACGGCATGTCGATCCGCTTCCCGGAGGACGACGCCAACCCACAGGGGCGCGCGGCGTCTGGCGTCAAGGGCATCACGCTCAAGGACAACGACCGGCTCGTTGCGGCGGTTGCGATACCGATGGCCGGCGACAAAGACACCGATGCCCACGAGCGTGAGCCCGACCAGGTCGGGCTGACCCTGCTGACGGTGACCGAGCACGGCTACGGCAAGCGGACCGACGTGAACGACTACCGTGTCCACCCCGAAGAAGGGGCCCCGCGGAGCCAGAGCCGGGGCGGCAAGGGCCGCGCGGACATCAAGACGACCGACCGCAACGGCCGATCCGCGGCCGCCACGCTTGTGGGTGACGACGACGATGTCGTGGTCATCTCGCGCAACGGCCAACTCGTTCGGATGCCCGCGGCGTCGATTTCGAGCTACGGGCGGGGGACGCAGGGCGTCCGAGTGGTCGGCTTGAATTCGGGAGATCAGGTCGTTGCCGTCGCGCGTGTCGTCGAGCGGGACGAGCCGATCGATCCCCCCGAGCCCGAAACCACGGCCTGATGGCACGAAGTTTGTCGATAGGGTCCTCGGAGCGAACACGCCGCCCGCAGACGCTGTATGCTATAGCGGAATGCTTACCGATTGGTCCGATGACATCGTGGTAGTCGATCTCACCGATGATCCTCAGCTCACCGACGAGCTCACGGCGATCATCGACAGGGTCGCCGAGTCCGAGACCGGCTCTGTACCGCACGTGGTGCTCAACATGAGTCTCGTGGGATATATCAAGTCGAGCAACCTCGCCCAGCTGATCCGGCTGCGGAAGCTGCTGACCGAGGCCGGTCGTGCGCTGCGGCTGTGCTCGGTCGATGATAGGGTGTGGTCGGTGATGTTGGTCACAGGGCTCGACAAGCTGTTCGATGTCTCGCCCGACCCGATGACAGCCCTTGCTTCGATCCAGATCGACAGCTCGCCCGAGCCGAACGGTGCGTGACGGCCGGCGCGCCGTTCCCAACGCCACCACGCCGAGGCGTCCCGGTACGACCCCGCGATGACAAGCACCCAGGCTGACCTCGCCGCGTCAGAATCGGAAACCGCCGCGGCGGTCGTTGCGCTCGAGCAGGTCCGCAAGACGTACTACAAGCCCGACGGCTCGGTGATGGTCGAGGCGCTCCGTGGGGTTGATCTCAAAATCTATTCCGGTGACTACGTCGCGATCATGGGCGCTTCGGGGTCCGGCAAGTCGACGATCATGAACGTGCTCGGCTGCCTCGACCAGCCGACGGCCGGCCGGTATTTGCTGGACGGTGAGGACGTGACCACGATGGACGATGAGACGCTGTCGGCGTTTCGCGGCCGCACGATCGGATTTGTCTTTCAGGCGTTCAACCTCATCCCCCAGCTCACCGTCGAAGAGAACGTGAGCGTCCCGCTGTTCTATCGCGGAATCTCGCGGAAAGAGCGGAACGATCGGGCAAGAGCCGCGCTCGATCTCGTCGGACTCGGCGACCGCCTCGGCCATCGCCCCCGGGAGCTCTCGGGCGGGCAGCAGCAACGGGTCGCTATCGCGCGTGCGCTCGTGGGCGATCCTGTTGTCCTCCTCGCAGACGAGCCGACCGGCAACCTGGATTCCGCGACGGGCGAGGCGATACTGCAGACGTTCGAGAAGCTCCACAGCGAGGGGCTCACCATCATCATGGTGACGCACGACGATGAGGTATCGAACCGCTGCGAGCGCATCGTGAGGCTGCGCGACGGCGAGATCGAGATCGACAGGCTGCTCCGCCGCCGCGAACGATCCGCGGCGACGCCCTAGGCGGCCTTTCGCTCCAACGCCAGCGCTGTCACGTCATCAACCTGATGAAGCGATCCGTGCGCCTCGTCGAGCCGGCGTTCGAGCGTGGCGAGCGCGTCCACAACCGTCTCGTCGTTCTTGCGGGAGGTTCGGCCGATGCGCAGCAGCTGCTCGACATACCTGTCCGAGGGGAGCACTCCTCTGCCCTGACGCATCGCGTCGGTGTCAGGGAACGCGGTCTCGAACCCATCGGAATACAGCAGCAGCGTCTCGCCGGGCTCGAGGGTGAAGGTCTCTTCGTCAAACGAGGCTTCACGGAACACGCCGAGAAGCGGCCCGCCCGCCTCAACCTTGGCGACCCGCTCCGGTGCGATGCGCATCGGCTGCGGGTGGCCGGCGTTCGCGATGCGCACGAGCCCGCTTTCGGTATCGATGACGCCGTAGACCGCGGTCGCGAAGCGCGGGGTGCCGTCGCTGACGCCGCATAGCTCGTGGTTCACGGTGCTGAGCGCGTCGCTGGGGCTGATGATCGCGCCGCCCGCGCTCTGCATGGGGAGTGCACGCGAGATGATCATCGTCAGCAGCGCCGCAGGCACGCCGTGCCCGACGGCATCGGCGATGAAGAACGCAGTTCTGCGATCATCCAGCCGGGCGATGTTGTAGATATCGCCGCTCACGTAGCCCGCCGGCCTGTACAGCACGCCGTAGTCCATGCCATTTGCTTTCGGCATGGCCTTTGGCACCAGTTCCTGCTGGATCCTGCTGGCGAGGCTGAGCTCCTGGCTCATCCGAGACATTTCTTCGCGAACGCCACCCGAGGTCCGCTGCGCGATCTTCAGCTCACGGCGGAGTTCGGCGGTCGCGGAGGCGCAAACGCCGATCGCGTGGAGCATCGGAGCAAGCGTGGCCGTCGGCGTCTCCGCATCGCACACGATCATGCCGCCAAGAGAATGGCCGATCGATGCATTTCGGGCAGTGACGAGAACGACGCCTGATGCCTCGCACGCGCGAAAGCGGTCGAGCACCTGCAGCAGCTCGCGGGAATCGAGCGACCGCGCATCGGCCGCCACCGGCTGAGACGTCGGGACGTCTGGTATCTCTTCGAGGCAGAGCTCGCGGGTCTCGACGTGGAGGGCCGTCCGTGGGTCCGGCCATGCGGAGAGTGCGCACCGAAGCTTCTCTTCCAGCCAGCGGCCGCCATCCGGGCCGCCGAACGCGAGCAGTTTTTGTAGCGACATCGATCCGCCTCCGGCCTGTGCCGGGTTCTCGGACGCGGCCTCGCGCCGCCCCGCGAGGCGTATCGGATCGTTCGGCCGCCGGGTTCAGCGCGCCCTCGATCTCCAGCCTTTGAGGTCGTCGATATCGATGACATCGCCTTCCTCGATCCCCAGCCGCTCGATCGTGCCGCCCTGAAACTCGAGGACGATGGGCACCGCGAATCGGCTTGGGTACCGCCGGAGCCTCCGGTTGTAGGCCGCCTCGCTCTCGTTCTCGCCCTGCGGTTTCTCGGGCACCATCGCGTGATGCGAGACGACGCGACCGGATCCGTCGACGTACACGATGTCGATCGGGATCGGGCAGTGCCGCATCACGAAGTTCTGTTGCCGGGCGGTCGTAAAGAAGAATGCCATACCACCGTCGGCCGCGATCTCGTCTCGGTGGCTCAGACCGAGCACACGGGTCGCGTCGTCGAGCGCCGGTTCGAGGGAGAAGCGGTGCTTGGTGCCGGTATCGTCGGTGACCGACACGCGAACAAGCTCCGCGTCGCCCGCGGATGACGCCGAGTCGCACCCAATCAAAGGCGACACCACGCAAAGCAACGCGAGGAGCGTCAGAATCAGTCGAGCAGCCATCGATCATCCTCCGGCGAGAACGTCACATCGCCCCTGGGCATCCTATCGAGGCGGACGTGCTGGGCGAACTCTGCCGCCGATATCGCCTCGACGCCGCCGACCCCCGACCAGCGGGCGATCAGGGCGATGATCCGCTCGGCGGCCACGCCCCGGTCGCGGTACTCGACGATCCGCGTATCGCCGTGACGCTTGGCAAGCCGCCGGCCATCGCCGCCCCGGACGAGCGGCAGATGTGTGTATTCGGGCTCGTTCTTCAGCTTGAGCGCTCGATAAAGCAGCAGCTGACGCCCTGTCGACGGGATCAGGTCGGCGCCTCTGACGACCTGGGTCACGCCGTGTCGTGCGTCGTCCACAACTACAGCGAGCTGGTATGACGGCGATGCTCGGCGGGTCCAAACAACGAAGTCTCCGACGTCATCGGCGGGCCTTACCCGTTGCGGACCCGCAAACGCATCCATGAAATCGACCTCGTCGTGCGGGCACACGAAACGCCAGTTGGAAGCGAGTCGATCGAAGGGGCGGCACGCGATGCTCGCGCGAAGTTCTGGAGGGAACGCTGCCTCTCCCTCGCCGGCGTTCGGCGCGCTCAGCGCTCTCTGGATGTCGGTGCGCGTTCTCGGACATGGATAGACGATGCCGATGTCTGCGAGCGATCGCATCGCATCGACGCAGTGGTGGGCTTCCGAGCTCTGGAGCGGCATCTCCTCATCCCAATCGATCCCGAGCCAGCTCAGAATCTCTCGGGTCTGATCGATCGCGCCGGGTTTCAATCTGGGCGTGTCGAGATCCTCGATGCGGAGCAGGACACGCCAGCTGTTCTGTCGCGCCAGCGCCCAATTGACAAGGAATGTGCGCGCGTTTCCGAGATGAAGAGCGCCGGTGGGCGAGGGTGCGAGGCGTGTCGTGTGCGTCGTCACGCCGCAAGGCTACACTGGCGCTGCCTGGAGGAACACCGTCGCGGCGGCGGTGTCTGCGATTCGACGGAGATGCGATGGACAAGCTCAGCGAGAGCGAAATCAAGGCCCGGCTCGACACCGCCACCGAGTGGTCCGAGGTCGGCGGAGAGATTCAGAGAACGTATCAATTCGACGACTTCGTCGCGTCGATGGCGTTCGTTCAGAAGATCGCCGACTACGCCGAGCGAGTGCAGCACCACCCAGATATTCTGATCCGCTACAGCAAGGTCACGCTCACTGTGTCCACGCACGATGCCGGTGGCATCACGGCCCTGGATTTCGACCTGGCGAAAGCTGCCGACGGCTACGCGTTGGCCTAGCTAAGCGTTCCGGGTCTCAACGCAGTTCGACGGACCAATACGCGTTGTCGAGGAACTGCTTCCACGACGCATAGCGGTCGTTGCCCAGCCTCACGGAGATGAGCGGGTTGCGCTTCGGCACCGCGGGCTGCTTCACCAGCGACATATTGGCCTGTGCCGGCGTCCGCCCGCCCTTTTTCGCATTGCATCGGATGCACGCGCAGACAAGGTTTTCCCACGAGTCGCCGCCGCCTTGCGATCGGGGGTTGACGTGGTCGATGGAAAGCTCGCTCGTCGGGAAGTGGTGGCCGCAGTACTGGCATCGGTTGCGGTCGCGGGCGAAGAGGTTGCGGCGGTTGAGCTTCACACGCTGCTCGGGCAGCCGGTCGTAGCCGAAGAGACGAATGATTCTCGGCACCGCGATGTCCATTCGAACGGTCTTGACCCAGTCGTGCTGCTCGCGTTCGACTTCCGCCGCGATCTGGCTGACCTCCGTCCACGACCGGAAGTCGTAGTTGAAGTACTGCCCCTGGTCGATGTGGATGACCTCGGCCAGATCTCTGGCGAGCAGCCCGAACGCCCGCTTCGCCGAAACAACTCGGACGGCGAGGTACAGCTTGTTGAGGACAAGGACTTTGCAATCAAGGCCCGATAGCGGTGCTCCTGTGCCCAGACCGTAGCTGAGTCCGCCGACCGAGTCCCCCGAACTCTCGGGGCCGGTCGGCGGCGATATCGCGGGCTCGATCGGCTCCGGCTTGCTCGCACGGCTCGATGTTGATCGCTTCCGGCTCATCAGCGTCCCCGACTCAGAACTCAGCATCTCGCCGTCTCGGCGAGCGCTTCCGCTGCTGATATCGTGTTCGCGGCGGGGCCTTCCACGGTTCGGTCGGCCGCTGCGCGTTCTGCCTCAGAAGCCTACCGCAACGGTTCGTGTCGGAAGTGCCGAACCCCGGTGATCAGGCATGAGATGCCATGATTTTTGCAGAATTCGAACGTTTCGCCGTCGCGTTTGGATCCTCCTGGATGGACGATCGCGGCGACGCCGGCCCGCTGGAGGACGGCCGGGCCGTCGGAGAACGGGAAGAACGCATCGCTGACAGCGACTCCGCCCGCGGCGAGACCCCCCGCCTTCTCGACGGCGATCTTGCAGGCGTTCAGGCGGTCCATCTGACCCGCGCCGGCCCCGAACAGCCGGACGCAGCCTCGCCTTTCTGGGTCAGGTCCGCCGATCGCGACCGCGTTGCTCGAAAGGGCTTGGGAGACGGCTTCCACCACACGGGCGGCCCGCTCGGATTCCGGTCCGAGTGCGGGGCCGGCCATCAGTTCCCACGTCGATGAGTCGGAGGCGAGGCGGTCGGGGGTCTGAATCAGCGCGCCGCCCGGCAGCAGGCGCACAGTGTGTCGCGGCGTGGCCGGCGGCTCGGCTGTGAGCAGACGCAGATTCTTCCATCGGGCGGTGAGACGGGAGACGGCATCGTCGTCAAACCGCGGCGCGACGGCGACTTCGAGAAAGACGCCGTCGTCGCAGAGACGATCGGCGGCATCGGCGGTCATCGGTGCGTTGCACGCGAGGATCCCACCGAAGGCGGCGATGGGATCGCCGGCAAACGCCGCATCGATCGCGGTTCGGGGGTCGCCGGCGACGGCGGCGCCGCATGGATTGGCGTGCTTGACGATGACGGCGCCCGCGGAATCTGGTTCGAGTCCGTTGAGTGTGCAGACCAGCGCCCACGCGGCGGAAGCGTCGGCGATGTTGTTGAAGGACAGCGGCTTTCCGTGGAGCTGCTGCGCATCGAGAATGCCGCCCGAGGGACGACCATCCCGGTACACGGCGGCGTCTTGGTGCGGGTTCTCGCCGTATCGCAGGGACTCGTGCTTGGTCAGGCTGATGGTCACTCGCGGCGGCAGTGCCTCCGGCTGGCTCAAGTAGCCCGCGATCGCGGCGTCGTACGCGCAGGTTCGAGAGAACGCCTTGGCCGCGAGTTGCTGGCGGAGCTCCGCCGACGTCGCTCCGTCGTTTGAGCGGATGTCGGCGATGACTCGCTGGTAATCCGCGATGTCGGTGATGACCGTGACGCTCGCGTGGTTCTTGGCCGCGGACCGGATCATCGCAGGGCCGCCGATGTCGATCTGCTCGATGGCTTCCGCTCGCGAGACACCATCTCGTGCGATCGTCGATTCGAAGGGATAGAGGTCGATGGCGATGATGTCGATCGGCTCGATGCCGTGCTTGGCCATCGTCGCGGCGTGCTTCGGATCATCGCGGACGCCGAGGAGACCGCCGTGGATCTTCGGATGCAGCGTCTTGACCCGCCCGTCGAGCATCTCGGGGAAGCCCGTGACGGCTTCGACGAGGGTCACGCTGACGCGGGCGTCGGCGATGATCCGTGCCGTGCCGCCGGTCGAGATCACGCTGTACCCGGCGTCGGAGAGCTGCCTGGCAAAGTCGGCGATGCCTGCTTTATCGCTGACAGACAGCAGTGCTCGGCGTCGCGTGCCGGTCACGCGATCAGCTCGCCGGCTCGAATCGTGCAACGACACCCTCGTTGCTGGTGATGTAGAGGTTGCCGTCTTCGAAGCTGTCGGCTTCGATGAACTTCACGTTCGGCACCAGGATGCTGTCGAGCTCGACGCCGCGCTGCGGATCGATGAGCGAGAGCCGATCGTTGTCCCACACGAGCAGCCGGCCGTTCCGCGTGCCGATGACGCGTCCTCGGAGCGCGGCGTTTTCCCACAGGAGCTCTCCGGTGCCCGCGTCGAGCGCCGTCATGCCCGCCTCCCGGAACGCGCAGTACACGACGCCGTTGTGAAAGACCGCCGGCTCCCGGATCGCGTCCGGGGTGAGATACCGCCAGACCGGGCGGCGTTCCCTCGGATCGAACGCGTACAGCGACTGGTCGAGGCTCGGGACAAACATCAGACCGTCGCCTGCCGTGAGTGGTGCGCCGGGACCGTTGAACACCTCTCCCTGAGAGGTCTGCCTGAACGAAACCGGGTCAACAAACAAGACGCGCCCGATGCTGCTCACGATGCCGACCGTGCCATCGACCATGACCGGCTGCACTTCGAGCGGCCCTCGGATCTGGTGGCCCCACGCCTTGAAGCCGGTCGCGAGGAAGTGCCCGAAGAGCTCGCCGTTGTTGCTGCCGACGACGACCACCTCGCCGAGCACCAGCGGTGGGGTGTTGACGAGGCTGCCGAAGCTCTGCCGCGTGAGCAGATTGCCCGAGTTGGCCTCGACACCGAAGACCTCTGCCTGGCTGGTCACAATGACGCGGTCGCCCTCGACGGCCATGCCGGTGTATCTCGTCAGCGGGTTCGCGAGATTCGTGCTCCACAGCCTGCGGCCCGAATCCCCGGTCTCTGTCGAGAAGGCCGTGATCTCCCCTGTGGAGATCTGCGTGAGCAGAAGTGTGTCGCTGATCACGGTCCGCACGAACTCTTCGTCGGGAGCGAGCGGCGGCGCGACCTTCCAGCTGATCCGGTACCCCATCCTGCGCCACTGGGCGTTCTCGACGGGCAGCAGGTCGATGCGCTGAGCGATCGTGAGGCCCGGCGGCGGCGAGCAGCCCGCGGCGGGCAGCAGCACGGCAACCAGACCGGCGACAAACATCAGGGTCGAGAGTCGCTTCACGTCGTGCTCCGGCAACCGCCGACCGCTCGTGGGTGCGCTCGGCGTAGGCTCTGCGGGGGCCGATCAGACCGCTCGATCGGCTCCGCAGTATCAAGCCGCGTGCCCGCGGAATCAAGCGGCCCGAGTCAGACCGGAAGGAGATCGATCGGTG
Organism: Planctomycetota bacterium; assembly: GCA_038525225.1. GTDB lineage: Bacteria > Planctomycetota > Phycisphaerae > Phycisphaerales > UBA1924 > JANQQZ01. The sequence goes on along the minus strand of JBCBHW010000002.1, from coordinate 68,172 downwards.
TTTACTGGGTTGGTGCAGTCGAAGGGCTCTGTCGCCTCAGTTACTCCCGGCCGCTCGGGCTCGCGGCTGACCGTCGAGGCCGGCTGGGATGCGAGGCCCGAACCGGGCGATTCGATCTGTGTCTCCGGATGCTGCCTCACACTCGCGCAGCCCGCTGAGCATCGCGGGGAGGTGGTCGTCATGGAGTTCGACGTGGTCCATGAATCGCTCGCGAAGACAACGCTCGGCGGACTCGCCGCCGGCTCGCGGGTTAATCTCGAAACCAGTTGCACGCCCACGACACTCCTCGGCGGTCACATCGTTCAGGGCCATGTCGAGGGCATCGGAACGTTCGAGCGCGTCCAGACGGGTGATGACTGGCGGATTGTGGTTAAACCCGGTGACGACCTCATGCCATGCATCACGCCGAAAGGCTCGATCACGATCGACGGTGTCAGTCTCACCGTCGCGGAGGTGGACCCCGACGCAGGGACGTTCGGCGTCGCGCTGATTCCTACGACACTCGAGGCGACAACGCTTGGTGACGCGCAGCCCGGGGATCGGTGCAACCTTGAGACTGATATTCTGGCGAGGACCGTGATTCACTACGCCAGGCACTACGCCCAGGCCGATGCGTCCGCGGACTAGTTGCTGATGCGTGTTCTCGGCATCGATCCCGGCACGCGGCTGACCGGATACGGGTGCATCGATGGCAGCTTGACCTCCCTTGTTGCGCCGCGGTTGGTCGAGGCGGGCGTGGTTCGACTGGTGCGTGGCGGTCAGACGCCGAGCTTGGCATCGCGGCTGGCCGAGCTTGAGCGTGACATCGCAGAGCTCATCGAACTGATAAAGCCGGATCTCATCGGGATCGAGTCGATGTTCACGAACCCGCGGCACCCCGGGACGGTCATACCGATGGCCCACGCCCGCGGGGTGATTCTGCTTGTCGCGCAGCGGTCTGGTGCGGAGCTGGTCGAGGTGCCGCCGGCCGAGGTCAAGCGATCGATCGCCGGCTCCGGGAGCGCGAAGAAGGACCAGATGCAGGCGTCGGTCCAGAGGCTGCTCGGGCTGCCCGGTCCTCCCCGCCCGGCTGATGTCGCCGACGCGTTGGCGGTCGCGATTTGTGTGCTCCGGCGGGCATCCACCGGCCGCTTAGAGAGCGAGGCGAACTACGATCCGTGATGGTGAATGACGTCCCGAGAGCACAGGTTCTGATCGTCGAAGACGAGGCCGACCACGCCGACGTCATGGCCGACGCCCTGCGTCGGCCTGGCCACGTGTGCACCATCGTGAACGGTGTCGCGTCGGCGATCGATGAGCTCCGAGGCGGTGTCTTCGATGTGATCGTGACCGATCTGCGCATGCCCTCCTCGGCGGGCGATTCGTTCGAGGGCCGGAGTGTTGCGCCCGACGGAGGGGACGCGGGGCTTGTCGTCCTCGCGGCCGCGGCAGCGGTGCAGCCGGCCGCGGAGACCGTCATGGTGACCGCCCACGGCGATGTACCGACGGCTCGATCCGCGTTCAAAGAAGGCGCGTACGACTTCATCGAGAAGCCTCTCGACCTTGAAGTGTTTCGGAACCTGATCAATCGGGCGGCCGAGACGGTTCTGCTCCGGCACCAGAACGGCGAACTCAAAGATGAGCTCGAGCTTGCCGGCTTTGAGGGCTTGATCGCCGTGAGCGAGCCGATGCGTCGGGTGCTGAACACCGTGAGAACTGTTGCGGCATCGAACATCCCGGTACTGATTACCGGCGAGAGCGGCACCGGCAAAGAGCTCATCGCCAGGGCCGTGCACCGAAACAGCAAGCGGAGCGCCGGCCGGTACGTCACGTTCAACTGTGCGGGGCAGAGCGAGAGCCTGATCGAAGACCAGCTCTTTGGTCATGTTCGTGGGGCGTACACCGGCGCGGAGAAGGACCGCGAGGGTGTGTTCGAGTATGCGAGCGGCGGAACGCTGTTCCTCGATGAGATCGGGGATATGCCGGTGAGCATGCAGCCCAAGCTGCTGCGCGTGCTCGAGCAGGGAGAGGTTGTGCGGCTGGGATCGAACGAGCCCCGGCCGATCGACGTCAGGTTCGTGAGCGCGACGAACAAAGATCTGCGCGACGCGAGCAAGGCGGGCGAGTTCAGAGAAGATCTGTTCTTTCGGATCAACGGGTCGCACATCCATCTGCCGCCGCTGCGGGAACGGCGAGAGGACGTGCCGCCGCTCGTTCTGCACGGCATCAAGGCGTTCGCGGACCAGATGGCACCCGATCGTGCAACGCCGACGATCACAGAGCAGGCGATGCTGCGGCTCACGGCGTTCGACTGGCCGGGAAATGTCCGCCAGTTGCTCAACTCAATTCAGAACATGGTCGTCACCGCGCTCGGCCCGACCGATCCGAGCGACGATCTGACACTGAACGTTGAGCATCTGCCGCCTGAGATTCGAGAGGCCGACATCTCACAAGCAGAAGTCACTGGCACCGCATCACTTGCGGGAACAAGCCTCGATCAGATTGAGAAGCGAGCGATCCGCGAGACACTCCGGCTGACCGGAGGAAACCGCGAGCAGGCCGCGAGCCTGCTTGGAATCGGCGAGCGGACGCTCTATCGCAAGCTCCGAGAATATGGCTTGAGGTGACGATTCTGTGGGTCCTGATCTTGAGACTCATTCTCACTGGTTCTACTAATCTAACAAACCGTCGCGTGGTGCGCGGCGGTTATGAAACACCACTTCTCGTGCAAGGAGCTTTTCACCATGCGTTCCATCGCACTTCTCCCGGCGGTTCTCGTTGCTGGTTCCGCATCCGCACAGTTCGTCACCCCCGACGCCTACGGCTGGTCGCGAACCGATGCCAACACGACGTACTACGAGTGGGACGACTTCGTCCAGACGTGCGGCTCGCCGCCTGATGTCGCGAACAGCCCTGCTCTTGTCGGCGAGGTCGGCGCGTTCCTCTGCGAGCTTGGCGGCAACGGAGCGTTTATCACCAGCACACTCAACATCTATTCGTTCAGCTCGACGACCGAGTTTGAAGTAGAGATCCCGGTCGACGGCCAGGAAGGCGACACGGTCGACGTTCTTGTGCAGATTCGGACACTTGGGTCAGAATTGAACTATCCGCTGGTGCTGGTCGATGACACCGCAGCCGTGGAGACGATCGAGCTGTCGCGTCAGACACTCGGCGGCCAGTTCGGCGGCCAGGGCGTCGAGACCCTGTTCAGCTTCGAGGGTCTGGCGTACCAGAACCCAATCCTGCTCACGTTCGAATCTGAGTTCTCTTCGATGAGCCTCGAAGCGATCTCCATCGACACGGTCGCCCGCGGCACGGTGTGCGTCGCCGACGTGAACGGTGACGGCGAGCTGTCGCCGGCCGACTTCAACGCATGGATCCTCGCGTTCAACACGCAGGGCTCCGGCTGTGATCAGAACGGCAACGGTGTGTGCGAGCCCGGTGACTTTAACGCTTGGATCCTTAACTTCAACGCGGGGTGCTGAACCGTGCCGAAGACATCTACACACCGGGCCTTTACCCTCATCGAGGTTTTGGTCGTAATCGCTATCATCGCGTTGCTTATTGGTATTTTGCTGCCGGCCCTTGGGAAGGCCAAGTCATCAGCAAGGATGATCGCGGAGCTTGCGGCCGCCCGCTCGCTCATGCAAGCGCATCTTCTCTACAGCAACGACAACGACGAGCGGGTTATACGAGGCGGCTGGGACCTATTTTCCTCTGAGAGCTTTGCACTGAATGAGGTCGGCGAACCCATTGAGAGTTCATTAACCTTGTCTAGGTATCCCTACCACATCGGACCATATGTGGATTATCAATGGGTTGGCACCACGCATGTGAATGCGAGGGCGTCGGTCGTAGCGGACAGGAGTGCGTTTGCCCGCGATCTGGATGGTTGGAATTACGAAATTAGCGTATTTCCATCATTCGGGATGAACACCTATTACGTTGGTGGGAGCGACTATGCGCCGGGCAGCATCAAGCGTGCGATTTTCGAGAAGGGACGATACGTACGGCGTCAGAGTGACCCGCTCAAGCCTTCTGAACTCGTCACATTCGCCTCTGCCTTTGGCAACTTCGGCGGCGGTGACATCGAACAAGGGTTTCACCTTGTAACTCTTCCGCCGTCGTTTGATGACGGCGAGTGGGACCAGCCTAACTATCTTCAGAATCCGGTGCAGATGGGTCATGTCCATCCGCGATTTGACGACAAAGCTGTTGTCGGTTTCTTCGATGGGCACGCGAGTGCCGTGCCTGATGAGGACCTGCGGGATCGCCGCATCTGGTCAGACGAGGCCATGCGGGCCAACGATCCTGATTGGGATCCTCTCGCTCCGATCGAGTGACCTTTATGTGCTTGCTCCATGATCAGGGTACGTCCGAACACGGGCGTGCCCTGTTTCCTTTTGGTTGTCGTCAGCTATCGAGCGTGCCGAGCCAGGCGTTGGCGAGGTCGGCGACGGGGATGTGTACCTCATTGAGTTGCATCTCGCCCGTGTCGTTGATGAAGCCGAGACGGTTGCTGGCGATGCCGTGACGTTCGAAATGGTCATCGATTTTGATTTCTTTCTTTGCCTGAAGCAAGTAGCGGTGCGGGGCTTCGCTGAACAGCTGGCCTGGGTCTTCACAGCCGCCTTCGAATCCAAGTTCGCCGCCTGCGGCGATGAGCATCTCGGCTATAGCGACTGCTGGGCCGCCGTCTGAGACATCGTGTGCTGCTTCGACGAGGTCGAGTTGGATCGCTTCGGCAACGCATCTCGCGATACGTGCGCCGGCTTCGGGGTCCGGAGTCGGGATGGTGGAATCGTGCGTGCCGTCAAGCCCGAACGTCTGCGCGTAATGCGATGCGCCGAGGCGCGGGTCGTACATCGCTGGGCCGACCATTAGCAGCGAGGCGCCAACGGGCTTCGCGTCCATGGTCACGCACTTGCTCACGTCGTCCACGATGCCGACGCCCGAGATCAGCAGTGTCGGCGGGATCTCGATGAGCTTGCCGTCTTTGGTGTTGAACTGGTTGTTCAGCGAGTCCTTGCCGGAGATGAAGGGCGTCTTGTAGGCCTTGGCGCCGTCGTAGCAGCCGACGCAGGCTCGGACGAGCGCGGCCAGGTTTTCCGGCTTCGCGCAGCTGGGCCAGCAGAAGTTGTCGAGGATGGCGATGCGGTCGGGGTTGGCGCCGACGCAGACGAGGTTGCGGACGCACTCGTCGATGGCGGCGAGGGCCATGTGGTACGGGTCGCCGCCGAGGGCGGGGTCGCCGATATTGGTGGCGAGGCCGTTGGCGATGGCGAGGCCTTTGCCGGAGCCTGGGACGGGTTCGATGACGGCGGCATCGCCCGGGCCTCGGCCGCCGGGGCCGACGAGGGGCTTGAGGAGCGTATTGCCCTGCACCTCGTGGTCGTACTGGCGGATGATCGCGTGCTTGCTCGCGATGTTGGGGTGGGCGAGGAGTTTGAGGAGGGCTTCGCGGATGGTGGGAGAGGAGGTAGATTCGGTAGCCCTCACCCCGGCCCTCTCCCGCGGGACGCGGGAGAGGGAGGAAGACCAGACCGCTTCTCGTGTTGGTGTCGGGATGCCATCGTGCAGGAAGGGCATCGGGAGTCGGCCGACTTCAGTGTTCTGGTAGTTGAGAACGAGCTCGGGCTGGTCGTCGTTGGTGCGCGCGCCGAACTCGCCGAGGACAGCGAGCTCGACGTGTTCTTCGTCGCAGATCTGTTTGAGCGCGGCGAGATTGTTCGGATCGACGGCGAGGACCATGCGCTCTTGGGCCTCGCTGATCCAGATCTCGGTATAGGTGAGGCCTTCGTACTTGAGCGGGGCGCGGTCGAGGTGGACGGTCGCTCCGACTTTCTCGCCCATCTCGCCGATCGCGGAGCTGAAGCCGCCCGCGCCGCAGTCGGTGATGGCGGTGAAGAGGCAGCCCGACTCGTGGTCGCGAGCTCGGACGATGGCGTCGAGGACGCGCTTTTCTTCGATCGGGTTGCCGATCTGGACGGCGTGGCTGAACTCGTCGGCGTGGGTGCTGGTGACCTCGCCCGAGCTGAAGGTGGCGCCGTGGATGCCATCACGGCCCGTGCGTCCGCCGAGTGCGACGATCAGGTCGCCCCGGCGTGCGTCGCCCTCGATCTTGTCGCTGGGCATGACGCCGATGCAGCCGCAGTAGACGAGCGGGTTGCCGACGTAGCGGTCGTCGAACCAGACGGCGCCGTTGAGGGTGGGGATGCCCATGCGGTTGCCGTAGTCGCGGACGCCGGCGACGACCTGATCGAGGATGCGTGTTGGGTGGATGCAGCCCTCGGGCACGTGCTCGATGTCGGGGGTGCCCACGCAGAAGACGTCGGTCGACGCGATGGGTTTGGCGGCGAGGCCGGTGCCGATGATGTCGCGGATACAGCCGCCGGTGCCGGTTGCTGCGCCGCCGTAAGGCTCGATGGCGCTCGGGCGGTTGTGGGTCTCGACCTTGACGCAGATGGCTGTGTTGTCGTCGAACTTGATGATGCCCGCGTTGTCGACGAAGACTGACAATGTCCAGTCGAGTCCTTCTTCGATCAACTCGAACGTCGCGGCGGCGACGGTGGACTTGAGCAGGTTGCTGATGGTGACGCTGCCGTCGGCGTTGAGGTCGGCACCCGGTCGGCCTGTCCAGTCGATGGTGTCGTCGCCCTCGCTCGTGTAGCGGACGGTGCTCTTGAGTGTTTTGTGGACGCAGTGCTCGGACCAGGTCTGGGCGAGGGTTTCGAGCTCGATGTCGGTGGGCTCGCGGCCCAGGTTTTGGTACTCGGCCTGGATCGCCTTCATCTCGGTGAGGTCGAGGAACAGATGGCCTTGCTTGCTGAGGTCCATGAGCCCGGCGTCGTCGAGTTCGCGGATCGGCACGTGCGTAAGTTCGAAGGCGGTGGGGAAGCCCTTCGGGAGTTCGGCTGGGTGGAACGTGCCAGCGTGCACACGGTGGACGACGGTGTTGGCGAGCAGGCGCGTTGCGAGCGACTCGGCTTCGGCTTGTGTGACGCCCACCAGTTCGTAGCGTCGGCCTGTCTGCACTGTGACGCGAATGCCGAGCAGCGATTCGATCGCGTCGGCGACGGACGCGGCGGCGGGGTCTGTAACGCCGGGCAGCGGGTGGACCTCGATAATCACTGCATCGCTTGGACTCTCGGGCGTGCCAGCTTCGGTAACGGGATCGACGAGCAGTTCGTCGCGGATGGTCCTGAGCTGAGAGTCACTGAGGTCGCCCTCGATGAGATAGACCTTGGCGGTGCGTGCGGATTCCAGCTTGATGTGCAGGTTTCGGGCGTCTGCGATGAGTCGATCGGCGGCGGGGTCGCGCAGGTTTTGCCGAACGGCGACGGCGATGCGGTGCACGGTTGTAGCGTCGGCGGCCTGGGCTGTTGTCATGCGCGATCGTAGGTGCTCGGACTGGATCGCTTGCCTGTCGGTTGCACGATACAGTTGTGCTATGCCCCGCGACCGAGCCGACGAGATCGAAGCCGCCGTTCGCACGCCGCGCGCGAGGCCCGGCGAGGACCGCGCGTCAGCAGAGCGAGTTAAGCTTGAGCCCAAAGCGCCTGCCCGGGTCGCGCCGGCTTCGCCCAAGCCCGATGCCGATCCGACGCCCGCGCCGTCGCCCGACCCGGCGATGCTTTTTGAGTGCGCGTGGGAGGTCTGCAACCAGCTCGGCGGCATCTATCAGGTGCTGCGCTCCAAGTGCGCCGCAATGGTCAAGGAATGGGGCGACCGATACACGGTCATCGGGCCTTGGGAGCCCGAGCAGGCGGCGGTCGAGTTCAGCGAGACGGTGCCGGATGCTTCCTTCAAGAGAGCGATCGAGTCGCTCGCGGCCGAGGGCATCCGCGTGCACCACGGGCGGTGGCTGGTTGACGGCCGACCCCGCGCGCTTCTGATCGAGCACTGGCGGGGGAGCGAGCATCTCGACAAAGTGAAGTATCGGCTGTGGGACCATCATCGGATCCCATCGCCCGTTGGTGATCCGATGCTCGACGGCGTGATCTCGTTCGCCGACGCGGTGCGCAGGCTGATCGAGCGGCTGTCGGAGTGCGTCCCCGACCGCCGGCTGCTGCTGCAGGGCCACGAGTGGATGGGCGGGCTGGCGATCCCGATGCTCCGGCACGACAACGTGCGGTGCGGTCTCACGTTCACCACGCACGCCACGCTGCTCGGGCGGTACATCGCTTCGGGAGATGACCGGTTCTACGACCACCTGCCGCACATGAACGACGCGGCGGAGGCCGAGAAGTTCAACATCGTGACGCAGCACCGCATGGAGCGGTCGTGTGCGCACTCGGCGCATGTGCTGACGACGGTGAGCCCGATCACGGCTGAGGAGTGCACGCACTTGCTCGGTCGAACGCCCGAGGTCATCACGCCCAACGGGCTGAATATGGCCCGGTTTGATGTTGGCCACGAGTTCCAGACGCTGCACGCGAAGTACAAAGAGAAGATCCACCGCTTCACGATGGGCCACTTCTTCCCGAGCTACTCGTTCGATCTGACCAAGACCATCTATGCGTTCACGAGTGGGCGGTACGAGCCTCGCAACAAGGGCTTTGATGTCTGCCTCGAGTCGATGGCGAGGCTGAACGCGGAGCTGAAGGCGGCGAACAGCGACACGACGGTTGTGTTCTTCGTGATCAGCCGTCGCGCGACACGGAGCCTGAATCCCAAGGTGCTCGAACGCCGGGGCGTGATGTTCGAGCTCAAGGATGTGTGCGACAACATCTCGCAGCAGATCGCCGATCAGCTGTTTCCGGCGGCGGCGTCTCGCAAGAAGCTCAGTGTCGAGGGGATGATCGACGACTACTGGCAGATGCGGTACAAGCGGACGCAGCAGGCGTTCCATAGCGATGAGTTGCCGTACGTCTCGACGCACGTGATCGACAACGACGACAAGGACCCGGTGCTGAACCACATCCGGCAGCTCGGGCTGTTTAACCGCGAGGAAGACAAGGTCAAGGTTATCTATCACCCCGACTTCATCAGCCCGGCGAGCCCCTTGTGGGGCATCGACTATGAGCAGTTCGTACGCGGCTGTCACGTCGGTGTGTTCCCGAGCGCGTACGAGCCCTGGGGTTACACGCCGCTGGAGTGCGTGGCGATGGGCGTGCCGGCGATCACCAGTGATCTTGCCGGCTTTGGGCGGTATGTCGCGAGCCACCTGCCCGACCACGACAAGTGGGGGATGAACGTGGTGCGTCGGCGTGGGCGGTCGTTCTTTGACGCGGCGGCGGAGCTGACGCAGCACCTGATGCGGTTCTGCGAGCTCGATCGGCGTGGGCGGATCTCGCTGCGGAACGCGGTCGAGGAGCGGAGCGAAAGGTTCGACTGGTCGGAGCTGGTTGGGGCGTACGGCAAGGCCCACGAGCTGACGCTGTCGCGCATCGCGGCCGGTGCCGGGTGATGGCGGACGAGCCGCTGCCGAGGGTCGAGCTGTACACCGACGGTGCGTGTTCGGGCAACCCGGGGCCGGGCGGCTGGGGGCTGATTCTGCGGCACCCGGCGAGCGGTAAAGAGATCGAGCGGTCGGGTGCGGAGGCGGACACGACGAACAACCGGATGGAGCTGACCGCCGTGATCGAGGGGCTGAAGCTCCTGACCCGACCCTCGCGGGTGTTGCTCGTTTCTGACTCAATGTACGTGCTGGACGGGCTCGAGAGCTGGATCGCTGGCTGGAAGCGGCGCGGCTGGAAGACGGCCGCGAAGAAGCCCGTGAAGAACGAGGCGCTGTGGCGTGAGCTCGACGAGCTTCGCGATAAGCACGAGGTGACCATGCGCTGGATCCGCGGCCACGCCGGTCACGCTGAGAACGAGCGGGCCGATGCGCTCGCGGTGGCGGCGCGTGAGGCGCTCTCGCGTCGATAGCCGTCCCGATAAGTTGGACCGGATCTGTGGGTCCGCCCCCTGCTATCGATGCCGCGCCCGCCGAGCCGTCGCAATCGACAAGGGCGTGCAGGTCGGCAGAAGCTGGGGGGCTTGACCGCGTCCCCCCATCAACCGGGCCCGACCTTGGACCGATCCCCTCCCGTGAAGCAGCGCGCGGCGTTGCGGAGGTGGGTTTGGTCCGAGGAGTCGAGGCGTGATCGATATCAACCGTGTGCTTCAGGCGGCGCAGGATCAGGATTCGTCGGACATCCACCTCGTGTGCGGCTTCCCGCCCATGATCCGCGTGCACCGCGTCATGACGGCGCTCGAGTTCGACGTCATTACGCCCGAGGACGGCAAGAAGCTGCTCTCGCAGATGGTCTCGGCCGAGCAGGTCAAGATGTTCGAGCAGAACAAGGACCTCGACTTCTCGTACGAGGCCGAGGGGATCGGCCGGTACCGTGTGAACGCGCACATGCAGAGCGGTGCGCTCGGGTTCGCGCTTCGTGTCATCAAGACCGAGGTGCCGCCGCTGTCGGGCCTGAACCTACCCGAGGTCATCAGCCGGCTGACATACCTGCCTCGCGGTCTCGTGCTCGTCACGGGCGATACCGGTTCGGGTAAGACGACCACGCTTGCCGCAATGATCCAGGCGATGAACCAGCGGTACCGCAAGCACATCATCACGCTTGAGGATCCGGTCGAGTACCGCTTCGAGAGCGACAAGTCAGTGATTGAGCAGCGCGAGCTCGGTGCGGACATGCCGACGTTCGCGTCGGGCCTGAAGCACGCGCTGCGTCAGGACCCGGACATCGTGCTCGTCGGCGAGATGCGAGACCTCGACACGACGGCTCTTGCGATCACGGCGGCCGAGACGGGTCACCTGGTTCTCTCGACGCTGCACACCGTCAACGCGTCGCAGACGGTCGAACGAATCATCGATATGTACCCGGCGAACCAGCAGAACCAGATCCGGGCGATGCTCGCGAACACGCTGCAGGCCGTGGTGTCGCAGACGCTGTTCACGCGGATCGACAAGCCGGGTATGGTGCCCGGCGTGGAGATCCTGCTGTGCACGCCCGCGGTGCGGAACCTGATCCGCGAGGCGCGGACGTTTGAGATCCCGAACGTGATCGAGACGAGCCGGGCTCTGGGTATGCAGAGCCTCGATAGCTCGATCGCGGAGCTGTACTTCAACGGCATGATCGGCCGCGACGACGCGATCGCGCAGGCCGCGTACCCGGACAAGCTGGAGCGCGAGCTGGCGGCCTGACCGGCGTTGATGTAGTCCAAGACGACCACGGGAGCTTCTATGCCCAGTTACAAGTACCAGGTCAAGGACGGCAGCGGCAAGTCGCAGTCGGGCGTGCTCTCGAGCGAGAGCATCGAGTCGGCGGCGACGATGCTGCGCGGCCAGGGCCTGCGGGTGATGAACATCCAGCCGGCCTCGTCGGGCATCGACAAGGACAAGCTGATGTCGCGGCTCGCCGAGCTCAACGCCGGCAAGCCCAAGACCAAGCACGTGCTGGACTTCACGACGCAGCTCGCGGTCATGATGCGCGCGGGCATCAACCTGCGATCGGCGCTGGAAGGCATCGCCGACCAGACCGAGCACCCGACGTTCCGGCGGATCGTCATGGGCCTGAAGCAGGACGTTGAGAGCGGCAAGCAGTTCTCGGAAGCGTTGCAGAAGCACCCGAAGCTGTTCGGCTCGCTCTACGTCAACATGGTCCGGGCGTCCGAGATGTCGGGCTCGTTCAGCGACATGCTCGACCGGATCGCCGAGTACATCGGCCAGCAGATGGAAACGCGGCGGATGGTCGTCGGCGCAGCCATCTATCCCGCGGTTATCGGCACGATGGCGGTCGTCGTGACCGTGTTCCTGCTGGCGTTCGTGCTGCCGCGGTTCTACTCGGTGTTCGAGGGCAAGGAGGAGATCCTGCCCTGGGCGACCAAGTTCCTGATGGGGCTCAGCCAGTTCGTTGTCGAGAACAAGTACTACCTGATGGCGGGCGTCGTACTCATCGCGGGCGGCATCTACGGGTTCGCGAAGACCGAGGTCGGCGGGTTCTTCTTCGACAAGCTGAAGCTGAACTTCCCGGTCCTCAAGAGCATGTTCAAGGCGCTGTACATCTCGCGGTCGCTGCAGACCATGGGCCAGCTGATCAACGCGGGCGTACCGATGCTCGACACGATCGCGATCACGGGCGACATCTCCGGCAACCGGCTTTATCGGGGCATGTGGAAGAGCGTCTACACCTCGGTGAAGCAGGGCAAGAAGGTGACCGCGCCGCTGACGCGGACCAAGCTGCTTCCCAAGAGCGTCGTGCAGATGATCGCCGCGGGCGAGGACTCTGGCAAGCTCGGCGAGGTGCTCGACGAGGTGTCGGGCTACTACCACAAGCGGCTGCGCGAGACAATCAAGACGGTTACCGGAATGATCGAGCCCGTCATGATCATTGTAATGGGTTCAGTCGTTGGCTTCATCGCCATGGCGATCGTTCTGCCGATCTTCAAGATGTCCGCGATCGTGAAGTAAGCGAAGCTAGAGGGTGTGGCCCTGCTGTGGTGGGCCGCGCGGGAGGAGTGCCATGCGACGACACCGCCGTGCGCCAAGACAACGTGGATCCCGTCGGGGATTCACGCTGCTGGAGACGATGCTTACGCTGGTGATCGTGGCTGTCGGTGTGGCGGGTGTGTTTGACGCGTACCAGAACTTCTTCCGAGCGAACGACTGGTCGACGCGGACGGCGACGGCTTCGCTGCTCGCCGGGGAGATTCGTGAGTTCTCACGCGCGTTCCCAAGGCACGATGCCGTTACTGGTCTGGTCGCCGACTCCGGCACGGCCGTCGGGTGGGGCGTCGAAGCCGGCGAGGTGACCGTGGACGACCTCGATGATCTTGATGATCTCGATGGGATGCGGTTCACGTTCTCGGGTGACAACGCCGCCTCGCTCGAGTTCGCTGGTCCGATCAACGCTTCGGGGGCGCAGATCCCGCAGTACGTCATCACAGCGACCGACGCCGCCAGCGGGGCGGAATTCACCTTCGGCTGGCAGCAGGAGGTCGTCGTCGAGAAAGTGAACCCGTTCGATTACAGCGAGGTGGTTGCCGACGCGTTTGAGACAGCGGACATGGACGCCGACGAGTTTCCGCTTCGTGTGACAGTCATCGTTTCGTATCAAGACCTGCTCGATGCGTCGCCCGTCGAGGTGACGCGTGTGTCGTGGGTGGTTCCTTAACCCGAATCATCGACCGACCCGGGCAGCGACGGCGGTGATCCGCCGCGGAGGAGAGACCATGCTTCGATTCAATCGGCTTCGAGAGCGGGCGCGGGCTTTGAGAACGCTGCGCCGCCGCGGTGTAGCGAGCGTGCTCGCGATGATGCTCGCGATTCTCGTCGGCGCGCTCGCGGCGGCGATGGGCACGGTGACGCAGGGCAACCTGCGGAATGCATCGACGCACCTGCACGTTTCGCGGGCGATGCAGTCGGCCGAGACGGGCCTTGCGATCGCGGAAAAGCGGGTCCGCGAGGCGAGCAACCGGTTTGTTCTCAGCCGCGGCGAAATCGACAGCTCGCTCGGAGAGCGGCTGTGGAACGGCACGTGGACCGGCGCTGACGGTGACGTCACCGTGATCGCTCCGGCGAGCGGCCATGCCGAGCCTGGGACTCCCTCTGGCATTGCTCAGGCGCTGGCGTATCGGCACGCGGCCGACACGAACTGGATCGAGGTCGATGGCATCGATGCGAACATCATCGGTCCTGCGCCGTCGGATGCCGGCGCGGAGTACATGCAGGCTGGTTGGGTGACCACACGCGCCCTGCCGCTCGCGCAGTCATCGTCAGACACCGACTTTCCGACGGCTTTCCAGATTACGTACGCGCCGCTCGCAAACGGGACAGACGTCCGTGCGATCGTGACGGGATACGACTTCGATCCGACACGCCCGGGGCGCGCGGTTCGCCGCGTGATCAGCAAGGACTTTCGGCTGATCAAGAGTGTCGATAGCGCGATTGTCAGCCAGAGCCGTATTCTCATCGGCAAGAACGTGCACATCGACGGCGATATCGGAACCCGGTACGAACAGGTCGATGTGGAGAACGGCGATCCGATCGTGATCCGTTCCGATTTCCTCGGTGTTGATGCGGGCCTCGACAGCAAGCTTGAGGACCTGTTCTCGAATCTCGCGTTGCACGATGTTGACGGCGACAACCGCTTGCGAGTCGGTCATCCTGTCGAGCAAGCCGGGTTGCACGTCGGCGGCGATACGTCGAACGCTCTGCTCGATGACGAGGACTACGACGGCGACGGGATGGGCGACGGTGCGTTCGGCGACGTCACCGGCGATGGGTTTGTCGATGAGTTCGATCTGTTCATCAACCACTTCGATGCCGATGGCGACGGTCGCGTGGCGATCGGCGGCTGGCCCGCCGACGGGACGCCGGCCGCGCTGGTCTCTCCCGAGTTCACGGAGGACGTCGACCTGGCCTACCTGATCGACGCCAGCAAGCCCGACCGCAACGAGAACGGCATCGTCGGTTTCTTCGACGACGACGGCGACGGCATCTGGGACCCCGCGTCCGAGGACATGCTGGATGTCGATACGTTCTTCGGCGGCTGGGCTGATCAGACGCTCGGCTGGCGCGACGGGTTCATCGATTACCGCGACGCATACACCAAAATCACCGGTCAGGTCGCGCTGAAGACAACGGCCTCGGCGTGGTCGGCGGAGCAGGGCGACATCTTCGAGAAGATGCGTGGCGCTGTCGGGGGTGGCTCGGGATCCCCGCTGATCTTCGCGGCCGGGGATGATGTGCTGCCGTTCATCGATGAGACGAGCTTCTCTCTGAGTCAGTCCGCGCTCTACGCGGCCGCCGACGGCGGACCGTTCTGGCAGCAGGTTGCGGACAATCTGGGTATCGGCCAGGCGGCGCTTGCGACCTACGTTGAGACGGGGATCAACGGCGCGGACGGCCCCCAGTACGTCCGGCTCGACCCCGACGCGGACAGCGACGGCCTCCCCGACAACTACGCGACGGCGTACTTCGAATCGACCCCGTTCCTGTCGCCGTCGCCCGCCGACTGGTACTACCGGCCTGTGTTCAGGAACATGGTCTTCCGCGACGTCGTCGTGCCTCAGGGCCTGAACGGTCTGTTCGAGAACTGCACGTTCGTCGGCGTGACGCGTGTTGAGGCGATGATGGACAACTCGCACGTCAACTGGTCGCTCTATGGCGCGATGCAGTCCGACGGGGTGTTGCCGCCCGAGCCCAACGACGAACCTCTCGACAAGTCCGATTTCGACCGGTACACCACGGGCGCCTTCACCGATGGCCCTCTGAACTACGACGACTTCCCTGATCCCCCGGTTATCAACGGCACGACCATGACGGGTCCGGACCGCGATACGAAGCGGTACTCGAACAACCTCCGCTTCCACGACAGCCTGTTTGTGGGGTCGGTCGTATCCGATGTGCCCGCGGTGTACACACACATCCGGAACAAGCTGCAGTTCACGGGTGCCACTCGGTTCACTGATGTGCATCCAACGTCGCCTGACGATACTCAGCTGAACCCCGAGGCCGGCGACCTTGCCGAGATCGCGAAGAGCTCGCTGATGGTGCCGAACTACTCGGTTGATATCGGCACGTTCAACAGCCCTCCGGAGCAGAACGTTGCGCTCCGCGGCGCGGTGGTGGCCGGCGTCCTTGATGCACGCGGCAACACGAGCATCGATGGGGCGTTGCTGCTGACTTTCCTGCCCACGCCCGGCACGGCCCCGCTCGTTGATCCGTTCGGCGACGCCATCGGCAACCCGGCAGACTTCAACGCATCGCTCGGGTACTTCGGTCAGGAGGACGGCGACGCCGAGTCGATCGACCCGGACACCCTGCCCGAGGTCAACGGCGTGCCGATCGTCGGTTGGGATCTCAACGGCGACGGTATCGCCGATCTCGGGCCGAACGAGTCGCCGACCGCCGACGAGCTCGCGGCGGGTGCCGCGCCGGTTCCGTTCTGGGGCTACGGCCACATCAAGATCGACTTCGATGAGTCGATGATCCTCCCAGACGGTCTCATGATGCCGATGACCGCGCGGAGCGTGGTCGGCAGCTACCAGGAGGGCACGCTGCAATGATCGCCCCACGCCGACGCGGTTTCAGCATCGTCGAGCTCCTGCTCGCACTGACAATCGTGAGCGTCGTGCTCACGAGCGCGCTCGTCGCCTTGGACGCGTCCTTCCGGACGTACAAGTCAACGACAGACTCGGCCTCGACGCACGTGGTGAGCCGGCTTCTGATTCACCGCATTACCGCGATGATCCGCACCGGCACCGAGTTTGGCCCGTTCCCGTCCGATGTGCTGGATCCGGCGATGAACCCGATGGAGAGCGATTTCATCGAGTTTCTCTCGCGAGAGGATGAGAGCACGGGCGAGCGCGAGATTACGCGGATCGAGTTCCGCGAGGCCGCAGACGGCCAGGAGTTCGGTGAGCTCTGGTTCCAGCTCTTTCGGTTTGACGGCGGTGGGGACCCTGTCGGCGACCCGGAGGAGTATCTGCTCCTCCCGAACGTCGAGCAGGGATTGTTCACCCTCGAGTACCGCGTCGGTCCGAGGCTCGAGCGTGCGACGATCGACCTGTTGATCCGGCCGAACGACGATCTCGATGCGGTCAGCGTTGAAGAACGCGTTGACACCAGCCCCATCCGCCTTGTGGGCTCGGCCACGCCGCGCAAGCTGGAGTAGTCCTCGGGTTATTCACCGCTCGGCCAGAGCGTCGCAGCGATCAGGTCGGCAAGCTCTTGGGCGAGCATGCCCGCCTCCGCCTTGGACTCCCGAGCCCATCGCTCGCCAGCGATTGCATGGGCTTCGACGCCGATGCACGCGAGACTAAACGGCGACATCTCCCAGCCCGCCGATGCGTTCTGGGCGAGGAGCGCACCGATCACACCGGCGAGGACATCGCCGGTACCACCTGTGGCCATGCACGGATGGCCGCGTTGGCACACCCAGACATCCGATCCATCGGCCACAACCGTACCGGCGCCCTTGAGGACCACCGTTGTGTTGAGTCTCTCCGCGAGCGCGTGCGCTGCGGCGATCCGCGACGTTGCGTTCGTTGGCCTCTCGCCCACGCCGCACGCCATTGCAACTCGAGCAAATTCGCCTGGATGCGGCGTGAGTACGCAGCCTGACAGGTCAGGGGCATCATTCGAATCTTGCACCCGCACTGCGAGCGCTGCGAGACCGTCGGCATCGATGACCGCCGGCCTTGCCGCGTCGCAAACCAGATTGATGACGTTGTGCGAGTTGCTGGCGATCGGTCCAAGGCCAGGGCCGAAGACCGTCGCGTCAGCGGAAGGCAGGCTCGCTGGGGCCGGCCCGTTGAAGCCATAGCCGGTTGCAGGAGGCAGCGCGGTTAACGCGGCGTGTACGAGCGAGCGGGGCACGCAGAGCCTGCAGAGACCGACCCCGCTGCGGAGCGCCGCCCGGCCGGCGAGCAGCGGTGCGCCGAGCATCACTAGCCCGTCGCGATCGCATCCTCCCACGACCGTGAGGGTTCCGAAGGTTCCTTTGTGCCCCTCCGCTTCTCGGGTCGGCAGCGTTTGCAGACGGGCGGGTCTCACTCCGTGCTTTCGATTTCGATATCGAGTCGGCCCATAAGCGGGGCGAGTGCGATCATCGCGTTCACGGCGTCGCCGTCACTCAGCGCCGACTCGTCCAGCGTGATGTGAGTGGCGTCGTAGGGGACGCCATCCGGGAGCGTCGCGTCCAGATCAACCCACCGAGGGCCGTCGGGTGTGTCCACGTAAGCTCGGGTCCACATGTGGTAGCCGAAAATGTCTTCCGAGCCGAGGAACCGATCCGCGTAGATGAGCCCGCTGGCGACTCTTGCTGGGATCCCGTCTGCGCGGAGGACGGCGGCTAGCAACACAGCATGCTCCGTGCAGTCGCCCACGCGGGTCCGAGCGACTTCGGAGGCCGTCGCGAACCCGACACCGAGTGATTTTTCGTCGATGTAACGGTGGACGAACCGGCGGTGAGACTCCGCCCGGACCGAAGCGGGTGCGTTGCAGGCGACGCCGCTCTTGGGAATGAGCGCGACGATGGCTTCGTCGGCACAGGCGACCATCGTCGAGTCGGCCAGATCGTCCGGCGAGGGCTCATCACCGAGACTTGCGAACCGCTGCGAGGTGACAGTCACACGCACCGTCTGCTCGTTGACGCGTTCGGTGGTCTGGCTCGATGTTTGCGGAAGATCCTCAAGCGCGCCATCGCGGGACGTGAGCAGGTACACGCCACGCGCCGTCCGGCGAGGGCGATCGATCGTTCCGGTCGGCGTGATGAAGGTCGATTGCATCATCTCGGGGGCATCGATCTCGGCAAGCGCCAACGCGCGGTCGGCCGCGATCGTCGTGATCTTGAGACCCCCGAGCGTCGTCTCGGATCGCAGGAGATTTCCTTCGAGATCGATGAACTCCTCGCTGGCCGACGCGGGGGCGATCGAGCTGACGGATGTGGTCTTAAACCCTGGAACCACTTTGCCGAGCACCTCGATCGATGATGGCTCAAAGCCGGTTCGCGTCGTTGTGATGGGCGTCAGCCCGATCGCCGGGTCGAGCATCGTGACGGCGACGGATCCCGCTCCATCACGGAGTGCATCGCGCATGATCTCCGCTGCCTTCGCGGGTGTGACCCAGTCTCCCGGGGGGCGATCTTGCGTTCGTGCCGACACGGAATCGTTCTGCGTGGTCGTGACTTCGACCGAGTCGCCCGTGAACGTGTACGACACGCTGACCGGCAGCGAGCCCATGGTCTGCGTTGAACGCATGGAGACGGGCTCGTGGTCAGCCGTCTCCACGAACTCGGTCTCGATGGTGATCGAGATCTGGATCGGCCCGCGTTTCACGCTCATCTGCATCTCGGCCGTTGACGCGATCAGTCCATCGGCCCGGGTCGTCGATTCCCGCATCCAGCCCGCGCGCTCACTCCCGATTTTCATGATGTAATATCGATCGGAGTCCTGCGCGGAAACAATCGCCCCGGCCAGGACAAGTACCGCAAGACAAACAGATCGCAGTGCGTGCTCCATGCGTGGAGTCTACCGCCTCAGCGATGATCGGCTTCAACAAATCGGCGGCTATCCTGGGGTGACGTGATCGACACGCACTGCCATCTGACCTTCCCAGACTTCGCGGGTCGAGCGCAGGCGGAGCTCGATCTCTGCGAGCGGCACGACGTGACCGGTGTCGTCACCATCAGCACCACAAGCCGGGATTGTGTCAACGCTCTTGCCATCGCCGAGTCTGATCCCCGAGTCTGGTGCTCCGCTGGTGTTCACCCGCTTTACGCCGATCAGGGGCCGCATGATTGGGAGGCGATCCGGCGATGCGCGAGGTCCGATCGCTGCGTCGCCTGGGGTGAGCTGGGGCTTGATAATCATTACGATCGTCCGGCGAGCAACCTACAGCACGCGGTGCTCGCGGAGCAACTCGCTGTGATCGAGGATTCCGCGGTCGAAGGCGGAGCGAGTGGGTACGGCAAGCCGATCATCATTCATTGCCGCGAGGCATTCGATGACCTCCTTCCTGTGCTCGCGGCCTCGTCGCTCCGGCCGGATAGGTTCGTCTTTCATTGCTTTACCGGGTCGGCCGAGGACGTGCGGCGGGTTCTCGACTTCGGCGCGATGGTGTCGTTGACGGGCGTTGTCACCTACAAGAACGCAAAGGATGTGCAGTCGGCGGCGAAGCTCATCCCGATCGAGAGGCTCATGGTCGAGACGGACGCGCCCTTTCTTTCGCCCGTCCCGCATCGCGGTGACCGCCCCTGCAGACCCTGGATGGTGTCGGCGACCGCCCGGTTTCTTGCGGACCTGCGCGGGGAGCCGTTCGAGATCTTCCATGCGGCGATCAATGCGAACACAGAGCGATTCTTCGGCATCGAGCAGGCAAGGGGGCGTTCATGATGCTCGCGGCATGGCTTCATGATCTGAACCCCTTCGTGGTACGGATCGCGGGCGACTTCGGCATCAGGTGGTATGGGCTGAGCTATGTCCTTGGCTTTGCGCTCGCCTATGTCGCGATCCGTTTCTTGGCTCGACGCGGCGCAACCCTGATCCCCGAGAGCCGCGCGATGGATGTCGTGATCTACGGCGCGCTCGGTGCCTTCATAGGTGGAAGGGTGGGCTACGCGGTTGTGTACCAGCCCGGGCTGCTCGTTGAATTCACGCCGACCTTTCCGTTCTGGGGCATGCTCGCGTTGAACCGTGGTGGCATGGCGTCACACGGCGGCATGGCCGGTGTGCTCATCGCCGGTTGGATTGTGTCTCGCGGCTTCAAGACGGATGACGGCGTGCGGGTTGGTGCCTGTCCTATGCCGCACGTTATCGACGTCTTTGCACTCGCGGCCCCGTTCGGTTTGTTCCTCGGTCGGCTTGCGAACTTTGTGAACGGTGAGCTGCTCGGACGTGTCGTCGCTCAACCCGGCGAGCCCGCGCCGTGGTGGGCCGTTCGGTTCCCGCACGAGCTGCGTCCGGACGAGGCTCAAGGCATCGAGTACACGCCGACGCAGATCCTTGAAATTGATCGGCTGGTCCGGGACCACCAGCTTCCTGATCAGAGTTACAGCGACGGGGTCGAGAATCTGATTTTCGCGGTTCAATCCGGGGCGCACGAGACGGCGCAGCGTTTGGAGCCCTTGCTCAGCGCGCGGCACCCGTCGCAGATCTATCAGGCCATTGCGGAGGGCATCGTCGTCGCCCTGGTTGTGTGGTGGGTCGCACGGAAGCGGCGCTCGCCGGGGGTGCTCAGCGCCGCGTTTCTCCTGACATACGGCGCGCTCCGAATCGCAACCGAGTTCGTGCGACTGCCCGATGCACAGCTCGTTGTGCAGCGGCCGCTCGGGCTCTCCAGGGGGCAGTGGCTCAGCGTCGCGATGGTCATCATCGGGGCTGTGGTGCTCGTTGCGAGCATCCGCTCGAAAGCGGCACGCATCGGCGGCTGGGGTGAGCGGCGATCCGGCGATCCGGTGTCATCGTGACGATCGTTGGCGCTCCCGGCCGAGGCGTGCGATGCCGAGGGTGACGGAGAACCCGAAAACCACGAGGCCCGCCGCAGAAGCGAGCTGCGTCCCGCTCGGGGTGAACGCGCGCTGAGGCCAGTCCTTTGGATCGATCTCCGCCGCCGTCTCGGCGGTCAACACGTCGCCACTGATTGTGTCACCGGCTCTGGGCGGCACGCCCTCGCGAAAGGGGTAGAGCCCGAGCGGCGCGGCAAGAAGCAATCCGAGCAGCACGCCCAGCGTTGCTGATTCGTAGCGATGCAGAAGAAATCGGAGGAGATTGCTGACGACAACGACGCCCAGCACGACCCCGATACCCACCGGAACCACGACGCCCATCTCACCGATCGCGGCATTGAGATCAGCGGAGCGTCCGGCTTCCACGAACGTCTTGATAGAGTTGATGATCGTGTCATAGAGCCCGAGCAGCAGCAGGAGGTACGCTCCGCTCACGCCCGGGAGGATCATCGCCGACGCGCCGGCGATACCGCCGACGACGAGCATCACGGGTCCCCCGGAGCTGCCGCCGGCCGTTGCGTCGCCGGCCTGCAGGAGCACAAGGCCCGCCATGACCGCGATGCCGACGGTTGTGCCCACAACGGCGGGCGGCCCGAAACCCTTGGTGGATCGGATCATGCCGACGAGCAGCGGCGCGCCGCCGAGCGTCAGCCCTATAAACAGGCTGTACATGCCCCAGCGGAAGTCCGAGAGGCCCTGAGCGATGACCCCGGCGAGAGCGCCGATCGCGATCACGGCCGATAGCACAACAACCCCGAGCAGGGCGAGGGAGGCAGGCCTGAGCCTCAAACGCGTGGTGTCAGCGATCGCGTCGACGAATCGTGTGTAGATGCCGGCGGCGACCAGCATCGTGCCGCCGGAGATGCCGGGTACCAGATTGGCGAGGCCCATGAGCGCCCCGCCGAGCGCGCCGCGGGCAAGGAGCCCAGCTTCAAGGCGGCCCGTCGGACCGGTATCATGAAGCCGCTCGGCCGCTGGATTTGCATCGATCGAGCTGTCATCGTTGGCGTTGGTCACGGAGGGCGTCTCACTCATGGCGATCATGGTAACGGGCGGTGCCGGCTACATCGGCTCGCATGCCGTCAAGCAGCTCCTCGAAGCGGGCCATACGGTCGTCGCCGTTGACAACCTCGTACGCGGCCACAGGGAGGCCATCGACAAACTCGACACGATCGCTGAAGGGCGGCTCGCCTTTGTGGAGGCCGATACGGGGGATCGTACCACGATCGAGGCCGCACTCCGGGAGCACTCGGTCGATACGGTGATGCACTTCGCGGCACTGGCATACGTCGGCGAGAGCGTCACGGAGCCGCTCCGCTATTACCGGGCAAACACCGCGAGCGCCCTTGGGCTTATCGAGGCGTGCGATGCGGTGGGCGTGACGCGGTTTATATTCAGCAGCACCTGCGCAACGTACGGCGAGCCGCCGCGCGTGCCCATGGACGAGCAGACCCCGCAAGCCCCGATGAGCCCGTACGGCGTATCCAAGCTTCACGTCGAGCACATGCTGCGCGACTATGCAGAGGCGTGCCGCCGCAACGGCAAGGACTTTTCCTATGCGGCGCTCCGGTACTTCAACGTCGCCGGCTCCGACCCGGACGGGCTGATCGGCGAGGACCACGAGCCGGAAACTCATCTCATCCCGGTCATCCTGCAGGCGGCCCTGGGCGCAAGGGACGGCATCACGATCTTTGGAACGGACTACGACACGCCGGACGGCACGTGCATCCGCGATTATGTGCACGTGTGTGATCTCGTGTCGGCCCACATGGCGGTGATGGATGCCATCCGGCCGGGGGACGAACGCTTCTACAACCTCGGGATCGGCAAGGGCATGAGCGTTCGGGAGATCATCGACGCGGTCAGGCGGGTGACCGGCAAGGACTTCGCCGTGCGCGAGGGCGAACGCCGAGCCGGCGATCCGTCCGCGCTCTTTGCGGATCCGTCGAAGATCCGAGAGGAGCTCGGGTGGCGTGCGAGCTTCACGGATATCGATCACATCGTGGACACGGCCTGGCGATGGTTCCGGTCGAACCCGCGGGGGTACTCGGGATGATCAGGCTCGTCGCTTTCGTGATGATGGCCGTCGCGTCAGCCGCTCAACCTCAGGCCTGGCCCGATCGCGTGGGCGGGTCACGCGGCTACCTGCACGTCTACGAAGGCACGGCGCTGTCTTGGTTCGGCCGCACCATCGGTGCGAGAGCGACCGGAGAAGTCTGGCCCGACGCCGCCGCCGTCGCGGGCTTTGTCGAGCACGCCGGTATTGATCCCTCGACCATCGAGTACGAGCAGCGGAGCTCTCATATCGCCGGCGTCTTCGCGACCTCGAGACCCGGCGACGCGGATCGCTACCGGTATGCCGTGTTCGTATCCGGGCAGCCTGTTAACGGCGGTCGGCACCGGTTGCACCGGACATGGTTCAGGTTCTCAGCGCCCGAGCAGAGCAAGGGGGTCGCGGTGGTGATGCCCGGGATGCTCGGGACGCCACACCCGATCATCGATCGACTCGAAGAAACGCTTCGCGGCCGAGGATGGGGGGTCCTCCGCATGCTCGTGCCGCCATCGCGTTCGACCGAGCATCTTCCTGTCGAGATCGACGCCGGTGATCCTGCCCAAGCGATAAAGCGGCTTGCCGAGGAGCTCGATCAACGCACCGCCGAGTGCGCCTACGCCGTTGAGGCTGCATTGGACTGGCTCGCTTCGCTGGGAGAGCCGTTTGCCGATGGCCCTCGCGTCCTGCTCGGCATCAGCGGGACAGGGATGATGTTGCCGGCGGTGCTGGCGCGGAATGAACATGCCTTCGATGCGGCGGTCGTTTTGGGCGGCGGTGCGAACGCCTTCAAGATACTCCGAGAGTCGTCGTATGCCGATACGCTCGACTCCGTGCGGGTCACCTGGGCGGGCGGTGCTCCGACGGCGGGGGTGCTTGAGGAGCTCGACTCCCTGTACCTCCAATACGCTCAATTGGACGCCTACACACTGGCGCCCATGATCGGCGATGTGCCGATGCTCCTGCTCCACGGGGCAAACGATCGGGCCGTACCCGCCGAGACGGGCGATCTGCTGTGGAAGAGGCTCGGCGAGCCGACGAGGTGGTCGAAGCCGGTCGGGCACGAGCTGTTGTTCGTCGGGCTCGCGTTGTGGGCTGGCGACATGATGGACTGGCTCGATGAGAACGCGACGGAGCGTGGCGGATGATCGCCGCCCTAAGCCCTTATCTGCTGACGACTCGGGAGCCCGCGGCGATGGTCGCCATGCTGCTCGCCGACCATGTGGTCACGGTCGTCCCATCGCCGGACGGTGTGGCGACACGCGAGACGGTTGGACGGGCAGCCGGCAGCATCCCGAGCTACCTCGAGCTGCTGGAGTCGTGGTCGTGGTCGATGCCACTGTGGCAGGCGGGAGCAATCGCGTCGGACTTCGAGGGTGACGACGCGATCGACGACATCCGGGCCGCGCTCGTGCAGATCGAAACGGACGATCGCTTCGCGGCCATGCGCCCGCTGATGCACGCGGCGCTCGAGGACACGGGCGAGGTCTACCTGCGCCGCTTTGCCGACGATCTTCTGAAAGCCGGCCCGGACCCTGCGATCAGCGTGCCCGTCGCGGCGGGGCTAGACCGCTACGCCGGCCGGCTCGGTCTGATCGTCGTGCGCGGCGAGCCGAGTTCTGTCGCAGCCAAGCAAGAATCCGGTCTCATGCGCACGATCGCACGCTTCGCGGTGCCGGCGCTCATGCAGGCCGGCGGTCAGCGGCTCCTCGTCGCTCGTGAGGAACTCCGCGATGAGCTCGACGCCCTGCGGGACGCGATCGACGACGGTGATGAGGGGTCGATCCGAACCGCGGCCGGCGCGGTGAACGATGCCGTCGAGCGGATCGCGGAGGACCTGACCCGGGTCACCGATCCCGATGAGCCCAGAACCATTCTGGGGATGGCGAGCGTGACACTCGCTGAGCTGCCGGCGGAGGCAGTGCAGCGTTCGAGCTGCCTCGCCGCCGGCCGGATGCTGGGGCGCGATGCATCGTTTGAGTCGGTCACGGACGGGGCGATCGTCCGCACCATGGTCGTGCGTCGCATGGGATCGCGGACTGGGCGCTAGCATCGCGGCACGATTCGGATACGAGGGGCCGTCGGAGTAGTACTGACAGCCGATCCCAGGCATGAGGAGATCGTGGCACCGTGCCGAAGCACACCAACAGTCTCGCAGGCTCGACGAGCCCGTACCTGCTTCAGCACGCGTCGAACCCCGTCGCGTGGTACCCGTGGGGCGACGAAGCATTCGCCGCGGCGCGCGACAGGGATGTGCCCATTTTCTTGTCGATCGGGTATTCAACGTGCTACTGGTGCCATGTCATGGAACGCGAGAGCTTCGAGAGCGAGGCGATCGCTTCGGTCATGAACGATCGATTCGTGTGCATCAAGCTCGACCGAGAGGAGCGTCCCGACGTTGACGACCTCTACATGACCGCGACTCAGGCTATGACGGGGCGCGGCGGCTGGCCCATGAGCGTCTTCCTCGAACCGGCGTCGCTGAAACCGTACTACTGCGGCACGTACTTTCCGCCGACGCCCAGGCAGGGCATGCCGTCTTTCGAGCAGGTGCTCGTGGGCATGTCGGAAGCCTGGGTCAACAGGCGGGCCGATGTCGGATCGCAGGCGGCGCGGCTCGCCGAAGCCGTCGAAGAGCAGCTCGTGGCCCGCGATCAGCCGGTTGTCATCGGCACAGAGCATGTGCAGCAAGCGGTGGGGACACTGCTCAAGATCGCGGACATGCAGCACGGCGGCTTCGCTCATGCTCCCAAGTTTCCGCAGCCCGCGTACATCGATTTCCTGCTGGATGTCCGTGATGCATCGGACGAGCCAACACGGCAGGCCATCGATGCCGTGGTCCGGCTCACGCTCGATCAGATGCTGATCGGCGGCATCCACGACCACGTAGGAGGTGGTTTCCACCGGTACAGCGTGGACGCTCACTGGACGGTGCCGCACTTTGAGAAGATGCTCTACGACAACGGGCAGCTCGCAGCGACCTACGCGCGAGCTGCCGCGATCTATGGCGTTGAGGACTACCGCCGCGTTGCAACGCGTACGTGCGATTTCGTGCTGCGCGAGATGACAGACGATGCAGGCGGCTTCTTGAGTGCGCAGGACGCCGAGGTCAACAGCCGTGAGGGGCTGAACTACCTCTGGACAGCCGAGCAGGTGTGCGGAGCATTACCGCCGGATGAAGCCGAGTTCGCGGTCGAGGTCTTCGGTCTTGATGCCGGGGCGAACTTCCGTGATCCGCACCACCCGGATGATCCGCCCAGCAGTGTGCTCCGGCTGTCGGAGCTCCCGCGCGAGCGCGCCGGCCGCTTGGACCGCGTGTGCGCTACGCTTCTACGCCGTCGCGCGACCCGAGAGCCGCCAGGCACCGACGACAAAGTGCTCGCCGCATGGAACGGCATCATGATCAGGGGTCTCGCGGATACCGCCGCGTTGACGGGGGAGACCCGCTATCTCGACGCCGCTGAACGGTCGGCCGCGTTCCTTCGCACGTCGATGCTCAACGCCGACGGAGAGCTTCTACGCAGCTTTCGGGATGGACGAGCCCACACGCCCGCCTTTCTCGATGACTACGCGAACGTCATCGTCGGTCTGGTGGCGCTCGCCCGGGCCCAGGAACAGCTGGGGAGAGACTCCGGGCCGACGCTTGACCTTGCAGAGCGTCTCGCCGAGCAGTCGTGCCGACTGTTTGTCGATCGTGAATCGAACGCGATGTTCGACACGCGTGCTGACGCGAACGATCTTTTCGTGCGCGGTCGCTCCACATACGACGGGGCCTTGCCGAGCGCTGTAGCGACGATGCTCAACGCGTGGCTCGACCTGTCCGGTCTTCGTCCGAACCGGGAGATTCAAGAGATGGCGGTGCGTTCGCTCGTCGCCCACTCGGCAGCCATCCATGACTCGCCCATCGCGACGATCCATTCCACGCGCGCGCTCTTTCGGATGGTCCGCGACGGTGTGCCGCTGGCGGATGCGTTCGACCGCGTCGGCGCGGAGGTCCGCGAGTCCATCGAAACGCAGAGCATCCAGCCGGTCGAGATCTATACAGATACCGATCGTGTTGCGGTGCGCGAAGAGACGCCTGCCGAGCTGTCGCTGCGGGTCCGCGTCGCGCCCGGCTACCACATCATCGCCGCGGATCCTGGCGCCAGCGGCGAGGGGCTGATCCCGCTCCGAGTCGCCATCGTCGGAGGCGCGGGCGTGAACGTGTATGCGGACTATCCGGAGGGCACGGCGATGCAGCTGCCGGGGCTTGAAGGAGGCGCCCTCGTGCACGAGGGGGAGCTTGACCTGACGCTCGCCCTGGAGGCAGTCGGCGCACCGTCCGGTCGGCACCTTCTGGTCGTCACGTTTCAGGCATGCTCGGAGACAGAGTGCCTGCCGCCGCAGACGCTCGAACTCGATGTGGCGATCGATACGAGCTGAGATCACCCACCTGCCCGATGCCTTGGCGTTGGCGGTCCGGGACGCGCTGTGGAGGCTACGCGCCGGGCATGTCGTTCTTCATGATCTCGCGGAGCACGGCCGTGGCGTACGCGCCCCCCGGCAGGTCGAACGCGACGCGGATGTAGCCCCCGTGCTCATCGATCCCTCCTTCGACATCGGGGTCGCTCAGCCGAACGCGGAGCGGTCGTCGCACCCCCGGCACGAGTTCGGCGTGCTTCGAGTCTGCGAAGTCGCTTTCCGTGAGCCCCGCGTCCGCGAGCGATGACTGCTCGAGTGCTCCAGCGTCCCCGTGAGCTCTGGCCATCGCGTGCCCCCACATCGGCCCGCTCGGGCTGACTTCGAACGCCGCGATGCGTTGCCGAGACTCTGCGGTTGGCGTTTCCGCGGCGAATACCGCCCCGGATTCGTGCACGTACACGAGCTCGCCCGCGACGAGCGTGCGCCACGTCTCGTCCTCGATGCGGCGAAAGAGAACGCTGTTAAAGATCGCGGACTGAAGCGCGTTGAGCAAGAACCGCCGCTTGTCGCGCGGCATGCGTCGTTTCAGACCGCCAACCAGCAACTCGCGTCCGACGCGGTGATTGTCACGTTGCGCTCCGAACCTCTGAGGCCCAAACAGATTCGGCACGCCGAACTGGCTGAGATCTCGCAGAACCTGCCCGGCCCTCACCGCGCCGCTCATCTCGACGTCGCGGATGCGGATGTTGAACCGGTTCCCGGCAAGATGGCCGGTGCGGAGCTTGTTGGTGTGCCGGTCGGTCCACAGCACGGCGACTCGCTCGTCCGGGATGGCGCCGAAGTCATCCTCGTGCTTGCCCGGCAGATAGACGCTCGCGTGCTGACGGGCGACCGCTCTCCGATCCTTTCGGCCTGCGACGCCTACGGCTGATCGTCTCACCCGAAAGTGATCCGCGAGCAAGTCGACGAGTTCGGCGGTGTCCATCTCCCGTTTCTCGATGAACAGGTAGAGGTGCTCACCCTCGCCGCAGGGCTCGTAGAGCGGGAGCTCTTCCACGATAAAGTCTTCGGGACGCTGCCGGAGCACGCCGCCGGTGCCGGGCACGTGGCGCGTCGCGTAGACCGGCGCATCGATCGGCCAGAGGCCGGCGTTATCGACCGATGACCCGCGCGGGGGACCGGCCTGGCTCACGTGTCGTCCCGCGTTGCGTTGTCGATAACGTCCTCGGCGACGTAGATCGGCGTGTTCGCCGCGATGCCGAGGGCGATGGCGTCGCTCGGTCTGCTATCGATCGTTACTCTGGCACCGTCAGCTGTTGTCACGGCAAGCTCGGCGAAGAACGTGTGCTCTGCGAGATGGGTCACCGTGACGCGATCGAGCGTGCCGCCGAGAGCCGTTATGGTGGAAGCAAGCAGGTCGTGGGTCTGCGGCCTGGAGAGTTCCAGGCCCTTGAGCCGCCGCTCGATGGCCTGGGCCTCGGGCAGTCCGATGACGATGGGGAATGACCTTGCCTCGCCCTCGATGGGCTCGCCGGTCTCGCTCACCTCACGCAGCTCGATGAGCTGGTAGTCGGTCAGTTCGCGGATCAGAATGCGGGAAAGCTCCATCCGGACATGCACGGCATCGACTCCCGGCCGGCGAGCGGTGTGCCCGGCCGACGCTGAAGGGTAGACCCGTTCGTATCGGCATAGGGTTGCTCGTGCCGCCGTCATTCCGCCGCCATGCCGATCAGCCGCGACTCGAGCTGATGCCGCTGCTCGACGTTGTCTTCTTGCTGCTCACGTTCTTTGCGTTCGCGCTTCTGGTCATGGTCCGCGCTGAGGTGCTCGACGTGGAGCTGCCGGTGATCGAAGCCGGCCGAGCGTCTCAGCCAGGGGCATCGCCTGTTGTTGTCACGATCACGTCCGACGGATCCCTTGCCATCGATCGAGAACCGGTGGACGACGATTTCCTTATCGCGGAGCTCGAGACACGCCGGTCTGCAAGTCCTGAGGGCGAAGAACTGTCGCTTCTGCTCGAGGTCGATGTCGGCGCACCCAGCGGGCGGCTCATCGGGTTGGTGCAGTCGCTGCGACGTGCCGGGTTCGAGAGGTTCGGTGTGCTCGGGAGCGGTGAGGATCAGCCGCCGGATCCCGCCGGGGCGCCGGGGGCCGCCGGGGACTCTTCGCCCGACGCGGCGAGATAGCGGCTGAGCACGAGCTCGTACGTCTGGAACGCGGGGCTGTCGTCGCTCACGAGGTCCATCGCCGCCCGCAGCGTGTCGGCGGCCGCCCGCGGATCACCGGAAGCGAAGAGTGCTTCGGCCAAGACGACCAGCGAGTTCGGCTCGGTGCCGTCGGTCGTGGCGACAACATCGCGTGCGGCCTCGATCGCAAATGCCCTGCCCGGCTCGCCCGGATCAGCAGCGCCGCTGAACAGCGACGCGAGCGTCAGCTTCATGCCCGTGTCGTCCGAGTACGGCCCGTCCAGAATCGCTCGGGCGGCGTCGAGGGCCTCGCCCGCTTCCCCGAGTTCGTACAGCAGGATCTCGATCTTCCGCTGCGCAAGGTCGCGCGAATTCTCCGGATCGATGGCGACGATGCGATCGATGTACTCAAGGACGCCCAGGCGATCACCGGCGGACCAGAGCCTGCCCATCTCCGAGCTGAGTTTCTCGACCTGCGCCGCTCGCGTCAGCCGCTCTTCGGCCTCACGCGCTGCGGCGGAAACCCGTGAGTCGATGTCGTACGTCCCGTCGAGCAGCCCTGTGATCACCCTGTCCAGTTCGAGACCATCGCCTTGCGTTGCCGCCTCCATCGGATGGCCCATCCACGCGATCCGTCCGTCCTGCGCCACCACGAAGCTCGCCGGTATACCGGTGCGGCCCGCGGCTTCGAACCAGGCGCGGTTGGTTTGGCCGTCGTCGAGCATGACGTCGAAGGCGACAATCTCTCCGCGGTCCCGGATGAAGCGCTCGACGACCTGTGCGGCGTCGTCGCCGCGGTCAAGGCTCACGCCGATCACGTCGAGGCCCTCATCACCCAGCGTGGTCGCGAGCTCGGAGATGTGCGGCATCGCCGCGATGCACGGCCCGCACCAGGTCGCCCAGAACTCGACGAGTGTCACCCGGCCCGGCGTCACCGCGTCGCGGGCGTCGCCCCGGAACCAGCGGGCGGCCGACAGCGGTGGGGCGGGGTCTCCGACAGACAGCGGGCCCGAGGAGTCAATATCAGCCGATTCGGGCGGCGGGGCGTCTGCGCTGGCGCTTGCGGCGTTGGCCGTCGAATCTAGGGCCGAGGCCGCCGATTCCGCTGCCGCAGCCGCGGATTCCCGCTCGCCGCAGGCTGAAAGAAACACGAGTCCGGTGAGTGCCGCCGCCGACGCCTTCCGCATAGCTGAACCTCCCGAGTCAAATCCTACCATGCTCGGTGAGGCTTCCAAGCCATGGCAAGGTTTCGATCGCAGCAGCGCTGGTTGTAAGCGTCGTGTTGCACGTCGGCGTGTTCGCCGTCGTGCTCGGGCCGGGTGCCGGCGAGACAGGGCTCGAGCACGTCCTTCCGGATGCTCGCGAGAGCGAGGTCACGCCGGGCATCGCCGAGAGCGACGCCGTCACCGTCTCGTGGATCGGCTTTGCCGAATCGACGCCGCACGCCGCGCCGGAAGCTGAAACGGAGCAGGCTGAGGTATCGCCCAACGCAGGGGAGGCATCCCGACAGATCGTGGACGCCGCGCAGCGAGCGGCCGAAGAAGCGACACGGACCGCGACGGAAGCCGCCGAAGCCCTGCGAGAACGGGTGTCGCCCCTGCTCGAGCGAGGAACGGTCATCGCGGAAGCATTGCGCGACCAGGCGATTGTCGCCGCTCGCCGCCAAGAGGCGGAAGAGGCCGCCGAGCGAGCCGCGGAGGCACGCGCGGCGAGGGATGCGGCGGAGGGCTCTCAGGACGCCATCCCCGATGAGCGCGACGCGGTTGCGACAGCGACTGAGCCAGAGTTGGTCTATGTCGCGGGCCAGCCGCTGGCGCGGCAGGGACTCGAGATCGCGACGGTCCGCCCTCGCTTCGATGCGGCGACGCGGGTGCTGGAACTCCGGGCGGCCCGGCGTCAGCCGGTTGTCGCCATCTCCTTTGGCCGGGACGGCACGGTCAGCGACGTCAGCTTTGTCGGCGGAGGCACCGGCATCCGAAGCATCGACGAGCCGATCAAAACCGCGGCGTTCCGCTGGACCGCGCGCGGCAGCGATCTCGAATCGCTCCCCGCCGGCGATCCCGACGCGTCCGTGACCGTCCGCATCAGGTTTGGTCTCTAGCCCGCCGATACACTGGCGGTGATGCACGCCCTGCTTGTCCTGATCATCGGTCTCCAGCCGGAGCTAAGAGCCATCGACGCCGGGACGTCGGACGTTTCGGTGAACAGCGAGAGCCGGCTCCTGCCGAGAATTGACCAGCGGCAGCCGCTCGGGTTCGATCAGGTCTTCGAGCTCACCAAGCCGAACGGCGAGCGGGTGTTCGTACGGCGCTCGGGCAACCTTTACGCCGAGTTCACGCGGTCGGTCTACACCGCGTCGGGGAATCCGGATGTCCCGCCCGGCACGCTCTTTCGCATCGGCGACCCGACGTCTGAACAGGCGACCGACGTGGCCCCGGCGGCCAATCGCGTCTCGCTTGCGGTGCCGACAAGCGGAACGTCGCCGCAGACCGAGCGTCACGGGACCCAGACGACCCGCGAGTCTCGCGGTCACCCGGTCGGCCCGCCCTCGATCGTGGCGAACGAGCTCTACCGACAGCTCAGGATTTCTCATCTGCTCTCTCGGGCGGCGAAACCGAAGACTAGCGAACCCTAATACCTAGGCGCACGGTGAGCCGCGTGTGCGGCACCGGAGGATGGAATCCTGGGCCGTCGCCGGTAAGGCGGCCGCGAGGGGGGACTCGGCATGACGTGGCGAAAGGCTTCGGCGGCGACCGCACTCACCATCACGCTCTCGGCGTCGCTGCTCGGCGGGTGCATCTACGGCTCGAGCGTGACCCGAGAGTCCGGAACCCGCGTGAACGCGAACACGCTCGGGCGCATCGTGCCCGGCGAGACGACAAGCGGCTGGGTGATGGCAGCGCTCGGTGAGCCCACGCGGCGGACCACCTACGACGACGGCCGCGAGCTCTGGGTCTACTCGTACAGCAAAGAGAAGAAGTCGAAGGGAACCTTCCTGCTCGTCGTGGGCGGATCGGATACGTCCGAAACGACCCAGACAGCATTTGTCGAGTTCGATGCAGAGGGCATCGTGACGGAAACGTGGCGCGACTAGCCGGCTTAGCACGTTACGCCGACGCGTTGTCGCCCTCAGGCCCGCCGATCGAGTCACGCATCCGCGTGTCTGCTTCGATGTTGCGCAGCTTCTGGTAGTCCATGATGCCCAGGTTGCCCTGGCGGAATGCCTCGGCCATCGCTTTGGGCACTTCCGCCTCGGCCAGAACGACGAGTGCGCGGTTCTTCTGCTCTTCCGACTTGAATTCCTGCTCCTGCGCGACGGCCATCGCACGCCGCTGCTCGGCCTCCGCCTGGAACCGGCGCTTGTCGGCCTCGGCCTGGTCTGCCTGAAGCTTCGCGCCGATGTTCTCGCCCACGTCGACGTCCGCGATGTCGATTGAGAGGATTTCGAACGCGGTGCCAGCATCGAGGCCGCGCGCCATCACCGCCTTCGAGATTCGATCGGGGTTCTCGAGAACTTCCTTGTGGGTCTCGGCGGAACCGATGGACGAGACGATGCCCTCGCCAACGCGAGCGACGATCGTCTCTTCCGTCGCACCGCCGACGAGACGCTGCAGGTTCGTCCGCACGGTCACGCGGGCGCGGGCCTTGAGCTGGATGCCGTCCTTGCTGACCGCGTCGATCGTTCCCCGGCCGAGCGTCGGGTTCGGGCAATCGATCACTTTCGGGTTCACGCTCGTGTTGACAGCATCAAAGATATCCCGGCCGGCGAGATCGATCGAACAGGCCGTATCCCAGTCGAGATCGATCCGTGCCTTCTTCGACGCGATGAGCGAGGAGACGACGTTGGGCACGCGTCCGCCGGCGAGGTAGTGCTCCTCGAGCTGCGCCGTTGAGATCGGCACCGCGGCCTTGACCGCGCGGATTCGGCTCAGCACGATCGTTCGGGGATCGACCTTCCGCAGCCGCATCCCGATTAGGTCGATGATGCTCACCTTGGCGGAGGACGTCAGTGCTTGGATATAAAGCGTCGCGAACTGCCCGAGCACGAAGAGCAGCACAAGGCCGATCAGAACCGCGACAACGATCAGGATGATCAGGATGGGGCCGAGACGACCGCCGCCGCCCTGCTGCGCAAGGACGGGCGATGCTGCGATGATCGTCATCAGTCCGACGGCTGCGTTCCGCATGGATTCCACCTTCGCGTTGCGTGTCTGCGTCACGCGGGCACCCGCCCGCGGGCGAGTATAGCGAGGCGTGTCACCGCTTCCCGTTCGGCGAACGAGGAGCAGGATCTGGGCCGCGTCCGGGTCACGTCGCCGCGGGGCGCACCCGGAGCTGGGTGAGATCGGCGCCGGTGACACGGACCGCGTCGCCGCGCTCGATGGCGATGCCTTCCGCGAGCGCGTCGTAACGCGAGCCCGCCACCTCAACCGTGCCGACCGGTCGCAGCGGCGTGATGGCGGTTCCCTGCTCACCGATGAGCGCGCGGAGGGCATCGCGGCTTTCTTGCTCTCGGTCCGCGAGGGTCTGGCGCTCCGATTCGGGCCGTTCACCGAGCAGCGCCTGGCCCCATGACGTGGTCGGCAGCAGCTTGACCCAGAGGAAGAACGATGCTGGGAAGAGCACGATGAGCGTGAGTATGCCCAGGCTGCCCCAGAGCACCGGGTTGCGGTCAGTGAGAAACAGACAGACGACACCCGCGACGCCGACAACGCCGGCCGTCAGCGCGATGATGCCTCCAGATGGGATGAACATTTCGACAACGATCAGCAGCACGGCCACAGCGATCAGCGAAAGACCCCAGACCAGCATCGGCTCCATCAGACGCGTTCTCCCGCTTGCTCGGTTCCGTCGCGGTGCTCGGAAGGCTCGACGACCAGCTGCCATCCTTCGACGCCAACGACAACGACGCGTGCGCCCGCGTCGATCGCACCGAGCCCGCTCTTTGCTTCGTAGAGATCGTCGTCGAGCTCGACCTTACCCGAAGGCAGCAACGGCGTGTGCGCGGACCCTTCGTTGCCGATGAGGGCGGTGAGGTCTTGCGGATCATCCATCGCCGAGATCAGCGCGTCGCCGGCCTCTTCGTCGTCCATGCGAGACGCGTCCAGGACCAGCCTGCCGAGCACGGGCAGCTTGCCAAACTGCTTGACAATGACGCCGATTCCAACGCCGGACGTCACGAGCGCGAGGATCACGGTGACGAGCGCGCGAACCAGGTCGCCCTGGCCGTCTGCGGAAAAGACGCCGGGCCCCGGTCCGAGGAACGAACCGACAAGCCCCGCGAAGAGCAGAACGAGCCCCGCGATACCGAAGACACCGAACCCTGGAAGCACAATCAGTTCCGCAAAGATGCACGCGATGCCCGCGCCGATCGCAACGATCTCCCACCAGCCAGCGAGGCCGAGCATCCACGCGGGGGCCATCAGCAGGACCAGTGCGCCGATCGCTGTGAGGCCGGGCAGGATGAGCCCAGGGCTTGACATCTCAACAAACATGGCGACGAGAAACACCACGATCAGGAGCCCGCGAACCCAGAATCGGGACAGCACTCGAACCGCGGACTCCGACCATGAGCGATCGATGCGAACGAGTTCCTGGGCGCCGAAGAACGCCCGCAGCTCTTCGTCGCTGCGGATGACCGCGCTAGAGAAGCCGAATCGCGTGAGCTCGCTTGTCTTCATTACGATCGGGCCGGACCCGTTGGTCAGATAGCCGCTCAGCGTCCATGCGCCGGCATCGGCGTCTGTAAAGACGGGCCGCTCGCTCGGGGCGGCCAGCATGTCGAGATCCTGGGCGCTTTCCGCGTCGCTCTCGCCGGAAAGCGCGGGCGACAGGTCGCGGAGCGTGGGCGATGCAGGCTTGAACGCAGAGGGGTCCTCGCTCGCCGCTTGGGACTCATCGTCGTCCGACGCTGCAGTCTCGTCACCCCCGCCCGGCTTGGCCGAGACGATGATCGGCGAGCCGCGCGGCGGTTCCATGCCCGGGAAGAGCATGCGGAACTCGGCTTCGTTGACAGCGAGCCGGCGGGCGGTTCCATCCGCTGGCTCGGCTTCTTCGATCCACCAGAGCTCGACCCCGTCGATGACGATGGCCTGCACGATGAATTCGTCCCAGCCGCGCTCCCGTGCGGACGCAACGACTTCTGCGAGCACCGGCGGGACGATCTTCTTCCGCAACTCGCCCTGCGTGGCCGCTTCCGCCCCGCCGAGGCCGATGGCGATCGGTAGGGCGTCGCCCATGCTTGCTGCTTCGCTGGCGACGATCTCGCGGCATGCGAGCGCGATGATCGCGCCCCCCGAATAAGCCTGAGGATTGACCCACGCGACGGTGTTTGGAACGGCAGACGATTTGATCGCGGCACAGATCTCGAGCACGGCACCGATTTCACCGCCGGGCGTGTCAATGTCGAAAACGAGGGCCTGGGCGCCGCCGTCGATTGCCTGGGTCATCCGCCGCTGCACGCTCGATGCGGTGACGGCGTTGATCTCGCCTTCGATGGTGATGACGGCGACTCGATCGGCCTGTCGCGCTGCGGGGACCGCCTGAAGTGCGGTTTGTGTTCTGCCGTCCGGCTGAGGGATCGACGACGCGGCGAGCGCGAGCAACGCCAGCGTCGCTGAGACAAGGCGGAGCGTGCTGACCCAGCCGGGTCGCGGGCTGTGGGGAATTCGTGGCATCGCTGTCAGTATATGGAGACCGGCGGCAACCCGATTCATACGAGCCTCATTCGGCGGCCACGCGGCGGAGGTTCAGATCAGGCCGTCGAGCATTCGCGACCCCTGCTGCGGGTCGAACGTCTCCTCCACCTGCCACGTGATCTCCCGGCCCCGGCAGTCAAGGTGCACCGCGAAGAACCCGGGGCGGCCGCCCGGGCCCGAGGCCTCGTGCCGCTTCACGAGAGGCCAGATCACCTTGCGGTCGGACTCCGGGAGCGGCAACGCTTCAATCTCGTTCGGGTCGAACCACTCCAGGCGGCCCTCCGGCATGTCGTGCGGCTCGACTTCGACCGGCCCAAGGACGCGGTACAGAAATAGCAGCCAGTGCCCCTTGCCTTCGAACGCCTGCTCGGAAATCAGGCCCATGAGGTGAAGCCTGTCCAGCGGGATATCGAGACCGGCTTCTTCGCGGATCTCGCGCTGGGCGCACTGCGCGGGCGACTCGCCCGTGTCCATGTCCAGCTTTCCGCCGATGGGTGAGCACAAGCCCTGGTTCGGGGCCCGCAGCCTCCGGAGCAGCAAGACGCGGCCGTCGGCGTCACGCATGTCGCACAGGGTCGCCAGTTTGTAAGGTAGCGGCGGGGTCATCCGACAGGATCGTAGGTCCGCCTCGGGGATTGACGTCGCCGCGCGGCGGCAGCCGATATGCTCGGTGATACGAGGCCGAGGGAGCGGCCCGACGCGATTCACGGAGTGACACGCATGTCCACGCACCCGGCGGAAGGGACTGCCGCCGACACCTCGTGCTATCTCATCGGAATCGGGGGCGTCGGGCTCTCGGGCTTGGCCAGGCTGCTGCACGCTCGGGGTGCACGCGTCCGCGGCACTGATTCCACGCCCTCAGACGTCACTCGATCGCTTGGAACGCTCGGCGTCGAGATCGACGCCGGAGATCCTCCATCGAGCTTGCCGAGTGGGGTCGGCCGGGTCATCGCATCCGCCGCCGTAAGGCCCGATCATCCACTGGTGCTCGACGCAAACGATCGTGGCATCCCGGTCCGCACGTACGCCGAGGCGCTCGGCGACGCGATGCGGCAGATGACCGGGATTGCCGTCGCCGGAACACACGGAAAGAGCACGACAAGCGCCATGCTCAGCGCGTGCCTGATCGAGTCGGGGCTCGATCCGACGGTCATCGTCGGGGCGGCGTGCCCACATCTGACCGACGAACTCGGGCAGGCGACCGGCTTCCGTGTCGGTGCGCCCGAGACGCCCGACGGCACCTTCGCCGGCCGGCCCGGTCTGCTCGTCGCAGAAGCGTGCGAGTACAACCGTTCGTTCCATGCGCTCGCGCCGCGCGTCGCGAGCATCGGCAACGTTGAGGCGGACCATCTCGATATCTACGGAAGCGTGGACGCTGTCATCGCGGCGTTCCGCGAGTTTGCATCACTTTTGCCCGCGGCCTCCGATGACCCGCGCGAGTCCGGCGTGCTCTTGATCGGTCACGATACCGCGCACAGGCGTGAGGTAACCCGCGGGCTTGCCTGCCGTGTCGAGACCATCGGGTTTCATCCGGCGGCGGACTGGCACGTCTCACTCGAGCCTCTCGCCCATCGCATCAGCATCCGGCACCGCGGCGTCGAGGCGGCTGTCTTCACGTGCCCGATGCCCGGCGAGCACAGCGCGATCAACGCGGCTGCCGCGTTCGCGCTCGCCGACATCGTCGGGGCCGACCGGGTCGCGTCGGTTCGTGCGCTCGCCGGCTTCCGCGGCGTGCGGCGGCGGCTGGAGCGGCTCGGCGACAGACCGATCCGCGGGGGCAGCGTCCGGGTGTACGACGACTACGGCCATCACCCCACCGAGGTCGAGATGACGCTCCGGGCGATCCGCACTCACGAGCGACTCGACGGAGCATCTCACGAAGGCGGGCGTCTCATCTGCGTCTTTCAGCCGCACCAGCACTCGCGGACGCGGTTCTTTCTCGATGAATTCGCGACCGCCTTCGAGCACGCCGACATCGTGATCGTGCCGCACATCTACTTTGTACGCGATACCGAGGAAGAAAAGCAGCTCGTCTCGGCTGCGGACCTCGTCGATCGTCTGCGGGGACGGGGCGTGCGGGCGATGCACGTCTACCCCTTCGATGCGATCACGGAGCAGATCGAATCGCTCGCGAAGCCTGGCGACGTGCTGGTGGTCATGGGCGCGGGCCCGGTCTGGCGGGTCGCGCACTCGTTCGTCGAGCGCGGGGCGTCGGCACCGAGCAGACCGGCGGTGCCCACATGACCGGGCTGGCCGAACGTATCGATATCAGGCATGATGCCCCCATCCCGACGTGGTTTCGGGTCGGAGGCTCGGCCGATCGTCTGGCGACACCGCGCAACGAGTCAGAACTCGCGGCGTGCCTGGAACTCGATCCTGGGCTGCGGATCCTGGGCGAGGGAGCCAACCTGCTCGTCGCCGACGAGGGTGTGAGCGAGCTTGTGGTGCGGCTCGGCGAGGGCTTTCAGCGGGTTGTCATTGACGAAACACGCGGCTCGGTCATCGCCGGGGCGGCGGCGGACCTCTCGCGAGTCATCCACTCCACGGCCCGACGCGGGCTGATGGGCCTAGAGACCATCATCGGTGTCCCGGCGACCGTTGGCGGGGCGGTCGTCATGAACGCCGGCGGCACGCACGGCGAGATCGGCGACTCGGTGCGCAGGGTCTTCGCATTCGATCGTCAGGGCTCGCCCGTCACCCTGGAACGCGATGAGATCGAGTTCGGCTACCGCAGCGGCGGTCTGGGTGACCTGATCGTCACCTCCGTCGAGTTTCAACTGACGCCAGGCGACCCTGTAGCGGCGAAGGAGCGACTGCTCGGCATCATGCGACACAAGAAGCAGACGCAGCCCATGAAGCCCGGGACGTGCGGCTGTTCGTTCAAAAACCCCGTGCTGCCGCACGAACTGCCCGGTCTCGGAGCGGAGGGCGATCGCGTCGCCGCGGGGCTGCTCATCGATCGTGCGGGCGGCAAGAGCATGGCGATCGGCTCCTGCCGCGTGTCAGACGTGCACGCAAACTTCATCGAGTCCGGCCTGGGAGCAACAGCGTCCGACATTCTCAGGCTGCTCGACGCAGTTCGGTCGCTGGTGCTGCGTCGCTTCGGCGTCACGCTGGAGACCGAAGTCGTGGTCTGGGGCCGTTCGCGATGAGCCCCCGAGCTCGTGTGCTGGTGCTCGCCGGCGGACCCGATGCGGAAAGGTCTGTGTCGATCGACTCCGCGACCGCGGTGGCAGCGGCGATTCAGCGCCACGGCCAGTTCGACGCCGAGCTTTGTGTCATCGATTCGCCGGACTCGCTGCGGCATCTGCCTGGCGACGTCGTCTTTCCTGTGCTGCACGGCCCGTGGGGTGAGGGCGGGCCCCTGCAGGACGTACTCGAACACGATGGGAGGCCGTACGTCGGCGCCGAACCCGCCGCAGCCCGGTTGTGCATGGACAAGCTCGCGACGAAGTCGACCGCCGAAAAAATCGGCGTTCGCACCGCCGAGGCGGCGGCGATTAACACGCACGACGTTCTGCCACCCCTCGCGGCTCCGGCGATTATCAAGCCAGTCTTCGAAGGCTCGAGCGTCGGGCTCCGGCTGTGCCGCGATGATGCGTCGCTTCGCGCGGCGTTTGCAGACGCACGCGAGTCGGGCACGCCAATGATGATCGAGCGGCTGATCGACGGCGCGGAGATCACCTGCGGCCTCATCGATCGCGGTCGAGGGCTGAAGCCGCTTCCGATCATCGAGATCGCGGCCGCCCGGGGAACCTACGACTACGACGCCAAGTACGACCGTGACGACACCATTTACACCGTGGGCAGCGACGCCGCCCCGGCGGCGGATCACCAGGCCGTCCAGAGCGACACGCGGCGGCTCGCGGAGGCGATCGGCGTCCGGCATCTGGCGCGGGCCGACTTTATGGTCGATCTGAGCGGTCGGCATTGGCTGCTCGAGATCAACACCATGCCGGGCTTCACGGGTCACTCGCTGCTGCCGAAGGC
The DNA here is from genome assembly GCA_038525225.1 of Planctomycetota bacterium. Lineage (GTDB taxonomy): Bacteria > Planctomycetota > Phycisphaerae > Phycisphaerales > UBA1924 > JANQQZ01. The sequence goes on along the minus strand of JBCBHW010000002.1, from coordinate 27,920 downwards.
CGCCGCTGCGATGGGCATCGGCATGGGCATGCTGTGCACGAAGCTGTGCGTGATCGCGTTGACGCGGCACTCAAGCTCACAGGCTGATCCGGTCGAGACCCTTTCTCATGGCACCAGCGAAGCGACGTGATACGTTTGCAACCCGCCTGCGAGAGCTCCCGTGGCGGCGGATCGGATCGGCGGGGCTGACCATCGGCTGCGTCGCGGCGGTTGTCCTTGGGATGGGCTTCGCCGATCGGCAGGCCGGCGCGCTGCTCGCGGGATCTCCGCCGACCGTGCGCTTCACCTGGGCGGAGGCGATCGGCCCCTCCGGCGGCGGGGTGTGGCCCCCGTCAGATGTGCAGCTCGAGCTCGACGAGCAGGCGCACCGGCTCGTTGCGGCGTCGAACACGCCGCTCGCCGTCGGGCTGCTCGAACGACTGGGCACATGGGTTGTTGAGACCGGATGGGTCCATCAGCTGCGTTCGGTCGAGCGGAGCGACCCCGGGGTCATCACCGTTGATGCGGTGTGGCGCGCGCCGGCGGGCGTCGTCCGGCAGAATGGCTACGACTACCTCGTCTCAACGGGGGGACGTCGGCTCGATGCCCAGTGGCGCCAAGAGACGGCGGGGCTGCCCGTGATCGTCGGCGCGGAGCGATCGACCGCGGCGACATCGGTGCTGCCCGGCACCCTGTGGCCCGATCGATCCGTGCTCGCGGGTGTCGAGCTATTGACGCTGCTCCACCACGAGCTCGGGGTCGATCCGATCCTCGGTCCGGGAGGCTTCGACCAGATCTGGGGGATCGACGTCGGGGACTTCGCAAGGGATCAGCGGCTGGTGATTGTGACAGACCTTGGCAATCGGATCGTCTGGGGACGCTCGCCGTCGGATCCGGTGAGCGATTTGGTCCCGACTCACCAGAAGCTGAAGAACCTGAGCTACATGCGTCGGCACCCCGAATATGGAAAGCGGATCGACGCGTCGCAGCCGCTGCTTGATCTGAGCACGGGGCCCATCTTGGTGGACGATCGGCCGAACGGGCGCGACAATCCGTCGCAGTGACGATCGAAACACGCAACCCGAGTCAGGAGCCCGGCGGCCACGCGCCGAGCCGTGAGCCACCGGCGGCGAAGCCGAGCGGGAAGTTTCGAGCGTTCGTCGAGCAGGTGGGTCTTGTGCCGCCGCGGGGCCAGCGCGACCCCTATGCGCACCGCCGCGGCGAGCCGCGCGGATTCACTGTGCTGTGGCTGGCCTACCTCTTCCTGGTCGCGGGCTCGGTGTATGCGGCGATCGGCAACCCGGCGTTCGCGTCGGCGGAAGGGTACCGGCTGGCATCGAAAGTTCTGCTGACGATGGTCGGCGTTGGGCTGCTCGCGGTCTGGCCTGTGCTGCGTCTGACGCAGTCCGCCGCCATCGCCGGCGGCGTTGCCGCAACGCTGCGCGACGTCGCGATCGTGCTGATCCCGATGCAAGCGTTGATCTGGCCTCAGTCGCTGATCACGGGCTGGAGTGTTTCCTCCGTTGGTGCCGTAGCGCTTGTGCTGGTGGCTTGGACTCTGATCATCGGGGCGGTCATCGCGGCCGCGACCGGGCCGGCGCGGGGCCATCCCAGAGCGCAGGGGGCGCTGGGCGAGTCGCCGCACCCCGTGTCGGCCCTCGGACGGACCGCCGCGATGGCGACGATTCTCGTCCTAGGCGTGTCAGGGCCCGCCGCGGCGATCTTTGTGCCGCCGGGCGAGACCGAGCTGCGGTCCCTGCTCGCGGTGTGCTCCCCGGTTTCGGCCCCGTGGGAGCTGTTTGCTGATCGGTCGTGGATCGGTCGGCGGGCGGTCACGCTTCCCGAGCACTGGAAGCCGGTGTTGCTCACGCTCATCCTGGGCGTCGCGGCGTGGGGCGTGCTGCTCGTCACTCGCCGTCTGGCCCGGGTTGAGGATCAGGCCGGTTCCGCCTAGATTCCCGGTCCGCGTCGCGGGAGACGCTCGCGTTGTCCGGAGGCATGCCGATGGAATTCATCACCGAGGAAGACAAGGCCAAGCTCGAAGCGCAGCTCCAGACGCTCTTGGAGAACCGGCCGGCGATCTCGGACCGGATCGCCGAGGCCCGCGCCCTCGGTGATCTCAAAGAGAACGCCGAGTACCACGCCGCGCGGGAGCAGCAGGGGCTCGAGGAAGCCGAGATCCGCAGGATCGAAGAACGGCTCGCGAGCGCCCAGGTCGTGGATGCCACAAAACAGGCCGACGGCGTCGTCTTCGTCGGATCGATCGTCCGTCTCAAAGACATCAAACGCGGCGACGACGACACCTACCGGCTCGTCGGAGAGCTCTCCGGGGACGCAGCGGCCGAGCACGTCGAAGTCAGCGTGAACTCACCCATGGGACAGGCGCTGCTCAAGAGCCGCGTCGGCGAGGTCATCCGCGTGGACGCTCCGCGCGGCGTGAAGCAGTTCGAGATCGCTGAGATTCTCTGAACAGCGGCAGGGCGGCTGACGCTACGAGGCGTGCCCCGTCGAGGAGAGCTTGATGCGTTCGCCGATCTGCGAGCGTTTGGTCGTCGGCTGCTGTGCTGCGGAGGGCTTGGGCGGGCATCCGCAGACTCTCGGCGCGACATCGATGATCGCCGACTCGAGCGAAAGAGGCTTCACGTCGCTCTGACAGGCTTGAAATCGTTCATCCTGCATCATGATCCTCCTCGTCGATCCGATGGCCGAGACGCGTGCCAGGAAAGAACTTCCGTCGCGGTCTCGTGAGCCGAGGACGCAGGCTTTCGTGTAGATTACCAGATTCATCGGTCGCTTGCAATCCGGAGCGGCGTGTACGGCGAAACCCGCCGTGGATCAGAATCCGAGAATAAATGATCGTTGAAACAAGTATCTGATTCGAAGGTTCGTGATCCCGTGGATCACGAGCCGCAGAGCGTTTCGATCCGTTGTCCGCTAACTGGAGGTACCCGATGAAGTTCACCACCGCCTTGCTCGTTGCTGCCGGCCTCACCACCGGGGGCTCGCTCTTCACAGCCGTCGGCCTCGACGATCCCACGCCGCAGGCGACCGCGTCCGCGGCGGCCGATCTGTACGAAGTAGACGGACTCCACTCGTCGGTGATCTTCCGAGTTGGATACATGGGTGTGTCTAATTTCTACGGCAGGTTCAATGACGTCTCCGGGACGTACCAGCTCGATTTCGACAACCCTTCGCAGAGCGCGATCAACATCACGATTGATACCGCGTCAATCGATACCGCGAACGATGGCCGCGACAAGCATCTTCGCGGACCGGACTTTTTCAGCGCCAAGGAGTTCCCGACGATCTCGTTCGTTGGCACGAGCTTCGAAGCGGTGGATAGCAACACGATCCGCGTGACGGGCGATATGACCGTCCGCGGGACATCGCAGGAGATCACCGTCGATATCGACTGGATCGGAGACCGGCCCGATCCGCGCGGGGGCTACCGCTCGGGCATCGACACCACGCTGAGCATCACGCGGTCGGACTTTGGCGTGAACTACGGCGTAGATGTCGGCGTCCTGGGCGACCAGACCGATGTGATGATCGGCATCACCGGTATGAAGCAGTAGATACTCATCGAGATGGAGCTTCGCCGTGGGCCTTGACGATCCCAGAGCGCAGATCGCAGTCTTTGGTATCGCGGGGCCCGCGGCCATCGCGTTTGTCGCAACGTTGGTTGCGGCGATCGCTTTCAGAGCAGGCCGCAGGGTTGACCCTGGCACGGCTTCGCCTCGCGCGGGAGTCGGTGCCGCGTTTGGGTTTGCCGCCGCGTTCGTCTTCGCGAATCTTGGCATGGACGGGGTGCCCGATCGCTGGCCGGTCGCCGCCGCCGAGTGGGCGCTGCCGCTTCTCGCTCTTGCCGGGGTTACGGCCTGTTTGGACGCGCTGATATTCACGGGGAAGAAGCGGCATGTCGTCCGGTGGGCGGGTCGAGCGATGATCATCGCGGCGTTCATCTTCGGCCCGATGTCGCGGACTTGGCAGAACTTCTGGGAAGGCACTGAAGCAGCGTTCTGGATCGGCGGTGTCGTCGCCTGGTTCGCTATTGCGTTTGCCGCGAGCGATCGGACCGCATCGAAGTCCACCGCGCGTGGTCACGCGCTCGTCGCGATGGTGACCGCCGGCGGGCTTGTGCCCGTGATCTTCGGAGCCGGTGTGACAGTGCAGTCGCAGGTCGCCGGGGCGGTCGCGGCCGCGGCCGGCGGTATCGCGGCGGCGACGTTTCTCGCGCGCAAATCGGTGCCCGGTACTCACGCGATGGGAACGGCTTTCATCGCATGGACAGCCGTGGTGCTCACGCTCAGCTGGCAGTTTGTCGCCGAGATGGCATGGTGGGAATTCGGGGCTGTGGCATCGATCCCGTTGCTGGTGGCGGCTGTTGATGTCGTCCCCGGCCTGCGGGGCCTCTCGGCGGGCAAACGGCTTGCAATCAGGCTGGTCGTTGCTGCCGCCGTGTCGGCCGGCGTGAGTGGTCACCACGTCCCCGGGCTTCTCGAGCAGGTCAGTGCTGGCGCCGACGCGAGCGACCCGTACGGCGACTATCTCGAAAGCTTGTAGAGACCGCGGCTACCTGCCGTGACCGTTGTGCGGCATGGCGTCGGGATCACCGACGGTGGGGGCGTTGCCAAAGACCTCTTCCGCGGTCCTGCTTCCGCTTACATCGAGCGACGCGTCCCCGAGCAGATAGAGACCGATGAGCCAGTCACCGACCAGGTAGGGATCGATCGTGAGCTTTCCGACCAGGGCACCCTCGACGGCGAACTTCTCGCCGCGCGTCGCGGGCTGTGAGAGCGCGACCTCGATCGCGTCGTACGGCGTGGGCGGCACGCCGATGCAGCAGCCATCCCACTGGTTGAGCATGACCAGAAGCTCCTTCGGCTCGGCCGAGGCGAGCGGGAACTGCAGGTAGCCGCCGAGCCGGATGAACTTGCCATCGAGCATCTTGACGTGTGCGGGGATGTCCTTGAATCCGTCGCGAGGCCGGTAGGTGTCGCGTGCGCTCGTGAGGTAGTCCCACGTGACCTGATACGGGTTGGCCTGGGTGCCCTCGCCCGCGAGGACGAACCGGTCGTTGATCCGCTTCGTCCCGTCCTCGAGTTCCTCGATATCGAGGCGATTCGGGTCGGTCTTGATTGTCCTGCTTCCTGCGGCTCCGCCCGCATCACCGCTCGAGCCCCCGCTGAGGGAGTCGATGACGTCAGCCCATGAGGGCTCTTCGGCGGGCACGACGGGAGCGATGGAATCAAGGACCTTCTGCTGGTCGTCACGCACGCTCACGAGTTCGGGCGTGAGGCCGGCGAACCCGACCTCGCCGGACGGGTCGTGCAGTTCGAGGGCGCCGTCGGCTTTCACAATGAAGAATCGCCCGTCGGTCGAGGTCATCGGCAAGTACGCGAGCTTTCCCTGATCCGCGACGAGACGCACCCGTTGACGCAGCGTTTCCGCGCCGTCGGCGGATGTGCCGACCATGCTGATGGTGTTCCCTTCGCGGACCAGTGCGATGCTGCCCGTACCCAGAGACCATTCCATGAGCACGCCGTCGGTCTCGTTCTGGTCGGCGGCCGCCGGGGCTTGGGGCTGCGTCTCAGACTGGTCCTGTGCCAGAGCACCCAAAGCCGGAGCGATCGTAATCGCGACTCCCGATGCGGCGAGAACGAATGCGAGCTTGTGCACGTCGGCTACCTCCGGGCTTCCCGTCGCGTTGCTGGCGGCGCCGCAACGCTGCGTCATGCACAAGTGTACGAACCATCGGCCGGCCGGCTTCAGCCGATCGGGCGAAGATTGCGAGCCACGGGGGTCCGGTAGGCCAGGATTGCGGGGGCGAGCCCGGCGGATGCGCCAAGCAGCACGGCGGCGGCCCCGACCGCGAGCGTCAGCGTCGGATCAAACAACGGCTCGACGACGAGGCCGACCTGAGCCTTGAGCGCCGAGGCGACGACCTGAGACCCGATAAACGCACCAGCGAGTCCGACGAGGGCGCCGAACAATCCCAGGAGCGCCGACTCCGTTAGAACGAGGGCGACAACGCGTCCCCGGCTGCAGCCGAGCACACGAAGGATGGCGACCTGTCGGCGTCGCTGCTCCATCGAGTTGTACAACGCCAGCATGATGGCAATCCCGCTGGACACCATGACGGCGGCAGCCATCGCGATGAGGATCTGGTCGATGCTGCCGACGATCTCAAAGAGCGTGTCGATCTCTTCCTTCGGCTGCGCCACGGTGATGGACTGATCGGCACGGAGCTGAGACAGAATCGCCGGGATCGCGGCGCTCACGGAGGAGCCTGCGCGAGTGGCGACACGGCCGTAGATCCCCGTGACGAGCGCATCGGCCGCGGTGAGATCGCTGACGGTCGTCTGTGTGATCGTGGGGTCTTCGGCCTGTCGTCGATCGTGGGCGTGGATGATCCACGAACTCGTGAGATCGGTGAAGAGCGCCCGATCGTGCGAGGATCCGGTCGGCTCGAGGATGCCCACAACCCGGTACTCGAAGTCCTTGTGCACGTGCGGGCTGAACTGCAACGCGGAATCCGCGGCCTTGCGGCTGACCTCTGTGCCGTGCACGACAAAGATCGTGTCGCCCACTCGCACGCCTGTTTCCTTCGCCGCGGCCGAACCGAACACGACCTCGAAGGGGGCATCGAAAAACTCGCCATCGGCGAGCTGCCACGGTTCGCCGTCGCTCTCGGGGTCATCCGGATTGAAGTCCGGATCGGGGCTAAACCTGCTGAAGAACTCCTCGGTGGTTGCCAGGACGGGCATACCGCGGTAGCTGTCGCCTTGCTGCGTCGGGATGAAGTACGAAAAGGCCGGCTGGTAGGTGTTCCGCAGTTCGCCGAGCTTCGCCGCGTCGATCGATCGTGCCGGTGGGTCGGCGTAGAACACCCCGTTGAGCACGCTGACGAGCGAAGACGAGTCGCGGCTGATCAGAAGGTGCATGTTGCCGGTGCCGCGCTCGAACGCGGCCTTGCCCGAGTCGCGCATCGACAGGAGTGTGAGCATCAGGGCCACGGCGACGGCAACGGTGATCACCGTGGTGACCGTCGAAAACAGCCTCGCAGACAGGCTTCGTCTGATGATGGTGAGGTCGCTGATAGCCATCGTCAGACTCTCTGATACTGAGCCGCCGAGCGGAGGTCGTCCAAGGACTCTCGGCGTTCAAACCGGTCGGCCATTGTCGGGTCGTGGCTCGTGCAGACCAGCGCGGCACCGATCGATCGGCACGTGTCCTGAATCAGCGCCATCGAGGCGTCTGCCGTTTCAGGGTCCAGGCTTGCGGTGGGCTCGTCGGCGAGCACGATCGCCGGGCTCGTCGCGGCCGCTCGCGCAACGGCGACCCGTTGCTGCTGGCCCACGCTGAGTTGTGTCACTTCGCGATCGGGAGTGGTCACGCCCACCGCGGCCAGCAGCTCGACCGCTCGGTCGCGGTGCGAGGCTTTGGAGACGCGGCTGAACTTCAGCGCCATCATGACATTTTCCGCGGCCGAGAACCCTTGCAGGAGATTGAAGGTTTGAAAGATCATCCCGATCTTTGAGCCGCGGAAGAGGTCTCGTCTCGCGCCGTGAAGCCCGTGCACATCGGTGCCGTCGACCCGGACGACGCCGCGGCTCGGTTCCATGAGTCCGGCAATGAGCTGGAGCAGCGTGCTCTTTCCAGCGCCGGATGCGCCTGAAAGCAGAACGTGTTCGCCGGCGTGGATGGAGAGCCGATCAACGCGCACCACATCGTCCGCGGCACCGGCGTAGCGGAAGCCGAGGTCCGTGATGTCGAGCGCGGCAGCCATACGGCGGCAGTGTAGCGACGCAGACTTCGGGTTAGCCGCCGCCGCTGGGCCGCCCCGTAGGTGCGCGTCGAGGTCCTCCGCCCTGGCCTCCGTTCGCGGCGCGCTGCGCTCGCATCATGGTGAAGAACTCGCCCATGAGCCCGGTCTGCTGCGCATCGCCGTTCTGAAAGGCCTCCTGCAGGCGGCCACGCATCGCGGCCTGCCGCTCAGCGCGTGACGGTCTCCCGGTTTCGGCGTTGTCCGCGTTCCGACCTTCGCCGTCGCCGCGGTCAGCCCGGGGCCTTCTCGCCGGCATGCCTTCGAACATGCTCTGAGGCGACGCGTTGCCCCGCGCGATCTCGCGGATGTTCTCGGCGAACTGTGCCCGCATGATCTCGATGGCTGCCCTTCGGTCGTCCTCGTCGAAGCTGGTTCGCCACTGCTCACGCGGGACGTCACGCAGGAGCGGGGCCGCCTCGGCGTACCACTGACGCCTCCGATCAGCGGGCAGACGCTCGATCCTGCCCGACTTCACCATGGCGAGCGCCTGCTCCGTCGTATCGGGGAAGCCCACCGGCCGATGCTGCCAGGCGAACCAGAACCCAACGCCGAGCGCCGCGGCCGCAAGCAGGCCCGCGAGCGAGCCGACGGCGATCCGCTTTGCCTTCGACCAGTCGGCGTCGACCGCTCTGCGCTTCTCAAACTCGATGCCGTCGAGCAATGAGGCTGATTGCTGGTCTGTCATCACGAGTCCCCTTCTGCCGATTCGAACTTACCGACATGCCCGTCGGCGAACAAGAGATTCCGCGACGAGTGGAAGAAATCGACCTGTACCAGCCGACCGTCCTCGGTCTCGTACGTGTTGCCGTCGAAGTCGTACACAACCGGGACCTGGGACGTGTTCATACCGAGGCGGCGAACAAACCAGGATTCGTCGATCCTGCGGCTGCCCAGGCCGCTCGTGTAGGTGTACGAGGTGCCGCCGATACGCTGATCGCCCCGCTCGTCGGTCCACTCGATGCCGTGAACCTGCTTGTCCCCGGGGCACTTCCATACCTCCTTGCCATCGTCGAGGTACGTTGCCATGCGATCGGGGAGCGAGGCGTTGAACTCTTCAAGCTCATCATCGGGAACGCCGAAGTCGTTCGGGTCGATTCGGAGCCATGGCTCGGGCATGTACCGTGCCGCGGGGTAGAGGTCTTTGTTGTCCTGGATGTAGAGCTCGACCCCCTGGCCCACGCCTCTCAGGGTCGCACCGCACGCGACCCGCCTCGCCGCGTCTCTCGCCAGCGGCAGAACGGGCAGGAGGATCCCGATAAGCACGGCGATGATCGAAATCGTCACCAGCAGCTCGATGAGTGAGAACGCCCGGATCTTCATCTCAGAAGAACGCAAGGGTCTCTGGCTGATTGCATCCCGGCGGCAGTCCGGCTCCATCAGCTCTCCTTATCCTTGTAGAACCCTATCACAGAACAGAACACTGGTCGCCTGCTTCGCAATGACCGGTGAAGAACTTCACCCGGTGTGGGGCCTGCCGACCGTGACAGGATGGAATTCGCCCGGAGGTGCTGCAATACTTGTCCCCGCGGGTTACTGCCGAACAAACCGCTCTCGGCATCATTAAAGGGCACCAACCAGCATGGCTCACTCGGTCTCAGCGAAGAAGCGTATCCGTCAGAACGAGGCGCACCGGTCGCGGAACAGGTGGCGTCTTCGCACCATGCGGACCGCAATCAAAGACTTTGAAACCGCAGTCGCGAGCGGCGATCAGGCGGAAGCGCGGTCATCGTTCCAAAGGGCGTGCTCGGTCATCGATCGCACAGCTCAGAAGGGTGTGATCCATCGCCGCCAGGCGGACCGCCGAAAGAGCCGGCTGAACCAGCGGCTTAAGGCCTCGCTGAGTTCGTAGCCCCGAGATGAGCAGGGGCCATCGGCAGGCCGACGCTGATCTCGAACTCAATCCCTCTTCGTATGCCCTCGCCTCGCGACGCCCGCTGGCCGTGGCAGCACTTCTACTGCCGGGTGTTGTCTTCTATGAAGCAGCCGCTGCAAGCGTTCTTGGAGAGCGGGGTGGTCGGTCTATGCTGACCTCACGCGATCTGATCAACACGCTGTTCGAGATCTTCGGGGTGATCGGTGTCCATCTCCCCGGCATTTTGCTGGCGGCGACGCTGCTCGCGCAGCAGCTGATCTCCAGGCCCGGGTGGCGTCTTCGGCCGATCGTTCCGCTGCTGATGCTGTGCGAATCGGTGGTGTGGGCCCTGCCGATCGCGGTGCTGGCGGGCGTGATGGGGTTTTTGTCCGACATCGCGCAGCCCGGGCCGACGTTTGCTGCGTCGGCGATCGCGGTCGGCGCTGGTGTGTACGAGGAGTTCGTGTTCCGCTTCGCACTCATTGCAGCCGTTCATGCCCTGCTCGTTGACGTGTGCTCGGTCAAGGAAGCGGTCGGTCGTTGGCTCTCGGTCGGCGTCTCGGCCTTTGCTTTCGCGTCGTTCCACGGCATCGAGGCCGGCGGTGGCATCGATGTCGAAGCGACGCTGTTCTACCTGATCGCAGGCGTGTTTCTCGCGTGGCTTTTCCTGACCCGCGGGCTCGGAATCGCCGCGGGGGCGCACGCGGTGTACGACCTGATCATTTTGGTTGTGCTGCCGGCGGTGTCGCCCGGTTGACGAAGCGATGCCCTCTGCTAGCATTTCACGAAGACGGCCCCATCGTCTAGTCTGGTCCAGGACGTCAGGTTCTCATCCTGAAAACCGGGGTTCGAATCCCCGTGGGGTCATTGCGACGGAGTCAGCCGGTTCGGGCTGATCGATCCGTTGCCTCGACGATAAACAGACTTTCGAACCGGCTGTACGTCGCATAGCGGGGATGCACCCCGGTCGTGCGGGCGTCGGTCTGCGTGCCGACTCACACGCCTGCTTTGGCGTGACGTCGGGCACCTCGAGATTGCAAGATGCGAATGGACCCTTTGAGTCCTTGGCGAAGACGTACGACAAATAGTTAGTAAATACAAACAATTAGTCCGCCGGCGAAATAGACGTCTGGTGTATCCTGTTTCTCTCGACGCACGCGGGCGTCTTGCCTGCAGAAGGAGAACACAGCGATGAACGCACGCAACGTCACCAGCATCGTCCTCCGGGTCGCGGTCGCCGGCATCTACGGCGTCCTGGCGGCCCAGAAGATCCCCTATCACCCCAACACCCAGGCCATCTTTGAGGACATCGGCGGCTATCCGGCCGCGCTCGCAACCGTGGCAATGGAACTCGTCGCGGCGGTGCTCATCCTCGTCCCGAAGACCGTGCCCATCGGAGCGCTGCTCTCTATGGGAGCCATGCTCGGTGCGATCACAACGCACCTTGTGTTCATCGGCGTGCAGGTGCAGTTCCCCAGCGAGGCCGACCCCGCCATGACGGAGTCCGACGGCGGGACGCTGTTCGCCATGGCGGTGGGCACACTGGTGGTGTCAGCAGTGGTGCTCGCACTCCACGGGAAGCAGGCGCTGCGGTTGCTCGGTGCGTTGCGTGGCCGCGGCGCGTCGGTGGCATAGAGCGTCCCAAGCGGGGTGACGACGGCAGGCTCATCCCGCCCGGGGCAGGTCTTTGTCGAACCGATTCATGTGCTCGATGATTGGGAGCGACTCGATCCAGCGGCTCATGCCGTTGGCAACAAGACGCTCTGCCTCGTCGAGCCGGATCGCTTCGCTGAACAGCCACCCCTGTCCCTCGTCCGCGTCGAGGCTCTGGAGCATGAGCAGGTCCTCGACAGACTCCACGCCCTCGGCGACAACCGGGATCTGAAGGTTGTGAGCGAGTTCGATCATCGCGTGAAGGATGGCCGCCCGCGTCCGGTGGTCCCGGTCGGAACGTATGAAGCACCGGTCGATCTTGAGGACATCAATCGGGAACTGCTCGATCGCCGTGAACGATGAGTCGCCCGTGCCGAAGTCATCGATGACGGCCTGCACGCCGAACGCGCGAAGGTCACGCAGCACCGGCACAACCTCGTCCATGTGCTTTACGCAGAGGCTCTCAGTAACCTCGACCTTGATCATCCACGGCTCGGCGCCCGTCTCTTCGATCACGCTGCGAACAACACCGACGAAGTCGCCGCTGAGCAGCTCCCGCTTCGAATGGTTCACCGCGACGCGGATCTGCTTGCCGTCCTGCGCGACTTCGTTCAGCGAGATCGCCGCCCTGCACGCTTCGCGGAGCACCCACTCGCCGATCTGCCCGATCAGCCCGAGCTCCTCCGCGAGCTCGATGAACGAGCCCGGCTGCACGACGCCCCGGCGGTCGTGCTGCCAGCGTATCAGCGCCTCGAAGGCCGTGATCTCGCCGGTGCTCAGATCGACGATCGGCTGATATGCCAGATGAAACTCATTGCCCTCTACCGCGAGCCGGAGGTCCTTCTCCAGCGAGAGCTCATCCGTGACCTGCGACCGGATGTGGTCATCGAACAGCCGGTAGCACCCTTTCCCGGCTTCCTTCGCGGTGTACATCGCGGTGTCGGCGTCGCGGAGCGCATCTTGCGCATCGCTGTACGCGCCGTCGTCGATGACCACGCCGATGCTCGCGGTTGAGATCACGCTGTTGCCGCTGAGTTGATGCGGCTCGCCGAAGAGATTCACGAGCTCCTGCGACAGCGAGTGCACGCTTTCGGCATCGATGAGGCCCTCGATGAGCAGGACAAACTCGTCCCCGCCGAGCCGCGCGGCCAGCCCCGAGCACCCGGACTCGATGTCGAGCGATCGGAGCGCGGCCCGCATCCGGTCGGCGATGCTGCAGAGCAGCTCGTCTCCAACCTCGTGGCCCAGGCTGTCGTTGATGATTTTGAATCGATCGAAGTCGAGGTACATCAGCGTGTAGCCGACGCTGGTCCGCTGGTGCACACGATGCACAGTGCTGGCGAGCTCTTGCTTGAACTTCGCCCGGTTCGCAAGCCCGGTGAGCGGATCTGTGTGCGCTTCTCGGCGGAGCGCATCCTCGACACGCCGCCGATCGGTTGTGTCGGCGATGCTGATCGTCACGCCGTTGAGATGCCGCACAGCGCGGATCTCGAACCACTCGGTCCGCTCGTTATCGAAGCGTCGCTCTGCCTGGTACGGCAGCCCGGTCTGCCAGGCGCAGGAGGCGGCGTCGATGAGCCAGTCTCGGAGATACTGCGGCGACGCATCCTGCAGCGGCCTTCCCCGGAGCCGCGCCGCCGGACGGCCGAAGAGCTGCTCGACCTGCCCGTTGACCAGACGCACAATGAACCGCGGTTCGCTGAGCTGATGCTCGCGTTCGGCCCGCACGACGAGCTTGGCGTCGAGCCCGCTGCGCATCATGCTCTCGACGATACTGTGCGACGTCCTGAGTTCCTTGTGGGCGTCGATCAGGCGCTGATCGTCCTGGCCGGCGGAGGACCGGGACAGCTGGAGGATGCCGATGAGCAGCAGGCCGAGGCCGCAGAGCTTCGCGATACCCAGCGCGAGTGCTTGATCCTCGCTGTTCAGAAAGTCCATTGCCTGCTCGCCGAGAAGCCCCTGGGCTTCGGGCAGAAGCGAATCGACGCTCATGAGCACGACGCCCGCACCGGCGAGCAGCAGCCCGATCGGCAGGGGGTTCTTCGACCCTCCGGGCCGCAGCACGACAACGATCATCGTGACGATGGCAGCCGCAACAACGCCCCAGACCACCAAGCCTTCCAAAGCAATCCCCCGTTCGGAGCAGAGCCCGCCCTGCCGAGGTGGGATCGGAATGTTTAGCGGGGACCTTGATCGTGTGTGACGCACGGATCGGGGATCACAGAAGAAAGCAGATCTTTACAGGACCCCAACATCCCCAGAGAGAGGGGGGCCCTTCGCTAACTTCGAAATCCAAAGTGGAGCGGAGCGGACTCGAACCGCCGACCTATGCATTGCGAACGCATCGCTCTACCAGCTGAGCTACCGCCCCCAGGCCGGCAAAGCTGCCGGTACGAGGGCACAAGCATAGCACCAACAACCTTGGTGTCTCGCTCAGACCATCGGTGAGGGTTCACTGCGTCAATCTGAGTCTCGACTGGCGGCGTGATGGGGTTGGGCGCGTGCTAAAGACAGCAGATTCGCGATACTCGAGTCTCGCTTGGGCCGGTTTTTCGAGGACGAGGCGGCATATTCGATGCATCCGCCGCCCCGTTCGACGATAATCTACATACGGCGAGTGACAGTGCCAGAGGCTGCCCCCGGAGAACCCGGCAAGGCAGCCGGGCACGGCTAGCCGCGACCGGGTGCAGGGTCCCGCCGGCGTGCGGGCGGCCCGGGCGATGGGTCTCCGGTGACGGCCGGGGAGGAGGAAGCTCGGCGGCGGCGTGAGTACGGCGTCCGCGACGGCTGAGGTGACTCTTAGCGAAGGAGGTGATCCAGTGACGAAGTGTGACTGTACGAAAGGGCTGCGCCGCTAACGGCCAGTCGACGGGCATGCCGTTGACGCAGCCCACCACATACGCAGGAATTTGATTCCTACGGCTGCCGCCCCGCCACGGGGCGGTAGTCGTTTTTCTACGATCTACTGCATGACCACCGTTGTGCCAATCGAGCCGGACATGTCACTGGCTGATGCCGTGACCATCGACGACGTGCGGAGTGCCGCACGCACTATCCGGCCCTACGCCACTCGGACACCCGTGATGACCAGCCGAACGCTCGACGCAAGGACCGGAGCGTCGGTCTTTCTCAAATGCGAGAACTTCCAGCGCGTCGGAGCGTTCAAGTTTCGGGGGGCGTGCAACGCGCTGAGCCGGCTTGCTGATGACGCGCCGGGTGTGCTGACGTATTCCTCGGGGAATCACGCTCAGGGGATCGCCCTGGCGTCGTCGCTGCTGTCGAAGCGTGCCGTCATCGTGATGCCTAACAACGCGCCTGCCCTAAAGCTCGCTGCGACGTGTGCCTATGTCGAAATCGGGAGAGTCATAGGCAGCCGCGTTGTGACCTACGACCCGGCCGATGCGGTGCGCGAAGAACTCGGGGCCGAGATCGCCGATCAGGAAGGTCTTTTGATGATCCCGCCTTATGATCATCCGGATGTCATCGCGGGGCAGGGGACCGCAGCGCTCGAGCTCATTGAGGATCACGGCCCGCTGGACGCCTTGTTTGTCTGTGTCGGCGGTGGGGGACTCATCTCGGGGAGCGCGATCGTCGCGAGAGCTTTGATCCCCGGATGCCGAGTCGTTGGTGTCGAGCCCTCGCTCGCGGACGACGCGGCCCGGAGCTTCCGCGATCGTCGGTTGCACACGGTTCGAAATCCCGCGACCATCGCCGACGGGGCGAGGACGCCGCATCTTGGGCGATTTACCTTCCCGATCGTGCTCTCTGCGGTCGATGAGATGATGACGGTGACCGACGATCAGCTGCGCAGCGAGATGAAGTTCTGCTTCGAACGGTTGAAACTCGTGGTCGAGCCGGCCGGCGTGCTCGGGCTCTCGGGCCTGCTGAGCGACCCGCGGAGGTTTGAGAGAAAGCGCGTCGGCGTTATTCTCTCGGGCGGGAACGTCGATGCCGACGAGTTCTCGTCGATCGTGGGCGACACCGAGTGAACGGGCGGTACCGAGTGGATAGGAGCATCGGCATGAGGGCGGCTCGTCTTGCAGTTCTGTGTTGTGCCGTCTGCCCGGCCCTGGTCGCCGCCGGCCAGCGAGGCGTGCCACTTTCCAAAGCTGTTGCCGAAACGATTGCGGCGGGGCTCTCAGAGCTTGGCACTGATGCGGATCGAAATGCCGCCGATGCCCAGCGCTTCGCCGACGCAACGGCACTGGCGGCAAACGAACGCGACGTCGAGTTGCTGGTGGCCGCCGAGGCGTTCGCGAGACTTACCGCGATCTGCGCCCGCTTGCCGGCGGCGGACGCGCAGCGATTGGCAGTGCTTGCCCGCGAGCGCCCCATGCTCGTACGCCGATTCGTCTTCCAGCTTGACTTCGAGCACGACGATCCGGCGGCGGCCGTCTCGATATTGCTCGATCAGGTCGGCTCGTTTGGTCTTCCGACCGTGACAGAGTTCGGCCGGCTCGCGGTCGCGCTCGCGCTGGTTCATGACCAGCCGACAGAGAGAAATGTGAACGAGAACACCGTCCGTGCTGACGACGCCAACGCTGTCTTCGGGTACTTCACGTCCAACGCAGATCAACTGCAGATTGATCCGCGACACCTGCCCGCCGACATTCTCGTCTTTCTGGTGTCCGCAACGGAGGGCGTCTCTGAGCTCGAATGGGCGCGGCGGACCTATTCCCGGGACCGCAACCACGGCAGCCGGTTCTTCGAGATCGAGTACGACATCGAGCACTTCCGCACGGGGCGACCAAAGGCCGTCACGCTCGCTCCGCGGTACAGCATCCGGGCGATCAAAGAGTTCGGCGGTGTCTGCGCCGACCAGGCGTACTTCGCCGAGCACGTCGCGAAGGCCAATGGCGTGCCGGCCGCATACATGGTCGGCCGGTCGGGCGAGGTCGCTCATGCGTGGCTGGGCTACTTGCGCGCCAGCCGCTCGGGGCTGCGGTGGGACTTTGATGCCGGGCGGTACGACGCGTACCAGGGCGTGCGGGGCGCGACGTTTGATCCTCAGACCCGTCAGGTCATCACCGATGGTGTGATGGCGATGCGCGCGAGCGACGCAGGAATCTCAGACGACCTCCGCTGGCAGGCCGCCGCCCTCGCGCGGGCGGCCGATCGTGTCTCGGCGTATGACAAAGCATCGGGCGAAGCCCTTGTTGCGGAGATCTTCCCAGGTCGGAAGGCCGCCAGGCACGGCGAGCCCTCTCATCGGGTCGAACTGCTGAAGATGAGCGTCGAGCGCCGACCGGGCGATATCGATGCATGGCGTGTGTTCGCCTCGCTCGCCGCGGAAGGCGGTGTGAAGAATCGAACGATCGACACCTGGCTCACGGCTTTCGCGCGATCGGCCGGGCGGACGTCTCCTGACACGCTCACGGACATCGTGGAACTGCTGCTCGGCGCGGTTTCCGAGAGTGCGACCCAGGTCGAGGTCCTGGAGTGGGCGATGCCGCGCCTCCGTGGGAGGAGCGATCTGCAGGCGTGGGTCCGCTTGAAGCAGGGGGAAGTCTTCGAGTCAATGGGCGATCTCGACATGGCGTGGCGCGCGTATGACGATGTCACACGGCGGTTCCTCAACAAGGGACCGTTTGCGATCGAGGCGATCGACCGCATGCTCGCCATGCTTGCCCGATCGGGGAAGCAGGGCCCAGATCTGGATCTGTTGAAACGGACGTTCAGCGAGGCCGAGCGCCCGTTCGCGCTGGGCGGTTTCCGCAGTCAGAGCAACTGGTACAGGATCGGGACCCGCTACGCCGACCGCCTGCACGCTGCCGGTGCGGCGGCCGCGGCGGATGAAGTGCTCCGACAGATCGATGGGTCGTGACTGCCTGGCGATCGTCCCGTGTGTCTCCCTCACTTGACTCGAGTGAGTCTGCGCGTCCTGCGTTGCACCCGTGCACCACGACAAGACGCCCGGGATATGCCGAGCGCCTCGCCGAATGGGATTGTGAATGATGCCCTAGTGGCTGCGACGGCCGTTGCTGGTCAGCATCGCGTCGGGCCGCTCAGCGTCGGGCAGGACGCTGTCCATACCGCGGCGGAGGATCCAGGCACGCTCCCTCGGGTTCCGCTCGCCTGAGCCGGTTCGAAGAGCGGTCTGCAGCGCATCCCGCTGGTCGCCGCTCAGCCCGCCTTCGAGCAGCAGCACCGAGCGGATCGCGACCTCGTAGATCGCCGCGCACGCGCCGGGCTGGTGGTTGTTGAACAGCGGGACGCCTCGCTCGATCGCGATGGCGAGCACCCTCGCGGCGGGCTCGTTTCGTTCCAGACGCGCCGTTGACGAGACCTCGAACGAGTCGGGGATCAGCACAGCATCGATGGCGTGCACAACGCCGTTGGCCGCGTCGATGTTGGGGGCAACGACCTGGGAATCGTTGATGAAGATGCTGCCGTTGCGGATACTCGGCGTCAGCGTGCCGCCGGCGACGGCGTCGATCTCGGAGGTCTCGAACAGGTCGCCGCCGTAGACCCGGCCCTGTACTACGTGATACGAAAGAACCTCGACGAGCGTGTCGCGGTTCGCGGGCTCGAGCAGCTCGGCGATCTTCTCGGCACCTAGCTTGGCGAAGGCATCGTCGGTCGGCGCGAAGACCGTGATCGGGTCGGTCGCGCTCACGAACTCGGCGAGGTTCGCAGCGCCGACGGCGGCGAGCAGGGTCTCGAACGTGCCGGCGTTCTGCGCGACTTCGGCGATGTTGTCCTTGGCGGGGATGAGCACCGTGTCGATCACGTGCACGATGCCGTTGTCCGCCTCGATGTCGGCGGCGACGATGCTGGCGTCGTTGAGCTCGAGCCCGCTGCCGGTGATGTTGATCTCAAGACGCTGGCCGTCGAGGGTAGTGACAAAGCGTCGCTTCACAAGCTCGGCCGCGGTAAGCCGCTCCGGAATCACATGGTACTTGAGCACATCGGCGAGCCGGCCGGTGGGGTCGTTCTCGATCGTGTTCTGCAGGGCCCGCTGGTCGAGGTCGCCGAACGCGGCATCCGTCGGTGCGAGGACCGTGATGCCCGTTGCGTTCTGCACGTCGTCCACGAGTTCTGCGGCGCTCAACGCGGCGACGAGTGTGGTCAGGCTTTCGCTGCCAACCGCGATCTCGACGATGTTCTGAAGATCATCGTTCGATGTGTGGTGCGAGAGCGAGCCGGTTGCAACGGTGGCACTCCCTGAGAGGACGAGCGCGCACAACAATCCCGTGGCCGTGGCCATAACCAAGTCTCCTTTGCTTCAAGGTGTGGCCCCGACGGGCCGCTGGGTTCTCGCTTCGGCTCGCAGTGAGCTGAGCGAATGATGGACACGGTTTCGGGGACCGTTCCGACGCGGATGCAAAAAAACCCGAGCCGGCTTGACACCGGCTCGGGGGATAGCTAACTCAGATTGTCGTTGCTCCTGAAATCCGGATCGTTTGAATCCGGATCAGCTGCAACCGATGAGGTGCTTACTCAGCCGAGGCCGATCAGGCTGCCGACGACCGGGCCGTACTTGACGATCAGGCCGGCGAAGACAACGGAGACAACCGAAATCAGCTTGATCAGGATGTTGAGCGACGGGCCCGAGGTGTCCTTGAACGGGTCACCAACGGTGTCACCAACAACGGTTGCCTTGTGGTCTTCCGAGCCCTTGCCGTAGACGTACTCGGAGCCTCGGCCGGTCTGGATCATCTCCTGCGCGCGGGCGGTGATCGCGTCGCGAACAGAAGCGGGGACCTTGGCGGCGACGTCGGGCTTGTTGACCATGTCGTCGGCGGTGATCCGGCCGTACGACTCGAGCAGCTTCTTGGCGTTGTCCCACGCGCCGCCGGCGTTGGCCATGAAGACCGCGACCGCGAAGCCCGAGGTCAGGCCGCCCGCGAGCAGGCCCATCACGCCCGGAACGCTGAGCACCAGACCAACAAGGATCGGGATGACGATCGCCAGCACGGCCGGCACAACCATTTCCTTCTGCGCGCCCGCGGTCGAGATCGACACGCAGTTGGCGTAGTCGGGGTAGGTCTTGCCGTCGACCTCGGTCTGCTTGGGCCAGCTCTCGGGGTTGGCGATGTCCTCTTCCGACATGCCGCTCTTGCGGAAGCCGTCACGCATGATGCCGAACTGCCGGCGGCACTCGCCCATCATCGCGTAGGCAGCGCGGCCCACGGCGTTCATGGTCAGAGCGCAGAACAGGAACGCCAGCAGCACACCGATGAAGATGCCGCCGAGCAGGCGGGGGTTGGTGATGGTGACGTCGTAGAACGCGAGCACATCGCGGACCGAGCCGTTGCGGCTCGAGATGATCTCGAAGTCGAGGTCGTGCGTGTGGTTGCCGTGGGGGATGATGGTCTGGATCGAGTAGACGAGGGCGTCCGCGTGCCCGCCGCCGCCGTGGCTGTGGTTGTGCTCGCCATCGTCGTGCGAGTGTTCGTGGCTGTGTGTCGTGCCGTCGCCGTGCGTGTGCTCGTGCTCGTGCGCATCATCGGGGCTGTGCGCATGATCGTGGTCGCCCTCGTGCTCATGCTCGTGGCTGTGTGTTGTGCCATCGTCATGCGTGTGCTCGTGGGTGTGTGCATGATCGTGCCCGCCGTGCGAGTGGCCTCCCGCACCGCGACCGCTGCGCCACTGGACCGGCATGACTGTGCCGGCCTCGAGGTGGTCGTAGTCGCCCGCGCTCATCTGGGTGCGATCGACGAGCATCGCACCGTCGACGTAGTCGCCGCCGTCCTCGCCGGCGCCTGGGAAGACAACGGCGAACTTGCCGTGGCCCTCGTAGACCGCGTACGGCTCGCTGTGCGCGGGCACGTCGTAGTTCGCGGCCTCGACATAGGTCACGCTCTGGGTCGTGATCTGGATCTGGACGACCTGCACGTACGCCGCGAAGAGTGCGAGTGCGGTGAGGGCGGCCGAGCCGATCGCAAAGCCCTTGCCGGTCGCAGCCGTCGTGTTGCCGAGGCTGTCGAGCATATCGGTGCGCTCGCGGACCTCGGGCGGCTGTCCGGTCATCTCGGCGTTGCCGCCGGCGTTGTCGGCGATCGGGCCGTAGGCGTCGGTCGCGAGCGTGATGCCGAGCGTTGAGAGCATGCCGACGGCGGCGATGCCGACGCCGTAGAGACCCATCAGGAAGCTGTCTGCACCGCCCGCGAACGCGAACGCCGCGATGATGGCGATGACGACGACGAGCAGCGAGGCCCAGGTCGACTTCATGCCCTCGGCGATGCCGGAGATGATGACGGTCGCCGGGCCTGTGAGCGCCTGCTCGGCGATCCGCTGCGTGGGCTTGTGCTCGTAGCTGGTGTAGTACTCGGTCGCGTAGGCGATGACGTTGCCGGCAAGAAGCCCCGTGAAGATCGCGAGGCCCAGACGCCACCAAGTGGTGCCGACCTCGGCGAGCGCGGCGCTCTCGTTCGCTCCGCTGAGCAGGAACCAGAGCGCGCCGAACGCGGCGACGCCGATGAGGGCCGACGCGACGTACACGCCCTTGTGGAGGCCCTTGAGCAGCTTGGCGAAGCTAGCGTTCTCATCGGCCTTGACCGTGAAGATACCGGCGATTGAGCAGAAGATGCCAAGCCCTGCGATCGCAAGAGGGGCAGCCGCGAGGGCGAAGGCGAAGGTCGTCGCCTGGCCGGCCGTGTCGAAGTCGAGCGTGAACGCCGCGGCCGCACCGAGCGCGATGGTGGCGAGGATCGAGCCGTAGTACGACTCGTACAGGTCGGCACCCATGCCGGCGACGTCGCCGACGTTGTCGCCCACGTTGTCCGCGATTGTCGCGGGGTTGCGGGCGTCATCCTCGGGGATGCCTGCTTCGACCTTGCCGACGAGGTCGGCGCCGACGTCGGCGGCCTTGGTGTAGATGCCGCCGCCGACGCGGGCGAAGAGCGCCTGCGTCGATGCGCCCATGCCGAAGCTCAGCATGATCGTCGAGATCTCGGCGAGACCGAAGTCGGTAAAGCTGTTCAGCGTGAAGAACCAGATGCTGACGTCGAGCAGGGCGAAGCCGACGACGACGAGGCCCATGACGGCGCCCGAGCGGAACGCGACGGTGAGGCCGTCGTTGAGCGACTGCTTGGCGGCGAACGCGGTCCGGGCGCTGGCGTTGGTCGCCATCTTCATGCCGAACCAGCCGCAGAGACCCGAGAGCAAACCCGCGATCGGAACCCCCGCGAGGGTCAGCGGCGCCTGCAGATCGAGCGCGACCATCCCGCCGAGGAACGCGAGCAGCAGGACGAAGACGCCGGCGACGACCTTGTACTGGCGGACGAGATACGCCATCGCGCCTTCTCGCACCGCCTGCGCGATGCGGACCATCTCGTCGTCGCCTTCGGACTGCTTCATCACCGAGCCGCTGAACGTGCGGGCCATGAGCAGCGCGACGATGCCCCCGATCGGCGCAAAGTAGTACAGCCACGGGATGTCGCCGATTTCAGCGAGCATCGGGACCGGATCGAGCGTAGACATGCCGGTGGTCTCCACATTCGGGTTGCCGCGGGTCGTCCCCGGCGAAGCGCCGGGCTCTGGCAGCGCGAGCGGCAACAAACTCAGGATGCGATGGGCCCGCCCCCTTCGCGACGACCAAGATCGGTCGCGGGCCTCGGGTCAGGAATCCGCCGCCGCCGCCCGGTGGGCACCCGCGGGGTGAAACAAAAACGCCCGGCGTTCGCCGGGCGCGTGCATTAGCGTTCTTTCGCGCGACGCGATTCGGCCTTGCGGGCCGCCCGACGCCGTCGCTCGGAGGGCTTCTCGTAGAATTCCTTCCGCTTGATTTCCTTCGTGAGCCCTTCCTTTTCGATGAGCTTCTTGAAGCGACGCATCATCTGCTCAGGTGATTCGTTGTTGCGTGCTTTAATCCGGATCGCCATCGAGGATACTCTCCTAGGAGCTCATTCGGTTTCGTTCGAGATAACCAGCTTGCCCAGCCGCGGGTGGGCCGGTATACAACCAACCCGCGTGGGCAGCAAGTAAAGGCAGCCCGCCTGCACCTTTCAAGCCGGTGACATTCGTGGGAGACGCCGCGAGCGACGGTTGGAATGGCCTCGCCCGGATCCAAACATACGCCGATGCTGCTGGTCGATACCTACAACGTGCTCCATACCCCCGCCGCCCTGCGATCGCTGCATGATGAGCCCACGCCGGGCCATCTGGCCGTTCTGATCGCCGCCGGCCGCTATCGCAAGGATCGCGCGGCCCTGATCTGCGATGGCTCCCCGCATCCCGAGCACCTGGGCCCGTCGGCCGACCGGCGGGCCGAACTGCGGTACCGGGTGGAGGGCGTCGAGATCGTCTACGCCGGGCCGGGTCGGGATGCGGACTCGCTGATCGAGCGGTGGATCGCCCGCGACTCGGCCCCGCGTCGGCTCAAGATCGTCTCGAACGACCGACGGCTGATCCGTGCCGCCAAGGCCGTCCGGGCGAGGCCCGTGTCGGCCGATGGGTTCGTCGAAACCCTGCTCGACGACGCCGAGCGGGCGGGCAAGCGGTGGGTCCGGCCGGCGTTTGCGACCGAGGTGCCGCTGAGCCGGGCCGCTGTGCAGTACTGGCACGAGCTCTTCGATCTCGATCTCGACGACTTTCCGACAGACCCGGCGCCGGCCGCACCGACACCCGATCCGCCACCGATCCCCAAGACGCCGAAGCCAAAGCCGGCGTCGCCAAAGCCATCGCCGCCGCCGCCGCGAACACCCGATCCTATCGACCCGATCCTGGCCCAGGCGCTCGAAGAATGGCGCGGCCGGCTCTCGCTGGACGATCTCGATATGAAGCAATGGTTGGGCGACGAACCACCATCTCGGGACTCATGATCGCGGCGCTCTTTGCCGTCGGCTGCCGATCAACCGTGGCGACCCAGGGCTTCCACGGCGTCCGAGCGACCTGGTCGCCCCCCGTGCTCAGCGCAACGCTCGATGACCCCCTGCGAGCGACCGATGTCGCGGCCGCCGCCGAAGTCGCGCTGCGGCGGATGGGCTACACCATCGCCGAGCGCCACTCGTCAATCGACCGCGCAACAGTCACGGCGCTCACGCCCGGCGGCACACGGGTTGACCGCATCGTCGTCAAGGCCGAGCCCGACGTGCGCGACATCCGCGTCGAGATCATCACGCGCGCGCGCCCCGACGAGGACCGCGCGAGGGTCGTCCTCGATGAGATGCTCGTCTTG
This sequence comes from Planctomycetota bacterium, assembly GCA_038525225.1. Classification (GTDB taxonomy): domain Bacteria; phylum Planctomycetota; class Phycisphaerae; order Phycisphaerales; family UBA1924; genus JANQQZ01. The sequence goes on along the minus strand of JBCBHW010000002.1, from coordinate 4,487 downwards.
CTCGGGCAGTGAGACCGCTTAGCGCTTATCGATCGGCGTGTAGGGCACATCGTGCGGGCCGACGTACTGCGCCGCCGGCCTAAAGAGCCGGTTGTCGCTCAGCTGCTCGATGACGTGCCCCGACCAGCCGCCGATGCGGCTCATCGCGAACATCGGCGTGAACAGGTCGAGCTTGAGCCCGATGCAGTGGTACGTCGTCGCGCTGTAGAAATCGACGTTCGGGTAAATGCCCTTCGCCGCGACCTCGCGTTCCATGATCTGCTCGATCCGGTGCGACTTCGCGTAGAGGTCGGCGTTGCCCGTGTCCTCGGCGAGCTGCTTCGCGAGCGTCATGAGATAGGTCGCGCGGGGGTCCTTCGCCTTGTAGACCCGGTGCCCGAAGCCCATGATCTTTTCTTTGCGCTCGAGCTTGCCCATGATGTACTCTTCGACGTGATCGACGCTGGGGATCTCGTTGAGCATGTGCATGACGCCCTCGTTGGCCCCGCCGTGCAGCGGTCCTCGGAGCGAGCCGATCGCAGCCGTCAGCGCCGAGTACACGTCGCTGAGCGTCGAGATCACCACGCGGGCGGCGAACGTCGAGTTGTTCAGGCCATGATCCGCGTGCGTGATCATGCAGATGTCGAAGGCGCGGGCCATCGTCTCGGTCGGCCTCTCATCGTTCAGCATGTACAAGAAGTTCTCGCTGAACCCGAGGCTCGGATCGGGCGCGACGATCGGCAGCCCTCGTCGGCAGCGATCAAACATCGCAACGATCGTCGGGGCCTGACCGAGGATGTTCATCGCCTTGCGGCGGGCCTGCTCGACATCGACGTCGCTCGGGTGTGTGTCGTAAAACGACATCTCCGACACGGCGGTCCGCAGAACGTGCATGGGCTCAGCGGTCGTGGGGATGTCGGTCACACGTCGGGCGAGCCCCGCTGGCAAGGCGTACCGCTTCGCGAGCCTCGCCTTGAAATCGGCGAGCTCAGAAGACGTCGGCAGGCGGTTGTTCCAGAGCAGGAAGACGGTCTCTTCGAACGACGAGTGCTCGGCCAGGTCGTCGATGCTGATCCCGACGTACTCGAGCTTGCCCTCCTGGCCGTCGATGTACGACATGTTCGTTTCCGAGGCGATAACGCCTGCCAGACCCTTCGGGAAGTCTTCCATTGGTGCGATCCTTTCGTGCGAGTCGTAGTCGGCGGATCTGGATCCCGCCGTCGTTCGGCGATCCGCCGGAAGCGGACACGTTCGCCGCCTAAATATAGAACGGTCAGCCGGCCGCCGCGAAGGCCGGGGTCTCTGTTCTGGAGTCGAGCGTGCTCATCCCTCTTGGCACCACCCGCACCAGACGCCGCTCGCCCGCGGTGACGTACGCCGTGATCGGCGCCTGCATCGCGGCCTACGTTGTCCAGGGCTCCCTGGCGGTCGGTGACTGGATCCCGTACGCCGTCCGGCGAGAGGGCTTCGCGTGGTACCAGCTCTTTGGCAGCACGCTGCTCCACGGCGGCTTGCTGCATCTGGGTTTCAACATGCTCGTGCTGCTGGCGTTGGGACCCAACGTCGAGGACAAACTCGGGCACATCAAGTACCTCGCTCTTTACGTTCTCGGTGCGGCCGCGGCGGGCGGGGCGCACGTCGCGTTCAGCCAGAGCCCGGCGATCGGCGCATCGGGCGCGATCGCCGCTGTCGCGGGCGCCTATCTCGCCCTCTTCCCCACGTCACGGATCATCTGTTTCACGATCTGGATCGGCTTCATCGGGCGCATGCCGATCCCCGCGTGGTGGTTTATCGGCATCAAAATCGCGATCGACATCCTCGCCGGTGGTCTCGGCGGTGGGACAGGGATCGCTCACGCAGCGCACCTCGGCGGCTACGCGCTGGGCATCGGCGGCGCGCTGCTCGGTCTGCAGGTCAAGCTGATTGCCCGCGAGCCGCAGGACTTGTTTACGATCATCCGGCAGAAGCAGCGAAAGGCAGCGATCCAGGAAGCGATCCGCGAGCAGCAGCAGCGGATCGAGAAGTCGGTCGGCGCCGACGCCGAGTCGCAGCTTTCTCCCGAAGCCAAGAAGATGCACGAGGACCGCGCGACGATCGCCAAACTCATCGGTCTCGGCGAGCTCGACGAGGCGGCCGCCGCCTACGAGAGATTCACTCAGGAGCACAGCCCAACCGAACGCGGTGCGGCTCTGTCGTCAAAGCACCAGCTCAGGCTCGCCGAACACCTGTTGAAGTCGGAGAAGCCCGCACTCGCCCTCCAGGCATTTCATGGCTTCGTTGCCGCGTACCCGCGCGACCGGGAGACCCCGTCGGCGTCGCTCATGATGGGCCTGCTTCTGGCCCGACGCCTGGGCAAGCCGGAAGACGCGAGGCCGCACCTGGAATGGGCCCGCCCCCGCCTGACCGGTGACGAGCAAACGCTCGCTGAGACGCTCCTTGCAGAAGTCACTGGTCCATCGCTGGAGGCGAGCTAAAGCATGCCGCGCACGCGTATCAAAATCTGCGGCATCACGACCGCCGAGGCCCTGCACGCCTGCGCCGATGCCGGTGCTGATGCCGTGGGCTTTGTCTTCCATCCGAAGTCGCCCCGCCACATCGACCCCGACAAGGCCTGGGAGCTTGCGTGCCAGACGCCGCCATTTATGACGACGGTGGGGCTGACGGTTGACCTCTCGCTGGACGACTTCGCGATGATCGAGGGCCGCTGCCCGACCGGCATGAACCAGCTCCACGGGGACGAGCCAGACGAGGTCGTCCGCGAGCTCGGGCCCGATGTGATCAAGGCGATCCGGTACGACGCGGGCACCATCCGCGATCGCCTCGCGCACTACGACGCGATCGACGAGGTCAGCGCGATCTTGATCGATGGATCCGCGGGCGGCGAAGGAACGGCCTTTGACTGGCAGGGCCTCGCCGATGCTGCGGAGTCCATCACCACGCCGCTCATCCTCGCGGGCGGGTTGAACCCGCAGAACGTCGGCGAGGCGATCCGGACGGTCCGGCCCTTCGCTGTCGATGTCTCGAGCGGTGTGGAGTCGGAACGTGGCGTGAAGAGTGCAGAACTCATCCACGCGTTTTGTGATGCGGTCCGCGCCGCCGACGCGGGCTAAGGCTTCGCGACGCTCAGCACGGCCTCGACCTGATCGTCAATCGAGAGCCCGTCGCACTCGACGATGCTGTCGGCGAGCTTTGCGTACAGCGGATCGCGCTCCTGGAAGACATCGGCGACCTCCTGGACCGCGTCCATTCCCGTGAGGCTTGGGCGGTCATCGCTCGGTGTCAAACGGGAGGCGAGCGTGTCAGGCTGGGCGCGGAGGTAGATGATCCGGAGCGAGGCCGAGGACTGGTAGATCTCGAGCAGTTCTCGAGATGGCGTGTGCGTGGGCGTGCCACCGCCGAGCGCGAGCACGCAGGCCGATTCTTTGAGCACTCGATCGAGCGCGCCGAGTTCCAATGCGCGGAATGCCGGCCAGCCCTGGGCGTCAACCACCTCGCGGACCGTGTCGAGCCGGTTCCACGCGAGCACGAGCGGATCGAGATCGCGAAAGGGCATGCCGAGCCCGGCGGCAACGGCGGGGCCGACCGTGCTCTTGCCCGAGCCTCGCAGGCCCATCAGGGCGATCGTCTGCATCGGATCAGTCGCTCTTGGCCCGAGACTGGTACGAGCCGTCTTCAGTCGAGACCTTGACCGACTCGCCGTTGACGATGAACGGAGGCACGCGGGTCTTGAGCCCCGTCTCGAGTGTGGCTTCTTTGAGCTGGTTGGTCGCCGTCGCTCCCTTGATGCCCGGCGGCGTGTCGGTCACCTCAAGCTCGACAGACGCCGGCAGCTCGATCGACACCGGGTTGCCCTCGTGACACAGCACCGTGATCGTGGAGTTCGGGCGGATGTACAGCAGCGCATCGCCCAGCAGATCCTCGGCCAGGACGTTCTGATCGAAGTCCTCGCAGTCCATGAACGTCGCGCCGCTGGCGTCGGAGTAGAGGTACTCCATCTCGCGGCGGTCGAGCGTGGCGGCCTCGACGGTGGCGTCGGAGTTGAAGCGCCGCTCGGCCGTCCCCGAGCCGTCGACGCCCCGCATCTTGGCCTGGACGTACGCCGGGCCCTTGCCGGGCTTGGTGTGGTCGGTTTTAAGGACGACGTACAGCTTGCCGTCCAGATCGATGGCCATGCCCGGCCGAAGCTCGTTCGCTCGCATTTCCGCTGTTCCTTCCGCCCGCCGCCGCTGCGATCCTCCACAGGAAGCTGGCCAGCCGGCGCGATATCCTCTCGATGACATACGTCGCGGAGCCTCGGGCCCCGGCGATCGTACGCCCATCAGGACGGAGCCGAACGCATGAACCATCTCGACCGCCGCGATTTCCTTGGTCTCGCTCTCGCCGCCGGTGCCGCGATCGCCCTGCCCGCGTGGGCCCGCGCCGCGCGTCGCTCGGCCGACACCTATTTCGACGTTGTCCCCATCGGAGACAAGGGCAACGCCTTTGCCATCCAGGGCGAAGGTGGTAAC
>JBCBHW010000001.1:0-1880832 GCA_038525225.1 Planctomycetota bacterium | reverse complement strand
CCGGGGAATCCAGCGGCTCGGCAACGACGACACGCGCATCGTGCCCGGCCACGGCGCAATCGGCGACAAGGCAGTGCTTAACGGGCAGATCGCGTACATCGACAACATCATCGCGTCCGTTGGCGAGTCGATCGAGGCGGGCATGACCCGCGAGCAGGTCACCGAGACGACCTACGAGTTCCAGCAGGGTGTCAACGTTGACTGGATCAGGCCAATCGCCAACGGGTTTGTGTACGACATGCTCCAGAAGTAAGAACAGAGCCGCGGGCGTGAGCACGCGGACCATCTTCCGTTCTGTCATGCCTTCACGCACCCCCGTGTGAGCGGGAGGATCATCTCACTCGGGCATGTCGAGCACGAAGTTGTTGCAGTACTCGCCGACGCCGTAGTTCTGGTGGACGGCAGCGTCGAACTCGCTCAGCGGGCAAAGCTCGCCGCCCTTGAAGAACCGGATCCGGTATCCCAGCGGCTCGAACAGCCCGACCAAGCCCGCCACACCGCCGTGCGGCGTGTCCTCGCTCGCGTGCCGATCCTCGCACTCGATGAGCACGGTGGGGGAGTGCTCGCGGATGATGTCCATCGATGCCGCGAACACCGCGCCCTCGTGACCCTCGACGTCGCACTTGATGAAGTCGAGCCGATCGACGGTCTGCTGCTTGAGCAGGTCGGCGAGGGTGATCGTGGGGACCTCGGTGGTCGCACCAACGTTGCCGTCGGCGAAGCCCGCGATCGAGGCGCCGTGCGACGAGCCGTCGGGCCGAAGGCTCAGTTCGCCCGTGCCCGTGGTGTCGCTGATCGCCGACCAGGTCACTGAAACGTTTGCTCGCTTCTGCATGACCGTCTTCAGTTTCTCAGCCAGGTACTTCTGGGCCTCAACACACAGCACGCGTCCCGACGGTCCGACCGACTTCGCGAGCCAATAGGCGTACGCACCCTTGTGCGCCCCGAGATCGAGCGCGACCATGCCGGGCTTGACGACCGACCGCAGGAACGCGATCTCGGCCGGGTCGAGCTTGTGCTTGTACTTGATGGCCCGCGCGAGCAGGCGGAGCTGGTCGGTCATGCGACCAGCCTACGCGGCCGGTCAGTCGTTCGCACTAATCGTGAGCTCGGCCTTCGACTCCGCATCCGCTTCGATGTGCAGCTTCTGTGCCCGGTGCTCCGACCAGTCCGCCACCAACCGGTCCGGTGCATCTGCACCGTCCTTGACTGAAACGATGTCGTACGAGTTGTTCCGCTGCGCTGGTGTGAACCCGGCGTCGCGGATCAGGCGGTTGAGCACAGCCTCGTCGAGGCAGTAGGTCGTCCCCGCCGACGAGACGACGTTCTCCTCCATCATCACGGAGCCCATGTCGCTCGCACCGAACTGCAGGCCGACCTGGCCAACGTGCGGGCCCATGGTCACCCAGCTCGCGCCGATGGAATAGATGTTGTCGAGGAACAGACGGCTCAGGGCCTGCGTCCGCAGGTAATCCGTCGAGCCCGAGAGCCGGATGCGCCTGCCGAACTCGCGGACGGCCTTTGGGTCGCCCGTGCCATCGAGGTTCGCGATCGCGTCGCCCGGGAAGACCGCGCCGGGCTCGCTGTCGGCCGGGAGCGTGCCCCATTCCTTCATCTTGCCGAGCACGGTGTTGTCGCGCTGGAAGGGCCAGGAAATGAACGCCTTGTAGTGCCCACCCGCCGGCTGGTCCTCCGGGCTGACCATCTCGCCCTGGTGATGCCGGGTGTACGGGCTGCCCGCGCCGAACTCGCGGAGTGCTCGGTCCTGCCATTCGCGAACCAGCTTCATGTGGTGGACGCGGTCGGCGTAGCCCTCGACATGACCGAACATCATCGTCGCGCTCGTGAACATGCCCAGCGAGTGCGCAACGTACATCGTCGTCAGCCAGGCTTCCGCGTCGCACTTGCCCAGGCCGATCCAGTCGCGGACGGGCTTGGCGAAGATCTCGCCGCCACCGCCGGGCAGGCTGTCGAGGCCCGCATCGCGGAGCCTGATCATCACCCAACGAATCTTGTCTTCGAGCGTCGCGCCGGGTGGATCGAAGAAGTTGACGAACTCGATGAACTCGGGCGGGCTGAAGCCGTGCACGTGGATGTGCGGAAAGCGTTCCTTGAGCCCGTGCAGCAGCTCGATGTACCAGTCCAGCGGCAGCTCGGGGTTCATGCCGCCCTGCATCAGGATCTGGGTGCCGCCGATGTCGGAGACTTCCTGGACCTTCTCGTAGAGCTGCTCGTACTCGAGCGTGTAGCTGTCGTGGTCGCGGGCGGTGCGCTTGAACGCACAGAAGATGCACTTGGCGGTGCAGATGTTGGTGTAGTTGATGTTGCGATCGATGACGTAGGTGCGGAGGTGGTCGCCGTGGATCGCCCGGCACCGGCTGTCGGCCCAGCGGCCCATGCTGATCACCGGCATGCTCTTGAAAAGGTCGAGGCCTTGCTCGGGCGTCAGCCGGGCGGCACCAGCCGTGACGTCGCGCAGCAAACCCAGGTCACGCGCGTCGGCGTTCGGGAATTCGGGTGGTGGCCGGTAGATCGTGCTCATGCAATGGCTTTCGAACGCTCAGGACCGCTGACTTCGTGATTTTCAGTCATTTCTGAAACAAAGTCAAGCGATTCCGTATTTCCGGGCCCGAGATTTCCGGACCGCCGCCGACCCCCTCGCCGCCCCCCTAATCGGCAGAGCCGTCGAGGTCGTGCGTCTCTTGACCACTGTCCCGTGCACACAACGGGTTTGTTTGCGACCAATATTCGATATCACATCGAGGGCAACGCCCTCCACGCACCTTAAGAACGAAGGACGGGGTCATGACTTCACGGCCACACATTTCCGCAGCCCTCAGACAACTCCGAAGAGGGGTTAACGTCTGTGCGGCCGGCGTCGCGATAGCGTGCTTCATCCAGCTTCTCGTCTTCGGGTTTGTGCACTTCACCGAGGTCCGATTCGAGACTCTCAAGGCAGAGACGCCGAACCGTCCGGTTGTTGTGACGGCCTCAGCGGGATCGACTCCCGCCGGGCTGCGAGCGCTCGGCGAACCTGAGCCGGCGGCAGAACCCGCATCTGAATCGCTGGTCGTGGTTCCAAACGACCCCGTGAACGTCAACCGCGTCGAGTCCGCCGCCGGCGTGCTCCTGGAGCGTGTAAGCCAGAGCGCCTCGGTGATCGGTGTGTTCGGTGCCGTGTCGCTGGCGGCGTTCACCCTTCTCGGCGCGATCGTCGCGGGGGGTGGGGCCGTACCGGGCGTTGAGCGTGCTGTCGCAGCCTGCACATGGGGGCTGGTGCTCGGGCTGATGGTCCTCCCTTGGCAGGATGTCTTCGCGTCGATGCCCTTCGCGGGCGTGTTCACGAGCTACAGCACGATGGTGCAAGCCAGTGACGGCAGCATGCCCGGGGTCACACTTATTCTGGTCTTTATCGGTCTGCCGCTGGTCGCGATGGTGGGATCATTCATCGTCGCGTTCAACTTCTCGACCGGTGTAGAGCGAGGGATCTTGGCTTCAAACGCACCGGACGCTGTCGACCTACAGATGCAGGCGAGCGTGCAGTCGATGGGGTCGCACCGCCAAATCGGGGCCGTTCGCAATGACTTCCGAAAGGCCGTGGGTGCCGTGGAAGCGACCGACGCGGCCGCCGAGGAGCCGACTCGGCCGAAGTCGAGCAAGCCCCCGCGAAGGAAGCGGTCTTCGCTCAACCCAGCCGAGGAAGAGGACTGGAAGCGGCCAATCTGATCCAGCCATTCTGAGGCTCATCCGCGGGGATGGAACTGCTTGTGCACAGATTTGAGCCGGCTTCCGTCAACGTGCGTGTATATCTGAGTTGTTGCGATGTCCGCGTGACCTAGCAGGTCCTGCACGACACGCAGGTCAGCGCCACCCGAAAGCAGGTGGGTCGCGAAGCTGTGCCGCAGCACGTGCGGGTGCACATCGTGCAAACCGGCGGCCGCTGCCCATCGCTTGACGATCTGCCACACGGCGACGCGCTCCAGCGGTCGGCCCGAACGAGAGAGGAAGAGCCGCTCGGTCGGGCTCGCCGACGCCTGCGCAAGAACATTGCGACACTCATCCACGTACAGCTCAACCGCGCCGACGGCAGGAGCGCCCATCGGCACCAGTCGCTGCTTGTCGCCCTTGCCGGTGACGCGCACCACACCGGCGTCGAGCAGAACGCTGTCACGCGTGAGATCGGCGATCTCGCTCGCCCGCAGGCCGCTGGCATACATCAGCTCGAGCATTGCACGATCACGCACCCACAACGGTGCGCCGCGATCGGTCGGCCGCGGCTCCGGCGCTAGGAGAAGGCGGCGCATCTGGGCCGGGCTGAGGACGCCGGGCAGGTGCTTCCAACGGGTCGGCCGCTCGAGGATTCCAGCCGGATTGTCCTGCACACGACCGGTTGCTTCGAGCCATCGGCCGAAGACCCGCATCGTCGCAAGATGACGAACAACTGTCGAGCCCGCGAGTGCTCGCTCGGCACTGAGATGTCGGATGTGATCGCTGAGAAGCCTCGGCGTGAGGCTCGCGACATCGAGCGTGCCGTTGTTGGTCGCAAAGACGAGCAGCTCGTGCAGGTCGCGCAGGTAGGCCTCGATCGAATTCGGCCTCAGCCCGCACTCGACGCGTATGAACACGGCAAACGCCCGCGCGCACTCGGCGAGCTGCGGGGCGACGCCGCTCCACGTCTGGATCTGGGCTGGTATCCCCACGTCAGAAGACGTCGGCGGCTCGCTGGATCTGCCAATAGAAATGGCCCGCCTCGAACGATGTCGAGACGGGCCAGGAGTGGCGTCCTGCTGTTCCCTACGAGCTCAGGCGTTAGCCGAGGAGCTGGAGGGCGTTCTGCGGCTGGTTGTTGGCCAGGGCCAGGGTGTTGGTCGCGGCCTGGCTCAGGATCTGCGAGCGGGTCAGGGCCGCGGTCTCGGAAGCGAAGTCGGTGTCACGGATGACGGACTCGGCGGCCGAGCTGTTCTCGAAGCTGACCGAGAGCGAACGCAGGGTGGCACCCAGCGTGTTCCGCTGGAAGGCACCGAGGCGGCCTCGGGTCGTCGCGACCTGCTCGATGGCTTCAGAGACCACCTTCTGCGCGGTTGTCAGGTCACCGTCAACGACGTTGAAATCCTTGCCCGAGCCGATGTCGTCAAGGAAGCCGCCTGCGGTGTTCGAGCCGAGGTTGCGGATCGCGACCTCGGAGATGCCCAAGCCGACCCGCGAACCGATGTCGACGTTGCCGCCGAGCTGGAAGGTCGCGCCGCCGCCGGTGATGGCGAACGTCTGACCCGTGCCAACAGCACCAAGGTTCTGGGCTGTGTTCGTCCCCTCGGTTGCGAGCGTGATCTCAAGGTTGAGGAAGTCGCTATCGACCCGTGCAGTCCGGCCGTTGGTCGTCGCCACGATGCCGTTGATGGTGGCGCCGAGGTTCTGACCCGCGTCGCGGACGCCGTTGACGGCGTTGTTGGAATCGAACAGATCGGGCGAACCGGTCGCAACCGTGTTCGTGTCGTCGTCCTCGAAACCGAAGATGCCGCCGCCCTGCGCCTGCGCGTCGTCGACGACCTTGACGTTCACGAACTCGTCGCCGCCGAACTCATTCGAGAACAGCTTGACGCCGGTGGTATCGGCCGAAGCAACAACACCGGTGATATCGGTGAACGTGTTGATCGTCGTGGCGATGTCCTGGATCGAGGTGCCCGACGAGAACGAGAACTCGCGTGCACCAAGCGAGCCGCCGATCTCGACGACGAACGTCGAGGTTGCGCCGTCGGTGCCGAGCGAGCCGCCAAGGTTAAGGTTTGCTCCGCCGAGCGACAGGTACAAGGCTGCCTGCTGGGCGGACTGCGTGACGAGCACATCAACGTTCAGGCTGTCGCCCTCGAACTTCGCACCGTTGACGCGGAGGTCATCGATGCCGGCCGCCTGGCTGGAGACCTGGAAGTCGAAGTTGCCGTTCAGGAGCTTGGTGCCCTGGAACGAGGTCTGACCGGCGACGCGATCGATGGTCTGCAGGATCGAATCGATCTGGAGCTGGTTCGCTTCCTTCTCGGCCGCGCTCAGGCCCGCCGAGTTCGCAGTCGTGGTGATGAGGCCCTGGAGCTCGGTCAGCAGGTTCGAGACCTCGCTGAGGCCGCCCTCGGCGATGTTGACCACGCGGTCAGCACGCTCGGCGTTGTTGATCGCGGCGCTGGTCGAGCTGATCTCGGCCCGCAGGTTCTCGCTCGCGATCAGGCCGGCGGGATCATCCTTGCCGCGGTTGATCCGCAGGCCCGTGCTCAGCCGCTCGAGCGAGTTGTTCAGACCGTTGTTGTTGTTAAAGAGCACACGCTGAGCGGTCAGCGATGTGACGTTGGTGTTAATCCGACTCATGACGAATTCCTCCGTGAATTACCCGGGGGCTTGCCTTGCCCTTTCAACTTCCCACCCGCTGGTCGGCCCGGGCTGCCGGTCGCCCTTGGAGAGCGGCGGGCAGATCGAGCCGTTGGCGGAACACGGGTCCCGGCACAGCGCCGAGACCTCACACCACACCACTCCATTGGCGGGCGATGGGGCATCGGCGACACCGAGGGGCCGATTGAGTTGGGCAGGGGCGACCGCGGCAAAAAAGCGGCGGTCGGCAATGAAACGAGCCGGCGGACAGTGCCGCCGGCTCGCCGGATTCAGGGAGATGTCAACGCGGAATCCGCGTTATCCGGACGCTAGCCGAGCAGGCTGAGGACCTGGCTCGCCTGCTGGTTTGCGAGCGCGAGTGAGCTCGTCGAGGCCTGGCTCAGAACCTGGGCCCGCGTGAGTGCGCTGGTCTCGGCTGCGAAGTCGGCGTCGCGGATGACGCTGGATGCCGACGTGAGGTTCTCGAAGGCGGCCTGGAGCGATCTGGTGTTCGTATCCAGCGTGTTCCGCTCGAACGCCCCGAGTCGCCCTCGAAGGATCGCGACCTCGTCGATCGCCGCGTCGACGATCTGAGACGCCTGCGTGAAATCGTTGCGTGACACGCTGGTTCGTATGTCGTTGGCCTGGCCGCTCTTGACCGAGCTGAGGAAGTTCAGCCTGCCGTCAACCAGGGCGCCGCCCAGATTCTCGGAGGCGACAGACTGGATGCCGATCGACACCTGTTGCAGTGCGGTGACTTCCGGGCCGAGCTGGAAGAGCGCACCGCCGCCCGTGATGTTGAAGTTGGTCGTGCCGTCGAGCTCCGTGGCGAGCGTTTCGCTGAGCTCGAGCTCGAGTTGAAGCGTCGGGCTGAACACGTTGAGCGTGAGACCCGAGCTGTTGGCCAGTGTTCCGTTGACAAGCGCAGTCACATCGCGGCCGACATCCCGGTTCGCGGTGCTCAGATTTGCTCCTGCGGCGGTCCAGATCGAGCCCGTGGCTGGGATCTGGAAGCTCTCCGCGGCTTTGAAGATCCGCACCGAGTTTTCGGCGGGGTCCGTCGGACCGCCGATACGTTCAACTGAGACGAAGTTGTCTGAGCCGTACTCGGTCGAATTGAACACGACGCCCGACGTCGCGTCGGTCGCGCTGACCAGGGATGCGGAAACGCCTGTCACTGCGCGGAGGTTGTTGACCGCGGCGACGAGGTCGTTGAGCGACGTGCCCGATACGACCTCGATAACGCCCACGCCGATGCTGCCCGCGATGCGCAGTGTGGTCGTGCTCGTGACTTCGCCGCCGGTCTCAGCATTGAAGCCTGAGAGGTAGAGCGCGCCGGTCTGGGCCGATGCCAGGACCGAGACGTCGACCTGCACCGGCCCGCTGCCGACGAAGTTCGCCCCGAAGACCTGCGCCTTCGAGACCGCGCTCGCGGCGACACCGCTGAGGGTGTAGTCGAGCGATCCGTCCAGCAGCCGGAGGCCGCCGAAAGTCGCGGTGTTGGCAATCCGCGTGATCGACTCGATCGCCGAGTCGATCTGGAGCTGGTTCGCTTCGCGTTCCTCGGCGGAGTTGCCGCCGGTGTTCGCGGACTCCACGATCAGCGCGCGGATGGAGTTGAGCAGATCGCCCACCTCCGCGAGGCCCGCCTCGGTCGTCGCGATGACGGACGAGGCTCGCTGCGCGTTATCGATGCCCTGGTTGATGCCCTCGATGTCGGAGCGGATGCGCTCCGAGATGATCAGGCCGGCGGGGTCGTCTTTGCCCCGGTTGAGCCTGACGCCGGTCGAGAGCCGCTCGAGCCGCGTCTCCAGGTCGCCGTTGACCTGATTGAGATTCGACTGAGCGATGAGGCTCGGTACGTTTGTATTGATCCGACCCATGTCGTCGATCCTCCGTGATGGACGTGTGACCACCGCGCGCCCGGTTCCTCCGGACGCGGACCGGGCTCACGCGGCTAGGCGTGGGCCCTGCGGGGTGTCTGGTCGATCGCCGGGTTGCGATCGGGGGCCTTGGGGGTCCCGTTCGAACCGGCGGACAGGCCGTTCTTGCCAGCGGCGGGCGTTGCAAGGGATGACGCCCTCGCGCTGCGACCGGGCCGCACGGTTTTCGGGGCCGCGATGGGCCCCAGGTCGCCGCGGAAACGCGCCGCCTGTTCGTTCTCGCGTCGGATCGCCTCGTACACCTCTTTGCGGTGGACGGCGACCTGTGTCGGCGCGCTGATGCCGAGGCGGACCTTGTCGCCCCGGATGTCGACGACCGTGATCTCGATGTTATCGCCGATCATGATCGTCTCGTCGCGCTGCCGTGAAAGCACCAGCATGCGTTGGCTCCTTCCAACTCGCCCGGCCGGCGCACGTGCCGCCCGGGCCGCTCGGCTTCCGGCCGAGCTCCCTCCGTGGTCGTTGGCCGCTGAACATCGCGCGGCACGTTGTCTCCCGAATGATGAACGTCAGGCGGTCTGCTTCTCAGCAGGCGCGGCGACCTTCATCAGCGGGTGCCTTGTTGTCCACCGCTTGTCAGCAAGCACGAGCTGCTCGCCGCCACGGCTTAGGGTGTTGACAACCAGCGGCCCCTGCAGGTTGCCCGTCAGCTGGTCCTCGATTTTGTTCACGATCACGAACGCCTGCGCGTCCTCGAGCTTCGCGAGACCGAGGGACTCCATCTGCTCGGGCCGCAGCGGCACCGAGTACTCGGCGACGAACATCGCCGGGTCGGTGATCACAAACGCAAGGTCCGGGTCGTCGAGCGACTGCAACCAGAAGAACATCGCTTCGTCCCCCGGCTGGAGCAGGCAGTACCTGGTCTTCGCCGGGAAACCGAGCAACCCTTTCTCGAACGTGATCACGCGGTCCTCCGCGATCTCGACCACTCCAAATCGTGACGTCTGGACTTCCATGCCTTCGTCCCTACCTCGGCCTGTGGCTCCTGCCGGTGCCGGCGTCCTCGCCGGCCTGACTCCGTCCAGGCGCCCGTGGCCGTTGGCGGGCGCCCTTGCACGTTCCAATCCGAACACCGGGCTTTCACCCGACGACTTGAATCCCTTCCCCTAGCCGATGAAGTCGAGCAGGCTGAGCGACCCGGCGATCGATGTTGATCGAAGGCCGGCCTCCAGCTGTGTTTGGAGCGAGGTAAGCCGCGTCGCCGCCTCCGCGAAGTCAACATCCCTCAGCTCGCTCCGCACACTCTGCTCCAACAGATTCCCGTCCTCTTCTCTTGCTCTGGCGTTGTCGAGACGCTGACCAAAGCTGCCGACGAGACCCCGCGTCTGGGCGACGGAATCGATCACACCTTCCAAACGTTCACCTGCAAGCGTGATGCCAGAAGTGTCATCCGCAAGAAGTGCGTCACGAAGCTGGATCAAACGGGTAAAGACCGTGTCGGTGACGACCTGCGCACGATCCTCGCCGGCAAAGGTTGCGCTCGCGGCGTCGTAGGCACCGTCGAGAAGGCCGAGGTCGAACGCGGCCTGCGAGTTGTTCCGCTGGCCGACGGTGATGTCTCCCGCGAACGCCGGGTTCTGTGTGAAGATCAGCCCCCGATTACCGTTGCCGAGCTGGGCCTCGAAGTCGCCCGGCGCGATGCCTTGATTCACTGCTTCGGCGTTGATCCTGGCAACCAGCGTGCCCGCGTTGGTCAGGTCCTCGGGCCGCAAATCGATTGTGATCGCTGAGCCGTCTCCGAGGCTGATCTCGAAATCGATATCCAGCTCCGGCGCGGCCAGGCCTGTCTCCGGATCGGTTCGGCCCGAGAGCACGCGCACGCCTCGGCCGTCGTTGAGGCGATCGATCCGCGTCGCCTCACCGAACGTTCGGATCCCGAGCAGGTTGGCCGTCTCCTCGCCGCCAGCGACCTCGCTGATCGACAGCGACTGATCGGGCTCGGCTGACACGAGGTTCACGATGTCGATGCCCGTGCCGGCCGCGTTGATCTCAACACGTACACCCGTGCCTGCGGTCTCGATGCGGTTCTTGATTTCCTCGATGGTCGCTGCGCCCGTGAGGTCCACCCGTGCGAGCCGGCCCGCGTTGCGGATCTCGATCTCGTCGAGCGCGCCGGTCAGCCCGGCGAGCGACGCGACGCGTGAGCGGAGCGTGAGCTTTGGATTGAGGTCGATGCCGTCAGCGTTTGTCGCGTCAAAGGTCAGGCCTGCATCGGTCGCCAGACCGAGATCGCCCGCCGTTGATCCGGTGCCGACCTCTGCAAAGGAGACCGACGCACCCGCCGCCAAGTCAATCGTAAAGCGCTCGCCTGCGAAGCCAACGCCGCCCGGGCCGAGCACCGTTGCGGCATTGGTCGTCTCGTAGCTTCGGATCGCAGACTCAACGCGTGTCACAATGTCTTCAACGGTATCGGCGTCGGTGAGATCGAGCTCGATCGGTTCGGCCGCGCCGCTGATGACCAGCTGTACGGGCCCGGTCGAGACGCCGAGCCCTCGCGCACCGTTGAGGTCGCTGAGCCCGGTCTCTGCCGTGAGCTGCGGATCAAGGTCGGCGCTGCCATTGACTCGCCCGGGCTCGCCCACGGTATCGATGCCGTTGAGCGTGACCGGGAGGCTCGAGCCCAGCCCGAGGTCGGTGGTGAGGCCTTCGAATTCTCCGGTGTACAGGATGCCGGTGCCGAACTCCTCGAACGGCTGACGGCTGATGCGTGAGCCGCCGAAGAGGAAGTTGTCCACGCTCGTTCGGTTCATCTGTTCGAGCAGCCCAGCGAGCAGGGAATCGACGACGGCCGCCTGATTCGTCCGCTCGATCGACGTCGAACCGAGGTTCACCTGCTCGCTGGCGATCGACTTGGCGTTGAGCAGCAGATCGTTCGCTTCGCTCAGGCTCGTTTCGATGAGCGCGAGATTGGTGTCCGCCTGATCGATGTTGCGCAGCCGCTGGGCGGATCGCTCGATGGAGTCGTCCAACGCAGAAACGGTCACGGCGTTGACGGGGTTGTCACTGGGGCGGAGCAGCGACCGCCCGGTTGAGAGCTGCGCCTGGGCTTCGAAGAGATCGAGGTTGGTGCGCGTGATGTTCGCGAGCTGGATCTGCTGGATCAGCAGGGAGGGCGATCGCGAGACGTTGGACGGGATGGAGCTCATGCTTCTGGGCCTCCTTCCTCACTAGACGATCGCGAAAAGCTCGTCGAGCAGCTGGTTGGTCGTGCTGATGATCCGGGCGGCGCCCTGGTATTGCCGCTGGAACTGGATGAGGCTGAGCGCCTCCTCGTCGGTGTCGACGCCGCTGATCGCGAGTCGCTCGCTCTCAAGCCCGTCGCGCACGATGGCGGTTGCTTCTGCGACGGTCTGCGCAGAGCCCGCGCGGACGCTGAAGGTCTGCACGGCCGTCCGCCAGAATCCTGCCGCGGACTCGCCGCCGAGCGACTCAACCGCGTTGTTCTGGATGCCTGCGATCTCCAGCGCTGTCCCATTCTCGACGAACGAGCCCTCGACGTAGCGGCCGGTCATGAGCAGCGACGGTGAGCCGCGGAGTTCATCGCGCACGGCGATGTCTTGCGCATTCGAACCGGTGAAGTAGCTGTTGATGCCGAGGGCGGCGAGCACGCCCGATGAATCGTCGCCGAACGAGAAGCTGGATCCCTGGGACGCGCTGACCTGAAGCCGGCCGTCACTCCCGACGCTCGCGGTAAGTCCGCTGATGGCATCCAGCGAGGCGGCAAGATCCTCGATAGATGTGTCGTCACCGAAGCCGGGTGCACCCGTGCCGTCGATCCCGTCAAGGTCGACGTCGATTCGTGTCGTATCGATCGCGCCCGAGGCTTGATCGACAACGCGGACCAGAAACCCTCCGTTGGACGGCGGGAAGTCGAGTCCGGAAAGCGAGCGGTTGAGCGGGTCGTTCAGCGAGAGGGTCTGGTCGCTGGGGCTGATGACAACCGCCGATGACGCGGATGTCAACCCGGCCGCGGTCGCCCCGGTGGCGTGCAGTCCGTTGATCTCATGGATGACGGAGCTCGCGAGGCGATCGAGCGTTCGGATCATGCCGTCTAGGTCGCCGTCGCGAGAAGCAAGCACCCCGCCGATCTCACCCGCGGTGACATCCAGCACCTGGCTCGTAGCGGTGACGGAGATCCGCCTGTCAACGGTGTCGCCCGCAGGGATCTCGCGCAGCTCGATGCCCTGGCTTCGTGCCCCGAGCACGATGGGCGACGACCCGACCAGCACATCGATCGCGCCCGAGGCCTGCTCGACCGTGCTGATGTCGGCAAGCTGGCTGAGCTCGCGGACGAGTTCGTCGCGGCGATCGCGCAGCGGGTTGTTCGTGGTGACGCCGCCTCCCTCGGTCCGCACGATCTCCTCGTTCAACGCGGCGATCTCCGAGGCGAGCGCGTCCGCTTGCTCGACGAGCGCACCGAGACGGTCGTCGAGCTGGGTCCGCTGGTCGGCGAGATCGCCGCGAAGCCGACGGAAGAAGCCGGCGAGCAGTTCTCCCTGCTCGATGGTCTGGGCCTGGCTTTGTGTGCCGTTCGAGAGCTCGCTGAAGCTGGTGAAGAACGCACCGAGCTCGCTCGAGAGGTCGAGGTCGGTGAGCTCATTCAGCGCGGTCTCGATGCTCCCGAGGATCCGCCGCGACTCTTGGGCCGCTGCGGCATCGCTTATCGCGCCGTTCAGCCGCGCGTTGAGCGCCTCATCGATCTGACGCCGGACCCCGGTGAACTGAACGCCGCGACCTGTGCTTGTCGATGCGCCGCTTCCGGGGATCGCTTCGAGACCGAGCACCTGCCTCGCATAGCCGGGGGTGGCGGCGTTCGCGAGGTTGTTGCTCGCGACCTGAACGCCGAGCTGGCTTGCCTGCAACGCGGAGCGGCCGATGCTGAACGCGGACCCGAGTCCCATGCTAGTGCCTCACGTCCAGAGCGCTCGGCACCGACGAACCGATCGCGACTCGGCCCGCCGCGGTGTACGTCCGGGCAGGAGCGCACAGCTCGACGGCGCGGTGCAGCACGCCTCCCAGATGGCCGGCGAACGCCGCCGTCGCACCACGGAGAATCGAGTGCTCCCGTCGAGACTCCACGATCGATCGCTTGAGGTCGTCAGCTATCGCACCGAGCGACGCGGACCGCGGGCCTTCGAGCATGGAGATGACGGAACGCACGGTGACCTCTGATGCTTGTTGACCCAACGCCCCGGCGATGTGTGCCGTCACGCTCAGCCGTGCCTCGTTGAGCTCGACGAGGCGACCGTTGATGCCGTCACGCTGCAGGGCGATGCGAGTAATCTCGGCGCCGTCGGCGTCACGCAGCGCCTGGCGGTGCCGGTGTGCCAGACCGACAAGCTGTCGGTGCTCCGCAGCAAGATCGCTGAGAATCCTCTCGAGTTCATCGATGTGCTTTGTTGTGATCATGCGATGACCTCGGAGTCGTCTCGAAGCTCTGGCGCGCGGCTCCGATACTGCTCAAAGGTTTCGCTGAGACGGTGAACGATCGGCAGGTCGGCCTTGCGAACGATCTGCCTTGCCGTTTCGATGTCGAGCATCTGCCCGAACTGCTTCTCGGCCGGCGTCTGCTGGAATGGCGGCGCGGCGTCGGATGTTTCGCGCATCTGACGCAGCACGGGCGCGATGAAGGCGTTGGCGACTAGGTCCTCCGCTGCCTGGCGCACGTCGTCCCGAGAGGCGACGCCCCGTGCCTGACGCATGACATCGGCGAATGCGACATCGTTGCGAGTATCGGCGCGAGCGGACGCCGACACAGGTGTTGCAATTGTCGTTGATGGTGCTGTGATCATTCGATAACAAGCTCCGCTTGCAGATGGCCGGTCTTTCTGAGCGAAAGCAGAATGTCGATCTGGTCCTCGACCGGGACATCGAGCCGTTCGAACGCGGCGAGCAGATCGTTCAGCTCTGCGCCCTCTGCTCCTCGGGATGCTGTCGCGACGCCCGCCCATGTCTCAAGCCTCGCGAGTGGCTGCTCCGGTGTTGGGACTGGCTCGGGCAGTGTCGTCGTGATGCTCAGATCCTTGTGGGTGATCGCGACCGGTGCGATCTGCACGCTGCCGGTGACGACGATGACACCCGTGCGTCGGTTCACGATGACGCGTGATGGAAGGCCGAGGTCACGCACGTCGATCTCGTATGACATGATCTCGGCGACGAAGCCCGGAATGTCGGCGAACTGTTCTTCGGGCACGGCGATGCGGACCGCGCGATCATCGATGGCGGTGGCGACAACAGGACCGAACAGATCGGGTGTGCCGAACCACTCCTGGTTGATGCGGTTGGCGATGGCAACAGCGGTGCCGTGGCCCGCGAAATAACGATCGATGACGACATCGAATGATCCGCCGAGCGGGGCGAGAGCAAGATCGCGGAGCATGCGCGCCCCGTCCGGCACCACGGCGTTGGTGGGGGAGGCCTCGGCGTCGACAACGACGGTCCCTTGTGCCATTGCGAGCGGGATGTCGCGGTCGACCGGGCCGCGTACCTCGTAGCGCAGAGGGGCGAGGAAGAGCTCCCCGCCTTCGAGGCTGGTGGCGCTGCCCAGTGTTGAAACGCGAACGTCGAGCTTGTCGCCGAGACGCGCACCGCCTTGCGGGACGACGCATTTGACCATCACGAGCGCAACGGATTGCGTCTCCTCGAGGTCTTCGAGCCCGGCCGGGGTGTTGCCCATACCGCGGAGCACTTCGAAGAGCGGCCTCGCGACAGTAAGCTCCTCGCCCGAGTCGCCGGTGCCGGGCAGCCCGACGACGAGCCCGAGGCCGGCGAGCGCGTTCTCTTGCTGCCCGGCGATGCGGACGAGATCACCGATGGCGTCCGCTCGCGCAACCGCCGCCGGCAGCGCAAGCACTGCCGACCCGATCGCGATCGCGAACGCCAACCGAGCGTGATGCATCAAGTCATGCTTCATGGTCCTTGTGAGCTGCAAGCTGCGTGCCACTTTCGCTGGATCTTGTCTCAGAACGCAAAGATGGCTTCGAGCGCACGTGGGATGAACCCCTTCTTCGCGCTCCTCCGCACCTCGCCCTCGTTGCGAACGGCGATCGTGAGGTTGTGCAACTGGGTTGACTGCACCGTGTTTTGCAGTGTGACATCGTCCGTCCTGCACACGCCGGAGAGGACGAACTCCTGGACCTCCTCGTCGGTCTGCATCCGCGTGCGGGCTTCGAGGACGAGATTTCCGTTCGGCTTGACGTCGATCACCTCGGCTTGCACCCTGGTCGTGAGCCTATCTCTGCGTTCGTACGTCCCTTCGCCGGTGAACTCGTTGTTCGCTCGGAGGTCGAGCAGATCGTCGGTGGCGAGCGCCCCCGGGTCGAGCCGGAGCTCAAGCAGCCGGTTGAGCTGCAGGAATTGCGCGAGCCGCACCTCGGCGTCGTACTCCTTCTCGGTTTCGAGCGTCTGCTCGCGCCGGGCCTGGCTCGTCTGGTTCACGATGATCGTGATGAGATCGTGTCGTTGAATCTCGCGAGGGGGCGGCGGCGTGATGACAAGCATGCTGTAACCGACCAGCGACGCCGCCGGTTCCGGCTCGCCGCGTTGGTTGGTCGGGACGCCGACATTGCCAGGGGTGTAGAGCGATTGTGCATCGCAGCTTACTGCTATGGCCGCGGCGGCTGCCGCGATCATCAACGTGCAGATGACGTGTCGTGCTGCCGATCCCATCATTTCTCCTGAAACTGAAAACTTCGGGTTGCGATGATCGCCCGACCCGGCGCTTCGACGACGGCGGTCATGGCGGCTCCGCCAGCCAGGGGCTCAAGCCGGATCTTCTGGCCGACACGCCCCGACTCGATCGCGCGGGACTCGCGCCGAAGGACGACGGCACCGCTGACGACATGGACCATCACGATGTCGCCGCGTTCAATGACGATCGGCGGCTCGACGGTTCCGTCGGTGAGTCTGTCGCCCGCACCGATCGATCGTCGCAGCATCTGCCCGATGGCGACCGCCGGTTCGATATGGGGTTCGTCGGGGTGCAGCCACTCGTTTGAGACCGCGATATCTGAGGCGGTGATCGAATGGCCTCGTGGCAGCGATCTGATCGCTCTCGCGGTTTCTCTGGTAATCTGTACGCCGACACGGAGTCGAAGCGTCTCGATCCTGCCGCTCGTGTTGTAGAGCGTGATCCGGATCGGTGTCCGGCGTCCCAGGCCCGTGGCGTGCACATCGACAGTAAGGCCGGCCGTTGGGCGATCCAGCATCGCGCGGTCGGCCGGGTCGAAGCGGAGCCGAAGCGAGTCGCCGGTGAGACGAAGGGACCGCTCGATCGACGCGCGAACGTGATCGCGAATCGTTCGCCCGGCAGGCATCGAGGCCGCCTGCGGGACCGCGAGGCTTGGGGATGGATCCGCGGCGGGTACGGCCGGCGTGCGCCAGAGCACGACGCAGGCGTCTCCGCGGACGGTTATCTGCGACCGCGGGATGCCCTCTGCATCAATCAGGTCTTGGATATCGCCCACCGTTACGGTTGACCGGCCGGTGCCGTTGGGTGAGGCGTCGAGCGGCAGCAAGCCCGGTCCGCTGTCGCCCGTGACGACCGCGACGTCGCCGATGGTCGGCCGGGAGTCTGCGTCGAGTCTGGCCGCCGCGCGCAGCGTTATCGTCGTCTGCGCGTGCACACCAGACGCGACGAGTACGACGGCGATCAGTTTGAGAGCGGTTTGCTGCATCGGCTCTGTCTCAGATAACTACTGCCTCAGCTGGGCGACGGATCGGAGCGTCTCGTCCGCCGCTCGGATCGCCTGGCTGTTCATCTCGAACGCTCGCTGCGTCCGGATGAGTTCGATGAGTTCGAATGTCGCGTCTACGTTCGAAGACTCCAGCCGTCCCTGCGTGATGCGACCGAATTGGTCTCTTCCGGCGTCGCCGACGATCGGCGGGCCGGAGGCCACGGACTCTGTGAACAGATTCTCGCCGATCTGGTTGAGTCCCGCGGGATTGATAAACGACGCGAGCTGGAACTGCCCGAGTTCTTGCGGGTCCGGCTCGCCGCGAATCGCTGCGTTGACAATGCCGTCGGGTGTGATGGTGATGGAGAGCGCGTCGGGGGGGACGCTGATCCCAGGTTCGAGCCGCCGGCCGGTATCGTTCGCGAGCACGATCTCGCCGTCCCGGTTCAGGCTGAAGTTGCCGGCTCGCGTGTAGGCTGTGGCCCCGTTCTCGATGCCGACCTGGAAGAAGCCCTGCCCCTCGATCATGACATCGAGCTGGCGATCGGTGGTGACCGGTGCGCCCTGTGTGAAGTTGACCTGCGTCCCGCTGACCTTGACGCCGAGGCCGACGAACAGACCGGTGGGGCGTTGGTCGCCGTTGGCGTTCTCGACGCCCGGCTGGGCCCGCTCGATGTAGAGCAGGTCTTGGAAGTTCGCCCGGCTTGACTTGAAGCCTGTCGTGTTCACGTTTGCGAGGTTGTTGGCGACGATGTCGAGCTTGGTGCTGAGCGCACTGAGCCCGGATGACGCGGATTGGAGGGCGATGCTCGCCATGGTCTACAGATCTCCCGTAGCGGTGAGGGTTGGGGTCACGCGGTCCGTCCGAGCCTGTTGATGGCGCGGTCCATCAAGCGGTCGTGATAATCGATCATGGCGAGGTTCGACCTCGCGTCACCGGCGGCCGCTTGCACCTGCATGAGTGCCCGGATCTCGTCCACGGCCGAGGACTCGAGCTCTCCTTGTTTGATCAACCCGTCGGCAGGACGGAGCGATTCGATGGCGTCGTTCGACAGCCGGAAGAGGCCATCGCCCGCCTTGGTGAGGCGCTGGCGGTCTGGCACATCCACGAAGCGGAGCTGTCCGATGCGGATTCCGTCCTGCTTCACGGTGCCGTCTGCGTCGATGACAACCGGTCGCTCGGCATCGACACGGATCGGTTGGTTGCCCACGCTCAAGACAGGCCTGCCGGTTGTCCCTTGGACGATCGTGCCGTTCGCGCTGAGGGTGAGCCTGCCGTCGCGGGTGAGATGGAGCTCGGCTTCGTTGCCGCTCATATCGCCGCGGATCATCAGGAATCCGTCGCCCTGGATGGCGAGATCCAGGGGGTTACCAGTCTGTTTGAGCGGTCCCTGGGTGAAACCGATCCGTGTCGGCGCAAGCTGCACCCCGCCGCCGAGGCGTTCGAGCATCGCGTTCGAATCGGCGAACGGAAGACCGTCTTCAACCCTCGCGACATCCCTCTGCCGCACGGCCGGGGAGTGAGGCTTGAAACCCACGGTGTTGACGTTGGCGAGGTTGTTCGTCAGCGCGTCGAGGCGGTGCATGCTCGTGAGCGCTCCCGACGCCGATAGATACATGCCGTAGTTCACGCGCGATCTCCGGCTGATCCGTGCTTGTGCAGACCGTGCGCACCAACTGCGCGGCGGAGCCGGTCGGCCTGGTCTCCTGTTGCGATCCGATGGCGGCCAGCCTGGGTTTCGGCCCGTGAGACAAGCACGTAGCCGAGCCGGCCCGAGCGCAGCAGCTGCGCAGCCTGGCTCGCGCGGAGATCGGTGGTGGGCGGTTGCGGGCCCGTTCGACGCATCTCTTGAAGCTCCTACCCGATGGCGACCACTCGAGCCGCCTGTACCTAGGTTGGAGTCGCAAGATGTGTGCCAGTTCGGATACCGAGTTCTTTGGCTATGTTGGTGGTGGCGTTCGGTTTGGGATGACGTCGCGCAGCGATTGCAGATCGGCGTGTAAGTCCTGCGCCAACGATTCAAGCCGATCGATGCGTGCCTCGAAGAGATCAGCTTCATCGGATTCGGAATCCGCCGCCGGAAGCAAATCCACGGCTTGTTCGGCCTGTGCCTCGGTCAGACTCGTGAGCACGATCCCGACGAAGAGATTGAGCACGATGATGGTTCCGACCAGCACGAAACTCACAAAGTACACGACGCCCGCGAGCGGCCTCGCTCGCGGTGTCCATGCAAGGCTCTGCTCGGGTGAGAGCTGCTGGGCGGCGTTCGAGTAGCCGTAGACGTCCGAGCCGTAGATCTGAATGTACATCAGATCCGTCCAGTCTTCGAGCGTCACAACGCGGATCAGGCTGAGCATGCTCGTATGGAGCGTTCCGAAATGGATGGGGTCGTTTGCCGCGAACAGCGTGTTGCCGACGACGCCATACACGTAGAGAAGCAGCGCAAGCAGGATCCCGACGTAGCCGATCGACGGCAGCGCATGAGCCATCGCAGCCAGGATGATCTTGAGTCTCGGCACCGCCGTGAAGAGACGGAGCACGCGGAGCAGTCGGATCAGCCTCGCGGCCGCGGCGTTCTCGGCACCGACAGGGAGGAGGCAGAGCACGACAATGACGAAATCAAAGATGTTCCACGGGTCCGTGAAGAAACGTCACGGCTTGGTGCCGCAAGCGGCGATGCGAACGGCGAGCTCGATCGTGAATAGCACGAGAATGATGCCATTGATCACATTCAAGCCCGGGCCGATGCTGCGCGTCACCCTGGGTAGGTCTCAAGCCCCGTCAGCAGGCCCGCGACAAGGATCAGCACGACGACGGTCCGCTGGAAGGCGGGCGACCCCGCGAGCGCGGCCGCGCTGTCGGCCCACCTGGGACGCCGGGGCGCAGTCGATTCGCTCATTCGCCGGGCTCGGTCGGGGACGGTTCAGCCCCGTGGTCGTGGTCCCGCGTCGTGCGATCCCAGAGGGGGGTCCCGGCGCCGAAGGCCGCTCTTGCGATCAGGTGCGACGCCACGGGCGCGGTCGCAAAGAGGAAAAGGATTACAAGCGATACCTCGATCAGTACGGATGAGGTGCGGAAGTGTGCCGCGCCCGCCGCGGCGAGGCACGCCACGCCGAGGGTACCGGCCTTCGTTGCCGACTGCATGCGCATGTAGAGATCGGGCATCCGAATAATGCCCACCCCCGCGAGGGTCGCGAAGAAGGAGCCGACGAGCACCAGAGCAACAGTCGCGATATCCCAGAAGAGAGTCATGTGTGTTCTCTCCGCTCTAAGTAGATCGCGAACGCGGCCGTGCCCAGGAACAGGATGATCGCCGCCACCACTGGGACGAAGAGGAACGACTCACGCTGCGTGACAACCGAGAGCAGGATCATCACGCCGATGACGAGATAACCGATGAGATCGAGCGCGACGACGCGGTCGGCGAGCGACGGGCCCTTGATCAGCCGAAAGAACGAGGCCAGGATGCCGAGTCCGAGGATGGCTGCGGCGACGAGAAACAGCCAGTGCGTTGGGTCGCCATCGGGCGGGATCATGGCGTCGTTCATCGCGTCACCTCCAGAATGCGACGCTCGAAGCCGTCTTTGATTTCCTTGATCGCCTCGGTGCGGTCATCAACGTGCATGAAGTGGATGAGCATGGCCTCGTTGTTTCCGATGACGTCGAGTGTCAGCGTGCCGGGCGTGAGCGTGACAAGAATCGCGAGCAGCGTGACCTCGGTGTCTGTCGCGTTGTCTTCGAGCGGGACTGTGAGCACCGCCGGATTGAGGTTGCGGAGCCGGGACACGGTGTAGTAGGCAACCCGGACATTGGCGAGCACGATCTCGACGGCCGTGAACAGCGCGAGGCTGAGGGTCGCAAGCACCTGGCGTACATAGCGGGGCCGGTTGCCACGTCCGCCGACCACGCGGAGGACGATGTAGCCAAACACGAAGCCGACGCCGAGATTCGCGGGAGAGAACGGGCCGATGATGGAGGCCCAGAGCAGTGCCAGCAAAAGATTGATGCCCAGGCTCATGGGGCACCCCCGGGGTTACCGCTTGTCGGGCCCGAAAGTGTTTGAGCTTCTGCGGGCGCGATGGGCGGCAGCACGGAAGCGATGTACTCGGTCGGATCGAGCAGCGACTCCGCAGTGAGCACCGCGAAGTCGTAGATCCATGGGGCCGCGAGGGCGACGCCCAGCGTGATGCAGGCGAGCCCGACGATTGGCCCGAGCCGGGCCGCGGTGCCGGGCGCGTGGCCAGGGGGCGGCTCGTTGTCGCTCGCCGGTGTGCCCCAGAAGGCCTTGGTCCAGATCTTCATCATCGAGAAGAGCGTGAGCAGGCTGACCGCGAGGGAGACGGCCACGATGCCGTAGGTGCCGGCCTCGAGCCCCGCGCGAACAAGCACAACCTTGGCCCAGAAGCCCGAAAGCACGGGGATGCCCGCGAGCGAGAGCGCGGAAAATATGAATAGCGCGGCGAGATACGGGTGAGTCCGAACCATGCCACCGAGCTTGTCGAGCTGATCCGTCCCGCGTTCGGCGTGGATCGCGCCGGCGATGAGGAAGAGATTGGTCTTCACAACGATGTGGTGGACGATGTAGAAGACGGCACCCGCGAGTGCAAGCACCGCGATCTCCGGGATGACCTCCGGGTCTCCGTCTCCCATGACGTGCAGTGCGATGCCGAGGCCCATGAGCATGTAGCCGATCTGGCTGACGATGTGGAACGAAAGGATCCGCCGGATGTCGTTCTGGGACATCGCTCCAAGAACGCCGCTGGACATGGTGAGGCCCGCGGCGATGATGATGGAATCACCGATCAGCACCCGCTCCTGATCGAACACAAGAGTGGTGACGCGGATGAGTGTGTACACGCCGACCTTGGTGAGCAGGCCCGCGAACAGGGCGCTCACCGCAGGCGGGGGCGTGTGATACGACGCTGGCAGCCAGAAAAACAGGGGGAACGCCGCGGCCTTGATCGCGAACGCGACCAGCAGCGGGGCGGCAAGCGCAGTCGCACGCTTTGGGTCATCGATCTGATCGAACCGGATGGCGAGATCGGCTAGGTTCAGCGTGCCGACTGACGCGTAGACAAGCCCGACACCCGACAGAAAGACCATCGACGAGAGAAGGTTCAGCGTGACGTACTTGATCGCGCCCTCGAGCTGTGCCCTCTCACCGCCGAGGGTGAGCAGTACGAACGAGGAGAGAAGCATCAGCTCGAACCAGACGTAGATGTTGAAGAGGTCGCCGCTGACGAAGGCACCAGAGATCGCACCCAGCATGGCGAGCATGAGCGCCGCGTGGCCGTGGGCCCAGCGGGCGTGGTTGACACCGCCGAGCGAGAAGATCGCGATCGCGAGCCCGCAGACCGCGGTCAGCAGGACCATGACAGCGCCGAGCGGATCGGCGACGAGCGTGATGCCGTATGGCGCGGCCCACCCGCCCATCGCGGCGACCTGCAGGCCGTCGGTCAGCACCGCGTTAAGGAGGATCACCGCGTTGATCACCATACTCAGCGTCGTCAGCAGTGCGACAACCTGCTGTGCGGCAACCCGCCCCCACAGCGCAAGGCACAGCGCCGACGCTGTCAGCGGAACCAGGATGGGAAGCGTGGCGAGCATGTCAGCGGTCCGTCGTGTTGTACTGGGTGAGATCGTCGGTACCGATGTCCTGGTAGGCTCGCTTGATGAGAACGATCGTGTACGACGCGATACCGAAGCTGATGACGATCGCCGTCAGCACGAGCGCCGACGCGAGCGGATCGGTGAACGGTGGGGGAGGGACCTGCTCGCCCGGCTCGACCAGCGGCGGGCGGCCGCGAAGCGGACCCGACGCCACGAAAATCAGCAGGTTCGCCGCCTGACCGAGCAGCACAAGACCCACCACGAGCTTGACGAGGCTCCGCCGCATCAGCATGTACGCGCCGGCCGCGAACAGCAGGCCGATGCTAGCTGCCAGTGTTAGCATCATGGCGATACTCCTCTAACGTGACGATCATCAGGAATGCGGCGCCGAGCACCAACAGGTACACGCCGATATCGAATGCGAGCGGCGTGCCGACCTTGAGCGGATCGGGAAAGCCCGGAGCGTTCAGCTCGACCCACAGGCCTTTGAGGTACGCCTTGCCCATGAAAGCGGCCGGCAAGCCGCTGATCGTGGCGATGATCAGCCCGAGGCCGATGAGCACCCGGGGGTCGATCCGGAGTGTTTTCCGTGCGGAGACATGGCCGAACGCCATCGCGTGCAGGGCGAAGCCGCTCGCGGCGAGGAGACCGCCGACGAACCCGCCGCCGGGCTCATTGTGGCCGCGGAGCAGAACGACAATCGAGAGCACGAGCATGAACGGCAGCAGCACGATCGTTGATGAGCGGAAGATGACGGAGTTCAAGGCGTCCCCTCCCCGACCGATGGCTCGCTCGAGTCGATCGATGGCTCCGACGCCTGGGCGGCAGGCCCCGCTCGCAGCCGGAGCATGGTGTACACACCGATACCGGCGACGCCGATCACAAAGATCTCACCCAGCGTGTCGATCGCGCGGAAGTCAACGAGGATGACATTGACAACGTTCCGCCCGTACCCCCCCGAGAGCGAGTTGGCGGCGTGGAAGTCGGCGATCGAGGGCGGTCCGCCGGTTGCCAGAACGGCGGCGACAAACAGCGCGATCGTGAAACCGAAAATCCCGGCGAGCCCGAAGTCGAGAAGCCGGAAGGCGCGCCGGCTCAGATCGCGATACTTCGGCAGGTGGAAGATGACAAACACAAAGATGATCAGCATCAGCGTCTCGACGGCGAACTGGGTCATCGCGAGATCGGGGGCGCCATACAGCGCGAACAGCATCGCGATCGTGAAGCCAACCCCGCTGAGGCAGGCGATCGTGGCGAGCGCGGTTTTCTGCAGGATCGACGAGAGCGTGGCCGCCGTGAGCGCGAGCAGGAGCATGATCTCGAATGTGGTGACCGTGCGGGCGAGTTCGAGCATCGCGCTGAAATCGAGGCTGCGTGAGAGCGCGAGGCCGACGAGCGTCGCGACCGTGAGCAGCATGACACGCACGTAGATCTGGAGGCTGCCGTTCTGCACGATGCGCGTCTGAATGGAGGCGAGCGTGGTGATGCCGGCGAGGGCGCCGTCGTAGCCCCTGGCCGGGCCGACAGCGTTCAAGGCGTCAGCCGGGGCCGTGAGTGTGCGGTACGTCGATCGGCCGAGGAAAATGACGGTGCCGAGCGCGAGCGCGCCGAGGCTGAGATACGTGGCGAGCGTTGGCGGGTAGAGCAGCTTGAGCCAGTCGAGCTTGATCTCGTGCGGGACGCCGGCAGGGTCGATGGCGTTGACCATGCCGGTGATCAGCGGCTTGGCGAATGCCGCCGGTGCGAGGCCCGCGACAACGCCGCCGATCGCGAGGATCACCGGAAGCGTGAGCTGTCGCCACCCGGGTGCGGCCTTCCACTGCACATCAGTCCCCGTTGAGGGCCGCAGCAGGAACGGGCGGACTCCGACGATGACCGCTGCAGTGACAGTGAGCACGGCCGAGACCGTGATGCCCGCGGTCGCGGCCACCGAGTACTCGGGGTGCGCGATGCCGGCCTTGAGCATGACCTCCTTGCTGACGAACCCGATGAGCGGGAACATGCCAGCCATCGACAGCGCTGCGAGGAGGCTCGCGATGCCCAGGATGGGGCTTCGCGCCATGAGGCCGCCCAGTTTCTCAGGGTCTTTCTGCCCCGACATCTTGGTGAGCGTTCCTGCAACGAGGAACAGGCAGCCCTTGAACATCGCGTGCGCAAGCAGATAGGTTGCCGCCGCCTTCGCGGCGTCAAGACCGATGAACATGACCAGCGTGCCGAGCGAACTGACCGTTGAGTACGCCAGGATCTTCTTGAGCTGATGCTGGCGGAGAGCGAGATACGCGCCCGCGACCATGGTGACGCCGCCAAGCAGCGCGAGCGTGTTGTCCCACATCGGCACACCACCGAGGGTCGGGTGCAGGCGGGCCAGGAGATAGACGCCGGCCTTGACCATCGTTGCAGAGTGCAGGAGCGCACTGACGGGGGAGGGGGCTTCCATGGCGTTCGGCAGCCAGTAGTGGAAGGGGAAGATCGCGCTCTTGGTAAACGAGCCGAGCATCACGAGGACGGCGATGGCAACGTACAGGTCCGACTCGAGCACCCGCTGGGTATCGAGCCCGGAAATCGTCCACGATCCTCCGGCGATGCCAAGTAGAAGAAGCCCGGCGAGCAGCGAGAGGCCGCCAAGCCCCGTGGTTAGGAGCGCCTGCGTCGCCGCCCAACGGGCACGCTCACGCTCGTAGTCGAAGCCGATGAGCAGGAACGAGGTGATGCTCGTAAGCTCCCAGAACACGAAGAGCAGGATGACGTTGTCGGCGAGAACAAGCCCGAGCATGGCAGCCATGAAGCCGGTGAGCACGCTCATGAAGTACCCGAGACGCGGGTGGTCGGCCAGGTACGACGTCGTGTAGAGCAGGACTCCGGCACCGATGAAACAGATCAGGAGCGCGAACGTGAGCGACAGCCCGTCGACCTTGAACGCCAGGTTCAGTCCGAGATCGGGCAGCCATGCCCACGTCTGGACGATGCCGGTGCCGGTCAGGGCATCGCCCGCCGCCGATGCAAACCAAAGACCGAGGCCGAGCGGGACCGCGGCGACAACGAGGCTGCCAAATCGTCGGGAGACGCGGCACAGGACCGGCGCGAGACCCGCCGTCACAATCAGAATGGCAAGCGCCGATGCGGTCAAGAGCGAGCCTCAGGCCTGCAGAGTCCGGCGTCGGATTCTGCGGTGTGTATCGATACGCGCGGCAGGGTAGACCTTTCTGCCTTTACCTATCTTTCGGCATTTGGACGACGTCGCATAAAGGCCCAACGCCAAGCAAATGACTGACACGGGGATGCGCCGCGCTTCGGAACGCTTCTGAAGATATCTGCCTGAAGGAGGCATGTATACAGCTTGAGCGGCGTGTCGCGATCGGGGGGGGCCGGGTACCCTGCATACTCCGCTCGGAGTTCCGTTCCATGACCGACGACACCAGCCGCCCGATCCCGTCCGGACACGCACAGCCCGGCTTGAG
Organism: Planctomycetota bacterium; assembly: GCA_038525225.1. GTDB lineage: Bacteria > Planctomycetota > Phycisphaerae > Phycisphaerales > UBA1924 > JANQQZ01. The sequence continues at coordinate 1,854,791 of JBCBHW010000001.1, read as the reverse complement.
CTCGACCGTCCCGGTCTCACAGAAGATCGCCTTCGGCATCGGCATGCTCGCGAACCAGCTGTTCCCCGCGGCCATGGGTGTCTTCCTGGTCGTGCTTGTCCAGGATCTGGACATGGAGCCCTGGGTGGCGGGCGTGCTCGCGTTTCTTCCGCGCGTGCTCGATGCGGTGACCGACCCAATTATGGGTTACATCACCGACAACACGCGTTCTCGTTGGGGACGCCGTCGGCCTTACATCTTCGTGGGGGCGTGCATCGCGGGGGCCGCGTTCGCGCTCATGTGGCAGCTCGATGCCGAGCGATCTGTGACGTACAACTTCTGGTATTACCTCAGCTTCGCGTTGATCTTCTATGTCGGGCTCACCATCTTCGCCACGCCCTACGTCGCGATGGGGTACGAGATGAGCACCGACTTCCACGAGCGGACCCGTCTGATGGCGGTCGCTCAGTGGATCGGACAATGGGCGTGGGTCATCGCCCCCTGGTTCTGGGTGATCATCTACGACCCGGCGTTCTTCCCCGATCCCGAGACAGGGCTCTCGAACGGCGCTCACGGCGCGAAGATGCTCGCGATCTACGTCGGGGTGGGCTGCGTTCTGCTGGGCATCGCGCCGGCGCTGCTCTGTCGAAGACAGCCCGTCGATCACGCCACGCTGGATCGGCTGTCCATCGGCGGCATCGCCCGGAGCCTGACCGGCCTGTTCAAGGGCGTCGCCGAGGCGTTCCGGAACGGACCCTTCGTTCGGCTGTGTCTTGCCACATTTCTGATCTTCGGCAGCTTCAACACGATCGCCGGCATGGCCTACTTCATCATCGTGCACTACATGTTCAGCGGCGACACGGATGCGGCGGGGCGCTGGCCGACCTGGCACGGGTCCGCTGCCGCGCTGGCGACGGCGTTCCTCGCGATCCCCACCGTTGCCTGGCTGGCGCAGCGGTTCGGCAAACGCAACGCGTTCATCATCGCGCAGAGCACATCGGTGATCGGCTACGTGCTGTTCTGGTGGGGATTCAACCCGAGCGAACCGAGACTGCTGCTCGTGCCTCTGCCCTTCTTCTGCTTCGGCATCGGCAGTCTGTTCACGATCATGATGTCGATGACGGCCGACGTCTGCGACCTGGACGAGCTGCGTACGGGCAGCCGGAGCGAGGGAGTGTTCGGCGCGGTGTACTGGTGGATGGTCAAGCTCGGGTTTGCTGCCGCGGGTCTGGCGACCGGGCTGATCATGTCCGGCGTTGGCTTCGACCCGTCCGCCGACACCCAGACCGACGCGGCGCTGACGGGCCTGAGGCTGTCGTACATCCTGGTGCCGGTCACCGGGACCGTGCTGGCGATCATCGTGATGAGCGGGTACTCGCTGAACGAGGAGCAGGCGGCAGAGATCCGCGAGCAGATCGCGTCTCGCAAGCAGTCGCAGGACGCAACGGCTGCCATGGCTCCGTCGCTATAGTCACCGCAAGAACTTACGCGCGTGCTGTGCCAGGTGTGTGGCGCCGCCGCGGCTTCAGTTGCCTGCTTCAGCGAGCGATACCGTGACCACAGCAGCTTCGAGTACGACCACACCCCGTGAGCACGCCGGCTTCGTGACCGTTGACGGCAGGCTGTTCTACGAAATCCGATCGCTCGCGTCGATGCCGACGTTCCTCATGACGCTCGTCGGTGATACCGACTTGTGGATGTACATCAGCTCGAACGGTGCGTTCACCGCCGGCCGTGTCGAACCGGATCGCTGCCTCTTCCCGTACGAGACCGATGACCGACTCGGGAAGCTCGCCGGGGTGAGCGGCCCGATCACACTCATCCGCTTGGACGATGGCAGGATCTGGCGCCCGTTCGACACACGTCACAGCAACAGCGCCGCGTCGCGCGTGCTGCGTCGCACGCCGGTCGGTGACGCGGTTCAGTTCGAGGAGACCGATGCCGCGACCGGCCTTGTCTTTCGGGTTGAATACGCACTCTCAGATGAGTTCGGCATTGTTCGCACGGCCGGGCTGCACGCCACGAAGGCGTCGCTCTCGGCTGACATTCTCGATGGTTACCGCAACATCATGCCGGCGAACGTGCCGCTGATCTTGCAGCAGACGATGAGCACGCTGGTCGATGCGTACAAGCGTTGTGAGCGGGTGGGAGACACATCGCTCGCGATCTATGCGCTGGAGGCCGCGATCTCGGACAGCCCGCAGGCGAAGGAATCGCTGCATTTCAATGCGGTCTGGCGCGAAGGTCTCCGGGCGGCACGGGTGTTCCTCGACGACGACGCGATTGGTCGCTTCGAGCGGGGTGAGACGCGCGAAGCGGAGCGCCTGACCACGGGTCGGGCGGGCGCGTACCTGTGCGAAACGTCCGTCGATGTCGCGACATCGTCGCCCGTTCAATGGACGATCGTGGCCGATGTTCATATCGATCACGCCGATGTGGTGGCACGTCGGGCGATGCTTGAGTCAACGCGGGACGTGCGCCAGACGATTGCCGCATCGCTCGCTTCTGATCAGTCGCGGCTCCGCGTGCTTCTTGATGCGGCCGATGCGGACCAGGTCACGAACGACCCGGTCGCAATGGCAGCCCACCGGTCCAATGTTCTCTTCAACGCCATGCGCGGCGGGGTCCCGGTGGATGGCTACAGAGTCGATCGCGACGACTTCATACGGTTCGTCCGTCAACGGAACACGCACATCGCCGTTAAGCACGGCGAGTTCCTGGCGGGGCTCGAGGGTGAACTCTCGCTCACCAATCTCACGCGAACGGTCTCTGCGGCGGGCGACCCGCATCTTGAGCGGCTCGCGCTGGAATATCTGCCGCTGACGTTCGGTCGTCGCCACGGCGACCCCAGCAGGCCCTGGAATAGGTTTCGAATCCGCGTGCGAGACGATCACGGCAATCGCGTCACCGGATACGAGGGAAACTGGCGGGACATCTTCCAGAACTGGGAAGCGGTCTGCCGAAGCTACCCGGCGATGCTGCCGGGCGTCATCTCGAAGTTTCTCAACGCGACGACGGCGGAGGGCTACAACCCGTACCGCATCAACGAAGCGGGCATCGACTGGGAGGTGCCGGAGCCCGAGAACCCTCGGTCGGGCATCGGCTATTGGGGCGATCATCAGATCGTGTACCTTCACCGCCTGGTAGCGCAGTGCGAAGACACGTTTCCGGGGTGGCTCCGGTCGATGGCGGATCGCGAGATGTTCTCATATGCGCAGGTCCCGTACCGCTTCAAGTCGTTCGATGAGCTCGCGAACGATCCTCGAAACTCGCTCGAGTTCGAAGAGCAACTCGACGCCGAGCTGAGGTCGCGTTCCGATGTGCTGGGCGGCGATGGGCGTCTCCGCCTCGCCGACGAGCATCGCCCCGAGCTGGTCACGCTCCTCGAAAAGCTCCTCGTTCCGACGCTCGCGAAGGTCGCCAATCTGGTGCCCGAGGGCGGCGTGTGGATGAACACACAGCGGCCCGAGTGGAACGATGCGAACAACGCTCTCGCGGGCAACGGGCTGTCCATGGTGACCCTCTACCAGCTCAGGTCGTTCGCCGAATGGTGCTCGGACCTGGTCGAGTCGCTTGGGCCGGGTGCCTCGCAGGTATCGTTGGCCGTCGCCGACTGGTGCCTCGAGACGACGAAGGTGATCGGCGGCTTTCTGGAAGAGACATCGGCGGGACAACCGGTCGGCGACGCCCGGCGGTGGACGGTCGTCTCCGCGCTCGGTCGCATCGCGGACCGAGCGCGCGTCACGGTCCGCTCGGATGGATTGGGCGGCATGGTGACGCTTGATCGAGGCGAGCTGCTGGACTTCTTTCGGTCTGTACGCCGGCTGTGCGATCACTCCATTTCGAGCGCGAAGCGGAGTGACGGTCTCTTCGAGTCATACCGAGTGCTGCATCGTGACGGAGAACGGGCCCGTGTTGAGCGGCTCGCACCGATGCTGGAAGGGCCGGTCGCGATTCTCGCGGCCGGCGTTCTCGATGCCGACGCCTCGATCGAGCTGCTCGAAACACTGTTCCGGTCAGAGCTCTACCGGCATGATCAGCGAACGTTCATCCTCTATCCGCGGAAGGACCTGCCGCCGCTGCTTCACCGAAACACCGTTGAGCCGGGGGCGGTCGAGGCTAGCCCGCTGCTCTCTGCGGCGATAGAGAGGCCCGAGGCCGCGCTGCTGTCGCGAGACGGTGATGGGACGATCAGGTTCCATGCGGCGTTGACGTCCCGTGATGCGCTCGAGGCACGGTTGCGGCAGCTGAGCGAGGACGCACAGTGGAGCGGCGTTGTCGCGGACGATGACGGCAGGGCCGCCCGGGCTTACGAGCAGACGTTTGAGCATGCGAGGTTTACTGGTCGTTCCGGGACCATGCACAAGTACGAAGGGCTCGGGTCGGTGTACTGGCACATGGTCTCGAAACTGCTGCTCGCGGTCCAAGAGACGACGCTCCGGGCAGCGGACGAAGGTGCCGATCAGGGGTCCATCGCGAAGCTGACGTCGTTGTACAGGCGGGTCCGTGATGGTCTTGGGTATCGCAAGACTCCGCAAGAGTTCGGAGCTGTGCCGTTCGAGCCATATTCGCACACGCCTTGGGCGCGCGGGGCGCAGCAGCCGGGCATGACGGGTCAGGTAAAGGAAGGCGTGCTCACGCGGTACCCGGAGGTTGGCATCCGTCTCGTGGCAGGGACGCTCCGATTCGATGGCACGCTCATCGATGAGACAGAGCTGCTAGAGCAGCGTTCGAGTCTTCGGGGCTTCGGGACGGAGGTTCCGGCCGGTTCGATCGCCAGCACGGTCTGCGGCGTCCCCGTGGTTGTTGGCTTTGGTCAGCGCGATGAGATCACCGTCGAGCGTTCGGGACACGAGGACGAGGTCGTAGAAGGCCGCGAGCTGCCGCCTGCGATTGCTCGCTCCCTGTTCGACCGTGACGGCAGCATCCGAGCGCTGCGGGTCTCGCTCTCCCGCTGACTCGGGCCCACTCCGGGCGAGAGTGGGATACAGAATTTTGGTACGGTGTGCGATATGGAACGATCAGAGCCGGCCGCCGATCAGCATGACGCGACACAACTCCGGTGCGACATCCAGCTCGACTATGCTGACCGTGTCAACTTCGCGATGCAGCAGAACGGCGTGCCCCTTGTCGAGTCGATTCGCGTCACGCTGCTCGAAGACAGACCAGCAGCGGACGTAGCAGTCGATCTCGTTCTCGACAACGGTGAAGCCGAGCCGTGGACGGCCCGGGTTGCGTCCCTCGAACCGAGCGAGCCGGTCGTCGTGCGCTCCGACGAGTTCGGGCTGAGCGGGCGGGCTCTCGGACTCCGCACCGAGGCCGAGGTCAGCGCCATCACATGCACCGTTCGGTGCAGCGATCGCTCCGCGAGCCGGTCTTTCGCAGTCGATGTGCTGGCCTTTGACCAGTGGCCCGGTGTTGGGCACTGGCCTGAGCTGACCGCGGCGTTCGTCACGCCGAATCACGGCCGGATCGCTGAGCTCCTCGCCGCCGCCAGGACCATCGCGGGAGATATGACCGGGAGCGATTCACTCGACGGCTATCAGTCGGGCAGCCGCCAGAGGGCCGCCGTGCTCGCCGAGGCCTGCTTTCACGCGTGTGCCTCGCGTGGCATCGGTTACATCACGCCACCGGCAAGCTTCGAGACCAGCGGTCAGCGTGTCCGCCTCGCAGACCGCGTGCTGGGTGAACAACTCGGGACCTGCCTCGATCTCTCACTGGTTCTGGCCTCGGTGTGGGAGCAGTGCGGCTTGCATCCGCTCGTGCTTCTGCCAGAAGGGCACGCGATGCCCGCGGTGTGGACGCACGACGCACATCTTCCAGAGGCCGTTGTTGATGAGCCGGCGAGGATCCGAAATCTGATTGAACTGGGCGAGATCGTGCCCGTCGAAGCGACACTGCTGACCAAGGCCGGCGCCTCATTCCGCCAGGCCTTGGAGTCCGCTGTGAATCGGATGCGGGATCCGGGCGACGCGTTCTGCGCCGTCGATGTCCGGTCGGCCAGGAAACGCGGAGTCAGGCCTTTGCCCGTCCGCTCCGGCGGGGATGACAAGCTCGATGTCGCCGAAATCGAGTCCTCCGATCTTGTGCGGCGCTCCGGACCCGAGCGCGTCGACCGCGTGGCGCTTGCCGATCGAGCTGAACAAGCGGGTGACGACGGAGACCAGCCGGACCCTCAGGCAGCCGCCGGAGGGAGGATTGCGCGATGGCAGACACGCCTGCTCGACCTGTCGTTGCGGAACCGGCTGCTCAACTACCGGGCGAGCGGGCGGACTCTGGGGCTGAACGTGCCCGATCTTGCGGCTTTAGAGGATGCCCTCGCCGACGGCGACAGCTTCCGCGTTCTTCCGAAGACCGAGCAGTCGGCTGAGTTTCTTGCAGACGAGCTCCGCTCGGGGCAGATCTACGCCGATGAAACGGCGGCCGAGGTTCAGAAGCGTCTGCTCAAGCTGTACCGCGTGGCAAGGTCGAGCATCGAAGAGACCGGCGCCAACGTGCTCTACCTCGCGCTTGGCATGCTGAAGTGGTACGAGACTGACACGTCTGAGAACGCTCGCCTCGCGCCGCTGGTGCTGCTTCCGATCTCGCTGAGCCGCAAGTCAACGGGGGAGGGGTACGCGTATTCCATCAGCCTCACAGACGAGCCGCTGCGCCCCAACGTCACGCTGCTGGAGAAACTCAGATCGGAATTCGGGATCGAAACAGACAGTCTCGACGAGCTCCCGGAGGATGAGCACGGCCTTGACGTCGATCTCATCTTGCGGAATTTCCGGTCGGTCATCCGCGGATCCACCCGATGGGAGGTCGTCGAGGCCGCGTCTATTGGGCTGTTCTCCTTCAACAAGTTTCTGATGTGGAAAGATCTCAAGGACAACCTTGATCGGTTGCGCAGCAACCGCCTGGTTGAACACCTCGTTGAACGGCCTGGCCAGGACTTTGATACCGAGCCGTTTCCGGAGCCGGGTGAGCTGGACGATCGCTTCGGCCCAGACGATATTCTGTGCACCCGTGACGCCGATTCATCGCAGCTCACGGCGGTTCGCGCCGCGGCCGAGGGCAGGTCGTTCGTGCTCGAAGGGCCGCCCGGCACTGGCAAGAGCCAGACGATCGCGAACATCATCTCGAACTCGCTCGCCAGCGGCCAGCGCGTGCTCTTCGTTGCCGAGAAGCTGGCGGCGCTCTCTGTCGTTCGTAAGCGTCTGGAGCAGGACGGCCTCGGGCCATTCTGCCTCGAGCTGCATTCGGCGAAGGCATCCAAGCGAGAGGTCTTGGCGCAGCTCGAAGACGCGCTGTCGATCTCGGAATCATCCAGGCCGGCCGATTGGGACCGGCTCTGCGAGGGCCTGCGATCGTCGCGCGATGTGCTGAATCGCTACGTTCGCGAGATGCACGCGCCGCGATCGACGGGCCAGAGTCTTTATGACGTTATCGGCAGGCTCAGTAGCGTGGGGGCTGGGCCAAGCGTGTCGCTGCCGGCCGCGGACAGCGGGACTGCGACGGGCGAGCAGCTCCAGGAGTGGCTCTCCCGCATCGAATCACTGCAAGACCGTTCCCGCCCTGTGGATCCCGTACAGACATACCCGCTGCGTGGCATCGGGTGCTCGACGTGGAGCTTCTCGCTGCCTGAAGAAGCGCGGCGAGCTATCGAGGCTTGTCAGAAGGCACTGTCCGAACTCATCGCGTCTCTCGAGAGGTCGTGCAGAACGATCGGCGTAGACGCACCGCCCGGCGTGATGGCGCACGCCGTGGTCGAGGCTGTGGCGAGAGCTGCCGCGATGCTTGCCGAGTCGCCGACGCCGCCGCTCGCGTCATTGGTTGGGCCGGATGATACCGAATTCCGGTCGCGGGCTGCGGAAGCGATCTCGATCGGTCGTGATCGCGACGAGCGCCGCGCCGCGCTGCTCGCCGTGTACCGGGACGAGTTTCTCGATCTGGACTACCTCCCTTATCTCGATGCAGTCAAGCGTTATCTCGATCGCGGCGCGTTCGCCCGGTTCTTCATCGGGCGCGGACTAAAGAAGAAACTACGAATCTTTGCTCGTGAGAGCCTACCGCCGTTCGATGTTGTGCTTGATGACCTGAACGCGCTCGCGACCATCCGGGCGAGCACGTCAGAGCTTGGCGAGTTTGCTGACATCGCCGACGCGTTTGGTGACGACTGGAGCAGGTCTAAGACCCCGTGGGATACGCGGGTTCAGCAGCTCGAATGGGCGAAAGGCTTCGTGGCGCAGAGCCGCGTCATGCGAGGCGACGGTTCTGGTGCTGCGCTTGCCGAAGCGCTATCGCGTCTCGCGGCATCAGAGCGGCCAACCGCAGAGATCATGGAAGAGCTGGGTCGGGTTGTCGAGGCATGGAACGCGTGGTCGGACCAGTGGTCGTCTCTGGCCGGGTGCTTGAACACATCGATCGCGGAGGCGGCGGACGCGGGCGATGGTGACTCGCTCGATGAACTCGCACGTATCTTGGATCGCTGGCGTGGGAGTCTTTCTGATCTCAACACATGGGTCACATGGCGGTCCGCGCGAGACGCGGCGGTTGGGTCGGGGTTGGCTGATGTCGTCGCGTTGTACGAAAGCGGCGGATGCGACCGGAACGAGCTCGAATCAGTGTTCTGGCGGAGCTTCGGCGTGCCGTGGTTCAACGCCGTAGCCGACAGCACCGACGCCGTCCGGTCGTTCAACGCCGCGTCGCATACGGACGCTGTGGATCGGTTTCGCGAGCTCGATTCTCGCGCGATCGAGGCGACTCGCGGCGTCGTGGCATCGAAGCTCGCACAGCGGGCGCCGGCCGCACCTCAAGACGTCTCGTCGCAATCAGAGATCGGGATTCTCCGGCGCGAGCTCGCCAAGAAGCGGCGTCACCTGCCGACGCGACGGCTTATCGAGACGATGCCGACCCTCCTGCCGAGGCTCAAGCCGTGCTTTCTCATGAGCCCGCTCTCGGTTGCACAGTTTCTTGACAGCCGGCTGCCGCCCTTCGACCTTGTTGTCTTCGATGAGGCGTCGCAGATACCTGTTTGGGATGCAATCGGCGCGATCGCCCGCGGCACCGAGGTCATCGTCGTCGGCGATTCAAAGCAGCTGCCACCGACATCGTTCTTCAATACGCTCGACGGGGAGGATGATTTCGACGCGGACGATCACGCCGTCGAAGACACCGAGTCAATCCTTAAAGAGTGCAACGCCTCGGGTGTGCCAAGGCTGGGCCTTCGATGGCACTATCGGAGCCGGCACGAGACGCTTATCGCGTTCTCGAACAGGTATTACTACGAGAATCAGCTGCACACGTTCCCGTCGCCAAAGGACCGGTCCGATCGCCTCGGTGTCACGTTCCGCTACGTCGCGAACGGCGTGTACGATCGCGGCGCAACGCGCACCAACCGAGTCGAGGCCGAGCTTGTGGTCGCCGAGGTCGTCCGGCAGCTCCGGGATGACTCATCGAGCGACTCGATCGGTATCGTCACCTTCAACCAGGCGCAGCAGAATCTCATCGAAGATCTGCTGGACGCCGAGCGTCGGGCGGACCCGCAGCTCGAACACCACTTCAGCGGCGATGCCGACGAGCCGGTCTTTGTGAAGAACCTGGAGAACGTGCAAGGCGATGAGAGGGACGCGATCATCTTCTCGGTCGGGTACGGCCCTGACCACACGGGCAGGCCCTCTATGAACTTCGGGCCGCTCAACAAGGAGGGCGGCGAACGGCGGCTGAACGTTGCCGTGACCCGCGCGAAGCGACGGCTCATGGTCTTCTCGTCGCTGCGGAGCGACCAGATCGATCTGAAACGAACCCGCGCCGTGGGTGTTCGACACTTCAAGGCTTTTCTCGACTACGCGAACCGAGGCGCTCAAGCGCTGTCAGAGATCGTGGGAGAAGAATCGCGGGAGATGCAGTCCGCCGGACTTGAGCAGTCTGTGCGCGATGCTCTGATCAGTCTGGGATGGGAGGTTGACACCCGGGTCGGGTGCGCCGGCTATCGAATCGATCTTGCTGTCCGTCACCCCGTGAGACCCGATGAGCACATCTTGGGTATCGAGTGCGACGGCGAAACATATCACGCCGCCCAAACAGCTCGAGATCGCGACCGGACTCGTCATGCAGTGTTGCGCGGCCTCGGCTGGCGACTCGCCCGTGTGTGGTCGGTGGACTGGCATGTGAATCGCCGCGGGTGCATCGAAAGACTGTCCGAGATGCTGCGGGATGCGCTCGCCGATAGCACGGCGTCGGATATCGGTCCTGCCGAGGCCGATTGTGCCGGAGACACGCCGCCGGATGCCATCATTTCAACTACCCACGCCGGTGAGCGTGACGCGGGTGATGACGAGCCTGTCAAAGAGAGTCCCCCGGCGGAGGAGCCACACACAAGCCCGGACGTTCCCGAGGGAAATGACGTCTACACCGCGGCGACGTACCGGCGCAACCCCCTCGGCAGGCGAGACGTCTACGGCGATGCTGCATTCGCCGTGCTCGTTCGCGTTCTTGGAGAGATCATCGAGACCGAGTCGCCGATCATGCTCGATCTCGCTCGGCGGCGTCTCGCGGATGCCTGCAGGGTGCGCAGCATCCGAGAGCAGTTCCGAGATCGCTTTGAAGCGACTCTCTCCGAAGCCGTGACAGCAGGAGCTGTCAAGAGAATCGATGATGTGCTGTGGTCCAGAGATCAGTCGCCCGAGAGCTTCGTGCATCATCGGGTGGCGGGGGAAGCCGAAAGCTCTCGCCGGGATCTCAATGACGTACCGATCATCGAGATTCGGAACGCGGCCCGATTTGTTGTGGAGCAGCAGTTCGGCCTCCCCCGCCAGGAACTGATCCGCGAGACCGCGGCTCGGTTCGGCATCCAACGCGTGACCGCGAGGATCGTCGATCGCATCGACCCGGTGATCGCCGAACTGGTGCGTGACGGTGGGGCGGTGGAGCAGGATGGGTTCATTCGGATCCCGGCGGGCGAGTAGTCATCGCGAGCAGGCTGCCGAGCCGACGGATGGCGGCGGACAGCTCGGTCGTGCATGCCGGTCGGGCGTCGCAACGCGAGGGGTCATTTCTGACAAGACTGGGTCGCAATTGCCGACTTTGTCATGTATAAATCCGTGCGGGCACTACCCCGCTGGGAGATCGCTCAGATGAATCGCTCCGCACAGCTGCTTTGCCTGCTTGGCGCATTGCAGCTTTCTGGTCATGTCATTGCACAGGAGAAGCTCCACTTCACGTATCTCTGGCATCTGGAGCAGCCCATCTACTGGCCCGATCAGAACGCCGGGCCGCAAGACCGTTATGAGTTTGCGTGGGAGTCGATCACTCGGACAGACGCCGGCGCGTCAAATCCAGAAAACAATCTACGTGAGATTTTCGGCAAGCCCGACCGCGTCGCCGTGTATCAATACAGAATCAAGGACGCGATCGATGCGATCGACTGGGCACCCGAGGCGGGTGCCCAGGTCTCGTACTCGGGCGGGCTCATCCAGAACATCCAATCGCTCGCCGGCGTCAACCAGCTCGGCTACTCCGCAAGCTGGAGGACGCCGTACGTCCAGGCCCGGGCCTCGCGCACGATCGGGCAGAGCAAGCCCCGGCTCGACGTGGTCATGTTTCCCTTTCACCATGCGCTCATGCCGCTTGTGAGCGAGTCCACGCAGCGCAAGGAGATACAGGCCTACCGGCACGTGTACTCGGACACATGGGGGAACACGGCGCCGGTTTCTCGCGGCTTCTTCCCGAGTGAGATGGCCTTCAGCACGAGGCTGATCAAGGTGCTGGCGGAGGAAGGGATCGACTGGTCTGTCGTGAGCGCAGAGAAAATCAGCCGCGCGAACGCCGACTACCCGGTCGTGCTCGGCTCGGGGGGCATCAACTGTGACCCTCCGAACAGGGCGGACATGATCAACCCCGGTGCGCACGACTACTACCGCGTGCAGATCTCTCGCGGCTGCGCGCCCGCGGAAGCGTACCCGCAGTCGTTGACGCCGCAGCGGGCGCAGTACGTCGATCCGGATGACGGCGAGGTGCACGAGATCATCGTGATACCGGCGAGCCAGTCAGTCAGCTGGGAGGACGGCTACGGGCCGATGGGGACGAATCACTTCGATACGCTCCAGTCGAAGAACGATCCGGGCCGACCGATGCTGGTGACGCTCGCCCATGATGGCGACAACGCGTTCGGCGGTGGATTCTCCTACTACATGGAAGCAACCCCGAACCTCGTCTCTGCGGCGCAGTCCGGGGGCTATCACGCGACGGTCGTCGAAGAATACCTCGCCGACCACCCGGTGCCTGCGGGGGCCGTCGTCCATGTTGAGGATGGCGCGTGGGTCAACGCGGACGGTGACTTCGGTTCGCCGTGGTTTCTCAACTGGAACTACCCGCCCGTGAATGCGCAGGGTGCGGTTGACATCGAGAGCGGTTGGGCGGAAGACATTCGCAACTGGGCGGTGATCACGGCCGCGCAGAACGCGGTCGATACCGCTGAGCAGATCGCGACGGATCTCGGTCATCCGGTGCGGATCGCGCACGTGGTTGAGCCGGACGCGTCGTCTCGGGCTGCCGAGAGGGCATGGCATTACTTTCTCGGTTCGCTGAACTCAGGCTATATGTACTACGGCACGGCGCTGGACTTTGAGGTCAAGCCAGCCATCGCGTGCAACGAGGCGCTGCAGCACGCGATGCCGCTCATTGCATCCGGAACCGACGCGACCGGTCCCGAGGTGTGGATCCCTCAGCGGTGGCCGTGGAACCCGGGAGAGCTGAACTTTGGGGCGCCCTACGGCTACCAGCAGCACATCGCCGACACAGGCTTTCACATCTGGACGTTCGTGCATGACGTCTCAGGGACGCAGTCGGTAACGCTCAAGATCCGGACCGATGCGGACGGCTTCAATCCGCTGGATGACCACAGCAACGAGACCTACAGCGGCGGCCCGGGGGTGAGTGAATGGCAATCGATCCCGATGACACGCCGGGCGTTCCCCGCGGGAAACGTCTACAACAACCCTGAGCTCGATTTCTTCGAGATGCCGAACTCCATCGCGGACCAGTACTTCGCAGAGATCACCGGTATCGAGAGCACGCTGCTCGATTATTACGTCGAGGCAGCCGACGCCCTCGGCAATACGACGCGGACGCCGATCCAACATGTCTGGGTCGGCGATGGCGAGGGCTCGATGCCGCCCGGCAGCGATCGCGTGATCACAGTACCGGAAGTCCCGGTCGCCGGAGGGCAGGCCGTGGTGACATTCGATCCATCGGGCGGTTCGCTCGCGGGCTCGCAGCAGGTCTACGCGCATGTCGGATTTGATGGTTGGCAGACCGTCATCGCACCAGACATACAGATGATGCCAGACGCGGGTGAACCGACATGGTCGTTGGAAGTGGATGTTCCGAGCACCGCGACGGTGGTTGATCTTGCATTCAACGACGGTGCCAGCGCCTGGGACAACAACAACGGGCAGGACTGGCACGTGGCGGTAAGCGGCGGCTCAGGGCCTGCGTTTGTGATCGATGGCGCGCTGGATGCGGGGGCAACCCTCGTCGCATCGCACGATGGCATTGATGTGCACGCAGGCCTCGATGGGGACAGTCTTTACATCGCGGTGACCGCGCCGCAAGGCAGAGATCACTTCGTGCTTCTCGCTCAGGAGCCAGGCGCACTTCTGCCGGCAATGTGGGGCAAGGCTGGGCAAGTGGCCGCGTGGGACGCGTTTGTCGCAGCTGAATCGACAAACGGCTTCGCGGGGTGGTTCGATGCGGTGAGCGGGACTGTCGCCCGCGGAGGGGTCGTCGAGGGACTCATCGACCTGGATGCGCAGTTCGGCTTTGTGCCAGACCAGATCCGCCTGGCGGCCGCCGCCTATGCGACGGAAGACAACGGTGCGCTTCAAGCGCAGGCACCCGCCGGGAATGGAAACGGGCTGATCGAGGCCGATGAGTATGTGGTTGTCGATCTGTGCAGCCTGATGCCGTCGGGATGCAACACCTGCCCCGCCGATACCAACGGCGACGGACAACTCTCGCCGTCCGACTTCAATGCATGGGTGCTCGCGTTCAACACCGCGTCTCCGGAGTGTGATCAGAACGCTGACGGCGAGTGCAACCCGGGGGACTTCAACGCGTGGGTTCTCAACTTCAACGCGGGCTGCCCGTGACTCGGCCGCGGTAAGCGGTGGCGTGCCGTTGCCCGTTACCGGCGGCGGCCGCGTGTTGGCATACCTCTCGGTGATTGCTGCGATTGAAGAGTCGCTACCCTCCAATTCGTGGAAGAGAGATTCTCGTCGGTCGTGGTGATTGACACCTTTTCTTTATGTTTAGACGACTTGTGTCTGCTTCTCGTCAAACATGAAGTGATGAAAGAAACTGAGTCCCAGACCAACGCCAAGACATCTGAATCCGCAAGAGATCGAGAGTCATCGCTCGTTCGGCGTCGGCGGAAGAGTGCTCGTGTGAAGCTGGTGCGACGGCTGCACATGTACTTCGGCCTCGCCTTGATGCCGTTTGTTCTGCTCTACGGCGTCACCGCGATACTTTTCAATCATCCAGACTTCTTGTGGACATCGACAACCGAACCGATCGATCCCGGGGCGCTTCTGGCGTCGCTCCCGGAGGCGACAGCCGAGATGACCGATGCGGACGCTGTGGCTCGCGCCGCGTTCGAAATGCTCAGCATGGCATCAGCATCGGAAATCTCGATCGACCAGAGCAGGCCGGCGAAAATCGTGGGCGACTACGTCATCGATGCATCAACCGAGACCGAGCGCGTGCGGTATCGGTTGACGTCGAACCTCAGCGAAGGCACACGCCGACTGTCGCCGCGGAGAGCGACGGAGGAATCGCCGCTCGCGTCTCGGATCGATGCTCCGCTCGCCGACAACGTCGCGGTCATCTTGGACAACGTAAAGCAGGACGCGGAAGCCGACAGCGTGCGGCTCCGCGGCGCTCCCGACGTCGAGTTCGGCGTGAACATCGACGGCGAGCCGTGGCTCGTTGCGTGCGATTTCGGCACCGGTGCTGTCTCCGCATGGCGCGTCGGTGAGCCGCGCAGGGCCTTCGACGCACGATCGTTCCTGCTGCGTCTGCACGTGAGCCGCGGCTATCCGCTCACGATGTCTGCCCGATCGGTCTGGGCGGTCGTGGTTGACGTCACTGCATCGCTCATGATCTTCTGGGCGATCTCCGGGCTGATGATGTGGTGGCAGATGCGACCGACGCGTCGATCCGGCGCGGTCCTGATGTCGGGCGGCCTCGTCGCTGCGGTGGTGCTCGGCTTCGCCATGCTCCGCTTGCTGTACTACTAGTCGCGGTGAAATTGAAAGCGGCCGGACGCTGTGAAGCACCCGGCCGCGCGGTGTGGCTTTGTGATGTGATCAGCGAGCCTTAGCGGCGGCGGCGAGAGGCACCGAACACGCCCGCAACCAGCAGCATTGCCGTCCCGGGTGCGGGAACAACAGCGTTCACCGTGCCGGTAAGGTCGATGACAATCGTGCTTGTGAAGAATCCGCCGAGCGTCTGCGTGTCTTCGACCTGGAACGAGATGCCGTCACCCGAAAAGACGAGCGAGCCGACGAAGTCGTCGCTGCCGTCGATGGTGAAGAACGCGTCGACCTCGACATCGATGGATGTCAGCTGACCATTCGTGAAGGTGACCGTATCGGCGCTGTCGAGCCCACCAAACGTGATGGACCCGCCGCTGTCGAAGAACCACAGCCCCAGTGCGCGGTCGGAGATATCGGAGATCACTAGCGGCGGGCTCCCGGCGGATCCGTTAACGCGGTTCGGGTCGCTGGTCCACAGCTCCGAAAGGTCGAGCGACGTCACCGCGGTGGTCTCGACCCCGCTGCCGCCGATCGCCGCGTCGTCAAAGCCGAGCGAACCGACCTGGAAGTTCTCCTCCCGCGGGAAGAGATCGAGGGGGTCCGAACCACCGATCGGGCTCGGGTTGGCCTGTCCGAGATCGGACAGAAAGTAGAACCCGTCGGCATCACCGGTGAAGGAGCCAACGCTGCCGAGCGAGCCGTCACCCTGCCCGATCTGAGCAAACGCGCCGGTGATGGCGTTCTCCGAAACAAAGCTGTCGGTGTCCATGGTGCTCGCGAGGCTGATGGACTGACCGAGGCCCGACCCGGCAGCCGCCAGCAGCGCGATCGCTGCGATACTTCTCATTGTCTCTTTCCCTTCCCATGCGTGTCCACAGGCTGCCGAGCAGAACACCGGCCCGGCAGTCTCTCGTACGCGGCGTCATACCGCGGCCTGCGAAAGCGTCGCACGGCGGTCAGGCCATGCGACGTGGAAGAAATGTAGAGAGACTATCGGCGGCGGCGGCTCATGGCGAGGCCCCCGAGGCCGATGAGAGCAGCGGATGCTGGTGCAGGCACGACGGTGACGGCAGCATTGACGCCGCCGGCCTGGTACTGGTACCACGTTCCGCTGAAGTTGGCGAATGGATCGGCGATCGGCATGCCGCCGCTGGATGCCCGCCCGTCGAGGATGGTGCCCAGAGCGAGCTCAGCTCTGACATCACCGACGGTCGTATCAAGGATCGTGCTGCCCGGGAATGCGGAAAGCGGGGTGTTGAACCCGTAAGGCGCGACGTCGGCCTCACCGTTGTCGATGTTGAACGTCCCGGTGTTGGTAAAGGTGCCATCACCCTGCACGGTCAGATCTTCGAGGCTCAGCGGGTTGAACCTGAAGTCGAAGGAGTTCAGCGTGTTAGCGCCCTGGTTATAGCTGATGCTCGTTGGCACACCGTCCACCACGGTGAGCGTCCCGACGCCGAAGAAACCGGTTGTGGTCACGCCGAGCTCATCGGTCGTCGTGCTATCAACCCGCCGCGGGAGCAGAATCTTGGTGTTCTCCGAGACGCCCTGCGCGTTCCCGTCGGCCAGCCGAGTGGTGAACGCTTCCACACGCTCGAGAATCGGAGTGTGCAGGAAGAACTCAACGTCCGGGCTCGCGCCGGCGCCGGGTCCGAAGGTGAACGTCTGCACACCCGGAATCGTCGGATCAAAGTTGTTCACAATGAACTGGCCGTCGAACCGACCCAGGTCGGCATTAGCGGCGATCGCCGAACCGAGCGGCGTCGTCGGGTTGAAGGGGCCCTGGCTCGCCGGACCGAAGTACTGCGTGAGATCGCCGACAAAGCTGACGCTGAGAACGTCGGCGGACGCTGCTCCACCAGCGATCGCGGCGAGTGTGACGGCGGCGACGCGAACGGAAAGTCTGTGGTTCATCTCTTTCCCTCTCTCGGCCTTTCGACCGGGGCGTAAATGAGTAGATTCTTCATTACTGAGACTGCGTCTCAGTCTCAACAGCTTAGCAGGCGTAGGGCGATGGTCAAGCGCCGCGCGGCCGAGGCTCTGCTCAATCAGCCGTCTGGTCCGGCTCGGTGATCATGCCGAGCCTGAGCAGAAACTTCTCCGCCTCGTCAACGAGGTGCTCGTCGTAGCGGTGAACGCACGGCAGGTCGCCGGTCGGCTGGAGCAGATCCGGCAAGCGTGGATCGACGCCGCTCCGGCGGGCGTGCCACGCGACGATCGAGAAGTACAGCGCGGACGTCGCATCAAAGAATCGATTGATTTCTTCCTGCGACATCTCGGAGGCTTGTTTCTTCACAGCATGGCCCCTGTCACCTTCACCCCGTCTCATTGACGGACACCGTCGGCTTACGAATCAGCGTCGATTCTTGTTACGGGATCCCGCCGTCCCACCATTCGTTCGTTGGAGTGTCGCCTTCGTAGATGTCTCCCAGCAGGAGTTCGCGGTCGAGCGGGTTTGACTGCTCAAGCCGCACGGGTTCTGAAGAGACGTGCCCGTCCGCCCAGAGCGCGTTCGCGCTCTCCGTATGCCTGCCGTGGACGGTTCCTCCAGAAGAATCTGGGCTCGAACCGGCGCGGGGGGCGTAGTCATCGGCAACCGGCGGCTGCAGTTCAAACTCGAAGCTGAACACGAGGCCGTCCCCGAAGCTGCTGTCGCGGATCGCATGGTCCGCGGTGAGAATCGTTTCGGAGGGGCTCCGCAGCTGGGAGAGCTTGAAACCGATCCAACGGGCGGGACCGAACCGGGGGCTCGGCACGCCCAGCATCCGGCCGTTGTACGCGTAGTCGATCTCAGGAAGGTTCGGCAAGAAATCAGAGCTGTACAGCGTTTCCAGAAAGTCATCGGGAGGGTCCCATGTCGGGCACCCGCCGATCTGGTCGACGCTGTCGAGATACGGGCCCAGCTGCCCCTCGGCGAAGACCTGGCTCGGCGAGCCGGCGACGTCCGCTGCGCACCACGCCCTGTTCGCGTTGGGGATCCCGGCGGCGCTGATCAGGCTTTCGTCGGCATAAGCGTGCGGCGGGAGCCGCTCCTGCCAGTCATCGGCGTATCCCTGGAATGCGAGGCCGAACTGCCGCTGGTTCGAGGCACACACGACCGATCGCCCGGTTTCTCTCGCCCTTCCGAGTGCCGGCAGCAGGATCCCGATCAGCAGCGCGATGATCGCGATGACAACCAAGAGCTCGATCAGCGTGAAGCCACGTCGCGTTCGCATGGACACCTCGTCGTTGCCTTGTCACGAAACTCGGTTCGAATCGCGGCGGAGCCGTGCGGGGCGCCGCCGCGGCGTGGTGTGTCTTACGGGCAGCCGGTGTTGAAATTCAGGATCCAGGCGTTGAAATCGCCGGGCTCGCAGAGGCCGTTGCCGTTCTGGTCGCATCCCGCACTCTGGGTGTTGAACGCGAGAATCCAGGCGTTGAAGTCGGCCGGCGTTGCGTCGCCGTCGCCGTTGACGTCGGCGAGGCACACCGGCCCGCCGATCGAGAATGTGCCCACGGCATCGATTGTCCCGCTCCGGTTCAGAATCAGACGGACATCGGAAGCGAACGGCGTCGAATCAAGGCCGTCTGCGTCGAAGGCGAGCTGATCACCGGCGATGGTGAGGGTTCCCGGGACGGTCAGGCCGAAGCCCGCGGGGAATGCGGCGCCGACGGCGTCAACTTCGATTGCAACACTCAGGTCAATGCTTGTCAGCAGACCGTCGGTGAATATCAGCCCGGTGCCAGTGGCTTCGATCTGCGAGATCGTGACGACGTTCGCAGCCTCGTTCCGGTTCGAACGGCCCTCTGGCCCGAAGGGAGGGAGATCTGAACCGGCGATGATCTCGACACGGTTCGTCGACTGGAACTCTGTTGCGTCGAAGCTGATGGTCACGTCCTCCGGAGCGACGATCGCCGTGCCGGTGGCGCTCACGCCGTCAGCGTCGAACTCGATCGAACCGACGTTGAAGATTGAAAAATCTGCGTCTTCGGTGACGGCGTCGATGAAGGTCACGCCGGGCAGTCCTGCATCGGACGCCGGGCTCAACGGGCCGACCGACGAGAATCCACCGGCGGCATTCGGGTACAGCGGATCCGGGTAGTCCAGCCCAAACCGGTACGGCTCGACATACATGATCCAGACGTTCGTCGGCAGGTCCGGATTGATGAAGGCCGGGTAGTCAAAGAACTTCGGATCCATCGGATCGCGGCTGATGCCCTGGAGCGTCTGGTTGCCTTCTTGATTGAGATTGACCGTCGCGAGATACCCGTCGGCGTCATCGCCGCTGAGATCGAACGAGACGACGTTCTGTGCGGACGCGACGCCGCAGGCGGCGAGAAGCAGGCCCACGGCTAAAATTAATCGGTACGTTGACATCTCTTGCTCCCTCGATCCGCCGCGTCTGGTGAGCAACGGAACATCTGTTGCGGTTCCCGGCGGTGCGTCGGTCCCGCTCCAACGCGGGATACGGCCGCCACAGGAATTGAGACTAAGTCTCAACAGCGTAGCTCCCGACCTGAGTAGGTTCCAACGTTCGGCCGCTCGATTCGGAACTCATGGTCCGGTCAGCGTGCGGACGTTGTCTCGAGGGTTTGGATCGGGGAGCAGGAGCAGCGGATCGATCCCGATTCTGGTCGGCTTCTCGTCGAGCAGCCACTCCATCGTAAAGCTCTCTTCCTCAGGGATGAGACGCTCTTCGAGAATGACGGAATCTTCGTCGAAGCCATCGTCTCGGAACACGACGAGGCTGACGTTCGCATCGATCGGCACGGGCATCGTCGTCCCCCAGCCGATCGTGCGGAGTTGCCGGGCTTCAAAGGTCGCTGTGACACGCCAGAGGCCCGACTCGGTTCGCGTCCGTGTCGCTTCTGTGACGCCGAGCGACCATGTCGTGATGTGCCGGAAGATGCTCTCGATCTGGCCGTGGAGCTCGGGGGAGATCGAAGCGCTCAGGTGCTCAACGAAGTCGTTCGCTGTCGGGAACGGCGCGGGCCTGTACCGCCATGAGTCGAGGAACGAGGCGAAGACGCGCTCGAGCTCTGCGGGGCCGCCCATCAGATCGGCGAGGTACAGCATCTGGTTGCCGCCCTTGGCGCGCAGCATCGTTGAGTCTTTGAACTCCTCAATGAAGGGCGCTTCTTCATCGATCAGCGAGCTTCGGCTGCGGAACGCCTCGCCGAGCTCCTGCATGCGCAGTGTTCGGTCGAGCTCGCGATCACGGCGCTGATGGAGATACAGCTGCGCACTCCAGAACGGCAGGCCCGCGTGTACAACCTTGGCGCCGGCGACGTTGGCGGGGATGATCTGATCACCAAACCACGTCATACCCATCATGTGAGCAGCCATCGCGTGGAGATCTTCACCGCCGCTCGCGCGGACATCGGTCTTCCATCCCAGCACCTCGCTGGCGAAGCCCATGCCGGATCGCACGCCCATCCCATCGAAATGCAGGGACTGCTCCGCCATCCGGAACTCGGCGAACGGCGGGGGGCCGTAGCGGTTCTGGAAGTGCTCGATCGCATCGAGCAGGGCGTTCGCAAACGGTTCGAGTGCGTGGGTGTGATTAGGATCGTGCGCCATGACGACGTCAGGAACGCCCGGGCGATGGAACCGGGATTCCACGAATCGACCTGAGACGAGCGTCGCCCAGCCGCGGCTCGGGTGATCGAGGACGTACCGGAAGCCCTGACGGCCGGTGTCGTCCTTCCATCGGTCCACGAGCCTGCCCGGGTGGTAGACCGACTGGTCGGCGTCGGTCGTGATCGTCATGTCGAGATGACGAACCCAGTCGAGATGGAACGTAGCGTGCGCCTGGCTCAGTCCGATGGATGGGTCAGGCGGCGACCAGCTCGGATCGAGACCGAACTTCCGACGCTTCCACGCCGGCTTGTGCTCGACTCGATCGGTGTACCCCACGGCGGGCATCAGCTGGATGTTGAGCAGCGACGTGCCGTTGCCGAGAACCTCGGTGGGCGACACCATCGGGACTCCATCGTTCTTCGCGTGAACCGCGAAACCCTCCGGCGGCGCCCACGATGTCGAGAAAGAAAGCAGCCTCTCCGTTCCGGGCAGATGGGGCTGCGAGAGCTCGAGTATCCGAGCGTTCAGGACGGTATCGGTCCGGCCAACCACGCCGCCCTCGATTGCGAGCGAGTCGAGGGACAGCCACGGCTCGGCCAGCACGAGCACGCGGTCGATGCTGACATTGTGAGGGTTGTGCAGCACGAACGAGCCGTGGAGCTCAAACCGTCGCTCGCTCGGATACAGATCCAGTTCGGCGTCTATCTCGACGACCCGAGGCTGCGGTACGTCGCGCCACGCACCCCCGTACGCGCGCTCGACGTCGGCCTTCTTCGCGTCAGCGTTGATCCGCGGCCACTCAGCACGCACAGCGGATTGCCACCAGATGTGCGCCCCAACCCCGGCAAACGCGAACGCAACGACGAGCAGCGCGATGCCGGCGCGAAATCGAAGGCGGGCGGGCAGCAACCGGTAGCCCGGCGTCTGCTCATGACCCCGGGAGAACGCGAGTCCGCCGAGTACAGCGAGTATGGCGGCTCCGAGCGTCCAGTACAGGAGCAGCCAAAGGTGCGACGTCAAGAAATGACCGTAGCCGTCCATCAGCGAATACCAGAAGAAGCTGCTCCGCCCGAATCGGTAGACCGGATGGTGGAGACCCAACGCATCGAGCATCACCTCCGAGAAGTACACGAGCATCACGACGCCCATCGCGATGTACCGGCGGCCGATCAGCACCTGCGTGGTGAGCGCGAGCACGGCAAAGAACGCGTAGTAGGGCGCCTTGATCACGAAGCTATCGATAATGTACAGATCGAGCTCGAAGTCAAAGTAGCCGGTCGCCGCCTGGTAGAGGACGCCAACGACGATTGACACCAACCAGAACACAGCGACGACGCAGATGAGCGCGGCGAGTTTCGAGAGGAAGCGGTGCCAGTCGCGAGACGGCAGCGAGTCCAGCAGCTGATCGATCCGATGCGATCTTTCACGCCAGATGAGATCCCCAGAGAGCCAGACGATCGAAAGAACAAGGATTTTGTCGAAGTAAAAGCCGGTGTTGTGGACGAGGAGATCGGTGCTCGGAAGCGAGAACCGGTGCGTCACTGCGCTGGCCGCCGACCACCATAGAGAGAACGCCAGCAGCACCAGAACCAGCAGCGCGCCCGGCGTTCGCCGGATGGTCCTGATCTCCCAAACGATCATGGTCCCGAGCGGGCCAAGCCAGCCGGGAGACACCGACGCACCACCGCCTCGTCGCGCCTTTTCACGGGGCTGCTTTCCTCTGGGAAGGCTCTCGCGCATCGGGAACCCAAGCGTACCGAGCACGACAAGCACCACGGTGACCGCAAGCCACACCAGCCTGTTGACGAGCAGCAATCCAGCGAGCGGCGGGAACATGGCGTTGTTCTCGGCGACGGTCCGAGCCATCGCGAACTCCGCCGATGCGATGCTGCCGAACGGGTCAACGATCGCTGCGACGCCGAACACATCGTGACGCAGCACGTCCTGCCCGAGCAGCATGCGGACCGTGACCCACACGGAGAGCAAGGCGATCGCCGCGCCGTACGCCGCGCCTTGGCTCTGCGTGCGGGACGACACAGCGAACGCCGTCGCCGAGAACAAGAGGAAATTGGGAATGATGAAGACAAGGGCCGCCGCGGCGAAGTGCGAGGGGACGAGCGGACCGACGAATTCTGGAGCGATGCCGGGTGCAAGCGCACCGATGACGACGCCAGGAATGAAGAGCAAGCCGGATGTGACGACGAGCGTTGCGGCAACCACAAAACGCCCCAGCGCGAGCGATCCTCGACCCACGCCGGTCGTGAGTACCGCGCCAGCGCTGCTCGACGCGCGGTCGCGTGAGAAGGGTTCGGAGACCAGCCCAGCCGCGACAAGGACGCCGAGCAGGCTGTAGATGATCGAGCGGGTCGCGATCTGATCGGCACCGTTGATCAGCACGCCGCCCTCCGCGGACCAGCCGGCCTGAACGGTGTCACCGATCGCGAGCAGGAAATAGGCAGAAAGACAGAACCATACAAAGGGGCGACGACGCTGGATGCGCCATTCATTCGCGATCTGCGACAGCAGCGGCGTGATTTGGATCACGCCGCTGTATCCACATGCAGGTTGTAGAGGTCTTCGAGGTCGGGCTCCGCGGGCTTGAAGCCCTCATCGGCGAGCGAGTCGCCGTACGCGCGAAGAAGCAGCCCGCCGCTGTCGGGTCGCCAGGAGAGAAGGCGGTACTTTGCGCGGGCCGCCTCAAGATCACCGATGGCGACACGGCGCGACCAGACCTTGCCCGCGAGATCGGCGACAAGCGATCTGGGTTCACCCTGCAGCTTCACGCGTCCTCCGTCCATCAGCGCCATGTTTGAGCAGAGGCCTGAAACATCCTCGACGATGTGCGAGGAGATGAGCAGGACGCACCCTTCGGCCGCCTCCGCGAGCATGGTCTGAAACCGCCGACGCTCCGTCGGATCGAGCCCGGCGGTCGGCTCATCCACGATCACAAGCCGCGGCTTGATGAGAAAGACCGTCGCAATCCCGAAGCGTTGGCGCATGCCGCCAGAAAACGTTTCGAGCCTTCGATGAGCGACGTCGGCGAGATTGACGCGTTCGAGCTGCGTGCCGATGAGCTCTCGCCGTTCGCGTGCGGGACCGATCCCTCGCAGGCCGGCGAGGTAATCGAGCATCTCCCACGCGGTCACCCTCGGGTACACACCAGAATCCTGCGGCAGGTAGCCGATGCGTTTGCGGGCGAGCCTTGGCTCTGAAAGCAGATCAACGTCATCGAGCCGGGCTGCCCCCTGCGTCGGCAGCTGGAGCGTCGCCAGAGTTCGCATGAGTGTCGACTTGCCGGCACCGTTCGGCCCGAGAAGGCCGAACATGCCGTTGTCGATCGAAAGACTCACATCGTCCAGGGCTTGCACGCCGCCGCGCGCGTAGGTCTTCGAGAGCCCCTCGACCACGAGCATGGTGTCACCCGCCTCCTAAGCACCGCGGCGCGCGATCAGCGGGCGTCCGCAGACGCCGTCTTCTCGCCTGTCTCCGCCGTCGCTCCGTGCTCTGTCCCTGTGGCCGGCTCAATCAGGATCACGTGTGTCATATCCGTCTCGTCAACATGGGACGAGACGAGCACAAGCCGGCCGCGGTAGCTCATCATTCGAGAATGACGGGGCGTGATGGGGATCTCATCGATGAAGACGGACCACGAGTCGGTGGCCGGGTCGTAGACCTCGATCGATGGGTTCGGCTCGAATCCGCCGCCGTCCTTGGGGGACGAACCTCCGGAGAGGTAGAGCTTTCCACCGAGAGCGACAAGCGACGGCGAGAGCCTCGGCGTCGACGGCGGTGACGCTTGGGTGAACCGGCCGGTCGCGAAGTCGTACACGTCCACCGAATCGACGACCTGGAAGTTCTCACGCATCCCGCCAACGAGGAAGTACTTGCCGTCCAGTGATGCGCCACCGAACGCGCGACGCGGCGACGGCAGATCGATGTCGAGTTCATCGAAGACGATGGATTCTTCGCTCGCGTCCGCCGAGAGCACCGGGAGCACATGGCGGAAGTGATCGCCCTGTTCGCGACGGGAGTCGTAGTCGAGACCTCCGAAGATGTAGTAGCTCTGACCATGCCGGGTGAGGCCGAACTGGCTGCGCGGCGTTGGCAGGATAGATCCGAGCTCGGTCCAGGAGCGGTCGCGCATCGAGTAGACAAAGCCCTCGTCGAACGTGCGAGCGACTTCGCCGTCGTGACCGAAACCGCCAATGGCGAGCACTTTCTTGCCGTCCGGCGAATGAACCGTCTGGATCGTTTGCCGCTTCTCGGGGAGATCGGGCATCTCCCGCCACGTCAGGCTTGCGAGAGAGAGCCGGAACCCTTCGCTGAGGAAGTTCTCCGGCTGGAAGTCGTGCTGACCCGTGCTGGTGTTCCCACCGAACGCGTAGAGCCAGCCGTCCTCCATAAACAGACCCTGGCGGTTCTTGGCCGCCGCGGGCGACGGGATCTTCCAGTGAGCGATGATGCCGGGGGCTGGCATGTCATCGGCCGTTGAAATGGTCTCGACGTGCGTCGGTCTCATGCCGCGAGAGATGCCGCCGATGAAGTGGAGGTCGCCCGAACTGTCTGCGGCGATCTGGTGAAAGAACCGCGGGAACGTCAGCCACGAGAACGGCTCCCATCCGGAGTCGCTGCCGGGCCGCCACGAGTACACCATGCCGTCGGTGCCGGATGCGTAAACCACACCATCGTGGTGCTCAGCAGCGATGCCGAACGCGGAGCCCGGATAGTCGGGGCCACTGGTCCACTCGCCCGACGCCGTGTCGTACACATCAACGCTGCTCGACATGCTGTTCTGCGGCGTGATCCCGCCGATGCAGACGATCGTTTCGCCGACGGCAACGGTCGCGAACGCGCGTCGCTGGAACGGAGCGTCAATCGCCGTCCATCCCGAGGCGGTGTCTGAGAGGTCGATTGCGTGGACCTCGGTGTGCCAATCGCGAACCTCGGCCTCGTCGTCGAGCTTCCAGCCGCCGATTGCGTACAGCGTTGAGCCGACAATTGCAGTGTCGTGTGACGAGCGAGGCTCTGGAAGGCTTGGCAGTTTGATCCACTCGCCGGAGTTGACGTCGTACCCACGCACAATGTCAAGCGATTGCAGCGTCTGCTCCTCGCCCCGGCTGTTCAGCGCGACGAGCCCGCCGGTCCGGATGATCGTGTTATTCCACGCCTCAAGAGGGCAGGCCTGCAGGCCTTCTGTGTCAGGCAGCGACTCGACCTGCGAGGGATCGAGCGTGTTGATCCTCATGAAATCGCGTGACTGCGCTTCCATGTAATAATCGTGAGGACGACCCGTGTAACCACCCATGGTGTAGACCCACCCGTCGTGGTACACCGATCCAAAGCTGGTCCCGGGGCGAGGCACGGTCGACGTGGGGACCGCGACGCGGCTTACAACCTCACGATCAACTGCCGGTGGCTTCGCAAAGTGCTGCCCGGTGGCGGAGGCAGCGACGAGGGCTGTTGCGGCGAGCATGAAAGAAGGTACCAGAGCGTGCATTCTGACTACTCCAGATGATGGGATTGACAACAGTTTCTACGCGGAAGGGTTAGATCACCTGAGAG
The DNA here is from genome assembly GCA_038525225.1 of Planctomycetota bacterium. Classification (GTDB taxonomy): domain Bacteria; phylum Planctomycetota; class Phycisphaerae; order Phycisphaerales; family UBA1924; genus JANQQZ01. The sequence goes on along the minus strand of JBCBHW010000001.1, from coordinate 1,828,394 downwards.
TCAATCCTGGTCGATTCGGTCCGGGGGACGAACAAAACACTATTAGAATTGCCGATACTGAGATCAGATCTCAATTGAGCGGGTTGAAAGCGTATCCATCGTGCGACCCCGATCAAGCAGTTAGGCTCAGCAGGTGTAAAGGACTCGGGGCTTAGGCCTCTCGTCTCTCAGGATTTCTTCCTGCGAGACAGGAACTGCGGGCCTAGTATTTCAGGTCATGGAGCTTTCTCTCGCTTTGTCTGAGATTGGTCACAGCATGAGCCGCACTGGAAGGCGATCGCTGTCCATGCGCGGTGTTATGTCTGTCGTGTGGTGGCTCCTTGCGGTCGTGCACATCGTCCCGCTCACGACCGTGACGTTCCGCTTGATCGCTTCGCCGAACTGGGCCGACGCTCTTTCCCTCGCGTTGCTGCTCAGCGTCACGGCCCTCTTCACAGCCAAAGCACTCAATGCCCGCTGGCTCCGGACTGATCGCCCGCTTCTCGAGTGTGTCGTCTGGCTTATCGCCGGCTCGCTCGCCCATGGCGACGTTGCCGTACCGATCGTCGCATCGCAGCCCGGGCTTCCGGCGGCGGTCGCGGTCGCCGGGGGAGCCGCCTGCTTGACGCGGCGCGGCCGTGCGTCAATCCGTCGCGGGCGTCTGCTCTTTGATGATTTCATCGGCGGCCTCGGCCGCGTGATGAACGCGTTGCTGGCCGCGATGCGCGGCCGCACCGCATCGGTATCGCTGACAGATGTGCCCGGGCCTTGCTTCGTGCCGGTGGCGGCATGGCCTGCGCACGCTTGCAGCTGGTCTGCCAGACCTCCGCCTTCGGATCTTTGAACGCAGTCGATCTCGTCCGACCGCTGTGCGCGAGACGTGCGCCCGAGTGCTGCGCGGCTCCGCTCGTTTAGAGCTCCGACCGAAGGAAAGCGACATGTCAGAGTGTGAGTCACCAGCCGTGTGCACCGGCTGCTCGGGTGAGCAGTCTCCGTGTGTGTGCCACATCGCAACAAAGAGGGCAGCGCTGCTGCTCAATCTCGGGACGCCGGATACCCCGTCGAATGCCGACGTTCGGCGTTACCTCCGTGAGTTTCTCGCAGACCCTTTCGTGATCAAGCTGCCGAGAGGGTTGGGCTGGATGACCCCGGCACTATCGACGCTGATCGCAACGTTCCGAGGCGCAAAGTCAGCCGAGGCGTACCGAGAGATCTGGTGGGACGAAGGCTCGCCGCTCAAAGTCATAACCGAACGACAGTCCCAGGGATTGCGCCACAAGCTCGGCGGCGACTGGTCGGTGTACTACGCGATGCGGTACGCGAACCCAAGCATCCGCAACGTGATCAAGCAGATGTCCGATGACGGCATCACCGACGTCGTCGTCGTCCCGATGTACCCTCAATACGCGGGACCGACCACGGCGACCGCGCTCGAAGTGCTGTACCGGGAGCTTCGGACGCAGGGGCTGCGATTCTCGTTGGCCGTGCGCAACGACTGGTACGACGACCGCGGGTACATCGATGCGCAGGCCGAGCTCCTTCATAGGTTCATTGCCGAGCGGCAGCTCCGACACGACAATTCGTTCCTGCTGTTCAGCACGCACTCGATGCCCGCGTCGTACATCAAGGACGGCGACCCGTACGAGGGTCAGGTCAGGCGTTCGATGGAGCTGGTGCTCAAGCGGCTCGGCTGGCCGGCCGACCGTACGTCGCTGAGCTTTCAAAGCAAGCTCGGGCCGGTGCCGTGGCTTGCGCCGGCGACAGAAGATGTCCTCGCCGAGCTCGCTGAACGCGGCGAGACCGATGTGGTGGTATGCCCCATCAGCTTCACCGCCGATTGCCTCGAAACCCTCGAGGAGATCGGCATGGGCTACGCGGAAGAGTTCAGTGAGGCATCGGCTGGTGGGACGCTCCATCTTGTGCCGTCGCTCAACGACGACTCGCAGTTTATCGATGCGCTCGCCGCCATCGTCCGTCGGGGCCCTCGTCGGATGGATCACTTCGCGTCGGTCGAGCCGCTCAGCGGCTCGTCGCCGCACGAACCCATAGAGAGCCTTGTTGATCGATTGGTCATGGTCGGCGTTGCCGTGCCCGGTCCCCTCGATCAGCGAGGTGCCGGTGACGGTGTGGTGACGGAAGCGACGCTCCGCTCAATGCATCGCGAGCGTGAAGACGCGATCGAGAAAGCCAGATCGATAAACAAGCTTACCGGGGTTGACGGGTGCGTCGTCTTCAACACGTGCCAGCGGGCCGAGGTCTACGTTCTGGCCGAGCATGATGCTGATCTCGGCCGATTGTCAAATGTGTTGCGAGAGACATGCACATGTGCGGATGACGCGGGATCGCCGGCGTTGCTCGTCGGGCGCGACGCGTATCGGCGTTTGCTCGAGTGCGGCCTGGGCCTGTCGAGCAGGCTGCCCGCGGAGACGGACGCCCTGGAACAGGCCTGCTCCTCGGCGCGCATGGCGATGCAGGCCGGGACGCTCAGCCCGGCGCTCCGCCGAGTCTTCGATTACGCGACCGAGCGAGCAGCCGAGATCCGTCGATCGACCGGCTGGTCGGACTACTCGACGTCGTTTGGTGAAGCGGCACTGGGCCGTCTTGACGTTCCCGTCGGCGGCGATGTGGTCATCGTCGGCGGTTCGACGACATCGAAGAAGGTGCTCCGAACGCTCGCCGATGCGGGCTCGTCCCACTTGACGTTCATCTATCGCGGCGGCGCACGGAAAGACATCGTGCGGCATGTCCGCGGCGTCGCGCCCCATGCCAAGCGACTGTGTGTGCACCGCTACGACGACGACCAGGTGCTCGAGGCGATCGCCCACGCGGATACCGTCATCTTCGGTCTTGACCGACGGACCCCGGTGCTCGATCGGGCCAGCCTTAAGAAGCTCAGAGACTTCAGCGCGCGTCCGCTGACGATCGTGGACTTCAACACGTTCGGATCGACATCGGGCGTCGCTGATGTCGAAGGCGTGAGCCTGATCGCGAGCGCCGAAGTCCGGGCCGCGGCGGCCGAACACGGCGCGGATACTCAAGCTGCGGAAGGATTCGCTGAGACGCTCCTTAAAGTTCGACAGTCGGTGTCGGCGGAGTTCGAGCCCGAGAGTTGCTGTTCGGGGATCGGCGCGGATCGTGGGCTGGAGCCGCGGCCGCTGTTTGAAGACGGAGTCACGCAGCAAGTTTCGTCGGCGTGCAACGGCTGCGACAGCTGCCCGGTCGGGAGGGTCGCGTTGTGATTCCGCTTCCGGTTCTCGATCGCGGAACGTTTGCGCGATACAGCGGGCTGAGCCTGCCGCGGCACGTCGCGTATCCGATGCCGACGTGGTGGCGTGATGTCGGGGCGGACGAAGCTGATCGGATTCGACGCCTCTCTTCCGATGCCCCCTCGCCGCGGGACCTGTCGCTCTACGTTCACCTGCCGTTCTGCGAGCAGATGTGCCGGTTCTGCGCCTGCAATCGGACGATCATGCGTAAGGACACGGTGAAAGGTCAGGCGAAGGTTGAACGGTACATCGACGCGGTGATCGAGGAGATGCGTCGACGGGCTGAGGACGTAGGGAATCGGTCTGGGGTGCCGAGAACAGTTCGGCAGATCCACTGGGGCGGCGGAACACCGACTTATCTGTCACTCGCACAGATTGATCGGCTGCACTCCGCCTGCGCATCGCATTTCCGCATCGACGATGATGCGGAGGTATCGATCGAGGTGGATCCGCGCGTGACGATCCGTGAGCAGTTGGAGCTGCTCCACCGGCTCGGATTCAACCGCATCTCCTTCGGCGTTCAGGACTTCGATCCGAGGGTGCAGGAGCACGTGAATCGGATTCAGCCGCTCGATATGGTCCGCGCAACCACCGAAGACGCGAGAGCGATCGGTTTCGAGAGTGTCAACTACGACCTCATCTACGGCTTGCCGTACCAGACGCTCTCCGGAGTCATCGACACTATTGAGCGGACGCGGGAGCTGCGGCCCGACCGTATCGCGTTCTACCACTACGCGCAGATCCCGGACAAGATCGCCAATCAGCGCGGTCTGAACCACGAGGCACTGCCAGACTCGGACGCGAAGCTCGCCATGATGCTCGAGGCGACGGCCCGATTCGTTGCTGAGGGATACACCTTTGTTGGCCTGGATCACTTTGCGCTGCCGACGGAACGGCTCGCAAAGGCGATGCGCGACGGCCAGATCACCCGATCCTTCCAGGGGATGACCACCGGTGCTGAGCTGGACCTGATCGGCGTCGGATGCTCGTCGATCAGCGTCTTTCCGAGGACGGCGTATCTTCAGAATGTGCGAGAGCCGTCGGAGTATGCGGATTGTGTGCTCGGCGGCGGCGACCCCGCGATGCGAGGGCTTGAGCTCTCGCTCGAGGATGGTGAGCGGCAGGCGCTCCTTATGGATCTGTACTGCCACGGCGGAATCGATCCTTCACGGCTCGAACGTCTCGGGGTGGACGCCGGGGAGTACTTGCAATCTGCCGCACCCGCGTTGGATCGGCTTGAGGCGGACGGCCTGATTCGTCGGGTCGCGGGCGGCGGAATTCGGCTTACCGAACCGCTGGGCAGGGTTCTCATGCGGAACGTCGCCGCCGCGTTCGATCCGTACCTCGGTGACAACGCGCCGTGGAGCGGGATGCAACAGACATTCTCGGCGAGCGCCTGACATGGGTATCGCCGGCCAACACGTCGAGAACGACCTCGTCGTCCGTGCACTGCGGGGCGAACGAACGGAGCGGACGCCGGTGTGGCTCATGCGTCAGGCCGGTCGGTTTGATCCGGCGTACCGCGCGTACCGTGCGGGAGTCGGGCTCGAACTCGAAGAACTGTTCGCAAGCCCCGGGCACGCGGCCGAGATCACGGTCTTGCCGCTTCGTTTCGGCGTCGATGCGGCGATTCTGTTCCAGGACATCCTAACGATCCTCGGGCCCATGGGTGCCCCATTTAAGTTCCGGCCCGGACCACAGCTTGAGCGGCCAGTCGATTCGCCGCAGGCCGCTGATCGGTTGGAGCTGTTTGATCCGAACGAAAGCATGGAGTTCGTATTCGAGAGCATCCGCCTCGCGCTCGACCGCATCGAGGGTCGTGTGCCGCTTCTGGGGTTCGCCGGGGCACCGCTGACGCTGCTGAACTTCTTGGTGTGCGGCCGCAGCCCTGGTGAGAGCGCGAACGAGCTCACGGCCTTCTGCGAGCGATATCCGGACGCCGCCGATGCCTTGCTCACGCGGCTGGCGACCGTGACCGCGCGGTATCTCCGAGCGAAGATCGACGCCGGCGTTCACGCGGTCCAGCTCTTTGAGTCCAGCGCGGCCGCTGTTCAGGGCGAGAGATACGAGCGGTGGGCACTGCCCTATCAGCGTGCAGTCTTCCAAGAGCTGCGCGATGCGGGTGCTCCCACGGTGCTTTTCGCGAAAGGAACGCTGCCATCGCTGATGGCGAGATCGGGTGCGACAGCGATCAGCATCGGGTCGGACCAGTCGGTGGCGCGAGCGCGGTCTGTGTTCAAGAGCGGCGGAATCCAGGGCAACATCGATAACCGGCTTATCTGCGAAAGCGAACCGGACCAGATACGACTCGCGGCGGAGCGGTGTATCGCGGAGGGCGGTCACCTAGGGCACGTGCTGAACCTTGGGCACGGCATACTCAAGGACACACCCGTCGAGAACGTTGAGGCCGTGGTCGGCGCCGCGCGAAGGTACGTCGTTGAGCCGGAGGTGTCGGCATGAAAGACGCTGCTGATGCTCTGGTCATTGGCGCTGGCATCACCGGTCTTGTCGCCGCGTATCGACTCCGACGGCGCGGGCTCCGGGTCATCGTTGCGGAGGCATCACCTCGGACGGGCGGCGTTGTCCAGAGCGAGTCCGCGCAAGGATTGCTGCTCGAGCACGGCCCGTTCAGCGTGATGGCACGGAGCGGCGAGTTCCGCCAGCTCATTACGGATCTCGGACTGCAGGCCACGGAAGCCGACGCGGGCACAGGCAAGCGACGCTACATCCAGCTTGGCGGCAGACTGCGGCCTGTGCCAACCTCGCCGCGATCGTTCATCGCATGCTCTCTGCTCTCGCCGATCAGCAAGGCGCGCATCGCTGCCGGCATGATCAGGTCACGGCGTGCAGAGCACACGCCGCGGGAGATGTCGATCGCAGATGCGGCTCGAAGGCGGTTTGGCTCCGAGGCAGAATCGCGACTCATCGGACCCGCGTGCGTCGGCGTCTTTGCGGCGGAGGCGAACGAATTAAGCCTCGATGCTTGCATGCCGCGCATCGCGGCAGCCGACCGCGAGGCCGGTTCCGCGATCGGTCTGATCAAGCGCAGTCGTGCATCTTCAGAGAGCGATTCTCCGCGCACGATGCTGAGCTTTCCCGAGGGCCTTGGCTCGATCATCCAGAGGCTGGAGGCAGAACTGCACGACTGCCTCGTCACCAACGCGCCCGTCCGTTCGTTGACCGCGGCGGCCGCCGGTGACGGGGACGGCTTTGTGGCGGACGTTGGCGGTCGAGATGTTCATGCACGGTGCGTCATTGTCACGACATCGGCTCAATCAACGGCGACAGTTGTTTCCGATGCGGCTCCTCTCGCCGCCCAGCGGCTCCGTGCGATCCGGTACGCGGATCTAGGCGTCATCCACCTCGGGTTTGACCAAAGCTCGATCGGCCGTGAGCTCGACGGCTTTGGATATCTCGTCGCACGTGATGAGCCCGACGCCGAGCCCGTGCTCGGCGTCATCTGGCCGCAGGGCGTCTTCCCATCGCATGGAAATCTCGGGACAAAGCTGATCCGCGTCATGGTCGGCGGCACACGCTGGCCGAACGCACTGCGCGATGACGATGCGACGCTTATCACGAAAGCGACCGCGGCCATCCGACGCGTGCTGGATGTACGAGGGGAGCCAAGCCTGACCCGGGTCGTTCGTTGGCCGGCCAGCGTGCCTGTGTATGAGCGCGGTCATGCGGCTCGAGTGAAATCCATCCAAGACGCCGTCGCCCATCAACCCGGTCTGTTGCTCGCCGGTTCGTGGGTCTGCGGTCCGACCGGCGGCATCGGCGTGAACGATCGTGTGCGGCACGCGTCTCGTGTTGCCGACGACGCCTTTGACGCGCTCTCTCGGCGGCGGGGTATTGAAGCGGATCGTACAAATCCTCAAGAAACGGCGGTGCCGGCATGACGATCCGCCCGATCCGACCTCGTCGCCTGCGGGAGAGCCCTGTGGTCCGCGGTCTCGTGCGCGAGCACCGACTTCATCCCGAGCAGCTGATTCTGCCGCTGTTTGTCACTGCGGGTGTGAATGTGAGAGAGCCGATCGCGACTCTCCCGGGTGTTGATCGTGTCTCGATCGATGTGGCGGCGAGCGTGATTGACTCGGCGTGCTCGCTGGGCGTGCAGTCGTTTGCACTGTTCCCGAGAATCGAATTGGATCAGAAGTCTTCCGACGGTTCATCTGCGGTTCGAGAAGACGGCCTTGCCTGCGTTGCGCTTCGAGAGCTCGGTGACCGGTTCCCCGATGTCTGTCTGGTCGCGGATGTTGCGCTTGACCCATATTCCTCGGACGGTCACGACGGCGTCGTTCGTCAGGGACGCATCGCGAACGATGAAACTGTCGAGCTGCTCTCGAAGCAGGCGGTCCTGCTGGCAGAGGCGGGGGCGGACATCGTCGCGCCGTCCGACATGATGGACGGGCGGGTCGGTGCAATCCGTGTAGCGCTCGAGGCGGCTGGGCACACCGATACCATCATCATGAGCTACGCGGCAAAGTATGCGTCCAGCTTCTACGGCCCCTTCCGAGACGCGCTCGCGTCCGCACCGGTACAGCGCAGCGGGGTTCCGGCGGATAAGAGGTCCTACCAGATGGACCCCGCAAACGGCAACGAGGCCGTCCGCGAGGCGAAGCTTGATGCCGACGAAGGCGCAGACATTGTCATGGTGAAGCCGGGCCTGCCATACCTCGATATCGTCTACCGCCTGGCGCAATCGCTCGATGTACCGATCGCCGCGTACCAGGTCTCGGGCGAGCACGCGATGCTTCGAGGCGCCTCGGCGAACGCCGGGCTCGACTACAGCGACGCTCTCGAGGAGTCATTGGTCGCCTTCGCCCGAGCCGGTGCGTCGGTGGTGCTCACCTACGGGGCGATCGATTATGCTCGACGCTTCCGGGAGGAGCGCGGCTATGCCTGATTCGGAATCTGCGATGCGCCAAGTAAGTGCTTCCGTGCATGAAGCGCGGGATCTCGGAACACCCGTCGCGGACATGACGGCCGCGTCTTACAACTACCCGGGCAGTCGCAAACGAAAAGGCCGTCGAATCGGCCCGATTGATCTCTCGGTGCGGGCGGGCGAGCGGATCGCTGTCGTGGGGCCGAACGGCTGCGGGAAGTCAACGCTTATCAACATGCTTTCGGGCGCATCGGCTCCGCATGAGGGAGAGATCCGCTGGTTCGGAGGTGCGCTGACGCATAGCGCCCGGGGACGCGTGGGCGTGGTCTTTCAGTTCCCATCGCTCGATGCGTTGCTCACCGTGCGGGAGACGCTCCGGCTCGCCGGAACGCTGCTTCAGATGCCGGCTGCCGACATCCGACGCCGTTCGGCCGAGCTTGCTGAGCGCCTCGGTGTTGGTGATCGGCTCGACAGCCGCATCGGCACCCTCAGCGGCGGACTCGCAAGACGCGTGGATCTCGCACGCGCCATTCTGCACGAGCCAGAGCTCGTGTTGCTGGACGAGCCGACAGCGGGGCTCGATGATGAGTCCGCACTTGCCTTTAACGACATGATCAATGAGCTCACCGACAGTGGTGTCGCCGTTGTCGCGGCAACGCACACACTCGATGAAGTCCGACTGTCGCACCGCGTGATTGCCATGGTCGAAGGCCGGATCGCAACCGACACGCCTGTGCACACGGAAGCGGACCACGATTCAGTCTCCCGCGTCGCCGAGATCGTCGGGCAGTCCGAGGCCTTGCACACCGCGATGGGCGAGCACGATGTCAGCGAGCTGCAACCCGGCGTTTGGCATCTCGATCTCGGCAACGGGCGTGATGACGCCTCGGTCGCGGCGGCGCTGCGAGCGGCCATCGCCGCGGGTGGACACATCAGCGGGACCAACAGCTCGTTGCAGGGTGTCGCTGCCGACCACGGGTGTCAAAGCCTCAAGCCGGAGCCGGAACATCACACTGCCACCGGTGACCGAGGAGAATCGCAGTGAGTTCTCTATCGGCAGCATCGACATCGGTCACCGAGTCGCCGGGCACACACGCGAGCAGCGCCGGTGTGTGGGGCTATGCGGCGGCATTCTTCGCGATCATCAAGCGCGACGTCGTGCTGCTCGTGCGCCGGCCGTCGCGGATCGCTGCAACAGTGCTGACGCCCGCCCTGCTGTGGGTGTTCTTTGCGAGCGGTTTCGCAGAGTCGGTCGCGGCTGGCAACGAGGCCGCGGGTTCGGCGTACATGACGTCGCTCGCGGCGGGCTCGGCGCTTCTCGTTGTGACGTTCGCATCGATCTTTGGATCGCTCGGGCTCATCCGCGACCGGGAGACAGGCTACCTCCAGGCCGTGTTGGTCGGGCCGACGCCTCGGCCGGTTGTCATCTCCGCGCGGGTTGCCTCGGGGGCGGTCTTGGCGTCGGCACAAGCGTCCGTCATGGTGCTCGCCGCGAACTGGCTCGGCTCCGAGGTGAGCGCTTCAGGCTTGGTCGCTGCCAGCGTCATGCTCGTCTTGACCGCACTCGGTCTCTCGGGTCTATGCACCGCGCTCGCGTGGCACTTCCGATCGATCGAAGGTTTCCACGGCGTCATGGCTGGCGCGCTCATGCCGGCGTGGTTGCTCAGCGGCGCGGTCTTCCCGCCGGATGCAGCTGGGAACATCATGCAGGTTCTGATGACAGTCAACCCGTTGGCCTACGCGCACGGCGCGATCGCGGGGTCACTGGGTGTCCCCGATCGCGGCGTTCTCCCGCAGATCGCAACGGTTGTGTTTGGCGTTGCGGGACCCATTGCCGCGGTGCTCGCCGCACGAGGAGATGCGAAGCGATGAATTCCCGAGTGTTGAATGGCGCCAATGAGGTCATCGCACGGAGGCCGGCGTCTGAGGCCGCGGATCGCCGGGCGAATCGCTCGCTCGTCGGCGGGGTCAACAGCCCTGTCAGAGCGTTCGGTGCCGTCGGAGGAAGGCCGGTGGCTGTGGCGCGGGCGGACGGTGTCTCAATCACAGACATCGACGGCAACAGGTACATCGATTTTGTCGGCTCGTGGGGGCCGGCGATCGTTGGCCACGCCAACCCTCGCGTGCTTGAGGCGGTGCACGATGCCGTGGATCGCGGTCTGAGTTTCGGAGCGCCCTGCGAGGCGGAGACCGAGCTTGCAGAGACGATCCTCGGTGCGCTCCCTGGGCACGATCGCATCCGCTTTGTGAGCAGCGGCACGGAGGCGTGCATGAGCGCGGTGCGGCTCGCTCGGGCAGCCACAGGGCGCGACCTGATCGTGAAGTTTGCGGGCAACTACCACGGCCACGCGGACGCCATGCTGGTTGAGGCCGGATCCGGAGCGATCACCCACGGCGTACCGACGTCACCGGGCATCAATAAAGAACTCGCGCGGTCAACGCTCACGTGCCGGTACAACGACGCCGAGGATGTCAGCGAGACGCTGCGGGCCCACGAAGGCCGTGTAGCCGCTGTGCTCGTCGAGCCCGTGGCCGGCAACATGGGACTCGTCGCGCCCGCCGACGGCTTTCTCGAAGCGCTGCGGGATCTCTGCTCTCGTCACGGCACGCTCCTCATCTTTGATGAGGTCATGACCGGATTTCGTGTCGCATGGGGCGGGTATCAGGCGATCTGCGGCATCCAGCCTGACCTGACGTGCCTCGGCAAGGTCATCGGTGGGGGGCTTCCAGCCGCGGCCTACGCGGGCCGACGCGAGCTCATGGATCTCGTCGCCCCTGTCGGGCCTGTGTACCAGGCGGGCACGCTCAGCGGCAACCCGGTGGCGATGGCTGCGGGGCGAGCAACGCTCGAGATCTGCCAGCAACCCGGGTTCTACGAATCGCTCAGCAGGGCGAGCGCCGAGATCGTGCGTCACATCAGAGAATCCGCTGCGCGCACGGGGCACGCGGTACAGACCGATTCGATCGGCGGCATGATCGGCGTTTCTTTCGCGCAGCGTCCGCCTCGTAACTTCGAAGATGCGAAAGCGTGCGATCACGACAAGTTCGGTCGGTTCTTTCATGCCGCGCTCGACCGCGGAGTGTGGCTGCCGCCCTCTGGGTACGAGGCGTGGTTCGTCTCGGCGGCGCACGGCCCCGAAGAAGTGAGCCAGGCCTGTTCGGCCCTGGACGCCGCCTTCGGGGCGCTCGGGTGAGCGCAACGCTGACCCTTGGGACTCGGGGCAGTGATCTTGCGATCGCGCAGAGCAGGCTGATCGCCGAGCAGCTGCTGGAACAAGCCGGCGTAAGCACCCAGTTGGAAGTGGTCTCTACCACCGGCGATCGAGAGCAGCATCTGTCGCCGGACAAGGCAACCTGGTCCATGGGCGCGTTCGTCAAAGAGCTGGAAGATGCCCTGCTCGACCACCGGATCGACCTCGCCGTTCACAGCTACAAGGACATGGCTACAGCCGTAACCCCTGGGCTGCAAGTTGCCGCCGTACCGGCGCGCGGCGCGGCTCACGACGTGCTTGTGTGCTCGGACGCAGCCTCGGCGGAAGACTTGAGAGCGGCGCTTAACGCCGGCACGACGTCGAGATGCATCATCGGCACAAGCAGCCCACGGCGTTCGGCCCAGCTGCGGGCATCGTTGGGCTGCAGAGTTGTGCCGCTCCGCGGGAACGTACCGACGAGGCTCCGCAAGCTCAAGCAGCGTGCGGGTTCTGGAGAGATGCACGCGATCTGCCTCGCGGCCGCCGGGCTCGATCGGCTCTGCATCCGTCCGGAGTTCACGGTTACGCTTCCGATCGAAAGCTTCCCGACCGCGGCTTCGCAGGGAGCCCTCGCGGTTCAGACTCGAGCAGGCGAATCCTGGGTTCCAGAAGTAGCCGCCCTCGATCACGCCCCGACGCGACGAGCTACTGACGCAGAACGCTCGTTCTTGAGCACCATCGAAGCGGGCTGCCATACGCCAGCCGCGGCGCATGCTGTTTGCAACGGTGACATCATCTCGCTCCAAGCCGAACTGTTCGACGCGGAGCTCAAGCGGGCCTCCGCCCTATGCAGCGGCCAGAATCCTCTTGATGTCGGACGCGAGGCCGGCCTTTGCGTGCTCGCGTGAACGCGAGCCGGCACCGGGTCTGGGTCACCCGCGACGAGACGGACGACGGCCCGCTCTCGCGAGCGATCCGAGGCCACGGATTCGATGTCGAGACGGCTCCGCTGCTGCGAACCGAGCAGCTTTCTGATGGCGAGGCGGCGCTCCGCTCGCTCAGCCCGGGCGACTGGCTGGTGCTGACAAGCCCCCAGGCGCTCCGCTCTGTCTCCGCGCTCGCAATCTCGCTGGGGCTTCGAACTGCGGTCGTCGGTGAGGCCTCGAGGCGGATCGCCGAGGCGAGGGGTTTCCGTGTTGCCCTCACGGCCCCTGAAGCGTCGGCCAAGGATCTTTGGAACTCGCTTCGCCCGCTCGTTCAAGGGCAGCGTGTGTGCTTCCTCAAGTCTGAGCACGCGCCCCTCCCGGAGTCACCGCTACAGGACTTCATCAGTGAGACCATCTACCGCATGGTCCCGGTCATGGTTGACCCGGCTGTGGTAACACGCTGCACGGTTGTAGCGTTCACGAGTCCCACCGCCGTGACCGCGTGCCTGGGCCAGTTCGGAGGTGTGCCGTTGCCCGCGGCCTGCATCGGCGCGACCACCGAATCGTGTGCGACGCACCTGGGTGCCAACATCCTCTGTGTACCCCGGATTCCGAGCTTGAACGCATTGGCGTCCGAGATCAGCACCGCAATCCGTGACCTAGAAAGCTCCTAGCCAGATCTTTGATGCATCGGCGCGCGCAGTACGGATGCGGTTGCACACGCGCACCCGAGGCGTCGAGCGTTTGAGTCTCCAGCAACGACCTTTGCGTCCCGCCTGACGGAACCGACGCCGAGTTTGACGTATTCCGACTTGACCTGCAGGTGTGGAACACGCGGTTGTGCGCTGCTGCCATCTGGTCGCGCGTCGGTGCTTGTGACTGATCTCGCGTTAGCTCGTTGAAGGGGCGAATCGGGAACACGACGGCCAAGCTCGCCGGTTCGATGATTGGTCACCGCGGTTGAAATTGTTTGAAAGACCGGTCGCATCGGAAACGAGCCACGCTGTTTCATCGAAAGCACTCGCAAGGTGGTCCGGGTGCACGCCGGATGTGCGAGCAGGCACCGACTGCGAGGGAACCCGATCCAGCACGTTCCAGATACATCGCCACGCGAAGCGAGGAAAGACGGATGAATCTTGTTTTGAAGCAAGGCACCTCCTGGGCCGAGGTGTACCACCGAGCGGCACAGGCCGCGCCAGAGGCCTTCGATTCCGATCGCATCCGAAACCTCGTGGCCGGGGAGTGGCTCCGTACCGGTGATCCCGGTGAGCACCGTAACCCGGTCGATGGCCAGCACATCGAGGGGCCGCCGCGTATCAACCGTGACGAAGCCGCCGCGGCCGTCAGCGCGACGGTCAAGCTGCACGCCGAGTGGTCAAATGTCGGTCTTGATGAGCGTCGCGAGCGCGTCAGCCGTGCGGTGACTGCGATGCGAGCCCATCGAGATCTGCTCGCGCTCATGCTTGTGTGGGAGATCGGCAAGCCCTGGCGTCTCGCGTGTGCAGACGTGGATCGGTGTCTCGACGGCGTCGATTGGTATATCGATGAAGCAGAACGACAGCTCGCCGGTCGAAAGCCGCTCGATGGGCCGGTCTCGAACATCGCGAGCTGGAACTATCCGATGAGCGTGCAGGTCCATGCCGAACTGGTCCAGATGCTCGCCGGTAACGCGGTCATCGCGAAGACCCCGAGCCAGGGCGGGTTTCACTGCCTCACGCTCGCCCACGCGATGATGGCACGCGAAGGACTGCCCGTAACCCTCGTCTCTGGCAAAGGATCATCGCTGGGTGACATTCTGATCCGCGGCGACGGCATCGGGTGCCTCGCGTTCGTGGGAGGCCGTGCGAATGGACGTCGAGCCGCAACCGCGCTCGCGGATACCGGCAGGCGTCACTTCCTTGAGCAGGAGGGTCTGAACGCGTGGGGCATCTGGGACTTTTCGCAGTGGGATCTGCTCGCCGCACATCTCAAGAAGGGCTTTGAATACGCGAAGCAGCGCTGCACCGCCTACCCGCGCTATGTCGTCCAGCGCACAATGTTTGCGGAGTTTCTTGAGACGTATCTCCCGGTAGTCAGTCGCCTGCGGTTCGGGCATCCTCTCGGTGTCGCCGAACCCGGCGATCCGTACCCAGAGCTCGACTTCGGGCCAGTGATCAGCGCCGAGAAGGCCCGCGAGCTGCAGGCCAACTTCGATGACGGCGTCCGCTCCGGCGGTATACCGCTCGTGCAGCGCGGCTTGGGCGATGGGCTGTTTCTCCGCGGTCAGGACACATCGGCCTACGTCGCGCCCGCGGCGGTTCTAGAACCCCCGTCGTCGTGGGCGCTCCATCACCGCGAGCCGTTCGGCCCGCTTGATTCGATCGTGCTGGTCGATTCAGAAGCCGAGTTCATCGCCGCGATGAATGCATCAAACGGCTCGCTCGTCGCGTCCGTGGCATCGGATGACCACGGCCTCGCGCACAGGGTCGCCGAAGAGCTGCAGGCATTCAAGATCGGAATCAACTCGCCACGCTCGCGGGGTGATCGGGACGAGATCTTCGGGGGAAGGGGCGCGTCGTGGAAGGGAGCGTTCGTCGGCGGCGACCTTCTGGTCCAGGCCGTCACCCAGCCAGCCGACCACTCGAATGAAAGGCTGTACGGAAACTTCTCGACCTACTCGCGCTACCCGCCAGGGGCCGGCCTCCCGCAAAGCGTGTAAAGCTTCTACACGCCGCGACGGCGTCGCCGATGTTGAAGCATCGAAGGCGACGAATTTGGCGTCAACTTACGTCTTGCAGAGACCTGTTCTGCCATCTCGGCACGAACAGAAAAGCACGGGCGGAAGGATTCGAACCCTCAACCTCCTGATCCGTAGAAAGAGGCAATCGGCCCTTATGGCCTCTAATCGAGGTTTTTTGAGGGTTGAGTTTTCAAAAGCGGATACTTCGGTGGATACGTAGACCACCTGATCGGCGTCAGATATCACCTTATCAGCGGTCAGATTTCGGGCAGGCTCGGCCGCACGATTGTCCAAGAATTTTGGACAATCGTGCGGCCGCTCGCGCGCTTCGGACGCCCGGCTCAATCGGCATTTGCCTTGACAAGTACGGAATATATCTGTATAGTCATAGTATCAGATAGACGATGACTCTGGACGCCGCACAGCTCGATCGGGCTCTCCGGGAAACCGGCGAGCGGCTCGCCGCCGAGGGCAATACGGGGGCGGTCCGTTTGTACCTCGTTGGCGGCTCGGCCGGGCTGCTGAGTGGATGGCTTTCCGGGGCTCGGTCCACGGGCGATGTGGATGTGACGCAGGCGGAGCCGATGGAGGCGTGGGAAGCGGTCATTCGGGCGGCAACGGAGGTTGCGGACGAGCTGGGATTGCCGGCGACCTGGTTGAACGACAAGTGCCGCATGTACGCGTGGTGCCTGCCGCTTGGTTGGAAGGAGCGGTGCGAGCCGTTGAGAACGTTCGGGCCATTGGAGGTATGGCGCATCAATCGGCAAGACTTCATCGCGGCGAAGGTGATCTCGGCCCCGAGCCGGCCGCAGGACTTCGAGGACCTGCTCGCGGTGGAGCCGACAGCGGAAGAGCTCGACTTCACTGACGAGCACCTCGATCGCTTGGAGCAGGAGTCGCTCGATCCGGATTTGTCGTTCGAGGATGCTCGGGCGATCGTTGAATCACTGCGAGGTGCATCGTGAACAGTCAAGCCTACGACAATGTGGAACGAGACTGGGCTCGCGTCGGCGTGTTGTTCGGCTGCGAGCCGAGCAGGAGAACGCCTGACCTTGAGCGTTTGCTCATCGATACCGCCCGCAAGTGCCCGGACAACGCACGCCTGCTCCCACTCGCCGTGACTTGGCTCGTCGAGTACGGACAGTTCGTCGCCCGGCACCGCCTCAAGCGGCTTGTGCAGACCGAGCTTGAGCATGAGCCGCAGGCGATCCTGGGTTTGCTCATTGAGGAAGCTGTTCGCCATGGCGCGACGCGAGAGCTGTTGATTGTCTCGGAAGAGTGCCACCCCCTGTCTCCGGCCACGCCGCTGTCGCGGGCGCAGCGCGACAATGCCTCGCTTGTACACATTTCTGAGCATCACGCATCGGATTTGGCGCAGAAGTGGGGCTTGTGGACACCGCCGGTCGAGTTGAAGCCGGACGCGGTACGCCCGGTGACTTGGCTGCTCGACCATAACACCGAGTACCGTGGGCGGATAATCCGGAAGGGGGATTTGCGTGTGAGTATCTTGGAAACGCTCCGCCGCGATCTACCTGGACAGACAGCGGCGTCCGAGTCGGCACTAGCTCGGGTGAGTGGGGCGACCCGCGCAGCAGTTCGAAAGGCCACAGCGGCCTTGCAACTAGAAGGGGCCGTGTCCATGATGACCAGTACAGCTAACGCACGAGATCACTCGGTATGCCTGATTGGAAGGGTGTAGTATGGCCTAGTGAGGGATGCCTTCGCTATCGCATAGAGATGGCAACTGGCTAGATTTTCGGGTTGTCTCTTGCAGGTATCAAGGGGCCTGAGGCTCAAGGACAAGCTCGGGCAAAGCCGCAGGTTCCCAACTCATTTCGCCATGTCACTTAACGCACTCTTTCTTGAGACCGACTACCACACAGGCAAGGGCGACCTTGTTGAGTCGTTTTACCGGCCATGCTTGAGCTCGGCTACGAAGTACGACCGTGCGGCCGGCTTTTTTCGATCATCTGTATTGGAGCTAGTCGGCGATGCATTTGCGCGATTCGCCCAGGCCGGCGGCATCGCCCGACTCGTCTGCTCGCCGAGACTGACGACAGAGGATGCTGAAGCAGCGGTTGCTGCTTATGAGCATCGTAACGAGATACTCGCTACTCATCTCAACGAAGAGCTCGCGTCACTCTTGACAACTACACGCGGCACCCGAGCAGTTGAGCTGTTCTCCACGCTTATCCGTTTGAGAGCCCTAGACGTTCGCATTGCCTTGCGGCCAGTGGGCACTGGCCTTTACCACGAGAAACTTGGTATCTTTGAAGACGCCAATGACAACCGCGTCACGTTTCGTGGCTCCGCCAATGAGAGTCGATCGGCTTGGGATCCTCTTGCGAACCATGAGTCCTTCGAGGTGTTCTGCTCTTGGACATCCTCTAGGGAGGCTACACGTTGCGCGCGCCACGCGGACTACTTCAACCGTCTATGGAACGGAGAGGTAGAGAATGTGCTCGTCTCCCCACTGCCCCAGGCTTTCCACGCTCGTCTGATTCAGTACTCGTCACACGAACTGAAGGAATTTACGGCCACCCACGCACCGACGCGAGTCACGCGAAAGCCAATGGCTCACCAAGAAGAGGCGATCGTAGCGTGGAAAGCTAATGGACGGCGCGGAATCCTCAAGCACGCCACTGGAAGTGGTAAAACGTTTACAGCGATAACGGCGATGCGTGACCACGTTGAGTCAAATCGTCCCGTGCTTGTTGTAGTTCCAAGTGTTCTCCTACTGAAACAGTGGGAGCATGAGCTTCGCGACGAGTTTCCTGATGCCACGCTTCTCATTTGTGGCGGAGGTTCCGACCGCTGGAAGTCATCTCGCCGACTCCGAGCGTTCACGCGTTCAGGAATTCAGTCTCAACGTGTGGCACTAGCAACGATGCAGACTGCGTCGACCGAGTCATTTCGACATGACATCTCCGCGGGCGATCACCTGATGCTAGTGGCCGATGAGGTACACCAGCTCGGTAGCCCAGGATGCCGGCGGCTTCTGTCGATGCGATCCGGGCCTCGTCTCGGATTGAGCGCGACACCTGAGCGATTCGGTGATGAAGACGGCACCGAAGCATTGATGTCCTACTTTGAAGGGATTATTGATCCTGTTGTCACGCTGTCAGACGCCATCGCGGCTGGGCGACTGGTTCCATATCAGTATTTCCCACACAATATCGATCTAACGGCAACAGAGTTAGACGCCTGGGGAGAGCTGTCGGACAAGATCGCCAAGCTCTTTGCTCAGCGCCATGCTTCTAACCCAGACGGAGCACGAGATGATGCACAGCTCAGTCTGCTACTCATCCAGCGATCTCAGATCGCGAAAATGGCTAGCGGCAAGACATCGCTCGCAAGAAGAGTGCTCTCGGACAATGTACAAGGTGCCGACCGCTGGCTCGTGTACTGTGAGAATAGCACACAGCTTGATCAAGTTCGGAGTGCGATCTCGTCCCTTCCACATCGAGTACTCGAGTACCACAGCAATATGAGTGGCGCACGCGATGAAACACTCCGGGAATTTCGTTATTACGGCGGTATACTTCTATCTATTCGATGTCTCGATGAAGGCATCGACATCCCTGAGATTTCACATGCACTGATACTTGCATCCTCCCAAAATCCTCGACAGTTCATCCAGCGACGTGGGCGCGCGCTAAGACGAGCAGCTCACAAAAATACAGCAGTTGTACATGACGCGCTCGTGGTACCTCCTCATGACGATCAAGTGCGAGGCTTGCCTTCACTGGTCATGGCGGAAGTGGCACGATCGGTTGAGTTCGCCCAGGGCGCGCTAAATGGAGCGGGAATATCATGGCTCCGGAGGACGCTGATTGACCGCGGCTGGGACGCTGCCGAGCTACTCCGTGAGGGTACTGAAGAGACACAAGAGGAGCGATGATATGGATCGCGTGTGGGCCGTGCTATACAACACATGGAAGAATGATCCTGGAGAAGTTACAGAGGATCTTCTGCGAGAATGCTACGACTTGCAGTCTCATACACAGTTCGAGTCAGATCGCACGTCGGTGCTGACGCAACTGGAGACCCGTGTCATTAGCTGTGTAGACAAAGCGCTAGCAGATGCAGGAGAAAGTTCGCCATGATTCTGCATAAGCTTATTGTGGAAAATTTCATGCCGTACTTTGGACGGCAAGAGGTAGTTCTATCTCCGCGTGAAGGCGCGAATGTCATCGTTGTCTTCGGCGATAATATGGGAGGAAAGACAAGCCTGTTGAATGCGATTCGCTGGTGTCTATATGGCACAGCATATCTTCGGGGTGGTGAGACAAAGGCCATTCCTTGGGAACAGCTCTTGAACAGAGCCGCGCGAGATAGTGGAGACTACTCCTTTTCGTGTAGCGTAGCCTTTGAACGGGATGGCAAACAGTATGAGTTGCGCCGCCATGCAGTGTCGAAGAGTGAGAGCCAAGCGCCACGTGCGGACACTGATTTTGAGATGCGAGTGTCCTTATACAGAGATGCAGATATTGTATCAGCCGAACATCGTCAAGCACTCCTAGCAGAACTCTTTCCCACAGAGATTGCGCGATTCATGCTGTTTGATGGCGAGTTGCTCCAAGAGTACGAGGAGTTGCTGGAGCCTGGCAGTCAGCAAGGAAAGAAGATCGCGACTGCGATCGAACAAGCACTCGGAATCCCGGCGCTGTCAAATGGGCGTGCCGAGAGTGCCGCTTTGAAGAAAAAGTTTCAGAAGCAAGTACTTCGGGATGCTAAGCAGGTGCAGGGGCTTGAGGAATTCGCGAAGGAAGCCGATCGACTTCAAGACGAGATCATGGTGCACGAACGCGACCTTGAAGACCTGCATGCTGATGACGAAAGTACATCCGCTGAGATCAGCGAACTGGATGACAAACTGAAAGCAGTCGAGCGTGATCGGGAGCAGGCCCATCGACTTGAGACGCTGTCAGCGTCACAGACTTCGTTGTCGAATCGGCAGAAAGCAATCGTATCCGAGCGACTCGGGCTTATGCGCAACGCTTGGATTGACGCGCTTCAGCCTCGCGCAGAGGTGGTGCGTAGTCGGCTCGAGTCACAGCTCGATGAGCACAGAGAGCGGTTGCTCGCAGAAACTACACTTCGGCGGGAGCGCGCCGGCATGGAGAAGGCGCTTTCAGAGACAGTATGTGTGTCGTGTGGTCAAGGATTGCCATCAACTGCACTGTCACATATTCGATCGAGGATTGCGGCGATTGATGGCGAGCTGGAGACATTACCGCACATCGAGGTAGATGAGAGCGACTTGACGTCGCAAATTGGTGCCCTTCGTGGTATTACGCCCCAGGGTGTCTCAAGAGCTTTGCGGAGGCTGGACGACGAAGATGCCCAGCTGCTGATCCAACTGGAACAGATAGAAAGCGAAATGGCTGAGCTTCAAGAGAAGCTGGAATCCTTCGACTCTACGGAGGATGCGCGCCTGCGTCAGAAACGCGACCAACTGCTTGGCCACAGAGGGGCAGTAAGAAGGCAGTTGCAGCAACTCAAAGAGGATATTGAACGCAAACAGAAGGATCTCGATCGGATTGCGTCCAAGAGGCCGCCGTCGATCACAGGTAGGCATCGCAGGAGTACTGCCCTGTTTACTACTGCGGAACACTTGGAGAAGATTTTCAATGAAAGCCTGGGTGCACTTCGAGATGATCTGCGCGATACCGTAGAGACCGTCGCATCAGAGGCATTTTTGTCCATGACAACCGATTCGACATATCGCGGATTGCGCATCAATGACCAATACGGACTGTCGATTATCGCCGAAGACGGTCACGAGGTCCCACTCCGGAGTGCTGGGGCGGAACAGGTTGTCGCGCTGTCACTCATAATGGCGTTAAATGCAACGGCTCGTACTCGGGGTGCGGTAGTTATGGACACTCCATTTGGCCGCCTCGATCCTCGCCATCGGTCCAATATTCTCAAAGCTATGCCGCAGTTGGCGCAGCAAGTCGTGCTGCTGGTTCACGAAGGTGAAATGAAGCGGGCTGACGCACCGACACAGCTTGGAGAGCATCTCGCGGGCGTGTATTCGATTCGTCACGAGTCGTCCTTTAGATCATTTGTTGAATCAGAGCATCTTCAGGGGGCTGTCAATGGCTGACAGAACAACAGTCGGTTTGAGTACGGAAGCCCATTCGATGCTGCAAGCGCTGAAAGAGCACGAGGTATTCGCGGAGATGCTTGATGGGTATCGATTCGCGATTTCTCTTGCAATCGCAAGTGGTTCATCTGGGGCTTCCATAAAGGGAGGGAAGAATACGTTCGTTAATGTAGGTACTTTAGACAAGGACGGGAATCTGAGAAGAGTCATCTCCGCGATGCTCCGCTGTCCTCTTGAAGAAGCGTACGACAAAGCGGAGCTGCTAGCGGAGTGGGGCGTTCGTGAGCTAGATCGGCGATTGCAAGATGGGATTCTAGATGTCGCTGAGCTTCTAGAGGAACTGCAAGCCATGCAATCATCGGAGTAGACCGCGGTGCTGTCGATTCAACTGTACCTGTGCGAGCTCGAAGATCAGAGTGCCGTGAAGACATCTGTGTTGCGGAGCGTCGACGATCTTCGCGGCCGTGCAACAGCAGTCGCAGGCCGGGGCACCTCAGTTCTGATTCATGTTGGTGCCAGCAGGCCGAGTGATGGTGAGATCCGAGGACTGCTGTCCGCCTGGAATGCATGTGTGCTATTGACGGAGTCTGCTAGGTGGTCGCTCAACGGACCGGCTGTAGACAATCTCGCTCAGATTGGTCAGATCGAGATACGCGGTTGTCCGGGCAGGGCTCCGGTCTACATCGCGTTGTCTGGTTGGGGATACACGCGTGAAGCTCCGGAAACTGAAGTCGCGGAAGAGGAAGCGGCAGCCGCAACTTCTCAAGCAACGCGGCTAGCTAAATATCCCGGCTTGCGTTCTGATGACCACTTTTGGAAGAGTCTTCAGCAAGCTGATGCTGACAGTCGCTCACATCTTCTGCGAGAAAGAGATGCGGTGATACGGCAAGCACTTCGGGGCGCGTCGACCCAAGCCATCGCAGTCGCTGCACCAGAGTGGTTGAGCCGTGTACCAATTAGCCGTCTGCCATTTCGTGTCCGTACCAAGAACTGCCTGGACTCTGTCGCTTCCGCTGCACCAGTGACTATTGCAGACTTTGCCGAGTGGCCTGACGAACGACTAATGAAAATACGAGCTTTTGGACGGACTTCGCTGGCTGATCTGCGAACGACAATCCTGAATGCACTTCTTGCGGGGCCTGTTGGTGAACCCTCAACGGAGGAGATGCGTTTTGGCACAACCCAGCCACTCGGAGCCAGATGGGATGTGTGCCGGGCTGCCATCGACCTACAGAGTGCTACAACTCGTATCGATGATCTTGATCTGGGTACACGACCTCGCCGAATCCTTCAGTCCATTGGGATCCAGACTGTTAAAGAACTTGTCGAGCTTCATGAGGATGATTTGCTATCCCTTGACACGTTTGGCCGGCAATCGCTTCGGGACGTGATCGGTGCCCTTGAGGTTCTTGCCGGCCAAGCACGTTCGCAACCTGAATGCGAGGCCCAGAATTCTGAGGACAGTACAGATCAACTGCGGACAACGCCATCGACTCTACACGCCCATCTCGCCTCAACGCTGGAGAAGCTGCCCGGAAACCATCGTCTGGTTATCGAGGGGCGACTCGGTGCTGCCGGGCAACCTCAAACTCTAGGGGCGATTGGCAAAGAGATCGGTTTGTCCAAGGAGCGGGTGAGGCAAATCGAGCGCAATCAGCTGCGTTCCATCGTAGATGACGAGCTTTGGGATGACGAATTGCGAGAGCGACTCCATCGATTACTCGACGCTCGGACTAGCCCTCTGTCGCTCATACTTCTGCCGGCTCTTGATCCATGGTTTGAGGGCTTTGAGGACAACGCGGACTTCCTGAGCGGTGTGATCCATGCGTTCGGCGAGGCCGAGTTTAGCTGCTGGGATCTTGACGGAGTAGGCCGAGTTGTCACGCGAACCACTTATGAGCAATGGACCAAGATGCAGGAGAGATTGGTCGACTTGATTGAACACGCGCATGCCGGCGATCTTTACGTCGGCGATATCCGAGAGTATGCGGAGATGGTGGCCAAGTCGTCAGGGGCATTAGATCTGTCAGCCGCCCTCGGTGAGTGGGTGTTGTGTGACGCGGTACTTGATGGCAGTCAAGACAACAGCCAGACACGTGTACTCAGTAGAACTACGAGTGCTGTCGACTTGTGCATGTCGGTGCTACACGACTCAGACCAGCCGCTTCACTACCATGAAATCAAGAAGCGTATTGAAGACGACATTGGACACGCGATCGAGGTCCGGCGTGTTCACGCGGCGCTCTCCCGTGAGTTCCTCCTTTACGGAAGGGGTACATTCGGACTACTCAAGCATTTGTCGATTGGCAATGTCGAGGCATCTCAACTCATCGTCGAAGTAAGGGAAATTCTCCGGGCGGGCTCCCCTGGGCGGCAGTGGCACTCACAAGAGCTGCTAGAGACTCTGCGTGAGACAGGGATACTTGTCGGCGATAGCTTAACGCCATACGAGCTCTCGATTGTTCTTCGAGAGCAGGAAGGCATTGAGTATCTGGGTCGGCAAGTGTGGATGCTTGCTGAAGACGACGCAGCGAGCAGTGGCCGTCGGATGATCGCTGATCTGGTCGAGGAAGCTATTCGTTCAGCAGGCGGCCCTCTCACCGGCGACGAGATATGGAGTGCGGTGAGCAAGACACGTGGTATTAGCCGATATCGCCTCGTGCCAGAGACGCATCGGGTGGTTCGCGTATCACGTGGGAGATTTGGTCTGATTGATAGAGACGCTGGTCTGTCTCATGATGATTTACAGCTCTGGGGAGAAGCCCTTCAATCCGCGATGAGTCGCGATTCCGAAGTGGCGTTTGCTGACATCAAGGCAATTCAACGGAGCATGCGATCATCTGCACTCCGAATGGCGGATTCAGAGCTGCTGGCTCGGGTAGGAGCGAAGATCCATGGGTGGCGGCTCACGCGCGATAACGAGTTGGTCCGACCGCCCATCGGGCTATGTCCTTCAGACTGAGTTCGAGCAGTGCCGGGCCATATGTGCCGCCTGGTCAGAAGACTTCCGCGTTGTCGTCAAACTCGACATTGGCAAATCGACCAGCCGCACCGAGCGCGTAGTCGTGTTCGGCTTCGATACATAGCCAACGCCTACGAAGTGACTCGGCCACAGCTCCGGTTGTGTTACTGCCTGCGAAGGGATCGAGCACGAGGTCATTCTCGTCCGTGAGAAAACGAACGAAAAATTCAACAAGTCGAGCGGGCATGCGTGCTGGATGAGGTGTCAGCTCTAGCTCTCGACAAGAAACCTGGTACGCATCATTCGCCCGGGTATTGGCAATCGACAGAAGTGTCTGTGCTTCCGCGAGTTCGCACACGATATCGTCAACTGATGGCACGAGAACATTTGACGCGATAGCACCGCCATTGTTCTCCAAGAAAGATGTTGCGCCAATGTTGTGCTCTGAGGGCCGAGTGCCGGAGTTGTAGGTGCCGCGCTTGAGAAGCTTCTTCATGCTCTCGCTGTACTCCGTGAGTACACGCCGATTGTCCGCCTTTGGGTGTGGAGTGCGCGACATCCACCACACCCTGGTTAGCGCGTCTTTTACGCGTGTTCGTTTCACGTTTACCCATTGTGCTGGTGATGGAAGCCGGGCCGGGTTGAAGCAAATGAACTCCTGGCACAGCTCGAATCCGCCTTCGTTCTTAAATGCGAGTAATGCCTCTAGCGGTAAGGTGGACATTGTTGGTTGTCCGGGAGTCCATCCGTTTCCAAGTTCAATGACGAGCGATCCATCGTCAGCGAGGTAGTCTCCTAGCAATGATGCGTAGGATGCAAGCCAGCGCACATATTCATCGCCAACTTCATTGCCATACTTTTTTTTGCGATTTAATGCAAAGGGCGGTGAGGTCAAAATAAGCTGTACCTTCCCGCGCTGCCGAGTCAGAGGATATGAAACCAGCATGTCCTCGGACTTGCCCAGAAACAGTCGGCCTCGAGTCGTCTTGAAGAACGGCTTTGGCCAAGGCGATTGTGCTGATTGCGTAGAGCCCATGGTGTTACCGTTCCTTTGGAAATGGCATCGGCAGTTCGTTGCTTTGTAGGGAATCGAGAGTGCGTGCGACAGTGCAGCTTGCGACAACTGGCAGGGCTCCACCGTTCACATCAGCAAATCGTGCTGGCGAAGCCTGCTCTCTCTTGAAGGGTGAGACGGTAACTATCTCTGATCGCGAGCGGTCCATGCTGTCCTCAAGCTCCTGCGGCGTGATGCACTACTCTGCATCAGCGACATCGTAGCGTCGAGTCTTGCAGGCTGCCATGCAGCCCGCTCTGATCACCAGGCCGTCAGGCATTCGCATAAGTGCGGGTGAGACTTAGCAATTTGGAGCGCGCGACTCGGTTCATGCTCCGTAGGCTAGATCTCGCTTTCATGAGCTGGTTGAAAGTGTTCCGAGCACTCGTGTCATCGCCAGCGTGTCCAGCTTGCAATACTCCAACAGAGCACCCCGGACAGTCTGAATCTCTTCATCGGTCGCATCCCCCGACGCGAGCTTGGCGAACGCCGCCACGGCCGCGCCGCCGTTGCCAATGTCGAGGTCGGCGTAGCTCAGGTCGGGCGCGAGCACCGGAAGCACAACTTTGATGCTCGACCGGCC
Organism: Planctomycetota bacterium; assembly: GCA_038525225.1. Lineage (GTDB taxonomy): Bacteria > Planctomycetota > Phycisphaerae > Phycisphaerales > UBA1924 > JANQQZ01. Next base: position 1,802,717 of record JBCBHW010000001.1, on the reverse strand, counting down.
ACCGAAGTCTGGATGGACCAGCCCCTTCCGAACAACAGGTTCGAGGTCGAAGAGCTTCGCTTCCAGACTCGCGAGTTCAGTTGCGTAGGTAGGTAGAAGGCTCGCGAGCCCCCTGATCTGAGTCTTCTCGAATGAGCTGTAGACCACGATGGTCCGGCACTCCGCAGTGTCGCGGATCAATCTGGCCGCGAGTTCCTCGCGGCAATCCTGGGCATGGTCAGCCAAGTACTCGAGGTGCGCCGGGTCGCTGCCGGGCGACGCCTCAACATGGAGCGAGTACTGGGTCACGAGCTGCTCGTGCGGCGCGACATCCGAATACAGCGGCAACGCGGTCATGAGCGTCTCGAAGTCGAGGTAGCCGATCGGCCATTCGAGCGAGTCCAATGCCGACCGAATCTCTGCGGCGTCGATCTGCGGCGATTGGGTGCGGATCGTGGTCGCGACCTTCTGTTGCGACTTGCTCAGCGTGAAGTCTGACGGGATTGCTGAGATCCGTGTCACGCCCAACGCGGTCAGCTCGGTGAACTTCTTCTCTCGGAGGTAGGGGAGTTGAAAGATCGGGTCGGAGATCCCGACGCCTACGCACCGATCCGCGAAGTACTCGCAGTCTCGGCATTCCCAGCACCAATGCGGGCTCGGCTTGCTGCGACGCAGGAGCAGAGGAGTGATCTGATCCCACAGCCGGTTGAACTCGTCGGTGATCGGCAACACATCGGCGGTGTGGTCGGTAACGACGAACAGATCCGGGTCCGGCATCCCGAGCCGCCAGTCGCGGTTCATCAATACCAGCTCGCAGCCTTTGATGGGCAACCCGGAACGCCGGGCCACCATCACGGTGTAGGCGAGATCCTCAAGGTGCTCGTCCTTGGGGCCGTCCTCGTGGAACAGACTCGACTTGATCTCACCGATGACCCAGCCGTCCTTGACGCGGCGGATCCAGTCCGCTCGGGCGGTGTACCCATCGACAGTAAACGCGGCCTCGAAGATGACCTCCACGGCACGATCGAGTATCAGACGCTTCGTCTTCTCGATCGAGCCGGCGAACATGCCGTTGGGGTGAAGGGTCTGAGCACGCCGGTGGACATCCTGACCTTCCTGCATGCGGAGCAGATCGGCCGGCGTCGGCGCGCCGCCCGACTCTCGCATGCCGTACCACGCTCGGGTCTTACAACCGAGTGCGGTCAGAAAGTCGTGCTTTGTGACGGTTCGCATCGGCATCGCTGCTCAACGGTATGTCAATCCCGATCCGATGCGGCAGCAACCCAGACGGGCAGCAGATGATCGGCGACAACAGGGCGTGATTCACGAGTGAGCCGCCAGGTCTGCCCGGACCGCCGTTCGATAAGCCCGGCACGATCGAGCAGCCGAGTGATCAGCTTCCAGCCCGGCCGGCCCTCAGGCGTGACCTTGCAAGGATGCGTCCTGTGCAAGCGGCTGAAGTGCCGATCGCTGATGACCCAAGTCCATCGACCCTCTCGAAGCGTGACGAGCAACGCGAGGTCAAACGCCATCGCGATCGCTGGTTCACGTTTGGCCACATCCCATCGCCGATCGATCGCACCACGCTCGTACGCCGGTGCGATGTCATCGTGGAACACGCCCACTTTGTTCAGGATGATCAGCGGCGGTCGGAAGAGCTTGTCGTCGAGGATGCTGACACCGGGGTCGAACACCTCGGCGATACCTTCGGCATCGAGCATCGCCAGGAACTTGGCGGCCTCGTCCTCGGTGATGCCTTGGACCGGCGTGTACTTCCGACGGCTCGGCACCACTCTGTTCCGCCGAGGCCTGGGCTTGGTCTTCACATGTTTCTGTTGCGGCGGCTGAGGATCACCCATGAGCCTGACGAGCCGCTCGCACGCACCGTGGCTGTTCAGGATGAGTTGCTGCACCTTGACATGCCGGTGCCGCCAGAGCGACGCTCGTTTGGCAAGTTCGGTCCGGAATGTCGGGCCGCCGCTGTTCCACAGATCGATGAACCGACCCGCGACCGCTCCGTGTGCGTCCACCGTGGTCTGAATGAGCAAGGCATCGATGCTCACGAGCCAGGTTCGCTCGATGTCGGTGAGTTCGCTGTCCGCCATGGGTGCCTCCGGCGTTCGACGGCTCCGCCGTCGACGATTTTTTTTTAAGGCCGCCCCCGGCTGTTGAGCCGAGGGCGGCGAGGTCGTCGCAGGATCCAGCCGCTCTGACCGAGATCCTCATGCGGCATTGCGTTGACGGCGGCAGTCATCGCAGCCGCTGGGTTTGAACGGCTTCCAACAGTCCTTGCTGCAACGTTCTGGAAGCTCGATGGTTACGGCATCAAGCAGGATCGGCTCCCATTTAGGGGCCTGCCGGAATGCTTCCGGTCGGCGACGTTCCGCTAGGCCCCTAACTCGCCGATCAATGAACGCAGCGGGGACAACGAACTCAACATCGACCTCGCTCTTCTCCAAGTCGGCAACCGCTGATCCGACAATGGCCTCGGCGACGGATCGAAATGCCGGCTCGCCGTCCTCGGCAAAGCGTTCGAGCAAGCCCTGCATGTCCTCGATGACGCCCTTGGTGACTTCGCAGATCTCTTGCTCCGTCAACGCTGGCCCCGCGTTCATGGATGCGAGCCGATCATCGATCGCCTGGATCTGTCCGGCGGTCTTGTTGATCGATTCGCGGACGAGCCCGTCGTCGATACCGCCGAGCATGTCAACTTGAGACCGGTATCGGTTGCGTAGCTTCTCTCGTTCCGCAAGCAACTGGTCATGCTGATCAACATCGCCGCGGCGGTCGCGGTCCTGCTGCAGAATCGCCTCCGCAACCATGCTCTCCAAGTCGGGCAACGAGCAGAGCAACGACTCGATCTCTTCGAGGATCGCTCGATGCAGCGGCGGGGCGGGCAACCGCCGCCGGAAGAATGAGCCGCTCGGGAACTGCTCGGCTCCGCCTTTCATGCCGTAATAGGTACGGTTGCTATCGCCGCTCTTGATCGCCTTGAGCTCGCGGCCGGTCGTCTTCTCCGTCATCAGCCCGCTGAGCAGGTACTTCCTTCGTCCATTCGCCCGCTTCGGCTCGCTGATGTAGCCTGCCGCGATCCGCTCGCGGTATTCGGCTTGCGACGCCATGACCTTCTCGCGGAGGTCCGCGGGCAAGTAGTCCTTGAGCCTGGGGTACTCAACAACATGCCAGTCTTCGCTGGGGCGGACCCCGCGAATCAATCGGCCATCCGCATCATCGATCTGCGTAGGCAAGTTGGGAGACTGGTTGCAATAGATCGCGTTACTGATTCGATTTGCGTAACCACATCCGGTATAGACCTCGTTCCGCAGAATTGACTCGATGGTCGCCTTGTACCAACTGCCCCCGGTCGCTGAGCGGATGTCTTCATCGTTCAAAACGCGGGCGATGCGGGATCCGCCGAAGCCGTTTTCATGATGCATCCGGAAAATCCGGATGACGGTTTCGCGGGCCTTCGGATCGCCGGGTACCAAAGTATCCAGCTCAAGGGGTCCCTTGCGGTATGCCCGAACTCCTGGCTCGTACCTGACGCCGAGCTCGCCGGTCGACGGATCGATCTCGACGCTGCTGCCATCTTGCAGACGACGGATGATCATCCGCTCATTGCCTTGGGAATCCAGATACAGCTTGTCGATACCGAACGCCGGGCGGACCGAATGGCTCCGCCGGTTGCTTTGCAGCGATGACTGCGAACCGCGGGCCGATGACTCGCTGATCGACATCGCTTGACGTTTCGCCGCTTCGGCCTTGATGACGCGAACCAGGTCGGCGGTCGCCTTGTCCTCGATGTACCCATCGACCTCAGCAAGACCGATGCCCTCGTTCGAGAGCCTGTCCGCGAGATGGCCGAAATGCATCGCCCCCGATCGCCCGAACCTACTCTGATCGAAATAGACGACTACATCGATCCGCTCGCCCGCATGCTTGCGAGCGATGACCTGATCGACCATACCGTCAAGGTTTTTCTTGATGGATCCGGACTTACCGGCAAGCCTGACGGGCTCGCCGAGCTGCATGTCCATCCGTTTCGCGAACGCCTCGATCGAGTTGAGCTGATCGTCGATCGAAGTATCAGCCTGCGTCATGGTCGAGCATCGCAAGAGCGGGACGCCCCGCTTGCCGTTGAGTCGAGACTTCTGAGTCATGTCTCAACCTCCTTTGTAGTTGCCATCCGCTCGCGGACCATGGAGGCGATGAGCATCCGGACGGCGTCGTTGAACTGTTTGTCCTCCTCCGGACTTTGCGGTCTATACGAGACGGCGACCCGGACCTGCCGAGGCGGACGACCCCGTCGGCGAGAAACGATCTCGCCGCTTTGGTCGCCGCCGGATTGCGGCAAGTGTGGTTCGCCCTTCTCATTTCCACGAGTCATGTGTCGACTCCTCCCTCGCGCGCCAGATTTCTTGGTGGTGACGGGCGCGACCGTTCCGATTGGCAGGTTTCTCAGCTTCCGCGGTCACTCACGCGTGCACGCCAGGGATTGGTCTCCATGGGAACAACCGGCACGATGGCCATCCGCTGCCCGTGCCCGTGTGTGCCGCGTGCCTCGTCCACCGCTTCGCGAAAGCCATCTCCAAACTCACTCGCGTATCCGTCCTCGATCACATCGAGCATGCCGTAGAGGGTGCCCATGAGCACCGCGATGTCGGTACTCGTCATGCCCTTGTCGAGCGTCTGGATCCGGATCCCACGTGGGTCCGCGTGTTCACAGTCCGGCGTGCTCACCGGGTCCGGTGCGCTCACCGGGTCCGGTGCGCTCACCGCGATAAGCAGGGTGCGAGACAACCCCGCCGTCGCCGCCTCGCAGTTGCTCGCGAGCAGCCTGATCTTCCGCACCATCCCCTCAGGACCGTCAAATGTGTGCGCCGTCATCATCGCCGTACCTCTCTATAAAGGACTGATCCACCAAATCCGCCGCGACGCGTTAACGCCGCGGCGAGCCTCTCTCTCCTCCGCGGTCATCCGCCGCAGTCATCGCATAGGTCGAGCCCCGCCGCGTCGAGCATCTCGCGCCGTGCCGTGTTCACGAGCTCGCGGAAAGCGTCTTCGCCCATCTCCGTGCCCGCCGCCATCTGCGACAGCACCAAGAGCACCGCCACATCGAGCTGCGCGAGTAGCACCGCGACCTCCGTTTCGTTCAGCGTCCCGATCGTACCGGCGACCAACGCCTCCGGCCGCGCCGCGGGAATCGGGCCATCGTGGTCCTCCCCAAGCATCGCCGCCACCGCGAGCACGGCCCCATGCTCCCGCGCCCATGCGAGCAGCCCGTCCGCTGCCGTCTTGATCTCGTCCGCCGTGTGAGTGTTGTCGTTCGTCATCCGATGCTCCGTGAGTACGCCAAAGAGTCAATACGGCGTACATAGCGGTGCGTCGCAGCGAAGGCAAGGATCCATCTGCGGTGAACTCGACAATTTCGAGGAGGATTCGGAGTCACGTCAGGATCCAGCTCAAACTGCCTTGGATCCTGACGGGAAACGCTGAATCTCGGGTACGCAAGCATGCACGCCAAGACACAGATCCGGCGTACCATCATGCTCATGCCGCGAGCAGGTACACCAAATCAGTCATGGCGAGATGTACTTGATGAGGTACGCGAGCTCGCGTCGCGCACGGGTACGGGCCGCACGAAACTACTCCGCAAGCTCGACGAACTCGATCTCGCGATGACCAGTGAGATCGACACTCTGGACGACGCGCGCCGCCGGCGGATCGTCGGCCCCCGTGCCCGCGTGCGGGCCGCCACCTACACCGTCGAGGAATCACCCCGCGGTCTCGCGCTTACCGAGTGCCGCGACAGCAAGGCTCGGCCCTTCAAGTGCCCGCAGGAGGTCTATCGAGCGGTCGTGGAAGCCGTCGCCGGGTCAGCGAGTCCACGAACCTTCCAGCAAATCAAAGCCACAGTCGAGCTAAGTTTGAAGGAGTCCATCGCCGACTACGGTGTTCGCACACCGCTGCGATTCTGGGCCGTCCTTGGACTCGTGCGCCACGACCAGGCCCGGTTCACCCGCGTCGGCACCAAGGCCGAGTTCACGTGTCGGGTGCGGGACGCTTGGAAGAACGCTTCTTCCGCCCCCTTTGAGGTCCATCCAGATTGAAATACTCGCCGAGCTGGTCGAGGGCCTCGAAGAGTGCCGTCAACTCCTGCTCGCGGTAGTGGCGAGCGAGCCGTTTGTCGCCGTGGGCGAGGTACTGGTCGACGACATGGGGTGCGGTGCCGAGCACGATGCGTTCGAGTTCCTGCGCGCCGGTTGACCGGAACGACTTGGCCGTACGCCTGGGGTCCTCGTTCTTCTCCTTCGTGAGCACGCTATCAACGAACGCCGTCAGCTCCCGGCTGATATTGCTGTACCCCTTCCCAAACAGCAGCTTGTCGGGTGTTGTCTTGGCATGGTCTTCGAGGAGAGTCCTGGTCACCGGCCAGAGCTTGTGAGCCTGAGCGGCTTTGGTCTTGTTCCGTTGACGCCGGATCTCTCCCCTGTCGAAGTCGACGGCATCCCGTTCAAGCGTGCGGAGATCCGCTGCCCGGTACCCGGCATTCAATCCCAATGCCATCACCAGCTTCATCCGAGGATCAGCCTTCTTCCACAGCCGGTGAATCTCGTCCAGCGTGAAGAACGTTGGCGATGGCTCGTCCTTCCCGATCCGCGACCAGTGCCGATCGATTGCCCGCGGAAGCACACCGAGGTATGCGTTCTTGACGAGGTACTCGCAGAACAGGCGGGCCTTATCGAGCCGGCCCTTCGCCCACCCCTTGGAGAGCTCCCGCTCATTCATCTCCTCGATGATGTGCTCTCGATAGTCCGCCACGGCGCGCCAGTTGGCTTCGAGGTCTCGCGTCAGAAGGATGGGCGGGGTGTTCTCCGCGAGGAACTCGATGAACGGATCGATGTTGGTCTCGAATGATCCAATGTGACTCGACGATTGCTTGGCGGACTTCTTCTCGTTCTTGATCGACTCGATCCACTTGGTCTTGATCTCTTCCAAGTTGGCGTTCGCGTCGGTGACCGCCGCCCGCCCGTGGGCGGCGAGCATTGCCTCCAGCTCCTCGATCCGGTCCTTCAGGATCTTCACTTCGAGCTTGCGGACTTCACCTTGGGCCGCGTCGAGCAGGAGCTGCGGCACATCTTCCTCGACGAAGATCTTGTCGATCACGACCTGATAGGGCTGCTGGAAGAACTCGTGCAGGTCCTCGACCTGTTGGGCGATCACTTTGAGCCCGCCGCCGACGCTCTTGGCGTGCAGCAGGATCCGCGAATCGGACTCGGCCCGCTCCCGGCACGCGACCGCTTCGAGCATCGCGTCCGCGTGGGCGACCACATCGTTCGGCCCCTCGGCTCCCTTGCCGACGTAGAAGACCTGTTCCTTGCCACGGATCTTGGTTCGGTACCGCCAGCAGTTCCGGGCGGGGTACCACGACAGCTTGGGCGCACGCTTGCGTCGCGATTTGGTTGTGGAAGCGGGGGGGGTGCCCGATTTCAGCGTGGGCGTGCTGGGGCGGGCCGGATCAGGATCAGGTGTTGCGGAGGAGTTCTTCTTGGCCACTTGGATGTATCCGTTTGGTGCGGCGGATACGGCTCCAGGTCCGTCTCGTTTCCGCCGGCAATGAACCCCAAAGCGGATACACGAGTGGATACAATGTCAAGCGGGGCCGGTGGCCGATTTGTCCCAAAACGACGCAAGCCCTGCGTTTAGCAGGGCTTGCGTAAGCACGGGCGGAAGGATTCGAACCCTCAACCTCCTGATCCGTAGTCAGGTGCTCTATCCAATTGAGCTACGCCCGCAAGCGTCTAATCCGTCAGGGACAAGTATAGGTCGTGACTCGGCCGAGTCTCCGGGCGACCCGTTGCAATGTCCAGACTCAAGAGCGGGCGAACGGACTCGAACCGTCAACATTCAGCTTGGAAGGCTGACGCTCTACCATTGAGCTACGCCCGCGTCGGCAGAGTGTAGGCCCCTCCGCCTCCCACGCGGTGAACCTCAGCCTGACGCCGCCACGCGCTCTCGGCCGCCATTCCCTTCGAGGACTGCTGGTCCCGATGTACGTCGATGATGCACGCAGGCCGGCTGCGATGCAGGATCGAGCCACGTTGGCGAAGCTCTGACACCCCGTTGGATAGCATCTCTTCCGCGGGTCTGGTTCTGTTTGTCCGGCTCGGCGGGCCCGATCCATCGCAAAGTCGGCCTTCAGGGGTCATCGACGCCGACCGCAGCCTGGGCGATCGCGTTGCTTGGAGCAACATAGTCTTCGGCGACCGCGATGGAGTGTTGAACCGATTGTGCCGGCAGAGTGCTCGGTGATCTATGCCGATGCCAAGAGAGGCCGCGGTGACGGGCGGGTCTTCGAGGCGATCTCAAACGGCATGCCCTGGCAGGATGCAACACACTCAGCAAGGATCATGTCATGCGTGCAGTCTCGGCGGATCTCGCACTTGCTTGCGCCTGTGTGCTGGGCGAGGGTCCGGTCTGGCACGAGGGATACGTCTGCTTCGTCGATATTGAGGGGCGGGCGTTTCTCAGGTTCGATCCCACGACGAATGAATGCAGAACAACAAGGCTGCCAGACAGGACGGGATTCGCCGTCCCTTCGGCTGCTGGAGACTGGCTCGTCGCGCAGGGATCTTCGCTAGCCCGCTTCAGGCCGGAAACAGGTGATCTGACGCGCGTTCTGGCTGTGGAGCCAGCCGACGGCACCACACGGCTTAACGATGCGAAGCCGGATCCCACCGGGAGGCTCTTTGCGGGCACGATGGACCTCGCGGCGACCGCCGGTGCCGGTGCCTTGTATCGCGTAGATTCTGATAGAGCCTCGTGCTCTCGCGTGGTGGATGACGTGACCATCTCCAACGGGCTCGCCTGGCACGAGCCGACCGGCACGATGTACTACATCGATACCGCCGCCGGTGGCATCGACGCGTTCGATTGGTGCGCCGAGACCGGCGCGATCCGGAGCCGCCGTCGCGTCGCGGCGGTCGAGGGCGGTGTACCGGACGGCATGGCCATCGATAGCGAAGGCCTTCTCTGGGTCGCGATCTGGGGCGGGTCGCGTGTCGCCCGCATCGATCCGGCGACCGGCCAGGAAGTTGCCCGTATCCGAATCCCGTGTTCCAATGTGACGTCGTGCTGTTTCGGCGGCGCGGGGCTAGACCGGTTGTGGATCACCACCGCTCGGGTCGGGCTCAGCGACGCAGAACTTGCAGAGCAGCCGCAGGCCGGCGGCCTGTTTGTTGCCGACGTCGGTGTCATCGGAGCACGAGTCCCAAAGGCGCACTAGCACGCCACAAATCGAGCCGTATGACATCGATGCGGATCGGTGACATGCAGAAGGGCCGATTCATGACGGTGCTTTGGTTCCAGCCAACTCAATTGGGTCAAACATCGAGCAACTCGCAGTCGAGCACGACGGGATGCATCAGTCAGGTCGGCCGGTGCACCGAGGCATCACACGATGGCAATAGCAGACGGTGGTCGGTTTGTTGTCGATGCAGCACCTCCGCAATGCAAGCCGTCGTGACATCAACCGTCTTTGCCCGGCAAGCTCGCTTCCTCGCTTTCGCGATGTCCGCGACAGTGTTCTGGTGGGATGTTCTCGTCACTGCTCATCAACTGTCGTAAGGACGCAGAGAACCTACGCCATAGCGGCTGCTGTCGCCGCATTTGACATCCGGGCGCTACGATCGGGCTGACATCTATGGATGACTACTGCCGCTTGTTCTTAGTCTTTGACCTGAGCGGCTTTGTCGAAGCGATGTTGCTGCCCCGCGGGTACATCGCCGGCTTTGGGCTTGGTGCATCGAGGCAGGGCATCGTCGGCCTCGTCAACGAGCGGTCGGATCGCTGGTGTGTCGAAATCATCGAGCTGCCCGGTGCGAACCGCCCAGATAAAGGCTGCGACCGCGATCGCAGCGAATAGCAGAGCGAGGGGCAGCACGATCCATATCGTGCTCACGTGCGTCCCTTCGATGCCGAGCGGCCCAGCGTGAGCGCCATAATCACAATCGTGAGAGAACTCGCCGGCATCAGCACGGCTGCAAGCAGGGGCGACATCAAGCCGCCGAGCGCCAGGCCCGCGGCGATGATGTTGTAGCTGAGCGAGACCGCGAGGCACGTCTTGATCGCGGCGATGACACCGCGGGAGCTGTCCGCCAACGCAGCGATGTGCCCGAGGTCATCGCTGGTCACGTACACATCAGCGGCGGCAAGCGATGCCTCCGCGCCGCCATGGATGGCGATTCCGCACGTTGCCTTCGCGAGCGCGGCGGCGTCATTCACGCCATCACCGATCATCGCTACCTGCTGGTGTTCAAGCGCCGCATCAACAGCCTGTAGTTTATCTTCTGGAGACATTCCACCCATCGCATCGTTCGGATCGAGTCCGAGACGCACGGCAATCGATCGAACGATCGCTGAGTCGTCGCCTGAAAGGATCGACACGGCGTAGCCGCGGTCGCGAAGCGACGCTATGAGTTGTGGCGCGTCGTCTCGGAGCTCATCGCCGAGCGCGATGAGAGCCGATCGTCCGAGTGAATCGGCGCAGTACACCGCGGTGTGACCGTTCTGTATCGCTGTCGAGGCGTCACGAGCGTGACCGGCACAGTCGGTGCCGGTTGCCGACTCAGCAAACTCCCGCTGCCCGACAGCGACCCGCACGCCGCCAACCGTGCCGCAGACGCCTCTGCCGACCGTCACGGTACTTTCAGAGCAGGTAAGCGCATCATCGAGATCCGCTATAGCACTCGCAATCGGGTGGGGGGTGCAACGCTCAATTGCCGCTGCAAGAGGGAGAAGTCCCGTGTCACCGGAGACAGACTGAACCTTGAAGTTTCCCTTGGTCAGGGTTCCAGTCTTGTCAAGAAAGATGCGCGTGCAGGCCCGCATGCGGTCAAAAACATCAGCCCCCTTGATGAGCCGGCCCCTCCTCGCGGACTCTCCGATCGCGATCGCGGTGAGCAGCGGCGTTGCGAGAGCGAGAGCGCACGGGCAGGCCACGATGAGCAGGGCCGTCGAGTGGTCAAGCGCGATCTCCCAGCCGCGATGAAACCACAGCGCCATGCACAGTGTGGCAAGCGATACGACCGCGATGACGAAGGGCTTGGCAACACGATCGGCGCGACCGATGACGGGCAGTCGCTCGCGACTCAAGCGGCCGATGCTCTCCAGCACCTGTCCGATCTTTGTATCGACCCCAACGGCTTCGGCTCGGATCCGTAGCACAGACGATGTGTTGACCGATCCGGCGGCGACCGCGTCGCCGACGACCACCCTCATCGGTCGTGGCTCACCGCTGAGGACGGCTCGATCGATGTACGACGCACCCGTGGCAACCCGGCCGTCTACCGGGCAGGTCCCCCCCGGTCTGACCTCGACTGTGTCTCCCACGTTGATGGCGTCCGTCGGGACATCGGTGCAGGAGCCGTCGGGCTCAACCCGGTGCGATGTCCGAGGGGTCAGCGCGTTGCGCAAATCGATCGCGTCCGCGGCGGCGCGCATGCCCCGCTCTTGGAGCCACCTGCCGAACAGCAAGAGAAAGACGAGCATGGTGACCGAGTCAAGGTAGATCTCACCGGTGCCGCGAACAGCAAAGAACACGCCGGAGGTCGTACCAGCACCGAGCGCGACGGCGATCGGCATATCGAGATGCCACGTGCGGGCCCGGAACGCAGCAAATGCGCCACGGAAGAACACCCGGCCGGGCCAGAAGATCGCAACGAGTCCGATCGCGGCAGAGAGCAGGCGGAACGCGTGGCGCGTCTGTTCATCGATGCCGTCCAGCATCCCGGAGTACAACGCGGCGGCGAGCAGCATCACGTTGCCTATGCACGCGCCTGCCACGCCGATGCGCACCAAAGCTGCGCGGTCCGCCTGCTTCCGCGACTCGCGCGCGTGACGCTGCGTCGCGGGGTGCGGCCGATAGCCAAGGCGGTCGATGCCCCTCGCCACCGCGGAAAGCTCGACGCGCGACGGGTCCCAGACCAGTGTGACGAGTGATCGGCCGAGATCGAGTCGCGCCGCGATGACGCCGGGCACAACGCGCGGAAGCCGCTCGACCAGCCAGACGCAGGCGGCGCAGTGCACGCCCTCGAGGTACAGCTCGCACGTCAGCAGCCCGTCGGGCATCTCGCGCACGTGGCGATCGCTGAACGCGTGGTCGTCGAACTCGGCGAAGCGTCGCCCGGACGCAGAGGCCGGGGTTGGATCTGCATCGATGCGGCGCCGCAGCTCGTAGTACGCGTCGAGCCCGCACTCGCTGATGGCGGCATACGCGATCCTGCAGGCACCGCAGCAGAACTGCTTCTCGCTGTTGCGCTCGACGAGGCCCGCCGGCACCGGGAGCCCGCAGTGCGTGCACCGTGTGTCGGCCTTGACACTTCGTTGCAGTCCGGCTTGGGCGGGGAGGGTTGTCACGGCGTGTCACCCGCACCGTCCGTGCAGCAGGGGAGGGGCGCGTCGGCGCTTGGCACATCGTCCGTCGGTGCGTGGCTCGTGCTCATCTCGGCAAACGTTCGGCCGCCTCGGTCGGTGGCCGCGATCACGCCCAGCGCGACGATGACGATCGACATCGCGCGGCGCGTGCCGGCCGATCGCGCCGGCGAGCGTGCGAACCCCTGCGCCGAGCGTGATGAGAATCGGCAGCGTGCCGAGCCAGAAGGCCGCCATCACGATCGCGCCCGCAACCGGGTGCGCGGTCCCGGCCGCGAGCAGGGCGAACGCGTAGAGCCAGCCGCACGGCAGCAGCCCGGTCATCAGTCCGATCGCGGCGGCCCTCTTCGTCGGCGTCATCCGGCTGGCGATGCCGTGGAGCCGGACGAACGTTGCCTCCAATACCTTCGGTCCGCGCGCTTTGGGAAGGCGGACGCCGAAGGATCGAGCGAGACCGATCGCGCCGATCGTGATCATCGTTGCCGCCGCGAGCCCGATGGCTGCGCGTTGCAGGCCTAGCGCCTGCCCGCCGATGTCGAACGCCGCGCCGAGCACGCCGGCTGCTGCGCCGATCGTCGCATAGGTGACCAGCCGCCCGCCGTTGTACGCCGCGTGCAGCTTCGTGCGCGAGCCGCTGCGATCAAGACCGACCGCCATCGCCACGAACGCGCCGCACATGCCCGCGCAGTGCAGGCTGCCGACGACGCTCGCCGCGATCACCGTGCCGATCAGTGCCAACAGCTCGGTGTTCACCCCTGGGTCTCATCATGTACAGGCTCGGGGTGCGTTGAAAGGTCGGCCGTGTGGTAGAACACATCGTGCCCTCGTTCGAACCGCAGCCGCACCTGCCAGAGCCCATCGCGCTCGAGCGGCGCACCGGCCGAGAACCGACCCCGCGCGATCCGCGCGAGCTCGAATTCCACGGGCTGCTTCCGCCTCGCGTGGTGGAAGGCAAAGACAGGCGCGACGTCGGCCTCGACCGCTTCGCCCTGCGCGTCGGTCAGCACGACCATCACGCCTCGCTTGCCCGACAGGTCGAGGTCCGGCGAGATGGTGACGTCAACATTCCAGCCGAGCGCCCGCGATGCCGCGAGGTCCGCTGCAGACTCGTCCCAGGACACGGCCTTGGCGTAATAGTCCTCCTCAACGCCGAACGATTCATCCGACACCGCGAGGTAGAACGTGATGGACATGAGTGTGAGACTGATGCCGATCAGCCCGAAGACCATGCCCGGCCAGACCAGCTTGTCTCTGAAGCTCCGTTGTGCGTGGCGAGTCATTCTCGGAGTACTCCGTTCGCCGGCCCGACGAGCCGGTGCTTGATCATCTCTTCGAATCCGTCGTCGCCGACGACTCTGACCGATGCGAGGAACTTGCTGTCGGTCGCTCCTACGAATGTCGTGGGCGGCACGCGGAACAGCGCGGGCGCCTCGACCGTTTCGCCCGGCTCGACGACGACAGCGCTGTCCGCGATGTCAATCGTGCCCTCGGCGTTGGCGAGCATGAACGTGTAGGTCACGGTCTCGGGCGTTCGGTTCTGCACTTTCAGGACAGCGGTGTTGATGACCTGGCCTTCCATGATCGTGAAGGGCATGCCCGGCCCGCGCATCACGCTCACAAACGCCGGCTGCCGCGTCACGAGCAAGACGACGAACGCGGTCATCAGCCCGGTGATCAGCAGCGGGTACAGCACGGTGCGCGTCCTCAGGAATCGCTGCTTTGTTCGATCAAGCACGCTCGCCTGTGATCCGTAGCGGATCAGGCCTCTCGGCTTGCCGAGTTTGTCCATGATCGCGTCGCACGCGTCGACGCACTGGGCGCAGTTGATGCACTCGAGCTGGAGACCCTCGCGGATGTCGATGCCGGTCGGGCACGTGGTGACGCACGCATGGCAATCGATGCAGTCGCCCTGTGCGTCGCCCTGTGCTTCGTCTTCCACGATCGGCAGCGAGACGTCGCGTCGGCGTCCGCGACGCTTTTTGCCCCGCGGTTCGCCGCGTGTGGGGTCGTAGCTGATGATCAGCGAGTTTCGGTCGAGCAGCACGCTCTGGAAGCGGCCGTACGGGCACGCCACGATGCACATCTGCTCTCGGAAGAACCCGAAGTCGAACAGCATCAGCGCTGTCACCGCAATGACAAGCAGGAACGGTCCCCAGTGGTCCGTCGGCGCGTGCAGGACCCACTGGCTGAGGCGATCGGTGCCGACGAAGTACGCAAGAAACGTGTTCGCAAGCCCGAACGAGATCAGCAGGTAGATCACGAATCGCAGCGGCTTCCGCCAGGCCGCCTTCTTCGCTTTCTGCCCGGACACACCGTCGAGCAGCCGTTCGATCGGGCGGTAGACGAGCTCCATGTACACGGTCTGCGGGCACGCCCAGCCGCACCAGACGCGGCCGAACATCGCGGTCAGGAAGAAGATCGAAAGGAACACGCTGATCATCAAGAGCGCGAGCAGCAGGGTGTCGGTGGGGTAGAGCGTTGTGCCAAAGAACGTGAACTCGCGCGCGGGCAGGTCGATCAGGAGCGGCGGCTTCTCGGCGATCCGCAGGTGCGGCATCGACACGAAGATCGCGATCAAGCCGTAACCGACCGACTTGCGGGCCTTCAGGAAGCGGCCGGCCGAGGGCCTCGGGCGCAGCCATCGCCGCGAGCCATCGGCGTTCAGCGTCGAGAGCACACGATCGTTGGCGGCAACGGTTGACATCGCTCGGTCCGGTCCTCCGTCAGTCCGCCGCGGCGCTCGCCTGTTCGTTGCCGGGCTCGGCCGCGTCGGCGTCGGGCGCTGAGCCTGCTATCTCCGCGAGCGTCGGCCAGGGCTCGGGCACGTCGCCGTCGGGCGGCAGGCCCGGAAGGTTCTGGCCCCGCATCGACGCCACGTAGCTCGACAGCAGGATCACCTCGTTCGGATGAAACCGGGTGCCCCACGCCGGCATCGCGCCCGCGTTCGCGCCGTTCTGGATCACGTCGTAGATGTCGGTGATCGAGGCAACGCTGATGTACGCGTCGTCGGTCAGGTTGGGGCCGACCGAGCCCTCGCCGTTCGCCCCGTGGCAGCTCACGCAGTTCGCCTTGAACAGGCTCGCGGCGTACGGCATCCACCGTTCGGCGTACTGCTCGCTCGGGTCGGCGTAGTAGCGGACCAGCGTCGCCTCATCGGGTGCGAGCTCGCCGATCTCGCCGAACTTGGCCGTGATCCACGCGAGCTTGTGCTTCTCGTGGCTCATTTTGGGTGTGTCGTACATCGGGCTGCCCGTGGTCAGGACCATGTAGAACACGCCGAAGATGACAAAGAGGAAGAACAGCGCGTGCCACCACCCGGGCGTCGGGTTGTCAAACTCGCGGATGCCGTCGTACTCATGCTCGAGCAGTTTGGGGTCATGCGACATCGGGGTCCTCCCGGTTGCTCAGTCGGCCCTGGTGCGCGGGCTCGTCATCGTCGAGCGGCAGCGATGCCATGTGCTCGTTGTGGGGCCGCTTCGAGAGCAGCACACGCCCGGCCATGCAGGCGAACACGATCAAGAAGAGCACGAGCCCGATCGTGGGCCAGACGGCCAGGTCCATGTGGCTCATGATGTCCGACATTCTCACGACGCACCTCCTTCTTCGGTCTCAGCGTCGTCCGGCGCGGGCTTTGAGATGTCAGTCCCGAGCCGCTGCAGGTACGCGATCAGCGCCACGACCTTCTTGTTCTCGAGGTTGTCGACGATCGCGTAGCCCGGCGCGTTGTCGTGGACCTGCTGCGCGACGTCCGCGGCCTGTTCCCGGGCCATCTCGACCGATCGGGTGACGGCGTCGCCGTACGGCACGCCGAGCATCGCCATGGAGTGCACCCTCGCTTCGATCTCCGCGAAGTTCAGGTCCTGATTGTTCAGGTGCTTGTAGCTCGGCATGACCGAGCCCGCCTGGAACTCCGTCGGGTTCTCGAAGTGGATGTAGTGCCAGCCCGCGTTGGGGTTCAAGACGCCCTCACGCGCGAGGTCAGGTCCGATGCGCCGGCTGCCCCATTGGAACGGCCGGTCGTAGATGAACTCGCCCGGCTTGCTGTACTCGCCGTAGCGCTGCGTTTCTGAGAAGATCGGACGGATCATCTGCGAGTGGCAGTTGTAGCAGCCCTCGGCGATGTAGATATCACGCCCCGCGAGCTCGAGCGGCGTGTACGGCTTCACGTTCGCGATCGTGGGAACGTTCGATCTGATCAGGAACGTCGGGATGATCTCGAACAGGCTCGCGAAGATGACCGCGACCGTGACGTACACCGTGAAGCGGATCGGCATCCGCTCCCACCGGCGGTGCCAGTGCCCCTGCATGAACCGGTCGCCGGCGTGGCCGATCGCGACGTTGGCGTTCAAGCGGCTCTTGGGGGCCGGGCCGTCGTCGTAGACCTTTCCAAGCCGCGCCGCCCGGATCACCGGGACGTCGTAGCTCGGCGGCCTCATCTTCCATGTCTTGAAGATGTTGTACACGCCGATGCCGGTCGCGACGAGGTACATCGTGCCGCCGATCGCCCGGATCCAATAGAACGGCATGAGCTGCGTCACCGTTTCGATGAACTTCGGGAACGCGAGCGCGCCGGTCTCATCGAACGCGCGCCACATCAGCCCCTGCGTGATGCCGGCCGTGTAGATGCTGATGACATAGAGCAGGATGCCGATGGTGCCGATCCAGAAGTGCAGGCTGGCGAGCTTCTGGCTGTAGAGCTTGCCGGTCTGGAACAGACGCGGCGCGAGCCAGTAGATCATGCCGAAGGTCATGAACCCGTTCCAGCCCAGCGTGGCGGCGTGCACGTGCGCGATGGTCCAGTCGGTGTAGTGGCTCAGGCTGTTGACGGTCTTGATCGAGAGCATCGGGCCCTCGAACGTCGCCATGCCGTAGAACGTGATCCCCACGACAAAGAACTTGAGCACCGGGTCCTGCGCTACCTTGTGCCACGCGCCGCGGAGTGTCAGCAGCCCGTTGATCATGCCGCCCCAGCTGGGCATCCAGAGCATCAGGCTGAAAACCATGCCCAGGCTCGCGGCCCACTCGGGCAACGCGGTGTAGTGCAGGTGGTGGGGGCCCGCCCAGATGTAGATGAACACCAGCGACCAGAAGTGCATGATCGACAGCTTGTACGAGAACACAGGCCGATCCGCGGCCTTGGGCAGGAAGTAGTACATCAGCCCGAGGAACGGCGTGGTCAGGAAGAACGCCACCGCGTTGTGCCCGTACCACCACTGCATGAACGCGTCCTGCACGCCGGCGTACACCGGGTAGCTCTTCATCGCGTTGTCGAACGAGGCAAGCTCGCCCGTGCGGATCACGTCGACGATGCCCACCGGGATCCAGATGTTGTTGAAGATGTGCAGGATGGCAACAGTCACGAGCGAAGCGATGTAGAACCAGATCGCGACGTACAGGTGGCGCTCGCGGCGCCTGATCAGCGTGCCGATGAAGTTCACGCCGAAGAAGCACGCCCAGACCACGGCGATCGCGAGGTCGATGGGCCATTCGAGCTCGGCGTACTCCTTGCCCTGCGTGATGCCGAACGGCAGCGTGAGCGCGGCCGACACGATGACCAGCTGCCAGCCCCAGAAGTGCAGGCGGCTCAGCTTGTCGCTGAACATGCGCGTCTTGCACAAACGCTGCGTGCTGTAGTAGACGGCGCAGAAGATGGCGTTGCCGGCGAACGCGAAGATCGCCGCGTTGGTGTGCAACGGGCGCAGCCGACCGAACGCGATCTCGGGCAGGAAGTTCAGCGCGGGCATCGCGAGCTGGAACGCGAGGACCACGCCCGCGAGAAAGCCCACGAGCGCCCAGATCAGGGTCGCCCACAGGAACATCCGGACGGTCTAGTCGTCATACGAGAACTCTTCAATCGCGTCCACGCTCTGGTCGGGGGACGCGAAGGTCGCCTCCGCTGCTGCCGCCGCCGCCATAGCCGTTTCTCCTCGACTGCGCAAGCTCGTTCAACTACATATATCGCACTCTGTTTATGGACAAATTCTATCGATGGGCGAGACAAAGCGATCTTTAAAGAAGCTGTCGTCGCGACTCGCGACTCGCCAACCCGCTTCGAGCGGCATCGATTCCCCTGGAGCAAGCCGGCCGCTATCGCCGTTGAGTTGCACCGTGATCATGCAACGTGCTTCTGATGAACATCTTGTGGTGATCGGAAAGATTGGATAAACCGTTACCCTGCGCGTCGCAAGTCGCCTTTGGTCGCCAAGGCGAACGGGCGCTGAGACTTACTCTCAACTACAAAGGGCAATTCAAGACCAACGCGCTCGTTCGCGCCGGTGGCCGACGATCACAGGGCGGATGATCGTAATTCGTTTGGTTGTGCCAGTTGTCAACGGCGTGCTTTTGCAGACGTCGGGTGCGCGGCTTGATCGCCTCGCGAAGATGTGGAGATCTGCCGTGCAGTCGCGGACACGGCCGCGGGACTGCAAGTCAGCTCGGCCGGCTAGTCAAAGGCGCACCACGTGAGCGGTCACGCGGCGAGCAGGGGTGCGTTACTTGTCATCGCTGCATCGTGGGTCGAGCACATGCTTCAGCGCACACGGTCGTACGTGATGATGGTCAGATACGAGCAATGAGCTTGCGTCTCAAATGACACGGATGTGATCAGCCGGCATCGCGGACGGCTGCCACGATATCACTCGATGTGGTGCCCTTCGTAAATTCGCGTATCACATTGCCCTCGCTATCAAAGAGGACCATGGTGCCGTTCTTCCTGCTGTAGGTGTTCCATTGCTCCGAGAGGCCAAGCTCTGCGGAGAGAAGCGAAGACTGACGGCTGCTCGACTTGTCAGTGCGGTCGAGCTGAACAAACAAGATGTTGGCGTCTTCCGTCGCCAGTTCGGCCTTGGCCTCATCCCACGGCGAAACAAGAGAGACACACTTCGGGCACCAATCAGCGTGATACTTCACGAGATACAAGTCGGCCGTGCTGCTCTCGCCGACTGTCGCGGAATCGGTGGCGTTTACGCCCGTTCCGATGAGCCCGGCACCCACGGCAGCGATGCCGGCGGCGGTGATCATGCCAAATCGTCGTGTCGTAGTGTTCATCGCGATCTCCTTTCACTCGGTGTTCAAACGTCCTCGTCCCCGAACCGACCTTCCAGCCGCATTGTTCCCAAGGCGGGACGCAGAGCTGAAATACGTCGTATTCGGGGCTTGTAGGAAGCACGAAGTCTTCAGCCCGTGGGCGCAATGGTCGGCAATTCCGTCTAGAGTGCATACCACGTCGAGCCGCATGGTCTGGAAGCACTGAAACAGATTGTCCATGCAAAAATCGCCAGAACTGTGCCGCGAGGCTGGCGACGCGCTTCATGCAGAGACATCCAGCGAGCGCGGCGATTGATGCCGCACGCAACGCTCACGATGAAATCTTGGATATCGCCGACGCAGCGAGGCATGAAGCGATGGCGCGTGAAGCTGACGGCATCTCGCGGATTCAGCCGGCTCGTGCACCGGACGCGACGTTCCTGCTCAGAGCCTGAGTTCGTGGCCGAGGACTACCGCCGGGCGATGTATGTCGCCATTCTCAACGCAACCCGTCGCTTTCGCTCCGCCGCCATTCATGCATTGCAAAGCTATCGGTGGTGCTTACGAAGATGAGTTGGCAAGTTCAGAGTGTTGTGAGTTGATGTTTCAGGAAAACATGGCTGTGCGTACGGGAACCGACCACGAGGCCGTTACCAAGTGAAAGCATCCAGTTGCGACGCAGCACGACATCAAGGATGAGGTGGGCGCATTTCCACATGTAGGACTGTCGCCCCGATATCAAGACACAGACACTGGCAACCTTGGCGGATTCGAAGTGGGACTCGTCGGCGCGAACCTCAGTTCACAGTTTATGTCAGGCGATATTCCGTATTAGTGCTCTTCGCTAATTGTGATGATGGCATTGTATGTCACTGGACTACTCGAAACGCCGTAGGCCTCGGCAGCTTCAGTTCTCTCAAGTCTACAGATCGTACCGCATCGGTCTGGTTGAGAACACCTGACTGCTCCGCTCGATGGTTTGCTTGGCTGCAAGTTCAATGAGTGATGGCAGATAGGGAGCTGCAACGACAGGTTGTCGGTAGCTGTCAATCGCCGATGCCCGGTACCGAACGCCGCGGTCGCTGAGGCCCTGGGGCGACTGCAATGGCATCGCTCGCTGCCACGGAAGCTGCCAGAGAGGGTCTTTTTCCGTCAAGATCGAAGGGAGGGACTCACGACGCGGTGCTTCGCGTCAGGAAGTACCCTACGCGAATACAGCAAAATACTCCAGTCACGGATGTACCCTTAGTAGATGCGCGGCAAATGTCGAGGTCGGCGTGAAGCTCGTATCATTGACGCGACGATCGGTTCGCCCTCGCGTGTTGTTCGTCGGATAAGTCGTCGCGACCTGCTGTGGCTCAGTCGTGAAAGCGGGGATCCGCGACTACGGTGTTGCCCAAGGTCTTGAGGGGGGGCATGGCGGGCGTTCAACATACATCGCTCTTCGGTTCGTTGGGATTACCAGCGGTTGTCGATGACCCCGTTGTTCAGCAGAAGGGGCTCGTGCCTACGGCGATCCAGGATCGCACGGAGGATGGGCGCTTTCCTGTATCGGCGTGCGAGATCCGATGGGATGCCGAAGCCGCGAACGGTGGCGACTACGTCCTTGGTGATGAGATTGACATCAAGCTCGAAATGGTGCCTCGCCCGCTCGTGGTCTCAGATCACTTGAACACCGTCATGTGCAGGATCGAGGCGAGAGTGCCGGACCCAAGCTGGCACAAACGCGGCTACACGCGTCATCTTGTTGTTGCGCTGTGGCCCTATACGCTCGGCTGGATGGACCTTGTTCCGTTCCGAGGAAACCATCCTTCCGCGAAGCGGGGATACAAGCCAGATCAAATCGATGCCTTCAACGTCGGCATGCTGCCCGATGTCCGTACACTAGAGGACGCAATCGCCAAGCTCGATGGGCTTGCCTACGACCCATATTTGTACAGCACCCAGTACAGCGTCGCCGGCAAGTTTTGCTTCCGCCCATTCTTCCCTTCGGCGAAGCGGCCGATTTTCTACCGCGAGCCGCTGAAGAGCGGTGACGAACTGTCCTGGGTCCTCGGTTTGGCCGACGATCCGCAGCGGATAGAGGGATGGTTGTTCGAGCACCGGCTTGAAGAGGTCGTCGAGGCCGCTGCGAACCCACATAAGAATGGGAAGACGGGTGTGTGGTCTCAGAGTGAACGAGATGTCCTGAGGGAATCGGCCTACGAAGTCGCTGTTGTAGCGATCCGGGCGGCGATGGCGGGCTACCGCAAGGCCCAGCACCGCGAAGCCGCGGAACGCGATGGGCAGGCCGGGCGGGTGATCGACTACGCATGCCGAATCGCCCGCGAGATCGGACAGAAGTACTCGAGCATCGCGTGATCTTCGGCTTCGCGATTGTTCGTAGGCGATTGACCATCTGCTTCGGCGTGGTGGTGAGTTGTTTCTTGCCGTCCGCGTGTACAGTCCGTCGTCGCTATCTGGGCCGCGGCTTGATAACACTTGGCTGTTTGTAGCTGCCTTGGGGCGGAGGCGCGGTGTGTGACAAGAACGACACCGATACTGATCGCTGCTCCACCTGCGACAACCCGTAGATTCATGGTTTCGTGGAGGAGCGTCGCCAACCGAGCTGCGCCGAAGATGGGTGCCAACGCCCGGAACACAGCGACACCTTTAGCATTTCGACTCTTGAGGGTACTGAACCAGATCGTGCAGGCGAGCGCGATGGCGTCGCCGGCGACAGTGCAATCTTGGTGACTGCACATCGCATGTCTGGCCTCGATCGGCTGAACCACGATAACTGATTCAGGGCTCCGGCTCAGCCCACAGGCCAGCGGCGGCCTCACCCGTTTGGCCCTTTCTCCCATCGATCACGCCTCGGCATTCGCTGATCCATGCTCGCGCAGATCTGCCCGCGGGGATCTGCCTGCGGCACCGAAGTGGGCTCAGGGTCTCTGAGCACGCCTCAAGCAGATGCAAATGGGGGAAAGGGCGTTCCCGGGGTCGGGCAGGCCGCCCGGCTCCGAGGCGAGCGGTTCCTCGCCATGCGAGTCCTGATATGCAACGCCAACTCACCCCCAAGGCACTGGCCCTGATCAGCAATCTCCGCGAGATCCGGACCTCGGCACCGCTGAGCGAGATCAAGGACGTGGTCAGCGATTCAGAGATCGGCCTAGCCGATGTCGCCCAGTTCGCGACTTACAGCGACGACACCTACACACGCAACACGGTGTTTCGTTCTGAGCGCTTCGAGGTCAAGCTGCTCGTCTGGTCAGCGGGCCAGGCGAGCCCCGTGCACGATCACCGCGGCAGCACATGCGTCGTGAAGGTGCTCAGCGGCGTCGCCAGCGAGACGACCTTCCAGTTTGACGAGAGCGGCACACCCGCAGCGACCGGCTTCCGGCGTCACCAGGCGGGCTCCGTCTTCGGCGAGGAGGACACCGACGTTCACCAACTCGCGAACCTCGACCGCGAGACTCTGTACACGCTGCATGTCTACTCCCCGCCGTTGACCGATATGTCGGTATGGGACGATCTGCCTTCGCAACGCCGCCCCTCCGAACCGGCGTTGCATCACAGGTTGGATGACGATGCGTTGCGACGGGCTTACGCAACCTCGGACTTCCCGCTCGACGCTGAGGGGCGATACCGCCCAGACTGGCTGACGCTCACGATCGACCCCGACAGCGCGATCCAGATGAGCAAGGGCCGTTCACCTGATATCCGTGATCAGGTCTCGAGGCGGCTTGAGAGGGTGGGTTGGATGGGTCGAATGGCGGACCGGTTCGTGACGCTCGTGAGCGGTATCGCACCTCACGGGGTTGAGCCGTGGTTCATATGGAGGCGGCCCATGCTCTATGCAGCCGTGATGCTCTGGCTGCTCGGTGGTGCTGCAGCCAGCATGGCGATCGTGGCAAGCGGGTCGCTGTGGCTTCTCCTACTGCTGACGGTGTCGCTGCCAATGACCGCCGCCGGCGCGCGTGCGGGCATGCTGACGACCATGCACGACGCAATCCATATGTGGGCCGAGCATCCCAACGAGCGGGTCCGAACACTGTTCTATTGGATCGGCTCAGCGATGGGCTGGTTCCTGCTCGTCGAAGACTTCCCGACCTATGCCTCGAAGCACATCATCCATCACGGCGATGACTTTGCGACACCCAACGATCCCGATGTCCGCCTCATCCGCGGTTTCGGCTTCGAGCCCGGCATGTCGGCCGACAAGCTCCGTCAGCACTTTCGCAAGATGCGATGGTCGCCGCGATTCCACTGGAAGTATTTCTCGGCCCGTCTCGCCAGCCAGTTCGGACGCGGTCCCCTCGCACGCCGCGTCGGAGTCGGGGGCTTCTGGCTCGGTGTGCTCGGCACAGTCGTCGCGACAGGCTTCCTGCTGCCATTCCTGATCGGCTGGGTCCTGCCGGTGGTCTTCATGTTCCAGCGCAACGCGCTCGAGCAGTTCATGGGGGAGCACCGCTGGCTCAAGCAGGCCGACGCGGGGACCGAGCGGGGTGTCTTCTACGCTCAGACGAGCGCCGGACGCTTCGCGCTCGACGCGCCGCCCGCTGAGGACATGCCGCGCTTCCGCAGGGGGATCGCGTGGCTCGCGTGGACACTCAAGCTGCTGACCGAGCACGCTCTGTATCGCTCATCAGTTGTCTGGGGCGACCTGTCGAACCACGACGAGCACCACGTCCACGGACTCGCGATGCTGCACGAGCGAGGCACCGAGCTGCCGCGATACGCCCTGCCCGACGTCGCGTGGATGAACACGGCGTACGGCCGGCGGGTCTACGAAAACCTCCGCGCACCCAATGATCCCGAGCTCCAGCAATTCTGGAACAGATGGCAGCCGCTCGACGCGACCTTCCAGTCACTCAGTGAACTCGATCCAAACGAGGTCGGCGCTCCCACTGACGGAGACGAAACAGCAAACGGCATGCTCGGCATGTAAGCACGCGAAACAATGAGCACCTTCGGCGACCCCGCAGCGCTGCGGGGCCGCTTTCACGTTTGAACTGAGCTCGGCGTTGGACACCGACTGCACGGACACCGGACTGCCATCATTCCGGGTCCGGCATGGCTTCGATCAAGGCTCGCACCTCTTCAATGTGACCGATCAATAGCTGATTGTCGAGCTTGACTGCGGCTTGTCTGCTGATATCAAGCGTTGCGAGTGCGTGCTGCCTCTTTCCCGCGACCGCGAGCACCTGCGCGGCGACAGGTCCAACCTTCATGAGACCTTCGGCATCACCAAGCTTCGCAACAATTTGAAATGCTTCCATCACGTACGGCAACGCATTTACGAGTGCTTGGTTCTCGTCTTCGCGTGCCCGGCTAAGGTGGATTGATGCGATGTTCCAAAGACATGCGCTGAGCACGCGAGCGTGTTTTAGCTCGCGCAGCACCGGCAACACTTCATCGATTCGGATTCGCAGCGCCTCATCAGCCTCACCACGCGCGTGAAGGATTTCGGCGATCATATCTTTGGCTACTGCAATGGCGCCGGCATTATTTAGGCGCTCAAGGATTGGAAGTTGTTCCGTGACGCGAATCCGTAAAGCTTCGTCAAAGTCCTTGAGCTTCAGAAAGGTATCGGAAATCTCGCCGTACGTCACAGCCGTGTGGTGCTCGTCCTGAAGCCTTGTATAAATCTGCAACAACTCTCTGCGAATGCGAAGCGCGTTTTCGAGATCGCCGCGCTCGGCGAGTATGTCTGCTATAAAGCTTCGCCCTGTGGCAGAGCGCCGTTCGTCGTGCTCGACCATTTCAATGTATCGATGCCAGGTGGTCTCAGCGTTCTGGAGATCGCCGGTCTGCATCTGCCGCTGTCCAAGCTGAAACAAAAGGCTGGTGACCTCGTCCTGGTCACCATCGATCTTACTGATATCGGTTTCCTCGAGAATCGCGGTGCCCCTTGTTAGCACCGCGTCGGCAAGCGTACCGTCGCCACCCGTGATGGCCACTTTGGCAGTGGCAGCAATCAGCGAGAGCGGCGGCGTGCGGCCCGCGGCGTCGATGGCATGGATCGCGCGCTCGCCGACTCCTGCCGCTGACTTGGGTCTGTCTTCGCCAATGAAACGCACTGCGAAGAGCGCACAGGTCAGCAGCACGTCAATGGGCGTCGTATCGTCGCCGATGTCCTCGCCACCTTCCCCGAGCGCCTGCAGAGCGAGCTCGGTCAGCTGGATGTCGTGATCCGGCGGCCTGGTCTTGGCGGCGGCGGCACCTCCCCAGGCATCGAAGAGCGGCCCGAGTGTCGTGCCGGCCGCGCTGGTCATCTCCGCTGGCGAAAGAGGGTCGAGCCGCCCGCTCGCAAGCGTATTCACTGCGTAGTCGGTCTCGACCGTGATCGCGCCGCTCTTGCCTCGGACGAGTCGATTTTGCGGGTCGAGCAGCCCGAGATCGATAAGTCGCATCGGGCTCCCGCCCCAGTGGTCTGCGGCGAGTGTTTCGATGACCGGCAGCGGCACGGCCTGCGTGCAGATGGAGAGGCGTCGGAGCAGCTGCCGACTGGAGTCGTCGGCCAGATCCAGCAGAGTCCCGAGCGTGAGCTGCTGGACGAAGTCACGGACTGCCTCGGCGGCCCTGGCCGCTTCGGGCGCTGCGTCGTCCGCAGCCATGTCAGCTGCCAGATCGGCGTCCTGGCCCGCGCCCTCGAAGTACGTCTCGACGCTGTCAAGCAGCTCGGCAGCAGTCTTCTCGGGGACGGCGTGGTTCATGACCACCTTGCCGCCCAGCAGATCGTGCAGACCCGGGTTGCCCTGCGAGAGCTTCTGGGCACGGACGAGCAGTGCGAGTCGCTGTTCCAGCTCGGCATGCTCTTTAACGGCCGCCTGGTACTGGCGTCGGCTGAGCTTGCGCTGGGCCGCGTCCTGCAGCGGGCCAAGATGCAGCGGCTCGAGCAGGTCGGCCAGGTCGCGTTGCTGCCCTGTCGGCGTGGTGACCGTTACGGCGAACCGGTAGCGGCTCGTGACGATCACACGCGATCGGCCGGCCGCGTCTTCGAAAGCCTCCAGCACGGCTTGGATCGTGTCGCGGTGCGCGCTCTTGACGCGATACACAGCGCGGCCGCTGTCGATCGGCCCGGCTTTGGTATCGATGATCCGCTCGAAGTCATCGATCAGCAGCAGCAGCGGCCGTTCGCCGCACGGGCCACGGAGCAGCCTCCGGATCGTCTGCCGGAGGATATTGGGACGGTCCGCAATCTCGGCGGCGAGGAGCTTGGCCGTCGCGTCGTTGCAGACCTCGTCGGATGCGTCGTTGGACACCGCCTTTTTGATCGCCGCCAGGATTGCGTCGGGCTCGTAGCTCCCGAAGACAACGGCCATGTCGAAGCCCGGACGCCGGTCGCTGATCCGCGCCGCGAGCGATGACTTGCCGCGTCGGCCCATGCCGTGCAGCAGCACCCCCCGCTTGCCCGAAAGCGCTGTTTCGTTTCCGTCGACGACGCGAAGGCCTTTCTGCAGCTCTCGTCGGCGGCCGACGAAGTCCCGCTCGCTGGCGACCGGCCATGCATCGCCACGGGCTGTTTGCAGCGTGCGCGTGCCCCCGAACACCTCTCCGAGTGAGCGTGAGGTCTGGGCGCCACTACCAACGACCGCGCCGCCTCCGGTCCTTCCGAGCCAGATGCGGGCCAGATGCCAGTCGCGTGTCGCGCCGGTAGCATCGCCGCGGGAGAGCGCAGCCTCCGTGGCATGGTCTTTGGGCTCGGCTGCCCCCGACACGCTGGCCTGGTCAGCGTTGATCAGCTTGCGTCGTGCAAACGCTGCGGCCTCTGGCACCGCGACGCTCTTGTTAAGCTGGGCGTAGAGATGTGTGGCGAACATGGTCGCAGCCGTATCTGAGACGCTCCCTCCCCAGCCGAGGACGGCGTGAAAGCCATTGCCGATCAGCTCGGTGCTCAGCGACGCGGCGAGCCCCTGTGCTGAGCCATCAGTCGCCGCGGCCGTGCCGCACGCCGACAGGAACAGCAAGCCGGGACGCGTGTCCGGAGTGAACCGCTCTGCGAAATTACTCGCAGTTTCTTTCCGGAGACCGCCGGTCTCATCCTCCATCGCAAGGAACGGCATCACGCCATCCTGGCCCTCATGACCATGGCAGGAGATGTGAACCACCGGCATCGCCGGCGTCTGAGCCGAGAGCAGCTTGCCAAGCTGTCCGGGGTCCCCCGATTCCTCGACGACGAGGTCGATCGTGTCGCGGCCGACCGCGTCGAGGATTGCCAGCTCTTCCTGCTCGTAGTCGAGTTCCTTCTGGCCCAGGGGCGACGACGCCATGAAAGCAATGCCCAAGCGGTGCGCCGGAGACGGCGTGAAGAGCTCTGCTTCGGCCGGCATGCCCAGACGCCGACTCACGACGAACAGCCGACGTGTGTCTGAAGCCAAAAACGTGGTGGGTTTCCGCGCATCATCGAGCCTTGTCAGCAATTCCCAAGGCGCCTGAAGCAATGCCATCGCGTCATCGCTCGGCTCGACAAGCTCGCTGCGAATTTCGAGAGTGATTTCGCCCGCAGCGTTCGTCACCGTCTTCAACCAGACGGTACCAGTCAGATCATCGAACCGCCGTGTCAGCTCTCCGCCGATCTCCAGCAACGCACTACGCTGAGCAGCCGCTTCACCGTTCTGTTTCAGCACGCTGACGTAGTCGTTACCGAGCGATCGAAACACGGCCGCATCAAGCCCTGGGAGCTGAGCCACCGGCCCAACACCGCAGGAAAAGCGAAGACTTCCCGTTTCCAGTACCGAAAGCACGCACGCGTCCATCGTCATTCTCCAGCCACACACCGGGAGTGAGTGTAGCTAGCGTCTGATGGCAGAACGATCGATGTCCTACAGCAATAAGCGGCATCGTGACGAGCATGAATGGTTTATCCTAAGTGAGCAAAGTGATTTGCACTCCCGCTCAAAATCGTTCAAGCTAAACACGTAGGCGGGCCTTTCACACGGTAATGCGCGTCGTCGAGAGATGATGAGATGAGTCGGCCCACGATTTTGAGTATCCAATCCTGCTGGGATGCCGAGATGCGGTGATGCGAGCCCTCGGTTTCGATCAAAAGTGATCTGTCATCCGGTCTTTCCGCTGCACGATGGTCGGGATGACTCCGCACGAGCGCGAGGTAGTCGTCGCCATCGAATCGGGGGCTGCTGAGGGGTTAGGTAATCCGGTTGGTCTTCCGCGTGAAGCGGCGGAGAAAATCGCGCGCGAACTCGATCGTCACCTCGGCACATTCTTCACGCTATTCCACCAGTATCAGAAGCATCACTGGCTGGTCGAGGGGCCGCAGTTCCGAGACCTGCATCATTTCCTCGAGTCGTCGTACACCGAGGTGCACAAGCAGCTCGACGCGATCGCCGAACGGATCACCGCGATCGGTGCCGTGCCGACATCAAGCCCGTCGGCCCAGGAGCAGCTCGCCTACATCGAG
Source organism: Planctomycetota bacterium (assembly GCA_038525225.1). GTDB lineage: Bacteria > Planctomycetota > Phycisphaerae > Phycisphaerales > UBA1924 > JANQQZ01. Next base: position 1,773,877 of record JBCBHW010000001.1, on the reverse strand, counting down.
CACGAGCCGGAGGGGATCTTTCGGGTCAATGACATGATCGAGCGAAACCGACACGCCGAAAGGTCGATCGCAATCGAGCTACGCAGCACGATCAAGCTCTGCACAGAGAACGAGGACTTCGCCATCGAGACGCTCCTCAAGGGCATCCTGCTGAAGGTTGAGGATCGCGCGCATCATATCGATCATTTCCTCGGTGAAGACTCATTGACACTCGCTCTCACTGCTGACGAGCAAGGGGTGTAGCATATCGATTCTGAAGATCATCTTGGCGATCTTTCTGCCACCCGTTGCGGCCTTTCTCCAGGTCGGCCTCTCCGTTCACTTTCTGATCAACATCTTGCTGACTCTGCTTGGGATCGTGCCCGGCATGATTCACGCGCTGTGACTGATCGTGAACAAGTAGCGAGTCGCCGCGATATACAGGCAGCCAGACTGTGATGCGTCTTGTGTTCCGCTCACTGCGGCCGACGATCCGTACGGTGCATCGTGCTCGACGATTCAATGACTAGGACATGATCGCTCAGGTCGGTGACTGATACAGCGAGCGCCGCCGCAAGGCCGTGCTCGATCTGTCTCAGCTCATCTTGCGATACATCATCGCTCACGACGACCAGAAGCGGGCCATTGGTGATGGGGGCAACGGAAACAATTCCCGGCATCGTCGGGGCGAGCTCGATTAACGCCGTTCGCGGCTCACGCGGTGTTGCTTCTGTACCCCCTCGCCAGAAGTCGTCCCAGATGTTGATCGCGAGCAGGAGTACGAGGAGTGAGCCACCGATCCACAGGCCACGCGTCGAGAGCCTTTCTGGATCTGTGTCGCTGCCCGTGTACCTGCGCCGTGCCAGCTCGATCCGGCAAACAAGCGTGAGAGACACCAGGATGCCCGCAACGTTTGACAGCAATGTCACGAAGGCGCCGCCGACGAGATCGAATCGTGAAATCGCCAGGGCCACACCGAGTGTGCTCGCGACGGGAACGAGCGAAGCTGCCACAACAATGCCGATCATCGCCATGGCGTCACGCTTGAGCAGTGTGTACGCCATCGCGGTGCCCGATGCCAGCGCGATCACGAGGTCGAAGAAGCTGATGTCGGATCGCAGGATGACCGCGGGCGTTGCTTCAGCATCAGGCGTGATGAGGGTGACGACGAACCCCGCGACCGCCGCTGTGAGCAACGCGACCCAGAGCAGGCCGAGGCCGAGCAGGCATTCGCGCAGTCGGCCGAGCACGATCCCGGCCCCGGCCGACGCCATCGGCTTGAACAGCGGGGCTATGACCATGGCCCCGACGAGCACTGCGGGGCTATCGCGCAAAAGCCCTGCCGTTGCCAGGATTCCGGAAACGGCCGCGAGACTGCCAAACGTTCGTGTGAATCGAGCACCGTCGGCGATGAAGCTCTCGATCTCGTCCGTCGCAGCCCGGGCTTCTTCAGCGTCCTGGTCTGCGTCGCGTGGCGCGACGGCAACCGGTTCGAGCACGACATAGAAGTCATCGTCGGTATCGCTTGTCTCGACCTTGTCACGCACGAGCTCAAGCAGATCGTCCGGCGACCCCTGCGATACGACCACGCGGACATGCTCGAGCTCGGATTCCTGCTCGCTGATGATGCGATGGCCAGACTCCGCGGCCGCCTCACGGATCTCGTCTGCTTCTTTCTTCTTGAGGTACAGATCGATCACTCGCAACGCATTCACTCCCGTCGGAGGTTGCACCTCCGCTGTGTAGCGTACCAGCCGCCGCTGTGCTGGCGCTGTTTCACGGGCGATCGCCGCGAAGAATGAATTTGCTATCACACGAGACTGGGCCGGGATGGTCACAATCTATTGGAATGGCAACGCCGGCAGTAAGGCTGATCGCGCGGCTCCGAAGGCTCACTCCGCGGCGTCCTTCCGTTCCGTGCCAGATTCCGGCAGGTGGCATCTGAACGGTGACACTCCGCACGCGGTCATGCCCGCTGCGGCGTGAGCCGTCGGACGAGGCCATACAGCGTTGGGATGAAGACCACGCCAACGGTCGTCGCCAGGACCATGCCTCCGAACACGGCTGTCCCGATCGACTGCCGACCGTTGGCCCCGGCCCCGGTGGCGATCAGTAGCGGCGCGGTTCCGAGCACGAACGACAAGGCCGTCATGAGGATGGGCCTGAACCGCAGCTTGGAGGCCTCGACGGTCGCGTCAAACAGACTCTTTCCCTCGCGCCGGAGCTGCTCGGCGAACTCGACGATCAGGATCGCGTTTTTGCACACGAGCGCGACAAGCAGCACGAGCCCGATTTGCGTGTACACGTTGTTGTCCATATCGCGCAGCAGCGTCGAAGCGAGTGCTCCGAGGATGCCGATCGGGATCGTCGCCATCACCGTCAGCGGCACCACCCAGCTCTCGTACTGAGCCGCGAGGAAGAGGTAGACAAAGACGATCGACATGGCGAAGACAATCGGGGCTACGTTGCCCGCGCGCTTCTGCTGGAAGGCCGTCCCGGTCCACTCATAGCCGAAGCCCTGCGGCAGTCGAGCCTCGGTCAGTGACTCCATGCGGTAGAGGGCCTGACCCGTGCTGGTCCCCGGGGCGGCGTTGCCCGAGATCGACGCCGAGGTGTAGAGGTTGTACCGATAGACCGTCGCCGCACCGACCCGCTCCTCGATCGTCGCGACCGACGCCAGCGGCAGCGTGTCGCCCTCGCGATCGCGCACCTGCAGCAGCAGCGCATCCTTCGGGTCATTCCGAAAGGTGGGCTCGCTCTGCACGCGGACCTGGTACACCCGGCCGAACGCGTTGAAGTCGTTGACATACGCAGAGCCGAGGTTGCCCGACAGCGTACTGAAAATGGTGTCGAGCGATACACCGAACTGCTGGGCCTTGATCCGATTGATATCGAGGTAGAGCTGCGGCGTCGTCGCGCTGAAGCCGGTAAACGGGTTCCCGATCTCGCCGGATTCCGCGGCGTCAGCGACGATGTCACCCGTCACGTCTTCGAGCACGTCGAGGCCGATACCGGCCCGATCTTGTATCTGCAGCTCGAAACCACCCGACTGGCCCAGCCCCTGGATCGACGGCGGGCGGAACGGGAAGATCACGGCCTCGGGGATCGAGGAAAGCCGACCACCAAGATCCGCGAGGATCGCGTCGATCTGCGTCTCGGGCGACGTCCGATCCTCCCATTGATCAAGGATGATCACACACGTCCCGCTGTTCGACTCGGCAGCGTTGCTGAGCAGCGACAGACCGCCGACCGTGACGACACCGGCCACGCCCGGCGTGTCCATGATCGCATCCTCGACCTCGGCGAGCACCGCATCAGTACGCGCGACCTTTGCCGCCGGCGGGAGCGTGACATTCACAAAGAAGTACTTCTGGTCTTCGAGCGGGATGAAGCCGGTCGGCGTCGCGCGCAGCAGGACGACGACACCGATGCCCATACCGACGAACGCGATCGCAGTGATGGCCGAGAGCCGCATCGCCTTGCCGATCGTCCAGCCGTACAAGGCCGTGCCGCGGTCGATGACGGCGTTGAACCATCGGAACGGTGCCAGCGGCTTCTTGTCGGTTGTGCGCAGCAGCACGCCGCAGAGCGCCGGGCTCAGTGTCAGCGCGTTCATACTTGAGAGGACGGTCGCGACCGAGAGCGTCACGCCGAACTGCCGATAGAGCTGGCCCGTGATGCCCGGCAGCAGCGCTGTGGGCACAAAGACCGCCAGCAGCACGAGCGTGGTCGCGACGACGGGCCCAGTGATCTCTCCCATCGACTTGCGAGCCGCCTCCTTGGCGTCGAGGCCCTCCTCCCGCATGATCCGCGCGGTGTTCTCGACAACGACGATCGCGTCATCGACGACGATGCCGATCGCGAGCACGAGCCCGAAGAGCGTCAGCATGTTCAGGCCGAAGCCTAGCGCGAGCAGGACCGCGAGGCTGCCCACGACAGACACCGGGATCGCGATGCCCGTGATGAGCGTCGCCCGGAAGTTCTGCAGGAAGACGTAGACGGTGAGGAATACGAGTGCCGAGGCGATGACCAGCGTGATGATGACCTCGGTGATCGACGCGCGGACGAAGTCGGTGAAGTCGTAGAACACCGGCGCTTCGAGGCCCTCTGGGAAGTCGGCTGACAGCTCGGCGAGTGCGCCGCGGACACCTACAGAGACATCGAGCGCATTCGAGCCCGGCAGCTGGTAGATGCCGATGACCGGCGCCTCGAGTCCGTTGTACCGGCCGAACGAATCGTACGACTGAGACCCGAGCTCGATCCGCGCGATGTCGCGGAGCCGCACCGTGCTCTGATCGTCGCCGACCTTGACAACGATCTCGCCGAACTGGTCAGCGGTTTGCAGCCGGCCCTGCGTCGTCACGGTGTACTGGAACCCCGCCTCGTCGGGCGTGGGCTCCTGGCCGATCTTGCCGGCCGCGACCTGCACGTTCTGCGATCGCAGCGATCCGATGACCTCCGCTGTGGTGAGATCGCGGGCGGCGAGCTGCTCCGGGTCGAGCCAGACCCGCATCGAGAAGTCCTGTGCGCCGAAGATCGACACCGACCCAACGCCGGGCACGCGGGCGAGCCGGTCGACCATAAAGATCCGCGCGTAGTTGCTCAGATAGAGCTGATCGAACCGCTCGTCGGGCGAGTGCGGCGCGATGACCATCAGCAGGCTCGGCGACTGCTTCGACGTCGAGACGCCCTGGTCGCGCACGGGCTGCGGCAGCCGGGGCTCCGCGACCGCCAGCCGGTTCTGGACACGCACCGACGCGAGGTCGATGTCCGTCCCGAGCTCGAACGTCACCGTCAGCGAGTACGAGCCGTCGTCGGAGCTGATCGACGACATATAAAGCATGCCATCGACACCGTTGATCTCCTGCTCGATCGGGGCGGCCACGGTGTCTGCGACGGTCTTCGCATCCGCACCGGGGTACGACGCCGAGACCTGAACGCTCGGCGGCGTGACCTCGGGGAACTGCTCGACCGCCAGCTGCGTCGTCGCGAGCGCCCCCGCGAGCACCATGACGATCGCTACGACGCCGGCAAAGACGGGCCGATCGATGAAGAAGCGAGAGATCAAGAGGCACCCCCGTCTTCGGCCTGCGTCTCGCCGGACTGATCCGCGGCCTCGACTGGTTCTTCCGATTCACCGCTCGGCTCGGATTGTGTCCCGTCGTCGAAAGGCTCGACGGTCACCTTCGAGCCGGGCCGAGCTTTCTGGAGCCCCCTGACGATGTAGGTGTCATCGATGGTCAGCCCCTCGAGCACGACGATCAGCCCGCCGTCCTGCCGCTCGCCAAGTTCAACGCTGCGGCGTGAAACCGTGTCGGTCTCGTCGGCAACGAGGACGTACTTCCCGTCGAGACCCGTGCCGACAGCCTCTTCGTGGATCACCACAGCGTTCTCGCGCACGTCCCACGGCACACGGATACGAGCAAACAGACCGGGGTACAGCTTCCCGGTCGGGTTCGGCAGCACCGCACGGACCAGCAGCGTCCCCGTGCTCTGGTCAACAACGCTGTCGACGAAGTCGATCAACCCGGCGTGGGGGAAGCCATCCTCATCGGCGAGCCCGACCTCGACCGTGGGCGAGTCGCCGTTGACAGACCCGTCTTCACCGGCAGACAGATACTTCAGAGCGATGCTCTCGCTCACGTCGAACGAGACACGAACTGGGTCGAGCACGACAACGCGCGCGAGCAGTGTCGCCGTCTCACCACCCACGAGGTTGCCGACATCGACGTAGTTCCGATCGACCCGGCCCGAGAGCGGCGTGACGACGTCGGTGTACGAGAGATCGAGTTCTGCACCTTCCAGCATCTGCTCGGCCGCGAGGACCTCCGCCTCGGCCTGCTTGACCGCCGCCTCGTCCGCGATCAGCTCCAGCTCGTTCGCGGCGTCCGCATCGAACGCCTGCTGTGTACGCGCTCGGTTCGCCTCCGCAAGGCTCAACGCCGACTCTGCTCGCGCCAGATCGGCACGCGCCCGCCCGACGGCAACCTCGTACGGCTCCTTCTCGATCGTGAACAGCACCTGCCCGGCTTCGACGGCCGAGCTCTCTTCGAAATCGACCGACTCAAGAAACCCCGGCACCCGCGCCCGGATATCGACCTGCTCCATCGCTTCGAGGAACCCCGTGTACTGGAAGTAGTCCGTCACCTGCTGCGTCGTCGGCGTGGCCACCTCGACCGTCGGCGGTGGGGGAGGCGAGCCGCCCGCTTCAGATTCACACCCGGCGATGAGCACTGCGGCCGACCCAACCACGCATACCAGTCCCGCGGCAAGCCAATTCATCACGCCGATCCCCCCAGTCCTATGCCACTTCACCGGCCCGCTCCCACGCTCTGCTCGTCGAGCACACGGTGCACATCCTGGATGCATACTGACCCTTCGCCGACCACGCTCGCGACCCGCTTCACACTCCCGGCCCGCACATCACCGGCCGCGAACACCGCCGGCAGGCTGGTCTCCAGCGGGTGAGGCGAGCGCTCAAGTGGCCAGGCGAGGTCCGCGTGCGATCGATCGACACCGCCGCCCGTGCACACGAACCCGTTGTGGTCGAGCTGGAGTGTCCCGTCGAGCCAGCCCGTGTTTGCGACGGCACCGATCATCAGGAACACATGCCGCGTCGGACGCGTGACCGGCTTCCCATCGACGGTCCACGTCGCCTCTTCGAGCCAATCGTCGCCGGCGAGCTTCGTCAGCTGCGACCTGGTGCAAAGCTCGATCGCGTCGGACGCTTCGATGCGCCGCAGCAGGTAGTCGCTCATGCTCGCCGCCGGGCTCGGCCCGCGGATCAGCATGTACACCTTCTTCGCAAACCGGCTCAGGTACACCGCCGCCTGCCCGGCCGAGTTGCCGCCGCCAACAACAACGATCTCGTCGCCCTCGCACAGGTCGGCCTCGACCGATGTCGCCGCGAACTGGATGCCCCGGTTCTCGAAGCGGTCTGCGTTTTCGAGATTAAGCCGCCGCCATGTCGCGCCGCACGCAAGCACAACGCTCCGCGTCCGAACCACCGGGCCCGTGTCGAGATGCACGCCATACCCGCGGTGCCCCTCGCCGCAGGGCTCGAGCCGCTCCACCCGTCGCGGCACCGTCAGCCGAGCGCCGAACTTCTGGGCCTGCACCTGCGCACGCCCGGCGAGCTCCTGCCCGCTCAGACCCGTCGGGAAGCCGAGGTAGTTCTCGATCCGGCTGCTGCTGCCAGCCTGCCCGCCGGGCGCTTCCGACTCGAGCACAAGCGTCGAGAGCCCCTCGCTCGCGGCGTAGACCGCAGCCGCCAGACCGGCCGGGCCTGCGCCGATCACTGTGACGTCGTACGTCCGCGTTTCATCGGGTGATTCGGTGACACCCAGGCACTCGGCCAGCTGCGCCCGACTCGGCCGACGCAGCACATCACCCCCAGGGCATACCGCAAGCGGCAGCTGGCCCGCCGCGCTCGCCTCGACCACATCCTCACCCGTCACGCCCGCCGGCAGAGCACCCTCGACTTCGCGCGCCGCGTCGCCCGCCCGCACGATCCGCACCGGGTGCGCGTTCCGCCGCAGAAACCGCTCGAGCTCGAGCATGCCCTCGGTCCGCGGCAGACCGATCAGCGTCACCGCACCCTGCGCGTTGTCAACCAGCCCGAGCCGACGCAGTATGAACGCCCGGATCACGATGTTCCCGATCTCGGGCTCCGCCGTCATCAGCTTCGCAAACTGCTCCCGCGGCACACGAAGCACCCGCGGCGGCGTGCCCGACTCGCACGGCATCACCCGTCCGCTCACCAGAATCTTCCGGTCGCTGAACAGATCAAGCTCGCCCGTGAACCCTCGCTCGCGGTGGATGTGCACCACCCGGGCCTCGTCCGCGTCGGTCGGCGGCCCGTGCATGATCTCCACGCGACCGCTGAGCACGACAAAGAAGTCAACAGATCGCTCGCCTTGCTCAAAGATCAGGTCCCCATCGCGCAGAGTTTCTTCCGACGCAAAGGGACGAATGCGTTTGATGTGCGCGTCGGTCAGCTGCGGGAATGCATGACGATCATCACGCGTCGCATCACCCCCCGGCTGACCGCTTGTCGCTGGTGTGTTGCCGTCCACGGAAAGATGGTACCCCGCCGTCGTCGAAAAGCACGTACAACTCTCCACTCGTCATTCGACGGTACATGGCATACGACAAGCAGCAGTTCCTTGGTCCTACACTCGGTCACCGAGCGGAGTTCCGTATACCCGATGCGGGTCTGTCGTTTCTTCCTGTCGCCAAAATGCGACGTAGCTCGTCCGACCTTCTTCTTCGGCTTTGACTCACCATGCACGCTCTCCTGCGAAAAAGTCCGGTGCGTGCCGACGCGACTCCGCCCTGACGGGTGCTATCGCCTGGGGTCGATGTGCCCGACGTCGTAATCCAGCAACCACCTTGATCGATGATGCGCTCCGCTTGACAGTCGAGCTCGAGTGCCGCGAGTGAAGTGTTCGCAAGCCTGACCGGGATATGCAGCCGAGAAGGCGAGGCCCGAACCTTCTGCACCCCGTGAGCACGAGATCCGTGGTCTCATGGTGTCGTCATGCAGAAATCACGCCCTTGACGTCGAGCAGCTGAACTTCCCGTGAGACCTCTCGCCTCACCTCCAAGAGCTCCGCTTGCGAAGCGGTGTGCAACCGCAGACATATCGAATGGTTTCTCGGCCGCAGTTGGCTACGCACTATGCGATGCCAAGGAATCAAAGTGTGGGGTAGAACTGGATCGAGATCCGATTGGATGTCAGCTCCCTTACTGCCCCCGCATAACTCATAACGTGGTACTGGTACTGGTCAAACTCTGCAGCTTCACGCAGACTTGTACCGAGGTAAGGCTCCGAACTCGGCGGTACCAGTACCAGTCAAACGCCATTGTGCTTGAGTGAGGGCCGTCGATCATGCGTAACCGTTTGCAGAGCAGCGTGGCTGACCTCGAACTGCTGCTGTGACATCGCACCGACGGTCTTCGGTCCGCACTCGATCCAATCTGATGTCCTCGTACTTCGCGACAGGTTCCGTCGCGGCGTCGTGATGTTGTTTCGTGTTGGCTGCAGGCCAACGACGCATGGTTCTGCAGAATCGATCCAGCAGGCCTGCTTAGTCGATGACTTCACACCGCTTTCTAGCGGCTTGTACTCGCGGATGCCGGCTAGATTTTGAAGTCATAAGTATATGACAGTTCATGTGTTGCAAGAACTGGCAACGACCGAATCATCAAAGCGGCGGGAATTGTGGATGTTTTGATCTTGACACAGGCTGAAAATCAAGTCAGCATGCTCGAAAATGGAGTGTGCTATGCGATTTGCTTGCCGACTACCTCTGGCCCGAATCATTTCGCTTGTGTTCTCGTTACATGCCGCGGCCACCGCTGTCGGCGTTGCCGGACAGTTTCCGCCCGATTCCGCCGCAGATCCGCCTCCAAGCGTGGTCGTGGAAGAGATAGGGTGGTCTGGGCTTGGCGTTGTGACAGGACGAGCTCGTGTCACTTCGCCGACGATGCCCGGCGGTGAGATAGAGATCACCGGTGACTTACCAAACGATGGATTCGGCTGGCACGCACGTGTGCTCGATGACCTTGACGGCGATGGAGTCGCGGAGTTTGCGATTGCGTCGCCTCGGCGTGGCTGGGGAAGCGACAGGGTTGGAAGTGTCCGGCTGTACAGCGGCCGTGACGGGCGAGCACTGCTCGACGTCCGGGGAGGCCCGGGAGAGCGCTTCGGCATTTGGATCGACGAGTGCGTGGATCACGACCTCGATGGCTCCTTGGACATTGCGGTCTGGGGCATGGGGCTCGACCAAAGCGGGCGCGTGTTCGACCGAGTGTCATACTTTTCGTCGGCCGACGGGTTGTATCTGGGAGATTCGATCCGGTGCAAGACCCACCTGCCTCCGTTGCTCAAGACGGGACTCACGCGCCAGTGGGGTGATCTCAATCATGATGACGTGACGGACGCGGCGGACGTCCCGGCGATGGTGGGGCACCTCGCGTCTTCTTCAGCTGATCCAGAAGCCGATCTCGATTTCAACTCGGTTGTGAACACGGCTGATCTGCAGGCGCTGGTCGATGCCTTGGGTACGCCTGGTGATCCGGGCGGAGGCGGACCGGCGGATTCGCACGGCCCGCTTTCGACAACGCGCGATGTCTACAAGGACGCGCAGGGAGAACTTCGTCCGATTGAGGCGACCGAATGGGCGAGTGTCATTCCCGATACGGACCCGATTTGGGTGGACGCAGCCGATGCCATGGCCGAGTGGTCGTGGCTCTACCCGGAAGACCCCGTAAGTGTTGCTCTGACCGGGGTCACTCTGCCTGCGAAGGTGATCCCCAACTGGTGGAATGATGACGGGACGTTCCGCGAATCCGAAGAGGGAGTCCTGCTGCCGTCGTGGGAAGGCTGGCCGGGCTCGCTCGAGACCATCGGGGAGTCGCCGATGGCCATGGAGATCGTCACGCAGAACTCGGATCCCCGCCCGAGTGGGCTCCTTCTTCGAGACAACCTTGACGATTGGGATGTGGGCTGCCCCGTGTGCCCTTCGAACGGTGAGGGTGCAAGCTTCGGAGTGTTGATGACCCCCGAGTCTCCGGGCCTCGCAGGACAGCGATACAACACATATTGGGTCCGCTACGGAGACGGCTGCGCTTGGGACCGGATCCGAGACTGCCAGAACAACTGGAGCTTCACACACTTCACTATTTGGTATCTCGACGATCTGCTCGAGCGTCAGCTGTTGTCCTGCTATGTCAACATCGGCGAGATTCCAAACCAGGCAACCGGCCAGTCGCTCCAACTGCTAGACATTCCTCCTTGCACTGACTTCTGGCCGTTCCAGAACCCGCCAGTAGCGCAAGGCATCAGCGGAGCGTTCGAGTTTCCGGATGAGTCGCTTCCGGGCAGCGCCATCACTGTAACGGCCGGGTACGAGGAGCCCGGCGACGGATGCATGGACATTGTCCCCGCCCAGCGGTGCCCGATTACGCCCATGGCGCGCCAGGGTGGCGTCATGGCGGAGGTGGCGGCGTGCGATCAGAGCACGATCCAAGCACCGGCGTATGTGAATGAACTGACTGAGTACGAAGCCGAGGTAACGACCTGCCGATTCTGGGAGTGCCCTCACGATGACGTGACGTACTCGTGGTCGGTCGTGTCGAGCGGCGATCTCCCCGTCACGCTGACCGGAGCGTCCTCGCCGACGGTGACGGTCGGTGTCGGCGACGGCGATGTGCGCGACCATGTGACCATACAGCCGGGAATCGTCGAGGTCACACTCCAGTGTGAACTGAGCTTCACGCAGCAGCACGGGGGGCACTGCTCGCACACCCTGACTGTAAGGACCTTTGTTGTTATCGACAGCGATAATGATGGCCTCTCGGATATCTACGAAGGTGATACCGACGCTCCGGTGCCCGATCCGAGTTCGGAGGGGTGCGTGCCCAGCCTGAGTCCGCTGCTCGCAGACTCTGACGGCGATGGGTTGGACGATCTCTTTGAGCTGTCCAGCAGCTGCTCGTCTCCCTGGTGCGCTGACACCGACGGCGACGGCGCGTTGGACGGCTGCGAGTACGAGCTCGCGCTTGATCCGTGCACGCCGGATGACCTGGTGTTCTTTCTGGACCGCGATCACGACGGCCTGCACGACGTCGAGGAAGCGCTCGCTTGTGGCGGGATCGGTACCGACCCGTTCTTAATCGACACGGACGACGACGGGATCTTGGATGGCTGCGAAGCCGCGAACGTGGGTCCGATGGACCCACTCGACCCGACGTTGCCGAGCGAAGGAGATCAAGACGGCGACGGCCTCCCCGATGCGCAGGAGCTCTGCAGCGGCACTGATCCGAACGAAGCAGACACGGATGGCGACGGCCTTACCGACGAGCAAGAGGCCCGGTACATGGCGTGTTCCGACCCGCTCAACCCGGATACCGATGGCGATGGGCTCCTCGACGGCGAGGAAGTCAACACGTACTTTACAAGTCAGTGTGACCGCGACAGCGACGACGACGGACTTTCGGACTCGTTCGAACTGAGATGGGCGATCCCGAACGTGGACAGCAGCGGTGATCCGGTCGTCGCAGCCGCTGTAATCGCTTTGCTCGAACCGACCGAAGAGGACACGGACGGGAACAGCGTGCTCGACGGCGATGAGGACTTCGACGGGGACGGTCTGACCAACCGTGAAGAAGAACGCTGGGATACGAATCCGTACGACGCGGACACCGATGGCGACGGCGAGAGCGACGGCGACGAAGCCAACGGAGGCAGCCATCCCGGTGACGCCAGGTCTTCGCTCGCAGGCGGTGAGAGCGAGTGGTATGTGCCGGTGCGGTTCGGCGTCGATTCCAACGGCGGCAACGGCTCCCGATACCTACAAATTTCGGGCGGTGGTGTGTCGCACACAACCGCTTCGTCGCCCGCCGGCAGCCACAGCGGCGAAGTCGCCCGCCGGCAGCCACAGCGGCGAACAGGAAGAGTTCGTTCTCCTTCTGCGTCGAGGCGAGACCTACACGATCCGTTCGGTCTACGACACCACGGACGAATCGTACTGGAATAGCACCTGCCTGCACGACATGAGCTACTGCGCGTCGGTCTCGGCCGCAGGGAGCGCCCAAGCCCCGATCATTCTTAAGGACCCCGACGGCGTGCTGTCGTGCCACACCGTGACCTGCTACGACGACCACCGGTGCGACCCTGTCGCCGGGAAGACCGCCAAGCTCTACCTGCCAATCGTCGATCTCGACATCGATAGCGATAACGACAACGCGTATCAGAGTCCCGATCGCGATCAGGACGAGGAAGACCGCGAGAATTCGAACGAACACGCCTCCAAGGTTGCCTTCGCCGATCTATCTGACTGGGACGGGGATGGTATTCCTAGTTTCGCTGACGGGTTCGATCTCGTGGGCGGCGACTCTGGTGCCATCAGCGCACAGCACACAAGTAATTCCTTCATTCCGATTGTGTTGCAGATCGGCGGTCTTCCGCATCCAGACGATCGCTGTGACGGCGAACCGGAGTTCGAGCATGAGCTGATGTTTGAGTACGACGCATCCGACCCGATGCGGGTCGTGGTCCTCGACGCAGCAAACAGTCACTTCGCGCTCCCCGAAGATGGGTCATTTCGCCTGTGGATAAAGGATGCAACCACGAGCCGGAGTGGAACCAGTGTGGCCGACGCTGATGATCCGGGAGACTTCATCCCCTCTGGTGTCCCAATCCCGCTCGAGATGCTGGATTTCGACCCTGATGGTGGAGAGATCACGCTCTATCTCGAACCGCTCGTACCGAGTGAGGCCATCGGTGACTTCAGTATTACCGCTTCGATTGTTGGTGCTGGTTCACAGCCGGCTGTGCCCGATGATGTCGAAGACACGATTCGATTCACGACGCCAACCGTTGAACTCATCGCCTGGGATTCGACCGCCTCCCGCTACGAAGTCATGCACGAGGGACCCCGGACTTCGGCGCTTCGGCCAGAGGTCGAGCTTCAACTAACGCAAAACGATATCGTGCTCGACTACGGCACAAACGAGCTTGTCTTTACGGCAAACATCGTTGTTACCGATGAGATCTCCGGGCTGCTCGAACCGCAGCATCACATCCAGTCGGTATCGGTGCTGGTAAATGGCGTCGAGATATCAGCGATTCCCATCATGCCGGGGACTGGCTGCAGCGGATTCAACTCGAACCCGGCGGCCGATTGCAACTTTGAGTGGGCGTCCGGTGATATCACGTACCGCGTGCCCGTGGACTCTCTGCCCGGCATGCGCAGATTCGGCGTCTCGACGTTCATCATCGAGGCGAGGAGCGGGATCAATGCAGCCGCTCAGCAGGGCTACGACAAAGTCAGTGTCTCGACCGACATGGTTGATGCCCAGGAGAGCGACCCAGGGGCACGGCCTGTCGTGGTCGACTTTACCTTGACCGATGACCCGATTACCCCACAAGATGAGACTGTTCTTGAGTGGGGCCGTGCGGTTGTAACAGTGGTCCAGCCGCACCGGCGTTCGCCTCGAGGCGAATGCTTCGCACTGCAGTGGCGGGTGCAGCCGCTGGATCCCGAAACGGCGAGCAAGCTGCGCGTCAACATCAGCGAAACCGGGCAGCCGACGCTCATCACCGCGGTCGGAGCCGGGCACGAGCTCAGTGCAATCGAGCCCGGGCACCCCGAACGGTTCTACATCGTTGCGCCCATTGATGGAAAGGTGCACTTCTTCGCGGTGTACGGGAGGCGACCCGACGGCCTTGAGCATCCTGATATCGACAACATCGCAAACCTGATCGAAACAGACGCCGGCATTAGCTATGACTTCGTCGACCTCAACAACAACCCGATCCCATCTTCTCACTTCAAAATGGTGAAGATCGAGGATGATGTGTATCCGCGTGGCATCCCAGAGTATCTGGCGCAAGAGAACCGGCTCTACATGCCCGAACTCTTGACGATGTTCGAGTTCAAGTATCCGGGTTTCTTGGATACGCTGGCCGCCTTTGACCAGGCGGAAGGCACCATTGTTCTTCACGAGAGATACCTGTGGCAGTCGAACTCAAAGATTGGTAAAGACTTTGAAAATGGCAGCGAACGCAAGTACTTCATCTACATCGATCATGATCTCGATCCACTCGATGCGGCCGATGAACTCGCCAAACAACTGCCCAAGGTGCTCGGCAGAAGCAACAGGATGCGCAATGCGTTGCAGTTGCAGGCAGATGATGCACTCGCGGCTTATCGCGACATACTTGAAGCGCAGCGCACGGCGATGCTCGAGGTCTCCGCAGACGCTCTCGAAGGTATAAAGCTCGCAATCAGCGTGGCGAACGTGGGTGCCGATATCGTCATCACGGTCCACGACGTGACTGAGGGTGATCTGTGGGCATTGGCGGGCGGAATAGGTATCATTGGCGCGGCCGTGCAACACACGAACCGTGTTCTCCGCGTCGTCGTTCGGAACGCATCCGGTACGACACGGGTTGCGATCGAACTTACGCCGGAGCTGATCCGCCGCGGGCATGACGTTCTAGATCAAGCGAAGCGCTTAAACTATACTCAGGAACAGGTTGCCAAGGAGCTCATCGAGACGCTTGGCCACGCGAATGCCGTGGCTTTGGTTCGGGCCGAGGCCGTGACCGACGCGTTCCCAAAGAGCTGGATCCGTGAGCGTGACGCGGCACGAGGCAGATTGTTCGGCCAGTTCCCGAGCTGGGGCAACAAAGGACCTCCGATCCTGAAGGGGCTTGCTTCTGATGTGCACCACACGATCCCGGCCCGGATGGACGTTCGACTCTGGGCACTCTCAAAGGGCGTCGACGTCAACGCGCCCGAGTTCCTGCGGCTCATGTCGAGGAAGAACCACGCATGGAAGGGCGTCAGCCTCGAAAGCGGGTTGAAGCTGCGATCGCCGCTGAACAATCGAGATATCAGCTACAACAAGTTCTGGGAACATTTAATGGTTGCCGACCTCGAAGGCTCGGTGCAGGTAGACGCCCAATATCTCCGTAACCTGATCTCTGGTCCGCCTGGTCCCGGTGGCGAGCCGACGGTGGGCTTGATACAGTCATTCGTGCGAAACGGGCGCATCGATATGCCTGAGTCAGGCGTATGGGTGGTCAAGCTGGATACAGCGGATTGAGAAAGTTGCGTGAATGATCCAAGTTTCTTCGGTATGTTGCCTCGAATAGAGCGAGAGGTTACAGATAATCACAGTCACTATCGTTCTTTCGCATATCCGTCGTACGAGTCCCGTCCAACAGCCAGTCCATGCAAAACGTGTGGTATCAACCTCTACCCGCGGACCTATCCCCTTGAGGTGATTATCGACGACTCGGGTGTCGAGATCCCCAACATCATCGTGCCGCCGGACACGGGGTCATCGTTCGCCGTCGATGGGCACACACTTTCCGTCTTGACCGAGATAGCGGGCGACGATTTCGATGCGACGGAAGTGACCATCCTCAACCGGGGCCGCTTCGCGAACACGCTTGGCGATCAGCGGTTTTATGATATCGTGCCAAAATGGCGTGTTCCGATCAAGACGGGTGTATCGGAGGAAGAATGGAAACCTGGACAGCCGGCATGCCCGAATTGTGGCATGATACGAGCGATTCTCTTTGACGGATCACCGACCGGTGTTGATTGGTCAAGTCACACCGGACAGCAACTCTTTACCACAACGCTCTGGCCCTCGATGTATACAGTTGTTTCGCGGGCGATTCTCGAAGCCGCTCGCGAATACCGCTGGACCGGAGCAACCTACTCGGCCATCGACACGGCTTGGCGTCCTCTGGCAGGCTGCAGCTTTACTGTTCATGATGAATCATGGCCACCAAAGCGGTGGTTCTACCCACCGAAGCAGCGTTAGAGCGGTGGGCGATCCCAGATATGTCGAAAAGTCTCTCGGGCCGCCATAAGGCGGCCTTTGTCATCGGCGGTCTAGCGGCGTGATCGGGTGATCGGCTGGGATGCCCTCCTCTCTACCCTCCGGGAGGTGGTCCAGCGAGTTTGTGGATCCCTTTGGCGGTGTCCGATGTGTCCGGTCTGGAACCGGTGCTCGGGCCGTAAGTGCATACTGGTACAGTGATTGAGGATGTCCGCCTGTGGTGGCCGGACACTTGTGGTGGGGGAGTCGACATGTCGGAGTTGGAGCGGTCTCCTTGGGCTGTGGCGGATGGAATCGCTGCCGCATTCATGCGCGCGGCGGTCCTCGCACGGA
The DNA here is from genome assembly GCA_038525225.1 of Planctomycetota bacterium. GTDB lineage: Bacteria > Planctomycetota > Phycisphaerae > Phycisphaerales > UBA1924 > JANQQZ01. The sequence continues at coordinate 1,757,200 of JBCBHW010000001.1, read as the reverse complement.
CCCGGATGCTGGATCACGCATCGCCGATCGTGCGGATGATGGGGCAGCGAGACGCGGCGGGTCACGATGCGGCCCTGCTCGAACGGGAGCTCGAGGTGTTCCGATCCGAGCGCCGCCGGAAACCGAGTCGCCAGCGGCCGCACTACTCGCCGTCCGAGCGAGCCCAGATCCTTGAAGTCATAAGACTGCGGGGCTGGACGGCGAAGGAGGCTGCAGGGCGATTCGTCGTCCACGCCAACACCATCCGGAACTGGCAGAAGACCGTGAAGGATCGGCTCCGGGCGGAGCAGATGCTTGGGCGCCCGCCCTGGAACCGGATCCACGACAGTGTCCGGCGGCTCGTGCGCGAGATCCGAGTGGCATTCCCCGAGCCCGAGTTCGGCACCCGCACGATCGCGAGGCACATCGTCAGGGCCGGCATCAAGATCAGCCGGACGTCGGTCAGGCGAGTTCTCCAGGAAGAGCCGCCGAGAAGCCCAGGTAACGCGAACGGACACTCGCGCATCACAACGGCGCCAAGACACGTGCAGCACCCGACCCAGCCGAACCAAGTCTGGCATCTCGACATGACCGATCTCCGAGTGCTGTGGAAGCGGTTCGAAGTCGTCGCGATCGTCGATGGCTTCAGCCGCAGAATCATCGCACTGCACGTCTTCGACCACAGGCCCACCACGCGCAATCTTGCAGATCTGGTCGAGCAGGCTGCGGAGAAGAGTCAGATAGCGGCGCGGTTCCTCGTGACCGATCACGGCAGCCAGTTTCGGGCTCGATTCCGCGATCGAGTTGGAGGACTGGGTCTGACGCATGTCCGCTGTCAGGTCAGGACTTGGCATCTCAACGCCAAGGTCGAGCGAGTCTTTCGTGATGTGAAACAGTGGGCGAAGCGGGCGTGGCTGCCGCTGGCGACCGCAGCGATCCAGCGCCGGCTCGATGGCTACCAAGATTGGCACAACCGGTACCGGCCCCATACTGCTCATGGTACATTGACGCCGGTTGAGGTGGAGGGCGGGTGCTGCCTTCCCGAGCCAAGAACGGTTTTGCAGAAAGGAGGTGAAACACCACGCATCAGGCTGCATCGGCGATACATCCGAGGCGATCGAAGTCTGGCGTATCCGGTCATTCGAGTCTCGGAATGCTGTCCAGATGCCGCGTAGCAGGGCGCACAAACTCCTGGCCCACCTAGTTGGTGGGATCTGGAAGTGGATCGAGCCGTCCCGGGAAGTGAAATTTGATTTCATGCCGTGGCGAACGGCGAGGCGAGAAGCCTCGCGGTAAGTGCTTCAACCTATCGCGCTCGCCCGCTACTAGCCCTAAAAAACAAGACCCTGCAAACGCAGGGCCTTATCGAAGCGGAGAGGGGGGGATTCTGCCAGTCCGTTATCCACAAGTGCTTGGCGTGCTTCACTTTGCGCCGCAACGTGTTTCAGGCCTACGAGTTAGAAATTCTCACTGATTCGCGGATGTTGGTGTTCTTCGCTGCACTCGATCGTCTGCGATGGGGCTGTTTGTGGGGCTGCACTCGTACCGCAGAATAGAGACGGTCCCCTTGGAGAGGCCTTTGCATCCAAGCTCCGATTGATCCAGCATCACGTTCCTTGTGAACCACTTTCTCGAGACAGCTTCGTGGCGCATCGCCGGTGCCCAACCAAGCCACCACAGAATCTCGCGTGCCGCGTCGAATAGAAGCCATCGCTCGGCTCAGATTCGTGTGTTAATCATGCATTCGGTCGCTGGGTTCAGGATCGGACGCAGCCCGCCCAAGCTTAAAGTTGTCGCAGCGGCAGCGGCCGTCATCATCGTCCACGCGATTCTGGCTACTCGCTTCATGGCGGAAATCCATCAGATCCGAATGCCGGACCCATTCTTCAATCGAGCGAGACTGTTCCGTTCTGACCGCCACGTTCCGTGGCAGCGCTTGAGAACGACCTCCGCTTGGATGGCAAACCTTCCGATGGGGTCTTGGAACGATGGGTCCCGAAGAACAGATCACCCAGCATCTCAACACACCAACAGCGGACGCAGTCGTGAGTCTGACGCCACTGGTGCACGCCCGCCGCTCGGACACGCCGAAGCGATCCAGTAATACACTGACCGCTTCACGCCTCCGGTGCGGGATGAGAAGTGTCTCGCGGCGACACCCAGGGACATCGTCTTGTCCAGGTGGGCCTCTGCCATGAGCTTCTTCAGACGAGCATTCTCGCGCTTGAGCTCTTTCAGCTTCTTCACCTGATCCGTCTTAAGCCCGCCGTACTCCTTCCGCTGCCAGTTATTCGTCTGTTTGGTCACGCCGAGACGCGGCTGACCTCGGGGACCTCGTGCCCATGGACCAGCAGCACCTCTGCCTCTCGCAGCTTGCCGAAGATTTGCTCCGCCGAGCGCCTGATCCGTGCACTGAAACCCCGCCTTCCCGGATGCGTCCGGTGCCGTGCATTCTCGCATAGCAACTGGACTGGCTTCTGGAAGGCAGGTCATTCGATCGCCGCTGCCGAAAGGAAACACGCCCTCTGGCGAGGGCGCGTTCGAGTCTGGTAGGAGTTGATCAGTTGTCGAGCTCCCCAAACAGCATCGCCAGGATGCGGCGTTCCTCGTCGGACAGCTCCTCCTGCATCACGGCCAGACGACGCATGAAGTTGTTCTGCGCGTGCCGGCGAGCGTGATCGTCGAGATCATCAACCTCAGCCCGTCCCAACGCCTCTGCCACCGCCCCGACAAGATTCGGGCGGCACGCCTTCAGGAACGCCCGCCAGATCACATCGGTCCGAGACTCGATCAGTCGCCGACCCTTGCCGATCGAGTCCGCCAACGATCGCCTGACGGTCTCCTGCACGGCGCGAATCTGATCAGCTCCGACGACCGTCGCACCGCCCACTGCTCGCGCCGACATCACGCCGTCGGCGGTCAGGTCGATCGTGATCCTGCCGGCGAGGTCTGCCATGAGCACAGCCTCAGGGACAACGGGTGAAGCAACTACCACCACGTCGGCGGCTGCAACCGACGCCCCCAGTTCGTCTTGTCTAATGACCCGGAAGCCGTGCTCAACAGCCAGTTCCTCCGCGCGTGCCTTTGTGCGGTTGTAGATCGAGACCTCACCGATCGGCCGTAGGTACATTGCAGCTTCGGCGGCGATCTCGCCCGCCCCGATCAGTACGATGCGAGCACCCGGCCTCAGACCGCCGTCGTCATGCGCGATGCTAAGCGCGATCCGCGGCCAGGACTGCGAGCCGTTCGCGTTCAGACCGCTCTCGGCACGGACCGCTTTGTCTGCCTCGAGGATCTCTCGCACCAGCTTGGCTAGTGGGGCTCGGGCAGATGTGCCCCCGGCTCCAATCGCTTGATCGAGAGCCGCCGCAAGCTGCCCACGAATTTGCGTCTCTCCGGGAGCGTTGCTCTCGAGGCCGGCACAGACGTACTGCAGGAAGCGGACCGCCCGCTTGTTGACCAGCACTTCAATGGCGTCAGGCTCAACGTTCGAGATGACCGGAGCGAAGGCGGCATCCGCAGCAAGGGCCGCGATGATCGCTTTGTCCCGCGGCATCTTTGCGGCCGGATCACCCGCAAGGACCAGCACAACACGCTCGCACGTGTACAGGCCCAGCGTGCCGCACGCCGGGAAGGCGGTGGTGAGGGCCATGTTCAACGCCGGGCCCTGCCCGGGCGTGGTGTCCGATCCGTCGGACGTGAAGAGGTTGGTGGTGTCGTCGCGATCAATGTCTAACACAGTAAGTCGTCTCGTTTCGATATCTGTGATCGGCTCCATACTCATGGCTACAACTCCTTGCCCTAACGGGCGACGGCGGCGACTTTCCGGCACCGGATGGACAGGCCTGCTAAGCTTCAAGCAGCCGATCCCGGGGTTGGAGCTGTCAGCCGACCACCGGCTCTTTTCCGGCCTGACGAGCGACGTGAAGTGCGACCCGACGGACCTGTTCTCCAACGCGACCGATCGTCAACTGCATGGGAATGCACGCTCATCACCTTTCTGTCTGCACTTGACTGCAACCTGACTGCAAGCGTGCACAGTGCGTAGGAGCCTCTCGCGCATGGCTGGCGACACGACAGAGAGGAGACGAAACCAGCCAAGCGTGGAGCTTCGCGAAGGGGCGCTCAAACGCCTTCTTGAGCAGAGACCGGACTGCCGCGGAAAAACCCGAGCAGAACAATGCGCCGCCATCAGGAACGCGTACGTGAAACGCTTCCGCGGCCAGACGTTTTCCGATCGTTGGTTTTACGGAGCCATGGCAGGTGGCCCGAAGAACCGAAAGAACACATCCATGGTCCGCGGGATAGCGAAAGTACTCGGATGTGACCTAATGGAACTCACAACGGAGATCGCTGGCAGCAGTGCGTCCGTCGGCGTCCATGCGCCAGTCGGACTCGACACACCTGATACCACAACGGCTGCCTGCTTTGGAGTTTTTGGCGCCGCTGCTGGCGAATTCGCAGAAGTGTGTGCTGAGTACCCGCAGCTTCAGCAGCATTTATCGGGTCGCGTGTTCGAGTGCACCGCCGGAGCGTTGCCTTCGCTGGTTGGCAACCTGCTGGAGGACGACTCCGTCGCATCTTCCCGTTTGATCGCTGTGACTGGCCCGCGATACGCACTCGTGAGTCCGGACACTCTCAACACATTTACTCGGTTTGTGCGGCTCGGTGGCGAGGGCGACTTTCTCGTAGATACTGCAACTCTGTGGCGTCATTCGCCCGGCATGACCGCATTCAAGGAACAACAGTTTCCGCCGCTGATCCACGGCGCATTGTCCTCTGGCCAGCTCATCGATACGCCGTTTGGCACCATGGAACGCAGTGATCTGTGGTATGGGGCTAGCAGCAGATTTGTGCTCAGTCGCGACGGCGTCACAACAAACATGGCGCTACTGTCAGAACTCGATTACTGGTTCAATGAGCCTGGATTTCGGTATTTGTGCTCACAGCACCGATGCATCACATTCGGGCAAGCGGACACGAGCAGGCTCGTGATAATCGACAAACCGAAACGCAGTTTCAATCTCTCGCACCCTTGGTTCTGGACACTGCTTTTCACATTCCGCGCCATGCAGATCGACCTCTACTTCGTGTACGAACGTGAGTTTGCCGATTTTCGAAACAGCGAATCGCTCGCCGGTGTTGATCAGATGGCTGTGTCCGGCAGCGAGTCGCTCCTGACCTATAATGGCGAGAAGCTTGTTTCGCACAACCGGGACTTGGCATCCGATATAGGTGATGCACAGCGAGGCCTGGTTGCCCAGAGCGGAGTGCTCCAGTTCCAGCAGTTTTTTGCTCAACACGAGGGGGCCATCGCACGCACCCGCGCTGAACTGGAAACGCGTGCGACGCAGGCCCTTCTTTTGTTTGAGGAGTTCAATAAGTTGAGCGATTCCGAGCAATCAGAGCAGATTCATAGATACTTATCGAGGTGGATGAATGTCGCGTCACGCTGAGCGGGTATCGATCGTCACCAAAACGGTTCTACGTCGCGAACAGATCGATGCGCTGAGACAACAGTGCGACCTGACTGTGTATTTTGACGTACCGCCGGCGAAAGACGATGTGATTCAGTCGAGAATCAATGATGCTCGCATCGTGGTCACGAATGTCTGGACGCCGATCTCAAGGCAGACGCTTGACGCGTGCCCACAAGTGCGCGCAATACTAACCTGTTCTGCGGGGACGGACCACATTGACACGTCGACGTGTGCGGAACGCGGTATATCCGTGACCGCGTTTCCCGACTACTGTGTTCGAACAATGGCTGAGAAGGCATTCACCTTTGTTCTGATGGGTGTCAATCGTATTGGGCAGGCGTTACGGCATGCAGAGAGTGGCGGGTGGAACTACTCGGCGTTCCAGGGTCGAGAATGCCCGGGCCTGACGATCGGCGTTCTGGGCCTTGGACGCACGGGTGAGGCTGTGGCGTCGCTTGCCAGTGCTTTCGGGATGAGAGTCCTTTCGACCAACTCACGATCGACTACGGCTGAGGTTGCAGAGCTGCTGGAAAACAGCGACGTTCTGAGCCTGCATATGAGCGTTAACGATCGCACTAAAAATTTCTTGAACGCGGAACGCCTGTCGTTGGTGCGCGAGGATGTCGTGATCGTTAATGTGAGTCGAGGAGCGCTGATCGACGAGTCCGCTCTGGTTACTTTCCTCGATAATCACCCGAATGCGACCGCGCTTCTTGACGTCCTGGCGACCGAGCCACCACCCCGGGAGCACCCTCTTCTTCACCACCAGAACTGTGTTGTCACACCTCACATCGCATGGAACTCAGTCGAAGCGGACAAGCGGCTGGCAGACGGCCTGTTTAGCGGCGTGCAGGATGCATTGAATTCCGCAACAACACGAGCTCAGCCGTAGGTCATACATGCTGATCAACGATCTGCTTGACCTCGGCTATCGTGAACAGGTGGTCGCTCCACGCCGCAGTCGACACTGGCAACGGATGAGCCATAGCGATCAGAGTGACAACCTCGTGCAAAAGATGAAGACACTCAATCGCCGTCTGGGCGCGTAGGGCCGCAACCGTCCGACATGGAAGGATCGGGAACTCTCGAACCGCGATAATCGGGCCGTGATCGAGCGTTTCATCCATATGGTGGCACGTGACGCCGAAGGTCGTGTCGGAGTTGTGCAGCGCTAGCGAGTACCCTCCAAGTCCGCGGTATCGTGGCGGGGCGGGATGGAAGTTGATGGCGCCCAAACGCGCGTGGCCGAGTACCACCTGCGGCAGGTACAGATCTGATTTGAACGAGACTATCCAATCGCCCCGCCAGTCGCGCACAGCGGCAGGAAAGGTACTTCCCCGCCGCCACTTGGCCACAGTAACTTGTCGAGCCACACTGCTTAAGCAGGCGTACGCTGCATCTACCCAAGCGCTATCTTCGCCAACTAGGAGGAACTTGACCGGCAACAGCGAGGGACTTTCAGATGACGCCATTTGGAGGCCTCGGTGAGGCTGAACTCAGCTGTGGTGAGGACACCAGTTACCATTCAGCGGACCTGGCATCGAGAAGCATGGCCGCGCAACCCGTTGTTGCCGACCATCTACTCTAGGGATCGCGACAATGAATGAAATCCACGAGTTGGCGATCATCGGGGGAGGTATCACAGGCCTCTATTCCGCGTCCCGAGTACTTGAGTCGGCGGAGTATGCTGGAGCCAGCGTTGCCATAATTGAGCGTGAACGCGAAGTTGGCGGGCGGATCGCAACGGCTGAACACCGCGACAGAAAAACACTCATTGCAGATCTAGCCGCTATGAGAATTCTCCGGAGCCAGCCGCTAGTAAGGGATACTATCCGCCGCTTCGGGCTCGCGGCTGATCTGGAAGCGAGCGATCACGGTCCGACTATATGGCGTGCTCGAAGATCGTGGGTGACCGCCGGAATGCAGGGCGCCCCATCACTCCAGATCTGCGATGGCAACTTGGTCTCTAACGGTCGGTTTGATCAGTTTTCACTCGACAAACAAGAGATCGGTCTGAGCCCAGCGTTTCTTGCATTACTGGGCTTCTCTCGGGCTCTGGCTCGCTTGGAGTTTCCACAGGCTACCTCTAGCGATTTGACAAGCAAGTGTCGCCGCCTGGGGGGCCAGCCACTATCTGCCCTTGCCAGCTTCACTCCGACCGAATGGAGGACGATCGCGGCAGAGTCGCGACTCGACGGAGTCGCCCTGTGGCGATATAGCCTGCGCGGGGTACTTGAACGACATCTATCCACGGAAGCGTTCTTGCTCATTCAGAGCCTTATTGGATACCAGAGCTTCACAGGTTTTTGGAATGCCGCCGAAGGTATGCCGTGGTTCATTCAAGAGTTCTCGCTGGATTCTCCATACGAAAAGCTGATGGGTGGAATGCAGCGGTTGCCGGCAACGATTGCCGCAGCGCACGAGGTGTCTGGCCACTCACCTGGTGGATGCTCGTTCTTGTGCGACCGAGAAGCCACCAAGCTGACATGCTGTGATGGATACTATAAGATCGCGTGCAAGGACATAGAAACGGAAGGCGACTCGCAGTCTGTGCATGCAAGAAGAATTCTTCTTGCGATGCCGATAGACTGGATGAAACGGCTATCGTTAGACGAGACATTCGGCGACGCAAGGCGGTACTTTGACGATACAGTCCGCGAGCTGGACAATGGACTCGTCCGTCATTCTGCCGTGAAACTGTTCATTTGGTGCCGCAAGACATGGTGGACTGACACCCTTGCCGCCGTCAAGTGGAGACTGTTCTCCGACGGTCCCATTCGTCAATGCTACTTCGAGTCGTCCGACGATGACCTGAACGAGGATGCTCCATCACTCCTCATGGTATACGTAGATAGCGACTATGCTCGGCATCTGTCTGACATGAGTGAAGTACACGGTGATACGGACAGCTCCAGTGCGCCCGAGATCAAGCTACCCATGCGCTCGTCGTGCAGACAGATCCACGCGCACTCTCTGGCTTGGCTCATCAGATCCCTCGAACAACTGGTACCTAGTGCGGCGAGGATCACGGACCACTTCGATGCGGCCGTCATTGGCGCGTGGCTCGCCCCGACGAAAGCCTCGTGGCACTGCTGGCGCGCCGGAAGCAAGCCATGGGAGTTGCGTGATCGAGGCTTGTCACCATTGGGAACTGAGCATGCGATTCACTACGCATCGGAATCGATCGGTGTCGATCAAGCTTGGCTTGAGGGTGGCCTCCGGTCCGCGGAGCGAGCGTTGCGCCTCGGATTCGGTATCGACACTCCGTGCTCAAACGAACTGCAAGCTTCTTTGCAGGCCATGGGGTTTCGAGACCTTGATGAGTACATAGGCTACTGACCTATCCTCGGAGCGGTGATGCTGTGATACAAACCGCCAGTGCCTCCGGACCGTGGTCTTGGGTGCGGTAGTGTCGTTCGGTGAAGACCGCTTGAGGTTTCCGAGATGGTCGCGCTGTCGTGGTATCCAGAATTTTTTCCGAAGACTTGGCTGCAATCTACGGATATGTTGAAGTGCTTCCAGCCGTGGCAGTTGCTAAGCGTGATTCTCGCGGGGGTGCTCTCGGATCAGCAGGAGCGCGTCATCGAAAATCTCCGTTAGGACAACAGGGTCCTGTAAAAGCTGCTCGGAGGCAAGCTGCTCCGGTTCAACACCGATCAACGCAAACGGCTGGCAGCAAATGCGCTCGTATCAGTTTCCTGATCCACGCGAAGGTGGCCTGCCCCCCCTCAACCCGGTCCATCCTGAGCGTTAGCCTCGGGGTGGACCACGGAGGGCATCGATCATGGGCAGGAAGCGTCATTCGGCTGAGGAGATCGTGAACAAGCTGCGTGAGGCGGAGGTGCACCTGTCCCAGGGACTTTCGGTGAAGCAGATGTGCCGGCAGATCGGCGTGACGGACCAGACCTATTACAAGTGGCGTCGCGAGTACGGCGGACTGAAGACGGATCAGGCGAAGCGGTTCAAGGATCTCGAGAAGGAGAACGCCCGGCTCAAGAAGCTGGTCGCCGATCTGTCGCTCGATAAGCAGATGCTCCAGGACATCGCCTCGGGAAACTTCTGAGCCCGCGGAAGACACGCGAGGCGGTGCAGGCGCTGCGTGGCCGGCACTGCGTGTCCGAGAGGCGGGCGTGCAGGGTCTTGAGGCAGCCGAGATCGACGCAGCTGTACACGCCGATCGAGCGGGACGACGAGACGCCGCTGACCCAGCGGGTTATCGAACTCGCGTGCATGTACGGGCGGTAAGGCTATCGGCGCGTCACGGCGCTGCTGCGTTGGGACGGGTGGTTTGTGAATCACAAGCGTGTGGAACGGATCTGGAAGCGAGAAGGGCTCAAAGTGCCCAAGATGCAGCGCAAACGTGGGCGTCTCTTCGCATGGTCGGTCTTGAGCCCACCGTACTCCTTGCGCCAGCGGTAGTACGTCTGCTCGGTCACGCCGAGACGCCGGCGGACCTCGGGGACCTTGTGCCCCTGGCCCAGCAGCACCTCTGCCTCACGCAGCTTGCCGATGATCTGCTCCGCCGAACGCCAGATCCGTGCCATGAAGTCCCGCCCTCCCATATGCGTCCGATGCCACGCATTCTCGCACAGCACATGGACTCGTTTCTGGGGGGCAGGTCAAAGTCTCCTGCATCCAACGGCCTTGCTCACTTGCTACTGAACCCGCTGGCTTACCGATGGGGACCGAGGTCCTGGGTCCTCGCATAGTCCAGAAATCCTCTCATCAACCGGGACAGGTCTTCCTGCTGCTTGGGCGTCGGTGACTGCAATGCCGCGAGAGCGTTGACCTTCGCTCTAACAACCGCGCGATATCTCTTGTAAAAGGGCAGCACGTCGTCGATCTTTCTGTCGTCTGACAGATTTTTGTACTCATCCAGGAACGCCTTGCCCAGCGAAGGCCCCCGCTCCTTATTCGTCACCTCAAGATCCATGATGAAGAACGCCACATCGGCCGCGGTATCGCAGAACCGGATCGCATCGGAGAACTCCACCGGGTCGAGGATCGCGGCTCGGTCCCGATCGAGAAAGACCTGTTCGAGCCGAACGTCTCCATGGCCATCGCGGATACGACCGTCGCGGATGCGAGAGTCAAGGATCGCGCGGTTTCGATCGAGCCACTCGCTCGTTGTCGAGACGAGCTTCGACATGTCACGACGATCGCCTTTATGCTGGAAGTCCGCCAGGCCCGGCGCTTCCCAGAGCTGGAGCCATAGGGCGAGAACGTTTCCAAGGCTTCCACGCCCCGCGAGCGCCTCGTCGCGGGGCGCGCCATCGTGTAGCCGCCAGAGCGCCGCTGCGATAGCTCGGACGCCCCCTTCATCCAACTTGCCCGAAGCAAGCAGACGATCGGTCTGAAGCTGATCGTCAAGGCGATGCATGATGACCGCTGGCTCGCCCGTGCCTTCGCCCAGGGCGTCGGCGACATGGATTGTCGTGCCGCGGAGGACGCCCAATCCCACGTATACATCTCCTGCAGCCTTGCGCCCAATCTCAAATTCCTTCTCGCTTGATATTGCCCGGCTCTCGCGCGTCAGATGATTGATGTAACCGAGGTCGACCGGCTTGCGGATCTTCGCCGCGTGTTTCGGCGTAAAGATCACCCATGAGGTTGATGTCTGAAGGATCCGGTCGATCTGTTGCTCTTGATCATCTATCCGTAGGCTCTGCCCAATCTGTAGCGGTGGGTGCTGCTGGAGCTCGAGCGCCCGCCACCGGAGCAGTGCCCTCCGGAGTCGGCTGTTCACCAGCTCGCCGTGCGAGCTGGTCAGCTTACGGATCGTGACGTCACTCGGCGTGTTGGTTGTAACTACGGGTGTGGTGCCGCGCAGGGCGAGGCCGATCTCGAGAGCACCGCTATTGCCGACGTAGCCGTCGGGGTTGTACAACACGACGGCATCAGCCATCTCCATGCGCTCGAAGACCTGCCGCTGGACGATCGCCTCGTCGGCGCTCACGTCGGTGTTGAGCCTGACAAACTCTTCGTCCGTTGATCCGAACACGGCATCGCTCCTGGGGTGGGCGACGCGGATGTTGTTGTCCTCGAGGAACCTACAGAAACTCAGCATCCCGGCGAGGTGCTTCCGATACGAACCGATGACGACAACGCTGGGCTTGACGACCTGGCGTCGGAGCTGGAACGCCGCGAACCCCGCGAGCGTTAGCCCGAGAAAGACCAGTAGCGCGACTAGCAGGTTCTCGACCTCCGTAGGAATAGCCGGGCCATGAGAATCCGGGGGCGGTTGGTCCAGGGCCTGAACCGGGGCCTGGGTCGCCGAGCCCGCTTCGGCAGCGGTGTCCTCCAAGGCTTCGCCCCGCCCAGAAAGCAGCAGGATGGCGCTCATCAACCCGAATATGAGCGAGTTGAAAAGCCGCTGAAGGACGTTGAAGGACGAGATAAGCAGCGTGGCGTTCTCCGCCCCGTCGAGCTCGTCCTGCATGCAGAGGTTCGTTCTGACGTACGGCTCGACAAAGCCTCGGATCCAGCTGTACGAGAACAGAGCGACGGCGAAGCAAGCAAGCCACGCGATATCACTTGGGTAGGTCAGGCCGACTCCGGTCAGCATAAGCGGAATGAAGGCGACGCCGACGACCACAAGCGTGGAAACCCAACGGTCGTCCGCGAATGGGATGAGCGGGGGATGCCTCACAGCGTGTCTGGCGAAATGCTTTGAACCGAGCGCGGCCATGAAAGCACCGCCGGAATGCGCTGCAAGGAACACGGCCATGATTACAGGAACCAACACCCGCGACGCGTCAGATGAAGCGTCCGCCGCGTAACGCAGCAGCGGGTTCTGGAACGCGTACATCGTGTAGCCGATCATCCCCAATCCCGCCGCCAGGAACCAGATCCTTACGAACATCCGCGGCGACTTGTTGAAGATCCAGAACAGCGATAGCAACCGGCGGGCCATGGTCGATACGCCCTCACGCCAAACACCAGCGGACGCAAGTGCCATCCCGGCACGCGAGGTCGCCGGCACTGGGGGCGGGAGCTGGGCGGCGAGTCTACGCAGGAGCGAGAACGCGACCAGCTGCGTCGCACATGTGCCCAAGAACAGAATGCCCAGCGACGTCAGAAGCGCCGACGGATTGTCGGCCGCTGTCGCGAGCACCTTGGCTAAGAGTGCCCCGGCGCCAATCGCAGCCGCAGCACCGTACGAACGGATCGCGCTGAAGACGCCCTCGAGCGCGTTCGAGTGCGGCGCGAGCCGCTCGTTCGAGCTGATGACGCTCCTCGTAAACGTGGTGTCGGCGCCGTTGACCAGCGACAGCGCGAGCCCAACGAGGATCTCGAGCGCGAACGCTGCGGCGATCCCGCCGGTTTGATCGATTACGCCATTTGCCCTCCAAAGCCCTGCAAATATGAAACCGAGCATCGCCAAGACCATCAGGCCGATGCCGATCTTCAGCGCGTTCGCAGGGCCCTTCCGATCCGCGAAGTGGCCAAACGGCGCTTCGGAGATGACCATGGTCAATGACGCCGCGGACAAGCTGGCGAGCGCCCACCCGATACCCGACGTCATCGCGGATTCCGCGCTCGGCTGAGTGCTCAGATCGATCGGAGTGCACAGGAAGCTGAGGAACGGAACCACGATGGGTAGGTGAAAGGTGCCGAGGTAAGCGCCTCGGAATCCGAAGAGCAGCCGGAGCTGTGAGTCGACGAGGGCGACCTCTCGGATCTCGGACGAGAGGCCCCGCAGGGTGAACGAGAAGGCCTTCTTGTATATGCCGGTTCGCCAGGGGGACATGCTTACCTCAGCGTCAGCGAGACGCCATCAACAAGGAGGCTCGCCTTGTCGGTGTTGATGTGCGTGACCGCGAAAGCGAACGTGGGCTCCTCGATCGCTGCGAGAAGGCAGTAGTTGTAGATGGTGTTCAGCGACGCCAGCTCGTCAGATCTCGAAGCCCATTTCTTCCACAGCTGGTTGTCGTCCGCTGTGCTCTTGAACGCCTCTATCAACGAGCTGGAGGCGTTGCCGTTTCGGATCTGTGCACGCCCGTTCCGGAGCGCGGGGAACGCCTCGCCGTCTTCGCCGCGGCAAGCACGCAGGAGCGCGCCGATCGAGATCGCCGATGACTGTTGCTCGAGCTGCCAGCGGAATAGGCGCACGAATTCCTCACGCACGCCGGGCGGCAGGATGAGGTAGAGCGATTCGGCCATCCAGATCGAACTCGTCTCGCGGTGCGCTCGGAGGCGCAGAAGTAGGTCGCACGGCCCGCCTTTGTCCAGGCTCTCGCGGAACACCTGTGTGTTCGGGTCACCGCTCGCATCGAGATGGGTGTCCAGGTTCAAACGCCAGGCGGACCCGGGCGCAACGGGGAAGAGACCGGCGCACGCAGAGGTTGAGTCGCGTATCTCGCCGGTCAACGAGATCTCTCGCGAGAACAGATTCGATGGATCGCTGAACGGCGCTTTCGACCGGACGATTTTGTACGGTGCCTTTGGCCGGTCTAGCAGGAACCCCTGTTCCAGCAGCGGTTGCAGGGCGCGCCGGAGCGTCCCGCTTGAGACCTTTAGGCCCTTCGCGGCGTGCCCGACACTCACCGGATCACCGACTTGGAATCCCTCGCGATGGTTCTCGATCGCCCATTTGATCATTTTGGTGATCGATTGGGCGTCGTGATTCGGGGGGTTGCTGTGAGACTCGATCTCCCACAGCTGAGCGGTGTGCCTGTATTTGTCAGGGTTGTCGTCGAACTGGGGTCGGCCCTGGCCTGGCATGCTGGATTTAACCACTTGTAGGACAAATTGTCAAATTTAAAGCGGCACCCTATTTAATCGGTTGACGATTAAATGGACTGGGCGATAATATAGGTCCACAGGAGTCCTCTGGGGCGGGCATGGCGGGAACGGGCCGCGAAGGGCGGCCAAAAGGAGAACAGTCATGAGCACGATTCGAGAACAACTCGCAGGCGCGCGGCGCTCGTACGACGCGCAGGTGATTTCGGTGATCCGCCTGGGCGTGATCATCGCGGTAGGCGTGCTGATCGCGATGCTGTGCGCTTCCGGGCTCGCCTGGGTGGCGTTGTCAACGCTTTGTGCGGGGGCATACGCGGTGGCCGCGGTTCCGCGGATGGTGGCGGCGCGCGTCGCGACGTTCGACGCGTACCTCGCGCGGCGCACGGACGGGCTCGATGAGGAAGAGCTCGCATACCGGACCGACCAGGACCCCGAGTTCGCGGAGGTGTTCGAGCGGACGCTGCGGCCCGGGATCGAGGGGCTGGGCGGGGCGCGTCGCGCCGAGTTCATCCGGCGGGCCGGTGACCTCGCCGGGATCGCGTTTATCGCGGTGTCCGTGATGATCGCGTACCAGCACTCCAGCTACCGGTGGCACCGGGACTTCGAGATCCGGGCCGACAAGCCCGAGCTCATGCCCGTGCTGATGCGCATGGTCGAGGTGCGCGGGGGCTCGGAAACCCCCGGCGAGCTCGTGAGCTGGGAGAGCCCGTCCGAGGGGGGGCACGGCCGCACCCCGGGTGACGGCGAGGGCGGCGAAGGAGAGGGCTCCGACGGGGCGGGGGGGCCATTCGCGGACGATTCTGGTCGCGGTTCCACCGACGGTGAGCGGGTGCTCAGCCGCACGAACACGGCCCCCGCGCTGACCGATCTGATTGGGGAGACGATCCCGAACGTCAAGCGGGCGATGAACGCGGCGGGCGACCTGAGCAAGGCGGCGCAGGCCTCGGGCGGGGACTTCACCAAGCTCGACCCGCAGTTGGATGCGCTGCGGGACGAGCTGAACGGTCTGATGAACGATCAGACACTGCCGGTGGACATCCGCGAGGGCGCCGAGCAGGCCCAGTCGGCGATCGACACCGCGCAGAATGCGATCCGTCAGCTGGCGGAGGGGAGCGCGGAAGAGGCGATGGAAGCGGCGGGGGAAGCCGCCCGCGAGCTCGCGGAGAAGACAGCGGAGCAGTTCAAGGAGCAACTCGAGCAGGCGTTCGAGGACCTGCTCAACGACCTGCTTGAGGAGCTGATGGACAAGCTGGGCTCGTGGCTGGATGACGCTTTGATCCTGCTCGATCAGCTCACCGGATCGGATTCCGGGTTCTCACAGATGCTCAAGGACCTCGCGAAGCAGGCGATCAGCGACGCGCTCGAGGGGAAATCGGGCGGCGAGATCCTCGAGCGCATGGGTAAGCGTCTGACGAAGGAGCTCGGCTCGACGACGGTGACGGTGACCAGTGACGGGAGCGTCCGCATCGAGTGGGACCGCGGGCCCGCCGGCACCGGCAAAAAGCCGTTCGACCCGAGCACGCCCGTCGGGGACACCAGGTCGGGCCCGGAGCGCGACGGCAAGATCGGGAACGGGCGTAGCGACGTACTGATCAACGGGCGCGGCGACACGATCTCGCCCTTCGCCCCCAGCAGCGGCGGGTAAGCACACAAGACTCTGAACGGGAGGAGCACGGCCATGACGGCGATCGAGCACATCAAGTCCGCGGGCATGACGGTGCGGCGCTTCGCGTTGCGGGTACTCGGGCCACACGGCCTAGCGAAGGCGGCCGCACTCGGCGCGAGCGCGGCGGCGATGATCGTGGGGATCTGGATCGTCCTCCTGCTCACCGATCACCCCGGGGTGCGGCTCGACGGCGGGCTCGCGCCGGGGTGGGTCGTGAGCGTCGCCTGCCTGGTCGCGGTTGCGGGTTTCCTCACGACCGTCTTCTTCGGGGGGCGGGCGTACGCGATCATGCTCGACACGGGGCGTCCGTTCCGGAGTCGCGCGGTTGGCATGCTGCCGGTGATGGTGCGCGGGCTCGTGTTCGGGCTCGCGGCCGCGGCGTTGCTCGTCGGGGCGTTGAACCCGATCCACGGCGGGCGGTACTACCTCGTCCTCGACGACGCCTCGGTGCGGGGCAGCGGGTTCCGTCAGGAGCTGCTCGATGAGGTGGTGGTGCGGTTCGAGGCGGCGCGGGACGAGGAGCTCGACGTCCGGTTCGACAGCGCCGAGATCGAGGATATCGTGCGCAAGGCGTCTCGTCTGGGGGCGTCGCCCTCGCGGGCCGTGGCGCTCTGGGACGCCGTCGAGCGGCTCCCCTCGGGCGTGAACGCGCGGCTCGACGCGGTCGGCTACGACATCGCGCACCGCGGGTACGACGTGGTGGAGGTCGTCTCGGCGCACGGCGGGCCCACGGCCTCGGTCACGAACTGGCCGCTCGATCCGCGGCGTGTTTCGTGCACCTGGAACACCAACGCGCTGAAGCTGATCGAGATCGACAAGGCGAAGGTCGATCGGATCATCGCGCACATGATCACGGCGGACGCCAGCTACGCGCCGCTGCTCGTCGTGGAGCTGGACGTTCCCTCCGGCGCGTTCCCGGATCTCGCCGTCGAGCTGCTCGACGGCGGGTCGAGCGTCGTCTGGAGCGGGGTGTTCACGCCCCCGGCGCGGGGTGCAGTCTGGGCGGCGCCGGACCCGAACAGCCCCGTGGTGTTCGGCGTCGCCGGGTCGCGGATCTCTTACCACGTGACGCTGCCGCGCGTTGGGACGCGGATCCGGATGCGGCTGGACTCGCCGCGTTGGGCGAGCGAGGTATCGCGGGTGCCGCAGTTCAACGGCACACCGTTCCCACTGCCCTCACGGAGCGTGGAGCTCACGACAAGCGACGCGGCGTTGACCGCGCTGCTCGAGAACATCGGGGTGGGGGACGTGTCGGGGCTCGCGGCGGACGACCCGGGTTGGCCCGCGGTCGGGCGTACGGGCTCGGCGACGTCCGAGACGGTACTAGTCGTGCCGGGCGGGACGGACCTGACGTCGCTGCCCGCGAAGCCGACGCTGGAGTTGATCGTGTCGGGTGAGCCGATGTCGACGGTGGAGCCCGGGCGTGTGGTGCGGGGCGGGGGGTTCTCGCTCGCGCCGAACGCGGGGGCGTGGCTATCGCCCTCGACCGCGGAGAACTTCTCCGATCTTGGGCGCGGGATCGCCTCGGGCACGGGGGCGCACGTCTTCGCACGGCACGGGTCGGAGCGGGGCGCGGGCGGGCCGCTGGTCTTCCGCCGCCACCCAACGGCGCGCCCGGGGGCGATCACCGTGGTGGTGCCCCGGGCGGAGGACATCCCAATGCTGTCGTCGCAGCAGCGCGACGCGTTGCGGTTCATGGTCACGTGGGCGGCATCGATCGCGCAACGCAACGGCGTCAACCGGCCCGCCGTCCTGGGCAAGTACCACTGGGCCTATGAGGAGACCTTCCGGGCGAAGCGGTCGGGGCCCGAGGTGGCGGGCGGGCTGGTCCGGCAGATCGTGCACGCGATGCTGGGCGGGCTCGACGGGCGCGAGCCGACGCCGTACGACAACCGACTGCGCGCCGGGCCGCTTAACGCGGCGATCGGGGGGATCGGGTTGCTGGTTGCTGCCGCGATCCCGGGTACGGGGCTGCTGACACGCCGTCGGTGCGCCCGCTGATGTCATCACCCGGTGGGCGTCCGTGCCGCGGGCGCATCTCCGGAAACCGAGATCGAAACTGGAGACAACGATGCCCACGTTCGACATCATCCTCATTCTTGCGCTGCTGCTGACCGCGGTGTTCACGGTCGTGAAGTCGCTCCGCGGCAGGTGGGGGCGCGCCGTGCTGTTCGGTGTTCTCGTCGGGGGCGTGCTGGTCGCGTCGCGGGCGGTCTTCATGCCGGTGCGCCCGGGCCGCCTCATCGAGGGGACCCCGAAGAATATCGTGTACCTCGGGCTGACCGACGCGGTCTACCTGCGGTCGATGGACTTCGTGCTCGACCTCGACCCGGACGCCGAGTGGGTATTCGTGGGCCCGCCCGGGTCGGGCGGGCTGGTGCGCCGGCTTGTGCCCGAGGCCGCGTTCAGCCGGCCGTCGGTGGACGCGGCCGAGCACGGCATCACGCTGACGGTCGCGCTGAGCGATCTGGCGGGACGCCTCCCCGACCTGGAAGACGGCGGAAACGTGTACTTCTTCGGGATGCGCGAGGAGAACCTGAAGGGCGAGGTCGGGATGTGCGACCGGCTCGTGGCGTCGAACCCGTGGCTGGCGTCGCGGATGTTCACGCTCTTCCCGGGCGAGGCGCCGCTGACGGCGATGCCAGCGCCGCCCACGCTGACGCTCGAGGCACCCCTCGAGGTGCCGCAGGATGCGACCGATTTCGACGCGGAGGTTGCCTCGGTCATGCCCGCGGGGTTCAACGCCGAGCTGGTCGGCTCGTACATGCGGGGCATGGACGAGTCCGACGCGAGCGGGATCGCCGAAGACGGTTCGGGGAACCTCACGGTCGGCGCGGAGCGGGCGACCACGCTCGTGCAGCCGTCCTACCGCAAGACGGTCACGCTGGATGCGCCCGCGCACGGCGCGGTGAACATTATCCAGGCCGGGATATACACGGAGTTCGGGGAGTGTGTCGCCTCGGCCCAGGTGCATGTGCAGCGCCAGACACCGCGGATCGGCGTCATCCAGGCGACGAGCGGGTACGACGGGAAGCTCATGGAGGTGCTGAAGGGCACGAGCCTGCAGTACCAGGCGGTTCGGCTGGACCTTTCGGGGGCGGCCTCGCCCGAGGCGAACGCGCGCGTTCTCGAGCCCTGGGGCGCGCTGCTGCTCGATCAGACGCTGACCAAGGACGAGGGGAAGCGCCTCGCCGACGCTGTGGCCGCGTCGCAGAAGCGGTACGGCGCGGCGCCGCGGATCGTGATGGTCGGGATGGCCGGGGGGGACCGCGCGCCCGAGGGCTGGGCGCCGTTCATGCGGTCGATGCCGCTCACGCCGGCGTCGCGGCAGCGGGTCGTCGTCGTGGCGTGCGACTTCAGCGGCTCGATGGGTGAGAAGCGTTCGAACCTCAAGACTCCCACCGGCAAGTTGCTCTCGCGCATTGAGGTTGCGCGTGATCTCATCCGCGAGTTGGCCGAGGGTCTCGTGCAGCGGAACTCGAACGACCTTCTGCTCGTGCTGGACCAGAACGGGAACGCGATCGAGTTCGGCACGCCGAAGGAACTCGCGAGCACTTTCATGAGCATCGGCACGCGCTACGACAACTGGGAGGGCGGCAACCACATCGTCCGCATCGACGAGCTGCTCAAGAAGTACCCGATCTCCGACGCGCTCCTGATCTGGGATTCCGAGGACGTGCGCGGCATGTCCAACGGCGATAGGGGTGATTTCACCGACGCGCAGCGTGCCGCCGCCGAGAGCATCCTGAGCAAGAGCGTGAACCTGTACGTCGTCTCGATCGATGGGGACCTGACCGGGGGCAACATCCCGGGCGGGGTCAAGAACGCGCCGCGCGTCAACTTCACCTCGGCGGCCGACGTGGAGGCCATCAAGAAGCAGGTCCGGAGCAGGATCTTCCGCGAGATGCTGCCGCGGCTGCGCGTCGAGGTCGAGGAGGAAGGGCTGGCGCGGGCTTCCTCCACGGAGAACGCCGCGCTGCTCCGAGCCGCGGCTTCGAACCCCAACGCGAGGCTCATCAACAGCATCGGAAAGTTCGTGGCACTCGGCAAGGACGGCGAGCGCTCGCAGGTCCTGCTCTACGCCCGCCACTTCCGTCCGGGTGATGCGCGCCGGTCGCCGCTTTTCGTGCAGGGGGAGATGAGCGCGGGCGGGCAGCGGATGCCGACGTATTGGCTTGCGGTCGATCTTGTCGCCGAGCACGCGTACATCGACGACACGGCCAGCGCGACGCGCAACGCGCTGCTCGACCTCCTCGTGGCGTCGATCGGCGTCACGACGACACGCTTCGAGGACCCGCCGGTCTACTGGCGTGTCGACGGGTCGGGCCTGATCCGGGCGTTCTCGCGGAACCGGACGCCGTTTAACATCACGCCGGACGGCTCGGGCGATCCAGAGATCTTGGCGTCCGCGCAGACGGCCGATGGCATGAAGCTTGCGCCCTCGGTCGATCTGCGCCGGCTCGCGCGGCCCGGGTTCGGGTTCGAGGGGCTTGACGATATTGCACGGGCCACGATCGAGTTCGAGGACCGGGATCCCGCCATCGGCGAGGTTAAGATGAGCATGCTCATCGCGCCGATGCCGCCCCGCCTGATCCTTGACCCGCGCGACCGCAGCTTGATCGCGCCGGCGGCGGGCACGGCGCCCACTTCGGGATCGGCGCGGGCGCCTGGGACGAGTCCCTCGGCCCCGCTGGACATCGGGATCCCGGCCTGGATCGTGCCGCCGGTGGTGCTGCTGTGCGGGTTCCTGATCGCGGTCCTGCCACGGATGCTCTAAGTTCGTTGGGATCGACTTTCCTAAGGTTTTCTCGCACCCACGAGAGGAGAACGGATATGACCACGACGAAGACCAGCCGGGCCAAAACCGCCGTGAGCGAGGCGGCACCGAAGCGTGTCTCCCGATCTCGGAAGGTGTCGGGCGACGGCCTGTTCCGGAAGCCCACGCAGCAGCTCACCGACGCGGAGTACACCGCGCGCTACAACGACGACCGAAACTGGACCGGGCTCGGGTCCGAGGGCGGGCTGAGCAAGGACGACAACGAGAATCTCGCGCGCCACATGAAGCTCGAAGGCAAACCGATCCGGGAACGCGAGGGCAAGCTGTATTACGGCGCCTCGCGGAAGGAACTCCAGCCGGACCTGATCCGGACGAAAATGGCGGGGCACTGGTCTCAGATCAAGAACGAGACCCGGCAGCGTTTCCAGGGTGAGCACATGGTCGAGGCGATGGAGGCTATGTACATTGCCCTCATGTTTGGGATGAACGCGTACGTGGAGGGGTCGTCGGGCATCGGCAAGACCGCGGCGATGCGGTTCCTCTGCAAGCTGATTGACGCGCCATTCGCGGAGCTCCAGGCTTCGGCCGACCTTTCCGACCTGCACATTCGGGGCGACATCATCCCCGTAAGCGGGATGAAGTACGCGCTGGACCGCGGCCCGATGCTCACGCCGGGGGCCGTCGGCATATTCGTAGATGAGTTCCCGCGCATCCCCTCGACCACGACCAACGTCTTCCTTGAGTCGATGGAGTTCAAGCAGTGCACGCTGAGCGTGCCGGGGCGCGAAGAGGCCTCGCACACGGTCTTGCTTTCGCGGAATTTCTTCGTGATGGGCGCCGGGAACCCGCGCGGGTACGGCGGGCAGGGGGAGCGATCCCTCGCCCTCTGGGACCGGTTCCGCATCGGGTACAATATGCACCAGCCCGACAGCGACGCACGCCAGCAGATGTACACCGAGCACCAGAACTCCGCGGGGCGTCACATGCTCGCGCCACGCGAAGAGGGGCGAGACGAGTCCGTTCAGGTCCCTCCCGGCTTCACGTTCCGCGAGGTGCAGGCGGCGGCATCGAAGGTCCGCGTTCCCGACGATCTCCGTCTCGCGCTCGGCGCGGCGGCGTTCGCCATGACGCCCAAGAACTTTGCCGAGCGGTGCGGGTGGGAGACGTGCGGCGCATATACGGCGATTACTACGGCAGCCAACTTCAGCCGGAAGCGCCGTGCCGCGCTCGACAAACTCCGCGATCTCGTGGAGGAGAACCTGATCGAGGGGTCGAACCCTCGCGGTGAGCTCGCGATTATCGACAACGCTCGCGCCCTTCGGCTCATGGATCAGCGCACTGATTCGTTCGATGTCAACCGCACGCACATGCGCAAGGCGCTCGCCTACGGCGTCCGGTCGCGTCTCAAGACCTACCCGGGTTGCGAAGGGTCGGTCGAGGAAATCATCGAGCTCACGAACACCTGCTTCTTCCCGGTGGACTCGCGATGAGGCTTGAACCGCGAGAACTCCCAAGGTGGCTCGCCCGGCACGCCATCCCGATCGAGACGGGCATTGCCGCCGGGCGGGTTCAGTACCGGTCGCTTGAGAAGATGTCCGGGCTTGCGGACCCGATGGGTGTGAGCGGGCGGGGGCGTCTGGGTGACCTAAACGTGCTCCAGACTGCGATCGCGGACCGCCCGACGTTCCGCCGAAGGGAGATCGCCCCGACGCGGCGCGTGCTTGCGCTAATTGATCTCCGCGCCGGCGACGACCGAGTCGCGACCGCGCGGCTGCTCGCGGCGGCGAAGCTCGCGTGCGGCATCGTGCTCGCGATGCCCGAGACCACTTTGACTATGACGACGGTCGGGACGATGCAGCCCGCTCCGCCCGAGACGTTCTTTTCGCTCGAGGACTACCGGTCGCTGCATGCCACGCTCGACACGTACGGGTCACTCGCACCGAACGCGCGGGCGCACGCGGGGAACGTGAAGCGGGCGCTCGGGGCCGACCCAGACGCGCACGCGCTAATCGTGACGCACTTCTGGCACGACCGGCTCGGGTACGACTTCGTCGGCACCCTTGGCACGACGATGTTCCTCGTGCAGCCGAAGAGCTATGGGTTCATCGGCGGGATCGGCGCGGCGGGTGGCGCCCAGGGGTTCTACGCGGGCGCAGATCGCGAGGATGTCATCGATGAGATGTATAGCGTGTTGCGGGATCATCTGCGAGCCAGGCGGGTACGGTCCACGCTCGTGCCAGCCCGTCCCGAGATCGTGACCGCGATGGAACAGGCTCTCGGTACATTCAGATGACCTCTGCGCTGGTACCCGTTTCCTGGTCCCTAGCGGGTAGGCCGACATTCGAACCCACCGGGTTCCGGAGGGTATCGGGTCCGCGAGCCGGTGATTCTGTCAAGCGAAGTCCGGGTGTACGCTCCGACGGCGTTGGGCAGTAGTCTTTTGTGGCTCGACGGACATGGGTTGCCGCTGGGTTGAGATACAGGAGTACAGAGAGGACGTGCCCTGGCACCAGATCAGCTCCCGAGAGAATCAGGCAGAAGCAGTGTTCAGAGACTGAACCGGCGTTTCCGTTGCTTGCGATTCCGCCAGAATCCGCGCATCGGGGATCCACAAACTCGTTGGCCCACCACGCTTGGGCTACTGGGGGCGGAACAAGCCGCATCGAGCGGCGACAATCAGTCTGAGACTGTGAGGAGCGGTGGGGCGGATCCCTCGGCGGCTCCTATTGCTACCAGTTTCGCTCGCCCCCTGCTGACGTAACCCTTGATGGTGTCGTAGAGCGACGCAGTGGACTCGGACAAGAACGAAAGATTTATTAGTGTGGTATGAAAGACTCTGATCCTAGTGCAATCGGGAGCCTCACTTTTTGGTCAGTTCCGGGGGAAGAGCGTCTGGGATGGCGTCGCCCGGCTTGGGCGTTGACCCAGATTGGTGTGACTCCCCCGAGCGCTGCCACTCCCCTGTGAAGGCCGATTGGGCACTGCACACATGATTATGTGGTAGCCCAAAGAGGAAGGAGAATGAATACAGACAAGATCGACATACACAACTACACAGGAAAACTGCAACGCGAACTCAAGCGACTCGTGACTGACCAGTCGCTCCGGAAAGACCACCGCCAGGATATCTACGACTTCGTGATTGGAGTCCGATCCAAGCGATCGAGACTTCGCCGAATTCGTGTGAGCGACGGTCGGTGCCTCAAACTGATCTGGCATCTGCGGCGCTTCGCCATGGAAGTCCCGGTTGGCTTCCGTGAGATCGAACTGGAGCACATGGATCGGTTCGTGGTCGGTCTTGAAAACGGGACAGTCCAAACGATCGCGACAGCTGGCGGGCCTCGCCCGTATGCCGGGGACACGGTTACTGACTTCCAAAAGATCATCCGCCAGTTCTACGGCTGGCTCATTGGCGAGAGCACCCAGCGGTATGAGGAGCTGACAGGCTGGTTCGACACCTCGGACCGTGCTCCCGAGCTCAATGCCTTCTCGCTTAACGACGCCAGACGAATGGCTCGCGCGATCGGCTCTCCGCAGGGGGCGGCCTTGGTCATGACCCTGTTCGATGGTGGATTCAGACCAACCGAGCTGTTCAATGTCCGCCTGAAGGATGTCGAGGTGACTCGTGATCCCGATGGAGAACCGCTTGTCTGGATCCGGGTGAGGCACTCCAAGACCAAGCCGAGAAAGGTGTCACTGGCGATTGCCAGCGACGAAGCGATGTTCTGGCTTGAACGTCATCCGTCAGGCGTGGAAATCCGAGCTGGTAGCGAAGTCGTGTTTCATGATCCGGATGCTCTCTTCATCCAGTGGAACTACCGCTATGCATTGCGGAAGCTGCGCGACGTTGGCCGCCAGGAGCTTCGCGAGCGTGTCTACCCGTATCGGTTTCGCCATGCCTCTGCGAGCTTCTACGCGACCCACCTAACCGAGTACCAAATGTGTGCGCGCTACGGGTGGGTCATGGGCTCAACCGCCGTCCGCCGCTACATCGATGCGAATGTCCTGCTGCAGGCTGACACCGCTCACCATGTTCGGAGTGCGATCGCGACTCCCACGGATCAATCCCGACGCTCGGATGGGTACACGGAATCAATGGCTGGGAGGCCGATCCAGCACAATCCACATCAAGGCGTCCAGCCATCCCAAGGGTATGTGGAACGAACCATCCGACCAACACCTGAGCCGCATGCCGCGGCTGTACGACACCGAGAATACCCCGTGGGAACAGAAGGTCATCTATGAGCACTTCTTCATCGGGGGCAGCGACTGGTATGCCGCGGAGTACGACCCCAACGATCGGCTGCTATTCGGCTACGCCGTCTTGAACCAGGATTACCAGAACTCGGAGTGGGGCTACTTCTCACTCGATGAGTTGAAGGACATCCGGGTTCGGGGCATCGAGATCGACCGCGACCTCCACTGGGACGAACGTCCTGCAGGCTCCATCGATGACATCGTAAAGGGCATGCGGGGCAGATGATCCACGGGATACCTGCTCACAAGCATCTCTCAGGCCCTTCTCTGGATTTGTCTGGGTTGCGCCGTGCAGCCATCAGCGGTACGGTCAGGCCATGAAAATCAAACCTGTACATGCCATCCTTGGCCTGGTTCTCGTCGGTTCGGCGCTAGCTATTTGGGTCATGGCCCAAAGGCGATCCGTCGCCCACGACGCGGCATCCTGGCCATTCGTCTAGCGCCGCCCCCAGTTGGTCTGCCAGCTCGATTGTCTCGGCATCGCTGGTAAGCCATCTGTCTCGACATCGTGCAAACGTCGTCCCAGCGGTGTCAGCCGCCAATGACGCCAAGGGTCACCCTGCGCAATCGAGCGTGCCGCGAACTCCCGTAGCACACCATGCACATGGTTTGGACTGATGCGCTCGTACAGCGGCAGCACACGGCGGCGGATTTGCTTTGGTGTCATGGGTTCATCCATGACCCGTAGAACAAGCCTCCGGTAGCGACCCGCGCAGATCCACGACCGTAAATTGAGCTCCGCCTGGTTGAGAGTGTGGGATCGACTGGGCTGGACACCGGACTGTCTCCACACGAGCTGCTCTGCAAGAGCCGTCCTCGCGTACAAGCGTGACTGAAGCAGCTTCGGCGTCACGCACACAATCAGCCCCTGATCTCTCAGCCGGTGCATCGTGGTCTCGATCTGCTTGCGTTTGGAACCGGGTATCCGCTCTCTGACCTCGCGGGCGCATCGGGGCATGTGCAAGAGGAGCAGAACGCGAAATCGGATTGGATGAGTATGGTCATCGTCCGACTCGATCGGTATCACCTCCTCCGGTTTGTCTTGCGCTGAGATCTGAGTAGCTCTCGAAGTTGTTCGTTGAGCCCGATTGCCTCACGCTCCAGCTTCAAAAGCCGCTCGACAGCTTCCATAAACAGCTTGCGGTTGCCCTCCTGGTGAGCAGCTGCCGCCACTTCTAGCGTGTCACGGAAATGCATCGTGTTCTCACGGGCTTTGAGCATGACCGCCTGAGCTGCCTCCAGCGTTGCCCTTGGCAGCGACCCTTCTCTGAGTCCCTGCTTGGCCAGCGACCGGAGCACCATTGCGTACAGCACGTCGATATCCCGACGACGCACATGCAGATCATCGATGATGCCCAGGGCGTAGTTGTCCAGCCCGTGTTGCTTGACGTGCTGATGGAGCCTCTCGAGAGCCTGAGCAATCTTTGCTTCACTGCGGCTGATTTGGTCGGCCGCACGTCCAACACCGGTGTCGTCGCTTTGTTCGTGATAGTTCTCAGTTGTGTGCTGTGGGGTTGAGATACGCACTCCGGACTGTCCGCCGGCTTTCGTCAGGAACCACACGATGAGTGTCACGATTCCGATTCCACCTATTGCCGCAAGCCCGCCGCCCAAGCCAACCGCTACCAGAAGCACATCAACGGCTGCTCCGAGTGTGGACCCAATCCCGGAAAGCACAATGAGCGAGAGTGCAATGCTCGGGACGCGCGAGAGGCCGATGCGCCGTAGCAGCCCGTACACGAGCGATGCCAGAACGATGAGCAGAAGAACCCAGGCAACAGGGCCGAGTCCGACAAGGGACCATCCCGCCTGTCGAGCCGCAACAGTTGCCCCAACAGCGAGTGCTGCGCCGAGGGATCCGCTGATAGCCGCCCCGGCCCGGCCACCAAAGCGTTCAGCGAGGAGGGCACGGCTGAGACCGATGAAGAAGATGAAGTAGACGATGCTGTCGAAGGCCCAGGGATTCGCGGAATACCACGCCCCCAGATCGACGGCATCCAGAAGGGCACCGACCTGTTGTTCCATACCGGTGCTTTAGGGGGCGTCTGGCTTATAAGCGTTTCGCTCGAACGCGCTCAAGGTGCCCGATGCATGCCAGTAATTCACCATGCACCCGATGCAGGTCCAGCAAGACTGCGTCCTGCTGAGTTGGTGAATCTGTGAGGCGATCCCCGAGTTGCCGGTTCAAATGGTCTACGCGGGCGATGCAGTCCGTGATCAGATCGAGCATCACCGCGTCTGGTGTGTGTGGGTATGTCATGCAACGCAGGAAACGGGGGCGTATCAAGAATCCGCTGTCTGAACGGCCCACATACACCTCTGAGCGCAGGCAGATCGGGGCCTTTGCAAATGTGCTGTCGAGTTTGATCTCGTGCGGGCATGCGGGCCAAAACGACGCAACATATGTAGTGGTATCCATCATCCCAGCAGCATGACACTACTCTACGGAAGCTACACGCCGGTGCCGGCGTACACATCAAGTCCAGATCAAGGGCGACACGATCAAGACGAACTCTCATCCTGGATCACTCACAAGGCTGCCGCATCGGAGTCAAAGCTCCGTGCTCCGGCAGTGTTCGCATCGGCCCGGATTGGGCTGAGCGATCAGCGTTGTGCTGAGCTACAGGACCAGATCCAGACCGTTCGCCACAAACTACTGAATCCGCGCCCAGCCGACCCTCCTGATCTGGAGCGGTACCTCTATGACCGGCTGACAAAGCTAGAGACCCTCCTTCACCAAGAGCGACTCGCGCTCTGGAGCAATCTGCTCCCGCTCGCGAACGTGGCCCGAGATGCCGGCGTCGAAGCCATGAGGCAGAGCTGGCTTCGTGAGTACGCGGACATCGTCAATGCAGCGGGTGAAAGGGTTGAGTAGTCCACCGGTGTGGAGCCGGCAGCTCCGGCCTGTTCTAGGTGAACGTGCACGGGAACTTGAAACTGCGTGGCTTACAGCAACGCCGCAGGAACGCCACGAGATCGAAGTCAGCGCCCAGATGATGCTGAGGCGCCTGGGAGCATCTGGTCACCCCATGCTGTCGCCTCCATCGGCATCCCAGGCCGACGGCCCGATTCGTCTTGGTCGAATCAAGCACGGTTCTGTGAGCCTTGGCCATGTCGGGCTATCACCTGGCGAGCTGCTTCAGCACATGCTCGTTGTCGGTCGTAGCGGCTCTGGCAAGAGCAACCTGGTGCACTCGATTCTTCTCCAACTCAGGGCGCAAGGAATCCCATGGGTCGTGACTGACCACAAACGGTCTACGCGGCACCTACTCACGCATCCGGACAGCTCCGGTATCCGCGTCTGCTCCTTGGGCCGCGATTACGGGGCAACATTCCGATTCAACCCACTCGTCGCGCCTCCGGGCCTCACGCAAGATGTCCACTGTCGCCAGGTGGTCGAGGAGATCTGCAGCACGTTCACGGGTGGTGACGCCGCGTTCGCGGTGATGGTCCAAGCGATTCAGAATCTCTCATCATCCGGCATTACACCCACTCTTCTTGATGTTCGAGACTCCGTCCGGAGCGGAGAATCTGGTGGGCGAACTGGCCCGTGGAAACAGACAGCCCTCCGCATCCTGGACGAAGTCGTCGATGGGCCACTCGGCCGAGTGTTCTGCTCGGAGCGTGACGCTGGCGATGTCGAGACTCTCCTTGATGGCCACACCGTACTAGAGCTTGACGGCCTTACTCGTCAGCATGCGGCACTGGCCACCAATCTGCTACTTCGGCAGCTCCACAATCATCTGCAGGCTTCAGTCGACCGAGAGCGGCTTAAGCTGCTTGTCTGCTTGGAGGAGGCCCATGAACTCGCGCCGAGGCGAGATGGAGCGCGTGAGTCGATCATTGAGACCGTGATACGGCAGGGCCGCGAGTCGGGGCTGGGCTTGCTACTGGCTACCCAATCCCCGGTGACATTGAGCCAGGTGGCGTTGTCAAACTGCTATGCCGTCGCCTCGTTGAATCTGCGATCTCGGAACGACATCGCCGCAGCCGCTCAGAACCTGCTGCTTGATTCATCCGGAGCAGAGTTGCTCGCGACCATACCGGTCGGTCAAGCTGTTTGTCGGCTCTCTGACCGATGGCCGCGCCCGGTTCACATCGAGATCCCGAAGATTGAAATTGAGAAAGGCAGGATTACGGATGCAGCTGTGCTCACGTCGGCCCGCTCGACGACCACTAGAATCGCTGATTCCAGCCATTCCGCGCTTCGCGGGACCAATGGGGCATTGGCTCCATTCAAAGTGGATATTTCACCTGTTCCGATGGTCGGTCGGGGTGTGTCGGAGTCCGGAACACCCTCCAGCGAGACACCTCAGTGCGATAGAGCTCTCGGTGAGCCTGGAGTACAGCTGCTCCTCAAAGACATAGCCGCGCACCCGTTTAGTCCGGTGTCGGAGAGATACGAACGGCTCGGACTCTCCCGCCGAAAGGGCAACGCCGCGCGTCGTACTGCAGAGCAAACGGGATTGGTTGATGCAGTAGCATTGTCAACTGAGCGAGGGAGTATCGTGCTTCTGGCCTTGTGTCTCCCAGCAATCACATGGCTACGTCAACACAAAGTGCAGATCGCTCCCGTCAATGGCAGTCTCGTCCACGGCTATTGGCAAAGCTGGGTTGGTGCGATACTCGAGAGTGCCGGCTACGAGGTCTCTATGGAGCATGTTCTCGGCACACATCGCATTGACGTGCACGCCATTAGTCCTCACGGCCGAGTACTAGTTGAGATTGAAACGGGTACGCGTACATGGCGTCAAAAGCTGGAGATGCTTGAGCGACAAGAATCGTTCCGAACTGCAATTTTGTGGCTCAGTGAGGCCAATGCCATTCCAGATGTGTCCGGGACACGGACAGATGTAGTTCGGCCGAGTCGCTTTAGGGACTGGGTTGGCCTCGGCTAGTCGAGATCAACTCACACTCGCTCGTCAAGAGTACCGCCGAACCCTAACAAGTACACCGGCCCTTGACACCGAAGAAAATTTTCTGCAGCAGGCGTACATCTCGAGGAGCCCGCGGACTTTCATGCGAAGGGAGGCCTGCATTGACAACGACTTACACGCGTGTGAGTAACCCAAGTGATCGCTCGAGGCAGATTGGCATGCACTAACAGTCGATGTTCGGTGTTTCGGACTTCTCTAGATTGAGCAATACTCACCAAGTTGGCGGGCGACGGGCTTGTCCAACTGAACTGAAATGCACTGGTCTGACAGGTCCGGGACCGCTCGAAGGGTGTTTGCACCCGGGTAGTTGGCGCTATCGCTGCGCGGTCTTTGTCATGCAAACGAGACAAGCCTGATACCTGCCAGAGGCAGTGGATGGCTCGACAACGATAACCCCGAACGGCGTGACGACGTCATGCGCAGCTTGGACGAAGAGAGACTCCATCGTGACTACTCACCACCATCACCCAGACGACATCTGCTTTGTGTTCTCTCATGGCAAAGTGCATCTCACAGGTACAGAGAAGCTCAGACCAGAAGGCCATCAGTGGCCGTCCGGCGAATTCACCTGCTGGGACTTCTGCGGGCGGCGGGCGTTTGGTACCCGGCTCATTCAGGAGAGCATGGAAAGTGTGGCGGTCGATTGGGCTGAATGCTCGTCACGAGTCATGCGTGAGGTCGGGCGAGGCGTCGCAATGCTCCAGTGCATTCTTGCCTGCCTTGCGATCGGCGACACCCGTCTCAGTGCCGGCAGCGAGCGGCTTTGCATCGCCATGGGTAGAGACATCATGGATCCTCCCTCGCCTGAGCGTGCACGAGAGGCACTCCATGAGAAGCGTCGCGCTGCTTGCAGGCTGATCATGCTGTCCCCAAATGTCCGGAGTTCGCCAGTTGAGTATTTCAATACGACAGGGGAAGCATCAGCTTTTCGCCTTCGGCCAACCATGCCGATTGTGGTGCGCTCAAGCCCCTTTCCTGCCGATGCGCCTCCGAAGCGCCTTCTCGACTCTCTCCCGTCGAGATTCAGGGCCATGGCGTGGGAGCTCTTGTAGTGAGCGGCCTGATAACGATAGATGATTTCACCACTGTGGCCCGAGTCCAAGGGATCTTCCAAGCTTGTGTCCTGACATGCTCACGGATACTCCCACGATGTCACGGAGACGAATCAATCCTGGAACGTGCGCGAACCGGCTCCGATTCGCTTCCAGAACACTTCTCCTCGTGAACATGGTCATGCTGACGCTGTTCGTGACCTACCTGGTTGCACTTGGACTCTTCCGAACTGCTCAGTTCCTGTGGCGCCACCTGTTTAGCGAGGCCTGGTGATGGACGAGTTCTCGAAGATATTCACCAACGGCACGCCGCTGCGGCGAGTCGTGTCCGGTCGGGTACAGATCGATCCTGAGACAGGCGAACGGACGTTTGTTCCTGAAACGGCACGGTGCGACAGCACTGACGGCGAGAGCCTTGACACAATCGAACTGGTCACCGAGAGATTCGCCGGGTGCGGCTGTGACCCGTCCAGGAAACCTGGCGGCCGATGCCGTCTGTGCAGCAAATTATCGTGTGAGACACACCATCGATGCTGCTACCGCTGCGGGATGCCATTGTGCGGCGAATGTCAACGGAGACGCATCTTGGACGGCCATGACGCCTACGTGACTCTCTGCCCTCAACATGCCGAGGCCCATGATCGCCGGAAGCGTATTGAAGCCGTTCTCGGGGCGGTGCTCAAGCCATTCATCCGAAATGACCAGCACTGAGCTCGATACAGACTTCGCCTACTGCATTGAGCACGATCTGCTCTCGGACCATCTCGGTCGGATGGTTGCGAGGAACTTCGCGCTCGGCCTAACGGATGATCTAGTTGCTGGCACCATTCGGTCACGCGCGGTGAAGCACCGGCGAAAGGCCTTGATCGATCCACAGTCCCCCTTCAAACGCTGGCCTCTGGATGGACCGCATCGTTTGGGAGTGGGCGCGCATGATGAAGTCGTTGGATTCCAGACCAAGATGGTCTCCTCGCACGTGCTCCGTGTGGCGGGGTCTGGCGCTGGAAAGACGTTCGCATCGTGTCGCATGATCCTCGAAGTCGCTCGCGAGATGCAAGGGTTGTGGCTATTCGACCTTGCCAAAACGGAGTACTCGCGGCTGAAAGAGCCACTCGCGGAACGCGGAGTCGATCTGCATTCTGTTGCGGCCCATGAAACCCGACTCAACTGGTTCAAAGCCCCCGATGGGGTCCCTCAAACCTACTGGAATGGGATCTTTGGACAAGGCCTTTCGGGCACTCATGATCTGTACGGTCCTTCATCGCGATTTCTGATCAGTTGCTTGCACAGAGTGGCGCAACAGCCATCGGCTGACCACCTTCTTGATTGTGTGGAGACTGATAAAGGGAGTCATCCGCAAGTCCGACAGGCTGTAGCTGATGCACTGAGTCCGCTCATGCACAGTCTTGGCGAGGCGCTTCGCTTTCGTGAAGGCTGGTCTACCGAGGCACTGTCGAGGATGGCAATCGCATTTGACCTGTCAGGTCTTCCCGATCACATCCAAGACACATTCATCATGGCGATGCTGATGAGTGAGTTCTCGCGGCGCGTTTCGGCCAGCGTGTCAAACGTACCGCAGGCAAACCTTTGGGTCTCGATCGATGAAGGTGCTCGCCTTTGTCGGCGACGCCCCGGACGCAGCGATAGCGCCCTGTCACTGCTCACTCGCATCGGTCGGGGCGTCGGCATCACGACAAGCATCGATGTTCAGGAGGCTCACGACATCGATCCGGGCATCATCGCGAATAGCGGTGTGCTCATGCTGGGGCGGACTGGTAGCTACTCGGATGCGGTGCGACTCGGACGAACGATGGGCCTGAGCAAGGACCAGTTCAGTTGCTTCCAGAAGCAGGTGAAGCCGGGTGTATTCACGGCCCGTTTCCTGGACGGGCCTTCTCGTCAGCCGATCATGGTCAATGTCGATCCACCACAGCTTGGCCCAGCCAGCAAGCCGCAGGGTATTCCTCCAGAACTCGAGGCGCTCCCGGTAGTGAGAGCGGATGTGTCGCCGCAGGCTAGCCCGAACGCTTCTGGAATCGACGAGGCTTCGCGTCGCACCCTACTCGCGATTCGAAACAACCCGATGCAACCGAGCAGCTCATACGCCTCGCTTGTCGGAATGGGGCAGCGCCGGTTCATCGTGATCCGGGACGATCTGGTGTCCCGTGGCTTGGTCCAGATTCATGAGGTGCAGAAATCGCGTGGCCGACCGTCGAAGCTCCTCGCGATCACGAACTCTGGTGAACAAGCCCTGTCAGAGGATCAATGAGGGGGGGAGTCCTCCATCGGTGGCTGGCGGACTTTGTCGCGTCAGAAGCGGAGCGCGTAGGCGCGGTAGTTCGTGAAGAAGTTGTATTTCGGCTTCCGGACGGCAGAGCTACCGCCATCGACGTGGTGATCGATTCCACGCAGCTCTCGATCCCGCTTGAGATCGAAACGACACCCCGGACGGCAGCGTCCAACATGGAAAAGGCATCACGACTCTTCCGCGAATTGTGGATTCTGGTGCCCAACCAGGGGGTTGAGAGTGCGGTTTCACGAGTCTGGAGTCGCTCAAGGCACAGGCCTTCGATCACCGTCCTGATGACGCCTGATCTCCTCTCGCAGGCCTTGAGGGACAGATTTCCAGTATTTCCAGCGGTGAATGAAGGCATGGAAACGTAGAAATCAAAGGATTTTCGTATCCGGCACCTGTCCCGCCCCCGGACCAGCAGCCATCCGGGCAGTGCAGCGCAATCTGTTCCTGTCGAAGGGAGCACAGCCATGCGCCGCGATACTGCCGGAAGCACCACCAAGAAACTGACTCTCGTCGTCGTCGCCTATGTCTTCGCCAGGTTGATCGGCTGGGACGGGTCGGAGGTAGCGCACGAGCCCCTTGTCTGGGTTGCGATCATCGCGATCGGTTTGGCCGGAGTGGCCGCTCTCCTTTCGAAGGGAGCGACACCATGAGACTCACGACCGCCGGATCGATGCTGGTGTGGGCACTGCTACTTGGATGGGCGCTGCTTGTCCTCACGAAGTTGGCTCCCAGTTTGGGCCTGCAGGTGGATCGCTCGACCAACGTGACGCCGCTTGAGCTCATGACCCTCGTCGCGGTTGTCCTGATCCTCATTCAGGCAGGAAGAGCCTCGACCAGTCGGGAGCCGCGCTATCCGCCAGAGCTCCCGCCACGCGGGGAGCCAACGCGCGAGATCAGACGAGACGACCCGCGCCACGACACGCCGCACACACAACGAAACGAAAGGAGAACGCCATGATCGTCATGTTCAACGGCCAGCCCGTAGATGTCCCGGAGCGATCGGATGGAACGGTCGGAGCCGACACACTTCGCAAGGCTGGTGATATCCCGGACAACCGGCAGCTCATCGTGAAGCAACCTGATGGCAGTAATCTGCTTGTGTCACGGACTGGAGGCGTGGAACTCGCAGAAGGAGCACACATCGATCACGTCGGCATCCACGAGCGAGGTGTGGCATGAACACCCGATTGAAAGCAGATGTGACACGACTGTCGTACGGCCATCCGGTCTCGCTCGGTGACAACTACATCATCGTCGAGCAGTTTCAGCTTCCCGCTGGGTTCGATCAGCGCACGATCCGGGTGCTCATCGAGATCCCAGACGACTATCCGCTCTCACCACCGGGCATTGGGAATCACCTGATCTATGTCTCTTCGGGCATCACGATTCGGGGTCGGAGGCTTCGGGATGTGTACAGCCACGTGCAGCCGAAATCGGGACAACCCGGATTCAGCTGGTTCTGCTACCAGCGAATCGATTGGGACCCGAGATGTGATGACCTCGTGACTGTCATTGATCTGGTTCGCGCGAACCTGACCACACAGCTCCGAGACCCGGCTCCGGCTGGGCTCATTGAAGAGCTCAAGGAGATTCTCTCATGAATCGTGTCATCAGCACATCCATGGGTGTTCTCGGCAATGAGATCCGCTTGCGAATGGGGCAGGCGTCGTTCGAGAAACTCCGGCACCATCTGGCTTCCGATCCGTCCAACGAACAGTTCGCGTTTCTGCTCGCGAAGCGAGAGAGAACGGCCTGCGGGACAGTCTTGATTGTTCGCGAGGTCTTTCTGCCCGAGAGGTCGGATCTCGACTACCAATCTATGGGAGGTGTGGCGCCATCCCCGGCATTCCAAAAGGTCGTGTATCAGGCTGCTGCAGACTCGGGGTGCGACATCGTCGATGTCCATACGCACCCACATACTGGGACCCCGCGATTCTCCGCGATCGACGAGAGGATTGGGCACTCGAACGCGAAGGACATCCAACGTGTGTTTGCTGGAGCAGTCACACTCGCCATGATCGTCTTTGGCTCGGACATCACAGGGCATGATGGCGTGATCTTCGACCCCGAGCTCGACGACTTCCGTGAGATCCAGGCAATCGAGGTGCTTGGCAGGTCCATCGACATCCGGATGACAGGGGAGTCAGTACATTCAGAGATCGATCAGAAGCATGATCGCCAGCGTCTTATTCCAGGGATGGATCAGTCGAGGCTAGAGCGCCTTCGGATTGCGATCGTGGGTTGTGGGGGCAACGGATCCCAGTTCGCAAACCTTGCGCTGAGTATGGGCTGCGGCCGCGCAGGTTGGATCGCGTGCATCGATCACGACACGATCGAGTCCTCGAATCTCGCGCGCATCCCGTACGCCGGGTATGACGACATCGGCATCCGCAAGGTCGACTGCTTTGCTCGCCACGCAGCAAAGGCCGATCCGACGACCCGCGTAGTCCCGATTGTGGCTACCGCAGACAGCGCTGTCGCTCGCGGACATATGGCGGCTGCCTCTGTCATTCTGGGCTGCGGGGACAATGACGGGCTTCGAAAGCTCGCGAACGAAACCGCTGTTCGCTACGGCGTGCCATACATCGATCTCGGATGCGGCGTCATTGTCACCGACGACTCGATCGAAGCGGGAGGACAAGTTCAGATCGTTTTGCCTGGTGCAAACCAATGCCTTCTGTGCCGAGGTGGGTATGACGTTTCCCAGGCCAGCTTGAGCCTCATGCATGAAGACGCACGAGAAGCGTACCGATCCGCCGGATATGTGACCGGTGCAGATGCTGATCCAACTCCCTCTATCGCGGTACTCAACGCTGATGTCGCGAGGATTGCGGCCACCGCGCTGATCGGCATGACCAGTGACAACGGTTTCCCTGTACATGATGCGACCTACAGCGATGTCAAACGCGGCACCCTGTTGAACGCGGAATCCAGGTATGAACCGGAATGCCCACTTTGCGGGGCGCTGGGGTACCTCAACGCAGGCAGTGCTACAGAACCGCCATTGACGGAAGCTCCGCGCCCGGATCAGGACGGGCAGTTCGCATCCGAATCATCATCAGATCTCAATCCGGAGCACAATGCCGGAGGGCACTCTGATCGTGTCTTGAGCATCGACCATGGAGCCAAGAGTCCGCTGAAACTCTCAGAATCAGAAGTGGAGGCATCCGATGCTGTGGATGCATGAGGTCAAGCACCCGAGCTCAGGAGCGGGATCTGCTCTTGGGCCTCGGCCTACTGAGTGGAGTGCGCGTCGCGACGTGCTCCTGCCCGGCGTGCAAAAAGGGGTCACCCTCGATGTGGTCGAGCTTGATGACCAGACTTCGCTCTTTGATTTCAAGTGGCTCCCTCAGTCTCGATCGGCCGGCATCAACGAACCGTTTCTCGGTCTCATACCCGGTGAATCCCCGGCCCATTGCGTTGGCCAGTTGGCCCGTTGTCGCGGATCCACAGAATGGATCGAGGACGAGATCTCCCTTATGCGAGTACAGCATGACCAGACGCTGGACAAGCTCTGCCGGATAGGGGCATGGGTGATCGACGGCCTTGGACGGCACGGGCGGGATGGCCCAAATGTCATTGACGATGTCCCTGAGCACAAGTGGAGTGATCGGCACTCGAGACGCATCCTTTGTGTCATCGTCACTGTGCCGGTAGAGCTTTGGTCCAGGCTTGCGGAAGACGAGAACGACTTCGTGTGTGCAATTGGGGTAGTAGTAGCCGGGAAATGGATGCTGGATCAGTGTGCCAGCCCTGTCGCACACAGACGTGCCCTTGTACCAGATGATCTGCTGGTGGAACTCCCAGCCGATGTCTTGGAGCCTTCTCGTGAGGTCTTGTGGGATCGGGTAGCAGCGTCCTTCATGCTGTATGGAGCCGACGACGACGGCTGCGTGGCCGCCTGGAACAGTCACACGAAAGACCTCGGAGAAGATCCTCTGCATGAGTCCGAGGTACGCGGCGTAGCTGTCGAAGCCGTTCGCGTACGTGCGCGAGCGATGCTTGTCGGTGCCCGCGCCGTCGTATTGCGTGTAGTCCATCGCGTTGAAGTACGGCGGACTCGTAACGGTCAGTGTGACCGTCCGATCGTTCAGTGCTCTCATTGACTCGCTGGAGCCGTGGATGATGGTCGGTTCTTCATGATTGTGACTCGTTTGTGGTGGCATGGTGACACCACTGGAGAGAGACGAGTTCTTGTGTATTCCGGCGTATCGGCCCGCTTGTGGCCAGCAAGGAGTTGGGATGCAGCTTGCCACAGACGAGATCCAGCAGGCAATCGACGGGGATCGGTTCCCGGCTGTTCTGACGCCGAAGCAAGCAGCGGAGTTATTCCAGGTATCGCTGGCCACGATCTACCGCTGGTCCAGTGAAGAGCGGTTCTCTGGTTCCGTTAGGCGCGGTCGCCCGCTCCGATTCTGGCGAGATCGCATGATTGAGCAGTTCTTTAGCGGAAATACGGGCCGTTCGGGGTTGCGCCCGAGGCACCGTCAGCGGTAGCTTCTCCGCCCTCTCAGAGCAGGAGCAACGCCATGAAACTCGCCAAGAAGGAGAAGGTCCCAGGCACAAGCGTCATCATCGGCCACCGTGTGGTTGGCACCCTTGAGTATTCCACCTGGAACGCTGAGTACACCGACATCGATGGGCGTCGCGTCTACCCATCGTTGAAGACCCGTAACCGTCAAGCAGCTATACGCAAGGCGCTCGAGATCCAAGCTCGCCTGGATGAGGGTCGGCCTGAGCAGCGATTTGTACGCATCCGTATCTCTGAGCTCACGAGCGACTTCCTCGACTTCAGCAGGTCCAAAGACCTCGCTCCACGATCCATCGCGAAGTACGAAGCAGAGATCGACAAGCTCAACAGGTTCTGCACGGCCAAGCGGATCAGCTACGCAGACCAATTCACGGAGCGGGAGTTCTACAAGTACCGAGAATGGCTGTGCGACCAGCGTCACAAGCAGGGCACGAGTTACGCGGGCAAGTCGCTCTACACGACGCTTACGGTTTGCAAGCAGGTGTTCAAGTGGGCCTGGAGGCAGAAGCTCCTGCCGGTTTATGAGTTGGCGGCTGCAGAGTTGCCCAAGTCCAAAGCGAAACCGCAGCCGTGTCCGACTACGGATCAGATCCACGCGATCATCGGCGAGCTCAACGGCATTTATGCAGACGCAGTGACCATCTTGGCATTCACCGGCATGCGTGTCGGCGAGCTGGTTCAGCAGCAGTGGGAGGATGTGTTGCTCGATCGTGGTGAGCTTGGGGTCCTCCATATCCAGCGCGGAGGATCAGCTGGCACGACCAAGGACAAAGACGATCGGTTCGTCCCGATCCACCCGCTCGCACGACAGGTCTACGACCGACTTTACCGGAAGACCGAGATAGTCCTGCCTGGGCTACGAGACCGGACCCTTCTCGCTCAGCTGAAGCGGGCAGCCGCAGCGTCGGGCTACCCGGGAAACATCAAGACCCATAGCCTCAGGCATCACTTTGCTTCCGTGGTCGCCAACTCGGGCGTGCCTTATCGGATGGCCATGGCTTGGATGGGGCATTCGAGCTCATCGATTCTCGACCTGTACTACCACTTGCACGATGGCGAATCCGAGGCTGCGATGAAGCAACTGGGCGGAACTACAGGGGGAAGCATGCGAGAAGTACAGCTGTAGTAATACTCTACAATCAAGTAGCTGCAGGGAAGAAGCCGCAACGACCGCCACGATTTGGGCCGACAAACACATGGCTATGTACGGGCCCAAGGTCATCCGGCGGGGCGTCATTGTCGAAGATGATTATCTGGCCGTCATCCTCAGATAGCCTGGCGATATCGCGAAAAAACGCGTCCTTCATGTCAGTCTGAATGAACTCACCATCTTCTGACGACGTTGCAGGGCCCGAAACGTCTTGGTGCAGTGTGACTAGAGGTGAATCAAGCACAACAAACCTGGGATGAGCAATCTGTCGCTGCTTGCAGTACCGCATCAATGAAGTGACGAACGCGGACAGGAGGAAGGCACGATACCCCTTCCCAAAGTCGCTTCGGAGCTGATTGTCGAAGCGAAAATCATCAAAATCACCGTCCCACGTGATGCGTGGAAACCCTGGATAGCCCCACGTTTCAAGAGTTTCACCAATGACATCGCATAGCAAGCTGACTTCGTAGCTCGGGATACCGCTAGATGATGCTTTTGGGGCTGGCTGTCGATTGGCGCCATCTAGTTCACGGATGCGTGCTTCCAACTCCGTGATCTGGTTGCTAAGAGCTTGCGCCTCCGCTGCTTTCTTCTCTGCGGCCCGCAGATCTCTGAGATCATTGAATAAGGCTTCTAGACGAGGTGCAAGTTCAAGCGCTTTGCGATCTTTCGCACCATCAAATCGCAATTTTGCTGTCGCGTAATCCTTCCTTGCTTGCAAGCCATCCCCACGAACCTGCTCGATCGCTCGCGATAGTTCGTGGTCAAGTGCCACTATCCGAGCGTGCTCTGCTCTCGCTGACTGAACAGAAATGGAGATTGAATCATCGACATCGCGTGAATCACCATCTTGAACCAACTCGGTACCACAGGTAGGGCATATCTCTTCAGGCATGATGGACATGAATGTACCTGCCTCTTGGATTGCCTCCAGTCGTACCAAGTCCGTCTTATAGCTCTGCTGCAAAAGCTCAAATCGATTCAACAACTCGGATGCTTGCCGGGATCTCCGCGCTGCATCCTCTACATCAGCCCGTGACTGTCGGATCAAATCATCCTGTTCTCGCGCACGTGTCTGGAGCTGCGATTGTTCATCGATTGCTCTCTCTGTAGCAGCCTCTAGTTTCTTAAGCCGCCCTTGCACCTCCTCCGTAGACTCCCCCAACTCGGCGAGCTCGTCATTGCATCGCTTCAGCAGTCGCTGTAGCTCAAGTCGACTCGCCTCGGCACGGGCAGTCCGAATCGCCCGGCTGGCAACTTCGCTGACACCAGAAGCGTCAGTGCCGGTCAGGAGCATGCTGAAACAACTCAACCAGGGGGAGTAATCAAAGCCCTTGCCGAACCTGCCGAGTGAGTCCTCTGAGAGCATGTAGCTCTCATTGATGCACACAAAGCGAGACATCTCCCTGAAGCTCAGCGGTCCTGTTTTTCCATCCTTGTTTCGCCTGGTAACACGTCCCCCGAGGCCGCACCAGCCAAGAACAACTGAAGAGATACTCTCGTTAGTTGATGCTGCCGTTTGAGCAACGTCTTTACCGTTTGAAAGCGTTCCGCCATGATCAAATGGCGCCGTGTACACGCGGGCATTGCCGGAGGAAAAGTCACGCTCAACTATATATTGCTCACCGGTGTCACTGATTAGACCTAGCTGGGCAGACGTGTATCCCGAGGCTTCTGGGATTGTCGTCTTGGGCCTATCTCTACCACCGAGACAAAAGTCAATTGCCTGAAACGCGAAGGTCTTTCCAGTATTGGATACGCCATAGACGAGATTGGCACCAGGAACGAAGTCAATCTCGGCGTCTGGCTTCTGCGGGCCGATGACACGAATGCCTGAGATGGTCAATCCGCCTGACATCGCGTAATCCTATAGCGGAGAGTCATCAATGAATACAAAGTCGGCGTCTGCTGCATGCGAGGATTCGCGAACAAGTGAAGCGACGTCACCGTCGCTCATCTGTCCAAAACTCGTATCGAGCCACAGTGCACGTTCTCGAAGCCTGCGAGCGTACGAAGACGTTAACGAGTCCACGAAGCCAGCACCATTGTCGCCGAGTTCATACAAGTAGCCCTCGTCCGACTCAATGTGACGTGCGATCCGGCGACTACACAACAATGACAAGCCTGATGCGATCAGATCTCTGCGTACGACGAGCTCGCCTCCTCGATATGGCGTAGCAGGGTGAAGGCTTGTGGGACCACCTTGAACATCGCCGCTATGGACTACGAGATAGTCGTAGTAAACCAGGCGAGATGCGCCTAAAGCACTCGGTGACGCTGCCCAGATCGTCACAGACGTTCGCAGCGCCACATCGAGTTGAGAGTTGAAGACTCGATGTGTCATCAAGTCCCACCTGATTTCAAGTCCCGCGGCGTACACCAATCGAGCTGATCCTCGTTTGCCAGGTGATGGCAAACCCCGTGCCTATCGGTGACGCGAGTTCTAGGTTCGAGCACCTGATCCGAAAGCTGAAGCTCTTGTGCTGCTCGTGTGGTAGCTCGCACACAATCTAACCCGTTGGCGTGCGGCGATTCTGCAACATCCACAACACCAGCAAAGACAGCGTGTTTCAAGGATGTAAACGCACCAACTGGCGCACTTTCTTCCGAAAACCGTTCAAGGCTCGCAGCCGAGTAGAACGCTTCCCTGGCGCGGACAAAGTGGGAACCCAGATGCGGACGAGAGTCTAGATCAGAAGCTGAAAATGCACTCGTTCCACAGGCATCACCATACGCCGCAAACAGCTTCGCGACATAACGGTGCTCGTGACCTTGAAGTTCTTCTGGCGGGATATCCGGGTCACTTCGAGGCGGCAACTCGATATGAAATCGCGTCGATGCAAACGGGGAACACAGCGAATAACGAATGAGGGTGAGAGTAGGAATGTAGGAGAAGATCGAAAAAGAAGTGGATCGGATCAGCGTTAAAAGATCGGAAGAAAGTGGGATAGTGTCGCTGGTCAAGATCTTGCTGGCGCAATGCGCAGGCCACGCCTCGATAAGGCCTTCACGCAGGCGATCAGGTGAAGATAGCAAGTCGTGCAGTTTGGGACCCACATCAAATGGGCACGCGAACAGATATGTCCGTGGCATTGTGAAATCGCCAACTGACACATAGTGAAACAGCTTGCCGAGTTCAACCCATATGTCGCTTGGTGTAAGTGCCTGGCGATAAGCCTTGCACTGGAAGTTGTCCCACTCACCACTGGATAACTCTGCACAGACATCGCGTCCTTTGTCACCAGATCCTGCAATCTTGACGACTCGCGTGTAGTCAGATTGTGAATCAACCGCCTCCTGGACGAACAGCTCCCACTCACCGGGCGAATAGGCGCGTACAAGTGTCAGAGGAGATGTCACCCCCGCTTGGGATACGAGCAGGCGCGAATCGAAGCCAGCATCATGACTGCGGGACGACATGTTGGCATTGTAATCCCGCCCACTTACCAAGGGAGCTTGTCATTCGCCAGCTACAACTCGTAGCCACGCCGTAGTCAGACTGGATGATCGCACTCAGCACACCCCAACGACAGGATCTGCGACGAGCACTACAAGCGGGAATCAAAGCTTCAAACTGAGGTGCTGCCACAAAACTGTGGCACTGGTCTCCTAGCGGAGAGGGCAAATGGGGCTGTGAATGGGGCTGTTTTGGGGCTGCGCTGCGCGCGACCATGAAAAAATGCCCACCACAAGCCGTGAAGGGCGTTCTTCCAAATGAAGCGGAGAGGGGGGGATTCGAACCCCCGATGACCCGAAGGCCATACCGGATTTCGAATCCGGCGCATTCAACCGCTCTGCCACCTCTCCGGACGCGGCCATGCTAGCGCGACCCGCGCGCTCCGGCGACCTCGCCCTTCCGCGGGGTCAGCCTTCGGACTTCCCGCCTCCCAGCATGCCGCGCAGCTGCTTGTTCTCGCGTCTGGTTGCCTCGAGATCGAACACCAGGTACTTCACGGAGACCCGCAGGTAATCGAGCGACTCTTGAAGGTCGGAGATCGTTCGCTTCATCCGCTGATGGCGGTCCTTTGTCTCGCTTGCCAGGTTCTCGAGGCTGCCGCGCTGCTCGGCGGGCAGGCCCTCAATCTTCTCGAGTAGCTTCTGGAACTGCGTCTGGAAGTCGTCCTGCTGCATTTGATGCTCTCCCGTCGTCTCGTTCTTCGATTTCATGTCGCCGTCCGCCTCGCGACCGGCATGACGGGAGGCCTGTTCAATCAGAAGTCCACGGATGCCAGCGGGCACACCTGGCGCGGATACGTCCGAGAAACCCTGGTCAAGAAGATTCCCCCGTTGGTACGGCAGCGGAGTGTCCGAATCGCGACGGTCACCCGTTCGTGACACTTGCAACGCGTGTTGATCCAGCTCAACGCCCGGCGGCGACTCGACGCATCGCTTCCTTCGCGGCCTCTGGCGCCGCGCCGACGATCTTGGAAGCCGCTGACGGATCGTTTCGAGCGATCTCAAGTCCGACCGCTCGCGCATGCGCATCGAGTGCACGCCGAAAGCGCCCAAAGCACTGCTCGAGTTCGTGACGGCTGAACCTCGATAGCGGATCCGCTAGCCCTGTCTGCATCGCAGCCCAATCCAAGAGGCTGCCACCCTCGCCGGAAAACCTGTACAGCTCGAGCGTCGAGCGAAACCGTTCGGAAAGCGGTCGGAATGGGTCTCGTGCCGGCTCGGGAAGCGACGAGAGCACCGCAACGATCTCCGAGCTATCGAGCCGTCCGAGCGCCTCCTGGGCGGCCCGGAGTTCTTCTGCATCATCGAGCTTCGATTTGGAATCGGCCGGCTGCAGAGCAGCGACGGCAGCGGCGAGTCTCTTCACCCCGGCCCTCTCGAAGCGGATCGTCAGACGCTGGCTCGGCTTGCCCTCGACGAGCACCGGCTCAACGGCCGTGATCACACCCTCGCCCCATTCCGGCTTCGTCGAGTGCCTGACCCGGTCGCCGGATGTCCAACGCTGCACGCCGTGAGTTTCGCTTGCCAAACAATTACCCCGCTCTGAGTGCTCTCGGGCCGGGGCACTCATCAACATGCCTCGGATCCACGCCGCATTCCCACAAGGCCAGGTCTCCGAAAGGAGGCGTTGAGCCCCACGCCAATGAGATCATCCCCGCCTATCATCCTCACCAAGCGGGTCCGCGTGGTCAAGCCCGCAGATCCCACCATTCCCCTCGCGATGCCACCCCAAACGA
The DNA here is from genome assembly GCA_038525225.1 of Planctomycetota bacterium. Lineage (GTDB taxonomy): Bacteria > Planctomycetota > Phycisphaerae > Phycisphaerales > UBA1924 > JANQQZ01. The sequence continues at coordinate 1,713,138 of JBCBHW010000001.1, read as the reverse complement.
GGCAGCCTGCACCATGATCGATGCGCTGAAGAGTGAAGTGATCGTCGAGAAATTCGGCGGCAGATTCAAGCTCACCGCCGTCATTCAACGCCGGCTCGTGCAGCTGCTCGAAGGCGCACGGCCGATGGTCGAGCGTGACGGGCGAACCGATCTCGAAGTCGTCATCCAGGAAATCTTGGAGGACAAGATCGAGATCGATGACTCGCCGGTTGAGGATGCCGAGGCCCTCCCAGCCGCCGATGAGCCGCTGCTCTAGCGGGGCGAACGATGGACGCGGGCCTGTCCGGCAAACACATCATGCTGGGCGTCTGCGGTGGGATCGCGGCATACAAGTCCGCCGTGCTGACAAGCCATCTCGCTCAAACAGGTGCCGAAGTCACCGTGCTCATGACGGAGTCGGCGACGCGCTTTGTCACACCGCTCACGTTCCAAGCTCTATCCGCCCGCCCCGTGTATGTCTCTCCGTGGCAGAACATCGAGAGCCACGACCCGCAGCACATCCGGCTCGCGCGAAACGCTGATCTCGCGATTGTGGCGCCGTGCACCATGAACACTCTGGCCAAGCTCGTTGCGGGCATGTGCGACGACATCGTGACGCTCGCGCTCTCCGCGATCGACCGGACTGCGACGCCCGTGCTCCTCGCTCCGAGCATGAACACTGAGATGTGGAATCAGGCCTCGACGCAACGCAACATCGCGCAGCTCAGACACGACGGGTTCACGTTTGTGCAACCCGGCACGGGCTGGCAGGCCTGCCGAACCGAGGGCAAGGGCCGGATGGCGGAACCAGACGACATCGCCCGCGCCGCGAAGGCTGCGATCTCCATCGGCTAAGCGAGCAAACGCTCCGAAACACCGGCTATCGGAACGAGTCGCGTCACAACTGAGACAGCGTCGCTGAGACTCGGTGACATTTACGCCATCGACGGGGGTTTTCTTTGCGATCCGCATCGCTGCGCACGAAGCTACGTACATCATCGACGCAATCGAACGCAAGGAGGTTCACATGCTCACAATCCACAGCGGCCAGTGTGGCACATGCGCTCACTTCGGTGCGGACGAAGCCGATTCGGAGAAACTCGTGCAGATCCGTATCACCCATCAGGCGGAGCCCGACGTAGTCGAGCCCTGCGGGCACCCGGAGAACGCGCCACGAAACCTTCAGGTTTCGCCCGTCAGCACGTGCGCCGGCTACCAGCCGGCAAACGTCGCGTAGCCGACCGAAGCAGAATCCTGGTACGAGCCGACCGCCCGCAATCGCGGGCGGTTTGCATTGATACATAGACTCGCCACATGAACCAACCGTTCAACGAGAAGCGCATCGTCGTGACAGGTGGAGCCGGCGCACTCGGCTCCGCCATCACCCGTCATGTCATCGGACAGGGCGGCAGCGTCGTCGTTCCCGTGCTGGACCCCGAAGAAATAACGCGAGGCGAACTCGCCTCGCTGAATCGGGTCACGCTGGTCCACGCCGGAGATCTGGCGGACGAGACCAGCGCCGACGGATTCTTCGCCGAGCACGCCGGCGGAATATGGGCCAGCATCAACGTCGCCGGCGGCTTCGCGTACGCGCCGGTTGAAGACGCGGACGCTGAGCTCTTCGAGGCGCAGCTCCGGATGAACGCGTTAACCTGCTACAACTGCTGCCGCGCCGCGATCCGACAGATGCGAGCCGGCGGCGTCGGCGGTCGCATCGTCAACATCGCCGCAAAGCCGGCGCTCCACCCACACGAAGGCGCGAACATGGCGGCCTACACCGCGAGCAAGGCCGCGGTCGTCGCGCTCACCGGAGCCCTGGCCGAAGAGGTCAAGGCGGACGGCATCTGGATCAACGCTGTCGTTCCAAGCATCATGGACACACCGTCCAATCGCGAGGCCATGCCCGATGCCGATCACGACGCGTGGCCGACAGTTTCCGAGGTCGCGGAGTCCGCGTGCTGGCTCGCCTCGCCGCTCAACACCGTGACTCGTGCGGCGCTCGTGCCGGTGTACGGCAAGAGCTGATCCTGGACCAGGCGTTCAAGACAACACCCGAGAAAAACTCACACAACCGGGAATGAGTGATCATCCTCCGGAGTCGACCCCGCCGCGGGCGGCTGCGGTTGCCGCCCTCACAACAACCATCTCGCTCGGGGGAGCTTGAGGAGTAGAACATGACACGCATGGCTATCGCTGCGCTCCTGCTTGCCGGTTCGGCAAGCGGGCAGGCTGTTTCTGTAACCTTTGAGAACTTACTGCCATCCGGCGGCACCGCGTTCACGCCCGTATTCTTCGGATTGAGCGACGGCTCGTTCGATCTGTTCGATCCGGGCAGCCCCGCATCGCTCGGTCTTGAAGAAGTCGCCGAGCTCGGCAGCACCGGCACTCTCGCAGCCGAGTTCGCGGCCGCAGACCCCAGCGGTCTCTCGGCAACGACGAGCACCGGTCCCATCGCCGGCGGCGGCTCCGCGACGGTTGACTTCAACGTCACCGACCCCGCCGCCAACCGGTTCCTTTCCTTCGCCAGCATGGTCGTCCCGACGAACGACCTGTTCATCGGCAACGGCAACAACACCGGCATCGAGGTCTTCGACGCCGCCGGCAACTTCAACGGCCCGATCACCATCACGATCTTCGGCGGCCAGGTCTGGGACGCCGGCACCGAGGTGAACAACGCCGACGACGGCGCCGCGTTCCTTCAGGGCATCGATGCCACCCTCGGCACGCCGCAGGGCGGGAATGTCGAGCTGTTCTTCAACGACCCGGGCGCCTCCGCGTACCTCGACTCGCTCGTGGGCCGCACCACCGCGCCGGGCTTCGACATCCTCTCGACGTTCGATCAGGGCACGCCGATCGCTCAGATCACCATCGTCCCGAGCCCGGCAACGCTGGCGCTCGTCCCGCTCGCCGGCCTCGCCGCGGCACGCCGCCGCCGCTGATCCGCGGCAAACCACAAGCCTGAATTGTCTTCATCAAGAGTTCCGCGCAGCCCCCGCGTCACGCGACGCGGGGGCTGTTTGTTCCCCACCCTCTCCCCGCCGGGGAGAGGGACAGATCGCGAAGCGATCAGGGAGAGGGGAGGACGATCAGCCTAGATCTTCACCGCCGCATTCGTCTGCCCCGACACCGGCCCATCCCCCGTGTTCACCACACCCACCGGCTCGAACAGCATCACCGAGCACGCCTCGTCCGCCACCGGCCGATGCTCCACACCCCGCGGCACCACGATCAGATCACCCACGCCCAACGTTACCGACCTGTCCCGGAACTCCATCCGAAACGAGCCTTCCAGCACGTAGAACAGCTCGTCCGCGTCATCGTGCTTGTGCCAGACAAACGCCCCTTCAAGCCGAGCGAGCTTCACTTCTTGTCCGTTCAACTCCGCAACAATCCCCGGCGACCACGGCTCCGCGATCAACCCAAGCTTGGCAGGAACGGAAACGACCTCGGCGTTGGATGTGCTCATGCCGACAGGGTGTCACGGCTTGACCCGCAGTGCAAGCCGTGCGGGAACTCAATCGCCTACTGCGGCCACGAGCCTTTCTGGATGTTCCACCGCGATTTGATCACCCACTGTTCGTCCGACGAGAGATCAGCCCACCAACTCCGACGTGAGGGTTTGATGTGCTCTAGTCCGTCGCTGTAGCCGTTGTGCCACGAGGTTTCCGCCATGAATCAGAGAAACCGTGCAACGGCACGGCGCTGTGCATGATCGAAAATCGAAAACTGCTCTGAGTGAAGCTCGTTGGATTGCTCGAACATCCATGACTGCTCGAATTTGATCAAGCAGTTGCTGTCAGTATTCGGGACATCGCCAAGCTCGACTCGCACAACAAGCGACATGTACGCAGGCAGGTGGAATCGGAATCCGATCGGATCCATGAACGTGAGCGCGGAGCCGCCCATGTCTTGCCTTACATCGACGTCTGTCCATTTCTGATACGTGTCACTAGCTCGAGCGGCAGCACGAACATCGTCCGGTTCATAGTCGTCGATCGCGTAAGCCTCTGAAATCGTCACGCCGCCCTTGATCGACACACCCCGGAAAGCACGAGCAATCTCCTCCAAGACCGATTCGCCAAACTCGTGAATCTCCTTCTTGGTGAAGGCTTTCGACTGGCTCACACCCTCCACCCCGTCTCCACCAACCCCTCATCCACCTTCCCCCTGAATTCCTCAAACCCGCTCCGCCCCATCAGCCCGAACGTCGCACGCTTGCCGAGCTCCACGGCCGGCTGGTCGTACGCATCGATCCCCAGCATCAGCCCCGCGTAGCTCGTCGCGATCTGCCACAGCATGATGAACTCGCCGATGTGGGCCGCGTCGACGGTGGGGACATGGATCGTAAAGTTCGGCCGCTGGCTCTCGACCAACGCGTACTCCGTCGCCCGCTTCTCCGCGTTCAGCAGCGTCCCGATCGTCTGCCCCTCGAGGTAGTTCAGGTTCTCCACGCCCAGCCCGCTCGGAACGGTCAGGTCGGCATCGCCGAAGCTGCCGACCTCGACCAGCCCGAGGACCTTGTCATTGGGGCCTTCTCTGTAAAGCTGCACCTGCGAGTGCTGGTCCGTCGTCCCCAGCGCCTTGATCGGCGTGAACCCAGCGAAAACTTCCTCTCCGCTCGTATCGAACTGCTTGCCCAGGCTCTCGGCCCAGAGCTGCCGGAACCAGTCCGCCATATGGTACAGCGAGTTCGCGTACGGCATCATCACATGGTTTGTTTTGCCCTTGGTCTGCCCGAGCTCGACCAGCAGCGTTGCCAGCATCGCCGCCGGGTTCTTGGAGAGCACTTCATTCGAGCACCGTTCATCCATCGCGTCCGCGCCGTCGAGCAGCGCCTCGATGTCGATGCCGCAGGCCGCCGCGCTGAACAGGCCAACCGGGCTCAGCACGCTGAACCGCCCACCCACACCATCGGGCACCGGCAGCGTCACGAACCCCTCGTTATCGCAGATCGTCCGCATCGTCCCCTTGGCCGGGTCGGTTACGGCGACGATGTTCTTCCCATAGCTGTCACCCAGCGCGTCCTTGAGCATGGTCCGCGCGAGCATGAACTGCGCCGCCGTCTCGGCTGTCTCGCCAGATTTGCTGACGACGTTGAAGACGGTCCGCTCCAAGCCGCCGTGGGCCTTGCAGAAGTCGAGCACCGCGCCGATGTTCACTGGATCGACATTGTCGAGCACAAACAGCCGCGGCCCGCCACGCTCGTCGTCACTCAGCAGGTTCCAGGTCGACGGGTTCAACGCCGACTGCAGCGCGATGTTGCCAAGGGCAGACCCGCCGATACCCAGCACGACCAGATTGCTCGCACGCGAGCGCACATCCTCAGCGATCGGCTTGATCGCCGAGACATGCGCATCCCGCATCGCCCCGCGAGCCAGCTCACGCCAGCGTTCCCAGCCCGTTCCCCGGGTCTCGGCGAGCTTCTTTGTCATCGCGATCGCGGCCGAGCACAGCTCGCCCCCCTCGGCAAGCCGATCGGGCTCAAGCCCGTGCGAACCAACGCGAGAAGAGAGACAGTTGGCGTAGTCGATTGTCAGCATGCCGCAGGATACTCCGGCACGCCGAACGCATCCGGGCTACTCCACCTTGAACCGCTGCATCGACTCCTCGAGCGCTGAGGCGCGCTCCGCAAGGGTCTGCACCGAACGGCACGTGAGATCCGATGTGCTCGTCAGCTCGCTCACGGCCGACGCCAGCGAGTCGATGCTCTGCTGCAGGTCGCCGCAACTCGCCGCCTGAACATCGATTGCCGCGGTCACCGCGGAACTCGCGTTCTCGAGCGTCGCCGAGGACTGCCCGACACACTGGAGCTGCCCGGCCGTCTCAGAGATCGTGCTCAGACACTGGTCGATCGACGCTTGGGTCTCGCCGGTCTTGGCGAGCACCTGCGAGGTCTCGTCGCGGATCCCCGCGATCGCCGTCGCGATCTCCGCCGTCGCCGTGGTCGTCCGATCGGCGAGCTTGCGGACCTCGTCCGCGACAACCGCGAAGCCCCGGCCGTGCTCACCGGCACGCGCGGCTTCGATCGCAGCATTAAGCGCGAGGAGATTGGTCTGCTCGGCGATGTCGTCGATCACCTGCGTGAGCAGGCCGATCTCATCGCCGCGCGATCCGAGCGCTGTGATGCTCTTCGCGCTCGATTCGATGTCGCGTGCGAGCGAGTGAACCGAGCCGGTGCTGCTCTCCGCTGCCGTGTTCCCGCTCGCCGCAGCCTCTTCGGTAGACGCCACAAGCTCTTGAACGGTCGCCGCCGCGGCCGCCATCTCTTCGGCCTTGGTTGAGATCACGATCACGGCGGACGACAGCTGCTGAGCCTGATGCTCCTGATCGCACAGCGCTTCCTGCGACTGCGAGCTCGCCTCTGCGATCTCGGTAGATGCGGCAGCCACGTCTCGCACCGTCTGGTTGACGTCCACGATCGCCGTGCGGATGTCACGCACAAACGAGTTGAACGACTCGGCCAATCCCGCGAGCTCGTCCCGCCCGCGAACGGGGACCTGCGTCGTCAGGTCGCCCGACGCCACGACGCCGAGCCGCTCCCGAACGAGCTGGATCGGTCCGATGATGTTCTTGCGCAGGTAAATCGTCATCCCAACGCCGACCAGCGCCGTCGCTGCGAGACCGAGCATCTGGAACAGCTCAAGCCGGGCTTGGCGGCGGTCCGAAGCTGCCTGGAGTGAGACAGTCGCTTCGTTCATATCCTTCAGGAGCGGCGTGTTTGTCTCGAGCAGCTGCGGGAGCAACGCCTGCACGCCCGCGACCTTCGCCGATTCGTCAGAGTCGATCGCCGAACGCAACGCATCCCGCAACGGTGTCCAACGCGTCTTGCCCCGCTGGAGCGCATCCAACGCGGCGGCATCGTTGGCCGCGGCGAGATCGATGGCATTGCCGCCCGCGTCCCTGGTCTGACCGCCGGCCAGCAGCGCGGCCAGCGTGTCGTCGAACAGGCTCACTGTCCCCGTCAGCCGCTCGGCCGCAGCCCTCCGCTGTTCCTGATTCACAGCAGCGATGATCTCCAGCGTCTCTTTGGTCATCCGCTGCGTCAGCATCCTCTGACGACCCGCGAGATTCACGAGAAGCCCCGACGCCCGCTGCTGAGAAAGCACGACGTTCGTCGCGAGCGAAGTGAAAGCCGAAATTCCTGTGAATGCGATGGCAGCAATCACGATCTTTGTGCCTATTTTCATGCTGTTCCCTAGCGCGGTCGTCGATATCCCTGCAACAGTTACGAAGTCATCAGCGATTCGGGAGCCTGACATGAGTTGCAAGCTGACTCAAACTTGTGGCACCAGGCAAGTCAATCCGCACAATCCGACTCGGGCGTTCTGGCTCGACGTTGAAGGAACGTGATTCATGGTTCATCCCTGGCACGACGTCACTCCCGGGATCCAGGGGGTTGATCTCCCAAGGCAATTTCGTTCGATCATCGAGATTCCCAAAGGGTCGAGCAACAAGTACGAGCTCGACAAATCGACCGGCCTGCTCCGCCTCGATCGTGTTCTGTCGTCCGCCGTCTATTACCCGGCGAACTACGGGTTCATCCCCCAGACGCTGGGCGAAGACGACGACCCGCTCGACGTCTTGGTGTTCAGCGCGGAGCAGGTTCCCCCGCTCTGTGTCTGCGACGCCCGCGCGATCGGCGTGATGACCATGATCGACGACGGCGAACCCGACCACAAGATCATCGCCGTCCTCTGTAACGACCCCGAGTACGCCAGCTACCAGAAAGCAAGCGACTTCCCGCAGCACCGGTTCAAGATGCTCAAGCGTTTCTTGGAGGATTACAAGATGCTCGAGGACAAGGACGTCGAGGTCGACGAGATCATGCCCGCCGAGGCCGCCGATGCGATCATCGAAGACGGGCTGACACGCTACTCCAATGTCAGGCGGACCGGAAGCATCAAAGGCCTCATGAACTAGGCCTCGCACCTAGTATCCAGCCATGCACCGGGACATAGAAAAAGTCCTCATCACACGAGACGAGATCCGTACCCGGGTCGCCGAGCTCGCTGCGCAGGTCGCGCAGGACACCCCCTTCGACCCCGGCGAGACCGACGAGGGCTCGCTCGTGCTGATCCCGGTGATGACCGGAGCGATGGTCCTCACCGCCGACCTCGTCCGCGAGATGCCCTTCAAGCTCCGCCTCCAGCTCGTCGCCGTGTCCAGCTACCCCGGGAAGTCGATGGAGTCCAAGGGCGTCCACATCGCCAGCGAGCTGCCCAGCGACCTGGAAGGCAAGCACGTCGTCGTGATCGACGACATCCTCGATTCGGGCCACACCATCGCGGTGCTCCGCACGCTTATTGAGCAGCACAAGCCCGCGAGCCTCCGCGTCTGCGTGCTGCTCAAGAAGGAACGGAACGACGGGCTCTCCGTCGCCGAGGCCGACTACGTTGGGTTTAGCATCCCCGACGAGTTCGTCGTGGGCTACGGCCTCGACTACGACGGCTACTACCGCAACCACCCCGAGATCGTCACGCTCAAGCCCGAAGCCATCGAAGCCTGATACCTCCCTCATGGCGAACGCCGACGCCACACCGAAGCTCGATCCGCCTGCAGACTCTTTCGCCGAGCCGCCGCAGCGCATCGACCTCGGCGAAGGCGAGGAGCTTGTGCTCTTGCTGAAGCCGCACTGGATCTACATCCTGATCGACCGCCCGCTCGTGCTCGCATTCTCGATCGGTGCTGCGGGAATCGGCATACAGCTTCTCGAAGGCGTCGCACAATTTGCGTCGCTGCTGATCCCAGTCGCCTGGCTTCTCTGGCAGCTCATCGAGCGCGCATCCCGCACCTACGTCCTCACCGACCGCCGTGTGGTCATGATCGCGGGCGTCCTCCGCCAGGCTATCGTCGATGCACCGCTCGCAAACGTTCGCCAGGTCACGGTCATCCGATCCATCCCCGAGCGGCTGCTGGGCCTGGGCACCGTTGCTTTCGCCACCGCTGGCACGGGGGGCCAGGACATCATCTGGCGGATCCTCGATCGGCCCGTTGGCACCCTCCGCACCGCCCGCGACACACTCGATCAAGCTGAGGCCAAGCCATGAGCAAGCCAATGGTCATCGGCATCGCCGGCGGCATCGGTTCGGGCAAGTCCACCGTCGCCCGCGTCCTCGCCGACGCTGGCTGCCTGCTCTACGACGCCGACGCCGAGGTCGCCCGGCTCTACGAGCGCGACGATGTCCTCGCCACAGTCCGCGAGTGGTGGGGGGACGACGTCGCGCCCGCCGACATCGGCCTCGATCGAGCCAAAGTCGCCGGCATCATCTTCGAGGACCCAACCCAACGCGAACGCCTCGAGAGCTACCTGTTCCCACTGCTCGCCGAGGAGCGTGCCGCCCTGATCCAGCGGGCCGCCGAGCAAGGCGCGCCCGCGGTGATTATCGACGCGCCGCTGCTCTACGAAGCCGGCCTCGACACCGAGTGCGACCTCGTCATCTTCGTCGACACCCCCCGCGACGAGCGTCTCCGCAGGCTCATGGCCCGCTCGGGCTGGGACGCCGGCGAGCTCGACCGCCGAGAAAAAGCCCAGCTGCCCCTCGATACCAAACGCGACCGGGCCGACTATACTGTGAACGGCAGCGGTACTCGCGATGAACTTGCCCGCGATGTCCGCCGCCTGCTCGAGGACGTGCTGAACCGTCCGACGGGTTAACACCCCCCTCGATCCTCGTATTCTTGATCCGGCACTGATCCGCTCGCTCGCCAGATCTCTTCACCGTCCGAACCACTCAAGCGTGCCCCGGCCGACCGTCGGCGTCAGGCTCGCCCAAGAGTTTCACGTTTGCTTGTTGGGCCCAGCGCGCGGCCCTCGGCTCGCCACGAGCCGCACGACTCACCTCCATCAACTCGGCGAGACGACACCAATGGCCAAAGCCACCGAAGCAGAGCCCAAAGCCGCGGCACCCAAGAAGAAGACCACCCGCCGCAAGAAAGCTCCAGAGGCCGCCGTGCCCACCGAGGCCATGCCCGACAACGCCGTCCCCGCCGGCCCCTCGACCAAGCCGACGCGGAAGAAGACCGCGAAGAAGGCCGCCGAAGCCGAGCCGAAGCCCGAGGCGGCTAAGAGCGACTCCACACCCGCCGAGTCCGGCAAGTCGGGCGGCAAGCCGGAAAGCAAGCCAGATAGCAAGCAAGACTCAAAGCCCGCCGGCGACGGTCAGCACTCCCAGCAAAACAACCAGGGCCAAGGCCCGAGCCAGAACCAGCACAACAACGACGGCAGCGACGGTCAGCAGGGCAACAAGCGCCGCCGAAAGAAGAAGCGTCGCGGCGCCAACATGACGCCGCCTCAGAACCAGGGCCGGGGCTCGAGCGGCATCCCGCACCATGTCCTGCCGTCCGACGAGGAACTCGAGCGCGAGGCACGCGAGCTCGAAAAGGCGATCGAGGCCAAGGGCACCGACATCGATGACTCGATCACGATCGCCGACCTCCAGAAGATGGACCTCGACGAGCTGGTCAAGGTCGCGGATAAGGAAGGTCTTGAAGAGCATCACAACCTGCCCAAGCAGGACCTGATCTTCAAGATCCTCAAGACCCGTGCCGCCAAGCAGGGACTGATGATCGGCGAGGGCACGCTCCAGGTCATGCCCGACGGCTTCGGCTTCCTCCGCTCGCCCGAGCAGAGCTACCTGCCCGGCCCGGACGACATCTATGTCTCACCCAGCCAGATCCGCCGCTTCGGCCTCCGTCGCGGCATGACGGTCAAGGGTGCAGTCAGGCCACCCAAGGAAAGCGAGCGCTACTTCGCGCTGCTGCGTGTTGACACCGTCAACGGCCGCCAGCCCAAGGACATCGCCAACCTCGTCAACTTCGAGGACCTCACGCCCCTCCACCCGGAGGAGCGCTACATCCTCGAAACCGAGGGCGACCGCATCGAGTGCCGGATCGTCGACCTCGTCGCCCCGCTCGGCAAGGGCCAACGCGCCCTCATCGTCGCGCCGCCGCGCACGGGCAAAACTGTCCTGCTCCAGCAGATGACCAAGGCGATCACCAAGAACAACCCCGAGGCCAAGATCATCGTCCTTCTCGTCGATGAACGCCCCGAGGAAGTCACAGACTTTAAGCGCAACACCGCCGACTCGGTCGAGGTCGTCGCGAGCACCTTCGACGAGCAGAGCTCGCGCCACGTGCAGTGCGCCGACATCGTCATCGAGAAAGCCAAGCGCATGGTCGAGTTTGGCGACGACGTCGTCATCTTCCTCGACTCTATCACCCGCCTCGCCCGCGCGTACAACTCCGAGATACCGCACTCGGGCAAGATCATGTCCGGCGGTATCGATGCCAACGCGCTCCAGCGGCCCAAGAAATTCTTCGGCGCCGCCCGCGCGATCGAGGACGGCGGCAGCCTCACCATCATCGGCACCGCCCTCGTCGATACCGGCTCCAAGATGGACGAGGTCATCTTCGAAGAGTTCAAGGGCACCGGCAACTCCGAGTTGCACCTCGACCGCAGGCTCGTCGAGAAGCGGACCTACCCGGCCATTGACGTGGCCGCCTCCGGCACGAGGCGAGAAGAGCTGCTCATGGACCCCAAGGAACTCGAGCTGGTCTACAAGCTGCGGAAGGTCCTCGCCGACATGAACGTCGTGGAGGCCATGGAGCTGCTCAAGAGCCGCCTCGGCAAGAGCAAGACCAACGCCGAGTTCCTGATGACGATGGCGCTCGGGTAGCCCGACTCCCGCTCCGGACCGGTGTATGCTGAGGACGAATGGAGGTCACGGTGCCGCTCGTCCGACGTGTCAGCCTGAGCATCCTCACACTGCTCGCCACGCTGTGGGCAGGCATGCTCGTGTTCTTTGGTTGCACGCTCGCCCTCAGCGGCATCCCCGGATGGCTGACCTCCTCAACCGGCCTGGACGTGCCGACGTGGCGATTTCTCGGTGCGGCGATCTTCCTCGGCGGGCAGTTCGTATTCATGTTTCTGGTCGCCGACCGTTTGTTCCCCAGAGCGACCCGACGGCCCGTGACGTGGATCTGTGAGCTCGCCGTCGTGCTCGCCGGCTTCGTCGCATTGATGGCCTCGTTCTTCGCAGGAATCGTCCCGCGGTGACCCGACCGCGTGTGCCGCGGAACTATCCAAAGGATCAGCATGCACGCACTGCTTTCGTTCGCCGCCGCCGCACCGCTGGGCTTCGGCCTCGCTGCTGCCCAGCCCGAGCCGCTCGGCGACGACTACATCGGCCGGCAGATCGCTCGCGTCGCGATCATCGATTACCGTCTCCAGGCCGATCCCGGACCCGACGACGCTCGGGCCGGCGCCATGATGCTGGAGCTCGCCGCCGAGTTTCGGCCCGAGGACCCAATCCTTCTGCGGTACCTCGTTGAGGCGTATCGGTCGGCAGGCGATGAACGCTCGCTCATCGACGCCACCAAGCGTCTGTACGATGTTGATCCGGGTGATGAGGTCGCGCAGCTCAGGCTCATCTCCTGGCACATCAGCCGCAGGCAGACGGTCGAGGGCCGGCTCGCGGCCTATGGCGAGTGGCTCGACGGGCGCGGCGCCGAACACCTCGAAGACTTCCCGGCGGTCGCCAGCCGCCTCGCGCTCGATGCCGCCCTGCTCTACCGCGAGACGGGCGACGAGCAGGCCTTCCTCGGCAGACTCGCCCAAGCCACCCGGCTCGATTCAACGAACAAAGAGGCCGCCGCTCTCGCCGCCGCTGTGTTCGCCCAGCGGTCAGACGATCCCGTTGCACGGCTCGAGTTCGCTATCAACCTGCTCCTGGCGGACCCGGTCGACCCGAATCTCCACCTTTCGATCGCGGAGCAGCTCGCCGCGTTCGGCGTCTTCGATCAGAGCCGGCGGTTCTTCAACAACGCGAACAGGCTCTACCGCCTCTCGGGTGCAAACGCCGACACGCCCGCCATGATCAGCGCGCTTGTTGCGCTCGACTGGTACACGGTCGGGCCTCGCGCGATCCTCCAGGCCTACGAGACGCAGCTCCGCACACGCCGCGCCGCCGCCAAGCGACGCATCGACCAGCTCCAAGAACTCGGCCAGCCGACGCAAGACGAGGTGCAGCCCGAGGACGTGCGGCTCGATATCGAGCGTGAGCGATTCAGACTCCACGCCGCCGTGGCTGTCGACGACCGCATCGCCGCCGAACGATCGATTGCTGATCTCGACGCGACGACCCAGCCTGTGCTCGAACGCCTCTCCAACAGGCTCGAAGCCACGGGCGACGAAGATCGGCAGGAGCGGTTGGCGATCGTCAGGCAGGGGCTCCAGTACGGTGTGGCGACCATCGTCGCCCGCCTGCTCGCCGACGTCGACACACGCTCGGCCCAGGCGAGCATCGACGCCCTCGTCGGCGCGTGGGGGCAGATGCTCGGCGGTCAAGCCGACCTGCTGTACGCGGCGGCGCGATACCGCAACGACAACAACCCGGGGCAGGCCGTCGTCGAGCTCGAGCCTTTCGCGCAGCAGACGGCGCTCGGCGCCTACTTCTACGCGTCGGCGCTCGCCGAGATCGGTCGAACCGAGGAGGCGATCGAGCAGTTCCAGCGCACCGCCGATGCCGCGCCGATCGCCGCGATCGGGGTGCTTGCCAGCGCGCAAGCCGAGCGGCTGCGCGGCCAACCGGCATCACCGCCCGTGAACGCCGATGCGATCCGATCCGTTGCCGAGGCCGTGCCCGCGTGGATCGATCAGGTCACCGCCGGCCCCCGCAACTACATGCGGCTCTCCGCCCGGGTTGAGTCCCCGATCACCGCGGCAACAGGGGAGACGATCCTCGCCATCGAGATGCGGAACCTGCTCCCAAAGCCGATCGGCGTCGGAGGCGATCGGCCGGTCGGCACGCGCATGGCGATCTCGCCGGACGTCGATGTCGCGTCGCATCAGCTCAGGGGCCAGGTCAACCCCGAGGTGATCGACGCGCACCGCAAGCTGCGGCTGGAACCCGGAGAGGCGTCTTCGATCCGTGTCTGGCCCGATGCCGGAACGATGAGCCTGCTCACGGAAACCAAGGCCGGTCACCGCGTCCGCGCTCGATTCAACGTGCTGCAGAGCTTCGTCGTGAACAACGGTCCGTTTCAGCGCGGGCCGCTCTCGCTCACCGCCGAGTCGCCTCTCATTTCGCGCACGCCCCTCCCGGAGACCATCATCCCCGCCGATGAGCTCATCCGGTACGTCCAGACGGCCGAGGAAAGCGACCTGCTGACGTTCCTCCCGGCGTGCCGAGCCGCCCTCGCCGACGCCGACTTTCCGTCGGGCCAGATGGAAACCGCCGACGCCGAAGCCCTCGCCCGCGTTCTCGCCGACCGCTACCCGCGTCTCAGCCGAAGGCTTCGCGCCGCCGTTATCGCGATCATGCCGCCGCTGAGCGTTCGACCCGAGCTCGCAACGCTCGATCAGACCGTGGTGGGGGAGACCGATCAGGCTCTGCAGCGCTTCGCCCTGCTGACGCGTGCTGTCAACACGAGCATCCCGGAGCTGGTCGCGGCGGCGGCGTCCGACGACCCCAACCACGCGTGGTTCGCCGACTATCTCACCCGTCGCCTGAACGCCGAGGGTGTGCGGGGCTACGCGTTCCTGCAGCCCTTCCCGAGCCACCTCGGCGACACCCCCGGCGACGACGAGCCCGAAAGATGACCGCAAAGCGGGCGCGCGCCCGCAACGCGATCGTCGGCTTCGCCGTCGGCATTGCCCTGATCGCCGCCGCCGGCTGGGTCCTTGTGGGCCAGGCCGACTCACTCTCAAAGGCAAGAGCGGCCGCCGCGGACGCGCCGTGGTGGCTCGTTGCCGCCATGCTGCTGACGCCCGTCGCCAACGCCGCCGTTGTCGCATGGTCGTTTCAGATCATCATGAACCGCTTCGGCCGCGTGCCGTTCGGCGACATGGCCGCCCTCATCGGTTCCGCGTGGCTGCTCAACTACCTGCCAATGCGCCCCGGTCTCGTCGGCAGGCTGGCCTACCACAAGGCCGTCCACAAGGTCTCGTTCCGCAACTCGATCGCGGTCTCGGTCGCGCTCGCGCTCATGACCGGCCTCGCCGCCGGCCACCTGCTCGCCGTCTGGCTCGCGTTCCTCGCGCACACCGGGCTTGGCATCGCGGTGACCGTCGTCTCGATCGGCCTTGTGCTGCTCGCGGCCAACATCGCGGCCGACCGCAGCCCCGCCGGCGCGGTCCCCCGCGGCGCGCTCCGCCTCGCGCTCGTATTGCGATACGCCGACCTTGCGATCTGGGCGGTGCGTTTCGTCATCGCCTTCGAGATCGTGGGAGAGCCGATCCCGTTCCTCGTGGGCCTCATGCTCGCCGCCGCGGTCCAGCTCGCGTATCTCTTCCCGCTGACCGGCGCGGGGCTCGGCGTCGTCGAGTGGGCCGTCGCCTTCGTCGCCCCGCTCGCCGTCCCGATCGACCCCGCAACGGCCATCGCCGCCGCCCTTGTCAACCGCGCCGCCGAGCTGGCCGCGGCCGTCCCCGTAGGCCTCCTGTCGGGCACTGCGATCGCCAAACGACGCAAGAAACTGGGCCTCAGAGACCCCAGCGGCCATTCCCAGGCCGTACCGCCCGATTCTGTTCCACCCGCCCCCTGATCCGGCCGATGCCCCCGTGCGTACCTCTTCCCAGAGACGCACGGAAGGCGACATGGCCAGCATCAGCAGAATCGAGCAGGACCACCAGCGATTCCGCCAGATCGTCCGCGGCAAGATCCGCAAGGAACTCCGCAAGTTCCTCTCCCGCGATGAGCTCATCGGCAAGGAAGGCGACCGCTACGTCTGCATCCCTGTCCACGACCTCGACCTCCCACGCTTCCAGTACGGCGACAACTCCGCCGGCGTCGGCATGGGCGAGGGCGAAGAGGGCGACGGCGTCGGCCAGCAGCCCGGCTCCGGAAACGAGAACTCCGGCGGCGACCAGGAAGGCCAGCACCTCACAGAGGTCGATGTGTCGCTCGAAGAACTCGCCGACATCCTCGCCGACGAGCTCGAGCTCCCTCGCATCAAGCCCCGCGGCGAGCACCGCGTCACCACCATCCGCGACAAGTACACCGGCATCCGCCAGATCGGTCCGGCTTCGCTCCGCCACTTCAAACGCACCTACCGCGAAGCCCTCAAGCGTCAGGTCGCAAGCGGCATCTACGACCCTGCCGACCCAGTGATCATCCCCATCAAGCGCGACATGCGCTTCCGCAGCTGGAACGAGGTCAAGAAGCCACAGTCCAACGCCGCGATCATCTACATGATGGACGTCTCGGGCAGCATGGGCGACGAGCAGAAAGAGCTCGTTCGGCTCCAGGCCTTCTGGATCGACACCTGGCTCCGCCGAAACTACGAGGGCGTCGAGAGCCGGTACATCGTCCACGATGTCCGCGCGGGCGAGGTCGACAAGCAGACGTTCTACTCCATGCGTGAAGACGGCGGCACACGCATCTCCTCCGCCTACTCGGCCTGCAAAGACATCCTCGACACCGACTACGACACCAACGACTGGAACGTCTATCTCTTCCACTTCTCCGACGGCGACAACTCGTCGGAAGCGGACAACAAGAAGTGCGCCGATCTGCTCCGAGAACACCTGATTCCTGGGTCCAATATGTTTGGCTACTGCCAGGTCGCCTCGGCCTACGGCAGCGGCAACTTCATCAACGTGCTCGCCGAGCAATTCCCCGACGGTTCCCCCGATGAGGAGGGGCCGCGGCTCGTCTCTGCGAAAATCAACGACAAGACGGCGATCTACGACGCAATGCGCGTACTTTTCACGCAGGGACGCTAGCCTGGGCCGCGGTGAGCGGAGCGGCGGACCGAATCCGCACCAACGCCGAGGACGGACTCGCCACCACGTGTTTCTGTTTGTCGTCTATGCACTGGTCGTCTGGTACGCCTCGCTGAAGTGGAGGCGCCGCGCGGCTGGGTTCGCCGTCATCGTCGCGTCGCTCTTCGGCATGCACCTGTTCAACTTGGTTCACGGCGACATCGCGGGCAGGTTCGGCTACGACGAGAACATCTTCCGGGGTCTCATGTATCCCTACATGGCGTTGGTCGCGGGTGTCGGCTTCTACCTGTTCTCCTTCCCGCGCGAGCTGCCGCGCGGCCGAGTCCACTGCCGAGCCTGCTGGTTCGACCTCTCCGATCACGAAGATCTCACGCCCGACACGCCGTGCCCGGAGTGCGGCACAACCGCGATCGAGGCGCGGACGTGGAAAGGCCGGCGCACAGCCCGCAGACGGCTCGCCGGCACCGGGAGCCCGGAGACCATCGAGGGCCTGCGTCTGCACGCCGACAGCTCAGCCTCCCACGAGCCGCACCGCGAGTCCGACGAGCAGCACACCCAGCGGCAGCCCGCCGAGCAGCAGCCATCGGATCACCAGCAGCCGGCCGGGATCGATCGCCTGAACCGTGGGGGTCTCGAAAGCTGCGGCGCTGCGTCCAAGTAGCCCGTCGTTGCCGGCGAGCCACTCGATCCCTGCCAGAAACAGCTCGGCGTTTCCGGGGTTCTGCTGCACCACACGCCCATCGACGACGGCCGGCCGGTCTGCCACGGTATCGAAGAGCCACAGGTGCGAGCCCACGACCATGACACGCGAGTCCTCGCGTTCGATCTGCCACGCGACCACGCCGCCTCCCGCGTCCGAGTCGCGGGTACCCCCGGGCTCCGGCTTCTCCAGCAGAAGCGGCCGTTGCTGCGGTGGCGTGACCCAGTAGCCGAGCCACTCCCCCTCCCCCCACGCTTCGCGCCCGAGCGACAACAGCGGCTCCGCATTTGCGGTATCCGCGGCGAGTTCCGCCTCGACCACCGTCGCCCAGGGCAGAGCGATCGAAAGCCCTCCGACGCTCCCAGCCAGACCCTCGCCGCTGGCACCGACGATCAACTGTTCCCAGGCGACAAGCCGATCGCCGCCGCGACGCGTCTCACTCAGCACGGGGCGGCCGGTATCCGCATCGATGCCCAGCGGCTCGAGCGCTACCGCCATCGGGTCGGACTCGCCGAGCCCGGGCAGCGACGATGGCGCGAGATTGACCATGACCCGCTCGCCGCGTTCGAGCAAGTCTGCAAGCACCGCCGCCGTGCGGGCCGACCGCTCCGCGCCGCCCTGCGCCGTCGTGTCGATGCCGATCACGACATAGATCACCGGTCGGCCGTCGGCCGTCGCCGCCGCGATCGCTCCCGGACGGTCGGGCTCGAGAGCGACAGGCCATTCCAGCCACTCAACACCGCGCAGGCCGCTGGCACTCCGCAAGGAGCCCAACGGCCCATCGTCGCCCCCCGCCAGCACGCGGCTCGTACCCGCGTGCGTCACGACAACCACGGGCCGATCCGCCGAGTCCAACGTCAACATCGCGTTCGTGACCAGCGATTCCGCGCGACGGCCGGGATCCGATCCCGGCGCACCGGGCGCTCGAGACGGAAACAGGTCGTCCATCGCCACCGCGGCAACGCCCGTCGGACCGAGCACCAGCAACGCCTCAGACGCCGTCAATGCCCCGACAACACGCACCACGCCCGGCAACGGCGACGCCTGAAGCGCGACCGAGACGGCGCCGGCCTCATCCGCACCAGCCAGCAGACGAGCCGCCAGATCCGCCGAGAGGTTTCTCGTTTCCTCGTCACCCGAATCGACGCCGGCTAACGCAGACATGCGGTTCGACGAGACCAAAAGAAGCGTCCGGATCGCATCAGCGCTCTCGACGACGACGCGCCGCGCCTCGGGCAGGTCGGGCAATCGGCGACCGGCGAGGTCGCGTTCGAATGCGCGCTCGACGAACTCGGCCATCGGACCGATCTGCTCGGCCGTCGCCCTCAGCGTCGCCGCCCGGCTCCCAAGATCCGCTGACAGGTCAGGTGAGGACCGGACGGCGTCCCGCTCGCGAATCGTCTCGAGGTCTCGTGACAACGACTCCAGCGTCTCGCCGAGCGCAACGATCGATGCCGTCGCGGCACGGACCTCCTCCTCCGCCCCTGCCATCGCGTCCGCGTCTCTGTCGGCCAGCCGCCGCACAAGAGCGTCGAACTCCGACTGGCCGCCGCTCGCGGAGGTATCGATGATGGTTGAATCGACGCGCGAGGAAGACTCGTCGATCTCTTCAAGAATGTCGAGCACGCGTCGCACATCCGAGCCAGACCGCGCCCGACCCGCCAGCCTCGCCGCGAGCACCACCTCAGTTCCCGTCTCCGCCGCCGACAAGGCCTGCTGCGTGCGCGGCGACAGCGCAAGCTGCCCGGTTGATGTCACATCCAGCCGGAGCGTCCTTGACGACGCCAGAAGATTGACGCACACAACAATGCCGATCGAGACGGCGATCCCAAGGGACGTCCAGAGGGCGCGGCCGCCGCCGAGTCGATTCACAGCCATCGCCGCACCCGCAACGAGACAGCGGTCAAACACACGAACAGCCCGCTCACGCTGACGAAGAACACCACGTGTTCCGAGTCGATCACTCCTCTCGAAAAGTCGTCGATGCGTCCGCTGACCGAGGCCGCCGACAACGAAGCCCCCAGCCACGCCGGCACGTAGCCCGGCAGCACGTTGGTCGCCAAGACCCAGCACACCAACGCGAGCACCGTCCCCAGAAACGCCAGCGTCTGACTGTCCGTCAGCGATGACGCGAGCAAGCCGACAGAGACGCACAAAGAGCCGAGCAACAACAAGCTCAGAACACCAGCCGCGATCGGACCCCAATCGGGTCGAGGAGAGCTCACCGAGCGCAGCACGACCGCGTGGACGAGCATGACGGCGAGCATGCAAAGGACAAACGCCATTCCCGCGAGGTACTTCCCGAGCGCCAGCTGGAGATCGCTCATCGGCGAGCTCATCACCACTTCCAGCGTGCCCGTTCTCGCCTCTTCGCTGAGCAGCCGCATCGAAACCGCCGGAGCGATGAGGATCACCAGCACGGTGGACACGCTAAAGACGCCCCGCAGCGTCGCAGGCACCCCGGGCTGAAGGCCGCTGACGACAAAGACGACACCGGTCAGAAACGCGAACAGCGCCAGCACGATCCAGCCGACCGGCAGCCGGAAGAGCGAGCCAAACTCGCGACGGGCGATCGCCAGCGCCGCGATCACGAGACGCCCCCCCCGACCTCGCGGCCGCCCGCGGATTCCTCTAGCACACGCACAAACACGTCCTCGAGCGACTCCGCCGCATCGCGAAGCTCACGCACCACCGCTCCTCGGCGTGCGAGAGCGGCGCCCACAACCTCTCGGAGATCATCGGCCTCGCCGGTCACCTGCAGACGCGTCCAGCCGTCTTCGGTGCGATCGGAAGCGACCGACAGTCCTTCGATCTCGAGACCGCTCACCCCCTGGCATTCGGCGATGCAGCCGCGCGAACGGCGCAGCGATGCGAGCGAGGCGTCCGCGAGGACCCTGCCGCCGCCGATGATTACCGCCCGCTGGCACACCCGCTCGATCTCGCTGAGAACATGAGAACAGATCAAGACGGTCCGATCCTGTGCAAGCTCGACGATCAGCGACCTCGCGTCCCTGAGCTGATTCGGGTCGAGCCCGTTCGTCGGCTCGTCGAGCACGAGCACCGCCGGGTCGTGGACGATGGCTCCGGCAAGGGCCACCCGCTGCCGAAAGCCCTTGCTTAGCGCGCCGCAGCGTGTCCCGGCGACCGATCCGACGCGGCACCGCTCCATGGCAGATCCGACTCGCGATCGCCGATCCCTGCGGGGCACGCCCAGCACCGAGGCCCGGTGCAGCAGGTACCCCTCGGCGCTCATCTCGCTGTATACAGCCGCCGATTCCGGCAGATACCCCAGCACCGCTCTGGCGGTCCTCGGGTGCTCGGAATTGTCGCTGTCGCCGAGGATCACCCGCCCGCCGTGCGGCTCCAGCACCCCGGCAATCATGCGGATCGTCGACGATTTGCCCGCCCCGTTGGGCCCAAGCAGGCCCACTACCTCGCCGCGCTCGAGCCCGAAGCTCACGCCCCGCACCGCGTGCGTCCGCCCGTACCACCGGTGAAGATCGGTAACCCTGATCATCGGCAACCACAGTACGCGGCCCCGATGTGCCGATGTCAAGTCGGACCGAGAACGGCGCAAACTCCCACGATTCCGGAATCCACGAGACCAGATATGAGGAACTAACAGTTACACTCGGACGAAGAGGTAGCTGAGCAAGCAGCCATGGCCGATGTCAAACCAAAGGTTGTGATCCTCGCACCCCAAACCGGTGCGATCCAAGAGCTCGAAGAGCTCCTCGGCGATCGCATCGACATCGTGCACGCCGAGAGCCTCGGCCCGAAGGACGCCGACGCCCGCTACGTCATCACGCCGGCCGATCCGAGCGGACTCGGCACGTCGGGCCTAGGCGACCACGAGCGTGACATGCTCCTGGGCTGCGTCGGCGAGGCCCTCTGCCTCGTGACCGCCGACGGCAAACTCCTCTGGAGCAATCGCACCTTCGGCACGATCCAGAGCGATATGCGAACCAGCGTCATCTCCGCCGCCGCCAAGGCGGCGGCCTCGTTTTTGGGCAAGCAGATCGACGATCGGAAGCACCCGCCCATGCAGCGCGTCGTCATCGAGAGCGCCGAGGGCCGCGTCTTCGAGCTGCGTATCAGCCCGATGCTCGCAGAGGGCGCCGCAGAGATGGGCGACCGCGTCGTCGGCGTCATCCGTGACATCACAAGCGAGAGCCAGTTCAAGCAAAAGATGAACGCGATCGACGAGGCGGGCACGGCCCTCAGCCGGCTCGACCGCGACGCCGTCCGAGACATGAACGCCCCGCAGCGGCTGCGTCTCCTCGAAGAACGCATCGTCAAGGCGGCCCACGATCTGCTGAACTACGACCACTTCGCGATCAGGCTGCTCGACCAGTACACAGGCCGTCTCGAGACCGTCATCAGCTTGGGCTTCCCCGACGAGGCCATTGAGCTCGAGCTCTACCCCGCCGAAGAGGGCAACGGCATCATCGGCTTCGTCGCTGCAACCGGCGATTCCCACATCTGCCGGGACACGGAAGCAGACAGCCGTTTCCTGCCCGGTGCTTCCGGTGCCCGGTCGTCGCTCACGGTGCCGCTCAAGATCGAGAACAAGATCATCGGCGTCCTCGATATCGAATCGCTCGAACGAGACGCGTTCGATGCCAACGACCTGCAGTTCGCCCAGATCTTCGCGAGATACATCGCCATCGCGCTGCAGATGCTTGACATGCTCGTCATCGAGCGGTCCGCGACGGGCCAGACGATCACCAGCAGGTTCGAGGGCGAGATCGATGACCCGCTCAAGGACATCCTGACGGAGATCGGAGCTCTTCGCAGCGAGGACTGCGACGCCGAAACCGCGTCGCACCTCGATCGCATCCGGGCCGACGTCCAGTCGATCCGTGACCGCATGCAAGAAATGTCCGACGGGCCGAACACGCTGCTCGGTCTCGACAAGGTCGGAGGAGCCGACAAGGCCGATCCACGGCTCGTCGGCAAGCGGATCCTCGTCGCAGACGATCAGCCCCGCATCAGGCAGATGATCGCCGATATCCTGCGCCGACGGGGCTGCGACGTTGTCGCGTGCGACTCCGGACAAGCCGCGATCAACGAGCTGGAGGCATCCACCGCCGAGGGCTCGATGCAGTTCGACGTCGTCATCTCGGACATCTCGATGCCGGACCGCAACGGCTACGAGGTGTTCGCCGTCGCACGCGGTGTCATCGCCGATGAGGCCATCATCCTCATGACGGGCTTCGGCTACGACCCTCACCACTCGATCGTTCGTGCAAGCCAGCAGGGCATGCAGCACGTGCTCTACAAGCCGTTCCAGGCGACGCGGCTGCTCGACGAAGTTCACCGGGCGGTAGACGCGGGTGGTTGCCGCTAAGCAACCGTCACGCGGATCACGCGGTCAAGCCCGTCGATATCGCGCACAACCTCGGCCTGCCGCACACGAGGCTGCTGCCTCGCGATCGCCAACGCCTCCTCCGCTCGGCTCGATGCCACCTCGACCAGCACGAGGCCACCGGACGTGACAAGCCGTGGCCCCTCCGTGAGCAGCGGGCGTACAAGCGCAAGGCCGTCCATGCCGCCGCGCAGCGCGAGCGACGGCTCGTGCTCGCGGACGTTCTTCGGCACCGCGTCCCACTCGTCATCGGGGATGTAAGGCGGGTTCGAAACTAGGAACGAGAGCTCCCCCTCTTGCCCGGCGGCGGGGTGCGTGTTCAGTGCCTCGAGCAGGTCCCCCTCCACGAACTCCACCCGCTCGGCGAGCCCAACGGTCGCTGCGTTCTCCCGCGCGACGTCGAGCGCCCCGCTTGAGATATCCGTAGCGACCACCCGCGCGCCCTTAAGGTTCTTCGCGAGCGCCAGCGCGATCGCCCCGGACCCGGTGCACACGTCGGCGATCAGCGCACCCTCGCCGTTCTTGCCACCGAAGCCCGGCCGGCTCTTGCAGTGATGAAGCACCTGTTCGACGATGATCTCGGTGCAGGGCCTGGGGATCAGCACGCGGGCATCAACCGCGAGCCGAAGCCCGTAGAACCACGCCTCGCCCGTCAGATACTGCACCGGTTCATCATCGAGAGCTCGTTTCACGAGATCGCGCAACGCCGCCCGCTCGATCTCATTCGCGGGCCGGTCCACATCCATGTACAGACGCAACCGCTCGCAGCCGATCACGCGCGCGAGCAGCACCTCCGCCGACAGCCGCGGCGCATCGAGCCCCTTGCTCGTGAACGCCCCGTTCATCCACGCCAGCAGCCGCCGCGTCGTCCACACTTCAGGACTTCTGTGTGCCACACGCCGAGTCTAGCGGGCCGTTCTCCTAGTGCCCATCAAACCAGTTTGAACTGACCGATGCATCCACCTTCAGCGGTACATCAAGCTCCATCGCCGATGCCATCCGATCGACGATCAACGCGCTCGCTCGTTCCGCTGCGTCTTCATCAGCTTCGAACACGAGCTCGTCATGGATCTGGAGCAGCATCCGCACCCCCGCGATCTCGGCGTCCGCCCCGCCCCGCCAGTGACGCGCACTCGGGCTCAGCCGTCGGTGCAGGTCGCGCATCGCGAGCTTGATCAGGTCGGCCGCCGAGCCCTGCACGACGCTGTTGATCGCCATCCGCTCCGCGAGAGACCTGCGGCCTGGGTTGTTCGAATCGATATCCGCGATCGGGCGACGCCGTTTGAGCATCGTCTCGACGTAGCCGTTCCGCTGCGCCTGCTCGACGCACTCTTGCAAGAACGTTGTTATTCCGGCGAACTTGCGCTTGTAGCCATCGATGATCCCGGTGGCCTCGGTGTTCGAAACGCCCAAGCGGCGTGCGAGCCCGAAGGGTGTGATGCCGTACACGATGCCGAAGTTCACCATCTTCGCGCCTGACCGCTGCTCACGTGTCACGTCGCCGACCGCGACGCCGTGGATCTGCGCCGCGACCGCAGCGTGGATGTCCTGATCGTCTTGGAAAGCCTCGATCAGCGCCGGATCCTGCGACAGATGTGCCAAGATGCGCAGCTCGATCTGCGAGTAGTCCGCGCTGATGAGCACGCGGCCTTCTGGTGCCACGAACGCGCGGCGGATCTCTCGGCCGACATCGGTTCGGATCGGGATGTTTTGCAGGTTCGGGTCACTGGAGCTCAGCCGACCCGTCGCCGCAACCGTTTGATTGAAGCTCGCGTGGATGCGCCCGGTGTCCGGATCGATGTCATCGACCAGCGACGACAGGTAGGTGTTCACGAGCTTGGTCAGCTGGCGATAGTCAAGCACCAGCCCGGGGATCGGTGTCTCGATCGACGCGTCATGGCTGAGCTTCTCTAGTACTTCCGCGTCGGTGCTCGGCCCGGTCTTGCCACGCTTCAGGGGCTTGATCCCAAACCCGGGATCCTCGTCCTCGGCTTTGTTGAACAGCACGCCCGCAAGCTGCTTCGGAGAGTCGGGATCGAAACCCCGCCCGAGCTTGCTGTACGCCTCGTCCTCAATGCGTTCGCGAAGCGCGGCGATTTCTTTCTCCAGCCGCTCCCGCTGCCGATCCAGCTCGTCCCGCTCGACAACGATGCCGTTCCATTCCAGCTCCGCGAGCACCTCGACCAGCGGCATCTCGACCTCGCCAGCGAGACCTTCGAGCCCATCAGATTCCAGCCGGGGACGCATCCGCTCGGCGAGCTGCAAGGACACATCGGCGTCCTCCGCCGCGTACGGCCCGGCCTGCTCCAGCGGCACCTGATCGAACGTCTTCTGCTTCTTGCCAGAGCCGATCAGCTCCTTAATCGATACGTTCGCTCGCCCGAGCATCGCGAGCGACAGGGCGTCGAGCGAATGCGACGACCGCGAGGCGTCGAGCAGGTAGCTTGCCACCATCGTGTCGCACGACCGCGGATTGGTCAGCCCCCGCATCTCGATGCCCGCGCGCCGAAGAACCAGCAGGTCGTACTTCAGATTGTGACCGACTTTGGGAATGCCGGCGTCCTCGATGATCGGCCGCAGAGCTTCAAGCACCGAGGCCTCATCGAGGTGCGATCCAGGCTCTTCGGGCGACCTGACCGGCACATACCACGCTTCGCCAGGCTTCACTGCGAAGCTCAGCCCGCAGAGATCGGCGCGCATCGCCTTGATGCTCGTTGTCTCAGTATCGAGCGCGACGACGTTCGCCTTCCGTAATCGCTGCACAAGCGAGCGCAGCTCCTTCTCCGTGCGCACAATCCTGTAGTCGCCAGAGGCCGTGGGGGCGGTGGACTGCTCGACCTGATCGAAGAGGCCACCAAAGCCGCCGTCGTCCTTGGACATCGCCGCAGCACCGGAAGACGGCACGGCTTCGATCGATCCGCCCGCGAGCTCGCGGGCTTCGTCCTTCAGCCGATTGAATCCAAGCTCGCGGAGCACCGGCTCCAGCAGATCGGGCCGCATGGATGCCACCGCCGCGGCATCCAGGTCGAGCTCGACCGGCGCGTCGTCCCGCAGCGTGACGAGCTCCCTGCTCAGCGGCAGCGCGTCCTTCGCCGCCAGGATGTTCTCTCGCCGCTTGCCCTTGATGACCCAGTCCTTCTTTGGCTTGTCGTTGTCGGACACTTCCGCGATGACCGCCTCCAGATCACCGAGCTCCGCGATCAGCTGCGCCGCCGTCTTCGGACCGATCCCGGGCACGCCCGGCACGTTGTCAACGGTGTCGCCCATGAGCGTCAACATGTCCACGACCTGCTCGGGCCCGATGCCCGACTCGTCGCGCAGCGAATCGGCATCGATCAGCTTGTCGGTGTGGACGTCGTACAGCTCCACCCGCCCGGGCTCCAGCAGCTGCTTGAGATCCTTGTCCTTGCTCACGATCCGGATCAGCAGTTCGGGGCGGCTCTTCTCGAGTGCCCGCACGATCGTCGCGATCGCGTCGTCGGCCTCGAAGCCGGCCGCGCCGCAGCTCGGCACACCCAGAGTCTCCAGCAGCGTGAGGCAACGCTCGATCTGCGGGAACAGGTCATCGGGCGGCGCGTCCCGGTTCGCCTTGTACTCCGGATACAGCTCGCTCCGAAACGTCCCACGGTCGCCGGACACATCGAGCGCCATCGCAAGATACGTCGGCGGCCCGCCAACGGCCTGCATCGAAGCCTCCTGCCCGCGCAGCAGCTTCAGCAGCATCCCAACGAACCCGAACGACATGTTCGTCGGCTCACCCGTCACCGGGCTCGTCATCGGCGTCCGTATCGCGTGATACGCCCGGAAGAACTGCGCATAGCCGTCGATGAGATAGAGCGTGGGTCGCGAGGAGCTCACGCCTCAGACGCCCGCTCGTGCAGCACCCCCAGCCTCGCGAGGTACTCGTCGCCCGGCTCCATCCCGCGCCGATCCATCACCGTCTTGGCCGTCTCCAGAAAGCGGCTCATGCGGAAGGCCGTCTCACCCCTGTCGGTGGCCCACGTAAAGGGGCCGACCACGCCCGACACCGGAGCGCCGCTCGCCCACATCGCGCCGGTGTGAATCACCGAACCGGTCATGATCCGCGTCCCGATCGCGAACTTGACGTGATCGCCGATGATGGCGCCGATGAATGTCTGGCCGGTCCGCTCGCTCGGGCCGCCCACCGTCGCCCGCGCGAGAACCTCGCCATAGGTGTTCAGCAGGTTCGAGTTGTTCGTCCCCGCACCAAAGTTCACCCACTCACCGATCCACGAGTCGCCGAGGTGCCCCTCATGCGCCTTGTTGCTCAGGCCCTGAAAGATCGTCCCGCCCACCTCGCCCGCCACTTTGCACCGCGGGCCGATCGCCGAGTGCCCCCTCACCAAGGCCCGGTCGAGCACAACGGAGCCTTCTCCAACAAAGACCGGCCCGACCAGCACCGCGCCGGGCCTGATCACCGCCTCCGCCGCGATCACCACGGGCCCCGCCGATGAGTCAATCGTGACGCCGGGCCACACGTCGGCTCCATTACGGATCGCCACAGCATGCCGACCGCGATGGATGACCCCCTCCGGAACCGGCTTGCCCGGGATGCCCACAAGCTCGGCGATATCGAGATCGATCGCCGCATCGCGGAACACCCGCACATCCCAAGGCCGACGCATCAAGAGCGGCTCGTCGATCTCTCGAACACCCGCCGCCGGCACGGTCCCCGCGAACAGCGCCCCGGCTTCCTTCGCAGGCACGCACGCCACCACCACGCCGCCCTCCGTGTCGTCCTCGCCGTGCCGCTCGACGATGATCTCACCCACGCCGATCTCAGCGAAGCCCTCGGGAGGCAGCGGGCAACGCCCGTTGATCAGCAGCACCGGATCGCCATCTGTTGGCAGGTCGTTCACCGGCACGTCATGCGCTTCATCGACAATCGCCTGGATCTCATCGGGCACAGAGAGGCCCACGATGTCGACGTCCTCGGGCAGCAGCGCCTCGATCCTGCCCAGCGTCGTCCTCGCGCCGGTCCGGATGTCAAAGGACGCCCGAAGATCGGTGAGCGGGCTCAGAACACCCTTCCCATCATCAAAGACAATCGCTCGCATGCCGCCAGTCTATCGGCCGCCAGCTACCCTCGCCCATGCCGAACGATGACGCAGCGCAACCCACGATCCGTGCCATCGTCTTCGACTTCGACGGCGTCATCGCCGACTCTGAGCCCGTCCACGAACGAGCCCTGCTCGAAACCGTCCGGGCCGAGGGCCTGACCTTCACGCACGAGCAGTACCAGACCGAGATCATCGGCTACGACGACCGCGACGCCTTCCCCGCAATCTACCGCATGAACGGCAAACCCTTCGACCCCGCCCAATCTGACCGGCTGATCGAAATCAAGACCAACCTGCTCCACCGCCTCATCGCCGAGGGCGCCGTCACCCCGTTCCCCGGCACCCTCGACCTCGCCCACGCCGCAAGGGCCCGCGGCATCCCCATCGCCATCTGCTCCGGCGCGCTGCAAGAAGAAATCGGCCTCATGCTCGAAGCGTTCAACGCGGCCGACCTCTTCGAGATCATCGTCGCCGCCGACGACGTCGAGAAAGCCAAGCCCGACCCCGCCGGCTATCTGCTCGCAGCTCAGAAACTCGGCATCGACCCCGTCGCCTGCGCCTGCATCGAAGACACACCCACCGGCATCCAGGCCGCCCGAGCCGCCGGCTACGGCAAGGTGGTTGGGGTGTGCCACTCGCTGCCCGCGTCGGAGATCGGCGAGGCAGATGCGGTGTTTGCAGATGCGATGGAGATTGGGTTGGGTGACGTGCTCGTGCCGATCTGATTCGTTGCAGTCCTGCCGGCTCATGCTATTGTAGATGAATGAAGCGTTTATTTGCTATCGCCGCATTCGTATCGACGACCGCTGGCGCGCAGCCGCGGGATTACGGCATCGATTTCGTCACGATCGGCGATCCCGGCAACATCGCCTACAACCGCATGGACCCGGCCAACTACATGGCTGGCCGCGGCTTGGTCGGCTACGAGTACCGCATCGGCCGGACCGAGATCACCACGGGCCAGTGGCTCGAGTTTGTGAACACCATGCAGGCCTCGGGGCAGGTCAGCAACCCGTTCTTCGCGCTCCCGTTCTGGTGGGGGGCCGAAGCGGATCCCACCTACGACGGGCCAGGCCGGCAGTTCAGGCTGCGATCCGATCTTGCTAACGCCGAGATGACCCGCGTTCAGTCGATCGATTGGTACTCCGCCGCGTACTACTGCAACTGGCTGCACAACGGCAAGCCGGACACGTTCGACGCGATTCAGACGGGCGCATATGACGCGAGCACGTGGGGCGACGACACGGCCGACCCGCGGTTGCCCGGCGCACAGTACTGGATCCCGAGCGTCGATGAGTGGCAGAAGGCCGCGTACTACGACCCGAACAAGTACGGGGACGGGGACGGCGAAGGGGGCTGGTGGTATTACCCCGACGGATCAGACACGCCGCTGGTGCCGGGCCTTCCCGGCCAGGGTGAAACGACCGCGGGGCTTTTCCTGGATGAAGAGCTTCTTCACGAGGTTCCGATCGGTTCCTACCCCGATGTGCAATCGCCGTGGGGGCTGCTCGATGTGAGCGGCAGCGCGAACGAATGGACAGAAGACGTCTTTCGAGCGAATCTTCCTGATTTTCGCGTCCGGCTAGGTACGCGCGCTGGAGATGATGATATCGACTTTTTCGACGCTGCGTGGGGATATGACTTCGCCAGACCCAGCAATTTCCTTTCAGGTTTTCGTATCGCATCGGCCGTGCCGTCCCCGGCAAGCGTGACGTGCTTCGGCCTTGCAGGCGTAGTCGCTATACGTCGTCGTCGGTAGCAGAGTCCGCCTACCGCCGCCCCGACCACCGCGCTACGTGCGGCGAATCAAACCGAAACACCGGCATCGCCCACCGCAGCGGGAACCACAAGACCAGCGCCGGCCCAGCCGAGTAGAGCACGCTCAGCGCGCCCGACCCGAGCACGCCCGCCGCCCGGAAGCCCATCGGGTCGTACAGCCCTCGCACCGCGAGCAGGCTCGTCGCCGCCACCTGCCAGACGATCCCCGCCACCGGCGTCAGCACCACCAGTGTCACCGGGCTGTTCAGAAACACCAGCCCACGCGCGGCCAGCACGACCTGCGCCGCCAGAGCCATCCCCAACGCGTTCGCCCCGGGGATGACAGCCACGCCCCCGCCCGGCAGCGCGCGGATCGTCAGCAGATCGATAATCAACCCCGCCGCGAGCGCTGCGCCCGTCGCCGCCCGCGCCGGCGCGTAGAGCGCGATGAACACCACAAACGGCAGCACAAGCGACGGCGCGACATCGCCCCCGCCAACGCGCATCAGGCCGCTCAGCCCCTCGTCGAGCCCGAGCACGATCCACAACGCGATGACAAACGCCCCGATGCTCATTCGCTCGCCCGATCGTCGTCCGGCACGCGCAGCACAACCCGCGCCACGTTTCGCGTGTCGATCCTCGGCCGAATCGTTACCAGCTGCCGCAGCGGGCTCTCGGGATCGCGCTCGACCTCCACGACATCGCCGACCAGCAGCCCCCAGTGCGGCGCCATCGCCGGGTCACTCAGCGAGGCCTCATCGCCGACCCGCACCTCCACCGGCCGCTGTTCGGCGCCCTCGGTCCGGAACTGCCCGGGCCCACGCAGCGTGCCGTCGCCAGTGGGGGAGACAACAAACGGCACGCCCGGCCCGTCGCCCTCGGCCGGGTGCACCGTCACCTCGATTTGCCCCGCGTTCCGCGCGACCAGCGGCGTGACAACACAGAACGACTCGTTCACATCCGACACAACGCCCAGCATGTGCCGCCCGCGCACGACCGCGGCCGCGCCCTCTGCAACACCATCCCGCGCGCCCCGCCGAACCAGCAGCGTCCGCTCCGACCGGCTCGCCGACGTGCTGAACACGCGCCCCACCAGCTGCCGCACCCGCGCCTCGGGCAGGATGTCGCCTTGCTCGAGCGCGTCCAGCATCGCACGCAGTTCGCTGATCCGCATCTCTTGTGCGCGCACCAGCGACTCGAGTTCCTGAAGCCTGCCGATCTCTGGGTTCGGATGCTCCTCCGTCTCGGCACGCGCTGCACGGTCGCCAATCCACTTCCCGAGATCGCTCACCGGCGCAACAAGCCGGACCGCCACGCCCGACACCGCGCCCGTCCACCCGAGGAACCGCACAGGCAGCACCGCGCACACGAGGGACGCCGCAATCGCCGCCGCGAGCACCCGGCCCGACGTGATGAACCCGCCGCGTGCCGACACCCGTCAGTCTCCTGCAACCCGATTCACGTGGTCAGAGGTCCAGATCGTTCTCGAGAACGTCCTTCCATTCCTCGAGATGCTCGAGGAAGATCGCCGTCCCGCGGGCGACGCACGTCAGCGGATCGTCCGCGATCTTCACGTTCAAGCCCGTTGCCCGGTTCAGCACCGTCGGCAAGCCCCGCAAGAGCGCCCCGCCCCCCGCGAGCATGATGCCGTTCTCGACGAGGTCCGCCGCCAGTTCAGGCTCGGCCCGCTCCAGCGTGCGCGTCACCGTATCGATGATTGCGCTGATCGGTTCTTGCAACGCCTCGCGGATCTCGGCCGCGCTGATGGTGGCTTTCCGCGGCAAGCCAGAGATCAGATCACGGCCGCGAACATCGATGCTGCCATCGGGCGTGTCGCCCTCGGCCGCCGAGCCGATCTCGATCTTGATCCGCTCGGCCGTCTGCTCGCCGATCATCAGGTTGTACGTGCGCTTCATGTGGTTGATGATGGCCTCGTCCATGTCATCACCCGCCACGCGCACGCTCTCGCACACCGCGATGTCCGCGAGCGTCATGATCGCGACCTCGGTCGTGCCGCCGCCGATGTCGACGATCATGCTCGCCGTCGCCTCGGCAAACGGCAGTCCTGCGCCGATCGCCGCCGCCAGCGGCTCCTCGACGATGTAGATCCGGCTCGCCCCAGCGCGATCCGCCGAATCCATGACGGCCTTCTTCTCCACCGTCGTGATCCCGCTCGGCACGCTGATAACCACGCGCGGGCGCACAAAGCTGTACTTCCCGCGCACCTTGTTGATGAAGTAGCTCAGCATCGCCTCGGTCACACCGAAGTCACTGATGACGCCGTCGCGCAGAGGACGGATTGCCGTGATCGAGCCTGGCGTCTTGCCGAGCATCTCCTTGGCCATCCAGCCGACGGCCTGTCCATTCTTGAGCACGCGGTTGGTGCCCTTGTGCACAGCGACCACGCTCGGCTCGTTCAGCACGATGCCCTGCCCACGCACCGCCACCAGCGTGTTGCACGTTCCCAGATCGATCCCGAGATCAAGACTCAGATAGCGGAAGAAGCGGTCGAACAGCGGGACACCCCCATCGAAACCTCGCAGCAAACCAGGCCCGGGCTCCGCCGGACGAACGCTGCACTATAACCGACATCGCCGCCCGAGCACGCCCTAGGGGCTCTTCCGGCCGACTGGACCTGCTCATGCGAAGCGCAAAAAGAGCCGGCGGCGGTTCCCGAGAGTCTCAGGAAACGCCGCCGGCAGCGGGGTCAGCCCCCGGCTCGCCCAGTCCGTCGGGCGAGCCCTATCTCAGTGAAGACAAGCAGAGAGGAATCAATTCGTCTCAAGACCCGGCAGCCGAACCTCGAACTCCGGCGCCACCGGATCGCCGATCTCGATCTGGTCGAGTTCAGCCTCGAAGGTGATCTCGGCCGTCGTATCGGCACCGACCTCGACTTTGGCTCGATCAAGGAACGTGTCCTCCAGCGAGCGGTTGGTCAGGGCCTCCATGCGGGCCTTCTGCTCGGCCTTAATGCTCGAGATCCGACTCGTCACCTGATCCAGGCTGTCGGCCGAGTACGGGCTCATCTCGTCCAGCGTCCGCTGGCGGTCCTCGAGGATCTCGAGCAGCCGCTCGTTGCGGGCGATCGCGTCGATCTCCTGATCGAGCTGCCAGAGCTGGTTCTGGAACTGCGCCCGCTCGGTCTCGAGCGTGGTCAGGAGCTCGCCGAAGTGCGACTCCTGTTCGCTGAGGAACGTCAGGTCCCGGCCGATCTCCGAGGCACGCGTCGCATAGCTGTCACGAAGCTGCTGGATCCGCTCGGCCTTGGCATACGCCTGGCTCATGTCCATCGATTCGTTGTCGAAGCGGACACGCACGATGCGGTGCGTCGATCGGGCATCCTCTGCCTTGGCAAGCAAGTGCTGCATCTCGCCAAGGTCTTGGTCGGCAAGCGCCACGACGCGCTCGGCGACCGCGAGCTCACGCTCGAACTGCGCGATCTGCCCCTCGAGCTCAGCCAGGTCGCCCCGGACCGACTCAATCTTCTTCGGGTACTGGCTTTCCAGATCCCTCAGCTGCTCACGCAGCGCCACCGGGTCATCGATGTTGCTGTTGATGGCGCTCGACACGTTGTGCCCGGCCTGCTTGACGATCGCACGGGCGCTGCCCGGCTGCGCCGCCTCGGCCACAAGGAACGCCGCGCCAACGCCGAGCGCCCCAATCACACCAACTCGTACCGCGTTGCACACGAAACCGGCCATATCAGGCCTCCTTGCTCTAAGCTGCCAACCAACTCGCTTCTCTCGCCGGTCCCCCCCGCGAACGCCGCGGCCCGGACCGACGAGTCTGTGTTCCGCCACCTTCTTGGCTGACGCCCGCCGCAGATTTCACGCCTCGGTCAGCAATCCCATAAATTCCAACCCTGCCTCCATTTGCAGAGGTGCGTGTACACTGTGTGACAGGGTCGGCGTCCACAGAAACTCGGACCCGCCGACGCCGAACAACACGGCTGACAGGCCCGGGAGTCGCTCCCCGGGTCCGCCAGCGGGGTTCCTAGAGCGGGACAGCACAGCGGGGATCAGCGGGGATGCTCAGCAACGTGACGACAGGCTTTATCGCCCGGCTCCGGTCCGACGACCAGGAGGCCTGGTTCGAGCTCTGGGAAACCTTCGGCCCGGTCCTCCGAGCCCAGCTTACCAAGTGGGGCCAGGGCCGAATCGGCCTCGAGACCGTCCGCGACCTCTCACAGGAGACGCTCGCGCAGCTCTCGGACTGCATCGACCGCTACGACCCCGCCCGCGGCGCCCGCTTCAGCACGTGGCTGCTCGCGATCGCCAAGCACGTGCTCGGCGACGAGATCGACAAGCGCATGGCCCTCAAGCGGGGTGCCGGCAACCGCGGTGCGTCGTTTGAAGAGACCTGGATGACCGCCTCGGCCGATCAGGGCGTGGACGAGGCCTACGAGGCCGCCGTCTTCCGGGCCAAGGTTGAGAAGGCCATCCGAAACGTCGAGCACAAGACCGACTTCATGGACTTCTCGATCTACCGCATGCGGGTGCTCGACGGCACGCCCGGCAAAGAAGTCGCCGAGTCTGTTGGGGTTTCAGAGCCCACCGTCAGCCGCCGTCTCGCCAAGGTCCGCGAGGTGCTCCGCGAAGAGCTCCGCGACGTCATCGGCAAGTTCAGCTTCACGAAAGAGGAACGCGACGAGGCCGAGCGAAACGGCGTGGGCCTGAATCCCACAAAGGCGGACGACGGGCTCTTCGATGAAGCCATCGCCGAGATCTATCACCAGCAGCAGGAGCTGCGTCGGCTCGACGAAGAAGCCGCCCGCCTCGGCCAGTAACAGCGGGCCGAGACCTAGGACAGGAGCAGGGGGCCAGCCATGGGAACAGCGGGCATCATCCTCGGAACAATTCTTCTGGCAGTCGCGGCCGCGATCGTGGTCGTCTTCCTGATCGTCCCGCTCGCCAAGGTCTTTACCAAGGTCGTGGGCCACA
Organism: Planctomycetota bacterium; assembly: GCA_038525225.1. Classification (GTDB taxonomy): domain Bacteria; phylum Planctomycetota; class Phycisphaerae; order Phycisphaerales; family UBA1924; genus JANQQZ01. The sequence goes on along the minus strand of JBCBHW010000001.1, from coordinate 1,678,589 downwards.
TCTTCACGACCATCGGCCGCTGGATCACCGACATCTTCCGACTGGTCGGCACCATCCTTGTCATCCCCGTTTTCATGATCCTCACCGTGCTGTCCGTCGTCATCGGACGCTGGTCGGCAAGCTCGCACTATGGCCGAGCCGTCTCGGGCGAGATCAAGTCCGCCGGTCTGTGTCTGTACCGCATCGCCATCGGCCACCCGCTGCGCCTCGTCGGCCTGCACGTGCTCGTTGAGGGCTTCGAGCGCCGGCTTCCCGAAGTCGTCGCCGCCGCGCCGGGCCGAGACAAGCCCCGAGGCAGGCAAAACCAGTTCGACGGCTACACGGTTGTCGGCTCGCTCAAGGGCGGCGGCTCTGGCGGCAAGCTGTACATCGCACAGCCCGATGACCTCAAGAACGCCGCGTTTATCAAACGCGGCGTCGGCGAGGTCGATCAGGTCGTCATCAAGACCTTCAGCGTGCATGAGGGCTCGACGCTCCCGCAGATCATCCGCGAGAGCCGCGCGCTCGACGCCGCCAAACGCCTCGGCCTCATCCTCGAGCACGACCTCACCAACGAGCGTTTCTTCTACGTCATGCGCTATATCCCCGGAGAGCCCCTGAGCATCGTCACCCAACGCATGCACGCCGACGCCGACCCCGAAGGCCTGGGCGATGCAGCCCTCAAGAAGCTGCTCGGCTACGGCCGCGACGTGCTGCTCGTGCTCAACCGCTACCACACGGGCGGCCTGTGGCACAAGGACATCAAGCCCGACAACATCATCGTCGACCACGACCAGGCCGAGGCCCACATCGTCGACCTAGGCCTTATCACGCCCCTCCGCTCGGCAATGACCCTGACCACGCACGGCACCGAGTACTTCCGCGACCCCGAACTCGTCCGCATGGCGCTCAAGGGCGCGAAGGTCAACGAGGTCAACGGCGAGAAGTTCGACATCTACGCCGCCGCCGCCGTCATGTACGCCACCATCGAGGGCTCCTTCCCCGCGCACGGCGGACTCAGCCAGATCACCAAACGCTGCCCCGAGGCGATGCGCTGGATCATCCGCCGCGGCATGACCGACTACGACAAGCGCTACGAGACCGTCGCCGACATGCTCGACGACCTGAACGTCGTGCTCGCCGCCGAGAACCCGTTCGACGTCAAGCCCGCCATGCTGCCGAGCGTCGGCGGCGCAAAGGTCGAACCTGCTGCCGTCGAGACGCCCGCCGAAGGGTTCCCCTTCGAGTCAGCATCACCAGCCGCCGATGCGCCGCCGGCAGCCGAGGCCCCCGCGGCCCCGGCCGGCGCGCCGAAGCCAAAGCTCCGCATCGCCAACTGGTGGACCGGCAGGTACGACGCCGAGGATGTCGCAGAGCCAGCCGCAGCGGCGGTGTCACACGCATCACGCGCCACCCCGCGCCCCCGGCCCGCTCCGCAGCGCGACGCCGTCCGCCGCCCTGCCCGCGAGCAGCTCAAAAACGCCCGCGCCCGCGCCGCCGAGCGCCGCAAGCGCGCCGTGTCGCGCGTCGCCGACCGCAGACGCAACCTCAAGACGCAGCGCGATAAAGCCGCTGGTCTAAACCCCGGCGCCGCCATCGCGATCGGCGTCGTTGTCGGCCTTGTCAGCATCCCGGTGTCCGTGCTGCTGCTCGCCGCCGAGCCGTCCGCATCGGCCGCGGTAGCCGTGGCCGAGAGCCCCGACGCTCAAGCCATCGCCGACGCCCGAGCATCGGCTCCGACACCCCCGGCCGCTCCCGCAGCGGTCATCTCGGTAGCGGCAGGAGAAGCCGGCAGCGTGCTGCTCGTGAGCACCTTTAATCAGCCCGTCGACGCCAAGATCGAGGCGCTCGTCGACCAGACGGTCCGCCAGCTCGCGTCGCAGGGCTTCCAAGTCAGCGACACCACGGCCGACGAGTCGGCCGACAGCGTCGCGCTCATCGCCGACGTTCGCGCGACACGGTTCATCGGCTCGACCAAGGCCCGCGACGCCGCCCGCCAGATGCAGGGCTGGTTCGACAACGGCGACTTCGACTACGACGCGATGGTCGTCATCGAGCCCGAGCCCAACGCCCTCGCCCGCGGCGAAGCGATCGCCCGAGCCCTCATCGTCGACGACGACTCCGCCGCCTACGAGAGCAAGCTCTCCCCGGACCGCGTCGCCCACACAGTCGCGAAGGTCATCAGTGACTGATGGATCGCCGCGTCACTCGGCGTGCGAACGCGAAACCAGCCTTGACAATAACTCCGACGCGGGCCCCGAGTCGATCGCACGCTGAGCGATCGGCACACCTTCGCCAATCGTGCCGCACACGCCGGCCACCCAAAGAGCTGCAGCAGCGTTCGCGACCACGATGTCCCGTGGCCCGCCCGTTTCGCCCGAGAGCACCCGTCTGATCACACCAGCGGCTGCGGCCACGTCATCTGAAACCAGTTGCTCACGCGGGACGGCCGACAGACCAAACGAGCCCGGGTCAATCTCGATTCGCTCGACACGATCGCCCTCGACCAGTGCCGCATCCGTGATCCCTGCCAGCCCGATTTCGTCGAGCCCTTCTCGCGAGTGCATCACAACGGCTCGGTCCACACCAAGCCGCGCCAGCGCGCCCGCCACAAGATCAACGAGATGCGGCGCGTACACGCCGATGAGCTGCCGCTTCGCCCCCGCCGGGTTCGTCAGCGGTCCCAGCACATTGAAGATCGTCGGGACACCCAGCGACTTCCGCGGCCCGATCACATGCCGCATCGCCGGGTGATGATGGATCGCGAAGCAGAAGCACACGCCGACCTCGCGAAGACACGCCGCCTGAGTCTCGACCGACGCATCGACGTTCACGCCGAGCTCCTGCAAGACTTCCGCAGATCCCCGCCCGGTCCTGCTCCTGTTGCCGTGCTTGGCGACCCGCACGCGATCATCCGCCGCCGCGGCGACGAGCGCTGCCGCCGTCGATACGTTGAACGTCTTCGGTGCACCACCCGTGCCGCAGGTATCGATCAGACGCTGATCGTCCGCCGCGTCGAACGCGACCCGTTCGACATTGGCTCTCATCACCCTGGCCCCGCCCACCAACTCGTCCACCGTCGGGCCGTCCCGCTGCAGCAACGCGAGCAACGCCCCAATCTGGGCATCATCCACCTCGCCGGCCATGAGCCGCGAGAAAGTGACCTCCGATTCGACCTCGTTCAGCCGATGTCCGCCGAGCAGTGCTTCGATTTCCTTCACATCCAAAGCCTACACCCGCCGAACCGATAGCGTGCCGAACCGATATACACTGTCAGTCATGGCCAGCCAGTTCCAACTCAGTCCTCCGGACGACGTGCTCAGGCGCGTCAGGGCTTCGCGTTCGGTCCTGGCACGGGCTGCGATCTTTCGCGCACTGATCGCGTCCCTGCCGCTCGCCGGTGCCGCAGCGGTCGCGGCGGCGGCCGCCTGGTATTTCTTCGCCGGCACGCTCGTGGCCAACAACCTCGGCTCGCCCGCGTCGTGGGCCTTGGCGGCGGCGGTCGTTGTCTTCGCTTTTCTGGTGACTTCGCTCACCTTCGTCCTCCGTCGAGCGAGACGGCTGCCCTCCATGCTCTCCGCGGCGGTCGAGCTCGATCAGTCCGCGAAGACGCATTCGGCGCTCGCGTCGTCGCTCCAGTTCGGTCAAGCTCCCGCCGGCCCTTTCGAGCGGTGGGCGCTCGCGGACGCCTCGGCGGTGGCAGCGCGGAATGATCTGACGATGCCAGCGCCCCAGCGCCCGCAGCGGCCGCTGCAACGCTTCGGGGTCGGCAGCGCTCTGCTGGCAGCTGCGTTGCTCCTCGTGACGGTGCTGCCGCCGAGAGAGTGGACCTCGGGAGTCTCGGCCGCATCAAGCTCGCAAGCGGACCCCGAGCGTGTTGCCGAAGTCCAAGAAACCATTGAATCCGCCCGCGTGGAAATCGCGGAGGCCGCCGACGATCTCGGCATCGACGCGGATGACCAGTTCTTCGAGTCGCTCGAGGCAGAGCTCCAGGATGGCGTCCGCGATCCCGACGAAGCGATCGCGAGCGCCGCGGAGCAGCTCGACAAGCTGGCGGACTCCGCCGAGACCGAGGCCGACCGAGCGGAGAGAGCCCGCGACGAGGCCGCCGAACGCCTCTCAGAACTCGCGCCGGAAGACTTCTCAGCCGCGCGAAGCCTCGCGGAATCCCTGGCCGCCGGCGACTTCAACCGCGCGGCCGAGGAAGCCGAGGCCCTGCAGTCGCAGCTCGACAGCGGCTCGACGCGGGATGACCTCCGGAATCTCGCGGACCAGCTCGAACGCGCCGCGGATCGGGCCGCAGAGCCGCCCGCCGACCAACCAAGCGATCCGGATACGGAAGCCGCCCGCGAGCATGACGCGCTCGAGCAGGACCTCCGCGATCTCGCGGAAGAGCTCCGCGAGAAAGCCGACGCCACTCAAGGCAGTGAACCGCCGCCGCCTTCAATGCAGCCAGAGCAGGAGGAACCGGACCCCTCTCCGCCCACCGACCGGCCGCCGGCGAACGACGAGCAGCGGCCGCCATCCGAATCGAACGAGCGTCCCGAGCCTGATCCATCGCCACGCGAACAGCAGGAGCGACCCGGGGGCACGCCTCCGCCCGGGCAGGAGCAATCGGACTCAGATGATCAGGCCCGAGACGACACCCAGCCGCCGCCACAAGACAAGCGGCCAGCCAACGAGCGGGAACCTGGAGAGTCCGAAGACTCCCAGCGGAACCCGGCTGATCAACAGGAGGAAGAGCAGCGTCAGCCAGGCGACCAGCGGGGACAGCAGCAGCAACAAGACTCGCGCCCCGGTGATCAGACGCCCGACAGGCAAACGCCCGACGAGCAGACGCAAGAGCAGCCGACCAACGAACGCCCCGCCGAGGATCAACCAACCCCCGATCAGCCCGGCAGCCCCATGCCCGATCAGCCCACCGAGACCCGGCAAGACCCGCAGCCGGACGCGAATGCTCCTGAACGCCAGGCCTCGCCGCGGCCGGATCAGTCCCCGCCGGGCCCAGGCTCCCCAGACCCGAACACGCCGGGCCAGCCCACCCCCGGGGACCCAGAGGCGCCGTCGCCAGGCGGACCAACCGCCCCGACGCCCGGCGATCAAGCCCCCGACCAGCCCGCGGAACAGCCGGGCGGCCAGGCCCCGGATCGTCCAGGCGGGCCCTCGCAAGACCCGTCCGCCCAGCCGACCACGCTCGAACGCCTTGCGCAGGAGCAGCGCCGCGCCGAGGACCTCCGGCGGTTCGCTGACGACCTCCGTGACCGCGCTGATCAGATGCTCGGCGAAGAGTCTCGAGGCGACCGAACGCCCACCGCGCCGGACGTCACCGAGCTCGCCGAAGACCCGGCAACCGCCGCCGACCCGTGGTCTGCTCCCACCGAACTGATCGATGCTCGAGACCGCGACGCCGCAACCGATGCCAGAGAACGCGTGATCAGCGAATGGTTCAAAGACCCAGAGGGCCGACCGCTTGACGCGGCAGCCCCCTCGGAAGCGCGCGACACGATCCAAAGAGCCGCCCGCAACGCCGAGCGAGCCGTCGAGCAGCAAACCGTTCCCCGCCGATACGAGGACCTCGTGCGTCGCGTGTTTGAGCGGTACGCGGAGCGGACGCAGCGCCCGACCGACGCGACCGATGCGAGCGACGCCCAGTAATGCCGACACTCGCCGACCCCGCCTGGCTTGTTCTCATGGCGCTCGCGATCCCGTCGGGGTGGCTCCTGCTCCGGTTCGCCCGCACGATGCCACGCTCGCGGCGTTGGGTTGCAAGCGGCGTCCGCGCCCTGCTGCTGGCATCGCTGGCGTTGCTTCTCGCGGGCGCGAGCTCGGTGCGAGAAACGAGCCGGCTCGCGGTCATACTGGTCGTCGATATCTCCGAGTCGGTCGATCGCTACGCAACCCCCGGGACCGACGAGCAGGGCCGACCGATCGCGCTCCAGGCCGAGGTCCGCCGGCTTGTTCGCCAACTCGATCAGGCCCGGGGCCCAGATGACCTTCTCGGTATCGTTGCGTTCGCTGAAAGGCCCGTGGCCATCGCTACGCCGACGACCGCTCGCATCGCGGACCGCGCGATCGAGCCGGTTTCGTCCGATGGAACGGACATCGCCGGTGCGATCGACTTCGCCCGCAGCCTTATCCCCCCTGATGCCACCGGCCGAATCCTGCTCATCACCGACGGCAACGAGACCACGGGCGACGCCGTCCTCGCCGCCGAGCGCGCTGCCACCGGCGTCGGCGCCCTGACGCTCGACGCGTTGCCGGTCGAGTACCGCGTCGCCGGCGAAACACTCGTTGAGGCCGTGGTTCCTCCGGCACGCGCACGATCGGATTCCACCGTGCCGGTCCGCGTCGAGATCGCCACGACGCAGGGCACATCGGGCGTGCTCAGGCTCTTCCGCGACGGAGTCGAGGTCGATCTCAACCCCGCCGAGGCAGAGTCCGGCCGACGAATCGAGTTGCCGCCCGGCCGACACGTCGTCCTTCTCGAGTCTCCGGTCGGCTCAGGCAGGCTCTCCCGATTCCGAGCCGCGTTCGAGCCCGACGCGCAGGCAGCCGGCTCGTACGCGGGCGACGCGCAGCTCGACAACAACTCTGCAGAGGCGTTCACCATCAGCCCGGGCCTCGGCCAGGTCCTCGTCGTCACGCCAACCGGCGAGACCAACACCGGCACGGCCACCATCGCCCAAGCACTCGCGGAGACAACCCGAGACGTCCAGACCACCAACGCGAGCGCTCTGCCGGCCGACCTGCTCGAGCTCCAGGACTACGACCTCGTCGTCCTGAACAACGTCCCCGCCGACGAGGTCTCCCCGCGAGCCCAACGGGCGCTCGCCGCGCACGTCACCGACGCGGGCGCGGGGCTTGTCATGGTCGGCGGCCGCGCGAGCTTCGGAGCGGGCGGCTGGGCCGGGACGCCCCTCGAACCCATCCTGCCCGTGCACCTCGACCTGGGCGAACGACTTGTCGAACGCCGAACGGCCATTGTGTTCGTGCTCGATAGCTCGGGATCAATGGGCGCCAACGTCGGCGGGTCGTTCAGCTCGCAGCAAGAGATCGCGAACGCCGCCGCGGCCGGTGCCGCCGCGACCCTCGGCCCGACCGACCTGGTCGGCGTTGTGTCGTTCTCCAGCAGCGCCCGCTGGGTTGTCCCGCTCGCCGACAACGGCGATCCCGATCGGACAGCCGCGGCGATCACCGCCATCAGTTCGGGCGGCGGCACCGATCTGCCGCCCGCGCTCCGTCTCGCCCAGCAGGCCCTCGCTCCCGTCGAGGCCGCGGTCAAGCACGTGATCGTCCTCTCGGACGGGCGCAGCGTCGGCGCGGAAACCCTGCCAGACATCGCGCGTTCCATGGCCGCAGACGACATCAACGTGTCAACGATCTCTGTCGGCGACCAGGCCGATCTCGACACCATGTTCGCGGTCGCCGAACGCGGCGGCGGCGTTCACTACCCCGTCACCAACCCGAGCGTGCTGCCGCGTGTGTTCGTCCGTGCCGTTCGCCTGATCCGCGACCCGCTCATCAAAGAGGGCGAGATCCCGCTTCGACGGCTCACCGAAGCAACACCGCTCCTTGACCGATCGATATCCCTGCCCGGCATCGGGGGGCTCGTCCTCACGCGGTTCCGGGAAGACCCGACCGTCGTGAACGTGCTCGCGACCGCCGAAGACGAGCCGGTCCTCGCGCACTGGAACGCCGGGCTGGGTCGGGTCGCCGCGTTCACCGCAGACGCCCGCGAGTGGTCCCGAGCCTGGATCGCCGCCGGGACGTTCGACAGCATGTGGGGACGAATCGCGCAATCGATCGCCAGACCCGCCGACGCCAGCGATCTCGAGCTCTCAACTGTGATTACAGATGGCATGCTCGAGGCGCGCCTCACCGCAGCAGACGACCAAGGCAACCCGCTCGGTGCACTCACTGTCAGAGCCAACGTCTACACACCATCCGGCGATGCCGTGCCGGTCGTGCTCGACCAGGTCGCACCGGGCGAATACGCCGCGTCGATCCCTGCAAGTCAGGCCGGCAACTACATCGCCGTCGTGCGCCCAACAGGCGCGGACGGCCCCATGCTCCCGGTGCTCGGCGGCACGACACAAACAACCTCGCTCGAACACCAGACGCTCGAAAGCAACCGCCGACGCGTCGAGCAGATAGCCGCGGCTGCGAACGGCTCCGTACTCACCTTCCAATCGACCGTCCCCTCGCAGTTCTTCGACCGCTCCACGGTCACGCCGCGCCGGGCCGAATCGCCGCTCCGCGACGAACTGCTCATCGCGGCGCTCGCGCTCCTGCTTCTCGATGTCGCCGCTCGGCGAGTCGCCTGGGACCGATTCATCGGCGAGCGAACCGCCAACGCCTCATCCGTGCCGACAGCGCAGACCGATCTTGCGTCGCTCAAGAACGCCGCCAAGCGAGCCAAGCCGCAGCAGGCAGCCGCCCTCAGCGACACCGACGCGGCCGAGGTCGCCAGGCAAGCCAGGCGACGTCGCGCCGACGCACGGCGTGCACAGAAAGCGCCGCCCGCCGCTCAGCCAGCCGAAGCGGAGCAACCGCCGCCGTCGCCCGGTCCGCGGGTTGTCGAAGAGCAGCCTCCCGGCGGGGACGCCGGGCTTCTTGCCGCCAAGCGCAGGGCACGGGAGCGCTTCGAACAAGGGGACTGATCGATGGATTGAGCGCGGGAGCGGCTGTTTGAACGCAATCCGACCAACCGCTTCGGCCCGCTCGCGTGCGAGTTCGCGAAGCACCGGCCGCTGACGTCGGTGCCATTACCGGCATGAGCTGACTGCTTGCCGATCGAGGGCTGCAGGTCGCCGCTGTCGAGCCGAATATTGCGATACGCGAAGCCGCCACGCCGCACCCTCCCTCGGCACGCGGGCCTACCGCGATTCAGACCGAATCACCCGGCCGAAGAGCCCGAACCCAGCAGCATCGGTAACGCAGACCCGCTGAATCGATCCGGGCAGCGGCTTCGCGTCATCGGTCGGTACATCGAAGAACACGATCTGATCCCCATCGGTCCGCCCGGACATCTGAACGGTCTCGGTCTCGATCCGGTCCAAGAGCGCCGTCGCGGAATCCTCGCGAGACACTCCGCCGATGGTGAGCTGCACCCCGCCCGACGCCTCGCGAGCTCCCTTCTGCGTCAGCCCGCTCGCCTTAAGCGCCTTCTGGCTCGGGCCCTCGACAAGCACATCGAACTCGCGCCCGATCTGCGCCCGACCGATTTCTTCGCCAATGCGCGCCTGAACCGAGAGCAAGTGATTGTTCCGCCGCCGCTTCACATCGTCCGGCACATCGTCCTCAAGCTTGCCGTAGGCGACAGTCCCAGGCCTGGGCGAGTACTTGAAGATGAAACAGTTCTTGTACCGCGTCCGCTCCAGGAGATCGACGGTCTGCTCGTAGTCGGCCTCGGTCTCGGTCGGGAATCCCACGATGATGTCGCCCGACAGCATCAGGGGCCTGCCGATCTCCGGCTGATCGAGATAGCTCTTGCACCGCTCGACGAACTCGTCGTATTCCGCGACCGTGTACCCGCGGTTCATCTTCTTGAGCATCCGGTCGCTGCCGGTCTGCGCGGGCACGTGCACGTACCGGCAGATGCGCTCGCAGTCGCGCATGACTTCAAGGACGTCGTCGCCAAAGTCGCGGGGATAGCTGGTCACGAAGCGCAGCCGCCGGATTGCAGGCACCTCCTCGTGGATTCGGTACAGAAGGTCGGCGAAAGTCGTCACCCCGTCGCCCGAGAGCGGGTCACGCCGGTGCCCGCCGCGAAACATGCGACCCTTCTGAGGCTGAAGCACACCCCCGACACGCTCCGCCGAACCGTGCTCGTACCGGTAGTGGTTCACCGTCTGCCCGAGCAGCGTCACCTCAACCACGCCGGTGTCGGCGAGAGCCTTGCACTCATCGAGGATGTGCTCGGGCGGCCTATGAATCTCCGCGCCGCGGGTGAACGGCACGACGCAATAGGTGCAGAACTTGTTGCACCCGCGCGTGATACGCACGTACGCGCTCCGGCGCTCGCTGCCGACCGGGTCGATCGGCGACACCGCCCGCGAAAGATCGAGATGCTCCAGCGAGTCCGAGGCCGCCGCCAGCGTCCCGCTGCGTCGGCTCGTGCCGCCCTGCAGCGCCGACGCCTTGGCGGATGTTCGCTCATCCGCGTTGAGGCTCTCGCGCGTCCGGACCGCGTTGTCGAGCAGGCCCGGCAGCTTGTCCAGCTCCCCGGGGCCGCACATCACATCCACGACGGGCATGCGGTCCATCAGCCCGGCACCGTCACGCTCGGCCATGCACCCCAGAACGCCCACGACCATGCCCGGTCGTGACCGCTTTGCTTTCTTGAGATCGCCCAGCCGGCTCCACACCTTCTGCTCGGCCTGCTCGCGCACGGAGCACGTGTTGTACAAGACAACGTCGGCCTCGCCGGAGTCACGCGTGAACGAGTACCCGAGCGACGCAAGCCGTCCGGCCACGAGCTCCGAATCCAGCTCGTTCATTTGGCAACCAAATGTCTCCAGATAAACCCGCCGCGCGTTCACGACGCGAGCTTCCCGCAAGCATCACAGACGCCGCGCAGCGTGATGTCATGCGACCGCAACTCGAAGCCCTCCGGCACAAGCCCGCTCAGATCACCCGGGCATCCGGGGATGTCGAAGACCTTGCCGCAGGTGTCGCACTGAAAGTGGTGGTGGTGGGGCAGCTCCGCCGGCTCGAAGCGGCTCGGCTCGTTCGGCAGATCGACCTTACGCAACAGGCCCTCGTCGACGGCGGCGTTCAGCACACGGTACACCGTCGCCTGGCCCACGCCGGTCTCCCGGAGCAGCTCGCGCACCTCGTCGGCCGAGAGCGGTCGCCCCTCGCTGCTTATCGCGTCCAGAATCCTGCCGGCGTGCTTCGATCGCGTGCTCATAACCGCAATCGTATCCCCGCACCGTGTAGATAAGGCGACACCCGCTCCGGGAACGACGATCCGGAACGGGTGTCGCGAGAGGAACTGATTTCAGACACACAGGCCCCAACTGCCGTGTGCCTGTGACCGCTCGATTCAGCGGCGGCGACGGGTCGCGCCGAGGCCCGCGAGGCCCAGCAGCGCCGCGGTGCCCGGCGTCGGGATCCGCGTGAAGGTCACCGTGATGTCATCCGTCGGCGCCAGCGGCGTCACGCCGTCATCGCGGATGTCGATCAGCCTGAACGTCAGGTCGTACGAGAGCACGTTCTCGTCAAAGTCCGGGCTGGTCGTGTCAACCGTCCACCAGGGGTGGTCGTCGAAGCCCTGCGTCACCGCACCGGTGCCGTCGCGGAGGACCGCGCCCAGCTCGATGTTAGTGCCCGGTGCGACAATGTTGTCGAACGTAAGGTCGTAGACAACGAACGCCGGATCGGCCGAGATCAACTCGAACGCGACGACCGTGCCGTCCGGGACGACGAACAGACCCTCGTCGACCTCGTCCTCCTCAAAGTTCGCGAAGCCCGGCTCATCGCTAAAGAAGCCGGTGAAATCGCCGTTGGCGCCGCCGTTGGTGGTAAAGTTCGAGATCACCTCGATCGAGCCGAAGTTGAACTCGACGGCAAGCTGACCCTGACCGTCCCAAGCGACGCCGAAGTCTGTCTCGAAGTCGGCCGAAGCCGTCGAAGCAGCACCAGCGGCAATCGCCACACTCAATGCACGAATCTTCATGTCTGCCTTACTCCTCTCTCTGACGGCGGCACATCCGGCCGCCCGTGTTTCCCAATACTGAACTATAAGCCGGATCCAAAGAATCAGGAATCCATTCTCAAGCGGTCTCACTCAAATTCCCGGAGATGCCGTCGGGCACCGTCCGGAAAGTTTTGTCGTATCTGGGTTATCAGCCGTCGCAGCCCTGGTTGAAGTTCAGGATCCACGCGTTGAAGTCACCCGGGTTGCACTGCCCGTCGCCGTTCTGGTCGCACGAAGGTGCACCGGTGTTGAACGCCAGCACCCACGCGTTGAAGTCGCCCGGGGAGAGCGCACCGTCGCCGTTGGTGTCCGCGACACACGCGACCTCAGCGCAGCCCCCAACCTGCGTCCTCGCATAGTCGAGGGCCGCGATGACCTCGGCGGAGTCCGCGTTGTTGTTGATCACCAACCAGAAGGGATCGCTGGGCAGGAGCGATCCGTCATCGATCTGCATCTCCAACTCGGCAAGAAACACGCCCTGGCTCTCGGGGCCGTCCGCCGGCGAGCCACCAAGCTCGAGGCGGAACGTGAAGTGGTTGTGGTACTCGCCATTGCTGTTAACACCCACGAACGGCCCGAGCACGGGCGTCGAGGGATCCGAGGGCGGCGTGGTCGCACCGGCGAGCGGTCCGAAGCTCATGCGCAGCGTCTCGGCGGAGATGGTGTCAAAGTCCGAACCGTTCCACTGACGCAGAGCTGCCCGGTGCGCATAAGCGATCGCGGAACTCGGCGGGAACGTGTTGAACAGAGTGTCGAAGCCAGGGTTCGGCGTCCGAGCGAACGACTCGAGCTCAACGCCGAAGGCGCATTCTGTCCAGATGAAGTCTCCGGTCAGATCGTCTGTTGTACCATCGCTCACGGCGAGCCGATCCACATCAACACCGAGCACGATGTCCCCCTCGTGGATGCCGGGCTGCGCCGCGACGACACCGGGAACACACGCAAAGGCCGCAACACAAGCCACCTTGAAACGCGCAAAGTCCATTAGTTCGCTACCTCCGGGTAGAACTGATTCTGTGTAAAGCTCACGTATACTTCTTCAAAGGCCTTCTGCTCGACATGGCCGTCGAGATACCCATAGCCTGACCGCGCCGAAGCTGAGTCCGACTCTCCTCCGTACGCCGCCGTTTCCATCTGCTTGGCTGCAGCCGTCACAGGGTTTGCTTCGTCCTCACTCGCCCAGCCGAACGGATGAACGTGGTCGCTCGTTGCGAATTCGGGACCCCCGTTCGCCTGCGAGTCGTCCTCGACCATAAAGAGCCACTGGATCGTGGATGAAGGCCGCTGAATCCGGCTCAGCTTTCGGTACGGCCGCACGTCGAAGCGCCGACCATCCAAGGAGAACTCAATGTCAGGACCCTTGGTCGTCACGTACTCGTTCAGGCCGTAGCTCGTCCACCGCGTCGGTTCGAATCCAGCGTAGTACGCGTTGAGAGCATCCACCCGTGCCTCCGGTGATGTTTCCGTACGCTCGATTTCCTCGACGGCGACCAACACGTCTGCGAAGTCCGGGCCGTCGTTGGTACCCCCCATGTCGAGAGACCAGTGGGGGCTCTGATCGACCGGCGACTTCATAATGGGGGATGCACCCTCGAAATACGCGGCCAGCTGCCGCACCCACGACGCATCGGGCCGCTCAACCTGACCATGACCGATGCCGGCATCAACAAGCGCACCGTCAAAATCATTCGAGTACAGCACCTGAGCCGTCGCGAGCTGCCGCAGGTTCGACATGCACACCAGCGACCGGGCCGTCTGGCGGGCGTTTCCCAACGCCGGGAGCAAAATGCCGATCAGCAACGCGATGATGGCGATCACCACGAGCAATTCGATTAGCGTAAAGCCACGGGGGTTTGCCGCGGCGTGGTGCGTGTCGTGCATGGTCCGTCGCATCGACCTGGTCTCCGGTAAGAACGTCCGGTAGTGAGAATCCATTATCTCTTCGCACATCGTCGGCGTCAAGTTTCCGATTTTCGCAGCTAAACTCGCTTTCTCATGGCCCGCGGCATCTCACTCGCAAACAAGTGCCTAATCCTTTTCGGGATCGCAATCATCTTCATCGTGACCACGGCCCTCGCCATGCCGTGGGTCCGCATGAACAGCATCGTCGCCGAGTCGCAGCTCGAGCTCTCGCAGCAGCTGGTCAATCTCTGGACAGACCAGCCGACGTCACCCCGCCTGGCCGGAACCGTGGCCGACTCGATCCCCGCTCGGCAGCTGTCGTACGAGCAGTGGGCGATCGAAGCCGAAGCGGATGACTTTCTGCGCGATGCGCTGGAAACCTTTCGCTCCGCCAAGCCGCCGCTCGACATGCAGCGTGGAGGCTGGCAGGGCGCCGGACGGCGGTACCAGTACGCCCGACCCGTCTTCGGTGTGACCGCACCGGAGCAGGAAGCGCTGGTCGGTGTCATCGTGCTCGACCGCGTCTCTACCGACGCCGCCAGATTGCTCGCGCTGAACGCGTTCTATCACTTCGCCGCAGGCGTGCTGGTCTTCGCGCTCGCCGTGCTGGTGTTCTACCTGATCACATCTCGGCTAATCCTCGAACCCGTCCGAGGTCTCCGCATGACCGCCGAACGCGTCGGCGAGGGCGAGCTGAACGCGAGAGCGAACATCCGCACCGGCGACGAGTTCGAGCAGCTCGGCGAAGCGTTCAACACCATGCTCATCCATGTCCAGAAGTCACAGGAGCAGCTCCGCTCGATCAACACCGCTCTCGACCTCAAGGTGGGAGAGCTCGCCACAGCCAACATCGCGCTCTACGAGTCGGCCCGCCTCAAGGGCGAGTTCGTCGCGAACGTCAGCCACGAGCTCCGAACACCGCTCAACTCGGTCATCGGCTTCACAGAGCTACTCCTCGAAATCGCCAACGCCGAGGCCGCCGCGGGCGACGACTCCACCCGCCAACAGAAGCGCGCTCGGTATCTGGAGAACATCCTCGGCTCGTCCCGCCATCTGCTCGAGATGATCGACTCACTCCTTGAGATGGCCCGCATCGAGGCCGGCCGCGCGGAAGTCAAGCCTGAGCAGGTGGACGTTGCCGCGCTGTGCGAGTCGCTGGTCGGCCTGACCGAGCCGCTCGCCCGCCGGAAGGACATCACGCTCGCGACCGAAATCGCCAGCGACCTCCCGATCGTTCAGACCGATCGAACCAAGCTCCAGCAGATCTTGTTCAACTTCCTGTCCAACGCCATCAAGTTCACCGACCGGAACAGCGGCCGGGCCGGGCCCGCCGTGACGCTCCGCGCAGAGCGGCTGCCCCCGACCGACGAGTCATCGATTCCCCGGCTCCGCCTCAGCGTGATCGATTCGGGGCCGGGTATCAACCCCAACGATCAATCACGCATCTTCGACAAGTTTCAGCAATCCGACGCGGGCCTCACACGGGAGCACGAGGGGACCGGGCTGGGCTTGGCGATCAGCAAGGAACTCGCCACACTCATCCAGGGCGAGATCCAGCTCATCTCCGATCTCGGAGCCGGATCGATGTTCAGCCTGATCATCCCCGAGACGCTGGACGACGACCGCCTGAAGCAAGCAACGCTCAGCCCTGGCTTCCGCTTCGACAGCGGGAGCTCCTCGGGGCCGTCGCGCTCGAACACGGTCATCCCGCACGCACAGCGTGCTCGTGATGCCTGATCACGCTGCGGCGGGGCCAGGCCTTCAGCTCAACTGCGACAACATCGATCCGCAGCCCCTTGGCCGACCGCAGCCGCGGCCCGAAACGCCGCTGCACCGCCCTCGCGACCTGGAGCAGCTTGGTCTGCTTGGCCCGACCGACCTGCGACTCGGGACGCCGGCTCCCCGCCGAGGCCGTGCGGGCCTTGACCTCGACGATCACGAGCGATCTACCGTCCGGACTGAGGCACACGACGTCGGCCTCACCGACGCCGACTCGGACGTTGCGGCCCAGCACGCGGAACCCTCGCCGGCGGAGGTATCGCGCCGCCACCTGTTCACCGCGGCGTCCCACGCGCGACGCCGGCCGAACCCGTTGAGTCACGCTCAACCCCCAGACGCGATGAGCCGAGCTTCGGCGATGCGGACGAGCTCGGCGGTCAGCTCACGCTGACGACGATCGCCAAACCCCGCGTCGTCGATCAGCTGGCGGAACAGCCGCTCCCTCGCCTCGCTCTTCCGGCGGAACTCGATCTCGGCCCGAAGCTCGAGCTGGAGCATGCCGTCCTCGAGATCGCGCTGCTCGCCGGTCTCAACCCGCTCGAGAGAAACAAAGCCTTGCCGTCCGCCGCGATACTCGATCGGCCCCGCCCAAGACCCCGGCTCCAGGACGACCAGAGCCGCGTTGAGCGAAGGAAAGCCGACGAGCGTCGCCGCGAGAAGATCGCCATCGACCCTCGTGCCCTCGTCTGACACCATCCCGCCGGAGCTCGGCCGGTAGCGGTTCATCTCCCGGTCTCGCGCCACGACATCGAACGGCTCACCGCTGGAAAGCCGACCGTGCACCAGCTCGGCCTCGGCATCACCGGGCGGCAGAATCATCCGGGCGAACACCGTGGGCGGCGGATTGAACTCGTCGAACCGCCGCGCGTACTCGTTGCGCACGTCCGACCATGTCACCGGTGTGTAGTCCGACGCCGCGCCGTCCAGCATCCCGGAGATCAGCGACTGCCGCTGCTGGCTCCGCAGAAATTCCTCAAGCGACTGGCCCGTCTGCTCACGCAACAGCTCGTCTGCTCGGCTGACGCTGCCCGCGTTCTGGAGACGGATCTGTTCTCGGAAGCGGCCGAGATAGAACAACAGGCCCTGCCGCACCTCCGGCGGCAGCTGCGCCTTTGCCTCGCGGTACAGCACCTCATCGCGAATCGTGAAGAAGAGCTTCTCTCGGACGATCTGCGTCGCCTCGCGTCGCCAAGCCGCGCGGCTCGGCGACGACCGCAGCGAAGCTCGCAGCCGCGGCATCAAGTCCTCAAGAAAGACGCTCGCGATGATCGGCCGACCGTTGACGTCGCCCACCTTCGCGTCGAGAACCATCGGCTCGCCCGACGCCGACGCGGGCCGCGACTCGTCTGTTGTCGCGGCAGGCTCGGTGTCGGCTGGAAGCCCCGGCAGCGCGACACTGGCGTCGGTCGCGCCGAGCCGCACAGTCGGAGGCGGCGGGGGGGGCTCGACTGAGTACACGCGCGTGGGAGCCGACGCGACAGGCCCCGAGTTCCCCGATGCGAAGTCTGCCGGCGACAGCGAACGCCGAGCGTCCCCACCGCACCCTGCAAGCAGGACGCTGATCACGCACACAGGCATCGCAAATCGCCCCGCGGCAGCTTTGCACATCGACGTTTCTTGCGACGCACTCTCAATCACAACCCGGCCTCCCTGCCGCGCGATGACCCCGAGAAACCACGAACACCGCACGCTATCCTACACATTAAGGAGCCGTATACATGCCCGAGGATCAGGAGAAGCCCAAGCTCATCGTCGATGAGGACTGGAAATCGGAGGCCAAGAGAGAGAAAGAGAAGCTCTCAGCTCAGGCAGCCGAAAGCCAGCAGAAGAAGGACGAGGCGAAGAATCGCCCGGTCGAATTCAGCGACATCGTCCGCATGTTCGCCAGCCAGGCGGCCCTGTATCTCGGGCTGATCCCCGATCCGCAGACCAAGCAAGCGATGCTCGCGCCTGACATGGCGGCGATCAACATCGACATGCTCTCCGTCCTCGAAGAGAAGACGAAGGGCAATCTGGCCGACCAAGAGGCAGAGGAGCTCTCGCAGACCGTCAAGGAGCTTCGCGCCGTCTTTGTAGAGACGACGAAAGCGCTCCAGCAAGCGATCGCCGAGGGCAAGATCAACCCCGACGGAACACCGGGGCCGAACGCACCAGCGTCGCCGGCCGGCGCAGGCCCGGGTGGCACGTTTGACCCGGGGTTCGCACCACCGCCCGCCGGCGGCTGATTCGGCACAACGCCCACGCAGTACCAGGGCATTGAACAAGGCTCGAAAGGATTCGCAGAGTGGCAGAGCAAGGCTTCATGGCGCGGAACCACTTTCTTCTGCGCCGGCTCCACTCGCTTACCGGCATCGTCCCGACGGGCGTGTTCCTTATCGCGCATCTCGTGACCAACAGCTCGCTCGCCTGGGGCGGCTTCGCGCTCCGCGGAAAGCACGATGAGCTCACCAAGCCCGAGGGAGGCCTCGCCTACTTCTGGCACGAGGTCGAGTGGATCAACACGAGCATCCCTCACCTGCTGCTCATCGAGATATCACTCTGGGTTTCGATCGCTTTCCACTCGGTTCTCGGCGTGTACTACGCGACCACAGGAAAGAACAACACCGACCGCTACGCCTACCAGAACAACAAGCGGTACAAATGGCAGCGGATCTCGGGCTACGTCGGCATTCTCTTCATCTTCTATCACGTCGCCACGCTGCGATGGCAGTGGACGTTCTTGGTCCCGGGCGGAACGCAGTGGAACCACCATTTCAGCGTCTCGACGCTCGCGGCAGCGCTCCGCGGCTCTTACGACGGCATCACGTTCGCGGGCGTCCTCGTCAGCCTGTTCTACTTCATCGGCATCAGTCTGTTGGTCTTCCATTTCGCCAACGGGCTCTGGACGGCGGCGATCACCTGGGGCATCACCATCAGCGAGAGAGCTCAGAAGCAGTGGGGCCTCGTCTGCGGCGGGCTCGGTGCGAGCCTCATGCTCGCGGCCTGGGCCGCGCTCGGTGCCGCCGTGATCACAGATCCAAACGACGCACGTGAACTCGAAAGCAAGCTCATCGCGGAGGCCCACGGAGAACAGCACCTCCGCGAGGTTGAAGAAAAGTACCCAGCACCAAACGCCGAACAGCAGTCAGAGAATGGTGCAGAACTCGCAGCAACGGAGTAAGCGGGCAAGGCAATCGCTTGGTCCGGAAAGCATGACCGCTCTTCCGGTCAGGCACGAAACCGTCCGGTTTCACAGGACGAACAGGCCAACAGCATGGAACAAAAGCGTGTAATCGTCGTCGGTGGTGGGCTCGCAGGTCTTGCGGCAACGATCCGCATCGCCGAGCAGGGCGTTCCCGTCGATCTCTTCTCGATGGTCCCTGTCAAGCGATCGCACTCCGTGTGCGCCCAAGGCGGCATCAACGCCGCCAATGACATCGCCAAGCAGCAGGGCTACTCCGAGTACCAGCACTTCGACGAGACCATTTACGGGGGTGACTACCTCGCCGACCAGCCGCCGGTGCTCGAGATGGCCAACTTTGGCCCCAAGATCATCGACCTGCTCGACCGCATGGGCGTCCCCTTCAACCGCACGAGCGAGGGCTACCGCTCGCTCCGCCTGTTCGGCGGCAGCCTGTTCAAGCGAACCCACTTCTCAGGCGCATCCACGGGCCAGCAGCTCCTGTACGCCCTGGACGAGCAAACGCGTCGCTTCGAGGCCGAGGGCAGCGTCAACAAGTACGAGTTCTGGGAGTTCCTGCGCCCGATCATCAAGGACAACCGAGCGGTCGGCATCGTTGCTCAGGACATGCGGACCATGCAGATCCGCAGCTTCAAGGCCGACGCGGTCGTCATGGCGACCGGCGGCTGCGGCCTGGTCTTCGGCAAGAGCACCAACTCGGTCATCTGCACCGGTGCCGCCGCCGCCCGCTGCTTCAAGCACGGCGCGTGGTACGCCAACCCCGAGATGATCCAGGTCCACCCGACAGCCATCCCGGGTGCAGACAAGTGCCGGCTCATGTCCGAGTCTGCGCGGGGCGAGGGCGGCAGGGTCTGGGTGCCGAAGAAAGCCGGCGACAGCCGACCGGGCCGCGACATCCCCGAGGACGAGCGCTGGTACTTCCTCGAAGAGCGCTACCCCGACTACGGCAACCTCGTCCCCCGCGACATCGCGAGCCGCGAGATCTTCGATGTCTGCGTCAACGACAAGATGGGCGTCTTCGGCGAGAACCAGGTCTACCTCGACCTCACGCACAAGGACCGCGACTACCTCGACAACCGCCTCGGCGCGATCCTCGAGATATACGAGAAGTTTGTGGGCGAGGACCCCCGCGACAACCCGATGCGCATCTTCCCCGCCGTCCACTACAGCATGGGCGGCATGTGGAGCACCTACACCAAGGGCAACTACGACCCCTCCGAGCCGTGGGGCAACCACAAGCCGGGCGACAAGCCCCCGATCGGCACCGATCTGGGCCTCGGCATGCACCTCGGTGCGCCGAACAACATGATGACCAACATCGACGGGCTGTTCACGTTCGGCGAGGTCAACTTTGCCTACCACGGCGCGACCCGCCTCGGCGCGAACGCCCTTCTCTCGTGCATTTTCGATGGTCTCTACAACGGCCTCTCCGTCGCGAACTACGTGAAGGACGTCGCGGGCGATGAGCCCGAGCAGTCGCTGTACGACAGCGCGGTCAAGGCCGAGGAAGACCTCTCGAAGTCCCTCATCGATTCCGGCTCCGGCGACGCGAGCCCCGAGACCAACCCGTACACGATCGCCAACGAGCTGGGCGTCGAGATGACAGAGGCGTCAACGGTCGTCAAGACCGGCGAGCGGATGGCCAAGGCCGAGGCGAAGATCGCCGAGCTCGCCGACCGGTTCAGCCGCGTCCGCATGAGCGACGGCGCCCAGTGGACGAACCAGTCCCTGTCGTTCGCCCGCGCGACCGGCGACATGATCGCGCTCGCCGACGCCATCATCAAGGGCGGCATCGTTCGCAAGGAATCCCGCGGATCGCACTACCGGCTCGACTTCCCCGACCGCGACGATGCGAACTTCATGAAGACGACCGTGGCGAAGTACGACGCCGCCGGGACGACGATCGAGCTCTTCGACGTCGACACCCGTCTTGTCAAGCCCCGTGCGAGAACGTACGGGAAGACAACCGCGACTCCCGACAAGCAGCAGGCCCAGAGCGACAACGAGGTCGCCGCGGCCGCCGCGAGCGGGGCCGACAGCACCGGGAGCCGGGACTCCGCCACGGGCGGTACGAACGCCTCCGCGCCATCGGGCACCACCGCGGTACCGACACCCATCCGCACCCCGGAGCTTGTGGCGGATCCCGAGCGCAAGTCAGCATCCGTGAGCGATTCAGTCTGAGGAAAGCCGAACGATGGTCTCTGACAACTATCCGAACAAGCCAAAGGCGACACCAGGTCGGACCGTGCGTTTCCGCATCAAGCGATGCGACGGCCCCGGCAAGCCGAGCTACTGGCACGAGTTCGACGTCAAGCCGGAGCTGAACGCGAACGTCATCTCGGTGCTCAAGCAGATCGCCGAGCATCCCGTGACCATCGGCGGCGAGCGGGTCACGCCGGTCGTGTGGGACTCGGGCTGCCTCGAGGAAGTGTGCGGGTCCTGCACCATGGTGATCAACGGCAGGGTCCGCCAGTCGTGCACGTGCCTCATCGATGAGTACGCCCCGAACGACGGCGACACGGTCACCCTCGAGCCGATGACAAAGTTCCCCGTCGTGCGCGACCTCTGGGTTGACCGCGACCGCCTCTTCCACAACCTCAAGCGCGTCAAGGCGTGGGTCCCGATCGACAGCACGTACGATCTCGGCGCGGGCCCGAAGGAGTCGCCCGAGAAGCAGGAAACCCGCTACAAGCTCTCGACCTGCATGTCCTGCGGCTGCTGCCTGGAGGCCTGCCCGCAGTTCAACATCGAAGAAGAACGCGATGAGTGGGACACCTCGTTCATCGGCGCCCACGCGATCAGCCAGGCGAGGCTCTTCAACGAGCACGAGACAGGAAAGCAGCTCAAGGGCGACCGGCTCAAGGTCCTTAGCGAGGCCGGCGGCGTCTCCGACTGCGGCAACGCCCAGAACTGCGTTAAGGTCTGCCCGAAAGAGATCCCGCTGACCGAGTCGATCGCAGCGATGGGCCGCGCCGTGACCATCCACGCCGTGACCAAGTTCTTCACAGGCAAGAAGTAGCGGCGTGACGGTGTCAGGCTCGCTCGCGTTCAGGCCTTGACGTCGATGTGCCCGCCGTCTTCCCGAGGCTCGGCAGTGTCGTGCTTGGTGTTCCGCTGCCGCTCGCTCGTTCGCTCACGCTCTTTGGCATCTGCCGGGCTTTCTTCGTCACCCTCGACAGCCGCCGCGGCACCGGACTCCTCGACCAGCGAGTTCGATCGGCTGAACCGGTCCTCGAGGTCGCGGCGCAGCTTCGCCTTCTCGCGGTCTTGCTCGGCCTTCTTGGCCACACTCTGCCGCTCGGCCACGGACTGAGCGGCAGCCGAAGCGGCGACGCCTGATCCAATCGTGCTCATGTAAACACTATCGGAGGCGTTTCAGATCCAACTTCGAACTTTCTGTTCGTGTCCCGCAGGGTTACACGCCGATCGAATTCACACCGCAATCGACGTAGATATTCTCGGCGGTGACACCGCTGGAGAGGTCGCTGACGAGGTACACCGCCGTCTTCCCGACGTCCCCTCCGTCGACGTTCCGCCGCAGCGGGGCGATCTCCTCGTTCTTCTTCACGATCTCGTCGGTCCCGCCCACCGCGCTCGCCGCGAGCGTCTTCAGGTAGCCACCCGAAACCGTGTTGACTCGGATGCCGTCCTCGCCGAGCTCGCTGGCGAGATACCGCGCAGTGCTCTCGAGCGCACTCTTGGCGACACCCATCACGTTGTACCCCTTGACCACCTTCTCGGCCCCGTAGTAGCTCATCGCGACGATCGAGCCGCCCGTCCGCGCCATCTGCGGCCGAGCCGCTCGCGCGATCCCGAGCAGCGTGTACGCCGAGATATCGACGGCTTGCAGGTACGCCTCGCGAGGTGTCTCGATGAACTTGCCCTTCTGGAGCCATTCACGCTCCGCGAACGCGATCGAGTGGATCACAAAGTCCAGGCGGTCATGCCTCTCCGCATAGTTTGCGAACACCGACACGATCTCGTCATCGCGGGATGCATCGAGTGGCTCCAGCCACGGGCGCTCGATGCCGAGCTTCGATACGGCCCGCTCGGTCCTCGCACGGTTCTTGTCACCCGGCAGATGCGTGAACGCGCATCGGCCGCCGTGCTCGGTGATCGACCTCGCCATGTGAAACGCGTACGAACGCTCGTTCGCGATCCCGATCACCAGCCCCTGCATGCCATCGAGAAGACCCATCAACAACCTCCGCCCCGAGCGATCCTCACGCCCCTCACGCCGCCCCGCCGAATCCGCCAGTTTAGCAGCCACCGACGACTACTATCCCTTCGAAAAATGTCGATTGATCTCAACACCCGAACCCTGCCTGAGCTGTACCACGATCTCGCGCAGACCGGCCTGCCGCGAAGGCTCCTCCAGCTCGCCCACGACGAGGACCTCGGCCCGGAGAGCCGCGATATCACGGCCGAACTCGTCGCCGACGCGAGCCGATCGGTCGCGACCATCCGCGCACGCCAGCCCGCGACAGTCGCGGGCATCGCCTGCCTCCCGGACCTGCTCGATGTCTTTAGGGTGAGTCTCGAAGCCAGCGTCCTCGCTGCCGATGGCGAGCGGGTCGATCGCGGCGAAGCCGTTGCATCCCTCACCGGCCGGCTCGCCGACTTGGTCAGAGTTGAACGGACGCTTCTCAACCTCCTGGGCCGCCTGTCGGGCATCGCGACCCGCACGCACGAGTTCGCTGCACGAATCCCGGAGTCGTGCTCGCTGCTCGACACCCGGAAGACCACGCCCGGCCTCCGAACGCTCGAGAAATACGCTGTCCGCTGCGGCGGCGGCCGTCTGCACCGCATCGGCCTGAACGACGCTGTGCTGATCAAAGACAACCACATCGCACACATGGAGGACACCGAACTCACCGCGTTCATCGAGCGAGCCTCGGCGCACGGCCGAGCCGCGGACGCCGCTTTCGTTGAGATCGAGGTCGACACTCTCGATCAGCTCGGCGCTGTCCTCGCGACCCCGCCGGAGGCAGTCGATTTCATCTTGCTCGACAACATGACGAACGAGCAGCTCCGAACCGCCGTCCGGATGCGCAACGCAGCCAACCATCGCGCGAAGCTCGAGGCCTCGGGTGGCATCACGCTCGAGACGATCGCAGCCGTCGCAGAAACCGGCGTCGAGCGCGTCTCGGTCGGCTCGCTCACCCACCAGGCTCGCTCGATTGACTTCGGCCTCGACATCGATGCCGCATGAACGTCGGAACTCCTGTACATAAATGGGCAGACATGCTCGAGGCGTGCATCGCCGAAAGCGGTGTGGCGATCGTTGACCGTGTCGCTGTCTTCGCTGAAACGCTGAGCACACAGGACACGGCGCGTCGCATGGCGTCTGGTAAGCCGGGCGTCCTCGTCGTGACCTCGCATCAGTCTCAAGGCCGAGGGAGGCTCGGCCGATCGTGGCTCGACCATCCCGATCACTCGCTCGCCATGTCGATCGCCACCGACGCGCACCGATTCACGCCCGCGTTCCTCTCGCTCGCTGTCGGTGTTGCTCTTGTAAGGGCATGCGGATCGATGCTGCCGGAAGACACGCTGGGCCTCAAGTGGCCGAACGATCTTGTTGAACGCAAGTCAGGCCGAAAGCTCGCCGGCATACTCATCGAAGGGTCCGGCGGGCTCGCGGTGGTCGGAATCGGCGTGAACGTCACGCACTCAGAGGCTCAACTCAGGTCGGCCGGGCTTTCATCGGCGGCATCGCTCGTCGAGCTCGGTGCGAGCACCGAACGCATCGCAGTCGCGCAGCGTGTTCTTGTTGAGATCGACCAAGCCGTGCGACAAGGCGAGTCCGAGCTGATGCGGACGTGGCGTGAGCGAGACACGCTCACCGGCACGCACGGCTCGTTCCTGCACGACGGGAGCCGCTACGACGGCGTCATCGAAGCCATCGAGCCAACCCTCACGCTCGTGGTCAGGACCAGGACGGGAATCCATCGCCTCCCCGCGCTCTCGACGTCTCTTGTGGCGCCGGAGCTCTAGCGGTCAAGCCGCGGAGTGGGGTCCGATCAGTGTCCACCCATGAGCCGCCGCACCCGGTCTGCGAGGGCTGCCGCCGCTCCATGATCGATCGAGCCGGGTGTCCACGACTTCTGCAAGCCGCCGTCGGCCGTCTTGGGGATCACGTGGAAGTGCACATGCATCACTTCCTGACCGGCCACTGCTCCGTTGTTCTGCAGAACGTTATACGACTCGCAGCCTGTCGCCCGCACGACCGCACGGCAGATCCTTGGCAGTGCCCGACCAACCGCCGCCGCGGCGTCGTCGCTCAGCTTATCGAGCCTCGCCGCCGGCTCCTTTGGAATCACGAGCGTGTGCCCCTCCGACAGCGGGCCGATATCAAGGAACGCCAGTACATGGTCATCTTCATACACCCGATGGCACGGGATCTCACCGGCGAGAATCTTGCTGAAAATCGTGTCGCTCATGGGTGCAGCCTATCACCGGCCGCGAGCCCGCCGCATGATCGAGCAGCCATTCCTACCATCGGTCATGGCGCCGGCACGGAAGCCCATCAAACAACTCTCGGCAACCGTGGCCAGCCAGATCGCCGCCGGCGAGGTCATCGAGCGGCCGGCTTCCGTCGTCAAGGAGCTCGTCGAGAACGCGCTCGACGCCGCTGCAACACGCGTCACCATCGAGCTCCAGGCCGGCGGCATCGAACTGATCCGCGTCACCGATGACGGCACAGGAATTCCGGAGAGCGAGCTGCCGCTCGCGCTCACCGCGCACGCGACGAGCAAGATCGCGTCCCTGGACGATCTCGACCACATCGCCACGATGGGATTTCGCGGAGAGGCCATCGCCTCGATCGCGTCTGTCGCCAGGCTCTCGATCCGCTCGCGCACGCGCAATGCCGACAGCGCTTCGGTCATCGTTGCCGAAGCCGGCGCGGTGCAACCGATCAAGCCGAGCCCCGGCCCATACGGAACAGCCGCAGAAGTCCGGAACCTCTTCTTCGCAACGCCCGCCCGACGCAAGTTTCTGAAGTCTCCGCAGACCGAGCGCGGACGGTGCCTGACCGCCGTCAAGCACCTGGCCATGGCCAACCCGTCGGTCGGATTCTCGCTTGTGTCAGACGGGAAGGCCGTAATCGATCTCGCCCCGGAGCAGTCGCCACGAGATCGCGTCCTGGATATCCTCGGCCGCGAGCTTGAACCCCAGCTGCTCGAGGCTCACGCCGACGACTTCGACGACGCACGAGGCCTGACGCTCTGGGGCCTCATCGGCAAACCCGAGATCGCCAGACCCACAGCCATCGCGCAGCACGTGTTTGTTTCGGGCCGCCCCGTGAAGGATCGCACGATCCAGCACGCGCTCCGCGACGCGTACCGAGGCCTCATGGAGCACAGCCGCTTTCCGACCGCCGTGCTCATGCTCGAGATGTCGCCGGAAGCCGTGGATGTCAACGTCCATCCCGCGAAGGCCGAGGTCCGTTTCCGCGACTCCGGCCACGTGCACAGCGTGGTTTTCCGCGCGGTCAAAGACGCCCTCCGGTCCGCCGACCTCACGCCCCTGATCACACCCCAGCCTCGGTCCGTGCCCGGCACGCTGGGCTCGGGGGCAAGCGAGTCGCAGCGCAGCCCGAGCGATCCCAAGGCCTTCGCGGAGTTCTTCACCCGCCAGCTGCCGGCGACGACGGAAGGTCGTCTGAGTTACGAAGCGCTTCGCAATGCGATGGAGGGCGTGTCCGAGCACGTTGCAGCCCCAAAGGCCCCGCATGCTGAGACCGCAAGCCCCGCCGAGAACCGCGGAACAGCCGGCGATCAACCTGCATCATCAATCGAAACTCAAGATGAGTCTCTCCGCGCGGGAAGCGTGCCGTCGTCGGACGCGGCACACCACATCGAGCCCAAGCCCTCCATTCTGCAGGTCCATAACTCGTACGTCGTTACGCAGGACGATGAGGGCGTCGTCATCGTTGATCAGCACGCGCTGCACGAGCGAGTGATGTTCGAGTACCTCATGGAGCGTCTCAGCCGAGGCCCACTCGAATCGCAGCGGCTGCTGACTCCCGAGACCGTCGATGCCAGCCCCGCGCAGGTGGAGGCCCTCGATTCGCTCGGCGACCTCCTCGCGCGCATCGGCATCGAGGCGGCCCCCATCGGCCCGACGGCCGTCGGCGTTCACGCGTTTCCAAGCTTCCTTCACGCGAGGAACGTCGGCATCCGTCCCTTCATGAGCGATCTGCTCGAGCGGGCGGCCGCCAGCACGATCCCGCCGTCCAGCGAAGAAGCGCTCCGCGACGTGGTCGACATGATGAGCTGCAAGGCCGCGGTCAAGGCCGGCGACAGACTCGGCGGCGAAGAACTCGCCCGCCTCCTCGAACTGCGAGACGAAGTCGAGCGGTCTTCGAGCTGCCCGCACGGCCGACCAACGAGTGTGCGGCTCACCCTCGCGCAGCTCGAGAGGCTCTTCCACAGAACCTGAGTCAACCGCGGTCGCTGTCTGTTACCTCGCCGACGATGAGCACGACCGCAGCGCCGAAGCCAAGCCCGATACTCGCGAAGAATGCGACACCCGCTCCCAAGCACGATTGCTTGGCATCGCTCCGCTCCTGAAGCAACGCGAACGCGGCCAGTGCCGCAAAGCCCATGACGGCCGATACCACGCGGGTCAGCCGCACAAACCACCAGTCAGCGGTCACGCCGATGGAGAAGAGCCACGCCAAAGCACAGGCAACAGCGACGTACAGAACGACACGGACCGATCGCGACGCCGCCCCAAGGTCCTGGAAGCCGAACAGATCGTCCAGATCAAGCATCGGCCCACTGTACCAAGTCGCTGACCGTTCCGCATGCGATGAGGTCGGACCCGAGCGTCGGTCTGACGCGGCGTCCGCGTCAGCTCATGGGGCGGTCTTGTAGCCCGACAGCGAAGCCGGTAATCTCGCAAAGAAGCGCAAGCTCCATGCGAGAGTTCGGGCCTGCAATCGTGAGGGAAAGGCCGCCGGAGAGCCGCATCGGAGATCACTCCCCGGCAACCCCGGGGCCTAGGCAGGAGTTGACGCACATGATCATCACAAGACCATGCCTCGCCGCAGCCGCGTGCCTGCTCGCGGGCCATTCCGCCGGCCAGCTTGTGTACGACAACGGCGCGGGCGGCCCAGCGGGCGTGACCACGGGTCTCGTCGCCGACAGCAGCCAGCCGCAGGCCGCCGCCGATGGCATTGCGTTCGGCGTTATCCAGCACATCTCACGGATCGAGTGGACAGGGTTCTACGTCGGGGGCGACGGCAGTCCACCCGCGACGGACAACTTCGTGATCTCAGTACGCAGCGACGTCGGCGGCCCGGGAACGATCGTCGCCGCGTTCGCGGTCGCCGATGCGGTCAGCCGCACGCCCGTGCCGCCGGGAACAGGCACCCTCTCGGATCTCTTCACCTACTCCGCAAGCATCAGCTTCACGTTCGATGCAGGTCCCGAGTACTGGATCCAGATCGACAACGACAACGGCAGCCGAGACGATGACCGCTGGGCATGGGCCACGGGTCCGACGGGAACAGGCGGGGCCGTGTGGTTCTCAACGAACATGGGGCTCACGTGGTTTGATAGCTCGTTCCCCGGCGCTGATTTCCGCCTGTTCGATGATCAGCCGGACTGCCCGGCCGACACCAACGGCGACGGCCTCGTCAGCCCCGCCGACTTCAACGCGTGGATCGCCGCATTCAATCAGAGCGGTCCCGCGTGCGATCAGAACGGCGACGGCCAGTGCACACCCGCCGATTTCAACGCGTGGGTGATCAATTTCAACGCCGGCTGCTGAAACGCGCCCGCTGCGATCAAAACAGCCAGAGTCTGCCGAGCCGCACACAACCGCAAAGACGGTCATGGACATCCGAGCCCCGGCACCGCACACTGCCGGTGCATGCCCGCGACCACGGACATCTACGCCGACCGCCTCGTCAACGCGCTCCTGCTCATCGAACGAAGGCTCGACGACCCGCCAACGCTCGAAGAACTCGCCAGGGCATCGCACTACAGCCCGCATCATTTCCACCATATCTTCAGCTCCGCCATCGGCGAGCCTGTCTCCGGCTACGTCCGGCGCGTCCGCTTGGAGCGGGCGGCAACTAATCTGATCAGCAGCACAACGCCGGTCCATGAACTCGCCGCGCAGGCCGGGTTCGACTCCGCCGAGGGATTCAGCAGGGCATTCAAGTCCGTCTTCGGCGTCAGCCCCGCGAGGTTCCGCGAGACGCTCGACGAGTCATGGCTCGGCGAGGCCAGCGATCTCAAAGAAGACGCCGTTCGACTCCGCGTGTCCGCCCGGATCCGAAGGCCCGAGCCCGCCGAGTCACGCGTCCGCGTCGAGCAGCGCGAAGCAATGACTCTCGCCGGCCTGCGACACGTCGGGCCGTATCACCGCGTCGGCATCGCGTGGGCGCAGCTCATGCTCTGGGCCGCTGCCAACAGGCAGCTCTCGAGCGAGACGCTCCACATCGGCATCGCGCACGACGACCCGGCCGAGGTGTCACCCAAGCGGCTCCGCTACGACGCGTGCGTCACTCCAAGAAAGCCCTTCAAACCGGGTCGCCGCATCAACAGCATCACCATTCCCGCCGTGCGGTGCGCCGTGGCGGACCATAGAGGCCCCTACGAAACGCTGCCCGAGACCTACGAGCACATCTACGGCGTCTGGCTCCCCGCGAGCGGCTACGAGCCGGCCGACCAGCCGAGCTTCTGCGAATTTGTCCGGTCGAGCCGACGCTCGCCTCGTGTCACCCGCGTGCACGTCCCCATCCGGCCTCTGTTCGATCCACGTTCCGAAGGAGAACCCCTGCCATGAACCACCGCACAGCCCTGGCCGCCGTCGCGAGCACCTTCCTCATCGCCGCCGGCAGCTCGTTCCCGCTCCAGCCCGAGTCTGACTACGGCTCTGACAAACCCGCCGATGCAGCATCGTCCTTCGACGAGGCTGTGCGCGGAGACTTTTTCCGTGGGCTGCTGGAGGACGACCCAGAAGCGTGGACCAGCGCACGTGAGACGATCATGCAGGCGCTGGCAACGAACCCAGACGACGGCGAAGCTCTCGCCTGGCACGGCTCGATGCTCATCGCGGACGCCGGCGAAGCCTTCAACTCCGGTGATTTCCAGCGAGGCATGGAACTCTGGGAAGACGGCCTCGATCGCATGGACCGCGGCGTGAAGCTCGACAACACCGTCAACTCGATGATCCCACGCGGCGTCACGCTGCTCCAGGTGTACCGCCACGAGCCGAACCCGGCAAGAGCACGCAAGATGCTTGACACGGCGGTCGCCGATCTGAACAACAGCCTCGAGTTCTTAACGCCGTACTGGGAGACCCAATCGAAGCACGCCCGCGGCATGCTCCTGCTCATGCTCGCCGACGCCATCAACCAACGCGCCGAGCGAGATATGAGTGCTGCGCTCGCGCTCCGCCAGCGCATCGCAGGTGAACTGCCCGGCACCTCCTACGCGGCGCGCGCACGGAACGCCATGGAAAAGATGCAGACCCCCGCGGACGATGCAGCGTTGGCAGGTGCGCCAACCACCGAATTCATGATCACGCAGTGGCTTGTCGAGATCGTTCGGCTTGCAGACATCAGCGAGCAGGTCCCCGCCGATGCCATCGCCGCCGTCGCCTCCGCGGGCGGCCCGGATGACAAAGCTTGGGTGGACGTCAGCTCCATGCTCGGCGACCACACCGGCCCGGCGGCCGGCTCGATCCAAGCCTTCGCCGGCATCATGAGGAGCTTCGATCTCTTCTCGACGGGCGACTTCCAGAACGCGATGCCGCTGTGGAACGAGTCGCAGGCGTCGCTCGAAGGGCTCGCATCGAAGCACCCAAGAAACCGCAGCGTCGCCGCCTGCCGGGCGGCCGCGTACCTGCTCGCGCACCCGTACCAACGCGACCCCCGCGAGCAGACGCTCATGGCCGCTGCCGCAACGTCCGACACCGACCAGATCGCCGGCTGGCTGACTCGCTCCGCCGCCGATGCCGATACCAGGGCCAGGACCGACGTCATCCGGGCCATGGCAGCCGAGGCTACCGGCGACACCGAACTCGCCGTGAAGCACTTGCGGGCGGCGATCACCGCCGATTCAACGTCCGACGCCGCGAAGTACGCCGCACAGATGATGCAGCGGCTTGACGGGTAAAGATCGTCGCGGTCCGTGTAGGCAGTCTTCTACACGATCGCCGAAACCACAAGAAGACGCCGGCCCCTCGCGCTGCAAGGGGCCGGCGTCAATATTTCTACACGGTGTTAGAGCGGTCAGCCGGATCAGCGGCGACGGCGGGCCGCGGCCAGGCCGCTGAGGCCGAGCAGCGCGGCGGAGGCGGGTGCCGGAATCACCTGGTACGTACCGATCGCAACGGCGCCGCCGGCGATGTCATCGACCGTATCAGCCGGGAAGAAAACCGTACCCGACGTGTTCGCGCTCAACAGGTCGGCGTAGTCATCCGGATCCACCGTCCATGTTGCCGAGCCCGAAAACGCCTGGCTGCCGGCGACGAACTCAGAGTCCACATCATCCGTGTAGCTGAAGATGTTCAGCCCCGCATCGACGGCTGGGAAAGTACCGCGGAACAGCAGCGGCGAGCCATCGGACGTGTTCTGCGCGCTCGTGAGATCGCCCGAGATAAGCGTGTCAACAAACGTACCGCCCGCGTCGCTCGTGAAGAAGTCCGCGAGGTAGACGCCGATGCCATCCGAGCCCGACGCCGTGACCGCCGACACACCGGACGTTGACGTGATCGTGACCTCGTTCTCCACGGAGATATCGACGATGAGCACGACATCGAGCTGTGCATGAGCTGCACCGGCCGCCAAAGCGATAGCACCCGTGCTCAGCACGTTCTTGCAAATATTCATTGTGTCTCAACTCCCATCAGCCGGCTTCGAAAGCCGGCGACCCACTGATATATGTCGCTCGGCCCCACAGCCGAACAACCGCAGCCGTAGCATACCGGACGGTACACTGCTCCTGCAAGCACGGTCCCCAAGAATTATCCCTTCAAGCTGCAGCAACGCGCCCGAGGGGCGAGCCGGCTGACGGCCCCGCTGGGATTCGAGCAGAAAGGTTCGCGATGCCCCGCCAACTCCCACCGACAGCGACGGCCACGCTGTTTGTGTTCGCTTTGTGCCTGCTCCACGCCGTGACAGCGGGCGCTCAGCCGCAACAGACGCCGCTCTTCGACGGCGAGACTCTCTCGGGCTTCAGCTCGACACGCGGCGGCTCGCTCGATGCCTGGGGCGTCATCGACGGCGAGATCCGAATCATCGATGCCGGACGCGGGGGATGGCTCCGGACCAACAGGATGTACCGGGACTTCGAGCTGACCTTCGAATTCCGTATCCCCGAAGGCGGCAACAGCGGCGTCGGACTTCGCTGCGCATCAGTGGGGGACCCAGCATTCACGGGCTTCGAGATCCAGATCGCCGACAGCCCACCCGGCGGCACCGATCTGCATCACTGCGGCGCCGTTTACAACGCGATCCCGCCGATCGGCCAAGCGTTCACAGGCCCGGACACATGGAACACCTACCGCATCAGGCTCGTCGGGGACTCCCTCGATGTCTGGCTCAACGGCACACGCATCCACAACAACGCAGCGCTCGATGATCGTGGCTTCTTCCGCGCCCCCGATCAGCGGCTGCTGCTCAAGGATCGTCAGACAACCGGCTACATCGCCTTCCAGGACCACGGAGAAGGAGGGCTCAGGCTCCGCAACATCAGCGTCACCGATCTTTCACCCGATCCGGACCCGGGCGACTTCGAGTTCGCGTTTGACGGACGCACAACCAACGGCTGGACCCAGCGAGGCGGCGGCGTCTTCCGCTTCGAAGACGACGGCGACTTCGTCGCTCTCGACGGCCCGGGTCACCTCTACAGCGATCGTGTCCACACCGATATCGAGCTCCATGCAATCGTCCGTGTCGCGACCCCCGAAGAGACCGGCGCTCCCCGCACCGGCAACGGCGGCATCTACTTCAGAACCTTTCCCAACGAAGCAAACCCGGACACATGGCCGACCGATCACGGCTACGAAGCGCAGATCGACAACCACGACACCCGCAGCACTCACTACACCGGGTGTGTGTATGACAAAGCCCCCGCGGCCACCGGCAAGCCGATCACCAGAGACGGCGCCTGGTTCGACTACCGGATCCGCGCCGTCGGCGATCGAATCCAAACGTTTGTCAACGGACAGCCCATGGCCGACGCCCAGCTGACCGAAGTTGATAGAGGCATGATCGCGTTCCAGACGCATCACCCCGGCAACCGCATCGAGTTCCGCGACATCCGATGGCGCGTGCCGACCGCCGACAAAGAGCCCCGCTAGCCGAGCTCGGTCCAGGTGCCGCCGCTGGCCAGACATGCCTCGACGAAGGCAACGCCCTGCGTCCCGTCAGTGATCGTCGGTGCGATCAATTCGTGCGATGAATGCTCTCCACGAACGCGATCGGCAGCCCCGCGATAGATGTTCGCGAAGGCCTCGTGAAAGCCTTCCGGATGCCCCGGCGGGAGCCGCGTCGCGTCCGCAGCAGCCGGAGACGCAGCCGAGCCGCGCGTGATGACCCGACGCTCGCCGTCCATCGTGAAATGCTCAAGCGCGTTGGGCCGCTCCTGACGCCAAGCGAGACTGCCACGCTCCCCGTAGACACGCAGCGTCAGCCCGTTCTCCTCACCGATGCACACCTGGCTGACCGTGAGCGTCCCGCGCGCACCGTTGCCGTACCGCAGCAGCACGCAGCAGTCGTCATCGACCCGCCGCCGCTCGACGTGCGATGCAACGTCGGCGAGCACGTGCGTCGGGCGCAGACCGGTGACAAACGCGGCGAGGTGCTCGGCGTGCGTGCCGATGTCGCCCAGCGCCCCGGCCCCGGCTAGATCCGGGTCCGTCCTCCACCGCGCCTGCTTGTGCCCGGTCGATTCGAGGTCGCCCGCCAGCCAGCCCTGAAGGTACTCGACCTGCACCCGTCGAACCGTGCCGATCGCTCCGGACGAAACGAGCGCCCGCGCCTCACGCACCAGCGGATACCCCGAGTAGTTATATGTCACGGTCACGGTCCGGCCCGATCGCGCCGCGGCGTCACGGATCGCCTTGCAGTCGCCGACAGTTGTCGCAACCGGCTTATCCAGCACGACATGAAACCCTGCATCCAGGCAAGCGACCGCCTGCTCGGCATGCAGGTGATTCGGCGTCACGATCGAGACCGCTTCGACCCGCTCCCCGGCCGGCAATGCCGACTCACCGTCGAGCATGGCGCCCCAGGATTCGTATCCCCGTTGCAGCCCGAGCACCTCGGCCGACGCCAGCGAACGCTCGGGTGACGACGAGAGCGCACCCGCGATGAGCGTGCACAGGCCATCCAGCCGCATCGCCGCCCGGTGGACCGCGCCGATAAACGCGCCGTTGCCCCCGCCGATCATCCCAAATCGGACCGGGCCATTCTCGCCTGTCATGACCGGTCCTTGTCGTCGAACGCGCTGTCAAACGCGCGGTTCGCCGGAGGGAAATCGATCGAACGCACGTAGTTCGCCGCCTCTTCCGCGCCGTGGAAGCGATCCATATCCGGGTCTTCCCATTCGATGCTCAAAGGCCCGCTGTACCCGATGCGGTTGAGAGCGCGGACAATCGCGTCAAAGTCCACCTCACCCCGGCCAACCGACCGAAAGTCCCAACCACGCCGCGCGTCGCCGAACTGAAGGTGCGACCCGAGCACCGAGGCGTCGTCCGCAGGCCGTCGCGCCGCATCCTTCATATGCACGTGAAACACCCGGTCACCGAATCGGTCCAGAAAGCGGACAGGGTCAATCCCCTGCCAGATCAGGTGCGACGGGTCAAAGTTCAAGCCGAAAGCGGCACGGCCGTCAACCGCTGCGATCGCTCGCTCGGTCGTGGCGATGTCGTACGCGATCTCGGTCGGGTGCACCTCGAGTGCAAACCTGACCCGCGCATCATCGAACGAATCCAGGATCGGGTTCCAACGATCCGCGAAGTCGCGATACCCGGCGTCGATGTCGCTGTCGCGCGTCGGCGGAAAGAAGTAGAGCATATGCCAGACAGGAGACCCCGTGAAGCCGTTTACAACATCGACGCCAAGAGCCCGCGCCGCGTGCGCCGTCCGCTTCATCTCCTCGGCCGCCCGCTGCCGCACGCCCTCCGCCTCGCCGTCCCCCCAAACCTCGGGCGGCACGATCGACCTGTGACGATGATCGATCCGGTCGCAGACAGCTTGTCCGACCAGGTGATTGCTGATCGCCCGGCACGTCAACCCATGACCCGCCAAGAGTTCCCGGACCGACTCGCAATAGCCCGGTTCGTCCAGAGCTCGGCCAACATCGAAGTGGTCGCCCCAGCACGCGAGTTCCAGACCATCGAATCCCATCTCGGCCGCCCGCGGTGCGAGTTCCGCGAGCGGAATGTCGGCCCACTGGCCGGTGAACAGCGTGACGGGTCGGGGCATGATCGGCTCCATTCGAAAGTGCTTCGCAGCCTACGGCATCTCTGGTACACTTTCTGCGGCCAACACACCCGGAGTTCTCGCCACGATGACGGATGCAGCAACGCCGCCCTACGTTCGCACGCGGCTCAGCGCGATGATGTTCCTCCAGTACGCCATCTGGGGCGCGTGGCTCCCGATCCTCTACCCGTTCCTCTTAAACCACCGCGAGTTCGAGCCCTCAGAGGTGGGCGCCATCCTGGCGGGCGGCGCCGCGGGCGCGATCGTCGGGCCCTTCATCGCCGGACAGATCGCCGATCGCTTCTTCGCAACCGAACGCTTTCTGGCCATCAGCCACCTGCTGGGGGCCGCGCTCGTCTGGACGCTCGCCGAACAAGCAAGCTATGTCCCTTTCCTCGTGATCTCAGTGTTCTACGGCATCGTCTACGCGCCAACGCTTGCTCTGACCAACTCGATCTCGTTCCACCACCTCCCGGACCGAGACCGTGACTTCGGCAAGGTCCGGCTCTGGGGTACGCTTGGCTGGATCGCCGCAGGCATCATGATGGGCCAGTGGCTGCTGACACAGCACACGCCCGCCGGCGCGGACTCGGCGGCGCTTCAGGCCGCTCAGGATGCAGGCCGCGCCGACGCCTTCAGGCTCTCGGCAGTCCTCGGCATCGCAATGGGCATCTACTGCCTCACGCTCCCGCACACACCGCCTTCACGAGACGCCGATTCCAACGCATCGCTGAAAGCACTCGGCGAGATCAGACGCCAGCCGCTGCTGACTCTGTTCATCATCGCCGTGCCGGTGTCCATCATCCATCAGTTCTACTTTGTCCACGCGTCCCAGTGCCTCACGGTCGTTCAGAACGAGGCCGGCGGCGACGGCATCGCGTCCGCAATCAACGCCGTCTTCGGCGTCGGCGGCGGGGGACTGATGACCATCGGTCAGATGACCGAGATCCTCGTCATCGGCCTCATGCCGCTGGTCGCCAAACGCGTTGGTCGCAAATGGCTCCTCGCCGCGGGGCTCACCGCGTACGCACTCCGCATGGCGCTCTTCGCCTACCTGCCGATCGACACGCCCGCCGGGCTCGCGATGGCTATCGCCGGCGTTGCCCTCCACGGCCTGTGTTTCGGGTGCTTCATCTTCGTCGCCTTCATGATCGTCGACGAGCAGACAACCCCAGATGTCAGGGCCAGCGCACAGAGCCTGTTCAACCTCGTCATCGTGGGCATCGGCATCATCGTTGGCAGCATGTTCGCGACCAAGGTCGCCGAGCTCAATACATTCATCGACACCGAAGGCAACCAGCAGATGGACTACACGGGCCTGTTCAGCGTGCCCATGTACATGGCGATCGCGTGTCTCGCGATCCTGCTCGTCGCCTACCCCAGCGACGCAAAGAAAGTCGAACCCGTTGTGACCGGAGAACCCGCGTGACCGCCAAACGACCCACACCCAGCCGACGCGACTTTCTCGGAGCGGCCGCCCTCGCCGCAGGAGGCATTGGCCTCGCCGGCCACGCTCAGCGGCCCACGCGCAGGCCCCCCGCGCGAGCGAAGCCAGCCGCCGCGAGGCCGAGACCACCGATGCCAGCCGAGCCGACCCGGATCGCGATCGTCGGCACCGGCGGCATGGGCAGGGCTCATCTCTCGTCGATCCTCGCACTCAAGCAAGACCAAGCCCTGGATCTCGAGATCGCCGCGCTGTGCGACGTCAACGATCTGCACGCCGCCGACGCGCTGAAGCGCGTCCAAGACGCCGGCCAGACCTCGGACCCGCTGATGACCCGCGATCACCGCGAAGTCATGGCGCAGGAGGACATCCACGGCGTCCTCATCGCGACCCCCGAGCACTGGCACAGCCCCGTCGCCATCGACGCCATCGCCGCGGGCAAGGACGTCTACATCGAGAAGCCGATGACACTCCGCCTCGATGAGGCCATCGAACTACGCAAGACCGTCCAGCAGAACCCCGACGTCATGTTCAACGTCGGCACGCAGAAGATCATGCTGCCGAAGTACCAGGAAGCGAAACGGGTCATTGAAGAGGGCCGCATCGGCACGCCTATCTTCAGCCAGACCAGCTACTGCCGAAACTCGCCCGACGGCGAGTGGAACTACTACGGCATCGACGACGACTGGGCACCCGGCTCCAACCTCGACTGGCAGCGCTGGCTGGGCCACCTCGGCCCGCTCGAGTGGGACCCAAAGGTGTACATCCGCTGGCGCCGCTACCGCGAGTTCTCAACCGGGATCCTCGGCGACCTGCTTGTCCACGAGATCACACCGCTGATGATGTCACTCGAGTCGGTCGGCTGGCCTGTCCGCGTGCAGGCGATCGGAAGCCACCTCGTCGACCTCGAGATGGAGAACCACGACCAGGTGAACCTGCAGATCGAGTTCGAGTCCGGCCACCAGATGATCGTCGCCGGCTCAACGTGCAACGAGGTCGGCCTCGAGAACTTGATTCGAGGCCACGAGGCCAACATCTACCTCAACAGCCGGCACTGCGACATCCGCCCGACCAGACCCTACTTCGATTTCATGGACCCCGAACGCATCGAGTGCCCAGATATCGGCAACGATCAGAACGTGATGCGTCTCGACTGGCTCAGCTCCATCCGCACCCGCAAGCAGCCGTTCTCCTCGGTCGATCTCGGGACAAAGGTCATGGTCGTGGTCGATCTCGCCACCAAGTCGATCTGGGACGGCCGCGCCCACCGCTTTGACCCCGAAACAATGACCTCGAGCCCCGCATGAGCCCCGACCGCGTCGCCTGTCGTGAGTGCGTGACCGTCGCGACCAACGCCATGGCGACGCGCTTCGAGTTCGTTCTCTACGGCGACGACGCCCCCTTCCTCCGCGACGCGGGCGAGGCCGCCATCAACGACGTGCTCGACGCCCACAACCGGCTCACCCGCTTCGAGCGCACCAGCATCGTGTCCGCCATCAACGCGCACGCGGGTCACCGCCCCGTCCGCATCGATGACGAGCTCTTCGACCTGCTGAGCATCGCCGAGCGTATCCGCGTCGAATCCGACAACGCCTTCGACATCACACTCGGCTCCTCTGCGCTCATCCTCGACAGCGCGAAGCGAACCGTGATGCTGCCGGATCCGGCGGGATCGATCGATCTCGGCGGCATCGGCAAAGGCCACGCCCTCGACCTCGCGACCGAGACGCTCCGAGACGCCGGCGTCGAGTCCGCGTTGCTCCACGGCGGCACCAGCACATTCGCCGCCATCGGCAGACGCCCCGGCGGCGAATCCTGGACTGTCAACATCGCTGAAGCACTCAATGCCACCCTCGCGAACGAGTCGCTCTCGGTGTCGAAGGCCGTCGACGGCTCCTCCGCACATCGCGGGCACATCGTCGGCGCCGCGAGCATCCAAGCCGCCGCCGTCAAGCACACATCCGCCGCCGAAGCCGACGCGTGGTCCACCGCGATCGTCGCCGATTCACAGGCGGACATCCCGCAGCACGCTTACCAAACCGAACACCGCTGGCATTCCAGCAAGGATTGGGACCGATGACCATCGACCGTCGCAGCTTCGTCAAAACCTCCGTCGGCCTCGCCGGCGGCATGCTGGGCGTCACCGCCATCGCTCCTGCTTTCGCAGAGAGCCTCGGCAGGTTTACGAAACCGCTGAGGGTCGGCGTCATCGGATGCGGACGCCAAGGGCGTGCCATCATCTCCGAGCTCGCCACGTTCGACGGGATCGAACTCGTCGGGCTGTGCGATACACAGTCCCGCCGGCTGGCCGCCGCGCAGCGCCGGGCCAAAGGCGTGCCCGGCTTCGCCTCGCACGCAGAGTGTCTCGACAAAGCCTCGCCCGATGCGGTATTCATCGCCACGCCGACACACCTGCACAGAAACGTGGCCGAAGATGCGCTCAGCGCGAACGTCAGTGTGTACTGCGAGGCTCCGCTCGCGCACACCGCCGAGGACGCCCGCGCGATCGTCAAGGCCGCCAACGCCTCGAACGCCAGCTTCCATTCGGGCTACCTCGCCCGCACCAACCCGATCTACAAGCACGCCCGCACCTTC
This sequence comes from Planctomycetota bacterium, assembly GCA_038525225.1. Lineage (GTDB taxonomy): Bacteria > Planctomycetota > Phycisphaerae > Phycisphaerales > UBA1924 > JANQQZ01. The sequence goes on along the minus strand of JBCBHW010000001.1, from coordinate 1,639,561 downwards.
TTCCGGTCCGACGCCGTCCGCGATCTTGTCAGCATGCAGGCCTCGCGCGCCCGCAAGACAAAATGGCGCTCGCCCGCGCGCGACGCGGCCCAGGACAAGCTGCTCAACTGGAGGCTCGACCCGGAGGTGACAACCGGGCTCGCCGGCGAGTGGACAAGCCACCAGCTCGACGTGTTCACCTGGTACACCGGCCGCTTCCCCGTCTCCGTCCAGGGCCAGGGCTCCGTTCGCCTTCACGACGACGGTAGGACCGTCCACGACACCATCACCTGCACGCTCACGCTCGATCGGGGCGAGCCGATCACCTGCAACGCCACGCTCGCGAACAGCTTCGAGGGCACGCACGAACAGCTCCGCGGCACGAACGCCGCCATCAAGCTCGCCGAGACCCACGGCTGGATGTTCAAAGAAGCCGACGCCCCAACCCAGGGCTGGGAGGTCTACGCCAACCGCCAGCAGTTTCACAACGATGAGGGCATCGCGCTCGTTGCCGGCGCGACGCAACTCGCCGAGCAGGGCAGGCTCGGCGAGGGCATCGGCCTCGCGCGCACGCCGCTCTGGTACGGCATCGAATCCTTCCTCCGCGCCGTGTCAGAAGAGATCGAGACCGAATGCACCGCGGCCGACGGACTCCGATCAACCATCGTCGGCATCAAGACACACGAAGCAGTCACCAGCGGAACGACCGTGACCATCGACCCAAGCGAACTCGCGTAGCACGTACCGCCACGCGGTGTTGGGCCGCTCAGAGCATCGAGCTCCGAATCTTCTCAAGCAATCGCCGCGTCTTCAGGACACCGTCGAGTTCTGAGAGCTCTCCGCCCTCCCACTCGATGCCGAGGTACCCGCCGTACCCCGAGTGAACAACGATCCTCATCATCCGCCAGAAGTCGGTCCGCACCTCATTGCCGTCACCATCAAACCCGTAGCTCTTCGCGCTCACGGCCTTCGCGAAGGGCATCAGCTCTTCAACGCCCTTGTACCTGTCGTACCACGCGTCCGGCTCGTCTTGGCGCGACCAATCCATGCAGAAATTCCCAAAGTCCGGCAGCGCCCCGATCAGTGGGTGATCCACCATCCGCATCACGCCCGCGAGCCAGCCGCCGTGCGACGAGAGCCCGCCGTGGTTCTCAACAAGCACCGACAACCCGAAGGACTCCGCCAACTCACACAGCTGCCGCAGCCCATCCGCCGCAAGCCTCTGCTGCTCGTCGAATGACCCCGTGCTCGCCGCGTTCACTCTGATCGCATTGCACTCGAGCCCCTTCGCCGCCTCGAGCCACTTCACATGATTCCGCGCCGCCTGCTCACGCTTCGCATCATCCGGGTCGCCGAGATCACCCTCGCCGTCGCACATGATCAGAAGGCACGCAACGCCGGCGTCGCCGGCTCGCTGCTTGAGCTCGGCCATGAACGCGCTGTCCCGCGCCTTATCCTTGAAGAACGCGTTGACAAACTCCACAGCGTCGATCCCGCACGATTCCTTCGCGTACGCAGGAAACTCGAGCGCCGTCAGCTCTCCCGCGAACAGCATCCTGTGCAGCGACCACTGCGCGAGCGAGATCTTGAATGGCTGCCTCCGCACGCCAGCCCCCATCGAAGGACCTGCGGCGCACGCCACCGCGAACGCAAGCATGGCCTCCCGCCGCGAAAGGCAATCCCGAATGCTGTCGGTACTCATACCAAGATCGTATCTGCACGAGGATGCTGCCGCTCCGCCCCGCTCGTATCTTCACGCGATCGCCGGCACCCCCTGCGTACACGCGGCATCGCCAAAGGAACGGCAACGGAAAGGCGCGTCATCGCGTCACTTCCAGCCCGCCAACGATGCACGATGACGTGCGCCATCAACCGGTGACGCGTCGCCGGCGAAGAAGAATGCACGCCGCCGGTGCCGCCAGCATTGCCGACGGAGCAGGGACAAAGAACCGCAGATCCTCCGCTGGGAACTGGCCGAGCAGAAAGTTGAACTCAAACGTTCGAGATCCGGCGCTCCCGTCTGAGAACTGGAAGAACTCTGGCAAGCCGAACGGGTGAGCAGGGTCTCCATCCGAGACCATCGAGTTCTGCCCGACCAACGCCGCGGTCAACGCGGTCGGATCCCCCGCGTACCGAAACGTCACCACACGCAGAGGGTTCGAGGAATCCGGCATCGGGCCTCCGAACGCGTTGAACGCCGGCGTCCCGAGCATCGTTGCGTCGAACACAGCCGGGTTCACACCCACATCGGCACGCCTCACGCCACCGTCGAGGACGTTCTCATAGCCCGGGTTCCAGGCATCGAACGAGATCGGCGCATCTCCCGAGATCTGAAGCGCGACGTCTGACCAGGCGACATCAAGCCGTGTGACGCCCGCTGCGAGCTGCCCGACGAATTCCGCGGACACGACGTAGCGGTCAGGCTCGGTCGTCTGCTGAATCGAGAACAACGTATCCTGCGCCGCAGCCGAGCCGGCCACCGCGATGACGAGTGCTGCACGAATCATGATGTGTGATCACTTTCTGCGGCGCTGCGCCGCGACAAGGGCCAATGGTGCGAGGGCAAGCGTTCCGGGCGAGGGGATGATGACGACGTCCCATGTCAGAGAGCCCGGATTGCCACTGAAGTCTTGGTACAAGCGGACGTCACCGAAGGGCGGCTGCTCGAAGATGGCGGAGTTCTGTCCCTCGAGTTCGAGCCGCAAGGCCGTGGGGTCGCCCTCGTACTCGAAGTCAACGGCCCAAAGCGGGTTGCTGGGGTCGGTGGTGCCAAAGAAGTCGTTCGCGTTGCCGACGAACTCGGCGACCGGTCCGTTGATGACCACCGGAGGCGAACGCAGGAGGCTCGTATCGTATGATGGATTCCAGTCTGTGATCGTGAAGTCGCTTCCGTCGCCGAACAGCCGGAACGACGTATCCGCCCAGACCTGGACGATGGCGCTCGGCGGTTGAGTCAGAAATTTAGCCGAGATCTCCCAGCGGTCATTCTCAACATTGTCAACGGTAATCAGCATGTCCGGCTGCGAAGCCGCGGAGCCGGCAGCGAGAAGAATAAGCGTGCTGCGGATCATGGTGAACTCCTGCGACGGCGCGCCGCGATGAGCGTCATCGGTGCGAGCGCGACCGTCGCCGGTCCGGGGATGTACTGCACATCCCAGGTCAAGCTTCCGGGGTTGCCCAGCGAATCCTGATACAAGATCAGTGATCCGAAGCTGAACTCATCAACGATCCCGTTCAGCCCGACGAGCGAGAGCTCGAGCGCATCAAACCGCCCGGCGTACTCAAAGTCGAGCACGAACAGCGGGTTGCTGAGGTCCGGCGTCCCGAAGAACGAGCTGGCGTTTCCGACGAAGCTTGCCGTCGGCCCGTTGGTGACCTGCGCCGGCCCGAGCGCCGTGTCGTACGACGCGTTGTAGTCCGTGATGGTGATGTCGGTCCCGTCGCCGGCTAGATCAAAGCTCGCCGACGCCCAGATCTGCGTGGGCACAAATAGCTGAGACAAGAACTCCGACGTGATCCGCCAGCTCTCGCCGCTCATGTTGTCGACGGTGATTAGCATGTCCGGCTGGCCCGAAGTGGAGCTGGCACCAGCCACCGCCCATCCGCCACACACCGCGACGCACACGGCACCCCATCGCTCACGCATCTCTGAGTCTCCCGTCTCCTGTCCCGCCTTCCGACGAGACCCGTTCCCGGCAGATGCTACCAGATCGTCGGCTCGGTTGAAACCCAGCCAGAGACGCCGCAACGATCTTTCGTTCTGAATCAAGCTGTTATGTCGGGCTTGGCTCGCCCGGCTCGGCTGACGAGCCCCGCCGAACGCCGCTGCTCCGACACGTCTTACCCATCCCCCCGCCCGACCTGCTCCTGCAACGACAAAGGGGCGGGCCCGAGCCCACCCCCTTGTATTCCGATGATCTGCTGTCTGATCCGTCCATCAGGCGGCCAGCCCCAGCTCGCTCTCGCCGCTCGCTGTCTGCCCGCTGCTGTTGGTGCTTCCGCCCGGCTGGATCTGCCTGCCGAACCGGATGTTCACCGCCTCCGACGGGCCGCTCTGCATGCCGTCGCGCAGCGTCACCACGTAGTACGACGCCTCGGGCGTGCCCACCGGCACGGTGTTGTCGACAAAGCTCTTGGTCGTCGCGGTGCCGATCTGGGTGTAGCCCATCCCCTGCGCGAACCTGCGGTACACGGCGTACACCGTGCCGTTGGCGACCGTGCCGTTCCATCGCACGGTGATCGCGCCGGTGTTGTCCATCTGCGTGCGCACGTTCGTCGCCGGCACGGGCGGCGGCAGCGGCCCGCCCTTGGGCTTGGGCATGTCGAGCTCCGCCCGGTTGTACACCGCCGTCGGGTCGGGCTGCAGGTCGGCGAACGCGCGGACGGTCGCGATCAGGTCCGAGCCGAACCGCGCCATGTCGGCGACCGACTGGTTCTGCGAGGCCGTGGCGTTCCGCGACTGCTGGCGGATCTGCTGCGCCGCGTTGTAGTCGTTCCGCGCGGCGTTCGCGCGTGCGATCAGGTCCGCGACCTGCTGCGCTGTCAGGCCGATCGCGTCCGGGTCGCTGGCCCAGTCGGCGACGCGCTGCTCGAAGAACTCGATCTTCCCGAGAATGCTGGGTGGGAGTCCGGGCTGCATGACATGCTCCTTGCCGGCACGGCGAGCGAAGACCGCGCCCGTGCACAGGGTGTGCCGCCAAATGGCGTGTTCGTACCGCCGCGGCGATGTGAGTGCGCCCGCCACACCGGCGGCCGCTTGCAAACGCGAACGTCGGCGGTGGGCCGCCATGTCTGAAGCCCGAGCCCGCTTAGGAGCGCAGAAACCGGGTTTCGTGGCAAATAGTGCTCTGCAACAAGCCTGAGGTGGGGCGCAACAAGCCTGCGATGGAGCGCAACAAGCCTGGAACGGAGCACAAAAGGCCTGCGATGCTCCACTCCAGGCCTCTTGCGCGGCACCGCATGCTTGTGCCGTGGCAACCCAGGCTTGTTGCGGAGCGCGACGAGCTTGTGGTGAAACGGACGCAGCGTCTGTTGTTGCAGCAGCCGGCAAAGCTGAATCAGCACTGCCCGATGTCGAGCCGGCACCGGCCGACGCACGGCTTGCCGCTCACGGATCGTCTTGCGCTATGGATCAGAGTTTTGTGGCTCGCCGTCGGCGTCCGATGAGCCGCTCGCCGCGTCGTCCTGCGCACCGTCGAGGTAGTCCCACGCCAGGTGCAGCGGCAGGAACCAGGCTCGCATCGATTCCTCTTCGAAAGCGATCGCCCACGAGCCGTCATGGGCCATAAAGATGCTGCCGGGTGGCCAGCCTGGCTCGCCGCTGAGGCGAAAGCCAACTCGCCTTGGCTGGTCACCGGTGTGGTCCTCGACGATGCACTCGAAGGGGCCGTGATCGTAGTACCGCCGGCCGTCCGCCTTGACCTTGACCAATCCCGAGCCGCTGTCGAAGAAGTAGAGGATGGCGTTGCGGGTCGGCACAAACTGACCGCCCTCGGGGCTCGCTTCCGAGGCCGCTCCCTCGGTCGGCCACCAATCTGGCCGCTGCTTTAGATCATGAAGTTCCCGCATGGACCTTACGTGATCAAGGTCACCATTCTGGCTAAAAACCCGCATGAACGTGCCAGTCGACCAGTCCCACGCCGAGGGGTCAGTCACGGCGACGATGCGCCCTTCTTCAACGCGGTATGAGCCGGCGGGCCGCGGTGCGCCGACGTAATCGATGTCGTCGGGGATCGATTTGCGTTTGCTGTGAGCTGCTGATCCCTTGAAGCCATCTTTCCAAGTCAGGGCGAACGTGACGCCGACCTCTGGCTCGCTTCCTTCGCGAGACCCCTTCCAGGTCACGCCCTCGAACTGGCGGTAGCCAGGTTGGCGTTCGACCGTGAACGCAGGCACGTCCCAGACTCGCTCAACCGCGACCTGCTCCAATGCGGTTGGGCCCGGGTCTTGCTGGCAGCCCGCGCCGGCCGACGCGATCATACCGAATAGCGCGATGACAAGGAAGTGCCGGTGGATCAGAACTCGATGGATAGCCACTTACTCCTCCTCGACCACGAGATAGCCGTGTTTCGATTCGGCCGCGAGGATCTCGTCTTTGATCGTGCTCTGCCGGCCGACAAAGTGGCTGCATATCTCCGTGTGATTGCCGAAGCGGTGCGTGTCGTTTGTGTCCCACCGGATGTTCTTGGCCTGTCCCGCGAGGGTATTGAATCCACCGAGGTTGCCGCTCGCGCTGTCGCGCGTGACCACATACGGGCGGAGCCCGATGGATTGAACCTTGCTGATCGATGTCCGCGGCTTCTTGGCCATGCAGCACGATCCCCACAGGTGCACACGCACCCCGCCGAGAAGCGTACACGACTTCTGAGATCGCGACCGAAGCCACGTAAAGATGGCTCACAACCCAGACATGAGAACGCGGCGCAGCCACCGAGCGGCCTGCAGATCACACATGGAGTGCCCAATCTCCCTCAGAAGTGTGGAGGGCGGGCCAAGTCGAGATGCGGAGTCGGTGACATCAACGACCTCGTTCGACCGTTCTCGATTCGAGGTCAGTACTTTGCTCGCCAAAGGGGTCGACTTGTCTCACACATCATGGGGGTGTGTTAGGGCTTCTCCGATCGAAGGCAGCGCTTTATCATGCCCAGTCGATGCTAGAAACAGCACCAGAGCGGCCCTTGTATGAGGGCTGGTTACCCGTTCTGTCCGTCCCTTAGACGAGTAGACCGATGCAGGTTGTTCAACATCGACGTCTCTCCTGCATCGGTGACGCTGTAGCGAGCACGAACATCGGTCTGCTTGCCATCCTTGTCACACTCAATGTCGCAGCGTTCGTCGGGCTCGTCGGGCTCGCTAGTCGAGGAACCGGGATCGCGCTGGCGATCTTTCTCTGCGGCTTCGTTGTGTGGCTCCGCAGGGATCTGTGTGCACGAATGACGCTCATAGGCATCGCCCTTCGCGGCAAAGTCCGTTGTGTGTCAGGCTTCGTGCCCGACTCTGTATCACTGCGGCCCGGCACGCAGAGCCGCATCGTGGTGCTTTGTGTTCGAAACAGTGTGAACGCCCAGGGCGTTGTGAATTCCAACTCACCGATTGAGCTCGATGTGGCGGTAAGCGGTAACAAAGTAACCTCAGTCGAGCTTATCGCAAACACAGCGGAAGACCCGGCGGCCGATCTTGGCGAGCGGTGGATTGCATTTCGGGCTCAATGCGGATCCGGGCGAACTGATATTCAGATATCCAAGCGCACCGGCACGCTTGAGCCGGTGAGCTACACGATGTACACGAGGGAATGACTCGCTAGCCCGCCCGCTCCGTCGCCACGTGGTAGTGCGGGTCCTCGCTGATGTTCACCTCTACAAGCTCGCCCGCCTTGTCCAGCAGCCGGCGGCAGTCGTCGCTCAGGTGCCGAAGATGCAGCCGCTTGCCGAGCTTCTCGTACCGCTCAGCCAATGCGTTGATCGCCTCCAGCCCCGACTGGTCGTACACGCGGCTGAAGTAGAAATCGATGACCACATCATCGGGGTCGTCCTGCGGCGTGAACAGATCGCGGAACCGCGATGCGCTGCCGAAGAAGAGCACTCCATGGAGCTGATAGATCTTGCTGCCGTGTTCGTTGAACGAGACATCGACGATCAGGTGCTTGCTCTTGTTCCAGCTGAACACCAGCGCCGAGATCGCCACACCGATCAGCACGGCCGTTGCAAGGTCGTGCATGAACACCGTGTAGCCCGCCACGACCAGCATGATCACGACCTCGGCCACAGGGATCCTGCGCCACGTCTGCAGCGTTGCCCACTCAAACGTCCCGATCACCACCATGAACATGACGCCCACGAGCGCCGCCATCGGGATCTGCTCGATCAGCGGCGCCAGGAACAGGATGAACAGCAGCAGGGCGGTCGCGGCCGTGATCCCCGAAAGACGCCCACGTCCGCCGGCCTTCACGTTGATCAGCGACTGACCGATCATCGCGCAGCCGCCCATGCCCCCGAACACGCCGCACGTCACGTTCGCCACGCCCTGGCCAACGCACTCCTTGTTGCTCTTGCCTCGCGTCTCGGTCAGTTCGTCGACGAGCGTGAGCGTCATGAGCGACTCGATCAGCCCAACTCCCGCAAGGATCACCGAGTAAGGAAGGATGATCATCAGCGTCGCCCACGAGAACGAGGGCAACTCGAAATCAAACCACGCCGGACGCGGCAAACCTCCGGCGATCCCGACCGACTCCGGATCGACCGATTCGATTGCCGCGTCGATCTCGTACTGCGTCAGCGGGGCCACCGAGCCATCGCCTATCGAAGCCGCCTCCACACCCGCGGGCAGCATTTGGCCGACGTCCTGCAGCAGCGCCTCGTCCTTGGCGAGCTGTGCATCCGCAACGGCCGCCGCGCGCGTGCTGTCCAGCAGCATGTCACCAACCGTGAGCAGCGGGCGACCGTCATCGCCCTCGCTCGGCACCGCGTTGTTAATCGCGATGCCCGCGACGGACACCACAAGAATCGCCGCCAGCGACGCGGGCACCGCACGCGTCAGCTTGGGCAGAAACGCGATGATGCCCATCGTCACCGCGACGAGCCCCAGCATCAGCCACAGCCTACCGCCGCTCAGGAACGACATCGCGCCCGAGTCATCAAGCGTCTTGAAGCTGCCGATCTGGGCGATAAAAATCACCGCCGCAAGCCCGTTCACGAACCCGAGCATCACCGGGTGCGGCACGATCCGGATGAACCGGCCGAGCTTCAGCACGCCAACCGCCACCTGGATCACCCCACACAGCACGACCGCCGGGAACAGGTACCCGATGCCGTAGTTCGCGACGAGCGAGACGACCACCACACCCATCGCGCCCGTTGCACCGGAGATCATGCCGGGACGCCCCCCGAGCACCGACGTTACAAGACAAATGATGAACGCAGCGTACAACCCGACCAGCGGAGGCACGCCGGCAAGGAAAGCGAACGCCACAGCTTCCGGAACCAACGCTAGCGCCACTGTCAACCCAGACAGAATGTCTGCGCGAGGCGAACCGCTCAGCCCCGAAAGCAAATGAAGGCCGGGCAGCGCGGCGCGTGGAGATGGCGAGGTCGATGGAGTCGTCGTGTCCGGCATGCAAGTCTCGGGTGAAGATGGAGAGCCGCGGCCAACGCAGCGGGCAGCGAGTGTAGAGACCCGTGCAACCCAGCGTCGTGCACGCGTGCGTGAAACAACCGGTACCGTTCCGCGCCGGGCCCGATTCAATCAAGCCGAACAACCACCTCGTCACCAGCCGGATACCGACCCGTCGCCGGCGACCACCGGCGATCGATCATGTCGAACCCGCACCGGCTCAGCACACGCTGCGACGCGATGTTCTCCGCCGCCGTCACAGCCCACAGGGGCCGCTCACGCACCACATCGTCAAGAAAACGGCCGAGCGCGATCCGCATGAACCCGCGTCCCCACCAGCGTTCACCAAGCCGATAGCCGACGCACCGCCGCTCCGCGGACTCACCCTGCACCGCAACCGATGTCAAAAAGCTAGTCACAAAGCCCGCGCGATGCCACGCGTTGTCATCGCAAACTTCAACAATGCGGGTAACGACCGTCGGCGAGGTCATGATGCGACCCCAGTGCGTATCGAACGCCTCGACCGAGCGAGGCAGCACGTTGGCCATCGCGTTGCCGGCAGGCTCGTCCTCGATCGATCTGATCAGCTCGCGGTCGCCGTCGGCGACGAAGCTAAGCCGCACATCATCGATCCCGCACTTCATCGCGGCACCTTCATTCTCAGCCGATCACTGCCGACTGCTCACCCCGATCGCAGGATCTTCTCCATCGCCTTGCCCTTCGCAAGCTCATCGACAAGCTTGTCGAGGTAGCGGACCTCCCGAGTCAGCCGCGTCTCGATCTCCTCAACGCGGTACCCACAGATCACGCCCCTGATCTGATCGGCGTTCGGGTTGAGCTTCGCCTTCGCAAAGAACGCCTCAAACGTCGCCGACTCCTCAATGTGTTTCTGAAGCTGCTTCTCGGTATACCCGGTCAGCCACCGGATCACCTCGTGCAGCTCGTCCTTCGTTCGGCCCTTCTTCTCAACCTTCGCGACATAGTGCGGATACACCGAACTGAACGTCATCTCGGCGATGCGTCGATCGTGATCGGGCGTTGTAGCGGGCATGACGGCAGCTCCTTCCCACGCGTATCAGAAGCGGTGGGGTGCCATCAGCATACAACAAAGACCGCCATGCTCACGCGTCGTCGAGAAGATCGACGGCAGCAAAGCTCTTGCCCTCGAGCATTTCGAGGCTTGCTCCGCCCCCGGTCGAGACATGGCTCACCTTGTCAGCCACGCCGAACTTGTCTGCAGCGGCGGCCGAATCGCCACCACCAACAATGGTTGTGCCGCCAGCTTCCGTCGCCCTCGCCATCGCCTTCGCGACTGTGCTCGTCCCGACCGAGAAGGGCCGCCACTCGAACACACCCATCGGCCCGTTCCACACGACCGTCTTCGCCTTGCCCACGATCCGGCTGTACAGCACCTGCGTGTCGGGGCCGATGTCGAGCCCCATGAACCCCTCGGGGAAGCTCTCGCCGTGCACCTCGATGTCGCCGCCGCCGTCCTCACCAAACGCTCGGCCGCTCACATGATCGCCCGGCAGGTGCAGGTCCGCGTCCAACTTCTGCGCCAGATCGATCGCACGCTTGGCGTCGTCAAGCCGATCCTCTTCAACCCGGCTCCCGCCGACGTCCTTGCCCATCGCCTTCAAGAACGTGTACGCCATCGCGCCGCCAACCAAGAGCGAATCCGCCTTCGGCAGCAGGTTCTCGATCGCCGCCATCTTATCGCTCACCTTCGCGCCGCCGAGCACCACCACAAACGGCGCCTCCGGCTGCGCCACAACCTGCGACAAGAACCGGATCTCCTTCTCGACCAGGAAGCCAACCACGCGGGGCCTGCCCGCCATCGCCTCCGGCACCGCCACCATCGAGGCATCGTTGCGGTGGCACGTGCCGAATGCGTCGTTCACGTACACATCGCCGTACGTCGCGAGCTTCGCAGCGAACTCCGCGCTGCCCTTCTTCTCGGCCGAATGAAAACGCAGGTTCTCCAGCAGCACAACGCCGCCCTCGGTGAGCCCGTGCGCCGCGTTCGCCGCCGCCTCGTCGACGCAGTCCTGGCTCGGGAACTCGACATCGCGCTCGAGCAGCTCGCTGAGCCGCCGCGCCACAGGCTCCAGCGAGAACGCCGCCTCGAACCCGTCGCCCTTGGGCCGCCCCAGGTGGCTCATCAGCACAACCGAGCCGCCGCGATCCAGCACGCTCCTGATCGTCGGCAACGCGCTGCGGATCCGACGGTCATCGGTGATCGCACCGCCGTCCAGCGGCACGTTGAAGTCCACCCGGATCAGCACCCGCTTGCCGTTCACGTCCACCGATTCGATCGTCTTCTTCGCCATAGCGCTCACAGCCTCCAGTGGAATAGCACGATCCTAGTTCGTTCTCGCCACAAACAAACAAGCCCACGGATCCGAATCCGTGGGCCTTTGGTCTTCTACTGGTCGCTTCACCGGCCGCCTCAGAGATCACGCTCGATCGCGGAATCGATCGATGCACGCAGCCGGGCCGACCCCTCACTCGCGAGCCGATCCCGAACTTTCCGCAGCCTCGCCGCAACCGACGCGTCGATCAAACGGTCCCCGATCTGCATCCGCACACCGCCGATCATCTTCGGATCGACGTAAGCGTGCACGACCGTCTCGCGACCGAGCGACTCGTTGAGCTGCTGCTTCACGCGTTCAAGCTCGTCACCTTCAAGAGCGTCGGCCGTGTACACATCGACCTCGATACGCCCGAATGCCCGCTGCGCGGTCTCGTCCAGCGAGGCAACAATCGGCACAAGGTGCCCGAGCCGCCCCTTCTCGTTCAACACGAGCAGGAACTTCAGCGTCAGGTCGTGCACCTTGCCCTCGAACATCGCCCGCAGCGAGCCCGAACGGTCCGACTGCTTCAGCACACGCGAGCTCAGGAACTCTCCGAACGAGCGATCCTCACGCGCAAGCTCGATGATTCCCTCAAGCTCGCCGACCACGCGTTCGACCGACTCCCGCCCGCCGGCAGACTCGGCAAGCTCGTACAGACTCCTCGCGTAGATCTCGCTCAGTGCATCAGGCTTGGCTTCGGTCAGCGGCATCGTGGCGATCCTTCTGTACGGCCCAACTCTGCGGCACCCACTCTACGAACGAGATCAGTTGTTCGAAGCGCTCAGCTCAGCCACGGCTTCATCCACAAGACGCTGCTTGTCGTCCACCGTCACCTCGCGAGCCAGGATCTTCCCGGCCACCGCCGTCGCCAGATCCGCAGCCTCGGCGTAGATCTCGCTGACCGCCGCACGACGCGCCGCCTCAATGTCACGCTGCGCCTTGTCCTTCAATTCCTGCAACTCGGTCTCGCTCTTTGCCCGAAGCTCCGCCGCGAGCTTTTGCTGATCCGCTTTGGTCTGCTCGAGCATCGCCTGAGCCTCGCTCCGAGCCTCGGCGAGCGAGGTCTCATACTGATCCAAAGCATCCTTCGCCTGCTGACGTGCCGCCTCGGCAGCATCGATCTCATCAAGGATCTTCTGCTGCCGCTCATCCAGCGCCCCGGAGATCTTGGGCCACACGACCCGCCCGAGAATCGCTGCCGTGAACAGAAACACGACGATCGCCGTGATGCCGGACGCAAGGCCTTCCTTTGCGGACGCGATCGGGCTCGCCGCCGGCTTGTCACCCTTCTCATCCGGAGCCGCCACCGAGGCCGCAACGCCAGACTCTGCCTCGGCGGCTGCTTCCACGGCCCCCGCGGCCGCCGCGAAACCAGACACCGCGAGCGCCACCACCACCGCCACGAGAACGCTCAATCGCTGAATCATCGGGCACTGCTCCCTTCGCAACTCATCCGGTCACGCAAACCGGGCCGACAGCTCTCGCCGGCGGCCACGGAACGATTGCTCTGCTCGCCTAGGCCAGGAACGCCACGAGCACCGCGAACAGTGTGGCACCTTCCACAAACGCCGCGGTCAGGATCATGTTGATCTGGATGTTGCCGGCCGCCTCGGGCTGACGCGCGATCGACTCGACGGCCGCCCGGCCGATCAGGCCGATACCCAGACCGCCGCCAACCAGAGCGATGCCGGCGCCGATCGCCGCCATGCCCTTGCCGACCGACGTCCCTGCCGCCGCGGCAGCCTCGCCGTCCTGTCCCATCGCCTGCATGGCGGTCATCGCCAGAAGCGCAACGCCAACAAGCCCGACGATCTTGATCGCTTTCATCATCTCAGTTCTGTCCCTTCATCATCGCCCCGCAGCGACGCAGGGGGCTCCATGGAAATCGGCGGGGGCCCATCACATGGCCCGCACCGGGAAACGCAACGAGGTCTACGCCGCCGCCAGGGCAGCCCCTCCAGAGTGTTCGGTCTCGTGCCCATGCTCCTCGTGGTGATCCCCGTGATGGTCCATCAGCGAGATGAACACCGTCGTGAGGAACATGAACACGAACGCCTGCAAGATCCCGACGAAAATCTCCAGAAACATGATCGCGATCCCCGCGGCCATGCTCACCACCGTGACCGTCGAGAACAGCAGGGCGCCCGAGCCCAAGGCCGTTCCAACGAACGTGAACATCGTTGCGAGCAAAATGTGGCCCGCCGTCATGTTCGCGAACAGTCGGATCGCGAGCGCCGTCGGCTTGATCACAATCTGACCCAGGAACTCGAGGAGGAAGATCAACGGCGCAACAAAGATCGGAGCTCCGCCGGTCATGTGAGCAAAGTACCCGCCCACACCGAGGCGCTTGATCGCAGCCACGTTGAAGAAGACGCCAGCGATGACCGCCAGCACCGCCGTGACCCAGATGCTCTGCGTTGCCGTCCCGCCCACGGCAGACCACTTCGGGTTCTCCTGTCCCAGCAGTCTCGCCACGGTGTGTTGAACGTCAAGCAGCGGGATCAGCCCCAGCAGGTTGTTCACCAGAATGAAGAAGAAGATCGTCCACAAGAACGGCATCAACTGACGCGTCCGATCGTGCAGCAGAGGCGCAGCGATCTCATCGCGGAGATAGATGCAGATGACCTCGACAAAGTGAGCGAGAGGGTTCCGAGTCACGTACCGCGCGTTGCCGTCAGTCTCAGGGCCCGTCGAGACGTTCTTCGCAACCCATTTCATCCCGAAGATCAGAATGATCGCAGTGAGCACCAGATTGCTCTGCGCGCTCGACCACAGCCAGAACCCATTCGGCAGCTTGATCAGGTAATGATTAATGACGTGCGCGACCGGGTCGCCCGCACCGATCAACGGCTGGAAATCAAGCATCCGTGTCAACCCTGTTCTCAATCCCGTCGGCCAAAACAGCCGGCCGAGCGCGGCTCAGCGTCCACACGGAGACCGCGACCTGCACGCTGAGCAGCACGCCCGCTCCCGCGGCAACACCGCCCAGAAACGGCTTCGGCTCAAAGTCAGCTACAACACGCACAAGGAGAGATCCGCAGAGCGTGGCGATTACCTGCGCCGTCATCGCAAGCAGCACCAGAGAGCCGTACTTCGATGCCACCGCCCGCTCCGGCAGCAAGGCCGGCAAACACGCAGGAACCGTCGCAATCACCGTCAGCACCGCTGCCCAAGACGCCGGACCGCCCATGGCCATGGAAACCCCGCCCCCGACGGCCGCCGCAAGACCACCCCCGAACGCGATCACGACCGCGTGTGTCAGAGGCTTGGAGGTCACAATCGGCTCGGATCCCACGCTCGATCCTCGTCAGGCGGGCCGCGAGAGCCCTGTTGATCTCAAGAATTCCTTGCCGCCGACACAAACCCGAGAGAGCCCGTCGAGCGGGCCCAACCATAGCTCTGACGCGTTCAGACGGCGACCCGCACAGCAATGATTTTGTCAGCGCCGCCGGTCATCCGACGCCCCGGTCCGCGCTCGCCCGCTCTCGCGGGCATCGTCCGCCCGCTTCGCGTCCCGTGCCGACTGCTGAACCAGCCGCCACGTCGATCCGAACAACCCGGCAACCAAGCCGAGAAGCACAAACGCCGGCGACGTCCCAAGCCATCGATCGAGCAGCACGCCGATGATCAGGCCCGCCGCGACCGAACCAACCAGATCCCACCCGAGCGCAAGACCTTTGGCGAGCGACGTCATCGAACGCTCGGCATTCTCCGCCTCCTCCCGAGGCCTATTCCGCAAAATGTCCGGGATCTCCGGCGCACCGCTCGGCCGAATCGCCGGCCGATCCTTTCGTCCATCATCGTGGCTCGGCTCGACCATCAACCGATCGCGCTCCACGCGAAGCTCTCCGACTGCCTCAGAGCATCACGCAGCTTCGCCGGCTCCGTCCCGCCCCCCTGCGCCTGCTGAGGCTTCCCGCCGCCCTTGCCCCCGCACACCTCCGCCGTCGTCCGGATCCAATCGCCCGCCTTCAGCCCTTTCTTGACCAAGCCATCCGGCACCTGCGCGATCAACGCCACCTTGTCATCGCTCGCACTCCCGAGCAGCACCGCCGAAGACGGGTTCTTGTCCGCCACGACCTTGAGCGCTGCCCGCAACGCCCCCCGGTCCTCGCCCGCCTCGACTCGGCCCACGATTACCTGCCGCAGATCCGCCGCCGCCGACTCAGCCAGCTGCCGCGCCTCCGCCACCGCACGCTCCGCCGCCTGCTTTGCCGCAGCCTTCGCCGCGCTCTTTGCCCGATCCTGCAAACCCGCCAAACGCTTCCGCACCCGTGACTTGTCCGACAGCGACATCGTCATCCCATCGATCGCCGCCGACACCTCACCCATCGCCCCGGCCACCTCGCCGTCAGCTAGCCCGTCGATCTCCGTGATCCGAGCATCAAGACCCTGCGCCGTCGCCAACGCCGCCTGCGCCGCAACACCCGTGAGCGCCTCAACCCGCCGAATCCCCTTGGCAACACCCGTCTCCTGTACCAACGCAAACGCCCCGGCCTCGCCTGTCTTCGCCAAGTGCGTCCCGCCGCAGAACTCAACGCTCAGCCCCACCCAGTCGCCCCGATCCGGGTCGTCAAGCAACTCCTGCACCGCCGCCCCGATCGAGACCACCCGCACCGGGTCCGGATACGTCTCGCCAAAGACCGCCCGCACCCCGTTCACGCCCTTGGCCAACATCAGCGGCGCCGTCTCCGCGTGCACGGCCAGATCCGCCTCGATCCGCTCCCGCACGATGGACTCGACAGCCACCACCTCGGCATCCGTCATCGGCCCCGAGTGCGAGAAATCAAACCGCAGCTTCTCGTCATCAACCAGCGACCCCTTCTGATCAACGCCATCGCCCAACGTCTGCTTGAGAGCAAGATTCAGCAGATGCGTCGCCGTGTGGTTGCTCGCGATGTGCCCGCGCCGCTTGCGGTCGACCTTGCACTCGACCTCTTCGCCAACCCGGATCTCGCCGTTCTTCACGATGCCCACATGCAGCACGTAATCACCAAACCGCTGCACGCTCTCAACACGAAACTCGCTCTGCCGATGCGCGTTCGCATCCCGCCGATGCTCCCCGAGCACGTTCAGCCGACCCGTGTCCGCCACCTGCCCGCCGGCCTCCGCATAGAAGTTCGTCCGATCGAGCACCACCCCAACCCGCTTCAGCCCGCTCGCCCCGGCGTCCACGTTCTCGTCAAAGTTCTTCCCGTTCCAGATCGCCCGGATCGTCCCCCGCAGATCCTGCGATCCATACTTCGCTGAGTCGTCCGTCGCCTTGGTGTTCTTGTGCGCCAACCGCGCAAGCGCATCCGGCTCCAGCCGCAGCGAGTCTTCGCCCGAGCCAAACTTGCTCCCGGCCCGAGACCGCTCCCGCTGCGCCTCCATCGCCGCGTTGAACCCATCAACGTCGACCGAAAGCCCGCGCTCCGCCGCCATCATCTGCGTCAGATCGAGCGGGAACCCGTACGTGTCATACAGCATAAACGCGTCATCGCCAGCGATTGTCTTTGATGACGCAAGCTCATCAAACAGCTTGATGCCCTTATCCAGAGTCCGCCCGAAGCTCGCTTCCTCGTCGGCGATGATCTCCGCCACCTTCGCCGTGTTGCTCCGAAGCTCCGGGAACCCATCGCCAAGCGTCTTCGCCACCACCGGCACAAGGTCCGTCAGGAACCCCGTCTCCGCCCCCAGCATCTGCCGCCCAAACCGAACCGCACGCCGCAGCACCCGACGCAACACGTATCCACGCCCCTCGTTGCTCGGCACCGCCCCATCCGTGATCGCCACCACAAGCGTCCGGATGTGATCCGCGATCACCCGATACGCCATGTCTACCCGGTCAGGGTCCTCGTCGCCAAGCTTCCCGCCGTAGGCCCTATCAAACTTCGTCACCCTCTGGATCTCAGCAAACACCGGCCCAAACAGGTCCGTGTCGTAGTTGCTCCGCTTGTCCTGCAGAATCGAAACAAGCCGCTCGAGCCCCATCCCCGTATCAACGTGCTTCGCCGGCAACGCTTTCAGCGCAACCCCATCGCCGTCCTTCTCTTTGTTGAACTGGATGAACACAAGGTTCCACACCTCGATCACATCCGGGTCGTCCATATTGACGAGCGAAGCCGCGTCACGCCCCCCGATACGGTCATAGTGCAGCTCGCTGCAAGGCCCGCACGGCCCAACATCCCCCATCTCCCAGAAGTTGTCCTTCGCGTTCCCCGGCAGCACCCGCTCCGCCGGCAAGAACCGCATCCACAAGTCCCGCGCCTCATGGTCCGGCTCCAAACCCTGCCCCGGGTCACCCTCAAAGTACGTCGCGTACAGCCGATCCCCGTCCAGCCCCGCGACCTCGGTCAGAAACGCCCACGCCCACTCGATCGCCTCGGCCTTGAAGAAGTCCCCAAAGCTCCAGTTCCCCAGCATCTCGAAGAACGTGTGGTGGTACGTATCCAGCCCGACATCATCGAGGTCGTTGTGCTTCCCTCCAGCACGGATGCACTTCTGACTGTTCACCGCCCGCTTCAGCCCGTGCAGCGGGCTCCCCGCCTGCGTCGTCCCCAAAAAACACGGCTTGAACTGGTTCATCCCCGCGTTCGCAAACAGCAGCGTCAGATCGTCCACCGGCACGCTCGGGCTCGACGGCACAAACGAGTGCCCGTGCCGATCCCGAAAGAACGCGATAAACGCCTCACGGATCTCCGACGCCGACCTGCCGCGCAAACCAGATTCCATCGATCACTCCCGACGAGCCACGAACATCCTGCGAGCCGCCCGCGTGAGCGGGCGGACCGGTCATCGTAGAGCCCCCCCAAACCCGATACGCTCTCAAGAGCACCGGAGACCCCAATGCGCCACTACGAAATCTGCGTCATCGGATCAGGCCCCGCCGGCCAACGCGCCGCCATCCAGGCCGCCAAGCTCGGCAAGTCCGTCGTCGTCGTCGAGAAACGCCAGACCGTCGGCGGCGTCGCCGTCAACACCGGCACCATCCCCAGCAAGGCCCTCCGCGAGGCCATCCTCCACGTCGCGGGCCGATCCGTCGCTGCCCCACGCTACGAAGACTTCGCCGCCGCCAAGGACGCCCTCTTCGGCAACCTCATGCAGTCGTGCTCCCGCGTCATCGCCGCCGAGATCGACATCACCGAAAAGCAGTTCCGCCGCAACGGCGTCGAGGTCATGCACGGCACAGCCGCCTTCACCAACCCACACACCATCACCGTCACCCACACCCGAGGCTCCGACCGCGTCCAGGCCGACAAGTTCCTCATCGCCGTCGGCACACGCCCCGCCCGCCCCGACAACATCCCCTTCGACGACTCCAACATCATCACCAGCGACCAGATCCACACACTCACCGCCATGCCACGCTCCATGATCGTCGTCGGTGGGGGAGTCATCGGCACCGAATACGCCTCCATGCTCCAAGCCGTCGGCGTCAAGGTCACCCTCGTCGAAGGCCGACCGCGCCTGCTCGACTTCGTCGACGACGAGATCACCGAAGCCCTGCAATACCACCTCCGCCAAGCCGGCGCAACCCTGCGATTGGGCGAGAAGGTCACAAAGATCAACGGCATCGACGCCATCGAGGGCGCGCACACCAGCGACGGCACCATGGCCGAGGCCGTCCTCGAATCCGGCAAGACCATCCGCGCCGACGCACTTCTCTACGCCATCGGCCGCCAGGGCGCCACGGATTCGCTCGACCTGCACAACGCGCAGCTGGAAGCCGACCACCGAGGCCGCATCGCCGTCAACGACACCTACCAGACCAGCCAGTCCCACATCTACGCCGCGGGCGACGTCATCGGCTTCCCCGCCCTCGCCAGCACCAGCTACGAGCAGGGCCGAATCGCCGCCTGCCACATGTTCGGCCAGCGCTTCGATTCCGTCAGCGACCTCCTTCCCTACGGCATCTACGCCGTCCCCGAAATCTCAATGGTCGGCTGGACCGAGCAAAAACTCACCGAAGAAGGCATCCCCTACGAGTCGGGTACCGCCAGCTACAAAGAGATCGCCCGAGGCCAGCTCATCGGCGACGACATCGGCATGCTCAAGCTGCTCATCCACCAGGACACCCACACCGTCCTCGGCGTCCACGCCCTCGGCACCGGCGCCACCGAGCTCATCCACATCGGCCAAGCCGCCATCGCCTTCAACGCCACCGCCGAATATTTCGTCGACACCGTCTTCAACTACCCCACGCTCGCCGAGGCCTACAAAGCCGCCGCCTACAACGCCCTCAACAAGCTCAAAGGCGTCTAGGGACCCAATCAATCCGGCGTTCAGCGGTGCGCCGCCGCGAGGCGATTGAGACCCCGCCTCATTTGTGCGAACTCCCCGATCGCCCCGGATCTCGGAATGAGAACTGATTATCGTTTCTGCTGTTGCTCCGCGCGGACGCCAATGCGTTCGCCCTCGCCAGACGCAAACAGGGTCACGCCATGCTCGGATTCAAGAAGCAGTCACGCCTCCCCGTCACCGTCCTCTCGGGCTTCCTCGGCTCCGGCAAAACGACACTCCTCAACCACGTCCTCCGGAACCGCGAGGGCCTCCGCGTCGCCGTCATCGTCAACGACATGAGCGAGGTCAACATCGACGCCGAACTCGTCAAGCACGGCGACGCCTCACTCGACCGCGTCGAAGAGGAACTCGTCGAGATGTCCAACGGCTGCATCTGCTGCACGCTCCGCGATGACCTGCTCAAGGCCGTCTCGCGCCTCGCCCGCGAGGGGAGGTTCGACTACCTGCTCATCGAGTCCACCGGCATCTCCGAGCCGCTCCCCGTCGCACAGACCTTCACCTTCGAAGACGAAGACGGCAACTCCCTCGCCAAGCTCTCCAAGCTCGACACCATGGTCACCGTCGTTGACGCTTCCAACTTCCGCACCGAGTTCGCGACCTACGACGACCTGACCGACCGCGACATGGGCGTGACCGACGAAGACGAACGCTCGATCGCCGACCTGCTCACCGACCAGGTCGAGTTCGCCGACGTCATCCTCGTCAATAAGTGCGACCTCGCCGACGAATCCGAGCTCAAGCACGTCGAGGGCATGATCCGCTCGCTCAATGCCGACGCCAAGCTCATCCGCACGACCAACGCCGAAGTCGACCTGACAGAAATCATCGGCACGAGCAAGTTCGACATGGAATCCGCAATGTCCTCGCCCGCGTGGATCAAAGAGCTCAACAACGAGCACGTGCCCGAGACAGAGGAATACGGTATCTCCAGCTTCGTCTACAAGGCCCGCCGCCCCTTCCACCCCCAACGCCTCTACGACATGGTCATCGGAGGTTTCCTCAAGACCACACGCTCCAAGGGCTTCTGCTGGCTCGCCACCAAGCACGACTTCGCGGCCCTCTGGTCCCAGGCCGGCGGCTCGTTCAAGATGGAACCCGCCGGCCGATGGTGGGCCGCGGCACCCAAAGAACACTGGCCCGACGACCCCGAGTCCCGCAAGTGGATCGAGTCCCGCATGGAAGAACCCCACGGCGACCGCCGCCAAGAAGTCGTCATGATCGGCGTCAACCTCGACGAGTCCTACACCCGCACCCTCCTCGACAGCTGCCTGCTCACCGACGAAGAATTCGCCATGGGCCCCGAAGCCTGGTCCGCCTGGCCCGACCCCTTCCCCGAGTGGGTATTCCAGACCGCCCAGGCATAGCAACACGCATCGGGTCGGCGCGACTCAGGCCGCCGCGTCAGCAGTCAAAGCATCGCCATCAAGCGACGCCCGGATCGCAAGCAGCTTGTCGAGCTGCGACTCGAACACCTCGACGACATCCGGGTCAAACTGCGTTCCCGCACCCTCGCGGATGATTTCAACGACGCGTTCCAACTCCATCGCCGGCTTGTACACCCGCGGCGACAGCAACGCGTCAAACACATCCACCACACTCGTGATCCGCGCCGACAGCGGGATGTCGTCCCCAGCAAGCCCCACCGGGTAACCCCCGCCGTCCCATCGCTCGTGGTGGTACAGACACACCTCGACAGCCATCGCCAAGAGTGGATCCGACTCGACGTCGTGGCAGATCGCAAGCAGCGTGTCCGCGCCCACGCTCGGGTGCCGCTTGATCTGCTCGTACTCCGAATCGGTCAGCCGCCCAGGCTTGAGCAGCACCGCATCCGGCACGGCTACCTTCCCGATGTCGTGCAGCATCGACGCGAGCCGCAACCGCTCCAGCCATGCGTCGTCAATAAATGAGAACCGATCGCGCAGAGCATCACCAAGCACAACGCTGCACGCGCTGATCCGCTCGACGTGCTGCCCCGTCTCGTTATCCCGGTACTCCGTGATCGTCGCGAGCGCCTCGCGCGAACGCCTGATCGATGTCGTCTGCCGATCGACCTGCTCGCTCAGCTCCGCGTTCCAGTCGCGCATCAGCTTCGCCGCAAAGTGCACCACCCACCCGACGCTCAACCCAGAAACAAGCATCACCGCAAGCCCGACCGACACGAGCCTCGCGATCATCCCCGCCGTCAACCCCGCGGTCGCGGCCGTGAGCCCAGTAATCGGCTGATGCACCAGCAGCCGCACGCCGTCATCCGACACGGCCTTGGTATTCAGAAGATGCCTGCCCTCAACCCCAAAGTCCGCGATTCCCTCGTCGAACCCGGCCGCAAAGAAGTCGGTGAGCTGCTTCTCGGGTGAGCTGCCGTCCAACGCGACCACACGGCTTGATGACAAGTCCGCATCCCGAACCATCGGGTTCTCGATCTCGGGATGACAGATCATCTTCCCGTCAGGCCCGATGATGCACGCGAAGCCACCCGCTCCGAACTCGATGTCCTCGATGACCGATTGGACCCGCTTCCAGTCCTTGTGGTCCTTACTGAAACCGCTCGGCAGCGGCCCGAGATCGGCCGAAGCCTGCGCCGCGATCAGCCGGTTGTTCTCCGCGATGATGTCCGCAACCCCGCCCTTGACATGACCGTGGATCGTGTTGCTCGCAACAAACCAGCCGACGCCAAGCACGACGGCAAGCACCAACACAACAGCAGCAACCACCAACCAAGGCCGAAGCAACCACGTTCTCATGCCGGCCCTATCGACCAATCGGACCGGACCCTTTGCGGGTCACTCCCCGCCTGTGAGCACCGGCACCCTTATGGGAACACCAACACCGGGCCACGCCCGCTACCCTCAGCACATGGCTAAGAAACGGACCGCCAAGAAAGCGCCGCGCAAAAAGCAGAACGAGATCCTCGGCGCGCCCGACCCAGCAACCGAACCAACCCACCCCGCGCCCATGGCCCTCGCCGCTGTCCTTGGTCACGACCGCCCCGTCTCCCAGCTCACCGCAGCCATCGAGTCCGAACGCCTCCACCACGCCTGGGTCTTCCACGGCGCGAAAGGCATCGGCAAGCTCACCACAGCCCTTGCCTTTGCCGCTCTCGTCCTCGACCCAACAACCGAACGCGACCTCTCAGGCAACCTCGCCCCCGACCCCGCAGGCCGAGTCCAGTCCCTGCTCCAAGCCGGCACCCACCCCGACCTCCACGTCATCACCAAAGAACTCGCCCGCTACAGCACCGAACGCTCCGTCCGCGAGTCCAAGCTCACCACCATCCCCAAGGACGTCGTCGAGACCCACCTGCTCAGGCCCGCCGCCCTCGCCCCGCAACTGAACTCGAACGCACTCGCGACCCCCCTCGCAAGAAAAGTCTTCATCGTCGACGAGGCCGAACTCCTCGACCGCTCGCCAACCAACGCCCCGGTCCAGAATGCGCTCCTCAAAACCCTCGAAGAGCCAGCCCCCGGCACCCTCATCATCCTCGTCACCAGCGACGAGCAGCGACTCCTCCCAACCATCCGCTCCCGCTGCCAACGCGTCCGCTTCGCGCCGCTGCCCGATGACGCCATGCAGCAGTGGACCAAATCACGCGACCTCACACCCGACCAGGCCGACTGGGCATTCCGCTTCGGCCAAGGCTCGCCCGGCCTCGTCCTCGAAGCCATCGCCACAGGCCAAGACCGCTGGCGCACCCGCATCGAGCCCATGATCGACCAGCTCCTCTCAGGCCGCTTCCCCATCGATCTAGGCCCAGAGATGCACGCCCTCGTCCAAGACTGGGCAGCCGCCCGCGTCGAGCATGACAAGAACGCAAGCAAGGACGCCGCCAACCGCGCCGCCTGCACCCGAATGCTCGCCCTCGTCGGCGACATCCTCCGCGACCGCCTCCGAGCCGACCCCGTCGGCATCACCCCGCGCATCGCCACCATCGATGCCGCCCAAGGCCGCATCAACGCCAACGTCAACCTGCAGATGGTCTTCGACGCCCTCGCCGCCGAACTCGCCAGCCCGCCGACCGCACCCGTCGCATTCAGCTAGCCACAGTGAGCCGCCCGCGTAAGCGGGCGGACATCACCCCTCAAGACTGAGAGGCCTGTACCCAGCCTCCGGCACAGCCGCCTGTGCGGGAGCCGGAGCAGCAGCCGGTCCCGAAGCGCCAACGGGGGCAGCCCCCGCGGCACGCTCCGCCTTGAGCTGCTCCATCAGCATCACCCACGTCTCACGCTCAAAACCGAGCAGCTCGATCACGCGATCCGCCTTGCCGATGTCCTTCTCCAAGCTCGCCGAGACAAGCTCGGTGTACATAAACGTGTACAGCGACCGCACCCGCTCGCACAACTCGGGTGCAATCTCCTGCCTGACCGAGGTC
This sequence comes from Planctomycetota bacterium, assembly GCA_038525225.1. GTDB lineage: Bacteria > Planctomycetota > Phycisphaerae > Phycisphaerales > UBA1924 > JANQQZ01. Next base: position 1,615,471 of record JBCBHW010000001.1, on the reverse strand, counting down.
ATCAGCTCGGTCACGATCGCCCGCGCCTGCGAGAAGCCCTCGTAACTCTTCTCGTGATCGCCAGCCGCCAGGCCCTCCCGGCCCATCGTCGCGAACTTGATCGCCCCGTCGATCAGCATCAGGCGCAGCTCCTCCTGCGAGGCGCTCATCACCTGTGTCCGAAGGTACGCGTTGGCCCGGGGGTCGTTCGTGGTGCTCATCTGTCGTTCACATCGTCAGCCGCGGCGTCTGACTTGACGCCCCGCGGGCTTTACCCCAGCTGCGCAAGACTTGCCAGCGCCCCCTGCTGGCCCTGCAGATCCGCCAGCACCCGCTCCAGCTGCACAAACTCCTGCTGCAGCTGAAGCTCGCGACGCTGCAACGCCTCCGTGAAGGTCTCGATCCGCGATTCCTGAAACGAGATCTGATCGTCAAGCGCCCGCTCCCTCGCCGTGAGCAGGCCATCGACCGAATCGAGATAGCTCCGCGCCAGCTCCTCGATCTGCCCGACCACGCCCAGCGAGTCGAACTCCCGTGTCCCCGTCCCACCCGAGACGGTGATCCCCGGCTGGATCTCGACGTCCGCCGACACGTCTGTCAGCCCAAAGGTTTCAAACAGCGCGGTCACCGACGCCGGATCCTCGTTGAACGCCTCCCTGAACCGCCCCGAATCGAAGCTCAGGCTCGACCCGCCGTCACCGATCGTGATCCCAACCTGGCTCAGCCGCGTAAACCGCCCCGTCAGCCCGTCGCCCGCGCCCTGGATTGTCGAAAACAGCCGCTGGCGAAGCGTCAGTGTTGTCGAATCACCGAGCAGCGGCCCACGCTCCTCAGTCTCTTCCACGAACCGCGTCTGCTGGTCGATCCTGCCGATCAGCTGATTGAACGCGGTGACAAACGAACCGATCCCGTCCTCAATCGCACCGAGATCGCGCGACACCGTTAGCGTCACCGCTTGCTCGTCAGTCCGGCGGAGGTCGATCGAGACCCCCTGCACAAGGCCGTCAACCGTGTTTGTCGTGCTCGTGACAAGCAGCCCGGTCGCGGGGTCATCCGATCCGAAGAAGACCCGCGCATCCTGCCCGTCGCTCAGCCGGCTCAGCCCAAGCCCAAACCCGCCGTCATCAACGATGAACCGTCCCGCGGAACCGCTGTCCCGCGCCGTCAGGCTCAATCGGAACGGTGTCGAGCCAGAACCGTCATTCAAAATCGTCGCGGCCGCCTCGACGCCCGCGTCGTTAATCTTCTGGGCGATGTCCTCCAGCGTGTCCGTCGCCTCGAACTCGATCACGCGCTCGAACGAACCATCGATGACGTTGTCATCTTCAGTCCCGCTCGCCTCGCCCTCGATGCCGAGCGCCCGGGCTACACCGCCCGATTCATCCTCAACGCGAATCGCGATGCTCCCGGGCGTCCCCGTGTCAGGATCGACGTCTTCCTCGATCACGATGCCGTCGCCCGGATCGTTCAGCCGCGCTGTCACGGCGAGGCTGGTCGCGTTGATCGCATCGATGACATCGCCGAGCGTGTTCAGCGAGTCGCCGATGGTCACCGTCGCCGTGTTGCCCGTCGCGTCGCGGACCGTGAAGCTGCCCGTCCCGACGCCCGAGCCGTTGTTCAGCGAATTCAGAAGCGTTCCTGCGCCCAGGTACTGCCTCTGCAAGTTCCCCGAGCTGAGCGTTGCGCTCGCGACCCCGGCAGGATCGGTCGCGATGCCCAGGCTCGCGGCGGTATCGCTCCCGGCCGTGCCCTCGACGATCAGATTGCCAACGCCCGCCGATCGATCCGTCAGCACGATCCCGGTGCCACGCCCGTCCACACCGACCGTGATCACCCCGCCGGTCTGCGATTCGATCTCGTCCGCAATGTCCGACAACGCCCCATCGAGCGTCAGCCCGCTGATGTTAAAGACCGAACCGTCCCGCGCTGTGATCGTCAGCGAGCCGTCACCAGCAACGCCCGCGCCGCCGTTGAGGTTCCGCGAAAGCACCGAGTTCAGCCCGCCAAAGATCCGCGAACCCTCGATCGCTCCGGCGCCCGCACCCGCAAGGCCGAGCTGAGCCGCGGTCGCCTGCGTCCGCTCGCCACCTGTCTCTTCGCCCCGGTCCAGCACCTCGATCGCCGCTGTCCCCGCGGAGTCAACAACCCGCAGCCCGGTCCCCGATGCGTTCAGCTCGGCCGAGACCGTCGTTGTCTCACCGAGCGCCTCCTGCAACGCCGCGTTGATTCGGCCGACAACATCGCCCAACGTCGCCGCCTCAGGCGTGGTCGTCGTGACGTCCTCGCCCGTGTCCGGGTCGGGCTCCGTCTCAATGATCTGGCCGAGAAAGACCCTCGCGTCCACGCCATCAACCCTGACCGTGAAATCGAACGCGCCGGAACCGATCGTGCTCGTCCGCTCGACGCCCGTGCCGCCGTTGATCGCCGAGAGCGACGTCAGCTCCGTCGCGCGGAGCAGCTGCTGACCGGTGATCCGCCCTCCCGCCGCGACCCCCTCAATCCCGAGGTCCGTCGCCGCGAACGAGTCGGTCCCGTTCGCGATCGTCAGCGTCACGCCGCCGCCCGCGGTGTCGTCAACCACAAGCCGGTCACCGACCGCCTTGGCGTTGATCGCCAGCCCAGACCCATTGATGGCTTCGATGACGTCCTGGATCGTTCCGGCGCGAGACAGGTCCACACTCGCGTCAGCACCCGTCGAGTCCGTGATCACGAGCTCGCCACGCCGCACCCCGCTCCCACCGTTCAAGTCGGCGAGCGCCACATCGCGTTCCAGGAGCGCGTCTGCCGTCTCAAAGGTGAACGATCCTGCGTTCAATCCCGATACATCCGCATCAGCGAACCCGCGGCTCAGCTCCTGCTGCGTGCTCACCAGCCGATCGACCACAAACGTGTACGTCCCGATCTGCGCCGACGTGCTCGCCGTCGCCGAAAGCGTGTCCTCGTCCGAGCTCACGGCATTCGCAGAGCTGAACGTGTCCTCGGTACGGAACGACCTCGCCGCCGACTGCAACCCACCGAGCCGCGTGTTGATGTCGAGGAACGCCGCCTGCTGCGCCTGCAGCTGCGTCAGGCGGACCTGAGCCAGAACCTGAGGCCGAGCCTCAACCGCCAGCAGCTGCTGAATGAGCGACGCGGTATCGATACCGCTGACCAGCCCGACGCCCGTGGTGATGCCGCTCATTCACAGACCTCCGGAACACCCGCGTCCGAGCCAAGCCATACTCGGCCAAAGCCAGCTCAACGACGCGGCCACCAGACCCGATACCCCACCAGGATCGCCCGCGCCTGCACTTGTAAATCGGCACGAACCCGATGCGATCTGCACTCCAATCTCAAACCCGGCCACGTCCGAAAACCACCCGCCGATCGCCCCTTCGCCCCGCCGGCTCGCAATCAGCCAACTAGGATCACCCGTGACGCCCACGCCCCCAACCCCCAGCCCGACGCCGCTCGCCCCTCAGGCCCGCCTGATCCTGGGGATCGCCGCCCCCGTGCTTTTGCTGTGGTCCCTCGCCGGACTCACGGTCGCCCTCCGGCCTCAACTCCTCGGCGGAGCCCAGCCGGCGTGGATGCTGGCCGGGTTCGAAATCATCAATGCCGTCGCCGCCGTGCTCATCGGCATGCTCGCGCTCGGACGCTTCCGCGAAGGCCCCGCTATCACAGCGGCCTTCGCGGCTCTCGCGGTCGCCGTCGGAGCCATGCTCGGCTCGGTCTCCGCAAACAACGTCATCGGAGAGACCTCGCTCATCCCCTACATGATCGCACGGCTCATCCTCGCCGCGATCATCGCGATCCCCGCGCTCCTGCTGGCAATCCATTCACTCTTTGCCACGATCAAGCTCGTCATCGGCGGCGCACTCGTCACCCCGGTCGCAGCCGGACTGGGCTTGTTCGTCCTCGGAAAGCTCGGCGGCGTCCTGAGCGTCTTCGACACCCTTCACCCCGCGATGTCGCTCATCGCGGCCATCCTCGCCGGCCTCGCCGGCTTGGTCGCCGTCTCCGCAGGAGGCCACCTGATCATCGCCGCATTCGAACGGGATCACACCGAGCCCGCCCCCCGCCAACCGTCGCGCCTCTCGAAACAAGCCGCCGCGGACCCCCAATAATCAGCCATGATCAACATCGAAGGACTCATCATCGCAGCCCTCGGCGTCGGCGTCGGCCTGCTTGTCGCCGCAGTGATCTTCTTCGCCTTCCTCCGACCGCGAACCGGCAAGAACCTCGACAACGCGGCGATCACGGTCGACCTGATTGCCGAGCGTGTCCGCGCCTCGGGCAAGCTCATCGGGCTCGAAGTCTGCGCCAAAGAGATCGCGACCGCCACCAAGGGCTGGAAGTGGCTCCCGCCCCTGGTCTACAGCCCGGCACGCCTCGCCATGATCTTCCAGTTCGAGAAGCAGTACTACGTCGACCTCAACAAAGTCGCCGCCCGTGACGTCACAGACTTCGGCGGCCGCAGCTACCAGGTCATCCTCCCGCACATCGAGGGCCAGCTCCGGCTCACCAACGTCATCCCCTACGACATCCAAGACGGCAAGGTCTGCGGCCTTGTCGATGTCATTCAGATGAAAGCGGAAGCGCAGGGCGAGCTGATGAAGCGTGCACAAGAGCAAGCCGCCGAGCTCTTTGAAACCTCCGACGCCGGCTACCTCGAAGAGGCCCGCCGCAGCGTCACAAAGCAGCTCACGGCACTGCTCGCGCTCTTCGATGCCGAGGTAGACATCGTCTGGAAAGGCGATCTCGAGCCGCAGGCGACCGCCCAGCCGCCCGTGCTTCTGCCGGAATCTGTCGAGGCCGCGGCCGAGCAGACCTCCGCGTGAACGGCCGCCCGCCTACGCCGAACTCGGGTGCCAGATCGTCTTGAACTCAAGCACCCGCTCGATCTGCGTGGGCGACGCCCAATCCGCGGCATCAGCGGGCGCGTCGAACACGCTCACCCGCTTCATGTTCTCCGCGGCCCCGCGCTCCAAAGCCGTCCGCGTTTCCCGATCAACGCCGCACGCAACAACAGCCCCGATCCCGCGATGCGAAGCGAAGTGGGGGGCAAGCTCCGCGAGATCACCAGTCAACAGATTCACAGCACCGCCCGGCACGTCGCTCGTCTCAACGATCTCCCCGAACTCAACCGCCCGAGCATTGGTCCGTGACACCAACGCCACCACCGAGCAGCCGCACACCACCGCCGGTCCGATCGTCCCGATCAGTCCCAGCAGCGAAGGCTCATCCGGAGCAACAACCCCGACGACACCCACCGGTCCCGGGACTGTAAAGTTGTGGTAAGGTCCGGCGACTTGATTCGCCGACCCGAACACGTGACCGTACTTGTCGCTCCAGCCCGCAAGCGAAACCAGCGCATCGACCGAGCTCGTCACCTCGGCATCGCTTGTCACGGCCGCGAACGCCGAACGCCGGCCCTCAAGCATCTCCGCGAGACGATACACGATCTGTCCCCGCAGATACCCCGTCGCCGAAGACCAGCCGGCCAAAGCCTTCTCCGCCGCCTCCACCGCTCCCCTCAGATCCTTCCGAGAAGCCCTCGGCGCCCGCAGCCGGTCGGACAGCGCAAGAGTCCGGCCCGACTCGCTCCGCACAAACGCCCCGCCGACCAGCATCTTCAGCGTCTTGTCCACCTTCACTCGTTCCATACAAAGACCCTAGCTCAGCCAGAAGCCGGGCGGCTCTGTGACTAAAATCCAAACAAAGTGTTCAGTCCCCAGCAATTACCCAGGAGTGGGCCCCGATCGACCCCACTCCCGACTAGGCTTCCGCTGGAAGAACGCGAGGGCGGATGCAGCCGTCCCGCGAATGTGGCAGAGAGATCGATCACCTAAACCAGGGGAGACAGACATGAAGACCGCAATCAGTGCGCTGGTCATCGCCGCCGGCACCACCGCCTCGGCACAGACGCTCACCGCCGTCGCAGAAGACGCCTCGAACAACAACTTCGCAACCGAAGTCATCACGGTGGATCTGCCGTACGACGGGGCCGCCATGCTCAACACCTGGGCACCGGGCGATATGTTCGGCCGCATCAACGATCCGGACGGCCAGCTCACCACCGGCGGTCTGCCGTTCGCCATGGTCGACGAGAGCACGTCAACCTTCACCACCGATACCTTCGGCATCATCGATCGCGCCACCGACTTCGGCGACTTCTTCGGCGTCGTCGATACCGTCAATGGCTCAAACGGGTCCGGCGGCTCGGCCGACTACACCTGGATCAACACCGGCGCCGGAACGATCGTCAACTCCTTCTCAGTCGACGTCGCCGCCATGGGCGACTTCGAGGGCACCGACCTCTACAACTTCTCAATTTCCACCGACGGCGGCGCCACCTTCCCGTTCAGCGCGCTCGCCTCGGCCAACGAAGACATCGCTCAGCAGTACCAGGTCGCGAGCGGTGCTCTTTCGACACTCAACGACCCGATGACCTTCGACGGCAACGCCCTCAACAACGACTTCCTCACAGTCACGTTCTCAGGCTTGAACCTCGCTGTCACCGGCGACATCGTCCTCCGCTTCGCGGGCCAGTCTGACGGAGGCACCGAGGCGTTCGCATGGCGCAACGCCAGCATCGAGGTCATCCCCGCCCCGGCATCGGCCGCCCTGCTCGGCCTCGGCGGCCTCGCCGCCGCCCGCCGCCGCCGCTAATCGCGGCGACACCATTTGATCAGTCGACCACGGGCCCCGGTTCACGCCGGGGCCCGTTCTTCTTGCCCCCTCTCCCCACCGGGGAGAGGGACAGATCGCAAAGCGATCAGGGAAAGGGGAGGCCAGAAGGGGGACCACGTCTCGCCGCCCATCGCTAGTCGAGCCGCACATACCCCCGCAAGCCGTGCACACCACCTTCGCGCCCAAACCCTGACTCCTTGAACCCACCAAACGGGCTCGCCGCATCAAACTTGTTGTACGTGTTCAGCCAAACGACGCCGGCATCAAGCCGACGCGCCACCTCAAAGACTTTCGAACCCTTGTCCGTCCACACACCCGCCGCCAACCCGTACGGCGTGTTGTTCGCCCGCTGGATTGCCTCCGCGGGCGTGCGAAACGTCATCACCGCAAGCACCGGTCCGAAGATCTCCTCGCGAGCCACAACAGCGCTCGGCTGCACGCCCTCAAACAAGCAAGGCCGACACCAGTTCCCCGCCGCCGGCACATCGCCCGCCGCCTGCCAGAACGACCCGCCCTCGGCCTTCCCCGCCTCAACATACCGCTCAATCGTCGCCAGCTGCGCCGCGCTGTTGATCGCACCAACATCCGTGTTCTTGTCAAGAGGATCACCAACCCGAAGCTCACCCATCCGCCGCTTCAGCTTCGCAACAACCTCCGCCGCCACGCCCTCCTGCACAAACACCCGGCTCCCCGCGCAGCACACATGCCCCTGATTGAAATAGATCCCTTGAACTATGCCCTCGACCGCCTGATCGATCGACGCATCATCAAACACAATGTTCGGGCTCTTCCCACCGAGCTCCAGCGTCAGCTTCTTGCCCGTCCCCGCAACAGCGTGCGCGATCCTCTTCCCAACCTCAGTTGACCCCGTGAACGCGACCTTGTTCACATCCGGATGCTCAACAACCGCAGCCCCGGTCGCGCCAGCGCCCGTCACGATGTTCACCACACCCGCCGGCAGCTCGATCTCCTCAAAGATCTCCGCCAGCATCAGCGCCGTCAGCGGCGTCGTCTCCGCCGGCTTCAGCACACACGTGTTCCCCACCGCAAGCGCCGGCCCCAGCTTCCAGCTCGCCATCAGCAAGGGGAAGTTCCACGGGATCACCTGCCCGCACACACCCACAGGCATGATCCGCCTCCCTCTCCCCCCTGGGGAGAGGGCCGGGGAGAGGGGAGGACCATCAGCACCCACTCCAACAAACTCACCACCACCCGCAAACGCATACCCAAGCTTGTCCGCCCACCCCGCGTAATAAAAGAAATGCTGCGCCGCCAACGGCACATCAACGTCCCGGCTCTCCCGGATCGGCTTCCCGCCGTCCATCGTCTCCGCGACCGCCAGCTCCCGCGAAAGCTCCTGGATCCGCCGAGCAATCCGGTAGATGTACTTCCCCCGCTCAACCCCCGGCAGCCCCGACCACGCCGGCAACGCCTCCCGCGCCGCCTTCACAGCCCGATCGACATCCGCCGCCGAACCGTCCGCCACCTCCGCGATCACGGCATCCGTGGCCGGATTGACCGTCTTGAAATACGCCCCCTCCACCGGCTCAACAAACCGCCCGCCGATGAAGTGTCCATACCGATCCCGAAGCCGCGGCCGAACCCCCTCCGGAGCCGCCGCATATTCAAAGATCCCAGTGGGCTCAATCATCGCCGGCCCGATCACGCTCGCAGTCGAAGACGGTGGGGGAGCTGTCGTCATGCCACCATTCTACGGCCTGCCCGACCCGCACTCCGGACACACCACCAGATCTCCGATCTCATAGCCGCAACCCCCGCACAAACCTCGTCGGCGTCGTACCGCAGCCGCAGTCAATTTGCCCAGCTTTTGCAGAACAAGCACAGCGCAGAACAACGCCGCGGCGAATGACAGCCAGTTCACAACGAAACCCAATGGGAGTACCGACGTTGGTAGCCTCGCAGGTCCGAAGGGCCACGCCGCGGCTCCGGGTAAGCGATCGACCCGAACGAGGAATCCTTCTCGCCATTCCGGGCTATCAACCCGTGGCATCGGAGGCTGAACAGCAGTTGGCGTTCGCGCCTGCCAATTCGACAGAGCAAAGCCGTCCGTAAAATACATCGATCGCATCGGCCAGCCAAACTCGTGGAGGTTCATGTACCGAATCCAGGTATTTCTGATCGGTTCACGAGCCATGAAAAGTGTTCGCCCCGAGCCCTCCGCCACGCCGGCGTCTATGGGAACAGTCGTCCAATCACTTGGAACACTCGCCGGCCACTCAAGAGGCAGATCGGCCCCTTTAGACGGTAGATCCCATCGAGCGTGAGCGAGAGCAAGAGCCCAGGCGGAAAAGAGTGTGAGCAGCAAGCCACCGATGACGCAGATAGCGATGGTCCACATCCGCCGCCGCATCACGCCTCCGAGAAGTCATACCCCGCCGCGTACGTCCCCGTCTCCAGCTTCTGCATCTGCCGCAGCAGATCATTCGCCAGCGAACTCGCCCCAAACCGGAAGAGCCCCGGTGTCAGCCACGGGTTGGACTTGTCATTTGATGGGCCCACCACGCCGTTCAGCGTCTCGTTCACCATCACCAGATAGTGCCACGCCTGCTTCGCCGTCTTGATCCCTCCCGCCGGCTTCATGCCCACCAGCACCCCGTGCCGCGCGTGCGCGTCGCGGATCGCCTCCAGCATCACCAGCGTCACCGGCATCGTCGCCGCGGGACTCACTTTCCCCGTGCTCGTCTTGATGAACCCCGCCCCCGGCTCATCCAGCAGTCCGGCACGCAGCATCGCCGCGATCGCCACATCGCTCGCCCGCCGCACGTTGTCCAAGGTCTCAAGCTCGCCCGTCTCCAGAATCACCTTTAAGTGCGCCCCGCCGTCCTTGCAAAGCCTCGATACCGCCTCGATCTCATCAAACACAACCGACTCGCGCCCCGACAGAAACGCTCCGCGGTTGATCACCATATCGATCTCGTCCGCCCCATCCTCGATCGCCCGCTCAGTATCGCGCAGCCGAACCTCAAGCGGATACTGACCCGACGGAAACCCCGTCGCAACGCTCGCCACGTTCACGCCCGAGCCCCGCAGGATCTCCGCCGCCAGCTTCACCATCGATGGATAGAAACACACCGCCGCCACGCTCGGGCAGTCATGCCCCGCCCAAGGCGTCACCGCCTTCGCGCAGATCGAGCGGATCTTCTCGGGAGAGTCCTTCCCCTCCAGCGTCGTCAGATCCACCATCGACATCGCCAGCTTCAACGCATCCAGCTTGCTCTCGCGCTTGATCGAGCGAGTCGCAAACGACTTCGCACGCTCCGCCGCCATCACCGCATCAACCGTCGGACTCGTCGGAATCGTTGCCATGCCCAAAGTGTACTCCCCCTCCCTCGCCCCTCCGGGGAGAGGGTGGCCGAGCCCGTCTGCAAGATGGGTTCGGTCGGGAGAGGGGAGGTCAAGACACGGCTAGTTGGTATGCATCGATCCCAAAAATCCACGCACAATCTCCCCCACGCGCTCCCGCGTCACCTCATCAACCCACAACCCATCATGCGTCCCGCCATCAACCCGCGCAAACTCTCCCCACGGAGCCGCCGACGCGATCGCCCTCCCGTCCTCAACCGGGCAGATCTCATCAGCATCCCCATGCACCACCAACAACGGTACATCCAACCCCGCCGCCATCAACCGCCGATCAAACCCACGCCACAAAGGCCCCCTCGGCCGAGTCAAGCCAACCAAACCCAGCGCCGGCTTCAACGTGAACCGCCAGGGCACCCCCATCTCCCGCATCACGTTCCTCGCCGGCGTCACTGGCAACGCGTACGGCGCCTCCGCAACAACCCCGCGCACCACATCAGGTCCGAGCCTCACCGCCGCCTCAATCGCAATGCCAGCGCCCATCGACCACCCATACAAAGCCACCGGCCCGTCAACACGCTCCACGATTTCAACAAGCGCCCGCGCCTCACCAGACCCAAGCAAGCACCGCCCGCCGCTCTCCCCATGCCCCGGCAAGTCCCACACAACCATCTTCGACACCGACCCACGCAACGCCTCAAACCGCACGAGCGCCGCAATCCCCGATCGGCTCCACCCGTGCGTCATCACAACGACAGGCCCATCCGGGTCATCGCCCTCGATCGTCCACGCCCGGCAATCCCACGCGCTCACCCGCCACTCGCGGAACGCCGCCGGCCGATCAAGCTCGCTCGGATCCCCGGCGCGACCGCGCGCAACCGCCGACGCGTACGTGTACCGCGGCACACGCCCGAGCGACCGCGCCGTGTACAGCACAACGCCCGCCCACGCGACAACAAGCCCGATACCAAAGAGCTGAACCAACCCGATCACGAGCCCACCGCTACGAGCCGATCAGCCGCGCAAGATCGTGATACGTCACAAACAGGAACACGCCCACAATCAGTACCAGCCCCGCGAGCGTTGCCACGTTCTGCACCACAATGCTGACCGGCTTCCCTGTCAGCCCTTCCCAGACGAGAAAGACCATGTGCCCCCCGTCCGTGATCGGGATCGGCAGAAAGTTGATCACCGCAAGGTTCACGCTCACCAGCGCAAAGAAGAACAGCAGCCACACGAATCCGCGGTCAAACAGCGTCGTCCCCGTGTGCACGATCCCAACCGGACCATTCAAGACCCGCGGCGCGATCGACCCCTGAAACAGACGAACAAACGTCAGGTACGTCATCGTCATGATCCGACGCGTCTCACCCAGCCCCAACGCGATCGCATCGAACGGCCCCTCGCTCTTGAGCAGCGTCTCCTGAGGCTCCACGGCAAGCAACGCCAGCGGCAGATCCCACCCCATCGAGGCCACCGCCGACAGATCCTCACCCGCGAGCACGACCCGCCTGGTCACCTCCGCATCATCCAACGGCGTGACCAATCCCACGTCAATCTGCAGCGCGCCCTCGGCACCCACGGCCATCGACTGCAGGCGTCCGGCCATCGCAGCAATCGTTGAAACCGGCTCGCCGTTCAGCGACACGATCCTCGAGCCCGAGCGCACGATCGATCCGCTCGGCCCCGAGGACACGAGCATCGACACCCCGAGATCCGCCGAGCTGGACGTTTCACTCACGAGAAAGCCCACGGTGCCGTCACGTCTCACCCCCAGCGAAAGCTCAACCCGCTCGCCGTCACGGATGACCGATGCCGGCAAATCACTGCCCGCCGCCGCGCGGATCGCCGCCATCCCCTCCGCCTGGTTCGGAAACTCGTAGCCGCCCAGCCTTGCGAACACGTCACCGGTCCGAAGCCCGATCTCGTACCCACGAGCACTCCGGGGGCTGTCGGCCTCCGCCTCGCCAACCATCATCACCGGCACGAACCCGGCCAGCGAGCTGTGTGTCGCGACCGAGTCACCGAACGGCACGACGACCGTCTCCAGCGATGGCTCCGTCGCAACGACCACCTCGTGCGATTCCGAGGACGGGCCAACAAACCGGAGCGTCACCGGCGCGCCCGCCGCGGCATCCGCCGCCCTGGTCACGTCGTGCAGCATCTCAACCGGCTCGCCGTCCACCGCCGCAATCCGCCACCCCGGCCCGACGGGTCCCAAGCCGACCTCACCCAGCATCTCCGAAAGACCCGGCACATCCATCAGCGTCGTCGAGCCGGCGGCACCGACGCCCATCTCCAAGATGCCCGCTCCGGAACGCCGCGGTTCGACACGAAACTCGACCTCTCCGACGCCGTCACGCTCAACCACAATCGGCACCGACCTCCCGGGCGACGAGGTGAGAACCGCCGACATCACGTCGTTGAACGATCTGGGCGAGTCGCCACCGATCCGAACAACCCGGTCGCCCTCCCGCAGGCCCGCCGCCACATCCGGCGACACGGGCGCAGCCGCTTCTGCAGGGCTCCCCGCGGCAACTGTCCCAATCACCGCCGCGGGAGCCGTCAGGCCGATCGAGAACACTACGACGAACAACGCCGCGGCGGACACAACGTTCGCGATCACACCGGCCGAGATGATCACCATCCGCTTCCAGATTGCAACCGCGTTGTAGCTGTCAGGCTCTTCGCTCCGATGGCTCGGGTCCGCATCGTCCTGCCCGAGCATCTTCACATAGCCGCCTAGCGGCAACCAATTCAGCCGATACTCCGTCGGGCTCACACCCTCCGCCGGCCCGTCGTACGACAGCGTGTCGTACTCCTCGGAGCTCGAACCCCGGCGGACACCCAGCCCGCGACGCCAGCTCACGATCGCCGGCCCGAATCCCACAGCAAACGCCATGACGCGAACGCCCGCCCATCGAGCGGCAACAAAGTGACCGAGCTCGTGAAGGAACACCACGAGCCCGAACCCGAAAACGATCAGCGCGATCTCGCCGATGTTCTGAAGCAATCCAACAAGCACGCCCATGCGATCATCCTAGCGAGAAGCAACCCCCGTCCCGCCGAAGCCAAAAACAAAGGCGTCCCGGGGACCGCCCGGGACGCCCTGAGTCATTCATCGGTCGGCACGCGTCAGTTGGCGTACTTCACCGAGCAGCCGTACACATCGATCTCCGGCCGAATCACATCGGTCTCGCCGTTGCGGATCTGCTGCACCGCGATCTCCAGGTAGTTCGTGCCCACCTCGCTCGCGCTCCGCTTGGAGTCGATCGGGCCGTGGTACCGCACAATCCCCTCGCGGTCGATAACGAACATCTCTGGCGTCCGCTTCACACCGTACGTCTTGCCGACCTCGCCCGACTCATCGAGCAGGATCGGGTATTCCATCTTAAATTCCTTGATCGCGAGCTGGTTGCGCTCGAGGCCCGCGCCCTGCTTGCCCGGCGCACCCGAGTTGATCGCGAGGAACACGACTTCTTCGTCGTTCATAAACTTCGCGTGTGTCTCCTTCATCACCTTCGAATCGGCGTGGAACTTCTTGACAAACGGGCAGTCAGGGTTGAACCACTCGAGCACAACGACCTTGCCCGAGAAGTCCGACAGCGAGTGACGATCCCCGTTGGTGTCCGTCAGCGAGAACGCCGGCGCGGCCTCGCCGATCTTCACCGGCTCCGCGGCAGGCCGCTCGCCGAAACCCGCCGCGAACGCAGCACCGACCACTGCCGCCGCAGCGACCAAACCACCAAACACACCGCGTTTCTTTGTCATGCTGAGCATCCGTTTCTCCTTGTGCAAAGCTCTGGTGCACTGCCCGACTCGGCCGCACGCTACCAGCAGCGCGACCCGACCGCGTGCCCCGCCAAACACCGGGCGACCACGCACAACGAACCAGCATAGACCTCCCTACGCCGGCCGATATTCACTCCGCTACGACCCACCGCCGATGCGGGTTCGCACTCGCCACACACCCGATGCATCCGATTTCGCGTTGCCACCGCTGCCGCCCTCCGAAACGCGGATCCACCCAACAACATCACCCTCGACGTCTTCAAATCGAAGCCTCAGCTCGCCTGTCGCCGACGCCCCCGCGTCGAACAACCCCTCGATCCGGGAGCAGCCCTCAGCCGGCACAAACGAGAGATGCAGCGCGGGACCAGCAGCGGCCGTCACAACCATCGTCTGCTCATCCCAAGCGATCGTCACCGGATCCGAACCATCGCCTCCGAGAAGCGATCCCATCGCCTTCTCCGCCGCGTCGAACGCAGCCGCCTGCGGACCGCGCTCCGCCGAACCGCGGACCGGCAGTTCGATCGAAACGTCCGCGCTCCCCGGCACACACAACTCCGCGTCGCACTCCAGCCAGTCCACCGATGCCGACACGGACACCGTCGAGCCAACATCAAGCGACGAAGGGACCTCCACGGGAATCACCAGAAGCACCGTACCCTCGTAGCCGTGATCCAGAATCTCGCCCGGCTGCGTGAAGCGATGGCCCGCCGGCCACCGGATCGACCCAAACGACAAACCGCCGTCCGATGCCCACTCCGCCATCGGCTCCAGACCCGTGTCATTCTGCGAAGGCTGATAAATGTGCCACGCATCGGGAACCTCGAACCGCAATCCGAGCATCGCCGTCTCGCCCGGGACCAGCGCGTCCGACTCGGCAACCAGCGAAACCTCGCTGCGACCCCCGCTCGCCCCGCCCGGCTGCGCCGCCGATGCCAACGGGAACACCAACACCACGCCCAACACAGCAAGCCGCGACACGCACCTTCTGATCATCATCTGAAAACCCCTTCCGAGAGCCCGTCGGCACGAGAGGTGAACCGCTCCGCCCGCCGCGCTATTTTGTCCCATGGCACAGAATCAACAACCCGCGTCCCGAGCCGCCCTCGTCGTGCTCGGTTTGGCCCTGATCCAACCGCTCGCGGCCTGCGAGGCAAACGTCTCCGAACGCGACCTCAAACCCGCGGAACTCAACCGAATCCTCGAAGCAACACAATCGCCCGGCACCGTGCTGATCGACGCCCGCACACCATCTGCGTTCGCCAAAGGCCACATCCCGGGCGCCGTGAACCTCAACATCGCCGACGTCAATCTCAGGTCCCGCAACAGGCCCGAGCTGATCGCCGCCGACCAGATCATCGTCTACGGACAGAACCCGGGCGACCCGCTCGCCACCGGCCTCGCCCTCCGGCTCCTCGAAGCCGGCTACGGCGCCACCACGATCTACCGGGGCGGCATCGACGACTGGACCGGCCTGGGCAATCAGATCCAGACACCCGATCGCTGAGCGGCACACATCACGCCCCGCCGGGACCGATCGGCCTCGACCGATCACGCGATCGAGTTCACCAGGCCGAGCGGCGCACCGCCCGCCGACCAGCCACCGCCCAAGAACCCGTCGAAGTGGCTCAGCTGCGAGACGATCGCCGTGTCGGACTCGATCTGGATCGAGAAGAAGTTCAGCTGCGGCCGGTCGCTCACAACCTCCGCGAGGTCCTCGAGCTCCAACCGCAAGAACCCGTCCGACTCGATCATCTCCATCCGTGTCCGCGCCGCGGTCCCGTCGGCGAACAGGAACGTCACTGAGACGTTCGCGTCCACGTCACCCGGGTTGTACAGCGTCAGCGCCTCGGCGTACAAGGTGCCGGCCTGCTCAGGGTTCAAGAACGCATCACCGAAGAAGAACGACGTCCCCGCGTCCGTGAACGCCGCGACCGCCGTCGCGTCGCCACGCTGCGTCTCGATCGACGACACCGCGATCGCGCTGCCCGATGTCAGCGTCAGACCGATGGGCGTGTTCGGCACAAACGCCAACGACTGGCCCGTCAGCGAGATCCGCTGACCAGCCGCGAGCGTCACGATCCGAGTCAGATCGGGCAGCGACTGATCGGTCTTGTACTGGCCCGAGATCGTCACGGTCGTCGCCGAGTCACCCGCGTTGAACAGGTTCAGCTCGGCATCAACGCTCGGGCCCTCGGTCAGCGACGGGATCACGTTGAACGTGCTGCCGCCGTCCGGCACACCCACATAGCCATATGCCGTCAGATCGAAGAGGTCGTACCGACTGATCGACGCAACCACGCCGAGGTTCGCCGCCTCGTTCGCCGGGTCAGACGCCGCGGCCGTCAGCTCGATCGCGAACGTCCCGAGCGGGAGCGCCGCTGTGTTATGAATCTCAAGCCCACCCCGGCGGTTCGCGCCGAGCGTGATCGTGGGCAACGCCACCTCGCCCGCCGTCGTGAACGCCGTCACGGTCAGATCAACATCGAACGCGTTCGGGTTGAAGTAGACCAGGAACTCCTCGACCACGCCCGGGTTCCGCTCAACATCGGGGAAGGCCCACGTCGTCGAGAGCCGGTCCGTGAACGCCTCGCCGATCGCGCCGGGTGTCCGATCCAAGCCCGAAGGATCGTCGGCGCCGCTCAATATGCCGCGGTCGTAGTGGCTAAAGCCCGCCGCGACACGCAGGGTCGATTCGACAGCGATCGCGTACGCCGCGTTCGGCACGATGCCGGGAGCGAAGTCCGCATCGCCGTCGCCATCGACGTCGCCGCCGAAGGACAGCGTTGCGCCGCCGCGGGCGCCGGCCGCCAGCGTGCCCGATGCGACCACCGTCGATCCCAGCGAGGCATCCGCGTAGTACACACGGATCGCGAAGTCGACGCTCTCGTCGTTCGGGTTCGCGATAGACACAAACTGCTGGATCGAAGCGTTCGCAAAGCCCTCCGGGTAGAACACGACGCTTGTGCCCGCCACACCATCCACACGCAGCGTGTAGTTGCCGATATCGAGGTCGCCCGTCGAATCAACGAGGATGAAGAACGTCTCGCCCGCTCCCGTCGCCTCGATCGTCGTCGCTGCCGTAACGCCGCCGCTGCCCGGCACGCCCTCGGCATCCGCCAGAGCGGTCAGCTCAACGCCGCCCGCATCAAACACCCGAACCGTGAAGTCCGGCGAAGGCACATCGTCCGACACGACCTGCACAAAGACTGACCCGCGACCGATCGTGTCGTAACGGAACAGGTCCGAGTCCGTCGGCACGTTCACGACACCGGTCTCAGAGGCGTCACCCGTGATCGCACTCGCCACAAGGACGGTCGCTCCAGCCAGATCGCCCTCATCGGCATGATCATCATTCGGCGCCGGCGGTGCCGGCGGCCCATCAACGCTAATCGTGTACGCGCCCGCCTGGAACCCCGGGAACGTCGAGCCGACCGACGCGAAGAACACGGCATCCGCGCCCGACGTGTTCGTGAATCGGATGCCGCCCGTGATCGACGTCGTCGAGACCAGCGCGCCCGTGCTGTCGAAGATCCGGATCACCGGTGTCGTGATCTCCGTCGAATCGAGAAGCACATCGACATCCGCGTTGTCCGAGACCGCAAACGTGAACAGGTCCGTGTCGTCGTCAACCTCGAGCACGCCCGTCCTCGAGCCGTCACCGGTCGAAGGCGAGAGCGAGATCAGCGAGGCCGCCGCGAGGTCGCCCTCGTTGGCGTGATCATCGAGCAGGCCCGTGTTCACGTTCAGCGTGTACACGATGTCCTGCGCCAGCGGCCCGGTCACCGCGGCGTAGAAGATGTCACCGGTCGCCGCGACCACCGAAGGCAGCACGAGCGTGCCGCCACTCCCGGTCACGGTGTCCGCCGCGTCGACCGTCCCGTCGCCGTTCACATCGATGCCGTTGCCCGCCACGTCGAACAGCTGCAGCGTGAACGCCGCCGGCGGGGCAGACGACCACACCAGCGACACCGTCACGGGCCCCGCCGCGGGAGCGCCGAACACAAACAAGTCCGAGTCCGACGCCTGCTCGAGCACGCCCGTGATCGATCCCGTGCCCTGCTGCGGAATCACGTTCACGAAAGACGCGTCGGCCAGCTCGCCGATGTCCGCGTGGTCATCGTCGGGGTTGTACGTAAGCTCCAGCAGGTAGTCGCCCGTCGTCGCCGTCGTGTTCGCACCTCGGACAACAACGAAGTACGTCCGGCCCTGCTGCGTCGACACGATCGTCTCGACAGACGAGGCAAGGTCCGGGTTGACGTCATACGCCACCAGGAAGTGGTTCTGGATCACATTCCCGGTGCCATCGACAAGACCCGACGGGTCCTTCGTCAGCTCGTACACCTCGATCGAGCCCGAGAACCCGATGCTGTTGTCCTCGCTCACGCGAACAGTCAGGAAGTCCGACTCGGGCGCCACGAACGTGAAGATGTCGCTGTCCCCGGCCTGCTCGATCGAAGCGAACGTCCCGATCGATCGATCGAACGCCCCGAACGTCAGCTCCTCGGCCTGGCTGTACCGGCCCTCGCCCGCGAGGTCGTCCGCGACCGGCAGACCCTCGAGATCAATCGTGTACGCCCCGGTGCCGTTCAGGCCCGAGACCTGAATCAGATACCGCTCGCCCTGCGAGACAGCGAACTGAACCACGAGCTGCTCGCCCGCGATCGCCGATGTCTGCGCGAGCGGGATCGGGACCGTGTTGCCGTCGAAGATGCTCAGACCCATCGAAAGCGTGCCTGCCGGGTCGAGCGTCAGCGTCGCCACCCCAGACGTCGGGGCCAAGAACTCGAACGCGTCCGTGTCCGTCTGCGTCTCGATGACACCCGAGATGCTGCCGGTGCCGTTTGTCGGGCTCAGCGGGTCCGAATCGAACGGGATCACCGTCGCCTCGAACGCCCGCGCCAGGTCGCCGTCCGCGTGATCGTCCGGCGTGCCGGCCTGGTTCGGCGTCGTGTTCAGAATCAACTGGTACGAGCCCGTCGCCCGCCGCCAGTCCACATCCCCATCGCTCGGCACGGCAGCAATACGATCCATCGGGTCCGCCGCCGCCGCGTTGCCCGACCACGCCTGCGAGCTCTCGACCACAACAAAGAACTGCTCGCCCCGCTCGACGTCGAGCACGATCCGCGGGTCCTTCCGCTCAACGCGGATCGTGCCAACATTGCCCTGCCCGCCCGGGAACGTCAGGAACTCGCCGCCCGCCGCGTACCCAAGGAAATCATCGACATACGCGATCTGCGCACCCGTGCTGTCGAACACGCGGATCGCTGCATCCAGCGGGCTGTTGTACGTCTTTGTCAGCGTGTTTGAATCGACAACGACGCCGCCATTCGCGTTCGCGATGAACAGCTCGGTGAAGCTGTCCTGCAGATTCGTCGTGCTCAGCAGGATCTCCGTCGTCCCGTCGTTCTGCGCCGTGAAGCGATAAATGTCCGAATCGTTGAGCGCGTTGATGTTGCCAAGCTCACCGAGGTACCGCGCCGCGTCGTAGTAGCCCGCGCCCGTTGGATCAGGCAGCCCGAAGTTCGGGTTATCAACCTGGTTGCCCATCCCGTCGTCGATCATCATTTCGGTGTCGAACACGTCCGAGATCAACACCGGGATGTCGCGGATGTCACCCGTGAAGTTGATGTTGCTGTTGTTCGACGCGATGCCGGACTGGTTGCTGAACACAAGCTCCTGCGCCGCGCCGAGGTTGCCCTCCTCGGGCGTCTCCGTATCGAAGGCGTACTGCGATGTGTCCTCATCGAACGCATCCGCCTGCAGGAACACGTTGTACCGCGATTCCTCGCCGTCCGACGAGATCACGAGGTAGTACACCTCGCCACCCCAGTACTGGTTCTCGAGCGTGACCGACACCTCGGTCTTGATCTGATCAACGTTGTCGCCATCAACCGCCCCGGGCGGCAGCAAGGAAGGCGTCTCCAGTCCCGCCGGCACCTGCGTCGGGCTCCCCGGCCCGCCGCTGAGGACCGACTCGTTCGGATCAACCAGTTCCTCGTTCACCAGATTGAAGTTCGAATCAAAGATCTGAACCCGCGTCGTCGCAAGCCCCAACCACTCCGTCTCGAAGAACACATTGACCGTCAGCCGCGAGGCGGGCCTGCCCTCTTCGAACCAGATCTGCCCCGGCGCATCGCCCGGGTTGTCCGGATCGCTACCCGAGCGGATATCCACCGACCCCGGGTGCGACCCCAGCATGTCGACCTGCGGCACAAACTGGAACACATCCGTGTCAACGCCGCTGTCAAGACGCCCATCGCCGAACGCCCGCACCACCCGAGAGTGGTCCGTCACGTCGAACACAGCGTTCGCCGGATCATCGATCAGCCGTGGATCCAGCAGGCCGGGGAACAGGTACCGGTCCGGCACCATGTTGAAGTTGTCATCCAGACCGTCGAAGAACGTATCGTCGATGAACCCGCGCGGCGTGACCGGGTCGCCCCACACGAGCGGCGTCGCGTTATCCACGACACGCTGATCGATGAAATCAACCTCGCCGTCCCCGTCCTGATCGGTGCCGGTGAAGTCAATGTGGTCATCAACCCGCTGATCCGGGTCCGACTCGTCCAGCACCGCCGCCGACTCGATCACGAGCCGGTAATCCAACTCGCCGGCGACCGCATCGCCCGCCGGCGCACCCGTGATGCGGAACTCGCCGTCGAAGAAATCGACCATCACGAAGTACTGCTCGTTGCCCCCCGCGTTGAACCGGATGCCGGGCCGGTCGAACGGGTCACCGTCAACCAAGGTGTCGTTCGTCTGGAACGGAGTAAGGCTGGAGCTGTCGTCGAACACCGAAAGCGTCGGGTCCAGCACCGGGTTGAACTCTGCCTGGGCCACACCCGGGAAGTCGCCGCCGTCCGGCGCGGGAAGGTCATTGGGTGCGAGCGTGTCGCCGAACAAGAAGAAGTTGACAAAGTTGACACCCGCCGAGAGCGTCTCGAACGTAAAGATCTGCGCCGAGTGCTGGTCACGCAGCAGGCCAGCCGGGTCAAAGTCCGCCAGATCGACCATGTCGGGTTCAGGCGTCACGTTGTTGTCGATGTTCCGCCCGGACGACGAGCGATCGAACTCGATCGTCCGCGACTGGTCCTCGAGCAACGCCGGGTCGAACGTCAGCTGCGTCGCCAGCGTCTGCACGCGGAGTTCGAACTCACCGCGGGACACGTCGTCGCCGACGCCAGACTGCGGGTTGGTCACATCGACCGGCACCGGAGCGTCGGTGCGGACCCGGACGTAGTACGTCGTGTTCGATTCGAATCGGACCAGCGCATACGCGTCGTAGATAAACCCTGAGTCGGAATCCGCGCCAACCAGGTTGCCGTCCGCATCGAACACCTCGACGCGAGCATCAAAAAGGTCACGCAGGTCGTCGGGCCCAGGGTTGTCAGGATCGATAGCCGGATCGCCATCGTCCTCGTAAGAATCGATGTACCCCAGCGGCCCGTCGCCGAATTGAATATCACCCGCAAGCACGTATCCCAG
The DNA here is from genome assembly GCA_038525225.1 of Planctomycetota bacterium. Classification (GTDB taxonomy): domain Bacteria; phylum Planctomycetota; class Phycisphaerae; order Phycisphaerales; family UBA1924; genus JANQQZ01. Next base: position 1,594,222 of record JBCBHW010000001.1, on the reverse strand, counting down.
CGACGCATCGCTGCCTGTAGTAAACGTGTAGATCTTGTCGAACTCGAGCGACTCATCCAACCCGGGCCCAGTGGTTGTCGGATCGTCGATGCCAAATGTCTCGGCATCGCCCGTGTCACTGCCGGTCCGCGCGATGCCGTCGGCATCGACCGCGAGCGTGTCCGCGATCAACCCGTTAAACCGAAGGGCATAGCCCTGACTCGACGTGAGCGAGGATGCGTTCTGGGCGACGACGCGGATGTAGTACTCCTGCCCCGCCGTTGCAACAAAGCCGTACCAGCCGTCCGAGTCAAACCCTCGCCCGAGCGTGCCGTTATCGAGCCCGTCCGCATCACCCGTGAGCTCGACTCCGCTCGGCAGGAACACCTCGATCTGGGTGTCGAGCGGGCCGCCAACCGTGTCAGCCAATATGCTCAAGAAACCGTCAGAATTCGCGGTGAAACTGAAGACATCGTCGGCGTCCGTGCTCGACAGCGTCCCCGCCTGGAACCCCTGGTCGAGCGTCGAGGCCTCCGAAGTGGTCGGACCAAACTCTTCGGTCAGGTTGTCCGTGATCTCCGCGGGGATCACGCCGCTCCCGCTGCTCGGGAAGACATCATCAATGCCAGGATTGTCGAACCCGGGCCCATCGATCGTCACCGTCAGCAGCACCCGAGGCTCCAGCGCCTCGAACGACGCCGACCCCTCCGCCTTCCCCGCACTCGACAGCAGCGATCGGGCACCGTCACCAACCCGGCGACCCATCTGACGGCCCAAACGACCGATGAAACCATCGCGCTTCATTCTCAGCTCCGTCATCTCGAAAGGAAGGCACTCCGCCGCGTGGCTCGGCACACGACTCCGCCAGCCGCACGCCGGCACTCGGTCACACATGCCGACCCCAGCCGGCTCCCGCCACGAGCATCCCTGACCCCATGCCCCCGCCGACGCCGATCGCTCCCTCGACCGGCACGCCCACCCCGAACAGCAATCGCCGTTCGGCACGGAGACACTCAATCGCCAAGCCCGATCAGCACGCTCCGGTGCGAGTCAGCTCAGCGTCCCGCCCCGCATGCTGTGGGGCTGTACGCGAGCATACCACCACCAGATCCCCGCAGTCCACCAACGGGCAACCCTCCGTGTGACGCGACCGATACCAAACCAAAACCCGAAGTCACGCCCCCCGAGCGGCCACCCGCTCGACCGCACCCCGCGCTAGCAACGCCGACGCGTCGTACACCGGCATCCCGGCGTGGTCCAGATCCAGCACCAGCGATGCCTCGCTCAACGCCACGATCAACGCATCGCTCCCCCGGTCCGCCAGCCGACCAACAATCGCCTCCAGCGCGTCCCGGCTCGCAGGCTTCACCACCCCGTAAATCAACTCCTCAAAGATCACCCGATCGAGCGTCTCGATGTCCTCCCCCTCCGGGGCCTGCACCTTCACGCCCCTCAGCCCAAGCGCCGTCTGATACGCCGATCCCTGCGTCACCCAGCGGGTCCCGAGCACGCCAACCGTGCCCCGACCGTCCGCAACCACCGCCTCAGCGACAAGGTCAGTCACCGCCAGCCACGGCACGGGCGACTCGTGTTCCACGATCCGAACCGCGTGCTGCACCGCGTTGTCCGGCGTGATCACCACATCAGCACCCGCACCGGCCAGCACCGACGCCGACCGGGTCAGCAGCCCGGCCACCCTCGGCCAATCATCCGATCGCACCGCGCGGATGTACACCCCAAGCGGCTCGTTGTGCACCGTCACGCGAGGCGGGTCCAAATCCGGGTACAGCCGCGACGCCTCCCGGTAGATCTGCCGATACGTCAATGCCGCCCCCTCGGGGCTCACCGCAGCGATCCCGATATGGCCGAGCGACCCAGCCGACTCCGACCCTACCCCGCCTGAAGCAGCTCCATCCATAACGAAGATGCTCCCCGAACACCCGCCCCGAGTCAATCCGAACCATCTACTCTCCGAACACACCCGGACCGACACGCCCCCCTCCGCCCATGCTCCACACCGAGCTCATCCTGGCCTTCGCTCTGCTGCCGCCGATGCTGCTGCTGTCCGGCCTCGTCTCAGGCTCCGAGACGGCCATCTTCGGCATCTCTCACGCCGAACGCACCCGTCTCAAGAACAACGCCAAAGCCGCCGCCGCCGCCCTCGACACCCTCCTCAAGTATCCACGCCACGTCCTCACGGCTCTGCTCGCGCTCAACAACCTCATCAATGTGACATATTTCTCCGTCTCGTCAGTGCTTGTTGTCGGGCTGGAGCGTGCCGACGCAACCTTCGCCGCCGCCGCGCTCGGCGTCGGCTCGCTCATCGCCATCATCCTCATCGGCGAGATCGCGGCCAAGCTGCTCGCAAGCTCACGCACGGTCACGTTCTGCCGCGTCGTCGCGCCGCTCTGGCTGCTCGTGATCCGCCTCGGCTGGCCCGCGTGGAACACGCTCGACGGATCCATCCTCCGGCCGCTCGTCCGACTCGCATCGAGCACGCCCCAAAGCCCCGAGCACCCCTCCGCCAAAGACCTCGCGGCCGTGCTCGCCGCCTCCGCCACCACACACGGCCCCAGCGCGACCGACCAAAGGCTCATCCTCCAGATCATCAACCTCCGCGAGCAACGCGCCCGCCACGCAACCCGACCAAGAATCGAAACCACAACGCTGCCGATCAACGCCCCGCCAGATCGCCTCGCGGACGCGTTCGAGGCAGAACGCACCATCCTCATGACGGATCCAGACTCCGAAGACGCGGACGAGGTCCTCGGCTGGCTCGACGCCGTCCGCTACCTCGCCGCCGGAGCCCCGTCCCTCCCCGCCGAGCGCAAGCCGCTGCTGGAAGCGCCCCTCTACATCCCCGAGCTCGCGACGCTCGACGCAACGCTCCAGCAGCTCCGCGACGCGGGCAAAGACCGCGCCGTCGTCGTCGACGAACGCGGCACCGTCGAAGGCACGATCCAGATCGAAGACATCGTCGCGACCATCATCAGCGACGCCTCCGACCAACCCGCAGAGTCCACCGAACAGCCCCAGCTCATCGGCCTCGGCGTATTCTCCATCCCGGGCCGCTGGCCCGCCGGCGCACTCCTCAACGACCTCGCCATCGATCACGCCGAGGCCGATCGGCTGCTCAGCCGCATCTCAACGGTGGGGGGGCTCGCGCTCGCGCTCTTCGGCAAGGTCCCCTCGCCAGGCGAAACCCAACGACTCCCCGGCGCAACGCTCCGCGTCGCCGAGATGCAAGGCCGTGTCGTCACCCGCGTCGAGGTCACGTTCCACGACGTCGCTGCCGACGCAGACCGCCGAGCGGAGGTCCCGCGATGACCACGCCCGAGATCGTCTTCTGGATCGCCCTCGCCGTGTTCGGCACCATCGACTCGGCGTTGTGGTCGGGCCTCGAAACCGCCACGTACGTTGTCAGCCGCCTGCGGCTCGAATCGAGGCTCGCAGATCCAGAGACGGCCAAATCCGCCCGCCGCCTCAAGAACGAGCTCGATCATCCCCGCCGCGCACTCGCCACGCTGCTCGTGATGAACAACCTCTCGAACTACGTCGGCGCGCTCGCGCTCGCAACGCTCCTCACAGCAACCGGCTTGTCCGACTGGGCGGTCACGCTGATAAACGTCGCCGTCCTCACACCGGTGCTGTTTGTCTTCGCTGAAACGCTCCCCAAAGAAGTCTTCCGGACACGAGCCGAGACGTTCGCCTACCGCTTCATCCCCGTGCTGCTCGTGGTCCGAACCGCGCTGACAATCGTCGGCGTTGTTCCGCTCGTTCTGCTCGTCACCGGAGCCGCCGAACGGCTCTTCGGCGGCAAACCGATCGAGACCGACGACACCGAACGCGTCCGCGCACTCCTCCAAGAAGCCGCCGGAGCGGGCATCCTCAGCGACGAGCAATCGACCCTCCTCAACCGCGCCGCCGCCTTCGGTACCACGACCGCAGCAGATGAAATGGTCCCCTGGGCAAAGGTCCGCAAACTCCGCGACGACACACCAATCGCAGCCGCCGCCAAATTCGCCGCCGACTCCGGCTTCGCTCGGCTCCCGCTCACCGACCGAAGGGGCGTCCCCGTGGGTGTCGTCGAAACACTCGCCCTGCTCCGCAACGCGTCGGACCCCTCCGTATCGCCGAGAGACCTCGCCTCCGCAGCAACGAGGATCGAAAGCCAACTCACCGCGTCCGCCGCGCTCGCGGAACTGCAACGCGCCCCGTCGCCGCTGGGGATCGTCTATCACCAGCAGTCCCCGCTCGGGATCGTCACCGTCAAGGACCTCGTCGAGCCGCTCACAGGCGATCTCTCCGCCTGGTAATCGCGTCTCAGCGAGGAAATAGCGGAATACACGGCCTCCGCGAGCCGATCTCTCTCGAAGAGGATCGCAAGCAAAGCAAGGAAGCCACCATGTCTCACCCAACACGTCGCGGGGCAATCACACTCTCGAACGTCATCGTGCTCGCGCTGCTCGCGGGACTAATCGGCGTCTTCTTCTTCGTCCGCTCGGGAGCGATCCACGGCGGTGAGCCGGAAGCATCCGACTCGTTCTTCCAGACATCCGGCACGTTCACCGACGCGCAGTCATCCGCCACCAGCGACGGCAAGCTCGTCTTCGTGCTCGCAACCGCAGACTGGTGCCCGCCCTGCAGAAGCTTCCGAGGCGGCACGCTCGCCGACCCCGCCGTCCAGCAAGAGATCGCGCAGGTCGCGGTCCCGTACAAGCTCGACGTGACAAGCAACAACCTCCCGGCCCACGACGCAGAGCTCGCGCAGATGCTCAGCGTGTCCAGCATCCCCGCTGTCTATGCAATCGACAGCGACAACAACGTCATCGCGTCCGCCGTGGGCAACATGAGCGCCCGCCAACTCACAAGCTGGCTCGACAACGCCGCACGGCAGTAAACCGCTCCCTGCTAGGCCAACGGGTTCACAAAGAACCCGGTCGCCATCTTCGGGTAAAAGAACGTTGCCTTCTGAGGCATCAGCTCACCCGAAAGACAGATCTCCTTCACCACATCGAGCGGGATGGGCCGAACGATCAGCCCGAGCTGCGCGAAGCCGGCCCCACCCCCGGCGCCCGTCTCCTTACCCCTGCCGATCTCGATCGCCTCCGACACCGAATGCGGGAACGCCCAGGTCACGGCGTTGCCACCGTTCAGCTCCGGCACACAAATCTGATCCACGATCAGGTGCTGGATCACGGCCACGTCCAGCCCTCGCCACGCCTCGCTCTTGTCCTCGAAATCGTCCCTGAGCGGGTCGAGGTCGACCGTCGTCGCGGTCCAGCACAGCCCCGTAGCGAAGTCGATGATGCCGAAGACGTCACGCTCCCCCCGTGCCTCGACCTTCGCCATCTCCGCCTCGATCTGCGCCGGGTCGTTCACCACCGGATCAATCTGCAGATAGCCGCCCGACGCCTCCTCGAAAGCCTGTGGCGAGTAGCCCTCCATACCGCCCAGCACCCGGTGCGTCGGCCCAATGACAAGCCCGGGGTCCGACATCGAAACCAGAACGAACATCGTGCGCCGAGCGGGGTGATCGGCCGGCACATCGCCGAGCGACTCTAAATAGTTCACCGCCGTCGTATACCGGTGATGCCCGTCAGCAATAAAGACGTCGTCAGAAGCCAACGCCGCCGCGTACCGATCGATTATCTCCGCGTCATCCACGGCCCAAACCTCATGGCGCACCACCGATCCGTCGGTCTCAGTGACATCCGCCCACTGGTCGCACGAACGGGACTCGATGATCTCGCGCACGAGCGACGTCGCCACGCCGCCCGCGTCCTCGTGCATCCCAAAGATCGGGCTCAGCTGCGCACCCGTCGCCTTCATCAACGCGAGCCGGTCTTCTTTCGGACCCTCGAACGTCTCCTCGTGCGGCAAGATCCCGCCGCCATCGCGGGCTCCAAGCGGCACCGTGTCCACCGTGCACACCATGCCGCACCGCATGTACGACTCACCGTCCAGCTCGAACGTCTGCCGATACGCAAACATCGCGGGCGCCTCCCGAGCAGCCATCACGCCACCGCCCACGAGATCCCGCAACGCCGCCGCCGCCTCCGAATACGCACGAGCCGGCCCGAGTTCCTTGGCCGGCAGGTGCGGCAGATCAATCGAAACGATGTTCCGGCGGTCGCGCTCAAGCAATCCCTCTTTCGCCGCCGCATCGAGCACGTCATACGGCGGCGCAACAAGCGCCGACACATCCCCCTCAACCGCGTACTGCAAGGGCCGAAACGGGTACACAGATGGCATCGGAATCGCTCCTTCGATCAGCATCACGGGCGACCGCTACCCGTCTCGACCTATCCTACCCCCATGAGCGAGGCGGCCCCCGCGACACGACGTCCAGCGACCGAGCCCCCGAAGACCACGGCCGTTGTCATCCGCGCCGCCGGCACCAACTGCGACGCCGAACTCGTCCGCGCACTCCAACTCGCCGGCGCCGCAACATCCGTCGCCCACCTCGACGCCATCACCGCCGATCCGAGCCCGCTCGAAGGCGCCGGCATCATCGCGTTCCCAGGTGGGTTCAGCTTCGGCGACGACATCGCCTCGGGCCGCATCTTCGCGATGCGAGTCCGACAGAGACTCGCCTCGCACATCCGCGCCGCCGCCGATCGCGGCACCTGCATCGTCGGCATCTGCAACGGCTTCCAGATTCTTGTCCAGGCCGGCCTCCTGCCGGGCGACACCACACAAACGGTGTCGCTGACGACAAACGCCGAGAACCGCTTCATCGACCGGTGGGTCCGGGTCGGCGTCAACACCGAGTCAGCCTGCGTCTGGACGAAAGGGCTCGAAACCGGCGCAACCCCCGACACAGCCATGCTCCCCGTCGCCAACGGCGAGGGCCGGTTCACCGCCTCGAACACAACGCTCCGGCGACTCGAGGCCGACAATCTCGTCGCGATCAGATACGCCGAGGACGTCAACGGCTCCGCCAACCGCATCGCCGGCATCACCGACACCACCGGACGAATCCTCGGCCTGATGCCGCACCCCGAACGCTACTTCGATTGGAATCGGCACCCCTTCTGGACCCGCCTCCCCGCGGAAGCAAAGGCCGCAACGCCGCCCGGCCTGCGGCTGTTCAAGAACGCGGTTGAAGCCGCCGCCGAAGCGGGCTTGGCGCACACCGCATCTCCATAACACCGGCAACGCACCGCCTGAATGGCCGTACACTTCATCGATGGCCGCCGACCCATCAATCCTCAGACGCGCCGAAACCAGCGCGATCTCACACGACAAACCCTGTCACAACTGCGGCTACAACCTCGTAGGCCTCACCCCGGGCGCTGCATGCCCCGAGTGCGGCACACACATCCCCATCAAGAAGTCGGGCGTCAAGGGCGACAACCTCGCCGACGCGCCCATCCGCTTCCTGCGACGGCTCGCGTGGGCGATGCTCGCCAACGCCATCGCGCTGCCCGCAACCATCATCTCCGTAGGAATCGGCGACCGCAGCGTCAGGTTCGCTGTCGCAGCCCTCGCCATCTCCATCGTCTTTATTGCGTCCACCTCGCTGGTCACCATGCAGCGAGGCAAAACCGAACGCACCACACGCGACGGCGTACTCGACAGCCGAAAGTGGCGGAACGGCATCCGCGCCGCGACAGTCGCGTGGCCCGTGCACGCCGGTGTGCTCATCGTTCTCCACGCAACCATGACCGGACCGTGGGCCAACAGCCCGGTCCCGGCCGTCGCAACCTACGCGCTCGACCTTCTCGCAACACTCTCTCTCGTCCCCCTGTTCGCTCACCACAGCCTCTACGCGGGGTGGGCCGGCGACACCGGACTCCAGTCAAGGCTCCGCGGCGCCGCGTGGCTGCTCGTCGCATGCTCGACGCTGATCGTGATCGGATCCCTCATCACCGTCATCGCACCCGATCCTGTTGATTGGTTCATCGGTCTTATCTTCGTTTTCATCAGCATCACATACAGCATCGCCGTAATCGTCGCGGTCATCGGCGTTCTTCAACTCGCGGGCGTCGCCTTCAGCGCCATCTCGGCAAGCCGAGCCGCCACCGATCGCGACGCTCGCATCGCCGCCCGCCGAGCACAGGAACTGGCCGCCACGGTCGAACGCCAGTTCAACGCCCCCGAGCCGGTCAACCCCTACGACGGCGACATGCTCGAGACCCAGCACGTCCCCTCCGACGACACCTCAAAGCCCATCCAAGGCCAGCTCCAACGCATCGAGGCCCACGAAGAGCTCGACGCCTACGACCTCGCGCCCGCCCCAACCGATGGCGAGCCGAACGACGACAACCGCACCTGACCCATACAGTCACCCGTGCCAACAGCCATCACCATCGGCAACTTCGACGGCGTCCACCTCGCCCACCAGCACCTCGTCGCCCGCGCACGAGAGCTCGCCACACACAACGGCAAGTCCAATGGCACGGTCCACGTCCTCGCCTTCGACCCGCACCCCGCATCAGTCCTCCGAGCCAACGCCCCCGCACGGCTCACCACCTGGCCAACACGCGAGCGACTCCTGATCGAAGCCGGCGCCGACCACGTTCACCGCCTCGAACCAACCGAAGCCCTCCTCGCCCTCGACCCCGCCGCCTTCGTCGAGACAAGACTCCTCCCGCTCAAGCCAGACCACATCGTCGAAGGCCACGACTTCCGCTTCGGCCGAAAGCGCGCCGGCGACAACGGCGTCCTCGCAGCCCTCGGCCAGCACCACCGCTTCACCGTCCACACCATCGACCCGGTCACCGCAACCCTCGACGACCACACAGCACCGCACGCATCCAGCACCCTCACCCGCTTCCTCCTCACCCACGGCCGAGCCCGCGACGCCGCTCACGTCCTGGGCAGACCACACCGCGTCGAAGGTGAAGTCACCCAAGGCGACCGCCTCGGCCGAACCATCGGCTTCCCAACGGCAAACATCACGCCCGAAACCATGCCCCCAGCCGAAGGCGTCTACGCCGGCACCGCCACACTCCCAACCGGCGCAACGCACAACGCCGCCATCAACGTCGGCACCCGCCCAACCGTCAACGGAACAACCCTCCGCGTCGAGGCCCACCTGCTCGACGCATCGACGGAACCTGGAAAACCCAACCTGCCCGGCCTCCCCGAATACGGCTTCCGCATCGCCCTCGACCTCACCGCCCGCGTCAGAGACCAGGTCCGCTTCGAGTCCCTCGATCACCTCCGCGCTCAACTCGACCGAGACATGCGTACCGTCCGCGATCGACTCCAAACAGCGAGCCACACCGCATGACCGACTGGACAACCAACACAACCGCAACCGATCTCGCCGACTGGCTTCGTGACGCCGAATTGATCGCCGTCCTCACCCACGCACGCCCCGACGGCGACGCCATCGGCTCAACCGTCGCCATCACCCGCGCGCTCAACAAAGCCACCAACACCAAACGCGCTCGCATCTACTACACCGGCGGCATGCCACGCTGGTCCGACGACATCATCCAAGACACACCCCACACCGTCATCGATACGGGCACACTCCCCGACAGCTTCAACCCCGACCGCATCCTCATCGCCGACACCGGCAGCTGGTCACAGCTCGACACCCTGGGCGATCTCGTCAAAGGCCGCGCGGGCACCACCGCCATCGTCGACCACCACCTCTCCGGCGACGCCGAGATCGCCGACCGTCGCCTGCTCGCCACAACCGCGGCCGCCGCATGCGAACCCATCGCCGAGCTCTGCCAGCTCGTCTTGGGCCTCGACACACCCTCCGCACTACCCACATCCATCGCCCGCCCCCTCTACCTGGGCCTCGCCACAGACACCGGCTTCTTCAAATACTCAAACGCGAAGCCAAGCACGCTCCGCCTCGCCGCCAGCCTCATGGAAGCCGGCGTCGACCACGCCGCCCTCCAGGGCACCATCGAACAGAACGAGGTCCCCGCCCGCCTCAGAGTCGTCGCCAAAGCCCTCAGCACCCTCGAACTCATCGACCGCGACCGCATCGCGATCATGACCCTCACCACCGAAGACATCCACGCCGCCAAAGCGGGCCCATCCGACACCGGAGGCCTCGCCAACTACCCCCTCTCCATCGGCACCGTCCGCGTCGCCGCAACCATCACCCAGGTCGAGACGGCCGACAACACGCCCGCCGCCAAGATCTCAATGCGCTCCAAGCCCGGCCCAAACATGATCGACGTCAACCAGGTCGCCCAAACCCTCGGCGGCGGAGGCCACGCCAACGCCGCCGGAGCCAAACTCGCCTGCTCTGTCGAAGAAGCCAAGTCCAAACTCATCAAAGCCCTGACTCAATAGCATTGGTCTCCGCCCCCTCGCCCCAGCGGGGAGAGGGTGGCCGAGGCGAAGCCGAGGTCGGGAGAGGGGAGGTTGTGTCTTCGCTCCCTCTCCCGCGCCCCGCGGGAGAGGGCCAGGGTGAGGGCTACCACCTCTTCCCCTCCTACAACTCACGCATGCACAGGTCTCCCCGCCGACCAACCCTCAAACTCTTCGCCACAACCCTCTGGGAATACGCCTCCCAGCACTACGACGCATCCGACGGCAGTCGCGAACAAGGCTCAAAGCACTACGCCGGCGCAACCCCAAGCTGGGTCATCTGGCAGCTGCTCAACCGCTACACCCGCGAAGGCGACACCGTCCTCGACCCCATGGTCGGCTCCGGCACAACCATCGACGTCTGCAACGACCTCAACCGCAAACCAATCGGCTTCGACCTCGCCCCAAGCCGCGACGACATTAACCAAGCCGACGCAAGACAAATCCCCCTCGACAACAGCTCGGCCGACTTCGCCTTCATCGACCCGCCCTACAGCACCCACATCGACTACTCCGACGACGACCGCTGCATCGGCAAGCTCGACGCGGGCGGCCAAGACCACGGCCGCGCATACTACAAAGCCATGGAACAGGTCATCGCCGAACTCGATCGAGTCCTCATCCCACGCCGCTACATGGCCCTCTACGTCTCCGACTCCTGGCGCAAGCGCAAAGGCAAGAAGGAATCACAAGGCGCAGTCCTCGGCGGCCAGTTCATGCCCATCGGCTTCGAACTCTTCGCCCGCCTCCGCAAGCACTTCGACCCGGTCGACATCATCGCCGTCAACCGCAAAAACGCCAAGCTCGAGAAAGGCAACTGGCGCAAAGCAGCCATCGAACAGAACTTCTACCTCAGAGGCTTCAACTACCTCTTCATCATGAAGAAACCCTGATAGGTCTTAACGAGGCCGAAGCGCAAGCGAGGCGTACCTCCCCTCCCTCGCCCCTCCGGGGAGAGGGTGGCCGAGGCAAAGCCGAGGTCGGGAGCGGGGAGGACGAGCTAGCCGCCCGCACCAACCCGCGCAATCCACCCACCCCCAAGCACCCGCTCCCCCTCAAACAACACAACAGCCTGCCCACCCGTCACCGCACGCTGAGCTTCATCAAACACAACCTCAAACGCTCCAGATCGCCCCGAATGATTCGGCACATCAACATCACCCACAATCCGCGTCCGCCCCGGCACCGCCGCACTGTTGTACCGATGCTGCACCAAAACCTCGCGCCACCCGTCCCATGCATCAACCAACCAGTTCGCCTCCGCCGCCACCAACGACCGCGCAAGCAGATCATCACCGCTTCCAACGATCACCGCGTTCGTCGCCGGGTCCTTCTGCACCACATAAACCGGCCCGCCATCATCCCCAACCTGCGACAACCCAAGCCCACGCCGCTGCCCGATCGTGAACCGGTGCTGCCCCCGATGCTCGCCCACCGGCGTCCCGTCCCGAGTCAGAATCGCCCCGCTCGACACAAGCCCGGGCCGCTCCCGCTCGATAAACCCCACGTAGTCCTGCCCTGGCACAAAGCAGATCTCCTGCGAGTCCGGCTTGTCAAACGTCGGCAACCCAAACCGCTGGGCCAAGTCCCGCACCTCCTGCTTCGTCTCGTACTCCCCGATCGGCAGCATCATCTCGCCAAGCTGCCCCCGCGGCACACCAAACAGCACATAGCTCTGGTCCTTCCCCGCATCAGCCCCGCGCAGCATCACGCGATCACCATCAACCTCACCGACCCGCGCGTAGTGCCCGCTTGCCACCGCATCACAGCCCAGCCGCTTCGCATAGCCGTGCAGCTTGCCGAACTTCAGCCAGTCGTTGCACCGAACACACGGGTTCGGCGTCCGCCCTGTCGCATACTCCTCGACAAAGTAATCAATGATCCGGCGAAAGTCGTTCCGAAAGTTGCACACATACAGCGGAATCCCAAGCTCCGCCGCCACCTGCCGAGCATCCGCCGCGTCACCAACCGAGCAGCACCCCTGTTTGTGCGTTCCCTTCGTCGAAGCAGCAGGGAGGTCACAAACCTCCACCGGCTCATCCAGCTTCTCGTCCGGCGACCCGAGCCGCATGAACACACCGACCGCCTCGTGCCCGGCCTCGCGCACCAGCGCCGCCGCCACCGACGAATCCACCCCGCCCGACATCGCAACCAAAACCTTCACACCGAATCCTAATCCCGCTTCCCTCTCCCCGGCGGGGAGAGGGTGGCCGAGCGCAGCGAGGTCGGGAGAGGGGAGGACCAACTCCTCTACACCATCTCTTCACACACCACAACCAACCGCCTCCATACCCTCAGCCCGCCATGCCCTCGTACCCCCTGACAGCCAAAGCCCTCGCCGAGTTCATCGGCACCTACTTCCTCATCCTCACCATCACCCTCGCCATCACCGACCCAACCCCATCCCCATGGGCCCCCCTCGCCATCGCCGCCGTCCTCTGCGCGTTTGTTTACGCCACCGGCCACATCTCCAGAGCCCACTTCAACCCCGCCGTCACCCTCGCCTACGCCCTGCTCAAAGACTGCAAGCCCCGCGAGATCGCCCCCTATCTCGCCGCCCAGTTCGCCGCCACCGCCGCCGCGACCTTCACCGCCCTCGCCATCCACGGCAGCCCCGAACTCGCCCCACGCACCTTCGAACTCGTCCCAACCCTGCTCGCAGAATTCACGTTCACATTCGCCCTCGTCGTCGTCATCATGAACGTCGCCCTCCGCCAGCCAAACAACCAGCACTATGGCTTCGCCATCGCCGCCACAGTCCTCGCCGGCATCCTCGCCGTCGGCGAAACCTCAGCCGCCGCCTTCAACCCCGCCGTCCTCGTCTCCTTCGCTCTCACCGGGTTCGCCAACGCCACCGACCTCTGGCCCCACCTGCTCGCGCAGCTCACCGCCGCCACCACAGCGGTGCTCACCTTCAAAGCCATGACAACCAAGCAATGACCACCCCGCCCCCCTCTCCCGCGCCCCGCGGGAGAGGGACAGCTCGCGCAGCGAGCAGGGAGAGGGTGCGTAGAAATGAGCTTCTTCCACGAGCCCGAAGCGCAAGAAAGGCGTGCCGCTGCCCCGCGACCAAGTCACCAACTCATCGCGGCCGCGCAAACTCCCACCTCGACCGCGACGGATCACAATCCGCCCGCCGCTCCACATACAGCGTCCGCCACCGATGCGTCGGATCGAACGTCCGCTCCGACTCATCACCCACCGTGATGCACAGGTCCGTCCCCTTGAGCTGCACCATCCCGTCATCGAGCAGCTTAAACGTCTGAAACTTCGACGCATTCAGAACGGGATGTCCTCTCCGCACGGCTTCAGCATCAGCGCCGCCCCCGGCAACGCAAACTCGTTAAGCCCCATCACCGTCACGCAAGAGCCGGGGTACGCCGGGAATCGAATCTGCCCCTTGGCCGTGAACGCTACCGCCTCATCCGCATACAGCCCAGGCTTGATGTTGTGCGCAATCAACGGCATATCAAACCGAATGTGCGGCCCCGACCCAACCACATCCAGGCACCACCCATCCTCCGGCCGATCCAGATCATCCTGCAGCCGCATATGCACCGCCGTCTCCCGCCAGTCCGGCTGACGATCCACAGCATCACCAGAAGCCACCGGCTGCGCGACGCTATCTCGCGCACCGTCCGCGCCGTCCACCCGATTCAGCGCCAACGCCCCCGCAACAAGCACCGCAACGAAGACCAACCCGACCGCCATCCCAGTCCGCTTCATCGTGCCTCTCTCCAAAGGTCCGACCAAACCACTTCATTCACGCTGCGACGCAGCATAACGCAGGCTCCGCCCCCTCTCCCGCGCCCCGCGGGAGAGGGACAGCTCGCGAAGCGAGCAGGGAGAGGGTGCGCAATAGAACCCGAGTTCGCGAGGGACCCAAGCAGCACTACTTCTCGTCTAGCCGCCTCTCGCGATCGTCGCGAACTCGCTTCGCTCCAGCGAAAGGAATCATCGCCACCAAGTACGCGACTACAAGACACGCCGAACTCACGAGCAATGGCAAGTCCATCCAGCGGGCAAGGCTCACGTTCGCCCATGTCGCAAGCGCCAGCACTGCAATCGCATGCAGCAACTCAACGAGCGTGACTCCGTGGTTGCGTGACCGGTTCGTCCGGTGGTCGAGCATCGGTCGAAGCGTACCAGATCACCAGTCCTGTATACACTCCCGAACCCTCAGTTCAGGAGCCACCCATGGCCTGGTTCAGCCGCAAACAACGCAACCTCTCCACAACCCCCGGCCCACTCACCGCACCCGCCAGGCCCACAGCCGCCGACGCCGAACACGAGGCCCGCATCCGCGCCATCGGCGACGAGCTCTTCACCAAAGCCCAGTCCCAAAAAGCCGGCCTGCTCTCCAGCCGCTTCTACTCCGACAAGCTCATGGACTGGTCCATGCAGGACCAAGAATTCAAGGTCCAGCTCTTTCGCTTCGTCGACGTCTTCCCCATGCTCACCACCCCCGACATGGTCCACGACCACCTCGCCGACTACCTCTCACAGCCCGGCGTCACACCGCCCCCAGGCATGGACCTCGGCATCAAGGCCGGCGGCATCGCCAAGGGCCTCATGGCCAAAACCATTTCAGGCCAGATCAAGGGCATGGCCGGCAAGTTCATCGCCGGCACCGACGCCGCCTCCGCACTCCCACGCCTGAAGCAACTTTGGGACAACGACATCGCCTTTTCCGTCGACCTCCTCGGCGAAGCCTGCGTCTCCGAAGCCGAGGCCGACGAGTACCTGGCCAAATACCTCGACCTCGTCAACAACCTCCCCAAAACCGTCGCCGACTGGAAAGCCAAACCGCTCCTCGAGAAGGACCACCTCGGCCCCGTCCCACGCTGCAACGTCTCCATCAAAATCAGCTCGCTCTCCGGCAAGACCGACCCCATCGACTTCGAGGGCTCCATCGCCACCGTCATGACCCGCATCGACCCCATCCTCGATGCCGCCAAGGCCAAAGGCGTCTTCATCAACTTCGACATGGAGCACTATGAGTACAAAGACCTCACCATCGAGCTCTTCAAACGCTGCGCCATGAAGCACCAGGGCGCCTACCTCGGCATCGCCATCCAGGCCTACCTGAAGTCCGGCCCCGACGACGCCCATGACCTCGCCGAGTGGGCCAAGGCCAACAACCGCCAGATCACCGTCCGCCTCATCAAGGGCGCCTACTGGGACTTCGAAACCATCCACGCCGAGCAGATGGGCTGGCCCTGCCCCGTCTGGAACGAGAAGTGGCAGACCGACGCCTGCTTCGAGCAGATGGCCGACATCTTCCTCGATGCCTGCCCCCGCGACACCAACGCCGGAGGCATCAAGCTCGCCCTCGGCTCACACAACATCCGCTCCATCGCCCACACCATCGCCCGCATGGAACAGCTCGGCCTCCCACCCGAGTCCCTCGAACTCCAGATGCTCCACGGCATGGCCGACGAGCTCAAGCACGCCGCCGCTCAGGCCGGCGTCAACGGAGCCAACATCCGTGTCCGCGAGTACGTCCCCGTCGGCGAGATGATCCCCGGAATGGCCTACCTCGTCCGACGTCTCCTCGAGAACACCTCAAACGAATCATGGCTCAAAGCCGGCTTCCTCGATAACGCCGACCCCGACCTGCTCTTCGCCAACCCGGCCTCCCTCAACACCGGCGCCACCAAGCCCGACCTCGCCGACATCGCCCACGAGCGCCACAACCTCAGCCCCGCCGTCGAAGGAGTCGGCGACGGCCGCCCCTTCTACACCGAGCCCATGCGCGACTTCGCCGACCACGAAGACCGCGCCCATTTCCAGCACGCCATCGACAACGCCCAGCTCGAACCCATCGACAACACCGCTGCCACCGAAGCCGACGCCGTCAAGGCCCTCGATGTCGCCACCGAAGCCTTCCCCCACTGGCGCGACGCCGACCCCATCGCGCGAGCCAACGTCCTCGTCGCCGCCGCCGCCGAGATGCGCCACCGCCGCGATGAGCTCGCCGCCATCATGACCAAAGAAGCCGGCAAGCCCTGGCGCGAGGCCGACGCCGACGTCTGCGAGGCGATCGACTTCTGCGAGTACTACGCCCGCCTCGCCCCTCAGCTCTTCACCCGCAACCGCCTCGGCAAGTTCATCGGCGAGCTCGACGAAACCTTCTACCAGCCCCGAGGCCCAGCCGTCATCATCAGCCCCTGGAACTTCCCCCTCGCCATCTGCGGAGGCATGACCGCCGCCGCCCTCGTCACCGGCAACACCGTCATCGTCAAGCCTGCAGAGCAGACTCCCTTCATCGCCAAGGTCATGGCCGACGTCTTCGTCTCCGCCATCCGCAAGGTCATCACCCGCCACGACAAGGTCCTCTACGCCGAGCAGGTCCTCCAATACCTCCCAGGCCGCGGCGAAACCGTCGGCAGCACACTCGTCCGAGACCCACGCACCGCCATCATCGCCTTTACCGGCTCCAAAGCCGTCGGCCTCGACATCATCCAAGCAGCATCCAGCACGCCATCTTCGCCCCCCTCTCCCTCCCAGGGAGAGGGACAGCCCGCCCTAGGCGGGCAGGGAGAGGGGGCCTCCCCCAACTACCCACCCTCCACCTACCCCCAACCCCACGTCAAAAAAGTCATCTCAGAAATGGGCGGCAAAAACGCCATCATCATCGACACCTCGGCAGACCTCGACGAAGCCGTACTCGGCGTCCGCGACTCCGCTTTCGGCTTTGCCGGCCAAAAGTGCTCCGCCTGCTCCCGATGCATCGTCATCGACCCCGAAGGACCACAAGGCCAGCACATCACCCGCTTCACGCAGCGCCTCGTCGAAGCCACAAGAGCCCTCGTCGTCGCACCCCCAACCAGCCCCTCCTGCGACGTCGGCCCAGTCATCGACGAAGCCGCAGCCAACAACATCCGCCGCATGATCAACCTCGGCACCCAACACGGCGGCAAGCTGCTAATCGGTGACAACGACTTCCCCCCCTCTCCCTCCCAGGGAGAGGGACAGCCCGCCGGAGGCGGGCAGGGAGAGGGTGCGTACAACGACGTGCAACCAAAAAATTACATCCCCCCACACATCCTCACTAACATCACCCCGGCCAACCCCATCGCCCAAGACGAGATCTTCGGCCCAGTCCTCGCCGTCATGCACGCACACAACCTCGACGAAGCACTCACCATCGCCAACACCCACACCTACAAGCTCACCGGCGGCCTCTTCTCACGCAAACCCGAGCACATCGAACGCGTCAAACGCGAGTTCCGCGTCGGCAACCTCTACATCAACCGATCATGCACCGGAGCCCTCGTCGGCCGCCATCCCTTCGGCGGCTTCGGCCTCTCAGGCGTCGGCTCCAAAGCCGGCGGCAGCGACTACCTGTTACAATTCGTCGAGCCGCGCGCCATCTGCGAAAACACCATGCGGCGAGGCTTCGCGCCGGAGCTGTAAACCTTAGATGTCAGGTCCTCGACCTACAAACGCATTTATTCCGTGATACTTCCGGGACCAAACGTTCGAAAAAAGTATTAGAGGTGCAAAGTACAGCGCTGCGTACCAGGCAACTACCCCCGCCCAAGTCAATATGACTAACAGAATCAGTGTTGCAGGAAAGGCTCGCAATACGAAGGCGTCAACTCGTGCGACGCGTCGATCGGGATGGTTGGAAGACATTGGTCACTTGCCCTCCCCATCGGCCAGCCAAGACAGATCGCCGAGTACATCGTTCGCATCATTGACTCGTTGGAGTCTGTTTCGGTGAACGCTCATGGCGTGCTCGACAAAGTCACGAATGTGCTTTGCTGCCCATGATTTTATATCAATGTTACATGAAAGAAGTGGTTTCCGGTTCTCGCGAAGGTACGGCCTCTGCCGGCGGGCAATCCTACCAAAGTGTCTGAGCGACGAGAATGGATCAACTTCTTCGTAGGTATCGGGCTCTTCGAGCTTCCATTTGATATGGTGCAACACCCAACGAGAATCCACTCGCTGTATGGCGAGGCCTTGCCCCGGTTCATCATCACGCCCTTCATAACGCTTGTGGGCGTCGGAAACAGGCATGCCCTGCAGCCTGTTTTCGAGTTCTTCCAGTGAAAGCGATAAGCGGGTAGCTTCAGTTTGATAGTTTTCAGACATGACAAGCGCTCCTCGACGTCTACACGTCGTGCACTTTCGAATTGCCGCGCTACCGCGACAGATCGGAGACCATGAAAACCAGAGGGCAACCTCGGGCTTCAAGCCCGCTCACGCAGGCAAGGTCGGCTGTGGACCTTCCACAACTGTTAAGAGTGTAGGCGGTAACGCTGATTCGTGCGACCGACCCGCAACACGAGGTAGTGCTCAACCCCACCCACATCACTCATCTTCATCCCACACTCGGGTGCCCTACACCCAAACCCCATTGACGCCGCCCCGCCGATCACCACAATCCCCTCCATGATCGCGAAGGCCGAAGACATCACACCCGCGCACCACCAGATGCCCCGGATGAGCGAAGCGAATCCAGCGGATTCCGCCACCTCGCCAATCCCCACCTCGCCACTCGCTCCCCACATCAACCACGAAGCCCTCCTCGCCGAGTTCACCGAGTCCGACCTCACCCTCACCGACCTCGCCCGAGCTCACGGCCTCACCCTCGCCGAACTCGCCGACTGGCTCGACCACCCCCAAACCCAGCACGACCTCACCACCTACACGCGCCTCGCCGAAGCCCGCGCAACCGCAACCGAACCAGCCGCCCGCCACAGAGCCCTCGCCGCACTCACCGCCCTCGCCGAAACCAACCCCGCCAACGAACCAACCGACCCCGCCCTCAAACAACGAGCCCGAGAAACCGCCCGCAAAGCAGCAACCAAGCTCCTATGCGAAATCGCAAAGACGAGCCCGAAGCGCAAGCGAGGGAACTCCCCCCTCTCCCGCGCTCCGCGGGAGAGGGACAGGTCGCGCAGCGACCAGGGAGAGGGTGCGTATCCAAAGTCCTCCCCCGTCGCCGACGGGGGAGGTAGACCGCCAAAGGCGGGTCGGAGGGGGTCTTCAAACGCCGACTTCAATCACAAAGTCAGCGTCACGAAGCCAGTCGCCCGACCAACTCAGGCCGAGGCCGCCTTGATCTTGTCCGAATTGAAGTTGTTCCCAGACAGATCAAACCGCAGCTTCGGCTTTTTCGCGTCCATCTTGCCGGCCACCCAGCCATCGATGAGCATGTTCTCTAGGCTCGCGAACAGCTGCTGCACATTCACACCGGTGCCAGGGTTCTGCGCCGCAACGCGTTCGAACGCACGCGAGATCGAGATCGCATCCGAGTGCTGCTTGAGCACGTTGTGCACAACGCCGTACAACCCAACCAACGGCAGCTGCTTGTGCCCACGCCGATACGCATCGGCCTTGATGATCTTGCCCTCGTTGTAGATCGGCACCGTCGCCTTCTTCGCCTGGTTCAGGTTCAGCTTGAACACGTTGTAGTTCAGCATCTCCCAACGCTGCTCGGTATCCCCCGTAAACCGCCGGGCGATCTCCTTCACGGCGATCAGATCCAGCCCGCCCAGCCCGGGCAGGAAGAAGTCCTCGTGCGTAAACCCGCCGAGCGACAGCCAGCGGAACGCCTCCTTCGGCGTCATCTTCAGACCCGCCGCATCCGCGATCGCCTGGGTTTCGCTCTCGAGATCCGTGAACTGCCCGTTCGCGGCGTACCAGAAATCCGCAAACCGGATGTACTGCTTGATCCGGTCGGTCAACACCTGCTCGTACGACCGCTTCATCCACTTCGGATCGTGCTCGCCCTTGCGGTCGGCCAGCACGATGTACGCCGCCTCTCGCGCCGACGTGTGCGCGAGCGTCATGCCGCCGGCTAGGATCGGATCGGCAAAGCCCGCGGCCTCACCGACCAGCATCCAGTTCTCGCCGACCATGCGGTCGGACACAAACGACCAGTCCTTCGTCGTCGCCAGCCGACCCTCACGGGTCGCGTTGGTGCAGAGTTCCGTCACGCGAGGCTCTTGTGCGATGGCGTCCAGGTACATCTGCTCCGGGGTCATGCCGCAGTTGCGGAAGTGCTCGGTCGGGCAGATGTAGCCGATCGATGTGCGGGTCGGTCCGAGCGGGATGAACCAGATCCAGCCGGTGCCGATCGAGAGCACCTGGACGCGGGTGCCGCCGACGCCGATCTTGACGGCCCAGTCGGTGTTCTCCCAGTAGTCCCAGATCGCCATGTTCTTGAGGCGCGTGGGCACTTCGACGCCGACGTCCATGGCCTTGCGGAGGATCGCGGCGTTGCCGGAGGCGTCGATGTAGTGGTCGGCCTCGACTCGGGTGCCGTCGCCGAGGATCAGGCCGTCGATGCGGTCGCCGGTGCGTTCGATGGTGCTGACCTTGGTTGATTGCCGGGCGTCGCAGCCGAGGTCGGCGGCGTGGTCGAGCAGGATGTGGTCGTAGGTCGCGCGGTCGACCTGGAACGCGGTGAACAAGCGCTGGCCTTCGAGCTTGGCCGGGCGGGCCTCGTCTTTGAAGTGTTCGAGGGGGAGGAACTCGAAGTCCCAGAGCTCGGGGGAGTTGCCCCAGCGGTAGGTCGCGCCGACCTTGATCGGGAAGTCGGCGGCCTCGACCTTCTCCCACGCGCCCATCTCGTGGAGGATGGCGGTGATGGGGGGGAGCTGGCTCTCGCCGACGTGGTCGCGCGGGAACATCGCGCGTTCGAGAATAAGAACACTGGCGTCGGGGTCGTACTTTTTGATGAGCGAGCCGGCGGTCGAGCCGGCGGGGCCGCCGCCGATAATCGCGACATCGAACTTCTGCGTGGTGGTCATTGGTCTCATCCGCTGCGTTGGACTTGGTGCGGTGCCGTCTGAACGAATGGGACGGTTGCGTCGAACGACGCGGTTCCGCGATTCTCCAGGATTCAAGATACCAAGACGTGGATCATCGGGCAAGGAAAACTCGGTGTCGTATCGCACGCGGATGAGGGGTTAGCGGATCAGGAATTCCGCATAAAGTCGGCGATGTGCGCGAAGACGGCGAGCATCGCGGACCGTGAGGGCTCGGGTGTTTCGGCCTCTTCGAGCGAGGCGGTCATGAGCTCGAGCCATCGGTCGCGCGCCGCCTCGTCGATCGCGAACGGCATGTGGCGCATTCGGAGGCGCGGGTGGCCTCGTGCTTGTGAGTAGCGCGGCGGGCCGCCGAAGCGTTGGACGAGGAACTCTCTGAGTCGCAGCTGTGCGCCGGCGAGGTCCGTTTCGCCTTCGCGCGCGGTTGCTTGTGCGTACATCGGCGCGAGGATGTCGTCGTTGGCGACGCGTCGGTAGAAGGCGGCTGTGATGCGGTCGAAGCCTTCTTCGCCGATCTGTTCGTAGATCTTGTGCTCGCCGATCTGCATCGCGTGCTCAGCCGGTGCGAGACCGGCTGCGGTTCTGCGACTTGGGAGCGTCCTTCTCGCCTTCGGGCAGCTCGACGAAGCCCTGGAGCTTGCGCGAGCGGACCGGGTGCTGGAGCTTGCGGATCGCCTTGGCTTCGACCTGGCGGACGCGTTCGCGCGTGACCTTAAAGATGCGGCCGACTTCTTCGAGGGTGTAGGTGTAGCCGTCGCCGATGCCGTAGCGGAGCTTGATGATCTCGCGCTCGCGGTAGGACAGGGTTCGGAGGACCTGCTCGATGCGGCTCTTGAGCATTGCCTGGCTGGCGGCGTCGTGCGGTGCGGCCTGGTGCTCGTCTTCGATGAAGTCGCCGAAGTATGAGTCCTCGGTCTCGCCGACGGGGCGGTCGAGGCTGACGGGCTGCTTGCCGATGGACATGACACGCCGGACATCTTCGAGGGACATCTTGGCGACGTCGGCGAGTTCTTCAAGCGTGGGCTCTGTGCCGGTGCGCTGGACGATGTCCTTCTGGATGTTGCGCAGCTTGGACATGGTCTCGATCATGTGGACCGGGATGCGGATGGTGCGGGCGTGGTCGGCGATGGCGCGGGTGATGGCCTGGCGGATCCACCACGTGGCGTAGGTGCTGAACTTGTAGCCCCGGCGGTACTCGTACTTGTCGACGGCGCGCATGAGGCCCGTGTTGCCTTCCTGGATGACGTCGAGGAAGGAGAGGCCGCGGTTGCGGTACTTCTTGGCGATGGAGACGACGAGGCGGAGGTTGCCGCCCGAGAGGTCGCGCTTGGCTTGCTCGTACTCCCAGAAGACGCAGTCGATGGCCATGACGCGGGAGGTGAGCTCGCCCGGGTTTTCGAGGGTGAGAGTGCGGAGGCCGTCGAGCTCCTCGCGCATGACCTCGATGTCTTCGGGGTCGTGCTTGGTGCGGTTGAGGTCCGCATCGACGAGCTGGGAGACGAGCTTCTCGCACTTGTCGGCGATGGACTTGAGCTTGCGGACAAGCGGCACGATTCGGCTGGTGCGGAGGCAGAGCTCTTCGGCGAGTGCTGCCATGCGGCGGCGGCGCGTCGCCACGCGGGCGGAGATGACCAGACGCTGCTTGTCGTCGGCTTCGTTGAGCAGGTCCCAGTCTGCGCGGTTGAGCTCGAGCAGCTGCTCGATGGTGCGGACGTTGATGGGGATGCGCCTGGCGATCTTCTCTTTGGCGTTGTCTTCGGCGGTCGAGATTCGCATGGTGCGGTCGAAGGGCATGCTGCCGTCGTCGACGGCCTTGAGGGTCTCGACGGCCTGCTGGATGATGTAGTCGGACTCGAGCGCGCGGCGGCGGAAGATCATGCGCGTGGTTTCGATCTTCTTGGCGAGGCGAATCTCCTCTTCGCGTGAGAGCAGCGGGATCGAGCCCATCTGGCTGAGGTACATGCGGACGGGGTCGTCGATGCGGCGGGCGTCCTCGGCGGCTTCGCGTGCGAGCGCTGGTGTCTCGTCGGTTGCCGAGTCTTCAGCGGTTTCGTCGGCGGGCGTCTCGTCGGTCGATTCGGTCTCGGCTGGGGCGTCGTCGGAATCGGCGTCGGGGGCGCGTTGGTCGATGTCGTCGGGGATTTGGATTGTGTCGGTGCCGGGCTTGATGTTGGCGTTCATGGCTGCTTGCAGCCAGGTGTGATCGCCGCGGTTCTCGCCGCCGGTGACGGACATGGCGCGGAACGTCTGGGTGTTCGGCCCGAGGCCCGCGGAGGCTGCGGCGTCGGTGTCGGCTTTGCCGGCTGCCTTGCCGAGTCGGTAGAGGCGGGCGCGGTACTCGAGCTCATCGATGAGCTCGATGCGGTTGCCATCGAGGGTGACGAGGAGCTCGTCGAGTGCCTCCGGCTGGACCATCTCGTCGGGGAGGACATTGTTGAGTTCTTCGTAGCTGAGCCAGCCGCGGTGGCGGCCGACGTCTATGAGATCGTTGAGTGCTGGGTGGCCGTTGTTGAGCACGTGCTCCCCCTCCGTGTCTGCCGGGGTGATGTCTACCCCGATGGAGTTTATGCCGCGGCTTGGTGGGAAGGTTGGGCCGCGGTTGCGTGACTACTGCCGAGTCCGTGGCAGGCGTGTTCTGTCGGTGGCGTTTTCGCCGGTGCGGGCGGCTTTGAGTTCTGCGATCCGGTCGAGCGGTGACGCGGCTTTGGTTGTTTCGGCGGGCGGCGTGATGCGTTGCATGCACGTCTCGAAGGTGGCCCGGATGAGTTCTGGGTCCTCGCCGAGGCGTCTGACGATGTCGCGTTCGAGGGCGATGGCTGGTGCGGCGTCGAGGCGTTGCTCGGTGAGCTCGTCGAGGATGGCGGTGAGTGTGGGTGATGGTGAGCGGTCGGCGATGGCGGCGAGGGCCTGGGCGATGTGTGCGAGGTCGGTTTCGGCTGCGGCGCTGAGAATGGACTGCTTGGTTGCGTCCTTGAGGCCGACGTAGATGGTGGGGTCGGCGAGGAGGCAGGCGAGGGCTTCGACGATCGGTGTGCGTGCTCGCGTTGTTGACGCGGTAGGGGTCGGCTCTTCGATTTGCGTGGGGCGTCTGCCCGCGCCTTCGCGGACGAGGACTGCGATGGTGGCGGTGTCGAGGCCTGTGATGTCATGGAGCTGGCGGATGACGAACTGCCAGCGGACTTTGTCTGCGGAGGCGAGGCCGAGGCGGCCGAGCTCGCGCATTTCGTCGCGGACGCGTGCTTCGATGCGTGCTGGGCCGGCGCCGGCGAGTTCGGCGCGGAGTCTGGCGTCGCGGAAGCTGAGCAGGTCGATGGCGTTGTCGAAGACGGATCGGAGGATGTCGTCGCCGCCTTCGAGCTTGAGGAGCTCGTCGGGGTCTTTGGCTTCGGTTGCGCCGGCGAGGGTGGCGATGCGGACGTCGATTGGGCGTGCGAGGAAGACCTCGGCGGCGCGGTCGGCGGCGCGTTGGCCCGCTTCGTCGCCGTCGAAGAGGAGGATGACGGTGTCGCAGAGCTGCTGGAGCTTGGTGGCGTGGTTGGGTGTGAGTGCGGTGCCGAGGGTTGCGACGACGTTGGCGATGCCGGCCTGGTGGCAGGCGATGACGTCGGTGTAGCCCTCGGCGATGACGGCTGTGCCCGAGCGTTGGATTGCGCGGTGGGCGAGGTCGAGGCCGAAGAGGGTGGCGGACTTGTCGAAGAGGGGGGTCTCGGGGCTATTGAGGTACTTGGGTTCGTCTTCGTCGTTGATGCGGCGTGCGCCGAAGGCGATGGTTCGGCCGATCTGGTCGCGGATGGGGAAGACGAGGCGGTTGCGGAGTGCGTCGTAGCGGCCTGTGCCGGAGTCGCGCTGCTTGAGGAGGCCTGCGGCGAGGAAGACATTGGGGTCGAGGTCTTTGGTGGTGATGAAGAGCTCGAGGCCGTCCCAGCGGTCCGGGGCAGCGCCGATGCCAAAGGTTTCGACCATGTCGGGGCTGATGCCGCGGCGTTCGATGAGTTCGCGGGCGGGTTGGCCGTGCTCTGGGTGGCGGAGGATGCCCCGGAAGAATTTGTGGGCGGTTTCGTTGGCGTCCTTGATGTGTGAGCGTTCGATGGCGTTTTCGGCGTCGTGCTTTGAGCGGCGGCGGGTGCGTTCGGTGAGCTTGACGCCGGCCTGCTCGGCGAGGTAGCGCAGGGCCTCGCCGAAGGTCATCTGGTGGTATTCCATGACGAACTTAAAGATGTCTCCCGCGGCTCCGCAGCTGAAGCAGGTGTAGATCTGCTTGTGGGGGACGACGTACATGGAGGGCTTGTTGTCGTTGTGGAATGGGCAGAGGCCGACGTACTCTCGGCCTCGGGGCTTGAGGTCGATGTGCTCGCCGATGACCTTGACGATGTCGGACGCGTCACGGACGCGGTCACGGTCGCTGTTGTCGTTGATGAACTGGGTCACTCGGCGGTCCGTGCCTTGAGTTTGTGGGATGAGCTCACGCGAGATTGGCGTTGGGAACGGTAGCACGAGGCGGGAATGCCGCCACCGATTGGGCGGCAGAGGCGTCGTAAATTGTTGCGATGGTTGAAGTTGTGTCGTGCGGGTGTGGAAGACCTGTCGGTTATTGCGGGTTTGGGTGTTGGGTTTGCGGACGTGGGCGGCTGGGGTGTTGTGTGTTCGCTCTGGTGAAGCTGTGTCTGCTAGGCTCTCTGGGTGGTTTGCGGGCTGCGGGCTACGGAGGGCTTGTGATGCCGGGCGTGACGTCAACCGATTCGATCGAGAGCCTGCGGGCGCTGGTATCGGATGTCTATGTCAATTTGAAGCTCAGCATGAAGCTCGACCTGCCTCGTGACAGGGAGAACGTGCCCGAGTTCTTTGACAGGGTTCGTCGCCAGTACCCGACGATGGCGGAGCTCAAGCGGTATCGGGACGAGCTCGCGCTGGAGACGGCGGGCGGGA
This sequence comes from Planctomycetota bacterium, assembly GCA_038525225.1. Classification (GTDB taxonomy): domain Bacteria; phylum Planctomycetota; class Phycisphaerae; order Phycisphaerales; family UBA1924; genus JANQQZ01. The sequence goes on along the minus strand of JBCBHW010000001.1, from coordinate 1,568,243 downwards.
GCGATGAGCCTTATCGCTGGCTGGCGGTCCGTGCGAAGAACATCCGTGCTGGTGTGGTGAATCCTGAAGAGTGGGCGAGCGCTCACGCGTTGCACGAGCATGTGCTGGAGATCGCGCCGTACTTCCTTTCGATCTCGTCGCTGGATATCGAATCGGTCGAGGTGCTTTTCGGCGTCGATCTTCTGAGCGCGGGCAACCACGATGAAGTGGTTTTCGATGCGCTTGTGGCCGGGACACCGCTGTCGAACCTGATGGACGGCGACGTGCTCGTCAGCGACTGCCAGCCGGTGCTGAGTTGGAGCGTCGGTGCGGGCGCGGGCGTCGAGGTTCAGTACGAGGTGAAGACGCGGTTGCACGGGGGTGAAGGCGGGTCGCAGCCCGAGCCCTTGAGCGTGTATCTGACCTGTCGGCACGTCGGCCCGGTCGGCGAGCTCGCGGAGCTCGTGCGCGTGTACAGGTCGCTCTCTGCGTTGGGAGAGCGGCTGGTGAGCGAGCGGGTGATCCCGCACCTGGTGATGCCGATCCGGGAATCCATCGTTGCGAGCTGAGCTGTGCCGGGTGATGCTTGGGTCGATCCTTGGGCAGGCCGGCCGGTCGAGCGTCGGCGACGCGGTGGTTTGGATCGTTGTGCTCGTCGCGTGCTGCCTTGTGTTCGGCGTTGTGCTGATGAAGCTGCGGCGGCACTTTCTGGGCGATGACGATTCTGCAGCAGACGCGGGTGTGCTGCCGATGGCGGAGCTTCGGCGGATGCGCGATGCAGGCGAGCTCACCGAGGACGAGTACCATCGTGCTGTCGGCGCGATCGCGTCTCGGGCGAAGTCGGGCGGCTCCGGACTCGGCCGTGCGGGCGACAGCGAACCGGCGGGCGAGAACGGGGTCTCACCGTAAGCCGGCGCTTCTCGGCTTTGCCCCAGATTGGCGTTCGATTGGCCCGTGGGTGCGATTTGGGTGTGCATCGAGCGTGTTCGGGCACCTGTCGGTTATCTGCTTTGGTTGTGACGATTGGCCGGGCGCCGGATGCGGCTGTCCCTGCACTGGACTTTTGACCCGACGGCGGCGCGTGCCGATAGACTGTTGAGCGTTGAGTGAGGTGCACGGTGTGGCTGGGCCGGTTGGCTCATCGGCACGGTTGACGGCGAGACCTAGCGAGCGAGGCGTATGGCAAAGAACCGCGATTCGGACGGAACGGACGGCACCTCGGGCAACGCGAGCGGCGGCGATGGCTTTCGCGGTCGCCGCGTGACGACGTGCTCGTTCTGTGGGAAGACGAGCCGCGAGGTCGGGCCGATGGTCGAGGGCCCGAACGATGTGTACATCTGTTCGAACTGCGTCGATCTGTGCCAGAACATCTTCAAGCAGGAGCGTCGGCGGGTGTCGCCGAACACGCCGCTGTTTAGTGAGGTGCCAACTCCGGCGGAGATTACGAAGTTTCTCGATCAGTACGTGATCGGCCAGGACGAGGCGAAGCGGCCGCTGAGCGTGGCCGTGCGTTCGCACTACAAGCGTTTGCTTGAGATTCAGAGCGAAGAGGGCGCTGAGGACGGCGTCGAGATCGACAAGTCGAACATCCTGCTGATCGGGCCGACGGGCTGCGGCAAGACGCTGCTGGCCAAGAGCCTGGCGCGGGTGCTGAAGGTGCCGTTTGCGATCGGCGATGCGACGACGCTGACCGAGGCTGGGTACGTCGGCGAGGATGTCGAGAATCTGATCCTGAAGCTGCTGCAGGCGGCGGACTTTGATGTTGACCAGGCGCAGCGTGGCGTGATCTACATCGACGAGGTCGACAAGGTCGGGAAGACGTCGAACAACGTGTCGATTACCAGGGATGTGTCGGGCGAGGGTGTGCAGCAGAGTCTGCTGAAGCTGCTCGAGGGGACAGTTGCGAACGTGCCGCCGCAGGGCGGGCGGAAGCACCCGGAGCAGCAGTACATCCAGATCGACACGAGCCAGATCTTGTTCATCTGTGCGGGGACGTTTGTCGGTCTAGATGACATCATCCGCCGGCGGATCGGCAAGACGCGGATCGGTTTCGTGGACGAGGGCGATGCGGGTGCGGATCGCGAGAAGGGCGACCTTTTGCAGCAGGTGACGCCGGACGACCTGGTGGAGTTCGGGATGATCCCGGAGTTCATCGGCCGGCTTCCCGTGATCGCGGCGCTGCGGCCTCTGCCTGTGGATGCGTTGGTGCGCGTGCTCACGGAGCCCAAGAACGCGCTAGCGAAGCAGTATCAGCGGATGTTCGAGCTCGAGGGCTGCAAGCTGTCGTACACGGACGGTGCGCTGACGGCGATCGCGGAGCGGGCGGCGAAGCGGGAGACCGGCGCTCGCGCACTTCGTGCCGTGATGGAGGAGGTCATGCTCGACTTGATGTATGACCTGCCCGAGGTGACGGACGAGGACGCGGCGTTTGTCGTTGACGAGGTGTGCGTGCGTGAGGGCAAGTCGCTCGATGAGATCCGCGTGCAGCGGGCCGAGAGCGCATGATCCCATTGTCGATCGTTTGAAATCGGGCAGATCAGCTTGCGGGGCGGACGCCGTAGGTCCGCATGGCGTTCGCGATCTGCTGCGCTTCGGTTGTCTCTGGGAAGAGCTTGTACCGGGGGGCGACGATCGGGGTAACGCTGTCCGCGGCGATTCGAAAGATGGTCCTGAACGGATAATCATTGCCGGTCATGGCGAGAAGGGCTGTTTCGGCTTCGGCGTAGGCGTCGTCGCGCGGTGTGAGCAGGACTGCTTCGCCGGCGATCTGATAGCCGCGTTGCACGAAGATATCGATGAAGCTCACGCTTGCGCGAGGGTTGTGCCGAACGTTGCGGGCGGAGCCGGGGGAAGCGATATTGGCGATGATGATCGCGTTGCCTTGGGCGGCGAAGATCTCTTTGGGTGAGACGCTGGGCTGACCGTCGCTGGAGGCCGTGGCGAGCCAGCAGAGCACGGAGTCTTCGATGAGCTTGTGGACGTCGTCCGTGAGCATGCGAGGGCTAGTTGAGAGGGATGCAGATGCTCTCGTTTCGGCCCTGCGCGAGTGCGTAGACGCGGGTGGGGCTGTCGAGCAGTCTGCGTGCGCCCGCGGCGTGGTCAACGACGAGGTGGCATGCCGGGTCGAGCGGCGGACCTGAACGTACGGCGTTGTTGGTCGCTGCGGCGAGCAGTGTGACGTGCGCGGTGAGCCAGGTTCGCGCGATCTCGAGTGATTCGAGTGCACCGGCCAGCGTGTGCGTTGCGCCCTCGGCGTGGATGATCAGGTGTGCGCGGCCCTCGGCATCGGCGGCGAGTTCGACCTCGTCGGCGTAAGGGCACCTCGGCTGCAAGGCGGCGAGTCCGAGCAGCGGTGCGAGGGTTTCGCTCCTCGGTGGAGAGGGAAGCCGATCGTTGTGGGTGCGCGTGGGCGTTCGTGTGGCGGCGGTCGGTTCCGGTTGGTCCGGCTCGCTGTGTGTGTGGACTGGGCCGATTCTGGAGGCATGATCGCCGTGCGAGAGTCGTAGCGGCGTTGGCGGGGTTGCACTCTCGAAGAGTTCGTGCTCGGTTGGCAGCTGGTCGAGCAGTAGGTCGATGGTGAGATCGGCGTCGCCGTCGAAAAGTCGGGAGGCGGAGCTCGCGGTGATTTTGTCGGTGGTTGAGACGCTGGCGATTCCGGTTTGGAGGAACGACTCTGCGGCCTTGCGGAGTTTCTCCGCGGCGGAACGGCCTTGCTCGTTGGTTGCGCCCATGATCGCGATGTGGATCTGGGGGTGCTCGTCGAAGCTCGGGTCGTGGTCGCCGGCGGTCAGGCCTTTGAGCGCTCGGTACGCGGCGACCAGCGCTGCCTCATCGTGGCCGGTGAGCAGCGAGAGGCTTGTGAGATGCGGTGAGTCCGCGAGGGAGGCCTCTGTCACGGCATCGGCTCGGATGAGCCAGGCTCTGACGCCGGCTTGCATCGCGTGGCCGACGGCGTCTTGGAGTGTGTCGGCCGGCTGGATGCGTTCGCTGTGGCCGTGAAGGTCGATGGTGACGCGGCCGCTGGACCTTGAGACAACGGCGACCGGGCCGTTGCGGTTCGACGCGAGGTCGCGGGCGTGCTGGGCGACCCAGGCCGACGCGAGGACGGGGAGGTGACCGACGATGAGTCCGCGGGTTTCGATTGCGCGGTGCGTTGGTTCGCGGTGCGGATCTTCGCCGAGGAAGAGATCGGCGAGCGAGTCGAACGTGGTGTCGTTGATCGATGCCGGCCTGCCTGTGGTAGCTTCGCTGGACATGCTGTGCTCCGGGTTGCGTTAGCGGCTTGCGGGTGCTCGGACGACGATGACGGAATTGGTCTCGCCGAATTCGTTCGGCTCGATGTTGCTGTTGTGGGGGTCGGCGGTCCATCGGCCGTCGATGACGAGGCGGTAGCGGTGGCGTCCGGGTGGGAGGTGGACGCAGGCCTGGTGGACGCCGAGGGTGGCGTCTGCGGAAAGGCGATTGGCTCTGGTGGACCAGCCGTTGAAGTCGCCGGCGACGGCGATCTGGCGGCCGGCGGCGAGGGGCTGGACGAAGATCACGCCTTGGTCGGTCTGGCGTACGCCGAGCAGCGTCTTGCCGATGTGCTCGCTTTGGCGGGGGTTTGGCTTGATGCGTGTGGCGGGGGTGTCGGTTGGTGCCGGGGAGTTGTCGAGAACGACGGTGTTGGATGGTGCTGCTGAGGGAGCGCGGGCGTGTGTTGTTGTGGCCGCGGTAGCGACTGCGCTTGCAGGTTCAGGGCGGGCCGAGAGTGTTGCTTTTCGGAGCTTGCGGGCGAGGGCGGCGATCTCGGACATGCGGTCGTCGGCTGGGGTTGGCTTGGGCTCGGCGGTTGCGACCGGCTGCGGCTCAGGATCGGTTGCGAGCGTGAACGCGGCGGGTTGGTCCGCGGGTTGGCGCTGCGTGATCGGGTGGTCGTCGGCCGCGATGCGGTGTGCGAGTTCTGAAGTTGCACCTGAGTTCGTGAGCACGCGGATCGTGCTGCGGTCGATCTCAGTTTCGGCGGAGGTGTGGTCGTGGAAGGCGTCGCCGGTGGTTGGGGTGAGGTGCTGCGGGGCTTCGGGGCGTTCGGCGGGCTGCCACTGGCGGGTGAGCCAGTCGGCGAGGTCGGTGTAGTCGCGGGCGCCGGTGGACTCGGGCTCGTACTCGATGACGGGCTGGCCGAAGCTGACGGCCTCCTTGAGCTTGATGTCGCGGCGGATGGCTGTGGGGATGACCTGGTCGCCGAAGCGGCGGCGGAGTTCTTGCAGCAGGTCTTCGGCGAGGACTGAGTTGGTCTCGTGGAGGGTGGGGAGCAGCCAGAAGGGGGCCGACGCGCCGAGGCGGCGTTCGAGGGATTCAATGGTTTTGGCTTGCTTCATGGCGCCTTGGAGGGAGAAGAAGCCGGTCTCGACGGGGACGAGGATGTCGGTGGCTGCGGTGATCGCGTTGTAGGTGAGCAGGCCGATGCTGGGTGAGCAGTCGATGAGTGCGACGTCGTAGTCGGCGGCGAAGGGCTGCAGGACGCGGGCGAGGCGGCGTTCCTTGTCGGGCTTGGTGGCGAGGCCGCCGCGTGCGGCTTCGAGGCCGGCGAGGCGTGTGCGGCTTGGGATCAGGTCGAGGTTTCGGCCCGCGGACCAGACGAGGCGCGAGGTTTCGAGCGGGGTGTCGCTGACGAGCGCGTCGGCGATGTCCTGGTCGATGCGCTGCTCGGGGATGGCGAGGCCCGCGGCGCAGTGGGACTGCGGGTCGAGGTCGACGAGCAGGGCCCGCTTGCTTCGGGATGCGAAGACGCCGGCGAGGTTGATGGCTGTGGTGGTCTTCCCGCAGCCGCCCTTTTGGTTGACGATGACGACGGTGCGCACGGTGTGCTCCCCGGTGTGGCGTGCCAGTGGTTGGTCCGTTCCGCGCAGGATCGGCCGACACCGAGGGTTATCGGGGCGTGGGTTTGGTTTGCTTCAAGATTGCCTGGATTGCCATCGCGGTGGGCGACGGAGAATGGGGGATGGTCGTGGGATGTGTAGGTGTTGTGGCTAGACGCGGATCGCTTCGATTGCGGTGACGACGGCGTTGGTGTCGATGTCGCGCGTGACGGTCGCGGCGGCGTTGGCTTGGGGGACGACCAGGCGGAGCTGGCCGGCGGCGGCTTTTTTGTCGTCGCACATGCGGTCGAGGATGGTTGCGGGTTCGGGGAGGCCGTTGGCTTTGGTTGGGAGGTTGGCTCGGGTGAGGCGGGTGAGGAGTTGGTCGAGGTCGGGCTTGGGGAGTTGGTTGGTGCTTACGGCATAGGTGGCTGCTGCGACGAGGCCGAGGGCGACGGCTTCGCCGTGGAGGAGGTCTTGTCTTATTTCGGTGCCGTGGTTGTGGGTGATGCCGGGGAGTGTTTCGATGGCGTGGGCGAAGGTGTGGCCCAGGTTGAGGAGCGCACGGCCGGCGGTGCCGGTTGAGGTTTCGTGTTCGTCTGTGGCGACGATGGTTGCTTTGAGTCGGATGTTGGCGGCGACGAGGGCGGTGAGGGTGTTCTCGTCGCGGGCGGTGATGGTTTCGAGGTTTTGGTCGAGGAATGGGCCGAGGTCGGGTTGGTCGTAGGGGCCCGCGATCATGCTGTGCTTGATGCACTCGGCGAGGCCGGCGGCGAACTCGCGGGGCGGGAGTGGGTGGAGGGTTGAGACGTCGGCGAGGACGCGTTTGGGGTGGTGGAAGGCGCCGACGAAGTTTTTGAGGAGTGAGAGTTGGTCTACCTCGGGCCCGGAAGGGCTCGACACAGACAAGTTAACGCCCGTTTTGCCGCCGACGGAGGCGTCGACCATGGCGAGCAAGGTGGTTGGGCATTGGATGACGTTGACGCCTCGTCGGTAGCTGGCGGCGGCGAAGCCTGCGGTGTCGCCGACGATGCCGCCGCCGAGGGCGATGATGCAGTCGGAGCGTTCGAGGCGGTGGGCCGCGCAGGCTTCGAGGATGTGTTGCCAGGTGGCAATGGACTTGTCGGGCTCGGTTGGGAGCAGGTCAAACTCGGCAAGGCGATAGCCGGCGAGGGCGGCGCGTGCGCGCTGCTTGGTTTCTTCGGGCAGGTTGGCGTCGTTGACGAGCAGGGCGGCGGTCGCTGAGGGGACGGCCTCGCGGACGTGGTCGCCGAGGGTTTCGATAAGGCCTGTGCCGACGACGGCGTCGTAGTCGGCGGTTGGTGTTGCGACGCGGACGGTTGTGGTGGCGGTCACTGGTTTGGTCACGGGGTGGGGGCCTCGTCCGCGGCGCGTTTCCACTCGATGTGCTTGGAGTCGCCCCAGAGCAGCTCGAGGTCGTAGAAGGCTCGGGTGTTGGGCTCGAAGACGTGGGCGACGACGGTGCCGAAGTCGGCGACGATCCAGGTGGCGCGGTCGTCTTCGGACTTGCGGAGGAGGGGGTAGTCGTGGGTGGTGCCGAGTTCGGCGAGGTCGTCGATGACGGAGCGCATCTGGCGGTCTGAGGTGCCGGTGGCGATGAGGATGACCTCGGCGACTGGGGACTTGCCGAGCAGGTCGAGCGCAACGACGTCGTCGCACTTGAGATCGCTGAGCAGGCGGGCGGCCTCGGCGGCGAAGGCGAGGGTCTCGGGCTTGGTTGGGCTCACGGGCGTGTGGTTTGACATAGGCATGAACGCTACGCGGCGGGGGGCTTGCTGACGAGCATCAGTGCCGATTCTCCGGCTGCGGACCGGAGCTGGGGTTTGAGCGATTCGACGCGGATGGTACTGAGTGACCGGAACGCGTCGGCGAGCTTCGCGTGCGATCCGGCGAGCAGGAGACGCCCTGGCCTCGCGAGAAGGGTGGTGAGCTGAGTGGGATCGGTGGGCAGCACGACGGTAGGGGTGGCCGGCGTAATGATGATTGTCTCGGCGGCCGCGGCGGGCTCGTGCAGCAGCGTTGACTGTTTGAGCCGTTCGTGGGCGGCGTTTGGAACGGGATAGCGTGCTCGCGCGAAGGCGACGGACTGCGCGTCGGATTCGAATGCCGTGACGGCTCCGGATGGGCCGGCGTGTTCTGCGAGCGCGGTTGTGAGAGCTCCGGTGCCTGCGCCGATGAGCAGGACGCGGTCGCCGGGCCGGGTCACTTGGAGCGAGGCTTGCAGGAGTGTGCCGAATGCGGCTGCGGTTTCCGCGTTTATCGGGGGCAGATCGTGGAAGACACGGTCGTGGGTCGCGCGGACGACGATGCGGCGGCGGGGGAACGCCGGGGACGCCGGAAAGGTAACGGCGAAGTCGAGGTGTCCTGGCCCCGTATCTGCGAGCGATTCCTCGAGGCTGATACGGCTTGACGGCGTGAAGACGACCCCGTCGAGGGTCGTGACTCTGTTTGAGTTCGTCGTCAGCGCGGCGACGGCCTTGCGGGCGGCACGGGTGGGAGCGCGCAGGGCCTGAGTGACGATGGTGAGCGGTCCGATGCGTCGCTGGTGGCCGACGGGCCAGATGCGGTGATTGGATTGGGTGGCGCCGTGGTCGGCGGGTCCGGTCGTCATGCGAGCGACTCGAAAAGGAACTGCTGTGTTGGCGCTCGGCTGGGCGCGATGGAGACCCAGTCGGTGGGCGTGATCTGGTTGGTGACGGTGATGGGCTTGCCGAGCGAAGCGTGAGCGGCGCGGGCGAGGTCTGGGGTGTTGCACTCTCGGGAGAGATGCAGGAGCAGGATGTCGCGCGCGGGGTTGATCTGGCGGGCGGCGTCGGCGGACTGCTGGTTGGAGATGTGGCCTCTGCCCGACATGATGCGGTCTTTGAGGAAGGCTGGGCGTGGGCTTTCGAGCTGGAGCTTGGGGCAGTAGTTGCTCTCTATGGCGAGGGTGCCGACGCCGCGGCATGTGGAGATGAGCTCGGGCGTGGCTCGTCCGAGGTCTGTTGCGTAGGCGAGGGATGCGTCGGAACTGTCGATGCGGAAGGCGGTGACGCCCTCTTCGTCGTGGGCGAGGCGGACTGGGGTGAGCGTGAGGTCGTTGTCGAGGTCGATGGGGTCGTCGTCGAAGGGGCGGAGGTGGTGTGGGTGGCGGAGCAGACGCTTGGCGTGGGAGTGGTGGGTGATGTGGTAGCGGACGCGGGCGCGTCCGAGGTCGGCGTTGGCCCAGCCTCGGTGGCAGTGGTCGGTGTCGAAGTGGGTGATGAGGATGTGGTCGATCTGGTCGGGGCGGATGTCGGACTCGGCGAGGAGTCGGCGTGTGCGGCGGGGGGAGAGGCCGCAGTCGAGGAGGATGGCGCGGGTGGTGATGCCGGTGCCGACGGTGAGGAGGGAGCAGTTGCCGGAGGAGCCTGAGGCGAGGACTTTGAGCCGCAGCATGCGCTAGAGCCCTCGGCCTTGCTTGGTCATGCCGGCGCAGATGGGGCGTGAGGCTTCGGCGATGAAGTCGCGGATGGTCTTGGCGGCGCTCGAAGTTTCGGCGAGGGTGTCGAGCTCGGCTATGAGTTCGGACTTGGGGAGCGTGCGGCGGATGAGCTCGGAGACGATCTGCTTTACGGTGTTGATGTCGTGCTTTGAGAAGCCGTTGCGCTTCATGCCGACGAGGTTTGGTGAGCCGATGCGGTTGCCGGCGTTTGCGGTCATGAAGGGGGGGAGGTCGGCGGAGATGGGGACGCCGCCGCCCATCATGGCGAGTGTGCCGACGCGGCAGTGCTGGTGGACGAGGCAGCCGCCGCCGAGGAGGGCTTTGTCGCCGACGGTAACGTGCCCGCCGCAGAGGGCTCCGGAGACCATGACGACGTCGTCGCCGATGGTGCCGTCGTGGCCGACGTGGGAGCTGGTCATCATGAAGACGCGGTCGCCGATGCGTGTTGGTGTATGGTCGTTGCTGGCGGCGTGGACGGAGGCGTGCTCGCGGATGAGGCAGTCTTCGCCGATGGTGACGCCGGCCGTGACGGAGTCTGGGCCGAACTTGTAGTCCTGGGGCTCGAAGCCAATGGCGGCGAAGGGGTAGACGCGGGTGCGCACGCCGATGGTGACGGGGCCTGTGATGTGACACTGGGCGATGAGGCTGACGCCGGCGTGGAGGGTGACGGGGCCGTCGATGATGCAGTAGGGGCCGATGGAGGCGTCATCGGCGATGGTTGCTTTTGGATCGACGACGGCGGTTGGGTGGATGGTGGGCATCTGCGAATGCTAGGGGATCGTCAGCTACGATCTGTGGTGGGCGATGAACTGATTGTTCGCGATCTTGGGCGTTTGGGGTATGCCGAGACGTACGCGGAGCAGGTGCGGACGCTTGAGGGCGTGCTTGCGTCGCGGGGCGATCGGGCGCGTGTCGGTGAGCTGCTGTTTGTCGAGCATGATCCGGTGATCACGGTGACGCGGCGGGCGGGAGCGGCTGGGCATGTGCTGGCGGACGAGCGTCAGCTTGGAAGGCTGAACGTCGAGGTGCACGAGACGGATCGCGGCGGGGATGTGACGTATCACGGGCCCGGGCAGGTGGTGGGGTATCCGGTGGTGGATCTGAATCGGGTGAACTGTCGGCTGCACGCGTACTTGCGGCTGCTTGAGCAGACGGTGATCGATGCGATCGGGGCGTTTGGTGTTGTGGGCGTGCGCGACGAGTCGGCGACTGGGGTTTGGGTCGAGCGTGATGGGGTGCTTGCGAAGGTGTGCGCGATCGGGGTGCGGGTGCGTCGTTGGGTGACGATGCACGGGTTTGCGTTGAATGTTGATCCGGACTTGTCGCACTTTGGGTTGATTGTGCCGTGCGGGTTGCACGGGCGGCCTGTGACGAGTTTGCGTGAGCTGCTTGGTGATGGGTGCCCTTCGATGGATGATGTTCATCGTGAGTTGGCGGCGAGGTTGTCGGCGTCGCTTGAGGAGATGGCGATCGCTGCTGACGAGCTTCGCGATCAGGGCGATGCGAGCGTGGCTGGTGGGAGCCAGAGGTAGTAGATGCCGGGGCTTGTGTTGCGGTCGATGGCTGGGAGTGGCCAGGGGAGCGTGGATGTGTTCGGCTGCTGAGGCGTGTGTGTAGTGACGCTCGCGTAGGGGGTGGCGGGGGCGTTGCTAGTTCGGTAGAGCTTGACGAGGTTGATGCGTTCGATGCCGGCGAGGGCTTTGGCGGCTTCGAAGGCTTCGGGGATGCCGCCGAGGTGGTCGACGAGGCCGGCTTCGAGGGCCTGGCGGCCTGTGAAGACGCGGCCGTCGAGGGTGGTGTTGGGGTCGGTGATGTCTGGGCGTGCTTGCAGGACGAGCGAGCGGAACTGGTCGTAGAAGTCGTCGACGAGCGACTGGAGGATGGCCTGGTGCTGCTCGTTGATGGGTGCGACGGGGCTGCCGAGGTCCTTGTTGGGGCCGCTGGTGAGGGATGTGGATTGGACGCCGATCCGGTTGAGGCCGGCCGAGGCGTTGATGGTTGGGATGATGACGCCGACGGAGCCTGTGACGGTTGAGGGCTGGGCGTAGATGGTGTCGCCGGCCATGGCGATGTAGTAGCCGCCGCTTGCCGCGACGTTGCCCATGCTGATGACAACGGGCTTGCCTGAGGTTTGTTTGAATTCTTTGACGAGATTGTAGAGCGTTTCGCTGGCGGCGACGCCTCCGCCGGGCGAGTCGATGCGGAGGATGACGGCTCGGATGGTGGGGTCGCTCGCGGCGGTGCGGAGCATGAGGGCGGTGTCGTCGATGTCGATGCCCGAGGCGCCGAGGCTCGTGACGCCGATGGTGCCGACGAGGTCGATCTGGGCGATGCTGTTGAGGACGTTGGAGGGGCCGAGGACGGTTGATTGCTTGACCGAGCCCTTGGCCGACTCGAAGTTGAGGGTGATTGACTTGGGCACGCAGCCGGCGGTGACGGCGGCGAGCGCGAGCGTGCAGGCGATGGTGGCGGGTCGTGTCATGTGGTGAGGGTACTGTGGTTGCATGGCTGACGGGCGTGACGGGCATGTACCGGTGCTTTTGGATGAGGTTGTGGGGCTGCTGGACCCGCGGCCGGGCGATCGATATGCGGATCTGACGGCCGGGCTAGGTGGGCATGCGTCGGCAGTGGCTGAGCGGCTCGGTGGCAATGGGCTGATGGTGCTGAACGATCTGGATGGGGGGAATCTGGAGCGTGCTGGGAAGAACGTGAGGGCGGCGGGACGCCGCCCCCCCTGTGATGTGGAAGGGGGCGGTGGGCGCCGCGCCTCCAGGTTTGGGGTGAGTGGATGGCCTGAGGTGCGGGCTCGGCGGGGGAGCTTTGCGGAACTGCCGTTTGATCCGGACTTGGATGGGGTCTCGTTTGACTGCGTGCTGGCCGACTTGGGGTTTGCGTCGAATCAGGTTGATGATCCCGGGCGGGGGCTGAGCTTTCGGGAGGATGGGCCGCTGGACATGCGGCTCGATCCTGACGGGCCCGTGACGGCTGCGGAGATCGTGAACGAGACACCCGAGCGGGACCTGGCGGACCTGATCTATCGGTATGGGGAGGAGCGGGCGAGCCGTCGGGTGGCTTCGGCGATCGTGCGGCGGCGGCGGGAGCGGCGGTTTGAGGGGACGCAGGATCTGGCGGAGGTGGTGCGGAAGGCGGTGCCAGGGGGTGGTCGCGGGAGTGGTCGGCAGCGGATCGATGGGGCGACACGGACGTTTCAGGCGCTGCGGATCGCGGTGAATGGTGAGCTTGAGATGCTCGAGTCGCTTCTGGCGTCGATCGAGGTGGGGGCGAGGGCGGCGGTAGAGGGTCGGGCTGGGTGGCTGGCGGCGGGGGCGCGGGTGGCGTTGATCTCGTTCCACTCGCTCGAGGATCGGCCGATCAAGCGGGCGTTCGCGGCGATGGAGCAGGCGGGTTTGGGGCGGCGGCTGACGCGGAAGCCGGTGGTTGCGGGCGAGGCGGAGTCGGCTTTGAACCGGCGGGCGAGATCGGCGAAGCTGCGGGGGTTTTCGGTTGGTGGCGGGGGCGGCGAGAAGGGCGAGAAAGAGTGGAGCGGAGGCGGGAGCGCGGGCCGATAGCTTGTTGATGCGGCGGGGTGTATCGCCGGGGTGAGATCGAATCGTCTTGGTGTGATCCGGCATGGAGGCCGGTGGGCCTGGGCGAACAGACGCAGGGATGCGGCGTGACCAGAGAGCTGAAGCTGAGTCTGATCGCAGGGTTCACGGTGGTGCTCTTGTTTGGGGTGCTGCTTGCGGACCATTTGTCGGCTGCGCGGGCCGAGCCGCTGATCGTGGCGGACGTGATCGATGAGCCGTTGGTCATCCCGAGGGTTGACATTCCTGCTCGCGTCGGGGTTGGGGCGCTGCCGAGCCGGCCGCGGGTGGCTGTTCGGGAGCCCTCGGCGGTGCCGGGGGTCGGCGAGCCGCTGCTCTCGCCTGCCGATCCGGTTGTTGGATCACCGGTCGTTGGTCCGAGCGTCGCGGCCGGGAGCACAGGGTCTGTGGGGACGGCGCTTGAGTCGATCTTCGAGCGTGTGGCGTCGGCCGGACCTCGCGAGGTGGTTTCGCTTCCCGGCTTTGAGGCGGTCGAGCGGGACGAGCGGCCGCGAGCGGTGGTGCCGGCTGAGCCCGCCAGGGCGAGGACGCACGAGGTCAAGCCGGGCGAATCGCTGTTCCGGATCGCCGAGCGGTACTACGGGAACGGGCACCTGTGGCGTTCCTTGGCCCAGCGGAACGCCGGTGCTGTTGGTGCCGACGGCGGCGTCGGTGTCGGGGTTGTTTTGACGATCCCGTCAAAGGAAGAGCTTGCGGGCGGCGGACGGTCCTCGGTGACGCGTGCTGCGCCGCCGCCGATCGTGGAAGAGAAGGTCTATGTCGTCGCGTCTGGTGACACGCTGAGCGAGATCAGCCTGAAGCTGCTTGGGACCACGAAGCGGATGGACGAGCTGCTCGCGATGAACCGCGATCGGATCCGCGATGCGGATGACATCCGGGTCGGGATGAAGCTGCGGTACCGGGCTGGGCCGTCGGCGTGAGCCGGCGCGGTGCTCGTGGTCGCTGGGACTGGACGGGCAGGGTTGTGTTGCTCATCGGGAGTGCCGGGGTCATCGGCCTTGCGTTGCTGTCGTTCCGGCAGCAGAGGCTCCAGGCGATGCACGAGCTTTCGGCTTGCAGGCTTCGGCTCGAGGGCCATGACAAGCGGCTGTGGTCGGTGCGGGCGTCGCTCGCCGAGCAGGTGACGCCCGAGCGGGTGTCGCTGATGCGGGGAGCGGGTGGATCGTGACGCGCGCGAGTGGGATGGCCGTGTCCGTTGCTGCATGCTGTGCGGTGGTCTTTGCGTTGGTGGTCGCGAGGGTCGGGCAGCTGCAGACGCAAAGCGATGAGCGGCTGGAGGCCGCGGTCGGCTCGCGGGTCGCCCTGACCTCGGCGTCTGCGGTGCGTGGCTCCTTGTATGACCGCAGGGGGCGGGTGATCGCTGCGACCGAGTTCAAGTGGCGCGTGTTTGTTGACCCGACGTCGTTCCCGAGCGAGCCGGGCGAGGCGGTCGTGCGTCTGGCTGATGTGCTTGGCCTTGGCGCGGGGAGCGTCGGGGCGTCTGTCGTTGGGTGGATGTCATGGAACGAGGCCGAGGCGCGGCGGTCGGCGTCGGGTGACGATCGTCCGAGGCTTCGGCAGTACGTGCCGGTGTCCGGGGCGATCGGTGGAGACGTCGCCGAGCGGGTGCGGGAACTGGGCATCGAGGGTGTGCATCTGGAGCGGCTGCCGGTTCGGTCATACCCGGCGGGTGACGACGTTGCGGCGCTTGCGGGGAAGGTCGGCACGGAGCGTCGGGGGCTGCTCGGGATGGAGCACGCGTTCGACGGGCAGTTGCGGGGCGCGGAGGGCCGAGGCCGGTATGTGCGTGACGCTCGGCGGAGGCCGTTGTGGATCGAGCCCGGGAGCTGGCGGGCGGCGGAGCGTGGGGTTGATGTGCGGTCGTCGGTGGACCTGATGATCCAGCGGATCGCGGTCGAGGAGCTGCACCGGGGTGTGATCGAGGCCGATGCGGCGGGTGGGCGGATCGTAGTGGTCGATCCGCAGACCGGTGAGGTGCTGGCGATCGCGGATCTGGTGCGTGAGATCGATGGTGTGAGCGAGTACCCGTGGTGGCCTGTCGGCTGGGCTGCGAGCGGTCCGGTGGAGGTGCCTCGGGCGCGGTACGACACGCTGCATCCCGATTCGGGGCGGGCGAAGCATGCGGCGCTGGCGCGGAACCGGTGTGTTGAAGATGTGTACGAGCCCGGCTCGAGCTTTAAGCCCTTCGTGTGGGCCGCGGTGCTCGAGGCGGGGCTCGTCGAGATCGATGAAGTGTTCGACACTGAGGGCGGCGGCTGGCTGACGCCGTACGGGCGACCGATCTTCGACGTGACTCGTCGCGACGAGATGACATGGGCGGAGGTGCTCGAGAACAGTTCAAACATCGGCATGGTCAAGGCGGCTGATCGGATGTCTGCGCGGGCCCTTCGCACGGTCGTGCGTGAGCTCGGGTTCGGCTCGCCGACTGGGGTTGGGCTTCCGGGTGAGGCGGCGGGGATCGTGCAATCGGCGGGGAACTGGTCGCATTACACGCAGACGTCGGTGGCGTTCGGGCACGAGGTGGCGGTGACGCCCATGCAGATGGTTCGTGCGTTCAGCGCGTTCTGCCGGACAGGCGAGCGATCGGGGACGATGCCGGACCTGACGCTGCGGGCGACCGACTCGGGCGGTGCGGGTGTGCTGCGCCGGGTGTTCAGGGCGGACACGACGCTGGCGGTCCGGCGGATCTTGGAGCGTGTGGCTTCGAAGGTCGAGGCGAAGATGGAACGGGACAGCGGCGAAGCGGGCTGGCGGTACTCGCTGTTCGGGAAGTCGGGGACGGCCGACATCCCTCTCGGTGCTGCGCCAGAGGGGCACCGCCGCCCTCCGGGCGCGGAGGGCTTCTACCCGCAGCAGTACAACTCAAGCTTTGTCGGCGGGGCCCCGGTCGGGGAGCCGCGCGTGGCGGTGATCGTGGTCATCGATGACCCGGGGCCTGCGTTGGTCGATGCTCGGCGTCACTATGGATCGAACGTGGCGGGGCCTGTGGTGCGTCGAGTGGTGGAGCGGGCGTTGGCCTACATGCGGGTGGAGCCGGATATCGGGCGTGGCGAGGACGAGATGGCTGGTGCGGGAGCGATCGCGGGACTGGAGCGATAGCCGCCGGGCGGCGGCGGCCTCGACGACTCTTCTGCGGACGCGGCGATGTATACAGCCGTATATCCGGACAGTGGATTCCCCTCGATGTGGTTGTTCACCCATTGGCGCAGGTCGCCGAGGCTGCTACTCTTATGATGGTAGAGAGATATTGCAGACGCGCGTGTCGCAGCGCAGCGTCGTCAAGGCACGTTTAGGAGAGACAAGATGAAGAGTGTTGTGATGTTGGCTGCTGCCGGTCTTGCCGGCGGGGCGATGGCTCAGACGATCGACGGCTCGATCACCGAGTCGGCGTTCCAGCTGATCTCGACGAACAGCGAGGGCACGGGCTTCGGCAATAACCGGAGCGAGATCAACGGCATCTGGGCGTACGTCGACTCTGGGACGCTGTTCCTTGGCGTGACGGGCAACGTGCAGGACTTCAACAAGCTCGACCTGTTCTTCGACTCGACGGCGGGCGGCCAGAACACGCTGCTGGACAACAACGCCGATGTTGATTTCAATCAGCTGAACACGAACCTGGGCGGCCTGACGTTTGACGCCGGCTTCGAGGCCGATTACTTCCTGACCTACACGGTCAACGGTGATCGGAACGAGCACTTCACCAGTGCGGCTCAGCTGGATTCGGCGGGTGGCGGGCCGGGCGGCTTCCAGGGCGGCGGCGCGTACGTCGATGGCGATCAGATCGTCGCCGGCGGCGCCAACGGCTTTGGCTACACGCTCGGTACGAACCAGTCGAACACGGGTGGCGTGTCGGACTTTGGTAACCCTGTCGACAGCGATCCGGCTCTGGTGACCACTGGTGTCGAGATCGCGATCCCGCTGGCCGAGCTCGGCTACACGGGCGGCGAGTTGCGTCTGGCCGGCTTCATCAACGGCGGCGCGCACGACTTCCTGTCGAACCAGGTGATCGGTGGCCTGCCGGCTGGCACGGGCAACCTTGGCGGTGACCTGGCCGGCAACTTTGTTGACCCGGGCACGCTGGCTGGCATCGACTTCAATCAGGTTGCGGGTGATCAGTTTGTGACGCTGATCGTCCCGGCGCCGGCCTCGGCGGCTCTGCTGGGCCTCGGCGGACTGGCTGCGATCCGTCGCCGTCGGTGATGTGAACCAAGGGGGCTGAGAGGCCTCAGTCAAAATCGATGTTTGACGGGGCTGCGTTTCGGCGCGGCCCCGTTGTGTTTTGGGACCCCTTCGGTTAGATTGAAGACCTCGAAGGGAGTTTCACATGTCGAATCGTCTTGTGTTTGGGATGCTGGCTGGGGCCGTTTCGTTTGGGGCTTCGGGCCAGGGGTGCGACGGTTCGCTGCTGTTCACGGAGGTTGCGCAGTCGATCGGGATCGACTTCGAGCACGACGGGCTGGGTCTCGGCCCGGCGATTTATTACATGTCGTCTGGTGGTGTCGCCGGTGACTTCAACAACGACGGCTGGCCTGATTTGTTTGTGCTGGCGACGGGGTCGCGGGCCGACGCGTTGTACATTAACCAGGGCGACGGCACGTTTGTCGATGAAGCCGCGGCGTGGGGTGTCGATCGGACGCACTTCGGCGTGGGTGCGGCGGCGGCGGACTTCAATGGCGACGGTTGGCTTGACATCTACGTGACGAGCCACTCGGAAGACGGCGGGGGCGAGCGGAGCATCGGGCGGCACCGGCTGTACCGCAACAACGGCGACGGGACGTTTACCGATGTTGCAGCGAGCGCGGGCGTGTCGACGACGGCGACGACGCAGTCTGACGGCTGGGGTGCGTCGTTCGGCGACTACGACCTCGACGGCGATCTCGATCTCGCGGTGGCGGGGTGGTTTGACAGTTCCGGTGGGAACAAGCTGTTCCGCAACAACGGGGACGAGACGTTTACCGATGTGACCGCCGCGGCGGGGATCGAGGCGGACCTTGCGAACGTGTTCGGCTTTAGCCCGCGGTTTGCGGACATGGACGGCGATCGGTACCCGGAGCTCATCTGGACGGCGGACTTCGGGACGAGCGTGTATTTCGTGAACAACGGCGACGGCACGTTTACCGATGCGACCACGGCGGCCGGCGTTGGGCGTGAGAGCAACGGCATGGGCGTGACGGTCGCCGACTTCAACGGCGACGGGTTGCTGGACTGGTACGCGACGAGCATCGATCAGGAGCACGATCAGGACCCGCGTGCGGACGGCGCTGGGAACATGCTGTATCTGAACACGGGGAACCACACGTATGCCGAGGTGAGCGATGCTGCTGGTGTCTCGGAGGGCTGGTGGGGCTGGGGCACTGTTGGTATCGACTTTGATCACGATGGTGATGTAGATATCGCGGAGACGAACGGCTGGTTCCACACGCCGTGGACGGAGCGGCCCGCTTGTCTGTGGCTGAATGATGGCAGCGGGATGGCATTCACGGAGGTTGCGCGGCCGACGCAGTTCGAGCACGAGTCGGATGGGCGTGGGCTGCTCAACTTCGATTATGACATGGACGGCGATCAGGACATCGTCGTGTTCACGCGATCCGGGCGGCTGCGTGTCTTTCGGAACGATCTCGGCGGGGGGTGCACGGGATGGCTGCGGGTTGAGCTTGATACGTCGCTCGACCAGCGGCTGGCACCGCACGGCGTGGGTGCGACGGTCCGCGTCGTGACCGGGGGCGTGGAGCAGATCGCTCAGGTGCACGCGGGGACGAACTTCATCGCGCAGAGCGAGCTGACGGCGCACTTTGGACTGGGGGACGCGGCGGCCGTTGACCGGCTCGAGATCGAGTGGCCTACGGGTGCGGTAACCACGCTAAGGGATGTTGCGATCGATCGTTCGATTGTGGTTTCTGCCTGCCCGGCGGACGCGAATGGGGATGGATCTGTCGCACCGGATGACTTCACCGCATGGGTTCTGGCCTTTAACACGGCTTTGCCGGCGTGCGACCAGAACGCGGATGGGAATTGCCTGCCCGACGACTTCAATGCATGGGTTGTGGGGTACAACGCCGGCTGCCCGGGTGTGGTGACACGCTGATCGAGATTAGAGCGGGCTGACTCCGGCGACGATGGCGTTCTGGCCGCCGGGCGCGACGACGCGGGCGATGAAGCGCTGATACGCGAGGTCGAGCTCTGCGGCGGATGCGCTGAAGTAGCGATCGAAGAGCGATGTGCTGCGGTCGGTGCTTTCGGAGAGGTTCTGGAAGCGCGATGCGCTGCGGTTGAGTGTGCCGTTGGCGGCGTCGCTGAGCATGCGGTTGAAGTCGGCGTTGAATCGGCCGTTGTTGCCTTCGTTGAGGAAGTGCACGAGGGCCCAGACCTGGGCGTACCAGACGAGCGCCATGTCTTGGTCGCGATGGATGAGCTCTTGGGGCGTGGTGCTGATGAGTTCGGGGAGGCTGAGCAGCCTGCGGGCCTGGGCAGCGGTGCGGAGGGCTCGGAAGCGTTCCATGTTGGCCCAGGGGCGGAAGATGGGCGTGTCGGGCTGGCGGGGTTGCCAGTTGAAGCCCTCCATGTAGGTAGCTATGCCTTCTTCGAGGTAGCTGGGCAGGCGGCTCTTGAAGGTGAGCTGAGTGTATTGGTGCCAGCCCTCATGGGCGGCGAGGTTGAAGGTGTCGTTGAGGTCGCCGAGGTCTCGGTAGACGCCTCGGCCCGAGGCGGCGAATCCGCCGCGTTGGATGCGGAGGTAGAGGGGCGCTCGCTCGCGCATGAGGGCGCGGGTGAGCGATGCCCACTGGCCTCGGGTGTGCATGACG
This sequence comes from Planctomycetota bacterium, assembly GCA_038525225.1. GTDB lineage: Bacteria > Planctomycetota > Phycisphaerae > Phycisphaerales > UBA1924 > JANQQZ01. The sequence goes on along the minus strand of JBCBHW010000001.1, from coordinate 1,548,532 downwards.
TAGGTGTCGAGCTTGACGGGGGGCGAGGGCAGGGCAGCGTCGGTGAGGCTCGTTCGGTAGTGCATGAGCGAGGCTTCAAGGAAGCCTGGGAGTCGTTTGACGAGGATGGGGCGGGTGGCGGTCGTGAAGATGCGGTAGTGGTCGGTGCGGATGGTTTGGCCTTGGGTGCCGGCGAACTTCCAGGGTTCGACGTTGCGGACTGATGAGACTGGAGCGGTGACTGAGGGCGCGGCGCGGGACCGGTCGACGCGCGAGAGTGGCTCGGGCGGGGGTGTCGAGCAGCCGGCGAGCGTTGTACACAGAAGCAGGATGATTGCGCGCATCAGGTGAGCGTTTCCAGTTGGTTCTTTGCCGCGTCGAGGTCGGCGGCTTTCTGGTCACGCTGTGCGCGGGTCTCGTCGACGAGGTGCTTGGGGGCCTTGTCGGTGTAGCCGGGGTTGGAGAGGCGCTTGTCGAGGGCGGCGAGTGACTTGGTGAGGTCGTCGACGAGCTTGGTGAGGCGTTCGGTCTCGGCGCCGGCGTCGAGTGCGTCGGCGAGGTTGGTGAGGTGATGCTCGACGCCGTCGATGGTGAAGGCGACGGGGTTGGCGTCGGCCGGGGGCTTTGTTACTTCGATCGTTTCGACGCCGGCGAGTGCGAGGGTGACCTGGGTGAGACCGGCGATCTTGGCGGCGGTCTCGGCGTCGGTGTGCAGGGTGATCTGGCGGCGTGGCGGGACCTGGTGCTGGGCGCGGACCTGGCGGATGGCCTCGATGAAGCGCTGGGTGCGCCCGAAGGCTTCGACGTAGAAGTCGTTGTCGAGGCTCGCGTCGGCGATCGGCCAGCCTGTGGTGCAGCAGAGTTCATCGTTGCTGCACGTGGGCAGGTTCAGCCCTTCGACGGTGCCGAGGCGGCGGGCGCGGAGCTGCTCGTAGAGGACCTCGGTGATGAAGGGGGCCACCGGGTGCAGCAGGCGGACGATGGCTTCGAGGGTCTGCTGGAGGACGACGCGCTGGGCTGGGTTGGTCTTGATGGTGGGCTTGACGCCCTCGAGGTACCAGTCGCAGAAGTCTTTCCAGAGCAGCTCGTAGAGGGTGTTGCCGACGACGGAGAACTCGTAGTTGTTGAGGGCCTCGTTGATGCGGGTGGTGGCCCGGGCGAGGCGGGCGAGCATCCAGCGGTCGATGGGTTCCAGGTCGCCGAGCTTTGCGGTTTCTGGCTCGTTGCCCTTGTGTTCATCCAGCATCATGCAGACGAACTTGGTGGCGTTGAAGAGCTTGGTGCAGAAGTTGCGGCCCTTGTCGAACTTGGGGCTGGTGTTCTTGCCCGTGTTCTCGTCGAGCTCGACGGGCATGCGGACGTCCTGGGTCTGCGTGGTCATCTCGCAGAGGGTGAACCGCATGGCGTCAGCGCCGTGGGAGTGGATGATGTCGCGAGGGTCGACGCCGTTGCCCAGGGACTTGGACATCTTGCGGCCTTCGCCGTCCTGGATCATGGCGTGGATGAAGACGTCGTTGAAGGGGAGCTGGCCGTCCGTGGAATCACCCAGCAGGTAGCGGTTGAACATGACCATGCGGGAGACCCAGAGGGTGATGATCTCGCGGGCCGTGGTGAGGACCGAGGTCGGGTTGAAGGCTTCGAGCATGGAGCCGAAGTCGGCGAGGCCCGTGTCGGCGGCGGCGGCCTTGGCGTCGGGCCAGCCGAGTGTGGAGAGGGGCCAGAGGGCGGAGGAGAACCAGGTGTCGAGGACGTCGGGGTCTTGGGTGAAGCCCAGGTCCTCCAACATATCGATGAAACGTTGGTTCCATTCGGCATCTCGGCGGCACACGTAGATGTCGAGCGCCGTTCCCTTGAGCGCGTCGATTCCGTCGATGTCGGTGTACCCGCTCGTATCGACAACTTCACCGGTGTCCGAACGAACGATCTGAACGCTGTAGTGACCATCTTCATCAAGGGTCATCAGATCGACATCGCTCGTGTGGACTGCGTCCAGCCACTCGTCGCGACCGGCTTGAGCCTCGACGTGCTTGTGCCATACCGGTATTCGGTGTCCCCACCAGAGCTGGCGGCTGATGCACCAGTCACGGAGGTTGTCGTGCCACGTTTCGAAGGTTTTGGCGTAGCGGTCGGGGTGGAAGCGGAGGGTTCCATCATGTTCGGAACTGGCCCGCGTGCTTACGCCCGCGGCTCCGTCTTCGTTTTGATTCGTGAGTGAGACTTCGGTGCGTTGGTCGGTGGCCATGGCGCGGAGGGCGGCGCCTTTGAGGCGGTCGTCGGTGACGCGGACGTACCACTGGTCGCTGAGATATGGCTCGACGATGGCGTGGGAGCGGTAGGAGTGTCCCACGGCGTGGGTGTAGGTCTTCTTGTCTGCGAGCAGGTCGGCGTCGCGGAAGCGGTCTTCGACTTGTTTGCGGGCGTCTTCGCGGGAGAGGCCGAGGGCCCAGGCGGCTTCGCCGACGTCTTCCCAGCCGTGGTCGGCGGAGATGGAGGCGTCGGGGGCCATGACGTTGATCTGTGGGAGGTCGTGGCGGAGGCCGATGTCGTAGTCGTTGGGGTCGTGGGCCGGGGTGACCTTGAGGAAGCCGGAGGCGAACTGGGCCTTGGTGTCGCTCGAGTCGGCGTCGGGCATCACCACGTAGTCGTCGCCGATGATCGGGATGACGCGGCCGACGAAGGGCAGCTTGGCACGCTTGCCGATAAGGTGCTTGCGCTCGGGGTCGTTGGGGTTGATGGCGACGGCGGTGTCGCCGAAGTAGGTCTCGGGGCGGGTGGTGGCGACGGTGGCGTGTTCCCCGGTTTCGTTGCCCTGTTCGTCGACGATCGGGTACTTCATGTACCAGAAAAACGAGTCAACGTCGTGCGATTCGACTTCGTCGTCGGCGAGGGCGGTCTGGGTGACGGGGTCCCAGTTGACGAGGCGTTTGCCTCGGTAGATGAGGCCGTCGCGGAAAAGGCGGAAGAAGGCCTCGCGGACGGCCCGGGCGCAGACGGGGTCCATGGTGAAGCGCTGGCGCTGCCAGTCGCAGGAGCAGCCCATGAGCTTGAGCTGGTCGGTGATGGTGGCCTCGTACTCATCCTTCCAGGCCTGGACTTTTTCGATGAACTGCTCTCGGCCGGGCTGACCCTCGGCTTCGAGCTTCTTGTAGTCGGCGAGAGCGGGTTGGCCCTCGGCTTTGAGGCGCTTGTCGACGACGGTCTGGGTGGCGATGCCGGCGTGGTCGGTGCCGGGCATCCAGAGGGTCTCGTAGCCCTTCATGCGGTGGGCGCGGGTGAGGATGTCCTGGAGGGTGTTGTTGAGGGCGTGGCCCAGGTGGAGGGCTGCGGTGACGTTTGGGGGTGGGATGAGGATGCAGTAGGGTTTGGCTTCGCCGTTCACGACGCGACTTGGATCGGCGTGGAAGGCGTTGGCGGCGTCCCACTTGGCGGAGATTGTGGGCTCATGGTCGGCGGGGATGTATTTGTTGGGGAGTGGCTCGGGCATCGGTCGCGTCTCGTGGCGTGGGCTCTCTGGTGGGTGGACGGGGCATCGTAGCGGAGCCGATACTTTTCGACATGAACATAGACGCGATGAATCGGCGGGGTGGTGCGGGCGTTGGTGTGCTCGTGGTTGTGGTCGTGGCGGTGCTTGCGTTGGTCGGGGCGCTGGTGTGGACGGTGGGGTCGACGCCGGCTGGTGCGGAGGCCGAGGCGGTGGTGCCGGCGGGTGTGGATGAGGCGCGGTCGATCGAGGCGGCGCTCGAGGCTGCGGGGGTGTATCTCGAGCGTGATGAGCTTGGGAAGGCCGAGGCGGTGCTGACGAGCGCGGTGGGCGAGTTTGCGGAGGATGTGCCGTTGCGGCTCTCGCTGGCGGAGGTGCTGCTGCGGCAGGAGCGGATCGAGGAGGCCTACAGGCAGTACGAGGCGGCGCTGGCGATCGAGCCGAACGCGGCGGCGGTGCAGTTTCAGGCGGGGACGATCGCGGCGATGCTGGACCGGACGGAGCGGGCGGCGGAGCACTACTCGATGGCGCGGTCGATGGACGCGACGGTTGCGCAGTATCCGTTGTACCTGGCGGCGGTGCAGCAGGAGCTGGGGCTGATCGGGGATGCGAAGGAGAACTTTCTGTACGCGTTGCATCTTGATGGGACGGACGCGACGGCGGCGGCGGCGCTGGCGCAGATTGCGCTGGACGAGAATGATCGGGAGCTGGCGTTGAGTTATGCGCGGCGGGCGCGGGAGATCGAGCCTGGGCAGCCGGCGTATGTGGTGCTCGAGGCTAGGGCACTGCAGCGGATGGCCCGGGCCGAGGAGGCGATTGGGTTGCTGCTGGCGCTGCCGGATGAGGCGTTGTATCAGGTTGGCGTGCTGACGCTGGCGAGCGAGTGCTTGGGGCTGCTGCGGAAGTTTGATGATGCGGCGGGGCTGTGGGCGGACGCGGCGGATGCGGATACGGGCAGTGCGGAGAAGGCGTTTCAGGCGGCGCTGGCGTTTGAGCGGGCGGGGGATGTTGAGAAGGCGAAGAGTTATGCGTCGCGGGCGGGGATGCTGGGGCATGCGCAGGCTGGTGGGGTTGTTGAGCGGTTGGGGAACGAGTAGGCGGGGAGACCCCCTCACCCCGGCCCTCTCCCCCACGGGGGAGAGGGGGTAAGACTGCTAGCAGCTTGCGGACATGGACGGGCTTGAGGGGACTGGCGGGGGCGAGGCGTCTTCGTCGCCGTCATCGTCATCGTCGTCCGGGTCGACGTCGTCATCGGGATTGTTGTCGGAGTCGTCTTCGGGGGTGTCGAGGCGGCGGGCGGACTCGGCCCAGGGGTCGGGGGTTGGCGGGCGCTGCTTGGATTTGGGTTTGGGCAGCTGGCGGCGGTAGTGGTTGCGGAGGATGAGGAACGTCGCGAGCGCGCCGGTGGCGATGACGATGATGACGGCGAGCAGCAGCATGGCTGCGGTGGTCTGGCTGAGGGCGGCGGTGCGGTCGTCCACGTGTGCAGCGTACCGGCTATGGTTGTCGCTATGGACGAGAGCCAGTTGCATTTTCAGGGCCATGCGTCGGTCGCCGACGAGCTTGAGGCGCGGATTTTGACGATCCGTGACTCTCTTTGACTACGACGGCAAGCGTGAGCAGCTGACCGGCGTCGAAGAGAAGATGAACGCGGCGGACTTCTGGGACGATCAGACGAGTGCCCAGAAGATTGTGGCCGAGATGAAGCTGCTGAAGGCTCAGACAGACCCGATCAGGGACGCGGCCGAGATGCTCGAGAACGCTCGGGCGGGTCTCGAGATGGCCAAGGAGTTCGGGGACGACGATTCGCTGAAGGAGGCGGATCAGCTCCTGTTCGATCTTCAGAAGAAGATGGACAAGATCGAGCTGCAGTCGCTGCTGGGCGGCAAGCACGATCACCGTGACTGCTTCTTTACGATCTCGGCGGGTGATGGTGGCACGGAAGCGAACGACTGGGCCGAGATGCTGCTGCGGATGTACCTGTACTTCTTCGAGAAGCAGGGGTGGAAGGTCGAGGAGCTCAGCAAGACGTTCGGGACCGAGGTGGGCGTTGACAACGTGACGCTGCACGTGAAGGGGCCGTTTGTCTTCGGGTACCTGAACTGCGAGCGTGGGACGCACCGGCTGGCTCGGGTGAGCCCGTTCAACGCGCAGGGCAAGCGGCAGACGAGCTTCGCGACTGTTGATGTGACGCCCGAGTTCGAGGCGACGGGTGACGTTGAGATCCCGGACAAGGACCTGGAAGTGACTGCGTTTGCGCGGTCGTCGGGGCCGGGCGGGCAGAACGTGAACAAGGTGGCGAGCGCGATCCGGCTGGTGCACAAGCCGACGGGGATCATGGTGGTGGCGAGCTCGCACCGGGATCAGCTTCAGAACAAGCGGCAGGCGATGAGCTTGTTGACGGCCAAGCTCGAGCAGCTTGAGGAAGAGAAACGCGAGGCGGAGATCGCCGAGGCTTCGGGCGGGAAGCTGGAGCATCGCGGGTGGGGTGCTCAGATCCGCAGCTATGTGCTGTATGACAATCGCGTGAAGGATCACCGGACGAATCACGAGAGCGGCAATCCGCAGACGGTGCTTGATGGGGAGCTATCGTCGTTTATTGATTCGGAGCTGAAGCGGCGGCGGTCGGAGAAGGGCTAGTCGATCGGTTTGACACCGAGGATCCAGCCTTCGGTCTTAGCGATCTCGGGCACATCGAGCAGTGCGTTGTGATCGGGATGATCGAGGATGGCGTCTCGTGTGTCGACGACCTGGCGGGCGTCCTTGTACCAGTACGCCGGTGACTTTTCTTCAAAGAAACTTGGGTAGATCTCTGCGATGGTGACAGCGTTCGGCGCGGTCGGTGCGGGGTCGAAAGGCCAGAGGTGGGCGCGGGGGCCGAGGTCGCGGAGCAGGTGGTGGACTGCTTTGAGGCCGACGAGTGATTGGCCGCCGACGGAGCCAGCGCCGGCGAGTTGCCAGGATGACTTGGGTTTGCTATTGGTCTGCTTGCGTGCGGCAGTCTCTGCAGCGCGGAGCTTGTTGGTGCGCGTGTTGTCGGGACGCTTCTCGGTGAGATCTTCGATGGGGAGTGTGCGGGGGCGGCCCCAGAACGGGCCGTGGGGTGCGCCGGTGATTCGTTTGATGCGGCGGTTGAGTTCGGCTGCGGCGTGGAAGCGGTTGTTGTTGCCGGACGGGTCATCTGTGACGAGTTCGTCAATCAGTGCGCAGAGATCGCGGCCCATGGGGAGCACTGGTTTGCCGGTATCGGCGATTGGATAGCCGATGGCGAAATCGAGGCCGACGAGGGCTCGTGCGTCTGGGTGGTCGGCGAGGATGGCCTTGATGCCGTCGATCGCTTCGAGACGCGTGGGCATGTACTCGGGGTCGGAGCGGTCGGACGGTGTGCCCCACGCGAGCCAGCACCGGTTTTCTTGGGGGTTGGGCTTTCGGCCCTGCTCGGCGGACCAGTCGGCGGCGATGACAAGGTCGAACATGCGCGGAGGTTAGCCGCGGGGCAGCCTCGGGTTCATCGCAACGCGTTGGGCGGCGGCTTTGCGGCTGAGTTCGCCGATGGGGCGGGGGCCTGAGCACATGCCGACGGCGCAGCCGCAGTCGGTTGGGTCGGGTTCGGCGGAGGCTTCACGCTTCTTGTCGGTCATGGAGAGGATCGACGAGGCGAGGATGACGCCGAAGGCTGTGAGCAGGACGACGGGGTTGAGGTCGGCGTTGAAGCGGTAGAGGACGGTGTAGTTGAGGATGCCGAGGGCGACGATGGCGAGGAAGGCGACGACGAGTCGGCGGGCGACTCGTTTGATGTCGACGTCTTGTTCGTCGAAAGGTGCTTCTGGCGTTTCGTCGAGGTCGGGGTTGGGGGGCATCTCGCCGGCGAGTTGGTCGGGCTGGTAGAGGCCGCCGTTGGGGACACGGTGGGTGGGAGATGTGAAGGTCTGCTGGGCGATTCTGAGTTGTGGCGCTTCGTGTGCCATGGGCAGAGTGTAATCGCGTTTGGGCCGGTGTCTATTCGGAAGTCGCGGGAACGGTCAGTCGTGGTGTTTGCGGACGTCTGGGCGGTCGAGGAACTCGATGCCGTAGTCCTCGCCGAGCTTGGCCATGGCCTCCTTGCCGCCGGCTTTGAGGGCGTCTTCGAGGTGATGGAAGAAGTTCTCGAAGCGGGCTGGGGTGACGAGCATGATGAGCTTGGCGGGGCCCTCGACGCAGTGGGGCGCGTGGGGAATCTCGCCTGGGATGTGGATGAGGTCGCCCGGGCCGAGGGTGTGCACCTCGTCGCCTGCTTGGAACTCGACCTTTCCTTCGAGGATGATAAAGACCTCGTCGAAGCTAGCGTGGCGGTGGAAGGGCGGGCCTGAGCCCTCGGGCATGGTGCCGAACTGGACGGCGACGCCGCCGGGGTTCTGGTCGGCGGAGAGGGCGGTGAAGGAGTGAGCGCCGCCGGCGTGGCCGTGGGCGACGCCGGTGTTGGCTCGGGTAATGGTGGGTGTGCGTTGCATTGGTTTACTCTACCAGAGCTTGGAAGGCTTGGCGTTGGCGGCGTTGTTTGTCGTTGAAGCGGTTGATGGCGATGAACGCGCCGGTGGCGGTGAGCGCGGCCGCGATGGTGCCGAGGACGAAGGCGCGGATGAGCGTTGCTTCGACGTGGGTCATCGGGTCGCGGCGGATGTGGACGGGGTAGGCGTCGGTGGAGACTGTGAGCGTGATGGGGTTGGAATTGGCTGTGGTGAGCGTGCCGAGGTAGAGGTTGCGTTCGCCGTTGAACTCGATCCAGCCTTCGTTGGGTTCGGGGGTGAAGGTGGCGTTGGTTGCGGTCACGGTGGCGGAGCGGGATGTTGAGACGGACTCGGGACGGGTGATGATGTAGGTGCTCGGGTTGAGCGTTTGGGTTGTTGGGTCTGCGGAGTCGATTGTTGCGAGCGTTTGCTTGGTGCCGGCGTAGATGGCGTAGGCGGTGTGCGCGGCGATGGCTGCGAGACAGAGCAGGCCCGCGACGATGAGGGTTGTCCCCACGGGGAACCGCTTGCGATCCACTGGATTCGCTTCGCTCATCCGTGGCATCCGTTGGGTGGGTTAGACGAGCAGGCTGGCGGGGCTTTCGAGGAGTTGCTTAACGGTTTGGAGGTACTCGGCGGCCATGGCGCCGTCGATGATGCGGTGGTCGCTGGACATGGTCATGGCCATCTCGTGGCCGATGGTGATGACCTTCTCGCCGTCTTCGTCGGTGTCGATGAAGGGCTTCTCGACGGCTGCGCCGACGGCGAGGATGGCGGCGTTGGGCGGGTTGACGATGGCGGTGAAGTGGTCGACGCCGAACATGCCCAGATTGGAGATGGTGAAGGTGGAGTCGGACATCTCTTCGGGGGTGAGGCCCTTGTCGCGGGCCTTCTTGGCGAGGCGTTTGGTCTCGGCTGAGATGTAGCGGAGGCCCTGCTTGTCGGCATCGCGGATGGTGGCGACGACGAGGCCGCCGCCGCGTTCCATGGGGAGGCTGACGGCGACGCCGATGTTGACTTGGGCGTGGAGATCGATACTGGGGCCCTTGTCGTTCCAGCTACTGTTGACGAAGGGGTGCTGGTGCATGGCGAGGCCGCAGGCTCGGACGAGGAAGTCGTTGACGCTGAGCTTGACGCCCTGGGTTTCGAGCTGGGTGTTGAGCCGCTTGCGGAGGTCCATGAGGTCGTCGAGGCGTGCGGAGACGGTGACCTGGTAGTGGGGGATGGTGGTCTTGGACTCGACGAGTCGGCGGGCGATGACGCCTCGCATGTTGGAGAGGGGGACGTTCTTGGATTCGAGGTCGGTGAAAGTCGGCATCGGAGCGGGCGCTGGTGCGCTCGTGGCGGCAGGTGCAGCGGCTGGGGCCTGACCTGGCTGGGCTTGTTCGACGTCCTTTTTGACGATGCGGCCCGAGGGGCCCGAGCCTTGGATGGCGCCCAGGTCGATGTTGCGGTCGGCAGCGATTTTGCGGGCGAGGGGGGATGCGAAGACGCGCCCGTTGGTTGACTCGTTGGATGTGGTGGGCGAGCTTTGCTGGGCGGGCGGATCGGCGAGGGCGGTGGCTGTGGGTGCGCTGGTGTCGCTTGCCACGTTCGCGGCGTCGGCGGCCTTGGCCTTGGGGGCGGCGGATGCGCTGCCTGCGTTCGCGGCGGCGTCTTCGACGGACTCGCCTTCCTCGGCGATGATGACAATCAGGTCTCCCACGCTGACGTTGGAGCCTTCTTCGACGGCGAGCTTGGCGATGGTGCCCTCGTCGAAGGCCTCGAGCTCCATGGTGGCTTTGTCGGTCTCGATATCCGCGAGGACGTCGCCGGGCATGATCTCGTCGCCGACGGCCTTGTGCCATTTGACGACGGTGCCGGCTTCCATGGTGTCGGACATGCGGGGCATCGTGACGCTGATGGGCATTTGGGGGCTCCGAGGTGGCGATTGCTGGACGCGGATGATACGTCGCGGGCAGGCGTTTATCTGGTATACATCGGCGGGACTGGGGGCGTCGAACGGACGGGTGGCGGGTGCATCCGCGGGGCGAGAACATCGTATCAGTCGGTGCGAGAGCGAGCGGGGCGGGGGCGGGTGTTTCGTGCCGGCTTCGGTCGCACTGTGGGAAAGAGAGCACATATGAAGACTGCGATGGTTGTGGCCGGTGTGGCCCTGATGGCGGCTCCGGCGGTTGGTCAGACGGCTGTTCTGACGGGGAACCAGGACTTTTCGATCTCGAACGTGGGCGAGGGGTTCATCCCTTCGGTGACGCGTCGGGACGCCGTGAACTCGCGGCTCCAGATCAACGGGCGGAACCCGGACGGCTCGAACCGGAACTTCGGGCTGTGGGCGAGCTTTGATGTTGATCTGAACGGGCTGTTCGGCGGGCCGATCTCGGGGCTGGCCTCGGTGACGATCGACCTGTTCGAGGCGCAGCCGATCACGGGGCAGGACATCGACAACATCATCACGGGCGGCACGCTGAACGTGTACTACACGCTCGAGGACGCGGACGTGCTGGACTCGGCGAACGGGTTCGACTGGATCGATTCGGATCCGGAGGGGCTCGGGACGCAGTTCGCGGATCGGGTGCTGGTGGGCACGCTGGATGTGGCCGACGGCAACTCGGGCGCGAGCTTCAATCTGGATCTATCGGGGATCGAGTCGTCGCTGGTGAACGAGATCAACGGCGATGGGTTCGTGCGGTTTGTCTTCACGACGCCGGACATGGACACGGCGACGAGCTTCGGTGTTGGAGCGCCGGGGACGTCGACGGTTCTTGCGTTTGATGGCGCGGCGCCGGAAATTACGTTTGTGGTGCCGACGCCGGCGAGCGCTGCGGTGCTCGGGCTCGGCGGGCTGGCGGCGATGCGTCGGCGTCGCTGAGACAGACAATCATTTATGAGATGAAACACCCGCTCGGGGAGGCCTGGACGGGTGTCTTGCCTTGAGGACAGCCACTACCGTCCGGCAAATAGCGTTGGGTTGCTTCGAGCCTTGTCGTAGTCTTGCTGACAAAGGAACGGCCAAACGTCGTTGCGAACCTCTCGTCGTTGAGAGATTGCTGGGCAGCCAAGCTTTCGGACCACGTGGCAGAGCCACATTGTTGCAGCCACGATGGGCCAGATTGGGATGGTCGCGAGAAAGGCGGCCAGAGTTAACAGAGTTCGCTTGTTGATCTTGACGTCATCCCACGCGTCGGCAGGTGCAGCGGTGTAAAGAAACAGAACAGCCCTTGCCAAGCCTGCACGAGACTCTCGGCAGAGTGCGTGACGACCCGTCAGGCGATGCGTGAAGATGTCGTCGTAGAGCCACCAGATGAATTGACTATGAATCGCAAAGATCGCGGTGTCGCGGTCGACCAACTCGTCGGAGGCATCCTCGTACTGCGTGTTCGTGATGGCACCTCTGGCGAACTCGCGGAGAAGTGTTGCAAACTCCCGGCGGGCTGCGGTATCGATCACTTGACGCGGCCAGAGCCCGATGTCGTTCACGCGATATTGGCCTTGACGGCCTCGACGACGCGGTCGGCGTTGGGCAGGTAGTTGGCTTCGAGGTTCTTGGCGTAGGGGGTGGGCACATCGGCGGTGTTGACGCGGACGGGCTGGTGGTCGAGGTGGTCGAAGGCGTGCTCGATGATCTGGGTGATGACCTCGCTGGAGATGCCGGCGAAGGGCCAGGACTGATCGACGACGAGCAGGCGGTTGGTCTTCTTGACTGAGTCGATGACGCTGTCGATGTCGAGCGGACGGATGGTGCGCATGTCGAGGACGTCGACGTGGATGTTCTCTTCGGCCAGGCGGTCGGCGGCTTCGAGGCAGAAGTTGACGGGGCGGCCGAAGCTGACGATGGTCATGGCGTCGCCCTCGCGGGCGAGGCGGGCCTTGCCGAAGGGGATGTAGTACTGCTCTTCGGGGACGTGGGCTTTGTCGCCCAGCATGCGCTCGGACTCGAGGAAAAAGACGGGGTCGGGGTCGGCGATGGAGGTGGCGAGCAGGCCCTTGGCGTCGTAGGGGTTGCTGGGGATGGCCATCTTAAGTCCCGGGACGTTGGCGAACATGGCTTCGACGCACCAGGAGTGTGTTGAGCCGAGCTGGCCGCCGGCGCCGTCGTTGCCTCGGAACACGATGGGGCAGCCCCATTGGCCGCCGGACATGTAGAGCATCTTCGGGGCGTTGTTGAGGATGGGGTCGGCGGCGACGAGGCTGAAGGACCAGCTCATGAATTCGACGATGGGGCGGAGGCCGTACATGGAAGCGCTGATGCACATTCCGGCGAAGCCGTTCTCTGAGATTGGGGAGTCGATGATGCGCTTGGGGCCGAACTCGTCGAGCATGCCCTGGGAGACCTTGTACGCGCCGTTGTACTCGGCAACTTCTTCGCCGATGAGGAAGACGCGCTCGTCCTGACGCATCTCGTGCGACATGGCTTCTTTGAGGGCTTCGCGGAACTGGATGATGCGGTCGCCGTCGCGTGATGGGAGGGGCTTGGAGAAGTCCGGCTGGGGGACGTTGGCGATTGCGGCGGCGTGGAGGTCCATGGTTGTCATCTGGGGCTCCAAAGTGCTCGGCGAAAGGAGATCGTGCTGCAGCGGGAGTTTATGCATGCTGGCGGAGCGGAGGGGTGTATACAGAGTGTGTCGAATCTGCGGCGGATGGGCAGTCGGGGCCGATGTATTGAGCCATGAGGTGCATCATCGGACGGGAGCATCGAGAGGCGATTGAGCGGCGGTTGTTCGCCGGTTGCCGGATGCTTGAGTGGGGCAGCGGCGGGTCGACGGTGTGGCTGGCGGATCGCCTGCCGGACGGGGCGCACCTGACGAGCGTGGAGCATCATGCCGAGTGGTTCGCCAAGGTTGGCGAGCGGCTGGGCGAGCGAGCGAATGTGACGCGGATCTTGGCTGAGCCGAGCGGTGAGCTTGGGCGGAATGCGACGGCTGATGAGGAAGATGCGACGCATCTTGAGCGGTACATCCATGCTGTTGACGGGTCGAGGTTCGACGTGATTCTGATTGATGGCGTCGCGCGGGTGGAATGCATGCGGCGGGCGCGAGAGCTGCTCAATCCGGGCGGTGTTGTGTTTCTGCATGATGCCCAGCGGGACTGGTACGACGAGGGCAAGGCGCTGCTGGTTGAGCATGGGACGATCGGGTCGTGCGAGGACTATCCGACGCCGATGTTGTGGTGGGGCGGCGATGAGGCGGAGTCGCCGCGCGGTTCGGCGGCGGGTGTGCCGGCTGTGGTCTCGTACTACACGGTTGGGACGCCGTATGCGGATGAGGTGAAGGGGCTGCTCGGCAGCTGCGCGAAGCTCGGGCTCGACCATCACGTTCGGGGTGTCGAGTCGGCGGGGTCGTGGGAGGCGAACTGCGCGATGAAGGCGCGGTTTATTCGCGACGAGTTGGATCGGCTCGATCGGCCTGTGCTGTGGGTTGATGCGGATGCGGTGATTCGTCGGCCGCCGGTGCTGCTGTCTGGGGGCGAGCCGGACTTCGCCGTGCACAAGTTCCGTGGGTGGCAGTTTGCGAGCGGGACCGTGTATTTCAACCGGACGCCGCTGGCGCGGCGGGTTGTGGATCGGTGGGTCGAGCTGTGCGAGGCGCGGCCCGAGATCTGGGACCAGATTCATCTGGATTCTGCGTGGGAGTCTGTCGCGGCGCGGTACCCGCTTCGGACGCAGTGGCTGCCGGCGGGCTACACGAAGATCTTTGATGCGGACGCGGTTGGCGAGCCGGTGATCGAGCACTTTCAGGCATCGCGGCGGTTCAAGGGTGATGTGTCGCAGGCCGCGCGGCGGATGCTTGAGCCGAGTGGTGAGCTCGTGGCGTCGAGGCGTGCGTGTCGGCCTCGGCGGGCGTGGTACGACGAGCGGTACGTGCTGCGTGATGCGGATCCCGCGCCTGAGGCGTGGTCGGTTGAGGCTGCGGCTTGAGCCTGAGCTAGTCAGGGCGATCGGCGTGCGTGACGGCACGCTCGGCTTCGGTTGCGTCGAGCAGCTTGGTGACGAAGGTGTCGAGTTCGGCGCCGGTGCCTGGGGTGTATCGGCCGACGCTTTGTGCTGAGACTTTGCCGGCGTGGGCTGCTGATTCGTGGGCGCGGTTGTAGAGGTCGAAGTTTCGGCCCGGGTTGCCGTCGAGGGGCCAGTCGAGCCAGGCGGCGAGTTCGTCGCGGGTGGGCTGCGAGCTGACGAGCTGGTGGTACCAGACGCGGCGGGTTAGTGCGGTTGGTGACTGGAGCAGGTCGGCGAGCACTTCGAGGCTGGCTCGGAAGCGTTCGATCAGCCACGCTTCGGACTTTTGTGAGCCCTCGCGTTTGTTCTTGAGGTAGAGGCTGGCGGCGGCTTCGTCGAGGTCGCGGACGAGGACGAGGATCTGCTTCGGCTGGAGCATCGGGATCGATGCTCGGATCCAGTCGGGATTGACCTCTTTGACGCCCCAGCGGTCGCGGGTTTCGACGAGCGGGGCGATGAGTGTGCTCGCGAGTTCGGCGGGGTCGGCACTGGTTGGTGGGTTATCGAACAGGTGGACTGGGTGGTCGCGTGGGATGTCGCCGGCGGCTTCGAGCTGCTTGCGGACATGGGTGCCGTAGGCGGCGTGGGCGATGCCGGGTTCGTTGAGGACGATTCGGTTGGGGGGTGTTGTGAGGAGCGCGGCGAGGAGGGTGGAGCCGGATCGGCCGTGGGAGGCGATGAGGACATCGGCCTGTCGCAACTGCACGCTCATCTTCCGCAGCCCGGGTTACAGCAGCGGGTTCTTCGTGCCGTGGGTGTAGGTGGCTGTGGGGCTGAGGTTGGGCTCGGGGTTGGTGTAGACGTCGGTGTAGAGCTCGCTGGGATCGGGGACCTCGGCGGACTCGGCGAACTCGACGGCGTCTTTGACCTCGGCGGCGATTTCCTTTCGCATGGCCTTCCAGCCGTCCTCGTCGATGGCGTTGCGCTCGTTCATGAGGTGGGCGAGGAGGCTGGCGATGGAGTCCTGCTCTTTGAACTGGTCGACCTCGTCCTTGGTGCGGTACTTCTGGGGGTCGGACATGCTGTGGCCCTGGTAGCGGTAGGTCTTGAAGTCGACGAAGCCGGGGCGTTGCATGTCGCGGCAGTCGTCGGCGAAGGGCTTAAAGACGTCGTAGACGTGGCGGATGTCGAGGCCGTCGATCTTGATGGACTTGATGCCGTAGGACTCGCCGCGGGAGATGAGGTTCTCGTGGTTGGCGGTGTGGCGGTGGATGGCGGTGCCCATGGAGTAGCCGTTGTTCTCGATGACGTAGATGACGGGCAGGGAGTAGATGCTGGCGAGGTTGAGAGCTTCGTGGAAGGCGCCCTGGTCGATGGCGCCGTCGCCGAGGTAGCAGAGGCAGACTTTCTTTGAGCCGGTGCCGAGGACTTCCCACTCGTAGCGGGCGGCGAAGGCGAGGCCTGCGCCGAGGGGGGTTTGAGCGCCGACGATGCCGTGGCCTCCGAAGAGGTGGTTGGGCTTGTCGAACATGTGCATGGAGCCGCCCTTGCCCTTCGCGCAGCCGTCGGCCTTGCCGTACATCTCGGCCATGCAGGCGCGGGCGGACATACCTCGTGCGAGGGCGTGGCCGTGGTCGCGGTAGGCGGTGACGACGGGGTCGGTGTGCTCGACGGACTGGATGGTGCCGACGGCGCAGGCTTCCTGGCCCGAGTAGATGTGGCAGAAGCCGCCGATCTTGGCCTGCTGGTAGGCCTGCTGGGTCCGGGTCTCGAACTCGCGGATGAGCTGCATGTCGCGGAGCCACTTGAGCAGGGTCTCGTCGGGGAGTTTGTCGGAAAGCCGGTTGTTGGCGTGGGAGGTTGCGTCGGTGGTGGCCTGGGCCATGGGGGATGGTCCTTTCGGGCGGGAGTTCGCGTTGGCGGATTGTAGGGGCGGGAGTGTGTGTCGGTCGGGTTGCGGATGGGGTGGGTGTATACAGGATCGTGCGGGTGGGTCAGTGCCTGATGTGGTAGACGGCGATATCGATCCAACTGATCCAGAAGGGGGCGATGAGCAGGAGGGGGATGGCGGCGTAGCCGGCGATGAGGGTACGGCGTTTTGCTTTGGAGAGTTTAGCGGTGGGGGCGGAGCGTGGTGTGCCGCACTCGGGGCAGGTGTCGAAGGTGCCTTGTTCGTAGTTGCATTTGGGGCAGTGGGTGGGGCTAGTGCTTCGCAAGCGATGTCGCCAGCGGCGATGGAGCACAACGAGTAGGTAAATGACAAAGCTCAACGCTGCAAGGGTGATCAGCGTCGTGTTCGAAACGGCGGTCGGCGTGAGATAGAGATCGCTGTACACAGTAAACGAGAATAGATGTGAATAGAAATCGAGCGCCATGAGCAGCAGCGGTCCATGGCCGATGCAGCATGCGAGGCAGATGTTTGTCGTTAGCGCGGCACGTCGATACTGCTCAGGGTCTGGCTCGTCGCCGCTCAAAAGCCTGCCCCACAGGATCACGTGGATGATGAACGCGAGGCTGCCGATAGTCAGCGTTCCTGCGATGAATCGGAGGATGAGTCCGGACGCGGGGTGCGGATCGTCCTTGAACGCCGCAAAGACGAAGTCCGACGGAAGCGCGCGGCGAACCTTCTCTGAGATGGATCCGCGGTTCCAGAGTTTGAACAAAACGTCCAGTTCCGCTTGCTGTGCGGGGCGGTCCGGAAGCGCTGTGGCGACTGAGGTGTGGAACTGAGCCGCTGCGCGGTAGGTCGAGCTTGACGATGGCAGCTGGGCGAGGTTCGCAACACACCAGAGCACGGCCGCGGTCAGGATGCAGCTCAGCCAGAAGGGTCCCATGACCAGTCGGAGTTGCAGGACCCGTGTCGTTGTCCTGAGCCAATTGATCACAGGATGAGAGTGTAACTAATCGAGTTCTTAGCCGTCGTCGCGCATCGCTGTAGATGAGGTCTCCGTTGGCACGCGGGCCTTGAGCAGGACGAGGGCGGTTTGGAGTTGGAGGTCGATGCCCTCGGTGATGAGCTCGCTGGGGTCGCGGCGTTCTTCGGCGTCGGCGATTTCGTTGCCGGCTTCGTCGATCTGGATGACGTCGGCGCGGCTGCGGATGCGCAGTGAATCGCTCACTTGGCCGGGCAGGAGCGAGATGTTGAGGTTTGGGGTCACGCCCCAGTCGCTCGAGCCCTTGCGGCGGTGGATGAGCGAGCCGTCGGGGAGCTGGTAGTACTGGGTGGTGACCTTCATGGCTGCGGTCTGGCGGGCGATGCCGTGGACGTTCTGGACGGTGCCCTTTCCGTAGGAGCGTTCGCCGATGACGATGGCGTCGGCGTTGTCTCGGCGTGCGTGTGCTTTGACGGCGCCGGCGACGATTTCCGACGCGGATGCTGAGTTGCTGTTGATCAGGACGGCGACGGGGATGTCGCGGAGAAGTGCCTGACGTGGGGTTGCTCGGTGTGTTTCGGGTCGTTCGGTGCGGCTGTTGACGGTCGAGACGAGGGTGCCGGTGGGTACGATGCGGTTGGTGATCTCGATAGCGCGGTCGAACTGGCCGCCCGAGTTGAAGCGGAGGTCGAGAATGAGGGCGCGGAGGCCCCGATCGCGCATGTGGTCGAGGGCGGCGTCGATTTCGCGCGTGGATTCCTCGGCGAACTTCTCGAGGCGGATGTAGCCGACGCCCTGGTTGCGGTCGACGAACCAGTCCCAGGCGTCGATGTCGTTCTCGGGGCGGAGGCGCTTCCAGCCGGTGACGGTGGGGATGTCGATCTCGGCGCGGGTGATCGTAATGTCTTTGATCAGCTCTTCGCCGTCGTCGTCGCGCTTGATGGTGAGGGTGACGTCGGTGCCCTTGGGGCCCGTGATGATGTCGACGGCGTCTTCGGTTGAGATGCCGATCATGGGTTCGCCGTTGACGTGGGTGATGATGTCTTCGGCTCGGACGCCGGCTCGCTGGGCGGGCATGCCCGAGAGCGGGGTGAAGACCTTGAGGTCGCCGGTGATTGGGTCGTTGACGATCTGGACTCCGACGCCGATGAAGGACGAGCCGAGCCGCTTGTAGAACTGGCGGAGCTCGTGGGGCCAGATGATGGCGGTGAACTCGTCGAGGGTGTTCATGGCACCGGCGCCGAACTCGTGGATGACGACCTGGTCTGGCAAGGCGACGGTTTCGGCGTTGACTGAGAGCAACCTCTGCAGCGTCTTGCGGAGATCGAAGATCGAGATGTCCTGGTTGAGTTCGGCGAGGCGTTGACGCTCCTCGTCGATGTATCGGTTGAACTGCGCCAGCTTCGCTGCGTCGGCGAGCGACGGGAACGTGGTCGTCATCGCAGAGGTGTCGAGCAGCATTTCGAGGACATCGAGGCCGCCCTGGGCCATGTCGCGGATTGTTGTTGACGAGATGTGTCGGTAGCTGGCGTTGTTGATCGCTGCGAGGGCGAGGTCGGCGGTGATGTCGGCGAGCTTGACGGTGTACGCGTCACCGCGCTCGACGTAGGCGGGGAGTCCCTTGACGGTGGGCGGCTCACGCGGCTCTTCTTCGTCCTCGGCGACGGCGGCATCGTTGATGACGTCGGCCTGTTCTTCGTTCCATCGGTCGAGGGCCCGCTGTTCGAGCTCGCGGAGTCGTGCGTCGCGCATGTTCCAGTACATCTCGGGGATGTAGAGGATGAGCTGATCCCGGCGGAGGATCTGCCGCTGCAGATCGGCCTTGAAGTCTTGGCTTGTCTCGGTGAGCATGTTGAGCCTGGCGAACAGCTCGGATGCGGCGAGCCAGTCTTCGTCGGCTTCGGCTTGCCGCGCCGCTTTGGCTGCGAGGTCGATCAGTTCGATGACCTCGGGCTCGTTGCGGAACGCCGCTTTGTCTTCGACGAGTGTCTCGACGAGGAGTGCGAGCGCGAGGGCCTCGGAGACGTCGGCGTCATCGCCGGACGTTCGGGCGGCGTCGAGGGCGTCGCGGAATTCGGCGCGCTGTTCTTGGATCTGCTCAGCTCGGGCGGTGTCTCGCTTCTCGATGTTGGCGAGCAGGAGTTCAACGGACGCCCGGAGATCGGCTGTCGCGGCGGGGTCGGCCTCGTCGGGGACATCGGCGAGGAGGGCGAGGGTCTGATCGAGATCGCCCGCCGACGCGGTTGACCACACGGATTTGCGCCAGGCATCGGCGTCGGGCTGACCGTCGGCAAGCTGCGAGGCCTGCGCCTCAGCGGGAGCGGTCCACGGCGTTGCGAAGGGGGCGGAGACCGCGGTGCCGAGGGCGACGAGGCCCGCGGTTGCCAGGGCGAGCCTCAGGAGCGTTGTGCCGCTTGAGCGTGACGTGGACGTGGTGCTGTCTGCCATGGAGCCTCCAGAGGGCGTGTGGATCGCGTTTTCCGACGGGCTTCTTGTTTGCCGATTCGGGACCGTTTTGGCGGAGATCGGCGATCGAGAGAGCCGGCTGCTGCTTGTTTGACCAGCGGTTTGTGACTGCAGGGTACAGGACGGTTTCGCCGGGTGGTTTGTTCTGGTTGTACGTGATTCGGGGTTTGCGGGATCGTTTTGTTCAGCATTTGGTTGATGCGGTCACGCCTTGGAATGGCTTCGGCGTCCGGAAACGGCGTAGCCGGCTGCGCTTGCGGCGATTGTCGCGGTCACGATCGCGGAGCCAAAGAGGTGCTCTGGCACGATGCCAGAGGCGACGGCGAGAGCGCTCGCGAAGCCGATCGTGGGCCCGGCCGTGTAGCCGATGCCGATGAGCGCTTCGTGGGTACCACCGGCGTCTGCCGAGTGGCCGCCGACTTCGAGCGCGTAGTACAGCGCGGCGGTGTAGATGATTCCCATCGCTGCGCCGAAGACGGCGAGCGAGCCGAGCATCAGCGCGAGTGAGTCGGCGGCCGGCGCGAGGATGCAGCCTGCGAAGCCGAGGATGAGAAGCACCGCACCGGTGATGTGGGTGAGCCATGACTGATGCCAGCCGTGCCACCGCTCGAGAGTGATCATGGCGGCGACGCGTGAGACGAGCCAGATGCTCGCGATCACCGGCTGCCACTTGAGCTTGATCTCGAGTGAATTGAGTGCGCCGACGAGGTAGGGGCTCAGTGCTGACATCAGCAGGTAGCTGGTTGGCAGGAGCCGTCGTGCGACGGCGAGCATGCGGTCGTAGACCGGCGGATGGGGCTCGTGATGATCGAGCGGTGGTGCCGGGCTTTCTGGCAGTCCGAGCACGATGATGAGTCCTGCGGCGTGCAGCAGCGCGAGCAAAGCGAGGACGTTGAGCGGTGCTCTTTCGAGAAAGAGAAAGAGCAGCCAGAAGCAGATGACAATCGCGCCTGTCCAGGTGACGTTGAACTTGCCGGTGGCGGAGCGGAGTGCGGCATACTTTCGGCCGCCGGAGAGGTACCATTCGACGATGGGCCACATCAGGCCTGTGCTCACCGAATAGACGACCGCTGTGAGCCAGATTGACCATGCCGCGTCGGCCCCGGTGCTGGCGACTCCAGGAGGCACGAGGGCCGCGAAGCCGCCCAGGGTGACGAGTGCCGCGAGGATCGCTCGCGGCGAGGTTTTCGCGGAGGCGGCGCTCACACGTCGGAGCACGGGCCCGCTGGCGAGCGCCGCGGGGATGTAGACGGCCCCCATGACGACGCCCAGCAGGAATCGAGCCGGGCGGTCGAACTGGCCGGTGGCGTCGGCGATGAAGTAGAGGCCCTGGGTGACCGAGCCTGTGCCGACGGAGAGCAGGAAGGTGATGGCGAGGACCCGCCAGAGCTGGGCGGGCGCGTGTTGCGGCTGCGGAAGGTCCATGGTGAGGTTCCCGGACGGTGCGATTGCCCCCGGGGGGCTTTGATCGTACAGTGCGGCCGGACGGCGGGCGAACCCGCACCGACAAGAGCCCGTAGCTCAATTGGATAGAGCGCTGGCCTCCGAAGCCAGAGGTTCCGCGTTCGAATCGCGGCGGGCTCGTTTCGATCAATCCTCCCCGGCGGGCTCCGCCGCGTCCGGGTCAACCGCAGAGGTTCATCGATGAATCGGAAATGTGTTGGCGTTGTGCTGGCCGGGCTGTCGCTCGGCGTGGCGTCGCTCTCGGCTGGTTTGGCCTCTGGGCAGGCAGAGGGCGTGCCTCAACCGGAGCCGATCGCAGCGGCGGATCTGCCCGATGTTGAGGAGATCATGCGGCTGCATCTTGATGGGCTGGGCGGCGAGGATGCGGTGCGAGCGGTCACGTCGCGTCGGTTTGTCGGCCGCGTCCGTGTGTTCGTCGGCGGCGAGGAGCGGCCCCGGCAGGAGGGCCGGCTTGAGGTGACGGCCGGTGCACCTCAGACAATGGTGCAGGAGATCGTCTTCCCTGGTCAAGCGACATTGCGATCGATCGTGCAGGACGGCACGGCGTGGCAGGTCACCGACGATGGGGACGCCGAGGCGTTGAGCGACATCGCGGCGACCCGGCTGGCGGCGTCTGCCCGGTTCTACCAGCTTGCGGATTGGCGAGAGATGTTCAGCGATGTTCGCGTGCGTGGGGGCGTCTCGCAGGGCGACCGACGCGCGGCGTTGCTTGAGATGACGCATCTCGACGGCCGCCGCGAGGTGTACTCGATCGACCTGGATACGGGCCTGCTGCTGATGATCACCGGTGAGCGTCCCAGCCCTCTCGACGAGACGCAGATGGCGCCGTTCCGCCGCGTTTACGAGGATTACCGGGAGATCGACGGCGTTCAGTACGCGTATCGCGTGGTCGAACAGACAGGCCCGATCGTCTTTGAGATCGAGATCAGCCGGATCGAGACTGGCGTCGAGGTACCAGAGTTCGAGGTGCCCGACGTTGTCACCGCGGGTGCGGCCGAGGGCGGCTGAGGGCGGGGTGATATCGCCGGTTTACTTCTTCGCCGCCCTCGCACAGCTGCCGTAGCTCTTGCAGATCGGGTTGTCGATGTGCGTGGTCATCTTGGCCTTGCATGCGCGGCGGCCGTGGAAGATGAGCATGTGGCTGGCGTCGCACCATGAATCCCTGGGCAGCAGGGCGCAGAGGTAGCGTTCGGTCATGGCGACGGTGGCGTCTTCGGGGACGAGGCCCAGGCGTTTGCTGATGCGTTCGACGTGGGTATCGACGACGAAGCCGACGTTGATGTTGAAGGCGTTGCCGAGGACGACGTTGGCGGTTTTGCGCGCGACGCCTCGTAGGGTGAGCAGCTCGTCCATGGTGTCGGGGACAACGCCTTCGAAGTCTTCGACAAGGGTTGTCATCGCGGCGTGGACCGACTTGGCTTTGTTGCGGAAGAGGCCGATGGTCTTGATGTAGGGTTCGATCTTTTTGGGCGTTGCGGCGACGTAGTCGGCGGGGGTCGGAAAGGCTTTGAAGAGTTTGGGTGTGGCCTTGTTGACGCCGACGTCGGTGGCTTGGGCGCTGAGGATCGTGGCGATGACGAGCTCGTGGGGCTCGGTGTAGTCGAGCTCGCAGTGTGCGTCTGGATAGGTGTCGCGGAGGGCTTTGAGGACTCTGCGGGCGCGGTCCTTCTGGGCGCGCGTGACCTCGGGGAGCTTGAAGGGCAGGTCGCGGAGGCCGCGCGGGTTGGTGGGGGTGAGGACGGTCATTTCTTCGAGGCGAGCGAGGGTGTTTCGAGTCGGCTCGGCTTCGGCGCGGCGGCGGCGCGGGGCTTGGCGGTGAGGGCCATGGCGCCGGTCACGGTGAGCGCGAGCGCGGCGATTGCGATGGCGGCCATGGTGTTGGAGGCGGGGGTGTGGTCGGCCATGAAGGCTTGTTGGGCGGCGAGAGCCGCGTCGTTGTCGCCCGCTTCGGCGGCGGTCCAGTAGTCGTTGAGGTTGCCGTTCATGCGGGGTGCGAGGATGAAGATGTTGTAGCCCGATGCGAGGATCGCGAGGCCGAGGGATGAGAGCCTTGCGAGGGTGACGCGTGGTGTTCGGATCCAGACCTGCCGCGTCGCGGCGATTATGCAGAGGGTGAGGCCCGCGAGCATGAGGCAGAAGAAGCCGACGACGTCGCTGAAGGCGAAGAGTCGTGCGGCAACATGGCCGGCGGCGAGGCGCCAGTGCTCGCCGGTGTAGTCGGGGTAGGTCGCGAGGGTTGGCTCGAGGTCTCTGAGGGTGGGAAAGAGGATGGCGGCCGCCGCGCCGGTGCCGACGGCGACGCCCAGCCACAGCCCGGCGGCGGTGATGTGCACGACTTCGAGAAAGCGTCGGAGGGGTGGCATGGCCGGATCGTATGTCTCGCGATCGTGCGCGCAACAATGAGGGGTATGGAGTTCTCGGTTCCGATCTTGGCTGTGACGACGCGCGGGCTGCGGGGGCGGGTGGCGTCGGCGCGCGCGGCGCTGGCGTGGATTGCGGAGCGCGGGGTGGCCCAGGTTGTGGTGGATGCGACGGCGGCGGACGTCCGGCCGAGGGCGCTCGATCGCGCGGGGCGGCGGGAGCTTGCGGCGACGGTCAAGCGGTTGGGTCAGCGGTGTGTGGGGGTAGACCTGCTGATCCCGCCGGAGCACTTTGAGTCATCGGCGAACGCGGAGCGGGCGGTGGGGGCGGTGGTCGATGCGATCGGGCTTGCGGCGGATCTGCGTGGGTTTGGGGCGGCGGCGGATGAGCCGGTGGTGTGCGTGTCGATGGGCTCGGAGCCGGTAGGCGGTGTGCTGGAGTCGATCGGCGCGGCGAGCGAGCGGGATGGTGTGCTGGTGGCGGTGCTTGGCGGGCCCGCGGATGCCGGGTGTGTCGCGGTGGAGCTTGGGCCTTGGGCGCGGTCGGGGATTGATGCGGCCTCGAAGGTCGCGGAAATCGGTGCGTCGCTTGGTGTGGTGCGGGTTGATCGGTTTGATCGGCGGACGCTGGGTGAGGTCGGTGCATGTGTCGGGGCGATGAGCGTGGCGTCGCCGGGCTCGGTTGGTGTGGCGGACCTTACGGATTCGGCGGATCCGGGGCGGGCGTTGGAGGCGTGTGTTGGTGTGTGGGGCAGTTTGCTGGGCGGCGAGACGCCGCCCCCCCTGTAGATCTACCTGTCCGCCCTCGCAACGTTACGACGCGAGGGCTGACTCGTCGATGTCGGCGTTGGTGTAGACCTTCTGGACGTCGTCGTTGTCTTCGAGGGCTTCGATGAGGTTGAAGGCTTTCTGGGCGTCTTCGCCGGTGAGCTCGACGGTGTCGGCGGGGAGCTTGGTGATCTCGGCTTCGGAGATCTCGATGCCGGCGGCTTCGATGGCTTCTTTGACCGGTATGAACTCGCCGATCTCGGTGAGGATGGTCCAGTAGCCCTCGTCCGCTTCGGGCGACTCGACGTCGTCGGCGCCGGCTTCGATGGCGAGTTCCATGATCTGGTCTTCGGTGGTCTTGCCGGCTTCGATCAGGATCTGGCCCTTGGTGCTGAACATGTAGGAGACGGCTCCTGAGTTGCCCATGGAGCCGCCGAGCTTCTTGAACGTGTTGCGGACGTCGCCGACGGTGCGCGTTTTGTTGTCGGTCAGTGTGTCAACGATGATGGCGACGCCGGCTGGGCCGTAGCCCTCGTAGGTGATGGACTCGAAGGCGTCGCCGCTGCCCGCGCCCGCGCCCTTGTCGATGGCGCGCTTGATGGTGTCTTTGGGCATGTTGGCGTACTTAGCTTCGTCGATGGCGTAGCGGAGGGCGAGGTTGGTGTCGGGGTCGGGGCCTCCGGTGCGGGCGGCGGCCATGATGGCCTTGGAGCACTTGGACCAGATCTTGGAGCGCTTCTTGTCTTGGCGTTCTTTGCGGTGGCGGATGTTCGCCCATTTGCTGTGGCCGGCCATGATGGGGGTCTCCGTGGGTGCGGTCAGCCGTCGGACTTGGGCGTTGACGCCTTCTTTGTTGTCTTCTTGCGGCTGGTTGCTTTCTTGGTTGTCTTCTTGCGGGTGCGCGATGCCGGCTTGTGCTCGGCGGCCCAGTGTTCGAGCGCGAGGAACATGGGCTGGGCTTCGCCGGCGCGGATCTGTCGTTCGATCCAGCCGGGGGCGCTGTCGGTGGTTTCGTCGTCGGGGAGGCAGGACTCGCCGGCGAGCAGCTTGCGGAGACGGTCGTCGACGGGGAAGGCGTGGCAGTCGAGGGCGACCAGCGCGGTGCGGGCGGCGACGTAGGGCGGGATGCCCTCGAGCGAGTCGAGATATTGTCGGGCCTCGCGCTTGCCGGCGGTTCCGAGTGAGGCGAGGGAGACCTCGTGCTCGCGGTCGAAGATGTCGTTGAGGGTTGCGCGGATGCGTTCGGCGCGTTCGGCGGCTTTGGGGTAGGTGCTGCCGAG
Source organism: Planctomycetota bacterium (assembly GCA_038525225.1). Lineage (GTDB taxonomy): Bacteria > Planctomycetota > Phycisphaerae > Phycisphaerales > UBA1924 > JANQQZ01. The sequence continues at coordinate 1,523,442 of JBCBHW010000001.1, read as the reverse complement.
GGCTGTGACGATCTCGGATGAGAGGCAGATGCGGAGCTCGTTGGCGTCGACGCAGGTGGCGGCGAGCTTGGCTGGGGCGGCGGCGGCTCTTTTGTCGCCGGCTTCCCAGACGAGGAAGGCGTAGAGGAGCTCTTCGAGGATGGAGTCGGCGAAGGGGTGATCGGCGACGAGTGTGGGCGTGAAGCGTGAGGCTTCCGGGGCCGCCGGGGCGTCCTTGAGCTGGGCCTCAAGCAGGCCTCGAAGGTTGGCGGCGGGGTCGGCACTCATGGGTCGTCGCTGGCTCGTCCTGGTGGGCTGGGGTCGCTGATGGCGGAATTGTTGGCGCTCTCGGCGTTGTGTTCGTCAGCTTCCGCTCCCCACGGCTCGGGTGCACGCTCGGGCTCGTTGGCGACCTTGGAAAGCGCATCGAGCACGGCGGCCTGGCGGGCGGCCTTGACGTCGGGCTTGAAGAGCAGTTCGGGGGTCTTGCGGAGGGCGAGCTGGTTGGAGATCTCGTGGCGGATGTGCTTGCTGGCGGCAGTGAGGCCGTGCATGGTGAGGTCGCGGTGTTGGTCGGGCATGACCGAGATGTAGACAGTGGCGGAGCGGAGGTCTTCGGAGACTGTGACGCGGGTGACGGTGATCAGGCCCTTGACGCGCGGGTCGTGGAGGCCCTTGCTGATGACCTTCTGGATGGCATCGCGGAGGAGGCCGGCGACTTGGTCGGAGCGTTGGCTCATGAAGACTCACCTTGTTCTAAGGCTTTGGCGTCGGCGATCATCTGCTGCACGTAGTGGTGGTCGATGGGTTCTGCCTGGTGTTCGCGGACCGGCGCATCGCCTCGGATCATGTGGCGTTTGGTGGCGGCGACGTCGGCGTCGTGAAGGCTTCGGAGCTTCTCGCAGATGCGATCGAGGGTCTGGCCGATCTTTCGGCCGTCGGAGCCGACGAGGGCAAAGCCGAGGATGGCGGTGGTGATGGTGTCCTGCTGGGCGACCTCGGCGACGGAGACGAGGTGCTCGCGGTGGAGCTTGTCCTTGACGGACTTGACGACGCTGCGCTTGTCCTTGAGGGACTCGGCGCCTGGGATGTCGAGCTCGACTTGGAGGACTCCGATGATCATGGGTGGTTTTGTTGAGTGAAGATGACCCCCCGCTCACGCGGGGGGCTCTTCGAGGAAAAGGCATTCCCTCGCTTGCGCTTCGGGCTCGTCGAGAAAGAGCTATGCATCAGAGCGTTCGCTTGATCTCGATTTGCTTGTAGCACTCGAGGATGTCGCCTTCCTTGATGTCGTCGTAGCCGTGGATCTTCATGCCGCACTCCATGTTGGCGCGGACTTCTTTGGCGTCGTCCTTGAATCGCTTGAGCTGCTCGAGCTTGCGGTCGTTCTCGATGACGATGTCGTTTCGGGTGACGCGGATGAGGGCGTCGCGTTCGACGACGCCGTCGGTGACGTAGCAGCCGGCGATGGCGCCGACCTTGGAGACCTTGAAGACCTGGCGGACCTCGGCGTGGCCCAGGACTTCCTGGCGGAGTTCCGGCTCGAGCATGCCCTCGGCTGCCTTGGTGATGTCCTCGGTGATGTGGTAGATGACGTCGTAGGTTCTGATCTCGACGCCCTTGTCATCGGCCTGGCGGCGGGCCTTGCCCGAGGGGATGACGTTGAAGCCGATGATGATGGCCTTTGAGGCCTCGGCGAGGATGACGTCGGACTCGGTGATGCCGCCGACGGCTGCGTGGAGCGCGCGGACCTTGACCTCGTCGGTCGAGACCTTCTCGATCTCGTGCTTGAGGACGTCGACCGAGCCCTGGACGTCGGCCTTGATGACGACGAGGATCTCCTTGACGTCGGCGCTCTCCATGGTGCTGAAGAGCGTGTCGAGGGTGACCTTGGGCTGGGCGAGCTGGGTCTCGCGGTCGCGTTCGCGGCGCTGCTCGGCGGCCTGCTGGGCCTTCTTGAGGGTGTCTACACAGAAGAACTTGTCGCCGGCGAGGGGGAGCTCGTCGATGCCGGAGATCTGGACGGGGCGGGGCGGGTAGGCCTCCTTGAGCTTCTTGCCGCGGTCGTCGGTGATGTCGCGGACGCGGCCGAAGGCGGGGCCCGCGACGATGAAGTCGCCCACGGCGAGCTTGCCGTCTTGGAGCAGGACGTTGGCGACCGAGCCTCGGCCGGTCTCGTGACGGGACTCGACGACGGTGCCTCGGGCGGGGCCGTCGAAGTCGGCGGTGAGCTCGAGGACTTCTGCTTGCAGGTCGAGGATCTCGAGGAGTTCGTCGATGCCCTCGCCCTTGGCGGCGGAGGTCTTGACGACCTCGGTGTCGCCGCCCCATTCGACGGGGTTGAGCTCGTGCTCGGCGAGCTGGCCCAGGATCTTCTGGATGTTGGCGTCGGTGGCCTCGGGCTTGTCGATCTTGTTGAGCGCGACGACCAGCGGGACGCCGGCGGCCTTGCAGTGGTTGATGGATTCGATGGTCTGGGGCATGACGCCGTCGTCGGCGGCGACGACGAGCACGACGATGTCGGTGACGTTGGCGCCGCGGGAGCGCATGGCGGTGAAGGCCTCGTGGCCCGGCGTGTCGACGAAGGAGATGAACTTCTCCTTGCCGCCGATGGTGACGGGGACCTGGAAGGCGCTGGTGGCCTGGGTGATGCCGCCGGCCTCGCCCGCTGCGACGTTGGCGTTGCGGATCTTGTCGAGCAGGCTGGTCTTGCCGTGATCGACGTGGCCCATGATGGTGACGACGGGGCCCCGGGGGCGCTCGTCGACGTTCTCGCGGTCTTCGAAGTCCTTGGCGACGGCGTCCTCGGCGCTCGCGGCGGCTTCGACCTCGAGCTCGATCTCGTACTCCATCATGATCTCTTGGGCCTGCTCGACGTCGATGCCCGAGTTGATGGTGGCCATGACGCCCTGCATGAAGAGCTGCTTGACGATGTCGGCGGCCTTGACGCCGGTGGCGGCGGAGAGGTCCTTGATGGTGAAGGGCGCCTGGATCTTGACGGTGCCGCCAGTCTGGGCGGGGGTCTGGGCGCGGTCGGCGGATGCGCCGGCCTTTCGCTTGGCGTCCTGGCGGCGGCGCTTCATGAAGCCGCCCGAGCGCTGGAGGCGTGCCTCGCGTTCGATCAGATCCTGCTGGCGGAAGGGCTGCGCGCCGCCACCGCCGCCGCCGCGGGTGTTGCGGCGGGAGGATGGGCCGCCTCGGCGGTTTCGGTCGCCGCCGCGGTCTCGGCCGCCCATGCCGGGCGGGCCGAAGGGGTCGCCGCCTGGGCCACCCGGTCCGCCGGGGCCGCCGCCGCCGGTGCGTGGGCCGCGGCGAGGGACGTCGAGGGTTTCGGGGGCTTCGACGCGGACGACCTTGGGGCCTGAGAGGGAGACCTTCTTGCGTTCGATCTCTTCGATGCGCGGGCCGGCGGGTGCGACGACCTTGGGCCGGGTCGGCACGTTCATCGTCGGCGGCGCGACCGGCTTGGGCTTGGGTGCTTCGGCGGCGGGCTTGATGGGCTCGGCCTGGGGCTCGGGTGCTGCAGGCTGCTCGGGACCGGCCTCGGGTGCCGGCGCGGGATCTGACGCTGCAGGCGCGACCTTGGTCGCCGGCGGCGGTGCAGCGGGCGTCGTCGGGGCTGCCGGCGCGGGGGGTTCTGGCTTGGCCTCGGTCTCGACCTGCGGTTGGGCAGCGGGGGCTTCGGTGGCCGGTGCGTCGGTGGCGGGCTCGGCCTTGGGCTTGGCTTTCGCCTTGGCTTTGGCCCTGGGCTTGGCCTTGACCTTGGTGATGTCGACCTTTTCGGAGGTTTCGACGGCTGTGGCCGTGGCGTGGCCGCCTTCGGCGCTGCCCTCGGAGAACCATTCCTTGATCGTGGCTTCGAGGCCCACGGAGATCGAGGACATGTGGTTCTTGACCACGTCGTCGGGGATGCCCTCGGCGTGGCATTTGGTCACCACCGCCTTGGAGGCGACGCCTAGTTCTTTCGCGATTTCAAAGACCCGTCTGGCCAAGGGAAGCTCCGTGTGTCTGTCGGCGGATCAGCTGACGACGGCGTGCGTCGTTAGCTGTCGGTGGGGTTCTCGGGGGCGTCTTTCGATTCGGTGTCGGTGGTGGACTCGGCGGAGGCTGGTCCGTCTGCTGGTCCACCGAGGATGAGCGCCGCTGCGGCGTCCGCATCGGCGTCGGCCGGGGCATCGCCGGCGAACTCGCCCAGGAGGGCGGCGCTCGCGGCTTCCTCTTCCTTGCGGCGTGCCTCGGCCTCTTCCTTTTCCTTCTGTTGCTGCTCGGCGACGATCTTTGCCTTCTCGGCGGCGATCTCGACCATGGTGTTGGCGAGCTCCTCGGAGATCTCGATCTCGTTCATGAGGACCTCGGGGCCGACCTCTTCGATGTCGAAGACGCTGACCATGCCGAGGGCTGCGAGCTTGTCGAGGTGCATCTCTTCGATGCCCTCGATGGCGGTGAGGGTCTCGTTGAGGATGGCGAGGCCCTTGTCGAACTCCTCGGGGGTGAGGATGTCGATGTCCCAGCCGGTAAGGCGTGCGGCGAGGCGGACGTTCTGGCCTCGCTTGCCGATGGCGAGGGAGAGCTGGTCGTCGCGGACGACGACGGTGGCTCGGCCCAGCTCGAAGCAGAGGTTGATCTCGTGGACCTCGGCGGGCTTGAGGGCGTTCTGAATGAGGATCTGGGACGACTCGTTCCAGCGGACGATGTCGATCTTTTCGCCGTTGAGCTCGTCGACGATGTTTTTGATTCGGCTGCCGCGGACGCCGACGCAGGCGCCGACGGCGTCGACGCGGGAGTCGATGGAGGCGACGGCGATCTTGGTGCGATAGCCGGCCTCGCGGGCCATGGCTTTGAGCTCGATGATGCGCTCGGCGACCTCGGGGACCTCGACTTCGAAGAGGCGGCGGATGAAGTCGGGGTGGCCTCGGCTGATGACGATCTTGACCTGTGAGCCCTGCTCGCGGACGTCGAGGATCATGCAGCGGACACGGTCGCCGGCTTCGAACTGCTCGCCCGGGATCTGCTCGGAGCGGGGCATGAAGGACTCGGCGCGGTCAATGGTGACGACGAGTGCGCCGCCTTCGTAGCGCTGGGCGGTGCCGGTGACGATCTCGCCGACGCGCTTGGAGAACTCGTCGAGGATGGAGTTGCGCTCGTCGTCGCGGAAACGCTGGATCATGACCTGCTTGAACGTTTGTGCGGCGATCCGGCCGAAGTCGGCGGGCGGGATCTCGAGCTCTTCGCCGTGGCGTTTGAGGTCGATGGAGCCGTCGATGGGGTCGATGGTGCACGTGAACTCGTCGGCGTCGATGGTGCCGAAGTACTTGCGGGCGGCGGAGATCATGGCCTGCTCGAGGTCGGTGATGAGCAGCGACCGCTCGATGTTCCGATCGCGTGCGATCGAGTCGACGATGCGGATCATTTCCTGGGTGTTCATGTTCACGTGTGCTGGTCCTGTTTGTTCTGGCTTGGGATGGCTGGTTGTCGTGCTGTCTGGTTGTCTGGTCTTCGGTTGTCGGGGTCTCGCCGCGTACAACGCAACAAGGCCACAGGGCTTGATGGCACCCCCGTGGCCTCTCGGAAGACGGCGGCGTGAGGATGACCCTGGGGTCGGTTCACGCCTGACGCGGCATGGCTTGGCTTAGCTCATGCGGGACTCCGAGACGCCATCGGCGGCCTGTGCCGCCGGGTGCCGGTGGGGACAGTTCTTCGCCCGGGACGTCCGGACTGCCGAACAATAGATCGGACAGGTCGGTCGGGTCAACGGACGGTGTGTGTTGCTCTGGTTAAGACGCGGCGGGCCGCTCGCTCTCTGGAAGTCCCACGTTGATGCTGGACCCGGTGCCCGGTTTCGGGGGTTTCTGCCCTGGGACGACCGGGGCGAGGACCTTGACGGCGCGCTTGCCTTTGACCTGGCCGATGGCGGCCCAGAACTTGGACTCGTCTTCGACGCGGATGCTCACGGGCTGCACGGCTGGCTTGTCGGTCGTGATGATGTCGCCCGGGGCGAGGGTCGCGAGGTCGCGGACGGTCATGGTGGTCCTGGCGAGCACGCCCGAGACGCGGACGGTGGCTCGGCCCAGCGAGACGTCCATGCGCTGGCGGTGGGTGGGGTCGACGGTGTGCTTGCCGGCGGCGAACCAGGATTGGGCGCTGAGCTCTTCCATGACCGGCTCGATGACGTTGTAGGGGATGCAGAGGTTCATGGTGCCGGCGCGGTTGGACATCTTGATCTCGAAGCCGACGACGACGACGACCTCGTTGGGTGGGACGATCTGGACGAGCTGGGGGTTGGACTCGGTGGCGACGATGTCGAAGAGCAACTGCTTGACGCTTGCCCAGGCCTCGCTGAGGGCGTCCAGGCCTCGGCTGGTGATGTTGGAGATGAGCCGGGTTTCAATGAGAGTGAGGGGGCGCTGGGGGATGAAGAGGTCTTGGGTGGTGCCGCCGAGAAGGCGATCGATGATGGGATAGATGATGAGGGGGCTGATCTCGAGGCAGATCTGGCCTTCGAGCTTGTCGGGCTGGATGAGGTTGAAGCTGGTTGGGTTCGGCAGGCCCGAGATGAACTCCGAATAGGTCATCTGCTCGCAGGTGGCGACCTTGACCTCGACGATGGTTCGGAGGAAGCCGGAGAGGGCGGCGCCGAAGTTTCGGGCGAAGGCCTCGTGGAGGGTCTGGAGGGACCGCATCTGGTCCTTGGAGACGCGTTCGGGGCGTTTGAAGTCGTAGGCCCGGACCTCGACGCTGTCTGAGGCGTGGCGGGTGCGGCTGAAGACCTGGGCACCGTCCGAGGCTTCTTCGACGTCGCCCGAGTCGACGGCGCTCAACAGGGCGTCGATCTCGGACTGGTCGAGGACATCGGTGAACATCATGGGGGCGCGGTCTCCGTGGGAACGCTGCAGGTCCGGAGGGGTTATCGTCGGCAGACGGGGGAAGGCTTGAGCGAACCGGCGGTTGGCGTCGGTGGAACAATTTAGGGGCGGGGCAGATTGGCAGAGCAACGGGTTCGGAATCGCCGGAGTGAAGGACGGTTGATCATGGGTATGCGTGGGGTCACGGGTGTCTTGACTTGGCTGGTAATGGCTCTCTGGGCGACCGCCGGGGGCTCGGCTGCCGGTCAGTTTGGCGGGTTTGGCGATGTGCCTCAGGTTGAGGTGTCGGCCGTGGCGAGCGTGGCCGAGGTCGCTCCGGGCGGGCAGGTCGCGATCGCTGTGGTGATGGATCACGGGGAGACGCTGCACTCGTGGCCGGCGGTTTCGGATCCGGAGATTCTGCCGCCGGAGATCGCGGCGTTTGCGATCCGCGCTGAGGTCGTGCTTGGTGATGTTCCCGGTGTTTCCGGCGTCGGCGAGGTGCAGTGGCCCGAGCCGAAGCTTGCGATGGTGCCGAACGTGTCGGGCGAGGGGCCGGCGACGGTCGAGGTGCTGACGTACAAGGGGCGGGCGATCGCGTACGTGCCTGTGCTGATCGCGGAGGACGCGGCCGAGGGGGAGTTGGTGCTGCCGATCAGCGTGAGCCTTCAGGCGTGCGACGACGAGCAGTGCTACATGCCGCAGTACGAGGATGTTGAGGTTCGGGTGACGGTGACGTCGAGCCCGGCGAACGCGCCGGCGAACCCGGACTTTGACGGCTTTGACCCTCGCGGGTTTGTGCCGGCGGAGGGGGCCGGCGGCGCGTCTTCGTCGGATGATCCTGCCGATGCGGGTGAGTCGGAGACGGCTGTCGCTTCGAGTGGCGTGAAGTTTCTTGGGTTCATCCGCCTGCCTGGCGGCGATTCATCGATGCTGATCTGGGCGTTGATCGGCGCGGGGCTTGTTGGCGGGTTTGTGCTGAACCTGACGCCTTGCGTGCTGCCGGTGATCCCGATCAAGGTGATGACGCTGACGCAGCACGCGGGTGAGAGCCGTGGGCGGGCGTTTGTGCTGGGTTTGTGGATGTTTGTGGGCGTGGTGGCGTTCTGGAGCGCGTTGGCGTTGCCGGTGCTTCTGCTCGAGGGCTTCGCGGATCCGAGCCAGATCTTTGGGTACTGGTGGGTGACGGCGGGTATCGGCGCGGTCATCTTTGTGATGTCGTTCGGGCTGATGGGGATGTTCAACATCAACCTGCCGCAGAAGGCGTACATGGTGAACCCGAAGGCGGACTCGCCGAGCGGGAGTTTCTTGTTTGGTGTGATGACGGCGGTGCTTGGCTTGCCGTGCTTTGGTTTCATCGTCGGTGCTCTGCTGCCTGCAGCTGCGGCGAGCGATGCGGGGTACGCGACGGCGGCGGTGTTTGTGTCGATGGGTGTGGGCATGGGGCTGCCGTACCTGGTGCTCAGCCTGTTTCCGCAGTTGGTCAAGCGTGTGCCGAAGACTGGGCCGGCGAGTGATTTGGTGAAGCAGGTGATGGCGCTGCTCTTGATGGGCGCGGGCGCGTACTTCATCGGCGCGGGTTTGCTGGCGCTCGCGGCGGACATGCCGTACATCGGGCGGGTGCTGCACTGGTGGGTGGTGGCTGCGTTTGTCGTGGCTGCCGGGCTGTGGCTGGTGTGGCGGACGCTTCGGATTTCGAAGTCGGTGGTGCCGACGGGTGTGTTTGGGCTGGTTGCGTTGCTGTTGTCGGCGAGCGGTGTGTGGGTGGCGATGAATGAGACGGGCTCGGCCAAGTCGCGCTGGATCACACAGCAGGAATTGCTGGCAGATATGCGGGACGGCTTCACGACCAAGGGCTGGAACCCCTACACGGCGGAGGTTGCGGCGCTTGCGATGGCGTCGGATAAGGTCGTCGTCATGGACTTCACAGCCGAGTGGTGCCTGAACTGCAAGGCTCTCAAAGCGGCGGTGCTGGACGTCGACCCGGTGAAGTCGGAGCTGGTCGGGGATGACGTGGTGCCGATCACGGTTGACCTGACGTCGCGGTCGGCGGCTGGCTGGGAGCGCCTGTCAGACCTCGGGCAGACGGGGATTCCGACGCTCGCGGTGTTTGGGCCTGGGCTGAAGGACGGGCCATGGATCGCGAATGCGTACACGTCCGGGCAGGTTCTCGAGGCAATCGAGCGGGCGCGGGGCGTTGACGGGGATTCGGTCGCGGTTGCGGACTGAAGATGCGTTGACCGGGGGCCGATTGCGGTGTATCTTTCCGCTCGCGGCGTGAGTCGCGCGGCTTGCCAGCAAGTCTGGCGGGTGTAGCTCAGTGGTAGAGCGTCACGTTGCCAACGTGAATGTCGTCGGTTCAAATCCGATCACCCGCTTTGAAACGCCCGGTGCCGAATGGTGCCGGGTGTTGTTGTTTTTCGGCGCGTGTTGAACCTGGGAGGTGCGATCGAAGCCGTCTTCGATGATTTCATTGCGACGTAGTGGCGCATCGCTGACGGTCTTTGCGGGAATCCGCTGCGTCGCCGAGCACGGCGCATCCGCGTTCTGAGGTGTGGCGGGCGTCGGGAGGAGTCTGTGCTCAGGCGTAGCAAATCGAAAGATGTGGCCCGGTGTTGCGGCCGTTGGGGATGACAGTTACGGGCAACCCTGTTTGCGGAACAGTTCTGACATCAGCCGTCGTATTGCACGCCCGTCGCTTCCGCTGACGCGAGGGCTTCTTCCAGGCGCTCGGTCGCCTGCTGCGTCAGAGGGTGGTCCGGTCCGAGTGCCCTTGCGCGACGCGCGAGCGATTCTCGGAAGAACTCGATTGCTTCGTCCTGCCTGCCCTGTTTGCTCCTGAGTGTTCCCAAGAGTCTCAGGCAATGCAGGGTACCGATGTGGTCCTCGCCGAGGATGGCTTCGTGCTTCGCGAGCGCCTGAATACAGAGCGGCTCTGCTTCTTCGAGATAGTCTGCTTCTGTCAGCGCGTTCGCAAGGTTGAACAGGCCGAGGAGTGTGGAAGGATGGTCTTCGCCGAAAGCTTCCAGACGCGTCTGATACGAGATCCGGAATAAAGCGAGTGCTTCGGAGGTCTGGCCGAGCCCGCGCAGTACGTTGGCATAGTTGCCCAACGCGGTTAGTGTGCTCGGATGACGATCACCGTAAATGTCGAGGAACCGCTCGTAGGTGTTCTTGTAGAACGGCTCGGCAGCCTCTGGTTGGTCCAGAGCTTGCAGGATGAAGCCGACGTTGCTTCCTGCGATGATCGTCCGCGGGTGGTCTTCGCCGAGTGACAGGCGATGTCCCTCCAAGGACCGTCTGTACAGCACTTCGGCTTCCTTGAAACGACCCAGTCTGTCGGTTGCGCTTGCGAGCGAGTTCAGGGCGCCCAATGTGTCCGGGTGGTTGGGGCCGAGGATGTGTGTGCCGCGGTCGTACGCCTCTCGAGCGAGCTTCTCCGCTTCGTCGAGATCGCCGAGGAACGTCAGGGTCTGGGTGAGCACATCCATGGCAAGGATGGTTTGTGGATGATCGTCGCCGAGCGTGGCGCGACGGGCATCGAGCACTTCTTGCTCGAGCGTGCCGGCGTCTTGCACCTTTCCGGCGAGGCCCAGGGTCGTCGCGTAGTTCAGCTTGGCGGTGAGGGTTGCGCTTCCGGACTCACCCTGCCGTTCGGTGTGGTGGGCGACCACATCCCGGTGGATTGCGATCGCCTCGTCGTACTTGCCCTGATCGGACAAGGCCGAGGCGAGCTGTTCGCGGACTCCGACGAGCTGGCTATCGCTTGAGTCGTCCGTGTCGGCCATGCGATCGATGAGTTCCCGCGCGAGTTGCTCGGCCGCAGCGCCGTCTTGCCGTCGCAACAGCACCTCAATCAAGCGTGCACGTGCGTTGAGGACGCGAGAATCCGCCGGCCCGGCGGCTTTCTCCCAGCTTTGGATCACATCACTGAAGGCCGCGTCCGCTTCATCGAGTTGGCCGAGTGACAAGTGCGCTTGGCCCACCAGGGCTGCGGACAGCAGTGTGTCTTCGTGGTCTGCCCCTCGGGATGCGCGTCGCACGTCGAGCGCTGCTTGCGCCACGGAGAGGGCGGATTGCGGCGAGCCGAGGTCTTGCATCGTGCCGGCGAGCGTGTGAAGCAGCAGGCCTCGGACTTCGGGGTCGTCTGTGAACCGATCGTCGATCGTCTGCCTCGATCGGTCGAGAATGTGCTCGTCGAGCGTCGCGACGGTCGCGGTGGTGAAGTTGGCGTCTCCGAGCGCCGCGTCGAGCGCCTCGCGCCCGGCTTCTCCGCGTGATTCAAGCAAGTGGGACCGGAAAGTCGCGCCCATCGCCGCGACGTCTAGGCCCGCTAGCTGGGAGGCCTGGAACTCCGAGACGCGTCGCAGATCGGTGTTGGCTTGTTCGAGATTAACGTTGGCGAGCGCAAGGCTCTCGTTGGTGGCTTCGAGATCGGTGTTCGCACGGAGCGCCCACGCGAGGGCGACGCTGGTGCCGATGACTCCCGCAACGAGCACCGTCACGCTCGCGACGACGCCGCCCACGAGTGCGCGGTTGCGCCGCGTGAACTTCTTGAGCTGATAGAGGGTGCTGGCGGGTCGCGCGGTCAGTGGCTCGTCGTTGAGGAACCGGCGCACGTCCGCGGCGAGGGCCGCGGGATCTTGATAGCGTCGGTCGCGTTCCTTGTCGAGCGCGGTGAGCGCGATGGTTTCGATGTCCCCTCGCAGCGACCGGTCGATCGTGCTGAGGGATGTGGGCTCGTCGTGCTGAACGATGCGCGCGGCTTCGACGATCGGCTTGCCGGTGATGTCGAGCGGCATGCGTCCCGAGATGAGCCGGAAGAGGATGACGCCGAGCGAGTACACGTCTGTGCGTCCGTCGATCGCTGCCGGGTTGCCCGCGACCTGCTCGGGACTCATGTACGCGACGGTGCCGAGGATCTGGCCGACTTCCGTCTGCACCGTCGTGGCTTGAACATCGGAGTCGGTGATACGCGCGATTCCGAAGTCGAGCACTTTCGGTTCGCCGTCGTCGTCGACGAAGATGTTGTCGGGCTTGAGATCCCTGTGGATCACGCCCATTTCGTGCGCGTGTTGGACGGCGTCGCAGACCTTGGCGAATAGCTCGAGGCGGGCGCTGCGGTCGACGCTGTGCTCGTCGCAGTACGCGTCGATTCGCTTTCCGCGGATGAGCTCCATCGCGAAGAACGAGACATCGGTCGCCCGGCCCGAGTTGTCTTCGGCGCGGGCGGTGCCGGCCTCGTAGACCTGAGCGATGCCACGGTGCTGGAGACGGCCGAGGAATTCGGCCTCGCGCTCGAAGCGGCGGGCGAGTCCGCGGAGATTGCCGGCGTCGCTGAGCACCTTGAGCGCGACCGTCCGGCGTGGCTTCTCCTGCTCCGCCTCGTAGACGATGCCCATGCCGCCGCGGCCGAGTTCGCCGACGATCCGGTACGTGCCGACGCGTGTGAGTGCCGAGCCCCCGCCCTGCCAGAGGCCCGCGGCCAGCACGCCGGCGCCGTGGCCTGGTTCGAGGCGGTCATCGATGTCGTGGGCCCTGTCGGCGTCGAGCATCGATTCGAGCTGGGCGATCACGGTGGGCGGCTCGCTCGCTCTGAGATCCTCGAGAACGCGGCCCCGTTCCTGTTCGTCGAGCTCCGCGAGTTGATCGAAGAGTTCGAAGGATCTGGCGAGCTTGTGGTTCGTCATGTTGCGCCGCCTTCCGCGCCGTGGGAGCCGAGACGCGCGTAGAGCCAGGCGCGGCCGCGGCGCCAGAGCCTCACGGCCGAGGTGCGCGAGATGCCCATAATCTCGGCGGCCTGCTCGACGGAGAGGCCCCCGAAGTAGCGGAGCTCGACCAGGCGCGCCGCGGATTCGTCGGCGCTCGCGAGATCGTTCAACGCCTCATCCAGGACAATGAGATCGACCGGTGCGTCGCCGCTTGGGGACTCAACGTTGTCGAGCGGGACGCGCTCCCCCGAGGCGGACCGCTTCTGGGCGTTCTTCCCGCGGGCGTGATCGCGGAGGATCTGCCGCATCGCGATTGCGGCGACGGCGCAGAAGTGTTCGCGGTCGTTCCATGCACCATCCGGCGACTTGACCAGACGCACGTACGCCTCGTGGACGAGGGCGGTGGGCTGGAGCGTGTGCGCGGGGCTCTGGGAGCGAAAGTAGGACGACGCGAGGGCGCGCAGCTGCTCGTAGACGTGCGGCAGGAGTTCCTGCGCAGCATTCTCGTCGCCGGACTGGACACGGTTGAGCAGTGCCGTGATGTCTGGTGTCTGGTCCATGCGTCGTCGTCTGACTTTATTAGGGGGTTTTGAGCGGAGGATGCTCGATTCGCAGAGTAACGCGGCGCGGATCGAGCCTGATGGCGTCTGAGGACGGTTTTCGGGAGACGCGTTTGGGATCTTCGTGGAATTGTGGCGGAATTCTGGTCCTCGGTCGTCGCGGATCGCGTGGGTGTCCCGGGAGGCGTGCCGACAGGCGGACGGCTCCGACTTAGCCGAACCACTCGACCGGAGACCGCAGCCATGCTGACCAAGACCATCGCAGCCACCATGAGCGTTTCGACCCTTCTCTGCCTCGCTGGCACCGTCAGCGGACAGCCCACCCTTGAGGTCGATGGCGAGTCGATCCCGTTCTCTGGAACATTCGAGGAATATCTTGTCCCAGATCTGCGGGGCTCTGTCGTCCGCTTCGTCGTGCACGGCGGCGACGGGGGGGACGCCGTCGTCGGCACGAATGCAAGCTGCCGAACCAACGGCGGTCAGGGCGCCCGGGTGGTGCTGAGTGCCGTTATCGGCTCGGACGACTTTCAACTCCGCCCGGGTCAGCCCGTCCGATTCATCGTCGGCGAGGGCGGTGAGACCGCACGCGATCGCTTCCCGGATCGGGCTGCGGGCGGGGGTGGCGGCGGTGGTTCTGCCGTGGTCTACCGCGACCCCGACTTCGATGAACGCAACGGCTGGAGGATGCTCGCCGTCGCCGGCGGTGGCGGCGGCGCGTCCGTTGCGACCGTGCGGAGCATGGGGTTCTTTCAACAGTGTGCGAACTCAGAACAAGACGGTGGGGCTGGGGAAATGACGACAAACGGTGGCGATGGCCAATCGATCTTCGGCGACAACCCTCTCCGCGGTGGCATGGACGGGGAGCAGGGACAGACTTCGGCTTCTGCTGGCAGTGGCGCTGGAGCGTTTGGTCAAGCCAACCGCGTGGAGACCGGCGAACGGGGCTTCGGTCGGAACGGTGTTGACCCGGTCGGCGGCCGGGGCGGGCTGGATGGCGGGAACCCGAGCGCCCGGGGTGGCTTTGGGTTCGGCGGCGGAGGGGCGGGCAGCTTCGCGTCGTCATTGAGTGGTTCAAGTGGAGGCGGCGGTGGAGGTGGAGGCGGCTTCTCGGGCGGAGCTGCCGGCGATACGCAGAGCGCCGGCGGCGGCGGCGGCTCATTGGCCAACAATGAATTCGCGTTCGGGACACCGCAGCTTGATCGGAACTCCCCCGTCGGCGAAAACGGGCGCATCGACTACTCGTTCATTGGGCAAACGCACGACAGCTTCGTCAGCCCGTTGCCGGTCGACGTTGGCACCAATGGTTCCACGGTCATCAGCGGCTCGACGCGCGCTGCAACGCCTTCGCCGCTTCAAGGAACACCGGGCACCTTCTTGCCGGACGTCTGGTACTCGATCACGAACGATGAGAGTGATTGCCCGCGCACGATTCTCTTTGATTGGGAATCGAGCGTCCGCGTGCAGGTCGCAGTGTCTCGGGATGGGTTCAACGCGGACTCCGTCGATGACGACGGGGATGCCGAGGTTGTCATCGAGCCCGGCGAGACCGTGCTTATCCGCATCGCATCGGTGGACCCGACTTTCTCGATCGGCATCACGGCGATCGACGACACCGACGGCGATGGTGTCTGCGACGCGATCGACATCTGCCCGGGCGTGGACGACACGATGCTGGATCCCGCGGACGACGTCGACGGGGACGGCATCCACGACGTCTGCGACCGGCTGTGCCCTGAGGATGTGATCCCCGACGGCGTGTTCGACACCAATGACCTCCAGCAGATCGCGATCGTCGTGGCGCTCGGCACCGATGAGGACGCGTTGCAGTTCGACATCGACAACTCGGGCGAGTTCGACTACTTCGACTGGGTCGAGTACTTCGACGGCTGCGAGTAAAGCCGTGCACTCAGTGGTGCGGCTCGGGAACGAAGCCGCACCGCCTTTCCGCTTGCCTTTCGCACTGCTTCACAGCCGCGTGGCGTTGGGCTGAGGTTTCAGAGACACGAGAACGAAAGAGAGACACACGATGACACGTTGCAAGATTCTGATGGTTGCTTCTGGTGCCGTGATGCTTGCCGGGGCAACCACTGCCAATGCCGATGTGCTTGAGATCCGTGCGGATCTGAGCCGATCCATCGAATTCATCGACCCGGGCAGCCCCGAGGCCGCTGCTGGCTTCCAAGTCGGTGAGGGCGTGACGATGGGGTTCACGTTCAGTAGCATGGTCACAGACTCGAGCGCCGACCCGGCACGCGGAGTCTACGACGATCCGAGTGCGACGTACCGCCTCATCGGTAACACGTCGGGCGCTGTGCTCGACTATGCCCCCGGGCTAAGGATCTTTCTCGTCAATGATGAGAGCGTCCGGATCGGGAGCCTCGTCAATCCGAGCGACGCGTTGAACACGCCGGTGCTCTCAAGGCCGGGTGTCTGGGAAAAGATCCCTTCGAACGTGATCTTCTCGGATGTGAACGATCTCACGCAGGTCTTTGCCGACCTGTTCGCCACCACGTTCGATGCACCGAGGAATTTCGAAGCGGAAACCTCGTACTGGGATGGGTCGAGCCCGGTCCTTGGCATGAAGATGTTCGGCCCGCCTGTGGGCGCGTCGTTCAGCCTGATCCCGTCGCCGAGCACGGTGGCGTTGCTTGGGTTGGCGGGCCTTGTTGGTGTTCGTCGGCGGCGGTGAGCGGCGACCGATCGCGGCATCGCACACAGTGTGACCGATTCGTTTGATGATGCGTTTGCGCGGGCCGGCCCGGATGAGGTGCCGGTCCGCGTGTCGCGTTGATTGTGCGCAAGCGGTCCTCGCAGCGGGGACTCTCGGCAAAGGAGGATTCGCGAATCTTGCAGATTCGTGGTCCTCGCACTGCACGGATCGCGTGGAGGCTCCGGGGGAACACCACCCCCGACCGCGCCAACGCAGGAATCAGAGCACACACGATCGGAGAACAGAATCATGCAGGCCCATGCCACTTCACGAGCCTTGACCGTCGCCGGCGTCCTCGGTGTTGCCGGCTTCGCGGCGAGCCCAGCCGCCGGCCAGCCGGACCAACTGGTGTTCGAATCGCCCTTCAGCACCGTCGAGTTCTCAGGGACGTACGAGGACTTCATCGTCCCGGACGTGCTCGGCTCGATCCTCGGCTTCGAGGTCTCGGGCGGCGACGGGGGCGACGTGGCGACGGGTGCCAGCAGCGGGTGCCTCGCGGAGGGTGGGCAGGGCGTGACGGCCATCATGCTTATCGAGGTCGCGCACGATCCGCGCAGCTTCGCCCCGGGCGGCATCCTGCGTTTCGTCGTGGGCGAGGCGGGTGAGGACGGGACCGGCCCTGGAGGTGGAAATGGTAAAGCAGGCGGCGGTGGGGGTGGGTCGGCGTTGCTGTACACACCGTCACCGCAGACGGCGACGTTCTTCCAGCCGATCATCATCGCCGCCGGAGGTGGTGGTGCCCAGGCAGAAGTCACTTTCGGCTGCCAGCCGGCCGATGGCATCGATGGCGAAACCGGCGGCTCGGGCTCGGATGGTGGCGGCGATAGACGTGGAAACAGGGGTGAGGGAGGATCGAACGGCGATGGGGGCGAGGAAAGTGCCTCAGGTGACACGCTGTTGGCCGGCGGCGGGGGCGGGTGGCTGACGGATGGCGGCGGTGGGTCCGACGGGGGTAGCGCGGGCGGGTTCACGGGCGGCCCGGGCGGTTCGGGCGCCCAGAACGGCGGCTTCGGATTCGGGGGAGGCGGTGCCGGCTCCTCCGGCGGCGGCGGAGGAGGCGATGTCAGCCGGGAGGGCGGCGGTGGCGGCTCGTTCACGTTCAACGAGTTCGCGATCTCAGACGACGCGATCAACCTGGTCCGCAATTCACCCGAGTCGGCCAACGGGCGGATCGCTTACGGCGTCTTTGGTCAGACGCATGACGAACGCGACGCGGCGCTACCGATCCCGGTGGATGACGCCGGGACGGTGCGCATCAGCGGGCTCACCCTCGGGGCGGAGCCTTCGCCGGTGGACGGTGCTCCTAACGACGGTCCCGATGTCTGGTACACCTACACGAACCCCTCGGACACGTGCAGCCAGACGATCCGGCTTGTGCTGCAGCCCACCGTCGGCCTCATCGCCATCGGCGAGGACGGGATCCCCACGAGGCCGAACGGTCTGGTGCTCGAGCGGGTCCTGGCCCCGAACGAACGCTTCGATGTACGCGTGGCGAGCGATACGGGCTTCGTTCTGATCGAAGGCACCGTTGGCGATCTCGATTTCGACGGCGACGGCATCTGCGACGACATCGACGTCTGCCCGACCATCGACGATGCACTCGTGGATCCGAGCGACGACGTGGACGAAGACGGCATTCCCGACGTGTGCGACCGGCTCTGCCCGGAGGACACCGTCCCAGATGGCGTGATCGACGATCAAGACATCCTGCAGGTCGCGATCGTCACCGCGCTCGGCTCGGACGAGGACGCGTTGCAGTTCGACATCGACAACTCGGGCGAGTTCGACTACTTCGACTGGATCGAGTACTTCGACGGCTGCGACTGAAGAGGCAAACCGGCTTCTCACTCCCTGTCCCACTCCTTTGAACGTAGTGCAAACGCACGCCGCGGGCCGGCCTCCACTGTGGGGTCGGCCCGCTTTCTTGTCGAAGGGCCTTTGAGCAGCCCTCTCCGGGTCGCAAAAAAGTGCTGGAAATCTGCTCATCCGTGGTCCTCCGCGAGCGCAAACCGCGTGGGAGGGGTGAGGGGGCACACCGTTGTTCTCCCTGCAGTTCAGGACGAGACAGCCGCATGGCTTGCGTTCGTCAGGACCGTCCCGAGTCACGCAGAAGACGCTCGCCGGAGCGTTGACGCAGGAAGGAAACACCATGTTCAAGAACACCGCCTTGCTCACCGCCGCTGCCGCCGCTGTGTGTGCCCCGGCAGCGCTCGCTCAGACCGTCACGGTCTCAGTGTTGGGACCACAAAGCGCCGCCCCAGGTGAGACGGTGCGGCTCACCGTTGCCGCCAAGGTCTCGGGGCTGGCAGCCGCCGGTGCGATCGGTGGCTTTGGTCTCGACCTCAATGCAAGCGGCGACGTTTCCGCCCTTTCAGCTGCGATCATCGACCCGGTGTTCGAGCTCGGTCAGCTCACGGGTACGCCGAGCACGGGCTCGCTCGATCGCGTGGTCGCGGGCCAGCTCATCAACGTGTTCGATCTCAACTCAGACGTTGACCGGTCCACGACGTTGACGCTGTTCTCGGCAGACCTGACCATCGCCGGTGATGCCACGCCGGGTTCTCAGGTGACAGTCAATGCGTCCACTGCCGCGAATGGTGGCATCGTGCTCTTCGAAGACGCAGCATCGGGGATGTCGCTGCGTCTTCCGGACGCGGATGGGACAACACTTCAGTTCATTGACCTGACCATCAACATCGTTGGCTGCGGCCCGGCTGACACCAACAACGACGGGCAGATCACTCCCGCTGACTTCAATGCTTGGGTGTTGGCATTTAACAGCCAAGCGCCGGAGTGCGATCAGAACGCCGATGGCCAGTGCACGCCCGCTGACTTCAACGCCTGGGTTCTGAACTTCAACTCTGGCTGCTGAAGTCAAGCTCTCAGTTCAATGGACTCCTGGGGACGGCCCGGGCGCTTGTCAGCGTCCGGGCCGCTGCCTGTCTGGTACCGATCTAACTCAGCTTTCCAGGGGCCGCTGTCGAGTCGCTCTCGCCAACGCCCTCATGAAATGCGACATTGGCGGTAGCTGCGCGAGATCAACGTAAATTGCGCTTTGGGGAATCGCCTCTGCGAGTCGGCCCGTGACTGGATGGCGTGATCCTGTTTATTCCGCGGCTCTCATCCGAAGGAGTCGGTCCGGCTGGGACCCGAGACAAGCGATAGCACTTGTTGTGGATCGGACTCATTCAGTATCGGGTCTTGCGGGTTGGCCCGTGGGGTCACGCGGAGCACTGTCACGATCTCCAGGACCGCTCTTTGCAAGCCGACTGGTGGCGAGGACCATGTTTCGATAAGCGTCATCAGCCTGGCATCGGCCGGCTTGCTCTCGGACTCGTTTGGAGCGTCTCGGCCGCGCTGAGTCTTTGAGCTGCTGTCTGAAGTAGACACGGCGGCATAAGGAATTGCTCCATCAGTCGCTCGCGAATTGTGCTGTGCTGTCGCCAGCGAGAAAGCCGTTGGTGCAACACCGGTCCCGCGCTTTCTCGACAGGGTCCTGCAGGACCCGTTGTTTGGCTGCATCAGCGGTATCCGTGGATGGCTGCATCCGTGTCTCCTGGTTGTGCGGACCCGCGGAAGGTGTCGTTGGGCATTTCGTGCGGCGGCTCAGGTATCGAAGGCGGACGGTGATGGATTTCGAAGGCGGGCGTGCGGCTCGGGTTCGGGCTCGGTGCCGTCGGGGCTGGTTCGTGCACGGAGGGCTGGGATCGTGGTGTTGGATGAGACGTTTGCTTCCGGCGGTGGCCGGCCTCGCGTGATTATTGTCGGCGGCGGCTTCGCGGGTTTGGAGACCGCGAAGGGGCTCGCGGGCGTGAACGCTGAGGTGGTTTTGCTTGACCGCAAGAATCACCATGTGTTCCAGCCGCTGCTGTATCAGGTCGCGACGGCATCGCTTTCGCCCGAGAGCATCAGCGCACCGATCAGGTCCGTTCTTGGCGAGCAGTCCGAGTGCCAGGTTGCGCTTTCGGATGTCGTTGGGGTTGATGTGGCGCGGAAGCGGGTTGAGCTTGAGACCGGTTCGGTGCCGTACGACTACCTGGTGCTAGCGGTCGGGGCGCGTCACGACTACTTCGGGAACGATGACTGGGAGTCGATCGCGCCGGGGCTCAAGACGATCGAAGATGCGACAGAGATCCGTCGGCGGATGCTGCTCGCGTTTGAGTCGGCGGAGCACGAGGCGGACGACGAGGCACGGCGCGGGGCGCTGACGTTCGCTGTCGTCGGTGGCGGGCCGACGGGTGTGGAACTGGCGGGGGCGATTAAGGCAATCGCGAGCCGAACGCTGCCCAAGGAGTACCGCAACATCGACACGGCGACCGCGCGGGTGCTGCTGTTCGAAGGCGGGCCCCGATTGTTGCCGAGCTTCCCGGAGGCACTGTCGGCGCGGGCCGCGGCTGATCTTGAACGGCTTGGGGTGGAGGTTCGAGTCGATACGTTCGTGACGGAGCTCGACGCGCACGGCGTGTGCGTGAAGGGAGACTACATCGCTGCGCAGAATGTTTTCTGGGCGGCCGGAGTCAAGGCGAGCCCGCTGCTGGGGTGCCTCGGCGCGGAGACAGATCGGGCTGGGCGGGTGATCGTGAACAGGGACCTGTCGGTGCCCGGCCAGCCTGAGGTGTTCGTGCTCGGTGATGCAGCGAGCTTTACGCCGGACGGGCAAGACAGCGCGTTGCCGGGTGTCGCTCAGGTGGCGATGCAGATGGGGCGGTACGCAGCTGGTGTCATGCGTGAAGAGATCGACCGCGGTTCTTCGCGCGCTCGATCGAAGCCCTTTGTGTACAAGGACAAAGGATCGATGGCGATCATCGGCAAGAACAAGGCGGTCGCGTCGGTCGGCCGATACAAGATCGCGGGGTTCTTTGCATGGATTCTGTGGGCCGGTGTGCACATCGCGTTTCTCGTTACGTTTCATAACCGCTTGCAGGTGCTGTTGAGCTGGGCTTGGTCGTGGCTTCTCGATCGCCACGACGCGCGGCTCATCGTGGGCGAGTCCCGCCTCCGTATCCGCAAGGCGCAGGGTGCCGGGTTTGAGCCGGCGGCGTCGGTTGAGGGGTGATCGCTTCACCGCCCGTTCGCTGCGTGTCGGCGTGATCAGTGCGGCTGTTCTGTGCACCGCCTGCGGTCTGCCTTGGTGATCGTTGCTCTGATATCGCGCTTCGTTCGCGAAGCGGATCTGATGCGACCTGGTGCCGGTGCCGGTGCCGGTGCCAGTGCTGGCAGTGGGTCGAGCCGACAAAGAGGGATGGAGAAGCATGAGTTCTACCTCTGACGATACAACGATTGGCGCGGGAAGGCACCTGGCGTTGGTTGATCGCGGCGGCTGGGAGTACGCGACGCGCGTCCCTGCTAGGGAGATCGTGGCCGTGGTCGCGGTGACCGAACGCGGTGAGCTGGTCCTTGTCGAGCAGCACCGTCCCCCGGTATCGGGGCCGGTGATAGAGATCCCGGCGGGGATCGTCGGAGACGATGCCGGGCGTGCCGGTGAGTCTCTCGCGGACGCGGCGCGGCGGGAGTTGTTGGAGGAGACCGGTTTCCGGGCGGATTCGCTCGTCGCCCGGGGCCGGTTCGTGAGTTCGGCTGGGTTGACCGATGAAGTGGTCACGTTCTTTGTGGCCGAGGGAGTGTCGCGCGTAGCTGATGGCGGTGGCGTTGGTAGCGAACGTATTCGCGTTCACACCGTAGCGCTCGCGGGCGTCATGTTGTGGGTCGAAGCCGCCCTGAACAGGGGGATTAGTGTGGACGCGAGGGTGCTTTCGGCTCTAACGCTCGTCGGTCGGGTCGATTGACCGGCGACGCATTGGCCGTGTGGCACGTGAACGCTTCCACCGCGCGGTCTGCGTCATTTGGATGGACGCATGCGGAGCCAGACGGTCGATTCGATTGTGGCGGGTCCGCGCGGTCGCGGACCCCATTCGAGATGAGTGCCGCGTTATCCGAGCAGGATGTCGATCAGCCAGAGCAGATAGTCGTACGTTGAGTCGATCGGATCCGGCTCATCGGAATCGGGCTGCTGGTCGGGCTGGGAGTCTGGCTCTGGCTGCGCCTGGAGCGGGGAGGAGGCGATAACGGACGTGCCGATGGTGGCGGCGGCGATGATCGCGAGCGATCGATTCACGATGCCGATGCGGGAAAAACTTTGGCGCGAAGCGTCGTTGTTCGTCGAAATCTCTTGCATATCGGACCTCAGCACAGTGCCGACTCCGGGGAGGCGGCGGGTTGGACGTGTGCCGGGTCCGTGGCGATAAGCGCCGGCAGTCTGTTGCGGGCGCGCAGGGGACATTCGACGCCGTGAATACGACGCCGCAGCGATTATCTCAGATCGACAAGCGTGATCAAGGTCACGATAACGCTCGCGCTGGTGGGGATCCTCAGGTTTCAATGCCTGTGGTCCGAGCTGCGATGGCAAACTTCTTGCTATCGAACAAGGCTCTCATCAAGGCCCGCTTTCGTGCGCAGATCGAGTCGGCGTCGGACGGCGCTCATGACTCGAGCGATTTCTTCGCGTCGCTTGTGCGTCGGATTGATCACCGATTGGCGAGCGGCGAGATCGACCGAGACGCGGCCGAGCTGTTGCAGCAGCTTTATCTCGAGACGATGATGGATCATGCCAGAGCGCACGGCCGGGCGCGATCGGTGCGTGAGTTTGGTTTCGAGCCTCATGACGACGAGTCGCGCTCGGCGCCGCTGCGCTCCGACGAGGCGGGCTTTGCGAGCGATACTTCGCGAGAGGGTGGGGACCCCTCGCTTTCGGTCCATTTTCGAGACGGCGGGCGACCGCTCTCTGATCAGGATGAACAGATCATCCGGCTGAGGGCGGCCGGGCTGAGTCATAAGGCTGTGGCGCACGTGCTCGGACTGCGGCCGGCGACCGTTCGCCAGCGTTGGAGCCGCTTGCTGCGAGCGCAGTCGGAGATTGATGGTGCCATGGCTCTAGATCGGGATGAGGGCGAGACTCGCAGACTGGCCTCGTAGCGGATTGAGTATGAACCACACTGCACCCGGTCCATTTATAACGGTTGACGAGGCCGTGCGCCGATTCGAGGCGTTCGCGTCTGAACGGCGCGGCGGCGACGTATCGCCGGTGGATCTTGATCGGTTTCTTCAGGACACGCTGTGCTGCCCGGGGATCGGTGTGCCGTCGGCGAAGGTTCTTGAGCTTGCTCACCGCTTCACGGAGTACAGTGATTCGATCCGGATATGCGTCGGGCTCAATGACATCGTGGGTGTTGGCCATGCGCGGCGTGGACAGAACGTATTGGATCGACTTTCGCCGGGCGACGCTGTGGGGTCGCTTTCGGATAACGGCGAGCGTCGGTATCTTCTTGGGGATCTGCTGGGGCGCGGCCGGGGTGGCGCTGTGTACCGTGCTACCGATCGCTTGCTGAGTTCCGATGCGAAGCCTTCGGCGGTGGCGATGAAGATTATTGCGGCGTGCGAGGCTTCGGAGGCGAGGCAGCTGCTGGACGAGGCACGGCTGGCTCGCCGGGTGTCGCACGTCAACGTCGCCAAGGTCTTTGACGCGGGCTATGACGACGATCATGCGTTTGTCGTGAGCGAGCTGCTCGAGGGGCCGTCGCTTTCGGTGGGCGGCCGGCTCCGGTGGCGCGAGGTTGCAAGGCTTGTTGCGCAGCTCGCAGACGGGGTGGCGGCTATCCACGCCGCTGGTTTGGTGCACGGAGATCTGAAGCCGGCGAACGTCATTATGCGTGACGCCGAGACCCCCGTGATTGTTGACTTCGGCTCGGCCGCTCATCGCGGGTCGGGACGCGCCCAGCGTGGTGGATTCACCCTTGCGTTCTGTGCACCGGAACAGTTGTCCGGAGGGTCCGTGCCGATCCCCGCGAGCGACGTGTATTCGCTTGGCAGCATCGCTGTGTGGCTGCTGTTGGGTCAGCCGGCGGCGGGCGATTCGGCGCCGGATGTCATCCGCTCACATGTTGGCACGGGCCGCGATCGTGTCGGCCGGACCGAGCGTCAGCTGCGGTCGCGTGGCGTGCCCTCGGACCTGTGCGCGGTGATTGCCCGCGCCACGGCCCGTGATCCTCGGCATCGTTACGCCGGTGCGCACGCGCTCGCGGAGGACCTGCGGAGGATCGCGCGTCATCGGCCGGTTGAGTGGACCGTTCCGAGCCCGTTGAAGCGGGGGGTGATGTCCGTTCGCAGGCGTCCGGTCGCCTCGTCGCTCGCGATCGTCGCGCTGATTGCGGCTGCGGGTGGTCTGGTGATGTCGCACCGGGCGCACTACCTCTCACGGGCCGTCGTTGAGCAGCAGACGATCGCCGCGGTGGAGCGGGCGAGGGTTGAGTCGGAGCGTGCGTGGAAGGTCGAAGCGGGCACGAAGCTCAGTGAGCTGATGACGGTCTTCGGTCGTGCGCAGGCGCGTGGGATGAACAGCCAGGTGCTCTTCTCTCTATGGCTCCTCGAATGGACGCACGGGGAAGGGGTGCTCAGTGATCCGGGTGCCGTCGAGCAGGTGTGGAACCAGAGGATCGAGATCTTGCAGGATCTGCAGCGTGAGCATCCGGAGTCGCTCTTGTCGCGGCTTGCGGATCCCTCGCTGACGCTCTGGCTGATCCTGCGGGATCGACCGGATGAGGCCGCGATGGTGGCGGATCGCGCGATCGCCTACGCCGAGCCGCTCGTGAGTTCTGAGGACCCGTGGCTCTCGCGGTTGCGGCTGCTTCGTGATGTCGCCCAGGCGAATGCGGACGACATCGATCCGATGACGCGAGGTGCGATAACCGACTCGCTGCGCGTGCGGTACGAGTCGGGCCAGCTTCGCACGCTTCCGGGAAGTCTGCAGCGACACGTCGCCGGCTTGCTCGAGTCTTCGTCGCTCTAAACGCGGAATCTCTGCGACTCTGCTCTCGGTTGTCCGGGCGGCTACGACGTGCGTGGCGACACTGTAGTTGTGCGAACGAGAAAAAAACTCGAACATTTGGGGTGGTGTGTCACACCCCGATTGTCTGGGTTGTCGATAACGGAGTCGCAGAATCCAAATGACGAGCCACGCCTACCAGACGGGAGAGATGCATGGTGAAGAGGATTCGGACATCCGGGCGCCTCGAGCGTTCGACGCCGGGAGGACAGGCCTCGGACGCGCTTTCTGTGGTTGTGCTCGGCGAGGCGAGCCGGCTGGTCGAGGTGCTGAACTGCGCAAGTTGTGGCCGGATCGGACTGCTGTCGGTCGTCTTCCCCCGGTGTGCCTCGTCGTTCAGCGGTGTCGTTGATGCTGTGAAGCCCGACGTCATCGCGGTTGAGGAGCGTCAGCTCGGTCGGCTGGGTGAGTACCTCGGCGTTTCCGAAGACGAGTCGCTCGAGCCGCCGCTGGTTTGCGTCTGCGACGAGCAGGCTCCGCGCTTGGACGTGCCTGCTGTTCGGACTGTTTCGGAATATGCAACGATGATGTCAGCGTCGTCTGCCTTGGATGCGCTCGGCGTCATCGCACGGGGCGGGCGGCGTCTCGGGCGTTCAGACTTTTACAGAGCGCTCGTGGTGGGCGGGTCGCCGTCCATGCGATCGCGTGCTGAGAGTGAGCTCGTGGATCACGAGCTCCCTGGGGTTTCGGTCATGACCGAGACAATCGACGGGGCTCGGCAGTGGATGGCGCGTCATCGGTTCGATGTTGTGGTGCTGCTCGACGGGGCTTCCGACCAGGGGCGTGGTGATGCCGAGCTCGTTCGATTCATGAAAGAGCTCGATGCTGGCATGCCGATCGTCGCGACGGGCGCGGCTCCGGCTCTGAGCACGGTGAAGCGGCTGTATCGTCTCGGGTGTGCCGAGGTCCTCATTGGAGAGGAAGCTGAATCGGAGGAAACTCTTGGGAACACGATCCGACGGGTCGTTGCGGCATCCCGCGAGAGCCACGAGTCTCAGCCGATCGAGTCGCTGGATGTCCTGCGGCGTCTTGAGAGCGAGCATCTTGATCTTGTCCGCGCGGCGCGGGTAGACAGCATGACGTCGCTACCGAACCGCGACGTATTCGACGATGCGCTTCGGGATCACTGCCGGCGTGCGGAAGCCGATGAGCGATCGTTTGCGCTGGCGATCGTTGACCTCGATAATTTCAAGAGCATGAACGATGCTTGCGGGCATGCGTTCGGCGACGATGCGCTGCGTGAGGCTGGCCGCGCGATGCTGGGTTCTCTGCCACCCGAGGCGATGGTGTGCCGGATCGGCGGCGATGAGTTCGGCGTGCTGCTTGAAGGTGTGACGTGCGACGACGCGATGGCGCACTGCGAGCGGCTCCGGCTGGATGTGGCCGCGGCGAGTGTTCGCGGCACGCCTCTGAGCGTGAGTGTGGGGGTGTCGTGCGTCCACTCGGGGTCGAGCTGCACGCCGGAGTCGGTGTTCGATGCCTCGGATGCGGCGTTGTACGCGGCGAAGGCGCAGGGCCGCAACATGGTCGCGTATCGGTCCTACGCGATGTCAACGGTTGACTGAACCGGCTTGGCTCGCGCCCTGTTGCGTTGCTAGGTCTCAAGATCATGACATCGTTGCCTACGCCGCGCCTTTGCTGTGGCGTGGTCCGCTGTAGAGTGGGCGTGGCCCTTCCGCTGTTCCGAGGACGGGCGATCCGCTTTACTTAACATCGGCCTAGCGCTAGGGCGGTGCCCTGGCCCAGTTTGTGACAGCGCCATAAATTCTCGAATCAGCGCAGCGCGGGCGACTGGGAGCCGTCTCCTCTTTGAAGGAGGACCAGCATGACGCACGACTGGGGAAGCACGGGTGGATTGACGGATCTTGAGGCTGTTCGAGTATTCGCGGCATCGCGTGATCCGCGGGCCTTCGAGATCCTCATCGATCGCTACCAGCGGATGGTCCTGGCGACATGCCTGCGTGTCCTCGGTGACCGTGGTCACGCTGAGGACGCGACGCAGGAGACGTTCTTCAAGCTTTCCCGCCACGCGGGTGAGATCACTTCGAGCGCCGGGGCCTGGCTGCACCGGTGCGCGACGCGTACGGCGATCGATGTCAGACGATCACTCAGCGTTCGTCGAGATGCTGAGCATCGGGCGGCCGTGGAGGCGGCGCGGTCCGCTGATCCCGCCGAGCGGACGTGGAAAGAGATCGAGCCGCTCGTTGACGCGGCCCTCGAACGTCTCCGTGACGAAGACAGAGATGTGCTGGTATCGCGGTTCCTGCTGGATCGGACCCAGTCGTTCATGGCGGCCGAGGCGGGGGTGAATGCCGGAACGATGAGCAGGCGGATCGATCGTGCGCTGAAGCGGCTGCATGCTGAACTTTCCAGGGGCGGCGTGGAGGTCGCAGGGGTCGGCGTCTTGGGCGGTGCGATGGTGCTTGCGGCGAAGTCCGCCGCGGGTGCGATCCCGACGGTTGAGACCTTTGCCTCGCTTGGCAAGGTTGGTTTGGCCGCGGGCGCGTCCGCGGGAGGGACGCTGACGACGAAAGCCCTGGCTGTCTCGGCGGTTGCGTTGATTGGTTGCAGCGTTGTTATGACGGGCGCCGTGCTCATGTCAGGGGGAGGGAAGGGCGCTCCAGGAGCGGCTGGCTTGGCGACTTCGCCCGCTGTGCCGATGGCGGCAGCGGATGAGGATGCCGATCCGCTTCGCCGACCCGGTCGGGCGCTCAAGGGTCTGACGATGGTTCACCATCAGATCGAGGGGCCGATGCGGCCTTCGCTGGTTTGCGATGGGAAGCAGCTCGAACTCACAATCCCGCACTGGAACGGCAACGCGGACTCGTTGACGCTCAGGGTCTTGGGTGTGACGCCGGAGTCAGACTCCGCCGGGACGGCGCGGGTTCGGACTACCAAGCTTGTCGTCAACACGATGCGACAGCTTGAAGCGTTGCGGGGCCGGACCTTTGACGTTGAGTACTCGATCGACCGGTACGGGCGTTTGCAGCTGTCGGCCGAGGTTGATGTCGATGGGGGATCGCTTCCGCTGGCGTGGTCGGGTGTCGCGATCGACGGACAGGTGCCGGACCAGCCGCTGAAAGGTTCGTGGGCTGAGGTGAGCGCGTGGTCGATGAACATCACGGAAGACGTGATCGAGGTCATGTCTGACGGCCATGCGGTGTATCGGTTCAGAGTCCTCGACTGGCAGGAGCGGACGGGAATGAGCCGCGTGGCCTCGATCTGTGTAGACAGCATGGCGCCGCAGCTTGTCGGGAAGCGGGTGAAGCTTCTGCTCCGCGAGAGCGACGGGTTGTACGAGCTTTCGTTCCGTCAGTCGCCGCGCGAGCGGCTGGACGAGTGGCCCGAGGGCTTCGTTGCGAACGAGAAGAACGCGCTCAATGTTCTTGCCTTTCGGAGGGGCAAGTGATGCGGCGCACGGTGACGGGGACGGGGGCGTTCACGCTCGTTGAGCTGCTGGTCACGATCGCTGTCATTGCGGTGCTCGTTGGTCTTCTTGTGCCCGTGCTCGGCTCGGCGCGGCGGCAGGCTCAAACGACCGCGTGCCTCAAGCAGGCGCAGCAGGTCGCGGTGGGCGTGATGACGTTCGCGGGCGACAACAAGGGACGGCTTCCCGCGAACCGGACGGTTGTCGGCGACGGCGAGCACGTCACGTGGCGATCGAGGCTCGCGGATGCTGGCTATATCGTGGCGGACGCGTGCCGCTGCCCGGCGCACCCGGGGGGAGAGCCCGCGAGTGAACTCGGTCAGCCCGACCGCGAGACGGTGTGCGTTGGTGACGTTGCATCGAGCTACGCGTTGAATGGCCACTTGCTCTGGCGCGAAGAGGTGAGCGGGAAAGAGGTCAGTCGGAGCGATGTGTCGATCCGGAGGCCGAGCCACACGATCTTGATCGCTGAGACGCGAGCGCGGTTTCCGGATCTCCGCGTGACGGACCCCTTGATCGCGGCGGATGTCGGCGACGGCGAGGGCGGGGTGTACGGCTACTGGCATCGGGGCGAGGGAACGTACTCGTTCAGCGATGGGCACGCCGAGACGATTCGGATGCCGGAGACGGGCAGCCCGGACTGCCGGTGGCACAGCGGCAAGGACTGGGGCGAGGACCCGTTCGATCCGCAGACCCGCGCCGAGATCAAAAGCCACGATCACCCGGATTGGGAGCTGCTGCTCAATCCTGTTTACCTGGATTGACACTGGGAGGCCCAGGCTGGACGTGCAGGTTGTGGTGTCGGTCTCTTGCATCTCTCTTGTGTTCAGATCTTCTCGCTGCTTATACTTCTAGAAGACTTTGTTCCTCTTTGTACGAGGGAAATTGGGAGATTGAGACATGGCGAAGCTTTGGACAAGCGCCCTGATCCTCGGGGTGGCGGGGACCGCGTTGAGCGCGGCCGCGCAGAACCAGCCCACGGTGATCTACTCGAACATCGTCGGTGACCCGACGTCGCAGATTCCCGGTGGTGGAACGTGGGATACCGACTTTGGTTTCTTCACGCTGAACATCAGCACATCGGGCGAGTTCTGGCTGGTGAACTTCCAGGACGACAACACGAACCCCGAGGTGCTGGTTGCGGGATCGGGCCTGTCCGGCTCCACGGTGCTCCGCGAGGGCGTCGATGGTTTCGACGGCCGGTTTGTCTCGGGCATCGATTCGTCGGGCCGGATCAACAACGCCGGCCAGTGGGTCGTTGGCGCTGACTACGACGGTGACACGGCTACCGATGACGTGATCCTCGGCGGCGACCTCGGCGGGCTGACGACCGTGTTCGCGCAGGAGGGCTCCGCGATCGACGATGCCTACGGCTTCGGCTCCGGCAACACCTGGGACACGCTCGATACAACCGCGATCGATCAGTCCGGCCGTGTGTACTGGATTTCAGACGGTGTAGACGGCCCGGCGTTCACCTCGGCGAATGATGAGTTCATCGCGACATCTGATTTCGGTGTGCTTGCTCAGAAGGGCGTCACGGTGCCGGGCAACCAGCCGGTTGCTCCGCGTCCGATCGACGACTTTGACCTCGACGATCTCCACGTTAGCGACGACGGAACCCAGTGGCTTGCACGCGGCGACATCGGCACGCCGACGGTCGACGATGATGCGCTGTTCGTCAACGGCGACATTGTGATCCGCGAAAACTTCACGCTCAGCGAGATCGGCATCACCGGAGCCGACGCGCTCACGCTTGTTGTTGACGACCTCGGCGGCGGCATCGATCAGCAGTTCATGGCCGGCAACGGCGACTGGTACGCCTTCGGCGAGCTGAACGACGCGGCTACAAACTGGGCGGTCCGCAACGGCGAGCTGATCGCCGCCTCGGGCGACCCGATCACGCCCGGTTCGAGCGAGACATGGGACGACCCGAGCCAGTTTGTTCAGGACTTCTCGTTCTTCGTCGGCAACGGGCTCGGCGACTTCATCCTCGGCGGCCTGACGAGCGAGGGCGACGAGGTTGTCGTCCTCAACGGCGAGACCGTTGTGCTCCGCAGTGGCGACCCGATCGACCTCGACGGCAACGGCCTGTTCGACGACGGCATCTTCCTCGGCGGCTTTGAGTTCAACGAGACCCGTCTCGGGGACAACCTCGAGCTCTTCTCGCTCGTGAGCTTCGTCGACGCTGCAGGCCTGCCCGCGGGCGACGGCTTCATCACGCTGACGATC
Organism: Planctomycetota bacterium; assembly: GCA_038525225.1. Lineage (GTDB taxonomy): Bacteria > Planctomycetota > Phycisphaerae > Phycisphaerales > UBA1924 > JANQQZ01. The sequence goes on along the minus strand of JBCBHW010000001.1, from coordinate 1,493,106 downwards.
CCGGCTCCGGGTACGGCGGCCGTGCTGGGGCTCGGTGCTCTGGCGCTGCGTCGGCGTCGCTGAGCTGACACCGATGAGCTGAACATCATGCAACGCCGCGGGGAGACCTGCGGCGTTGTTGCTTTCGGCTATGGCGTGGTTGTGCGCACGAGCGTCGCGATGTTGGCGATAAGCCAAGCCGATGCTGCGCAGAGCTGACAGATGTCACCGGTTGAGGTTATGCCGTAGGCAAACATGCTTGCAATCCACAGCATGCTCGCGGCAGTCTGGGCGAGCCACTCGATCCGTAGTGCTCTGGACATCCATGCAGGTCCCTGCGGCCGGGTAAAGATTTTGTGAGCGGTTTTACTCAGCATACGCACTCTTCTCCGCAGCACGAGAGATCGTCGAGGTACATGCCCCAGTTGCGATACAGCTCGAGCTGTTCGGCGGGCAGGCCGAGTGATGTGGCGATAGCCTTTGCGACGACAGCAAACCGCTGTCGGTACTTGTAGATGAAACAAAAGATGTGGTTGTCGTGCCGCACTGCCGGGCCACAGAGAAACATGCCGGGAACGCGCGTTGACTCATCGTTCTCGTTGAGCAGCGGGAAGCCGTCATCGCGAGCATCGAAGAGCTCCGCGACGAGCGGGTGGCTGCCGACGAACCCGGTCGCGAGCAGCGGAGCAATAGGAGTCTTGAAGCTGTGCCCGTTCGTTGCGATGACGTCGTATGCCCCCTTCACGCGGTTGATGACGCTTGCTTCGCAATTCGGTTGGAGACTGACGAGCGCCTTGAATCGGTCGTCGTTCATGCGTTGGAGTGAGAAGGGCGACAGGGCGATGCTGGGGTCAGCGGTGGACGACTCCCAGGGACATGCCGAATCGAGAAGTGTCACGCGCTTGCCACGGGACGCGAGGTGGAATGCGGCGTCGATGCCGCTCTCGTATCCGCCGATGATGACGAAGTCGTCCCCATCGAGGTCCGCGTAGCGATCGATCGTGGCGGTGTGCCGGCAGTGCTTGCTGCCGTGGATGCCGTCAAGCCTTGGGTACTGGTACTCGCCTGCGGCCCATACCACGTTCTTTGCCCGGATGCACTGCTTCTCGCTCTCGGTATCTGTTGCAGATTCAATCTCGATGCGGAACTCGCCGTCAACCTTTGTAACTCCCAAGACGTTTGTCTGTTCTTGCAGCGGAAGCTCGCAGTGAGCAACGATGTCCTGCAGGTGACGGGCGAAGTCTTTGCCGGTTGGGTGCTCGGTCTTGAGGCTGAACGCCGGGGAGACTCCGAGCGCGACGGCGTTGAGATCGAGCATCCCGATCGAGTTGGTCGGGAACGACGGCGTGATGAAGCGGGTTTCGTCGGGCCAGAGCGAGAAAGACGAGCCGACACGGAAACGCTCGAGAATGGCGAAGTTCTCGAGGCCGGCGTCTTTGAGCGCGACGCTGACGCCGATGCCTGCCGCGCCGCCGCCGATGACGACTACGTCGAGCGGGGGCGGGTCTGCTTCGTTTGTTCTGAGCCAGTCGATCATCGGGAAATCCCCGGGGACTGTGAGTTGCCGTGGGTTGGCGGCAGCTGGGGGGCGTGGTATGGGCGGGGGACGGATGTCTCGTCCGTGTCCATTGTTATGAGAATCGATTATCATAGATGGCCTGCCGCTCGCGTCCAACTCGGGAAAGGAGCGGGCATGAAGGTGCGTCAGGCGTGAAGCGGATGTGCAGCGACTGCCAGATCGTTCGGCGGAAGGGCAAGATTCGGGTGATCTGCAAGACCAACCTGAAGTGCAAGCAAGTTCAGGGGTGAACCTCGCCGGCCGAAACGGCAAGCGACCCGTCGACGCCGGCGCTGGTGCGGTTCGGGAGCCAGATCCAGCCGGGCGGCGAGACGCAACTTGGGTTGGCGGCTTGACGAGCCCGGTGCTCGACAACTCAGTCTTTTGTGGAACGGGCCTCTGGCCCGTTTCTTGTTTTTGGGGTTGGTGCCGTCACCCATCTCGGATGGGTGATGGAAAATGGCATCAGCCACCCGTTATCGGTTCCGGAACTCCACCGAACCCGGACCACACCCCCTCGGCATGAGGCAGGATGATCTCGGTCTCCGATTCCAGCTCGTTCACGATCTGACGAACCGATGGATCTAGGTCACGACCACGATCGCCATCGCGATGGCCGAGTGCCCAGAGCGCCGCGAGAGCCGATCCTTTTACATTCGGTGCCGCGTCGAACGAGGCCAGCACGCTCGCGTCCACTATCCTCGAAACGAGTTCAGTCGGCAGAGCGGCCTCGGCCTGCATTACCGAATGGCCGAACACACCGAGGCAAATTTCAACACATATGCGCTCATCGCTGAAATGCTCGTTATCCTCAGCAAGCTTTGCGTAGTCCAGCGCCTCAACGAACTGCAGAAAAGGCTCAATCTCGCGTGGCTTGCCGGACAGCGCGTCGAAGTCAAGGACGGTCGCTCGCCGCCAGATGAGTGCGGCATCCTGATTACGCCAGTGCGAATAGCGATCGGGCGGCTGGTCCGGTGTCGCTCGCATGACTTCGGCCGGATCGAGTGAGAAGATCGATGCCGCGGCGTCGTCAGTGAACTCGTCGCGGTGCTTTGAGCCAACCATTGTCGAAGCTACAGGCCAAGCGATGACGAATCCGACAACGCACGCGACACCGAGCACAGCAAAGGCAAGGATCCAGCGGCGCGTCATCCGTCGTCACCAGTACTTTGTATCTCTTGGCTTCCCATCAGTCGTACGCGATGCCTCCTCCCCCAGGATTACCGGGCCGCGCTGCGCGGTCGCATTCGCGGGCTCTATAGCATGCAACCTTGTCGGCCGTGGTGTCGTGGAAGTGGTTGCAACACTTGCGGCACATGTTCGGCTTGACTTCACCATCGCCATTCTGTGCAACATTGCACTCGCTTTCATTATTGATGCAGTTGCCGGCATCGTCCTCGAACCCGGCGCACGCAGCAAAAGCACCTGCAACTCCTGTCGCAAACCCTAGAAACACGACACCAACGAATACACTACCCCGCACCATGGTGGTCTCCCGATTGAGAAATGATTTGACACTGGCTCACGCACAACGCATACTTGCACGATGTACCACACGGTTGCTGTGCGTGTCAATCTAAATCGTCGGGCCTTCTCAGTCTTAGAACTTCTCGTTGCCATCGCGATCGTCGCGATACTCACAGCGATCACGTTGCCGTCTCTTTCAGTTGTCCGTGGATCTGTTCGAGCGGCACAGTCGGCGCAGAATCTTAGGACTTGTGCCGCCGGCATAGCGCTCTACACCGATGCGCATCGGTCGTACTTTCCTCACTTTGCAGATTTCCAGGCACAAAACGCCTTCGTTGCGGCGGGTTCACCGCGTCCGTACGCAAGCCAGAGCTTCTACTGGCCCATGGTAGTGCATCCATACATCGCCACAAGCCCACAACTGATCTTTGAGTCGATTCACCCCCCAGGTGTAGCGCAAGAGCACCGTCGCATGGCCGAGAACATCGGCACAGAGATCATGCCGACCGACAGTTCATCGACGTATTGGATGGGGTGGGGCTTTTTCACGACAAACAACTTATGGAAAGACGACCGTCCTTCGCAAGCACACGATGATCCGGGATACTTCGCAAGCCGACGAATCGATGAGGTCCGATCTCCGTCGGGGAAGGGAATTCTGATCGAGTCGATCGCGAAGGGGGGGTCGCCCTACAGCAGCGACCAGACCCGTACAAGCCATGCTCTGACGTCGAATTCGAGTACGGATAGACGCTTTCTTGCCACCTTCGTTGATGGCTCAGTCGAATCTCTTCGGCCGAGCGACTTTACCACGGGTCAAAGGCGATCTGTGACCAGCACATGGTCCGACCCAAAGCCGGTGCTGGAAACCCGGCTTGGCCTCGCCGGCGTTGATCGTTAGCCCAACCAATCCTCCGCCGCTAGCCGTTCGGGGACGTACGTCTCCGTCACGTAGCTGATGTCCTTGGTGATCAGGCCTTCGACCTCCATCTTGAAGCCGTTGTTCAGCATCCCCTTGATCTCTTTCTGCCACGGCTTGTTGTCCGCGAACCAGGGGTACTCGGCGATCTGCTTCGCCCGCGTGATGTCGCGGTCGTTGAGCGTGATCTTCACGTCGTCGGACAGGTCGCAGCGTTGGTAGTCGCTCGAGCGGATGCCCATGAACTTGGCCTCGGGGATGGCCAGGCGCTCGGACTCGAAGGCGAGGCTGATCGAGCCCTGCTTGATGACGCTGTAGATGTAGTGCCCCCAGGGGTCGCAGTCGAGCAGGCAGATGATGGGCAGGCCGTGCTCCTTGTTGAGGCGGTGGAGCATGCGCCGCACGCCGCGGGTCGGCTGGCCCGAGCCCTCGGTGAGGATGCAGTTGTGCTCCTTCCAGAACTTGTCCTCGTTGAAGCGCTGCCAGACGGTGTCCTTCTCGACGTGCAGGACGAAGTCGGCTTCAACAGAGTCGAACTGAATCACGTCCGGCTCGCAGATGCTGGGGATGGCGTAGCCGCCCGAGCCCATGCGTCGGCAGTCGATGGTGTCGCCCGAGTCGATGACGGTGATGTTGCCGACGAGCGTGCCGCGCTTCTTGGCGAAGACGTGCAGCTCTTCGCGGAGCGCGCCGATCGTGACTTCGAGATCCTCGAGGATCGCGTCGGATTCGCTCTGCTCGTTGAAGGTCTTCTCTTTGGTGCCCTGGATGGTGTGCAGTCCCTGATAGAACATGCCGCGGAGGCTGGTGGTCTTGCCCTGGGCGATGAGGTCCTTGATGCCCTCGCCGTGGAGCAGGGTCTGCATGAACTTGCGTGCCTGGCCGAGATTGAAGAGCTGGCGTTCCTGCGTGCCCGATCCCATCTGGAGGATGCCGCGGGACTTGTTCCACCTGGTGTTGCCGGCGGAACGCGTGGGGACCTCGACCTTGGGCTCACGGCCCGACATCGCGCTCTTGACGATGCCGTCGGCGAGGGTGGTGAGACGCTCGGCGGTCCGCTCGTCGCGTTCGGCGACGGATTTGGACTTGGGAGCTTTGGTTGTGACCTTCTTGCGGCCGGGGGTCTTCTTGGTGGTTCGTTTCTTGGCCATGACAGCTTTCCTTCAAACTCGCTTGCAAGCTTCTGATAGCTCTTTGTGGATGCTTTCTAGATCACTCAAAGGTACACGCAGCTTTGTGCTCCACCATGTGTCGAACGGCAGCCCGGGAGGTTGGCACTCGTAGTTGAATCCACACTCGATCCACGCATAGTCATCCTCGACGTCGGCCAACACAAACCTCGTACACGGCTCCAAGAAGTCGAGGGTCGTACCGATCGCCGGCAGTTTGTGCGGTCTGAAGAACTTGGCGAGGTGCTTCAGGTCTTGTCGTTGCCAGCATTCGTCGGCAAATGTCCACTGCGTCGTTGGAGTCTTCATGGTGCCCGTCACAACGAGCCAGTCTGGATTACCGAGGCGGGCGACATAGCGCAGCGAGGTCTCGCGGTAGTCAGTCAGTGTGAACTCGCATTTGAACGCCATGCTCATCTCAAGACCGAGTTAGCCCTCAAACAACCCGGCCTTCGCCGGCGACCGCTTCTTCTTCACCTTCTTGACGACCTTCTTCTTCGCCGTCTTCTTGCCCGACGCCGGCGTAGATCGCTTCGCGGGCTTGGCCTCTGCCTCCGATTCCGGCTCGTCCTTCGGGTTCGCGATCTGGCCGTCGCGGACGATGATCACGTCGTCGTCCTTGGCGAGTCGGCCGTCGTCGTCCTTGATGAACTTGCCCTCCTCGTCGAGCTTGGCGTCGGCGATCTCGGTGCGGCGTTTGGCCTGCTTCATGAGGTTGTCGTAGAGCTCGGCCGTGTCGACGCCCGTGAGCGCGTTGCAGCTCTTGGCGATCTCGCCGATGTAGCGCTCGAAGACGTCCCGGCGTTCGCCCTCGCGCTTCATGCGCTGGCGACGGCGGATGTACGCCCCGAGCTTTCGGCCGCACTCTTTGAGCGCGAGCGTCATCTCCTTGCGGATCTCGTCGTAGTCGGCGATGGCTTCCTTGCTCTCGCTGGTGAAGGGCACCCAGACGCTGGCCATGTGGATCATGACCACGAGCGGGCCGACGGGGGCGCCGCCGCGGGGCTGGGAGAGGCCGTAGTTCTTCCAGCCTGTCTCGACCACGCTCTTGAACGCGCAGCACGCCGACTGCTGATACAGCAGCGGCACGCGGTTGGCAAAGCGGATGATCCGTGCTTGCTGATCACCCGCGAGGTCGCCCCCGTACGCGATCGCGGCCTCGATCTGGAACGGGTTGCCGCGGTACACGGCAGGGCTTCGGGTGCTGGCCGTGTAGAACTCGGCCTGCACACCCTTGAGCATCCCCGCGAGCATCTGGCGGACGCCGATGGGCGCGAGGCAGTCGGTGGGGGGGCTGCGGAGCTTGGCGTCCTGCAGGGCGGCGTAGATCTTCTCGGCCGCGGGGTGGTCGATATTCTTGATCCAGCTTTGGCCCGTGAAGCTCTTGCCCTTGACGCTCGCGGCCTTGGTGATGTCCGCGACGACCGCGGGCGTCACCCGGCAGAACTCGCGTTTGAAGAAGCCGCCGAGCTGCTTCTCGTTGGTGGCTTTGAGCATTCGGAGGAAGTTGCCGAGCTCGACGCCGTAGGGGTGTGGCTTGATCTCTTCGGTTTCGGGCGGGAGCTCGCCGATCGTGCGTGGGTAGACGATGCGGTCGGCATGTTCTTCCGTGCGGACGATGTCGCCTGAATCGGGTGGCGTGGCTTCCGAGGTATTACTCGCAGTCTCGCCGTCCAGCTCCGGATCTTCGTCGGCCTTGTCGGGCGGGATGAACGTGATCTTTGTGTGCGGGTTGGCGATGGCGGTTTGTTCGAGGTAGGCCTCGACGGAGGTTTTGCCGCGGGAGTAGCGGGCTTCGAGGACGAGGGAGACGCGGGTGCCGGTGCCGCTGCTTGTCTCGGGGAAGTCGTCGGTCTCGACGTCGATGGTGACCTCGGGCACGTTCTTGGTCGTGTCCATCGCGAGCTCGATGTGATGCGCCGGCTTGTTCTTCTTGGGGCGTGTGTGAATGACCATGGGCTTGCCGGTGGTCATTAGGCCGTACATGCCGGCCGCCGAGATGCCGATGCCCTGCTGACCCCGCGACATCTTAAGGCGGTGGAACTTTGAGCCGTAGAGCAGCTTGCCGAAGATGTTCTCAACCTGCCGGCGGACGATGCCGGGGCCGTTGTCGGTCACGGTCACGCGATAGCGGCCGGCTTTCTGCGGCGAGGGCGGCGGCGTGATCTCCTCGATCTTGACTTCAATATCGGGGAGGATGCCGGCCTCTTCGCAGGCGTCGAGGGCGTTATCAACGGCTTCCTTGATTGTGGTCAGCAGTGCCTTGCGGGGGTTGTCGAAACCGAGCAGGTGACGGTTCTTGGCGAAGAACTCGCTGACGGAGATGTCGCGCTGCTTTGCGGCCATGGTCTCGGCCGTGGCGCGGGATCGGGACGAAGACTTCTTGGCCATGCCACCCTCCGTGGTGGGTTCGGTGTCTGCAAGCCGCAGGATAGCGGGGTGATCGGCAGGCCGGCCGATCGGCCTATATTTGCGGGCAATCCGCGATGGATCGCCTTCAATCAGCACACGCCAGCAGGAGCCTGACCATGGAAACCACGCTCATCATTCTCAAGCCCGATGCCGTCCAGCGGGGGCTCATGGGTCAGATCATCGGCCGGTTCGAGGCCAAGGGCCTGCAGATCGTCGGCGCGAAGCTGAGCATGATCAGCCAGGACACGGCCGCGACGCACTACCAGGATCACAAGGGCAAGCCGTTCTACGACGGGCTGGTCTCGTTCATGACCAGCAGCCCGGTGCTGATCATGGCGGTCCGCGGCAACAACGCGATCGCGGTCAGCCGGAAGATGATGGGCGCGACGTTCGGCAGCAACGCCGAGCCGGGCACGATCCGCGGCGACTTCGGCGTCTCGAACAGCTTCAACCTGATCCACGGCTCGGACAGCCCCGAGGCGGCCGAGCGGGAGCTGGGCATTTTCTTCGGGCCGGGCGAGGTGCTCGACTTCGATCGGCCGATCAACACCTGGGTGTACGACATGACCGGCGGCAAGGCCGAGTGAGCTTGCGACGCGTGTCACCGACCCTGTGTTGGACCGCGTCTATTCGGCCGTGACGCTGTTCATCCGGGCCGACTTTGACTCGGCATTACGGCCAGCAGTCCCGGATGGTCGATCTTCGTCGGTCGTGCGGCCGGGTGCTGCGTCGCCGGTTCTGCCGGGCGCGGCGTCGGCGACGATCTGGTCGGCGACTTCTCTTCGATGGACGGCGACGTCGCGGGGGAACTCGAACGCGACTCTCACCCGGTCGCCTTTGATCGATGCGATCCGAACGACGCCGATTGGGGCGTCGGGGCTTCCGATTACAACTTCTTCGCCTTCCCGGCGCGTGATAACGAGCATCGGCAGTCCTTTACATCGCTCTGCGGGGCACACCCGGTACCCGACGTAAGTGTAGCATGGACAAGGCCGCAACGCGATAGCCGGCTGGGTCAGCGTGCGGTCAGACCGTTCCTCCGGCCGATAATCCGCCAGCGATGTCGCGGTGCCGGAAACCGGATACGCGAGGCCTGAAATCTCGACGGAGGACGGCCTCGTTACGCCTCTACCGCGACGACACCTTCGATCTCCGGAACGTGCTGCTTGAGGTTCTGCTCGATCCCGACCCGGAGCGTCATGCTGCTCGATGGGCAGCCGACGCATGCGCCGTGGAGGCGGATGTGGACGATCCCCTCGTCGGTGACCTGGACGAGCTCGATGTCTCCTCCATCGTCCTGCACCGCTGGGCGGATCAGGTTGAGGATTCGAACGACGCGGTCATGAAGTGTTACAGTGTCAGCCATGAAGCTCCCCTGGATTATACCGGCTTCCGTTGCGGTTGTGTTCGCTCTTTTCTGCGGTTTGGGTGGGTGTTCGTCGTCGCCCGCGGCCTTTCAGAGCGATGATCCGCTCACTGACTTGGTGAATCCGGATCGTACGGCACGGCAGCGGGCGTCCATCATGCAGCAACTCCCGGACCTTATCGAAGCGGGAAAGGTCCAGCCGGCGGCCGCGATCGAGCGCCTCAAGTCAATCGCCTGGGCCCGTGAGGTGCCGAGCGTGCTGCGTGAGAGCGCGATGATCGCGTTGCTCGGCGACCAGGGGCTGCTCGAGGAGGGTGAGGCGGTGGCCTTTCTGCGGGCGCTGCTCCCGACGGAGAGTGACGCCCGAGTGACGGAGTTTGCGGTGGGCCAGGCGGCGCTGAATGGATGGACGGAGCTCACGCCAGCGATCGTCCGGCGTTACGCCGCTCCGGTGCGGTCGGTCGCCGACGAGCGGCGGCCCGAGCGGGCGGCCCTCGCGGCGTTGCACCCTGAGCGGTCGGTCGAGGAAACGGTGTTTGACGTCTTTCGACGCAGCGGTGAGGCGGACGACACGGGTCGGCTGCGGCGAGATGCGTGGAACCTGCTGTCGCGGCTCGACGAGAGCGGCGACATCCGTGTCAGGCTGCTGGGAGGCCTCGCGGCGAATCAGTCCGGCGAGGATCAGGACGAGACACTGGATGCGCTGCGCAGCGCGCTGCTGGACCTTCGCACCATCCCGCTGACGGGCGAAGAGCTTGAGTGGCTGGTGCAGCTGAACGGGCGTGAGCATCGGCCGTGGTGGGACGAATCGCGGGCGATCGTGCGGACGCTCGACCCCGAGCAGCTCCGCGGCCTTCGGATCCGGCACATGGAGCCGCTGCGGTGGGCCGCCGAATTTCGGCGGGACTGGACCCGCGTGAGCAAGGACGCGCTGCTCGACGTTTTGCGCGATCAGATCGCGGCACAAGAGACGCATCGGCGTCGGGCATCTCCCGGCACGAAGCACACGATCGATGCTTGGCAGGACGAGCTGACGTTCGGCGATGCGGTGGCGCTCATGGCGGTCGCCGAGGCGGTGCGGGAGCCCAGGGTCATCGAGGCGATGTTCGAGCAGGCCCGGGAGGACAGGGCGGACACGTCGACCGAGTATGGCGGCGTGCTGCGTCTCGCGAGCTCTCGGACGAGTCGCGGCATGTTCACAGCGGTGTCGTACCCGCCCAGGCCGAGCATCCGCGAGGGCGACCTGTCGTTCGTTGCGTCGCGTGAGCTTCTTGAAGAGTCGGCGACGTCGCTCGCGCATTACCATCTTCACGCGCAGCGCGAGCGGAACACGCAGTATGCGGGGCCGAGCGAGGGGGATCTCAACTATGCAGCGTTGTACGGTCGAACGTGCCTCGTCCTGACGAGCATTGCCGACGGCGTCATGAACGTCGATGCGTACTTTCCGAGCGGTGTTGTGATCGATCTGGGTGAGGTTCGTCAGGCGGACGCACGATGAACGAATCGCGAGTGATCGGGGCGATCGAGAAGCGGCGTGCGGCACTGCTCGATGATCTGCGTTGGCATGTCGAGACCCCGACAGGGCCGGGCGGCGAAGACGGGATCGATCGTTCTCGCGCGGCGATCGTCCGGCGTTTGGAGGCGGTTGGCGGCTCGACGGTTTCGCTGCCCGGGGACCCCAGGCCCGAGTGGATGGGTGGGAACGAGAGAATCCCGGTGTCCACGGTGACTTCGAGTTCCGATGGGAAAGGGACTCGGGTGCTCGTCGCGGGACACCTCGACACGGTGCATCGTGCGGATGGGCCCTTCCAGAAACTGACGATTCGCGGTGATGGGACGGCGACAGGGCCGGGCTGTGTGGACATGAAGGGCGGGCTTATCATCGCGCTGCACGCTATCGAGGCTTTGCACGATGTCGGGGCGCGGGTCAACTGGTCGTTCTTTTTGAACGCCGATGAGGAGACCGGGACATACCACTCGGACGTTGCGCTGAGGCGTGTGAGCGGCGAGCATGACTTCGGGATCGCGCTCGAGCCTGCGCTTGCCGGGGGGGAGCTCGCGGTGGAGCGGGCCGGGTCTGGTCAGTTCATGGTCGAGGTCAAGGGCAGGAGTGCGCACGTCGGGCGTGCGTTTACGGATGGTGTGTCGGCCGTCACGAGGCTCGGCGAGGTGCTGGTTGCGTGCGGAAAGATGCCAGAGCCCGACCGCGGAAAGGTTGTGAACGTCGGGCCGATCTCGGGGGGCAGCGTGACCAACGCGGTTCCCGATCATGCGCAGGCGTGGGGGAACGTGCGGTTCCCCGATGGTGTTGTGGGTGACGAGCTTGAGCGCGAGCTGGACGCGTTGGCGACGGCGGTTGATGATCTGCCTCGCGTGCGGGTGTATCGCAGCTTCAACAGGCCTGCCAAGCCCTTGCAGCCCGGAACGCAGAGGCTCGCGGAGATGGCGAGGTCTGCCGCGGAGTCGCTGGGCCAGAGCCTGCCGTTCGCGAAGACCGGGGGCGTGTGCGACGGCAACATCATGCAGGACGCGGGGCTGCCCACGATCGACACGCTGGGCGTTCGGGGGGGTGGGCTGCACACCCCGGACGAGTGGATCGAGCTTGCGAGTCTGGTCGAGCGGTGTCAGCTTTTGGCTGTCCTTCTGCTCCGGCTGAGCCAAGAATGAGGACACGGGCCTGCGGAAGCGGCTCGGGCTGAATTACCCCCGGTTTCGGGCCGATATGGGCGTCTCGGGAGCAACGACGCTCGGAAGGGATGCCGTCATGATCCAGCAAGGCCAGGCCGCGAGCGGGCACAGCGTGGGTTCGAAGCTGTACGAGGACGAGACGATCCGGGGGGCGGTCGATGCAATCGCGGGCCGGGTTGGTGATCTGTCGGCAGAGATCACCGGCGTGCGGGGGCCGACCGACGGAGCCGGGGCGGACTACGAGTCGCTGATGGCTCGTGCCGCAGAGGTCAAGGGCCGCGGGCTGCTGTACCCGTATATCGGCTCCGGTCTGGGCAACGGCGCGTTGGTGGAGCTTGCCGACGGCAGCGTGAAGTGGGACATGATCTGCGGGATCGGTGTCCACTTCTTTGGGCACTCGCACCCGGAGCTGGTCAAGGCTTCGGTCGCGTCGTCGATGGAGGACGTCGCCAAGCACGGCAACCTGCAGACCGGGTTCGGCGCGTACCGCTTCGGCGAGGTGCTGCTCGAGCTTGCGCAGCGCAAGAGCAACCTCAAGCACGCGTTTGTGACGACGTCGGGCGCGATGGCGAACGAGAGCGCGATCAAGGTTTGCTATCAGAAGAACTTCCCGGCGAGCCGGGTGCTGGCGTTCAAGCACTGCTTCATGGGCCGAAGTGTGACGATGTGTCAGATCGGCGATTCGGCCGCGGGTCGCGACGGCATCCCGCTGACGACACAGGTCGATTACATGCCATTCTGGAACGATCAGGCGGCGGAGATCGTGGGCGGGAAGACGCGGTTCATCGATCACGCGTGCTGGAGGCTCCAGCAGGCGATTGATCGCTACCCGAAGATGCACGCGTGCTTCATCTTTGAGCTGGTGCAGGGCGAGGGCGGTTTCAACACCGCGCCGCGTGAGTTCTTTGTTGCGCTGATGGACATCTGCAAGGCGAATGGCATCGCGGTGTGGGACGACGAGATCCAGAGCTTCGGGCGCACAAACGAGATGTTCGCGTACGAGACGTACGACCTTGGCGACTACGTCGATGTGTTCTGCGTCGGCAAGATGACCCAGGCGTGCGCGACGTTGTACACGGAGGAGTACAACCCACGCGGCGGGTTGCTGTCGGGCACGTTCACCGGCGCGGGGCAGGACTTTGCGACCGGCACGCGTGTGCTCGAGATGCTGCGAGACGGCGACTACTACGGCGAGTCTGGCTCGATCGCGAAGCACCACGCGGCGTTCCGCGAGCAGGTGCAGGGGCTCAAGAGCCGTCACCCCGAGTGGTTCCCGGATACGCCGTTCGCGGGCGATGTTGCGGGCGCGGGCATCGGCGGGATGATGCGGTTCACGCCGTTTGGTGGCGAGAAGGCGAAGGTCGCCGCGGCGTGCAAGGCGTGCTTCGACGAGGGTGTGATCCTGTTCTGGTGCGGGCACGGCCCGTACCACGTGCGCATGCTGCCGCCGCTGGGTGTGATGAAGCTGGAGGACTGGCCGCGGGTGTTCGAGTGCATCGAGCGGGGGCTTGCGAAGGCCGCAGGCTGAGTCGATTGTTTCGCGGGTCTGGCGGAGTCCCCGCGGCTCTCGTTGCTGAGAGTCACGAATGACGCGCTGAGATTGACCTCGTGGGAGGTGACCCGTGTTCCGTATCCGCCGCGCCAAGCTTGACGACGTGCCGACCTTGCTGAAGCTGGCCAAGATGGTCCACTTCATCAATCTGCCGCCCGACAAGGACATCATCCAGTCAAAGATCGTGCACAGCAGGAACTCGTTTCTGAAGGTGTGCGGGAGCAGGCGGGCGCCCGATCCCGATCCTGTGCCATCGGGTGTTGAAGCATCGCACGCGGCGAGCGGTGCGCTGGCCGGCTTCGGCGCGACGACGCACGAGAGCGATCTGTTCATGTACGTGCTGGAGGACACCGAGAGCGACGCTGTGCTCGGCACCAGCCAGGTGATCACCCGCATGGGCGGGCCCGGCAACCCGCAGGTGTCGTTCAAGCTGAGCGAGCGGGAGTTTTTCTCGAAATCGCTCCAGACGGGCACCAGGCACACTGTTGCGCAGTTGCATCTCGATGAGAGCGGGCCGACGGAGATCGGCGGGCTGATTCTTCAGCCGAGCTATCGCGGTCACTCCAAGAAGCTGGGGCGGTTTCTCAGTCTTGTGCGGTTCCACATGATGGGGCTGTACCCGAAGCGGTTCGCGAGCCGCGTGCTGGCCGAGATGATGGCGCAGGTCTCGAGCGATGGGCAGAACAGCGTGTGGGACTACCTGGGCCGGCGGTTTATCCCGCTGAGCTACGAGGAGGCCGACCGGTTCTGCCAGTACAGCCGAGAGTTCATAACGGGGCTGCTGCCGCGGGAGCCGATTTATCTAAGCCTGCTGCCGCCCCACGTGCGCGCCGGCGTGGGGGAGGTGGGCGAGGACACCAAGCCCGCTCGTGGGATGCTCGAAAGGCTCGGCTTCGAGTTCCGAGGCTTCGTCGACCCCTTCGATGCGGGTCCGTACCTCGACTGCGCGACCAAGGAGATTGAGCCCGTGCGGAACACGGCGCGGCTGACGCTCGGGGAGCCCGCGAGCGCGAAGAAGTGCGACACGCGGTGCATCGTGAGCGTGCTGGACAGCGACGGCGAGTTCCGGGCGGTCGATGAGATGGCGTTCGTTTCCGGGGGTACGGTGTCGCTTTCGAAGCAGCACACCGAGCTGCTCGAGGCCGAGCCCGGCGCGAGGGTTGGCGTCACGCCGCTCGGATCAGCGAAACCCAAAGCCGGGAAGAAGCGTTCGAAGAAGATGGCCCCGCGGCGGGCGTCCACCAAGGCGAGCTAGCACGGCTTCAGGATTCAACGGGAGGAACGCATGACGCATGAGGCATTGGCGCACGGCCCGAGCGACTTGATCGCAGGCGAGTTCCGGTCGGTCGCCGGCGACGGCATCCGCTCGATCAGTCCGGCGAGCCCGGGTGACGTCGTGTATCAGTTTGATCCGCATGTCGATCACGTGGACGACGCCGTCGCTGCGGCAAAGGAAGCGCTGAAGATCTGGTCGGGCTGGTCGCTCGAGCGTCGCATCGCGGTGCTCCGAAGATTCCAAGGGTTGTGCGCTGAGCGGAAGGAAGCTCTGGGCGGGCTGATCTGCGATGAGACCGGCAAGGCGCTGTGGGACTCGATGGCTGAGGCCGGGATTCTCGGCGGCAAGGTCGACATCACGCTCGATGATTCGGAGCACGGCGGGCTGCGGCGGGTGACCGGCTATGACGTTCCGCTGACCGATTCGCGGACCGGTCGGTGCTCGTTCCGGCCGCACGGCGTGATGGCGGTAACCGGGCCTTACAACTTCCCGGCGCACCTGCCCAATGGTCACATCGTGCCGGCTCTCGCGACCGGCAACACCGTGGTGCTCAAGCCCAGCGAGAAGACGCCGGCTGTTGGGCAGGCGCTGGTCGAGATGCTGCACGAGGCGCTCGAGGCTGAGGGGGCTCCCAAGGGCGTTGTGAACCTTGTGCAGGGCGGGCCCGAGACCGCGGCGAAGCTGACGACGCACGATGGGGTCGATGGGATTCTGTTCACCGGTTCCTGGCCTGTGGGCCGGAAGATATTGGAGAGCAACCTCGACCGGCCTGGGCGCATCGTCGCGCTCGAGATGGGCGGCAACAACCCAGCGGTTGTGATGCCGGATGCCCACCTCAAGCAAGCAGCGATCGAGGTGGCGCGGGCCGCGTTCATTACAACTGGCCAGCGGTGCACGTGCACTCGGCGGCTGATCGTTCACGAGTCAATCGCCGACAGGTTCACGGCTGCGGTGTGCAAGATCGCGTCGAGCCTCGTTGTGGCGCACCCGCGTTCGGATCATCCGGTGTTCATGGGCCCGATCATCTCGGAGCAGGCGCGCGACTCGATGCTCGCGTTCCAGGAGCGACTGGTCAAGGACGGGGCAACCACGCTGCTTGCAGGTACGACCCGTGCGCTCGATGCGGACGAGCGTGACGGCTTCTACGTCACACCCGCCGTGCTTGAGGTCGGGTCGTTTGTTGCGGATGAATCGGATGACGCGGGGTGCGACATCGAGGTGTTCGGGCCGCTGCTGCGCGTGGCGCGCGTGGGTTCGCTCGATGAGGCGATCGAGCAGGCGAACGCGACTCGGTTTGGTCTCGCGGCGTCGCTGTTCTCCACCGACGAGGCGGCGCACGGCAGGTTCTTGCGCGAGGCGAGGGCGGGCTGTCTGAATATCAACACTGGCACTGCGGGGGCCAGCAGCAAGCTGCCGTTCGGCGGATTCGGGCTGTCGGGCAACCACAGGCCCGCGGGCTCGTTCAGCCTCGATTACACCGCGGCCCCGATCGCGAGCATGATCGAGACGGGTGACGGGGCGGCGCTGCCGCAGGGCATGACCGTGAACGATGACTGGTTTAGTGAGGGGTGAGCCGGTGAGTGCTGAACGACGGACGCCGCTGCCTGATGCTCGTCGGAACCCGCGGTTCGGAGGCATCGCAACCTTTGGGCGGTGGCCGAGGCTTGCCGATGCGGCGGGAGACATCGATTGGGCCGTTCTCGGTGTGCCGTTTGATGGCGGGGTGACCTATCGGCCCGGCGCACGGTTCGGGCCTCGGGCGATCCGCGAGCAGTCGCAGTATCTCAAGCACTACTCGATCGAGCACGGGGTCGATGTACCGGGCGTTCTTGCGCTCGCGGATGCGGGTGATGCGCCGGTGCTGCCCTATGGCGTCAAGGTGACGCTTGACGCTGTCATCGAGCATGCGCGGGCGATCGAGTCACGCGGGCTTGTGATGCTGGGGGGCGATCATTCGATCGTGTACGCGGGGATGACCGCGGCGTGGGAGCGTGCCGGCAGGCCCGAGGACGGGCTCGCGTGCGTGCATTTCGATAGCCACATGGACACGCTCGACTCTGTGTGGGGTGAGAAGTGGAACCACGCGACGCCGTTTCGCAGGCTGATCGAGGCGGGCGTGCTCGATCCGAAGCGCACGCTGTCGATCGGGATCAAGGGGCCGCTGAACTCGGCCGACGATCTCGAGTACGCGCGCGAGCGGGGGATCCGCGTCGTTACATATGCCGATTGGCGTGACCGCGGCGATGATGTGCTCAGGTCGTTTGTGGCCGAGTTAAATGATGCGCCCGCGTACCTGAGCTTCGACATCGACTGCGTCGACCCGGTGTTTGCGCCGGGGACGGGCACGCCGAGCGTGGGTGGGTTTACGTCGGCTGAGGTTCTGGGCATGCTGCGGGCGCTTTCTGGTGTGCAGTTGGCGGGGGCGGACGTCGTTGAGGTGCTGCCCGAGCGCGACGTCGCAGGCAATACGGCGTTGCTGGCGGCGCATGTGGTCTTCGAGATTCTCGCGCTTGATGCGGTTAGACGCGGCGCAATGCCAGGATGAGCTCGACCTTTCCCGCGTGCTGGCCGAGCTTTGTGGCGATCTCGGCTGCGCTGTGGCCTTGATCTGCGAGGTCGAAGATCGCCTGCTTGCTGTTGTCCGCGAGGCCGTTGCTGGTCGGCTGAGTTGGTGTCAGGCTCGATGCGGGATGTTCCACGGCAGATGCGGCAGGATTGAGCTGCTGGATCCGCGCATCGGCCTGCTGGATCAAGAGATCGAGAGTTTCGATTCGGGTGTCGAGGACGGCGGTGAGCTCTCGGATCTGGTCGGCCGCGTGTGCGGCTCTGGCTTCGATGCCGGCGTCCGATTCGGCGCGGTGCCTGAGTTCGGCCAGGCGTTCTTGCGGGGTCGCCTGCACCTCGCGTGACTTCGCGATCGCTGTGCGTCGCGACTTGCCGAGCACGACGACGATGAGCAGGACGACCGCTGAGGCCAGCAGGATGTTCGGCAGCCATGCATCGCTCCGCGGTGCCGAGCTCTCTTCCAGAGGAGCCGTTTCGAGCTGGGCCGTCCTGACCATGGCCAAGAGTATCACAGACTCGCTCGGCCGGCGACTAGCATGGGTGTGAGCGATCCGGGTCAATCGAACACGGCGACGGCGTGGATCCGTCGCGTTCGCACGTCGTGGCGGCAGTTGACCGGTGCCCCGGGAAGGGGTGGTGTGTCGGCGCGGACCCTCGTGGCTGTTTCCGGCGGTGCCGACTCTGCTGCGCTTGCCATCGCTCTCGGGACACTGTCCGATGCACCTCTCGTGCTCGCGCACGTTGCGCACGACATGCGTCCGGCCGAGATCGTTCACGATGATCGCGCCGCGGTAGAGAGCCTTGCCCTCAGGCTCGGGCAGCGGGTTGTTGCTGGGCATGCCCGATCTCTCGAAGGAAACGCCGAGCACGCGGCGAGACGCTCGCGTTACCGCGAGCTGGAGTTTCTTGCTCGGGAGCATGGCTGCGGGTACATCGCGACGGGGCATCATGCGTACGACCAAGCCGAGACGCTGCTGCTCGCGATGTTGCGGGGCGGTGGGCCTCGTGCGCTGCTTGGAATCCGGGAGTCACGCCCTGCGGAGCATTCGCCGGGCTTGACTGTCGTTCGGCCCGCGCTTCAGCTGCTGCCGTCGGGCGCCGCGGCCGTGTGCGGCGAGTTTGGGTTTGTGCCGCGTGTTGACGCGACCAACGCGGACCCGTCACGGGCGAGGGCGAGGCTCCGCGCGAACGTGATCCCGGGCCTCAGTGGGTTCGGCGGCGAGGCATTCGATCTTGGGGCGATGCTCGCTCGGACGATTAAGAGGCTCGAAGACGGACTCGGACAGTCAGCCCTCGAGCAGCTCTCGGACGTCGGCCTCGAGTGCCTCGACGCCTGAGATATTGCTCACGGTGTAGAACCCGAGGACCCGGCGATCGGGGCCGATGAGAATCATGCGTGTCGGGTGAAGGATATTGGCCATCGTGCTACCGTCGGTCGTCGGGACTTGGTTCTCGTCCTCATCTTGCACGACGAGCATGAGGTCCTCGGCGACGATCCGGCGGGCTTGGGCGGTATCTCCTGTGGCGAACGCCCAGTTGTTCAGGCGGGCGTTGTGCCGGGCCGCGAAGTCCTTCATTGCCTGCGGTGAGTCGCGTTCGGCGTCGAGACTCAGCGACAGGAATCGAACCGGCGTATCGCTCAATCGGTCCTGAGCCTCAGCCATGGTGGTGGTCATGATCGGGCAGAGGCCGGGGCAGTTGGTGAAGATAAAGCCCGCGACTGTGTAGACGCCGTCGAGGATCGTTGCATCGATCGGATTCGAGTCCTGATCGATGAGTTCGAAATCCGAGATTCGGAGATCAAGCGTGCGGGCGATCTGGTCCTCTTGGCTTGGTGCGGGAGAGGCGGTCGGCCGGTTGTTCCACATCCACGCCGCACCGAATGCGCAGACTCCCGTGGCGAGGCAGAGCGCAAAGAGCACGAGTCTGGGGTTTGGCATTTGCGGCGTTTCCCTGGCCTCAAGCGGCGTTGAGCACGAGCGCATCTGCGACGAGCGCGAGATACAGCACGGGCAGGTACGCGATCGATGCGAGAAAGACTCGCCTGGCCTGCGGCACCGCCGGGTTCTGGGCGAGCAGGACGGCGGCGTGCACAAAGACGGCCGCCATCACCGCGGCGACGGCGGTGTAGGCGACGCCGACGAGAGACGGCATCGTGAGGAGCGGGAGCGCTGAGGCGGCGACAGTGGCGGCGGACCAGCCCAGCACCCAGCGTGACACCTGGGAGCTCGGGGCGTGCTCGGGGAGCGGCTTGAAGCCTGCTCTGCGGTACTGCTCCCGGTACATCATGGCGATCGCGAAGAAGTGGGGGATCTGCCAGACCGCCAAGATCGCGAAGACCGACCACGCGGGGGCGGACATGAGGGCTGCGACCGGATCCGGGGAGGCCGCCGTCCAGCCGATCAGGCATGGGAGTGCGCCGGGGATCGCGCCGACGTAGGTCGAAATCGGGCTGATCGGCTTCAGTGGCGTGTAGAGGCACGCGTAGAGGATGATCGTCGAAATCGCGACGACTCCGGCTACCCAGTTGGAGGTGGCTGCGATGAGTGTCGGTCCGGCGATTGCGCACGTGAGCGCGAAGGCCCAGGCGGAATGACGATCGAGACGGCCGGCGGGCAGCGGGCGAGAAGCCGTCCGCTCCATCATCGCATCGCGGTCTACTTCAAAGATCTGGTTGAGCGCGTTGGCACCGGCGGACGCGACGGCGGTCCCGATCAGGCAGCCGATGACAGAGAGAACGGTGATCCGGGCATCGGCTCCCGACCAGGCGGTGGATACCGCGAATCCGACGCCCGAGGCGACTGTGACGAGCCGGGTGATCCCGGGCTTGCTCAGGAGCAAAAACTCCCGCCATGCGACGGCCGTCCTCGGCGAAAGCTTTGATGCGGAGACGGCGTCCGGGGCGCTTGGCATGCTGTTGGTTCGCGACACAGCCCATTGTAGACGCCGTCGGAGTGACTCTGTCTACTATTTGTTGTGCCCCGGTAGCTCAACTGGATAGAGCAGCGGACTTCTAATCCGCAGGTTGTGCGTTCGAGTCGCACCCGGGGTGTTTGCTCGCTCGGTCGTGTTGAACACGGCGCGGAAAGTGCGGGTGTCGCTGCTGGTTCGGCTCGCATCGTTGCCATTTCGGACCCGGCGGGCTCGTTCGAGTCGCCGAGCCGTGTTTGAGCTGAGCCGGTGGTCCTAAGGCGTTTGGCCCTCTTGTGGATTGCTGGTCCACGAGATGTCTCGGCGGCCTGGGGGCCGCCCTCCGTCGGTGCATTCGGCCACGGCGTGGCATCGAGCTTCGGCGAGCTTTGATCGGACCTTGGGCCAATCGTCATCCACGATCGAGAAGTAGTCGGTGTCCCTGGCCGTGCCGCCCGCGAGCACTCTGTCCTTCCGGAGCGTGCCCTCGTAGGTAGCGCCGATCCGGGTGATTGCCCGTTTCGATCGCTCGTTCCGCGTGTCTACCTTGAGCTGGACCCGCACGGCTCCGAGGTCTTCGAACGCGTGAGAGAGCAGCGTCGTCTTTGACTCGAGGTTGACAAGCGTCCGGTGCCATCCGCGGCCGATCCATGTCAGGCCGATCTCCATGGCCCGGTGCTCTCGCGAGATGTTCATGAATCGGGTGGACCCCATGACGATCCCGGTTTCCCGCTGGACGATCACGTATGGCCGTTCGGTGCCGCTTTGGGCGCCCGCGAGTGCCTCCTCGATGATCACGAGAAAGTCGCCGATGGTTGACGGCCGATCAAAGGGCCAGAACATCCAGAGCTCAGGGTCGTTGGTGAGATGGAAGAGCGGCTCGGCGTGGTCTGCCTGCAGGGGCTCGAGCACGGTGCCGAACTCCGGCTGGCTGATGGAGGGGGCGGGCGCCGCCATGAGGCCCCGGTATGCTTGCTGACCCACGTGTCTCCTCCGTGCTCATCCGGCCGATCGATGCTTCGAGAGCGATCGCACAAGCATCACGGCGCCCACGACAGAGATGATACCGGCTGCGAGCTGCGGCACGGTGAACACCTCGTCAAAGAGGAAGGCCGATGCGGTGAGTACGAGAAAGGGCTGGAGCTGAGCCGTGCCGGACGCGATCACGACGCCGGAGTTTCGGATAGCCACGAAATAGGTGATGTGGCCAGCGGCGATCCCAACGATTGCCGAGATGCCGAGCAGTATCCAGCCTTCGATGCCGAACGCGGCGACGCCCAGCCCTGCTCGATCGCCGAGGGTGATCATGAGTGCCAGCATGCCCGCGCCGACCGCCTGGATGACGAGCGAGAATCGTGCGAGCGATGAGAGATCTGTCTTGATGACCTGAACCGACACGGCGTACAGACCGAGGAGGCCGCCGCCGCCCATCGCCAGAGCGATGCCAAACCAGTCGCCGCCCGAGAGCGCGTCCGGGCCAAGCGCGGCGACGCCGACGGTTCCGGCGATGAGCAGCGTCGCTCCGATCCAGCTCTCGGAACGCCTGAGGGCTGCCGCTGTCCCGGGAACCAGGAACAACGAGCCGACAAGAACGAAGAGAATCTGCACGCGAACGGCGAACGTCACCATGCCAGGCTGCACGAAATAGTGCGCGCCGCCGAATGCGGTCTGGCCGAGGAACCAGAGCATCGCTGGCACGAGGACCGCGGCCACATCACGCTTTGATAGTCGCGACGATCGCAGTGCGACGATCGCGACGGGGAGCCAGAGGATCGCGGCGAACCCGTACCGCCAGCCGTTGCTTGTCCATAGATCGATAGTTCGGGCGAAGTGATGCAGGAAGAGAGGGACGGCCGACCATTGCACGAGCGTGAGGACAGCCATCGAGACGCCCAGGCCGTTGCTGAGCGGGGGATGGTCCGCCGAGGTGGGTTGATGCTGGGTCCGGGCCATTGGTGTTGTTTAGGCCCGAAAGGGCCGTGTGCCAATGGTTGATCGAGCGGCCTACGCGTGTGATGCTTCGATGCTGCGATGGTTTGTTCGTTGCGATGGATGCACCGCGGCTCTTTGTCGTATGCTCTGCGGTGCAGGGTACTGTGCTTTCGATTGGGGAACGTATGCGGCGTTGCGCTGAGATCGTGTGGCTTGTCACGTTCACCGGTGCTTGTGTGTTGATGTGTGCATCTGTCGTTGCGCAGATCGGCGTCTCAGACATTCGCGTGACGGCTGGTAAGGACTCCTCAATAGCGAGGGTCCGCTTCGGTTTGGACCGATCCGAACGGAGCGAGACCGGGGGAAAGCCGGCGGTTTGGGTGTTTGCGAAGTACCTTCATCCCGCCGGCGACTGGCGTGGGGTGCGGTGGTCGGACGATGGCCATTCCTGTGTTGAGCGTCGCGGTGGCGGGCTCACGATCGATGTCGGCCTCTCACCGCCTCGCCACGGGCTCATGATCACGTCGCAGTCGGCCGATCCGATCGACGTCGCGGCTGACCTGAGCTGGGACCTTGACGCGAGCGGACTGGAATGGACCGAGGGCGGCGCATCGGTGCGGGTGTTTGCCATCGATATGGTGGAGATCCCCGGCCGCGGGTACGACGTTCGTGCGGCGGATGGTGCGGTGAGCCCGCTGCGGAGCTCTGACGGTTCGAATCTGCGGATCATGTCCGAAGGCCCGCTCGGCGTCGGCGATGCGGCGGGGTTGACATACGAGTCGAGCGACTTCGGTGGCGACCAACGCGGACCGATTCCCGAGGCGTTTCCCAAGGGGGTCGGCACTTTCTACGTGATGAGGAACGAACTGACCGAGGGGGAGTATGGCGAGTTTCTTTCGACGCTGGCAGGGCGTGCGCGGTTGTCGCGAGATATCACGGCCCATCCGGGTTATATCGAATCGGGCGGCTCGATCGTGGTGCGCCGCGATTCGGTCGAGATCGGTTCGCCCGAGCGACCGGCGGGGTTTGTGAGCTGGGCCGACGGCATCGCGTGGGCATCGTGGGCTGGTCTCCGGCCGATGTCCGAGCTCGAGTTTGAGAAGATCGTGAGCGATGCCGATGCCTTCGGCGTGCGATCGATGCGCGGCGGGCGATGGGAGCGGGTGGTCACGCTCGGCAGCGAGGAGGGGCGGGCGTTTCGGGGCAGCGAGGGTTCAGGCTTCCTCGACGATCTCGGGCAGCCTTATGTGTTCGCGAACTGGGACTGGCCCGGGCCGCGTGCGGTCGGGTCTGGTTTCCGCGGCGGTTTCGGCGAGGGGATTTTGACGACGCCTGGTGACCGCACCTACGCGGCGTACGAGGCGACCTACGGGAACGAGCACGAGGGATTTCGTGCGGTCCGCGATGGGCCGGTCGAAGCCGCGGCTCCGAATCTGTCCGCCGAATAGACAGGATCGTGGGTGGCACCGCGGAAGCCCGGGTGTCGATCCGATCCGCCGGCCGATGAGAACTGTGATTTTCTTGTTTTTGTACGGGTTTGCACGCGCGTTATGAACATGGGCATCGGGGTTGGCCTGGGCCACGAACCCGAAGCTTGGTTCAGGCCGGACTACGACACGGCAGCGAGGAGCCCGATTGATGACATATGCGCGTGCCCGGCTCTGGCTCGGGATGGTTACCGTCGCGGTGTTCGTGTCGGCGAGCTCGCTCTTGCTGCTCTTTGAGATCCCTGAATTCGTGTTGGGACGTGAAAGGCCGACTGCTTTCGGCGATGCGTTGGGCCTCGCCGTTTTTGTTGGTGCTTATGCTGCCGCGCATGTCACCTCTGACGTGGTTGGCGCCCTGTTGATTCCGGCGGCCTTTGGCCGTCTCGATCGGCGTCGATCCGATGTGCTGCTTGGCCTTGTTCGAGGGATCGTACTGCACAGTTTGGGCTTGTGGGTGATCTCCCTCACGCTGCTGTTTGCGGCTCGAACCGCGGGGCTGCTGGGCGTGTTGTGTGCGGCGTTTCTAGTTTCGATCGCGTTGCTTGCGCTGCGGCCTTCCATTGCTCAGGGGATCGGTCGTCTGCGGCGCGTGCCGGGAGAGTCAGCCGTTTTCAGTAGCGCCGACCGGGGGTTTACAGGGGGTATCGATGGGGTGATCGCTGCGCGGTCGATTTCGATCCCTCGCGTCTGGCAGGACACTCTTGAGGCGGACGAGCTCGATGCTGTGCTTGGACGCCGGAAGGCGGCGAGCGTCAGCGGCGCGTTTGTTCGAGGCCGTATCGGATCCTTGATGTTTACGCTGTCGGGTGTGGCGGTCGCCGGGCTGCTTGTTGGATCGGCCGAACTCGGGACGGCGGAGGGCATTGTGCGTTTGTCGCTGTGGTTTACCTTGTGGTCGTTTGTCGGCCTGCTTGTATTGCCGACGCTTTCGCGTCGCGCGATCGCACGGGCCGATGCGGAGTGCGGCATGGGTGACCGCGCATTGGATGCGCTCGCGAAAGTGGACCGGCTCGGGGACGACGAGGGTGATCGGCCGGCGATTATTGAAACGATCTTCCACCCGGTGCCGGCGATCGATCGTCGCTCGGAAGATACGAACGTCGGCGGAACCGGCTTCTGGGACATCGCTCGGATGTCGCTGTACTTGAGTGCCGCTGGTCTGGGGCTGCTGGGGCGGGCGGTGCACTGCAATGCCGGTAGGCCCGAGCTTTGGGCGTACTTGCCGTCGGCGTAGCGTCGCGGCATGCGGTGCGGATGTTCCCTTTCGAACGCTGCCGCCTGTGCGTTCCGGCATTGTGGCTGACGCTCTCGGAGATTGCGCAGGGCTGCGTTTGTGCTAGCCCGATGCAGAAAGCGGCCGTCGGCCGGGTGAGCCGACGGCGGCGTGATCAGCCGCACCCGGCGTTGAAGTTGGCGATCCAGGCGTTGAAGTCCGCCGGCGTGCACAGCCCGTCGCTGTTCTGGTCACACTGCGGCGCTTGTGCGTTGAACGCCGCGATCCATGCGTTGAAGTCGGCGGGGTTCAGGAGGCCGTCCCCGTTGGTGTCGGGCAGGCACGGTTCGTTGGTCTCGGTGAGTATGAAGTCGAGCGCGTAGTCCTGGATCAGGTTGCTCGTCTGTTGGATCACGAAGGTGTAGTCGCCCGCGGGTAGAACAGCTTCGGTAAGCGCGTTCTGTGTGACGGACTGCGAGACGAAGGTGTTCAGGATGTTGTCGCCCACGTTTCCTGTCGCGACCAGGGCCCCCGCGAGGAACTCGGCGTTGGTCGCGCCGCTCGGAACGAAGCCCGTGTCTCCGGCGTTGACGGCGATGAATCCGATGTTGTCTGGATTCCAGTCGAGCAGCGTGAGACCGGAGAGCACTTGCCCGACCGGGACGGAAAATGTGACGAAATCACGGTCGCCGTTGACCGTGTCGTTGGACAGGTTGACCTCGCCCTCAACGATATTGGAACCGAGGATCAGTGCGAGATTCGTTGGCGCGGAGGCATCGTCAGACAGGTCGCCGTCGGCGGCCTCGTTATGAACCGTGTTGTTGCGCAGGACGGCGTACTCCTCTGGAGAGCCCACGATATCGCCGGAGAATTCAGTGAGAACGACGGCGTCAGAATCGATCTCCGTCGCGATGAAGTCGCCGTTTGCTGACCAGAGCGACTGACCCACCGCTTGTGCTGTCCGGGTCTCTGCCGAACCAACCCCGCTGCCGTCGATGTTCCACTGGATGTGGTCGGCGATCAGCGCACTGCTTCCGAAGCTCACGTTGCCGTTCGTATCGGGGAAGAAGAGCTGCAGGGCGTAGGCGTCCTGATCGAGCGGGCCGGCGAAGTTTCCGAGGTCCGTGCGGTTCACCCGGTCGGGGTCAGCGGCGGGGGCATCGTTGTTGAAGTGGATGAAGAATGATGTGTCCGATTCGATGACGCTGCCGTCGAGCCCTCCGGGCGCGGTGTAGCGTCGGGCCTGATCGAAATCGTGCGAGCAGAACCGCCAGCCTGAGAGGTCGGCGTCGGCGCCGTCGAAGTTAAAGAGCTCGATGACGCCGGTATCAAAGTTGACAGATCTGACTTGAACGCCCCGGGGATCCGCATTCTGTGACCCGCGCAGCAATTCGGCGGAAGTCGCTCCGCCGGCTGCGAGGTCCTCACGCCATGCTCTCGTTCCGGCCGCGGTTTCATTCGCGTCGTCGGTTTGCTTATCGCCCTTGTGTGACGCTGCGACATCGCTCTCATGAGTACTTTGACCGACCACGTTGCCTGCAGGCAAACTTTGGATCCATGTGTTGGAATTTGAACTGGTGAAGGCGGGCAGGGAGTGTGGCAGCGCACTCGATGAGTAGGCTGCTGCAGCGATCATTGCTGCGGTTGTGATTCTGAACATGTGTCTTTCCTTTCCATGGGAAATACCACGCTCGCTGCGTGCGGCGTGAGTGGGGATCATGTCTGTGGATCAGAACGTTTGACGTTGTTCGCGCTACGGCCGATTCAGTCGGTGGGCAGATGGATGAAACATCGTGAATATGTCGTGTTGTCGTCCTGACCTTAAATTGTGCGTCGTAGTTCCCCGCGGTGCTTTGTTCGACCGGTCGTGAAGAGCCAACGGTCGCGGAGCCACTATCGAAGTCAACGGTGATCACTGTCCCAGGTCCGCGTGCCGGCGTGCTGTCGCAGCGGTGGTCGCATTGGTCGAGTATTTGTTTGTGCCTACGGCGCTTCGCTGAGCACACGGAGGACCGAAGGCTCAGAAAGCGGGCTCAGCTCAATGACTGTGATGTCGCCGACCTGTTGACGGAACGCTGAGATACTGGTCCCGTTGATCGTGGCCCGTGAACGCATTGCGTACGGTCCATCCGGTACGAACACGGTGATGATCTTGTCATCGTTTGAATTTGTCGCGAGCAGAATACGCGAACCGTCGTCGTTATCTCTGTCATCCTGATACACCGAAGCCTTCCATCCGATGAGATTCAGGTCGCTATTGAAGTCGGCCTTCACACCGCTCCCGAAGGCCGTCTGCGTGTACGCGATGAACTTGGATGGGGTGTCGCAAATTACGTCTGGCACGAACTGCTGCGTGTGGCGCAAGTACAGCTCCGCGATTTGGAGCGGACGCCTGGTTGTCTCCGGCGTGGTGTTTGGGACGCCGTGGAGCCAGACCATCGTTGCGAGGAGCAGTGCCGCCGCTGTGGCCAGAACGGCGAGACGACCGTGTCGGCGAGGGGGCCGCATCGCCGTCGTCGCCTTGTCCGAAAGATAGCCGAACTCGACGCGGAGCAACTCGTCAACCTGCGAGAGCTCTGTGATTCTGGCATCGAGCTTCGCGTCGGACGTTCGCCGTGCTGCAAGCCGTTGCGTCTGCTTCGCGTCGAGCTCCCCATCGAGGTACGCATGGATGTCGCTGACGTGACGCTGCTCATCGGAGCCTGCCATTGAAGGCCTATCCCTGAACGTCATCGGGTTCCCCTTCCCGCTTGTGTTTCAAGCACGCGGCGAGTCGTGAGCGGCCGCGATGCACGTGGCTGCGCGCGGTGCTCGCTGGCTCGCCGGTGACGGCTGCGATCTGCTCGTACGTGCGATCGCCAACGATCCGCAAGAGCACACACTCGCGCTGGCTATCGGAAAGCCCCTCCAGACACGATCGCAGGTGAGCGAGCATCATCGGATCGACGCTGTCTGACTGTTTGGCGGTGGTTTGGCGGAGGCGGAGTCGTCCGAGTGCTTGACGGTAGCGGCGATCGGCGCGGCGGCTGTTGCGGGCGGCGTTCCGAACAAAGGCGGTCATCCACGCGGTGAAGTTTGTTCCCGGCTCGAAATCGTGGAGTTGCCTCAGTGCTGTAGAGGCGGCCCGCTGAACGATGTCATCAGCGTCCGCGGCACCAGCCTGGGCCGCGGCCACAAACCTCAGGGTACCAAAATCACGCCGCAACAACGACGCGAACTCGGTCTTATCAAGACCGTGTGATCTTGAGTCTGCGGCATTCATTGCTGATTCGAAGCTCGTATGAACGGTCCAGACGGCCACAGGACGCTCCTTTGGGGTTGTGCACATGACGCTATGTCTGGCCGCTCTCACGGCGTTGCAGTCATGTGTGCATTCTTTCGCGAGATTGTTCGATTCTCCGGTCGCCGCGGGGTCTCCGCGATTCACGGAGCTCTTTGCGGGTCGGGGCGGTTCGAATGGGTGCCGTCCGCGTTTCGCGATCAGAAGCCGATGTTCCGTGTGACCCCACCTGTTCGGGCGGTATCGATAGCTGCGAGTTTATATGGCAGCTGCTGAAATGTGAATCCTCCTTGAGACCGCGGAATCGATGGCCGAAAGCACTCGTCGGAATACGAAGGAAGAACGTCTATGCGTGTAGCAACCAAGGTGCTGGTCGTTGCCTGTGTATTCACGGGGATAACAACAGTGGTGTGCACCGGCGTGCTTGTGCTGTTGCACCAGCAGAGAGAATCCGGGCTGCTGGTCAATCTCGCCGGGCGTCAGCGGATGCTCACGCAGCGGATGACGAAAGAGACGCTGGAGATCCTCCAGGCCTCGACGCCTGAGCAGTCGAGTGAAGCGACTGCCAGGCTGGCGAGCACCGTGAAGCTTTTTGATGAAACGCTCCACGCGCTGCATGCTGGTGGTGAAACGAGCAACGCATCTGGTGAACGGATCGAGCTGAAGCCGGTGGAGTCTCGTCAAGCGCAGGCAGCTCTTCTGGCAGGTCTTGATCGATGGGCCCCGCTGCACTCGATGCTGAATTCTGCGTTCGAGTCAGACTCGCCTCCGTCGCAGCTCCGGGATTCACTTCCGATGCTCCTCGAGCACAATGTCCCGCTCTTGAAAGAAATGAACGCTGCGACGGTGGAGCTTCAGCGGACAGGTGATGCGCGTCGAGCGGCGAAGGCGAGGCTGGTGGTCGGCGGCGCGGTCGCCACGATTACTATCGGCATTGGCCTCGTGTTCTATCTTCAGGCGACGGTCGTCCGGCGTGTCCAGCGGGTGCGGGATCGGATGGCCGAGATTGCGGATGGTGATGGCGATCTGACGGTCGAGGTTGCGTCGGTCGGGAACGACGAGATCGCGGATCTTGCGAAGTCGTTTAATACGTTTCTCGCCAAAGTACGGCAGATCGTCGTTTCAGCGAACGGCGTCGCTGATCAGGTGTCTGAGGCGGCGACGACGCTGGCGCAGGCGAGCCGTGAGTCCGCGTCTGCGTTGAGCGATCAGCAGCGAGAGGTGTCAGCGTTAGCGGGGTCGGTTTCGGATGTCTCAAGGGCTGCTGACTCTGTCGTGGACGAGGCTGGGGCGATGCTCGGGGTCGTTGGAGACGCCGTTGACAAGGCAGACGCGAGCGGTGCCGTCGCGGCCGATCTTGCGGGCGACATGGATGTTCTGGTCGCGGACATCGAGAACTCGGTGTCCTCCATCGAGCGGCTGACCGCACGGAGCGAAGAGATCGGCCGCGTTACTGATGTGATCAACGAGATCGCCGAACAGACGAATCTTCTCGCGCTCAACGCAGCGATCGAGGCGGCGCGTGCCGGAGAGCACGGCCGGGGCTTTGCCGTGGTGGCGGACGAGGTGCGGAAGCTCGCCGACCGAACGACCACCGCAACCTCCGAGATTGCAGACTCTGTCCGAAACATACAGAACGAAACAGAGGGCGCGCTCGAGCAGATCAGGACAAGCGGCGAAGCAACGCGCCGCGGCGTTCGGGGTGCGAGGAGCACATCGGAGTCGCTCGCGTCTGTGTCAGAGATGGTCCGCTCGCTTCGGACAACCGGAGGCAGCGTCTCTTCGGCGGCGACTGGGCAGGCGAGTCACTGCGCTTCGCTTGATGGCTCGATGCAGACAATCGCCGGTGCGATCACAAATATCAGCAATGTCGTTACATCCACTGGCGAGAGCGTCGCGCTGCTTGCGGATAAGTCGGTTCAATTGCAGGACATGATGCGGCGTTTCAATGTGCACGCGCCCGATCGGCGGGTCGAGGAGCCGTCGGACTTACCGGCCGAGATCGCCGAGCGGCGTATCGACCCGCGTCCGGCGACCCAGCGCACGCTCGCGTTGCTCCGGTCGTCACACATGCTTGAGTCAGGTGATCAGCGATGAAGCGTTCCGAATGTCATGAGCGGTTCCAGCGGAGTCCGCAGGGAGATAAGCCAGCTGCATACCGGTGCACCGCCCGTTGCCTGCCGAGTCTGGTTGCGGCTTTGCTCGTTGCTGGTGCGGAGGCGCAGGCAGCCGATGCATCTCCAGGCCTTGAAGCCGTCGAGACGCCTGTGGTGGCGGATGGCGAGCCGCGTCCGGTGGGCTGGTTGTCTGACCCGGCCTCCTCGCCCAGGGATGCGTTTGAGGCATTGGTTTCGGGCAAGGTCCACCTGAACAATCGCACGCGCTTTGAATTCGCGGATACGACAGGGCGGAACTCGTCGTCCGCGTTTACGAATCGGCTGCGACTGGGCTACGAGAGCAAGCCGTTCTTCGGGTTGAGTGGCTTCGTGGAGATGGAGAACGTCGCGACGCCGGCGCCGGACAATTTCTTCGTGCCGGCGACAGGCGACGGCACGCCCGATCGCACGGTGGTTGCGGACCCGCCTGGCACTGAGATTAACCGGGCGTACGCGAGGTGGTCCCCTGCGACGAACGGAGATCTGAGGCCGTTTGTCGATATCCGGGCTGGGCGCCAGCGCATCAAGCTTGACGACGATCGGTTTATTGGCAATATCGGCTGGCGTCAGTTCGAGCAGACGTTTGACGCTGCGAGCATCAATACCGACCTTGGCGTTGAGGATCTGGAGATTTTCTACGCCTACGTCTGGCGGGTGCAGCGCATCTTTGGGCCGGACGGAACGAATCCCGATTCGCAGTCGCACCTGATCAACGCGCGGTACAAGGTCTCGCCCGAGTTGACAGCGACGGCGTTTGCCTATCTGCTCGACTTCCGAGGCGACGAGCCGCTGAATTCGAGCAATAGCTTCGGCGTGCGGCTAACCGGGACGCTGGCGAGCGGGTCGGATACGTCGGCGGATTATGAAGTCACGTATGCGCACCAGACCGACGCCGGTTCGAACCCTGTGGACTACAACGCGGACTTCGTCGCTGCCCAGGTCAAGCTCAATCAGGCCGGGCTCGGGTTCGTGCTTGCCGGCTATCAGTTCCTCGGTAGCGACGACGGGGTGTTCGCGTTTCGGTTCCCGCTCGGCACGAATCACAAGTTCCAGGGCTTCGCAGACAACTTCCTTGTCACGCCGGCGGGCGGGCTGCAGGACGCGTTCGTTGGAGTCGGCGGAGAGCTGCCGTTCGGCGTGAAGGCGAGCGTGACGTACCACGAGTATTGGTCGGACATCGGCGGCGATGATCAGGGCGAGGAATTGAACGCGGTTGCTCGCAAGCAGCTGCGTCCGAATTGGACGGCGTTGGTCAAGGCGGCGTATTTCGACGGTGACTCTGGACAGCCCGACACAACCCGACTGTGGGCGCAGACCACCTTCAGCTTTTAGCGGCCTGCCTTCGCTTCACGATCGAACTTGCTTGTGACCGTCTTTCGGGTGCCGACAGGTGCCCGGGCATCGCTGGTTGCGGGCAGCTCTGCGAGGCTGACGGCATCGGGTGCGTCCCATCCGCCGCCGAGCGCGGAGTAGAGATCAACCAGTCTGAAGAGTGCATCCTGCTCGGCGAGCGTGCGCGTCCGCTCCAACGCGAGACGGGATTGACGTGCTTCCGTCACGGCGAGGAAGTCGGCCTGTCCCGCTGTGAAACGGTCGAGCGCGAGCTCTTCGGCGTCGAGGGCCGCTCGTTCGGCGTCGGCGAGTCGTGCGGCTCGCTCCTCGGCGCGTACCCTTTGCATCGACGCGGTCTCAACCTCTGCGAGCGCCGAAAGCGTGAGAGCCTGGAGCTGAATCAGAACCTGGCGCTGGCCGCTTTCGGCTTGCTGAACCTGGCTGCGGATCCTCCCGCCTTCGAAGAGCGGGATGGTGATCGTCGGGCCGGCCAGCAGCGAGAACGCGTCGGGGTTGATCGCGTCTTCGGGATCGGGCCCTTGCAGCGTGATCGACCCGCTCAGCGATACACGGGGATACCAGAGAGCCTTGGCTGCACCGATTCTCGCCGTTGCGGCCGCGAGCGAACGCTCGGCGCGGCGGAGGTCGGGCCTGCGGAGCAGAAGGTCGGCGGGCACGCCTTTCTGCGGGACGATGTCGCGGCGGGGCAGCGACGCGGACGCGACCGTTACCGAACCGGGCGTGCCGCCCAGCAGCACCGCGAGGCGGAACTCTGCCTCGCGTCGATCTGCGAGGTTCGGGGGCAAGAGCGACAGGTTCGAATCGAGATCCCGCTGCGCGCGAGCGACGTCGAGCTCGTCTCCGAATCCGGCTTCGGCTCTTGCGTTCGCGATATCGAGCGCGTCGCGGTTGTTCTGCACCGTGGCACGTATCAGTGCTGTATCGCGATCAAGCGTGCGAATGCGGATGACTTCGCGCGCGACTTCGGCTGCGAGCGCGACCTGGCTTGCCGCGAGGTCTTCGCTCGCGACCTCGATTTCGGCGTCCGCCGCTTCGACGAGCCTGCCGACGCGGCCCCATAGATCGGCTTCCCATCCCGCGACCACACCGAGCGCGTAGAGGTCGATGTCCTGTCCGGGCGGAGGGCCCGCAAAGTTGATGCCCTCATCGCCGGTCTCGGCGCGGCCGTAGGAAGCGGACCCGTCGAGGCGCGGGAGCCGATCGGCATTCTCGATGCCCCGCCGTGCACGGGCTGCGATAACGCGTTCACGCGCCTCAGCAAGCGTGAGGTTTGAAACGAGGGCGCGCTCGATCGCATCGGACAGCTCGGCGTCTTCGAGCAGCGTCCACCAGGCCGCGATGACGACCGCCGCAGAATGATCGTCAGTGTCCAGCCACGATTCTGGGACAAGATCGGTTTGGTCCGGAGCTTCGTAGTCTGGCCCGACCATGCAACCGGCAGCACCGAGCAGCGGGAGCAGCGCGATGATCCGCGTGGCGGCCCTCACGGCGTTGCTCCGGCCGCTTCGATGAATACATCGAACTGCTGACCAACTCCCGGCGACCGAAAGTCATCTTGGACGGCGTAAACGACTTCCAGCACACGCGTGTCCACGAGCTCGCTTGTTCGTCCCGCCAGGCTGCGCTTTGGAATCACGAGCGGCTCGACGGCGATCCTTGTTAGAGGCATGCGACGCGTGGCGTCCCCACGGGGCGAGGCCCACGCTCGGGCATTCGGTGAGAACCGCGGGATGTCGACCTCGTCGATCTGCACCCGAATGTGCGGCGATCCGGTGCGGCCGAGGACGAGCAAGCCTTCGGTCGGTACCGACGCCGGTGCGAACTCGCCTGGTCGGATATTGACCTGCAGGACGCGGCCCTCGGCGGGGCTTGACACGGTGAGCAACGCGAGATCGGCCTCGGCCCTCGTGAGCAGTGTCCGTGCGCGTTCTGTCCGAGCTGCGGCGGCGAGCAGGTCGGGGCCGTCTTCGCTCGTGGTGGGGTCTACGAGCCTCGAAAGCTCCGCGGTCGACTCTGCGACCGCCGCGCGGGCCTGCTCGACGGCGGCTTGTGCGGTTGCGAGCTTTGCCTCGGCTTGCGACACGGCAAAGCGGCGGCGGTCGACTTCCTCGGCGGCGATTGCTCGTGGGTCCGCGACCGCTGTTGCGATACGCAGCAGGTTTCGGCGATCCTCAGCGTCGGCCTCCGCGGCGCGTGCGTCGGCAATCGCCGAGGCGAGCGAGGCCTCGGCCGAACGCACCTTGGCGCGGGCCGGCGGTATTGTGGCGGCGAGAGAGGCCTGCTCGCTCAGCGCGACGGCGACCTCGGTCTCGCGCACGGCGACCTCCGCCGCCGCCCGCGAATCCTCGACAGAGAACAGGGCGTCGCCCTCAGCGACGTCATCGCCGACACGCACGTAGACATTCGTTACGACGCCCGAAATGTGGGCCGCGATCGCGATCGGCTCCCCGGGGGGCTCGCTGGTTCCGATCGCACCGATGTACTGCTGCGCTTCATCTGTCGCGGTATCGGTTGGCGGTGACGTCGGTGGCCGCGGTGGCGTTTCTTGGGGTCGAACCGGCCGGTTCTCGATAACAAGGCCGGTACCCATGGCAAGCGCTGCGATACCGAGGAGCGGAAGCCCCCACGTGAGCACTCGCGATCGGCTGCTCATTGCTGTTCTCCAGTCTGTTCCCGGTCGTGCTGTGTGATCTGGCCGTCGGCCATATGGCTGATGCGATCCGCGAACTCAAAGATTCGGTTGTCGTGCGTGACGACAATGACCGATCGGTCGCCCTCGAGCGCGACGTCGCGTAGGAGTTCCATCACGGTGTGTCCCGCCGCGGCGTCGAGCGAGGCGGTCGGCTCGTCACATATGAGAAGCCGAGGCTCGTGCACCAGCGCCCGCGCGATCGCGACGCGTTGCTGCTGCCCGCCCGAAAGCTGGTTCGGCATCTTCTTTGTCTGCCCATCGAGGCCGAGCCGTTCGAGCAGCTCTCTGGCGCGTCGTTCCGCTTTCGACGTCGAGAGCCCCTGGGCAACCAGCGGGAGCGAGGCGTTCTCCTCGGCGTTCAGAGCAGGCAGCAGGTTGAACTGCTGGAAGATGAAGCCCAAATTGTTGAGCCGGAAGTTGGCGAGCTTGCCACGCCGCATCGTGCGGAGGTCTTCGCCGAGCACCGTCAAGTTGCCGGCCTCGCACCGAAGGATCGCACCGATGACAGAGATGAGCGTGGTTTTGCCGCATCCCGATGGGCCGACGAGAAAGTTCATCTTGCCCGTTTCAGCGGTGAAGTCGGTCCCACGTAGGACCCTGATGCGTTGCTCGCCGGCCGCGAACGATTTCTCGATGCCACTGCAGCTGACCGCGAGCGTCGGCTGCGTCGCCTGGGTAGCTTCCTCGCTGTGCGTGATGGTGCTCATGTGCTTAGCCGCGGAAGACGGTGGCGGGGTCGACGACGAGAACCCGTCGCATGCTGAGGATGGTGGACAGAAACACGATGACGACCGCGAGCACGGCGACGCCGATGGCGACTTCCGGGAGAAGGTAGAAGCCCTGGAGGGCGTCTACGTTCTTCGAGGGCCAGTTGAAGAACTGCGACGCCGCGAAGAGGCCGAGCCCGTAGCCGATGACGCCCACGAAGAGCGCTTGTGTCAAGGTCATCAGTAGCAGCCGTGTGTTGCGTACGCCGATCGCCTTGAGTGCTGCGTATTGCTTGAGGTTCTCGGTGATAAACTGGTTGAACGTGAGCCCGACGACGGCGATTCCGATGAAGACGCCGAGTACAACGACAGTACCAAAGCTGACAGGGATGCCGGTATTTGCGAGGATGTACAGAATCGATTCGAGACGGAATTGATCGGATGTGACTGCCTTGAGTTCCGTCTGCTCGGCGATTCGTTGCGTGATGACGTCGGCCTGATTAGGGCCGGCCGACTTCGCGATCACGAAGCTGAGCGCGTTGCGCCCATTATTGGTGTACTGCGTCGCGAGGCTGTACCGCGTGTAGATCGACAGGTTCGCACTGAACGCGGGAGACGCATCGACGATCGCGGCGATCCTCGCGCGTCGGTCGTTGAGTTCGATGACCCTGCCGACGTCGAGCTCCTCGCCCGGGAACAGGAGCCGGAAGCCGGCGGGGTTCATCGCGATGCTGTCGGGCATGGCGAGGTCCTCGATGTCTCCGAGCAGAAACTGGTCGGGTACACCGATGAGCGACGCGTCATCGATGCCGAGCAGGATCGCGTTCTCAAGGGTTCCCTCGCGGGTCCGCACTTGAACGTTCGCGCGGAAGAACGGCACGGCCCACTCGACGCCCTGGACGCCACGCACGCGCTGGAGTGCGGTGTCACGGAGCGCGAACGGCGCATCAACTGTCGTGACGCTCGGGTCCATGACCCAGATGTCCGCCTCGCGGACGTCGGTGACGACGCTGGATGCCCGGGCCAGCAGGCCAAAGAAAATTGAAACCTGCTGGCAGACGAGCAGCGTGCTCAGCGCGACGCCGAAAACAAGACCGAGGCACTTGGTCTTGTCGCCGAGAAGCATCCTGAGTGCCGTCAGCAGCATCAGCGTCTTCCTCCTCCGATCCGGAAACCCTCGAGGCCTCCGATCGCAAAGTCGGCCATCACGCCCGCCATCCGATTGATCCCGGCACGCGTCGCTGGGGGCGGATGGCCGAGCCGTGTCAGGATTTCTCGGCTGTGTTTGGCGTTGACGCACAACGCGATGACAGCAAAGACAACATCGCCGTGCTGCTTGCCGGGAAGCTTCCTTCCGATGACAGCTTCTGCGATTTTCGAGACTTCATCTTTGATTGGCCGAGCGCAGTTCCGAATGAAGACATCGAGTGCGCCTGGCGTTGGGGCGACGGTTTCGTGGGCGAGCAACCTGCCGGCGACCGGATGTGAGTCCTTTTCTGTGAGCACTAGCCGCATGAACCAGGCGACAAAGCAGCGAAGGGCGTCGCGGGGTTCTTCGAAGTCTTCGAGGCGCGGCATCGGCTCGCTCGACACCATTTCCTCCGCCGCGACCTCCCAGACAGCGAGGTAGAGTTGCTCCTTGGAGCCGAAGTAGTACCTCACCGCGGAGACATTGGCTTGGGCGGCGTCACAGATCGTGCGGACGCTGGCGGCGTTGAACCCGTCGCGAGCAAACTCTCTGCTCGCGGCCTGCAGCAGTCGCGTGCGGGTCGCGTCTTCTGATGGGTGTGTCGCTTGCATAC
Organism: Planctomycetota bacterium; assembly: GCA_038525225.1. GTDB lineage: Bacteria > Planctomycetota > Phycisphaerae > Phycisphaerales > UBA1924 > JANQQZ01. Next base: position 1,456,623 of record JBCBHW010000001.1, on the reverse strand, counting down.
AAACGGCTGTTTCAATACGGGTGTTTGAACTCGAGCCCGTTTACGTCGAAGACGGACGGCTGGTTTCACTGCTCACGGGAATCGACCCGCGCAGCACCCTGATGGGCGACCTGTGCGCTCATTCACGGGGCCTGGCTTGCTGTGCTTCGTTTTTGCGATGCGCGAAGGAGCGGCGATCGAGTCAGCCGTCGTTGAGGAGCCAGCTGAGAAGCGGAGGCAGGTTTGTGTCGAGCAGTATGCTGTCAAGCGTGCGTGCCGGCATAAAGCCGAGTTCTTTACCGTGTTGGAGGAATGACCACAGTTCGGCGTAATAACTGCCGACTGACCAGATCCCCACCCGTTTGTGATGGATTTCGAGCTGCCGCCAGGTGATGGCCTCGAACAGTTCGTCCATGGTGCCGAATCCGCCTGGGAGAACCAGGAACGCGTCGGCGAGTTGGGTCAGCTTGAGCTTGCGGGCGTGCATGCCGTCCACGATGTGGTTCTCATGGATATCGGGGTGTGCCTGTTCGCGTTCGACCATGGACTCCGGGATGACACCGACGACTCGGCCGCCGGCTGCGAGCGCGGAGTCGGCGAGAATGCCCATCAAGCCAAGCCTTCCGCCGCCGTAGACGAGAGTGTGCCCTCGCTCGGCGATCATGCGGCCGGCTTGCGTGGCGGCGTCGGCCCACTGCGGGCCTTCACCCGCGCGGGCACCGAGGTAGACACACATGGATGCCATTACTCGAAGCTGCCGTGCCGAGTGATGTCGTAGTTGTTAATGGTCTGAATGTCGTCGGCAGAGAGTGATGCGATGCTGTTGTAGCGATCGACGATGGGCGAGGGATCATCGAATGCGAGCTTGCCGAGCAGGTTGAACTTGTAGGCGAGGGCGGCGTCGAGATCGGCGGTGGTGTTTCGGGCGTGGCCCGTGGGGTACATGACCAATCCGGAGTCGTGCGACGCGCCTGCTGTGTCGGTGATGACGACCGAGGTCGGGATCCCGTCGGGATACTTGCTGTCGTACTCGTTGCCGCCGTGGGCGAACTCGATGGTCTCCATGATGGCGCGGGTGCGGGTGTCGTTGATGGCCGCGGCGGAGTAGTCGGCCGGTTCGAGCATGAGGTCGTTCCAGGCGAACGTCTTACTGGCGGCTCGTTGGTCGAGGGCCTTGCGTAGCAGCGTGGCGATGATGTAGACCATGCTGTGGTCGGCGGACTGACGCGTCGTGGGGTTGCGTTTGGCGGGGTTGCCGATGATGCCGAAGGCGGGTTCGTAGGCGACGACCTTGATGTTGCTGATGTTCTTGCCGTTCGGGTCGTCGAGCAGCGTTGGAGCCTTGGCGATCAGATCGACCACTGCCTGGATCGCACCGGCCGACTGATGCTCGTAGAGACCGAGCTTGAAGTGCATGCCCATGACAGTGAAGTCGGAGCCGTGCATCGCGAGGTGAAGGTCGAAAGGTGAGGCGTCGGCTTGAGCGGTGTTCGCTTCAGTCGCGTTGACGGCCTTGAACATCTGCCCGGGCCCTTCGAAGATCCGGAAGATGGCTTCGGGGTTGCGGAAGATGTCGCGCGGGCCGAGGAAGCCGGCCATGGAGCGTTTGACAGCTGTGACCGCGAACTCGGTGCTGATCGCGGCCGAGCTGCCTTTCGAGTCGCTGAGCTGCTTGCCGGCGCGGATGGCACGGAAGGGGATCGCGTGCGCGACGGTCATGCCGATGGCGGATTCGATCTGTTCGGCCGTCGCGCCGACCATCGCGCCGAAGACCGCCGCCGATGCGATCGCGCCATGGACGACGTGGTCAACCTTGTAGGTCTTGAGGCTAAAGACCTCGGCGAGCCGGCCCCGGATCTCGTCGTGCAGGACCATGCCCTTGAGAGCGGTTGCGCCGTCGGCCCCGAGCATCTGGGCGGCGGCGAGTGGCACTGCGTAGAAGTCGTTGTGGCCGAATTCGCCGGCGGTGTTGCCACGCTCGGGATCAAACCCGAAGTTGGTGCCGTTGGAGTCCCACTCGCGGACGGCGGCGCAGTTGGCGAGGATGGCCTTCTCAGACTTCACACGCTGCGACGAGCCGAAAACGGTCGCGCCGTGATGCTTGCTTTTGCCGAGGCCCGGGCCGTTGTGTCCGTCGGGAGTCGCGTACTGGAGTGCTTCGTCGCGGAGGATAGTGGGGGCGTTGGTGCCGAGTGCGAGTGCAGACAGGCCGCAGAGAGTGGCGTCGGTGTTGAACTGGCGGGTCTTGTTTAGAACAGACTCATCGGGGCTGCCGGACATCATGAAGTCGATGGCGTACTGCGCGATGCCGAGGGCCTGGTTGGAGTTGGCGGGGAGGTGGACGTGCGAGTCGGCCATAGGTGCGGGCTCCTTGAAGTGGAGCGAAGCCTAGGCCTGGACCGGCGTCACGCTAGGCCGGGTGGGGTCATGTCTTCGAACGGCTGTCGCTGCCATACGGCCATGCCGGGCGTGTACCACGAGCAGAACGGGAGGTTGACGAGATGGCCCCCGAAGCTGTCGAGGATGGTCCGGAGCGCCCCGTTGACTCGCTGGTCGTCATGCTGCTCGGCGATCAGATAGGTGTTGTCGAAGATCACGATCGAATCGTGGTCGAGCTTGGGCTCGACAAGCTCGAACTCGCGGACGACCTGCTTGTGGAGGTGGTTGCCGTCGAGGAAGGCGACGGCGAGTGGCGAGGGGTGATCGACCATCGCGGCGAGGTGGTCGAGCGCGTCGCCTTGGTACGTCTCGATGAAGTCGGCGACGCCCGCCTTGGTGAAGTTGTCGGTGGCGATGTCGACGTTGGCCTGTTCCAACTCGACTGTGCGCAGGGTGCCCGTGCCGGGCGCGTCTTTGATGGCCTGCGCCAGGACGATCGAGGATGCGCCCTGGTTGGTGCCGGTCTCGATGATGAGGTTGTGCGTGTCGGGCCTGAGCCGGCAGAGCGTGAGGTAGTAGAGCAGTCCCCAGGCGGGATAGCCCACGCTTAGCCCAGAGCCCTCGGTCCAGGAGTCTCTGTCGGTGACGTCGGCGTCCATGGCGCGGAGGTGCGCGTTGGGCAGGAGCGATCGGTCGTAGTCGGTGATGCGGTGGAACTTTGGCTCGCGCATTGGCGAGTCTAGTTGCTGTTCAGCGAGCCTGCGAAGACGAACCAGCCCGCGCCGGTCATGAAGGCCCACCAGCCGTAGAGCGCGTGCTCGATGGTGACGGCAAGCATCGACCTCGAGCGGAGCCACGTCCACGCGAACAGGAACCCTCCCAGGAAAGTCATCGCCAGCGCCCAGGGATTCCAAAACGGTGCGTGGAACCAGCTGAACGCGAGCGCGTTGATGAGAACGGCGAACCACCTTGGTCCGAGAGCGTCGCCGTAGCGATGGAAGAAGAACGCTCGGTGGCTGATTTCCTGCGGGTAGCAACTGATGATCGGGTAGCCGATCAGAATGAAGAAGGGGAGCCAAGGCAGCTCACGTGGCAGGCGGAACACACCGTCCTCGGGCAGTTCTCCCAGCCCATCAAGGCCTACGGCAATCGCGTAGACGACCACTGGGCCGATCGCGAGCAGACTGAACATGCGTGCGGCGTCAAACCGCAAACCCCGCAGGTTGAACAGCTGGCGGCTGGGAAACCGCTTCGAGAGCAGCAGCGCCACGAACATCGGGCCGGCGAAGACGAACAGCGCCGGGAACACCAGCCCGCTCAGCGGCAGGGGCAGTTCAACAACGCGATCCAGCCCGATCGCCTCGAACACTGCACCGAACCGCTGCTTCGGGTCGACCAGTGCTGCCGCGACCGCTGGGAGCGCGAAGAAGAGCACGGCCATCTCGAGCAGCCGGATCGCGCGGGTGCGCGGCGAGAGCGGGGGGTGATCGGTCATCGCGTGGATGCTATGGAATTGCTCGCCCGGCGTTGCCCGGCCTACCGTTGCCTTCAGGCTGTATACAAGCCCTGCTCACCCGCCTGTCTCGATTCTGGAGGTCCTCGTGATGTCGAACCAGCCCGTGATCGTTGCCGCGAAGCGCACCCCCATCGGGCGGTTCATGGGTGGGTTCAGTCGGACGCCGGCGACGAAGCTCGGGGCTTGGGCGATCGAGGCGGCTCTGGGGGAGGTCCCGGCCGCAAAGGACCACATCGACGAGTGCATCATGGGCTGTGTGCTCCAGGCGGGCGTCGGCCAGAATCCGGCTCGGCAGGCGGGGCTTGGTGCGGGGCTGCCCGACACGCTGAGCGCAAAGACCGTGAACAAGGTCTGCGGCTCGGGGCTGGAGGCCGTGATGATGGCGGCGCAGTCGATCAAGGCGGGCGACAACGACTGTGTGGTCGCGGGCGGGCTCGAGAACATGACGATGGCGCCGCACTTCGCGCACGTGCGGAACGGCGCGACCGGCCCCAAGTTCGGCCCGACCGGCTTCGAGGACCACATGCAGTACGACGGCCTTCGCTGCGCGTTCGAGGGCTGGGCGATGGGGGACGCGGCGGACCACATCGCGCGGAAGTTCGAGATCTCGCGCGAGGAGCAGGACCGGTACGCCGCCCAGAGCCACCAGCGGGCGGCGAAGGCGACCGGCGAAGGCTGGTTCGCGAACGAGATGGTGACGTTCACGGGCGAGCAGCTCGGCAACCGCAAGAAGCCCGGCCCCGAGGGCGGCGTGCAGGCCGACGAGGGCATCCGCGGCGACAGCACGCCCGAGGGGCTCTCGAAGCTGCGCCCGGCGTTCAGCAAGGAGGGCACCGTGACCGCGGGCAACGCGAGCCAGATCAACGACGGGGCGGCCGCGGTCGTCGTCATGTCCGCGAGCAAGGCCGAGGAACTCGGGCTCAAGCCGCTGGCACGGATCGTCAGCTATGCGACCAGCGGCATCACGCCCAAGGATATTTTTGCGGCACCGATCGAGGGCATCAGGGGCGCGACGGGTAAGGCCGGCTGGTCGCTGGATGACGTTGATCTATACGAGATCAACGAGGCGTTCGCGGCGCAGCTCTTGTGCAACATCAACACGCTGGGCATCAGCGAGGACAAGACCAACGTCGCCGGCGGCGGGATCGCGCTGGGGCACCCGATCGGCGCGAGCGGCGCGCGGGTGCTGACGACGCTGGTGCACCAGATGGATCGGGTCGGGGCGAAGAAAGGCCTCGCGGGCCTGTGCCTGGGCGGTGGGAACAGCGTTGCGATGTGTTTACAATGTGAGTAGACGGCGAGTTAGAGTGGTTGATGGGGGACACCCATGGCGAAATTCGGCATGTCTCGGTACAGGTTGTTGTGGGCTATACCAGTCGTGGTTTTTGCCGCCATTTCTATGGTCATCGTCGGATCAGTGTCAGACAGTTACTATACGGGACTCATTGCCGGCGCTGTTTCGTCTGCTCTACTGTCAGTTACGGCTGCTGTCTTTATCGGTTGGGCTGGCATGCGCCCGCTGGAAAGTCGCATTCAGAGATTCTCTGACTACATGAGCGGTGCGCCAGGACAAGTTCTCGAGCAGGTGGGTATTGAAGAGGTACTTGAGACTCGGGATGACGCTATTCGTCAAATCGTTGGCCGTGTCGAATCAGCAAAGAAGCGAGTCTGGGTCGCCGGTGCCAATCTTACTCAGGGAGAGAATTTCAACGAACTACTTGATCAGTTGCAAAAAATTGCAAAACTTCGTGGCCCGAAGTTTATTCGTATATTACTTGCCGACCCATACTGCTCTGCTGCGTTGTTTCGCGTACTCCTTGAAGAGGATGAAGAGAACGTAGGAACAATCATTGATAATTATTGCTCTGGTAGCCCATACGGTGGGGCTACATCTGCAACTCGACCGATTAGATGGTTCCGAGACTTCAAGGCTAACTTTGCGAGGCTTGAAGGGTACGCAGAGTTTCACGACTCAATCCGATTCTATTCTCATGTGTATCGAGAATGGATGTTTGTTGTCGACAACGACGTGTACTGGCAGCCGGTCTTTCTTGTACCTCAGTCTCGTGTCCGATTCGACAGGCGGGACGCGAACGAGCGCGTCGATCACCGGATACGTTACGGACCAGTCTTCCGCTTCACTTTGAGACAGAATGCGTCCCCGATGGCGAGAGCAATAGAAAGCCATTTCGATGTATTGTGGTCGACGGCGGAAACATCATGGCCGCGTATATCCATCAAAACGTATTACGGTGACCCGTGGCTCTCTGCAAAGGGCGAAGTGCATGCCGATTGGTTCAAAGAAGTGGCCGGCTACAGGTCGCTGAGTGAGCGGTATGGCTTTCGTCGTCGCGAACCGCGGCATCCTTGGAAGCGTGATCCGAAGCCCGAACTTCTCGTAGATTTGATTGGTGATGATAGAGAGGGTAGTGGTGATTCGATTCGGATTCAGATCGATGACTATTCGTTTCATAGCCTTGGCGGAACTATCGATGCCTCCGAGATAGCCACTACTACGGCAAGCGAGTTGGTTGGAAGACAGATACTTGTCAACGACCAGCAGGATGACGGATCGGGAGGAAGCATCTTGGTCGAGTCGTTGGCGGGTCGTCTATTTGTCATCCAACGAGCGGTCACGTTGGGCGATGGCACCATTAAAATTGGAATGGCTGTCCGTGAGTTCGCTGAAGACGTAGTCGATTAAAGTAGTCGGGTGTACCCGGCAGGTGGCCCTGCCTCTTGCCGCTGACCCGTCTTTGGATCAATGCGCGTGAGCGGCTGACGCAGCTTGCCGCTGAAAGCCCCCTCCGACACTGTCTTCGGCGAGCCCACCTCCCCCGCAAGCAGGTGAGGAGATGGAACGGAAGCGTGTGGCGATTGCGCTTCGGTTCCGGCTCGAGGCGCTCCAGAAGAGCCCGATGTCGCTCCAATCCGAGCCAATGTTGCTTCAACATGTGCCCCTGTAGCTCTTGAAGGAGCTCCTGCTGGAGCAGTATCCGGTGGCAATCAGCCGCTCAATGCCCCAGAAGGGCGCTTGGCGTCTCGTGGGCGCGATAGGTTTGTTCACGTCCCCGGATCAGGGGTTAGGACCGATGGCGACTCGACGGCGTAGCCGCACGAACGCATCAGGGGCTCGATCTTCCGGCAGCACCGCTCGGCGAACTCGGGCGGGATGTGGTTGACCCAGTCGCCCGCGACGCCCTTGCGGAACAGGTGGCCCGTACCGGTGTCCGAGCCGCGGTCGCGGCCCTCGGCGAGCGTCTTGAAGCTGCCGCCGGTGAGGCAGGTCCGCACGGCCTCGGGCGAGGCGTCGACGGCCAGGAACTCAAGCAGGCGGGTGACCTGGGCCTCGGGCTCGGCGATCAGGTCCTCGTAGCGGACCTCGGCGTAGCGGCCGGCGAGCTTCTGGCCCGCAGTGCGGGCGGTCTGGACGTTCAGGGGCCAGACCTGGGTGATCGAGTACTCGACGAACTCCTCGAACGGCCGGGGGTCGTTGTCCTTGGCCCAGAAGAGCCACTGGCTGATCGTCGCGTCGCGAGGGTCGCGGATGATGTGGATGAACTTCGCACGCGGGAACAGCCCGGCGAGCGGCTCGACCGCCAGCGTGTGCATGGGCGTCTTGTCTCCGACGATTTTGAGCTTCGGATTCGGCGGCTCGCTGGCGATGTAGCGGGCGAGCGTGGACTCGATCGTTGCGCGGAGGACGCACGCGAACTCGGGCTGCGACCACCAGGGCAGGTAGCGCTCGCCCTGCGCGGGCAGCGAGGTGTTGAACGCCTCGAATGCCTTCTGCAAGTGCTGGGCGAGCGACCAGAAGTGCCGGCCCTCGCCCTTGACGCACATCTCGGGGTGGCCGTCGAGGAGCTTCTCGAGCCACGTCGTGCCCGACTTGGCGCAGCCGACGGCGAAGACGATGTCGAGCGATGAGATGGCGTCCGTGCGGTCACGCCACGACCGGTAGACGGCGTCGAAACCATGGTCCTGAGTCATGGACGCAGTATCGGCGTCCTTCGAGCGACCGCCTGAATCGGAGCTCGTGCTGGCGTGCAGAGGACGGGCATGGCGATCAGACCGCGGCGGCGTCGAGGCCCAGCTCTTGCTTGATCTGGGCGCACCACTGAGTGACGCGCTCCTCAGTCAGCTCGGGCTGCTGGTCTTCATCGCACATGAGGCCAAGGAACTTGCCGTCGACGACGCCAACGGACTCGTCGAAGGTGTAGCTGTCGGTGGGCCAGCGGCCGACGAGTTCGGCACCGGCGGGCTCGATGATGTTCCAGAGCAGGCCCAGGGCGTCGCCGAAGGTGTCGGGGTAGCCGCCCTGATCGCCGAGGCCGAAGAGGGCGACCTTCTTGCCCTTGATCTCGGGGACGGCGAACGAGCTGGCGGCGTCCTCCCAGTCCTCCTGCATCTCGCCGATGTGCCAGGTGGGGATGCCGAAGAGCAGGGCGTCGTACTTGGCGATGTCTTCGGGCTTGAAGCTGATGACGTCGTAGGGGGCGTCGGCGGCGTCGCCGAACTCGTCTTTGATTTGCTCGGCAACGGCCTGGGTCATGCCAGTGGTTGAGCCGTAGACGATGGCGATCTTCATTGGTGTCTCTCCGGGGTACGGCAGGGCATTCGTCGTCGGATCGCTCGTGGATGATCCTTAAGCAATAGTAAGGGGCGTCGGCGGCGGGAGCGGCCTTGGGGCGGCAAAGAGCCTCGGTGCAGGCATCCGGGGCGGTGAAGCGGAGCACCGGATCTTGTAGACTGCGTGCATGTCAACGTACCTGATTACCGGAGTGAACCGCGGCATCGGGCTGGAGCTGGGGCGGCAGCTCGCCGAGCGACGCGAGGTTGTGCTCGGCACCGCCCGCGATCCCTCGGCCGCGACGCAGGCGTTCGAGGCGGGCATCGAGGTGCTGGAGGTGGATGTCGCCGATGGTTCTTCGGTCGCGTCGCTGGCCGAGCAGGTGGGCGAGCGGCCGATCGATGTGCTGATCAACAACGCTGGCGTCTACAACGACAAGTCCGGCTTTGAGGGGACCGACGTGGAACGGTTCATGGACTGCATGCGCGTGAACGCGGCCGGGCCGATCGCCGTGACGCGGGCCCTGCTGCCGCGGCTCGAAGCGGGCGGGAAGCGAATGGTGGTGAACATCTCGAGCACGATGGGCAGCATCGCGGGCACGCGCAACGGCGGGAGCTACGGCTACCGCGCGTCCAAGGCGGCCCTCAACATGATCACGAAGACGATGGCCGTGGAGCTCGCGCCGCGGGGCATCGGCGCGGTGTGCGTGCACCCGGGCTGGGTGGAGACCGACATGGGCGGCAAGGGGGCGGACCTGTCGCCGCAGAGCGCGGCCGGTCATCTGATCTCGACCATGGACGGCCTGACGACAGCGGACACCGGCAGGTTCATCGACTACAAGGGCGACGACATGCCCTGGTAACCGTTGCGGCGGTGCCGAGCGTGGTCATCTGAACGTGGTTTGACAGCCGGGTTGCACGACGGATGCCGCTTTCCTCGGCGTGATGGTGCGCTTTGGTGACGGAGAGCCGACGCGCGCCGCCTATGATCAGCGTTTGCGTGCAGCCGTCGATCAGCGTGATGCACAAAATATGAACAGAGCCCGGATCCTTGAACGAGAGAACGCGATGAAACGGACGCATCACTGCGCTGAGCTTCGACCCGAGCATGTCGGGCAGACCGTCACCCTGGCGGGCTGGGTGAACGCGTACCGCGACCACGGGACTGGGCTGGTGTTCGTCGACATCCGCGATCGCGAAGGCCTGACGCAGCTCGTCTTCGACAAGGAAGACGCGGATGAAGCGCTGCTGGAGCATGCCGACAAGCTGAGGAACGAGTTTGTTGTCGCGGCGAGCGGCACGGTACGGACGCGCGAGGGCGGTCCGAATCCGAAGCTGGCTACCGGCGAGATCGAGGTGGTCGTGACGTCGCTGGATGTCCTGAGTGAGACGGACACCCCACCGTTTCTGCCGAGCGACGACAAGGGGTCGCTGCCGCGGGAGGAGATCCGCCTGAAGCACCGGTACATCGACCTGCGCCGGCCCCGCATGCAGGAGATCCTGCGGACCCGACATCGGGTGACGAAAGTGGTGCGGGACTACTTCGACGAGCATGGCTTTCTCGAGATCGAGACGCCGTACCTGTGCAAATCGACGCCCGAGGGCGCGCGGGACTTCATCGTGCCGAGCCGGAACCAGCCCGGCAGCTGGTACGCGTTGCCGCAGAGCCCGCAGCTGTTCAAGCAGTTGCTGATGGTTGCGGGTGCCGAGCGGTATCTGCAGATCGCAAGATGCTTCCGTGATGAGGACCCGCGGGCCGATCGGCAGGCGGAGTTCACGCAGATCGACTGCGAGATGAGCTTCGTCGACCAGGCGGATGTGATCGAAATGATGGAGGGCATGGTCCGGCGGGTGTGGGGCGAGGTGCTGGGTGTCGAGGTGCCGCCGGTCGATCGCATGACGTACCACGAGGCGATGAACCGGTTTGGCATCGATAGGCCTGATCGGAGGTTTGGGCTCGAGCTCGTCGATGTCTCAGAGATCGCTCGCAAGAGCGACTTCAAGGTGTTCCACGGCGCGCTCGAGAAGCGCAAGGGTTGCGTCAAGGTCATCCGCGTGCCGGAGGGCGCATCGAAGCTGACACGGAAGCTCACCGACGGGTACAGCGAGTTTGTCAAGCAGTTCGGAGCTGGGGGTGTGCCGACGCTCAAGGTTAACGCCGAGGGACGCCCGGAGACAGGCATCGCGCGGTTTGTCGAGGGCATGTGGGACGAGCTGTGCGCCGCGACTGGTGCCCGGCCGGGCGATCAGTTGTTCTTTGGTGCCGACTCATGGGGCACCTGCCTCAAGGCGATGGGCGAGCTTCGGCTGAAGATCGCGAACGATCTCGACCTGATCGATGAGTCGAAGTGGGACTTCCTCTGGGTCATCGACTTCCCGATGTTTGAGTACGACGACGAATCGAAGCGCTTCTACTCGTTGCATCACCCGTTCACCGCGCCGAACCCCGACCAGCTTGACGCGTTTCTCGCGGCGGACGAGGGCGATATCGACACGATCGAGGGCGTTGTCAGCGCCGGGTACGACATCATCGTCAACGGTTCCGAGATCGGCGGCGGCTCGATCCGTATCCACAGGCAAGATGTTCAGAGCAAGGTCTTCTCGCTGCTCGGCATGTCCGAGGAGGAGGCGAAGGACAAGTTCAGCTTCCTGCTTGACGCGTTGCGGTACGGCGCGCCGCCTCACGGAGGGATCGCGTTCGGCCTCGATCGGCTTGTGATGCACCTCACGGGCACTGACAACATCCGAGACGTCATCGCCTTCCCGAAAACGCAGACCGGTGCGGATCTGATGTCGGATGCGCCGAGCGGCGTGAGCGAGACTCAGCTTGAGGAGCTCGCGGTGCGGAATCTCGACCGCGACAGTTGACATTCCTATCGATTGCTCCAGACTTGAGAATTCTTTCCCATTTTTGTTGCACGTCCGCTTTCTGTGCGCATCGTCTCACAACCTCACCTTCGTGGGGCATGAAGGAGACCGACATGCGGAAATGTGTGACTCTCGCGGGTGTTCTTGTCGCCGGTGCGGCGGGTGCCCAGGTGGATATCGTCGGCGGCCAGACGAACGTGCTGCTCGACACGGCGACGCTCTCGGCTGCCGCCAGCCTCGATCTGTCAGGCGTGAGCGGGCCGGTGATTGCGCCCGGCAACCTCGGGGCCGACTCTGTGGCGTTCCCGATCAACTCCCGTGACGCGGCGAGCCTGCCCACGACGTTCAGCTACGACCCGTCCGACTTCCTCGGGACGTTCGGCGGCACAATCGAGCACGAGGGTTCGGTGCTGTTCAACAACGACACGGTCGAGGTTGGCAACTTCACGATCGGCTTCGACGCAGCGCGTGCCGGCACGCTCGGCGGCAACGCGAGCGGGTTTTTCGTCGAGAGCACGGTTGGCATCGCGGCCATTCTGTTCGACATCGCTGCACCAAGCCAGCTCGACGCGACCGATACGTCGCTGACCATCGGTGCCGATCTCTTGGTCTCGCCCGAGTTCGGTTCGTTCCTGTTCGACAACAACCTGTCGTCGTCGAACCTGCAGGGTGCAGACGTTGGCGACGCGTTGGTACAGGCCATCCCGGCACCGGGCGCTGCGGTAGCGTTCGCGGGCATGGGGCTCCTGGCGAGCCGCCGCCGCCGCTGAGTCTGCTCCAGCGACTTTAGTGACAATGCGGAGTGGGAACTTCGTTGCACCCCGGCTCGTGATGAGCCGGGGTGTTTCTTTCTGTGACCAGGGTGGGTCGGATGTGCAGCTACCATTCAGCTGATGCCGTTGAAGTACTTCCAGATCGACGCGTTCGCCGGCGAGATCTTTCGCGGCAATCCTGCCGGCGTGGTTCCATTGGACTCGTGGCCATCCGATGACGTCTTGCAGTCGATGGCGTCAGAGCATAACTTGTCGGAGACAGCCTTCTTCGTGCCGGAAGAAGGTGGGGCGGCGGACTTTCGGCTGCGATGGATGACGCCGAGGAGCGAGGTGGATCTGTGCGGCCACGCGACCCTTGCCGCGGCACACGTCCTCTTTCGTCATCTGGGATGGTCTGGCACGGATGTGCGGTTTTCGTCGAGGAGTGGCCTGCTGACCGTCCGACGCGACGGCGAGAAGTACGAACTGGACTTTCCGGCGCTGCCGCTTGAGCCGTCGGAGGTTTCGGATGCCATCGTGAATTCGCTTGGGACACGTCCTCGCGAGGTGTTCGCTGGCATGGACCTCGTTTGCGTTTTCGCGAATGAAGACGAGGTGCGAGCGTTGCGGCCTGACTTTGCCGCGCTCGGCCTGATCGATGGCGTCCGCGCGGTTGCTGCGACAGCGAGGGGCACGGATTACGACTTTGTGAGCAGGCTTTTCGCTCCGGCGGTCGGTATCGATGAGGACCCTGTGACGGGGTCGCTTCACTGCATGCTGGCCCCGCTGTGGTCTGAGAGGCTCGGTCGTGATCGGCTGCGGGCGTGGCAGGCGTCTGACCGCGGCGGCGAGATCGTGTGCACAGTTGTGGACGGGCGGGTCTTGCTGTCTGGCGGGGCGGCGACGTATCTCGAAGGCACGATCACGGTCGATCTGGGTTGAGGGTCAGGGCTCGATCCAGACACCGTTCCACCCGCCGTCGCGGCGTGTGAAGGATGCGCGGGCGTGGCCGGCGTGGTGCAGTTCGAGGTAGTCGAAGGATTCGATCGTGCATCGCAGGACGGCGAAGTTCTCGCGGCCGGCCTCGGACTCTTGGGGCGATGGTTCGCGGTCGAGGAGATCTGGCGGAAGGTTGGCGCTCGGGTTGTCGGCGATGGTGCCGGGGGTTGCTGGTGCGAGATAGCAGCGACGGCTCCGGACGGGCGATCGGCTCCAGTGCTCGTCGGCGATGTCATCGTCGGTGTGGACCGTCATGAGGCCCTGCGCCCGAACCTGAACTCGTCGCCCCTTGTCGTAGAAACACCACGCGGCAGACGGGGTGCACTGCAGGTGATCGAGTTTGGGGGCGCGGGCGTCCGTATGGCAACTGACGATGCCGGCTTCGCGGTCGCACCTGCGGAGGACAACCGTCCGTGCCGTGGGGGTGCCGTCGGGGCGAACGGTGGCGACGACCGGCTGATGAAACCCGTGCTTTGCCTTCGCGGCTCCGATCTCGAGCTCGGTCCAGAGCGTTTCGAGAACGTCGTCGAGCTGCTGAGGCCTTGGGCGGGGGTTGCTCATTGTGGAGGGTTCGCCGGGTTCGGCAACCAGATGATTTGGCCTGACTCGTCGTCTCGCTTCCCGAGCACGCAGTCGGCGATCACCGAGGCGACATCATCCGGCGAGAGGCACACGCTCGCGGGGATGGAGGATTCATCGAAGAGCCCCCTGAGCATCGGCGTCTCGACGGCCCCTGGAGCGACGCCGAACGCCCGGATACCGAAGTCGGCACCTTCTTTGGCGCACGACATCGTCATGAGGTTGAGAGCGGCCTTGCTGGCCGCGTAGGCAAAGAACCCCGGGAAGGGGTCCTGCGTGCCGAGGGTCGAAACGTTGATGACCCTGCCCGAATGCTGCTCCTTGAGCAGGGGCCACGCCTCGGTGATGAGTGCCGCGGGGCCGAGAGCGTTGACGCGGAATGTGTGGTCGAGGATCTCGTCGGTGGTGTCCTCGATGGGGAGAAGCGGTGCAGCGCCGGCGTTGTTGACGATGGCGTCGATTCGGCCGAGGTCATCGGCAACGTGGGTGACGACCGCGCGTGCCTGATCGAGATCGCCGATGTTGGCCGCGATCGCGGTTGTGCCCGCGGCGGCATCGAGTGAATCCGCCGCGTCGTGCAGCTTGGACTCGTTGCGGCCCACGAGAACGACGTGATGGCCTGCTCCGGCGAGTCGCTTGGCGGTTGCGAGGCCGATCCCGGAACTCGCACCGGTCACGATGGATACGGGGGTGGTCTGTGCGTCTGCGATCATCTCGGGACGGTAGACTGCGGCCATGACGGTTACCAGAACGATCATCGGCGTGCTGTTCGTCGCCTTGGTGGCGCTTCCGCTGGCGTTCCGGCGTTCGATGGAGTCTCCGGGTGACGGGATGCGACGGCTGATCGTCATCACGCCGCACGTCGCCCAGCTCCGGGAGGAGTTCGGACGCGGGTTCGATCGCTGGCACCGCGAACGCTTCGGCGAAGGCGTCGAGGTTCGCTTTGTTGCTCCCGGCGGAACAAGCGAGATCGTGAAGCAGCTCAAAGCACAGTATCAGGCGGCCTGGAACGCGGGAAAGCTGGATCGCGACACGTTCGCCGCTGATGCGGGCACGATCCCGATCGATCTCATGTTTGGAGGCGGGTCGTACGACCACGGCCGGCTCGTGTGGGATCTCAAAGTGACACGCAACGGTGAGACCGTCACGCTCCCGATGTCTGTGCCCGCCGGGTTTGATCAAGGGCAGCTTGACGAGTGGTTCGGACAGAACGCGATCGGGTCTCAGCCGCTGTATCACGACGGGCAGCACTGGCTTGCCACTGCGGTGAGCAGCTTCGGGATCGTGTACAACCGCGACGTCTATGCGCAGTTGGGTTTGCCCGCGCCGACATCATTTCATGACCTGGCGCGGCCGGAGCTGATGAACTCGGTAGCGATGGCCGATCCGCGGCTGTCCGGGTCGATCACGACAACACTGGACTACATCCTCAGTCACGAGGGATGGGATGAGGGCTGGCGGCTGCTCCGAGAGATCTCTGCGAACTCCCGTTATTTTTCTGGATCGAGCACCAAGCCTCCCATCGACGTCAGCGCGGGCGAAGCTGCGGCCGGCTTGGCGATCGACTTTTATGGTCGCGGCCAGGCTCAGAGCGTGCTGAGCGAGGGCCAGGATCCGAGTGAAGGGCGTGTCGGCTACGTTGATCCCGATGGCAGCGTGTTTGTGGATCCCGACCCGGTCAGCGTGTTGCGTGGCGGGCCCGAGCCAGAGCTGGCTCGACGCTTCATTGAGTATGTGCTTTCCGAGCAGGGACAGTCGGTGTGGAACTTCGCCCCGGATTCGCAGAACGATGGCTGGGGGCCGGAGCGTTATTCGCTGCGTCGGCTTCCCGCTCGGAGGGTGATGTATGCCGAGCACTTTGACCGATTCGTCGATCGCGTTAATCCGTACGACTTGGCGGGTGATGAGTCTCCCGCCGGCTGGCGGAGCTCGATTGGGCCGATGATGGGTGCCTTTGGGATCGACACGGGAACGGAGCTCAAGGCGGCGTGGGCGGCGCTGCACCGGGCTCGATCGAACGATGGGTTTCCGAGCGAGGTCTTAGAGGCAATGGAAGAGGCGTTCTACGCGATGCCGACCCACGTCATGCCCGACGGTTCGAAGCTTGTCTTTACTCCGAACAATTACCTGGTGATCCGCAACTCGTGGCGGGACGCGGAGTGGGGGACCCGGAGTCGGATCGCTTACACCGTGTTCTTTCGCGAGCAGTACGACCGGGTTGTCAGGATGGAGCAAACCGGGTCGTTGTCAGTGGTGGAGAGCGGATCATGACACCGAATCGTGAGCACCCGGCCGCGCGGTTCCCGACCGTGGCACGCATCGTGGCGACGATCGGGCCGGCGAGTGAGTCGTCGGAGATGGTTGGTCGGCTCATCTCGCTTGGCGTGCGTGTATTCCGCTTTAACTTTTCGCACGGCTCCTTCGATGAGCACGGCGAGCGGCTCAAGACCGTGCGACGCGTCGCGGAAGAGATGGACATGCCGATCGCCGTGCTCGGTGATCTGCCTGGGCCGAAGATCCGAGTCGGAGTTGTTCCTGGCGACGGTGTCATGCTGGAGGCAGGCGGTGATGTGGTGTTCAGCCGATCCGCCGACGTCGCGTCTGAACGGATCGAAGACGGTCGGCGGGTGGTCGTGTTTCCGACGACGTACCCGCAGCTCATCGACGAGGTTGACGCGGGCCAGCGCGTGCTGCTCAACGACGGCGCTGTGCGGATGTTGAGTGTCGAAAGCGGTCCGGAGGGCATCGCCGGCGAGCTGCGATGCAGGGTCACGGTGGGGGGACTGATCACATCTGGCAAGGGGATCAATCTCCCGGAGACGGACGTGTCCGCGCCGGCGGTGGGCGAGCGCGACTGGGAGATCTGCCAGTGGGCCGTGGCCCACGGGCTGGACTTTCTCGCCATGAGCTTCGTCCGACGGGCCGACGAGGTGCTCGATCTGCGTCGTCGCCTGGAATCGATCTGTTCTGCGGATCGCTCTGTGGCGGAGATGCACGGCTCTCGCATCCCGCTCGTCGCGAAGATCGAGAAGCCCCAGGCGGTGAATGAGATCGAGGCGATCGCGGACGCTTCGGACGCGGTGATGGTCGCACGGGGCGACCTCGGCGTCGAGATGGATTTGGCGCAAACACCCGTGAGCCAGAAGCGGATCATCGAGGCGTGCCATCACCACGGCACCCCGGTCATCGTCGCTACGCAGATGCTGGAGACCATGATCGAGTCGGCGAGCCCCACAAGAGCGGAGGCGTCCGACGTCGCGAACGCGGTGTTTGATGGGACCGATTGCGTCATGCTGTCTGGCGAGACCGCGGTGGGCCGGCATCCCGATCTTGTCGTTGAGACGATGACCCGGATCATCCGGGCGGCGGAGCAGAGGATCGGGGAGCTGCCGACGCGCGCGACACCGCCACCGAGTTACGCCGCCAGCAAGTACAGAACAGCCGCTCTTGCGCACGGGGCGTGGCACATCGCGATGGACTTCGGTGCTGAGCTTGTCGTCTGCTGGAGCCAGCACGGCGGCACTGCTCGGTTCTTGAGTCAGAACAACTTCCGCATCCCCATCGTTGCGTATTCGTCCGACCCTCGGTTCACCCGTCGGATGGCCGTGCTCGGCGGCGTGAGCCCGTTTCTGCGCGATGCACCCCGTTCGATCGAGGAATGGGTGAAGATGGTGGACGAGGACCTGATCGCGAAAGGGTGGGCGAGCGACGGGACGCGGATCGTGCTGGTCGGCGGCGAGCCGCTCGGTCTGGTTCGTTCCACGTCCAGTGTGATCACGCATGTCGTTCAGAGCCCCGGAAGCGGCGGCGTGTGAATGCACCAGTCCGCGGGGGTCATCTCGGTCGGAGACGAGCTGACGCTCGGTCAGACGCTGGACACGAACAGTCGCTGGCTGTCGTCTCGGTTGACCGACCTCGGCGTCTCTGTGCGTCGGCATGTGACCATTGCCGATGACGTGCACGCGATCGCCGAGGAGATCGAGCGGTTTGCTCGCGACTTTGATCTGGTGATCGTCAGCGGCGGGCTCGGGCCGACTGCGGATGATCTCACCCGCTCAGCCATGGCGCGTGCGCTGGGCGAGCCGTTGGTCGAAGATGATGCCGCGTTGAAGCAGGTGCAAGCGTGGTTCGCGCGGTCGGGTCGGGAGATGCCTCAAGCGAACGCGGTGCAAGCGCAGCGGCCGGAGAGCGCCGCGATGATCGAGAACCGGCACGGGACGGCGCCGGGGCTTTTCGCGAGTGTGCACGGGTGTGACGTCTGGTGCGTGCCCGGGCCGCCGACCGAGCTTCGCCCCATGTTCGAAGCGGCGATCGTGCCTCAGATCCGGTGCTCGCGTGTTGTCGTGACGCGTGTTCTCAGGACCGCCGGACTCGGCGAGAGCACAATCGCAGAGCGTCTCGCCCCGTTGATGGGGCGCGATCGCAATCCGCTTGTCGGCACGACGGCTTCCGGCGGCGTGGTTTCGTGCCGAATCCGATACGAAGGCGATGATGGCTCCGACGGCAACCGTCTCGTCGACGATGCCGCGACCGAAGTGAGGAGGCTGCTCGGCTCCTATGTGTTCGGGGAATCCGATCAATCGCTCGAATCATCAATCGTGGAAGTTCTCGCAACGCGTCGAAAGACAGTGACGATCGTTGAGAGCTGCACCGGCGGGCTGCTGGCGGGGGCGATCACGGCGGTGGCCGGGTCGAGCGCGGTGTTCGAACGCGGGCTCGTGACCTACTCGGATGCGCAGAAGACGGAGCTCGTTGCTGTTCCGAGCTGGATCTTTCGGAGGCAAGGCGCCGTGAGCCGTGCTTGCGTCGAAGCGATGGCCAGAGAAGGGCTCGACTTGGCGAAGTCGGACTACTGCCTGTCCGTGAGCGGTGTTGCTGGGCCCGGGGGCGGTTCCCCCGATAAGCCGGTGGGGACCGTCTGGATCTGCCGGGCGGCGGCCGACGGGTCGGTCGATTCGCGACGGTTTGTTTTTAATGGTGACCGCGAGACCGTTCGCCGGCGGAGCGTGATGGCGGCGCTCTGCATGCTGTGGCACCGGCTGATGCGTTCGGAAGAGTTGCCCCTGCTCGGGCAGGCTGAACCATCAGACTGACTGACGCTCAAGCAGCTTCTCGATTCTGAGGAGCGAGTCACGGATATCGGCGAGTTCGCTCGGTGATGTGGCGTCGGTTTGCGGCGACCTCGGGGAGCCGCCGCCGTCGTGCATGGCGTCGCGCTGCGCGAGCACGGCCTGGCGGAACTCGGGTGCATCTTCGATGCCGATGACCGCGAGCAGGGAACCCACGCCGCCGGTCTGGCCCGCGGTTTCGACCTTGAAGCCGTGCAGGCCGAAGTGGCGCATGATCGGGCCTTGGAACATCTGGAGATCGGTGATTTTCTCGAGCGGGATCGTGGACTCGGTCTTGTTGAGGATGCCGCGCTTGAGCTCGAGCGTGCGGTCGGTAAGGACGCAGGAGAGGTTGTCGAGGTACTTCTGGATGACGACGTAGCCAACGATGAAGACGATGGGCAGCAGGGGGATACCGATGATGCTCAGGATGCACGTGCCGATGGTGCGGAGCATGAAGTAGGGTTTGACCTTCGGATTGAATTCGGCCGTGCGGAGGGTGGAAGTGTCAGCCATGGTCGGAGTGTACCATCGTAAAGTGAGTGATTTCCTCACAAAGACCACCAGCATCGAGATCACGCCACTGATCTCGCAGCTGCGGAACCTACGCGATGACGCGTTTCCTCGGGCCCGCGAGCTAGGCGGTACAGGACAGCTGTCTGTCTACGTGAACGAACTGACAGCAGAGTTCGACAACGGTGGTGTGGTGTGCGGTGTGATCGAAGCCCGGTGGGTCGATGAGTTTGCGTGGTGCCTGCGTGGCGACGCTCTGCGGGAAGATTTCATAGGACATGCCTTGTCCGGTGTGGCGAGCCAAGCGGTATTCAGTTCTCTCGTACCCAGTGAGACACTGCGCATACCGATAGAGACATGCTTGGGACTTGAGCTCGGCGCTGTTATGGCAAGCCGCCTCTATGTTGGCGGGGCTTACACGCGTGAGGGTTCTCGCCGTCAAGAACGCGATCTTCAGCTTGGGAACGATGCGGCGAGGGAGCTTCTAGGTGGCCGCTTTGATGATGCCCTGATCGCAACGAGCAGTGTCGCGTGGTCTCCGTGGTTCAAAGACATCGCTTGGGACTTCAGTGTGTTCGTGTTCGACAGGCAAAGTGCTGAATTGCGGTTTTTGTGTGCCACAGATGAAGACTGATACGGCTATTCCCCCGGAATATAGGTGATCGCCCCCTCCATCGGGCTGCTCGCTGTTGCGTAGAGCTTCTTGTCGATCCGCCCGGCGAGGTAGCTCTGGCGGCCGGCAATGATCGCGTGGCGCATCGCGTGGGCCATCATGACCGGGTCGGTCGCGTGGGCGACGGCTGTGTTGAGGAGGACGCCGTCGGCTCCGAGTTCCATGGCCTGGCTGACGTCGCTTGCCGCGCCGACACCGGCGTCGACGATGACGGGGTAGTGCGGGTCGCCCTGCTTGAGCAGCTCGAGGCAGAGCACGATGTTGTTGCGGTTGAGGATGCCCTGGCCCGAGCCGATGGGGCTGCCGGCGGGCATGACAGCTGTCGCCCCTGCGTCCTTGATCCGCTGAGCGCTGATCGGGTCGTCGCTGGTGTAACAGAGCACCTTGAAGCCGTCGGCGACAAGCTCGCGAGTGGCTTCGAGCGTGCCGACGGGATCGGGTAGGAGCGTCTTCTTGTCGCCGAGGACCTCCAGCTTTACCCACTCAGCGCCCGCGTTGCCGAGCTGCTCGAGCAGATCGCGGCCGAGGCGGGCAACCCTCACGGCATCCTCAGCCGAGAAGCAACCGGCCGTGTTGGGCAGGATGGTGTAGCGGTCGAGATCGATGTATTCCAGGAGCGAGTTGCCTTGCTCGTTGAAGAGCCGCTCGCGGCGGACCGCCACCGTGACGATCTCGCTGCCGGACGCATCGAGTGCCTCTCGCATCACATCCATGCTCGTGTACTTGCCGGTGCCAACGAGCAGTCGGCTCATGAAGTCCTTGCCGGCGATGGTGAGCGGGTGCCGGCCCGGTTCATGTTTCGAACTCTCCGGCATGGTCATCCTCCTCCCACGAGCGTGACCAACTCGATGCGGTCGCCTGACGCAATCGCCGTCGAATCGTGATCGCGTCGGGGTATGACCTGCTTGTTCACTTCGGCAGCGACCGCGGCCGATCCGAGCCCGAGCTGCTCCACGAGATCGCGGAGGGTCAGCTGTGAATCAACGGTCCTGGACTCGCCGTTGACGATGATCTTGATCGTGCTTTGCATCCGAGGATGGTAGGGGCGAGTAGGCTTCTGGTATGTGGAAGATGCTGTGCGGCGGATTTCTGGCGGCTCTTGTTGTGGGGCTGTTTCTCATTGTGCCACGATGGCAGCAGACGCGGGAGGAATACAGCCATGCGACGCCCGACGAGCTGATTGCATCGTTTGCAACCATGATCGAGAGCGGCGACGTGGGCCGGATTCCAGAGCTTGTCTGGGCTGAAGGTGAGCCGATGCGGGGCGCGCTGGCGCAGATGGGGGCGCTCTTCCGCGAGATGCGTCTGCTTGGCCTCGCGGTGAACGAAGCGTTTCCTGCCGAAGTCGAGCGTCTGAAACGCGAGACCGAGGCCGCCGCGGCAAGGGGTGAGGCGACGGATCTGCTCGGACGGCTCGGCAGGAGTGTGGTGCCTGGGCAGCGGAACCGTGGTCAGCGGAGTGACGGCGCACGCGGCGATGGGTTGAACGTGACGTTCCGCGCGCTGCTCGCGAGTCCGTATGACGCGCTGGAAGATGCGCGGGATCGCCTGTCCGTGCTTGAGATCAACGAGGGTCTCGGCGGGCTGATGTGGGACGGCCAGATGGTGCTGCCGCCCTTTGGCCTCTCCGTCAAGCAGGATCTGTCCGCCGGTGGTACGGGTGATTGGTACATCGTTCTCCCGCTCGATCTTCCCTTTGTGTCGAAGTACCGCCCGCGCACGGAGGAGCAGTGGTTTATCGCCGGCAAGCTCCTTCAGGCGTGGACAAATGCCGCGGTCGATCTCCGTGGTGGGATCGAGTCGGGGGCCATCCGAAGTCTTTCGGAAGCAACCAGCGAGCTTGGCGCAACAGTTGGCGTGCCGACGGCGATGATCGCGGTCGCCTATTCCAAGCAGTTCGAGGACGGCGGTAACTGAACCTTTCCTTGCGAGCGTTGGCCCGGCTACCCCTCGCGTGCTGAGGGCTGCGATGCCGCTGTGGTCGATCGAACGCTGCCCGAGCGGATGCGGTTCGTTTCGATGCCGTTCGTTCTTGAGACCACGGAGATCACGCGAGGACTGGCGGGTTGTCGCGGTCGCGGTGGTTCTGTCTCATTGATGATTCGGACCTCGCCGTTTGGGTGAACAACGACGCTCCCGCCGGGCATGTCTGCCGGCGAAGCATCCTTCGAGAGCGACAGCAGCCGTTCGGCGCGTGTGGGAGCGATTGCTGGAACGGTTTGTGCTTCTGCGCTCCCTGCGGGCAGGCTCTGGAAGAAGGCATCGCCGAGTGTTTGGAGCACCGAGTGCGATGCCAGCGGAAAGAGAGAGAACTTGCCGGGGATCATCGCGATTCGGCGATCATGTGGCCGAGGCTGTGAGACAAAGGGGCACAGCGTCGGATCTGTTCCCGATGTTCGCCGCTCCACCTTCGTGCACAGGTGCCACGATACGCGTCGTGATGCGACCGCCTGTGTTCCGAACATATCGATGACTTTGCGGACAGTGTGTTCGATCGCGTCTCGAACACACGATTTGTCGGGATTCGAGGGTAGAGATGTGGAGTCACCCATCGCCGACCACGTCTGGTCGGCGTGGCCGTGCACGATGTGAGAGAGGTCTCGGTCATTCGTCGCCGCGACGCGGACGGTGTTTACGTCGCAGAGCGCTGGTGTGGCCGCGAGGATGATGCCGATTCGAAGCGTGAACTCGCTGACCATGTCGTTCGCGACTGTCGGGATGAAGCGTCCGTTCGCGAGGATGACCCGTGAAGCCTCGATCAAGAAGGGCGTCTCAGAGGGGCCGATACCCGAGACGTGTCCGTCCTTGGATGCGGAGCTGGCGGCGTGTGCCATTCGGAATTCAACGCCGAGATGCGATGCGCTGCCGGCCAGATCGCTCAGGATCCGGCTGGTATCAAGGCCGCGGTCACTGGTGATAACGCGTGTGCTGCGGTCGTGCCGCGGCGCATCGGTTGGATCTGGCGAAGAGCACGCCCGGATGCGATCGACGATCGTGCGAGCGCGTTGTCGTTGGGCTTCGCTGACGCCGTGCTCGATGTCATAGCGGACTGGCGCATGAAACCAGTCCCGAACGTGTTGCTTGCCCTTGAAGTCCGATGTCGCGCCGTACTGTGCCCAGAGAAGGTCGAGAGAGCGGGCGCACGCGTTGGTGCTGGTTTCCGCTTGCAGCGTCGAGTACAAAGCGCCCGTATGAAACCAGCCCTGGAGGGAACCGGATGCTCCACAGCCGACAGATGGTGCCGAGTCGAGGACGATGATCTTGGCGCGCCTGCGTTGCGCTGCAGACGTGCGGGCGATCAACTCGGCGCACGCGACCCCGGCGATCCCGGCGCCGATGACCACAAGATCTGCTTGCTCGGCGTGTCTTGTCACGTCGTCGCCGCCTTCATAGCGCGCGTCGCGAGCAGGAGGCCGAGCGCCGAGTCGCCGTCTTGGCTTTCCGCGGTCAGGCGTGCCAGCGCATCGTCGATGCTGAGCGCCTCGATGGAGCGGATGTGCTCGCCGGGTTCTCGGTCTGATTCGTTCTCGAGCATGATGCCGGTCGCGAGGAAGAAGTGGGTCGGACAGTCAGCGAAACCGTTCGCGATCTGCAGGGTCGTCAGGTGCTCCAGATCGCGGCAGGTCGCCCCGATTTCTTCTTGAAGCTCAGTGCGCGCGACGACCTCGGGCGGGACGGAAGGCTCGAGGCGGCCGGCGGGGAGTTCCCAGCACCAGCGATCGATCGGGTAGCGGTACGACTCGATCAGGATGACCTCGCCGGCGCTTGTGATCGGCGCGACGACAACAGAACCCGGGTGAATGACGTAGTGGTAGTCGATCGACTGGCCGCCCGGCGGGACACGGAGTGTGTCGCGGTGAAGCCTGAACCACTTCGAATCGAAGAGCAGTTGCCGAGCCGTCGGGTCCCATCCGATGGATTCGGCGACGGGCTTGTCGCAGGGGCGAGTCATGACGTGACGGCCTCCCGAGCCTGAAAGGCCGGTCGAACTGCATCGGCGAAGTGGTCCATGCTCTCTCGGACATGGGCCGGGGTCATGAGGCCGACCTGCATGTGCATCGCGACGGTGCCGACTCCGAGACGGTCGTGGAGCCGTCGGATCTGGTCGATGACAGTGGCGGGCGATCCGCAGAGGACGATTCCGGATTCGAGTCGCTGGTGCAGGCTTGGAGGCTCCTCCTCGGTTGGGGAGAGGCCGTAGCCGGGGGTCGTGGCGGCGATCCGCCTCTTCTCTTGGTTGTACGTTCCTGAGAGGATGTTGAACTGGTAGTCGAGCGCCGGTGCGAGACGGTCCGCCGCTTCTTGGTCTGTGCTTGCGATGCACGTGGGCAGCCCGATGAGAAAGCGTCCCTGGTCCGGCGTCCAGCCGTCTGCCGCGGCGACTTCCTTGTAAGCGTCGATCACGCTTGCAACCCGGTTGAGCGCATCGAGGTTGTAGAGATGGATCGCGCCGATCATGGCGCGACGCGACGCTGCGAAGCGTCCCGACTCGACGGAATTCCCCGAGAAGAGCATCGGCGGACCGCGCTTGGTGACGGGTTTGGGCCAGACAGAAAGCGATGGGAAGTTGTAGTGCGTGCTCGTCCATGACCAGACGTCGTCGTTCGTCCAGCACCGCTCGATGAGCTCGACTGCTTCGGCGAATCGCTCACGCGATTCCGCCGGATCGACGTTGTACGCGGCGTAGTTCTGAGGGACACCCCGGATCAGTCCCGCGATGGCACGGCCGTTCGACAACACGTCAAGCATGGCCATTTCTTCGGCGACGCGCACCGGGTTGAGAAGCGGGGCGGGCGTTCCCATTGTTGCGAGCTTGATGCGGGACGTTTGCCGTGCGACGGCCGAGAGCAGCAGCATCGGATTCGGAACGATGCCGTACGCGGTCATGTGGTCCTCACCGATACCGACCATGTCAAAGCCACACGCCTCGGCATGCACCAGTTGTTCGATGGCGTTGTCGTAGCATGCAGCGGCCTGCGTTGCGTCGAAGGTTTCAGTTGGGAAGGGCCAGTGATCCGGCCGGCGATCGAGATGCGGCCACGGCACGGGGGTGAAGTAGCAGAACTTCATGCCGACTGACCCGTGTGCACCGCCGCGGAGAAGAGCGCCCCAAGACACTCGCCGATTGCCTCAACGTCCCGGTCTGTTGTTCCCGATGTAATCGGCGGGCAGATATGCCGCGGGCACCAGGTCTCTGCGGTGCGAAGCCGTTGTCTGTCGAACGTGAGACCTTGGAAGACAGGTTGGAGATGGCACGGCTTGTCATAAACGCCGCCGCCGAAGATCACGCCCATCTCTCGCGCGGCGGCCTTGATCTCATCCGCAGGCCGTGCATCGTCGGGTGACAGCCTGAGAATGAGCTTGTATCCGGAGAACGCCTCCATGTGATCGAAGCGGCAGAAGTCGATCCCGGCGCGTTCGAGGTGTGGCACCAGGCGTCTGCACGCTGTCTCGCGGCGGCGCACCATGTCGGGCAGCTTTCGGAGCTGAACGTTGCCGAGGGCGGCGGCGAACTCGAGCAGACGCCATGAGTTGCCGAGATCGGTGTGATCGTTGCCGAACTTCGCGCCGCCTTTGCCCTGATTGCGGAGCGATCGGGCTGCTTCATCGATAAACCGATGGTTGGTGGTGATCATCCCGCCTTCGAGCGTCGTCATCACCTTGGTCGGGAAGAAGGAGAACGCGGCCGCGTCGCCGAGTGCACCGGCCCGACCCTCTGCGATGGCGCTGCCGTGCGCGTGGGCCGCGTCTTCAACCATGAACATTCCTCGCTCGCGGAGCATGCCGACGCATTCGACGAAGTCCGGTGCGATGAGGCCGCCGATGTGGACCCATACGGCCCCGGCGAGATCGGGGTGTTCGCGGATACACCCCGCCAGCATGTCTGCGGTGGGCATGAACGTATCGGCGTCCATATCCAGAAGGAGGGGGGTGCCGCCGGCGTGCATGATCGCCGCGACGGTCGCAAAGTTCGTGTTCGTTGGGACCGCGACCTTTCGTTCCTCGATGTTGAACGCGCGAAAGATCATCTCGAGCGCGGAAGTGCCCGTCGATGTTGACACGGCGTGTTCGGTCCCGATGAAGTCGGCAAACGAAGCCTCGAAGGCGGTCGTTTCGGGTCCGAGCATCAGCTGGCCGGACTGAAGCATGCGGTCCGTTGCCTCGAGGACTTCTTGTCGTTCGGAATCGGTAAGGTCAAAGTAGAACGGTTTGATCGGATCCAACATAACGATCCCTCCCTCCGTAGCAGAATAAACCACCGCTATGGGTTGTGAAAGGGTTCGGAATCGATTTCCCGAACTTATCCGCGGTCGAGAGTGTCGAGTGTCTCCGAGTAGGCACTGATAAACTGGGTTGTCAGGCTTTCGGTGCTCATTTCTCGGAGTACCCATTCTCGGCCGCGTTGTCCCATGTCGTCGCGGCGTTGGGGTGAATCGAGCAGGGCGGCGATGGCGTCGGCGAATGCTGTCGGCGTGCGCTCTGCGATGAGGCCTGCCTTGTCCCGTTCGATGGTTGGCCAGATATCGACGCCTCGTGTGGTGATGACGGGTGTCTGCGCCGCCAACGCTTCTGTGAGCACGAGGCCAAAGTTCTCCTGGTGCGTCGGCAAGGCGAGCACTGACGCGGCTTGTAGCAGGCTGACCTTGAGCCGATCGCGTACGAGCCCGATGAACCGGACCTGCTCGGCGATGCCGGCGGACTCGGCCTGGCGCTCGAGCGCTGCGACATAGTCCGCTTGCCCGGTGCCGGCGATCACAATCGGCAGTTCTCGGCCGCGGCGCTTGAGCTCCGCACCGGCGGCGATGAGCGTCTCGGCACCTTTCTTCGGATCGATGCGAGAGAGAAACAGTGCGAAGTCTCCCTCGTTCGGGACTCCGTCGATCGATGATCGCGCGAGATCCGGTCCCGGGAGCGATGCGAAGGGTGAGAGGTCCATCGCCGCGGGGATGACGCTCGAAGGCCTCTCATTGGCCCAGCGGTGTGATTGATCGCGCTCGGCTTCGGCGCAGTAGAACAGCCGCTCGGCTCCTGCAAGAAATCGCTGGCCCGCGAGTCGGAGGAACAGCTGCTTCTTGATTCGCTTCTGCGACATGCACCAGTCGTCGAGCATGCCGTGCGGCGTGACGACGTAGGGCCGATTGATCGACCGCAGCCGGGATGCGAGCTGGATCGTCGGCGTGTACCAAGCACCGTGGAGGTGAATCAGATCGGCATCAGCGGTGAGAGCGATGACCGCTTCGAGTTGGCGCTTTGACATCGTCGCTCGGTATGCCGGCACGGGTGCCGCGTGGATCGCGATGTTGTCATGGTCGTCGATATTCTTCGGACGCGGCTCGGGCTGGGGCGTGATAATGTCCACCCGCCAGCCCGCCGCTGCAGTGAGAACAGCAAGGTCGGACACGTGAGCAACGATGCCCCCCGTTGCCGGGTCGAGCGTGTTGAGGTAGTGGGCGATGTGTGCGGTGCGTCGCATTGATAAAGCAGAACCTCAGGGCTGCGATCGGGCCTTCCATTCAGCGGCCTTGTCTGACTGTCCGAGTGATTCGAGCATTGTGGCGAGCCGCGTGGCGGCGAGCTGCGCATCGGCGGCCTGATCCTCGCCGGGTGCAGCTGCCAGTATCTCGTATGCCTGCTCGAGTTGCTGCACTGCTTCGGCGGTCCGCCCGACGCGGTGAAGCGCGACCGCCCATTGCGAGCGTGTTCTGCCGACGTACGGATGATCTTGCGGCAATACGTCGGCGAGCGCCGCAACTGTCCGCGCAAAGACTGGTTCTGCGTCGGCCGGTCGGCCGAGTTCGGTGTACATGACGGCCAGCTTTGGTCCGATCTCAAGCGCTGGGGGGGATGCTTCGCCGAGCTCGGTGGTCGCGGTCGTGTAGGAATCTTGCAGGAGACTGACCGCATCGTCGAGTCGATCGGTGTCTCGGTACAGCGCGCTCAGGCTCTGCACGCATGTGAGCGTCCCGGGGTGCACCGGTCCGAATACGCGACGGCAGCGTTCGAGAGTGTCCACCAAGAGCGACTCCGCTTCGTCGAATCGGCCCATACTGTGATACAAGAACGCGAGATTGTGCGCTGTCGGCAGCCGATCCGGGCTGTCCTTTCCGCCTGTTCGTTCTTCGATCTCCAGCACGCGGAGGTAGATCGGCTCGACTTCGTCGTACCTGCCGA
The DNA here is from genome assembly GCA_038525225.1 of Planctomycetota bacterium. Lineage (GTDB taxonomy): Bacteria > Planctomycetota > Phycisphaerae > Phycisphaerales > UBA1924 > JANQQZ01. The sequence continues at coordinate 1,428,516 of JBCBHW010000001.1, read as the reverse complement.
GCCCTTCCAGGGCGACCGCGAGATTCGCTTCGGCAGTGAGTGTCGCGCTGTGGGTCGGGCCGAAGATGGTGCGTCTCGCCTTCGCAACACGTGTGTACGCTGCCGCGGCCCTCTCGTAGTCGCGGGCGGCCAGCGCGAGCCCCCCGCGTGTCATGTCCGCGTATACGGCGATGCGGTCGTCTGGATTGAGTACACCCTCGCTTCTCGCTTCGAATTCGTCGAGCAGTTTCTCCGCGTCCGCGTAGCGTCCGAATCCGTCGCGCTCGATCTCCGCGAGCATCACGAGGTTCTCGAGGGTCTCCGGTGCCCTTGGTCCGACAGTCCTCTCTCGCATCGCCAGGGCTGTTCTCAGGGCCGCTCTGGACTCTTCAAACTGACCCATGTCCCGCTTGATCGAGCCGATGTCCTGCTGCGCGAACCGGGTGAGCTCGTGCGATTCGCCCAACTCAGCAAGAAACAGGTCGCGGGACTCAGTCGCGAAGGCGGCGGCGGCGGCAAAGTCGCCCAGTGCGTGGTAGACGTTCGCGATGTTGTTCCTGATCGCTGCGCCGGTGACAGGCTCGGCTTCGAATCGCTCGGGGATCCGTTCGGCCGCGAGATCAAGGGCTTCGCGAATCGTCGCGTCGTAGCCGAGCGCGTCGGGGCTGACCGCTGCGAGCAGGTCGTTGTTGAGAAACGACGTGACGGCTTCCGCGATCCCCGCGCGCCGGTCGGCTTCGATCCGCTGCGCGATCGAGTCGTTGAGAGCGATCGATATCACGACCACAGCCGCGACGAGCGTGGCCAGAGCGATTCCGGATGCCACGGTGACCGGCAGGTGGCGCTTGGCAACCCGGCTCAGCAGATACACGGCGCTGGCAGGACGCGCTGTAATGGTCTGGCCGGAGAGATAGCGGCGGATATCGTCCCCCAGCTCGGCCGCGGTTTGGTACCGGCGATCGCGGTCTCGCTCGAGTGCTTTGGCTGCGATCACGTCGAGGTCGCCTCGAAAGCGTGTATCGACGCGTGCGAGGCGTGTCGCGTCTGTGCCGCGGATGATGTCGGCAGACTCCAGCAGCCCGGCTCCGTCGAGCTCGTGCGGCGTGTGCCCCGTCAGTGACTCGAACAAGAGCACGCCGAGCGCGTACACGTCGCAGCGGATGTCCGTTTCACGCGGGTCCCCCGACACCTGCTCCGGACTCATGTACGGCAGTGTGCCGATGAGCTGCCCCGCTTGGGTGTGTTCGGTCAGGCCGCCGGCAGCGGGATCGGCATCGAGCGCTCTCGCGACACCGAAGTCGAGCACCTTCGGTTGTCCTTCGTCGCTGACCATGATGTTGCCGGGCTTCAGATCACGGTGGATGACGCCGCGAGCGTGCGCGTGCTGCACCGCGTCGCATATGTCTGCGACCATCGCCAGCCGCTCCGCCGTCGATCGATCGACGAGCCAGTCGATGAGCATCGCCCCCTGGACGAGCTCCATCGCAAAGAACGGCCGGGCGTTCTCCGGGTCGTGCGTGACACCGGCTTCGTAGATCTGGGCGATCGCCGGATGTCGCAGTCTGCCTAGGGCCTCTGCCTCGAACTGGAATCGTCGTATGAGCTCCGGCGTGAACAGTCCGGGCCTGAGCACCTTGAGCGCAACTCGGCGTCTTGGGGAGGGCTGTTCTGCCTCATAGACAACGCCCATCCCACCCGCGCCGAGGCGGCCGAGGATCCGGTAGTCGCCGATTGAGGTTGGGTCGTCATGTGCTCGAGCCACACCTGACGTGACGGCTTCGTCGAACTGTTTCTTGATTTCTGTCGCTGATACCCCCTCTCCGCGTGACGCCTTGTCGTCGGCGCGCAGCAGCTCGAGCACCTCCGAGCGCATCGCCGGATCGGTCGGAAGTAGTTCGAGCAGCCGGGCGTCGCGGGCTTCCAGCGGCAGGTCGCACAGCTCATTGAAGCACCGCTCGATCATCTTGAACGAGTCGTGATCTTTCACGGCAACTCCTTTCGGTCGAGCTCTCGCTGTATCCAGGATCTGGCGAGTCGCCACTCTCGCGAGGCCGTGGCCCGTGACACTCCGAGCGCGTCTGCCGCGGCTTGTTCGTTCAGGCCGCAGAAGAAACGCAGCTCAACCAGTCGCGCCTTGCGTTCGTCAAGCGATTCGAGATTGCTCAGCGCGGTGTCGAGTCGTTCTGCATCGAGGCTCGCGGGCGTCTCGGCCCAGGCGGCGTGCACATCAAGAAGCGTGAGCCGTTTGGCCGCGCCGCCGCGTTTGAGCCTGTGCCGGGCGCGGGCGTGGTCAACGAGCACCCGCCGCATGATCATCGCGGCCAAACGCAAGAACGCGGAGTGATCCTGCTCTGATACGCGTCGCTGGTCGATGAGTTTGATGTAGGCTTCGTGGACCAGTGCTGTTGGTTGGAGCGTGTGGCCGTCACGCTCGTCGGCGAGCATCGAGCCGGCCAAAGAGCGCAACTGCTCGTACAGCAGAGGCGTGAGGTCCTCAGCCGCGGCCGATTCGCCGCACCTCAGTCGGACAAGCATCGCGGTTGCATCGTCTGGTCGGTCTGCCGTCATCGCTCTCGGGTGTCTTACGTTTACTTTGCTGCGGTGCTGTTGGATCGCCGCACCGTTCGCGGTACTCAGATCGGGTCATCGCTGTTGGGCTCGGTCTGAACATCTCGGCCGTCCCTCGCCGCGATGAGGCGAGTCCGTGCTTCTCTGACTTTATTCTGATGAGATTCGTTCACAGGATACAAAGTGCTCGCGGCCTCGAGAGCCGTCTCCGCCTCCTCGAATCGCGCTAGCGATATAAGCGAACGCCCCAGGTTGAGCTGGAAGATTCCCCGGGCGGGTGGGGGAAGACCGCTGTCCGGTCCGGAATGATCGACGACGCTCTGCATGAGTTGGGCCGCCTCCTCAGATTCTCCTAGCTTCTCGAGCAGATGGGCGAGGTTGTTCTTCGTCACAATCGTGTCGAAGTGCGCATCACCGAGGGTCGCCTGCTGGATGGCAGCAATATCGCGAAAGGACGCGGCCGCTTCAGCGTCGCGGCCCAATCTATCGAGCACGGCCGCATGGTTGCGAAGGCCGCGAAGCGCGTGCGGGTGTTCGGGCGCGAGCAGGCGGGGCCACTGCTCTGCGAGCCTCGCCGTGATCGGCAATGCCGACTCGTACTTCTCCAATTGCATCAGCAGCACCGCGTGATTGTTCAGCGCCATAAGTTCGCCCGTCGTGTCTGGGCCGTACACCGCGAGAGCATCGCCGACCGCGCGGGCGCTTGTCTCGAGTGCTTTGTCGGGCTCGCCGACGGCGATGTACGAATCGGGAAGGATGTTTCTGACCATTCGCAGGGTGAAGTGCATCTCGCCGAGGACAGGCGGCCCGGCTTCGAGAACCTCTTCGTAGATCGGTATCGCTTCCTCGTGACGCCCCTCCGTCGCCAGTGCCGTAGCGAGGTTTGAGCGAGCGATGAACCAGGACGCCGAGCCTACCTCGTGTGCCGAGAATGTCGCGAGCAGCGACTCGAATACCTCGCGGCCTGCGGTTGCAAGCGACTGTTCGAGGTAGGTCCTTCCGAGCGCAGACAGCGTCGCACGAAACTGAGGGTCGGATGTGTCGGACACGCTCAACAGCATGTCCCTGGCTTCATCGATCGCGACGAAGGCCTCGTCGGCTTTGCCGGCGTTGCGAAGGACCTCGCCGAGTGTCATGAGGACGGCCGCCCGAGTCTGCGGCGGTAGATCCGTCGTTGCCCTCATACGCCTGTTGGTGCGCGTCATTCGGTCGAGTGCGCTTTCGATCTGTCCGAGCTGGACTTCGCTCTCGGCGACGTCGCACTCGAGCAGGAGCACTTCTGGGTCATCGTCTGCGAACTGATCGTGGGCGATCGCGAGCGCGCTCAACAGGTGCGTCTGCGCTTCGGACTGCTTCGAAAGCGACGTGTAGGTCCAGCCGATCGTTCGATGCAGGTCCATTGCGACCAGCGGGTCGTCGCCGTGGAGGGTGTCGATCTGTTCCGCTGACCGATTGAGCACATCGATGACACGCACGTCGGGGCCGTCCTGGTCCGGGTCGGGTGATGTGAGCATGCCTCGCAGGAACGATGCGGCTTCTCTTGCTCGGGCTTCGGCGATCAGAGCACTGTCTCGCTCGCGGGATGCCGTTGAAAATCCCCAGACCGCCGCCGCTCCAAACGAGAAGATGACGGCGACGGCCAATGCGGCGAGGCTTGAGCTCACCGGCCTCCGCCGAACCAGCCGCGAGGCCAGGTAGACCCACGACGGCGGGCGGGCGGAGACTGGTCGTGCGTCGGCGAGACGTTCCAGATCATCGGCGAGTGCTGCGGCCGACTCGTATCGTCGGAATGGATCCAGCTCCGTCGCCTTGCGGTACACGGCGTCGGCGTCGCCGCCGAGGGGCAGCTTCGGCAGAGCGCCTCTCATGATCGCTTGGATCGCATGGATCGACGACGTGGTGCCGGTCTCAACGGCCGCCTTGCCTGTGAGCAGTTCGTAGAAGAGGACCCCAACTGCGTAGACATCGATCCGGACGTCGGCCACGTCGGCCGAACCGTCGATCTGCTCCGGCGACATGTAGCCGAGCGTGCCGAGCAGCTCGCCGGTCACCGTGTGACGGGGCGTATCGTCGGACGTGTGCAGGGCGGCAACGCCAAAGTCGATGATGCGGGGCTGCCCTGCTTGATCAATCATCACGTTGGAGGGCTTCAGGTCGCGATGGATGATCCCGCGTTGGTGCGCTGCGTGGAGGCCCCTTGCGATCTTCGCTGCGAGCTGCGCGGCCCGGCGGAGCGGTATTGCTTCCGACACGCTCGCGAGCGTGTCGCCGAGTACGTATTCCATAATCAGGCAAGGAGCCACGCCGCCGCTTGCAAGCCGTGCCTCGGATATGGCATGGATCGCCGCAACCGATGGGTGCTGTATCGCAGCAAGTGCTCGGCCTTCGCGGGCGAAACGATGGACGGCCCGGCGTGACGAGTGCCCGGAACGCAGCACTTTGACGGCTACGTCGCGTTCGGGCGATTCCTGCCGCCCGGCATAGACGTCGCCCGCTCCGCCGCTGCCGATCAGATGTGAAATCGTTATGCCATCAACGCTGGGGGTGGTGCTCGGGTCGGGTGTCGATCCGAGACCCAGATCGGCGTCCAGGTCGCGCTGGATGCCCTCGCTGTCAGGCTCGGCGCCGTCGAGTAGCATCCGCACCGCGTTGAGAAGGTCGCCGTTCCCTTCGCAACGCCTGTGTGCAGCGGCGGCGAGGTCATCGCCGTCGAGGTGCTCGAGTTCGCGGAGGATCTCGATCGCTTGAACCAATGCTGCGTGAGCCCGTCCGCCTTTGGTGCTCATGTCGAGTCCTGCATTTCCGGCTGCGCGATGTTGACGCGAAGCCAGCTGCGTGCCAACGCCCAGTCCCTCTTGACGGTGCGAGCACCGATTCCCAGCGTTTCGGCGGTGGTCTCCACCGTGAGGCCTGCAAAGTAGCGGAGCATGACAACCTCGTAGAGCCTCGCATCGAGTTCTCGCAGCCCGTCGAGCGCGCCGTCGAGGAGTTCGACGGCGTCGGGTGAGGCCTCCTCGCGGCTCTGCGGATCGCCGAGCGGCATGCGGCCGCGAGATCCTCCCCGCTTGATCGCCTTCCGGCTTCGCGCCTCGTCGATGAGGACCCGCCGCATGGACTGCGCGGCCGCCCAATAGAACGCGCGATCGTCGTCCCACTGGATGTTTGGGTCTCGAAGCAGCCGGAGGTAGGCCTCGTGGACCAGGGCGGTCGGTTGGAGGGTGATGCCGGTGCTCTCGCCCGCCATCTGCTGCTTGGCGAGCAGCCGCAGCCGCTTGTAAACGGCATCCGAAAGCCCCTCGGGGACCGTCGGCTGCGATTGGTTCAGGGGATGCTGGTCACCGTCCATGATGCAGCCTTGTCCACGACACATTCGGTTTACGTTCGATCAGGGGCGTCGCCTCAGCCCTTCGTAGGGCGTCGCTTCAACGGTACATGCCACGCGGTCGGCTGTCGATAGAAATCCGCCCCAATTCGGGGGCTCACGTTTATCGGTCAGCGTTTCTGGTCAGTGGGCGTGGCCCGCGTGATCGTGCCCGTGGTGGGAGTCCGCGGCGGGCCCGGACTGCCCCAGCGGCACGTGGTGGTGCCCGTGCGGCTCGAACAGCCCGATCGCCCACGACAGCGCGATGCCGAGTGACAACGCCAGCGTGAAGCGTGCCCGGTGGTGCGAGTGAAACTGCACCTCGGGCATCAGGTCGGCCAAGGCGACGCAGACGAACGCCCCTGCCGCGACGGCCATGGCCATACCGGCGCCGGTGCCCGTGCTCACGAATCCGGCGTAGGCACCGACGGTCGCTAGGGGGGTGATCGCGGCAAACAGAACGTTGATGAGCGTGCGGCGGCCGTCCGACTCTCCGACGGCTGCCATCGTGCCGGTGAGCGACACGGCATCGATCGGCTTATGCAGAAGCACCACGACAAGGATCGACAGCCCGGGCCAGGCCGCGTGTTCGCTGCACGCCACGCTGATCGCCGACGCGATCGCGAGACCATCGACGGCGCTGTGCATCCCTAGGCCCGAGAGCAGCACAACCCACCGCACACGTGATCTCTGGTGATGGGCTGCGCTCGGAGCGTCGTCCACGGCATGCAGCTCGCTCTCCACCGGTTCGGCGGTCGCTTCGTTGCTGTGCACACCGAGAAACCGAATCAGAAGGAACACACCGATCAGACCGGCGAGCATCCCGTACATGACAAGATCGATCGAGCCGAGCTGCACGGCGGCGTGCGGGACGAGATGGAGCAGGGCCATGCCGAGCATCAGCCCACCCACGAAGCTCAAGAGCGTCTGGATGCGTACGTGTGAAGACGCGATGAGGGCGTGGAACCGGCCGCCGAACCAAGCAGCCGCGAACGTGAGCGGCACCGAGATCAGGATTGCGGTCCAAGCGTTCATTGTCCCCCCGCACGCGTCCTGCGGGGCTGATCCCCGGCTGCGGCGATGATAGGCAATTCTCAGGGTAATGAACTGTTATCGAGCAACCACGATCGGTGAGGTCGTGACCTCGGAAAGTCTTCGGGGACGGTCTTCGACGTGATCTCGCGGCCGCACACGGCGGGGTCGAGCTTGAAACCGCGGCAATTCGTTGAGAAGAAGATCCGCCCGTCGGGCATGAGGCACCGCTTGCACAGCTGAAGCAGATCCGTATGGTCACGCTGGACATCGAACACTGTGGACGTGCGTTTGCTGTTCGAGAAGGTAGGAGGGTCGGCGATGATCAGGTCGAATCGGCGTCCCTCTGCTCCGTCCTCGAGCCACCCCATCGCGTCGGCCGCGATGAGTGCGTGGCGTCGCGTATCGATGTCGTTGAGCTTCAGGTTGCGCAGCGTCCAGTCGAGGTACGGAGTGGAAAGATCGACGCTGATGCTGCCCGCGGCTCCGCCCGCGGCGGCGGCGACCGTGAAGGCGCCGGTGTAGCAGAACAGATTGAGGACGCGGAGGCCGCCCGACCATCCGCGGATCAGCTGCCGCGCCGGCCTGTGATCGAGAAAGAGCCCGGTGTCGAGGCGTGTGGCGAGCTCGACCTCGAATCGGAGATCGTGTTCCCGCACTTGGAGGTTCGCCGGCTCCTCGTCCGTTCGTTGGTACTGGTCGTTTCCGCGTTGTCTCCGTCGGAGCTTCACGTACGTTTTGTCCGGGGCTATGCCGGTGGCGTCGCGGGCGATTTTTTCAAGCCGGGATCGCCACGCCGCTTCGTCACCCAGCGAGTCGCGGCCGTCGCTCTCGAGTTCGGCGATGTGCAGCCGATCGCGGTACAGGTCGACGTGAAGCCGCGCCCCAGGGGTCTGCCCGTCGTAGAGGCGATAGCACTCGATACCCCTCGCCGGCCACTTTCGCATGTGGCGAATTCGTTTGCGCAGTGTGTTGGCGAATGCCTCGGCCACGCCGTCGCGGCTCGAAGTATCACCGAAGCTCGCGCCGCCGCTGTCTGTGCGGCTTGGCGTGAACATAAACAGGTCGCAACGCAGGCGGCCGTTGTAGAGCTTGCGACGCTTGGTGGCCCGTTGACGGATCGTGCATTCGAAGTCCGGCAGCCCCGTGAAGATCGCGTGCGACCACCGCGGCATGGCTGCGAGCGTTTCCGGTAACGCCTCGTGGATCGCTCTCGCCGCGGATTCGTCGAGCACCCGGGAGCCGTAGGGCGGGTTCGTGATCACCCAGCCGCGCTCGGAAGGCCGCGCGAGCTTTTGAAAGTCCCCGACCCGGAAACCAACAAGGCCCGTGACACCGGCCGCTTCCGCGCACCGGCGGGCCATCCCGATCGCGCGCGAGTCGGTATCCCGTCCCATGATCTGGGGCAGTGTGGTCGGCACTTCCTCAGGAGAGCCGGAGTCCCGGGCGCAGTCCCACTCGTCCTGAGGGATCCACGGCAACGACTCGCCGACAAACCGTCGATTCCGACCCGGCGCGATGTGAGCCGCGATCATGGCAGCTTCGATCACGATGGTTCCACCGCCGCAGAAGGGATCGATGAGCGGTCGGTCGCCTCGCCAGCCCGTTGTCATCACGATGCCGGCGGCGAGTGTTTCCTTGAGCTGACCGGGAAACGATCTCTCTCGGTATCCGCGTCGGTGGAGCCCGTCGCCGCTTGTATCGAGGATGATCGTCGCGTGATCGCCTTGAACAGCGGCTTCGACGGTGAGTTCCGTTCCCGTCTCTGGCATCTGTTGCCCGGGACCCACCATGGCGTGAACGACCCCGCGCTTCACGACACCCTGTGCCGACTTCGCGCTGCTGATCGTTGCATCGTGAAGCCTCACGCGCGTGGTCACGCGGGCGTCTTCTCGAAGCAGCTCTCGCCACCGAACAGAACGGACCAAGCCGAAGAGCTCGTCGAAGTCGCGTGCGTTGCCGTCGGCGACGATCACGCCGACTCGGCTCGCCGCACGCAGCCAGACGTTTGCTCTGGCGATCGCGTCGCCTTGTCCCTCGAAATCAACTCTCCCGGGCGAGTGGACGGTCGCGTCGTATCCCAGCCATCCGAGCTCGCGTTTCACGATGCCTTCGAGGCCGAACGCGCAGGATGCGGTGAGCTTCAGCGGCTGCGGCACGATCACTTGTCCCGGGTGAGAACCGCGTCGGCGATGAGCTCGAGCGTCTGCCGAGCATGGGACTCGGGGAGAGCCGAGAGCGACGCCTTGGCTTCGGCGACCAGCCGTTCAGCCGTCGCTCGTGCCGAGGCGACCGACGACGTGTGCTCCAGAGAGGCGACAATTCCCTTGCTGCGGCTCTCGTCGTCGCCGCCGAGCTCGCTCACCGCTTCGAGGGCCTGCAGCGCGTGCCCGCGTTCGACCGCGTCGAGCGACGCGAGGTGCCGGATCAGCGGCAGCGTGATTTTGCCCTTTCGTAGGTCTCTGCCGAGTGATTTACCGACGACCGACTCGTCCCCGGTCAGATCGAGCACGTCGTCCTGCACCTGGAAGGCCTTGCCCATGTGCCGCCCGTACTGATCGAGCGCCGCGGTCTGTGTAGCGTCGCCGCCGCTCAGCAAGCCGCCGAGCATGCAGCAGGCGCCGGCGAGCGAGGCCGTCTTTCCTTCAAGTATCTCAAAGTAGGTGGACTCATCGAGCGAGAGATTGTCTCGGTTCTCGATCTGCAGCAATTCTCCCGAGCAGAGCTCCATCGAGACGCTGCCGATAATCCGCGAAGGCTCGTTGCTGGGCAGCCGCGAGCAGAGGTGGTACGCCGCGCCGATGAGGTAGTCGCCGAGGATGACGGCCGTCTCGTTGCCGCGGACGCGGTTGATCGTTTCGCCGCCGCGTCTTGTGTCCGCATCATCGAGGATGTCGTCGTGAACGAGTGTCGCCATGTGCACCATCTCGACGACGGCCGCGATCGTGATCAGGTCGTCCGTCGGCGGCGACTCGACCGGTGCCCCGACCGCCGACCCGGAAAGCAAGACCAAAGTCGGCCTGAGCATTTTGCCGCGGAAGCGTTCGACGTGCTTGCACAGGCTCGCGACGGCCGGGACTTCCGAAGCCACTGCTTCGTCGATGCACTCGGAAACGGCCTCGAGGCCCGAGAAGACCCAGCCTTGCAGCTCGTTGAGCTCCGCGGGAACATCGAAGACGCCTTTCACTCTGGCCGCGCCTTGGCTGTGACGGACTTGAGCCCTTTCTTTTGAGCAACGATGTAGCAGATGTATGCCGGGTCGGCGTCACCCTCGATCACCGGCTCGAACTCGCCGTTTCCCTCTTCGGGATCGTCTTCGTCCGTTCCTTCCCAGTAGACCTGGACATCTTCGAACCCCGCCTCGGTCAGAAGCTCGCAGATCTCTGGCAGCGTCCACAGCCTCCAGGAGTACTCGAACGCATTCTTCAATGCCGTGCCGTCAGGAAACTTGAAGTGGATCTTGCAGTCCATGTGTCCGGAGATCGGGTCGTAGCGGGCCTGCTCCCACACGTACGTGAGGTGGCGATTGATCTTTCGATTCTCCTTGGTCTCGGTCATGGCCTCTGAGCCGCCGTAGAAGTCCAAGAAGAAAACACCCTGTTCGTCGAGCGACTCTCGGACGCTCGCGAAATAGGCTCGAAGGGTTTCGCGAGACTCAAAGATCCAGTAGCTGAAGTTCATCGCGAGCACGATGTCTGCATTCTGGCCCTGGGGGCCCGGCTCTCTTACATCGGCACACGCCAAATGGATCCGATCCCGCTGGGTGTCATCGAGCTTGGAGAGGTTGTGCGTCCGCCCCCATTCAAGGGTCGGCTCGTCAAGATCGACAGCAACGGCAGAATTGGTCTCGCGCCGGCGCACCCATTCGCACGCGCTGTTCGCGGTGCCGGCGAAGTCCTCCCTTAGACGGCTCGCCGGACGGCCCCGCAACGCGCTGTACGTCGCATCGACAAAGTCGATTTCTGATTCCACGTTCTGGACCGACAGCTGATACAGCTCATGCCGATCGGCTGTGGCGGCGGTGTATCGGTGCGATTTCGCCTTTCCGGGCTCGCCGCGTTTACGTTTCCGTTTGGTCTTGGTCGGCATAGCGTTGACTGTAGGGCTACGCCGACGCCCAAACCCCCTGCGAATCGTGCATTCGACGCAAGATCACCCGCGATAGCCCCCGATCTATACTGCAAGCCCGATGCTGGCCAGCGCCTCGATCGAACCGAGGGCGGGCCGTTGGCGTACGCGACCCCTACGACAGGAGACCGGATCGATGAAGCTCACGATGGTTGGCACCGGATACGTTGGCTTGGTAACCGGCGTCTGCTTTGCGGAAACCGGCAACGAAGTGACTTGTCTCGACGTCGATCCCGGCAAAATCGAGAAACTCAAGAACAACGTCTGCCCGATCTACGAGCCCGGCCTGACCGAGATGATGGAGCGCAACTACAAAGCCGGTCGGCTGAGCTACACGCTCGACAAGGATGAGGCCTACCGGGACGCAGAGATGATCTTCATCTGCGTTGGCACCCCCTCGGACGACAAGGGGCATACGAACCTGAAGTACATCGACGCCGCCGCTGACGACATCGCGGATGTCATCAAGGGGCTCGGGCCGGATCAGACCCCCAAGGTCGTCGTGGTCAAGTCAACCGTTCCCGTTGGAACGACGTTCTACGTGCGCGATCGCATCCGCGAGAGGGTCGGGCCGGACATCCCCTTCAGCGTCGCCGACAACCCCGAGTTTCTGAAAGAGGGCGACGCGATCGTCGACTTCATGAAGCCCGACCGCGTGGTTGTTGGGGTTGAGGACGAGAAGACCGGCGAGATGTTCAAGGATCTCTACGACCCGTTCGTCCGCAACGGCCACCCGATCTACATCATGGACGTGCCGAGCGCCGAGATGGTGAAGTACTCGGCGAACAACTTCCTGGCGACGAAGATCAGCTTCATCAATGAGATGGCGAACCTATGCGAGGCGTACGGGGCAGACATCAATCGTGTCCGCGAGGGCATGTGCTCGGACAAGCGCGTCGGGCATCACTTCCTCTACCCGGGTCTCGGTTACGGCGGGTCGTGCTTCCCGAAGGACACCCTCGCGTGCATTATGATGGGCGACAAGGCCGGTGTGACCACCCAGGTCTCGAACGCCGTGCACGGCACCAACCAGCGGCAGCGGAACCTGTTCTTCAAGAAGATCACCAAGCACTTCGGCGGCGAGCTCAAGCTGAACGGGCTCACCTTCGCGTTCTGGGGTCTGGCGTTTAAGCCTCGCACCGATGACATCCGCGAGGCGCCGGCGCTGACCATCGCCCGCAACGCTCTGGGCTACGGCGTCACCTGCCGGGGCTTTGACCCCGTCGCGATGGACAACGTGAAGATGGAGATGGGCGACACCATCAGCCTGCACGACGACATCTACGAGGCCGCGGCCGGGGCCGACGCGCTGATCATCTCGACCGACTGGGACGAGTTCAAGAGCCCCGATTTCGAGAAGCTGGCATCGGTCATGAAGCAGAAGGTGATCTTCGACGGGCGGAACCTGTACCGCCGCCAGCAGATGGGCGAGCTTGGCTTCCATTACTACTCGGTTGGGCGTCAGCCTGTGATCCCGGCCTGATTCCGCAGTACACTCCAACCATGCCCGATCGACTGTTCAGGCTGTACCAGCGGCGGCGCGTGATCAACATCAACGCGAACATCGTCGCCAGCGGCTTGGTGTCGACGGCGATGGTGATGGGCCTGATCTGGTTCCTCAAGGGCGTGATCGGCACCAATTGGCCGAGCTGGGGGTACACCGCGTTTTCGGGGGTCGCCGACCTCGTACTCGACGTGGGCATGTTCGCGTGGCTGCACTGGATGGCGAACCACTGGCGCCCGCTCAAGGGTCGCACCGAGCGTGAGCAGGCCGAGCTGTCTGCGCCAGCGCCCGACCCGGTTGCGGACGGCGCTCGGCTCCAGTTCGAACGGGCCATCATCAGCCCGCTGTACTACATCATCGCCCTCTGCGGCACGCAGGCGCTCCAAGAACTCGGTTTCCACCCGGCCTGGGCGGTGGGCATCGCGTATCCAGGCGGCTTGGTCGTCACACGGACGATTCACACCATGTGGGGACTGCGGTCGGGCACCTACACCGACCATCACAAACGCGACAACGGCGACTCTGGATCGCGACGCATCATCGACAAGAACCGCAACACCAACGACGCCGCGTAGCGATGTACCAGTGTTTGCGAGCCGCCCGCGTGAGCGGGCGCGCACCCGTATCCTCGAAGCATGTGCGGCATCGCGGGCATCCTCCGAATCCATGACCCGAAAGACGGCGATCCGCCGCCGCACGTTCAGTCGATCCCCGAGCAGTGGCTCGACACGCTCGATGAGTCGATCAAGCATCGCGGCCCCGACGGCGCGGGCCGATTCCGCGACCGGTCAACGCGTGATGATGGATTTGTCGTTGACGTCGCCCTCGTCCACCGACGCCTGAGCATCATCGACCACGCCGGCGGCCGCCAGCCCATGGTCCACGACGGCGATCGGCTTCGGCCGGATCTGACTTACGGGCCCGGCGAGACACCCAGGCTGGCCCACGAGCTTGAGCCGGATAGGCCGCTGGTTTCAGTTGTCTTCAATGGCTGCATCTATAACCACCGCGAACTGCGGGCGGAGTTGGAGTCTCTCGGTCATAGCTTCGAGACGGATCACTCGGATACCGAGGTACTGGCGCACGGGTGGCGGGCATGGCGTGAATACGCACGGCACCACTGGGACGCCATGCTCGCGGTCGGTGTTTGGGACAGGTCCTCTGCGAGGCTCGCAAGCACGAGCGATGACCGCAAGGAGAAGCCTCTGTTCGCGACCTTTGGTGGTTCGCCGGACTACATCGCAGCCTTCGCATCCACGACTGTTGGCCTTCGACATCTGAACGACCTGCAAGACTTTCGATCAGAGACAAACCTGCATCCAGCCGAATTCTTCTGGCCCATCGGCATCACGTGGGTTGATGATCTCGTAGCTTGTCGTTCGGGAGACTGGAGGAGCCCATTAGCACCATCAGTACAGCCGATGGCATGGCGTCTCAGACAGCGAGACGCGTGCCGGAACCTGGTGTCGGTTCCACCAACGATGCGGGACAGAAGTTCAACCGATCACTCAATTGCAACTTTGCTCTCCGACGCGGTGAGTTCGCGTTTGACAGCCGACGTTCCCCTCGGCGTCTTCCTCTCCGGCGGCATCGACTCCGCCCTCATCGCCGCCATTACCAAGCAGCACCGCCCCGACATCAAGACCTTCACCGTTCGCATGCCCGAGGCCGCGTACGACGAGTCCGAAGACGCCGCCGAGACCGCGGCACACATCGGCACCGATCATCACACGCTCGACTGCGATCCGAACCCGGCCGAGGACCTTGTACACCTCATCCAGCAGCTCGGCCTCCCCTTCGGCGACAGCTCGCTGCTGCCGACATATTGGGTCAGCAAGGCCGCCCGCGAGCATGTGAAGGTTGCCCTCTCGGGCGATGGTGGGGACGAGCTCTTCGGCGGCTACCGGCGACACACGATCAACCCCATGCTCAATAGCTACCGCCGGCTGCTCCGCCTGATCCCAACGCGCCTGCTCGACCGCCGAACACCGGGCACCCGATCCGAGTACCTCGCCCGCCTTGTCACCGCGGCACGGTTCGGCGGCTACACCGAGTTGCTCGCGATCTTCCAGACGCCCGACCTCCGCCGACTCATCCCCTCGATCGACGGCGAGCCGGTCGGCGACGACGACTTCCACACCATCGACGACCCGCTCCGCTACGACTTCGAGCACTACCTCCCTGACGATCTGCTCCGCAAGACCGACACGGCTTCGATGGCCGTCGGACTTGAGGTCCGGGCACCGTTCCTCGCCCGCGAGCTCGTCGAGGCTGCGCTGCGCACGTCGCTCAAAACGCTCATGCCCAACGGCGAACGTAAGGGGCTTCTCAAGCAATTCGCTCGGAAGTACCTCCCCGACCACATCGTCGACCGCCCAAAGCGAGGCTTCGCCATCCCAATCGGTGACTTGTTCCGCGGCGACTACGGCGGCATGCGAAGCCTGCTCTACGACCACCTCGAATCGGCCGAGCCGTTCCCGGGGCTTGCTGAGGCCGGCGTCGAGCTGAATATGGCATTCGTGAAGCAAATGCTCCGCGAGCACGATGCCGCCGGCGAGAAGTCGATCAATCCGTGGCGCGGCCGGGATCACTCGCAGCGGCTGTACATGCTGCTCGTGCTCAGCATCTGGTGCAGGTGGCTCGCACGGATCCAAAAAGACACCCGCCCGGCGTGAACCGGGCGGGCGCGAATTAAGTTCAGATTTCGGCCCTGATCAGCAGCCGGCGTTGTAGTTGACAACCCATGCGTTGAAGTCGGCCGGGTCGCAGCTTCCGTCGCCGTTCTGGTCGCACTCGGTTGCCTGCGAGTTGAACGCGATGACCCAGGCGTTGAAGTCGGGCGGGCTGACGACGCCGTCGCCGTTCACGTCGGCAAGGCACGGGTCGGCGGACGCGGGGATGAGGACCGACAGCGTCTGAAGCTCGGCTGCCGTACCGGGCTTGAAGAGGTCCAGCGTGACATCGCCCGTCTCAGGAGCGGCGTCCGCGGTGAACCAGAAGTTGTACATGGTGCCCCACCGGAGCGCGTTCGTGTTCGGGTTCTGCGAGAACGATTCAGGCGACTGCCAGGTGACCCCGGCCGAACCAACGCTGGCGCCCCAGTCGGTGTTATCGAAGGGCTCGCCGCTGTGGTAGTCGACGTCGTGGAAGCCGACGTTCGTGATGTTGACGCTGTCGCTGACGGGGATGACAAACGCATCGGCGGAGCGGTCGGAGTTGAGGTTCTGGATGGCGTACTCGTAGCGCCACGTGCCATCGCCGTTGTCGGTCACGCGATACGCGATCCAGAACCGGCCATCGAACTGGATGTCGAGCGAGACCAGCTCGACAGCGCTGTCGATCTCTTTCCAGGCGAAGATGCCCGGCTCACCGATGCGGTTCTGCCCGGTGAAGTTCAGCTGCCAGCCGTTGCTGAAGGAGCCGACAGAGATCTCGCGGTAGGTCGCGTTGTTGTTGCCGTTGCCGGCGGAGGCGTCGTCGGGCGTGACGTACTGGCCCTCGCCAAAGTAGCGTGCGTTGGCGTTCAGCGACGGGTTGAGGTCGTCGTTGTCGATCTGGATCCGCTTGAACAGGACATTGCCCGTTGTTCCATCGCCCGTGTACGGCCACGGGTGGAAGCCCTTCGACGCGTTCACTTCGAACTTCGCGCCCATGCCGGACTGCTGCCCGTTGAGCGACGCGGAGTAGGGGTCCCAGCATCCTGGCCCGAGCGCGCTGCCGTTGGGGGCCGGGTCGCAGTCGTTGTCGCACAAGCCGTTGAAGTTGAGAGCAAAGAAGGCGTGCTTCAGCCAGCCCTGTCCGAGTTGAAGGTAGCGGCCGTCCTTGTAGCGGAAGATGTTCTGACCCATGACCGGGTGCAGGTTTGCTGGCGTGCCGTCGCTGAGCTCGTCGTCCCAGAGCAGGTCAACATCACCGATGTTGCACGACGATGTGCCGATCGAATAAGCGG
Organism: Planctomycetota bacterium; assembly: GCA_038525225.1. GTDB lineage: Bacteria > Planctomycetota > Phycisphaerae > Phycisphaerales > UBA1924 > JANQQZ01. Next base: position 1,411,995 of record JBCBHW010000001.1, on the reverse strand, counting down.
ATTTACCGCTGAGCGTGCCCCAGGTGAAGGGCCCGACGATCTCGCCCGCCACGACGTCGGCGCCCTGACTGAGGGCCAGGCCGGGGGTCAAAAATGCGAGCGGGAGTGAACAGCGGATTGACTTTGTCAAAAGCGACATAGGCGGGTCCTCTTTCCTCGAATCAGGTGGGTTTGCGACGATCGCGTGAGAGCACTCGCGGGCGTCGCGTGTTTCGAACCGGTACGAATAGGGAGTGTAGGGCACGGGCACGCAAACATACACCATACTTATCGGGAATAGCGGAAACTCGCCAGAAAGATCTCGGCGTTCAGCGCGTGAAGCCGGCAACGGCGAGAGACCGAGCGATCGCTGCATTGCCGGGAGCGAGTTCGACTGCTCGATGAAGTGAGCGTTCGGCGGCGTTCCTGCGGCCGGCCGCGAGCAGGGCCTGGCCGTAATCGTGATGCAGGATCGCGTGCTCGCCCATCTCCGCAGCCTGTCGCATGGCATTGAGCCCGGCATCGAGAACCGCCCGGTTTCGCGAGCCGAACCCAGCGCGAACAATCGTTTCGCCGATGCCGGCCAGTGCGAACGGGTTGCCAGCCGACAGGGCCGCAGCGGTTTGATAGTCCGTCAGCGCCTGGTGCGCGTCGCCCTCGACCAGCGAGAGCAGGCCGCGCGCTTCGTGGAGCGACGCGGACTCAGCAAATCGGTCAATGGCGTCGTTGAGCACGCTCATCGCGACCGCCCGTTCGCCGACCGTGGCCAGCGCATCCGCGAGTTCGCGTGCGACGTCCGGGGTGCGCAACCGCTCCCGATCGATCTCGAGGAGCGACGCGCGAGCCGCTTCGGCGTCGCCCAGTGATGCGAGCAGCCTCGCCGCGACGATGCGTTGACTCACGCTCCCGCCGGATCGCGTTGCGGCACCGACGGCGAGGTCGATCGCTCGATCGCGTTGTCCCAGTTCGGCGAAAGCGCGGGCCGCTGCCAGCCGGGCATCAGCGGATTCGCCCTCCGCAAGGACTCGGTCCCACGCCCGCACGATCGACTCGAGCGATTCCCCGTTGCGGACTGCGAGTCGGGTCCACTCGACGCGCACGTCGTGAAGATCGGTATGAACGGCGAGCACGCGCTCGAGCGAGGACGCGATGCGGTCCTGGTCATCGCCGATGGTCTTTCGGAGTTCGGCTTGCTGAAGGATGAGCTCCGTCGTTGGCTTGCCTTCGAGGGTGAGCAGATCGAGTTGCTCGATCGCTTCGGGCAGGCGGTCGTCGAGAACGTACAGGAAGGCCAGCTCACGGCGGTCTTGCGGCCGGAGAGACCATCCCATGCCGCCCAACTCTGGCGGTCCTGATCGTTCGTAACGGCTGATAGCGGTTCGAATCGAAGCCGCGTGCGTCTGCGAGGGTTCAAATTCTGGCCGAAGCGTGATCGCAGCCGGGAGGCCGAGAGAATCATGATGAAGGTGAGCCGTCCATCGCATCCAATTGATCGACGCCGACCAGAGAGCGGACCCCACCGCAGCGACCGCGACAACGATCACAACGGCACCTGCGGCCCGGATGCGTCCGCCGCTCTTGAGCTGCACCGACTGCATCCGCACGTTCGGGATTCTCAGCGTGCGATACGCCGTCCACGCGAGGTAGGCAGCGACGAGCGCCATACCCACGGCCATGAGCATTGGAATGAGATTGAACATGCCCCGGAACCCGAGGAAGCAGATGAAGGCGACGCCCGCGATCGCGATGTCCTCGGACCAGCCAAGGTCGTAGCGGCGGGGTGATCGAGCCGCTCGCTTGCGACGGGCTTTGGCGTCCGCGTCCTTCGGCGTGGCGAGCATGGCTGGCCTGCTTATCCCGAATCGGAGGGCGTTGGTCGGGCACGCGCTGACACAGTCCAGGCACTTCATGCATCCCGAGCTGACAACGGCACCGAAGTCTCGCACTTCTTCGTGGACGCGGATGTTTGATGTGCACACCGATGTGCAGTGACCGCATCCCTCGCACGCATCACTCACGACGATCTTGCCGGGACTGGCCCTGTCCATCACACCGAACAGGCCGCCGTAGGGACAGCCATAGGCACAGAAGCCCTTCGAACCGAGAAAGTACACGCACGCGAAGCCGCACACGCCGAGAAACGGGATCGCGACGTACCACGGCGGGAATGTTGCCCAGAAGTCCTGCACGATCAGCTCGGACTCGAACCCGTGAAACGCGGGCGGCTCGGACAGCCAGATCGGTGCCGCGACACCGATGCCGTCGAGCACCGGCAGAACGGCAAACCTCTTGAAGGTCGGCCAAACAAACATGTACAGGCCGAGCGCGAGAGGTGCGAACAAGAGCAGTCTGCTGCGGAACGGCTTCGGCTTCGCTCCCAGTTTCTTCATGAGCCACGCGCACAGGTCTTGCAACGCGACGACATGGCACCCCCAGCCGCAGAAGAAGCGGCCAAAGAGGAGCGTCGAAAGAAACGCCAGCGTGAAGAAGATGAAACCCGTGTTGACAACGCCGAGCTCTAGTGTCTTCATCGATTCGCTCGGCTCAACCGGAGAGAGCGTTGAGCCCATGACGAGCCACTGGATGATGTGGATGGCGATCACGATGTGCACGGCGGTCAAGACAACCGCTCGCCATTTGCCCATCTTCGAACGCGGTCTCCCCGTCCCTCGGAGCAGCGGGAGCGCGACGCTCGATCGCTGACGAATCGCTGTGGAAGAACACCCCGACATAGAAAATCGTACGTCACGAGTGTCTAGCGGGTCCGATCGGGATGCGGTTCTGTATTGAAGATACGGCATTCCCTTTATGCGGACTCGACCGCTCGTTGAAGATTCAAAACAAAATAAAATGAGCACCGCCGGCGAGCGGTGCCCATCCCTGTGGATTTCAGCAATCGCGTTCAGAGTCTCACGGGCAGGGAGTGTTGAAGTTCAGGACCCAGGCGTTGAAGTCTGCTGGGCTGTTGAGCCCATCGAGGTTCTGATCAGCAACAGAGTCGCCGGTGTTAAATGCAAGAATCCAGGCGTTGAAGTCGCCGGGGTCGACGATGCCGTCGAGGTTGGTGTCGGCGAGGCAGCGCGTGCGGAGCACGACCTGGTTGTTCTCGTACCGGACGCGTGTGGCGAGCTGGCCTTCGACAGCGATGTTCTCGGTAGCGAACTCGCCGGTGTAGGGGCCGTCGACGATGACGTGGTTGAAGTTGTTGGTCAGAACCTGCCCGTCGGCAACGGAGACGTTGAGCGTGCCGCCGAGGTTGGCGATGCCGTCGGCGCCGTTAGGGTCGAGCTGGCCGTTCTGGAAGTTGTTGCCGATGGTGACGTTGAAGTCGCTGCTCGCGGCGAACGTCAACTCTTGCTGGATGGTGAAGTCGCCGAAGGGCCGCCCGACAACGATCGTGCCTTCGTTGACCATGGGCACCTGGATGGTCGCGGTGCCCGAGAGCGCGTGGCCCGCGGCGTTGGTGACGACCGGCAGCGGGTCGAGGCCGGCCTCGGGCGAGAGTCGTGAGTTGCCGATACCGGCTGTGAAGAAGTCGATCTCGCCGCCGCCGGTGAGGGTGGTGTCCTGTGTGAAGAGGATCACGCCGTCCGACGAAGAGCCGTTCGGGTTGACAGTGACGAGGCCGGTGTTGTCGAGTGTGTCGTTGATGACGCCGAGGGTGGTGCCGAAGAGCACGGCTCCGTTGCCGTTGAGGTCAACATCGTCGATGTCTGAGCGGCCGCCCGAGATCTCCCAGTTGCCGCCGGCGTCGGCGCCGATGCTACCGCCGAGGATGGTGGAGCCGCTGTTGATCTCCACCGTACCTCCTGAGGCCGCCCGCATCGAGCCGCCGCCGGTCTGATCGATCACGATGCCGACGCTCGAAAGAATCGAGCCGTCCTCGGCGCGGAGTTGGTTGTTGTTGGTTTTGTCATTGGTGTTCAAAATGAGCTCGGTTCCGGAAAGCGCGACTGCCACATCGGCGGCGATGATGCCATCGTTGGTGATCGCACCCGAGATGAGGCCCACACCGCGAACGAGCTGGCCCGCGCCGATTGTGCCGGTGGTGCCTGGGTTGGTGCGCAGGCTGCTGTTGTTACCGGTAGCCTGCATTTGGATCTCGCCGGCGCCCGATATGGTGGCGTCGGCAAGGTCGAGGTTGGCGTCGGAAGACGAGTTGTTGCGGTTGATAACGATGAGGCCGTTGTTCACGAGTCCGCCGGCGTCGACGGTGGTCGTGGTGGCAAAGTCGAGCTGGAGTTCGCCGTCGAGCGTCACACCGCTGAGTTCGCGGGTGCCTGCGCCCGTGGTACGGAACACTCCGGAGCCGGCAGCGCGGAAGGTGCCGTCTTCGTAGCGTGAGCCTGCGCCGAGGGTGACGAGGCCGCCGTCGTTTGCCTCGATCGTGGCGCTGGGGTCTTGCGTGATGGTGACGCCGCGGATGTCGAGCGTGGACGCGTCCTCGGCGGTCATGAGCTCGTTGTTAACGTACGAGCCATCGATGAGAATGAGAGATGAACCCGAGAGCGCAACGCCGACATCCGCGCTGACGACGCCGTTGTTGACGAAGTCGGCGTTGATCAGGCCGACGCCGCGGATCGTGTGATTGGGGGTTTGGGTGATCCGCCCTGCACCCGTTGTCGTGATCTGGGAGTTGTCGCCGGTGGCCCGCATGATGATGGCGCCGTTGCCGTTGAGGGTCACAATGTCGTCGGTCGTGATGACGGCGTTGGACGATGAGTTCTGATCGTTGACGGTGATCGTGCCGTTGTTGGTGAGGAACGAGCCATCGATGTTGAGGGTGCTCGCGAAGTCGACAAAGAAGTCTGCATCAAGATCAACGTTGTTAAGCGTCGTATTTGAACTGGCGCGGACGCCGACGGTTCCTGTTCCCGAGCTCGTGATGTCGCCGCCGAGGACCTCGGCACCTGCGCTAAAGAAGCTGACGGTACCGTCGTTGGCCTCGATGCGGCCGCCGCCGGTCTGGTCGATGGTGATGCCCTCAATCTGGATGACGCTGCCGGTGCGCGCTTCGATCAGGCCCGAGTTGGTCTTGTCGTTCGTTTGCAGCTCGAGGGCGGCGCCCGAGAGCGCGACCGCCAGGTCGGCGGCGATAGTGCCGGCGTTGTTCATGGCGGCGTTGACCTGGCCGACGCCGCGGATCGTGTGTGAGGCTCCATGGTCGATCGTTTCGCCTGTCGCGGTGTTGACCTGGCTGTTGTCGAAGCCGCTGCGCATGCGGAACTCGCCAGAGCCGCCGAGCGTGCCGCTGTCTTCGAAGCGGACGGTCGAGTTCGACGAGCTGTTCTGGTTGTTCAGCGTCGTGATGCCATTGTTCTGGAGGCCATCGCCCCGGATGACGAGGTTGCTCGCGAAGTCGATGAAGAGGTCATCCTGGTTGGTAACATTGGTGAAGTCGATGGTGCCGGCGCTTGTGAAGAGGAAGCCGCCGTTGGTTGACTCCAGCGTTCCGCTCGTGATGCCCGTTCCGGTAAGGAACTGCACCTGGCCGCCATCGGCGAGGAAGCGGCCCGCGCCCGTCTGGACGATCGGCACACCGAAGACCTGCATGACGCCGTTGCTCCCGCCGATGCTGGTGGCGGACATCGTGCCCTGGTTCTCTCCTCCGTTCCGGATCTCGAGCGTGAACTGACCGGCGTTGCCGAGCGAGCCGTCGATCACGCCTTGATTCACGAAATCGACAGCAACACGCCCCGCGCCACGGATCGTGTGCTGGGACCCGTTCACGAGCATGCCCGCGCCCGCAAGCTGGGAGTTGTCAAAGGCGCTCAACATCTCGATGGTGCCGGTTCCGCCGAGCATGGTGGCGTTAGGGAAGGACAGCAGCGAGTTGGAAGACGAGTTGTCCTCGTTGAGCTTGATGAGGCCGTTGTTTGTGGACATCGGGCCTGTGATGATCATGTTGGAGCTTAAGCTGATCTCGACGGTGCCGGCGCTGCCGACTTCGAGCGAGCCGATCGTCGTCGTGCCGAACAGGTCCGGGAAGCCGGTGAGCACGCGGGCGGTGCCGGTGGGGACGCCGGCCGACCAGTTGCCGGCCGTGAGCCAGTTGACATCAACGGCCCCTGTCCACTCAGTCACCTGAGCGGCCGCGAAGCCAACGCCAATGATGCCGCTCGCGCAAGCCGCGAGCACGTGGTGTGCAGAAATTGCCATCGAAACGCTCTCCTCGGATGTGTGCTCTGGCCGGACGTAGCGTGAGATGTGGTGCCACGCATCAGGAGAGATGGCGTAATCGCGAACAAGCAGGGGCCACGATCAAAGAGATTTCTTGTGAAACCCAGATTTACTGATGGCGATCTGCGGCGAGTAGAGAAAAGAGGCAAGCGGTGGCCGCAGACACTGTCAGCCACCCGAAAAAGGACGCTTGTTGCCCGCTTGAGTTGCCGAATCGTCGGACGCTCTCGATGCAGGCCTTGCAGCCGCGGGCGTCGGCACTCGAAGCGTGTCACCGGCACAAGGCGTTGCATCGGTGGTCTCACAGCGCGGACAACGCCGATCAGGGCCGTGTCGTAATTGCACGACATTCGGCGTGCGTGCGGACGTTGCTGTTAGCTACTCGAGGAGGGCTATGCGACCAGCCCCGCACGCGAACGAGCCGAATGGGCAGAGGCGGACTTGAACCGCCGACACCGGCATTTTCAATGCCGTGCTCTACCAACTGAGCTACCTGCCCGGCAACGCCAAGAGTAGCCGGCCACTCGCGCTGGTCAACGCCTTCGGGCGCGCTTGTTCGGTCCGGCTAGCATGGGCCGATGGACGACATTCAAGACAGTCTGGTTGAGGTCCGTGATCTCAGTGTGCGTTTCGGACGCGGCGCGGCTGCGGTCCGTGCGGTCGAAGATGTTGGCTTCGAACTTCGGAGCGGTCAGACGCTCGGGCTTGTCGGAGAATCCGGGTCCGGCAAGACGACCGTCGGTCGGGCGATGCTCCGGCTGATCCATCCGACCGTCGGCAGCGTTTCGGGTGAGGTCCGGTACGGGGCACAGAACGTGCTCGTGGCAAAGTCTGCCGAGCTCCGCCGGCTTCGACGGCGGATGCAGATCGTGTTCCAGGACCCGGCTGGGTCTCTCAATCCGCGCATGCGAATCCGAGACATCGTGGGCGAGCCGCTCCGTGTCCATCGGGTTGTTGAGAGCGGTGAGGTTGACGACGAAGTTCATGCCGTCCTCGAACGATGCGGCATGCCGGCTTCATCGGCGGACCGCTACCCGCACGAGTTCTCGGGTGGGCAGCGTCAGCGGATCGGCATCGCACGCGCGCTCGCCGTCCGCCCGGAATTCATCGTGTGCGACGAACCGACGAGCGCTCTCGATGTATCTATCCAGAGCCAGATCATCAATCTGCTCAAGCATCTCCAGGCCGACCTTGGGATCAGCTACCTTTTCATCAGCCACGACATGGCGGTTGTCCGGCACATGTGCTCGCGGATCGCTGTGATGACCAAGGGGCGGATCGTCGAGATCGGTGACCGCGACCAGATCCTCTACGAGCCGCAACACGACTACACAAAGCGTCTGCTCGGCGCCGTGCCCCGTGTCGAAGCGGCGCTGGCCTGATCGCACGCGGCTGCAAGCGGCGAGCGGAGTCCTCGTCCCCACCATCGCTCTGCCCAGAGCACGACATTAAAGGTCGGCCACGCCAGATGCCAGTGGGCCGCCGGGTTCTCGGCGATCGCCGAGAGCAAGGCGGGCTGGATGATGCTCGCGCCGATGTCAGATGATCTCGCGAGTTCGCCGATGCTTGACATCCAACGCTCGAACGGGAGCGGGAAGCTGGCCTTCGGACGCCGGAGAATTTCGGCCGGCAGGATGTGATTGAACGCTGACCGCGGGGCGAGCTTGGTCCGAGTTGGCGGCGTCTCCCCAGACGGATCGAACAATCGACCGAGGGGTATCGCCGCGGCCGCCGCTGCGACTCGCGTGTCGGCGAACGGCGTCCTTCCTTCGACGGACTCGAGCATGGTTGCGGAGTCGAGCCGGTGCAGGAGCATCGGCAGATTCACGATCCGCTGGAACCGCAGGTGGGCCGTCGGGCCGTCCGAGCCGCACAGGCGGATAGCGCGCTCGAACGCCGCTTCGAACAGGGCGACAAGTGCCTCGGGCTCGGACGCCTGACGGGCGAAGTCACCGACGAGGAGCGTCGGCTTGATATCCGCCGCGATCCATGCGTTGGCCTGAAGCTCGTGCAGCCCACCGGAAGGCTCTGCTCGATTGATGGCGGCTTGCAGAGGTCCGTCGTACCCGGCAAAGATCTCGTCTGCGCCTTCGCCGCTCAGAGTGACAATCTGCCCATCAGCACGGAGCGTCCTCGCGATAAGCCGGATGGCGGTTTCGTTCGGCGTTGCGAGAGGCAGGCCCGTCCGGTCAACCGTATCGATCCACATCGAACAGAACTGCGGCTCATCGATGACCGCTGTCGAGTGGTCGGTGCCGAGCACATCTGCAAGCAGCTGCGCATAGCTTGGGTCGCCGGTCCCTTGGCTCGCGCCGGCGCAATATGTTCTGATCGATCCCAACGATCGCATCGCGAGCGTCGTGATGATGCCGCTGTCGAGCCCCCCAGATAGCAGTGTGCAGAGCTCGACATCGGTGCGCAGATGTGCCTCGATGCTCTGCTGTACAAGATCAAAGAGCTCGTCGTCTGCGGGCTCGCCGGCGTGTTTTTCAATCCTGGTTGTGTTCGCACGAGGCTTGGCTGTGGCGTCGTCCAGCTGAAAGACGAGCGACTGCCCGGGCTCGACCGCGACGATGCCCTCGAACAGTGTCTGTGTTCCCATGATCGTGCGCACAGACGACAGATACATGCTCACCCCGAGCGGGTCCGGGCGCGGCGACACGTCTGGGTGCTCGAACAGAGCTTGGATCTCGCTCGCGAAGGCGACGCCACCCGGAGTCGCGGTCCAGAACATGGGCTTAATGCCGAGCGGATCGCGCGCGAGCGTCAGCGTTCTTTCGGTGGTGTCGATGAGAGCGAACGCGTACATGCCTCGCACGGCATCGAGCGGACGGCCTTCGCTCAGCCAGGCCAGCAGCGTCGCTGTATCGCATCGCGAGGCCGGGCGGCGATCCAATTTGTCCCGGAGTTCGTCGTCGTTGTAGACTTCGCCGTTGTACGCAAGAATGAATCGGCCGCACGCAGAGACGAGCGGCTGGTGGCCGGTGGGGCCGGGATCGATGACCGCCAGTCGTCGGTGCCCGAGCATGGCTCCCCGGCCGACCCACAGCCCCTTTCCGTCGGGGCCGCGGTGCTCCATGGCATCGCGCATGCGTTCCAGATGCATCGCGGCCGGCATGCGGTCTCCGATGATGCCGACGACTCCACACATGCCCACAGCATCGGCAGGCCGGCCCGTGAACGGTCAGTCGTTCTCGTCGATGCACCAAAACCGCCACGTTGAGCCGTGCACGCATCGCGCGTCCCATCGGCGGGTGCCTTGGTCGAAACTGACCTCGACACGGAGTGTCGCCGCACCGACCTGCGCGCGAACCACCGTCCCCATCGCGACGACTTTCACCGAACCGCGGTCTCGCGATAACGGGCCGCTGTAGTCGAGATATCTGCGGCGGTGATCAGGAAGACGTTCGGCATCGAAGTGATCGCGCACCGCATCGTGTGGACGCTCGCTCACGCGAAATGTTGGTATCCGCGGTCGCTCGACGGAGTCGAGCTCCATCAGCCAGTCGAAATGCGACGAGCCATCTGGCAGCGTGTGTTGCAGAACGGTTGTCCTCATCGCGTCTCTCCGCCCGGCTCGCGCACCCAATCCAACGCGGCTACACTCGCGCGGCTGCAGGAGGTTGCCATGATCGCACACCGAGGAATGACCCGGTCCCGTCTGTTGATTATCTTTGCGGGACTGGGCGTGGCATGGCTCGCGATCATGGTCGCCGCGTGCGAGGCCGGACCGTCCATCCGAGCTCTGCGCGAGCAGGGCGACAGAGCGCTCGAGCAGCGCAACTACTCAGATGCGGTCGGCTGGTACGAGCAGTACGTGCAGCGAAGGCCTATCGATCCGGAGGTCCGTTATCGCCTGGGCACGGCCTATTTGGGCCTCAAGAAGCCGATCAAGGCCCGCGAGGAGTTCCTACAGGGCCTGGAGATCGACAACGAGGTCGATCGCTACATCGAGGGAATCGCAACGGCCCTCGTGGAGACGGGGCAGCGAGACCAGCTGTTCAACGTGCTCCGGCGGCACGCCAGCAACACGCGTCAGCCCAAAGATTACATCTTATTCGGCAAGTTTGCGTCGATCGTGGGCGACCCAGACACGGCCGAAACCGCATTTACAGAGGCGGCCATCCTTGATCAAGGGCGGTCTGTGGAGCCCCAGTTAGCGCTCGCCGAGTTCTACGGGTCGCTCGGCGATGAGACCCGGGAAATCGAACGGCTCCGCATGGTTCTTTTCCTTGACGTGACCAATGAATCGGCGAACGCGCGCCTCCGAGAGCTTCAACAAGTCCCGGGCCCGTCGCTCGCCATACCGCCTGCCGAGCGACCCTGAACCGTCCCTCGTTTGCAAAGCCCCAGCCAGAAATCGATACGATTTCGACCATTCGGTTGACGTTCGTGCTTCGGATACTACGATATATCCGGATAAACGGATGAAACGAACGACCGAAACAATCCCGCTGGCATCGAGCCTCTCCACGCTATCCGACACGCTCAGATTGCGGATGCTCCGCGTTCTGGAGCGGGAGGAACTCGCCGTCGGCGAAGTTGCCAAGATCGTGCAATTGCCCCAGTCCACGGTGAGCCGGCACCTCAAGACCCTCGCGGACGGCGGCTGGCTGAGCAGGCGATCCGAAGGTACGGCAACGCTCTACCGCGTCTTGCTCGACGATCTCGACGCTGGTATGCGGGGTCTGTGGATAACAGTCCGCGACGCGATTAATCGCGAGCCTTCGCTGGAACTGGAGGCCGATCTTCGCAGGCTGGCACGCGTCGTCGAGGCCCGTCGAACGGACAGCCGTGCGTTTTTCGGCCGGGTCGCTGCCGAGTGGCAGTCGATGCGTGCCTCGCTGTTCGGCCACAGCTTCACGGCGCCTGGTCTGCTCGCGTTGGTTGACCCGTCGTGGGTGGTGGCGGATCTGGGTTGTGGTTCGGGCGATGCGACGAGGCATCTCGCGCCGCATGTCAAGAGCGTGCTTGCAGTTGATCAATCTGAGGCAATGCTCGAAACCGCCGAAGGACTTCTCGCGACGCTGGGAAACGTCGAGTTCATCTGCGGCGATCTCGAGGCGGTGCCACTGCCGGAAAGCAGCGCCGACGCGGCGGTGATCTCGCTTGTCCTGCACCACGTCGCTGCGCCGGCGGCCGTGCTCACTGAAGCCGCGAGGATTCTGCGGCCTGACCGGGGCGGCGGTCGGGTCGTGGTGATCGACATGCTTGCGCACGATCGAGAGGAATACCGCCGGACGATGGGGCATGTGCACCTCGGGTTTGACCCCGAAACCATCGATGCCCTTCTCCGAGAGTCAGGCTTTGTCGGCACACACGTGCATGAACTTCCAACGCAGACTGATTCACGCGGTCCGGGGCTGTTTGTCGCCTCGGCACGCGTTCCCGATTCGCACTGAAACCATGGACATCAGAGCCGCCGGCGAGGATTGTCCCCAAGCCAACCCAACACGGGAAACGAAGGAGTAGAAACCGTGACCACACTGGCCACCCCCAACCTGACCCCCGACACCCACGGCACCCTCGACTACAAGGTCGCGGACCTGAACCTGGCCGAGTCCGGCCGGCACCTGCTGCGTCTTGCCGAGCATGAAATGCCGGGCCTGATGGCGCTGCGTCGCGAGTACGCCGGCAAGCAGCCGCTCAAGGGCGCCCGCATCGCCGGCTCGCTGCACATGACCGTGCAGACCGCTGTGCTGATCGAAACACTGGCCGAGCTCGGCGCCGAGATTCGCTGGGCGAGCTGCAACATCTTCTCGACCGATGACGCCGCCGCGGCTGCGGTTGTCGTTGGGCCCAACGGCACCCCGGATAACCCCCAGGGCGTGCCCGTCTTCGCCTGGAAGGGCGAGACGCTCGACGAGTACTGGTGGTGCACCCGCCAGATCCTGAACTGGCACGGCGAGCCCTGCAACCTGATCCTCGACGACGGCGGCGACGCCACGATGATGGTCCTGAAGGGCTTCGAGTTCGAGCAGGCCGGCGCGATCCCGGAGTTCGATGCCGCCAACGATCCCGAAGAATTCGGCGCGTTCCTGAACCAGCTCCGCGAGCAGGTGAAAGAGCACCCCGGCTGCTGGGCCAAGATCCAGGACGCGATCCGCGGCGTCTCGGAGGAGACCACCACGGGCGTGCATCGGCTGTACCAGTACGCCGAGAGCGGCGTGCTGCCCTTCCCGGCGATCAACGTCAACGACTCGGTTACAAAGAGCAAGTTCGACAACGTGTATGGCTGCCGCCACTCGCTGATCGACGGCCTGAACCGCGCTACCGACGTCATGCTCTCGGGCAAGGTCGCGGTCGTCTGCGGCTACGGCGATGTCGGCAAGGGCTGCGTGCAGTCGCTGCGTGGTCAGGGGTGCCGAGTGCTCGTGACCGAGATTGATCCGATCTGTGCACTGCAGGCCGCGATGGAGGGCCTGCAGGTTGTCCGTCTCGAGGACGTGATCGACACCGCCGACATCTTCATCACGACCACCGGCAACAAGGACATCATCACGCTCGACTCGATGAAGAAGATGAAGGACAAGGCGATCGTCGCCAACATCGGTCACTTCGACAATGAGATCCAGATGGAGAAGCTGGCCCGCGACGGCGACGTCGAGCGGGTCAACATCAAGCCGCAGTACGACGAGTTCGAGTTCAAGAGCATGAACAAGAGCATCCTCGTGCTGGCCGAGGGCCGCCTGATGAACCTCGGCTGCGCCACGGGCCACCCCAGCTTCGTGATGTCGGCGAGCTTCACCAACCAGGTGATCGCGCAGATCGAGCTGCACACGAACAACGACGCTTACGAAAACAAGGTCTACATGCTGCCCAAGCACCTCGACGAGAAGGTCGCCCGGCTGCACCTCGACCAGCTCGGCGTTCGCCTGACCGAGCTGAGCCAGGAGCAGGCCGACTACATCGGCGTGCCGGTGAACGGCCCCTACAAGCCCGAGCACTACCGCTACTAACCTGCGAGTAGACACGCTGCGGGTCCCTCGCTGCCGCGAGGGATCCGTCTTCCTCAAAGTCCGCTGGAGACGCACGATGCACATCAGCGACATCTTCAAAATCAAATCGACGAGCTTCAGCTTTGAGTTCTTCCCGCCCAAAACAGAGGCCTCATCGGACACTCTGTTTCGTTCCATCGCGGAGCTCGAGGGTCTTCATCCGTCATTCGTCAGCGTGACGTATGGAGCCGGCGGTTCGACCCGTCAGCTCACCAGGGATCTCGTGCTGCGGCTCAAGGGTGAAACCTCGCTCGATCCGATTCCCCATCTCACCTGCGTCTGCCACAGCCGCGCAGAGATTGAGTTCCTGCTCGAGCAGTACTGCGCGGCGGGGATTTCGAACATCCTCGCGTTGCGCGGCGATCCGCCGCAGGACCTGCCTCACCATCGCCACGAGGACGATGACTTCAGCTACGCCGCCGAGTTGGTCTCCGCGATCCGTGCCTTTGGCGATGCGAACCATCCGGATCCTCGTGGCTTCGGCATCGGTGTCGCCGGCTTTCCAGAGGGGCACCCCGCGACACCCAACCGGGTGAAGGACATCGACTATCTCAAGGCGAAGGTGGACGCAGGCGCGGACTACATTTGCACGCAGCTGTTCTTCGACAACCGCGACTTCTACGACTTTGTCGAGCGGTGCAGGCTTGCGAAGATCGACGTCCCCATTGTCGCCGGGATCATGCCCGTGACCAGCCATAGAGGCATGCAACGGATGTCGGACCTTGCGCTCGGAGCACGGTTCCCGGCTGGACTCTTGCGGGCGATCGAGCGGACCGATCTCTCGAACGACGCTGTGTCACGCGTGGGGGTGCACTGGGCGACGGAGCAGTGCCGAGATCTGCTTGATCACAACGCCGATGGGATTCACTTCTACACCCTCAACAAGTCGAACGCGACGCGCGAGATCTTCGCGAGCCTCGGCGTGGACTGTTCGAGGCAGCTCGATGGGACGGTCAGCGGCCACGGCGGGCCGAGCGGATCAGCTGCCTGAAGACGTCAAGCCCCAGCGGCTCGGATTCCGTCCGCTCGGGGTGCCACTGCACGCCAACGTAGAACGCCCGGTCGGTATCAACGATCGCCTCGCACACGCCGTCGTGGGCGACAGCCGCGACCCGCATCCGCCCCGGACCCGCGACGGCTTGCTTGTGCTTGCTGTGCACCACCCCGTTGGAGACGAACACGGCGTCGGCTGCTGTGATCGCGTGGTTCCGGTCCCAATGGTCCGCGTGCGTGGTCGTGGTGTCTGCCATGAACTGGTCGAGCTGCCCGCCTGCGTGCAGGGCCATCATCTGCATGCCGAGGCACACGCCGAGGACAGGCGTATCGGGCTGGTGTTGACCAAGGTAGTCAAGCACCGCCGATTCTGCACGCTGCCTTGTCGGGTCGACGCGCGTCACGCGGGGGTCGGTTGCTTCTCCGAACGGTTCGGTGCACGGGTCGTCGCCGCCGGTGAGCACGAGCGCGTCGCAGAGTTGAACCGCGTCGAGCGCGGTCTCGGGCACCGGCGGAAGAATGACCGGGATCCCTCCGGCCAAACGGACCGCTCGGCTGTAGGTCTCCGGGGCGGCGGCACGTACAAGCCCGTTGTGCTCGATCAGATCGGCCGAGATCCCTACGACTGGCGCAGTCATGACGGAGCGTATGCGTAGACTCGGAACATGCGACCGAGGACGGTTCTCATTCTCGCTGCGATCTTTGGTGTTCTTGTCGTGACGGTTATCGTCGATCGGTCTCGAACGAGGCTCGAGATCTCAACCGAGCGGGTCCGCGTTCTCTCGGCGAGGCCCTCAGAAATCGACGCGATCGTCGTCACGCGAGCTGAGAATGAAGTGCGGCTCACACGCGAGCCGATCGGCTGGGTTCTCCGGCGAGGCGAGTCGGTCTGGCCGGCTGACGGCCGGCGGGTCAGCGCTGCACTTCGCGTGCTTTCATCCGCTCAGGCCGAGCCCGTTTTGGCCTCAGCAGCGACAGATGACCTCGATGGATCGCTCCGGTGCATCGTCAGCGCCAGCGGGTCTGACTCCGTCATCACGATTATCGATGGCGTGCTCTCGGGAGAGCGTCTGGCGTTGGTTGATGGCACCTCGGTGCGAGTGGCTACCGAACTCGCCGACATGCTCGAGCCCCGTGCGGTCTCGGGGTGGATCGATGCGTCGTTGCTGCCGGGCTTTGGTGCTGAGGTCTTCGATCTCAGTCTTCGTCGGGGGTCCAACGCCGTGGCGCTTTCGCGCAGCGGCAAGCGGTGGGGCCTGTCTGATCCGATCGTGTCCCCGGCGGACCCGGAGAAGGTCGGGCAAGTGCTCGGACGTCTTGCGGCT
Source organism: Planctomycetota bacterium (assembly GCA_038525225.1). Taxonomy (GTDB): domain Bacteria; phylum Planctomycetota; class Phycisphaerae; order Phycisphaerales; family UBA1924; genus JANQQZ01. The sequence continues at coordinate 1,396,520 of JBCBHW010000001.1, read as the reverse complement.
CTCGACGTGGTCCACATGTCCGACGCCGCCGTCATCGGTGACATTCTGTACTCGTTGCAGGCAAAATCGGCCGGCACTCGGTGGAAAGCGGATCTTGATGCGCAGGGACGCGGTGTTGTTTCGATTGAGACTCCACAGCTGCTGTTTACGTCGGTGGTTGAGCTTCAAGAGGAAGGGCTCGCAGTCTTCGACGCGGATGTATCAGAGCTGGTCTCCCGATTGACATTGGATGTGCCGGCATCAGATGTTGCGGAGATCGAGGTGTCGCCCGCCGGACCGGCGCCAAGTGTTCGCTTTCGTCGTGAGGGACGAGGTTGGTCGGCCGAGGATTATGCGGTAGGGATCCTGCTGGATCTGCTGACCGCGCGGCGTGCGGAAACCAGCCGGATCGAAGCCGCGCCGCCGGACGCAACTGGTCTTCGTATCAATCGGTTCGGCGGGCTTCCCGTTGCATCGCTGCGGGTCTGGAGATCGGATCGCGGCATGACCATCAACGACGGCAGCGTGAGTCGGCTCTACCTGCTCGATTCCGACCAGCTGGCCGCGGTCACCGATCTGCTGTCACGATCGGGCGGCTGACAGGAAGCCGATATCAGTGCGCATCTGCATGCCGTCGAATTGAATGCTCCGAGCCGCCGCGTAGGCCCGCTCACGCGCATCGTCCGCCGTGTCACCGGTTGCAACGACGCTGAGCACACGACCTCCGTCCGTAAGCAGATCACCGTTGTCGTCCCGTCGGACCCCGCCGTGCATGACGGAAACACCGGGCTGCGACTCCGCGAGATCGATCCCTGTGATCTTGCGTCCGGTTCGTGGATCATCGGGATAGCCCTCCGACGCGAGCACGACGCAACAGCTCGGCTTCGGAGAGACTGCGATGGTTGTCTCGGCCAGCCGGCCGGTGCAGGTTGCGATGACCGCCTCCCCGAGGTCGCTCTCGAGCCTCGCGAGGATCGCCTGACACTCAGGATCACCGAAGCGCACGTTAAATTCGATCACCTTCGGCCCGGCCGGTGTGAGCATGAGACCGGCGTAGAGCACGCCGCGATACGAGATCCCTTCACGCTTGAGCGCATCGACGGTGGGAACCAGGATCTCGCGTTCGATCCGCTCAAGGTCGTGCTCGGTCATGCGACGGCTCGGACTGACCGCACCCATCCCGCCTGTGTTGGGGCCGTCATCGTCATCCCCGAGTCGCTTGTAGTCCTGCGCCGATTCCATGACGTAGATCGATCGGCCGTCGACGAGAGCGAAGAGCGATACTTCCGGTCCTTCAAGCAGTTCTTCGATGAGAACGGTCGAGCCGGCATCGCCGAACCGCCGATCGACCATGCACGAAGTCACAAACGCTGTTGCCTCGTCCAGCGAGCGGGGGACGAGCACGCCCTTGCCCGACGCGAGGCCGGTCGCTTTGACGACATGGGGCTCGTCCCGGCTCTCGAGAAAGTGAATGGCTGACTCGGCGTTGGTAAAGGTTCGCCCTTCCGCGGTCGGGATCGACGCGGATCGCATGAGCTGCTTCGCCCAGGCTTTGTCCGCTTCGAGGCGGGCTCCGTCGGAATCGGGCCCGAATACGAGCCGCGTCTCCGTGCGGAGCGCGTCGCCGAATCCGTCGGCGAGCGGTGCTTCCGGGCCTATCACGACGAGCCCGATGCTGTGCTGATTGCAGTACTGCTCCAGGCGGTACAGCTGGGACCGATCGATCGGGACATCGATCGCCGTCCCGAGGGCTGCAAGACCCGGATTCATCGGATGCGTCACATGCAGCCTGGCGATATGCCGCGATGCTGCCAGCCCCCTCGCGAGCGCGTGCTCTCGGGCACCACCGCCAATCAGCAACGTGTTGAGTGCTCTCGGTTCCGATCGTGCTTCCGTCATGGGGCATGCTACGCGGGGGCCGCCTTCCGCATGTCGTTGACACGACCCGTCGGTCCGTCTACGCTGCCGCTCATGATTGCGGGGTAGAGCAGCCTGGTAGCTCGTCGGGCTCATAACCCGGAGGTCGCAGGTTCAAATCCTGCCCCCGCTATTGCAAAGAAGGGTCGTCGGTTCATCGAGCCGGCGACCCTCTTTTCGTTTTGTCCTGGCGCAGATCAACCTCGACAGGCCGGCGATGCGAGCATCTGCTGGACGCCATGTCACCGCTACCGATTTCGGGGTGACCAACGCACGCGCGGAGTAAGCGGTGTAGCACGAAGCCGGCCCTCTCAGCGCATTGTGGCTGGCCAAGCAAATGCAGTGCTTCGCGGGCTTTCTTTCCAGCACCGCTGGACGACCGCGATGTGCCGGCCGATGGCCCCGATTGAGGGACACGACGCGGAAACCGGGTCTCTGGTGCTCTTTCGCGCGTTCTGGCTTGTGAGCGTTGCCCATCAGGTGAGTCAAACGTGGAACCGATCTGGATACTCATAGCATTTCTTGTCGGTCTTGCGGTGCGTCAGTGCGGCCTGCCGCCGCTTGTCGGTTTCTTGTGCGCCGGGTTCGTGCTCTCCGCCATGGGCATCCAGGCGACCGAAACGCTCGTCGGCCTGGCCGACCTCGGCATTTATCTGCTGCTGTTCTCGATCGGCCTCAAGCTGGATCTTCGCAGCCTGGCTCGCCCGGCGGTCTGGGGTGTTGCGTCTCTGCACATGTTGGTCTTCACCGCGATCGTTGGCGCCGGTGTGTTCGCGATGACATTCACCGGCATCCGACTGTTCGCTGATCTCAGCCTGTGGACGTCTTTGCTCATCGCCTTCGCGTTGTCGTTTTCGAGCACCGTTTTCGCCGTCAAGGTTCTGGAGGACCGGGCGGAGATGAAATCTCGACACGGTCAAGAAGCTATCGGCGTTCTCATCACGCAGGACTTGTTCGCGATCGTGTTCCTCACGGCTTCGATGGGAAAGATGCCGTCGCCGTGGGCGTTGCTCCTGCTCGGCCTTCCGCTCGTTCGTCGGCCGCTGAAGGCCGTGTTCGAGCGCGTCGGGCACGGCGAGTTGCTCGTGCTTTACGGTCTGCTGTTGGTGCTGGGCGCGGTCTACGTGTTCGAGCTCGTGCAGGTCAAGCCGGATCTCGGCGCGCTGGTCGCCGGGTTGATTTTGGGCGCACACCCAAAGTCTGGTGAGCTCTCTCGGGCGTTGCTGTCCTTGAAGGACTTGTTCTTGGTCGCCTTCTTCCTGTCGATCGGGTTGCAGGGAGTGCCCACGCTCGAACAGCTGGGTGTCGCTGCCGCGTTCTTGCTCCTGCTTCCGTTCAAAGCGGCGATGTTCTTCTGGCTCATGACCCGGCTCAAGCTTCGGGCCCGGACCGCCACATTGAGCTCGCTGCCCCTGACGAACTACTCGGAATTCGGGCTCATCGTCGGCGCGGTCGGTGTCTCAGCGGGATGGATCCAGCCGGGATGGCTGCTCGTGGCCGCGATCGCGATGTCACTGAGTTTCATCGCGACCTCGCCGCTGAATGCCGCGGCGCACGGCTTCTTCGCCAAGTACATGCAGCCCCTTCAGCGCTTCGAGACAACCCGCCGTCTTCCCGATGACGCGCACATCGATCTGGGCCGACCTGTGAGCGTTGTCGTGATCGCGATGGGACGCATCGGCACGGCGGCCTACGACGTCGTTCGCGAGCGTTTCGGTGAAGGTGTGATCGGCCTCGACCAGAGCGCTGAGGTTACCGAACGGCACAGGGCGGAAGGCCGGGATGTTATCTGTGGCGACGCGACCGACCCGGATTTCTACGCGAGGCTCGATGCAGCTTCCTCGTGCCAGCTCGCGATCGTTGCCCTGCAAAGGACGACGGAGGCGATCACGGTCACGTCGCTCCTGCGGTCCTCGGGGTTTACAGGCCGCATCGTTGCAATGGCGGAGTTCCACGATGAGGTCGAGAAGCTCCGCGATGCGGGCGCTGACTCTGCTCACTACCTCCACGATGAGATGGGAATCGGGCTTGCACGATCCGCGCTCGCGGAGGTAAACTTTCAGCAGCCGCTTTCGGCAAAGTGCGCGTGAGCAGAGCCGCATCGCCGCGGGCTTGATCGTCACTTCTCAACAGTGGGGCCAGGAACCATCGTGGCGGCGTGTTCGTGTCGCTCCGCTACGCATCGTGGCTCGACGTAGCAAACGAGCTCAGCGGGAATGACCTTCAAGCCCCGACGCCTCGCCTTGGCGACCGCATAGCGAAGCGAATCACTGACTCGGCTGTGAACTCGGTCGGTGATGTGCAGTCCCCAACGCTCCATCTGCGTGAGGGCGAACATCCACGCGTGGTACTCTTCGAGGCAGCGCGGCTTGTACGTGTCGAACCCGATCGCGTGATGCCCGATTTCATGCAGGAAGATCGCCGCGGACACCGGTCCGCGGGGCCTCGGGCACTCGATGAGTCGGCTGACGCTGCCATCGCGGTACGTCACCTGCCAGGCGACGCCGCTCGAAGAAGATCGCCACTTCCTGACTCGCACGCGGTGCTCGCGAAGCATTGATCGGGTCATCTGTTCGTAGCGATCCGCACGGCCCTGCCTTCGGGTCGTCGTTGCCGTCGATCGGGGCGATTCACGCTCTGATGATTGCTTCTGAGCGTCTTGTGATGCTGACGGCGGACGCTGCGGAGACGGCAGGAGGTCCCAGAGCAGCACGGGTAACGGGCTTTCTTTGGGCAGCGTCACGAGCGGTTCGCGGGGTTGAGGCTGTCGCCCGATGAGAGTGAGTGCCCCCTTACAAAGTCGGCGTACGGCATCGGGCGCTTGCCGGCCGGCTGCACGTCGATAAGCCGGATAGTGCCGCCCCCGCAGGCCACGATCCCGCGTTCGACGTCGAGCAGCGTGCCCGCAGGCCCGGTGCCTTCGGCGGGCCCCGCTCGGAGCAGCTTGAGCGTCGTGCCACGGGTCTCGACAGAGCAGCCGGGCCATGGGCTCAGCCCGTTGATGTGGCACCGCACCGTCGCGGCCGAGTGCGAGAAGTCGATGGTCGCGTCAGTTCGTGAGAGTTTGGGTGCGAACGTCACTCGCGAATCGTCTTGTTCCGTGCGATCGACCCGGCCTTCACGGTGCGCTTCAAGAACGCGGAGCACCGCGCTGACGCCGTCTTCGGCAAGCAGATCATGCAAGTCGCCCGTGGTATCCGTCGGCTCGATCGGTCGCCTTGTCGTTGCGAGCACATCGCCGGCATCCATGCGGTCCGCTAGCGTGATCACGCTGTTTCCCAACTCGGTGTCGCCGGCCATGACGGCGTGGTGGATCGGAGCAGCACCGCGCCAGCGTGGCAGAAGGCTCGCATGAAGATTGATCGCGAAGACCCCGTCGAGAAGCGGGGCGCCGAGTTTTTGACCATACGCGATCACGACCCACGCGTCGGCGGCGACGCCGCGTATCTGAGTGAGAGCCTCGGGTGCATTCACGCGCTCGGGCTTCGAAACGCGAAGCGAGAGTTCCTCTGCGACGGCGGAGACGGGCGTCGGCGTTAGGGATCCGCCCCTTCCCGCCGGCTTGTCGGGCTGCGTGATGACGTGCGCGACCTCGTGCTGCTCTGCCAGCGCTCGCAGCGTTGGCACGCCGAACGCCCCGGAGCCAAGGAACACCACGCGCATCAGGCTTGCTCCGAACCCGCTTCGAGCTGGCGCAGCTTTCGGCGGACCTTTAGCCGCGACATCTGGGTCATCCGATCGATGATGAGCACGCCGTCGAGGTGATCGATCTCGTGCTGCCAGCAGCGTGCGAGCAGCCCTGCTCCTCGCACTTCCACCCGCTCACCCTCGGCGTTGAGAGCTCGAAGCGTGACGGCTTCCGGCCTCATGACGTCGCCACGGAGCCCGGGCAGGCTCAAGCACCCCTCTTCAAAGGGCGATCGGTCGTCCGATGGCTCGGCGATCTCGGGATTGATGCAGACCATGGGCCCGGTCGTTCCAATGGCGACGCCGTCGGCGGGAACGCTGTCTTGCTCGCTTGGCACGTCGCACACGAACATTCTGATGTCGAGCCCGACCTGCTGAGCGGCCAGGCCGATGCCGTCGGCTTCCCGCATGATCTCGATCATCTTGTCAGCTAGGGCTCGAACGCTGTTGTCAACCGATCCGACCTCGGTCGCCCGCACGCGGAGGGCCGGGTCGGGATGGATGCGGAGCCGGAGTTCGCTCGGGGCAAGCACGCGGGAGTGTAGCGGGACACTCCTTGCTGAGTCTCTGCCACAGGATCGTCGAGTGCGCTAACATTGATGTCAATTTTGATTGGTGCAGGAGCTGTGTGTGGCGTTCATCGGGAAGAGCAAGAAGTCAGCGGCTGAGACCGGCGCACAGGAAGCCGCTGCTGAGAACTCGCCGGAAAAGGCCGCGAAGTTCTTCGAGCATGCCCGCACGACGCAGGACACAGGAAATCATGACTATGCGATGCAGCTCTGGCTCCGCGGCATGGGCTTTAGCCCGCACGACATGAACGCGCTCGAGTCGTTCTGCTCCGCTGCGATGTCGTTCACGGCGCAGAATGGAAAGAAAGGCCCGAGCAAGGAAACCGTTAAGGCGGCTTCGGGTGCCAAGGGCCCCGTAGCCAAGTACCTCGCTGCGCTGCTTACTTGGTCGCTGAAACCGGCGGACACATCGAACGCGGTCAAGGCTGCCGAGGCGGCGGCGGGCGCGGAACTGCCCGAGCCGGCGTATTGGCTGGGAGAGCGAGCTCTCCATGCCTTGCAAGCCGACGCGAAGCCCAAGAAGGACGCGGCGGTGAAGCTGATGCGGGCGATGCAGGACCTCGGGGCGTTCGATCTCGCGACAAAGGCCGGCGAGGCCGCGGTGCGATTGGATCCCGGCGATGGCAAGCTGGCGCAAGATGTCCGCAACATGTCGGCCGAGGCGACGCTCAGCCAGGGCGGCTTCGAGGACCGGGGCCAGGGCGGGTTCCGCAAGAACATCCGCAACGCAGATAAGCAGCGCGAGCTCGCCGACGAAGACAGCATCTCGAAGTCGGCGGACACGATCGAGCGGCTTGTTGACCGGGCGAAGGCCGACCTCGACTCGCGGCCCGACGACATCCCCGCCGCAAAGACCTTCATTAAGCGGCTGCTGGAGCGTGGGACCCCTGATGATGAGAAAGCGGCGTACAACGTCGCGATGAAGGCGTTCAAGAAGCACGGACAGTTCTCATTTCGTCAGCAGGCGGGTGATATCCAGATGCGGGTCGCGCGGAGGCAACTCGTGAGCATCCGCAGCAAGGCGGAAGCGGGCGACGAGAAGGCCGCGACGACTCTTCCGCAGGCCGAATCAAAGTTCAGGCAGCTCGAGATGCAGGAGTTCGCGGCCCGCGTCGAAGCGTTTCCGACGGACGCCGGGCCGAAGTACGAGCTCGGGCGACGGCACTTCGAAGCGGGCGACTACCAGAAAGCGATCCCGCTCCTTCAGAAGAGCCAGGGCGACGGCAAGTACAAGGCCCGTTCGCTCGCAATGCTGGGTGAGAGCTTCGGTAAGATCGGCATGATTGACCCTGCCATCGACACGCTTCGTCAGGCCCTTTCGACGCACTCCGACGATCGCGATGAGACGGGCCTCAAGCTGCGGTATGCACTGATGGATGCGCTCTCGCAGAAGGCAGAGGCTGAGAGCGACGCCGATGCGGCCGCAGAAGCCGAGAAGTTTGCGAGCGGCATCGCGATGCAGCAGTTCGACTACCAGGACATCCAAGCGCGGTACGACGCTGCGAAGCAGCTTGTCAAGAGGCTCCGAAGCCAATGACCGGCCCCGACCCGAGAGCGACGGCGATCATCCCCGCCAGGCTCGGGTCGGAACGCTTCCCGCGGAAGGTACTTGCGAGCGAAACCGGGACCCCGTTGATCGTGCACGTGTGCCACGCGGCGGCGCGAGCGTCGCTGGTGGAGCGAGTTGTGGTCGGCGCTGGCGAAACAGAGATCGTCGAGGCCGTCGAGGCCGCCGGTTTCGAAGCGAGACTGACAGATGCCGGCCACGAATCCGGAACAAGCCGGGTCGCGGAGGTCGCGGATCAGCTCGGCCTCCCGCTCGACGCCCTGGTTGTCAATGTTCAGGGTGACGAGCCAGAGATCGAGCCCGGAGTCATCGATGCGGCGATCAAAGCCCTCGCTGCGTCGAATGCGCCGGTGGCAACGGTCGCATCCGAGATCAGGCAGGACGAGGACGCCTCGAATCCGAACATCGTCAAGGTCGTGACGGATCGGTTTGGCGAAGCGCTCATGTTCTCGCGGGCGCCGATCCCGCACGATCGAGACGGTAAGGGTGCAGTCCGGAGGCTGCGGCACGTCGGCATTTACGCCTACCGGCGGTGGTTCCTGCGTGACCTGCAGGGTCTTCAGCCGACACCGCTCGAACGCGCTGAGCGGCTTGAACAGCTCCGGTTCATGGAGCACGGTCATCGCATCGCCGTCGCCGAGCACGCGAGCACCGGCGCGGGCATCGACACGCCGGAGCAGTATCGGGCGTTCGTGCAGCGATTTGCTCGCGATCGCGATTCGCATGCGGTGCAGCAGGGACACAAGGGGTAGGAACCGTGGTACACTCAGCCATGCCCCAACACGGACGCGCCGGTGAGCCAGACATCCGGGTCCTCGCGTCGCGGCCTCCTTCGCCGCCGGGGTCGTCGCCGCCTCACCCATCACAGCACCCATCGCTCGCGGCGACCGCGCAGGCGAGCATCGAAACCGAGTTCTACTCGCCGATCCCCGACGGTTACGTCAAAGGGCGGACCAAGTACGTGGTTGTGATCGGGACGGTCATGTCAGGGCTCGGCAAGGGCATCTTCTCGTCGAGCATGGCCAAGGTCCTAAAGGACAAGGGCCTGAAGGTGGCCCCGATCAAGCTCGAAGGCTACTTGAACGTTGACGCCGGCACGCTTAACCCGTATCGGCACGGCGAGGTCTTCGTGCTGGACGACGGGACCGAATGCGACATGGATCTGGGCACGTACGAGAGGGTGCTCGATCAGAACATGACCGGCCGCAACTACATCACGAGCGGGCAGATCTTCAGTGACGTGCTGTCGCGAGAGCGGCGTGGGAGCTACCTGGGCCGAGATGTTCAGATGATCCCTCACGTGACCGGAGAGGTAAAGCGCAAGCTCCGAGAGCTCGCGGTGACCGGTGGTGAGAATGGCGAGCCGGCCGACGTCGTCTTCGTCGAGGTCGGCGGGACCGCTGGAGACTACGAGAACGGTTTCTACATCGAGGCGCTCCGCGAGCTGGCCTTCGAAGAAGGCGAGGGAGCGGCGTGCTTTGTCGCGCTCACCTACGTTATCGAGCCGAAGGCCCTCGGCGAGCAGAAATCCAAGGCCGCCCAGCTGGGGATCAAGCGGCTCATGGAAGCGGGTATCCAGCCGCACATCATCGCATGCAGGGCTGGGAACTATGTTCAGGATTCTGCTCGCCAGAAGATCGCGATGTTCTCGAATGTCCCGCTGAACCGCGTTTTCAGCATGCACGACCGCGCGAGCATCTACACGATCCCTGACGAACTAAGGGCGGAGGGGCTCGATCGGGAGATCCTGTCGATACTCGACTTGCACGACCGGGTTGACTCGGGTCACGAGGATTTGGCCCGAGACAGGTGGCGGTCGTTCATCGTCGGGCTGACATCTACGAAGCGGCACGATCTCGCTGTCGGGATCCTTGGGAAGTACACCGAACTCCGCGATGCCTACGCATCGATCGACAAGGCCCTCGAGCATTGCTCCGCGCATCAGCCCGCGCGCATTTCACAGCAGTGGCTCGACGTGACCGAGATCTCGGATCCTCAAGCGGCGGTTTCGATGCTGGGAGAGCTCGATGCTGTCATTGTGCCAGGAGGGTTCGGCACGCGAGGCGTGGAAGGCAAGATCGAGGCGGTCCGCCACTGCCGCGAGCACGGAGTGCCGTATCTCGGGATCTGTCTGGGCTTTCAGGTTGCTGTGATCGAGTACGCCAGAAACGTGCTTGGTCTCGGGTCAGCTGGCAGCACCGAGTTCGGGGGCGACGGCCCTTTCGTGATCAGCGAGCTCCCCGATCAGAAGCAGATCGAAGGCCTCGGCGGCACGATGCGTCTCGGAGCGCAGGACGTGGCGCTCGCGCAAGACTCGCTCGCGATGCTCTTGTACCAAGGCGAGTCCGCGCGTGAGCGATTCCGGCACCGATACGAGGTCGAGCCAGAGTTTATCGACGAACTTACCGGTGCCGGCCTGCAATTCAGCGGCCGGCACCCGGTCCATCCCATCATGCAAGTCCTCGAACTGCCGTCGGCCCGCGAGTCCGGCGACGAGCGGCCGGTGCATCCGTTCTTCTTCGGGGCGCAGTTTCATCCCGAACTCACCAGCAGGCCCCTGTCGCCCCAGCCGGCGTTCATGGGCCTGGTCGCCGCCGCGCTCCGGCGTCGGCACGGGATAGAGTCGGTTCGAGCACCGGAGCGTTGGCTGCACACGCCCTCCGCGCGTCAACCGGTGTAGCGAGACCTGAGCTGGCGAGCGCTGTCCAGCAGGATGAGCGCGGACAGGTCATCCGGCTTCCCCGTTGTGACGATGCAGTTGTGGAGCAGCGTCTCGGCGTACATCGCGGCTTCGTCCAGCGACTCATCGAACGATAGAGACGCGAACACATGCACAGCCCACGGCAGGTTTGTCGCGTTGTCGGGCTGGATCTCGTGGATCAGCCATTTCGCAGATGCCACGGCCGCGGCGTGCCAGCCGTGGAGCATCCACGCCGCGTGAACCAGGGTCAGTTCTCGCTCCGTCCACAGCTCGATCACATCGTCCCTCGAGCGGTCCTGGATCGCTCCCATCGGGCTGGGGGCGGCAGGGCAGGGTGTGAGGCCGGCGGCTACCGCGAGCAGGCGGTCGTCATCTCCGGCGAGTTCGCCGAGATCGATCTCGAAGGGCTCACTCAGCACGAGCGAGGCGAGCAGCCGGCGGGTCGTCCGTCGCCCCCGCGGATCCATCGCGATCCGGCGGACGCAGTCGAGATCAGGAAGTGTTGCTCTCGCAATCTTCTCGATGCGCGTCGCCCAGTATTCTGACGGATCCGAACTCACAGTTAGGCCTCTGTCCCCATGGCGACACGGTACGCTGCCGGACATGACTGAGACAGAAAAGCAGATCCCGCGTCGTCTGCTCGTCCCGATGTGCACCAGATGCGGTGAGCCGCAGGGCGCCGCTGACTGCGGCAACGGCACACACCGCTGCAGACGATGCAACGAGGACCTGTACACGCGACGTCCGAGAAGCTACGCGGAGATGGAGGGCCTGATCGATCGATCGCTGCCTGTGGTCACCGGACCGCCGAGGCAGAGACGCCTGCTCCGCTCCGCGAGAGATCGGATCCGTCGGATCGGTGTCAAGCTGGGCATTCGGTAGTACGTTTCCCACGGCGTTCTGCTCCAATCCCGCCCTGCTCGGCGGCATCCCGCTCGACGATCGCCGCACCGATTCGCACCTTGGGAGCAGGAGGGGATGCGGTGCTGAACGATCCGGGCTGTGGGCGGCGTTTCACGGCTGAGCTTGAACTGTGCGAGATCGACGCCCGCCAGCGTGCCGGCGCGGAGTGGGGCGCTCGTGCGATCGCGATCAACCACTCGCAGATCTGGCTCCGCTCTCGGCGGATGTGCTACCCGGGAGCGCGGCTGGTGATCAAGATCCATCACATCGACGATGAGCCCTTCGTGCTTGTCGGCACGGTCGCGGCCTGCGAATACGAGGCGGACGCGATGTACGACATCGAGGTGGCCCTGGAAGCCGCTCAGAACCGCGGCGTGCTCCAGTCAGATCGTCCCGCGAGGCGGCCCAGGCCGGTGGCCTTGCGTCGTGGCGCTTGATTCGCTGGTGTGGTCGTCCCATCCTGGTTCATGCTGCGTGTTACGGCGACGGAGCCACTGAAAGCGTTGATCGGTGGCAAAGGATGCGTCCTCGTGCCCACCATGGGGGCGCTCCACGAAGGGCATCGAGCGCTGGTGCGGCTCGGTCGGTCCGAGGCCGACGCTCGGCGGTGCCCGCTTATTGTCTCCATCTTCGTCAATCCAGATCAGTTCAATGACCAAGGGGATCTACGGAGCTATCCGAGGCCGATCGACCAAGATCTTGCTCTCTTGTCCGCGGAGGGCACTGACATCGCGTTCACCCCTGACGTTGCGGCGATGTATCCCGCTGCTTCGCCGACCGCGGCCCCGCAGCCCGCCGTTCCGGATGTTGGTGTGCAGCCCGGGCTCGAGGACGCCTACCGACCCGGTCACTTCAAAGGCGTCTGCCGGGTTGTGAGCCGGCTCTTCGATCTGTGCGGGCCATCGGCGGCCGTTTTCGGTGCCAAAGACTGGCAGCAATGCCGTGTCGTCGGTGACCTGTGTCAGCAGCAGGGCAGACCGACCGATATCGTCGTCGGTCCCACGGTTCGAGAGTCCGACGGCTTGGCGCTTTCGAGCCGAAATCAACATCTGGATGCCGATGCTCGAGAGCGCGCCTCGGCGATCTGGCGAGGCTTCCAGCTCGCGCGGCTGGAGCCCGGGCTGCTCGCGGCCGAGGCGGCGCTCCGGCAGACCATGGATGACGCCGGGTTTGCCGTTGAGTACGCGACAATCCGTGATGCACAGACGCTGATGAGGCCGGTCGATCCCAGCAAGAATCAGCTTCGCATGTTCGCGGCCGGCTCGCTCGGCGGAGTGCGTCTCCTCGACAACGAGCCATGGCCGGCGTAACTTGTGAGACCTGTTCTGGGAGAATCGCCTTGGCCGAGTTGAAGCAGACGCCGTTGCACAAGTTTCATGCGGAGCATGGCGGAAAGATGGTGGACTTCGCCGGCTGGTCGATGCCCATGTCGTATACGGGGATCCTCGACGAGCACAACCAGGTCCGAGCCTCCGGAGGCGTTTTCGATGTCTCGCACATGGGCCGGCTGAAGGTGCATGGTCGGCACGCACGGAAGCTGCTTGAGGTTGCGTGCAGCCGTCGGATCAGTGATATGGAGCACGGTCAGTGCCGCTACTCGCTGATGCTGAACGAAGAAGGAGGCGTGAAGGACGACGTGATCGTCTACCGCCTCGACGACGACGAGTTCATGGTCGTTGTGAATGCTTCGAACCGTGACAAGATCATCGCGCACCTCCGTCAGATCATCGATGCCCGCGCGTTCACGCTGAAGCTTGACGATCAGACCGAATCGACGGCCATGGTCGCGTTGCAGGGGCCTCGTGTCATGGAGATGGTCTCGCAGGTGTCCAAGGAGGTCCCGACGCTCAAGAAGTACCGCTTCGTCGTTAAGAATCTGCTCGTTGTGAAGCTGATTGTGAGCCGCACGGGGTACACGGGTGAGGACGGCGTCGAGGTCATTCTCCCCGCGGGCGCAACGGGTATGGCGCTCAAGCTGCTGATGAAGGACGTTGATCCGTCGCAAGCGGACGCGTTGATGAAGCCGGCGGGGCTTGGGGCACGAGATTCACTCCGGCTCGAAGCCGGGATGCCGCTGTACGGCAACGAACTCGGAGAAGACATCAATGCATTATCGTGCGGCGTGGACTTCGCGATATCGCTTGATAAGCAGCCGGAAGGGGACGGAGAGGCCTTCGTCGGCCAGGAGCGGCTGCTGAGGACTCGCGACGCGGGCGGGCCGTCTCAGCGGATCGTCGGCCTTGAGATCAAAGGGCCTCGCACGGCACGCCACGGGATGCCGGTCATGCTCGGGGGAGAGCCGGTTGGCAAGGTAACGAGCGGCTGCAAGAGCCCAACACTCGGCAGATCGATCGCCATGGCTCTGATCGACAGCGAACGCGCGGACGCAGGGACAAAGCTCACCGTTGATGCTGGAAAGTCCACACTCGATGCCCACGTGACGGCGTTGCCGTTCTACCGAGCGCCGAAACCGGCGTAGGCCTCACAGGCTGACTTCTCTCCAGCCCGCTTCGCAGTGCCGCACGATGGTCCCGGTCACCGCGTAGAGCACCTGCTCAGCCATGTTGGTCGAGTGATCGGCGATGTGCTCGCAGCACGATGCCAGCTCGTGCAGCAGGAAGGCGGTGTCAACGGCCATGTCGCCGCTGGCGAGGTGGCTCTCCGCGTCACGCAGGACGGCCGCCTTGAAACCGCGAACCGTGTCCTCGGATTTCAAGACGAGCTTCGCGGTCTCGGCGTCGCGCATTTCCAGCGATCGGCACACGTCTCGCACGATACCGATGACGCTGTTGCTGAGCACGCGGAAGGTCTCGGGGATCTCGGCACCAGACCGCTTCGAGACGTGCTCACAGATATGCACCGCGCAGTCGGCGATGCGTTCCAACTCGTTGTTCGCCTTCACGACCACGAGCAGTTCCCGGATCTGTTCCGGGGGGAGCTCGTTCGCTTCGCGGGCGGCGTCACAGAGCAGGCGCACCGCTTGCTGCTCGATCGCGATGTCCGCGCGATCGATCTCGTCGTCCATCGCGTCGGCCTTCTTGGCAGCGGCCGGATCGTCGCTGAAGAACGCATCGAACGCCGCATCGCAGATCGCCACGACGCGGCGTCCCTGAGCGTTCAATTCGCCCCGGATGAGCTCGAGCTTGGTGACAAACCCGCCCGACTGTGCCGCTTCCCCAGCCATGCCGTCCTCCGCTCGGTCTCAGGGTCGAGCCTAGCACTTACGCGGCCGCGATCGGTCTACTATGGGCCGAATTCAGGGCCCGAATCGGCTTGCGGCCCGCACATCGAAAGTTGGAATCGCTTCGCAGCGGCTTTGGAGACCTGAGCATGGCCTTCGGCATCGATCTGATCCACGCCCGGCAGATTATTGACTCGCGCGGCAATCCCACGCTGGAGGCTGAGGTTGTCCTGGAATCGGGCGCCATCGGGCGGGCCGCGGTGCCGAGCGGTGCCTCGACGGGCGAGAACGAGGCGGTGGAGCTCCGCGACGGTGGGGCCGCGTGGATGGGCAAGGGGGTCACATCGGCCGTAAACAATGTCAACGACCGCGTGGCGCCCGCGATCGAGGGGTTCGACGCTCGGGATCAGGAGGGCATCGACTCGGAGCTGATTGAGCTCGACGGCACGCCGAACAAGGCGGAGCTGGGCGCGAATGCGACGCTGGCGGTGTCGATGGCGGTTGCACGCGCAGCGGCCGAGGGGTCGGGGCTGCCGCTGTACCGGTATCTCGGCGGCGCTGCCGCGAAGACTCTCCCCGTTCCCATGCTGAACATCCTTAACGGTGGCAAGCACGCCGACAACACGGTCGACTTCCAGGAGTTCATGATTCAGCCTTGGGGATTCGATACCTTCGAAGAGGGCTTGCGCGCAGGCGTGGAAATCTACCACACACTCAAGGCTGTGCTGAAACATCGCGGACTGTCCACGGCCGTGGGCGACGAAGGCGGCTTTGCACCCGACCTGAAGGACAACGAAGACGCCCTGAAGCTGATCGAAGAGGCGACCACGAAGGCTGGCTATTCGTGGGGCGAGGAGATCTTTGTTGCCCTCGACCCGGCGACCAGCGAGCTCTGGAACGAGGCCGAGAAGGACGGCAAGCAGGGATACAAGTTCTTCAGCTCAACCGGCGAGATCATGTCGGCCGACGACCTGGTGAGCTACTGGGCGAGCTGGTGTGATCGGTACCCGATCCGCTCGATCGAGGACGGGCTCGCGGAGAACGACTGGGAAGGATGGGCCAAGCTCACGGCGAAACTCGGCGACGGCGTTCAGCTTGTCGGCGACGATCTCTTTGTGACCAACAAGCGGTTCGTCGAGCGAGGCGTGGCCGAGGGCTGCGCGAACTCCGTGCTCATCAAGGTCAATCAGATCGGCACACTCAGCGAGACCTTTGAGGCCGTGAATTACGCGACGAGGAACCGATTCAGCTGCGTGCTCAGCCACCGTTCGGGCGAAACCGAGGATTCAACGATCGCCGACATTGCTGTCGCGACCAACTGCGGCCAGATCAAGACCGGCGCGCCGTGTCGGAGCGATCGGAACGCGAAGTACAACCAGCTGCTCCGGATCGCCGAGGAGCTTGGCGAGAACGCCGAGTACGGCTCGAGCACATGGTGGCGCGGCTAGCCTCGGCGGTCACAGGTTGATCGGCACTCCCTCGTCGCGGAACTTTTCGACGAGCAGCCGCGCGTCGCGGATCAACTGCTGCAATTCTCGGACGGCGGCCTCCAGCGACAGGTACAAGTCCGGGTTGGTGGCGAGCTGACCCAGCGTGCCTTCGCCGCGGTTGATGCGCGATGTCAGGGCCGTGATCTCGCTGCCTGCTTCATCGAGAGTGAGCAACGCGGCGTCGGCTTCGGCGAGCGTTGCTTCGGCCCGCTCACGGAAGGCGCGGGTCTCGTCACCGATGATTGCGGCTGAGCTTTCGAAGCGCGTGATTGCGTTGCGAACGTCGGCGAGGAGTGCGCCGTCGTCGAGCCACGACTCGGCCTGCAAGAGCACAGCGTCGATCCGGTTGAGAGCTGCCTTGAGATCCGGCGTCCCGGCGTCGTCGCTGTCGATGACGTCGGCGAGCCGTCGTCCGACATCGGTGTACGTCGCCGCGAGTTCATCCACGCGGTCGGCTGTCCTTTCGAATCGTTCGAGCCGGTTGCTGATCTGCGAGGTGATCTCCGTCGTGAGAGAGCTGACGCTCGCCGAGTACTCCTCGCCCTCACCCGGTGCGATCGAGCCATCCCATGCTTCGCGGGGCTCGATGTCGAGCTTCGCTTCGCCGACGAAGCTCGCGTCGAGAAAGATGTCGAACGAGGACGGGACGTCGGCGTCGGCGCGGTAGCGGATATCCACCAATGCCTGACCGGAACCATCATCGGCGAGCCGGATTCCGGTGACATCGCCGATGCGCACCCCCCGATAGGTCACAGGGGCGACCGGCGAGATTCCCCTCGCGGAATCGAGGCGGACCACGACGCGCCGGTTTTCGACACCGACCCCGGCGAGCTCGCCGAATCGCATCAGCATCCACGCGAGCACGAGCAGCCCACCGACCGCCGTCAAGCCGATCCAGATTTCGCGGGTTGGGACCTTCATTGCGAGACTCTCCGAGACACGATTCCGTTCCTCTCAGTCAGATCGACGCGGCGTGGCCCGCCGCCTCAAAGAACGCCCGCACCCGCGGCTCGGTCGAGCTGACAAGGTCCTCGAAGCTGCCGGTCGCGATGACGACGCCCTTGTCCAGCATGACGATGCGATCGGCGACGCGCCGTGCGCTCACGATATCGTGCGTCACAACGAGCCCGGTCACGCCGAGCCGGTCTTTCAGCCTGACGACGAGGTCGTCGATGCCCTTCGCTCGCTCGGGATCAAGACCGGTCGTGGGCTCGTCGTAGAGCATGACCTCGGGCTCGAGCATGATCGCGCGGGCCAGTGCGACACGCTTCTTTTGGCCTCCAGAAAGCTCCGCTGGCAGCTTGTGCTCGTTGCCGGCCATGTCGACGAGGTCCAGCGCCTCCGAGACTCGTTGGGTGAGCGTTCCGCCCTGGGCGAGCCTTCGCTCTCGCAGTGGGAACGCGAGGTTCTCCCCAACCGTCAGCGAGTCGAACAGCGCGGAGAGCTGAAAGAGGAAACCAATCCTCGTCCGGACGGGCCCCAGTTTGTGCTCCGGGAGCCGGTCGATGCGTGTGTCATGGAACCACACCTCGCCGGCGTCGGGTCGGAGTAATCCGACGATGTGCTTGAGCATGACGGACTTACCGCAGCCCGACGGGCCCACGACCACGGTCGTTTGCCCATAGGGCAGCTCAAGGTCCACGCCTCGGAGCACGGGGGACCCGTCAAACGACTTATGCACCCCGGCGAGCCGAATAACTGGATCACGTTGGGTTGAAGCGTCGGGCACGGTACGATTCTGGCCATGGGCGACCACCAGTCCACCCCTCCCGAACGATTGATCCATCGCGGCAGAAAGTTCGACTTCGCGGTGCTCACGACCACGGGGCGATCGGGCCGGCCGATCGAGCGTGAGATTGTTCGGCATCCCGGTGCCGTAATCATCGTGGCGATCGTGCAGGGTGCCGAGGATCGCCGCGATGTGCTGCTCGTCCGCCAGATCCGGCCCGCGCTGGGCAGCCCGGTTCTCGAACTCCCGGCAGGCACCCTTGAACCGGGAGAGAACCCCTTCGGCTGTGCCGCCCGTGAGTTGGAGGAAGAAACCGGTCACCGGGCCGCAACGGTGACGGCGCTCGGGCGGTTCTACACCTCGCCGGGGATGAGCGACGAACTCATGCATGCCTTCATCGCGACCGATCTTGAGCAGACGCAGGTCGCGCCAGAGGACGACGAAGACATCGAGGTCGTCAGCGTGCCGATCTCGAGCCTCGCGGACATGATCTCCGCCGGGGAGCTTTCTGACGGGAAGTCGCTCGCGGCGCTAGCGCTCGCGGTTGTGAGAGGGGTGCTGCCATCGGACACGCTGGTCCCCACGCGGGGCGTCCCATGAGCGGTGCGAGCCCTTCGCGTCGCGATCCCGCAGCCGGCGGGTCCGCAAAGCTCGGCCGCGTGTTCGGTGCCGGTGAAAATCCGGTGCTGTGGTCGCTGCCCTGTGTCGCCTTCCGTGGGCTGTCGATTCGCCTTCACATGGTGTTCGTCGTGTTTCTCACCGTGCGGATGATCCAATCGATCCAGCACGAGCAGGCCGGGCTGCCGTTTCAGGTCGGCGGGTTGCTCGGGTTGCTTGTCCTTGTCCTTGCACACGAGAGCGCACATGTCTTTGCGGCCCGCCAGAGCGGTCTCCGGCATGACCGGATGATTCTCTGGCCGCTCGGAGGGTTGGTTCACGGAGAAAGCCCGGGCAGTCCTCGGCGGCTTGCCGGCGTTGCTCTCGCTGGGCCGATGCTCAACCTTGTTCTCGTCGTGCCGCTTGCAGGGCTGACCTTGCTCGTTACTGATTCGTGGGAGTTTGTGTTCTTCAATCCGTTCGCGTTCCGCTCCACCGCTGGGATCGCCTCGTCAGAAGGACTTGCAGCGTGGTTCATCTGGTCGCTTCACGCGAACAACGCGACCTTGCTGCTGTTCAATCTGCTGGTGCCCATGCATCCGCTTGACGCGGGCCGATTGCTGCAGGCCTCGCTGACTCCGCGGTATGGTGATGCCGATGCCGCTCGGATCTCCGGTACGGTTGGCATCGCCTCCGCCGGCGTGATGGCTGCTGTCGGGCTCGTTGCGAACGAGGCGGTGCTTCTCGGTGTCGCTGTGGTCGGCGGCTTTGTGAGCTGGCAGGAGGTCGCACGCACGCGTCTTCTGCACAGCGACCGCTCGAGTCCCGGTCAGGAACTGTCCGACGCAAAAGACTCCGAGGTGTTGCTCCCTGCCGAGACCGTGCCCGACCCGGAAGAGATCGATCGGATTCTGGCCAAGATTGCCGATGATGGCATCGACAGCCTGACGAGCGATGAGCGGGCGACGCTTGAGATGGCCTCTCGGGCGGGGAACGACACCAGGGTGCCATAGAGTAACGCCGCACGGTTTTGAGCGGGTACACGGCAACGGAGCACGACGGCGGATGGGCATTCACGATCGCGATTACTACAACCCGGGCCGACGAGGGGTGGGCGGCGGCGGGCTCAGCGGTGTGAGCTTTCGGCCGAGGTCTCTGTCGGTTACGAGCTGGCTGATCATCATCAACGTATCGATCTTCGCGATCGATGCGTTGCTTCCGCGTGTCGATATCGCTGATATCCGAGTCGTCCGCAGCGATGTGCCGGCAGCAGTGGTGGAGCGAGCGGTCGCTCCCGCAGATGCCGACCGCCCATCAAACGTTCGCCTCGGGCAGGCGTGGGACAAGCCTCTGGTCGATCCGCAAACCGGCGCGCAGATCGGTATCGAGCGTTACCGCACGTGGCACCCGCTGAACGGGTATGGCCACTTCTCGCTGCTCAAGGGGTTCCGCGGGCTGGAAGTCTGGCGGGTCGTGACGTTTCAGTTTCTCCACGCCGACATCACGCACCTCTTCTTTAACATGCTCGGCCTGTTCATCTTCGGAGGGATGGTTGAGCAGTTTCTCGGCAGGAAGCGGTACCTGTCTTACTACCTGATCTGCGGCATCGGCGGGGGCCTGCTGTACTTGCTGTTCGCCGGTCTCGCGGTTGCTGGAGCGCCGCTGCCGGGGACACTCGCCCGGACCACGATCGGCACGCCGCTGATCGGCGCATCCGCGGGCGTGTTCGGGGTCATCGTTGCTTGTGCACGCATCGCGCCCGATATGCGGGTCATGCTGCTGTTTCCTCCCATCCCGCTCAAGATGAAATGGATGGCGTACGGGTACGTCGCCATTGCGACGTTCAACCTCGTCACGGGCGGCGGCAACGCGGGGGGCGATGCGGCGCACCTCGGCGGCGCTGCTGCGGGCTTCTACTTCATCCGCAACCAGCACCTGCTCCGGGGATTCCTCGACTTCGGGATCGGGCCCGCGCCGTCAGGATCGCGTGTCAACGCCAAGCGGGCTGCGCATCGATCGAGCCGACGTGCACAAAAATCGGACCAGGATGAGGTCGATCGCATCCTCGCGAAGGTGAACGCCGAGGGTTTGCAGAGCCTCACGGGGAAAGAAAAGAAGACGCTCGAACGCGCGTCGCGCGACGCCAGAGATAACGCGTGAGCGACGCGATTCGCTTTGAGATTCTCGGCCGAGCGAAACGCGGCATGGGCAGAGTCGGGCGCGTCACGACTGCGCACGGGAGCTTCGAAACGCCCGCGTTCATGACAGTGGGAACCAAGGCGACCGTGAAGGGTCTGTATCCCTCGCTGCTCGGGGGATGCGGCTGCGAGGTGCTCCTCGGCAACACGTATCATCTGTTGCTTCGGCCCGGGCCTGACGTCGTCCGCGATCTCGGCGGGTTGCATACCACGATGGGCTGGCAGGGTCCGATCCTCACCGACTCCGGCGGCTACCAGGCGTACTCCATGGCCGACACGAACGCGGTTGACGAGGACGGTGTGTCGTTCAAGTCGGTGGTCGATGGTTCGAACCTTCGTATGACTCCCGAGTCGTCGATGCACATCCAGAACGCGCTCGGCGCGGACATCATCATGGCGTTCGATGACTGTCCGCCTTCGGTGGATCCCAACGCGGGTCCCACGAATCAGACCCGCATCAAGCTGGCCGCCATCCGAGACTCCGAACGAGGCACCTATGACCACGCTGCGAGGGTTCGGGTCTCCAACGAACGCACGGTGCGGTGGCTGGAACGCTGCAAGGCGGCTCACGGCCGATCGAGCGACCAAGCGTTGTTCGGTATCGTGCAGGGTGGTACGGATCCGGAAGAACGTGCGTGGTCGGCGGAACGCGTCTGCGGGATCGATCTGCCGGGCTACGCGATCGGGGGCGTCGCCGTGGGAGAGACCTCGGCTGACATCCACCGGGTGGTTGAGATCACGGCCCCCATGCTGCCGGACACAAAGCCACGGTACCTGATGGGCGTTGGCTACGAGCGGGACATTCTTGCCGCCGTGCTGTCGGGGGTGGACATGTTCGATTGCGTGCTGCCGACACGAAACGGGAGATCGGCGACCGCGTTCACTCGCACAGGACCGCTGCGGCTGAAAAATCTCGTCCACGAGCGTGACCGGACCGTCATCGAGCCCGGTTGCGACTGCCCGGCGTGCGATCCCGGCAGGCACGGCGCCGCGACACCCGCCGGGGCGGGCTTCGGGAGGGGCACGATTCGGCACCTGTTCCGAGCCGGGGAGATGCTCGGACCCATTCTCGTGAGCCTGCACAATGTGAGGCACTTTCAGAGGCTGATGTTGGACATCCGTCAAGCGCTCCGCGAAGATGATTGGCTCGCGTTCGCTCGCCGATGGCCGGTGGCGATTGGGGGCATCGATCCGGATCTGCTGGACCGAATCGGCATCACAGAACTCGCGTCGGCTGCCCGCACCATCGCAGGCGACAGCACGGAATCGACACACTCATGATGACCTCCCTCCAAGACGCCCAGCCGACCGTTCCCGGCATGCCGGACGGAGCGCAGGCTCCCGCCGGCGGCAGCACGGTGCAGGGCGATCCTGCCGCGGCTCCCGCTGGCCCGCCTCCCGGTGGCCTCGGTGGGCTGGGGCTATTCGTCCCGCTCATCGGAGTCATGATCCTGATGATCTTCCTGTCGGGCAGCGCCCAGCGTAAGGAGAAGAAGCGGAAGGCCGAGCTCCTGTCGTCGATCAAAAAGCACGACAAGGTGCAGACCATCGGCGGGCTCATCGCGACCATCAGCGAGGTGCGTGACGATGAGGTTGTGCTGATCGTGGACGAACAGACCAAGACCAAGGCAATCTACTCCAAGGCATCCGTGCAGCAGGTGCTCCGTCAGGCCCCGGGGTCGGCGGAGGTTGAAGAGATGCCGGCTGACCCGCAGCTGGCCGCCCAAGCTAGCTGACAGCTTCTCCGGACCTCCCTCAGGACTCACGCCACGATGCGAAACATTGTTCGAAACCTGTGCCTTGTTGCCGGCCTGCTCGTACTCGCCGTGTGGTCCATCAGCCCGCCGAGCGAGAAGCTCAGGCAGGGCAAGGACCTCCGCGGCGGCTTCAGCCTCGTGTACCAGCTTCAGATCGATGCGACGGAGGACGCGTCCGCCGTCATGAGCCGGACGATCACCGTGCTCAAAGACCGCGTCGATCCGCAGGGGCTGCTTGAGATCTCGATCGTTCCTCAGGGGCGTGACCGCATCGAGATCACGATGCCGCTCCCAAGCGATGAGGTCAAGGCGCTGCGTGCCGAGTTCGTCGCGGAACTCGATTCGATCGCGGCACGAGAGCTTTCTGCACGGGATGTCGAGCGATTGATGTCATTGCCGCGCGAGGATCGCAGCGCGGCCGCAGAATCGCTTATCGCGGGTGATGAATCACGTCGGCCGTTGGTCGAAGCGGTCATTCGTGCGACCGATGAGGTCGAAGAAACGCGAAGCGTTTTGGCGATGGCAGAGGATGCCGGCGCTGAGGACGAAGAGACAATCAGGATTGTCGGGGAGCTGGCTGCCGCAGAGATCCGCCGCGATCAGGCGAGGGACGCTCTGCTCGGGAGCGTCTTGCGTGCGGAGCAACTGCGGAACGCGCTCCAGCTCTCGAACGAGCCGCGGTTTGTGCTGGACGATTCGGCTGACGAGCCGTTCGAGATACCCAGCCCGCGTTCCCGTGCGATCGAAGAGATCGAAGCGCTGCACCCCGACAAGCTGGATGTCATCAACGGTGTGATCGAATCGCTCGCGACGTACGAGGCTGCTCGGACGACGCTGGACGACCCGAATGACCTTATCCGGCTGCTGCAGGGCTCCGGCGTTCTTGAGTTCCGGATTGCGCCGCGTGTCGGCGAGCACCCGGACGAGCAGCAGCTTCGCGACGAGCTCCGAGAGCAAGGGCCGCGGGCGACATCGGCCCCCGACGCGTCGTGGTTCGAGATCAGCGACCCGACGTCGTTTGTTCAAACGATCCAGCAAGCCGAGCGGATGCTCGCCGACCCCGCGGGGTACTTCGCTCAGGCCCGCGACTTTGTGGTCGAGCCGTTCGAGGGCTCGTTCTACATGCTGCTGTACAGCAGCCGCGACAAGGCGCTGCTGCAGGATCAGAGCCGTGGGGCGTGGCGGGTCGATCAGGCGTCTGAGACTGTTGATGACAGCGGCAGGCCGGCCGTCGGTTTCCGCATGGACCCGAACGGTGCCGTTCTGCTGGGCAATCTGACGGAGCAGAACGTCAACGAGCGCATGGCCGTGCTGCTCGACGACAAATGCATCACCGCGCCGAACCTGAACTCGAAGATTACCAGCAACGGCATCATTCAGGGCATCGACTCGCCCGAGGAGCGGCGGAACATCATCCGCACGCTGAACGCTGGCACGCTCTCCGCGAGCCTGACACCGCAGCCGATCAGCCAGTCCATCCTCGGGCCGGAGCTTGGCCAGGACAACCTTGATGCCGGGCTTCGCGCCGGTGTGATCGCGTTGATCGTGGTCAGCGTGTTCATGGTCTTTTACTACTACACCAGCGGGCTGATCGCCGTGACCGCTTTGGCCTGCAACGCGCTGATCATCCTCGCGATGCTGTCGCTGAGCCGTGCCGCTCTGACGCTGCCAGGCATCGCGGGCATCATCCTGACCTTCGGTATGGCGGTCGATGCCAACGTGCTGATCTTTGAGCGCATCAGGGAAGAGATGCGCCGCGGTGTAGCGATCAAGCCGGCTGTCAGGCTGGGCTTCGATAAAGCGCTTTCATCCATCGTCGACGGAAACGTCACGAATCTGATCGTCTGTCTCGTGCTCGCGAACATCGGGACTCAGGAGATCAAGGGGTTCGCGATCACACTCGGCATCGGAGTGGTCGGGACGCTGTTCAGCGCTCTCGTCGTGTCTCGGCTCATCTTCGCGCTGCTCGTAGAACGGGTTGGAATCAAGGGGCTTGGATCGTTGCCCCGAACAATCCCGGCGATCGAGAGAGCGCTTGAGCCCAACCTCGATTGGCTGCGCGTACGGCGTCTCTGCATCGTTATCTCGGCCTGCTTCATCGGGCTGGGCGTGCTGATGATCGTGCGCCAGGGTGCCGAGATGCTCGACAACGAGTTCCGCGGTGGCACCGCCGTCACCATGGTTCTTGACGAGGATGAGTCGGGCGAGCGGGTGACGCTCGAACGTGCCGAGGTTCTCAACCGGGTTGTTCAAATCGCCGAGGCGGCTGACGAGGATTCTCCGCTCAGGGATCTGGCATCGGCAGAGGTCTTGCCGGTCAACCCGGCGGCGGACGGGGTGACGTCGGACACCTTCCGCATCAAGACGCTCTCGACAGGTGCGGAAGCGCAGGCGTTGCTTTCTGCCGCGTTGCAGGAAGCTTTCGAAGACGTCCTGCCGACGAAACCGCCGCTCGACTTCGCATCGGACTCTGTGATCGATGCCCGCGGTGCGCCGGTGTACGAGATTGTCGAGCCGAGCCTCGCGTCGGTGATCGGCCGGGGTGATGTCGTCGCCGACGTTGGCGACTACGACGGCGGTGTTGCGATCGTGATCGATGGACTAGCGCCAACGCCGACGCTCGCCGATCTCTCCGAACGACTCGAGTACATGCGCCGCGATCGTGAGTTCAGCGATTACCTGAGCCGTGACCGCGAGCTGCTGATTATTGAAGGCGACGAATCGGCTATTCGGTCGGCGGTGCTCGTGGTTCGCGACGAGGGTCTGCTCGTGTACGACAGCCGCGAGCGGTGGTTTGATCAAGTCGCCAGCATCGAGTGGGACCTGGTGACGAAGGCGCTCAAGCGATCGGAGTCGCTCGCGGGTGTTGATAGCTTTGACGCGTCCGTAGCGGGATCGTTCCGCGCGAGGGCGATCGCGGCCGTGCTCATCAGCTTCATGCTCATTACGATTTACATCTGGGTCCGGTTCGGGTCGGTGCGCTACTCGGCGGCGGCGCTCGCCGCGCTCCTGCACGATGTCATGATCGCCATCGGGCTGATTGCCGTCGCTGAGATTCTCTACGAGCACGAAACGACGGCAAGTCTTGCTCGGAGCGTCAACATCCTGCCGTTCAAGATCGATCTCAGCTTGGTTGCGGCCCTGCTCACCATCATCGGCTACTCCTTGAACGACACGATCATCATCATGGACCGCATCCGCGAGAACCGGGGCAAGCTTGACTACGCGTCGCGGCGGACGGTGAACCTCTCGATTAACCAGACTGTCAGTCGTACGGTCATCACGTCTGGCACGACACTGCTCGCGGTTCTCATTCTGTTTACAACCGGCGGCGAGGGTGTGCGAGCGTTCTCCTACACGCTTCTGATCGGTGTGCTTGTCGGGACGTATTCGTCGATCGCGGTCGCGGCACCGCTGGTCTGGTCCGGCAAGACTGATCGTGAGCACACCGAGCCGAAGAGCGATGCTTCTGCCTTGCCGAGCGGCGCATGAGGCTGTGAGGCGTTCAGCATGCGGAAGAGATTCGGGTCGAGAGAGATCGGGGCTGGCGTGCTTGTTGTCGGCGTCGCGCTGCTGTACTGGATGCGGCCGAGCCCGCCGCCGGTGACCGTGCCGGCCCCTATCACCTCACAGCTTGAACGATCGGGGGACCTGCCTTGACCCAGCCCGGCCCGTGCTACATCGTGACCGGAGGCTGCGGCTTCATCGGTTCGAACGTCGCGGCCACGCTTGAAGGCCTCGACGGCACGTGCCATGTGCTCGTGATTGACTCGTTCCGATCGGGTACGTTTCAGACGCTCGTCGATTCCTGCACGCGAATCACGGGCGAGCCGTTCCGTGGCGAGGTTCTCCCTGAGAGCGTCGAGTCGCTCGATTGGCCTTCGATCTTTGTCGAGCGTCGGCCCGCGGCTGTATTTCACCTCGGCGCGATCACCGACACGACCATCGATGATGAATCCGACATGATCCGGCAGAACGCGGGCGATTCGTGGAGGTTGCTCCTGGAGACTGCGGCGGACGCAGAGGTACCGCTTGTGTACGCCTCGAGCGCTGCGACGTACGGAACGCCACCAGAGACGAACGAACGGGTCGCCTTCGCGGAGGCTTCCGCGGGTCGGCCCAACAATGTCTACGGCTTCAGCAAGTGGATGATGGAATCGGCTCACCGCCGGCTGTCCGCAGAACGCGTTGCCGCAGGAGAGCCGCAGCCTTGGGTGATTGGGCTGCGATACTTCAACGTCTTCGGCCCCGGTGAGTCGGGCAAGGCCGGCATGGCGTCCATGGCCTTTCAGCTCGCGAGGCAGCTGTTCGACGGAGATCGGCCCAGGCTGTTTGCGGACGGTGCGCAGACGCGGGATCAGGTTCCGGTGCAGGACATCGTCGGGTTGACGCTCGCGGCGGCGGGGCTGGGCGAGCGAATTGACCCGAGGCCCGGCGTGTACAACGCCGGCTCGGGCGTGCCGACGACCTTCGAAGAGGTCGCGGAGGCTGTCCGCCGCGGCATGGGTGTGAGCGGCACGGATCGGCCGACAGAGTACTTTGAGATGCCGGCGCACATCGCGCGGTTCTACCAGTCGTTTACGCTTGCGGACATGTCAGCCGCGAAAGCGGGACTCGGATTCGAGCCGCGACACCCGCCGCAGGAAGCAATCGCTACCTACGCTGCGATGCTGGCGAAAGAGTGGGCCTCCTCGGAGCGTTGAATGTCGCAGATTAAACGGATTCTGGTCACCGGTGGCGCGGGCTTCCTCGGTTCCCACCTGTGCGAGCGGCTCGTATCTGACGGCCACGACGTGATCTGCGTCGACAACTTCTTCACGAGTCAAAAGTCGAACGTTGCCCATCTCCTCGATCACTCCAACTTCGAGCTTGTCCGACACGACGTCACCCACCCGCTGTGGCTCGAAGTGGATGAGATCTACAACATGGCGTGCCCCGCGGCGCCCGGGCACTACCAGTACAACCCGATCAAGACCATGAAGACGTCCGTCATGGGCGCGATCAACATTCTTGGTATGGCGAAGCGCTGTAACGCGAAGGTGCTTCAGGCATCGACGAGCGAGGTGTACGGCGATCCGGATGTTCACCCGCAGCCCGAGTCATACCGCGGCAACGTCAACCCAATCGGTCTGCGAGCGTGCTACGACGAAGGCAAGCGGGCGGCAGAGACGCTCTTCTTTGACTACTGGCGGCAGAACAGCGTCAACATCCGCGTCGTGCGGATCTTCAACACGTATGGGCCGCGGATGCACCCGTTCGATGGTCGAGTTGTGAGCAACTTCATCCGGCAGGCGCTCGCCGGGGAAGATATCACGGTCTTCGGTGATGGCTCACAGACCCGCTCGTTCTGCTATCGCGATGATCTCTGCGAAGCGATCATCAGGATGATGAACGGGCCGGATGACTTTGTCGGGCCGGTGAACATCGGCAATCCTCACGAGTTCACAATCCGCGAGCTTGCGGAGCGGGTGATCGAGCTCACGGGGACGAGAAGCAAGATTATCGAGAGGCCTCTTCCGGCCGACGATCCGAAGCAGCGGCAGCCCGACATCGCTCTTGCGAAGGCCGAGCTGGGCTGGGAGCCCGGCATTCAACTCGGAGAGGGCCTGAAGCGGACGATCGAGTGGTTCCGATCGGTCGACTTCTCCAACTTCCGTGCCCCGACGCCGAATTACTAACGCGGCTCCTTGTCTTCGATGCCCAACAGTCTGCAGACGTCCCGCAGGACCGACGCTGAAAGACCGAGAACAGACACATCAGCTTTGTCGCTGAGGGGTGTCGTCTCTCGGTTGAGCTCCGCGATGGCAGCTCCGCCCGCTTGTGCCATATCGGCGAAGCCGGCGGCCGGCCAGACCGTTGCGCTCGTTCCGACCGAAACGAAAGCGTCGCACGCGGCGACCGCTTGCTGGGCAGCGTCGAGGGCGTCGGCTGGCAGCATCTCGCCGAACCAAACGACGTCGGGTCGGAGGAGGCCACCCGATTCTGATCGAGGTGGGAACGTCGAGAAGTCGATCTGATCAAGGCTGTATCGTTCTCCTGTCCGCAGGCAACGCCAGGTGAGAATCGTGCCGTGCAGCTCGATCACATTGTCGGCACCGCCCCGTTGATGCAGCCCGTCCACGTTTTGCGTGATCAGATCGAGTCGGCCGCCGCGTGAGCGAAACCACTTCTGCAACCTGCCGATCGCGAAGTGCCCCGCGTTCGGCTTACAGCTTCTTGCTCGTGTGAAACGCCAGTGGTACCACTTGGTGACGAGCTCTGGGTCGCGGCGGAACGCGTCGATGTGCGCTAGCTCCAGTGGGTCGTACTTGGCCCACAGCCCTTCTTCTTTGTCGCGGAACGTGGAGAGCCCGCTCTCGGCGCTCACTCCCGCGCCGGTCAGCATGGCAACATGAGACGCGTCTTGTAGCAGGGACGCCAGTTGATCGATCGACTCGTCGCTCGGGGGAATCATGCGGAGGGATCAGCGATCGTTGACAAAGAACGGTACGTTCCAGGCGCCAACGCCGCCGTAATCGTCACGAACGTACACCTTGAGGCGGTACGCTCCCGGCTGGCTCGGCGTGCGGACGACCGCGTTTCGCCCGTCCGTAGACTCGATCAGATGCCCGAGGGATGCGGGCGTCTGCTCGAAGGCACCGCCCGCCCCTTTGTCCGTGCCCTCGGGCTTTACATCCCACGAGACCGTGAGCGGGTCGCCCTCGGCGTCACTCACCACAACCGATGCGTCGAAGAGCGTGTCAGCGGCCACGCGCGCGAGCCTGAGATTAGACACGATGTCGGAGACGATCGGTGCCCGATTGGCGACCGGCACCCCGGTCCACAGCTCGCTCATCACATCTGCCGATGGGGTTCGTTCGCCGCCCGGCAGCAGCATGCTGAACCACGTGTCGGTGCGCTCCTGCTTGTGGCCCCACAAGAAGACATAGCCGCCGAGGCATCGGTCGGGTGCCGCCTCGATCGACTCGATGTGTGACCGCTTGTAGAACGCGGCCTTCTGATCGGCCGGTTGCTCGATCTCCGCGCCCCATGCTGTGTGATCGACTTCCCAGTGTCCCAGCGGGCCGTACTCGGTCATGACATACGGGCCGTCGTAGCCCTGCTCGATCAGCTGTTCGGGGATCACGGGGGCTCCCCCGTAGACGTTCACGCCCAGGATGTCGGCGTCCGGGCAATGCTCGGCGAACAAAGCCGCCTTGTCAGGCCAGATGCCGGCCAGCACGGGCATGGTTGGATGATGCGGATCGACCTCTTTCATGGCCTTCGCAACGCGATTGATGAATTTGACCGCGCGAACGCGATCCGTGCCGATCGGTTCGTTCCCGACCCCCCACGCCAGAAGCGCGGGGTGGTCCTTCCACTTGGCTGCGAACGCCCGAGCGTCGTCCACCAGCTGATCGACGGCCTCTTCGTCGTCATAGTCGAAGCCGCCACCCTGGTAGCCGCCCGGGAAGTGGGGGATCCAGAACCCGGCTGTCACGGTTAATCCGAGTTCGTGAGCTCTGTCGAGCAAACCCATCGTTCGACCGTCGGGCCATTCTCGTGGTTCGAGGTCAGGCTGCCCCCACGTGCGGATGGAGTTAGCGCCGGATGTGGCAAGCAGCTCGAGGTACTGCGTGCCGCCGGCCCCCTTGATCTGATACGGCTCGCCGTCTCGAAGCAGCACGAACCCGTCGTCGGTGCGTTGCACTTCGACCGGGACTGGCTGTGAGCTCGTATGACCCGTCATCATGATCAGTCCGGCTGCAGCTATGGAAAACACGATCGCTCGCATGGTAACTGCCCCTCTGTGGCTCTGAGGCAACTGTACCGCAATGGAAGCCGACGGGTTTCCTGGAGCGCGGCGGGGACACTCTCTCGACGGAACGCATCATGCCTGGAAACGCGCAGTTGATACGGCAAAAACAAACGCCGGCGTGGCGAGTCACTGCCACGCCGGCGAGCTATTTCGCTTACTCTGGAGGAGGGTCGGTTTACGGGGTGCAGGTCGGGCCGGCCATACCCTGGTTGAACGCGAGGACCCAAGCGTTGAAGTCGCCCGGATCGTTGACGCCGTTCTGGTTGGTATCAGCACGCAGGTCGCCCGCGTTGAAGTTCAGAACCCAGGCGTTAAAGTCGCCCGGGTTCACGACGCCGTCGCCGTTCTGATCAGCGCACAGCCGACCGGCCGCGCCCTGCTCCAGGCTCGAGTTGTCCCAGCGGACAATGCCAGCGGGCTCATCGCCCGCTCCGACGGTGCCGTTCCCGTCGAGATCCGCGGACGGGGGGGCCTGGTTGTAGCCGAGAACGATCTCGACCGTCTCGGTCCCGGCCGGTGCCGTGGCGGAACTGCTGACGGGGATCCAGACATCGAATGTCGTTGTCGAGTCGGCCGCTGTGACCGCGTTGTCGCTGATGACGTTGCCGCCGGCGTCACGGAAGACGAGCGAGAGGAATGCCGTGTTGCCGACGCCGATGGGGTCGTTCGAATCGTTGAACACGTCCGCGGACGCGGTCCAGTCCTCCCCGGCCGACGCGGGCAGCGCCTGGAAGATTCCGGTGGTGTTGCCGGCGGGGTCGCCGTTGAACTGACCGAACATCAGGACGGAGGCGTCACCATCGCTCGCGGGCGGGTTTTCAAAGGCCTGAGCCGTGAAGATGTTGGGAATGGCGTTGCCGAAGTCGAAGAAGCCCTCGACGGCGCGACCGAAGATCGACTCCTCGAAGCTGCCGTTGTAGTAGGGGATCTCGTTGCCCGCACTCAGATTGTTGAGCTCGGCGTCGTCGTAGTGAAGAGCGCCGCCGTCGGTGATGACGGGCTGCTGGAAGCCGATGACGATCTGCGCATCAACCGCACCGAGCGGGGCGACAAGCGTCTGCGAGAACCGCGTGAGCTGATCGGTCACCACGTTGTTCACGTTGATCTCGACCGCACGATCAACAAGGTTCACGCCGGACGAGTCGCGGTACACCACCGAGACGAAGCCGATGTTGCTGCCGACGATTTCGTCGCCAGTGACGTCGCCGACGACGGCTGCGACTTCCCACTCTTCTCCGGGAGTGACAACGCCCGGGAGAGTCTGGAAGACGCCCTGGGTGTTAAACGGCTCAAAGAAGTTGCCGAACATCAGCAGCCCGTTGGTGCCGTTGAACAGATCGAAGCTCGGCTGGATAATGGCTGGATCGCCAAACTGGTCCCAGTTGGCGAAGGTGGTGGACACGCCGGGCGTCTCAAAGTTTGTATTGAGCAGCTGTGCGTGGCTGGTGCATGCCGCGCCGGCGGCGATGGCGATCATCGTTGTGCGTGCAATCATCTCTTACATCTCCGGGGAACGGCCGTCCGGGGCCAAGGTGTTTCTTTGTCGAACCAAAGGCCCGGGTCCGCAGCGAGGCGGGCCCGAGCCGATTCAGGAGTCTGCGGTTATGCCCGACGGCGGCGAGCGGCCGCAAGGCCGCCGAGGCCGAGCAGTGCGGCCGAAGCCGGTGCGGGGATGAACGAGGCGTCATCGATCTGGATGAAACCCTCGAACGGCGCGGCGCTGCCGAACGTCTGCACCGCGATGACGACGGTGCCGGTGGCGGCTCCGGCGGGCGAAGTGGCGCTCAGCGAGAACGGCTGGAAGTCGGACGTCAGCCCGGAGTCAAGGTTGGTGTTCAGGTCGAACTGGCCGCCGATGAAGTTGCCGCCGGCGTCCTTCCACTCGATGCGGTACTCGGCGAAGATCCCGTTCTGGATGATCTCGCGAGCCTGGAACGCGAACGTGTAATCAATGCCGCCGGCGACCGGAACGGTCTGCGTCACACCCACGAAGGTATTGCCCGTGTTGAAGGTGCCGATCTGCAGAACCTGAGCGCCCTCGGCGGGGGGGCCGTCGGACGGGCCGGGGATGATCGACTCCGACTGTTGGAAGTCGGCGCCGCCGAAGAAGGAGTTCCAGTTGCCCGAGTCGTTCCCGTCAAAGTTGACCTGGGCCTCGAAGCCCGCGTTGCCGAGCAGGTTCTGGGCCTGCGCCCCACCTGCGAATGCGACCATCGTCGCGATCATGATCTTCTTCATCTCGTCTCTCCAATCTCTCTCTGCGAGGGCTGCGACCCCCGCTCTCCCATGGGCCGGCTACACACCGGTGAATCGCTCCGGCTCGGCTGCCGCCGGGCGGGGCTCTCGAATTCGATCAGGTCTTGATGCCCGTGTCGCCGCCGCAACGCGGACCGGTTGCGCGGGCGCTGGGCCGGTTGACTGGTTGAAGCTCAGGTTCGTGGGGCGATGAACGCGGAGCGAGCCCCCTTCGATGCCCTCGAGCGAACGTGTGAGCCAGCGTGAGGCCTCGTATCCGAACTGAACGGCATCCTGGCACACCGAGGTGTACCGCGGGAACGTGTGATACCTCGTGTCGGAATCATCAAAGCCGATCACCGAGAGCTGCTCCGGGACGACGATGCCCTGCTCGAGGCAGCTGTGCAGCAGGCCCACCGTGGTCAGTGGGTTCGTGCAGAAGACGGCGGTGGGGGGCTCGTCGTGGGCGAGCATCTGCGCGAGAGCGAGGCGGCCGCCCTCCATGCCGGCCGGCTGACGCAGGACAAGCGACTCGTCTCGGTTGATCCCGTGGAGATCGAGAGCGCGGTTGTAGCCATCGATGCGGTCCAGGTGATCGGAGTCGAGGACGGTGTGAACAACGAGCGCGATGCGCCGATGGCCGAGCTGGATGAGGTGATCAACCGCCCGCTGGCTGTCACGCGTCGAATCGCTGCAG
Source organism: Planctomycetota bacterium (assembly GCA_038525225.1). Lineage (GTDB taxonomy): Bacteria > Planctomycetota > Phycisphaerae > Phycisphaerales > UBA1924 > JANQQZ01. Next base: position 1,363,515 of record JBCBHW010000001.1, on the reverse strand, counting down.
ATGAAGTTGACGTTGGCCTGATCGCTCCGGTCCGCGACGGTAATGCTGGGGAACCCTTCGTCCGCGATGGCCTCGGCGAGGCGTGCATCGGGGCCGATGGTCCGCACGATCACCCCGCGGACGCCCTTGCGGCGGAAGAACTGCGTATAGCTCTCGTCGTCCGCTCTGTCGCGATCGACCTCGATCAGTGACAGGTCGTAGCGGTGCTCGGCGAGCCCGCGCATGATGCCCGAGAGCAGCGCGTTCTCGAATGAGCCGAACTCCGGGGTGACCGGGTGCGACGGGTATACGAGGCCGATGTTGGTCGAGAAACGCTGGCCGACGCGTGGCATGTAACCCGTTGCGTCGGCGAGTTCGAGCACGCGGGCTCGGGTCTGCGGCGCAACCGATGGATGATTGTTGAGCGCCCGCGAGACGGTGGCGGTGGAGATGCCGAGCTTGCTGGCGAGCTGGCGGACCGAGATGGAACCATTGCCTGGCATTGTTGTTAGTTGGGTCGTCCGATGAACTCGTTCTCAACACGGGAATCGAATGGTGTCCACAACACCTCGTAGCTGCTCCGCGGCCGGCTACCAGTTAGGTCGACCAAATCGTCGTATGACGTTGTGCGAGCGCTGCCGTCTGCGAAGGCAAATAGCGCGTTCCCTTCCAATGTCTGCAGATCATCCGTCCGCCTCGGATGGCGGTAGTACGGAATGTACGACTGGACCTCATCGACACTTCCAGACAATTCAACAGAACCAACGGTCGCCCAGTTGCCAAACAGATCGGGAATCGTTGTGTCTTCGTCCTCAAATCCGAATCGCTGCCCTGGGAAAAGGCCTTCGGTTCCCTGCATGCCACCGTTAACAACTGTTCCACCGATGGTTTCTTGCGTGAAGCCTCGTTCCTCGTTGTCGCTAATGAAGTTGCCCCAGGCGCTGCCCACAAGGACGACGTCGGAACCGAACTCGACATCGCTGCTGAAACCCCGGCCGAGTCGGTGGTTCCCGTGCTCCGCGCGAGCATCTCCAGGCTTTCTGAAACTGGCCGACGCCGAAGGCCCAAAGCCTGAGCGAGCGACGCGTACGTAGGAAGACGCCCAGTAGTTCATAGCATAGGAGCGACCGCCGGAAAGGTGATTGGGATCGACCATTACGGAGCCTCCCACGGTCGGAGCTCGATCGCCGCCAAGATCGCCAAGATCTCTGAACGGGACGTCATCAAAGTCCGTCGATTCGATGTAATTGCCGATGACATCAATGTCGAACCACCGTCTACCAAACCTGTCGAGATTGTTTGGCGCGTCAACGTCGTTATGGTTTGGTGGAAATAGGTTTTTATTATCTGTGGCGTAGATGACGAGAGCCTGTGCGATCTGCCTCTGATTGGTGAGTGAGATAGCTGTCTTGGCCGAGTCCCGGGCCTTGCCGAGGGCCGGCAGCAGGATGCCGATGAGCAGCGCGATGATCGCGATGACCACGAGCAGCTCAATGAGTGTGAAGCCGCTCTCTGTCCGCCGGGCGGGACCTCGGTGCATGGTGCTGCCTCTCTACGATTGGGGGCCGGGGGACACACGGTCCGGTGTAACTGTTGCAATCATGGTGGAACAGATGCCGCCTGTCAAGACACCTCAGCGGCGATTGTATCGAAAATTGCATACCGCTGCCGACGATTCGCGGCTGCCGATAACGCTGTTCCTGAACCCGCAACGTTGTTCCCTATCCGCATTTATGGATCCACAGAAAGGATTTGTGGGTGCGGCGGCGTGACGCGTTGCTGCAGCAGCAGGATGATGACCGTACACCGTTCGGCGATGGGCTTCGGGGAGGACGTTGCGCCGCGGCAGAGGGGCAACACGCTAACTCAGGGCGATGACGCTGGCCATCGTGCGACTGCATACACCTGCGCGCCGCTTGGAATACAACGCATATACGGGGCATTTTGTCGGCAGAATCATCCCGCGAGATCGATGGAGCTTCGCGGAACATCGGCTGGTAGCAACGCGGAGAAACTGTTACAGTTCTGTTGTTGGCGTCCCCGTGTGTTGGAGAAGACTGTGAGACAGCTCGTTTGCGCCCGGATGTTTGCCCTGATCGGATCTGTTGCAGCCGGCGGCGTTGCGGCTCAGCAGCGCGCGGAGCGTCTCGTCTGGAGTGACGAGTTCTCGGCCGACGCTGTTGACGCCGACAACTGGGAATTCCAGATCGGCAACGGCCAAGCGGTTGGCCTGCCGGGGTGGGGGAACAACGAGCTCCAGTACTACCGCCCGGACAACACCACCGTGCAGAACGGCGTGATGACGATCACGGCGGAGCGCGAGAACTTCGGGGGCTTCGGCTACACGTCGAGCCGGCTGCGTTCGATCAACCGGTTCGAGTTCGCGTACGGCCGCGTCGAGGCGAGCATCCGACTGCCGAGCACGAGAGGGATCTGGCCGGCGTTCTGGATGCTGCCGACAAACTCGCCCTACGGAACTTGGGCCGCGAGCGGTGAGATCGACATCATGGAGTCGGTGAACTTCGCCGACCGGATCTACGGGACAATCCACTACGGGGCGCCGTTCCCGGGCAATGTCCAGGCCGGAGGCCAATATGCTCCGGGCACGGACTTCTCCCAGGACTTTCACACGTACAGCCTCGAGTGGGACCCGAATCAGATGCGGTGGTACGTCGATGGTGTGCTGTACCGGGTGATCAACCGGAACGTCTGGTTCAGCTCGGCGGCACCTGGCGACCCGCGGGCACCCTTTGACCGCGAGTTCCACCTCATCCTGAACGTCGCGGTTGGCGGCAACTTTCCGGGCAATCCCGATGGTTCGTCGCAGTTCCCGCAGTCGATGGAGATCGATTGGGTACGGGTGTACCAGCTTGAGCGTCAGCCGTTCGGTGGCACCCCTGCCGTGATCCCCGGCAGAATCGAGGCGGAGAACTTCGACGAGGGATACCCGGGCGAGGTGTACTTTGAGACGGACGTCGTCAACAACGGTGGGGCGTACAGGCCCGACGAAGATGTCGATATCGAAGCGACGACGGGCGGCGGGTTCAACGTCGGCTGGATCGGCTTCGGCGAGTGGATCGAGTACACCGTGAACGTCGAGCGGGCCGGGGACTACACCGTGACCGCTCGCGTGTCTTCAGAGTCCAGCGGCGGGGCATTCTCGCTGCAGCAAGATGAGTTCCCGATAGGCTCGCTCGCCCAGGTCCCGGTGACCGGGGGGTTCCAGGAGTGGGCTGAGATCGAGTTTCCCGTCACGCTCGATGCAGGGGTGCAGACGATCCGGTTCCAGAACTTCTCGTTCCCGGGCCAGGAGTTCAACCTTGACTGGCTCGAGTTCAACGCGATCACGAGCGATTGCTTGGCAGACACGAACGGCGATGGAGCGCTCACACCCGCTGACTTCAACGCGTGGGTCATCGCGTTCAACGCGGGGGACCCGTCGGCGGACCAGAACGGCGACGGTCTGCTTTCGCCTGCCGACTTCAACTCGTGGGTGCTGAACTACAACGCCGGCTGCAGCTAGCGACGCCGCGGCCATCGAGCGGGTACGCTGTCGCAGTGAGCACACGCCACGGAACATTGGTTCTTTGCGACGGCGATCTTGGATCGTTGGTCTCTTGCATGCACGCGTGCGAACGCATTGCGAGTGCGGCCGGGTCCGGTCGGGGTCCACGCGTGGTGCTCGCTCCTGTAACCGACGGGGATTCCGTTCGACGGGGCGCGGTCCATCGGCAGGCCGCTATGTGCGGCGCAGCGATGGAATCAGAGCTTTCGGGGACACTCTGTGAAACGGAAGCCCTGCTTGCCGCGGCACGGCTCGCGGTGAGATGTGAGCTCGCCGAGGTTGTGTGGCCTCTGCACGGCGGGTCAGCGGCGGACCCCGACCTCGTCGATGTCGATCTCGCCGCGCAAACGGTGTCGCGATGCTTGCTTGTCGAACGGCTCTTGATCGTCGAAGGTGCGCCGGCACCGGTGGTTTCAGCGCCGTTCGCCGATCTATGCGATCTCAGGCTCGCCGACCTTGCAATCGACATGGGGCTCATCCCGGGAGACGTCTGGTGGTCGGCGGGTACCTCTGATGCGCAGCGGGTGGCCGCCGAGAGATGGGCTCGAGCGTTTGAAGCGAGCGGCGTACCTCTACGGCTTGCCTCGGCGGGCCGAGCAGGCTCGGGCCCCGGCTAGACTGGCCGCATGACTTCTACTATGACATCGTCTCGCCCGGGCGTCGTGCACCGCTGGAGCCGGACGCTGATCCCGACTCTGCGTGATGCCCCGGCGGAGGCGACCACGCCCAGCCATCAGCTCATGCTCCGCGCCGGGTACATCCGGCAGGTGGCGGCGGGTGTGTACGACTATCTGCCGCTCGGTCTTCGTGTGCTTCGACGTGTCTCGGACATCGTTCGCGAGGAGATGGACGCCGCGGGTGCTGCGGAGCTCCTGTTGCCGACGCTTGTGCCCCTCGAGCTGTACGCGGGAACGAAGCGAGACGAGGCCTACGGCGACCTGCTGTTCCGGCTCACCGATCGTCACGATCGCGGCACAGCGCTCGGTCCTACGCACGAAGAAACAGTGACGGAGCTCGTCAAGGGAAGCGTGACAAGCTACAAGCAGCTGCCGGTTACCGTCTATCAGATCCAAACGAAGTTTCGTGATGAGTTTCGGCCTCGCGCTGGGCTCCTCCGTGCACGCGAGTTCACGATGAAGGACGCGTACTCGTTTCACACGAGCATCGGCGGCGAGGGCGGGCTTAATGAGACCTACGGCCGGCTTTATGAGGCATACGTCAACATATTTTCCAGATGCGGCTTGGCCTTTACAGTCGTAGAAGCCGAGGCCGGGCCGATCGGCGGTTCTGCATCACACGAGTTCATGGTGAACGCTGACACCGGAGAGGACACCATCTTGGTGTGTCCGACCAGCGGGTACGCCGCGAACGTTGAGAAGTGTGAGATCGGCGAACGTGCGTGGGCGTTCTCGGAATCCGCGGGCTCAGCCCTTGTGTCGCACCACACGCCGGGGCTGCAATCGATCGAAGCCGTTGCGGACCATCTGGCTGTTCAGCCGCACTGCATGTTGAAGTCGGTGATTTTCCAGAAAGTAAGCGGAGACGGAGGCTGGGTGATTGCGGTGGTCCGCGGCGACCATGAAGTGAACCAAGGAAAGGTTCGCGACGCACTCGGTGAGCCCGTGGAGCTTGCAGACGAGGCGGGGGCTCGCGACGCGGGCTTTGCGATCGGATACGTCAGCCCGAGGGCGTGCTCTGTTGTCGAGAACACGATCGTGCTCATCGATCCTGACGCGGTTGCGTCTCCCGGCAACGCCGGTTGGACAACGGGTTCGGACAAGCCCGACCACCACGATACCGGATTCGAGTGGGCGCGTGATCTGGGACACGAACTGCCTCGCGCCGGTGAATCTGACGGTTTGGTTCGTGTCGCAGACGTGCGGAATGCCCAGACCGGTGATGTTTCGCCGCGAGATGTGTCGTCGAAACTTGAAGCCTGTCGCGGTATCGAGGTGGGCCATATCTTCAAGCTCGGAACGATTTACTCAAAGGCGTTCGATTTCGTCGTTCTCGATGAGCAACAGAAGAAGACAGATGTTGTGATGGGGTGCTACGGCATCGGCGTAAGCCGTGTGCTCGGTGCCGCCGTAGAACAGGCGCATGATTCCGGCGGAATACGGTGGCCGGCTGCGATCGCTCCGTATGAAGTCATTATCACAGTGATGGACCCAAAGAAAGATGAGCACGTCGCGACGGCGGATCGGATCGCGGCGGAGCTGACATCGGCGGGGCTCTCGGTGCTCATCGATGATCGCAAGGAGCGGCCCGGCGTGAAGTTCAAAGACGCAGATCTGATCGGAATCCCGGTCCGACTCACAATCGGCGACAAGGCACTTGATCAGCGCTGCGTCGAATTCAAACTCCGCGGCGCTGACGGCAAGGGCGATCTCGTAGCTCTCGACGACGCATGCCGGACTGTGGTCGAGGCTGTTGGCCGCGGTGGACTGGGCTGACCAAAGGTCTCGGGGCTCTGCGGGAGAGCCGGTGTCGCGGGTTTAACATAACATATATTATCGGCCTGTTTTCGCAGGACTGCCTCTCGCGATTGATCGCCAAAAAACACCGTTCAGCGGCCCGGATCGTTGATTTTAGCAGTAGACTCCGCTTATGTCGGCGGACGTCATCTATCTCGATAATGCGGCGACAAGTTGGCCCAAGCCGGCGTGTGTTGCTGAAGCGATGACAGAATTCCTCGCTCGATCGGCGGGCAACCCGGGGCGTGGCGGCCACCGGTTAGCCCGAATGGCGGCACAGCCGCCGGAGAACGTTCGAAAGCTGTTCGCGTCTGCGTTTGGTGCTTCCAGCGTTGAGCGAGTCGTGCTGACGCACGGGTGCACGGACGCTGTCAACATCGCGATCCACGGCGTATTGAGCGGCTCTGCCCGATCCGGCCTGTCGGCGACACGTCCCCATGTGCTCGCGAGCAGCGTGGAGCACAATGCGGTGCTGCGGACGCTTCAGTGCTACGCCGAGCGGGACGCGATCGCGCTGCAGTTTGTTCCGTGCGACGGGCGCGGTTGGACCGACCCGGACGTCGTTCGCCGGATGCTGCGGGCCGAGACCGAGTTGGTCTGTGTGAGCCACGCCTCCAACGCGTGTGGGACGATCCAGCCTGTGCGAGAGATCGGCACGCTTGTTCGCGAGCAGACTGAGCGAGGGCTCCTGCTTGTTGATGCCGCGCAGACCGCGGGGCACGTTGGGATCCGGATGGATGACGACCATGTAGATCTTCTCACAGTCGCGGGACACAAGGGCCTCCTCGGTCCGACCGGGACCGGCGCTCTTCTTGTCGGAGAGAGGGCGTGGCCTGAGGACGCGCGTGAGCGGCGCTTGGTGTGCGAGAGGCGTGGCGGCACCGGGGCGGCCGGCCGTGGAATGAGCATGCCCGATACGTTGCCGGACGCGCTCGAGGCGGGAACGGTCAATGCGGTCGGCTTCGCAGGTCTGCTGGCCGGTATGTGTCACGAGATTCCGGGTCGTCATGATCACGAGCAGGCCGCAGTGGTCAGGCTGCTCGATGGGCTCGGCACCATCCGAGGCATTACGACACAAGGGCTTCCGACGTCCACCGGGCGAACCGCGGTCGTGCTCTTCACGATTGACGGCTGGCATCCGCGCGAAGCTGCCGCGGCACTCGACGACGATCACGGCGTCTGCGTCCGAGGCGGCACGCACTGCGCCCCCCTGCTTCACGAGGCACTCGGCAACGGTGATCTCGGCGCCCTGCGAATCAGTCCGGGGTGGGCGACGACCCCAAACGAGATCGACCGGGTGCTCGAGATCATCGATCGCATGGCGAAGGACGCACGGCAACGATCCTTCGGCGCGCGATGTTCCGAGTCGTCCGCGAGATGAGCGGCCGCCACGTTCATCTCGATGGATCGGCGCTCTCGCCTGAAGTCGTTCTTGAGGTCGCACGAAGCTGCGTGCCCGTCATGCTCGCCGGGGCTGCTCGTGACCGTGTCAACGAATCTCGTCGTGAGCTCGATGCAATCGCTGCGGATGGACTGGCTCACTACGGCGTCAATACCGGGTTTGGTTCGCTCGCACGCGAACGGGTGAGTCCCGAGGAGCTTGACGAGCTTCAGATTAATCTTGTTCAGTCTCACGCGGCGGGCATCGGTGCGGCGTTGCCGACCGAGACTGTGCGCGCAGCCATGGTGATCCTTGCCGCGTCGCTTGCCCGTGGGCACAGCGGCGTTCGTGCAGGTGTGATCGATCAACTAATTGCGATGCTCAACGCCGATGTCACCCCCGTTGTCCCGTCCATCGGGTCCGTCGGGGCTTCAGGAGACCTCGCCCCGCTCGCACACATCGCGTGTGGGATGACTGGGGTCGGCGACTGCAGTGTGAGCGGCACGACGGTGCCGGCAGCCCATGCGCTCGAAGCGATCGCGCGCGAGCCGCTGAAGCTGCGTGCGAAGGAGGGGCTGGCACTTATTAATGGGACGCACCTGATGGCGGCCCAGGCGTGCGTGATCGTCGCTGATGCGAAACGATTGCTGAAGGCGGCACTGGTCGCCGGCGCGATGACCGTGGATTCCTGTCGTGCTTCCGACGGTCCGTTCGATGACCGGATTGTCGCGTTGCGGAATCATCCCGGGCCGCGGGTCGTAGCACGGGAGCTGCGGTCTTTGCTTCATGGAAGCGGCATCGGGCCCTCCCACCGCGACAACGACCCGCGGGTGCAGGACCCGTACTCTTTGCGTTGCCAGCCTCAGGTGCTCGGTTCGGTCCTTGATGGCCTTATCACGCTGGAGTCCGCGCTTGATCGCGAACTCGGTGCGGTGACCGACAACCCGCTTCTTGTGAATGCGGGCGAGCTGGTCTCGGGCGGCAATTTCCACGGCATGCCGATCGCGTTGCCGATGGATCACGCTTCGACTCTGCTTGCGCCTGTCGCGGGGATGGCGGAGCGCCGCGTGTTCTGGATGCTCGCCGCCATCGATTCTGAGTCGGGCCTGAGCCCGCATCTGGCCAGCAGGCCCGGTGTCACGTCCGGCCTCATGATCGCGCAGTACACGGCAGCCGCGGCGTGCAACGAGATTGTCACGCAGTGCCACAGCGCAACAGCCGTCAATATCTCGACGTGTGCAGGCGTCGAGGACTACAACAGCTTTGGTCCGCGGGCCGCCGCAAAGGCGTTGAGAGCCATCGAGCTTGCCGAGTGCGTCGTCGCGATCGAGCTCTTGTGCGCGACTGAGGCGCTGGAGTTCCAGCGGCCTGAGCGCACGGGGGATGCCCTCGAAGAAGTTCACGCGATCGTTCGGGGCGAGGTCGCCCGATTCACAACCGATCGATCGCCATCACCCGATATCGAACGTGTTGTCTCGATGATCCGTCGAGGCGACTTCGACCGCTTTGTTTCACTCGACGCTAACGGAGCCGACCCATGACCACCGATGCACGAGTAATCCGCGCCCCGCGAGGTGCGACCAAGACGTGTCAGACGTGGCAGGCGGAAGCGGCCCTGCGGATGCTGATGAACAATCTTGACCCGGAGGTGGCCGAGGCTGCCGAGACGCTCGTCGTTTACGGCGGCAGGGGACGTGCCGCTCGGTCGTGGGAGGCATTCGACGCCATCGAGAAGACACTCCGAAGGCTGGCACCCGACGAGACGCTGCTAGTCCAGTCCGGCAAACCCATCGGCGTTGTGCGGACGCATGAGGACGCTCCGCGGGTCCTGATCGCCAACAGCAATCTTGTCCCCCACTGGGCGACCCAGGAGCATTTCGACGACCTCGAAGCCCGTGGCCTGATGATGTACGGCCAGATGACCGCGGGTTCGTGGATCTACATCGGCACCCAGGGCATCCTTCAGGGCACGTACGAGACCTTTGCAGAGTGTGGACGGCAGCATTTCGGCGGTGACCTGCAGGGCAAGCTCTGCGTGACCGGGGGGTGCGGTGGCATGGGCGGCGCGCAGCCGCTGGCGGTGACGCTCGCCGGCGGAACCTGCCTTGTTGCCGACGTCGACCGCTCACGCCTCGATCGTCGGCATCACGACCGGTACCTCGACGAAGTGCTGGACAACACCGACGCCGCCATCGATCGGGCCATGAAACTGGCTGCCGACGGGCAGCCTCGCTCGGTTGGCGTGCACGAGAACTCTGTGACACTCTTGGAGCGGATGCTGGAACGGGGCATCACGCCGGATGTGCTGACTGATCAGACCTCCGCGCACGACCCGCTCGACGGTTACACACCGACTGAGTACACGCTTGAAGAAGCCGTGGTCGCCAGGAAGGCCGATCCGGAGGTGTATCAGCGGCTCAGTTTGGCGTCGATGGAACGCCACGTGAGAGCGATGGCCGAGTTGCAGCAACGCGGTGCTATCACGTTTGACTATGGCAACAACATCCGGCAGCGTGCACATGACAACGGGTTTGCCGACGCGTTTTCGTTCCCGGGGTTCGTCCCGGCGTACATCCGAGAGCAATTCTGCCTCGGGCGGGGGCCGTTCCGGTGGGTTGCGCTCTCTGGTGATCCGATCGATATTTACAAGACAGATCGTGCCCTGCTCGAACTCTTCCCAGAAGGTGCCGGCGGATTCAACGGGCGGCTTCACGCGTGGCTCAAGGGCTGCCACGAGAACCCGGAAGCCTTGATCGCCGGCGACTATCAGAGGTGTTCGCCGAGGTTCGGCTGGCAGGGGCTGCCTTCGCGGATCTGCTGGTTCGGCCTCGGAGAGCGAGACCGGGCTGGTCTGCTGTTTAACGACATGGTCGCGAGCGGCGAGATCAGCGCCCCAGTTGTGATCGGCCGCGATCACCTCGACTGCGGTTCTGTGGCGAGCCCGAACCGGGAGACTGAGTCGATGCTGGACGGGACCGACGCGGTGTCGGACTGGCCGTTGCTCAACGCCATGGTGAACATCGCCAGCGGCGCGAGCTGGGTCAGCTTCCACCATGGCGGCGGTGTCGGCATCGGCTTTAGCCAGCACGCGGGTCAGGTCGTGGTTGCCGACGGGACGCCGCAGGCGGCGTCGCGCATCGAACGCGTGCTGACAAACGACCCGATGATGGGAGTCTTCCGCCACGCCGATGCCGGGTACAACACTGCCGAATCGTGCGCGGATGATCTCGGTGTCGATATTCCCATGCGGCAACCGCGGCAGCCGTGAGCTCGTCGCTGCTGACACCGCCCCGGTGGCCCGAGAGCCGGCCTGGATCGTTCGCTTTATCGATCTGTTGCGCGAGCGCAGACGGGTGCACCGTCGCCCTTCTCGGCATGCCCGACGATACTGGTGTGCGAATGAATGGAGGCCACGCGGGGGCGGCGGAAGGTCCGAGTTCATTTCGTGCGGCCCTGGCGGGCTACGGCGTCGGCAGCCCCGAGGGCTTCGTCTGGCCGGGCGTGTTTGACGCGGGTGATGTGCTTCCCGGGGCCACGCTGGATGACACGCACGAGCACGTTTCGAAGGTGGCGGGCGACCTCACGGCGCGGGGGATGCTCGTTGTCGGCATCGGCGGCGGACACGACCTCACCTGGGCGCTGGTGCGAGGCGTGCTGATGCATTGCAGCCCGCTGAGCGGTGTGTACTTCGATGCGCACCTCGATGTCCGCCCGGAGAGCGGCTCCGGGATGTCCTTCCATCGGCTGCTGCGGCATCCTGACGTGCGATCGATTCATGCCATCGGCATCGATCGGCTCGTCAACAGCACCGAACACGCAGCGTGGTTTCAGGGGCACGGCGGGCGGATGCACGCGGCGGACGGCGAGATGAGCTGGCCCGAGGGCGAGCTGTTTGTCAGCTTCGATCTCGACGCGATCGATGCTTCATCCGCGCCCGGCGTAAGCGCTCGGAATCCGTGCGGCATGTCGTCTCAGCGAGCGTCGGCATGGGCCTCTGCGGCCGGTCAGCGGCCGGGCGTGCGGTGCTTCGACATCATGGAGCTCTGCCCGCGGCGCGATCACGACGGCCGGACCGCACGACTCGCGGCGCATCTGTTCCTTTCGTTCCTCCGCGGCGTGGCCTCCCGCTCTTCCGGTCGGACCGGCTAGCGGTGTCGCGCTTCACGATCCGAAACGCTGTGCTTGGGCTGAGCGGCACGCTTGGCGATGTCGTGGTCGCGGACGGTGTGATCGACAGTGTTCTGCCGGGCGGAGCAGCCGATGACGGAGAGTCGTTCGAAGCCGCCGGCCGCTGCATCTTCCCCGGCTTCGTTGACTGCCACACGCACGCATGCTGGGCCGGCTCGAGGCTCGATGAGTGGGAGCAGGGCCTTGCCGGTGTTTCGTATCTTGATATTCTCCGTGCGGGCGGCGGCATCATGTCGACGGTGCGGGCTGTCCGCGGGGCTTCTCAGCGCGAGCTCGCCGACGCACTGGCGGGAAGGCTTGCGACGTGCTTGCGACACGGCACGACGACGATCGAAGTCAAGTCGGGCTACGGGCTAACGACCGAAGACGAGCTGAAGATGCTCCGCGCAATCCATGATGCTCGAGCGCGGTGGCCCGGTACGATCGTGCCGACGGCCTGCATCGGTCACGCGAAAGACCCGGCCGAGGCGAATCCTGTTGGTTTGACGCTGCAGGAGGTCCTGCCCGCGGTGACGCGCGAGTTCCCAGGCATCACGATCGATGCATACTGCGAGAAGGGAGCTTGGAGTGTCAACGACGCGCTCCGGCTGCTTGATGCGGCGATCGCGGCAGGGCATCCGGTGCGCGTGCACGCGGACCAGTTCAACGATCTTGGCATCATCCCTGAGGCGGTTCGTCGGCAGTTCCGGAGCGTCGATCATCTCGAAGCGTCGAAGCCTGATCACCTCGCACTTCTTGCAGAATCAGACACGTTCGGGGTCATGCTTCCCATGGCCGGCTGGCACCTCGATGACCGGTATGCAGACGGCGCTTCCTTCTTGGCCGGTGGCGGAACGTTGGCATTGGGCAGCAATCTGAATCCCGGCAGTGCACCCTGCTATTCGATGTCAGCGGTCGTCGCTCAGGCGACACGAAAGCTCAAGATTCCCATCGAGGCGGCGCTGGATTCGGCGACCAAGCTGCCAGCGCGGCTGCTCGGCTTGAGCGACCGCGGTGAGCTGGTTCCGGGGCAACGCGCCGACTTGGTACTCCTTGATACGGCCGACCTGCGCGATGTTGCCTTCTTCGGCGGTTGGAATCCTGTTGTCGGTGTGTGGGTCGCAGGGCGACAGGTTTAGCGCGATGGGAGGGGGACCTTCGATGCTCGCGGGACGATTGACGTCTCCGACCCATGAGCGCTGCACTCGCTAGCGCCGAGCAGATCTCCATCGACCTGGATCGCCGGCATGGCGGCGGTTTCGGACGGCGGAACCCCGACCATGATGTGCGACGCCTCGACAGACACGCGCCCTGGCACGAGCTGGGCGTTGCGCGTCCAGCCGACGATGACACGGGGGCCGATCGCCTCGGAAGGTGGACGACGCTCGGCGTGCCGACTCGTCCGGCGATAGATGCTGTGCCCGAGTGGAGCAGCGCGTCCCCGCTTGCGTTCCTTCGTCAACGACCGCAGCGCGGATCGATCGGCATTTCAGAGCCCGTTCCAGCCTGCCGACGACCCACCGGCTGCGACCGCGTCCAGCGATGGGTTTAATATGGCAAGTAGCAAGGCCCCGCACAGCATGAATCTACCCACGGCCGGCCCGTGCCCGCTACCATCGCGGCGTGCCTCGGATACCGATTCTGAACCAGCGCGAAGCGGACGGAGCCCGCCAGGCGGCGGTCAAGGTTGTGTCCACGCATGAACGCCTCGCCGAGTTTGTGCGAGCCGGACAAACGCTCGCAGAGATTGACGCCTTTGTGGCCGCGACTCTCAGTGACCTGAAGTGCAGGAGCTGCTTTCTTGGCTATCGGATCCCGCGGACGCCGCCCTTCCCGTCGCACGCGTGCCTGAGCGTCAACGACTGCGTCGTACACGGGACCGCGGGGTACACCACGGTGCCCCTGCGGCCGGGTGATCTCATCTCGATCGATATTGGCGTGTGGTTTCAGGGCTGGGTCGGGGACGCCGCATGGAGCTACGCGATCGAGGAACGAAGCGACGAGGCCGCCTCGCTGATGGATGCCGGTGAGCGCAGCATTGCGGCCGGCGTGCAAGAACTTCGGCCGGGCGCTCCCCTAATGAATTGGGCCAGGGTGGTTCAACGCGTCGTGGAGGAAGAATGCGGCTTCCATCTCACCCGCGGACTGGGCGGCCACGGCTACGGCCGATCCCTCCACGGCCCGCCGTTTGTTTCCAACCTCCCGCTCAGTCCGCTCGAATGGCCGGACGGCCGCACAACGTGTGAACCCGGCATGCTCGTCGCTGTCGAGCCCATGCTGGCGACTGGCACCGGTCGGACGCGCTCAAACGATCGAGAGTGGCCTGTCTTTACGCATGACGGTTCGCTGAGCGTTCATTATGAACATGATGTCCTGATCGGCGCCGATGGGCCTGAGGTTCTGACGTCGAAGCTGCACGAGCTGCCCGCAGTGGTCGGGTGAGGGGAGACCGGGATGACGACCGGCCTTGATCGGCTGTCCTCGATGTTTGAAGGGGCGCGACGAGACAAACGGGGCGCACTCATGCCGTTCGTCGTCGGCGGGCACCCGTCGCCTGGAGCCTTGAGCGAGCTGCTCACGGCCATCGATTCAGCCGGGGCCGACGCGGTGGAAGTGGGCTTCCCGTTCTCGGACCCGATCGCGGATGGCCCAGTCGTGGCCGCAGCGATGCACGACGCGTTGCAGCAGGGTGCAAGCCCGGCCAGTGTGCTGGATGAGATCGCGACGATCCGCGAGACAACAGAGCTGTGCCTGATCGCGATGGTGTCGGTCTCCATCGTTGAGCGGATGGGCGGGCCGGAGAGCTTTGTGCGCCGAGGCGCCGCTTCCGGGTTCGACGGCTTCATCTTCCCCGACATCGCAGTGGAAGAAGCCGGCCCCTACGCCGACGCCTGCGCACGAGCAGAGGTCGGATGCAGCCTCCTCGTCGCACCGTCTACGCCTTTGGAACGAATGACCGAAATCGCTACGCTCACAACAGGTTTCGTTTATTTGCTTGCTCGCGCTGGAACGACCGGTGAACGGAGGGAATCACCGGAAATCCAGGAACGCGTTCGGTTGCTGCGGTCAGTCACTGACCTTCCCATCGCTGTTGGCTTCGGCATCTCGGCCCCAGAACACGTCGCGGCTGTCGTTCAGCACGCCGATGCGGCCATCGTCGGAAGCGCCCTTGTTCGGCGTATCGCAGAGCACGGCAACGATCCCGCCCCGGAGGCCGGTCGATTCATCGCGACGCTCCGTCCCGGGTGCTCCAGAGCCCCCGCGTGAGACTCGCGCGCTTTGTCATGATGTGTATGCAGCAGACACGAGACGCGGTTTTCTTGCTGAGAATCGGCCGCTGACGCTTGCTGTGGCTACACGGCGCGGAACAATCACCAAAGACTGATCGCGACGGCCGGTTTTAAGAGAGGATCAACGTGGGAAGCGAGCAAATCAGACGCGATGCTGTTGCGGCGGCAACAGCCTGGGCTGTCGCCAACACGCCGGGTAGCTCACCGACGATCCGCGTCGATGAAGAGTTCGGCGCGGACTGCTTCAGCCTGCCAGAGATGCGGGATCGGCTGCCGAAGCACACGCTTCGCGTTCTCCTTGACACGATCGAACGGGGTCTGCCTCTTGATCAAGAGGTTGCCGATGTCGTAGCGGCGGCGATGAAGTCCTGGGCCGTCGAGCGCGGGGCCACACACTTCACGCATTGGTTCCATCCACTGACAGGCTCGACGGCCGAGAAGCACGACGGGCTCTTTGATCCCGATGGGACGGGTGGAGTCCTTGCGGGTCTGTCGGGCTCGAACCTTGTGCAGGGCGAGCCCGATGCGTCCAGCTTCCCGTCGGGCGGGCTTCGCCCGACGTTCGAGGCCCGCGGCTACACCGCGTGGGACGCGACTAGCCCGGCGTTTCTTATGCGAGGGTCAAACAGCGTCACCCTCTGCATTCCCACCGCCTTCGTGTCGTGGAATGGTGAAGCGCTCGATAAGAAGACCCCCCTGCTCCGCTCGATGGACGCGCTGTCAGAGCAAGCACTCCGTGTGCTGCGGATTTTCGGCAGCGATGCCGGCGTGAGCCGCATCCACTGCACGACCGGCTGCGAGCAGGAGTACTTCCTGGTCGATCGGAACTTCTTCAACGCCCGTCCCGACCTCATGCTCTGCGATCGCACACTTGTCGGCCGGGTTCCGCCGAAAGGCCAGGAGCTCTCCGATCACTACTTCGGCTCGATTCCCGCCCGCGTGCTCGCATTCATGAGCGAGGTCGAGCGTGAGCTCTACCGCGTGGGGGTGCCCGTGAAGACCCGCCACAACGAGGTCGCTCCGGGCCAGTATGAAGTTGCACCGATGTTCGAGCAGGCCAACGTCGCGTCTGACCATCAGATGGTGCTGATGGAGACCCTCAAGCGGGTCGCACCGCGGTTCGGCCTGAGCGCCATTCTGCACGAGAAGCCGTTTGCTGGCGTCAACGGATCCGGAAAGCACACGAACTGGTCGCTCTCGACGAACACGGGAACGAATCTGCTCGATCCTCGCGACGAGACGCACACAAACATGCAGTTCATGGTGTTTCTCTGTGCGGTCATCCGAGCCGTCCACCTCCACGGCGATCTGCTTCGATCCGCGATAGCCTCAGCGGGCAATGACCATCGGCTCGGCGCGAATGAGGCACCGCCCGCGATCATCTCCGTCTTCCTCGGCGATATGCTCACCGACCTGGTAGAACAGCTCGAACGAGGGCAGCCGACCCGAACACTCAAAGGCGGCCAGATGGATCTCGGCGCCAGAACGCTGCCGCAGCTGCCTCGAGACGCAGGCGACCGAAACCGAACGTCCCCCTTCGCCTTTACCGGCAACAAGTTTGAGTTCCGTGCGGTTGGGTCGGCGATGACGGCGGCATGGCCGGTGACCGTGATGAACACGATCGTCGCCGATTCCGTCCGGTCAATGGCGGACGATATCGAGAGTGCCGTCGGCAAGTCTCCGACACATGCACGAGTACAGAGCGCGGTGCGATCTGTACTAAAGAAGACCGTCAAGGACCACAAAGCCGTTGTGTTTAATGGCGACAATTACTCGGAGGAGTGGCACGAAGAGGCCGAGCGTCGGGGATTGCCCAATCTACGCGAGAGTGCGGACGCGATACCTGTCTTGAATTCGCGAGAAAGCGTGAGCCTCTTCAAGCGGATGGGCGTGCTTTCGAAGCAGGAGGTCACGAGCCGAACAACGATTTTCCTCGAAAAGTACGTCATGCAGATCCAGATCGAAGTGGGCACAATACTCGAGATGGTGTCCGGGGCCATCTTGCCGGCAGCCAGGGAGGAACAGAGGCTCCTGGCGCAGACGCTCGCGGCAACCGAAGCCGTCAACATCGATTGTGGCTCGGCGCGGGATTCACTCGATGCACTGGTCGGCAAGATTGCCTCCGCGGACGCCGCGTGTGATTCTCTCGCCTCGGCGGCAGAGGCATTCCCAGAGGACCCGAAGGCGGCCGCGGCTTACATCCGCGACCGCATCAAGCCGGATATGAAGTCCCTCCGCGACGCGGCCGACGCGCTGGAAGCGCTGATTGCTTCAGAGCGCTGGCCGTTCCCGACGTATCGCGACATGTTGTTTATCAAGTGACTTTCATGCGATTCACCGCAATCGCCTTGTGCTGCGTCGTCCTCGGATCAGTCTCGGTTGCAGCGGTTGCAGCTACGGAACCGGACACCGCAGTTGTCGATTCTCAGTCTCGTGATAGTCCTCGACGGGGTGACCCTGCCCGTGGACGAGAGTACATGCTCCGCGGCGGATACATCGGCGCGGGTATCCCGATCCAACTCTGGCGAGCCATGCACAGGTTCTCGCCGCCCGTCGAAGTCCCGCTTCAGCGGGACGGCTTCGATTCCACTGTGCCGATCGAGATGAATCAATACATCTCACACCGAGGTGTTGAGGTTGTATCCGGCCTGAACTGCCTCGGCTGTCACGCTACCGAGTTCCGCGGGCAGTTTGTGCTTGGTCTCGGGAACACGACACGCGATTGGACGCAAGGTACCGACGGTGCGACCGATTCATCCGAACTGGCGAGCCTTCTGCTCGCTAACAATCCGGAGGCGCTGCGGGAGATGCAGTTGTTCCTCGAAGGCGCGGCCGTCATCGAGGGCAAAGCGGCAACGCCCTTCCGCGGCCCGAATCCCGCGTTCAGGCTCGAAGAGGTCAGCGCCGCGTACCGGGACCCAGCGACTCTCAGGCGTGTGGCCGAGCCGGTCTTCGAGATCGGAGAGCGCGTTGTCGCTTCCGATGTTCCACCTCTGTGGAACGTGCGAAAGAAGTCTGCGTTGTACTACAACGGCATGGGCAAGGGCGACTTTGCGAGGCTGATACAGCAGATCGGCATGGTGCTGATCGAAGACGCCGAGGAGGCCCGCGCGATCCAGGTCGGCATGCGGGATGTCATCGCCTTTCTCGAAACACTCGAACCGCCGGCGTTCCCCGAGCCGATTGACCGTGACCTTGCTGGCGAGGGCGCAGAGATCTTCACTGCGCGGTGCGCCGGCTGCCACGGGACGTACGGCGCACAGGAAACGTATCCCAACCTCGCGTTCGCGACATCGTTCATTGGAACAGACCCGCTCTACGCCAAACAGCTCAAAGAGAGCGGGCTGATCGAGTGGTTCGCGAAGAGTTGGTTCGCGGGCGGCGGCGATGCCTATGCGGAGCCGGAGCTCGTTTACGTGGCCCCACCCCTTGACGGCATCTGGGCGACCGCGCCGTACTTTCACAACGGATCGGTGCCGACGCTGATGGGTGTCCTCGATTCCACTGAGCGACCCGCCCGCTGGACGAGAACGTTCCAGACGCGTCCCGAGGACTACGACCCCGCGAACGTCGGCTGGGTGTACTGGGAAGCCCAAGACGCCGGGCCATCTGTCTACGACACGACCGTCCCCGGCTATGGCAACGGCGGACACGCATTCACCGACGACCTCGCCCGAGACGATCGCAGGGCTCTGCTCGAGTATCTCAAGACGCTCTAGCCCGCTTCTGCTATCCTCATCCCTCGCGAGCAGCCCCGTAGCTCAGCGGTTAGAGCAGGCGACTCATAATCGCTCGGTCCCCGGTTCGAATCCGGGCGGGGCTATTCCGTAAACCACTGCCAGATTCCGGGTTATGGTACTCGCCATGGCCGGTGGTCCCGACCCCACTTCCGCCACTTTCCGAACAAATCCGCTCGGGTGTGCTACACGATTTGCTACACGATGGATCGACGACCCCCCCGCTGCTGATGACCCGGCGGTGATCGTCCCTCACGACCAGGTAGTACCGACGCGACACGTCTTCGCTGTGACCCATGAGATCGGCGACGACGTGAGGGGGGAGCACATCGGCCCAGTCGGTCTCGCAGGACTGCCGCATCGTCTGGAACGGACGATCCCACGGCTCGACTCCTGCGCGGCGTGCGGCGTTGCGGAGCGTTCGAGCGAGGTTGTTGTCGGAGACCTCGATGACGGGGCGGTCGGGATCCGGCTCGTGCGGACACAGCACGCGAAGGGCCGAAGCCACGATCGGGTCCATCGGCACCACACGCTCGGACTTGGTCTTCTGAGCCCAGACGTTCAGCTCCAGGCGAGCGAAGTCCACGCGACCCCAGGTTAACGCGAGAGGTTCACTCGGCACGCGGAGCCCGGCGAAGCGGTTCAGGGCCACGACAGCACGGTGGTCGTCGGTCGGGAGCTCGGCCAGGACGGCCAGGGCTTCGCCGCGTGAGATGCATCGGCCGCGTGCCGCCGCGATCGACGCCGAGACGATCCGATCGAACGGGTTGAACTCCACCAGATCCCGCTTCATGCCGAGACCGAAGCACGCCTTCGCTTGGCGGATCTGCTGGCGGACGGTCGCTTCAGAGAGGGAGCGATCGCGGAGCATGGCCGCGAACATCTCCGCACCATCACGGGTGCACGCCGACACCGGTGTACGCTCGCCGAAGTGAGCGAGCAGCAGATCACCGGTCCGCGTGTAGAGCTCGAGCGTTCGCTGCGAGTTGGCCCGCTGGGTGTGGTCCAGCCACCGCGTGATCAGGTCACCTACTGCGATGATCCCCGTGCAGACCTGCGAGCCGTCGAGGAGCCCTGTCTTGCGGAGAGCCTCCAGCCGGTCGGGCGAGAGGCCCTGCAGCCAGAGACGGTCCTCCGGGCGGATCGGTTGGTTGACCTTCACCGACTTGACGACCGATTCCAGTCGGCGTCGGCAGTCTTCCGCGAAGTCACGTGCGACTTGGCCCAGATGCCACCGCTTCCGATGGCGAGGGTGGACCGCGAAGTCGATGGCGAAGGCATGACCCCCGACCTGCCGGATGGGAACGACACTTGCCATCAGTCGGGCACCGCCACAGGGGATTCACGCACGAACGCGAGCAGCTCGGACAGCAGCATCCCGGGACGACCGAACCCGCCGGGGCTGCGGAGCTCGATGATGCCCCTCTGGCGCCACGTGCGGAGCGTCTTATCGGTGATCCCGAGGAACTGGCAGATCTCCGGGATCGACATCCAGCGATCGACGAAGGTCGATGCCAACGCGTTCGGCGGAGCCGGCTGCTCGGTCACAGCGGGCTGAGCTTCGGCGTTGGCGACGGCGGTGGTGGTCGCGGGTGCTTTGCGGGGCGTCGTCTTCCGCCGAGTCTGTCTGCCGCGTTGTGGCCGTTTCCGTCCCATGTTCATACGTCCTTCCGGCTGGGGTTGCTTCGGACGAACATACGAACACGCCGGAGGAAGTCAACGCGACTCGACGCCCGCGACGGGGTGACCGCATTCGCGGTTGGGAATTTGGCCCCCGTATTACTGGAGGGGGCCCGTTCACCAAACCGGCCCTGGACGCCCTCAGGCGGAAGTTCGCGGAAGCCACAGAAATTCTGACGAATTCCGGAATCGTGCCGCCGAGCCGCCGGTGGCTGTGCACGGCGGCACGGGTTGCACGATCGGTCAGACGACGACACAGAGCGAGCCGCGGAGCTTGCGAGCGAAGAGATGCCGGGGAGGGGCATCGTGCCTTGAACGACCCCAGGTGACCCGGGGGACTCCCCTTCCGACAGGAATTGTATGGCCTGACGGCCGATGCCCTGCCGCAAGGGGAGCCCCCCAGAGTGGGAGCGCCAGCCGGCGTGCGCCGGGACCCCTCCCCGGCAACGACTTGCCAGCTCGCAAAGCTTCCCGCCCGAGATGTGCCGCCGCAGCACGTTCACACCGTGATCCCCAGAACCCCGAGGATCAGTTCTTCCTCTTCTTCGTGCATGCCGATCGGGCACTGCTGGAGCCAGTCGCGAACAGCCGGTGCTGCGCGATTCGCTTCGTTGGCGTCTTCCGGATCGTTGTAACACCGCGTAATGACGGTAACTTCCGTCACTTTGTCGTCAGGACTCATAATCGCTCGGTCCCCGGTTCGAATCCGGGCGGGGCTATTCAGTAAACCACTGGTGGGCTGTTGCTTGTAGCAGTCACGGCGACCGGTGTTGCCGACGTCACTCGAGCAATCTTTAGAACACACCTTTCCTGGAGGGGGGAATGCCGTGCCGCATGCACGACTGCGCCTCGGCATGGGTTGGCTACTTTTCGAGTGCACTGCGTTGTCGGGGTGGTTGAACGCTTTGCAGCGGTACTCCGGGTGACATCGCCAAACCAGCCATCAACCACGAGTGATCCGTCGGGAGTGCATTGCCTCGATGAGGCGACAAGAGTCGCTTCATCGCCGAAAGTCGGACTTCCGTCGTCACGTCAGTTCTGCGGAAAAATCCGAACATTTTGCTATCAGAAGAGCTGCTCTGCGACCTGGCTGAGAGGACACCAGCAGAACTGGACCAGAATTTATAGAGTCACAATCTAGAGAATCGGCCCGCGCAGTAGGAGCGGCAACACTTCACTGTGCATGCGACGAGTCCACACTCAGAAAACGGCATGAAGCCACCTCCACCTGTACAACGCCAGTCATCTGCAGGCTCAGCAACACCACTGAAGCATGACGTTCGGATAGCTCGATTTGCCGATGCGACCACGCACGCCCAGGTAGCTGATGACTGGCGCGATGCCGCAGAGTTGCTTCTCTCGCAGGTGCCCTGTGTCTTCCACCGCAACCTGGAGATCTCTGGCGCCTACGCGTGGATGTATCTCGATCAGCCAACGCTGTTCAAATGGTGCGGCATGGCTTCGTTCGCGTCATATCACGCCAGGCAGCTGCTTTTGCCATTCCGACTCAAGACCAACGCCGCGGGTGAGTTGGTGCCGCCTGCTGTGCCGCTGCACGAGCAGCACCCCGCCCGACGATGGGTCGGCGTGGCCCTACGCGATATTGAGATCATTCGGCAGGTCAACAACGCGATCTTTCGCGACATTCTGTGGGCACATATCGCCTACCGTGGGACAGCCGAAGGACTCGCGCGGCTCCGCACACTGCTTGTGACAGATCGTGATCGAGCGATGCTCCGTGGCTTTGAGCTCATAGAGCGCGGGCGACAGAAGATGGCGTCGCGACCTGATCTCGCGAAGCGCCTGATATGGGCAGGAAACCTGCGGCTGTTGTGGCATGAGCAGTCGCTGATCGTGCAGCCGCGGTTCGATCGGCTTTCGTGCCGATTTGCACAGTTCATGTCGCTCGGATCGTCGCTGAGCTTCGAGCCGGACAACATGCGGCAGCGGGTCAGCTATTCGGCAAGCTTCTACCTTCGCATGCTGCTCTGCCATCCGGACATTCTGCTGCGCACTCAATCATTGCCAAGAATTACCAATCTAGAGCACCGGTGGGCCTGGGCGTCGACGCGTGTCGTCGAGAACTTCCGTCGTCTGGAAGGTGCGGGCTCGGGACGGCTCGTTCAAGAGCGCCTGATGCGGATTCTCAGCGCAGCGGAGTGAGCGACGTAATTTCTTGAGATCGGATCGAGATGCTCCGCCAAGTGCGCGTTCGTCGGCTATCGAATTGCCTGTTTCCTGGTTCGCAACTTAAGAACGTTGGATGCATCAGCTGACCTTTCCCCCTGAACCCATCCCGGCTCGTATCTTCGGATCGGCCGGCAATCAGGAGGATCGGACATGGCTAGGAAGCGTCATTCGGCTGAAGAGATCGTGAACAAGCTGCGTCAGGCGGAGGTCGAGCTCGGTAAGGGCTCGTCGGTCGCCGCGGTGTGCAAGCTGCTCGAGGTCACCGAGCAGACGTATTACCGGTGGCGGAAGGAGTACGGCGGTCTCAAGACCGACCAGGCGAAGAAGCTCAAGGAGCTCGAGCGTGAGAACGCGCGGCTCAAGCGGCTGCTCGCCGACGCGGAGCTGGACAAGGCGATCCTGAAAGAGGCAGCGTCGGGAAACTGGTGAGCCCGGCACGCCGGCGACGTGCGGTGCGGGGCGCGATGGACGACTTCCGCGTCTCCGAGCGTCGGGCGTGCCGGGTGCTCGGGCAGAACCGCGCGGTGCAGCGGTATACACCGATCGTGCGTCACGATGAGGGCGCGTTGACACGTCGGATCATCGAGCTCGCAGCGGTGTACGGCAGGTACGGGACGCCTCGGATCGAGGCGTTGCTTAGACGTGAGGGATGGATCGTGAACCACAAACGCGTCGAGCGTATCTGGCGGCGCGAGGGTCTCAAAGTGCCGAGGAAACAACCGAAGCGTGGGCGTCTGTGGCTCAACGACGGGTCGTGCGTGCGGCTTCGGCCTGACCGTCGCGATCACGTCTGGGCGTACGACTTCGTGCAGACGCGGACGAAAGACGGCAAGCCGCTGCGGATGCTGGTGGTGATCGATGAGTACACGCGTGAGTGCCTGGCGATCGATGTCGCACGCACGCTCAAGAGCGACGACGTGCTCGAGCGTCTGGCATGGCTGATGGCGACACGCGGCGTGCCCGAGCACATCCGCAGCGACAACGGCCCGGAGTTCACCGCGAAGGCGGTGCGGGCGTGGCTGGCGAAGGTCGGCGTACAGACGCTCTTCATCGAGCCGGGCTCGCCGTGGGAGAACGGGTACGTCGAGAGCCTCAACGGCAAGCTGCGTGATGAGCTGCTCGATCGGGAGATGTTCGAGACACCGCTGGAGGCCCGCGTGCTGATCGAGCGCTGGCGCCGTCACTACAACACCGTCCGGCCGCACTCGTCGCTGGGCTACCGCCCGCCGGCGCCGGAGACGATCGCAGCTGGGCCGCCTTCCGCTCCGCTCCAGGCCGCCCAGCTGCGAGGAGCAACCGTCGAAACACTCACATAGACTGTGGACTGCTTACCGGGGAAAGGTCACAGCGGCGCGCTGACTCTTGCAGTACATTTCGTTGTATCACCGTCTTCCGAATCTGACAGAAAGATGGGTGATAATCCCTTTCGTGCACCCAGCGTGCAGCATTTTGGGTGACTGCGGCGTGAGATGCAGACCGCTACAGTCGTGGATGGATCGCGACCTACTCGCTACAACAACGGCCCGCATTCAACGGTCGCTCGACCGGCTTCACGATCTCAACGACATAACACATGCCCGCTCTGATTTGCTTCAGCAAGCAGAACAGAGGATTCGGGGAATCGTACGACGGGAAGCTGCGGCCTACTCCTATGTGCTGCGATGGGAGCAAGAGGACGATCTCGTGCAAGAGGTCTTTCTGCGGGTTCTTCGCGCGGTGGAAGACGCAAAGCCCCGGCATGTCGGACAGTTCTTTGTCATCGTCGGTCAGCACGCACGGTGGGCGACGATCAGCATGATCCGAAAGTATTTCGGCCCGCACGGGCAAGCCAGCCACCACCACACAGGCGCGATTGCTTCAGCTGGTTCGTATTCGGCGACGGGCGAATCGCCGGCAGGAGAGGACATTGATCCGCTGCGCTTGCATGAAGCGGTGGATCGGTTACCTGAGAACGTGCGTGATGCATGGGCGCTCTTTGCCTACACGGGGCAGACACACGAGCAGATCGCGGAGTTGCTTGGAGTATCAGCGAAAACTGTCCAGCGTCGGCTCAACCAAGCGCGTGGCAGCTTGGCGATCCTCCTCAGCGGCGAGGACTGATACCCGCGTCTTCGGCGGCTGAGCGCGAGAGCCGACCGAGCCAGCGAACCCTGTGATTGGTGGCCAGGGGCACGCGGCCCTCTCGGTCATCTGCCACGCTGTGCTGTGGTGTATCGTTTCGTTCAATGACGCGCAGCGCGAGTCGCACTGCCTTTTGCGTTTCGGAATGCTCGGCGCCAATATGTGCTTTCAGCGAGGCGTAGGCCGCCTCGCAGAGATTCAGAGTCTCGTCGTGACGGCCGAGGCCTGCCAGCGCATCGGCGTAGGAAATCTGGAGCATCGCGAAAAGCTGAGACTCTGTCCCAAAGACTGCCTCGGCCAGCGTCAGCATCTCCGCCAACGTAACCGCCGCCTCCTCGAAACGATCCAGTGCGACCAGGGCCTTTCCTTTCGAGTGGAGCGCCGAAACGAGCAGCGGATCCTCGCTGCCGAGGTCGTTGCGGAGCGCCTCGATGTGGCGTGCTCCGGCGGCGAGCGCCTCGTCGTAGTGCTCAGCTTTCACAAGCGCCGCGACGAGATTACCCCGCATGCGATGCGTGAACTGATGAGATGCCCCGAGCACGCGTTCGGCGATTGGTACACCTTCCTTGTAGAGGACGACCGCTTCGTCCGCCTTTCCCGCGAGCGCGAGGCAGCGACCAAGGTTGTCCGTCACAATGACGCTCTGCGCGTTGTCGTCCCCGGCCTGCTCCCGAACCTGATCTCTCACGGCACGAAGCAGTGGTTCTGCCTGCTCGTACTCGCCGAGGTCGGTCAGAACGAGGGCGAGGTTCCCGCGCGCTGTGACAGTCAGTTCGTGCTCGTTGCCGAGGCTTTGTGTTGCGCGTTCGAGCGCCAGCGACCATTCCGACCGCGCTTCATCCCATCGCTGCGTGTTGTACAACGCTGAGCCTTTATCGAGAATCGAGACGATGACGTCAAGGTCGCTGTCGCTTACTCGGCCTTCGAGAGATGCTCGGACACCGTCCAGCAGCGCGAGCGCCTCCTCAGGGCGATTTGCGATCTGGAGCGCGTTCGCGAGGTCCCGCTTGGCGAGGACAGTCGCCTCGGCGTCTGGTCCGAGTTCGGCGAGTACCGTCTCGTACGCCGCGGTATGGGTGCCGACCCCCTCGCTTACGAGCCCGGTTTCGACCTGTGCCGTTGCGATGGCGTTCAGGAGACGGCTCTTGAGGTGAGCAGAGTCGGTGAATGCGTCGTCGATTCGAGCGATCGCCGGCTCGAAGACCCCCGCATCCAACACTCGGACTCCGATGTCGGTCATCGACAGCTCGCTGATCACGTCGCGTGTTGTCGCTTCGAGCGTGTCAGAACCTCCGATCGTTTCGTTGCCGGCGCGATCGATCATCGAGCTGCCGATGGCAGTTCCGATGACAGCCGGATCGAGGTTTCGCAGCATGCTGTACTGGAAGTCGGTGATTCTTTGCGAGTCTGCCTCGGCCGCCAGAGCCCGCGTGGTCTCTGCGCGTGCTTGTACGAGACCCCAGGAGGTGCCTGCTGCCGCCACGACAAGCCCGAGTGTTGCCGCCGCCGCGGTCCCAACGGCGGCACGGTGCCGACTGACAAACTTTCGCGTCAGGTACATCCTGCTGCGCGGCCCCGCGTATACCGCCTCGCCTGCGATGAATCGGTCGAGGTCATCGGCGAGCTCTCTGCATGTGCCGTAGCGTTCGCCAGGATCGATCTCGAGGCATTTCAGCGTGATCCAATCGAGCTCCCGTACCGATCTCACTGAATCGTGCGAAACACGCGCGCTCAGGCGGCGCGGCTCAGACGACCGCATGCGCTGCTGGAGGTCGAACACGCTCGACATCGGCCTGCTCTCGTCGTCGTACGGGAGCACGCGTGCGATGAGTTCGTACAGCATCACGCCAAGGCTGTAGACATCGCTGAGCGTGTCCGGCGGCATGCTCGCGCCATCCGCAGCTTTATCGAAGATACCGAGCTGCTCGGGACTCATGTAGCGAGCGGTGCCGATGACCTGACCATCGGTCGTGATCCGCGTGCGGTCCGGACCGATGCCCTGGATGAAGCGTGCGATGCCGAAGTCAATAAGCTTCGGGACATGTGCGTCGCCGACGCGTGTGACCAGCACATTCGAGGGCTTGAGATCGCGGTGCATCACGCCCCTGGCGTGTGCATGCTCAACGGTTCGGCACACCGCGAGCATGAGTTGTACCCGTGCCGCGACAGGAAGCGAGTGGCGGTCGCAGTACCTGTCGATCGATTCTCCTTCAATGAGCTCGAGCACGAGGTATGGGACGCCCGCGTCCGTGACTCCCGAGTCAAGAATTGAGGCTACGTTGGGGTGCCGGACGAGCGCGAGTGCTTCCGCCTCGGTCTTGAACCGAGCGCGTGCTTCTGAGGATCGAGCGCCATGGTGCAGCAGCTTGATGGCAACGCGATCATCGTGTCCGTCCGTGCGGGTTGCCTCGTACACGCTTCCGAAGCCGCCTTCGCCGATCAGCGTTCCGAGTCGCCAGCTGCCGATGATCTCGCCCTGTGATTGGGTATCTGCCCGCGGCGTTCCCGCCGGCTCGGTACGCTCGAAGGGGCCGGCGATGACGCCATCGATTGCGCGTGCCACCCGGAGTCGGCTGCGTAGCACTGCGGCTCGTTCCGGATCGCTGCCGCACCGCCCATCGATGTCGGGTTCGATTCCACGATCGATGTCATCGAGACACTCAGCGAGCAACTCTGAGAGACTGGCACGAGGCGAATCGGTCATCGGCACGCACTCCGATTGTTGCTCACGAGATTCAAAAGGTACCGCCCGGCTGTGAGGCCGAGCGGCGGGTTTTTGCTGGTGTGACCGATCACGGCGACACGATCGCTCCGATCTGGTAGTCACCCGAGCTGGTGCCCGAGTTGTCCTGAACCACGATCGTATAAGCGCCGCTGAAAGGCACGTTCGCGCGCGAAAGGCTGAAGCTGAAGGTATCCCATGTACCGGTGATTAGATCCCCGTTGGGGGCGTAGATCGATGCCCGCGGGGAAAAGCTGCTCGCGCTGCCTAGCTCGGCCACGTCGATCGTGAGGTCCTGCCCGGCCGAGAGAGTGATCGTAAAGGTGTCGATATCACCCAGATCGATCAAACCCGAGCGAGTCGCCCCATCCGGGAGTGGGACGTTTCCGGCATCGATCTGGTTGTCCGGCACCACAACGGTCATCGCGTAGTCGCCTGACTGCGTCCCGGAATTATCCTGGACGACGATGGTGTAGGTGCCGGACACAGGCACATTGGCTGCCGTGAGGTCAAACCCAAAGGTATCCCAGGTGCCGGTGACGCGATCGCCGTTGGGGGCGTAAATGTTGACGGCGGGCGAGAAACTAGACGATCCGCCCGCTTCTGCAATCGCGAGTCGGATGTCATCGCCGGCGTTTGCG
Source organism: Planctomycetota bacterium (assembly GCA_038525225.1). Lineage (GTDB taxonomy): Bacteria > Planctomycetota > Phycisphaerae > Phycisphaerales > UBA1924 > JANQQZ01. The sequence goes on along the minus strand of JBCBHW010000001.1, from coordinate 1,335,568 downwards.
GCGATCGTGAACGTATCGATATCGCCCAGGTTCACCGTATCAGTCACCGTCATACCGCTCGCAAGCGCAACATCGTTTGTATCGACGACGTCATCGGGTACGAGCGCCGTCAGCGTGTAGTCGCCGGACTGCGAGCCCGAGTTATCCTGAACGACGATCGTGTAGGTGCCCGTTACAGGGACATTGGCCGCTGTGAGGTCGAATCCGAAGGTATCCCAGGTGCCGGTGACGCGGTCGCCGTTGGGTGCGTAGATGTTGACGGCCGGCGAGAAGTTCGATGATCCGCCCGCTTCTGCGATCGCGAGCCGGATGTCGTCGCCGGCCTGAGCGTTGATCGTAAATGTGTCGATATCACCGAGGCCGACTTCGCGGGTGATAGTCGTTCCGCTTGGTAGCGCGACATCGTTTACATCGACGACGCCATCGGGCACAAGCGCCGTCAGCGTGTAGTCGCCGGACTGCGACCCAGAGTTATCCTGGACGACGATCGTGTAGGTGCCCGTCACAGGGACACTGGCCGCTGTGAGGTCGAACCCGAAGGTATCCCAGGTGCCAGTGACTCTGTCGCCGTTCGGTGCATAGATGTTGACGGCTGGTGAGAAGTTCGATGACCCCCCCGCTTCTGCGATCGCCAGCCGGATGTCGTCGCCGGCGTCTGCGTCGATCGTGAACGTATCGATATCGCCGAGGCCGACGTCGCGGGTGATGGTCGTTCCGCTCGGTAGCGCGACATCGTTTACATCGACGACGCCATCGGGTACGAGCGCCGTCAGCGTGTAGTCGCCGGACTGCGACCCAGAGTTATCCTGGACGACGATCGTGTAGGTGCCCGTTACAGGGACATTGGCCGCTGTGAGGTCGAACCCGAAGGTATCCCAGGTGCCGGTGACGCGGTCGCCGTTCGGTGCATAAATGTTGACGGCCGGCGAGAAGTTCGATGATCCGCCCGCTTCTGCGATCGCGAGCCGGACGTCATCGCCGGCCTGAGCGTTGATCGTGAATGTGTCGATATCACCGAGGCCGACGACACGGGTCAGGGTTGTGCCGCTCGGCAACGATTCGTTTCCGATATCGACGGTGCTATCGGGGACGATCGCAGTCAGGCGGTAGCTGCCGAGGTTATGGTCGCCGTTGTCTTGAACGACGAGCGTGTATGTGCCCGAAGTCGGCACGTTTGCTGCGGTGAGGTCGAAGCCGAAGGTGTCCCACGTTGCGGTGACCACCGAGCCGTCGGGGGCGACGATCGAGAGCCGCGGCGAGAAACTCGTCGCGGTCGGCTCACTGATCGCGACCCGGATGTCGTCGCCCGCGTCTGCTTGGAGAAGAAAGGCGTCTCGATCGCCGAGAAAGGAGATCGAGCCTTCGATCTGGAGTCCGGACACGACATCAGCCGGGCACCCCGGTCCATCGGGAAACTGGTTGTACGCGAGGATCCAGCCGTTGAAATCACCGGGCGTGATCTCGCCGTCGCCGTTCACGTCTGCCAGCGGGCTGCCCGCGTTGAAGTTCAGGATCCAGCTGTTGAAATCGGAAGGCGTGACGCGGCCGTCGAGATTCTGGTCTGCGCAGGGCCTGTCATCCGTGGCCTGAGCAGACGTTCCGCACGCAGCTGCCGTGAGCAGAGCCGCGATTGCATGCCGTGTAGCGATCGGTTTCATCTCGTTCTCCAAAGCGGTTGGGATCACCGGTCTGTCAGATCTGGAGCCGCCCGGACGATCCAACCGGCTCACGTCTCATGAACCGCACGGCGTACCCGATAGTGGACAGATCACATCGAAGTTTTTGTGCGAGCCGGCCGGTCGTGAGCGGATGGCATGATGTCGCAACTCTCAGCCGCAGTCTGCTCACAAATCATATCTGACGATTGCCGCGACACGCGAGCGGTTCGCGACGGCGTGCTCCCGAGCCGCAGACGATGGTCGGGACGCATTCCCGGGGACCAAGCCGTAAGCCGCGAGGCGGAATCGCCGGAACACTTGATCCAGAATTCGGTGAGGGCACGCTCCTTGACAGCGCGAAGCCCATAGCTACTCTTCTGCGTGCGGACCCATACCACGAAAGACAGCGGCAAAGCCAAAGACGCCTTGAGCGTCGGGGTTATGCCGATGATCGATCGGAGCGAAGTCTAGCGAAGACCGCACGCATCTGAATCAGGATCGTCTCAAGCACCCCCGACTGTTCGGGGGTGTTTTTATTGAGTCGTTGTTCTCAGGAATGTGCGAAGGGAGTTCTTATATGTTAGCAAACAGTGGATCAAGAGACACCACATCGGCGGCCACGGCACCAGTGATCCGGGCTGTTTGTCCGGAGTGCGATGCGGTGATCGAGTTTGACCGACCGCCGCTCCGAGGCCAGATTGTTCGCTGCGCCGATTGCGGCGTCGAGCTTGAGGTCATCGGTCTCGACCCGATCGTGCTCGAAGTTGCGCCAGAAGTCGAAGAGGACTGGGGCGAGTAAGCAAGCAGGCCAGTTCGAACAGGCATCACTTACGCACCCGAAGGTACAGGAGCGGCGCATGCGAATTGCGATGACGTACACCAGACTGCGTGCCGAGGAGCGATTGCTGCTGGATGCCTTCGAGTCACTCGGCGTCAGTGTCGAGCCGATCGATCTTCGAGCGGTGGTGTTCGATCCAATCGACCCCGGCGCCTGGCGAAGCTTTGACGCGGTCATCGATCGCTCTGTCAGCCTGAGTTCAACGCTCGCTGCTGTACGCGTCCTTCAAGGTCACGGGGTGCGGTGCATCAATCAGCTCCAGGCCATCGAAACGTGCAGCGACAAGCTCTCCACAAGCATCGCGCTCGCCAGAGCGGGAGTCCCTCAGGCACGCGTCCGCGTGGCGGTGACTGCGGAGGCCGGCCTCGCTGCCGTCGAACAGCTCGGCTACCCGGCGGTCGTCAAACCCGTCGTCGGCTCGTGGGGGCGACTTGTAGCGCGACTCAGCGATCGTGATGCCGCCGAAGCAGTTCTTGAGCACCGCGAGACGCTGGGCTCGGCTCAGCAGCGGATTGTGTACGCGCAGGAGCACATCAACAAGCCAGGCCATGACATCCGGGTGTTTGTTGTCGGTGGGCACGCAATCGCGGCCATAACTCGTTATAGCGATCACTGGGTCACGAACACGGCACGCGGCGGAACGGCCGAGGGTCTTCCTTTGACCGATGAATTGCGTGATTTAGCCGTGCGGAGCGCAGCGGCAGCCGGGGCCGATGTCGTCGCCGTTGATCTGCTGGAGTGTCCAGAACGGGGTCTGCTCGTCAATGAATTGAATCACTCGATGGAGTTCCGCAACAGCATCGCAACGACAGGTGTTGATATTCCTCGACTCGTCGCCGAGCACACCGTCAGCATCGCTGAGGGGGTGGCCGCGTGACGGTGCGCGTCGCATCCATCATCGGTGGCAGCGGATACACCGGCGGCGAACTGCTGCGGCTGCTGCATCAACACCCCGACTTGCGAATCGGCCAGGTGTCGAGCCGCTTGCAAGCCGGCCAGCCGATCCATCGAAGCCACCCGAACCTGCGTGGACACGTGGACCATCGCTTCTGCACGCCGGATGAGATCAAGCCTTGCGATGTCCTGTTTCTCTGCATGCCGCACGGCGAAGCGACGCGCGGCATCGACCGCTTCCGGAGCCTTGCGCCGCTCGTCGCCGACCTTTCCGCGGACTTTCGGCTCTCTGACCCGCAGACATACCGCAGGTGGTACGGGGACGAGCACGCAGCACCCGCCGCGTTGAGTTCGGCGGTGTACGGCTTGCCCGAAATACGTCGGGACAGTCTTGCATCAGCGTCGCTCGTATCGGGCGTTGGCTGCAACGCGACGGCCATGACGCTCGCTCTGTTGCCGCTGGCACGGGCTGGACTGATTCGGCGAGCGATCGCCGACGTCAAGGTCGGCTCATCCGAGGCCGGTGCGGAGCCGTCGGCCGGTTCACACCACCCGATCCGAGGACGCACGGCCCGGACGTACAGCCCATACGCCCACCGGCATCTGGCCGAGGTGCGGCAGTCGCTCGGCGAGATCGACATCGATGCAACCGTCACTGCGATCGACATGGTCCGCGGCGTTCTGTGCACCGCGCATGTCGAGGTCGCCGAGCGCGTGGATAGCAAAGCGCTCTGGAAGCTCTTTCGTGAGGCATACCGCGACGAGCCCTTTGTGCGGATCGTGGCGGACCGGAACGGGCCCAATCGGTTCCCTGATCCGCGCGTCGTCGCGGGCTCGAACCACGCCGACGTCGGCTTCGCTGTTGACGAGTCAAGCGGCCGGGTCATCGCACTTTGTGCGATCGATAACCTCGTCAAGGGTGCAGCGGGTTCAGCTATTCAGGCAACAAACGTTGCGCTCGGGCTCCCCGAGACTCGCGGCCTGATGTTCCCTGGGCTGCACCCGGCGTGATCCCAATTTCACTTCTGCGACCAAGGAGCGCCGCATGGCAACCATCGTAATCAAGATCGGCGGCGGCGAGGGTATTGACCCGACGGACGCGACAAGCGAACTCGCAATTCTTGTTGAGCAGGGCCATCGTGTCGTGCTTGTGCACGGCGGATCGCATGAAACCAACCAGCTCGCTGAAGCGCTGGGTCACCCGCCCAGAACTCTCACGAGCCCAAGCGGCCACGAATCGCGTCGAACCGATCGTCACACGCTCGAGATCTTTATGATGGCATACTGCGGGAAAGTGAATAAGACTGTCGTCGAGTGTCTGCGGGGCGCTGGCATCGACGCGATCGGCCTGAGTGGGATCGACGCCGGCATCTGGACCGGGAGCCGCAAGAACGCCATCCGGGCTGTCGACGACGGCCGAATGGTCATCGTCCGTGACGACCTTTCTGGACGCGTGGAGTCGGTCGATGCCGAGTTCCTCAACATGCTGCTTGATAACGGGCGAGTACCGGTGCTGACCCCTCCAGCCCTAACAACCGATGGCATTGCGATCAACGTCGATGCTGACCGCGCTGCCGCAGCGACCGCAGCCGCGCTGCAGGCTGATGAGCTCCTGCTGCTCTCGAATGTCCGAGGGCTGTTCAGCGATCCCGGCGACCCGGGTTCACTCATCGCATCCGTTCATCCCGAGACGATCGAGTCGGCACGACACGCGGCCCGAGGGCGGATGAAGAACAAGGTGCTCGCGGCCGAAGAAGCGGTAAGAGCAGGCGTACAGACGGTCATCATCGGCTCGGCTCTCGGAAGTTCGGCGATTGCAGACGCACGCAGAGGACTCGGCACACGGTTCCACGCGACGTCGGCGGCAACCGTATGACCATGCGCATCTCAAGTGCCGGCGATGCCGATACAGCTCTTCTCATCGATCTCGTATCAACAATGAGCATCTCGGGCAGTGAACACCTCGCAACGCAGCGGTTTGTATCACATGCCGTCGAGCGGGGATTTACCGCTGAGATTGACAGCGCAGGGAACGCCTGCGCCCATCGCGGAAGGCATGACGCCGATACTCACATCGTCATGCTCGGGCACATCGACACCGTGCCCGGAGACATTCCGGTCCGCGTAAGCGACGGCGTGCTTCACGGGCGAGGTTCGGTTGACGCGAAGGGACCGCTGTGCGCGATGCTCTGTGCCGCCGAACACGCCACGCTGCCGTCCGGTGTCCGCCTCAGTGTGATCGGGGCCGTCGGCGAGGAGATTACCGAGTCCCCCGGAGCACGGTTTCTCGTGAAGACGTACAGGCCCGATGCGTGCATCATCGGCGAGCCCAGCGGATGGGATGGTGTAACGCTCGGCTACAAAGGTCGTCTCATCGCAAGGGCGACCGCCGAATGCCCGAATCACCATTCCGCGGGCAGCGACGCGTCAGCGGGTGACGCGATTTTCGCATGGTGGCAGAGAGTTACCGAGCACGTCATCGCATTCAACGCCGATCCGCGTGGAGCCTTCGATTCATTGCAGGCAACACTTCAAGACCTGGGGTATTTCTGTGATGGCCTCCAGCAGTATGCTCGACTCGATGTGGGATTCCGACTTCCGCCTGCGTTGCATCCGGATACGGTCGCCGATTGGGTCGCGGCGTGCGCACGCGATCCCGTGACGGTCGGCATTGTCGGCACGGAGGTCGCGCATCAAACGTCACGCAACGATCCAGTGGTTCGATCGCTGTCATCCGCTATCCGATCGGCCGGAGGCCGACCCCGCCCGAAGCTGAAGACCGGCACCGCGGATTTCAATGTCGTTGGGCCGGCCTGGAACTGCCCGATCGCGGCGTATGGACCTGGCGACAGCTCGCTTGATCACACCCCGACCGAGCGCCTTGTACTCGACGAATACCACAGATCAATCAATGTTCTCCGCCACGCTCTGGAAACCCTCGCGGTCGAGCTGACGGAGGTCGGATGAGAAGACCGCATGCTTTGACGATCGGCTGAGCTCGGACCACCAGCATAGCACGGTCCGCGCCATCGCTGCAAACGTGGTTTCGACGCGCAAGTTCAGAAGCCAGGTGACAACGGCTCAGCAGATGATCTTCCGCCTCATGCTCACGTAGTCCCACAGCACAAACTGATCGAGGTCATCGCCGCCGGTGAAGAACACTCGACCGCCGGTGGTCTCCGCCAGCCGATGCGCGAAGCCAATGTCCTCACTTGTCTGGCTCCAGCTCGGCAGAAGGAAGATGTTGATCGTGATACCCTCCCGCTGACAGAGCCTCGCCTCCCGCATCGTGGCTTCTTCGGTGAGCGGGTCCGGCGGGTAGAGCAGGTACAGGTGCTCACCCTCGAAGTGCGCGGTGGGCAGTCCGTCGGTGATGAGCACGATCTGCCGATTGGGCGTGTCCTGAACAGAGATCTGCTGCCTGGCGAGCTGCATTGCGCGTTGGATGTTCGTGAAGTGCGGCGGGATCATCCGCTCGCTGATGTTCTGATCGCTCAGATCTGCACGCAGCCGCACGACCGGATCGCGGATCGTGACTGGTTTCGGCATCAACTCCGCGACGCGCCCCGGCTCGACGATCTTCGCGAAGCTCGCGACCTCGACGAAGCTCAGGAAATCGCCCGGGTACTCGCTGCGGATCAGGCCGTCCAGCGCGAGGGCCATCCGCTTGACGTTGACGTACTGCCCGCCGTGACGCATCGAGCCGGACATATCCATGAGGACCGAGGTTGCGCACTTGGGGTTGTTCTTGGTCTCGTGGACGACGATGTCCTCACCGCGAACTTGCTTCGAGACATGATCGCGGATGACCGCGTTCGTCAGCGTCTGAGGCACATCGAGGTGCGCCGGCGAATCACCGAACTCGTACTGCCTGGTCTTGGGTATTTCGACCGAGCCCTCGCCGACGATAGGCCCGTCGTGCCGACCGGATCGCGCCGCGTCGAGCTCGCTGAAGATCTCTTCAAGCAGGCGGCTCTGGAAGATCCGCAGGGCCTTCGGTGTGAGCCGGTAGGAACCATCCGCGTCGCGCTCGATGCCCTGCCGTTCCATTTCCTGACGCAGCAAATCCTTCACCTGCTCGGCGTACTTCTCCAGCTGATCGACGTCCGCGTCCTCGACAAACTCCCGCAGCTCGTCCATGTCGATGACGGCAAGCTGCGCATTCTCCATCGCTTCTTCAAGCTGCTCGAGAAGCTTGTCGATCTTCTCAAGCTCGGCCTTGATCTCGATCGCCTGCTTGATCGATATACGCTCCGTACCCGTGAACTCGTACTTTCCAACGAGCTCGTCGATCTGGTACAGGTTCCCGAGGTCATCACGGAGCTTGAGCAGGTCGCTCTTGAACCTGTCCGCGTCGTCGTCGTCGAGCGAGTCGGCCGCGTACCACAGGTTCTCCATATCGCGCAACTGCTTGAGCCGCGACACACGCGTGAACTCTTCTTTCAGTGGCTTCGGCGGTCGAGTTTTGGCGGCCCGCTCGGCGTAGACGTTCGTCGCCTCGTCGTGCACGCGCGAGCCGTCGTACGTTTCGAGGATCTTCCGCTTGCGTTCCTCGAGCATCGCGATCAGCGCTTCCAGCGACGGTCCGAGCCCGCCGATCATCGACGGGTCGAGCTTGATCGCGTTGGCGAGCTCTTCTTCGGTGAGCCGGCGCGTCGAACCGAACGCGAGCATGTGATCGAACGCCGCCCCCGCGACATCCGGCGGCGGCGCTGTCGGTGATGGAAAGGTGCCCGGGTCGTACTTCTGGTACGAGTGGATAAGGCCGCCGGGCCTGCGTTTGCCGCGATTTTTCACGTCTCGTACTCGATCCGCCCGTGCCGCTCGGCCCGGCTGATCCGGTCCGTCGCCCACAGGCCCGCCAAGACAAACTCGACGCAGCTCGCGCGCACCGCGATGTCCTCGGCCGGGTTCACCTCGAACGCCTTCTCCCACGCCGGCGGGCAGCTCTTGAGCCGCTCGGCGTAGTCGCTCGATGGCAGCATATCGCCAACCTCGATCTGCACGCCCTCGCCGAAGATGTCCGCGATCTCGTGCAGGCCGTGCTCGGTGACGTACTCCTCGAAGACGTCCTTGATCGCCTCGGCCAGGATTGCATCGAGGACCTGTTTTTCAGACATCTGGTGCGTGCCCATCATGTCGAGCTCGAGCTTGCCAGCCGCCGACGCGTGCAAGTGCGACAGGTCGCTGATCCGCGGCACGGATCTCGATTCGCCGTGCGCGATCGCCCGGCGCCTGGCGCTCGCGACCATCGTGCGGTAGTTCGCGATCGAAAGCCGAGCGCTCACGCCCGACGCGTGATCGACGTACTTGCTCCGCCTCGCCACGACCGAGACCTGCTCGACGAGTTCCTTCATGAACCGCGGCACGAGCACCGGGTAGCTTTCGTCCTGCGTAAGTTCTCCGCCCGGGTCGGCCTCAAGCTCGGTGATCTCGATGCCCAGATCACGCTCGCGCGGGTAGTGTGTCTGGATGACCGTGCCGATGCGGTCCTTGAGCTGCGGGATGACCTTACCGGAGCGGTTGTACGTGCTCGGGTTCGCGCTGAACAGCACGAGCACATCGATGTCGAACGAGATCGGGTAGCCGCGGATCTGCACGTCGCGCTCTTCGAGTATGTTAAAAAGGCCGACCTGCACAAGGTCGTCGAGGTCAGGCAGTTCATTCATCGCGAAGATCGCCCGATGCATGCGCGGGATCAGCCCGAAGTGCAACGCGTCCTCCGCCGACATGCTCGCGCCCGCGAGCAGCTTGCTCGGATCGATTTCCCCGATGATGTCCGCGAACTTTGTGCCGGGTGCGAGCCGCTCTGCGTAGCGGTCCTCGCGGTGCCACCACGCGATCGGAACATCTCCAGGTGGCGTGTTCGCAACCATCTCCTTCCCCATCGAGGTAATCGGCAGGTCGGGGTCTTCATGCACAGGGCAACCGGGGATGTCCAAGTATGGCGTCCACTCATCGAGGAACCGCACCAGTTGCCGCATGATCCGGCTCTTCGCCTGTCCCTTCTCACCAAGGAACAGCATGTCATGCCCGGCCAAAACCGCGTTGACGAGCTCAGGCTCAACAGTGTCTTCGTAGCCCACGATCCCTGGCAGCAGTGGCTCGCCGCTGTCACGCGCCCGCTCAAGGTGCCGAACAAGGTTGGAGCGCATCTCTTCTCGGAGCGGTTTCGAGTTCCAACCCGATGATCGGAGATCAAGAAGCGTCGCCGGTCGGCTGTCTGATCGCGTAGAAGGCATGCTGAGGGTCTCCGGAAGGCATTGACCGCAAGCCTATCCGCCTCTCGCAGTGGCATCGGATTCAGCCGGAGCTTTGAATCGTGGTTTGTCATTGCCATCATGCTGTACGCCGTCTCACAGGGCCGGCGAGCCCCGCCAGTACTCGGCTGTGCGTACAACGGATTCAAAAGTCGTTCAGAGCCGACATCGTTCCGCATAGCCACGTGGCGGCGGGCAGTGACCGCCCGATACCGACGACAACCGGTGCTTTGTGCGAATTCGCAGTCACCCAAATCTAGCGTGACGACTGCCGGCGACCATCACGGCCGACTCACCAACCTCCGTCATGGAGCAAGTCGTCCTTGCCACCAGTCGAGCAGCTGCTCGGAATCTGCGGGCGCAAGCTTGTAGGCGTCCGTGGCCAGGCTCGCGAAGCGAATCAGTTGCACCCTCCGATCTCGTGGATCCGCATCGTGTGCGTCCCGAAGTGCCTGCGCTGCTTGGTTCCACACAGCGCTCGGCTGCGGAAGAGGCAGCGACAGAACCTGCTTGGCGCTCAGCTTGATGGCTTGGGCCGTCAGGGCGGCTCCTGCGTACCGCTGCATAGCAAGACCGACGCTCACTGGCGAAGCGATCGCCGCCGCGATCTTCCACAGATCGCCGCGCGCACGTGGCAGAACCATTATCAGCGGGAGACTCGGGACATATCTGCCTTGAGTGTCAACGAGAACCTCGAGAACCTTGGTCTGGGTTGCCACGATGACTTTCGGCACAAGTCTGTTTGTGATCCAGCCCGAAAGCGTACCTTCGGTCCTCATCCGCTCGCGATCGATCCGAGGCTGATGCCACGACGCCTTGAGGAGCCGGGTTGGTCGTCTGCCCCATTCGCACGTCGCCAAATCGATACATCCTGACGTGACTAGTGGTGGAAAGCTCCTGTCCCGCTCGCTGCGCTGGCAGTCAACATCCGCGTCTTCGACGACGAAGCCGTCGAGTCCGTAGTACTGGTCTCGGAAGTCCGCGGTCGCCGTCGCGATGTCACCGACAACGCCGCTCGATGTGTACCCGAATTCTGGCACGCCCATCGCGGCTGCCGCAAGATGTCCCCACGTCTCTTGCGCCTGCAATCGATCGTTATCGACTTCGATGCTCGGCAGCGAAACAAAGCGTGTGCTCGCGTGCCGCAATACCGTGCCGACCCTCGGAGCGCCAACCGAGAGGGTCGGCGCGCAAGTGAACACACCGGCGCCCTCGAATACATGCTCGTTCGATATCCACAGGTCCACGAGACTTGCGTCGTCGAGTACAGCCGAGCGAATTGATCGTGCATCCTTGGATGTGAGAAGCGACTGCGGCTGCACGAGTGCGACTCGTCCGCCGGACCGGCACAGACGCTTGGCCTGCAAGAGAAACGCGGCGGACAGATCCGAGTACCCTCGAACGGCCCCATCGGTCACGCTGCAGAGCAGCGCCGCCGGACCTCGCTTCGCGGCGGTCGCGGATTCTCGCTGATTCAGGAACGGGGGATTACCCACAATGACATCAAAGCCGCGACGCCGCTGACGCGTCGCGTCTGATGCGGTGAGTGTGCCGGGCTTCTCATCAGGCAACGACTCGGAGCACGCCGAAACTGCATCTGCGGAGAAGACCTCCGGAAACTCCTGATGCCAGTGAAAGAACCTGTACTGTTGCGTGAGGCGTGCGATCTCATCCTTCATCCATGACGCTACGGATCCAGGGTTCTTCTCAAGCTGCCGGTAGACCGCCTCGCTGATGGCATTCCACTTCCCCGTGCACCCCTCAAGCACATCTGGTCTGTCAATATCGTGTTTCTTCCACACAAATGCGGCGCACCAGGCATCAGCGAGCAGTCGTTCATGTTCAGCTGAGCTCGCTGCGATTGCACGGCCATCATCTTCGATCGCCCGGTACGCTTTCCTTTCGGCTTGATTGCGTCTCCTGAAATACGCGACAATCTTCTTGTTGTCTTCAGCATCCGACTTGAACGCGTCTGAAGGAACTCCTGAATTCATTCCATCAGGAGTTGCTCCCAGCAACGCGTCGCCGACTCGTATCTTCGATTCGAGATCAGCCAGCTTAAGGTCTGGGTCGTCGGCTTCTATCCAGAGCGCGATCCGGCAGATCTCAACAGCCATGGGATTGCTGTCAACGCCGTAGAGGCCGTGCCGGACTACTTCCGACAGCGCCCTCTGATATTGCTCCCGCGTCGGCGCACGATCACCCGTTCGAATTCTCGCGAGGAACGATGCAAGCCGTCGTCCCGCCGCGAGAAGAAAGTGCCCCCCTCCGGCCGAGGGGTCGCACACTTTCGTGCTGAGAATGGCCTGCTCCTGCCGTGCTTGGACCGATTGCTCGTTTACGCTATCGACTCTCGCGGCCTCTGCCAGCCGCTCGTGCACGACCGGCTCCAATGCAGAGCCAAGAAGGTGATCGACGAGGGAGTCTGGTGTGTAGTACGCACCGGTTGCTTTGCGTTCATGATGTGACGCTGAGTCAAGTAGTACCGTTCTGTCGGCAACGCTCACCCGTGGCGTCCGCGCGAGCAAATGCTCATAGATTGAGCCCAGCCAGGACGGCCTGAACGTTTGATACTCCACGGCATCAGCTCGGCGATCTTGTTCAATGAATCCGAGACTTCTGATCACTTCCACCATGTCGTGGTCGCTGACACAGACGGCGTCGCGCCCGCTCGATTGATGCGGACCAAGGAGGTCCGGCGTTGCCTCCGAATCCCACAGAAACGATGCCATGCACGGGATGCCGAGCGATGGGCAGCCATCGGCTCGTGCGAGTGATGCTGACACGAAGTCGAACTTATCCCAATAGTCAGCGACCGCCGCAGGGCGTGACTCGTTCGCGATAGCACGAAGTTTCCATGTCGAATACCGGTCGTTGTAGGCAGCACGAGCGGCCGCCGTGGCGTCGCGAGGATGAAGCAGGCCGCGGTCTTCTGCAAGACACAGAAACATCAGGCGATAGACAACGTGGATGAGTTGTCCATAGAGCTTGTGTGCGCTGAGTTGACCGGACTCGATCGTGCTCCGAAGTGTGTCATTGCGGGGATGCGCGATCAGCCCAGTACCCAGCAGCTCGATGGCTCGGGTTACGGCACCACGAAGGCTGGAGAGCGTCCGAGAGTCCTGTTTACCGACGAGCATGCTCCATTGTTCAAGCCAGCCTTGACCAGGACCGTCGTTCTCGAAATGAGAGCGATGGCACATCATCCACATGTCTGCAAAGCCCTCGGGCTTCTCCGCATTCATGACAGCTTCGATATCGAATTCAATGTAGCGATGATGCGAGAGGCCGTGATGCCTCTGAAGGAGGCGGAGCTGCATGCCGTTCGACACGAGGCCCCACGCGTCGTTTGCGGAGCTGTTCAAAGAGGCACAGAGATATGCATAAGGACCCGTCGCGACAAGCGGCGAAGCATCGTCCGGATGACAGACGAGCGATGCATCGTGTCCGGCGACCACGATCGTCACATTACGGCAAGACTGATAGATCGTGTACGGCGAGTCCGATTGGCCCACAGCAGTCCCCGCACTGAGCTGCGGGTAGCCGAGTTCCTTCAAAAGTGGTGAAAGCCAGTACTTGAACGTGTTCGCCGCACGGGTACCACTAGACGACGATCCGCAGCGCCGAGCCTCGGTGAAACGATCCCAGTGCATACGTAGTCGTGACCACGCCTTATCGAGTGTGTCAGCGAGACGGTCCGCCGGCTCATTGGCGAAGTGCGGCGGTGTGAGTCCAGCACGGGTGGAAGATCGCACACGTGCGGCAGTGTCAGAACCAACCAGTTGTCGCCCGGCGCGGCTTTTTCCCGTACGTCGCTCTGTAGCGGCCATCACGCGACTCCCCTCACGCGTGACGCATAGTTGATGGTGGATCGACTCGGCAAGGTCATGCCGCTGCACGCAGCACGTGCCACCAGGCCAGGTCGAAAGCGATGAGAGCGGACCCCTGAACGCAGACGGCCAGCCCAAAGCCGGACAGCATGGGCTTCCGCGTGGCGAGCATGATCGTGCCACCGATCAGATAAATGATATCGAGTCCAACATTTACGAGCAGAACCCGTCTGAAGTCTTCGATCGTTGCGGGAGGGGCGGCCAAGGCCCACGCGACGATGCCGATGTTGACCACGCACCACAATCCTGACATTAAGAAGAAAGCCCGCCACGAGCCCCGGCCGCTGGTCCGCCAGAGACCAACGAGCGACACGGCTATCCATACGGCCGACCAGCCGAGAAGCTGAATCAGAAACGCGACCGGAATCTGCATCATCTACCCGCCATTTTGGCTCGAACTCGGACGGAGTGAGTTCGAGCGACGCTCTATCCGATTCGCCGCCCGTGCCGGCCGGAGCCTTTGTCAATTTCGATTCGTTCCATAACCGCACGTTCGTGGACTTTACCACATGCGAAGTCCCCCGCCGCGAGCCAGACTTCATCAGCCGGTCAAAGTCAGCGTACTGGGACCTCGGATCGGCGGTCATCCGATACTCGGATCATTGGGGGACAGTCAGATCGTGCCACTGGCTGATTGATGGCAGCCAAACGCGGCTCAAGCCCGCAGCGGGCTTTGCGAGCTATGCAGACTTCCAGCCTCGCGCCCGGCTCACGATCCAACGGGATAGAGCCGTGCGAATACAGCCCTTCTCGAGACCGGCTCTTGCGGGACGGAGTGTGTCCCTCATTACGCGGATTCCGGGCGGACTCGCGCGACGCGTGTATGACATCCAAGCCGAGTCGCACTGCACGATCACGACTGCATGCGGCCGGGTGATCCCACGACGGTCCTACGGCGTTGCGTGGTTCACCGATCGCTGAATTCGCTGACCAAATCAAAGCGGATCATGTTGAAGCATCCCGGTGTGCAGCTTCTTACGCATTACGCTCTTCGCACGTGCTAGCGAAGGAGTTGAACGCCTTCGATCACCGGCAGTCCGTCCCGCTCGACCAGTGTTCCTGCGATCTGTACCGGTTCGCCGACGGCCTCAAGTAACGGCTCAGCGATAACGCCGCTTTCGCCGGGATCGATGACCGCCCATACACGCTCACCGTTGTCGTCTCGCCCCGCGATGGCCGCCGGGATTCCGCCGCGAATGCACAGCCGTGCGCAGGCTGCATGTCCCCGACCGGTTCCCGGTTTCATCGCACCAAGGAAGCACTTGGTATCGATTATCTCACCGGTGACGACCACCGCGCGACCTTCCCCTTCCGCCGATGATGGCCGCTGCACCGCGGCGATGCTCGCAACACCCGCATCGCCAGCGAGCAGTTCGAGCATGCGGCGACCCTCCCGTTCGAGGAGCGTCCCGCTGCAGCGCACGGTCGTATCGTGTAGATCGTCGAGACCACGAGCACCAAACTTTCCGATCTCGACAAGCAAGACGGGACCTCCCGGCGTCTCAACAAACGTGACCGGGTCAAGACGCAGCACGCCTTCGATCTCACTCACGTCGCTCGCCCAGACCCCGGAGCCCGGGTCATCGAAGTACCACGCCGATACGAAGCCAACGCCAAGGGCAAACAGCAAAAGGCACCCGAAGACTGCCTTGGTGAATCGTCTGTGCGGGGTGGGTATCGGGAGATAGCCCACGTACATAGTGTCTTGGTCACTCGCCATCGCTGTCACCGCCGCTCATTCGTGCCGGCTCCGTGGCCGAACCCAGTTCGTTCGGACGATCACGGACCTCGGCCCGGCCCTGTCGGACTCGAACTTCGTACGTCGGGATGCGCTCCGTGTACGGCGGCGGCGAGCATCCGTCTCGTGGACGGTACTGGTAGCCGTGCCACGGGCAGGTCACACATCCATTCACGATCTGCCCTTCACCAAGAGGACCGCCCTGGTGCGCACAGACATTGCTTATCGCTGTCAGCTGATCCGCATCACGAAAGACCGCCACAGATTTACCTGATGGCAGCCGCACGATCGTGGCCCGATCGACGGGGATCGCGGACGCTTTCCCGGCATCGACCCACCCGTCGGCCGCCGGGCCGACTGGCGGTCCGAAGACCTCTCGCATTCCAGCGACGATGTGCAACCCGCCGAGGATCGCGACGCCCAGGCACAAGAGGACCGGCACGACCGCCGTTCCCCGATCAGCCGCGGAGCCGAGCATCACATGTCCGACGACGAGGGCATAGGCGCCATACACGAGCATGTGCAGGGCCTTCCAGGCTGCAGGGCCGAGGAACGAAAGCCAGAAATCGTGGCTCGTTGCGGCCATAACGAAGAAAATCAGCAGTGCGAGAAAGCCGAGAAGCTCGAATGGAACCGCCCCGCCAACTCGGTAGCCGCCCGTGACGACATTGATCAGCCAGATGCCTCGCCCGAATCCGCCGTAGAAACCGATCGCGATCAAGGCGTGACACAGCGCAACCAGGAAGAAGGCGACACCGAGGTGGCGGCGGTTGTAGAGCAGCGGCGCAGCAAGCTTTGTGAGCCGAGCCAGCGGGCCGATCGCGAGGATGACATGCAGCATGAGCACCGCCGTTGTCCCGAGAGCGCGCATCGCCAGGATCGGGGCGGAAATCTCGGATGGCGGAGGAAATGCCAGTAAACCAACGAGCGCGACAGAGGCGATCGCGACCAATATGAACGCGACAACACCGGCGTCGTACACCTTCTTGTGCAGGTTCCACTGAACAAGTCGGAGTTTGTGGCTCAACGCTCCGCCTCCCCGGCTGCTGGCACAGAACGCGCCGGGAATTCCCGCTCGCTGCTGTGCTTCGCGATCGCGACGACCATGAGCAGCAGACAGGGGCAGAGCACAAGCCAAACGATCACATGGACTCGCCGCTGAGTGCGTGTCACTCGGCACCTCGAACAAGCTTGGCCGCAACAGCCGGCCAAAGGGCGGCCGCACCGGGCAAGAGGATGAGCCTGACTCGCCGCGGCGCTTCTCTAACTCGCGCTTCGATCCGGGCCGGGAACACGATAAGCGCAAGCACACCCACCACGGTACCAATGAATAGGTAGACCAGGACCACATACACCAGCACAACGATCGCAGTCATCTCGTCGCGGCCCAGGTGCGAGGATCCTCCAGCAGCATGTAGAGCACGTTGTCGCTGAATGCCGCGTCTCGTGTCAGACCGATGTGGTCGGTGAAGACAAACTGGACCCGATCCCACGCGATCGGGCTCTCGAGCCGTCGAGCCGTTTCACTCCCCTGGCGTTCGTCCATCACGGCGCTCCGACGCGTCACGGTGCCATCGCCGGGTGTTTCTTCGATGATGCGGATCCGATTGCGATCATCGACACCCAACCGCGCCGGTGTATCTCGGGAATCCGCGGCGAAGAGTGAGATGCGGGTTGTCGCTGGTGGTTCGGCCGGTCCATCGAGCGCTCGATGGACCTGCTCTGCTCTCGCCAGCGACTTGCGGAGATGATCGATGGCGATCTCGCGGCGCTCTGCAGCACTGGAAACGTCCGGCAGCAACTGCTGCAGCTTAAAGTCCTGTCGCGGGTCTGCAAGCCCCCACTGCCGCTCGATCCATTCTTCCGGGTCGAAGATGTCCACTGCGGCTCCGTTCGCCTCATCGATCACGCGGGCGTGGCGCGTCCGGGGCAAGAGCTGGTAGATCGAGGGCATCGTCCCCAAGACAGATGCGCGGTAGTTCGGGAAGAGCGGCCCGAGATCCCAGCCATCGACCAGCTGCTGCAGCGACTGCACGGAACCCGCGTTCGGTGTGCCAACGAGCACGGCGTGCTCAACGTTCTCCGCGCCGGCCCAGGTCAGCTCCGGCAACGATCCGTCGCTCGGCAGCGGCTGCGTTCCGTACCGAAGGTAGTATCGCAGGACGAGGCCGCCCATGGAGTGCGCGACAACATCGACCTTGACCGGTGCGTCGTCCGGCAAGTCACGCCCGAGCCGAGACGCATGCTGGGCGTCACGGATGAGCGCATTGAGCGCCGCGGCTGACTCTGAGATGTCCCGCCGCCAGTCGTACGCATATTGGAAGCATGTGTAGTGCAGCCCGCCGTAATCAACGACGCCGGCTTCACCCATCATCTGGTCGCGGTACTTGCCGACAGCCAGCGTCTTCAAGATCTCGACGTAAGCGCCGATCTCGATCCCGCGAAACAAGCCAACATCAGCGACCACGACGTCGAGAACCGTCGTCGGCATGACGTCGTCGCGCAGTTCCTTGAGCGGACGACCCGACTCCATCGGCAACGCAACGAGGCGGGCGCCCTCCGGGAAGTCGGCATCAGCTGCACCAAAGGTGAAAGAACCCCAAACCTTGGTGCCGTCGGAGGACGCGAGCTTCGTTCCGAGGATGCCCGGGACCACCACCACAGGGTTCCGATCCCCACCGACGGCCGTTGCCACCTCGTTGTAAATGGCCCCGAGATCTGCGGATTCCGGTGAGCCAGTGCAGCCTGCAATCAAACCAACGCAAACAAGAACCGCTGGAATGCATTTCACATCCATGCTCCACGTCTCCGGCTCAGGCGATCCGGATGCTCTGGTCTCGAAGAAGCATAGAGCCTTCGCGACGCAGACGACAGTCAGACGACCGACGGATAAACAATTCGGACGAGGCCTGAGAGCCGACGTTCTTGTTCGCTACCGCGGGTAGCAGCTTTAACGCCTATCCGGTCGTCCGCGACAGAACGGAGTCGGCCGAAAAGCGCTAGGTAAGCGAGTGCCAGATGATCACTGGGCGCAAGCAAAATACAGCGAAAGCCCCGGTCGAAGCCGAGGCTTTCAGCAAACGAGGCGGACGGGACTCGAACCCGCAACCACCGGATCGACAGTCCGAGATCTCTCGACTCAAAATCGGCCTTCCTGAGCTCTCAGCCGGGGTCACTCCGCACGCGGTGCCGCGAGTTGTGTGTGACTTGTACCTGAGTCGTCCCCTAGTTGGGACGCAATTCTGGACGCACGGCCCGAACAGAGCCGGCAGTCTGAGCGCTCCAGCAGGGAGTTAACGAAATCGTCTTCCCGTGGCGTTTGCCGACCCAAACGCAAGGAAGCCATGCCCCGGCCGACCCCGAGGATGCTCCGGCCCCTGATGCTCAAGTTGGCCAGAGCGACCGACAGGCAGCTGGCGCGCACCATCGAGTACATGAAGGTGCAGAACCGATTGTGCCCTTACCCCGGAGGGAATTCGGGTTTCCAAGGCCGCGAGAGAATGGTGGAGGTCATCTGGCTTGCCTGCTAGGGAATCGTGATGCCCGAATGACTGCGATGAGCAGAAGATGAGAGCCGATTCCTCTTGTGCGGGCGGCATGAGAGCTCCAAGACGCATGGTATGAGCCGATTCTCGCTGACACAAATAGCAGATATTTTTGGAGATTTGTTCACGATGCACAAACCATTGTCTAGTAGGTGTTTAGAACGACCTTAATCTCCGGAAACATCCAAAAGAGCGTTGTAGAGCCTGAAATGAGCTTTTGCCACTTCGAGTTATCGGCTATTCCTAGGCCATGCCGGAAACACATCGATTCGTCCAGCAGATCCCTCGAGCACTAGCAACACTACTTGCCAGTCTGATTTTGGCAGTTTCAGGCGGCACGACGGCAGCCCAGAGCTCCGCACTAAGCGACGCTATCGCCTTTCTCGAGTCGCAGCACGACGCAGTCACAGGCTCATGGTCGCCGGGCACGGCCACTTACTTTGAGGACTCCTGGTCGGCCTATTTGACCATCGCAAGTGCTCGATCGATTGCGGGTGTCGATGCGGGTGTTCCCGATCCGATGCGGACGGCGTCTACCTTCGCAGACTCACTGGTGACATCGGACACGTGGACGGTCGCCGTGCGAGCCGGAACCCGGCTGGCAGCCGGGCTCGATGCCGGGGCGGATCTCGCCACTCTGTTCGAGCGTCAGAACCCGGATGGCGGTTGGGGGGCAACCTCTGAACACGAGTCAAGTGTGCGGGACACGGCTGTGGTTCTCCGCGCTTTGCTCGTCGACAAGACCGTTGTGATTCCAAACCTGGTTTTGAGCGACGCTGTTCGCTTCTTGCGGAGCACATCGGCGCAAGTCGACTTTCCTGTGTCGACAAATCCAGCGGATGGAACTAGACAGGGGCTGATGTGGAGCGATGGCTCGACTGACACCGTTCTTGAAAGAGTGACGGTTACAGCTCGTGTCTGCATCGCGCTGCGTGAAATCTCGGAGCTGACCAACGGCGACGTCGATGTCTCGGATGTACTCGCAGGAAGCGTTCACTACTTGGAGAACGCTATCCAGTCAGATGGCACGCCGGACGCTCCACTCCCGCTGTACAACTTTGAAGATCAAGGTGTTCATGACAGGGCGCTCGTCCTCCAGGCGTTGGTCACACTTGGCGATCCAAACTTGTACGGTGTGCATGTGACCGACATTCTCGGCGACAGCATGCCAGCCGCAATCGGGCGGTTTTGGGAAGACGAAGAAGGCAGCCCGATCACGTCGGTACTGACGACCGCTCGAATTGCATCGCTTCTGATCGCCACGGTTGTCGATGTAGACGACAGCCTGCCGGATCTCGCGTTCGCATCCGAAACGCTTGAAGTTGACTACTTCTCCCCAAGTTTCACGAGTCCCATGCGGTCGATTGAGAGCCGCGAAGAGATGCCTCGAATCGTTGTATCCGCAGACGTCGTGAACAATGGAAGCTTACTGGACCTCGGTGGCGTGATGGATGGCCCTCCCAAAGGCTCCGGGGTTGACTTGTATGTATCGCTGCACGACTCGAACGCGTACAACAACATCGAGCACCTTGAGCACGCTTTACTGCTGGAGGGAGCGACAAACGAAGTGATTCCGGCCGGCGGTGTTGTGCGGTACCGAACCGATCTGATCGGGTACCCATGCAATCTCTATGAGACGTTTGCGATCGCGCTGGATCGGCCCGTACCGCAACTGTATCCGAATGCGGGGTTCGATGGTGCAATCGCGGAATCGAACGAGCTGAACAATCAGCTGTTCGTGACGCCTGACTATCAGCAACTTCTGCCGTACGTGCTTGTGACGTACATTGAAGTCGAGCAGTGGTTTGATGCTGGCGACAATCTGAGCGACGGCATCGTCCTGGCCATTGATGCGGGCTGCGCCGGCGGGCCCGTTCCAGCGGGTGCGAGTCTCGACTTTGAATTCGAGATGCAGCATCCCACGACGGACCTCACAGTGACGTCCTACGACAGCAGCAACCTGCCGTCGGATGGCCCCTTCAATGAGATTCGGTCTGAACCCTTTCAGCTCGTTGACAACCAACTGTATACATTCCGCATCAATACGATTGTCACGCTCGATGTTGGCACAGCCAACGAACGAGCCCTTCGTATCCTGGGACAGCCGTTCGACTACACGTTTCAACAGCAGACGGCTTATCCCGATCTGGAAGTCACCGAGTTCGCGTTCGTTGATAGCCTGGACAACGTGATCTCTGCACCGGGCTACCAGGAGCCATTTCGGATGAAGGTGATGTTCGACACGGTCGGGCCTGTGGCACTGAATCCACCCGTAGCGAATGTGCCGGTAGCTGTCTACCAGACCGATCCTCGCAACGTGTCCACCGATGTGAACTTCAATGGTGCCGTCGGACCACCGCTAGCTGAAGGCTACTTTGACACGAATGGTGCACTCACGATCTACTTGAATTCAATCTACCTGATGCCGATCCTCGACGAACTCTGGGTGTGGATCGACACTCCATACGACTTCGTCAACAACGGAGACGGGACATTCACGTACGTGCTCGGTGATTCCTGGGGACTTGTACCCGAATCGAACGAACGGAACAACCTCCGCCGGCTTGAAGTCTCCACGGCGATCCCCGCCGCAGACCCCTTCGTGCGAACACAAACAGTCGCCGTGTCACCCTCAGACGTCGACTTGGCCATCAGTCCTTCTTTCGAGATTTCTGGAGTGATTACCAATGCTGGCGGGCCATTCGCCACAAACGGTACTGCAACTGTTGCGCTTGAGATCGTTGACAGCCAGCAGATGGTGGAACTGAGCCAAGAGGTAGACGTCGCTACCGAGGATCTCGGTAGTCTTGGCCGAGGCAACGTGCCTGTCAGCTTCACCTGGCTTCCGGGTTCCGCAGGCGATCGCACGCTCACGCTCAGTGTTTCCTATTCGGAAGATGCGAATCTCGAGAACAGCACCCACACGTGGACGCAAACGGTGAACCGAACCACGGTTACCACCGAGTTTTCACAGGATATTCAGCCTTATCTCGGTGATTCCGGCGTCGGCGACGCATTTAGCATGTCTGACCCGGCGCTTGCACTCGCGGACATCCTTGGCATTCAGATTGATGTAAATCTGCCAGATGGGGCCAGTCTGCCCGGCGTTGAGGATGGACAAACGCTCTCGTACGAATGCGCTCTTCTCGATTCCGCGGGACTGGTTGCAGCACATCTAGGTACGCGAGAGGATGGAATCGCCGGTGCACCGGCGCACAAGTTTGTCCTGCTCCGCGAGGCGCTCGGCACAATTCCGCCGGGAGCGTACCGCGCCCGGGGCCGACTGGTACTCGATGATGGTGATGGCACTCCGCCGCGGGTCATCGCGGAAGACATCATGCAAGAGTTCCAGATTGGCAACACCGTCCTTGTATCCAACGTGTTCCCGATCGGTCCATCCGAACCGATACCAGGCGGCACAGCGTTCAACGATTTCTTCGGCGGGACCATCGACCGCTCAGTACGAGTCGGCGTCACGAGCATCACCAACTCACCTTCGGGTCTCTCTCCGTCTGGCACCATCGAGTTTCTGGTGTTCGATCCCGATGCCGTTGACTACATTCCAGTGACCGGCACAAATGTTGCCGACTTTGACTCATTTACGCCAAGCACTTTCAATGTTGCAATCAACGACGGTTTCAACTCAGAGGTTCTGGCCGAAGTCGTTCCCGCTGTGACCTTTGATCCAGCGTCAAGCACGACGCTACTCGAGCCCGGAAACTACTTGCTGCGTTTCACTCTAGACCAGGACTCAAGTTTCCGGGACGATAATGCCGTCCCCGGGGAACCACTAGGCACCGGGAGCCTCCCGCTCGTGGTGGAGGGACTAAGCGCATTTACCCTCAGCAAGCGAGTGTTCCGTGCGGGCACGAATGATCCGGCAACGGGGCTCGCACCCGAAGACGGCGAACGCATCCGCGTTGAGATCACCATCAGAAAGACCAGCAATGAATAGCTCGCACCGGCTGCCAAGTTACGACGTTTCGCGGCATGTGTACGCCTTGGAGATTGCCCGATGAACCGATATGCCGCACTCACAGTCGTACTAGTTACTCTACTGACGTGCATGACTTCATCGGCCTCCGCTCAAGAGGGCGACGCGTTCTACTTTGCTTTGCCTCCAACGATCTACGCAGACTACGAAGACTACTACAACCCCCCAGGTACAACGCATGATGCACCCGCACCCACTCTGCCAACAGGACCTGGGTCAGTAACGGATGACTTTGGGAATGATGGTGGTATGGTGGCTGACAAGTCTCCTTTCTTCGTTGTTGTGACCACCCGCGGACTCCCAGCCGACGGACAAGCAACGGCTCCAGCCAGCTTCCGAGTGGCGCTTCAGTACCGGACGACGACCGGCTGGGATAACTACGTCGACGAGAGCGGCGTATCGGAGTTTGTGGTCGCATCCGACTCGCCCGCGTTCATCCGCGTCCGCCCGTTCTTCCAGACCCAAACCGACACCAGGTGGGCGCAGCTCCCGACAGGACGCAACTACAGCTCCACGGCTGACGTCTGGGGACTCAACACGCACGTGACCACGGCAGGAAATGCAACATCACGGATGACGGAAGCCAATGGAATCGTTGCAAACGGCAACGATGCAGGTGTTTTTCGCCTTGTGCCAATCGATGCAGATGCAGCAACTGCGTCGCCGTTTTCTGTGGTCGTGTTCAGTGCCTTTGGATGGAAGAGCGGCACGGAAGACAACACCGACGGGTTCATGAACAACGATGCGTTCCGTGTTCTACCACGAAATTCGCTCGCCACAAAGTATGTCGTGCCCGCCGACAGTCCGGCCCGCTTCGACTCCGGGCAGTTCAGCAAAACGATGCTCGGCACCCCAGCAGAACCGCGTGTGAACGACAACCACTACCACATCGCTGTCGTACCGACAGCAAACACATACATCAATGCGGAGGATCGCGACGGCCAATTGCTCTTTCCTAGCCCTGTGTTGGTTCCGGCAGGCTCGTCTCTGCAGATTATCGGGAGTGATACGCGACCATTTCCCGAAGGCTATGGAAACAGATCTTTACTTTCTGGCTTAGTTGTAAAAAGCTTTAACTCGAGTGTATTGCCCTTTGATGGTGCCCCTGGTGCGCCGTTTGCAGTCTTCACGTTTGAAGAAAGTGTTGACAGTGGCGAAGGTTTGGACTGGAATCTTTCACCAGCCTCTACAGGTACGGATCCCGGCTATACGCAGATTCTTCCTCTTGCTGCGGATGACGGATCGATCAATACCTTCGATTTCATATATATACCTCCGCCGGCTATGCGGTCCACCAATCTTATTTATTCGTGGACATATGACTCACGGGCCGTTGCTGCCAATGAGACGCCAGCCATCTTGTACCAGCCAGTTCCATGGGTATGCGGATGGTACAATCTACTGAATCAACCCACGTCTGATCATTTTCATATGCCGACGTGGGAGATACCTGGGGGCTGGCAACATTATGAATTTGGAGACCCGCTGTGCGGAACACATTCGAATCCGCTTGCTTATCAACAATACGTCGATGTGTATAGTAGTACTGCATGGGGATTGCGATATGATCGAACAACGGGCACATACCCTGGGGCTATTTTTGGTGATTTAGAAGAGTTTCGCACCGACATTGATGGGAGCGACATTCCCAATGTGGTCTATGTCGATACACGACCTACTACAATTCCAAACAGCCCGTTTACGCCACCAGGGCGACACAAAATAACGCCTCCACTTGAAGGATGTGGCTGGGAAGAGTTATTAAGTTACGATATAAGCCTTGATGCAATGTTTCTACTCCGATATTCTGCTGGCATGTATAAGTCAGACGGCCCACTTTCCGTTGTGGCAAGGTCATCAACTGCGGGCTCAAACAAAACGCTAGATCCTGGCAATCCTGTCTTGCAGTCGCCAGATACGCCTCGATATAGACGAGATGGCGACCACATCGGATACGGGAAGCACTCGGTCCCTGTACCGGCCGTACGGCAGTGGGTGTCGCATGCGCAATTGACGGTGCCGCTTGTATTTTCTAATATATATGATCGTGATATTGTTCCGGGTGATGACAATGAGCCTGCGAGTCAATTTGTTCGCGTGATCTGTCGCGGTCGTGATTTAGAAAATATTACATTTGCGTCACGTCTCGACCCAACAGGTGTGCAGTCCCGGGTCCTTGGTGAAGTTGCTATAGATGGATTATTGCATCACATCGAGATGGTGGAGCATGATGGCTTCGGTGCTAATGTCGAATTCACCAAGTTTCCCGCATTGAGAGATGATTTGGAATCAGTTCCGTCCGAGAATCCAGATGCGTTTTACGTGATCACACTTCGCTATCACATGCCGCCCAATACTTCACGGGATGAAGTCGATGTAATTACTCTCATTGGCCATGAAGGCGCACGCTTTTGTGCATACTGGACTCAGTTTGGCAAAAACGGCGGCTTCGGTTACTCGTCTGGCATTACGCAGCCCGAAGCCCAGCCGGGTCGGCTGACCCTTGCGGACTCTCCCGTTCTCACAGACGACCTCGGCTCTGGCCTGTCGCTCCTCGATCCCACGTCGATCGCGTTCACCACCCCAGATGGAATGGACGGCGTCATCACCACGCCCATCGACCCCACAGGCGCAAACCTTCCTTCTGGGGTGACGTCATTCTCAGTCACCAGCGTGATGGACAGCGCGAGCACGAGCAATGAGATCAGCGTGCTTGAGCTCGACATCGATACCGAGTCGCTCGGGCTGGTCGCGGGTAGCGAGGTCACTGTTTCGTACGAGATGCTTCTTGAGGGAGGCATCGCCGCAGAGCTGCGCGAAGTCGGGGAGTCGACTGTTCTAGAGGAGTACGACGGTGGGAATGATCCGATTGATGTCAGAAACTGGGGGCCAGTCTTTGCTGAGTATGCCCCATCGGCGGCGGCCGTAACAGTTGTCACAACAAGACCCAACGAGACGACCGATCACGACACGGCGTTTCAGATCCCCGAGCAGGCAATCGGACGAACCACGGTCTCGGTCGGATCCGCTGTCGAACGACAGAGTACTGGCGGGTTGGAGTTCAACAACGCCGACAACGTCACATTGTCCGATGTCACTACCGATGGTTTCCTTGGTGACTTGGGTGGTGAAGTGCTGCGTCTGCAGAACCCGAGCGGCGGTCCATTTGCAGCCGGCGGGTCTGCCACGATTGAATTGGATGCGGGACGTTCGCTCCGGTGGAACACG
This sequence comes from Planctomycetota bacterium, assembly GCA_038525225.1. GTDB lineage: Bacteria > Planctomycetota > Phycisphaerae > Phycisphaerales > UBA1924 > JANQQZ01. Next base: position 1,309,523 of record JBCBHW010000001.1, on the reverse strand, counting down.
CTCGCGGTCGACCTTGTAACTGCGATGAACGAGTTGGGTGGCAGCTTTCCTCATGGAGTTGATCCGAGCGTTGACGATGTGGTACTCGTCAAGGTGCAGGCAGTCGACGCACCAACTGAGGCGCTTCCATGGGACGGTGTTTCGGGCGTTCAGGTGAGCCAGTCGACCCGTGACAGTGCGGGGATACTTCTCGATGCGGTGCAAGAAGCGCAGTACCTGCTTGTTCGCTTGGAGTTTGCTCCGTTCGACATTGATACGACCTCCTACACACCTCGTGTATCCCGGGTGACCGCCGCAGGCATTCCGGCACGAATGACGCTGGATTATCGGATCATGCCCGACACTTTTGCGGATGCAACCGACGGTGCGCCCAGCCTCAAGCACTACCGGTTCCCGGTATCGGCGCGGGATGTCGCCGGCGCCGCTGATGGCAACGTCTACCTGAATCGTGGCACCTACACCGCTGATCTTGGCGAGGGTGACTTCCATGCTGAAGCGGTGCTGTCTGATGATGTAACCGGCGAGGTTTACGGTGTTGGGCATGATGACTTTGCGATCGAGACCGAGTCACCGGACTTGTCGCTCGCTCGTGCGCTACTCGTCGATGCTGGTCCGTATTCTCCGGTCGACCGCTACGTCCAAGTTCTGTCCGATCTAGAGAACACGTCGGTGGCATCCAACTGGAACGGGCTGATTGTCGAACTTGAGTATCAGCATGAGCAAGGACCGGGAACGGGCATATGGGATCCGCTGGACTCGGTCTCTCACAGCTACATGATCGACCGACTCTCGCCGACACACCGCGACCGTGAAGAGCATACGTTCCCGCTTTCGAGTGCCACCCCCCCGGGCAACTATCGCGTGTTGCAACGCGTGTACCTGCCCGGCATGAGCCAGGAGATCGGTGTTCCCGAAGAGGCGTACTTCGAGGTTGCTGCTCTTGCTGATGTTAAAGGCGAATTTGCTGCAGATCCAACGATCATTGATTTGGGGCAGGGCGGATCACACCACCCGGTTGACCTGATCGCAGAGGACATCACGAACGCAGGAAACATCGCACTGACCGGATTCGGGCTCCAGTTCCGAATCAGCTACATCCCAGCAGATGCGGCACCAGTGCCGATTGCATCCATCCCTGTTAACGGGGATGAGCTGAAACTCGAGGAGCGTTTCACGTCCGTCTGGCCGTACACGTTGCCGGTCAACGCTAACGCCGGAGACTACGAGGTGATCCTTGAAGCGAAAGCCGATGAGCTCGTTGGCGATAGCGGCAGTGTGGGGGATTGGCGCGAGCTTGATCGGGGCTGGTTCTCCGTGCAGCAGTCTCCAGTCTCTGACAAGTTTCTTGCGGTCGAGTTGGCGGCTGCAGAAGGCTATCAGTCGTCGGTTGCCTATGGCGTCAACCGCCGGGGTGATGTTGTAGGCACTTCTCATGCCGGGCTTCTGGGACAGCAGAATGACGATCATGCCGTTCTCTGGCCGGCGTTCTGTCCATTCCCGCTCGTGCTACACGAGAGTGAAGTGTCGGGCAGCCTGAATCTGTGGACGTTGCTGGACGACCCCAATACGTCGGGAATGATGACTTCCGAAGACTTTCGCTCTGTAGCGATCGACATCAACGATCAACGGTTGATTGCCGGGACCGTCGAATCTCTCATTGATGACCCGGCGAGTTCGCCTCTAAGCCTGTCGCGCGCGATCGGTTTCTTGGCTGATGTGTCAACAGAATCTGTGTGGGGCTTGATACCCGACGATGCTGTCGACAGCGATCCGGCAACATACGGTCATTCGCGGATCAGCGGACTGAACGATCTTGGTATGTTGTCCAGCGTCGTTGGGCAGGTCATACACCCCACGCCCAATGGACAGTCTTTGGCGTCGTTCTGGAGCGAAGTGCCAACCTCGACAGAGCCATACCTGTCCAGCCAGTCATGGCATCCTGGCCCAGGCGATGCCAACGATGTCATCGGCGCGACACTGCTTTCAATCAACAACAACAACGATGCTGTCGGCTGGACACAGAACTTCGACGACGGTAACGACGCGACCCCACTATCCTCGCCACTCGCACGAACCAACGGCATCTGGCAACGTATCAATCTCCCGTCAAGTCCGGCACGATTTGAGTTTCACGCTAACAATAACGAAGGCGAGATACTTGCCGCTGTTGAGATGGCAGCCGGCGTCCAGACCTGGGTGTTCGGCTCACAAGGGCTGAATGCATCAGTTGCGTGGACTTCGCTATCCGACGTCACCCCCGGTACCAACACCGCGGTGTCGATGAATCGTTTCCCGACGATTGTCGGCTCATATGAGTCGACAATCGACAGTGCAAAACGAGGGGTTGTCTCTCGCGGCATTGAGACCTTTGTACAGGCGGACGCTCTAATCTACAATGCGGACGGGTTCGGTTGGTCGATTCGCGAACTGTACGACGTCAACGACTCTGGCATCGTCGTTGGATCTGCTGAGACTTACACGGATCCGGCGACCGATACGACGGTTCACAGCACTGCGGTCCTTCTTGATCCGATCAACTTGCCGGAAGATGTGCTGCCTGACATCTCGGTATGGTTGCGAGCGGACATCGGCGTAGAGCTCTTTGCCAGCGTTGATCCAATGCCACCGGCGGATACGAAACACTCTGTCTTGCATTGGATCCCGGCCAACGTGACCGATCCTCTGCAACACGCCAGTCGTCAGACAATTAGCGGGGATGTCTTCGTTGCCGTCGAGAACTGCTGCGAAAGACCGTACCTGTCGTTCGGCTCGGCCGACGGCGGTAACGCAGGTAGCCTGGAGCAAACGCTCGAACTCCCAATCGGCAATACCTTCACTGCATCGACCGTCATCAGACCGCGGCAGACAGGCGCTGTTGATCAAGCGGAACCGATTCTAGAACTGCTCGACGGGACGACCCCAGTGTTCATCCTATCGGTTCGAAACGGCGCGCTTGAGCTGGCATGGACGGATGGCGGGACTCCTCGCTTGGCACCGCTCGGGCTGATTCTTGAAAGTGATGACGCACTGCTTACCTTTGTACACGACGATGGTGGCCCCGGGCCAGATCGAGTCACCGTGTACCGGGATGGCGTCCTGGCGTTCGAGACAGACGCCGCTGTGGGTGCGATTGACCTCGACGGGATCCGCTTTACGGCGCCCGAAGGTGCTCTCCAAGGCACGAGTGCCCTCGATGTGGCAGAACTTTTGCTCTTTGATACCGCGCTCAACGATGACGATCTCGCTCGAGTCGATCGATATATGGTCGATCGCTATGGCCTCGATATCGACAGGACTCTGCGGAACGGAACGCTGTATGTCCGGGCAGACCGCGCTCGAAAGGCAAAGGTCGACGCCCCATCGCTGCTATCGCAGTGGATCAACATCGGTATTGGCTGGAATGACCTGACCGCCGAGGTCGACAATGAACCGTCAATCTCCTCTGAGGCGACCTTCGGGTGCAGGCCGGGAATCCGGTTCAATGACAACCGATTGGGCAGCGTGCCCACGGATTACATTGTGATCATGGACCGCTCTCGGAGTATGTTCCGGTTTGGTCCTTACAACAACGTGTGCGAACCGGATGACGAGATTCTGTTCAACGCGGGCGTGCCCAATCGCGGCCGGTTCCAGTTTGAAAATGCCGGATGTGGGGACGATATCTTCACGAACGTCTTTGACGTAAAGGACGCCAACCTTCTGTGGGACCCAAACGGCGACGGCATGTTGCAGGCTGATACACGATACGACTACTATTGGACGCGAGCAGGGGCGGCCGTCGAAGCAATTATGAATCTCGCCGATCTCGCGCTGGGTCCGGCCAACAGCGCATACGGGGATGTTCAGCTTGGGCTGGCGTTCTTTGGCGCGGATCTTGACTCCGCCACCTCTGTGTACACCAGCTACGTGTTCCCGCCGGTATCGAAGGATGGCGTGGCACCGCTCCCTGCGACACACTTTCTGTCGCCGACACCAGACCTTACCGAGGGCGATGAATACAGCAGCATTCATCGCATGCTGCAGGCACTTCAGCTCAACGAGGCTCCGAACAGCTCACAACCCGGAAGCAACTCTCGTTACAAGTATGGCTTTGTCCGAGCGCTGAACTCGATGCGGCCCCACCGCCGCACCGAGATTGTGTTCATGGGGCACGGCCTGCCGCGCGAAAGCCCTATGAGCGGAAATGGGGCTGGTGACCATCAAACGCTTGAGCGGCTGTTCGATGAACTCAATGAACCAGACTTTACGGAGATCAATCCGCTGATCGGCGCTGGGGACGAGACCACTTCGATCCTTGCACTCGCGAGGGAGTATGACGTCCGGGTTCACACGCTGGGCTTTGCGCTGGACATGATTGACATTGACAGTGATCGAGAGGGCGCAGAGCAAATTCTCCGGGCCCTCGCCGAGTGGACAGGCGGTGAGTACTACCCCGCGTTCACCCTTGAAGAAATCACCAGTTCCTTCACCGACCTGCTTGCCGATGATATCGCTAAGCCTTATGAGGGAACGATCCACCTGGTATTCGAAGCTGATGGAACAGCCGGGAGCATCGATCGCCAGCTGGTGTGGTTTAGTGGCGACCGGCTGCTGGGTACATCAGCCTGGATTGATCGCAGTGACGCGAGCCTCGAAAGCGAGGGGCGAGCGATGCTCCATGTCGAGTACTGGAACCGGCCTGCCGACAATGTCATCCTGACCGGCTCGACGCGTGCCGCACTTTCGGGCGAGATTGATTTGGATCGCCCGTACCATCTTCTCGTGTCAGTGGCTGCGGCGGGTACCGGGGCAGATCGGCAGTTGCGGGCGCTTGTGAACGGTGTTCCGCTCTCGGTGACGCCCGGGGCTGCCATCGATGCAACGATTGAGTCGCCACAAGTCGCGGTCGGACCGTTCGACCTCGGTGGATCCGCCCGCGATCTCGTGATGGATGGACAGAACGCCACGGGCATCGGCGCATCACCAGACTTCCAGGGCCTGGTCGGCTACATTGGCGAACTGGCTATCCTCCCGCGACTCCTCTCCATTGACGAGCAGAACCAGCTGTTCCGTCACGTCGATCGCGACTACGAGATCATTGTTCCGGTCCAGCTCCCGCCTGTGGCGCGTGCCGAGTACGTGACATCGCTGACGCCAATAAGCGTCAGCACCTTTGCTATGCTTCCTCCCTTACAGCCGCAAGAACGACAGGTCGAGTTTAATGGCGAAGACTCGACAGATCCCAACGTAGAGCAGATCCCCGAGCTCGACTACGCCTGGTTTATTGACGACGATCTGTTCCAGACAGGGCAGCGTGTCACGACAACCGAGAGCTCATTCGAACCCGGCAGCTACGTCGCAACCCTTCACGTAACCGACCCGGACGGGCTGACCGACACTGATTCCGTCGAGTTCACAATTCTCGGTACAGCGACGGGCATCCAGCTTTCCGGCTTTGGTGGCTCGGCCGGGCCGTTCGGCAGAGGAAGTGGTCCAACGGCCGTGGACGGCAAGCTTGGAGCTGGGGCCACGATCGGCTCGTTACCGGCATTCGATCTGTTCGGGCTCATCCCCTCGCCGCCGCGCGAGTCCGTCGCGAGGACGATCGCGTTCTGGGCGAATCCTGCCGAGCTGAGCTCGTCTCCCGAGGTGTTTTATCTCCAAGAGGGCGACACCGAAGACGAACGCCTGGAGATCGCGATGAATAGCGATCTGCTACGCATCAGGATCGGGGAGCGTGTGTTCGGTATCGATGACTCTGGTGTTGGCGGATTCGGCGCGGGCTGGCACCATGTTGCGTTGGTGGTGCCGGAGAACTCCGTCTGGTCTGATGAGCTTGCCCTCTACCTGAATGGCGTCAGGCGCAACCTGATCACGCTTGGAGGAACAGGACTTGCAGAACCGCTTAGGACGGGAGCGACCTCCCTCCTGCTCGGCGACACCAAGGCTGGTGGTTCGCCAGCGGCCATGGACGAGTTCATGCTCGCGGCGGTTCCTTTTACCCAGCAGCAGGTCCTCCAGCTTGCTGCCCGATCCTCCTCGGTGCACTGGCGGTTCAATGAGGGCAGCGGTACGAGCGTGAATGACGCCGCTGGCGGCGGTGACCCAACTACAGGCTTGTGCGGAGCAGACGGATGGAACAGCGGTGTTGCAACAGCGTCGGGAGTATCGCTCGCACTCGATACACCTGTGACGAGCAGCAAAGACGTCAGTCTTCCGCTTGGCTCGCAGACGTGGACGATTGTCGCGCGATTCCAGTCTCCAGATGCCCCGCGAACTCTCCTAAGCGATTCGAGTGGTCCTGTCGTAACGGTGAGTCAGGGTGATGTCTCGGTTCGGCTCACGAACGGTGGGCAGGCCCATTTCCCGCTGGCCCCGCTCGGAGACCACTGGTACGAACTCATTCTGTCTTCGTCTGAAGAGCTCGACCAGCTGGCCTGCTGGACGTCCACGGATTCGGCGGCGACCGCCTTAGGTGCGGCGTCCATCGACGGCGAGATCGTTGTGGGCAGCGACACAGATCCCAGCTGGCCGGGAACTGTGACAGGGGCCGTCGATACATTTGCCATCATCGGTGCGCCGGTTTTCACACCAGATGATGATCTTCTCCATGCTCTGCAGGAAATCGCTGCTGATCAGTACTGAGACGGAGTCTCGCTATGAAACGTCCATGGTTGCGAAGTTCTACGACTCGTCGGAGCGTGATCGCGAGCGTGCTGGTCGGCCTTGTTGCGCAGATGGCCTACGCGCCGCAGCTGATCGCACAAGAGCTCAATCGGATGCAGGTACGACGTGCCGTCGCCGACGCAGCGGTAATGGCTCGAGTCGGTGTGGACGAACACGCTGGCATCGAGGTCCAGATTCGGCAAATCAGGGCCCATTTGCTGCGGCTGACCAGTAGCGGAGTCAGATCCGAACATCTAGGTCGCGATCTTGATTACCTTCTCGAACGTACCGCGGGCGTCAAGGAGAGCCTCTTCGCTCGGCAGCGGACAACTGCTCGCAGCGCGGCAGCGGCTGGTCTGGCGATGCTGGAACAGGTAGATCCAGCACTACGTGATGATCGTGAGCAAATCACGAGACTGGAACGACACCTGCGGTCGCTTCGAGCATCTGTCAGGCAGAACAGTCTTCAAGAGCAGCCACGGCAACGCACACGTCAGATGCTTGTGCCCACAGTCCAGAGCCTGTCGACCCACGGCGACACGGGAGCAGGCCGCTCGCTGGCGCGGCAGATTCAGCGCTCGCCTCAGCAACGGACGGGATCGAAAGGGCCGTTCGCCTATCCGTGGGCCCTTGCATCGTTGGACAACGATGTGCTGGGTGACTTGTTTGTCAGCATCGGTGATGATTGGCTCGCTGAGGGACAACCGGTTGATGCGGACCAGCAACCTGCTCCGCCGTACGTTGACTTCTCGTCGGCAACATTTACCGACTCGATGTGCGATCCAGAATCACCGGATTATGACCCGATTCGGTGCCTAGCGAATGAGCTTGATCACGACCCGCTGTCGATTCTGGGCTACGTTCGCAACGAGATCAGATACGATCCGTACTTTGGCGCGAACAAGTCCGCCTCCCGAACGCTTCGCGACGGTGCAGGAAACGACCTGGATATCGCAAGTGCACTCATTGCGCTACTGAGATGCTCAGGAGTGCCAGCGCGGTATGTCTTCGGCACCATCGAGATTTCGGAGACCGATGCAACCGAGTGGCTCGGGACGCAGTCGCTGAACGATACCTCTCGTTGGTTGTCAGACGCAGGTATCGCGAACGAAGTCGACGACGGTGAGGGCGTCATCAGACTCGATCACGTGTGGGTGAGTGCATATCTCGATACGGAGCCCTATAGATCCGCGGCAGGCGCGGTCGGCACGGGCGATGCATGGGTCGATCTCGATGGCTCGTACAAGCGTCACCAGCTCTTCGGTAGGTCTACGACTGATGACATTGGTGCGGATCCAGACGGCATTCGCCGCACGGCATTAATGCCGAGCACTCGCGGTGAGGTGCAGACGGGAGTAGGGCGCGTCGCAGCCATAGATTCAGGGCTTATCGCGAATGAGATGCAGGCGCGGTCGGGACTTCTGGGCACCTACCTGCTAGACAATGATATCTCTGTAACTGATGCGTTCCGTGAACGCCGTGTCGTCCGTGATCAGATCGGGTACGTCCCGCTGTCAGACTACTACGCGATCCACAGCCGCGGCCTAGCGACTCGTGATGTGCCGAATTCGTTGCGATCTTCCGTCACGATTGAGGTGCTCGCTGATCATGGCACCATCTCCTACACAGGATGGGTGGCTGAACTTGCAGAGAGTGACATCACTCTCGTGGCGCCACTGACGGATGAGTCTCTTGCGATAGCAGGTGGTCATGGTGGGCCAATGAGCGAGATGAACGCGGGGTTGCTGCGAGCGACTCCTCGACTGTTCATAAACACCTTCGAAGTGCCGCCCCTCGACTTTCCGGCCAACCCAAGCCCGACATCCGTCGGCGACCCACTGCAGGTGTATCTCGACGTAGATCTCCCCGGCGTCGTCACTACACCGAATCAGATCGAGGTTTTTGCCGGAGGTGTGGCATCAGTCATAGTCAATCCGCATGTGGTATCGACTACTGACCTGGCGGACGCAGCACGTTCGATTGCGTCTGTTCAGCCCGAGTTGGAAGCTCTGCGAACCGCACCGACGTCGGTGGTGATGGACGAAAGCGAGCGGGCCCTGACCATCGCCCGTGCTATCGGAACTCCGCTTCGAGCAATGGGGCTCGGATACTTTTACCAGAGCGACCGAGCGAACCGCGTTACCGCGAATGCGCTTGATCTGGGTGCTGTCCGAACGCCGAGCGCCGCTGTTGCATCATGGAACGTCGTTCCAGAGTACTTTGATAGCAGTCCAGGGTCAGCCCACTCCAGAGTGGCGGCCGGACCACTGTCGCTGCGAACGATACGGGATGCACACGTTGTCGCCCCGCTCGCCAACGTCGCGGGATCGGAACCACGAGTCCATGCAGAACAACAGTTCCTCCGTCTCACTTCAATGACGGCAAGCGTGCTGGAAGCATCTTCACTCCAACATGCAGTGGCGGCCGACGACTCGCTCTCGCTTGTTGACGTTCTGCGCCGCGCGAACGACGCATCTGCAAGTTCGGGAGACCTTGCTGATGGTGCAGTCTTCACCCTCGAGCCTCCCGCTGCCGGGACGCTCCCTTCGAATTTTGGCAGCGACACGGTATTGGGAACACTGGTCGCGGATGCTCTCGACGCCGGGCAGACAGTGACGGCGGCAGATCCAAGCTTTACGTTCGGTACTGCAGCAGCGGATTTGTATACGGCCGCACTGCTTCGTGATGGAACACGAGAGGGTACAGAACAAGTTGTGGTAGATGCGATGAGCGGCACGGTTGTATCCGCGCTCGTTCGTCGTGAGTGGATGCATGTGCGTGACGTGCTCGATCCAAGCAGCGTCGGGTCTGACGAGACTCCAGCGCTCGAGCAGATACTCGACTTCGATCAGTTCAGTACGAGCTACGAGAATCTGCTGCAAGCCACGCTGGAGTGGATCACTCTGTTGCAGCCCGCATACGAGCAGAATTCGGTGAGCTACGCAGTTGCGTCAATGCATGGGGATCTATGGACCGACACCGAAGCTGACTATCCATATGAGACCGATACCCTGCTCGCCCTGCTATACAGCGGAATCGGAACTCAGGATACCGCGAGCAGTGTCATCCTGAGCGCTACCGTCACGTCGCTCGACGATACCCGCCCGACATGGGTCGCCGCCCGCAATACAGCCAGTGATGACATCATCTTGAATGCCGAGGTCCTGCGGGCGGGAGCATGGCAGTTGGATGCCCGTCGTCTTGGAGAGCTGGAATTTGAGACGCTTGCGGATGGACTGATCAACCAGTCATTCGGCAGCGCGGCCATCAGCGCAAGCGTCCAGCTCGACGACTCTGGATCGACAGGAGACCTCGACGGGCTGTACGACTTGCGGCTGCTGATCACCCCGCCCGGAGATGGAGATCCGTTTCCCATTCAGCCGGGTGATGCCGACACAGTAGAATGGAACGGCAGTATCAATGTTGACCGAGTCGCGCCGGAAGCGCACCTGAGCGTCGTGCCTCCAGCTATGCCTGGAGACAGCGTGATGGCGGGAGATCCGGAACGCGGGACTCTTCGCGTGGAAGGGTGGGTCGATGACTTTGAGACTGATCAGCAGAACTACGCATCTCTCAACTTCGAGCAGTACACCATCAGCATTCAGGGCGCTGCTCCTGGTGACGAAGAGGTCATCGTTGCGTCCTCATTGCAGCCAGTTCCACCACTAGGTGGCGGTGACCCGAGCAGCACGCTTGTGATCGTAGACACTCGCGAGTACGACCAGGGCGAAACCGTCACGCTACGCATGCGGGCAAATGACGCAGCGGGCAATACAGGCCTCTGGACAACCACAGCAGTTGTTCAAAACCCACTCACGGACACGACGTTGCCAACAGTGACAGTATTGGCTCTTGCAATTCCCGGGAGTGCTGCGAGCCTCGCGGTATCACCAAGCTGCGCAGGAAACGACGTTACTGATGCGAATGTTGGTGCTGGCACACCAACTGGACAAGGCGACGGGCAGCTCATGGTCGTGCTCAACGCAGATGATGATGCAGACTCTGTTCTGTCACTTGCGGGGAGCATCACTACGCTCGAGCTGGTCGTCGATGATACTGTACTTGCGACTCGTGACGTCGTCCCTCCAACGCAGTCACTGACTAACTATGAATGGCACACGGGTGTCAGCGCCTACGCCCTCCCCAACGGCGAGAGCGCGCTCACTATCCGCGCGACGGATACTAGCGGTAATCAAGGAGTGTCACAGTCCATCTGTCTGAATACGCAGCTCACGATCACAGACTTTGTCGTAACGCCGCGCATTGCAAATGCTAACAATAGCAACGTTGACCTCATCGCGGAGATTCGAGCTGCTGCGGTTGATCTTGAGTACGAGTTCCGATTCGAGTGGTTCGATGATTCAATTGGCGACGGGGTCTGGTCCGCTGTCCAGTACGATCGAGATACGCCGCAACTCACGGGCCTGATCAGTGCGAACTCGGGCGCGCAGATCGTGAGAGCGGATAGTGTTCACGCTTGGTCGCTTGAAGTGAATGATGACAGAGTTCCAGACGGCAGCAACTACCGTGTAGTTCTCTCCGTCGCTGAAGTGGCTGGGCCGGTAGTTGCCCAGGCAGCTTTACCGTTCGGCGTGAATCTTTCCAATGACCGTATCGAAATTACGATTTCGAAACCGGAGCATCCTCGTCTGTCAAGCCCAGACGGCAGCGTGCCGGGACGGCCGCTCGCGGTCGTCACTACTCCCACGATGCTCGTCGAGGGGCGGATTCGGCCCGAACGTGACAATCTGTCAGAGGTTTCGTACGGTCTTGTGCTGGAGCCCGCAGAAAACAACACTGGGGCGCCGAGCCTCTATGGCGTGCCTCCAGACGGCGATCAGCCGCTCTGGACATGGACACGCTTTACATCAGGCTGGGGGTTCAGAACGATCGAGCCGTACGCCCTTTCGGACCACGACTCGCACATTGCCACTGTTGACATGACCTCCGTACCGAACGGTACATACGATTTGTATGTTGTTGCAGGAGAAGTCTACGGCGACATCAGCAGCGGTGCTGACGTCCGTATCGAGGTTGCCTCAACGGCGAAGATAGGTGAACTCGCGTTTGCGCAAGAGGATCGAGGGCCGCAAATCGGGACGGTGCCGGTCACTCTCACCCGCACATATTCAAGCAACGCAACTCATACCGATGGCCCGTTCGGTCCAGGCTGGTCGATGGCGCTGTTCGATCTTGATGTGCAGGTCGCCGGATTTCAGTCTCCTGGTGATGCGGTGAATGGAATTACTCCCCGCCGTGACGGTAACACGCTGAACCGGAGTGTCACTCTCACATTGCCGAACGGACAGAGAACAGTCTTCGGCTATGAACTCAATCAAACAGGCTACGGCTTTGCGGATCCGCGGTATGATTCGCTCTACAGATCTCCTCCGGGCGTAGACGCTTCTCTGCGAGGGGTGCCAGATCTGGAACTTCGCTATCTTAATATATTTACAGATCCAATTGGTGTATGGTACGATGTCTCAGGCAGCAGTTCATATGTGGCACACGATGTATCGTTCGAAATGCCAGGCTTCATCTTGGAGCTCGCTGACGGCACGAAGTACACACTCGCTCGTGATCACGAATGGATCGCCGAGCCCGACTGGATCGATACGGAGAACTCGATTCGGATCTACAGCCAGCCCTACGTATCGCGCGTAGAACTACCGAATGGCGATGCTCTCGTGCCGCAATACGACGGAACGGACCGAGAGACGATCCTCGGCGTCGACTTTGAGTTTGCCAACCTTGACGCTGCTGGACAGCCGATCGACCCAATGCGTTCTCTGGATCTGGTGTGGAGCGATGACGGCAGCCGAGTGCGAGCCCTCTTTGTCAACGGCTTGCCTTACTACCTTTACCAGTACAGCGACAAAGCTGACCCGAACGATCCTGACTATGTACATGATCGTGATCATGATCAGCGGTTGACCAAAGTCTGCCGGCTTACAGATGCTCCCGCGATCCCCCTCACCACGGCCGCGAGCGACGCCGACGTCGACGCGGCTATCGCAGCGGCCGAAGCAAATGGCACGGGCGATGTCACCCGATTCATCTACGACGACGCCACCTACCCGGACGGAAACACCAACGATACATACGCGCTGATGGAGGTCATTGATCCCCGCGGTATCAACGTGCTTGGTACAACGTACGACGACGCGGGGCGACTAAGCACTAGTTTGGACGCTTTCGGAGAATCCGTGACGATCAGCCGAGACGTCGAGGCTCGCGAGGAGCGGGTCACCGATCGCAGCGGCGCGACAACAGTCTACAACTATGACGCGAACGGCAATGTTGTGCGAGAAGAACTGCCGCACAACGTTGTTGTAGAGCGAGCGTACAACGTTGCTCACTCTGGGCTCGCAAGCTTGGTGACCAAGGAAACCCGCGTTAGCGATGACGGCGCGGTGTCCCTGTCCTCGCACTATCGCTACGACGAAAAGTTCAACCAGACAATGGTTGTCCAACCGGACGGGAGTGCCACCGAAACGGCATACGAGTATTTTTCGGGGACATCCATCCCATCAGAGGTTGTCACAACATCCGGTTCGGTAGTGATTGACGGCGAAGACTGGGACGACATCGTACCGACGAGCCAGAGCACTCAGCGCTTTGACAGCCGCGGAAATCTTCTCTACTCCTCAAGCTCGAACGGCTCGCCGGGTGCGACAGAGAAACAGGTAACCCAGTACGAGTATGATCCGCAGAGCCGCATCCTGACCGTTGTGATCGGAGGCGACTCGACGCTGACTCGCAATGGCGGGAGCAATCCCGAGCTAAACGCGACCGTGTACTACTACGATTCGCAAAGACCGGAACTCGGGTCACAGCCTGTCAAGATCGAGCGGTACGGGGACGCCCTGGACACCCCCGAGAGTGTCCAAGAACTTGCGTATGACGAAGAACAGCGGCAGTACCGCTCACTCTCAGCCGTGTACGACGATGTCGCCGGAAACTACGACGTTGTCGGTCAATACACGAAGCATGACTACGTTGGCCGCTCGATGGCGACGGCGAGCATCAGGCTTGACGCAAATGCTGCTAATGCTGGAAGTGCTCTTGCTCACAGCAATCTGCCGTCAGACTACGCCGCCATTGCTATTATGGTTGCAAATGGCAGCGTACCAGAAGGGCTCGAAGCCAGACTAGAGACCGCCAGTTTCTACGATGGCAACGATCAGTTAATCGCGTCCGTTGATCGGGAGAACAACCGGACCACGACGACACTCCGGGACGCTCGGGGTGACGTGATCGAGACGGCCGAGTGGTCGTTCGATCTCGTCGATGTGGTAGAAGCCTCTGCCGACCAAGGCGTCACAGAATCAAACTTCCTCGGCTGGTTCCGCAATGCCAGGTACGGTGGAACCGGACCAATGCTGCCGGCGGGGGTCGATGCCGATGTCATCGTTGTCCGGACCGTGTACGACGAAGCCAGTCGACCGGTGTTCGTTACCGACCGGCAGGACTTTACTGATTCGACCTACCTCATGGGGCCCCCGAATCAAGCTACCGGTGGAGCGCAGACGTGGTACGACGGCGCGGGACGCGCGTACAACACGGAAAGGTTCTCGAACCTGACGATTGGGTTTGCCGATGTGGACGGCTTGTTGTCCACCACGGCCACACCAGGCGGAACCCGGAATTCGCAGTCCTTCACCGACTATGACTCGCTGGGACGCGTGGCATACACGGAGGACGCCGTCGGAAACCGGACAAGCTACACCTACGACGACAACAGCCGGCAACGCACTGTCACTGTGGAATACGCGGGTAGCGGCAATGGGACAAGCCTGACCACAACCTATGAGTACGACGCCCTCGGACGAGTCAGCCAGGCCACCAACCCCGAAGGTGTCGGTCTCAAGTACCAATACGACGCACAAGGCCGGCGAGTCAAGACAGAGTTCGAAGCCACCGCGGATCATGGCGCGAGCGACATCGTCACCTCATATGATAACGACGGGCGAAAGGTCAGCGAGACCAACCAAGTCGGCCAGACCAGGCGGTACGTCTACGACGAGAGCGACCGCCTACGTGCCGTGTTGCTGCCGAACCCTGACACCGGTGTCGTCTACAGCGGCGACGTGATACTCGACGACAGCCCGACGCTGCCCAACGCATCTCTTCTTGCCGCAAGGCAGGAAGGTCCCGTCTACGCCTACTGGTACGACGATCAGGGTAACCTGACGCACCTCCTGTCGCCCATGCATGACAGCGACGATATGGGTTCCGTCGACGAGCTCTTCTCCCAGACCTCGCTTGAGTATGACGCATCAGGGCGCCGAACCAAACGCACGCTGCCCGGCTCCCGATCCGAGCAATGGCGATTCGGCGCCGACCCGGACTCTGAAGACGGAGCCGACGACCGCCTCTGGCTTCGCCAGGACTTTGTAGGCAATATCACGCGAAACGTGTACGACGAACACGGCCGAACCACAGCAAGGCACTACTACCTGTTCAATGTCGACTCGGGACCCAAACCCGATCTGCACGACGCACAATTCAGTGAAACCGCGACCAACGATCCTGTCGGTCAGCACCCCCACTACACCGTCGACATCATCCACGAGATGGAGTACGACAAGCTCGACAGAATCTCGCAGGTCCACATCAAGGACGGAGACACCCTCCGCGAAACGATCATCTACTCGTACTACCAGGATGGCCGACTGATGATGATCAACGCCGATGCGCGCGGCACCATCGGCTACACCTACCACAACGACGGCCGCATCAAGACGATCACAACAGACGTCGGCACCCCAGACGCCATTACAACCGAGTACGAGTATGATTTTGCGGGACGCCTAAAGACCGTTGATACCGACGGCGTGGGAGACTGGACGTACGAATACACGCGGCTCGGCCAGCGCTCATCACTGGACTTTGCTGCCGAGACCGGCACCGACACCCTGACTGAGTACACATACGACCGGCTGGGCCGGCTCGATACGCTCACGAACTCGATCGGGCCCAACAATATGCTCATCAGCGAGTTCGATTACACGGTGCGAGCCGACGGCCGACGTACCGCCGTCACCGAAACAACCTTCGCGAGCGGTGGCGTGACCGATATCGAATATATCTACGACCACCTCAACCGCCTGACGCGAGAAGGCTACGGCTCGAACTCCATCGAGTACGACTACGACATCGCCGGCAACCGACGCGAGAAGGTCATCAACTCGGACGGCACGACAAACACGATCGTGTATAACTACACGGACGTCGATCCCGATTGGCTCACCAGCGAGACCCACTCCGGCCCCGTGGCCAAGACCATCACCTACACCCGTGACGCGAACGGCTTCCTCACCAAGAAGGTCGACAGCGCGGAAAATACCGAGCAGTACACACCAGACGCCATGGGCCGCCTTGCCGCGTACAGCAACAACGACTCGGCGAACCCGGTCGCAGCGACCTACCTCTACGACCACCGCGGCATCCTCACCAACCAGTCGGTGGCCGGCACCGCAGGCACGCGTTCCGCGGCGCATCTGATCGATTCGCTCAATCCCACCGGCTACGCGCAGCGCCTGAAATCGTTCGCCTCGGGTGCCGGCATGCCGGTCGAGACCACCCGCCGCACCTTCGGCGACGACCTGCTCGCCGAGACAGAGGGATCCAGCACGTGCTCGCTGCTCTACGACGGCCAGGGAACCACCCGCGACGCCGTCGGCGGCACGCCCATGCTCGAGCACTACACCCTGGACGCTTACGGCGAGCCGCGACCGTGGGTTCCCGGCGGTATGCCCGACTCGCCGAAGACCAACCACATCTACACCGGCGAAGCGCAAGACTCCGAGGCCACCGGCTGGACCTACCTGCGAGCCCGATACCTCGACACATCAACAGGCACATTCAACCGGCTCGACCCGTTCTTCGGCAACACCGACGACCCGCAGAGTCTGCATAAGTATGCGTATGTGCATGCGGATCCTGTGAATGCATGGGACCCGAGTGGGTTATCTTTTGTTTCTAATATTGCTGCCATAGCCATTATATCAGGCATACTGTCCGGCATTGTTGGTGGAGTCGCCGGCGGCTTCAAGGGTGCAGTGTATGGCTTCTTCATTGGGGCGGCAGCAGGAATCGGCTTAGCGATACTTGTATCGGTTCTCAGCTTCGCTACCTTAGCAGCAATGTTGATAGTGGTTCCTTCCCTAGCCGCACAGCTGACCGTTGCAACGGTCATGTTTGTGTGGACAAGTCTTATAACCGCGTATTTTATCTGGAAAGCCGGCGAAGCGGCGAAGAACGCACGCAATGAGAGAGAGCTATTGGCGGCAGAACTGTCGCTCTTCTTTCTCGTAGCAGGAATGGTTGTAGGAGGAGTGGTTACGGCTCGCTTGGCTGCAAAGCAGTATGCGACGCGCGTTGACGTCCGCGCCTCATACAAACGCTCGCTAGCCGAGATCCAAAATGAAGTAGTCCAGATGCAGAACAGTGGCGCGTCGCTGCAAACACAGGCTCGATATGTTCATCATCGCCGAAACGCGCTCAAGATGCGGGCACAAGAAGAGCTTGGTCTTATTGATCGGTCCGCTGCTCGCGCTCGCAATAGGGTAAAGTACGGCAATCCAGAAGGGCCAACCTTTGAGCAAATGCTGACTAAAGCTAGAGATGATTACGGCCTAGTCGGAGATGATGCGTATAGATTCGTCATCGGGTCTGGTCAACGAAGCAACACAGGCATCAATCGCGCGCTTGAACAGGTGCCGAGAGACGTCCAGGGTGACTGAACACACAACGAATATAACTGATCAGCGGATTGCGTGGCGATACACCGGCGATGCGGAGTTTCCGTTGACGGCCAATGTGAACGGGAGGCCTTATATAATTCGAGTTTGTGACTATCCTTGTGATGAATTTTTATATGAAGTGTATTCTGGGACACAGTTTGTGTGTGGACTTGCCACATGGCCGATGTCGCGATGGCGGCTCCCCATGCGGTACAGACTCTCCTTAGCCAAAGAAGTACTGCTGGGCTTTCTTGGTCGATGAGTCGGCATGAGCTTGTACGAGAGCTTCACAGCACCTGGTAACGCTATGAAGGCCGACCCGGAGCAGGTGACCACCCGCAGCTTCGGCGACGACCTGCTCGCCGAACGCAAGGGCTCCGCTGCCATGGCCCTGCTCTACGACGGACAAGGCACCACGCGGACCGTCTGGAATGGTGAAGCCGTGGTGCGGAAATGGCACCTCTCTGGATCGTTTAGAGCTATGTTGCACAGGTCGTGCCAACCTGTGCAGCATCGCGTTTGACACGCAGGTCGAGGCTGATCGGAACTCTCGCAGCGAGTTCCCGATAATTCGCGATTTGTAGAGCGATAAATGGTATACTGCCTCGGAACACGCCGCGTGTTCAGGAGAGTCTACGTTGGATCGCTTCAGTCCCAATGCAATTCGTTGGCAAACTCGTGGCGTCCTCCGCGGCTTTGTGCTCGTGTACATTCTACTAACGACTGTGCCAGCCACAGCCCAGCGTGACACCATCGAGTTCGACCTTGCCGACGAAGTCGAGCTGCCCTTTCTGATCGATTACGTGAGCGAACGGCTCTCGATCAACGTGGTCACGACCAATCAGGCCAACGGCAAATCAGTGCAGATTCTCGCCCCAGAGCGTGTTCCCGTCGACGGATTATTGACGCTGCTCGAGGTGTCGCTCCGCGCGCATAACTTGACGCTCACGCCCGGCCCAGACGAGAACTGGTACATCATCACGCCAACCACGGACCTCGCCGCCTCAGCAACGCTGCCTGAGGACGCCGGTTCGCGCCGTCCGGGTACTGCTCGACAGATCGGGGGCGTGCGTCGTTCGACAGCTCCCAAGCCGGCACCGGTCGAGCTCAGACTGTTCCGCCCGGAACACATCAGCGTGCAGAAGGCCGAGCAGGTGCTCCGACCCTTCATGACCCGCAACGGCGGCGCGATGGTCCCTATGCCCGATGAGGGCGTGCTGCTGGTCGCGGACTTCAAGGACCGCGTCAGCCGTGCGGCCGACCTGCTCGCCATGACCGACGTTGCGGTGAGAGGCGCGGAGATCCGGTTCGTGCCCGTTGAGCACGCCTCGGCCGAAACGCTCGCGCAGCAGGCAACAGAGATCCTGAGTCGCCGCCAGCAGGCCGTGGGCGGTTTCGGCGGGCAGCTCGCCGAGATCATGCATGACGAGCGAACGGAGCAGCTCATCGTGATGGGCCGGGAGTCCTCTCTCGCCGAGGCGCTCGAAGTCATCACGGGGCTCGACGTCCCGGTGCCTCTCGATCGCCAGCCGGTGCAGTTCTACAAGCTCGAGAACGCAAAGGCCGAAGAGGTGTTGTCCACAATTCAGCTCCTCGAAGACGATGGTTCGCTGGCCGAGGTGACACTGGCTGTGCCAGGGCTCGAAGTGTCTGGGGCAGACATCGTCGCGGACGCGGCGGCTTCCGAGATCGAAGACTTAGCATCGGAAGCCCGTGCATTCGTTCAGCAAGACCGAGTCCGAGTCGCCGCGGATCCGAACACCAACTCGCTCATCGTCGTTGGTGGCCCCTCTGTTCAAGCCGTGTACGCTGGTCTGATCGAGCGTTTGGATGTGCGACGGCCACAGGTGATGATCGAAGTCACGCTTGTGCTTCTTGATACGAGCGACTCGTTCTCGCTCGGCATCGAGATCGGCGGCAACGCGGGGGGCAACCCCGAGTTCATCTCATTCAGTGCGTTCGGCGTTGGAAACACAGACACGAGCTCCGGCAGTATCACGATCCCCTCCGAGCCGGCGCTGGGGTTCACAGGTGCGATCTTGGCACCGGATATCGCCGATGTAGTCGTGTCCGCCCTCAAGACAGTCGGCCGAGCGCGAATCGTTGCGTCGCCGAAGCTGCTTGTGAATGACAACGCCGACGGCACCCTGTCCAGCACTTCACAAGAGCCATTCAATTCGGTAAACGCCTCGGATACGGTTTCGACAACGTCGTTTGGCGGGTTCGTCGACGCTGGAACTACGATTGCCATTTCGCCACGGATTAGCAATGGAGACCATCTCGCGTTGGACTACTCGGTCGAGCTCTCAAGCTTCACCGGCGAGAGGATCGCAGACTTGCCGCCACCACGAGTGTTGAACAGCATCGAGAGCTCCGTGACGCTCCCGAATGGCTACACGGTTGTGACCGGTGGGCTGGAATCGAGCAACAACAGCGATTCGAGCAACCGGGTCCCGCTGCTGGGCGACATCCCGATACTCGGTCGGCTTTTTAGGAGCGATCAGGAGTCCGACAGCGAGACGACGTTGTTTGTCTTTATCCGTCCGACGATTTTGCGCGATGATCGGTTCGCCGATTTGCGGTATCTTTCGGAGCAGGATGTTGAGGCGGCCGGATTGCCGCCGGATGTGCCACAGAGCGGGCCAGTGCTGATGCACTGAGCAAGTGCACCTGCGTGTGAAAGGCGTTGGAGCTGATGCCTGCAGCGACAGAGGTAGATTCAAAGGCACGTGCCGGTATCGCTGAGCCATATCAGCGCATGGATGCGTTACCAGCGTCGGTGTCATCGCTGTACGTCGAGCGCATCCCGATCGTATTTGCGCGGCGTCATGGTTTGTTAGGTTTTCGAGGCGAGCGTGAGGACGTGTTGCTCATCTCGGCGCAGCCACTCCGTGAAGATATGACCGACGGCGTCGCGCGATTGCTTGGGAAGCCCGTCCACCATCGCGTGCTTGCCACGGATGATGCCGACGAGCAGATCGCTGCAGCGACAAACGCGGCGTATCGCGAATGGGGGCATGACGCAAGCAGCTTGGCTTCCGTCGCTGAGGAAGGTCGCGGGCAGGAGCCAACCTCGACCGCGAGGGTGGAAGACCTGCTGGACGCGGGCGGGCGGGCGCCGGTGATCCAGGTTGTCAACGCGCTGCTGCTCGAAGCGTCAAGAGTCAAGGCTTCCGACATCCACCTGCAACCGACCGCCGACAAGCTGATCGTGCGGATGCGCGTGGATGGTGTTCTTGAGGACCGCCACTCCCTCCCCACTTCAATCCGCGACGAAACGGTGAGCCGCGTCAAGGTCATGGCTGGCATGAACGTCGCCGAGCGCCGATTGCCACAAGATGGACGCACGTCCGTCGACGTCGGGGGTCGAGAGATCGATCTGCGTATATCCAGCGTACCGAGTGCAGACGGTGAACGAATCGTAGTACGTCTGCTCGATCAGACCTCTGTACTGCTGAGCCTCGATGGTATTGGTATGGAACCGGACACGCTCGCAAGGTATCAGCGTGTGATCGCTGGTGAGCACGGGATCGTGCTGGTGACCGGCCCGACAGGCAGCGGGAAGACGACAACGCTGTACGCGTCGCTGATGTCGATGGACCGGACGACTCGCAACGTGCTGACGCTTGAGGATCCAGTCGAGTACCGCCTGCCAGGCGTGAGCCAGGCGCAGATCAACGATCGCATCGGGTTCACGTTCGCGAGCGGGCTGCGGAACATCCTCCGACAGGATCCCGATGTGATCATGCTCGGCGAAATCCGAGACCACGAGACCGCGGTGATGGCCATGCAGTCGTCACTGACTGGTCACCTGGTGCTGTCGACACTGCACACCAACGACGCGGCGTCGAGTGTCACACGGCTGTTCGACCTCGGGCTTGAGCCATACCTTGTCGCGAGCTCGTTACGTGGCGCCCTTGCGCAAAGGCTCGTACGGTGCGTCTGCTCTGAGTGCGGTCGGACGCGAGCGGCGACCGATACCGAGCGAGCGTGGCTCGGCTGTGAGACTGCTGATCCGATCGAGCTGCGCGAAGGCGGCGGGTGCGCTTCGTGCCGCGAAACAGGTTTCAGCGGTCGAGCCGCACTGTTCGAGCTCATTGATGTCGACGAGCCCATGCGTGCGAGCATCCAGGCGAGCGCCTCGCTTGCTGAACTGCGAGCTGCCGCATCGGCTAGAGGCTGCCAAACACTCCGAGAAAGTGCACGATCCCGAGTGTGTGCCGGCCTGACCACCGTTGCCGAAGCTGAGCGTGTGACCTCCGCGGAGGCTGTCTGATCATGATGAGCTTCGTGTACCAGGCCATCGATTCGAACGGCACGACTATCCGGGGCACGCTGCTCGCCGAGTCGGCCGAAATCGCGAGGGACACGGTTCGCTCGCGTGGACTCCGTGTGCAATCGATGTCGGAGCAGAGCGCGAGTGTTGCTTCTGTTGCTGCTCGGCTTTCCGGAATGTTCAGCTTGATCTGTGGCGGCGGCCGCCGGGCAGCGGACACCGTGCTGGCAGATGTATCGACGATGCTCAATGCGGGTGCGACGCTTCCGGAAGCGCTGGGCGTGACCGCCGAGCAGTACAGGTCCGGTCCAGCCGGTCGGGTCGCGTCGCACCTCGCCGAGAGCGTCAACCGGGGAAGTTCGCTCTCGGAGGCCATGAACCAGAGACCGACGTGGTTCGGGCCGCTGGCTGTGGCGTTGGTTCGCGCGTCCGAGCGCAGCGGTGGGCTTGGCGGAGCGCTCGCCGAACACAGACGAATCGGTGAACGCTGGCGAGCCGTCCGCTCGCGTCTTCTGGGAGCCCTGCTTTATCCGGTGTTCGTCATGGTGACCGGAGTTGCTGTGTGCGTGTTTCTGTCCGCGTATGTGTTGCCCGCTGTCACCGACGTGCTGCGTGACTCCGGTCGGACGCTGCCCCTTGTCACGCGCGTTGTATTGACCGGGAGCGAACTACTCGCGTCGTGGTGGCCGCTGGTGCTCGTCGGGATCGCTGGCCTCGTGATCGGAGTCCGCGCGCTGGCGCAATGGAGACCGGCTCGCGATCGCATCGAGGCCGTCGCGCTTCACACACCAGTTCTCGCGCGGGTGATCCGTGCCCAAGAGGTCGCCCACGCTGCGACGATCATCGCAGGGCTCCTACGCGGCGGTGTGGTCTTGGTCGAAGCGCTCGAACTCGCCTCGGAAACAGCTCGGCTGAGGCGCGCAGGCAAAGCACTCAAGTCTGCTGCCGAATCGGTGCGATGCGGAGGGGATGCCGCCGACTCGATGCGAAACGCCGTCTACCCACCGGTGCTCGTACATGTCTTCGCCGTCGGTCAGCGTTCGGGCACGCTCGAGCCCATGCTCGAAGAACTCGCCGCTGACTACGACGACCGTCTCGCTCGGGCAATCTCAAGAGCGACGTCACTGCTCGAGCCCGTTCTGATCCTTTTGATTGCTGCATTTGTCGGAGCAATCGCCATGGCGGTGCTGCTACCGATCTTGGAGGCCGGGAATGCGCTCTAGTGCTCACAGGCAGATGTTTCACCGATCGCACGCCCGCCGGGCCTTCAGCCTGGTCGAGATCATGGTCGTCGTGGTCATCATCGGCCTGCTCGCGGGCACGGTGGCGATCTCGGTCGGCGGCTACGTCGATCGTGCCCGAACAAACCGGGCCAAAAGCGATATCTCGACGTTGGTGACCGCGGTCGAGTCGTTCTACGCGATCGAGTCGCGGTACCCGAGCAACGAGGAAGGCCTGTCCGTGCTTCCGATCGAATCGCAGACCGATCCGTGGGGGAACCTCTATCAGTACAATACGCCGGGGCGTGAAGGGCCATACGAAATTGTCAGCTACGGTGCAGACGCGGCCCCCGGGGGCGACGGTCAGAACGCTGACATCATCAGCTCCGAGCTCGGCGAGGGAGCGGCATGACGCGAGCCGGGCGTCGCAACTCGGGGTTCACTCTGATCGAGCTGATGGCGGTGGTCGCGATACTCGGCCTGCTCACCGGAGCGGTATCCGTATCGATGCACGCACAGGGGACAGCTGCGAGACTCCGGCTCGACGTTGATCGGCTCCGGTCTTTCGATGCAGCGGTACGCAACCTTGCCACGAACGCCGGACGTGGTGAGATCGTCGTGAACGCATCCATGGACTCGGTCTGGTTCGAGCCCGAAGGCGGCGTGCGCCGTGAGTTGGAGCGTTCGCTGTCGAGCGACCTCCGAGGGGTGCGGATGCCCACAAACGCAGGTCGAAACCGCGTACAAATCACGTCGCTCGGCGTGACACCGACGTACGCCTTCGAGTTGATCGACCGCAGCAATCCGAGACAAGCAACATTTGTCACATTCGCCGGAGGCACCGGACACTGTGTCGAGCTGGCATCATTGAGAGAGCTTCGTGCGTTATCTCACTAACCAACAAATGACGCGAAAAGGCGGCACACTGATCGAGGTGGTCGCCGCGATCGCTTTGCTCGGGAGTGTCCTTGCAGCGGCGGTGCGTGGAGCTGGCAGCCAGCTGCGATCGATGGCGGAATCCCGCGAACGGCTCGCCGCCGTCGAAGCCGCGGACAGGTTGCTGTCCGACTGGTCTGCGAGCGGTGGGTATCCCGATGCAACCGAGGGAGAGATCGTCGGGACACCGCTGCGGTACCGGCTTGAGGAATCCGAGTGGACAAGCGACGACGAGCATGCTCTATCCGGTCGGATTGTGACGCTCCGTGTGGACCGAGATGGTTCCGATAACGTGCTCGTCGAAGTGGACCTGCTCGTCCCTGCTGAGAACGCGAGTTCGAATGCGTCACATCCTGACAACGGTGAGCCACCACACTCAACGGGATACGTCCGATGATCCGCCGCGCCTTCACGCTCATCGAGCTTCTGCTCGCAGTCACAATCGGCGTGCTGATCGCCGCAGCCGCGGCGTTCAGCCTCCGTGGACTTGTGCGTGCCGAGGCCTCTCGCCCGTCAGATGCGAACGAGTGGGTTCACCGTGCGTCGCTGCTGCTGCAGCGAGACGTCGAGCAAGCCTTTGAGATAGAAGTTGTCGGCGATGGCTTTCGTATCATCACAGCAGCACCGATCGACCTCGTGACAGACACCGCTCACTCCCGCACGATCGCGACCTACCAGCTCAGTCGGGATGGCGGGTGGTGGATCCGGAGTGCACAGCCCGAGCGCGTGCTCAGCAACGCCAAACCAGCAGTCACGCTCCTCGGTCCATCCGATGCCACGCTCGTGCTCTCGGCCCTCGACTCGGAACAGACCACCATCCTGATGGGCGCTGCGGATGCGGCGGTGTCGACCTCGTCCGAAGACTGGATTCCATGGATGACTCGGGCAACGTTCGAGGTATCCGAATCCAGCACATCTGCGAACACGATGGGGACACCGTGATGCCGACTCCCCGTATCCACACACGCGGTGTAGCGATCCTACTTGTGCTCTTTGTCATCGCCGCGGCGCTCCCGATTCTTTCGCGCATCACCGCATCGTCGATCCGGCTGCACGCCAACGCGAACCAGGCCGCGGCAACGCTTCGCGAACGCTGGGCGGTGCGTTCAATCCAGGACTGTCTTCACGCTCAGGCTGAGAAGGTCTTCGGCGACAGCAGCGGCGAACAAGGCACGATGAGCCGGTCGGTGCGTTCGATCCGGGGAACGATCACGCTCGGGCAACGCGGCTATGACTACTGCCTCTCAAACGAACAAGCGAAAGCAAACGTGCACGCAGTCCTGAGCGGCGAACGCCCCGAACGCGCCGCGGCGCGTCTTCGGTCGATCGCGCGCGGTCGCATCCCAGCGGGCCCACGCGATCTCATCAGTCTGGAACAACTGCTCACCAAACCCGACACCGGTGACACTGCCGGCACGATCTGGGATGAGGACGGCATCGGAGCGAGCCTGACACTTTGGTCAGACGGCACGATCGACGTACGGGCCGCGTCGCCGCAGGCGATCGAGGCCGTCCTTGGTGGTTCGCTCACACGCAAACAGGTGTCGGATTTGAAACGTGCCATCGACGAGGTCGCTACGTCTGGCGAAACGATCGAGGATCTAGGTCCCGTTCTGATACAAGCCGGCCTTCCCTCGGATGAAGTCGAAGCGATCACGCCATTCCTGTCGCTCAACGCCAACGCGGTGTCGGTGCTGGTCCGCTGGGGCCGACAGGGAGGCGTGCGTCGGGCATCGTTCGACGCGCGGTGGTCCGAGCCAGATCCAGAATCTGACCCGGAGTCTTCAGAAACCGCTCGTCTCCGGGCGGACGATTCCCAGGCGGAGCGTGCACCTGATCTCCCCATTGATCGCAACACGCAGTGGCGTTACGCACAAACCAATGATTGGCAGGGCCGACCTGGCAACGAACCGGCGAATGCTCCCCCCGTAGACTCCCCTGACGCCGATGCGGCGGAAGCCGAGCGGATCGAAAGGCGTCGGAGGCTGATCTGGTGAGAGCGGCTGCGTCATCCCGAGTTCGGCTGGCTCTTGCCGGGTACAGCCTGGCCGCTCTTGGTGCGCTCGCATGGCTCCTCTGGCCGATCCGCGTTCCACCACCAAAGCCGTTTCAGCCGCCGGTAGCAAGCGGCTCAAGCGTCTCTGAAACCTTCGTGGAAGATTTCGGCGAGGCGCTCTCGGTCCGCCTGCTACCGCCCGAACCCGAGCCCGAACCGCTGCCTGCGCCGCCCCCACCGCCGCCGTCGGCTCCCAGGCTGACCCTCGTTGGCACGATCATCGAAGGTGTCGACGCTCAGGCGATCGTGCGTCATGACAACAGACTCAGCCGTGTTCGCGTCGGGGACAGAATCGCCGACGCGATGGTCGTCGCGGTGCGGGACGGCGAGATCGAGATCGACCTTGACGGCCGCAGACACTCCTATTCAATGGAAGAACGCGCCAACGACATGCCACGCTCGCCCGCGAACAGAGGAAGGCGTCGATGATCGGCATCGGGCCATGGTCTGGTCGGGACGATCGTCCCGTGCTGTACGCCGACGGAATGCGCGCGCGGTGGTTTCTGCTCCGAGGCCAGGAGCAGATCAAGGTTGGCAAGTTCGATTCATCTTCAGCCCAGATCGCAGATAACCTCGTCGAACTCGGTGCGCGTTCCCAGATCCGCGTCCTGACCCCGAGCGACTGGTGGTTGGTGTGCGAAATCGACACACCGCCGTCGTCGGGCTCGCGCGGAAACCAGACGGCCGCGTACGACGCCGAGCCCAATTTACCGCTTCCCCTCGAAGACGTGGCCGTGACGCACGTGCACACCAAGGAGCCCCGCACGCTCTGCTTTGCGCTCCGGAAGCACTACGCATCGGAACTGGCGGGAGCAATCGGCAACGTTGGACTGCAGGTCTCGGGCTTTGAACCTGCTGCCATCGCACTGGCGAGGGTCGTGCGCGGGGCACACCCCGACGCATCGGCGATCGCGATCGAGGGCCGCGCCAGCGTGGACGTCATCCGGTACGCCGATGGTGTGGTGAAATCCTGGACCAGCCGATGCATCCGCAAGCGGACCGTGTCCATTCCATCGCATCTCAAGCGGACATCGCAGGATCCGCACCAACTCGCCATCGTCGGCTCCCGCATCCGTCCCTCCGATCAGGATGGCTGGAGGGTGACTCGGGTCGATACCGACCAGCTCGAGCTCCTCGCGACTCACGGCCTTGCGAACGACCGGGATCTTCCCGCGATGCATCCATCCTGCCTCGGTGTGGACCCGTCCGCCGGCCGTCCCGATCGTGTCTTTCAGTCAGTCATGCTCGCGTGCATGATCGTGCTCCTTGTTGCCGCGGGCTTCTGGCGACGGGGGCTTACGCTCGACGAGGCGGCTCATCGCGAACGAGAGTTTCAACAGTCTGCGTACAGAGTGTTCCATCCAGCAGGGTCTGCGCCAATGTCTGTCGCCGATCGCCTGTCCAGCGAGCTGCGGTCAGTCCGTGAGCGGGATACACACGACGCTGACATCCCGGTGATCCGAGACCTCCGGTTGGCACTCGAGGAGATCGGTGGGCACCCGAGCGTTCTTGTCTCGCGGCTGGCTATCAGAAAGGACGCCCTTACTCTGGAGGGGGTTGCGCCGACTTCTGCCGACACCCGGCGTGTCGCCGAGCGCCTGGCCGCAGCCATTGCTCAGGACGGGGAGCAGCCCGCCCAGCCCGCGATGCAGGTCGCCGGTCAGCAGCCCGCACGCTTCACCGCTGAACTCTCGCGCGGGAGGCCGGCACGATGACCCAGAGAGCCCGACGCCGAGTGCTCGCCGCGGCAGCCGCTGTCGTGTCGCTCATCGTGCTGGTGCAGGCCATGGGGCACCACGCCTCTTCGTTCGACCGCTATCGCAGAGCCCATGGCGAGTCTGACCGTACCAGAGCCGTCGCGAATGAACTCACGCGATTCACGCACGAGCACGCCAGGATTCTCCCACCCGCAGCACCCCCTCCCACTGATCTCTTCGAGGCGGCATCCACGATGGTCGGTCTCGGACCAAGAGCCATGACCTCACTCGATTCACGTGCGGGGCGCCCGGACGACAACGGACTTGTCCCGATCGTCACAACAACCGAAATCGAGTCGGCGTCACTTCGTTCCGTGCTGGAGTTCGTGCTGTACGTGAGAGAAAGCGATCCGTACACCAAACTGACCTCGATCACGCTCCAGGTCGGAGAAAGCGGCCGCGCCTGGGATGCAACACTCGGCTTCGAGCGTCAGGGAGTCCGGGATACGGGCCAAGTCGGTGTCGATAGGATCGCCGATCGATGAAGCTCCTCCGGGTATTCCGATGTGTCGCAAGCTCACTCATCACGAGCATCTGCGGCCTCGCCCTCACGGGCTGCTCCTCCACACCGAACACGCAAACGATTCAGGCCGACGCGTTGCGTGATACCGCCGCAGCGGAAGCATCGAACGCCAAAGCCATCGAAGAGATCAAGGATGACAACCTTGAAGAAGCGGAACGGCTGCTCCGACGCGCAATCGAGCATGACCCTCGGTTTGTGCCCGCCCACAACAACCTCGGATCAGTGCTGCTGAGAGGTAACCGGTACTACGAAGCCGCTACCGCATTCGAGCGGGCTGTGACGCTTGCTCCGAACGAACCGGAACCGCACAACAACCTCGGGCTCGTGCTGGAGACTGTCGGCAGACGATCCGAGGCCATTGAGCCCTACAGCCGCGCGGTCGAGCTCGATCCGCAGAACCCTGAGTACACTGGCAACCTACTTCGGTTGCTCACGCGGCTTGATGCCGAACCCACGAAGAGGCGCGAGCTGATCGATCAACTCAGCAGAATCGAAACTCGTCCCGAGTGGAGAAAGTGGATTGAGCGGCAGCGACGGTTGCAAGAGAGGGTGACCAATGACTCGCCGCCGCAGTGATGATCTGTTCAGAACGCCTACGAACACATCACGAGCTTCCGATCTCGTCTTGCTCCAATGACGGACACTACGTCAAGGTAGTAGCAATCAATCGGTGCCCGAGCAGGGCAGCTGCTTGACTGGCGGACATCCGAGCGTTTCACCCTGATTCAGGGGGCAAGGGGCGAGTCGAACCGAGGATACGCCAGCACTCACTCATCAAGCCTACTCAGTACTGCAGAGTTACTAGTTGCCAAGCTCCGTGATCCCCGGCCTGGGGGAGCGATGCGAGGCAATCAACAAATTTCTGGATGCGCTGATCTGTCTGGTTCATTGGCTCAGTTACCGCCACCGATACTCCGCTGGAGAATCGGAGTAGGCCGTGAAACCAGTCATCGATATCCAGCATTCGGATGACGAGGTCTTCGTCACCGCTCAGATCATGCCCGAGTCAGGCGATACGCGTCTGGAGGTATTCCCTATTGGGGTCTGGTGCCACTACGACGACCAAGATCAACTGGTCCGCATCGCCGTTCGTGTACCACAGCCTTCATCTCCCGGCGATGCTGACATTGACGCCACACGCAAGCTCCTGCAGACTCTCCTCGAGCACAACACGTTGATCCAAATCTCGCAGCGGCTTGACCAGGTGCTACAGATGACAGCAGAATTCAAGAGACTCATCGCTGCGTGACCCTAGCGCACCGCGGTCCGAAGCTAACACCAAGTTGGAAGAACGGCACATCAATGCTCTCGGGTGACAATAGCTTCAACAGATGCAGCAGCGATCAACCCTCTGATCACAACGTCATCGAATTCATCGGCGTCATCGATTCTGCTGCGGTACCAATCAGGAGCCTCGAGTGACGCGACCCAGCTCGGTGTTTTGCGCGCGCTGATTCGTTGCCACGTCCCGTGAGCGAACAACGCACGCGTTTCAAGATCTGCCCCCGAAGTAAGCTCACCTAGCTTTTCTTGCACCGCATGAATAGTTTCTGCAGCATGCTGGATTCGCGGGGATGATCCACGCCGAACACCACCGAGCTCCTCGACAGTACTGATCGCGCCATCGAGAGCTGCGAAAAAATACTCCACTTCCTTCGGCTCGATCCAAGTGAACGTGATCGCATGGAGCCGCGAGACCGTCGGGAAGTACTCCACAGAACCAAGCGCACCCGCGGGGAGTGAATTGAGGGCAATCGGCCATGTTGCATCAGGCATCCAAGCCGGCTCTTGTTGCCGCCCGAATGACGAGAGCCGCACCTTGTAGAGCACCGCTTCTGGATAGTCGCGGGCATAGTCCGAGAGAGCAATGATATAGCACATGTCTTCACCTTCGTGCAGGCTACTGCACGGCCGAGCCAGCGTGCTGGCTTACTCTACGTTCCTCACCAGCCAATGGTTCTGCCCTGATAGCTTGTATCCCAGCCAAAGCGACAGCCGGAATATCGTGCCATCGAGGTCGAGTTCTGCACGGTCAGCTCCGCCCTTTGGCCGCTTCCGTGGACATCCCGCAGGCGGGTGCTCGCACAGCTTGATCTCGACTTCTCGGATCGACATCGACGAGCCCGATTTCTTGAGCAGGCTTCGCATGGTGCTCTGAGCATGCCCTGTCCAGTGCACGCACCCCGCTTGCAAATCAGTGTGAATACATGTCGGCAAATGACAGTCCAAGCAGATACCTCGCAGACCGACTCAGTACAAAGACAGCATTTCTAGTTAATAACAGTTTTGATAATCGTAAACACAGTAGCACCACCGAAGAGGACGATGCCCAGAGTGAAGAACACCAGAGACAGCCACCGCAGGGTGGCCCTCGATACATCGAAGGTGTTCCATCGCGAGAAGATCCAAGACACAGGCTCTTGGGCATCACTGATCCGTGAGTAGCGGTGAGGAGGATCTGGATGATACAGCTGACTGAGAACCTCGCGCCGTGCTTCCATGCTATCTGCGTCAGGCGAATCTCCCTTGATCTGTTGCAGCATGCTCCAGCACCACTCCGCCCTGCCGACACAAGGTGTGCCCTCGGTGCCGGGCAGCGTGCGTATCTCCGCCGGCGCACCGAGCGGGTACACGAGTGCCGACGCCGAAACAAGCATCAAGCCGATGAAAAGTAACTTCATCCGCATCGGTAGATCAAGTCGCGGGAGTGAAATCAGAAAGCGCACCTTGTCGGTGCCCCCTGCGGCCTCGCCGGGCGTCACCTCTGAATCCGCTGGGGGACTCGGACGGGAGTCAGCCTCGGTGCTGGCCATCTCGAATGAGACAAACGAGATCGACACCTCGCCGCTGTCGGCAATCCGGTTCCAACTTGACAGCATGACCGCCAGCACCGGGATGATCACCAACAGTGGGTAGCTCTTCTGGAAGGCGGGGTTCGTACCCCACCCACGCATCTGACTCCAACGCGGCCAATCGTGCAGTTTGCTGAACATCGGTGGTGATTCAGTATCAGCCACGGACACCCCCAGTCACGCAACAGCTGCGGTTCCTTACCAAGGCCAAGAACGTAGCGGTTCGCTTGTGAACGGGCAAGTCCTGCACGATCGTTGTGTGCTACGTACTTGCTGGTCAGGTCATTCGATCGGCTTCGCGTCGATCCAAGCATGTCTGAACTACACGCGACACCCGATCCACCGCAACACACAAATCTGTGCCACTCGCTCGTGATTGCATGACACCACCACACTCAAGAGACTACTACGCGATCGAACCGCACACTTCCGAGTCACCCGGGATGGCCCGCTGGCTGCAAACGGCCGAGGCCAGAGCCCAGGCGAGGCTTCGAGCCCCGGCCATCATGGCAGCGCAAAGGCTTGATCTGGCCACACGGCGTTGCTCCGAGCTCACCGCCGAATCTCGGCAGATTCGCCACCAACTGCTCAACATGCCCAGCGGTGCAGACGCATCGCGGATTTCGACACTCGAAGACCGAGTCCTCGATCTCGAGAAGCAGGCCCACGCAGAGCGTGTCGCGCTCTGGCGGGATCTCCAGCCACTGGCCGACTCGGCACGCGACGCTGCGATCGACCGGATCCGGCTGAGCTGGCTCGGCGAGCTCGAACGCGTCATCGGGGGTGACCGTGCGTGAGCTCCCCCACCATTCAGATCATCAACCGCTCCTGCGAGTCCATGCGCGAACTGGACGACGGCTCGGTGGGCCTGACCGTTACCAGCCCTCCCTACTGGAATGCGATGGAGTACTCGCGGTTCGACTCATCTGACCGCTCCAAGCACAAGGCCCGCAGCTACTCGCGTGGATTTGACGGCTACGACGAGTACCTGGCGATGATGCAACGCATTGCTGCCGAGCTCTATCGGGTGACCAAACCCGGTGGGTTCTGCGCCGTGGTCGTTGGCAGCATCCAGCACGAGCGCAAGTGTGTCCCAATCCCGACGGATCTCTGCGATCGGTTCCGGCAGCTCGGATGGGAGATCCACCACGAGATCGTCTGGCACAAGACGAGGTCGGTCATGGACCGCGCAGGCACGTTTGTGCAGCGGCCCTACCCGGGGTACTTCCACCCCAATGTGCTCACCGAGTCGATCCTAGTCTTCCGCAAGCCAGGGCCGAAGATCTTCGAGTCCAGAACCAATGACCAGAAGCGGAACGCGGCTCTGCCGGTCACCTCCCTGATGACCCGCGACGTGTTCCACAACGTCTGGGCGATCCCGACTGTGCACCCCGAGTTGCTCGATCACCCGTGCCCGTTCCCCGAGGAGATCCCTCACCGCCTGATCCTGCTCTACTCGTACCCGGGCGACCTGGTGCTGGATCCGTTCGCGGGGTCCGGGCAGACACTGAAAGTGGCCAGAGCCCTGGGACGATCCACGATTGGCTACGAGCTGGAAGCGCAGTTCGCACAACTGGCCAAGCGACGGGTCTCCGAACCGCTCCAACTGCGTCAGCGTCAGCTCATTCTGCGCACTGACGCCGTCGAGAACGATCCGTTCATCGCTGACAATAGGGGTGACCCCACGTGAACCGCCCTTCGCAGGGACTCCGCCCATTGCTGGGATCGCACGCCGATGCGCTCGATCACGCGTGGCTCACCGGAAACGAGCGTGAACGCCGCGAGCTTGAGGTCGCGTCCGAGCTGATGCGAAGGCAGGCAGGTTCAGGAGTGCTGCTCGATCCGCCTTCAGGGAACCAAGCCTCGGCCGCCGTCCACCTCGGCCGGATCCGGCACGGCAAGCGGCAACTCGGTACCTACGGCCTGTCATACCACGCGCTCAACCGCCACGTCGGTGTCTTCGGCTCTTCGGGTTCGGGGAAGAGCAATCTCGTTCTGCACATGCTGCGTCAGCTGATTGAGCACCAGATCCACTGGGTGCTCTTCGACTACAAACGCTCGGCCAGAGCACTCGCCTCGCTCGAACTCCCCACCCCCGTGCACATTTTGACCACCGCACGGGGTCTCGCTTCCTCCCTCCGGTTCAACCTGCTCTCGCCACCACCGGGCGTACCTTCCGACGACCACGACCGCCAGCTCGCTGAGCTGGTCTCGTCGACGTGGACCGGCGGCGACGCCACAATCACCGTGCTGATCGACGCGTTGCGCCGGGCACGCAAGAACCTCGACCCGCTCACGCCAACGCTCCGAGAGGTTCGGGACGAGTGCCGGGCCATGAGCAGCACAGGCCGCCAGAAGGGCTGGCTGCAGACCGCTTTGCGCATTCTCGACGATCTCTGCGACGGGCCGCTCGGGCGCGTACTGGCGTCGACACGGAATGCAGATCACCTTGGCCTACTTCTGAAGCACCACACCGTGATCGAGCTCGACGGGTTGTCCGCCTCAGACGGTGCGTTCCTGGCCTCATGCGTGGTGCGGCATCTCACTCAATCGATGATGCACGACCGGTCTCGTGAGAATCTTCGCTTCGTAGCCGTCATCGAGGAAGCACATCGCTTGCTGCGTGAACGCGGGCGTGAGTCCGTCCTCGAGCAGTCACTCCGGGAGGCCCGCGAGCTTGGTATGGGGCTGATCGTTGTTGATCAGACGTCCAGCCAGATGAGCCACACGGCGCTCGCCAACCTGCACTCTGTTGTTGCGATGCGGCTCGGCCAGCAGTCCGACGTGCAGACGGCGGCGCGAAGCCTGCTCCTGCGAGAGGATCAGAAGCGGATCCTGCACGAGCTGGGTGTCGGCCAGGCGGTTGTGCGTTCCGGGCACTGGCACTCGGCCGTGCAGATCGATGTGCCTGAGCTTCGGCTTGATAAGGGCTCGGTCTCGGACCGGGACATCGAAGGGATGTTCGTCACGAGTCCGTTCGCCTCGAGCACTGTTTCCGCTCGTTCCGCTCACGGAACACCGCCACGCCCCCCACGAGGCGATGTTCCGGGTGTTCCGAGAGGAGAGAGGGCCGAGCGCGGTAAGCGTGCTCCTCTAGGTAGGGCGACAACGGATCCTCTATCCGGGCATCCGGACGCAGAATTGCTGCTGAAAGATGTGCTGGTGCACCCGCTCTCGCCCGTGACCGATCGCTACCGGAGGCGCGGCCTCTCGCGGCGACGCGGGAACGGGGCAAAGAGGCTGCTGGTCGCGACCGGATACATCAAGCCGATCGAGCTGCGCACACCCGAGGGAGCCTGCCTGCTGCTTGATACCACAAGTCTGAGTCATTCATGGGCTCGGCGACGCGGGATCGAGCGGCCTCCGATCAGCGGGTCGCTGGTCCACGAGTACTGGTGCGATCGGGTGGCGCGGACGCTTGCGAGCACAGGTTGGAGCGTCGAGCGAGAGGCTCCGGCGCTGGGCGGAC
This sequence comes from Planctomycetota bacterium, assembly GCA_038525225.1. Lineage (GTDB taxonomy): Bacteria > Planctomycetota > Phycisphaerae > Phycisphaerales > UBA1924 > JANQQZ01. Next base: position 1,275,041 of record JBCBHW010000001.1, on the reverse strand, counting down.
GGATCGATGTGCTGGCAATACGAGCCGGCGAGCGACTCGCCGTCGAGGTCGAGACCGGAAAGAGCAGCTGGTCGGCCAACCTCGATCGGCTCGCTGCCGCAGAGGTGAATCACCGCGCCGTGCTCTGGCTGAACCCCGCCACGATCGACAAAGCCAGGTCGATCGCGAGCGAAACCATCCGAGTCGAGACACCCGCCGGGCTGCTCGCCTGGATCAACAGCATCAACGGGGGTGAGAACCACGACACCACGAACACCAGAAACCATCGAGATCGAGCTGCTGACTGAGCTGATCGCTCGGACCGACGCTCTGCTCGCGGCGCGCAGAACCGGACGGAGCCGACGCCGACATGAGCGCATCGAGATGCGCCTGCTCAGCGATGAGCTGCGAGGCCTCGCCGACTCGATCGACCAGCGTTACAACGAACCGTCGCGCCGAGCGTGACAACACAATTTTGTGCCACCGCCGCTCGCGTCGCAACCCCACGATGATGCTCCTGAGCTGATTCGGTTCGCTTGCAGTATCCTGAATGGCATGCGCGATGTGTTTCCTTTCCACTCGCAAGGCACCGGATGGAGTTGCTCCCGATGATTCACATGGCCCTGCTCGGTACGGCGCTTGCGCTAGCGGTCACCGATGCCGATCGTACAGAAGCCCAAAGTCCTCCGACAATACAGCGGATCGCCTTTACCGGCGAGGAAGCGCCGGGAACGGGTACTTTCGTGCGGTACAACGAGTTCTTCATTGGCCCCATCAACGACGCCGCGGAAACGGTGTTCGTGGCCGGACTCGTTGGACCAGGCATCAGCGCTGGCAACGATTCGGGGCTGTGGTCGAGTGTGGGAGGCAGCGCGCTCTCTCTCGTCGCCAGAGAAGGTCAACAGACGCCTGTGCTTGCACCTGGCATCAACTTCGCTGGCGCGTTCTTTTCACGAAACATCAACGAATCAGGGGCGGTCACGTTTGAGGCTCCGCTCGAAGGCGCAGGCATCAACTCCAACAACGATCGATCGATTTGGTTCGGAAGCTCTGCCACAGATCTTCGGCTGGTTGCCAGATCAGGCGATACTGCGCCGGGAACGACAGACGGTGCAGTGTTCGCGAGTGGGATTGGTGATCCGGTTGCCAACGATCTGGGAGAGGTTGCCTTCAGCGGCATTGTCGCCGGGGTGTCCGTCACCGATATGAACGATCAGGGAGTCTGGTCGGAAACCGGTGGCACCGGCCTGAGGCTCATCGCTCGGGAACATCAGCAGGCACCGGGGCTCGACCCTGGTGTGCTGTTCGATTTCGCTGGCAGCACGGCGCTCCCGCTTGTGAACAACGCCGGCGATCTGGTGTTCGTGTCTGGGCTGCGGGGTGCCGGGGTCACAACGGCGAACGACAGCGGAATCTGGCAGGAGGAGGCGGGCACAGGTCTCTCGCTGCTCGTCCGTGAAGGTGACACGGCCCCCGGAACGAACCCGCCCGTGCAGTTCGCTGGCTTTTCCAATATCGCAATCACCGAAGAAGGACGGATGGTGTTCCTTGCGACTGTCGCTGGCGCGGGTGTATCCCCCGAGAACGACACCGGGTTCTGGGCGATCGATCCGCTCGGATCGATCAGCATCCTGGCGCGCGAAGGAGATCACGCTCCTGGTCTTGACTCGACTATCCGCTTTGGGTTCTTCGCAGAAGGACCCGTCATCAATGCCAGTGGCGACATCGCCTTCTTGTCCTACCTCGTCGGATCCGGCGTTGATTCTTCGAACAACCAGGGCATCTGGGCACAGGATGCCTTAGGTAGTTTCGAGCTGATCGCTCGAGCCGGTGAGCAAGCCTCGGAGGTGGAACCCGGTGTTGTATATTCGAGCTTCGGACCACCGGCGTTCAACACTCGAAGGCAGATCGCGTTCAGCGCCCAGCTTTCGGGCGGGGCTCAGCCGAGCCAGGGCCTTTGGTTGATGAACGAGTGCCGGGAACTCTCGCTCCTGGCACAAGTAGGCGAGGCATTTGATGTGGATGACAGCCCGACGTGTATTGATCTTCGGGTCGTGATTCCAGGATCGATTGGATACGTTGGTCGCTCGGGCGGCCAGGGCGGGCGAGCATCAAGCCTGAATGACAACGGTGAGTTCGCGTTTTCACTCATATTCACGGATGGGAGCGCAGGCATCTTTTTGGCATCAGTATCACAGCTCGTAGGGGATGTAAACGGTGACGGCTTCACTACACCCGCAGACTTCACAGCATGGATCATCGCCTACAACTCAAATGCCCCGGAGTGCGATCAGAACGGTGACGAGGCCTGCACGCCTGCGGATTTCAACGCCTGGGTCCTGAACTTCAACTCCGAATGTCCATAGCGTTTGTGTATGCCCGACACGGGCAGTCGTTGGATTCCCATTCTGGTGGATGCCATGCAAGCGCCACATGCAAGGGTCGCACGTCATTCACACCACACACGCTGTTTCGATGTTTGGATTCGTGCTGACACCACTTACCGAGCCAAAGGCGGAAGTGCCCACGGCCAAATACTCACTTGCTGTCCATGACCAGAACGAGTCGAATACACCGTAGCGTCCTTGAGCTGGTACGGCGATGGGAGCCGTTCGCAGCGGCTCGCATCCTGGCATGCATGCTGACGCATCCTGAAGTCGCAGCATCAGCGATCAGGATTGAGACGATGCTGTCTTTGTGCCTCACGCATTCGTCTGGAACAAAGCGGCCCAAACCAAGCGAACTCCAACGCTTGTTCCGACTGTTGGAACACTCAGATGCCGCTACGCTTGAGGACCCGGCCGAGGACATCCTTTGCTCAGCGGTGCACTATTCAGGGACAACGTATCGGGTATTCGAAGGGTTGTGGGAGGGCAACGCCTTCCACCTGCAACCCTTCTGTGACGTAGTCAGCACCATGCCTATGCACGCTCCGTTCCTCCGGCTTCGAGAGCAGATTGACGCCCTGCTACAGCTGTCGGACTGTGTAGCAGCTCGACGAGGACTGCAACGGTATTCCGGAGGCCACGAGTTTCCACTGAATGCCCTGTCCGATGCTCTGCTTGCAGACGTTCGAAATTCGGAGCAGGCTGTTGTGTTTAGCACTCATGCTCTGGCCAAGCTGGGGATATCCCGGGAGCTATTGTCTCCGTTTACCACAACCCTACAAGCTATTCGTGCCTCCGTTCACCACGGATACGGCCTGGATTACTCGAAGCCACTGCTGACAGACGGCAATCGCATCTTTCTGATCAATCCAGCCGCAATATCCCCGGCGATACGCGCATACATCGCCCAATGGGCAACCGGCCCGAATGCTGACATTCTTCAACTCAATACGGAACAAGCGATCCTGAAATTGCTGGCAGAGCTACCGAAGCTGAATGTGCGCCGCTCGCCAATGCCTGATTGGACGCACACCCCTGACGCCAGCTTCCTCGACTGCCTGATGGAAATAGACCACGGACGGATGGCCCAACTGTTGGTGGTTCACAACCCGATACGCAAGGAGCACGCGAGTCGCATTGGTTCCACGCTCGACCTGTCAGATGATGTGAACACGGAGATCGAGAAACGAATACTGGCTGCGCTCCAACAGACAACAGTCCGCCCAGAATTTGTCGAGGGAACGACTCTCATCATCTCGTCAGGGTGGGGACTCGGGCAGCCGATGGCGATTCCTGATGTAGAGGATCGCTGGAGCATTCAGCTGCTCAGTCTCTATGACTTGAGTACCTTGTGCTGGTCCCAAGCATTCGAATCTCTGGATATGTTCAGGGTCGCGGAACAACTCCATGCATATCTCACCAACGGCATTGAGATAATGAATCCATTGCAGTCGCTTATGGATTATATCGGATGGGGATACACCAACAATTCAGCGATTGTTCCTGCCACCGTTCCCGACGCAATGACAAACATGATTCGCTTGATGCTTCCCACGAACAGCGTGCTTGATCTGCGTAAGCACACACACCGACTGCGCGACCAACATTTCCGCATCGATCCCTTAGGAAACCCGTTTCGTGTAAGCCGATACCTGACCCACTCCTTCTTCTCGGACGATCACAGGCAGCCGCTGTATTGCGCTGACGACATTGCGTTTGCGAGCACCCCCCGGAGTGTTTACGCTGGCGAACACACTGATCTGTGGCTCACTGTAAGCTCACCACCCGGAAGCAATTTTGAAGACGAATGGCTCTTCTTCGATGGCTTCACGAACTGGCTGCCTTCACTCTGTGCGGCACTGGAAGACGCACTTCGCGGAGAGCTTCCTCCTGCGATCGGGTGGCACATCCATTGCGATCCCTTGCTGCCAGGGACAAAGCCCGATGAACCCGGCGTCGAGGAATGCAGCGATGCTCGCCGATTGGTTGCCGTTGAGGTAAACCAATCGCGGTGTGAGATAACCACCCGCCTGTCCCAGCGGCTCTCCCTTGCGATGGGGCATCGGGACAATCACGCCGAACGTGCAGTATTGTGGGGCTTTCTCGACGGTGTTGCCGAGCTACTCAAACGTGACATCGATGGCGATACAGTTTCCATGTCGGTAACCGGAAGTACTTCCGCCCGGCAGATCCACCTCTTTGAAGCAAGCGATCACGCAGACTATGTGAAAGAACAGCTTGCTGCATGGCCCGTGTATCTATCCCCATATGATGCAAGCACGGCACGCATTGGGGCAGGTCAACTCGCCGGGCTTGCGCCTGGCGCGACTATTTCAGGCCGCAAGGACTGCACTGACACACTCGGAAAGCTCGTTGACAAGGTGTGGGAGCGATTGCGGACCAAGCTCGCCTCTTTTGACCGCGAACTGCTCCTGCGTTCCTTGCTTACCAACTCCCTCGCAGCGCGTCAGACAACCCGGCAATGGGATGTCACACGCAATGCAATCCGAAGTCTCCGACCCAACGACTCTGCCGTGCCGACCGAATCGGCAAGGCAAGTCTGGCGACTGTATCTGGTCTCGACTACGTCTCGAGTACTTGCCGAGATGGCTGTGTGTCACGGGGCCCGGTCCGGTGGACGTGCCCCCGGCCAACGAGATCTGTCCACCCTGATGGCCGATGCTGAGCTGATGATGTTCTATGGAGCAGCTTCCGACGCGATGCACTTCGGCTTTACGCGACCAGAGATCCGCATTGCGCTTGGCGGGGTTCCGATGTGGGGCGAAGGACACGCTGACCGCGTTCACGAAGACTACGCCATTGCTGTTGAAGAAGGAAGGGAACTGCGACAGGCAAAGTATGCGGGTGAAGACATCGATGATCCAAAGACAAGTCCGAACGATCGCTTTCACCGCTTCAATGCAGCCATCCTTGCAGAATTTGGCTTCACGGTTAATTCCATATGGACAATCGTCAACTCCACCGTCCGTGATGGCATCGAGAATTCCCTTGCGGTCGAGACTGCTGTTCAATCTGATCTTCAGACTCGCTGGGCTGAGCTCGTGCCGCCCTCTGAAGCTCATGCATTGATCGAACACTTGGTGCTGCGCCATCGACCCGAGTGGAGCATCCCACCCGAAGGGTTTAGCTGGACCGACATCGTTCCATGGCGTTTCCGACGCAGACTATCACTCATCTCAAAGCCGTTCGCACAGTGCACTGAATCGACCGATCCTACCTTGATGTGGTCAGCCGGACTCGTTCACGAGTCGGTCGGGGCTTGGCTACAGTCGATGTGGCAGGGTGCGTTTGACCCCGAGCACTTCTTGGCTGATGAGATGCGTAAATGGGTTGGCTGGATCCGAGACAGGCGAGGCGCAGAGTTCACCTTGGAATGTGAGCAGTCACTCGAGTCACTTGGGTGGCAGACATGGCGTGAACGATCGCTCGGCGAGTTGCTCAAGATGCCTGATCTTGAGGAGTACGGCGACATTGATGTTCTGGCTTACTACCGGCCAACCGGCCGTGTTCTACTCATTGAATGCAAACAGCTCACCCTCGCCAAAAACCCGTCAGAGATCGTACGGCAAATGCAAGAGTTTCGCGGTCTATCGTCGAAAGACGGCAAGCCCGATCGCCTCTTGCGTCATGTGCGCCGGGTTGACATGGTGCGACAGAATCCAGACAAACTGGAGACATTCTGCCGAGGTGATATATCCTCAATACGTGGCGTCATCGCGGTGAGCAATGCGGTACCGATGCTTTACGATACCGAAAGCACCGATCACGGCATTCCCTTTGTGTACTACCAGGATCTTGCCAGTGTCAAGTGACTTGGCATCCAATCGCTCTACCGCCAATATGGCCCCATCACTAAAGGATGGCCGTACGCCGACTACTGTCGAGCAATCTGCTACACTTCGCACCGATGGCTAAATCGGACCAGCGCAGCACAGTCACAGCATTTCGACTCGCCTGCGAACTGATTGCTCGCGAGTCCACCAACGTGTTTCCTGGCTTTGATCGTTTTCCTGTTGGACAGTGTTGGACAGCCTCGTGGCTCCTAGCGCAGTACCTCATCCAACGCGATGTCGCTGCAGAACGGATCCATATTATCAGCAATGCTTTCCGGGGGACCGATAGTCACACCTGGCTACAAATTGATGGCACACACATCGACATCACAGCCGACCAGTTTGATGATTGCCATGACTCAGTATTGATATGCAGCAGCCCTTGCTGGCACACTGGATGGAGTCGCGGAGACAGGGAGCCCTACGCGTCACCGGAGCCGGACGACGTTCATTGGCACGATCTGTATCGTGTCGTGACAAATGCGGTGGAGCACCTCCAGTAGCGCGACACTGCCCTACCTGGGCAGTTCCGGCACGAGCCTCAACGCCCGTTCGTGCGAGACCAGCCTCACACGTCCCTTCGAGTAGACTACAGCCGTAGCACAGTGGTCGGCGGCGACGGCTAGCGTGAGTCCCTCCGGAAGTGACGTGTTGGGATCCCCCATCTCAGCAAGGGCTTGGTCTCTGGGGTGGATCTTCGCGACCTGGTGCTGCGTCTCCATGAACGCCCAAATGTCGTCTGGATCCCCGCCTGCTCGCCGGATTGCGGACACGACTTCGCCGAGGCCGTAGCCGTGCGTGAGGACGCGATTCTGCTCGATGATCTCCCTCAGCTTGATGCTCCGGCCTTCGAGGTACGCCATCTGTGCCGAGGCATCCAGGACGAATCTGAACTCCCCTTTCTCTGCCATGCGGCGAAGACGGACAGCCATGCTTCTTAAAGCCGTCGGTCGTTTCAGGGTTCCCGCTGGCTGCGCAGGTATCTGAGCATCGCCCTGACCGCCTCGGACACGAATTCGGTCCGCGACTTGTAGCCCAGCTCACCCCGCTCGACGACGCGGTCGATCTCGTCGATCAGTTCGGTGCGTATGGAGAGTGTTTTGTATCTGTGGCCCATACACCCTGGCATGGCGCAAGCTTTATAGCTGTCGTGAGCTACCCGTGGCCTATGGAACCCGTCAGGACACGGATCAGCATCGAGGACCGGGAAACATCGCTCAGCACTCTGATCCATCTCGGATTCAGCCCATGCGGGCAGGATCTCTCGCTGCTGCAGTACGACGACCTGCTCCGCTCGAGCACCGGCGTGCTGGCCAAGGTCACGCGCAAGAGCGTGGTTATCTCCACCGATCGCCACGCCAACGGCCACGACCGTGCCGTTGCAGCCAGGACGGTTTCTGTCCTGCGGTGTCGACACCCGATCCGTGACAGTACTGATGAGGAATGACTCCCCACCGCTGTCCATGTGGAACAAACCGACCTACCAGCAACTGAGCCGCATGCCGGCTCTCTATAGCACCGAACACCAGCCGTGGCAGGACAAGATAATCCATGAGCACTTCTTCATCGGCGGGAGCGACTGGTACGCCGCCGAGTGCGACCCGGACGGACGGCTGTGCTTCGGCTACGCGATCCTCAATCAGGACTACCAGAACTCGGAATGGGGCTACTTCTCACTCGACGAGCTGGACTCGATCAATATCCGCGGCATCCAGATCGATCGTGACCTGCACTGGAAGCCAACGCCAGCAGGGAGCATCGATGACATTGTGCGTGGGATGAGAGGCGATCGCGACTAGTCTCACCGACCGTCGGCTTGATAAAGCATGAAGACGCCGCAGATGTATGACCCAGAAACCCAGAGCCATTTTCGACACATCGGCCTGGCTGGCTTGTTTCCGTGGGGACATCCCGGAGCTGGAGGCAATTGTTGAGACGCACGACATCCTGACGCCCGATGTGTGCCTTCTGGAGCTCATCACCGCATACGACTACACATCCGAAAGGGAGCTGAGAACCAGATTGCGGATCGTGTCGATCCTGCACGAGATCATCGAGACGACTCCAGAGATCGCGACTGCCGCTTCATTCCAGGACCACACAGTACCGCTCGGCACCAGACTAGCACTGGCAATTGCTGATCAAGAGGGACTCACGGTCTATTGCTGTCGCAACAGCCCGCTCCATACGAATGAGTCCGAACGATCACGGATGACACGCTCTTGAGCAACACACCGGCAGTCTGGGTGCTGCAACTTCGACGAGTGCGAATGTCAGACGACCATGTAATTGTATGCTAAACGCCTAGCTATCGGTCACACAGACGCAGGGAATGAGCCCTCTGTTTTGCACATCACCCATCGAACCGTTCACGCAGGATGCGCAACAGGTCAACAGTACGGTACACGGCAAACGTGTCAGCGAAGTTCATCTCAAAGCTGGGCCGGACACCTGGCGGACAGATGATCCGGCGGTCTCTCTCGAAGAGATAGTTTGGCGTGTTGACGGACATACGGATGTCGGATCGTCGATCAATGTCAAAGTGTTCTTTGTGTTGTTCCAACACATCGCCATTCAGGAATCTCTCAACACGATCGTCAACGGCGTCCTGGAACAGCGTGGATCCCCAGAGGAATCGCCGGGTCCACGCCCCAAAGAGATGACTCTCGCCGCAGAGAGCTGAGGGGGCGTGCAGGCCATCCGATGCAACTTCAAGAAGTTCGGCAGCGACACTCGGATCGTCTTCGAAGCCCGAGGCGAACTCGGCGTAAGGCTCCAGTCGACGCAAGCGTTTCTCGATGTCCAGTGCCCCTCCTTCAATCCACCGCTCGAATTCGTGATCAGGCATGTCAATCAGGTCGCAGGCGTGATATGGGAACGCGCTCGCCGCGAGAGCTAGTACCAGTGTCGCAAAGGGACGCGACGCTTGTGCTGTTACCGAGTAAAATTCGGCCGCAGTTCCATAAATATCACCTCGTTCCATGAGCTCATGCAACTGCTGGTCGGCCACGTTTGACAACTCACTCCGGATGCTCGATCTGGTGATTCCAAGGAGATCACACAGCTCTTCAACGATCTCTGAATCGTCGGGCATCAGGCCAGTGGCGACCGAGTGCGAACACGCAATCGCAAACACCTCTTGTGTCATGTGCCATTTCGCTAGAAGCCGAAACCACCGCCGAGTCAGAACATCGAATCCTCGCACTGCTCGCGCTAACGGTGCCTGCTCACTCAACTGTCGCCAGTACGGTTCGAAAGCTGCGGGGATTCGCGCTGGATCATCACAACGACCGAAAGCGAATAAATCGCGGTGAAGATCTGGAGCCAACTCTCCCTTTGAACGCAGCTCCGCCAAGCTATCAGACAGGTGCGGCACAATGCTCCGCTGGACATTCGCAGCAAGCTTGCCCATGAGTTGCAGCGTGAGTCCAAGTGGCGTGTCGCTGAGTTGGCTGTGTGCCCACTCGTGGAGTGTATGAAGCAGTACAGTCGCTCCGACAGGATGATCCGGAAGTACTACGACGTTGGCTAAGACGCCAAACTGGTGCATAGCCGGACGCTTCTCGAAGAATGCCTGCAGATACGCATCGAACTGTGATTGCTCAGGCGCTTTGCTCACTGCTGGCCTCGTCAGTACCCTGTTCTCCTGCATCAGTTGCCCACGACTGAAGGGCTTGACTCATGGCAGCTTTGATGGCCTCGTCGTTCCCGAACGCTCTGCGTACGGCCGTTTCAATCTCGCGATGCAAATCAGAGCGGCTTATTGTCTTAACAGTGCACTTTCTCTCAGTCAGAAGGCGTTTGATCTCTTCGATCTCAGCCTTGGAAGCAGGCTTTGGTCCCAGAGCAGCGATCGCCGTTTGGATGCTGCCGGCTAGCAAATTGATCAGCAAAGGGACAAGCATCATCCACACGAGAATCTCGGTAACCTCTGGTGAGTTGAATTCTCCACGTCGATTAGACTCGGATCGTTCGACCGCGTCGTGGATCGTCGTTCGTGCAGCAGCCAAGAGGGGCTGCGAGTCAACCTCGGTCATCAGTTCTCTCCAGATCCCGCGTTGTGCCTTTCAAGCTTGCTCGCCACGCAGTTGGGCGGCCTCCAGGCGTTTGCCCTCACACATTCATGCGATGTAGAAGATCAGTCCGCTGAGCAGTCCGACCACAGCCAGAAATGCTACGCAGAGCATTTGATCGTGTGGGGCCAAAAAGATGCCTACAACCCTCTCCAGCGATTCACCCTCACGCTCCAAGTCGTACAAGGAGCGATGGACGACCCGCGAATTTCTCCTTGCTTGCGTTACAGTCGCCGCTTTGTGGTCCACCCACCTGACCAGGTTCGATAGCCGTGTGCACGAGTAGCGCCCTGTCGGCGCGTAGACGATCATGCTGAGAGCTGCAAACGCTCCACTGCTGCAGCAAGTGCTGCCGACCGGTGTACATCCAGCCTCATGAGCTCTTGAAAGAGGCGACTCCGAGACGCAGTGAGATGTATGGCGCACTCACTGATCCACTCTCGCTCCGCGTCGGGAAACTCCTGCACTGCCGCGGCAGCTTGCAGTTCAGTTGCACGCTCCATGTAGACTGGCAGGAACGGCTCGCGATCCGAGTAAATGAAATCGTCAAGGCCAATCTGAGTGGCCATCGTGAAGATGAACGCCATCGCACCGACGGCGGCAAGCCCGAGTGGAGTCTTCACTGGAAGGGACTCGCAGCGCCCGTGCCATGCACGGCACCGCACGGCCATGTCAAACGCGAGTCCATCTGCACGGCCTTCATCGGCGTGCATCTGCGTTTCATCGTGCAGGATGTGCGATAGCTCGTGAGCGAGCGCGAAGGTCACAGCCGAGTACGCCAAGTCTCCGTATGTATGTGGCATCACCTCTCCGGGTGCGAGATCACCATGCGCTCTACCAGATCCGAGGACGCTCGCCTCGATGACTCTGGCGATCTCCGGGCGTCGAACGGTGACCTGCCAAAGCGGCCGAGTCTCGCCGGAAGCACCTTGGTCTACCAGAAATGATCGAATCGCCTGATCAGCGACGACGCGACACCACACCTCGGCAGCCAGTTTGGCGGCGAGTTCATCGTTTCTGGCAGCGACTGCACGGGCGTGTTCAAGGCCGAAGTGCAGGCTCAGGTCAAACCATCCCAATGGGAGAGTGATGAGCTGTGCAGCCCCATCCCAAGCCAGCTTGCGACACATCGGCGTCGAAGTGAAAGATGATGGCTGGATGAGCTGCCTGACCAGGATCTGGCCGAACCCACCGATTTCAACAGCGTATTCGTGCCTCTGCTTCCACAGGCTTATCGCCAATTCGAGTGCCCGGACTTGGAATGCCGCTTCGGAGGCGAAATCGAAAGACCCTGCGTGAAACGCCCATCCGTATGGGCACGCCTCAAAGAACTCCGGTTCTCGTTCTCGCCATACCTCAAGGGCTTTGATTGCGTGTGCGATACCCGACGATTGGGACTGTGGTGGCGCGAAGTGCTTCCTGAGCGTGTCGACCGACCCGATCTCGTCGAACGTCGGGCGGTTTGCATCCCACATCCTCCGGAGCTGCTCAGAGGTGAGGTCAGCGATGCGGGAGCTCGTCACGACCACTCTTTCCTACAGAGATCTTCGAGCCCACCACGAACGGCAACCACTGCGACGAGGTACACGTTGAGACTGCCTGCAACTTGAGCTTTCAGGAGCGCATGCAAGACCAGAGCTGCAATCACGTAGGTGCTCGCCAGGGCTGGCCGCTTCACGGCCTCCCGAACCGTGTCGCTTCCGCATATCGCACTACGGATGGACTGACCGAGCCGAGCGAGCATCATTCTGGCCTCTTCGATCGCGGGCTTCCCCGTTGCACCAGAGCCCAGGGACCTACCCAACGACTCGAGCGCACCGGCTTTAGTCTCGCACGTATCGATAGCTTGGACGAGTTCTAGAAGATCAGCATCAGAAACCGTGCTGAAGATCTCTGCAGCGTGGCTAGGTATCAGCTTCCCTGTAGCGATCTTGATCTCTTCAATTGCAGTGGAATCGCTCATCGTCAGGTCCTTGTCATGGCCGAAACCTCAGGCCGGCGTGCACTCTCCACCCGCTGAGGCCATCAACCGGAAGTTCAGGCTACCTCGCACACACGTGTCCACTCACGGCAGCCGAACGCATGGACGATCTCTCGATTAATCATTGCACCCAGTCTTGGGCAGCGATGCCGGGGGCTGGATGCAAGCGGCCCGTAGCGTCGCTTGCAGAGGCTCAACACTTCCATCCGGGCAGTATGCTTTAAGACGAGCGGTCTTCACCATCGACCTGATCAATCCGAGGTTGCTCGGTCGTCGAGCAGTACGTCGTAGAAGCGGAGCATTCGTCGATCCCGTTCCGGAGCCTTGTAGAACACCGCAGCCAACAAGGTGCCCAACGCGGTGCCGGTCAGGAACCGAGCCGCGAGGGACTCCGGTTGGAGCGGCTGCTGTGTCAGCTCAGCGGCCGCGGCAGCTGCTGTTGAGGTGATTGCGCCCAGGCACACACCCTGGACACTCTGACGGATGTAGGGTCGGAGCGCCTTGTCACGGATCCCCCGACGCAGAGTATCAGCCCTGACGTGGATCTCGTCGAGGCTGTCCTTGTACGCCGACACGAGGTCTGCGCCGTCACCAGCTGCGGCCTCCGTCTTGGCCAAGACACGCCCGAGCGCGGTACGGAACTCCTCGAAGTCCTCGGACTGCATCCGGATCGCGACGAACTCGTTGTCAGGGATGTCATCGATAGCAGGCAGATCGATCCGCTGCAGAATCTCGAGGGTATTGACTCCAGATTCCTGCACACTGGGCAGTTGGTTGCCAAGCAAACCCGCCATTGAGGCGTACACACTTCCTGAGTCAGCGTCGAGAAAGGTCAGGTTCGCATTGATCGAGCCCGCGTTGACCGCATCCAGCAGCATGCCATACATCCATGCCTCGATCGTGTCGTATTCGTCAGGCGTGCCTCGCTGCTCGGGAGTGACGATGCGGCTGTGCAGATCACTGAATTCACTTGACCGGACAACACCGACCATCTCAGCAACAAGCTCACGAGCCTGGTCGTAGCCGAGGACATCAAACGGACTCGGACGGCCTGTGACCGAGAGGACGTGCCTGCGGACCAGCAGCTCGTTTCGGCGTGTCCATTCGAGCAGTGCGGCGATCGGTTGGGATGCGTGATCTGGGTCATAATCAAGGCGGTAGTCGATCATGAGGGGCTGCATCGGGATCACGACTTCTCGATGCGCGAGCGCTACCTGCTTGGCACGGCGTGTTGTACGGGGTTCGGTGCGATCATCGGGGATGATGACCGGATCAGAGAGCGAATCCGCCATGACCGCCTCGGGCGGGTACTCCTGCCGACCCGCGGCCTCCAGAAATGCATCGACACCTTCCACGAGCTCTTCGACACCAGTACCAGGGAGTGCATCGACACTGTCGCGTGAGAGCGTACCGATGTCCGCACCGAAGAAATGCTCAAAAGCATCGACGAGCGATGGACGCACGGCTGGATCGGTGCTGGTTGACATAATCACGGAAGTCTAGCTTCGTCGCGGTGAACACATATCACTCACACGCCCGCGAGGCATGCGCATTCGTTGAACACGACTGGCGAGCCGTGCCCTGACTCTGCAGTTATCTGTGCTTTGGTCGGATGTGGATTACTGCGTCATGTCGACCTTCCCGGATCTCTGCCTCCAACCCAGTACGCTGGTCGCCAACGTGCAGCAGCATCAGTTCACATCTGCCGTCCGCATCCTGTACGAAGCCGGCTCGATCGAGCTTTGAACGAACGTAGTCGAGCGCGTTCCGTGGGATCCGGATGGTCAGCCCGTCGGTTGTGGCGACGATCGGCGGCGATGGCGTGTAGCCGCACAGCACACCGTCCCTGATGCAGAAGGCAGACTCCTCGTGGTCCAGGCTTGATTCTCCTGTTTCATCTCCAACCTGCTCGACGAAGTCGAACAGATGAGCGAACCGCTCGAAGAACGCGATCAATGCACCCTGCTCGGCAGCGGAACTCGGACTCGTCGAGCCTGACTCCATGCAGTGCCACCACTCGTCGTCGATGAGCTCGCCGTCGCGCTCACGATAATCATCTTCGTCTTGCTCCGTATTCACGTGAAAGTGACACGCCCAGCCCGACAGGTAGTCGGGGTTGTGGTCATCCCAAAGTTTGTTGATCTCCTCGGGAGTAGTCTTGCTGCTGATCGTGTACCGATAGTCGTACAGTGTCGGTTCCGCTTCTGCGGTGTTGCTATGCTCGTTCGTTTTCATTTCTTTCATTTCATCTCATTCCTCCTTGAGTGTGATACAGGAGAGCCGACCGACCATCTGGTTGCTCGGTCTGTTCGCCTGTTGCGATTGGATCCCGATCGCTGGTGCGGACAGCATGCCCGTCGTGCCCGATCACGGCTCGGGCTGATTCGTCGTCGAGGTAGCCCCGCCGCCGCACATACCGGTTGGGCTGTTCGCTGGTCACGCTCCAGCCCATCCGGAGCCTGAACATGACCGAGTTCAGACGCGTGCTCCAGTAGGTCGCCGACGTGTGCCGCAGCATGTGCGGGTGGACGGAGTGACTGAGCTCGGCCTCCCCTGCACGCCGCAGCCGCTTGCGGATGCTGTTATACGACCATGTGAAGACCGTTGCTTCAGGCTGTGAGGTCTCGATCGTGCCGTCGGCGGCGATGCCCGAAACCGCCGGATGCCTCATGATCCAGAACCGCATCGCCTCGGCCGCGAGGGGCATGGCGATCGTCCTCGCGAATGTCTTCGAGACGGTCACATCGATCACGCAGATCAGCCGCTCGTCGTGTCGCTCGAAGCGGACATCGCACAAGCGGAGATTCAGGGTCTCGGCGACCCGTGTGCCCGCGTCAAAGCTGCACCAGACGTAAGCCTCGCCCTGGATCGAGTTCATCGAGCGGGCCAGACCAGGGATCAGCCTCGGGTCGAGCGCCTTCGGTTCTGGTGCCGCCGCCTTCATGTCGAACCAGCCGACCAGATCCTGGACCTTCTGCGGATCCTGCGGGTAGAGGTACTTTACGAAGATGCGGAGCAGCCGCTTGAAATCAGAAATCGTGCTTGGGCTATAGGGCTGTCCCCGACGTGCACGCGTGAGCTGTCCGATGATGCCGTCCTCGATCCCGAGGATGAACGCCTCGATCGTGTCGCCGGTCATCTCGTCGAACGGGACGTCCAGCCAGACCGCGAACCGACGGAGCACGGTCAGCAGCTTCCGGCACCGGCCGGTCGAGGCCTTCTCGACCCGATGCCGACGCTCGCGCCTGCCCGTCCGCCGATCGGTAATGTATCTCACCAGTGTTTCTTTATTCTCCGCTAGGATGCGGGTGTCGTTCTTGAACGACTCGAGTTCACCCTCGAGCTTGCGCTCGTGGTGGTGGATATCGATAGCTCCTTTGCGTGTTTCCATGTGGTGTACCTCCGAACCGGCACTCATGTTTGTTGTGCCGGATCGGTTGTCGTCACCGACCGGTTGTTCCACGGGGTTGTCACTCGACAGTCAAGAAAGCCCCCAGAGGGCTTCGACTTCAGAATGCGGTTCACCCGCGGAATCCCTGCCGGGATCAATGGAATCGGTGATATCCATCCTTTATCAATGCTTCGGTTCAGCCCAAACCCGCTGCCAGCCAGATACACATCGATCTAGATTGTCACCAGAGGATCTACTTCAACTCCGGCACACCCCACCAGAGCCGGAGGTGAGCGGGTTCGCCATCCGGCCGTGACGAACCGGTGAACGCCGATCCGTGACGAAGCTGATAGCCGGAGCGCCCGCCGGCAGTGGGCATGGCTTTCGGCGATTCGGCATTCTGGGACACGCTCGATCTGGGTCTGTGGTACCCGCAGCACACATACGCGATCGACGCGGTTGTCTACCTGATCTTCTTCACCGGGCTCGCCCGGTTTGCGATCGCACGCACGTACGCAGGACGGGGTGGCATGGCGATGTCCGCCGCGGTTGGGATTTCGCTTACCGTCGGAGCCGTGAGCTTGGCCCGTACCAGCAGTTTCTCGCTCTCGTCGCTCGGCCCGTACGCTTGGGGTCTCTTCTTGCTCGTGCTCGGCGTAGCCGGGTACCGGGTGCTCAGAGAGCTCCGGGTGGGACGCTGGCCGTCAATAGCAGTTGTTGTGCTCGGGCTCGTCACGCTGACCGGTGCCGCCGGAGACTCGGTGACCTCGCTCCTCGTGACCGCTGGACTCGCCTGGCTGCTTCCGGTGCTGCTGATCGCGGCGCTGCTCGGCATCGTCTTCGGTGTAGCTTCACTCGGTCATCGAGCCAATCCCTCATGGTCTCACAACTCTCGCGGCGTGCCGAACGGCATGGCACCGACGGGCGACTACGCCCGCATGCTCGGGCAGTTGGTGGAGGTTCTCCGTGCCGAGGGGTGCGGTCCTCAGGCTCAGTCGCTGTTGCTCCGATTGCACAGCGCGCAACGCCAGCTGACTGCTCAACTGGAACAAGTCACCACTCGACTCACTGAACTCGGATGGAGCAAAAGCCAGAGCGGCCGCCGCCTCGACCCGGCGGTGGACCGGCTCATCCGAACCGCTCAGACCAACGACAGCGAGTTCGCGGAGGTCTTCAAAGCCTTGGCATCCGCGATGGGCAGCAACGATTCCGCAGGTGCACTCAGACACACCGAATACCTGCTCCGGATGGAACACGACGCCACAGGCATCGCCAGAGACCTGCTGCACGTACTCCATAGGCTTGAGCGGACCACCGTCGCTGCAGATCCACGATGAGCGTCGATCAGCTCTCGACACGCGAGGTCATCCTGTCGCTTCTTGACCACCCACGCCCGGTCCGCCAGCTCGCCGAGCTGTCGGGAAGGCACATCGACGCCGTGCACTCGGCTGTCCGCAGGATGCGTCGCGATCGCTTGGTCAAGCCGCTGACCCGTGCCCGGCAGAGCGTGCTCTACGGGCTGACCCCGCTGGGTCGGATTCTCCGCGATCAGGTGCTGTCGGATGGGGCGTCTCCCGAACGGCGGCACACGGACCTCGAGCTGTTCGCCTGGGTCAGCGCTGGCGCTCACCGACGCACTGTGCTGGCCTGCCTGACCGACCCGCTCACGGCCCGCCGGCTGCGAAAGCGGGTCATCACGGTCCACGAGCGAACCGGATCCACGCACGTGTACCACACGCTCCGAGAGCTCGAAGACCGCGGGCTCGTGGCCCGATCAGAGGGTCTCTGGCAAACGACCCCGCTCGGACGTGACCTGCAGCGCGTCCTGGGTATCCGAGCGCCCGGCCCCGCCGACTGGTCGTCTCCGGCTATACGAACGGCCAGCGGTCCGCACGGCGTCGACGCCACTCGGCGATGAGCAGCCAGAGCCCGAGGACAACCAATCCAGCGCCGAGCATTCTCCGAACCATCCCTGATCCCCTTTCGAGCCCACCGTACCGCTGGGAAGCCCCGGGCGCAAGCTGAAAAGCACGAGATGTCAGTGTCAGTTCCCGGTGACTCTCTGACCCTCCCCCATCATCTCACACCACAACACCCACGTCCCGCCCTCGAGGCGGGACCACAACCCGTTTTCATCAACACCACACAGGCCGCCCCCGCAGGGGGCGGTCATAGCCGGGAGGCGTCAGCCTCACCACCACAACACAACCCCCGAGCGGTCACCCGCCGAAGGGTGTCGGGCGGCGCGAGGTACAACTCACAACACTCCAGCCCCGCCCGGAGGGGGAGCACCCCCTCCGTCGCCGGCTGGTCCACCGACCCTCCCGGGTCGGTCCTCCTGGCCACGAGCCGGGACATCGGCACCCGGCCCGTCAGCTCCCCGACCGGATCGCACGGCGGCCACTCCGGGTGATCCCAGTATCCGCCATCGGTGGCACTGATCCTGACCTCACGCCAGAGGTCGGTCAGCACGAGCGATGCCACCACCGGATCGGTCGGCGGCGTCAGCCCCGTCGATTCGATCCCAACCTCGAGCAGGTCGACGAAGTCGGGCCACACGTCCAGGCTCCGCACCCGCTCGACGAAGCGGTGCGCCTCAAGCCGCTGGCTCCAAGTTGGGACGGCGGCGCCCCGGTCTGACTCAGTTCTGTGTATCTGCATTCTGTATACCTCCGCTCGGGCATCCGAGCGACACACGGCACCCAGCGAGCGGTGGTCACGGAGCTATCCCCCCGACGGGGATCGCTCGATGCATCCACCCGAGCGCTCCTGATGTCGCGAGCCGGCGGAGGTCGACCCGATGCAGCACCAGTGAACGGACAGCCGGTATGCTCCGTCGCACGGTCCAGGCACGGAGTCACGCATGCACGAGCAGGATCCCCGGCCACGAGATGCCTCACTCGACGCGAAGTGGGTCGCCGCAACCACGGTGTCACTCACCGGAGCCGTCTTCCTGCTCGACTCGTACATCCGACGCCTGGTCATCGCTGAGGATCTGAACGTCCCAGCCGAGGTGCTTGGAAGTCTGATCGGAGACAGAGGCTGGGCGGGGTACGCCGCGTTCGACACGTTGGTCGTGCTCACACCCGTCATGGTCGGATGGTTTCTACCGACCCGGCCTCGCTGGCCGCGCTGGCTCGCCGTGGGTGGCATCGGGGTTGCCTTTCTGCTTGCCGCGGTGATGCTCTCGCAGCAGACACGGATGCCCCCAGGATCCCTGGTGACCAGCGGTCTGCTGCTGGCAGCCGTCTCTACGACGGTCAGCGCGAAGCTCGCGCTGATCGGAGATCGTCAGCACGCGCGATTTGCAGCACTCTCCGTGCTCGGCGTTGGGCTCACGCTGCTGTTCGCCTGGGCACTCGCGATGCGTGGGCTTCACGCCGCAGGCCAGCTGGAGTGGTTCATCAAGACCAGACCGCCGGTGCAGCTCCGGCTGTCGCACCACCCCGAGGTCGTTGCCTCGCTCGACGGCATCGACCCGGCGACCGACGAGATCCGTCTCCTCGGGTCGGATGGTGACTTTCTGTATCTCTACTGGCGTGGCTGGGATCAGGATCGCATTAATGGGCACGACGGCTTCGACCCGCAGCGGAACCCGAGGACGTTCGCAGTGCCGGTTGGACACGTCGAGCTGCTCAGCGACAGCCGCTTCAGCGAGTCCGAATAGACCCTAAGACGCTATGTTTGCAATAGATATCATCGCCTGCCAGCAGGTACCGGCAGCCACCGCAGGCAGGCATCGCAGCGGCACTTGTCC
This sequence comes from Planctomycetota bacterium, assembly GCA_038525225.1. Lineage (GTDB taxonomy): Bacteria > Planctomycetota > Phycisphaerae > Phycisphaerales > UBA1924 > JANQQZ01. Next base: position 1,255,619 of record JBCBHW010000001.1, on the reverse strand, counting down.
TGCTGCTCGGTGTCCCGCCTGAGCTCCACGAAGGACTGCGTCGCGTCAGACCAGACCATGAGGATCGTGCAGACCTCAACGATCTGCAGCCGGAGCCTCGACGAGCACCAGGGACAGGTCGTCGGATCGTGCTCATGCAGAGTCATTTGTCCTCACCATCGAAGAGCAGCGCTCTGCCAACTTCTCTTCCATTCTGGAGCATGACGTACTCGCACCTGCTCAGGAACGCGCGGTACAGCTGCGTGAACATGCACACGTGCGACTCTGCCTCCGCATCACCGACGCCGATGTCGACCACGCACACGCCGGGCCGCCACTGCCGGTCTTCAGGCGATCCGCCCGAGCCGAACGCTCGCAGGTCGTGATGCTCGCTGCCCGCACGCCTGACACGCAGCAGCCCCGCAAGGCGGGGGTGACCCAGCGTCTGGACCTGCCAGAGCTGCTCCACGAAGTCCGAGTCTCTCGCGTCGGAGAGCTCGATCACGTAGCGGGATAACTGCCCGCTCACGCGTCCTCACCTCGCTCGCTGTCGAGCAGCCGCTCGATGGTCCGGTCGACCACCAGCCGCAGCTGCATTAGCTCTCGGACCGAGCCGTAGCGGTTGGTCTGCTGCCAGCCGCCCCGGTCGTCCCTGTAGCTGCGCTCGATGACGGCCGCGACTTTGGTGTAGTCATGCCCGGACGCCGACTGTGCAGTCTCCCGCCAGATCGCCGCTGAGACGGCCCCCACCACGATCTTCTCGTCTGGGCGTCGCTTTCCGTTGTCTGTCTCTCTGTTCGTCTGATTCATGTTCTGATTCACCTCGTTCCTCACTCGCAGAGGGAACGAGGGATCAGACAGGACATCCGTGCTTCACCGAACATACAAATGACTGTGCTGCTACACGCCAGACGGAACTCCGGGCCAGTTCGTGAACGTCCACTCGAGCAGCTGTAGTGTCAGATCGGCAACAGTTTCTTCTAGAGCCATTTTCTCACCCAACGCCAGCCACAAATCGCTTGGTGCATCTCGCCAGCCCTCTAGAGCATAACCAATGCCTCGACGCCAGTACTCTTCCCCGACACCTTCCAGATGCGGCAGACCGATCACGGCCACTGGTACCCCAAGATTTGTGTAGCGACCTCGGACATCTGGCTCAACGATGCTGGGATCACGGCGATCACGTACAAAGTCGCTTACATAGTCAGTCGTGTTCGTGCCACCCATTACCAGGATGGCATCCGAGCGATCCACAAGGTATCGCTTGCGTTCCTTGGGTGACATAGGGGTCGGAATGGTCCGCCCAACCCCGATGTAGTTGTGTCTATCACGGCTCGCCTCGTCAGCATTCTCACGTGGTACGTATGTCAATAAACGGTGCTCGCATCCAGCAGCATCCAGGGAAGCCTCGCACGCCTTCGCGGCCTCCTGCAGAACAGGCGTATTCCTGCCACCATGCACGATGAGGTAATTGCTACGGCAGCCTAGTGCATCGCCAATGGCCTTGCAGATTCGCACGCCGCCTTCGACCTTTACTGGATCGACGCTTGGCCATGTCGCGCCAAATACGAGATACACTCTCCTCCGACGACCGGCTCGCAATATTTCATCTCTTAGAACTCGAGCAGAGCGAGCCACCTCGTCCGCAGCATCGCTCTGAGACAGATACCTTGCCACATCTTCTTGCGAGAAGAACGCATGCAACGTCTCATCCGAGCACTGATCTCGATTTGCAAGCAACAAGTCCAAATACTGTGCGGTGGTTTTGTCTTGCGGAGCGCGACCCTCTCCTAGTCGCGACCGGAGCGACCGTACCGCCCTTTCGCAAAGCTCATCGTTTGTGAAGTCATACCAATAGTCTCCTGCCGTCCGCTTTGCAGCTGCAGTGAGCCTCCTGTACTCAGGAGAGCGTTTTGGAACCGGCTTCGAAAAGTCCCTCCCTGGCGAGCCCAGCAGGTCACCCAATAGCTTCTGAACGACACCGGAGAAAGTGCGTGTCATGCGTGCTGCCTCCTAAATGTGTACCACTCGCTGATTGACTTGGATACACCCCAGCATACTGATTAATCGCAGCCATTGAGCATCTTCTCGCATCCGCTATGGAATGACTCTCGGCGGTGATAGGGCAGCACTTCTCTGGTGCTACTCAACAGAGAATGCGTAAGACGCTTCCGCCGCACACTCAGCTGCATCGCAGCCCCTGTCCGGGCTCCACGACAAGAACGGCGGGATACGACATACCGTGTTGCAACATGACACATAGTGTCGCCAGGCCACCATTGACAACCGTGTTGTTCCGAGGCCCAAGGCGCCAGCACCCCCTCACAGCCGACGCATGCTGTCTGCGTACAGATTCCTGCTACACATAGCCTCCAGTGCTTACATATTATGTTTTGGCATATGTGTTTACTATACCTTGACGCTCTGTTTACTCCCTTTACGCTAGATACAGATCAAGGAGACACATCATGCACATGGCACATAGCAATCGCCCGATACAGCTTCGCGCCGAGTCCACAACGGCAGGCTCGACCGCCCTGGCCCGACCTTCCCAACTGAAGGCCCGACGGTGTGATACGGCCGCCACCCGGACGTCATGCGACAACAACGGCGACAGACCTCCACGGTGCCCCGCATACACGACGCAGGCGTTCCGCCCAGACAGGATTCACTTCCTCGTGACACCGAACGGCGTGAGGCTCCATGGCCCGGATGACGTCGATCTCTTGCCGCTCGAGTCCGCCTTCGGAGATCTGACGCTCCTAGATTGGCATCGAGTGAGAGGCATGTTGCGCTTCAATGGCATGTCGGGCCTGATACCGTGGGAGACATTCCCGCAGAAAGCATCACGCTACCTATCTCCGCATCGCCAGCAGGAGCGTGCAACGATCTCTCTGGCTGCTGGTCAAACGCTGCACATCGATGGGACGTATACGCTTGCGGCCATGCGAGTAGGCCTGCTCAATCCTCCTAGCGCATCAACCCAGCTTGACTTCCTCCGGAGAGTGTCGTCGCTTACGAACCGACAGGCCGGAATATCTTGTGCGAAGCGTACCAACTCATCGAAGCTACCGAAAGCGGCATCGTTGTGCGGCCAGGGTGCCCCGCTGAAGCACACGGCATTGTCCCCCGCGTTGACGATAGTTGTTCGCACATCAGCGGTCCCTCTCAACGCGCACGCGGCGGACTGCCTCGAACGCCTTATCCCCGGACGCTGGCTGGACACCGTCAAGCAGGACATAGAGCGGATATTGGATCTACCTGCCGCCTAGATTGGCGCGCAGCCCGAGCCGCGGCGATCGGTCGTTCACGACGTAGAGCAGGAGCCGCATGTTGTACTCACGGTTCCGGACCACGGACACGTCGGGCACGCGCTCGGCGCCATGGGTACCCAGGAAATTGAGCACATCATCGGTGACGCGGCGGTAGCTCGGCGGCAGGATCTCAACCGGCTCGTTGAACACGCCCAGCACCGGCTCCATGGGCTCCCAGTCTGAAGGGACTCGGCCGTTCTCGAGTGCGATGCTCACGCTCCAGTTGTCGGCATTCCGAACGTACTCGTACGCGATCGTCTCCAATCGCTCAAGAAGTACCTCTCGATCGGACTGCAGGACTGCCTCCGCAGTCCGAAAGTCGAAGGATGCGTAGCTGAGGACCAGAGCTTGCTTTGAGCGTTCTTCGAGTTCTGATCCCGCGAACTGCACATACTCACCCAAGACTCTGCGTGCGCCCTCGCGACCCGACGCGATGTGCTCAACCTCACTCGGTGGCAGCAGCGCCATCAGTTCGTTCGGTTCAGACAGCAAACCGTCGCCAACCCCTGTCTCGTAGGCCTGCTGGGCTATCGTCACAAAGTCGTCCAGCGTCCGGTCTCGCGTTCGGGTGATGACCCGGCGAAACCACACGAGCGGTCGCACGCCGGGCAGTGGATTTACTTCTTCGTAGATGGCAAAGGGCACATGGCATCGGTAGCCCTCGAATGTGGGTTGGTTGCGTGTCATACCTCATCTGAATGCAGCGCAGCTTGATATACGTTGCGCTGCATTCGCCGATCTTCCCGACGGCTTTCCCAATCTGCCAGCTGGACAGAATGATTCCCACGGGCATGCATTCATGCATGGACCATTCTGCGACAGATCCATCTCCCAGCGTCGCCCACCGCTCACACGTCTCGATCAACGGCATCGACGCCGAGCAGCTCACACACGAAGCCGCTGCGGTCGTGCTCCCCGACGGCACCGTGCTCGAGCAGGAGCGCCGCGGCGTGGTGCGCACCGCTGACGGTCACTTCGTCTCGGCCCGTGAGATCGGCCATCTTCGGTGGTGCTGGGTCTGCCAGTTCCGGGCCACGCTCGCCCGAGATCGGGGCCTGCTGACGCCCGAGCAATGCGCAACCGCAGGACTGCTTAAGGAGGTCGCGTTCGTCGACCGCGAAGGGAGGCCGCTCTGCCCCGCAGACTCCCGCCTGATCGAGTCGCACGGCGACCAGCTGATCATCGGCACCGACAGCCTCGCGCAGATCGAGTCTGAACGGGGACGGCACCGGCTGCGGCGGTGGCTGACCCGGCTGCTGGTGCGCTACTAAATGCCTCCGATCTTCAGTTCCAATTCTGAGCAAGGCCTCGCCGACAGACTGCGATCGCCCGTGCTCATCCGGGCGCTCCGCGACGCCGCCGTCCGCACCGAATCTGCCGTTCATCTCGCGGCGAGGGAGCACGGGGTTCAGATGTGGCTGCCGCTCCCGCCGGCGGGAGCATTCGCTGACGGCTTTCGCATCGGTTCGAGCTGTGACGGACGACCTGTATCTGTGTGCCAGAAACAGCTCGCGGGCCCATTGACTGTCGTCGTGGGGCCACCGGCCTCGGGCAAGAGCACGCTCATCGAGCGTCTCGTCAAGCAGCTCGATGCGAGCGGCCTCACGGCCCAGTGCATCGCGCTGAAGCCGGGTGAGGCCTCCGCGTCGAGGTTCACGATCCCCGATCTGCCGATCGGGCGTGCCGGCTTCAGCCTTCAGCCACCCCCCGGCGTGCCCTTCGGCGAGTGGCTGGCGGCGTACTGCCGGCTTATCGAGCAGAATGTCTACCTTCACAGTGGCACGAGATTTGTCATCGAAGTGGTTGACTCGATTGGAGAAGACGGCTTGTGCCTAGCGAGAGTGCTGCACGGGCTCAAGGCCCGGGCCGCCAAGGCTCGCACGTGGAAGTCATCGAACCAGCTTGAATCGGCGTGCAATGGGCTCGATCGGCTGTCGACCGGGCACACGCTGTTTTCGATGTCAAGCCAGTTCCCATGGCAGTACCGGCTCGGACGCAGCCACTCGCTCAGTCTGGCCGGTCTACCTCCGGAAGCAACACGGCTCGCATCCCTGTTGATCCCCGAGGCTTGGTGTCGGTGGGCCGCAGTTCAAGGATGGACCGACCGCACTCCCCGCTTCGCCTTCATCATCGACGACGCAAGGCTCGTTGCCAAGCCCGTCTCACGCGGCAGCTCCGCGAGCGTCGATGCCCTGACCAACCTCATCGATCTCGGGCACGCCTACGGCCTCATGATGATCCTGGCCGTGCAATCCACGCAAGAGCTCGACCCGGCGCTACTCGCCACGGCGAGAAACCTCATCCTGATCGGCCCCCAGACCGCGGAGGATCTCCGGATGCTGCAGACACGTCTCGCGCTGGACCGTGACCGAACAAGCTATCTGCTCACCCAGCCACGCTTTCGCGCGACGTGCCACCTCCGAGCAAGCGAGCACCCGTTCGCGTTCCCCGTGGTGCTGGCTAGCCCGGACGATCTGCCGTCGCCGACCGAAGCCACTCGAATTAGATTGCAACGTCAAGCCGGACTGCTGGAAGGCTGGACGCCAAAGGTATGGAAGCCGGAACACAGTGAGGATCAGTCTTCTCGCGAATCCAAAGCAACACAGCAGAACGCATTGGATCCCAAGGACCATGCCCTGCTCAGCACTTTCGCGTACCGGCCCTACCTGCTGCAGACCGAAGCTGCTCGAATCTCACCGATCAGAGTAACCGGCCGGGAACTCACCGCATCCCGCGAACGGCTTGAGCAACGAGGCCTGGTGATGACCGTCCAGCTCAGCCGCTACACGCTCTGGCAATTGCAAGAGCAGGCTTGCAGGAAGATCGGTGTACAACCCGTCCCGCTTGCCGGACGGGGCTCCTTCGAGCACCGCTGGCTACAGGCCAGAGCCCGAGCATGGCTGAGCCCTGATCACGTGAGGACCGAACTCGAACGTGATCTCGGGCATGGCCCGGTCGACGTATGGGGACAACGGGCAACCGGCGACATCACCGCCTTTGAAATCGTGCTCGATCTGGCGACCCTCGACGCGATCCCGAGACGGCTGCGGGGGTTCACCGGACGTCTGATCGTTGTGGTGCCGGATCGGTCGGCAGCAGCGAAAGCCACCACCGCACTCGCAGACACACTCCACGACACCATCGCGGCAACCAAGGACATCTGGACGCTCAAGCATTTCATCGAGCGAACGAAAGCGATCGCGTCCTGATCGATCCCACCGCTCTTCCCAACTCACATCCTCATTCAGATCCCAATCCCTTCTGCGACAGTCGGTGCATCACGCCGGCGATGTGCCGGCGCCCGCACACGCACGCACAAGGAACACATCATGTCAACGGTTCAGCGTCACGCCACGACAGGCCGCACCGGGCTTATCATCATGGCCGATGAATCAAACTCGACAGCGCAGCGGATCAATACGGTCGGGTCCATGGCTTCTGTACTCGGCCCCACACCCACGGTGTGCAGCGCCATAACGTACGGTGTCAACAGCACACTGCAGGAAGCGTGCCTGATTGCTGCACGCAACGACGGCTCCATCAGAGATCTCGCAGACATCGCCGTCTTCGGATACGGAAACGTCATCAGCTCGTTGTTGAGGGGTCCGCTCAGCGGACAGGACTTCGTCACGCTGCCGCAGCTGGCCGAGTCACCAAAGCGCACCGAGACACATCACCAGGGTGAGAACGAGTATGACGTGCCCATCTGGGTTGACACCACCGCGAATGGTGGAACTCCGATGTGCAGGGCATTCCGACACGCAGCCACACTGGCACAGACCTGGACAGTTACGAACCAGAACGGACGAGGCCTGTATGTCCTCAACCTCACAGATGGGGAAGCAACCGACGGCACCCGAGATGATCTTCTCGAGGCGACTCGGCGTATCACGAAAATCACTGTGGGGGGGACACCAGCGACTGTGTTCAACGTCAACATCGCCGCTGGACAATCTGATCCGATCGTCTTCCCGCACAAGCGAGATCTTCTGGATGGCGAGGATGCCCGAACAATGTTCGACATCTCGTCGATCCTCCCCGACGGGATGCGGGATGAGGCCGCTCGCATGGGCCTGCCGACCCACGACCAGAGCAGGGCGATGGTCTACAACGCCGATGCGAGGATCCTGCTCAGCGCAATACGCATCGGCACGATGCCCGCCAACCTTGCTGGGGAGGTGCGGTGATGCACGTGATCGCAACCACCCTGTGGGCACCCAAGCCCGACGAGCCCAGAGAGGATGCGCACTGGCCGCTGCGTGACGTTGAAATGCACTCCCCGGTCGGTCATTTTGCCGTAACCGATGGTGCGACCAATGGCGGACGCTGGTCCGGGATCTGGGCGCACGAGCTTGCCCGCGCCGCCGGGCGTGGAAAGCTCAGCCCGGGCAAGGGCGTATCGGGACTGCGCGAGGCCCAGGGCCGGTATAGACGGCGCACCGTGGGAATGGGATCTCCGTGGTTCTCGAGGCGAACCGACGCAGGGTTCGCGTCGATGGCATCGCTGAGCCTCTACGCCCACCCGACAACGGCACTGCCGCGGAAACGTCCGTACCTCGTTCGCGTCTTTGGCGACTGTGTCGTGGTCGGCGTGCGGGATCATCGCATCCTCGCTGTCCTGCCGAGCGCGACACCCACAACATGTCACGAGCGCCCTCAGCTGCTGGCTTCAGACAACCGCTTCAACTCGGAGCTCCGGGAGCAGCCGCACGCCTGGAACGGGTCGTGGCAATCCGGCGACAGCTTCTACCTCATGACCGACGCGATCGCCCGCTGGTTTCTGACGTGTTGCGATGCCGGATCGCATCCGTGCCGCATCATCAGGGACTTCGCTCGCCGAGGTCGGCACCGGGACTTCCGATCCTGGGTCGCCGAGCGGCAACGCGCAGGGGAGCTCGAACGCGACGACATCACCGTGACCCGTGTGCATGTGTACGGAGGGCCGACCGCATGAGCATCCCCACGCTCGTCGAACTCCGTCCCCAGCTGCTCTCGCCCGGCGACGTGTTCGCGGATCCGAATCTCGCGTCCGGCACCATCGAGCTCGACTCCGACGGGCTCCCCAAGGCCAGATCGGGCACGTTTGCATCCGTGTTCAAGGTGACAACTCAGCAGGGGGACGTGGCGGTCAGGATTCCCAAATACGAGGACCAGTCTCGCGTCAACCGGATCCGGGTCATCGCCGACTACCTTGCCGCTCACCCTGTCGAAGGCGTCGTCCCGGTCGAGGTGCAACCCGACGGGCTCAGCCTCGGGGAGCTGTCCGTGTCGATCCAGATCATGCCCTGGATCAAGGGACGCACGCTGCTCGAATTCGTCAACGACATCCACCAAGACTCACGTGCGTTGATTCGGCTTGAGTCCAAGTGCTGCCGGCTTCATCAGAGGATGCTGGCAGCGCAGATCGCCCACGGGGACCTGCAGCACGGCAATATTCTGATCCCACCCGATGGCTTCCCGAAGGTGGTCGATCCAGATGACTTCAGCGTACCGGGACTCCCGCACGACGAGGCTCCAAGCGTCGGTCACCCGTCGTACCAGCACCCTCGCCGGACGCCGCATCACTTCGGGCCAGCCATCGGCAACTTCGCGATGCGGCTGATCGTGCTGCAGCTCAGGATCGTTGCTTCCGATTCGTCGCTCTGGATGGGGTGCTCCTCTCGTCCCAACCCACTTGACCGAGACTACTTGCTGCTGAGCGCCAGCGATCTGGCTAGCCCAGAGCAGTCTCCGATGCTCGGCAACCTGCTGACGCACAAGCGGCGGCGGATCAGGGACGCGGCAACACGCATCGTTCGGATGCTCGAGCTGGATCCCGTCGACAGCCCGTTGCCCACCGCTTCTGATCCGAAAAAACCTCAAAGCAGATGGATCGAAGGCATCCCCTCCGGGGCGATGGGACCGCGGGCACGCCGGGCATGGATGACACGCAACCTGGCTGCGAACTCGGGGGAGAAACCATCATGAGACTTACCTCGCTCGCCATGGTCGCGGTGCTCGTGATCCTGCTCCTCCTGTTCGGTAGCTCGATCGATCGCATCGTGTTTGCCGCCGTTGGTAGATCGGAAGTCGTGCGACCCCGAGACGGACTAATCGGCTTCGTTGTGCTTGTCCTCGTGGCCACATTGATGGAGTCGCTTCGATCAGATCGTGGCGATGCATCCGATCAGGACGCCCATAGCATCAAGGGGCCGCACACACCGCCACGATCAATGCGCGAACCACCATCCCGACCTCGCCGAGCACGGAACGACCAGCCGTGACACCCGAGCATGCGCCGAGCGAGGCTCGATCACATTCCGAGAACACGAATCTTCTCGGCTCTTGTCAGTCTTGTCGGTCCTGTGTGCCAAGCCATACTCCGGTTTGCGCCCTGCACGCCGGAGGATTCTTCATGCCAGGCACATCCACGCCCGCCCCGTACCTGTTGACGGCAGCCGAGGCCGCAGTCTTCATGCGCCTCGACCAGCCCGACCGAGCGCTACATGACGCGATCCGGTCACTTGACCGCCTGTGCACGCAAGGGGTGATCACCCCAATCCGCATCGGGCGCCATCGTCGCTTCCTGCTGCCCCTACTTCTCGAAGCGCTCGATGCCATGCAGGCCAGGGCCACGGAAGTTCCCAATCCATGAGCATCAGCGTACAACTCACCAAGCGTGGCCAGCAGGTCTATACCCTGCGATGGACCGATCGGAAGGGCTCTCGCAAGTCCAGGGCCATCGGCAGGATCGGATCGATCTCGAAGGCCAAGGCCGAAGAAGTCCGAGCCTCGTACGAAGCACAGCTGAACCACGCGACCATCTTCGACGACCCCGGTGAGCCATTCACCCTCGAGGACCTGCTCAGGCTGGACGGAGAACTCACAGAGTTCGACCTGCAGCCGAAAACACGGCAAGCGATCCGGCACGCCGTTGCCAAGGGCATGGCCTCACTGGGACCGGACACGAATCTCCGCGACATCGGACCCGCCGACGTGGAGCGGATCAAGCGATACATCCTCGTCGAAGAAGGTCTCAGCCTGGCGACCTGGGGCAAGACGCTGCGGCACCTTCGTTCGGCGGTCAACCGCGCGATCAAGCACGGCGCCCTCGACGACAACCCGTTCAGCGGCCAGAAAGTCCCGCCGCCCGAATCTCGCTCGGATCGCGTGCTCAGCCGAGACGAGTTTCACGCGCTCGTGGACGCGAACCCCAGGCTCTGGTGGAAGGCGCTCCTGTACCTGCTCACCGGGTGCGGTCTCAGGCTCGGCGAGGCGCTCAATCTGCGTTGGAAGGACGTGGATCGGGCAGACCAGCGCCTCCTGATCCGCAAGCGACGCCAGACGACGCTGCGCCTGGACGACGGCCGCACGCTCGTGCTCCCGGCGTGGTCGCCGAAGTCCGGCAAGAACCGCGAGGTCCCGGCGGACCCGCAGACGCTCGCCGTTCTAGAGACCCACCGGATCACCTGCGATGGCTCGCCGTACGTGCTCTTGTCGCTGGAGCGCCTGGCACGGATCACCAAGGCAATCGAGGAGGACCGGTTCGGGGTCGACTTCCGGCTCGTCAACAATCTGCAGAAGAACTTCCGACGCCAGCAGCTCGAGGCCCGCGCGCTCCTCGCCGAACGACTCGGTTGCAGTGTCGGTGAAGTCGAGTGGGAACGCGTGTCGTTCCACGACCTCCGCAGGACCTACTGCACGTGGATGGCACAGACGCTGCCGATGCATGTGCTCCAGGCGTTCGCCGGTCACACCGACATCCGCACAACCATGACGTTCTACACCAAGGTGCGCCAGCACGACGAAGACACCGCTCGAAGCGCCTTCGCGAGTCTCTTCACGGCAACGGAGCCGTGAACGATCCCATCGACTGCTTTGCGGCAACACAGCGGTGTTGGTTCAATGGGGGAGGAGTCCGGGTTTGCAATCCTCGCCTCGAACACCCGCGCCGTTGCGTCCAGATCTCGGACGCATTCTGGACGCAATCGGGTATACTGCGTTTGAACTGGTATCGGGGCGCAAAACAAAACCCTTGCCATAGCAAGGGCTTGTGAAGCGAGGCGGACGGGACTCGAACCCGCAACCACCGGATCGACAGTCCGGGACTCTAACCAATTGAGCTACCGCCCCAAGTTGTCAACACAGCCGGCGATGGCTGCCGCTAAATGTATCCTTCGGGACCCGAGAGTCAAGCGAGCGACCGGCTGGCGCGGTCAAGCCAGTTCATGCTACGCGTTATCGACCAAGGTCGACGCGTCCCGACTGCTGTTCACCGATCGGGTTGCCCTGCGGGCCGACCTCAACTGCGGCCTGGTACATCAAGAATGTCGCAACACCAAGCGCGGCGGCTGCAAGAAACAGAAGCCCCGTGTATACGTCTGGGCCGCCGCCCCGCTTCCGACGTCCGCCCGGCATAGCCATGCCCATCTGGCTCATCGTTTCATCTCCAATCCGCTCTCGGGCGGCTAGCGTTCGAGCGTGCTGCGGACGAAATCGCCCTCGCGTACGACAACGTTGGCGCGGCCGAGCGGATCGACTCGACCAACTGCCGTCTGGATGTCGGCTCTTACGATGTTCAAATCGGCGACCCAGCGTCCCTCGCGTGTCACGAAGAGCTTTACGTTCTCTCGGACACGATCGCGCGTCCCGAGATCGATCTCGGCGAACTGCTGGCCGTCCGAACTCCGCACGGCACGCACACGACCGCGAACCGGAGGCCCGTCAAGCTCGCTTAAATCCGTCAGCCCAGATTCATCGGGCTGACGACCCGGCCTTGGCTCACGCTCCTGAAAGCCCGCCACGACTTCCTGAAGCGCGCGGTTGGTCTGGTTGAGGACGTCGTTGCGATTCTCCAGATCGTTCAGCCGGGCGACTAAGTCGATCTGACGGTCTTTGGCGTCGAGGTTCTCGACACGCAGGGTGCGAACCTCGTCGGTGAGGCTGGTGATCAGCACCGCCTGAGTGTCGGCTGTCTTGCCGAGATCCCCGATCTGGCGCTCGACTCGAGCGCGGGCGTCCTCGGCCTGCTTGGCCTGAATGCGGAGCTCTTCCAACTCCGAAAGAAGCGAAAGACGTTGCTCGTCAAGATCGGTCAGCTCCGCCTTCTGGGAGTTGATCCGTCCGAGCAGGTCGGCACGCTCGTCAGCAAACTGGCTGCTCTGCAGCTCGAAGCGCGAGTTCGCAGACTTCGCCTCAGCCACCTTGTCGTTGTAGCTCTCGGTGATGGTCCTCGCATTCAGGGCGTACGTGGACGTGAGCGCGGCCAGGGCGAGCGAAAGCCCGGCTGCAAAGACGACGAGGATCTTGGTCAGAATATGCACTTGCTGCTCCGATCTGCGCTGCCACCGCGGGCGACAGCCGACATGCTCACGATCACCGAGCCAAATCCTGCATGCGGCCGTCAAACACGGCCACAACACCTGAACGGGCCACCATCCGTAGTGCGCCGCTGAGTTTACGGCACGGTGCGGATCCGCCCTGACCCGCAAATTCGCTGCGACGCCTGTCCACATGCCCCCCACGCGGGACCGGCGTGTGTTCGCAGTGTAGCGTGAAGCTTCGCGGCTGTCCGCGCCACCGCTACCGCTCATTGCTCCTACGAGCCGGCTGAGGCGAGGGATCCCGAAGGAGCGCCAACCGCCCGAAGAATCCCGGCCGCCGCAGAAGCCCGAACGCGTCCAGAACGATCGCTCAGCAGCGTTCGGAGCCGCCGGAGGTCGCTTTCTCGAGCTGTCCACCCGTACACCGCGGCCGCGTCGGCTCTGAGAACATCGCGAGGTGCGTCCCAGAACTCGTCGGCCACAAACCAACCGTTTCGGTCGCCGAGCTTGGCCATCGAGATCGCGATGGCGAGCTGCACCTCGGGAGGCATCCGCTGGCCCGCCGCGTCTTCGGTCTCGGCGATCTGCACGAGCCTCCCGCGAGACGCGGTGTCACCCAGTTCGCCGACGATCTGAATCGCCAAAGCCATAGCCTCGAGCTCCGACGCCTGCGACGGAAACAGGGCCGCCCGCACGGCGCTCAGCTGCTGATCGTCACCAAGCTTGATCATCGCTTCGCTCAGCTGCAGCTCAATAACGCGCCGTTGTCCGGCCGACGCACGCTCCATCGGTGCCTTGGCGGCTTCCTGCAAGAGATCGATCGCCGACGGATCGTCCATCTCGCCGAGCAGGTAGGCGGCATGCCCGCGTAATCCGAACGGTTCTCCCGTCAGCAGGAACGCGGCGAGGGGGCTCCGATCAACCTCGACTCCGAGCTTCGTGAGCCCGAAAATCGCCGAAGCTCTCGCGTAGTCGGATTCGTCCGTGAGCATACTCTGCAACAACGGCTTTTGACGCCGCAATCCCGCTCGTCCGACGGCGACCGCAGCGATGCTCCGGACGCCGATGTTGTCATCGAGCAGCATTGCCGCGGCGACCGAATCCAGCTCGGCCGGTGAGAGCTCGAGTGCCTCGATGGCATTGGCGCGTGTGAGCGCGTCAGGCGACGTTACGAGACCCCGTAGTGTTGTGATCGCCGCATCCCGGAGCGAGGCGTGTTGTCGGGCCAACGCAAGCCTGGCATTCGCATGACCGCTCGAGGCCTCATCGCCGGGCGGCCGGTCGTAGGTCCCAACCTCGCCACTCGAGCAAGCGGAAAGTACCGATGCTCCACTCACGACAGTGCTGCCCAACCCCGCAAGGACGAGGATTCGGACTCGTTTCATTCTGAAGCTCCTTGATCACGCAAAGTGGACGGCTTCGCGGCAGTTCGGTTCATCGTACTGGTTCGACGAACGAACGAGAGCACGAGCCCGATGAGCGTAACCACGGCACATCCGGCCCCAAAGCGGTCACCAACCGTTTGATAAAGCGTCTTCGTCTGTGCCATTTCGATGTCGCCAAGCAGCACGCCGGGTGTTTGTGCGTCGAGCGATGATACGACGCGCCCGTACCGATCGATAACGGCGGAGATGCCTGTGTTCGCGCTCCGAACCATGGGGAGGCGGTGCTCGACGCATCGCCATCGCGCCTGCAGCAGATGCATCCGCCGTCCCGCGTCGAAGGCCCCAAACCAGCCGTCGTTCGTCATGACGACGAAGACGTCCGTCGGCGAACCCGACGCCCGCGCGGCGTTCGTAAGACGACGCACTGTCGGCGCCATCGACGATTCAAAGCAAATGGGCGTTGTGACGGTCAGCCGACTCGGCCCGATCGGGATGCGGAAGCTCGTCGGAGTCTCGCCCCGCGCGAGGCCAAATTCCATGCCCGACGCCCCGAGACCGATGGTCAGCACAGCATCGCGAAGCCACGGCAGCGATTGGATGTACGGCAGAGTCTCGCCGAACGGAGTCGGCCGCAGCTTGTCGTACCGCGGCCCGCTGACCTCACCATCCTGCAGGAGGTACACGGAATTGAACGTCTCTTCCCAGACCGCCCGGTCGCCCTCGAACCGAACACCTTCGAGCGTGGTGCACCCGACAAGCATCGGCACGTCGATGCGCGCTTGTTCTTCGAGCATTGCGGCGCCGAAGGGCTCGTCGATCACGGCCCGTGCCGCGGGATCGAGCAGCCCGGTCGGAAGCACGGTCTCGGGTGTCACAAGCAACTCGGCGCCCGACGCGGCGGCGCGCTCGGCCAGATCGACGAGCACGCGGAAGTCTTCGACCAGCTGCGCCCGCGACGGGAAGGCCTTGTTGCTCTGAGGAACGTTCGTCTGCAGCGCGGCGATACGCACCTGTCGCTCGGCCGGAACCGTCGATCGGTTTGGCAGCGAGGCAACGACCAGACCGACGACACCGACGGAAACCGCGAGGGCGATCCTTCGATGCGCAGCCGAACCGAAGCGTCGAGCGAGAACAACCCCGCTGATCGCAACAATCAGCCACGAAACCAGATACACACCGCCGATCGATGCGACCGAGGCAACGGCGACCGATTCGATCATCGCGTGGCCCGCAAAGAACCATGGATAGCCCTCGAACGCGATCTCGCCTCGCACATACTCCAGGCCGATCCACGCCGTCGGGACGGTCGCCGCCGCACCGAAGAAGCGAAAGGCCCGTTGCACCCGAGCGATGGCAAACACAACCGCCGCCTTCCACAACGCGAGATAGCCGATAAGCGGAACCATACCCGCGACGGAGACCTCAGCAATCCAGGCGTGGTGATACACCCACAGCGGAAGGGTTCCGAGAGCGACGCCGGCTCCAGCGGCGAGCGGACGCGTCGTCTGGCACGCGATCAGAGCGATCGGGAAGGGTGCAGCAAGCCCCAGCCACCAAAGCGATACCGGTGGCAGAGACGCCGCTGTGAGGGACGCCCAGCACATCCCCACGAGAGCAGCCATGCCGACCTCGGCCCGCACCGAACGCGGCCCTCGCTCTTGGCCGCTTCGCGGAGGCGGTTCGATGGCTGTCGTGGTCACTTGCCTGCAAAGTCAATGAGCCGCGCGATTTCCGACCGCAGGTCATGCCTGGGTACGACTCGGTCCACCATGCCGCACTTGCGCAGAAACTCTGACCGCTGAAAACCAGCCGGCAGGTCCTGCCTGATCGTCTGCTTGATGACGCGCGGGCCGGCGAAGCCGATCAGCGCCTCGGGCTCCGCGAGAATGACATCGCCGAGCATCGCAAAGCTCGCCGTCACGCCGCCCGTCGTCGGGTCTGTCAGGACGCTGATGAACAGGCCGCCTGCGTCATCGTGACGGGCCAGCGCGGCGCTCGTCTTCGCCATCTGCATCAGTGAAAGGCCGGACTCTTGCATCCGTGCCCCACCGGAGCAGCTCACGATCACGATCGGAAGACTCTGCTCTGTCGCGGTTTCGATCGAACGCGTGAGAGTCTCGCCCACGACCGAGCCCATCGAGCCCATCATGAACGTCAGATCGAGACACGCCAAAACGGTCTGCCGTCCTCGCACAAACCCAAGCCCAGCGATGACAGCATCCTGCCGGCCGCTCTTGATTTGTTCCGCAAGCAGCCTGTCTTGGTAGGCTTTCAGATCGTTAAAGCGGAGGGGATCGGTCGATGTGATGCCTTCATGGATAGGTTCAAACGTGCCATCGTCGATCAGCTGGCGGACTCGAGCTGCTGCGCTGATGCGAAAGTGGTGGTTGCATTCCGGGCAGACCGAGAGATTTGCCTCCATCTGCTTTCGGTAGATCATGCCGCTGCAGCCCGGGCACCGCAGCCAAAGCCCCTCGGGGATCGACGACCGCCGACTCGATACGGGCTTGCTGGCCGTCCGCTCTGTCACTGCTTGCGTCATGAATTTAGTTCCCCCGACGCCCTCGTCGCCTCGATCAAGACGGCCAGAGCCGTGATCAACCGCCGACACCCGCACCCTCGCGGGCCTCACGCAGCCTTTCGCGGGACAGCTCGTGCCACTCGCACACGTGGTCCGCTTCAGTCGACCCCGCGGCTGGGCCCTCAGTCGGTGTAATCCAAGCGCGGACTAATTCGAAGGACATCGGCCGGAGCACGATGCCGACGCCAGGATCCGAGTGTCGAAGCTTCTCGAGCGTCCGCCCGATCGCACCGACGAGCCGGTGCGTGGCTTCCGAGAGCGGCTCGCCCTCGGGAACGCTCACGTTCAACGGGTGGTCCCGCCACTCGCGGTGTGCCGAGGGGAACTTGTCCTCGAGTTCTTGCTCACGAAGTCCTTCCCAGAGCCCCATGCCGACGTCCACGAGGTCGGCCACCTTGCGAAGCTTGCCCCCGGTTGTTCGGGCCACGGCCTCCGCAGTTGCCAACAGGCACTGATCAGGTCCGTGAAGGACACTGCTCAGCTCGACGCCCTCGAGGCTATTCACAACCCGGCCGAGCCCGGACGCGTCGCCGGAGGCCAACGGGAGGTCGATGCGGCCTGCGACACGCCCCGCCACGTCCCAGTCCGTGAAGCCGGATCGAATAAGGACAACATTGTATGCTGACTTCTTCGCCATGGTGATCAGCCCGCTGCCTCCCCACGCCGGACGGTCCCGAATCTCGCAAGCCAGAAGCGTAGCACGCGGGCAAGTCCACGGCACCCTGACCGCAAATACCGACAAAGTACGAACATATCGGCTGCTAGGTCCCGAGGATCTCGTCGGCAACGCCCTTCCACGCCTCGCGGTCTTTCCCAAAGAACGCTGACCCCGCAACCAAGGCATCACAGCCTGAATCACGGACACGCCCTGCGGTCTCAGGCGAGATTCCGCCGTCCATCTGGATCCACCGGTCTGCCCAGCTGCCCTGTCTCGCGGAACTGGTCTTGGTGAGCACGTCGGCGATGAAGGCCTGTCCGGCGAAGCCAGGATGAACACTCATCACCAGCAGCAGGTCGAACCAATCGGCCAGGTCGTGCACAGATTCGTACGGCGTGTCGGGGTTGATTGCGATGCCCGCGCTGCAGCCACGGTCCCGAATCCGGCCGGCCAGTTCCTTCGCAGCGTCGCCGCCCGCGACCTCCGCGTGAAACGTGATGTGGTCCGCGCCGGCGTCGATGAAAGGATCAACGAATCGCGAGGGATCGGTGACCATCAGGTGCGTGTCGAGGCACACATCCGGCAGGGCCGAACGGAGGCTCGAGACCAATGCCGGGCCGAACGTGAGATTCGGCACGAAGTGCCCGTCCATCACGTCGAGGTGTAGGATCGATGCACCGGCATCGACGGCGGCCCGGCACTCGTCGGCGAGCATCGCGAAGTCCGCCGCGAGGATCGACGGCGCGAGGTGTATCCGCCCATCGCGGCCCCCGATGACGTTTCTGCTGCCAGGCTGCTGCGTGGTAGTCATACGGAACTGTAACCCGCCCACGCCGATCGGTACGATGCTGCTCCAGTGACTCCGGAGACCCACCCATGATGCCGATCGATGAAACACGGGCCGCCCTCTCTACAGTCGATCAGGATCACTTGCTTGCGTTTGCAAGCGAGCTGTCAGCAGAAGAGCGAGCGTCCCTGCTGAATCAGATCGCGTCGCTGGATGTTGCCAAGATCCCCTCCCTGGTCAGCCGGTACGTTCGGAACAAGCCTGTGTTTGAACTGCCAGCGGGAATTGACGCGGCGTCGTACTACCCCGCTCACCCGGACGACGCGGTCCGCCCGTACGACGCAGCGACATTCCGGGAAGCGGGCGAAAGCGCGCTGAGACGCGGCGAGGTCGCCTGCTTCACCGTGGCGGGCGGCCAGGGGTCGCGTTTGGGCTACGACGGCCCGAAGGGCTGCTTTCCCGCGGGCGCTGTCACAAAGAAATCGCTCTTCGAGATCTTCGCGGAGGGTGTGCTCGCGACGGGAAGGAAGTACGGCACTGCCGTGCCGTGGTACGTCATGACGAGCCCGTTGAACCACGAGGCGACCGTCGCATTCTTTCGCGAGCACAGGTACTTCGGCCTCGACCCCGCCGACGTGATGTTCTTTCCCCAGGGGACGATGCCGAGCTTCGATATGGCATCGGGCAAGATCCTTCTCGCGGCGAAACACGAGATCGCTACCAATCCAGACGGGCACGGAGGCTCGCTGACCGCGCTTCACACGTCGGGCGCGCTGGAAGACATGACAAAGCGTGGGATCGAGCACATCAGTTACTTTCAGGTGGACAACACAAACGTGAAGGTCGCCGACCCGCTGTTCCTCGGCCTGCACGCGGCTGCGCCGGACAGCTCCGGCGAACTGTCCAGCAAGATGCTGCCGAAGGCGTACCCCGAAGAAAAGCTCGGATTGTTCGCAACGGCTGACACCCCGCACGGCACGCGCGTGTGCGTCATCGAGTACTCGGATATGCCGATGGAATTGCAGCGCGAGACGCTGCCCGATGGGCGGTTGCGTTTCCTCGCGGGCAGCCCGGCGATCCATGTCTTCGGACGGGCTTTCGTCGAGAAGGTCAACACCGATACACATTTTGAACTGCCCTACCACCGGGCAGAAAAGAAGGTTGCGTGCATCGACGCCGAAACGGGAGAGAAGGTCTCGCCAAGCAGCCCGAACGGCGTAAAGCTCGAGCGGTTCGTGTTTGACGCGTTGCCACTGGCGGAGCAGTCCATCATCTTGGAGACCAGCCGCGTCGAGGAATTTGCCCCGATCAAGAACGCCGAGGGAGCAGACAGCGCGGAGTCGAGCGCTCGGCTTCAGACCCAGAAGGCCGCCGGCTGGCTCGAAGCCGTGGGTGTCCGAGTACCAAAGAAAGACGACGGCAGCCCCGATTGCGTGCTCGAGATCAGCCCGCTGACAGCCCTAGAGCCAGCAGATCTCAAGAAGGCCGATCTCCCGGCCGTGATCGAGCCCGGTGCGAGGCTGGCCTTGTAGCCGAGCGTCAACTCAGCCGCAGACTTGGTCAAGACACCGTTCGATCCCCAGGAGCCGCACCGTGAAGTACTTTCTTGTTCACGCCCATCACGAGCCAAAGAGCTTCAACGGCGCCCTTACGCAGCGGGCGTCCGCGGCGATCACCGACGCGGGGCACGAGGTGACGGTTTCAGATCTGTTCGCCATGGACTTCGATCCCACAAGCGACCGCCGCAACTTCGCGACCACCGCTGATAGTCACTATCTCAAGCAGCAGGTAGAGGAACGGCTGGCCTCCGAGATGGGCGGTTTCGCGCCCGAGATTGAATCGGAGATCACCAAGCTGGAGGCGTGCGATGCGCTGATTTTCCAGTTCCCGCTGTGGTGGTTCGGCATGCCGGCGATTCTCAAGGGCTGGTGCGACCGAGTTCTCGCAATGGGCCGGGTCTACGGCGAGGGCAAGTGGTACGAGAACGGGATCGGCGCGGGAAAGCGTGCGCTCGTCTCGCTCACCACGGGGGGACCGGAGGCAATGTACAGCCCCGACGGTCTCAATCCACCAATGAGTGAGATCCTAAAGCCCATCAACCACGGCGTTTTCTGGTTTAACGGCTTCACACCGGTGAAGCCGTTCATCACCTGGGGTCCCGCGCGGATGAGCGACGACGAGCGTGCGGCACAGCTTGACGCGTACGCCAGGCATGTGCTGTCCATCCAGCAACTACCGACGCTGCCTTGCCTGCCGAGCAGCGAGTTTGATCCCAAACAAGGCTTTCGCGACACCCGCACCCGTTTCCACGTGGCGTGGCAAATCGCAGACGGAGCGGCTCCCAAAGCCGAAACCCGCGAGGCCGAGCGAACAGCGCTCGATGAATGGCGACGAAGCGGGGTGCTCGTCGATTCCTGGATCGCCAAGGACCATCGGCGGGGCGGGATGACCCTGCGTGTCACGGATCACGCCGAGGTGGACCGTCTGCTCGCGACACTGCCGCTCGCCGACATGCTGCGATTCGACACGGTCGAGATCGAGCCCTGAACCGCAGCGATCGTTCGCGAACCTTTCGCAGCAGTGTGGAGCTTTGCGAGCTTCCGTAGCGCTCACGCCAGAACGCGGAGCGAACCCTCTTCACGGCGCGGCAGGTAGACTATCGCCATGCTTGCCCTCGCCGGCTTCCTCATCGTCCTGCTTCTTTCCCTCATCATCGTCCGCATCGCGTCGGTTGCGCTCACGCTCACTGGCCTGTCCGCAGAATCGGCCAAGTTCCAGGCCCGGTCGGCGTGGACCGGTACCGGGTTCACCACCAGCGAGAGCGAGTCCGTGGTCGGTCATCCGGTTCGTCGGAAGATCGTGACCTACCTCATGGTCCTCCGTTCGGCCGGGCTTGTTTCGGCTGGGAGTGCGCTGGTCCTCGGCTTCGCCGGCAGCGAGGGGCAAGCCGAGAGTCTCGCCCGCATCGCCTGGGTGCTCGGCGGGCTCGCCACGCTCTGGCTAGTCTCGATGTCCAGCGCTGTTGACCGCTGGATGACCAACGTGATCAAGAAACTGCTCAAACAGCACGCGAACTTCGAGGCGCGCGACTACGCCAGCCTGCTGCAGATCTCTGGCGAGTACAGCGTTGTCGAGCTTCAGATTCAGGACGGCGATTGGCTCGCAGGCCGCACGCTCGGCGAGCTCGAGCTGCCCGAAGAAGGCGTGCTCGTGCTGTCGCTGACCAAGCCTTCGGGAGCCTTTATCGGCGCCCCACGGGGCCGGACAGATCTAGAGGCCGGTGACACTCTGTTGCTCTACGGCCGAGATGATGCACTGGCCAACCTCGACCAGCGGTCGGATGACGCGATGGCCGGGGTCGAGCGGCACGAGGCGGTGCTCGAGCAGAAGCAGCGGGAACAGGCGGAAGCTGACAAAGCCGCCAGGGCAGAAGAGACCTCCTGACGCATCACCAGACGCCGCGAGGCTCGTCGGAAACTTCTACACTCGGACGCTATGACTGAAACCCCGCCCCACCGCTACAACGCCACGATGGCGAATGAGATCGAGCCGCGCTGGCAGGCGCAATGGGCGAAGGACGGTACGTACAGCGTGCCAAACCCCGGCGACCCCGGCTTCGATGCGAGCAAGCCGAAGTTCTACGCTCTCGATATGTTTCCGTACCCATCGGGCGCGGGGCTGCACGTTGGTCACCCCGAGGGATACACAGCGACCGACATCATCGGCCGGTACAAGCGGATGAAGGGCTTCAACGTCCTGCATCCCATGGGGTTCGACGCGTTCGGTCTCCCCGCCGAGCAGCACGCGATCAACACCGGTGAGCACCCTGCACGCTTCACCAGAAAGACGATCGATAACTTCCGCCGCCAGCTCCAGCGGTTCGGCTTCGCGTACGACTGGGACCGCGAGTTCGCGACCATCGACGAGGAGTACTACAAGTGGACACAGTGGATTTTCCTGCAGATCTACAACAGCTGGTTTGACGCCGAGGCGAACAAGGCTCGGCCGATATCAGAGCTGATTTCACTCATGGAGTCCGGCGCGGGGCGGGTCGGCCCTGACGGTGAGCTGATGCGCATCGGGCCAAACCAGAGAGCCACGGAGTCACTGGGGGGCATGCCCGGTATCGCCAGACAGTGGCACGACCTGTCCGCCGAAGACCAGCGGGCGTTTGTCGATCGTCAGCGCCTCGCGTACGTTGGTGAGCAAGTCGTGAACTGGTGTCCCGCGCTGGGAACGGTGCTGGCGAACGAAGAGGTCATCGACGGCCGGTCCGAACGGGGCGGGCATCCGGTCTTCCGGAAGCCGCTCAAACAGTGGCTGTTCCGCATCACCGCCTACGCCGAACGGCTGCTCGACGGGCTTGCTGACCTGGACTGGCCCGACTCAACCAAGGCGCAGCAGCGCGAGTGGATCGGGCGAAGCGAAGGCGCGGAGATCGACTTCCGCCTTGACATCGACACCGACGATCCTGAGGTAGACAACGATCTCCCGCCCGTGCTTCGCGTCTTCACGACGCGTCCTGACACGATCTTCGGCGCGACATACATGGTCGTGGCCCCCGAACATCCGCTTGTCGCAGCTGTGCTCGCCAATCCCAGGTCCGAGACGCCGACCGAACGCCTTCGCAAATACGCCGACTGGGCGAGCAACCGATCCGACCTCGAACGACAGGAGTCGAAGGAAAAGACCGGTTGCTTCACCGGTCTTTATGCGATCAACCCGGCAACGGGCGACCGCATCCCCATCTGGACGGCCGACTACGTGCTCATCAACTACGGATTCGGTGCGATCATGGCGGTACCGGCCGGCGATGACCGCGACTTTGAATTCGCGACGGCGTTCGACCTGCCGATTGTGGATGTTGTCTATCCACGCACAATCGCGGCGATCGCTTTCTATTGCGAGCACGCTTTGCAGGACGAGATCGACGAAGGCCGCTGGAAGCGTGTGCTCGCCGACTTCTTGGGTCTGGTGACCACCGCCAACCTGGATCGCGACGTATTCGCCGATGGCCTGCGTTCCGTTCGGGTGAGGCGATCCGACCCGACGACAGATGGCCCGGAGCCGGGCGAACTTGCCAAGCACGGGTTCGCCGGTGCACGCGGGAGCATCCGCGCCGAGTACGAGTCCTCCATCGACGATATCGGTGTTTATTCGTTCGACGAGCTGCGGGCGATCTTCGCCGATCGGCGATACCTCGCGCACACAGGCGCGGCGTTCGCTGGTGCTGGTGTTGCCGTGAACTCATCGAACGAGTCAGTGTCCCTCGATGGACAAGCAAAAAATGAAGCGATCCAGACATCCATCGCGTGGCTCGAAGAGTCGGGCGTCGGCCGGCGGAAGGTGACGTTCAGACTGCGTGACTGGCTCTTCAGCCGCCAGCGTTACTGGGGCGAGCCGTTTCCGATCGTGTTCGATAAACACGGCAATCATCACGGCGTCTCCGAGCAAGCACTGCCCGTGACACTCCCGTCACTCGACGACTATCAGCCCGCCGAGAGTGAGGACCCCCAGCCACTGCTCGGCAAGGCGGCCGACTGGGTGAGTGTGACGGCAGACGAAGTCGGTGTGGAGGGGATCGATCCGAATACGCCGTTGCGTCGCGAAACAAACACCATGCCCGGCTGGGCCGGCAGCTGCTGGTACCACATCCGCTACTGCGATAGCGGTAACGCGGAGCGGTTTGTCGGCGATGCAGCGGAGGCGTACTGGCTCGGCGAGAACGGGGTGGACCTGTACATCGGCGGTGCCGAGCACGCCGTCCTTCATCTGCTCTACGCGCGATTCTGGCACATGATCCTGCACGATCTCGGGCATCTCCTGAGCCCGGAGCCCTACCGCAAGCTGTTCCATCAGGGACTGATCACCAGTCACGCCTACCAGCGAAGAGATAAATCGCTCGTGCCGATCGACGAGGTAGATGCGCGCGACGGCAAGTTCTTCCACGGGCCGACCGGCGACGAGGTCTTCTCGACGATCGCGAAGATGTCGAAAACACTGAAGAACGTGGTCAATCCCGATGAAGTCATCGAGAGGTTCGGCGCCGACACCTTCCGGCTCTACGAGATGTACATGGGGCCGCTGGAAGCGAGCAAGCCTTGGAACACCGACGATACCGTTGGTTTGCACCGATTCCTCCAGCGTGTGTGGCGCCTGTGCGTTGACGAGGAGACGGGCGAGGCCAGGATCAACGATGCCGCGGACGACGCGATCGAGCCGTTGCTTCACAGGACGATCGCGAAGATCGGGCACGACATCGAGCGGCTGAGCTTCAACACCGCCATCGCAGCGATGATCGAGTTTGTCAACGCGGCCGGTCCGCGGGGGCTCACGAGAGACCAGGCAGACAGATTCCTCCGTGTGCTTGCCCCGTTTGCTCCACATATCGCCGAGGAAATCCGAGCCGGTCGCCTCGGCATGTCCGGCTCGGTTGTGGAGGCCTCGTGGCCCGCGTACGACGAGGCGATGCTGACCGACTCCGAGGTGGAAATCCCCGTCCAGCTCATGGGCAAGGTCAAGGCCCGGCTGCGGATGCCCGCCGATGCAGACGCGGGCACCATGGAAGACATCGCCATGCGGGCACCCGAGATTCAGCGGCTTCTCGACGGCAAGACCGTTCGAAAGGTCGTCGTGGTCCCCGGTCAGATCGTCAATATCGTTGCCAACTAAGCGAGGCCGGTGATGGACGATCGATTCAGACAACTCCCGAGCGCCCTGCGGCAGCGATCGCGTTGGATGAGGCTGGGGGGTGTGCCGACGCTGCTCGCGACGCCCGACTCCGAGAAACCGGCTCCATTCGTGGTGTGGATGCACGGTCGAACAGCGGACAAAGAGCTCGATCCGGGGCGCTACCTGCGCTGGATCAGAGCGGGGATCGCAGCGGTGTCTCTCGATCTGCCCGGTCATGGTGAGCGGGAAGGTCCCCGGCTCCACGGGGCCGAATCAACCCCGCGTGTGCTGAGTCAGATGATCGACGAGGTAGACAGCGTGCTCGGAGCGCTCCGTGAGAGCCCCGGTGCCGCTCTGCTCGATTTCGACCGTGTCGGCATCGGCGGGATGTCTGCGGGGGGCATGGTGACTCTGCGAAGGCTGTGCGACGAGCATCGCTTCGCCTGCGCCGCTGTGGAATCCACCACCGGCTGGCTGCGAGAACTGTACCAGCCCAGCGTCGGCGGACCGTCGGCATGGCCGGCGAGCCACGATCCCAAGTCGATCGACCGGATTGACCCGCGTCAGCGCCTCGATACATTCCGCCCCGTGCCGCTTCTGGTGTTGCATTCGGAGTCCGACGTCACCGTTCCCTGGCCGGGCATGCAGGCATTTCTCGCCGCGCTCGGGGATCGGTATGAGCACGCGGGCGTGTCGCGGGACCTGATCGAGGTCCAGACGTGGCCCGAGACCGGCGCGCCGTACGAGCACGCCGGCTTTGGCAGAGTCGCGTCTCAAGCCAAGACCATGCAGACCGAGTTTCTGACGCGTCATCTGCTCGGAAATCGGTCGTGAGACTCAACCCGTTTGCCGGCCTGCCCAATCCGAAAACGGTCTGGGCATGGGGCATGTTTGACCTTGCCAATCAGTCGTTCACGCTGCTCATCAACACGCTGCTGTTCGCGGTTTACTTTGCGGACGTGGTCGTGGGCGATGAGCAACGCGGTGAGTCGCTGTGGTCGGTTGCGTTCTCGACCAGCATGCTGCTTGTTGTTGTGTGCTCGCCGCTGTTCGGAGCGGCTGCGGACGCAAGAGGCTCGCGCAAGCGGTTTCTTCTCACGACGGGACTGCTGTGTGCCGCACTCACCTGCTCACTCGCCCTCGCCAGGCCGGGCCTGATCGTCCTCGCGATGGTGCTGTACATACCGGCAAACTTCTGCTACCAGATCGGCGAGAACTTCCTCGCGTCGTTCCTGCCGAGCGTCTCGACGCCGAGGACGATCGGGCGGATTTCTGCCACCGGCTGGGCGATGGGCTACATCGGCGCACTGGCGCTGCTCGTCGTGACGCTGGGTGCGATGCTTGCGTTTGGCATGGAAGACGCGGCGAGCTGGCGGCCCTTCTTTCTCTTTGCGGGCCTGTGGTTCCTGCTGAACATGATCCCGGCCGCTCTGCTGCTGAATGAGCCGCCGACAGCCAGGGCACCGCAGACGCAGCGCTCGCTCGTCGGCAGGGCAATCGCCCAGGTGCGCGGCACGATCCGCAGCGCATCCGAGTATCGCCAACTCACTGCATTTCTCGCCGCCTTCTTCGTCTTTGGCATGGGGGTGCAGACGATCATCGCGTTCGCGGCGTTGTTGGCGAAGGACTTCGGGATCGAAAAGACCGGTCTCGTCGTGTTTGTCCTGCAGATCACGCTCACGGCGGGAGCGACGGCGGTCGCAACGGGCTTCTTTCAGGACAGGATCGGTGGCAAAGCAACCGTTCTCACCTATCTGGGCGTGTGGATGGTCAGCGCGCTCGCCTTGTTTGCGATCAGTCTCTCGCCGAGCAAACCTCAGTGGATGTTCTGGATTGTGGGCAATGGCATCGGGTTCGGCATCGGGGGGATCGGCACCGCCAGCCGGTCGCTCGTCGGCAAGTTCACCCCAGCGGCGAAGACCGCGGAGTTTTTCGGCCTCTGGGGCATGGCCTACAAGCTGGCGGGCGTTGTCGGCGTCCTGAGCTTCGGCCAAGTGAAGGCGTGGATCGGGATTTCCCCTTCGCTCGCGTTGCTCTTTGTGTTCTTTGCCCTTGGATTTGCAATGACCCTGCGGGTCCGAGAAACCGCGGGGCTCCGCGCTGCGCGTCGCGCTGACAGATCCATTCAGCTCACCTCGGCGTAGACTTCTGCGTTATGACAACAGCTCCCGTATCGGCGGTACCCAGCAGCACAGGTCGCTTTGGAGACTACGGCGGCATCTTCGTCCCAGAGACGCTCGTCGCCGCATTGTCACAACTCGCAGAGATCTACGCCGACGCACGGCTCGATCACGCGTTCTGGGACGAACTCGAGCATCTCAATCGAACGTTTGTCGGCCGAGCAACGCCGCTGTATCGTGCGGATCGGCTGACGGAGCACGCCAGATCGATCTCGGCGTCGGGCGGGGGAGCCACGATCTGGCTGAAGCGAGAAGACCTCGCCCATACCGGTGCGCACAAAATCAACAACACGCTGGGGCAGGGCCTGCTGACCAAACGCATGGGCAAGTCCCGCATCATCGCGGAGACCGGTGCCGGCCAGCACGGCGTAGCTTCCGCGACGGCAGCCGCCCATCTCGGTCTGTCGTGCGACGTGTACATGGGTTCCGAAGACGTTCGGAGGCAGCACCTGAATGTCATCCGCATGAAGATGCTCGGCGCGAATGTCATCGCCGTCGATTCGGGTTCGCGCACGCTCAAGGACGCGACCAACGAGGCCATGAGAGACTGGATGGGGTCAGTCGATGACACGCACTACATCATCGGCTCGGTTGTCGGGCCGCATCCGTTTCCCATGATCGTACGCGACTTCCAGTCGGTCATCGGACGTGAGACACGGGATCAGTGCCGCGAGGCGTTCGGCGGGCTCCCGAACGCGGTTGTTGCCTGCGTCGGCGGCGGCTCCAACGCAGCGGGGATCTTCTACCCCTTCGTCGACGATGACGGGGTCGAGCTCATCGGCGTTGAAGCTGGCGGGCGGTCGTCCGGTGCCGGGGATCACGCGGCTCCGCTGAGCCATGGTCGCCCTGGTGTGCTGCATGGTTCGATGAGCTACGTGCTGCAAGACGATCAGGGCCAGACATCGGATGTGCACTCGTGCTCGGCGGGGCTTGACTACCCCGGTGTCGGGCCCGAGCACTCGTACTGGAAAGACTCTGGAAGGGTGACCTACACCAGCGTCTCTGACGAGGCCGCGCTCGCGTCATTCACACAGCTCGCCGAAACCGAGGGCATCATTCCAGCCCTTGAGACGGCCCACGCCGTTGCCGAGACGGTCTGCAAGGCCGCGAGCATGCCGCAGGACCAGCACATTGTTATGAACTGCTCGGGGCGCGGCGACAAGGATGTGCAAGAAGCGTCCAGGCTGCTGGGGATGACCGACGAGGCTTAGCGTGATTGATCCGTCCGACGCGTCGGACGGAGAAGCATCGCGAGCCGGCCGCACGCTGACCGAATGCTGTGGAACCTCATGTATGCGCGCAGCCGGCGCAGGCCCTCGTCCTCTGACTCGATTTCGAGCCCGTGACGAACCCAGTACTTCGCGCGAAGAATCTCCCCACGCCGGAGATAGGCAACCGCAAGGTTGTGCATCGGCGCGATGAAGTCAGGCCGGAGCCGCACAGAGTGGCGGGCAGCTGCGATCCCGGCGGTAGTTCGACCCGATGCGAACGCCGCAACGCTCAGCAGATGGTGGCCTGTTGCATCCGATGGCTTCGAGGCGACCATGAGCGCACAGCACGCTTCCGCCTCGCGAGCAAGACTGAGCTCGAGCAAAAGCTCGGCAAGCTCGTGCACATCTTCAAACTCTGCCGAGTCGGCTTCGCGTCGGATGTCCGCGAGTTCCTGCCGAGCCAGCACCCGGGCTAGCCGAATGTCTCGCTTTGATCCAAAGCCGAGATGCACGCGAGCCAGACGGCGTCTCACTCCGCCGTACGTTGGGTCGAGCTTCGCGACGACCTGGTAGTACCGTGCCGCCGCGGCCTGGTCGCCCGCGGCCAGCGCGAGTTCACCGAGGCTCAGGTGCGCTTCGAGGTGATCGGGGACCAGTTCGAGGGCTCGCCTGAGCTTCTCTCCGGCCTCGACCGGCCGATGCATGTCGATCAACAGTCGGCCGAGGTCAACGATCGAATCGGCGTCTCCCGGGTTCTGTCGGATCTCACGCAGATACAGCTGTCGAGCCCTCTCCTGCCGCCCCATGAGCGAGCACGTGTACGCCATCCTTGCGAACACCCGCGGCAGGGCAGCGTCAAGCTTTGAGGCCTGCTGGAGGCACCAGAGTGCCCGCTCGAGCTGTCGCCGATCGATCAGGCTCTCGGCGAGCGTTGCGTAAGCCGACGCGTTCGCGGGGTCGAGCTGGATCGCGAGATAGAAGTGGAGCTCGGCTTCCTCGTGCCTCGCTCCCAGGGCATGCACGTCGATGAGTTGCACATGCGCATCGACTGAATTTGAATCGATCCGGACAGCCTCTTCGAGCCACGGACGGGCCTCCTCGGGACGATCGGAATCGAGGAGCAGTGCAGAGATCTCCAGGCAGGACTGCAACTCGAGACCATCGCCCAGATCGTGAGAGCGTTCGAACGCGACCTTCGCGGCGGCGCTGCGTCCGGCGGCCGCGAGGGTCAAACCAAGATTGAAGTGCCACTCGGCCTGATACGGATTGACCTCGATTGCTTGCCGGAGCGCTGATTCCGCCTCGTCCCACTGTCCGAGCTCGTAGAGCTCATGGGCTCGTTCGACGTGTCGTTCAGCATCCTGCCAGTCGTTCATCACGGCTCCAGCCGAGGTCAGGCAGCCACATTCTCAGGCGGATAATGGGAACACCCGCCGCCGCGTGCAGATAGTAGTATCGACCGGGCCGGACTGTTCGCCAGAAAACGCGAGAGACGCATGGTTCCTGATTCTAAACATTTACCGAATACCATGGTTCGCGGAACTCTTCCGGCTTGTGGAGCGTGGATCTTGATGTTGTTTGCCGCCTTTGCAGCGGCAGGTCAGTCGCCCGGCGGTGATGATGACGCTTCGCTGCAAGACGTCGCACGGGCTGCCGCGCTCCAGGTGATGCTGCTCGAGGCCGACACCGAGGCGGAAATCCGAGCTCTGATCCGAATGTTGTCGGACGAGGCGGCCCCTGAGGCGCGCGCACTCCTGCTGAGCGCCATCGCGGAATCGCCCGCCGTCCCTAACGAGCTCGATGAGGCGCTGATCGGGCTCGTCGGGCTTGGTAGTGAAGATGAGCGGCCGGCCGCGCTCCGCGCGCTCGGCTCGACCGCGACGCTCCGCGCCGCCCGCGTGCTTGTGAATCACGCCGCACCGTTTATGCCGACAGCGGTGAACGAAGCGGCGATCGAGGGCCTGACGCGGATGACGGGTCGATCGGACCTTGGGAGTGATCCGGCGACGTGGCGGCAGTGGCTCGAGTCGGTCGAAGAGCTTGACGAATCGGCGTGGCAGCGCGAGCTCATCCGCGGGCTTCGCGGGCACGGCGACGAACTAGGCCGAAGCCTTGACGCGTCGATGCTTGCCACGACGGACATCTACAAGCGTCACTTCCGCGTGGTTCCGTTCCAAGACCGCGACGGGCTGCTCGCAGAGATGCTCCGTTCAGGCGGCGCATTGCAACGGCTCGGTATCGAACTGCTGTATCGCGAGATTGCCGGCAATCGGGACATCGGTGATGTTGTCGGCGAGGCCGCGATAGAAATGCTGGCGAGCCCGGACACGCGGACACGGGTTGAGGCCGCTCGGCTCGTTTCAACCCTCAGACCACCCGAGGCCGGAACGAGACTGACCCGGGCGCTGGAGATCGAAACAGAAGCGGCCTCCGCAGGCGCGTTGTTGGCCGCGTGCGCTCGATGGCCGCGTGTTTCAGCGGTCCAGCCGGCACTGCGGTGGGTGGAATTCGGCTCCGAGACACGCGATCAGGCCGCCTCGCTGCTGTTCGCGCTCGATAACGAGGGGCTGCTGACAAGCCCCGCCGACCGTCGCCGAGTCGCAGGAGCTCTTCGAGCTGCCGGGCCCGCCAAGCTCACGCCGGATGGGCTTCGACTGCTGGTGCTCGCGGGCACCGAAGACGACCGCGAGGCCGTTGCATCGCTCATGGATGAACCTGACGCAGAGTCGCGGGGCGCCGCGGCCGCCGCGCTTGCGCGGCGACCCGAGTTTCTTGGCCGCATTGTCGTCGCCGCAAGCCGCGATCCGGTTCTATACCCGGCGGTCGTGACGGCTATTGCGACCCACCGGCCGAACGCCGATGGCTACGCGACGCTGCGGCGGATCCAGCCGCCGTCGCAGACCACCGCCCGCACAGGGCTGCTCGCGGTGGCTCGAACGCTGAGTGTCGAAGACATCCTCACGGTCGCGCGGACAATCGAAACCGATGCGGAGATGACGGTGGCGGTGCTCTCGACCGTGGGCACCGCGGCTGCATCGCCGAAGGAGCGGGCGAATATCAATCAAACGAAGCTGCTTCTCGCGGAGACGCAGCTTTCACTGGAGCGGCCGGAGCCCGCGCTGGCGAGTCTTGCTCAGATCGTTTCGACGAGCCCGGACGTCGTCGAGCGTGCGAGCAAGCTCCGCGTCACAAGCCTCCTCTGGCTGAATCGTATTGACGAGGCGAGGGTTATCGCGACCAGCGCCGAAACATGGCTCAATGCAATCGAGAACTTCACCGACGAGCCGCACGCCGCTCAGGTCGCCCGGGCGACGCTTGAGAGGTTCGATGATGTGCTCCAAGAGGGCGAGCGGGACCGCCTCGCTGCGATCGCCGCCCTCGCCGATGCGAACGCATCGGCTTCGCCGGCGGGTGGCGGTTAACGACGTAACCCTTCGATTCGATGCTGTAGACATGCAGAACAACTAGCTGCCTGAGACGCCCGTGCCTCCGCGGCGAAGTCCGAACCGCCTCACCGCACGCTTTGTCCTGATCTCGACGACTGGCTGGCCGTTGGCAACATTGTCGAGGCCTTCGTGCAACTCGTCGAGTGTTGAGTAGCCACCAGCGGCGTCGAGCCCTTCCAGAACAAATCTGTCCCACCGAGGGTCAAGCCCATCGACGAGACGGCTCGGCATGATGAGGTCGTCGGTTGGGGCGATGCCCGTCAACAGTTCGTATGTAATCGCGACAAGACTTCGGATCTCGGCATGAATGCTGCTGATCCCGAACGAAGCCGCAGCCCCCCCCGCCCCACAGAGCCCAGGGAGCTCAACCAGCAAGGTGCCGGCTCGATTGACCTGAACAGAATCAAGCGAAAGTGCCCCATGTGAACCGCAGGCGTCGTGGATCGAGCAGAGTGCCTCCGCAAGCTGGAGCACCGCTCTCCGAACTTCCGCGGCATCGAACTGGCCGCCCTTATCGGTGAGAAGATCAGAGAGCAGCAGCAAGCCATCATGGTCACCGGTGTACGGCGAGATGATCCACGCCGCATGGTCGCCGGTGAACGCAAACTGTTCGACCTGCAGCACGTGGGCAGACCGTACGACCGACGATCGCGAAACCGCGTCGAGAAACGTCTCTCTGCCGCACGAGTCTGGAAGGCCGAGCCTGAAAGCAACGTGATGTGTCTGCCGATCTGGATCGGACACCAGATACCGCTCAACATCTCCGCGTGGACGCAGAGACCGAACGATCTGGTATTCCCCAAATCCCAATGAGACAGCGCGCTGGTCACGCGGATCAAAGTCGGTCATGAACTGGCTCTCCGTCGCTCGGCCGGGCGTCCTGCCCACGTGGTTCCGAGCATGCCCACAATCTCAAGCCCGCTCAGACGCAGGAACTCCGTTCCCGGCGGAACTCGAACAGAGGCTGGTCAACTCGCCAAGCGTAGCCATCGGCTTGAGCGACCGCCAGCCTTCGCTTTCTACGCACCAATCACCGTCCGAATAAGCATCGCGGCCGCCGCCGAAGCTGCGAGCCCGCGGCCGGCAAATCACCTATACTCACCGAGGACCTGGGCTCCCACTCGAACAGACACCGCCCAAGATCATCGGAGTGACATCATGACCTCGACCGCGACCGATACCAGCGCCTCGCTGGCGACCGATCCGCTTGCGCTCATCGACGTCGACCACGTCCGCTTCTATGTGGGCAACGCCAAGCAGGCGGCCTACTTCTACGCCCACGAGTTCGGCTTCAACATCTCGCAGGTGGCCGACCTCACCACGGGCCAGCGCGAGCAGGCCCAGTATCTGCTGACGCAGGGCAACATCCGCCTGCTGCTGACCTCGGCGCTCACTCCCGATCACCCCGCGGCGGAGGAGGTCCGGCTCTACGGCGACGGCGTGAAGGACGTCGCGTTCTCGGTCGCCGATGCCGAGGCGGCCTACGAGCGCGCCATCTCGAACGGCGCCGAGTCTGAGATGGAACCCACCACCTACAAGGACGACCACGGCAGCGTCACCATGGCGACGATCAAGACCTACGGCCGGGCCGTGCACTCGTTCGTGAGCCGCTCCGGTGCCTATGACCTCAAGGGCATCCGCCGAGACATCGATAACACGCTGTTCGCACCCGGCTTCAAGCACTTCGACTGCCCCATCAACGCGTACAACAAGGCCAACCCCTGCGGCCTCAAGTTCGTCGACCACTGCGTCGGCAACGTCGAAGAAGGCAAGATGAACTACTGGGTCGACTGGTACGAGAACGTGCTCGAGTTCAAGATGTTCAAGCACTTCGACGACGCCGACATCTCGACCGAGTACTCCGCCCTCATGTCGAAAGTCATGGCGAGCGGTAACCAGCTCATCAAGATGCCCATCAACGAGCCCGCCGACGGCAAGAAGAAGTCTCAGATCCTCGAATACCTCGAGTGGCACAACATGACCCCGGGCGTGCAGCACCTCGCCTTGCGGACCAACGATGAGCTGCACTCGGTCGCCGAGCTCCGCAAGCGCGGCGTCGACTTCCTGAGCCTCCCCGACAGCTATTACGAGATCGTCTGGGACCGCGTCAACAAGACCCTCACCGAGCACGGCCACGAGGCCGTCCGCGAGGACCATGAGAAGGTCAAAGATCTCGGCATCCTCGTCGACGCCGACGACGAGGGCTACCTGCTCCAGCTCTTCACCAAGCCGCTGCAGGATCGGCCGACGCTGTTCTTTGAGATCATCAGCCGGCGCGGCTCGCAGAGCTTCGGCAAGGGGAACTTCAAGGCGTTGTTTGAGGCTTTGGAACTGGAGCAGGAGCGGCGGGGCAACCTCTAACCCGATTTAGCACGAAGGTCTTAAATGTTGTCAACTGAAGTTATCGCTGGATCTGCTGTCATAAACTCAAGTGTTGCACTCGCAAAGTTTCTCGGTATTCGTTCTCACAAGTCTCTAGGAAAGACCGGTAGACATACGGAAGACACGGTGCAGCGTGTACTATTACAGCAGTATCTCTCAACAACGCCGACTGAATCTCCCTTCGGGCTTTGGGAAATCGTGGATTACAATTGGCTGGATCGGCCATCGGTTGACATTTCTGTTGAAGGTAGCTTGGCCTTTCTTTCTAGAAGTGATTCAACACTCCATCTGACGGGAGTGATGTTTCTGCGATTTCGCCAAACCAAATACAAACAGCGTATTGTGAACGGTGCCCACTTCAAACGGGGAGAAATGCACGGCTGGTATGATGTTGGTTTTTTGTATGACCTAGAAAAACTTACCCGCGGGTATTCAACGTGTTTGCAGAAATGGCCAAAGTTTCGGGCTGCTCGTGGCATATTTACAGATATTGATTTGAGCAATTCACTACTATCTACTAATTTCAAAAATATTGAAGATGATGCGACATTCGCGCCGGCAGGACTGCGAATTGTATTTGGCAAACGAAAGCCGGCCCAGTCTCTCCTGACCTGAAGCGGCCTGTGATCGGCCGCCTCTAATTTATTTGCCGGTGTGTATCAGCTCCCATCCAACGTAAACCCAACCTTCAGCTTGACCTGCCAGTGCTTGATCTTCTGGTCTTCGATGTGCGCCCGCACCTCTTCGACCACGGCCCACCGCATATTGCGAACGGTCTGGGCCGCGTGCTCGATGGCTCGGTTGGTGGCCGCGTCGCTGCCGGTCTCGCTCGAACCGACGATCTCGATCACTTTGTACACATGCTCGCTCATCGCGTGTCCTTTCGGTGTGGTGCGTGCCGTACACCCTATCAAACGGCCGGCCGGCTCTCGGTACCATCGGCCGTGAAAGCCGGCAAGGGGACCAAGGCGAAGAAACTGTGCGAGTCGTGCGGCGGCGCGGCGACCCGCCTCCACCGTATCAAGACCGCTACCCGCGACTGGACGCTGGTCTGCGAGACCTGCTGGCCGGCCATCCGCGACGAGCCCGGCTACACCTACGGCGGCACGTGGACGACGCGCAAACGCTGACCGCCCCGCTGCTTCTCCAGTACCATCGGGCATGAACCTCACCCAGAAGCTCCGCCAGCTGCACGCCGACATCGCCGAGGCAAAGGACGGCTTCAAGATCGTTGACGCCTGGGCCCTCGCCGAGCGGCTCACGCTCCGGCTGCCAGTCGATCTCGAGGACGCGTCGCGTGTGTTCAAGGAGAAGGACGCCGCGGGGCTGCTCGCGATCATTGATCGGCTGGAGAACCCGCCCAAAAAGGAAGAAGTAAAACTGCCTGAGTTCGATCACGACGATCTTGCCGCCGCGATGCGGGCGTTCAAGAATCGGCTGAAGGTCATCCGGCTCAACGACGAGTCGAAGCTCGGCGGGCGTTACACCTCGGGCGGCCGAAAATCCAAGGCCGACGCGATCGAGCCGCCGAGCGGGTTCGATCCGCTGATCTGGAAGGTGCTCGCCCGCGACGGCCGGCTCATCGATACCGGGGGCGGGTTTTACTCGCTTGCGGGGGTCCAGTAGGGGAAAATCGCATCCCGGGCTGGCCCAGATGGGCATCGGCTGCCGATTTCCGCTTGGAGGTGCGGTGGCCCGAGCGGGTACCGGCAGGAGAGAGGCCATCAACGTCAGCAGCGATCCCATCCTCGTGACCGGCGCGACGGGCTTCACCGGCGGGCACCTCGCCCGGAGGCTGCTCGCATCAGGGCACACCGTCCGCGTCCTCGCGCGCGACGACCCGCGAGCCGACGCGCTCGAGTCGGAGGGTTTCGAGGTCGTCCGAGGCGACCTGCTCGACGCGGACGCGATCGACCGCGCTGTGGCTGGCACGCGGATCGTGTACCACATCGCGGCTCTCTTCCGTCCACAGAAAGACTCTGACGATGTCTTCCGTGCTGTCAACCGCGACGCTGTAGCTGTGCTTCTGGAATCAGCCCGCAAGCACGGGATCGAACGGTTCGCGCACTGCTCGACCTGCGGCGTACACGGCGCCCCCAAGAACGTTCCGACCGACGAGAATGAGCCGTACGCGCCGGCTGACATCTATCAGCAGACCAAGCTTGAGGGCGAGCTGCTCGCGCAAGAGGCCATCAAGAACGGCCAACCCGTCTCAATCTTCCGGCCGGGCGCGATCTATGGCGAGGGTGATACACGCTTTGCAAAGTTCTTTAAGCCCATCCGCAACGGCACATTCCGCATGTTCGGGCCGGGCACCGCACGATTCCATCCCACGCATGTCGATGATCTCGTTGATGGGATCATTCTCTGCGGTGAGCACGAGGCCGCGCTCGGAGAGATCTTCATCGTTGCTGGCCCCGAGTTCGTGACGATCTGGGAGTTGGTGCGCGCTGCCGCAGAAGGGCTGGGCGTCGATCCGCCCAAGGGGTCGCTGCCGCTGACGCCCCTGCTGATCGCGGCGACAATGATGGAGTTCGCGTTCAAGCCATTCGACATCACACCCCCGCTGTACCGCCGGCGGTGCCATTTCTTCTATCACGATCGCGGCTGGCTGACGTCGAAGGCCCAGGAGATGCTCGGTTTCGAGCCCAAAATCACCGTTCGTGAGGGCTTCCGCCGGACGGCGCAGTGGTACGTGGACCAGGGCTTCGTTCAGCCCACCGAGCAGGTGAAGCCCCGAGCGTCCTAGCGAACCGCAGGCCGCGGTACATCCTGTGAAGGTGCTCGCCCTACGCTGCCCCAGCGCATTCTGCGCAGCCAAGGAGCGGCCCCGTCTTGCAGTTTGATCTCCTGCTCGCCAATCTTCTCAGCCCGCCCGTGCTGTTCTTCGCGCTCGGCATGCTCGCGACCGCGGTGAGGTCCGACCTCTCGATCCCGGATCAGATCCAGAAGCTCTTCAGTCTGTACCTGCTCTGGGCCATCGGGTTCAAGGGCGGCTACGAGCTCAGGAACGCCGGGCTCGAGCTCGATGTGGCCAAGCCGGTGCTCGCAGCGATTGCGATCAGCTTTCTGACGCCCGTGTTCGTGTTCCCGGTGTTCCGCCGCCTCTTCAAGCCCGCCGACGCGTGCGCCATCGCCGCGTGTTTCGGCTCGGTCTCGGTGGTTACCTTCATCACGGCTCAGAACTTCCTGGCCGCCCAATCGGTGCCGATCGGCGGCTACATGGTCGCGGCACTCGCGCTCATGGAGGCACCGGCAATCGTCGTAGCCGTCGTGCTCTACCGGGCCCACACGCACAAACAGACGCGAGCCCGAGGCGAGCCATCTGCGGATTCGGGCGTCCTCGCGTTGATCCGCGAGGCCGCCACGGGTGCCCCGGTCTTCCTGCTGCTCGGTTCGCTTGTTGCAGGAGCCCTCGCCGGCGAGCCTGGGTGGAAAACGCTCCAGCCGTTCTGCGAGGACATATTTTACGGCGTTCTAGTGCTCTTCCTGCTCGAAGCGGGGATGACCGCGAGCCGGCAGCTCCGCGATATCGGAGACGTCAAGACCAAGGCGGTCGCGACGGGGCTGATCATGCCGCTGCTCGGGGCGGCCGTCGCGATCGCCATCAGTCGGATTCTTGGGCTGACGGTCGGCGACGCGACGATCCTGGCGGTGCTCTCGGCTTCGGCCAGCTACATCGCGGTGCCCGCCGCGATGAGGATCGCGGTCCCGGAGGCCAACAGCGGGCTCTACCTGCCGATGAGCCTGGGAATCACGTTTCCGTTCAACATCGCCTTTGGTATTCCGCTGTATCTCGCCGCCGTGCGGCTACTGTGGCCTGAAGCGAGCGGCTGAGCCGATACCTCGCCAGCCCGCGTCGTCGGGTCTGTCAAGGCCGCACGCGACCAGGAGGCAACGAGCATGGATGCTCCGCACATCACCATCACCCCGCACGCCCGATCGTTCCTCCAAGGCGTAGATCTCGCCACCGGGCCAACCCCGCTTGTTGAGCTCAAAGGCCTGGACTCCGGGCCGTGCCGCGTGCTGGCAAAGCTCGAATACATGAACCCTACCGGTTCGATCAAGGACCGTGTAGCAGCGGACCTTATCGCCGACGCTGAGGCCACGGGTCGCCTGCGGCCCGGCATGACCATTGTCGAGGGGAGCTCGGGGAACGCAACCATCGCCATCGGCGCAGTCGCCCGCCGCCGGGGCTACAAGGTCCTCGCCTTCTTGCCCCGCGCGATGTCGGAAGAAAAGCGGAGGTTGCACGCGGCGTTGGGCGTTGAGTGCGAGTTCTTCGGCCCGGATCCCGATCGTCCGTTCAATAACGTCCGGCGTGACGAGGCGGTCGCACTGGCGGCGGCGCAGCCCGATCAGTACTGCTGTTTCGATCAGTTTTCGAACCCGGTGAACATCCGTGCACACGAACGCGCGACGGGAGCAGAAATCTGGCGGCAGGTCCGGCAGCTCGGCGGCGGCATCGACCACTACTTCGCCGGGGCCGGAACGGGTGGCTCGCTCGTGGGCATCAGCCGCGCACTCAAGCGGCCCGGTCGCCTTCCCCGTATCGAGGTGACGATGGTCGATCCTGTCGGCAGCACGCTGACTGATCGGTTCCACAGCCGCCAACCGAGCGAGGCGCACCAGGCCGCGCCCGACGGGCTCGGCGAGCGCTTCGTCCCCGGGAACCTCGATATGGCCATCGTGGATCACGCCGTGTACGTTGATCGGCAGGATGCGGTCGAGTCATGCGCTGACCTTGTCCGGACTTCGGGCATCCTCGGCGGGCCGTGCTCGGGCTTCACGCTGCACGCGGCCCTCGCTTGGTGCCGCCGACAGACCGAACGTAAAACAGCGCTCGTGCTTGTCTGCGACCGCGGTGAGAACTACCTGAGCGACGCGCAATACGCCGGCGCCATCGCGTCCGCCCACGGTGCGAGCCCCGCGACCGCCGCTGCCGCCGGCTAAGCTCAGCGCATGGCCCGACTCGCACAGTCCATTCGCGATGCGCACGATGCGCTTGGTGCGTTCCTAGACGATCAGACGAGCCTTGATCGACTCGAAGCTGTGTCATGCAAAATGGCCGAGGCTCTTCGCAACGGCAACAAGCTCCTCGCCGTCGGCAACGGCGGGTCGTGCTGCGATGCAATGCACTTCTGCGAGGAGCTCACGGGCCGATTCCGCGACGAGCGTGCCCCGCTGGCCGCCATCGCCTGCACCGACCCGGGCCACCTGACCTGCGTCGCGAACGACTACGGCTACGACGAGGTCTTCTCGCGCTGGGTCCGCGTACTCGGCAGGCCTGGTGACGTGATTGTCCTGCTCTCGACGAGCGGGAACTCCACCAACATCATCCGCGCAAGCGAGGCCGCGGTTGATGTCGGAATCACCCGTGTCTCGCTTCTCGGCAAATCGGGCGGAGCGCTCGCCGGCACCTGCGAGCACGAGTGGATCGTCCCGGGCGAGACGGCGGACAGGATCCAAGAGATCCACATGCTGATCCTGCACACGCTGATCGAGGGCATCGAGCGTTCGCTCGGCGTGTGATCAGCCGCAGCCGGCGTTGAAGTTCAGGACCCAGGCGTTGAAGTCGGCCGGTGTGCAGACGCCGTCGCCGTTCTGGTCGCACTCCGGCGAGCCGCTGTTGAACGCGAGCACCCACGCGTTGAAGTCGGCCGGCGTGAGCGAGCCGTCGCCGTTGACGTCGGGCACGCACGGCTCGGAGATGAGGATGAGATTGATGGTGGCCCCGGTCGTCGCGAAGCCCGGGTCGGCCGCGAAGAAACCCGGGTCGGATGTCCGCAGCGTCCACGTGAACTCGCTGCCGTCGAGGAGAATGACGCGGAGCTCCTCGCCACGCTGGGTGAACGTCGTCGGACTCTCGCTCAGTCCAGCTATCGGCGAGCCGTCGAACTCAAAGCTCGTTCCCGTGATGTTGATCGTCGAGCCCGTGAACGCACGGATCGACAGCACGTCGCCGCCGGACAGGTTGACGGTGCCGGTGCTGAAGGTATCGGGGAACCGGGTCACCGTGCCTCCAGTGATGTTTGCGGTCGAGCCGCTAAAGACGCCGAACGACTCCATCTGGCCGCCTTCGAGGCTGAGCTGCGTCCCCGAGAAGAGCTGGAAGAACCCGCCGACGGTGCCGCCGCGGACGTTGACGGTGTTGTTCGTGTTTGTGAACCCCGTCGAGATGCCCGACGCCCCGACCGCGACGCTGCCGCCGTCGATGTTTAGCTCGCCGTCGGCGAGATCGACACCAAGCGGGATGACTCCCCCGGCGAAGACGTTCACGGTGGTGCCTGAGGGGATAACAGAGAATGAAGGCACGGTGTCCGGAGGAAGATTGAGTACCTGAGCCCGTGTCGGAAGTGCCGCGGTGAGCGCCGCTGCGGCACATACCCGGACCACTGTCATGTTCTGCATGCCGTGCTCCTCCATCCTGAAGCCGCTGGCCGACTGCACAGAAAGCAACTAGCCGCCTTCAAGTATTCCGAGAGGCTCGACATATCATGGCTGCCGCGTGCGGATACGTCGAAGCCGTTCAGCAGCCGGCGTTAAAGTTCAGGATCCAGGCGTTGAAGTCGTTCTGCCGACAGTCACCGTCGCCGTTCTGATCGCATGCTGGGTCCTGATTGTTGAACGTCAGAATCCATGCATTGAAGTCATTCGGGCTCAGCGTCCCGTCACCGTTGGTATCTGCAATGCATGGCGTTGTCATCTCGAAGACGAAGGAACGCTCCCGAGGCAACAAATCGCGGGAGTGAACGATTGCAGAAATAACGCGTCCATCACCGGACAAGAAGACCCCGCCGAACGCTTCGTAGCCGCTGAGGTCAACGCCGGTTTCGTCGTACACGAGTTGCGCGAGGTCTCGTATCCCGTCCTGCTCGGTCCACACAAAGTACTGCCGATAGCTCCCCGGGAAGTCGGGTTGTCTGAATGTCCCGACGATGACCGATCCGTCATCGCTGACGGCTAGTGCGGTCGAGGTCTCGTCGTCTTCAAAGAACGGGTCAACCATACCGAGTGACTGCGGCACTCCCTGCTCGTCCCAACGGATCGCACCGCTGCGGATCACTCCGCTTGCCAACTCGATAGCCCCCTCGCCAACCATCCAGGCACCGTCGGGCGTGACCGCCCGCACGCTCCCCCAGCCGTACGAAACGACTTGGTACGCATCAATGCCGAGCACGCCGAGCTCCTCAGGGTCCTGTCCCGAGGCCCATCGAGCAGGGACGCTGTACTGAAACGCCGGACTGCTGTTGGTTCGAAAGAGGTCGCCGGCGACCACGCCTTCGTTGCTCACCGTGCGGGGCTGGGGGAAGTCGGCGATCGGTGCCCCGGTGTCAGGAACAGCGAGCATCATCGGCACCGGAGTGTTCAGATCCCAAACGACCGGGTCGTAGATCTCGAAGCCTGTGGTGCCGGCCTTTGTTGCCGCGCCGACGATGTAGCGGCTGTTGGAACTGACCCAATCGAGTTCGAAGCCGTCGTACGGCGGCGGAACCTGATGCGTAGAAACGCTCGTGGGTGTCCAGACGAACACACCGACTCTTGGAGGCTCAATCGAGACGGCATAGGTGCCCACGATCGTCGAGCCGTCGCTCGAAATCCCGTTCATCGAAGCCAGCACACGGCCTTCGAACGCTTGAAGCACCTCCAACGGTTCAATCCCGCCCGCCTCGGTCCATCGGCCGATGCCAAAGGGCTGTAGACCTCGGCCGACCAGCATGATGCTGCCGTCTTGGTTGAGCGGGCCGACGTAGTACTCGACACCATCGTGGACGAGTTCGATCTCGGTGTATCGCTGGCCCTGAGCGTGCCCGAGAGCGGAAGCAGCAAGCAGCGCGAGCGTCCCACGAAACGCGATCCGCCGGCTTGCAGGGTGTGTCCTTTTCATGGTGCGATGCCCCCTTCTGTGCCCGTGATGCCAGTAGCAGATAATTGTACAATGTAATCAACAATAGCGTTCGCCGCTCGTTCTTCCCTCGGGAAAGGAGGACGATTCGCCATCCGCATGAGACCGCAGCCGTGCCTCGGGCCTCTGAGAAGGTGATTTCAGCCGTATACAATCCACGGCGCGAAACCCCCTCCGCCCCTCCGTTTCCGGTGGCGTGCGGAAGAACGAGGCCCGCCGATCGAGGCGGGAGAGCCCATGCCGTATTACACCAAGCTCGGGTCCGTTCCCAAGAAGCGTCACGTGCAGTTCCGCCGGCCGGACGGGGCTCTGTACAGCGAAGAGCTCTTCGGCACCGAGGGCTTCGTCGGCCCCACCAGCACGCTTTACCACGTCCACCCGCCGACGCAGGTCTCCGGCTGGAAGCCCATCGCCAAGACCAAGCCGGAGTACGTCGAAGAAGACGTCATGCGGATGCGGCACACGATGACACAGCACGTGCCGCCGAAGGGGGATCCGGTCACGGGCAGGATCGTGCTGTTTGGCAACGCCGACGTCGAGATGGGGATCTGCAATCCGGCAGAGCCGATGAAGTACCACTTCAAGAACGGCCAGGGCGACGAGTGCCTGTTCGTCCACTACGGCACCGGCACCGTCCGCACCATGTTCGGCACGCTGAAGTTCCGACGCAAGGACTACATCGTCATCCCCAAAGGCACGATCTACGAGATCGAGTTCGACCAGCGGCCCGATGACGGCAGCGACGACGAGGCGTTCGGCGGTTACAAGAAGGCCGACATGCCGTACGGCAAGATGGTCACCTTCGAGACCGCCAACGGCAGCCACATCCTGCCACCGCCCCGCTACATGAGCAAGCAGACCAGCCAGTTCCTCGAGCACGCGCCCTACTGCGAGCGCGACCTGGAGATTCCGTTCGCCGATGAAGATCATCCGCTGTGCCACGCGTCTCTTGATGGCAGCGACGGCCGCGAGGATGGTTCACAGTTTGAGGTCCGCATCAAGGCCCGCGACACGATCCACAGCTACGACTACTCGTACCACCCGCTCGACGTCGTCGGCTGGGACGGCTGCTACTACCCGTACACGTTCAACATCGACGAGTTCGCGCCGATCACCGGCAAGCTGCACATGCCGCC
This sequence comes from Planctomycetota bacterium, assembly GCA_038525225.1. Taxonomy (GTDB): domain Bacteria; phylum Planctomycetota; class Phycisphaerae; order Phycisphaerales; family UBA1924; genus JANQQZ01. The sequence continues at coordinate 1,212,680 of JBCBHW010000001.1, read as the reverse complement.
GCCGATCCATCAGACGTTCGAGGGCCACAACTTCGTGATCTGTTCGTTCTGCCCGCGGATGCTCGACTTCCATCCCGAGGCCGTGCCGGTGCCGTACAACCACAGCAACATTGACAGCGACGAGATCCTGTACTACGTCGAGGGCAACTACAAGGCCCGCAAGGGCATCAGCTCGGGGTCGATCTCGGTCCACCCCCAGGGCATCCCGCACGGCCCGCACCCGGGCACGGTCGAAAAATCCCTCGGCAAGACCTTCACCGACGAGCTCGCGGTCATGTGCGATACGTTCCGGCCGATGTTCCCGACGAAGGCGGCGCTTGAGATGGACGACCCGAACTACCCGGACAGCTGGCGGGCGGATCACCATGCGCCGCTTCAAAAAAATGCGCAGAACGGGCAAGTCAAAGGGTCGTCGGAGAAGGTCAACACATGGGATTGACGCGGCTTACCACGCTCAGGGCATGAGCGACGTTCCGATTCCCGCGACCGATCCGCCACCCGGCTGGACACGCCACGCGTTCGAGCGCACCAAGCCCGTCAAGGCCCCGGCCCACGCCGTCTGGCAGTGGCTCCAAGCGCCCGAGACATTCACAAGGCAGGTCTGGCCCTATTGGGTCGAGTTCGTCGAGGGCAGCGGCACCGATGGCGCAAGCGGATTCTCAGAGGGCGTGCTCAATGTCCATCACGGCCCGCTGATCCATGCCGCGGGTGTGCTCACGCGCATCGACGAGGACGCGCGGCTGCGCGACCTGCACTACTTCTACGGCTCATACATGATCAGCATGAAGCTCATCCGCCCCGCACTGCTCCGGTTCGCGGTCGCTGAAGACGAGCAGAACTCGGACGCGTGCCACCTCACCGTCCGGGTCGAGTGCGACATCCGTCCGTGGATCGATGGGATCTGGACCAACCTCCAGCGGTTCTTCTGGTGGTCGTTCTTCAGCGATGCCGCCCGAAAGGGCCGGCGTATCGCTGCCGGCCGCGGCTCGCACCGCCGGGGCTGATCCAAAAACAGCACACCCCCGAGGGCTGTGGTGAGCCGACGGGGGCGTGTGCAATGGGCAGGGTTGTGGTTCGCCCAGACGACGCGGCATCGCCGCTCGCAGCGTTTCGAACGACTCATCACCTCCGGATTCGTTCTCGGCCCAAAGATATCGGGCGTCGGATCCGCCTCGCAGCTATCCTGCACGGCACGGATGCTGACCCGAATCGCTGCTATCTCTGCCGCCGCGATCGCCCTTATGGGCGTGGTATCGGGTGCTCAAGCGCAGACCGCGTTCTCGCGGGTGCTTCTGACAGCAGAGCCCATCGATTCCGGTGTCGAGTTCCAGACGAGGCGGGCGAACGCGTGGATCGAGCCCGACGGCACGCAGCGGCTCTCGCTCGACACCGATGTCAGGATCAGGCTTGCGGGCTACGACCTGGCCGCAGACCGTGCCGCGGTGTGGATCTCCGAACGGGAGGATCTGTCAAGCGCGGCGGACACCACTCGATTCGCGCAGATATTTGTCTACCTCGAAGGGGTTGATACACCGCTTGCGGAGCCGGCCGTTGCCGTCACCGCAGATGACCTGCGGATCCAGGGCGTGCTCCGGCTGCTTTCACCGCCCGTGGTCGCGGCCGATCGTGTCGCCGACACGCCGGCCGACAACGCGTTCGAGGACCGAGCGGTCGCGGCGTTCGAGGAAGCGATCACCTCTGCCGAGGCCGTTGTGCCGCTGGTGGACGCTTCCCCACCGCCACCATTGCCGCCAGACGATCCAGGGGACACCGAATCAGTTGCGGTCGCTGACGATCTTGCGCCGTCCCGTCCGCCGCGTGAGCCGATCATCGAGCCCGATGGCTTCATTACCCTCGCCGCGGATCGCGTAACTCGGGTCATCGACGAATCCGATGGATCCGCGATCGTTCTCGACGGCGGCATGCATGTCGCGTACACGATTCCCGGGGACAGTCGGGTTCTGGAGCTCTCGGCCCAGCGTGCGGTCGTGTTCTTGAACGAGCAGGGCGCAGAGTCCGGCGCGTTCGGCGCGATCAACGAGTCAGGAATCGATGGGATCTACCTGGAAGGCGATGTCATCGCGACGGACAAGGGCTACACGCTCCGAGGCCCACGGGTCTATTACGACGTCGCGCAAGACAAGGCATTGGTGCTGGACGCGGTGTTCTCGACCAGCGACCAGTCGCGCGGTTTCCCGCTGTATGTGCGGGCGGACAGCATCCGGCAGGTCAGCCGCGATGAGTTTGTTGCCGATCGCGCCCGGCTCTCCAACACCGCGTTCGCTCGCCCGAATATCACGCTGGGTACACGCACCGTTACCCTCACTCAGACTGCTGCGCGGGAGGACGCCTCGGATACACCGGGTCGGCAGGAACGGCGAACGATCGTCGATGCGCGCGGAATCACGCTGAACGCGGGCACCGCGCCTGTGGCCTGGCTGCCCCGCTTCCGCGGCGATCCTGAACGCATCCCTCTCCGCCAGCTCTCGTTTGTCAATGTCACAGACTCCGGAGGCGAGATCCGCACAGAATGGGATGCGATCACGCTGCTGGGGCTCGAATCGAGGGACGATCTCGATGTCCGGCTGCTCGCAGATGCGCTGTTCGAGCGAGGGCCGGGCCTCGGCATCGAGGCGTCCTGGGATACCGCCGACCGAGAAGGCGGCCTCCTGACGTACTGGGTCATCGAGGACTCCGGGACCGACGTGCTGTCAACGAGTGCGCGAATCGAGCGTGACAACGAAACGCGAGGAATCGTCCGCGGCGAGGACCGCAAGACGATCAACAACCTCTGGACTCTCAGGACCGAGATCGCGCACGTGACCGACCCCGCGTTCGTCGACAGCTTCTACGAGCCGCTCGCCGAAACCGGGCGTGAATTCCAGACCCGCGCGCATCTCACCCGGCGGGAAGAGCACACGATTTTCACGTTCGAAGTCACGGGGCAGCTGGACGATTTCACGCCGAACGAGTTCTTGCTGCAATCGCAGGGGTACAGCGTCGAGAGGCTGCCCGAAGCGACGTACACGCGGCTCGCAGACGACGTGCTGCCGGGACTGCCCGGGCGGCTGACATACACGAGCCAGTCGCGCGTCGGGCTGCTTCGATTCGAGAATTACGACGCGATGCCCGCGGAGTTTGGCTTCTTGAGCAACGCCCGAGCGCAGCAAGCGTTCGGAATCAACGCGAACGAGACATTCGATGCGGCGCTTGCGGCCCAGGGGCAAACCGAGGACTACCGATTCCGTTTCGATTCCCGGCACGAAGTGACGGCCGACCTCGAACTCGGGCCGATCCAGATCACGCCCTGGGTCACCGGGCGGGTGACCGCGTACGACGACGATTTCGCCGAGTTCGGCCCCGGAAGCGGCGATGAGACGCGCATCCACTTCGTCTCCGGGGCGACGGCCAGCACGACGACACAGCGGGTTATCGACGGCGTCTACAGCAGAGCGCTCGATGTGAACCGGCTGAGGCACCTTATCACGCCGAGTGTTACGGTCTTCAACGCGGTCACGAGCGTCGACCAAGACGAGTTGCCGGTCTACGACGAAGCGGTCGAGAGCCTCGCGAACGGAACGGTCGTTCGGGTCGCGCTCGAGCAGACAGTCCAAACCCAGCGCGGCGGTCCCGGTCGTTGGTACAACGCCGACCTCCTCACGCTCGACGCCGAAATGGTCTTCTCAACCGACGACGCCGTCGGCGAGTCATCGATTGGACGATTCGACCCGGCGCGGCCCGAGCTGAGCAGGCTGTCCGACTTTTCAACCGTCAGCGGTACCTTCCAGCTCAGCGACTCGATCGCGATCACCGGCGGCACGATTTACGACCTTGACCGTGAGCGGTCGCAGCTCACGACAGCCGGCCTGCTCGTTGACCATCACTCGGGCCTCTCGAGCTTCGTACGGTACCGCCGCTTGCAAGATCAGGACTCGACACTGCTCAGCACGGGCTTCGATTATGCTCTGACTGAAAAGTACGATCTGAATTCCAGCGTGACCTTTGATACCGAAGATTCCACGGTCCAGAGCGTCAACGCCGAGGTGCTCAGAAGTTTCCAGAGCGCGGTCTTCGGCGCCGCGGTCACATACAACAACGTGCAAGAGTCCACGAGCGTCGGTGTGATCTTCCAGCCGCTCGGCCAGGGCTCCGCCACCCGCATAGGCGGGCGCGAGAGCTCGGCGGACAATCGAGGCAGCCCGCTCGGCGGGTAACTCGACATCGGGAATCAGCTACTCGCGGGCCGCCCGTGGAAAAGCAACAGGGCTCCGCCAGCCATCAGCGTCGTACGCCCGCACGCCGAAGAACCAGTTGTCTTTGCTGAGGTCGATGGTGGCTTCCATGGTGTTGCCCACATCCCTGGCATGCTGCCAGTCGGCCGCCGTTGTGTCCCGCCAGACAAGCTCGTAGCCGGCCACGTCGGGCTCAGGACTGGCGGTCCAACGCAAGGTTGTATCGTTGGCGAGCCCCGCGACGATGATCCGTGCGTCACCCGGGCTGCTCGGCGCGTTGGCGAGGTGGACAAGCGTTGCCGCGTTAAGCAGCGTGACACCTGCGAGATAGTCACCGTCGATATGCTCGACAAGGTCGCCGAACTGCCGGCCTGCCTCGTATCGCACGTCCTGGTGCTGCCTGTCGTAGTCCTCGTGCACCTCCGTGAGCCGCACAGCCGGAAAGCCGACCTCATTGAACGCCGTGTGGTCCCCGCCGCGGAGGAAGCGATCCGGCCGGTACACGAGCATGGGCTTCACTGGGAGATCATGCGAGTCCGCGACACCCAGCATGAACCTTGCGATCTGCCGCGACGACGAGTCCGACTCGCTCGCGAGCGATCGAAGCGTGCGAAGCTCCCGTTCCGCACGCGAACTGTTTGCAAGAAGCGCGAGAGGGAGACCCTCGCTGAACACCCGCACCCGGCCGCCGGCCATCCGCCCCCCGGGTCCGCTCGGATCCCCGATCACATCGTTGCTTAGCACAGCGCGGATGTCTCGGCCCGAAGCCACCGCCTCGGCAGCGTGCTTCCGCGCACCGAACAGCCCCTGCTCCTCCCCAGCAACCGGCATCAGCACCACGGTCGCATCGAGTCGCTCGTTCATAAGCAGCCGTGCAAGCTCGAGGCACGCGGCGGTACCGGAGGCGTCGTCGTTCGCACCGGGGGCATCGCTCGTCGCGTCGTTCACGTCGCTCGCACGCGAGTCGTAGTGCGCGATGACGTAGTAGAGCCGATCCCGCGCTTCCGGCACGGCACCTGGGATCGTGCACATAACGTTGACGATGTCAACGTCTCTGCTCAGGCGTCTCCCGTCGGCCTCGACGTGATGCGCATCGAATTCGACGAACACATCATCCCGACCGGCTTCTTCGGCGATCCGCTCAAACTCATCGTGGATCCACCGCCGCGCCGCACCGATCCCCCGGTCATCGCTCTCAGTTTCGCTCAGAGTATGCCGCGTGCCGAAGTCCGCCAGCGTGCGCACATCAGCCTGCAGACGCTCAGGCGAGACCTCTCGTTGCAACCTCGCGATGACATCAGCCGGTGAGTCTGTCCCCACGACCTGCAATGCGACGAACAAAGCTATTCCAGTCATAAACATGGGAACAGGATATGCTGACGGCATGACTGATCACCCTGGGACTGTGCTTCGCCAACTCTGCAGCAACGGCCCGGTCGCGGCGCCGGGCGCGTACAACGGCCTTGTCGCCCGCGAGGTCGCGCGTGTCGGCTTTTCTGCGGCGTACCTGTCGGGGGGCGCTCTGTCCGCGTCATCGGGTGTTCCCGACATTGGCGTTCTCACGCTCGATCGCTTCGCCGAGCGTGTTCGTGAGGTCGCGGAACACTCCGGGCTGCCGATCATCGCCGACGCCGATACCGGCTTCGGCGAAGAAGAAATGGTCCGCCGTACCGTTATCGAGTACAACCGGGCCGGCGCGGCGGCATGCCATATCGAAGACCAGGTTTTCCCGAAACGCTGCGGGCATGTTGCCGGCAAGACTCTCATTGCCCAAGACCACTGCGTCGACAAGATCCGCTGGGCTGCCGAGGCGAGCGATGATTGTTCCAGCGGCCGGTTTATCGTCTGTGCCCGCACAGATGCACGATCCGTCGATGGCTTCGACGCCGCCGTCGAGCGAAGCCTCGCATACGCCGAAGCTGGAGCCGACATGCTGTTCCCGGAGGGGCTCGAGTCGGAGGGCGAGTTCGCCCGGTTTGCGGATGCGATACGAGAATCGACCGACCCCGCCCCGCTGCTTCTGGCGAACATGACCGAGTTCGGCAAGACGCCGCACATTCCTCTTTCGCGATTCGGCGAGCTCGGTTACGACGTCGTCATCTACCCCGTATCGACACTCCGGGTGGCGATGCATGCGATCCGGCACTTCCTTGCCGACCTTCACGAGGGGGGCACGGCCTCCGAATGGGAAGAAAGCATGCAATCGCGAGACGATCTGTACGCGCTGCTCGGCTACTCGCCAACGGGCGGGGGCTATCGCTTTCCTGTGGCGTGATCCCCGCGAGCTCCGCGGACTGTATACAGTCCGGTTCTTCGACATTCCACATTCAGAACAGGAGCAACAACAATGGCAACCAGCAAGCCGGCGGGCCTCGAAGGCATCGTTGCGGGCGATACCGAGATCTGTTCAGTCGCGCAGGGCGACCTGATTTATCGCGGATACCAGATCGACGATCTCGCCGAAAACGCAAGCTTTGAAGAAGTTGCTTACCTGTTGCTGCAGGGCAGCAAGCCGGACGCTGACCAGTTGCGATTCTTCAAAGACGAGCTCACCGCGAACCGGGCTCTGCCGCCGCAGGCGATCGATACGCTCAAGACCTGCGCGCCGCTGCTCGAGCAGGGCACCGCGGTGCCCATGGATGTTCTCCGAACGACGCTCTCGGTCATCGGTCACACCGACCCGGATTGCCAGGACAACTCGCCCGACGCCAACCTCGCGAAAGCCAAGCGGATCACGGCGAAGATACCGACCATCATCGGACACATGCAGAATCTCATCGACGGACGCGAGCTTATCGGCGTCGAGACCGGCGGCGATGCCAACCTGTCGCACGCGGCGAACCTTCTCTACATGATGACAGGCGAGAGGCCGACGCCGGAGGCTGAGAAGGTCATCGATGTCTCGCTCACGCTGTATGCCGAGCATGATTACAACGCGAGCACGTTTACCTCACGAGTCATTGCGGCGACGCTGAGCGATATGCACGGCGCGCTGACCGGTGCTATCGCCGCTCTTAAGGGCCCCTTGCACGGCGGAGCAAACGAGGCCGCGATGGTCATGCTCGATGAGATCATGCAGCACGTGCAGGACGGGGGCACCGTTGAAGAGTGGATGAAGAAAGCATTTCAGACCAAGAAGAAGCTGATGGGCTTCGGCCATCGCGTCTACAAGAACGGAGACCACAGGGCACCGATACTGCACGCCCTCGGCCGGCGGGTCGCCGAGCAACGGGGCGGAGAATTCATCAAGCTCTTCGAGGTCGCAGAAGAAGTCCAGCGCATCATGCTCGACGACAAGAACATCTATCCAAACGTCGACTTCCCGTGCGGCATGACGTATTTCACCCTCGGCATACCAGTCCCGCAATACACGCCGATCTTCGTGGCTTCACGCGTCACGGGCTGGGCCGCCCATGTCATGGAACAGCACGCCAACAACCGCCTCATCCGTCCCGTGTCGAACTACACGGGCCCGGCGGTTACGAAATGGAATTCGACCGCATGAGTTCGCGATAGATGCTGTCGACTTCGGTTACGTGCCCAGGATACGTCTGCAGTTCGCTCGCATCATGAACCTCGGCGGCGCTGGGGACCACGACCTCCCCGGTCACGATCCGCGTGATCTGCCTTGCGAGGTCGGCCGCGACGCCTCCCGCGAAAAAGAGCCCGTTCCCGCGTGAATCGTCGTCCAATGAGCGGATCGTGTCAGCCGCCCCGCCGAGTCTGGCGGCGATCACCATCTTCCCGGCGTGCAGGTGCTCCCACATGACCAGCGGAGAGTTGTCGAACCACACGTGCGGCAAGAGACCGACGTCGTATTCTCCGCCGGCGTTTATAAGCTGAAGAATGTCGTAGCCGCCGAGAAAGTTCATCTCCGGGTACGCGGCCATCCGCTTGCGGAACTCCCAGTCCTTGCCCGCTGCTCGAACGATGAACTGGCAGCGTGCGCGAACATCGCGATCGAGCATGCGAACCGCCCGCACAAGGACCTCGAGCCCCTTGTTCGCTCGGGTTGTACCGAAGAATCCGAGCCGGAGCGGCCGCGCGGCTTCTCCCGGTCGCCACGGGCGCTCGTGGTAGAACGGGCTCCGTCGTGTCTTTCGATTTATCTGATCGAAGTGCGGCTGGCCGTAAGGAAGCACCCGGATCATGTCCTCGCTGACACCCATCGACGCGTGCAGGCTCCGATTGAACTCGCTCGGGGGGGTAACAAGATGCGCCTGCTTCATCGCAGCAAGGCCCGCTCGGCGACGCTGCCCGTGGGTATTTATTACCCTGAGATGCAGATCGCCCCGTGACGTGAACCGCTCGTTCTCGTCGAAATGCAGCGGCACCGGCGCCGCGGGCTCTGCGGCATCGCCATCGAAGAAACGATGATTGAGAAGGCCGTTATCCTCCGCGGAGACCGAGTGACCGCGTGCAACAGAGTCATCCGGTAGCAGATTCCGGCGTTCTCGGCGAGGGCTCCTCTCGGAACGGCCAGGCCCCAGGAAGCGCTTTGCTTTGAGGCGAATGAGCTCGGTCTGCTTCGGCCCCGCGATCCGCTCGGAGAGGCCAACGGCGGCACGTTTCGCTCGTTGCAACGCGGGTCGATCAGCTTGCAGGCAGTCAACGCACTTCACGCCGCCCTCGTAGTCTCTGCACAACGCATGTTCCTTGTAGAGCAGGTCCACCTGACCACACGCGTACCAGTAGTTGTGCGGCGTGATCACGACCACGTGGCCGGCGGATCTCATCGCCGCGATCAGATCAAACGAGAACCCCTCGAGTGAGTGGACGTGCACCACCTGGACGTTTCGTGCCGAGAGCCACCGGAGTACCAGGCGAGTCTGTTTCGCGCAGTGCATCTCTTGATGGTGGTTCGAGAAGTTCGCGGCGGCGGGTGAGAGATTCGGGCTGTTCACAATCTCGTCGCACCGCACGCCACGCCACGCCTCGCGATGCCGCAAGCGAATCCCAGGCCGGACCGAGTAGGACATGCCGCTGGACAGATAATGAACCGAATGGCCCATCATGACCAGACCCGCTCCCAATTCTGAAGCGTTCAGGTTGTAGCCAGAACCTTCGGCGGCTTGCAGCGACAGCCGCGCCCAGCCGAGAATCGCAACGCTCAGCGGCTCGCTCGTACGCGGCCAACCGGCTGGCACTCCTGGGTGCGTCATCCGACTGCGGCCGGGTCGGAGCGGGTATCTCGTCGCGCCGTGATGGCAAACACAACCGTGCGGACAGCCTCGCGGACCAACGGGAACAACAACCCAGCGACCGCACGGAGCCCCCCGGGCTCGACCGTTGCTGTGAGCGGACTGCGTGAGCTGATGTGCAGCGTGGTCTTGCCGAAGAGCATCGGGAATTCGCAGGCGTCATCGATGACGATCACCGCATCTGGCCGACGCCTGCACAGTGACGCGTGCGCCAGAGCTTTGCCTAGCCGTGAGCGGCGGTAGAAGATCAGCGGCACGCGACCGGCGCCGGCACGCGGGGGTTCTCCACCGTGCGTCGCGATCGGAGACCCCTCCGGAAGAACGATTCGCCACTTTGGTTTCGAACCCGCTCGGCCCGATGCGATGAACTCGTTGTCGATCGCAGCCCGGACCGACTCGATCGCGTGCAGGTCGTGCGATCCGTCGCTGATGATCACGACATCGCGGCACGCTGTGGGCGAATCGGCCACCCATTCGACAACGCCGCATGTACGAGGCTGGAACGCAAGCTTGCCGCCTCGGCCGAGCGCCGCATCCCGCACCGCGCGTAGGGTCAGCGATGCCTGGGTTGATCTTCTGTTGAGTGTCGCCGACTTGGCATCCCGCAGCAGCCGCCACCCCCACCGAAGCCACACCCTTCTCAACTCGCCGCCGTCGAGATGCTTCGCGTTCATCATGAGCAGATTGCGGTGCAGGTAGTAGCTTCGAACGGGCGTGAGCTTCTGTGTCCATGGCGTGTGAAACACAACAGCGTCCAACGCGCATACGACCCGCAACCCCGCACGCTTGATTCTCAGGCACCAGTCGGCATCATCGCAGTAGATGAAAAAACGGTCATCCCACAGGCCGAGGCCCTCGATCGCTGCCCATCGCACAAGCATGCTGCACGCGCTCACGATGTCGACATCGCGGACGCCTTCGACCGCTTCGGGCCACGACTCCTGGGGTCCGGTGGTGTCCGGTCCCATCATGCCGGTTGCCCGGTCGTAATAGATCGTCGATTCGATCGTGGTCTTTCGATCCGAGAGGTCGACCGTTCTCGATCCGACGACCGCGATCTGCGTATCGACCGCCGCCGCTCGGCAGAGCCGCATGAGTGAGTCGGGCAGAAGATCGATGTCGTCGTCGAGCAGCCACACGAAGTCTGGTCCTCGCGCGGAACCGGGCTCACCGAAGAGAGCTGAGACCGCCGCCAGACCGGTGTTGAACCCGCCGCAGCCTCCCAGATTGGCGTCGTTCTTAATGAGCGTGAACGACTCGAGCCCGAGCGTGTTATGAGAGACGCCTTCGATGGTTTCGAGCTTGGGTTCTGACCCAATCTGTGACGAGTTCCGGGCCACTCGCTCGGGCGAGAACCGCTGTTCCAGAGCATCTGATGTTCCATCATCAGAGGCATTGTCAACAACGAGAACGTGAAGCTGAGCTCCATTGAGGTGCATACCGGCGAGACGCTGGAGAACCCGCTCGACATTTCCCCGCCGGTTCCATGTCACGAGGACGGCAACAACCCGCACCCCAATCGCCGTCTGCGATTCAGATAGGACCGACGTCGCTACACTCGGCATTGTGCCCGTTGATTCGATCACGAAGTCTCCATGTGACGCGCCCGGCGGCGCAACAATAGCGCGCTCTCGTAGATTCGAAACAGGGCATCCACGTGTTGCGACATCGTGATCCATGGGCGGACCCGCGAACGCATACGTGCCAGCAGTTCAGGATCGGTCACGCAGCGAGCAATGACTCGCGCGAGATCGATGCGGTCGTTCGCCTGAACGAGCAGGCCATCGACACCATCGGAAACAATGTCGGGGATACCACCGATCCGGCTGCCGATCACGGGGACGCCGAGGGCGCGGGCCTCGATCGCCGTCTGCGGTCCGTTGTCGTGCCAGATCGAAGGCACAACGGCTGCGTGGACACGGTCGAGGTGCCGAAGAGTGTCTGCCCGGTCGTATCGGCCGCCGTGCCGCACCGACGCAAACCGGGGTCGGCTGTGTGCGAGCCGCGCCATGTCTTCCGCCACGCCGGGCCCGTGGGCATCGATCGACACACGCCGCTGTATCTCCGGCACCAAAAGAAGGAGCGCATCACACAACACGCCGAGCCCCTTGCCGTACGAGCCGAAGCCAAGAAACGCCAGATGAATCGGAGAGTGCCGCTCCGGGGCGCGCGGCCGATTTTGCGGCTCAATCGCGGCCGCCCACGATCCGATCGGCTGGATGTTGATCCGCGCTTCACCGACACCCATTTGTCGGCAGATCTCAGCGGTAGCAGATGAAACAGGGAGGACCGCGTGGCACTCGTTGAGCGCTCCCACGTAGGCGGAGCGGCGAACTCCGTACCGCCCCTGGCCGCATCGCGAGCCTCGTGCAATCGACACGGTCTCGCTGTGAGGCGCCCACAGCGGGTGGGAATAGTCCCAGAGCCCCCGCGTCTGTGCCGATGGCTCAAGGTCTTCACGAAATGTCATGACAGGCGCGCGCTGCGGTGGGCGAATCGAAGGCGGATGGCCCCGGCCGCTGGCCCGCCGATTGCGCTCAGCTGCGATATCAACGCCCTCTTCGCATGACTCGCACGCCAGCCCGCCGGCGAAATCATCGCACGGTACGCGCCGCCTGCGCAGCAAATTTACTTGCGAACAGAAAGGTTGATAGTTGTGAATCGAGCAGATCGCCGGGACGCCCAGCGATCGAGCGACCGCCACAATGCCCGCCCCGAAGCCCTCGAAGCCGTGGATATGAACGACATCGGGCGCAAATCTGCGGCAGGCCGCGCGGAAGGCCCGGTTGACCGGTCGTGCGTCGATCTCTCCCTCGGGGTCGCCGAACTGCCATAGCGCGGGGGCAAGCACAGGAGAATTGACAATCTGAAAGCGGCGAATCCCTCCGAGAGGCTCGAGTTCTTCGACGCGGCACCGACCCGCCCTCGAGCGCCCGCCGAGAGCAGACGGTGAATACGCGTGACCGGCAGTGATCACGCCGACGTCGCTCCCCGCATCGGTCAGGGCCGCCACAAGATCGCCAACGTAGCCGGCAACACCGCCCGAGTTCGGTGCACCGGCGCCCTGTCCGGCGGGATGTACGATCAGAACCCTCACAACGTTGCTGTTTCCCTTCTTTCTTGCAAGACACGGGGGCGATCGAGCCGTATATTCTTGCGGACGAAGGTCGGCCCAGCGGTGCTTACGCAAGGAAACCCGAATCGTGCCGAATGCATGGCTTGAGTCGAAGCGGATCGCTCTTGAAGAGCGTGTTGCGTTGCTGCACAAGCTCCGGCTACGGGCACTCGCCGTGCTGCTCGGTCTCGTTCTCGCGGCTGTCGGCGTGGTGAGCGTTGTGTCTGCCCCGGCGTGGCCCATCGTTGCGGGGGCGGTTGCGATCGCGGCGGTAGCCGTGAACTCCGTCGCGGCCCGGCTCTCGAAGGCGATCTGCATCGGTTGCGGTCAGAGCCTGGCGGAGCAGCCAATGGGACAGTACGGCACCGTCTGTCCCTCGTGCGGAACGATTTCAACGCCTGCCGGCACGCCGCGGCTCGCTGATAACAGCACAACCACTCCGGACCCTGAGCCGCTCGCAGAATCTGGCTCGGCGTGACCTGCTTACGAGCTTGACCCGCTCTCGCCCGCGGTGACGCCGGCTTCGTTCAGTGATTTGGCGTACTCGTTCCACTCTTCTGCGGTCACGTCATCAATCTTTGCCGATGCGACGATCGCGTCGAGCGCCTTGTGCTCCATCATCTGCTGATAGATCGTGTTGATCTGACCGGACTTGATCAGCTGATCCCGCAGAGCCTCGGGTCGCTGGTTCTGCCGGCGTGCCATGCTGACGATCGCTCCGTTGAGTTCGGCCTCGGCGACCGAGACCTCTTTCGCCTCGGCGACGCGCGACAGAATGAACAACAGCTTCAGCTCTCTTACTGCTTCGGTCGCCGACGCCGCCCTGAGGCGTGCGATGTTCTCTTCAATCTGGGCCGCGTCCATGCCGCGGTACATCAGCTCGGCCCGCCGACGCTCCAGCACGCTTGAGGCCTGCCTGGCTGTGAGCCGCTTCGGAAGATCGAACTGAACTTTCTCGAGGAGATACTTCGCGACCTGCTGCCGCAGCAGGACCCCGCGATCGCTCTCAAGCTTCTGCTCCATCTGACCGCGCAACGCTTCTCGCAGCGCGGCCTCGTCCTCCATGCCGACGCGTTCCGCGATCGCCGCGAGCTCCGCCGGGATAATGCGGGCGACAGTCTCGACGTCAAACGTCACCGCAAGCTCCGCGCCGCGTGCGGCCTCATTCTCGTGATTCTCCGGACCGGTCGTCGAGACGGACACAGTCTCGCCGGGCTTCGGGGCGCCGAGCTGTTCCTGAAGATCACCGACAAGAACGCCGAGGATCATCCCCTCGGACTTGTCCTTCGGGATCTGAACGACCGCGCCCTCGATATCGTGAATCACGGTGTCCCCAGCCTTCATCACCCCACGGCCCGTGATGTAGTCGCCAGGCTCCGCTGATTCTCGCTCTTCGAGGTCACCCTCGGCGAGGCACAGCTTCTCGGCCTCGGCATCGATCAGGTCGTCGGTGACTTCATCGACCGGTCGTTTCAGCTCTAGCCCGTCGAGCTCCGGCATATCGAACTCTGGGCGGACTTCGACCTCGACCTCGAAGCGGAGAGGCTCGCCGTCGACGATCTCGACGAGATCAAGCTGCTCGGCCACCGGGTCGCCGACAACCTTCAAGCCGTGCTCATCGATCGCTTCCGAATACGCCGTCGATACGAGCTGTCCCTTGGCTTCCTCCCGGATCCGATCGCCGAATCGCTTCTCAACAAGCTGCTTCGGGGCGTGCCCCTTCCGAAAGCCTGGCAGCGCGACTTCGGTGAGGAGCGCGTCGAATGATTCGCCAAGCCTCGCGGCGATCGTCTCGGCCGACACTTCAATCGCCAGAGTGCGGCTCGTCGGGCCGTTTTCCTTCACCGTGCTCGTGCTGATCTTGTCGGCCGTTGTCTCGGACATTGTGGGACCCTCGAACGTTCGCAGCCCTTGGCTGCCGATATCACTGACGGATTGAACCCAGATCGGATTGGGACGCGAGTGTAGATCGCAAACGCCTCTGAACCAACGGGTAAGCCCGGGATTCGACCCCGTTCGCACGCCGTCGATGTGAAGCACACGTGAGGGGCGTGGGGTTGACCATCGGCGGTCGCCGACGCATCATGCAGCCGACGCCGGAGTGGCGGAATTGGCAGACGCAGCGGATTCAAAATCCGCCGGGGTAAAACCCGTGGGGGTTCGAGTCCCCCCTCCGGCATTTCGCTTCTCTCATGACCGGCCAGCGGAGGTCGGCCGCTGGGAACGTCCGATCCGCGCATCGGCTCAGTTCGCCGTCGGCTTACCAAGGCGTACGAGCAGGCGTGCCTCGCCGTCACCCGGTCGGTCGCCTGCCGAGGTTCAAACACCACGCGGCTGCAAACAGTCCGTCGCGGCCGCTGCAACAAACTAGCGGCGAGCATTGGTTTGACGTCCTCCGCATGGCATAGCACGCTCCGCTCCCGCTGCAAGCAGCAGAAACCGCATCGGCGACTCCATCGCGGCGTTCGCGTGTGCTCAACATCGCACGACCACGGACCGAGCCGGAACTCCACTCGCCCGTGGTAGCTCGGGAGCCTGTACGATGACGGGGTGCCGCAGGGGCACAGTTTCGATGTTCGAGGAGTTGTTCCGCAAATGCAGTTACTTGCCATCACCGCGGTTGCCTGTCTGTCTCTCGCCCCGCAACCCGAGGCGTCCATCTCGTACGCGGGAGTTTCTCGGCCTGCCGATGTGCGAGAGCTTGCCTTTGGCATCCGCGGCACGGTGGCTGAAACGCTTGTCGAACCTGGCGATCGTGTCCAAGCTGGCGATTTGCTGATCCGGCTCGATGACCGCGTCCAGAGCGCACAGGTCGAGCTTTCGAAATCGCAGGCAGAGGATGATTCCCGCTTCAAGATCGCCACGCTCGTCGTAGAATTCCAGCGTGACGAGCTCGACATCACTGTCAATTCTCGGGAGATGGGCGGCGCGAACGATCAGGACGTCCGCGAAGCACAGTTCGCCTACGACCGTGCCCTGATCGATCTCAAAGCCGCCGAGGCGGACATGGTGGCCCGCGGCCTCACTCTCGAACGTGAGACCGCTCGCCTCGACGAGATGCGGATTCACGCCCCGATCGCAGGCGACATCGTCGACACCCCGAAGCAGGCCGGCGAGACGGCGGACGAGCTGACAACCGTCATCACGCTGGTCAACACAGATCAGCTTCACATCGATGTCACCGTCGCGCCCGACACGGCCCGCGCGTTGACCGTCGGCCAGCCGGCTGAGGTCCGCTGGCAAGATATCGACGCCGAGCCTGTGACCGATGCCCAGATCATCTTCATCCCGGCGACCGGAGACCCGTCGGTCCGTCAGGTTGCCGTGCGGGTCGAGGTCCCGAACCCCGATCGCCTGCCCAGCGGCCTCCACGCCCTCGTTTCGTTCCCGGCTCGGCAAGCTGGCTCGCCGAGCGAAGCTTCAGAATCCGGGTGAACCGCAGGGCCGACCCGCACGAATCGACTCGCGATGCAACCGACTGCTCGCCTCCCGCTTGGCGACGATCTACCCTGCCGACCGCATCGCGCCCACGACAGCGCCGCACAGCAACCGAGCTTCTGAAAGACAGCAAGCGCAAACCGAAAGGCGAGACACCCATGGCCGATCAGCCTCAGCAGCAGCAGGTCCAGCTCCGCATCGACGAGAGCAAGATGACCACCACGTACTCCAACATTATTCGGACCTCAACAACGGGCGACGAAGTGATCCTCGACTTCGGGATCAACCTGCCCGTCCAGGGCCCCGAGAACCAGCCGGCCCTTCAGTTCAGTGTCGGCTCGCGCGTCGTGATGAACTGGGCCGCGGCGAAGCGCCACGCGATCAGCCTCGGGCAGGTCATTCGGCAGTATGAAGAACGGAACGGCGAGATCCAGATCCAGCCTGCCACACAGCAGCAACAGAGTGAAGGCCCGCAACTGGCTGAGTAAGCCACCCGGCATGTCAGAGTTGCGCCCGCGCACATGACGACCGAACAGTCAACACAGTCCGCACGGTCGGCGTCCACCGCCGACGACCACTCGCTCGCCGAGGCTCCGCGGCAACGCAACGCCGAGCTTGTCGAGTTCCTCGGTGTGCTCGTCCGCTTTCAGTGCCGCCTGCTCGGTGCTGACACCGGCGCCGTCTATCTGGTGCCAAGCGGGACGCGAACCGGAGGCATCGTCGCCGCCGTTCGCGGGGACAGCCCGGCACTCGACGAGCCGATCGCGAAGCGGCTGACCTCGATCGCCGAGCGAGCGGTGCGTGACAATGGGCGGCCGATCGCCGAGCCGGTTGAGATCGGAGGCCCCGGCGCGCTCTACGTCAACGAGCCGACCCACCTGGCGCTCGCGGTTCCGCTTCGCGCCGAGGGGAATGTGGAGGGTGCCGCGGTCATCCTCGCGCCCGGGCCGTCTCGGGATCCGGATGACGCACTCGCCAAGCTCGGGCTCACCACAGCACGCTTCGAGGCCCATCTCTGGAGGCGCTCAGCGCTCCAAGAAGCCGAACAAAAAGTCATCCTCCGCGAGACCCTTGTTCTGCTCGACCGCGCGCAGCAGGGCACCGATGCACGATCGATGGCATCGCTGATGGTCGATGAGCTGCGTCGGCGGTTCGCGTGCACGCGTGTCTCGATCGGACTGATCAACGCCGACCGTGTCCGCGTCATGGCTGTGTCGGGCAGCGATGACCTCGACAAGCACGCCCCGGCCGTCGAAGCGATCGAAGGCGTGATGGAAGAGACCGCGCTGCAAGACGCCGAAGTGATATTCCCGGCCCCCGAGACCATCGAATCAGATCCCGGAGAACGCCGCGTTATCCACGAGCACGCCAGGCTTTCAGAGATGTTCGGGCCGTCGTCAATCGTCAGCCTTCCGCTTCGGATCGACGGCGACCTGATCGGTGTGATCGTCCTCGAACGCGACCAGACCGATCCGTTCCCGGCGGCGTCGCTTCCGCTTGTACGGCTGATCAGTGAGTTTGTCGGACCCGCCGTCTACACCAGGCGTCTTGCGGATCGTCGGTTCCCACAGGTGCTGCGTGACGATGTCCGAGATTTAGGCGGTGCCATCGTCGGTCCGCGTCACACCGCACCCAAGCTGATCGCGCTGCTCGTCATGCTTGTCGTCGCCGCCGCGACCCTCGTGCCCATCCCCGCGCGGATCGTCGCACCGATGGAACTGAAAGCTGTCACATCGAGGTCCATCGTTGCTCCCTTTGCCGGTTACCTCGCCCAGTCTCATGTGCGACCCGGCGACCGGGTCAGCGAGGGCGATCTGCTGGTCGAGATGTCAACCGTGGAGTTGGAGCTGAGCCTCGCGGAGATCCAGGCCAATCTCGACACGCTGCGGGCGAGACGGGACGATGCGGTAGCGCGGGGCCAGCGGGCCGACGCTCGGACCGTGCAGGCAGAGATCGACGAGGCCGAGGTTTCCGCAAGACTCGTTCGTTCCAGCCTCGACAACGCGGAGATCCGCTCACCGATCGACGGCGTCGTAAGCCTCGGTGACCTTGAACGACTTGAAGGTGCACCGGTCGATGCGACGAAGGTGCTCCTCGAAGTTGTGTCCGATGACACGCTGGCGATCATCGAAGTCGCCGAGAACGACGCCGAACGGATGGAGATGGGCCAGACCGGATGGATCACGACGCGCGGCAACACGGGCCGCCGCATCTCGGTGACAGTCGACCGTATCAATCCGGTCGCGCAGCTCCGTGAGGGCAGGAGTGTCTATCTCGTGGAAGCGAGCATCGACAATGCCGACCTCGAACTTCGGCCTGGCATGACCGGGTCCGCACGGCTGCGAGCGGGATGGTCTACCACGCTGTGGGAGCTCGCGCGGCCGGTCGTCGACGCGGCCCGGCTGCGGCTGTGGTGGTGAACGCGCGATGGCAAAGTTTCTCGATCAGTCTCAGGGTTCGGCGTCACAGACGTTCAGCGACGTCTGGTTCCGAGTCGCGGCGTCCTGTCCGCGTGTAAGCCCGCATGCCCGTTTCGTTCGGCAACGCCAGGGCAGCAGCGTGCGCTACGTGATCGAAGACCCGACCTCGGGGAGCTACTACAGGCTTTCTGAAGCCGCCCGATATTTCGTCGGCATGCTCGACGGAAAGCGAACGGCCGAGAGCGCATGGCGGGCCTGTCTCGCCCAGCTCGGCGACGAGGCGCCCACGCAGCGCGAGTGCCTCGACCTGCTCGCACAGCTCCAGCTCTACGGGCTGCTCGCCGGAGATCAACCGCTCGCTCCCGACATGATCGCAGAGCGACAGCACAGGTTCCGGCAGAACCGCGTCAAGAAGCGCACCGGCAACTGGCTGTTCTACCACATCCCGCTCGTGAATCCTGAGCCGATTCTTCACCCGCTTCGGGCTGTTCTCAAAGTAGTCTGGGGTTGGCTGGGGCTCGCGGTCTTTGTCGGCCTCGCGTTCTGGGCCCTCTTCGAGCTTATCTCTAACGCCGAACGGATCGGGTCCGATCTGAACGGCGTGCTGAGCCCGGCGAATGTCGTCTGGCTCGGCGTGGCCTTTATGGGCATCCGAGCACTCCATGAGCTCGGTCATGCAACAGCATGCAAAGCGATGGGCGGCCGGTGCACCGAGATCGGGGTGATGCTTATCGCGGTGGTTCTGCCACTGCCGTACTGCGATGCAACAAGCTCGTGGCGCTTTCCCGAGACGTGGAGACGCGTGCTCGTCGCCATGGGTGGCATCCTGATCGAGCTCGCGCTCGCGTCCGCTGCCACCATCGTGTGGGCGTACAGCGAGCCCGGCACGCTTCGAACCACCGCGTTCAACATCATGGTGATCTCAGGCATCACAACGTTTGTGTTCAACCTGAATCCCCTGCTCCGCTACGACGGCTATTACGTTCTGTCCGATCTCACCGGTTCGCCGAACCTTGCGAGCCGCGCGAAGGAGTTGTGGAAGCACTTCGTGTTCACGAAGCTGTTTGGGATCGTCGGCGACAAGCCGCCGCCGGTCCGAGACCGGGGCGAGGCGCGCTTCCTGCTGCTCTTCCACGCGTGCGCGTTCCCGTATCGGATAACGGTTGTCACCGCGATACTGCTGATCATTCTTGGTCAGTTCCTCACACTCGGTATCGTTCTGGCCGTCGTGTTCACGTTTGTGTGGTTGGTCCTCCCTCTTCTGAAGTCGTCGTGGTTCCTCATCACGCACCCGAAGCTTGCAGGCCGGCGTTCACGGGCCATAGGAGCGACGCTCCTTGTTCTCATCCCGCCGATCGGCGTTCTTGCCCTCGTCCCGCTGCCGGCGTCTGCACGGGTACCGGCGGTCGTTGACTGGGAAGGCCTCCGCGCTCTGCGAGCCGAAGCCAATGGATACCTGGCGACCGTACACATCCGGCCAGGAGAAACCGTCTCGGCAGGTGAACCGGTGCTCACGTTTGAAAATCGGACGCTCATGAGCGAGCGGGACGCCGCCGCGGCGCGGCTTCGGCGGGCGGAAGCGGTGCTCGACGCCGCAGCAGCTGACGTCCCGGCGAAGCGACGCGTTGCCCGGACCAACGTGGGAATCGCCCGTGAGACACTCGCCGATCTTGATCGACGTGTCGCGGGCCTGACCCTCTCAGCGCCCGTCGCCGGGCGTGTGGTCAGCCCGCGATCCAGTGCGCACGACGTTGAGCAAGGGGTTGGCAGGTTTGTCCGCCAGGGCGAGGTGCTGGCCTTCATCCTTCCCGATTCCGGCCCAACGCTTCTCGCCGCTGCCCCGGATGATGTTGCGCAGCGACTGATGCCGCAGGTGCGCCCGCAGCACACGCGAGCAACAGCCCGCATGCGGGGGTCGGCCGGTCGCGAGATCGACGCGGTCGTCACACGTGTCTGGCCCGCCGGCACGCGTGAGCTCCCGACAACAGCGCTGGCCGCCTCGACGGGCGGCGAGATTCTTCAGGACCCCCAAGATCCGCGGCGCACCATCAGCCCGATCACCCAAATCGAGCTAAAGCCGGCCGAGACTGAGGGTCTTCTGCACGGGCGACGCGGCAGAGTCCGAATCGCCCTGCCGGCCGAGACCATCGCGAGCCGGCTGCTGCGGCACATGCGCGCCCTGGTGGACGCGAGGCTTGGAAGATGACGTCGGCGGGCACATGGAGCCGGTCACACAGGCTGTGGTACGACCTGTCGCGGCGTGTCGATCGCCAAATGCCGGCCCGTGGGCTCGATCTCATCGGCGAGTGGATTCACGGACGGCTCTTCCACGCACGGACTCGCACGGACACCCGAGAACAGGCGGTTGACATCCTTGAGCAATCCGAGCGGCTTCAGAACCTGTCTGACGCTGCACTCCGAGACCATGCGGCGCCCATCATCGACGTAGCGCGCTTACGACCAGTTGACGCGGTGCCCGACGCCTTTGCGTTGCTTGCGGAGATCATTCGGCGGGAGCTTGGATTCACGCTTCATGTTGAGCAGATCATGGGCGCTCTGGCCATGACGCGAGGATCCGCGGCGGAGATGGCAACCGGCGAAGGCAAGACGGTCACCGCGATCTTGCCGACCGCCATGCTTGCGTGGCAGGGCCGCGGCGTTCACGTGCTCACGGTCAATGACTACCTTGCGACGCGGGACGCCGAGATCGTGACGCCCTGTCTCAAACGCGTCGGGCTCACGGTCGCCGCGATCACCAACGACAGCGAGACGCACGAGCGGCGGGCCGCGTACAACGCGGATGTTACGTACGCCGCCGACAAACAGATCGTCTTCGACTTTTTGCGAGATCGCCTGAAGGCACCAAATCAAACAAGCGTGACACGATCGCTGATCGAGGACATCCTGGACGATCGTGCCGGGGACTGGCACTCCGAAGTAGTCCAGCGTGGACTCTTCGCGGCGATCATCGATGAAGCGGATTCAATCCTTATCGATGAGGCGGTGACGCCGGCGATCATCTCGGCCGATCGGACCGACGACGGCGGGGATCCCTCAGACCCCGCGAAACACCACAAGGTGGCGGCGAGTCTCGCACGAGATTTCGCGTTGGGCGTGGACTACACGCTCGACCGACGGGCCAGACACATCGCGCTGACGGAGTCCGGCCGGTCACGTCTCGCCGAAGCAGCCGATCATCTACCCGAGTTCTGGTCCGGCGGGCACCGCCGAGAAGAACTGATGCGGACGGCGCTCACCGCCAAGGAACTCATGATTCGCGGAGACGACTACATCATCAAACGATCCGGCAAGGGCGAAGAATCTGTAGAAATCGTCGACCGCTCCACAGGCAGAGTGCTAACCGGGCGGCGTTGGCAGCTCGGTCTGCACCAGGCCGTTGAAGCGAAGGAAGGCTTGACGCCAAGCGAGCCCCGACGAACATCGAACCGAATCGGCTACGCGCGGTTCTTTCAGCGCTATCACCACATTTGCGGCATGTCCGGCACGCTGTTCGAGGTGCGCGACGAGCTCTGGCGCTCGTACAAGCTGCCGGTGATCAAGGTGCTGACGCACAAGCCCGTCGCGCGGGTCCACCTCCCGGACCGCTTCTACAGCACAGAGAGCGAGAAGATCAACGCAGTCGTCGAGCGCGTGAGAGACGTGCACGCGAGCGGGCGGCCGATCTTGGTCGGAACTCGGAGCGTTCTGATGAGCGAGCGGATCGCTCAGGAACTCGCAGAGCAGGGGCTGCGTTGCCGCATCCTGAATGCAGAGCGAGATAAGCAAGAGGCGGGGATCATCGCTCAGGCCGGCAAAGCGCGGGCGATCACGGTCGCGACCAACATGGCCGGGCGAGGTACCGACATCAAGCTCGATGCGGAAGCACGCGAGCTCGGCGGGCTCGTGGTGATCGGCACAGAGCGTCACCAAGAATCGCGTGTCGATCGTCAGTTGTTCGGGCGTGCAGGCAGGCAGGGCGATCCTGGTCAGGCGGAGATGCATGCCTCATTAGAAGACGATCTGATACGACTTTTCGGCGTCACGCCGGTGACCAAGCTCGCAAAGCGGCATCGGTGGGTGCGCCCGCTCCTGTGGAAGATCGCCCAGGCGTCGGGATCCAGCCGTGCACGGGCAACCCGCGCGTCTGTTGCGCAGCAGGAGAGCTGGTTCGACTTCTCTTTGAATGATTAGCGGATACTTACTCGCTTCTCACCAGTGCTCTTTGCACATATTGCTGCGCACGCACCCTTGACCTCCCACTGTACGCGGCGTCAAAATGGAGTCGGCGCATGCCGAGAGGAGCCCCATATGAACGACCAGGCTATTCACGAAGCCAACGGCACGGATGCGTTCGCGGCGGGTGTCACGAGCTACCGCGTCGCGCAGGACCTCTCGGGGGACTGGTGGGTGTGGAGACGCACGAGCAACACGACGTGGACCACCTTTCGTCGGTGCGAATCAGAGAGTGAGGCTCGCATCGTCTGCGATGAGCTCAACGCCGGCTGACCCACGGCGTCGGCATCGACAGGTAATCCGCGCGACTCCTCAGCAGCCAGCGTTAAAGTTGACGACCCAAGCGTTGAAATCCGCTGGTGTGCAAGCGCTGTCGCTGTTCTGATCGCATGCCGGCAACTGACCATTAAAGGTGATGACCCAGGCGTTAAAGTCTGCCGGCGTGGCGTCGCCGTCGCCGTTGACGTCCGCCTGGCATCCGGAAGGCGAGGGTTCGATTGAGAACCCGTCGACGAGAAATTCGTCGCCAACCCCAACGAAAAAACGAAGTGGAACCAACGGGCCACGCGGTGCTCCGGTGTCTGTATTGGCATACGACCCAGCATCCGCGACGTTGACAAGCGAGTTGTTCTCGATCGTGATCGCGGAGATGTCTGCCGAGCCACCATTCCGAATCAGGGGTCGGCTGAGGCCGTTCATCTCAATGATGTTGTCGGTGATTTGAAGGGACGACAGATCCGGAACATCGCCGCTGTTGTTCGCGCTGAGCTTGAAGCCGAACAGTCCCTCGCTCCGCGGTGTCACTGTTGTGTTCGTGATGATGTGGTTGTTCGAGAACTGTACAGCGTTGTAGATCGGCGCGGACCAGAACAGCCCTCTCCCGGGGTTCTTCACGTTGTTGCCACGGAATACCGTCGGCCCCGGGGCGACGGGTGAGTTGTTGTTCCCGAATGACGCAATGAGATTCCCTCCGTCGTCAGTGGTGCTGAAGTCAAACAGGTTGCTCTCGATAAGCAGTCCGTTTCGGGGCCCCTCGATCGAATAGCTGCGCGAGAAGTAGTTATTGCGGATCACGAACGATTCACCGATATCCCGATCGGGGCCGCCCGCGAACTTTGGAATCGATACCACACCCGCGAGATAGTTCGCAAAGATCTCGAAGTTTCGCTCGTTCTCAAACGGGAACTCGATCGAGAAGCTCACGTTGATTGTGTTGTTGAAGATGCGGACGTCCGCGCCGTTGCGGCCCTTGATCCCAAAAAAGTTGCCAGGGTGATCAGGCGTTTTCGTGAACCGATTGTTCCAGATATCGGTTGTATTTGTGAAAGTCAGGAACAGAGCGCCGCCGGTCTGCCCGGTGGTGATGGCCGAACGACCACCCGCGTCGATGAACTCGTTGTCATGAATCCGACCGTCATCAACCCGGAACAATCGCACCGCACTCCACAAGAAGTCGTCAAAGATGCACTCACGGATTGTGATTCGGTCGCAGTTGTTCCCGTAGACAGCCCCGTGCAGATCCGGCGCCGACAGCGTGATCCCCTCGATAGTAATGTCGTCGGTTCGCGTCCCCACATCGATCAGGTACGCGTTTCGATCGACGCTTGTGTGATCAACAGGGTTGTCCGGCAACCCGGCCGTGCCGACCACCCAGCCCGGGGCAGAACGGATGAACGTGGATGCTGCGCCATCGCCGGCGATCGTCATGCCCTGCGGCGGCTGCAGCGGGCTGTTCAGCTCATACGTTCCGGCAGCGAGCATGACGGTATCAAACGGCTGACCGGTGCTGACCGCATCGATGAGTTCAGCCGCCGTGGATACGTTGACGACTTGCTGGGCCGCTACGGCCAGGCACCCAAACATCGATCCGAGCAGGGCGAGAGCGGATCTCAGAGACGTGTTCGCTATTGACATCGCAGAATCCCTCCTGTCAGGGTCACCTTACCAACCGATTGATGCATCGAGCAAGGTGTATGGCAGAACGATATTGCGAAGGACACCGACGAGAGCGCTTTCACGAAAAGGGCGGCGATAAGCCACCTTAACAGGTGGGCCCCCACGATACTGGCAAGCAACTAATTGGCGACAGACTTCCGGTCGCGGGTGCATTCACTTCGTGCACATCGATGAACCGCGATACGCGGGGCTCACTGATCGAATCGGTCGAGATCCATGAGCTTGCTCCACACCCGAACGAAGTCTGCCACAAACTTCGCCTCGCTGTCGTCGCACGCATAAACCTCAGCGAGCGCTCGGAGTTGGGAGTTGGAGCCGAAGACCAGGTCGACCCTCGAAGCGACCCACCGCACCGAATCAGAGCCTCGACGCACCCCTTCGTAGAAGTGCGAGCACTGCGGCGATACGCGCCACTCTGTTTCGTGGTCGAGCAGGTGAACAAAGAAATCGTTTGTCAGCGCCTCGGGTCGATCTGTCAGAACACCGAGCGGCGACTTCCCGGTGTTCGCGTTGAGCACGCGCATTCCGCCAACAAGGACCGTCATCTCCGGGGCCGTCAGCGTGAGGAGATCCGCACGATCGACGAGCAGGTGTTCGGCAGGACGCTTGTGCGCGTCGTGAATGTAGTTGCGAAAGCCATCAGCCGTCAGTTCGAGCACAGCGAAAGACTCAACGTCGATATCGCCCTCGGCCACATCGGTCCTTCCGGGCCGGAAGGCAACGCGGACGTCATGCCCCACTTTCTTCGCGGCTGCCTCGACAGCCGCATTGCCGGCGAGCACGACGAGATCCGCGAAGGAGACCGTGCTGTCAGAGTCCGGATCTGCATTGAAGTCCGCCTGAATCTTCTCGAGCACGGGCAGAACAGCATTTAGATTGTCGGGGTCGTTGACGGCCCAGGTCCGCTGCGGGGCGAACCTCAGTCGCCCTCCGTTTGCGCCGCCACGCTTGTCCGTGCCTCTGAATGAGCCTGCCGCGGCGAACGCCGCCGACACGAGTTGGCTAATCGAGAGCCCGCTCGAGAGTACCGCGTGTTTCAGGGTTGCGATCTGCTCGTCGTCGATCAGCGGCGAGTCCGGCGAAGGAACGGGGTCCTGCCAGGGCTGCGGCTCGGGAACCTCCGGGCCGAGGAGTCTCTCGTGCGGGCCCATGTCGCGGTGCGTCAGCTTGTACCAGGCTCTCGCGAACGCGTCGGCGAACTCATCCGGGTTCTGGTGAAACCGCCGGGAGATCTTCTCGTAGGCCGGATCAACACGAAGAGCGATGTCTGTGGTCAGCATCATGGGCGCGTGAGACTTGGACTCATCATGTGCATCGGGCACGGTGCCGTAGGCTTCTTGCTCGACCGGCTCCCACTGGTTCGCCCCGGCTGGGCTCTTGGTGAGCCGCCATTCGTGGGCAAACAGCGTATCGAAGTAGCTGTTGTCCCACGTCGTGGGCGTCGCCGTCCACGCTCCCTCAAGGTCGCTGGTGATCGTGTCACTGCCGTTGCCTGTGCCGTAGCTGCTCTTCCAGCCGATCCCCATCTGCTCGACCGGCGCACCCTCGGGTTCGGCCCCCACGTAGTACGGCGCAGCGGCCGCCGAGTGGGCCTTGCCGAAGGTATGGCCGCCGGCAATGAGTGCGACAGTTTCCTCGTCGTTCATCGCCATCCTGGCGAACGTCTCGCGGATATCGATTGCAGAGCGGGCGGGGTCCGGGTCGCCGTTCGGTCCCTCCGGGTTGACGTAGATCAGGCCCATCTGCACGGCCCCGAGCGGTGTTTCGAGCTGCCGATCGCCCGAGTAGCGGTTGTCGCCGAGCCACTCGCTCTCTGGCCCCCAGTAGATGCCGTCGTCGGGCTCGAAGCGGTCCTCGCGCCCTCCGCCGAAACCGAATGTGTCCAGCCCCATCGACTCCAGCGCGCAGTTGCCCGTGAGAATCATGAGGTCCGCCCATGACAGGCTCGCCCCGTACTTCTGCTTGATGGGCCACAGCAGGCGTCGCGCTTTATCAAGATTCGCGTTGTCCGGCCAGCTGTTCAACGGCGCAAAGCGGAGCATGCCAGAGCCGCCGCCGCCTCGACCGTCGGTCACGCGGTAGGTCCCCGCGGCGTGCCAGGCCATCCGGATAAAGAACGGGCCGTAGTGACCGTAGTCCGCCGGCCACCACTCCTGGCTGTTTGTCATCAGGTCGTTGATATCGCTCTTCACACTTTCCAAGTCGAGCGAAGAAAACGCCGCCGCGTAGTCAAAGCCGGTGTCCATCGGGTTGCTGAGTTCCGAGTGCCTCCGAAGACGGGAGAGATCCAGCTGCTCCGGCCACCAGTCTCGATTCTTTCGGTACGCGACCGGGATGTCAGCTGTGCTGTTCTTTGAGCCCACGACAGGGCACCCGCTGGTATCGCCTGAGGAATTCGTGTGTGCCGACATCGGTTCAACCTCCGTGCATCGAGCGTGCATTCTCTGCGGCCTAGTTTAGAATCATTCTAGATATGTTCAAGCCCTGCAGCGGCATCCTGCGGCGATTCAGCCTGTCGCCATTCAGGCCCTGCAATCGTGCCAGTTGAACGGCCGTTCTACCTGTTCGTGTCGGGAGGTTCGGCCTCAGGCGTCCGCGACGCGACGCCGACTCCTGGATAGCAGCGCCGCAGCACCGAATTACGCGATCGCAGACGCTCCCGCGGGCGCGGGGATCACGGTGATCGCGACGTCAGTGATGGCCGCGGTCACAACAGCCTGGCTCAGCTGCGGAGCGTTGAACTCGAAGATCGCCGCCCCACCGGCGTTGTTGAGGTCGATATCTGTCGGCAACGAAACACCATCGAAGAGATCCGCCGTGCCGGTAAAGCCGGGGTCTGGGTCCTGGATGGTCAGGAACGGATCCTCAAACGGTGCTTGATCGAAGGCGGGCAGAACTTGGAACAGATCGCCCAGCGGGCCCACGTTGTCGGTGATCCACAGCGCGGTGTCGTCACCCTGCGAGGGATAGGCCGTCGGATCGGCACCCAGGTCGATCTCCCCGATCTCCAGGCTCACGTCGATCACAGTCCAGAATCGCTGGTTGAACGCGGGAAAGACGAATGCCTCCGTCTCTCGCGCTTCGACCGAAAACCGGCCCGTTGTACCGACCACGAGCCCCGCGAGCAGCGGGTTCTGAGGCTCCACCGACGAACCGATGACCGCGTTGCGGCTGACCTCAAGAGCGAAGTCGTAGCGAACCTGCCGTGGCGTGTCGGGCTGAGCGACGGCGGAGCCCGCCAGTGCGAGGACGAGCACAACGAATGATTGAACGCGCAAGGCTCTTCTCCTGATCATGATCACAGCAGAGGATACTCAAGGCATGTTTCCGTGTATCTTGAATCTATGCCAAAGGCCGCCCTCGTTGCGCTTTATCTTTGTTTCAGCCTCATCGAGCAGGGCTGCTCGATCCACCATCCGCATGCCGCGACCGATCCGCGATCCGCCGGCGACCCCATCGAACGGCCCCTGACGGAGGTCAGAGACATCCTTCGAACTGCCGAGGGAAATCAGACCGCACGCATTCCCCGGGGGCGGTACGTCGGCGACTTCGGCGTCAAGGTCTCCGACCGCCACGGTCTCACGATCGAGTGCGAACCGGGTGTCGAGATCCTGGTTCGAGATACTGAATCGTACGTGCTGCTTATCGAGCACTGCGAGAAGGTGACCGTCAGCGGAGGGCTGTGGCGTCACGTGGTCCCGCAACGCGGATACACATGCCATGGCCCGGTTGTCGCGATCGAGGACAGCCAGGACATCCGGATCGAAGACGCGGTGCTCGACGGCTGCGGAGCGATCGGCGTCTCGGCGGCCAAGAGCTCCGACATTGCGGTCGAGCGCTGCCTCGTAACTCACAACACCTTCACGGCGTTCTATCTCGAGTCGTGCGACGGATTCGAGATCTTCGACAGCATCATCCGAGACAACGGCGGGTTTCTCTCTGCCTATCGCACCAGCGCGCTGGAGATGTCCGGCAACGTCATCGGCGACAACGGAGGGCACTTCCGCACGCCGGGCGTTCCCGGGCCAGGAACAGATTTCGCGCCGTAGCGCGCGGCAGTCGCCGCACGCGTGAGTAAACACGCGAGACCGATATTGTTTCAAACGAATACCGGATCGGCCGCAGCAAAGTCGGCGACGCCTCCGGGTGGAGGCGTCGCCGAGAGAGAGGGATGCCCGACTTTCTGGGGCAGGAAGTGTCAGCTCACGGGCACGTCTGAGGAGTACCCGACTGGCTTGAGTTGAACGCCAGGATCCAGGCGTTGAAATCGCCGGGATCGACAACGCCGTTCTGGTTGGTGTCGGCGCGGACATCTCCCGCGTTGAAGTTCAGGATCCACGCGTTGAAGTCGCCCGGGTTGCAGTCCCCGTCGCCGTTCTGATCGCAGCAGTCGCGAGCAGCGGTCGAGCAGGGATCGGGGGCGGCGCCCGTGATAATGCTGACATCTGCTTGAGTGACCGTGCCGTCGCCGTTGACGTCACCGGTAGCCCAGCCGCCGGCGCTGCCAAGGTTGCCGCTGGCGATCGACTCGTCCGCGGCATTGACAACACCATCGAGGTTGACATCGCCGCTGGACGTCCCCAGGAAGGCGAGGGCGGCGCAGATGTCATCCTGGTTGATGAGCAGGTCGCCGTTGACGTCGGCCGAGAGGTCACGCACGAGGCCCAGTCGGTTGGGCTGCACGATCTGCTCGGTCACGGCCCAGTCGAGCTCGCCGCCCGACAGGTCCGTGAACTGAGCGTGGATGTAGTCGAGGTCGGCGGCGCCAACGACGCCATCGGCGCCGATGGGGTGGAAGCCCGGGGTGGTCCCGGTCGCACCGGCCACGTCCGCAGCCGACGCGCCGGCCGTG
The DNA here is from genome assembly GCA_038525225.1 of Planctomycetota bacterium. Lineage (GTDB taxonomy): Bacteria > Planctomycetota > Phycisphaerae > Phycisphaerales > UBA1924 > JANQQZ01. Next base: position 1,183,233 of record JBCBHW010000001.1, on the reverse strand, counting down.
TACGCAGCACCCGTCGCGAGCGTCGTGCCGAACGCATTGCCGGATGCCGAGGCGTTGTCAGCGCGAACGAAGCCCTCGGCGCGGTTCAGCAGGCCCGTCGAGGGATCGAGCGCCAGGCCGTCGGCAAAGTATCGGACATCGATGAGATCGAACGAGCCGTCGCCGTTGAAGTCACCGACGATATCGAGCACGAAGTCACCCGCGGGACCTGCGACGCCGCCGGCGGGCGTCCACGAGGCACCTCCGTTGCGCTCTTCCCAAGCGAGCACGACATCGGCGATGTCGTTCCAGTCGCGGAGCAGGTCGGCGTTGAAGTCGCCGGCGATCTTGTTGCGGTCGCTGAGCATCGACCCGTACAGCACCGTGCTGCCCGACTCGGAGACGTAGCTCGATCCGTTGGCGACGCCGTCGGCGTAGGTCACACCCGCGGTGCGGGCGGGCACAAGGCCGTTGGCATTGTTGTCGAAGGATGCGTACACGCTGTTGCCCAGGACGTTGGTCGCACGGACGAAGGACTGCAGCGTTGTGTTGGTGTTCGCCGCGACGGGGTCGCACGTCGCATCGCCGGGGACGAAGTCGGTCGCGTCGACCGGGATGAAGTTGAAGCCGAGGAACTCGCCGGGCGAGAAGAAGTCCTCGGGCGTGCCCGGGTCACCGGCGAACGCGGCGACCGCGGCTGTGATGTTGTTGAGATAGCCGGCCGCCGCGGGGTTGTTCATCGGCGGGTTGGTGTTGCCGGGCGTGCCGCCGGGCATCGTCTCGTTCCGCGGATCGCCGATCGATGCGATCACGGACGGCGCCTGCACCACGTAGCCCGTGTCGGCGTCGTTCTCGAGGATGTTGTCGATGAAGGGGCGGTTGAAGGTGGCGGCCGTGGTCCCGAAGATGTCGTTGCGGATCGCCAGCATGTCCAGCTGCGCAGTGCCGTTGTTCGAGGTCTTGTACCCGCGGTTGAAGAGCCGCTCAGCTCCAGTGAAACCAACACCGAGGCGGGTGTTGATGACGGTCGCGTCCATCCGGCTCGACCCGCCCTTGTTGCTGGGCTGGTAGTCCGGGCCGATCAGGTCGTTCACCGAGCTCGAGGTCCGCGGGCCGATGTTCTCGCCGATACAGAACGAGGGATCGAGGCAGATGCCGTTCGCAAAGGCATTCCGCGTGCCCGATCCCGAATCGCGGGTGACGAACACAAGGTTCTCGCCCGTGGTGAGGCGGCCTGTCGCGAAGCCGTGGCGCAGGTTGCTCATCTCCAGCCCGTCGTAGCCGACGCCGAAGTTGACGAGCGCGCCGACAGGGGAGGTGGTGAGACTGGTTGAGAAGATGGTGTTCTGGTCCGGGCTCGCGGTGTTGGTGTTCGTGTTGCGCAGCGTCGCGAGCGCGTTCGTTCGGCCGTTCACCGTACCATCGGCGTTCAGGCTCACGATCGAATTGTTGCCATAGCCCGGGGTGTTCGGGAAGGCATCCAGCCCAGGTGCGCCGGCCTGCGTGATGAACCAGCTCACGGGCACATCGGTCGGGGCGAGGTCGATCTGCACGCCATGGGTATTGTCATTGGTGCTCGTTGACGCGCTGTGACTGCCTGCGACATCGGAGCGGAATGGGTAGCCGCGCGGTGTGTTCGAATTGGCGAGGCCGAAAGCCGACCCACCGCTGATGAAGGCGATCCTGTTCATGAAGCCATCGGCGACATTGCTGGAAACAAACGCATCATCGCCGACGAGGTTGGCCGAGCCGGGGGCCCCGCCGAAGGGGTTGTTGGGGGTCGTATCGTTGACGTCATTGATGCCTCGGAGGTAGTTGCTGTCACCATCGACGAGCACGCCCATCGCATCCACTCGGCTGAACCCTCGCGTGTCGAGGTCGATGATGCCGTTGCCTGAGCCGACGGCGGTGTACTGGATGATGAAGTAGTCGCTCGCGAGCGCCGCCGAGACGCTCGTGCCGTTGTTGGCGAGCTGCTCGTTGTTCGCGTTCACGCTGCCGGCGACGCCGTCCCCGTCAAGGTCGAGGAAGTCGTTGGTCGAGGCGGGCGAGGTCAGGAACGTCTCAAGCAGCGTCGCGCCCGAGATGGTGACCTCGAACGGCTGGCCCGCCGCGGCGGTCGCGACGCCGCACGTTGCGAGCAATTGTACGATTCGATTCTTCGATGCCATGCTGATCTCTCCAGATCCAGGGTGAACTCGTGGGATCTCTCTTTCGCGCCGTCGGCACACACCGACAGCGCACCGGCTGCTGGGGCCGGGTGTGTCAGACTGAGTCGTGAGCGTTCCGTGCTCGCTCTGCGGTGCGAAAGTCTCGACAGTCCCCTACAGACCTACCGCGTGAGATGCGTAAGGTCAGTTGCTCGGTCGCGGGTCGAGGCGGATCCGCGTGCCATTGCCGGTCAGGCTGTAGAAACGGTCGCCCCAGAGCCGCTTCTCAACGGTCTCCAGCGTGGTCAGGCGTTCGACGTGACCATCGACGAAGCAGAAGTTGCCGGTCCCGCCGTGCGGCTGGCCCGCCATGTCGACGCCGCGATCGAGCATCGAGCCCTCTCCCTTGTCCTCGTCGTTCTCGACCAGCTCACCAACGTCAGGATCGGTGCTGGGATACGCGAATCGGGGCACGTTTGCTCCTGGTCCAGGGATCGACGGCTCGTTATACACCGTGTCGCCGAAGCCGCTCGAGATGCCCTTGAACGGCGTGATCGGGCGGTGACTTTTGATCGTGAACTCGCCGACATCGTTGGGGTCGGCGAGCGAGGACCAGCTGTTTCCGGAGTCGTAGAGCTCGGCGAGCAGGATCGTCCGCGCGGTGTTCTGAATCTCTGATTCCTTCACGAGCCTGTTGAGCCGCCGGCCCGCGGATGACTGGAACTTGTTGCGGGGGAAGATCGCGCCATTGCCGGCAAAGCCAACCCTGGCGAGCTGCCGGTCGCGAGGCAGGTTCTGCGCATTCGCGGCGGTCTGGTTCACGTCGTTCCGCTGGTTGTCTTCCCAGTCCTCCTCGTCGGCTCCGGGGTTCGTACGCGGTGCGCCGCCGTTGGAGAGCACCGGGTTCTCAAACGCCTCGCCCGCGGTGCCCTCGCCGTCGAAGAGCGCCATCGACCAGTGGACGTAGCCGTTCACGGGCGTGGGGTTGCTGGTCTGCTGATCGGCAACGCTCCACGCGAGACCGGTCTCCTGCGAGCCGTACATGTAGGACGGCGGGAAGAAGCTCTTGTTCTCCGCCGTGTACACCGCGACGCCCTGGCCGACGCCGCGGGCGTTGGTCCCCGCGACGACCGCCTGCGCGGAGGCGCGGGCCTTGCCGAGCGCGGGCAGCAGGATGCCGATCAGCAGCGCGATGATCGCGATCACGACCAACAGCTCGATCAGCGTAAACGCACGCCGCGGCGAAGTGAATGAGAGACTGTCTCGCCCCATTGGTCTGTTCATGGTTCCTCCGCTCGTCAGTTCGTGATCCCAACCCGGGCGATCGCGCACCCGGGAGCGATGACAACATAGAGCGGTTATGGCAGAGCTCGTGCAAAGCAACGATGCAGATCGTGTCAGAATGCGCTCATGCGATCTTCACGCGTTGCTTGCACTTGCAGCAGTGCGGCGGTCTGACGATGCCATTGGTGATCTCCAAAGAAGAAGTGCCTTCGGCGCGTGTCAGCGTCGATCGACAGCAATCCTCGAACGCCGCGATGGCCCAGCTTTATGCTTCCTGACAAAAGCAGAGAAGACGAGCCAGGAGCCCGTCTCACCAAGCCTGACGTCTTGAGTCCCGTCGCTGTGGGCCGTTCTTTATGAACGTTGCTCAGGCCGCGAGCCCGAGCTGGCCGTCACCGCTGCCCGGCTGGATCTGCATACCAAACCGCAGCACCGCCTGCTGCGACTCGGCGCTGGTGAAACTGTCGCGGCGCGCGACGGTGTAGTAGCTCACCTGCGTCGTGCCGGCGGGCACGGTGGTGTCCTCAAAGCTGCGGGTCGCGCTCGAGCCGATCAGCGTGAAGCCGGGCTGGCCCGCAAGCTGCCGGTACACGTCGTAGAACGTGCCGTTAGCGGTCGTGCCCTTCCACGAGACCCGCACCGCGCCCGACTGCTGGAGGTTTGCGGCGACATCGGTCGCGGGCACGGGCGGCGGCAGCGGCGTGCCGGCGGGCGTCGGCGGGTTGATCTCGGCGGCGACGAACACCGCGTTGGGATCGGTCTGCAGATCGGCGAACGAGCGGATCGCGGCAATCAGGTCGCTCCCCAGGCGGTTCATCTCGCGGACCGCGAGCCGCTGGGTCTGGGTGGCATTCCGCGACTGCTGCCGGATCTGCTGCGCGGCGTTGTACGCCTGCCGCGAAGCCGTCGTGCTGGCGATCAGGTCGTTGACCTGCTGCGGAGTCAGCCCGATCGCCTCGGCGTTGGCCGCCCAGTCGGTGAGCCGCTGCTCGAAGAACTCGATGCTGCCGAGGACGCTGTTGGGGATCATGTTGGACATGCGAGGGACTCCTGTCATTCGGGGGTCGCGGCAGAAAACCGCACGGATCGTCGCGCGGCCGCACAGCGCGACCGCTCGGCGGATGCGTCGGCATGTCACTCATGTGCACGCAACCAAGACCGCGCGATTCCCCCGGCTCCGGGTGTCAAGCCATGCCGCGTGTACGGCCTGCGCGGGTTGCACGACGAGATTCCCCGCCGGGGGTGCGTCCCATACGGCCGCGAATCAGCCGCTGAAGGGCGAGCTTCAGTCGTTGAAGGGCAAGGTTCAGCGACTGATGCGGGAGGTTCAGTCGTTGATGGGCGAGGTTCCGCGACTGATGCGGGAGGTTCAGTCGTTGATGGGCGAGGTTCAGCGGCTTATGAGGGGCGTTCCGTCGTTCATGGGCGAGTGTCAACGACCGATGGGAGAGGCCGGGGATTGCAGTTCCGCCCCTTGTCCCCGTGCTCGTGGGGGCCGGGGGAAAAGGTGCCCCGCCGCGATCGGATCGGATGAGGGGGCTCCCGCCTCGACCGCAACCCAACTCCGCTTTGCTTACTCTGGCCGGCGTTTGACAAAGTAGCTCATCAGCTCGCCGCGGCTCTGCACATCGAAGTGCTTGTGCAGCTGCACGACGTACGTATGCGCTGTCGCAAGCTTTACGCCCATTTCGGCCGCCACCTGCTTCTCGCTCAGCCCGTCGAGCAGCAGTTCAAGCGTCTGCCGCTGGCGCGAGGTCAGCCCGGCCATGCTCTTCTGGTCGGCGAGGGCCAGGCGCGTGCCCAGGAGTGGCTGCAGTTCCTGTGCGAGGATGGCGAGTGTCGCGGCGCTGCGGTGTGCGGCGGCCGGAGCGCCGAGCGCCCGCATCACTGAGACGTTGAGCAGTCCACGCAGCTGGGGGGCCGGTGTGACGCCGATGACAAACTCATCAGCGCCGGTCGGCTCAACATAACGACGGAAGAAGGGGCTCGCGTACCACGGCTCGTCCGGCACGACCATGCGGCGCGTGATGCCGATCGCGCCGCCGTCCATCGCCGGGCCGATGGCCGAGGCAAAGTTTGGCAGCTCGACGCCGCTGTCCGGGTCGCACGATTCGAGGTACAGCTGGCGGGCTTCCTCGGTCGGCCAGGTCGAGGCGAGCGGGACAAGCTGCGGCCGGTCCGGCCGGTCGGTCGGCTGGAAGAGCTGGAGCTGGCCGGCGGGCGCATCGCCGACGATCTCGCACGCGCCGCGGAGCAGGTGCAGCTGCCAGGCCTCGGGGTCGGCCCAGAGATCGAGGCACTCGTTGAGCAGCCGGAAGATGCCGCGGATGTCGTCGACGGTGGGTGTCGCGGTCGGCTCGACAGGGTTGGTCATAGATTGAACTCCACAGAGCCGCAGCGGGCTCAACTGTTTAGTTGATGTGTCACCGTTGAGCGCGGCGACTCTGCTCGGTATAACCGAAGGAGGCGGTTGTTGTCGAGGAAGACGGTGCCGCCGGTATTGGCAGATTCCATCACGATGCAGAACGCGCAGCGAAAGGGCAACCGGATGTTCCGAATCTCAGGGGTGATCATCATCGGCGCGGCAGCGGTTGCCGCGGGGGCTTCGGCCGGCCAGGTCGACGACCTTGTCCTCAGCAACGCCTTCTTCCCGCAGCTTGAGAGCCTGGGCGGGGTCGGTGGCGGCAGCGACATCGTGCTGGATATGGACATGACCCCCGACGGCTCGCGGATGGTTGTCGCGACTCCATCGGAATCGGGGATCTTGTGCGACCCGCTGCTCACAAGCGGGGTGCTGTACATCTACGACTACAATCCGGTGACACGGGTCTGGGACGAGATTGATCGCGTCGCGCCGGGCTGCGGCAACTTCGGCGTGGGCAACGAGCTTGCAATCTCAGACGATGGTTCCACCATCATCGCCGGCTCGCGCCCCGACAACAACGGGCTCGTGGTGATCCTCGAAGAGATCAATGGTGAGTTCGTGCCGACGTTCACCATAGATCCCAACCCACCCTTCGATCTCCCGAGCAACATCGGCACTTCGCTCGATCTGGACTCTGGCGGCGAGATCGCGATTGCGGCGAACATGCCCAACTCGGGTACGGTCGAGATCTATCGGAAGAGCAGCGGCGCCTGGACGCTCGCGCAGACACTCACCACGAACGTCACCCCGGTCGCGACCGACGGCGGCTGGGCGGCAGTGGGCACCGCAGTTGCCAACCCGAACCTTGATATCCTCAGGCTCTACCGCGATACCGGTTCGAGCTTTGTCCAGACGCAGACCGTGAATGTCCCGTTCATCCGCGGGCTCGGAATCGCCTCCCGCATCGAGTTGGACGGCGATGTCATCGCGATCGTGACCCCCAAGACAGGCGGCCAACCGCAATACGTCGGCGTCCGGATCATCGAGCGTGACCCGGGCACCGACACATGGGCCGAAGTCTTCGTGGATAAGTCGGTTGACTTCCTGACGCAAGGGCTCGATGTCGATATCGACGGCGACACCGTCGTGGTCGGCGCGAAGGGAGCAGGGCAGATCCGCGTGTATGAACGGACTGCGGGCCAGTGGGGGCTTTCGCGCGTGATCGATGCGTTCTCGCCCGATGGAAATAACCTGCAGATCGTCGACCAGGCCGCCGTGGGAGGCGGGCGGATCGTGTACGGCGGGCGAGTTCTTGCGGGAACAAACAACGCGCCCGGCGGCCGGGCGTACGTGCTCGAGTACGGCCAGCCAAACTTCATCGGGCCATTCACCGAGGACTTCGACGGGCTGTCGGAGCTGCCGCCGACGCTCTGGCAGCGACCGCGCAACAATCGCTCGCTCGCGGTGATCAGCGACGAACTCGTTCTCGGTGCGACCACACCGGGTGTCAGCAACGCGCAGCTCGCTCTGGGTAATTTCCTCGAGGGTGATTTCGATGTTTCCATCGATTGGGAAGTCGACGAGGTGGCACCGCTCCAGGGCGGGCTCGCGTTCCTGGCCGTCTCCGAGCTTCTGGCGTTCGCAGGCGGCAACACGATGTGGGTACAGCGATCACGAACGCTCAACTCATCAACGCAGCCGGGCACAGACTACTACAAGTCGTTCGACTCGATCCTCGGCGGCGATAACCTGAACTCGAGTCTCTCGGGCGTGACCGATTCCACGGCGGGCTCGTACCGCATCACACGCCATGGCACGACGTGGCGTACGTTCTACAGTGACGCCAACAACCCCGACTGGGTCCAATTGCGAGAGGCGACTCTCTCCGGCGAGCCCGCAGGCTTCGCGTTTGGGTCGGCCTCAAACGGCAACTACATCACCGGCGAGGTACGCTGGGACAACCTCGTCGTCCGCATCCCGTGCCTGGCGGATGTCAACGGCGATGGCGTCGCCAACCCCGCCGATTTCAACGCGTGGATCTTCGCTTTCAACAACCAGACACCCGGATGTGATCAGAATGGCGATAGTGTCTGCGATCCCGCCGACTTCAACGCGTGGATCTTGAACTTCAACAACGGGTGTCCGTGATACGAATTGCGGGGAATTGGCAGAAGCGGCGGAGCTTTCGCTTGGGGCGAGGGTAAGGGAACGAGAGGTTCGCTCCGACCTCGCCCTCGGCGAGCCCACCTCCTCCGTCGGCGACGGGGGAGGATCAAGACAAGCCGCTCAGTCCTCAATCATCCCCAGCTGCCGCATCATGAAGATCCGCCGGTCGGCGATGTCGCGCACGCGCTGGTCGAGGCTCTTGCCCCCGCCGTGGCCGGCCTTCCGATCCACCCACAGCAGCACCGGCTTCTCGCTCGGGCTGCTCGCCGTCGCGTTCTGCAGCGCCGCCGCCATCTTGCGGGCGTGGTAGGCGTGCACGCGAGTGTCGTTCTCGCCGGCGGTCAGGAACATCGCGGGGTACTCGACGCCGGCCTCGATGTTCTGGTACGGCGAGTAGGCCAGCAGCGACTCGAACTGAGCGGGGTCTTCGGATGAGCCGTACTCGGGCACCCAGAACCTTGCCATGAGGAAGTCCTGGTAGTTGATCATGTCGAGCAGGGGCACGTGGCACTCGACGGCGGCGAACAGGTCGGGCCGCTGCGTGATCATCGCGCCCGTGAGCAGGCCGCCGTTGGAGCCGCCGGCGACGCCGAGGCGATCCGAGCTCGTGTAGCCATTCTCGATCAACCACTCAGCCGCGGCGATGCAGTCGTCGAAAACGTTCTGCTTGTTCTCCATCATGCCGGCCTTGTGCCACTCAGCCCCGTACTCGCCGCCGCCACGCAGGTTCGCGACGGCGTACACCCCCCCGTTCTCGAACCACGGGAACATCGTCGCGCTGAAGCTGGGCGTGAGGCTGATGTTGAACCCGCCGTAGCCGTAGAGGATGGTCGGGTTGTCGCCGTCGAGCTCGAGGCCCTTCTTGTGGACGATGAACATGGAGACCTCGGTCCCGTCCTTGGACGGATACCAGACCTGTTTTACCTCGACCATCCTCGGGTCGACCGGGATGTCCGGCCGGGCCCAGAGCTCGCGTGTTGCGCCGCCGTCGGCGAGGTCAACGCGGTAGATGCTGCGGGGCTCGTTGTAGCTGCTGTAGGTCAGGAACGCGGTCGTCCGGTCGTCGGTCGTCGAGAGACCGGCGGAACCGATGCCCGGCAGCTCGAGATCTCCGAGCGAATCGCCCTTGTTGCTGAACAGCGCGAGCTTGGTGCTCGCGTTCTCGAGGTATCGCACGCCGAACATGCCGCGGGCGAAGCTGACCGACTGGATGACCAGGTCGTCGCGCTCCGGCACGAGATCGCTCCAGCTGTCGATGCCGGGGTTATGAAGATCGATCTCTACAACGCGGCTGTTGGGTGCGCGCATCTGCGTGGTCATGCGGAGCACATCACCGTCGAAGTCGCTGCTGCCGATCCGGCCGGATTCACCGATCGCCATGGGCGTCAACTCAAGCTCGCCCGTGCGCCGCCACTCGTCGAGGCTGGCGATCCAAAGATCGACGCCGCTGGTGCCCGTGTAGTAGCCAACCAGCAGCCATCGCCCGTCTTCCGAAGCGGTGCCGAACGGGCCCCATGTGGTCTTGAGCGCTTCGAGCCTGGCCTCGTCGTAGCCGTCAACGGTGCCGACGATGTCGCCGTAGAAGAACTGGATGTCACGCTGGCGGAAGAGCGTGATGTCCTCGCGGGCGTGCGTGCCGAGGCGGTGGTAGCGGTAAACGCCGGAGTACGCGTCATCGGTGTCTTCCAAGGCGTTATAGAAGAAGCCCTCGCCGTCGGGGCTCCACTCGTCGAAGCCGACCTTGCCGGGCACAACGTCGGCGAGCCACTCGCCCGAGTCGACGTCGAGTACATACGCGGTCGTGTTCTCGTCGCCGGCGTAGTACGTGCCAAACGCGACGAGCGAGCCGTCCGGGTTCGGGGCATAGAACGAGATCGTCGTGAGGCCGCTCGGGTCGATCTCCTCCGGGTCGAGCAGCACCTGCTCATCGCCGTCGAGGCCCTCACGCATGTAGATGACCGACTGCGGCTGACTGCCCTCGCGGCGCGAGTAGAAGTAGCGGTTGCCGTAGGGACGCGGCGCGGAGACGCTGGGCACTTCCATCAGCTCGCGCAAGCGCGACTCGAGCTCGGCCCGGCCCTCGATGTTGTCAAGAAACTCACGCGTGTACTCGTTCTGCGCGTCCGACCACGCGGCGATCTCTTCTGTCACGCCGCTCTCGGGGCCCTCGAGCCACTGGTACTCATCGACCAACACCGTCCCGTGCAGCTCGATCTCGACGGGGCGCGACTCGGTCGCGGGCGGGTCTCCCGGCTGGGCACCGGCGGTAGATGCGAGAACGATCGGGAGCACGGCGGCAAGGCGACGGGTCGAACGGCTCAACATGGGGAGTCCTCCTGAGAGCCCCATGGTACCGGTGCCGCCCGCGTCGGTGGCTCGCTACTGCACGATTCCCTTCGTGAGCCGCATGAACGCCGTCTCGAGGTTCACCGGCTCCTCGCCGAACGTGACCAGCCGATAGCCGTTGTTGATCAGCACGCTCGGCATGTCGCTCGGGCTCGTCGGGGCGTCGTCATCGAACGTGACCTCGAGGAATTTCCCGTCGGCGCCGGCCTCGCGGCCCTCCTCGGCGGCCTTGACCGCGATTTTGGATACGCCGGGAACCTTTGCGAGCGCGTCCGCCGCCTCGCGCGTACGGTCCATGACCGCGAGATGGAAGACCCGACCCACGCGCGCCCGCCGAAGGATCTCGGCGACATCACCCGAGAACAGCAGCTTGCCGCGTTCGATGATGCCGACCTGGTTGCACAGCTCGGCCAGCTCGTGCAGGATGTGCGACGAGATCAGGATCGTCTTGCCCATCCGGCGGAGCTCTTTAAGCAGTTCGCGGATCTCGATGCGCGCCCGCGGGTCGAGCCCCGACGCAGGCTCGTCCATCAGCAGCACCTTTGGGTCGTGCAGCAGCACGCGCGCGATGCTGAGCCGCTGCTGCATGCCCCGGCTCAGGCCGTTCACCTCGGCCGTCGCCTTGTAGCTCAGATCGGTCAGATCAAGAACGTCGGCAACGACCTTGCGCCGGCGATCGCCCGCGATGTTGTACGCCGAGGCGAAGAACTCGAGGTACTCCTGGACGACCATGTCCTCGTACGCGCCCATGAAGTCGGGCACGTAGCCGATCAGCGGCCGGATCTCGCGGTTCTGGTGCCCCACTGTTCGGCCGGCGACGTTCGCCTGCCCGCTCGAAGGCTTCAGCAGCGTCGCAAGGATCTTGATGGTCGTGGTTTTGCCCGCGCCGTTCGGGCCGATGAAGCCGTAGCACACGCCCTCGTCGATGGTGAGGTTGAGGCTATCGAGCGCGACGAGTTCGCCGTAGCGTTTGGTCAGGTTGATGGTTTCGATCATCGGCATAGTCGTGGCTCAGTTGGGTCCGTCGGCGTCGTCGAGTGAGTCGATTGCGGAAACATCGGGGGGCGAATCTTCGAGCGTGTACACCCAACGGACCACCGCCAGCCCGTCGCCGTTCAGACGCTCCCAGGTGTCGCCCTGGCGGATCGACAGCGGCAGCGGAAGCCCTGTCTCCGGAGTGATTCGGAGCACACCGAGAACGATCACACTCGGCTGGGTGAACCACTCACCGAGGTCGAGCCCGTGGGTCACACGGCGAAGCCCCTTCGGCCGATCATCGGTGCCGCTTTCGCGCGGCGGCGGCATCCTGGACATCAGAGCAGCAGCCATCAGGCGGTCGGACTGTCGGCTCACGCGCGACTGAAGGGACACATCAATGCCGTCGATCGCTGTGCCCGCGGTCGCCAGCTGCGCGAAGAAATCCCGATCGCGCTGTCTGTCAGCGGCCGCATCGGCGTCGGAGAGCGGCGAGAAGATCTCGCGCAGGTTCAGCCGACTCCCGGCCGACCAGCCTCCGCTCGGCAGACGCCGGACCTGCGCCTGGGCGATGTCCGCCTGCCCGACGCGCTTTGAGAGGCGCTCTTGCGGCGGTACAACGATGACGATCGCGTCCTCCAGCGGCCCCGGCAGACCGTGGGTGAGTTGCCCGGTGATCGATCCCTCCTCGTCGAGCCGGAGCCGATCGGGTGCCCCGGCGGCATCGACCGCGGCGAACGCCGCCCACAGCCGCTCGCCAGACCAGTCGGCGCGGATCGTCTTGACGGTCGAGCGGGCGGGGAACTCCATCCGATCGGGGGCTCTCCCCGACACGGCGTAACCCCGCACATCGGGGAAGCCACCGGAAACAGCGCCGACTCCCGAGCCGCTGGGATCGGCCCATGGCGCGATGACGCCGAACTCGCTCTCCTCGCCGACACCGACACGCAGCCCACCCATGCCGTACTTCGGCACGAGCACGGTCGCGAAGGCCCGCGCGGCGTTCCGGGTAGTGCCCTCCGCGGCATCGACGAAAACCACCGCTTGAACCTCAGGCGAGTTCGGCCTCAGCAGCGCAACGCCTCCCCACGTCACACCCGCGAAAACGGCGACACACGTGCTGAACACGAGCCACGCGTGGCGGCCCAGCGACAGCCGCTTGAGCACCGCATAACTCACCGGTGCGGCGATGAGCCAGTACAACCCGAACACGCCGAAACCGCCGACAACACCCAGCACGACGGCCTGGCTCTTCGCGATGATCTCGGAGAGATCCGCATCAAACACCCGCTCCTGAAAGCGCGGGGCGATGGTCACACGGTCGGGCTGATCCGAAGTACGCGGCAGCCCTGTTCTCCCGAGCACCCGGTGCCAGAACGGCCGCATGCCGGGCATGCCCCGCTGCGCGAGGGCGCGGCCGCTCGCATCAAAGCCAATGAGCGTCACGCAGCCGAGTTCGTTCCGCTTTCTCGACGCCACGGTCCGCCCCGCGGCGTCCTCCAGCACTCTCCACGCGTCGGACGGGCCGGCCTGCGCGAGCGGCCTGAGGTCGTGCACAACAACCGGTTCCGGGATCTCCGCCTTCTCGTCGTACGTCAGCAGGGCGCGCAGCGGTTCTGCACCAGCCTGGGACCGCCGTGGCTCGACCTGTGGAATCAGCCCCGCCAGCGGGTTTCGGACCGCGTCAAACCAGATCTGCGGTGTCGGTGGCAGGCACACCACGAGGTGTCCACCGTCGCGGATCCAATCACTCAGAGCCTCTGCACGCGTCGGCGTGAGACGCGTGGGATCGGCCGAGGTCCAGATGATGGTTTCGATGCCGCTGTAGCCGACGGCTTGATCTGGGAGCGAGAGCGGATCCAGGTCTCCGGCGATGTCCGTCACCTCGTGACCGCGAGCCATCGACCGGTCCCCCGGCGAGGCTCGGGACGCGTACCCGGCGAGTCCCGCCGGCTGACGTCCGACGACGAGGATCGTCCCGAGTTCCGGCGGGCGTACCGGTCGCCCGGCGGTTGTCGTGCGACCGAGCAACGCGCCCGGGATGAACCGAAGGCCCGCCGAGTCGGCGAGATCTGCCGCTGCCGGCACTGCCTCGTACGCAGATACGGTCAGCGGCCGATCCTGGTCAGCCGGCTGCAGGTAGGCGTAGACCCAGACCCGCTCCGGACCACCCCCGGGGTTTGTCGTCACCGCGCGCTGGTATCGCGGCCGGTCGCCGTCGACGTCGCGCGTCTCGACCTCGATGATGATCTCGCGCTGCACCGGGCCCTGATCGGAGAACTCGATCAAGAGGCCCGCCCAATCACTGGCTCTCGCCATGCCCCCAACGCCAAGAGAAACGACTTCCAGTGATACATCGCCGGAGCCCGCGGGCTGCGCGCGGAGCAGTCCAGATGGCAGAAGGAACACGAGCAGAACAAGGAATCGGCGGAGCATTACCTCGCATACTACGTGAATCCGTGCTGTCCAGATCAAGACCAGCGCGGCCTTCGCCGATCCTTCGGTCGATGGCCGCGGTGACTGCCCTCTGCATCCTGATTGCCACGCTGCTCGTGCTCCACGCGTGCGCGACCAGCATCCGTGACGCGGAAGAGCTGCACGCGCTCTCTGTCCGCGTGCACAGCGTCCGCAACGATTACTTGGACAACCTCAGGGGCGGCTCCGTCGAGATCGTCGGAGAGTCCATCGCAGAAGTCGAACCGATCGCCTCGATCGGCCACGGGCAGGACGCTGAGACCCCGGACGCAGCGGAGCCTCAAGAAGAAACCGCCCAAGCCGCCTGAGGCGACGAGCGTCAACCGAGCCGCCGCAGTTCCTCGATGAGGATCGCGTGGGTCCGGGTCCCCAACCTGTAGCAATCCAGCTCGAACTTCTCGTTGGGCGAGTGCACGCGGTCGTCTTCGAGCCCGAAGCCGATGAAGACCGTCTCGAGCCCGAGCTCCGCCTTCAGCAGACCGGCCACCGGGATCGATCCGCCGCTTCGAATCAGCTTCGGTTCGACCCCAGAAGCATGCTCCAAAGCCCGCATCGCGGCCGTCATCGGGGGCGAGTCTGGGCCCGTCGTCGCCGGCAGGCCCCCGCCGTGGTCGGTCAATTCCCATCTGCAGCCCGGCGGCGTGCGGTCTTGAAGCCACCGGAAGAACGACTCGCGCACCGCGTCGGGGTCCTGATCCGCCACGAGCCGAAAGCTGACCTTCGCGGTCGCGTGCGTCGGGATGACGGTCTTCGCGCCTTCACCCGTGTAACCGCCGACGATCCCGTTGATGTCGCACGTCGGCCTCGACCACTCCCGCTCGATCGCTGAGAAGCCGGCCTCACCGACATCCGCCTCGGGGGGCAGGCCGATCCCGTCGAGCGCCTTCGCGGCGTCGAGACCGAGCGACTTCCACATCGCCCGCTCTGCATCGCTCACGGGCCGCACGCTGTCGTAGAAGCCCGGCAACGTCACACGCCGGTCGGCGTCCCACAGCTGCGCCAGCACCTTGACCAGCTCATTGATCGGGTTGGGCACCTTCCCGCCCCACATGCCCGAGTGCAGATCCTGATCTGGGCCGTGCAGCGTGACCTCCGTGTACGTCAGCCCTCGGATGCCGTTGGTGATCGCGGGCCTGTTCCGCCCGAGCATGCCGGTGTCGGAGATCACGACCACATCGCATGCTTCGAGGCGACCCTTGTGATCGCGCACGAAGCGCTCGAGGTTGACCGAGCCGGATTCTTCTTCGCCCTCGATAAGCACGGTCATCCGCACGCCGCCCGCGGCGACTCCGGTCTCGTCGTACCACGCACGCATCGCCTCAAGGAACGTCGCGACCTGCCCCTTGTCATCGACCGCGCCGCGAGCGACCACGCGTTCGCCGGGCTGACCTTCACCGCCGTCCGCAGGCCTGATCACCGGCTCAAACGGCGGGCTCTCCCACAGCTCGAGCGGATCCGCCGGCTGAACGTCATAGTGCCCGTAAAACAGCACGTGCGGCCCGGCGTACTCCGCATCACCGGGCGAGGTCGCAAGGACAATCGGATGACCAGGCGACTCGGCAACGCCGGTCGGTAGCACCTCGGTCGTGAACCCGGATGCTCGCAGATGCTCGGCGCACCACGCCGCGGCCTCGGCGGTCTGGGCGCGATACGCCGGATCTGTGCTAACCGACGGGATGCGAAGCCAGTCGATCAGCCGATCGACCTGCGCCGACTCTGTCTCGGTAAGACGCTTGAGTACGTTCTCGGTAGACATGGACGACTCTAGAAACGACAACCGCCCGGCGTGAGAGCCGGGCGGTTGAACAGACTACGTGAACATCGGATTACGGGAGCTTCTTGCCGCGACCGCCGGCACCCGATGTGCCATCAGGCAAGTTCTGTGCATACTCGCGTGCTTCAGGCGTCAGCCGGCCGGTGTCGACCACAACGCTGCCCGAGGGAGCCCACTTCGACATGTCCGTGTACACCTCCCGCTGGGTGAGGTTCTCGGTGCTTCCATCGAAGTGAACCACGTTTATTGAGCTGTTGCCATGGCGAAACGAGAGGCGGAGATTCTCGGGAGCACCAGGACCGTTCGTCCCGTAGGCGGTGTTCCCCGTCCACTGGGGAGTACCCGACGAAAACGATCCAAACAGCTCTGGCGTCACGCTGGGGTCGAAGTCAAGCAGTCCATCCACGAAGTACCGGGTCCCGTTCGCGATCATGATCTTGTTGGAGGGGGAAATGCCAACCTGATCGATACGGTTGCGAAAGTTTCGCGGGGTATGAACCTGACTTGATATACTATCGGTCCAAGATCGTGGTACAAATCCAAACCGACTAGCCCAACGCTCAGTGTCATTCGGAGTAGACCCTTGCCCGGGCACAAAGCCTCCTCTTGCAGGCGTGCCCCAATACATGAACGCTCCCGGCATGAGATAGCTGATCTGCCGGTAACCGCGATTCTCGGTGAGGTACTCGTCGAGTTCGTCGATGTCGGCCGGCGACGTGCCACCTGGGAAGAGCTCGCTGTTGAGCTCACGAGCAGCCGGGTCGGCGAAGTCATTCAGAATGTCGCCCAGCCGTCGTGCACGATTCGCTGAGAATCCAAGCTCCTGACCGACTGTCGGGCTGATGAAGTCAAAGACTGACGTTGGCGTTTCAGCAGTCGTATTGAAAACGTATGGCTGCCCGCCAGATGCCCGCTGACCGTCCCAGCCGGATGTGTTCACCGCGGCGTAGTAATCCTTGTTGTCGGTCAGGTAGACCGCCTGCCCGGTTGCCAGACTGCGCAGCTGTGTCTGATCCACCAACGCCCATGCAGTCTTCCGCGCGGTGCCCAGCGCTGGAAGCAGGATGCCGATCAGCAATGCGATGATGGCAATGACGACCAATAGCTCAATGAGCGTGAAGGCCGAAGTCTGCGTTCGCCTTGTCATGTCGCAATCACTCCTGACTGAGTAAGGGTGGCTTCCCTACCACGAGACTGTTTCCGGTTTCGACGATTCCGGAATCTCAATAACCCCAGATTCGCGGTCAATGTCGATGGTTTCGATATCGTCGAACTGCTGGAGCGCAACGCGGTACCGCTGAGGCACTGTCCACTTCCCGGTTGACTCGTCTTTTTGGGCATGCAGCAGAACACGCTCGCCCGTTTCGCCATGCTTCATGGGAATCGTACGCGAGCGGTTCTTTGCATCGATCCGGTAGAGGTCACCCGTTGTGACATCCACGAGCGTCATGGAGTCGGCCATATCCACCCGATCCCCACCGGCGATCGCGAGGACGAGACCAACACCGCCGGCAAGCAGCCCAACCACGATCAGGACGATCTGCCAGGGCTTCGCTCCGCTCATCGGTGACCTCCAAAGATCGCACGCGTCTGTCGCGCCGACGACGAACTGTGACTCTCTTGCCGCTCGCTTGGGACGGAACACGCCTTGCGAGCGGCCTCAAGATCCATCATGATACTGGCGGGTGGCACCGGCTGTGGCAACGTGGATAACCGGTGGCACATGCTGTGGACGACTGCCGTCGGCAAATCGTAGCCGTGGCGGCCCCGAAGGCGATAGCAACGACTCCCCTCTCGTGGTCAAAGGTCATGAATCATCGATGCTTGACACTGTGAACGGACTTTGCTCGGTCGCCCTGGCGCTGCGCGGGAGCACCGTTGCCGAATGCCGGGCCCGTTCCAGATAGCGGACAACGCCCTCGGCAGCGCTCCGTCCCGATCGGGTCGCGCCTTCCATCGTCGCGGGCCAGCCGGTTGCGGTGAAATCGCCGGCGATCCACACATCGGGCGCCAGGGCGTCCTCGCTCGGTCGAAGGGCGTCCACACCCGGCTCGACGAGGAACGTCGCTCGACGCTCCTTGACCACGCGTGCCCACACGGGCTCGGCGGTGACTCCGAATCGATCGCGGATATGGGACGAGAACTCGGCGATGAGGTCATCACCCGAGCGGCCCGCGAGCCCGTCGGCCGCGCTCGCGACCGCATGGACCCGCCTTCCACCGTCTTTGAAGAAGAGCCAGTCGAACGGTGCCCCGAGGAGTACAACATGCGGCAGATCGCTGACACTTGACTCGTACTCCGCGTGCACAGCCACGATCGGGCTGAACCGGATGCTCCGGAGATCCCTCACCACATCGGACGCCGCGATCGGCGACGAATCCAGCAAATCGGCGGTGACAGAAAGCGGCGTTGCTAGAACCACAGCGTCAGCGTCAATTGTCTCGCCCGTGCGCAGGGTGACGGAGTCTCGGCTGATCTCCCTCGCTGCTGTCCCGAGTCTTACTTCGCCGCCAACTCTCGCGAGGAGCGCATCGGTCGCCTGGTACAGGTCGGACAGCGGCACAGTCGGCACCGCCATCTTGGCATCGCGATGTGAACGCAGAAAGCCGTCCTGGAAGACCTTTAGGGCGGACGTCGCGTCGCAGTCCTCCGGCCTCGCGTTGCACGCGCTGACGATAATCGGCGCCCAGAATCGTTCGACGGATCGTTGCGATTGACCGTTCGCGGCGAGCCAGTCACGGAACGATGCACCCGACCATCGCCCGCCGCGCTTGATGCGAGCGGAAAGGAGCGCGCGTGCGATGCCGAAACGCTCCCCGATGGTGAGGAACCCGGCTCGCGCAAGCAAAGGGAGACCGTGAAGGGGGCTCGGCCACGCGGGGATCGGCAGCGTGCTCGTTCGTCCGTCCTCTTCGACGTAGTGGAACGAAGATGTCCATGCCAGGCGGTCAGCCACGCCGAGCGTGGCGAGCAGCCCAAGGTACTCGCTGCAGCACCCGAGCGCCACGTGTTGACAGTTATCGATGCTCTCCTCGAGCGATCCATCTCGGAAGGATCCCGCTCGACCTCCAAGGCGGTTCGACCGCTCGACGAGCGTGACCCGGATCCCGGCCTCAGCGAGCCGCAACGACGCGGCGATGCCCGCGATGCCGCCGCCAACGACGGTCACTCGCCCGGCCACTACGGCCGCCCCGACGCAATGGCCGACATCGCGAGCGCGCGGCACGCGATCGTGAGCGTGACCGCCCGGCTCGGACGCACGTGACGTGTACGCACCGACCGACGCGGGTTGCGCTCGACGATCGAAAGCGTCCGCTCGTAAACGCGTCGCATCGCCCATAGCGTCGGACGGAACCGCGGGCGGACGAGCTCGAGCAGTGGTCGCCCCGCGGCGAAGGACCGGCGAGCCTCTCCTGCCAGGCCCAGCACGACAGACCGGCACGCCGCCTCGTCGCTCCACGCAATCAGCGACTCGGGCGTCAGCCCGTGCTCATCGAGCACGTCCGCTGGGACGTACATCCGCTGAGGGCTGAGCCGGGCATCTTCGCCGATATCTCGGAGCACGTTGGTAAGCTGGAAGGCTCGGCCCAGATGGTCTGCAAGTCCGTCGGCCTCGGCCCGCGAGGTGCCGCCGCGGAGCCCCCACACCGCCACGCAGCACCGCCCGACGCTGCCCGCAACTTCATCGCAGTATGAAAGCAGGTCGTCGAGCGTGGTGGGCTGACGCGGGTCCAGGTCTCGGGCAAGCCCGGCCAGCATCGCATCGAAAGAGGCGGTGTCGATGTCGAACGATGCGACCACGTCTGCCAACGCGCGCCACAGCGGATCGCGACCGACGGGGGTCCCTCGACACGCTTCACGCGTCGCGTCGGCGAACGCCTGCAGATCGCTCGCACGGTCCTGCGAGCCTCGCGACTGATCGTCGGTGATGTCGTCGCCGAGACGGTTCCAGGCGTACAGCGCGTACAAGGCCGAGCGCTCGGGCTCCGGCGCCAGGCGAAGCCCGAGGTAGAAGCTCCGCGCACGTTCCGCCG
Organism: Planctomycetota bacterium; assembly: GCA_038525225.1. Classification (GTDB taxonomy): domain Bacteria; phylum Planctomycetota; class Phycisphaerae; order Phycisphaerales; family UBA1924; genus JANQQZ01. Next base: position 1,163,685 of record JBCBHW010000001.1, on the reverse strand, counting down.
TGATGCGGCGGCACAACTCGTATGCGTCATTGAGAGCCGGGTCGAGGTCTGTCGTCATGTGGGTTTCGGGACCGAGGTCAGGAGTGTGCGGAGCGAAGCCAAGGCCAAGGAAAGCCGGCTGATACGCGGTCTCGTCCAGAGTGTTCCGTAGTCAATCGCCGCGATACGGCGTCCGAGCAGCAGCCCGGCCGATTGGAAGAGCATCACGGGCTTTGCGATCCGAGTATCGGTCAATCTCGGCAGCAACGAAGCCCCGCGCATGAGCGAATCCGTTCGATCGACGAGGGGTTTCAACGCTTCGCCGTACATTCGCCGCGTTTCGTTAGTTGCCTCTCCGCGCGCCAATTCGATGAGCCCCGCTTCCGTAAGGCCGGTCTCAGCCAGCGGCAAGTAGATCCGGTCAAGCTCCAGCAGATCGCGTCGCACGTCTTGCCAGAAGTTCACGAACTGAAGCGCCGTGCACGTCGCATCGCTCAGTCTCATCAACTCGGGCCAGCCGGGCTCAGCGGGGGAGTGCCCGGCCAGACGGAGCACCAATTCACCGACCGGGTTCGCGCTGCGATCCGCGTACGACTGCAATTCGGACCATGTTTGGTACCGAATCCGCACCTGATCCTCTTCGAAAGCATCCAGAAGACGATGAAAGGGTGTTGCAGGAAGGTGGTACTGCTCAGCTACAGATCGCAGGCGGGTCATCGCCGGCAGGCGGGGCCGCCCGGCAAAGCACAGCTCGAGTTCCTCGCGCCAGCGCTTGAGTTCATCGCGCCGCTGGTCTCGCGAATGCGTGGGATCGTCCGCCAGATCGTCGGAGATGCGACAGAACGTGTAGACCGCGACAAAGCCGGGCCGGAGCGAGTGATCCAACGCCCACGACAGGACGGGGAAGTTCTCGCGAGGCGTGCGCACGTCCTGCCGAGGCAGGTCTTCAACCTCGTTGACACTCGGATGTGCGGCGGAGGGACCCATTCGCGACAAAGCCTAAGCTTGCGGCAGGCTGTTTACGAGTACCGCGGAAAGCGATTCGACAAACAATGCGTGTGATCCTCCCAAACCCGAGAGGCTTCTGTGCGGGGGTGCAGATGGCGGTCGATGTCGTCGACAGCGTCGTCGCGTTGTTCCCCGACTCGGACGTGTACGTGTATCACGAGATCGTGCACAACCGCCACGTTGTCGATCGATTCCGCTCCCGAAACGTTACCTTCGTCGAGCGGATCGAGGACATCCCGCGTGGCTCGGTCGTTGTCTTCTCGGCGCACGGCATCCCGCCGAGCGTTCGGCAAGCGGCCGCGGAGCGTGAGCTCACCGCGATCGATGCAACGTGCCCGCTTGTCACAAAGGTGCACTCGGCCGCCACTCGTTTCTCCCGGCTCGGATACCAGATCCTTCTCGTCGGCCATGCCGATCACCAAGAGATCATCGGAACGCGGGGCGAAGCACCCGATGACACGATCGTGGTCGAGACCGCCGAGCAGGTGCGCACGCTGGAGGTACGCGACGAGGACAAGCTGACCTATCTGACACAGACGACGCTCTCGACGGACGATGCGGCGGTCATCGTGAACGCGCTGCGAAGGCGGTTCCCGAATCTGCATGAGCCGAGCAGCTCGACGATCTGCTACGCAACGACGAACCGGCAGCACGCGGTCAGGCAGATCGCGCCCGAGGTCGACGTGACGCTTGTCGTGGGCAGCAGGAACTCCTCAAACTCGGTGCGGCTGACGGAGATCGCAGCCGCCGCGGGCGCTCCCGGTTACCTGATCGACGACGCAACAGAGATCGATCATTCCTGGTTCCCGCGGGGCGGCGACAGCGCTGTCCTCGTTACGGCGGGCGCATCCGCACCAGAAGATCTGGTGGCCGGGGTGTGCAGGTCCCTGCTCGATCGCTACGGCGGACAGCTCGAGCAGTGGGATGTCATGGACGAAGACGTTGAGTTCCGCCTGCCGGGCGCGCTCCGTAAAATCATCTTGCAACGGGGCGAAGATGCGCGATCTGGCAGCGTGGTCATCGGGCCTCCAGAAATCGATGAACGCTCGTACGGAGCCGTGCCCCTGACGGTGTCTGCCCGGAGCGAGCCTCCGAAGGCCATCTAGAGTTTCCGTGTGTCCGATCCCGGGCAGGAGCCACGACGTGCGGCACCCGAAGCACCACATTTTCTCGATGGGCGAGACGCGACTTCGCTCGTGGTGCGAGGAGCACGGCATGCCGGGCTTCCGTGCTTCACAGATCGCGAACTGGGTGTTCGAACATCGTCTCGCCGACCCGAGCGACTGGACGAATCTGTCGGCCGCCGATCGAGAGAGCGTCCGGAAATCGCTGACGATTCTCAGCGGCCGCACTGTCGATCATCAGTTGGCAACCGACGGCACGCAGAAGCTTCTTGTTGAATGGAGCGATGACCGGCAGCCCGGGCCCGGCATGCTTCCGATCGTTGGACAGCCCGACCGGGTGGACCGACAGACTGAATGCGTGATGATCCCGTCGCTGGACGCATCATCGAATCGCCGGACCGCCTGCATTTCGAGCCAGGTCGGATGCCCAGTGGGCTGCCGTTTCTGCGCCTCGGGCCTGTCAGGGCTCGACGGAAACCTCTCATCGGGGCGGATCGTTGAACAGGTCTGGCGGCTCGATCGCCTCCCGGGTGTTGGCCGAATCTCGAACGTTGTGTTTATGGGCATGGGTGAACCGCTGAGCAACTTCAACGCGGTCACCGACGCGATCCGCGTGCTTGTAGCGCCAAAGCCCTGGGGTATGGGCATCGGCTCGCGGAAAATCACCGTGTCGACCGTGGGGCTGCCGCAATACATCAACCGGCTGGCAGACCAATTCGACGTGCCGGTCACGCTTGCTCTGTCGTTGCACGCGACGACGGATGATCTTCGCAGACAGCTCATCCCGTGGGCGGGGTACACAACGATCAGCGAGCTCTTCGACGCGTGCACCGCGTGGTTCGAAAAGACCGGGCGCGAAATCACGCTGGAGTACACGCTGCTCGGCGGGACCAACGACAGCCCGGCTCAGGCCGGTGAACTCGCCGATCTCGCAAAGTCACTCCGCGCCAATGTCAACCTGATCCGCTACAACGAAGTCGGCGGCTTGTCGTTCCGGCGGCCGAAAGACGCGGCGGTGCGGCAGTTTCAGGACGTCCTCCGAAAGAGGGGCGTCAACGTCCACATCCGCGCAAGCCGCGGACGTGACATCGCGGCGGCGTGCGGCCAGCTGCGGCACGAGCACGCCCAGGGGCCCGCGTGAACCTCGATGAGTTCAACGCCTTCTCGCCCACGCACGCGATCACCGTGGTCGTTCTCGTGGGCGCGACGCTCGGCATCGTTGCAGCTTCGCGGGGTCTGACCGTCGCCGAAAGACGGCGTCGCCGCCTCCGTCTCGGCATCGCGATGCTTGCGATCCAATCGGCCTACCAGATCTACTGGCTCGTCTTTCGCAGCGACTCGGGCGAATCACTACCGCTGCATCTCTGCGACGTCGCTGGCGCGGTCGCCGTCGCGGCCTTTCTCATCCCGACGAGGCTGCTTCAGGCTCTTTTGTACTATTGGGGGTTCGGTCTTTCCTCCCTGGCATTCGTAATACCGGTGATCGAAAGCGGGCCGGCATCGGCTGAATTCTGGTTCTTCTGGCTGAGCCACTGGGTCATCGTCGGGGGAGCGGTCTACGTGGTCGCCGTCGATCGGTTCCGGCCGGCATGGCGAGACCTCGCCGTTGCGCTCGCGGTTATGCTGTGCTACGGCCTGCTGACCGTCCCGCTGAATACCCACTGGGGATCGAACTACATGTACACCGGCGATCACCCCATGCCAACCCCCGGCAGCCTCGACATCGCGTGGCCCTTCCCTCGGCTCGTGATTTTCGGCGCAGCGGCGGGGTTGCTGATGCTTGCGGTGCACGTGCCGTGGGCCCGCGGACGGAAGCGCTCCCAGTGATCGCCTTCGCCCTGCTTGCGCTCGCCGGTCTTGCGTTCATCGTCTCGGCGCTCGCGACACTGCTGCTCGTTCGAATCGGTACACGGGCCGGGACGCTCGACACTCCGGGCGTGGAGAATCAGGTCAAGCGCAGTCTCCGGGGCGTCCCGAACATCGGCGGAATCGGCATCGTGCTCGGGATCGTGATCGCCTTGCTTGCGGCATACGGCGTTGCAGCGAGCCGCAGCGTGCCCGCGGAATTCCTGCCGCCGGCACTCTCCGACGGCATCGTCTCGGAGTCTGGTCCCGCGGCGATTGTCCTTGCAGGGCTTCTCGTTGTTCACGCGCTGGGGCTCGTTGATGATCGGCGCCCGCTCCCGTGGGCGCCGAAGCTCGCCGTAATGCTGGCGATCCCTGTTCTTGTCTCGTGGCTCGGTGACACGCGTGTGCTCACCGCGTTGGACGTCAGGGTGGGCGGGGCCTGGCTGTCGATTGTGATCACCGCGGTTTGGTTCGCGCTCGTGATGAACGCGATCAATTTCATGGACAACATGGATGGTCTCGCCAGCGGAACAGCGTGCGTCATCGCGGCTGCGATCTCGGGGGTCGCGCTCAAGCAGGAACAGTGGTTCGTCGCCGGAGCGGCCGCCTGCGTCGCCGGCTCCTCGCTCGGGTTTCTGCCGCTCAACTTTCCGCGAGCCAGGATATTCATGGGCGACGGCGGGTCGCTGGTTCTCGGATTTGCGCTCGCGTTTCTCACCACGCGGCTGACCTACGTGGATAGCACCATCAACGAGCCGCGCTGGGACCGCATCATCATCCCCTTTGTTTTGCTCGCCGTACCGCTCTACGACCTGCTCAGCGTGGTCACGATCCGGCTCTCGCAGGGGCGATCGCCCTTTGTGGGCGACCTCCAGCACATATCGCATCGCTTCGAGGGGCGTGGGCTCAGCCGGCCGCAGGTCGCCGTCGCGGTATGGACCCTCACGCTCATCGCCGGGCTCGGCGCGGTGATCGTGACCGACGGCACGCCGTTCCAGTCGGCTGTGGTCGCGTGCCAGACGATTGGCGCGTTGATGCTGCTCGCTGTTGTCGAGCGGGGGATGCCTTGGAGGGACGAGTGACACGTTCCATCATCCTCCAACTGTGCCTGGGCGGCATGCTCGTCATCGTCATCACCCGAGCGACTGTGCTCTTTGAACCGATGCCGGGCTGGGACGGAAGCCCGATGAACACGTTGTCAGCCATCGTCGGGCTTGGGCCGGCCGGCTGCCTGCTGCTGGATCTCGCGAGCTTCTTCACCGCAGGCCTGGCGTGCCTCGTCGCCGGACGCCGTCTCGGTTGGATTGCGATGGCCTCGTTAGCGGCGTCGGCATCGATCGTGGCACACACACTGCTGTTTGCACGTGATGACGCCGAGCCGCTGCCGATCGCGGGGGCTTGGGCGTCCGGATTCTCCCTGCTCGCGGCGGCGTCGGTCGTTGCCGGGCGGCCTTTGCTGCGGCGCGGCGCCATCGCCGTCCTGTTCGGTGTCCTCTGCCTCCTGTTGGCGAAGGGCGCGGGGCAGCTGCTGATCGAGCATCCGGCCGTCGTCGCATCGTTCGATCGTGATCCATCGGCCGCTCTCGCCGACCGCGGGTACCAGCCGGGATCCGCCGCGGCCCTTCAGTTCGAACGTCGGCTGCGACAGCCCGATATCACCGGTTGGTTCGGGTTATCGAATGTGCTCGCCGCGTATTTCGCTGCGGGGGCGACCGGCTGCATCGCCGTCTGCGCAGCGTCTCAAAAGTTTGCACGAGACTGGGCCTTCGTCGCGACCCTTCTCCTCGGGACCGCATGCTGGGTTGGCGTGATTCTGACCGGCTCGAAAGCGGGGCTGGCAGTCGCCGGTACCGGCAGCGTTGCGGTGATCGTCGCGATGCAGCTGACGTCACTCTTCGGAGTGCGGAGATTCACGCGCGCAACCGCACGCATCGCCGGCGTTGGTCTGTGGCTCCTGCCGCCCGCTGCCCTGGCGACCAGGGCGCTGCTCATGCCCTTCGAGGGCGAGCTTTCACTGCTGTTCCGGTGGTTCTACGCCGACTCTGCCGTCGCCATCGCGAAGGACTCGCTGCCAGCCGGCACGGGTGCCGACGGCTTTCGCGCCGAGTACGCGGTCGCGAAGCCGCCCATCGCGCCCGAAACCGTGACCAGCTCGCACAACGCGGTCTTGGACTGGGCGGCGATGCTCGGGATCTTCGGCCTGCCATGCATTTTGGCCATCGTCGGGGCGGTGTGGTGTGTTTCCCTGCGGCTCGGAAGTACCCCTCGATTGCGCGAAGTCTCGTCACCGTCGCGTGCCGCGGTTCTGTGCATGGTTCTGGTCCTGGCTGTCCCGGTCGTCGCCAGCGCGACGCTCGAAGCGGAGGCGGCGTTGCTGGAACTTTCGCTGCTTCGGGTCGCCGGCCTCGCGCTGGCCGGACTTGCTGCCGCAGCCATCTGGAAGCTCAGGCCGAGCCCGTCGGCGATCTCGGTGATGGCCATCGTCGTTCTCACGCACGCTCAGCTCGACATGGTGATGTTTCATCCCGGATCGATCCCGCTCGCACTGTTTCTCTTGGGGCTGGCGGTTCCTGGGGGACGATCGGCAAACGTGCGGCGATGGGCAGGTGTCCTGCCGTGCCTCGCAGCGATCGGAATAGCACCGCTCGCTGTCCGGGCGTTGCAGTGGGAAGGGTCGCTCCGCAACGCGTTCGCCGCCGCACAGGACATCGCAATCGAATCCCAGGCAGAGCCGGGCCGGTCGGCGGCGGACGGTTGGCGGATCGAGACGCTCATCTCAGATCGGCGACGCGTGATCGTCTCGGAGCTTCAGTCCGCGGCCGCAGTCTTTCCCGACGACCCACGAGCGTGGCTCGCTGTTTGCGACGTTGAACTCCTGCTCGGCGGGCCAACTCAGGCCGCGTGGGATGCGGCGACCGCGGCCTCGGTGGCGGAGCTCTCGACCCGCACGCTGGGCCGGCTCGGCCTTGTTGCCGATGCGATCGCTCAATCGACCACATCATCAACCGACCGAAGAGTCTGGATAGATCGGTCGCTCGAGGCACTGGTGGACGCTTCCGCTCGAGACCCGCATGGACCACACTTTCCGTCACTCGTGGCAGAAATCGAGGCTCGAGAGGGCAACGCTGGTGCCGCCGCGGTGTGGGCCGCCCGCGCGTTGCAGAGTGACGCCAACTACGCGCTCGATCCCCTCGCTCAGCTGCCCGCAGACCGGCGAAAGAGGCTCGAGGCCCTCGTCAACGGCAGCGTCTCTCGACCTTGACGCAAGTTCAACGAAGGCTAGCATTCTCTATTGGTGGGATTGTGTGCATCATGCAATCCAAGCCAATGGAGGATAACGGGTTATGGACAGCGACGACGACGAAACACCGACGCCGCCGAGTGGCGACTGAACGCCGCTCCCCGAAATTCCGCCACCCGCGCGAGGCGGCTCGCGCTACCGATCGACAACCATTTGAACGAACGCCCGGTCCGCGACTCAGCGTGATCGGGAGTACTCGACCAGCCCGCAGGAACCAGGCCGGACGTATCCGGCCACCCAAGGACGTATCGCCATGGCCACCGACCTCTCACACGTACGAAACATCGGCATCGCCGCCCACATCGACGCGGGCAAGACAACAGTCACGGAGCGGATCCTCTACTACACCGGCAAGAACTACAAGCTCGGCGAGGTGCACGAAGGCACGGCCACCATGGACTTCTTGCAGGAGGAGCAGGAGCGTGGGATCACGATCCAGTCAGCCGCCACGACATGCCCGTGGAGCAAGGACGGCAAGGACTACAAGATCAACCTGATCGATACCCCGGGACACGTCGACTTCACCATCGAAGTCGAGCGCTCGCTCCGCGTGCTCGACGGCGCAGTCGCGGTCTTCGACGGCAAGGAGGGCGTTGAGGCCCAGTCCGAGACAGTCTGGCGTCAGGCCGATCGGTACAACGTGCCCCGCATGTGTTTCATCAACAAGATGGACAAGCTGGGCGCTGACTTCGACTTCAGCTTCAACTCGATCAAGAAACGTCTCGGCGCAAACCCCATCGCGGTGCAGCTCCCGATCGGTCACGGCAACGAGCTCGAGGGAATCATCGACCTGCTGGGCATGAAGGCGTACTACTTCGATGTTGAGTCGATGGGCGCGAAGGTCACCGAGAAGGACATCCCCGACGACCAGATAGAGCGCGTCGAGAAGTGGCGTCACGAGCTCATCGAGTCGGCGGTCGCCCTCGATGACGACCTCATGGAGCAGTACCTCGAGGACGAGGACTCAATCACGGTCGAGCAAATCAAGACGGCGATCCGCAAGGGGACGATCGCTCTCGAGTGCAACCCCGTCTTCTGCGGCTCGGCCCTGAAGAATGTGGGTGTCCAGCGGCTCATCGACGGCGTGATCGACTTCTTGCCGAGCCCGTCGGAGGTCCCGGAAGTTCAGGGCGAGAACCCGCGCGACGCCGACGAGAAGCTCACCCGCCCTCACTCCGACGACGCGGGCTTTAGCGCCCTGGTCTTCAAGGTCGTCAACGACGCCCACGGCGACCTCACCTACATGCGGATCTACTCGGGCAAGCTGACCAAGGGCAGCCGCGTGCTCAACCCTGGCAACGGCAAGAAGGAGAACATCAGCCGCATCTTCGAGATGCACGCCAAGGACCGCCAGGCCCTCGAAGAGGTCGGCGCGGGCAACATCGTCGCGGTCGTCGGCATCAAGGACTCGATCACGGGTGATTCGCTCTGCGACCCCGATAAGCCCATCATTCTCGAGCGGATGGACTTCCCGGATCCGGTCATCAGCATGTCGATCGAGCCGAACTCGGCCGACGACAACCGCAAGCTGGGTGAGGCGCTTGTCACGATCCGCCGCGAGGATCCGTCCTTCCAGAGTCACTACGACGAGGAAACCGGTCAGACCATCATCGCCGGCATGGGTGAACTTCACCTCGAGATCATCAAGAACCGCCTGGTCCGCGACATGAAGATCGGCGTCGAGGTCGGCAAGCCCCGCGTTTCGTACCGCGAAGCCATCAAGGGCGAGGCGACCAAGGTTGAGGGCAAGTTCAAGAAGCAGACGGGCGGTCGCGGCCAGTTCGGCCACTGCGTGATCAACCTGCGCCCGATGACACCCGAGCAGGCGGAAGAGGAAGGTCTGAAGTTCGACGACAACATCGCGTTCAAGAACGCGATCGTCGGCGGCAAGATCCCGAAGGAGTTCATCCCGTCGGTCGAGGCCGGCATCCGAGAGACCGCCAAGAGCGGCGTCTCGGCGAGCTACCCGCTAATCAACATCTGCGCCGAGCTGACCGACGGCTCGTACCACGAGGTCGACTCGTCGCAGGTCGCGTTCGAGCAGGCGGGGCGACTCGCGCTGCGTGAGGCCGTGACCAAGGCCGGCAGCGTGCTGCTCGAGCCGATCATGAAGGTTGTGATCATCACGCCCGAGGACTATCTGGGCAATGTGACTGGCGACCTGTCGAGCCGTCGAGGCATGATCAGCGACACCGAGGACCGCGGCCACGTCAAGGCGATCACCGCCGAGGTGCCGCTATCAGAAATGTTCGGCTACACCACGACGCTGCGGGGCATCTCGCAGGGCCGGGCCGCGAGCTCGATGGAGTTCCTGGCCTACCGCCCGATGCCGCCGAGCCTGCAGAAGGAAGTCATCGCAACCGGCAGCTGATCGCCCGGCATCAACCGCTCCGAATCACGACCGCTCGGCGTCTCCGCCGGGCGGTTTTTTCATCTCAGCGGCGGATTTGCTGTATACAGCGATGGGCCGAGCCGATGCTCGCGTGTACCGTTCCGGCCGGGACCGAAAGCTGACCGGCCTGCAGGAGATCGCGAATGCCCGATTACGAGCCACACGAGAAGTATCAGTGCGTGTTGTTGTTCGGCGCGCCGGGCGCCGGCAAGGGCACGCAGGGCGCAATCTTGGGCCGGATCCCTGGGTTCTTTCACCTCTCGTGCGGCGAGGTCTTCCGCTCACTCGACATCCACTCTGAGCTGGGCCAAACCTTTTACGAGTATTCGTCAAAGGGCGAACTCGTGCCGGACGACGTCACGGTCGCGATGTGGGTCCGCAACGTTGCCGCCCAGACCACGCTCAGCCTCTTCAAGCCGCTGGACGACCTGCTGATCCTGGACGGCATCCCCCGCAACGTCGAACAGGCCAAGCTGATGGACGAGCACGTGCACGTCCTCGGCGTCATCCATCTTGTGTGCCCGGACAAAGAGGCGATGATCAAACGCCTGCGCCGCAGAGCGCTGAAGGAAAACCGAGTCGACGACGCCAAGGAAGACGTCATCCGCAACCGCTGGCGCGTGTACGAGCAGGAAACCGCGCCCGTCCTGCAGCACTACAACAGCTCGATCATCCATGAGGTCGACGCGGTCGGCTCTCCCGCGAACGTGCTGACCCACGTTTTGGAGGTCGTCGTTCCGATCCAGGACGGCCACTTCAACAACCCGATCAGCGGCGAACCGACAGGCCCCGACGCCTGAGGCAACGCCGATCGCCGCGGCGGGTACCCTTCGGTATGCGCACGAAGCCGGCCGCCTTTACGCTCATCGAGTTGCTTGTCGTCATCGCGATCATCGCGCTGCTGATCGGCATCCTGCTCCCAGCACTCGGCGGGGCCCGGCTCTCTGCCCGCGTGATCTCGTGCGGCGGCCGGCTCCAGCAGATCGCCGTCGGGACCACGCAGTACCTGATCGACCACAACGATGCCCTGCCGCAGGTGCTTGTCGACGCGGGCGGGCCCGAGCCCACGCCGATCGGCTCGCTGTTCGCGGGCAAAAAGGGTCAGCTGCCGTTCCTCGGCATCAACGAGTACGGTGCGGAACGCCGACCCCTCAACAGCTACGTCGGCGTCGGCGATGCCATCCCCGACACTTCGAACCAAGTCCAGGAGGTCCCGGTCTTCGAGTCGCCCCTCGACCGCGGCGCCGACAACACCGGCGTGCCGCTTCCGCCGTTCGACTCGACCGAGTCGATGTACGACCTCGTTGGCGCAAGCTACACGCTCAACGACCACGCACCGGACACCGACCCGTCGCGCGATGTGCTGCCCACCCTCGTCCCCCCCACCGGCGGCAAGATGCCGATCGTCGCCGACACGACCAAGACCGTCATGATCGCCACGCACACCCTGTACAACTACGACGACGGCGGGGACCGTGTCATGCGGTGGTTCCGCGGCACCAGCCTGCGGGGAGAGGTCAGCGGCAATGTGCTGTTCGTCGGCGGCCACGTCGGGCTTCGCCTTGACGTTCCCAACGATCAGTCGGCGACGACAGACGACTACACCTTCCTGCCCAGCCCGAAGTGGTCGGGCTTCGACTAGCGGTCGGTCGCGGTGTTGGCATCGTTGCTTCTTCGGCTTGGAGTCGTCGCCGTGAACGTAACGGCCTGACCCGCGCCGCACGGCATCGCCGGCACAAGGTTCCAGCCCCAGAGCGCCGGCAACGGCTCGTAGATCACGCGACCATCGGCGAGCGTGAGAGGGTCCGGCGATTGGCCGAACGAATAGGCCGGGAGCATGTGCGGGTGAAGGTGATAGGCGAGCGGGATCACCTCGCCGAGGAATTCGCTCGATCCGAAGCCGTCCCATGGCTGATCGAAGGGACGCCGGCCCGTGTTGTTCTGCTGCATCGAGATGATGTCAACCGGGATCCAGGTCAGCGATCCGCCGATTGCGCTTTCGCGCTCGTCGTACAGCGCGAACTCGACCCAGGGGTAGATCCCGAACTCGGGCTTCTGCGGGTCGCGAAACAGCTCTTCACGCCCGCCGTTCGGGCCGGCGACGTATCCGATGACGACGCGAGCGGGAAGGCCGATCTCGCGGTAGATCGCCGTCAGCAGCAGCGCGAAATCCAGGGGCGAGCCGGTGAGGTCTCGTGCCACACGGTCGAGCCCGTCGAAGCGAAGCGACTGCATGTGGTCCGCCCGGATGCGCGAGAGGTCCTTGATTGGAAAGATGCCGCTGCGGAACACCGATAAACCGCTGGCTTGAACTTCTGTCGCTAGCTGCCCGGCGATCCACTTTGCCGCGACGACCGGCGGCTGCGAGCGAGGCTGACCGGCGGTGTACTTCTCGGCCAGCTCACGAGCGACACCAGACGTGTACGGGCCGAAGAAATCTCGGTCGATGAACAGCATTTCATCGAACGACGACATCGCCTCGGCGGGCCATTCACCCGATGGCCACGGCACTTCGAGCGCGAGAGCTTCGTTAAAGCGCGTGTTCCAGGTATTCGCCCGAAACGAGAACTCCATCCGCAGGTCCCGGTGCACGGCGGGGTAAGGCCCGAAGCTCCAGATGCCGTAGGCGGCGCCAGAGTGCAGCGGCTGCTGTGACGCATCCGCGTCCCAAATCGTTCGCGAGAGCGGGATCTCCCAGCCGTTGCTGTGAAGCTTTGCTCGGGCAGAGCCACGATCGACCTCGTACGACGCGGCTTCGCCGGCCAGAGGCCAATACAGCGTCCCTTCTTCGACGGGGAACTCAAGCGTGCTCCGTCCCGCCGAGATCCACGACATCGGCTGGTTGTTAAGGTGAAACAGCGACGAACTCATCTGCCTGCCGCTGAGGATCGTGACGGTGGCCGTCAGCCGCCACTCGCGGACATCGAATCGTTCGATGAACGGTCCGGACTGATCTCGCTGACCCGCAGCTGAGCCCGCGACGCAGAGAGAAACCGCGAGCAACCACCACCAAACCGCGCTTGCTTTCACCTGCTCTCTCCCCGTGCACGAATGCGGTGCCAACCAATCATCGGCCGCGCTCGGGCCGATCCCGACGATCATCTTCACCCCGGCGGCTTGGTGTTGTCGCGCTGAACACGATCGTTTGATGCAGCAGCGACGGGGTCACCGGGACCACGTTCCAGCCCCACAGCGAAGGGCCCGGCGAGCGGACCGGCAGGCCGTGCCGCATGCGACGGAGTCTGCTGCTGGCGTCTGCCACGCCGTACGAGATCGCCGGCAGTTCGTGCGGGTGCAAGTGATAGCCGATCGGGATCAATTCGTTGAAGTACTCACCCCGTCCGAAGCCGTCCCAGCTCTGATCGAGCGGCCTGCGTCCGACGTTTCCCGCACGCATCGCGACGATGTCGACCGGGATCCACGTCAGCGCTCGCTCAAGCGAAGGATTCGTTTCGTCGTACAGCGCAAATTCAACCCATGCGTAGACGCCGAGTTCTGGTTCGTCGCTGCGGCGAACAAGATCGCGCCCACCTCCCTCGTCGCCTGCGACATAGCCGACCACGACCCGAGCCGGCAGGCCTGCCTCCCGATACAGGGCAGTCAGCAGCAGCGGCAGGTCCATGGGCGTCCCGACCATGGTCTCCGCGGCGTCGTCGAGCCTCGTAGCGTTGAGCGCCTGCAGAGCCCCCAGCGACCGTCCGGGCTGGACCGAGTTGGCGGCGATGCTGTCTCGCGAGGTAAGGCTGCCGATCGGCTGAAACGAGTTGCTGAGCTGGCCGGCGATCCACTTCGCGGTGACCAGCGGCGGCTGTGACCGGGGCTTGCCTGCTGTCCACTGTTCGACGATCCGTTGAAAGGCGTCACGCCGCAACTCGCCGTCGAATGCACGGTCAACAAACAGCATCGGTTCGAGCGATCGCGCCGCCGCGACGGGCCAGTCGCCCTGCGGCCACCTGATTTCCCGGGCCGCTGCTTCGTCGAGGGCGATGTTCCATGTTCGCGCCTCGAACTCGAACTGCAGCGTGAGACTCGGAACAAAGCCTCGAGCCGGACCGAAGCGCCAGATGCCGTACGCGCCTCCCGAGTGCAGGGGTTGCCCGGAGGCGTCGGACGCAAAGAGTGAACCTTGGATAGGGATCCGGTCGCCCTGATAGAGAAATTCCGCGCTGAGGCTCTCGCGGTCCACCGTGTACGACGCCGCCCGATCGGCCACGGGGAAATAGACGGTTGCCTCTTCGATATCAAATCGCGCTACCGCGCCGTCCCCTCGGACCTCGGCTTCGCCGAACTGCACAGTCCCGGCCGCCGCCGGGTCGCTGGAGCATCCGTGGAAGACCTCCAGCGGCTGGTCGATACGCGAGCCGAGCGTGACCGCTGTTTTCAATCGCCACGCGAGAGGCTCGGACCTCGTGATCAACTCGCCGGCATCACCGGCCTGAGCATCGCCTTGGCCGGCGAAAAACACAGGCAGAGACCAGACAGCGGCGATGATGACTCGGCGCATAGTGACTTCCTCTCGTGGCTCTCGTATGTTGGAGACGGCCGGGACCGCGTCCGGTTCCCCAGGGAGACAAAAGATGACCGATGTTCAGACACGGATCGAAAAGGACTCCATGGGGGAGATGTCCGTGCCCGCGGCCGCTCTGTACGGGGCGAGCACGCAGCGGGCGGTCCTGAACTTTCCCATCTCCGGCCGCCCCGTGCCCGGCACGGTCATCCGGGCCTATGCGGTGCTGAAGTCCGCCTGCGCACAGGTGAACCACGGACTGGGCCTCTTGGACGAACGCCGCGCAAACGACATCGCCGACGCGTGCCATGAGATCGAAAGCGGGCTGCCAGATCATGGCGGGCTCGAAGACCACTTTCCTGTTGACATCTTCCAGACAGGATCTGGCACCAGCACCAACATGAACGTAAACGAGGTTGTCGCCAACCTCGCCTGCCTCTCGCATGGCGAGCCGATCGGCCGCTCCAAAGATCCAACTTGGTACAAGGACACCGACGACGGCGGCTCGGGCGGTGTGCATCCGAACGACCACGTCAACATGGGCCAATCGTCGAACGACACGTTCCCGACCGCGATGCACATCGCCGCGGCCCGGGCGATCACAGATCACACGCTGCCGAACGTGTCGGCCCTCGCAGCTTCGCTCGAAGCGAAGGCCAAGGCCTGGGACGAGGTCGTCAAGATCGGGCGGACGCACCTACAAGACGCCACGCCGATCCGGCTTGGTCAGGAGTTTGGCGGCTACGCCGCCCAGCTGCGGCACGCCGAAACGAGACTCAGGCGGGCGCTCGAAACGCTTGCGGAGCTTCCGCTCGGGGGGACCGCTGTCGGCACCGGCATCAACACACACCCCGAGTTCGGCCGCCGAGTCGCAGAGGCGGTCGCGGAGCGGACCGGTATCCCGTTCCGTGAAGCGGCGAATCATTTTGAGGCGCAGCACGCGAAGGACGCGTTCGTCGAGGCATCCGGGCATCTGCGGACGCTCGCTGTCAGCCTCAGCAAGATCGCGAATGACATCCGCTGGCTCGGATCAGGACCGAGATGCGGCATCGGAGAGCTGCGAGTACCCGCCGTGCAGCCGGGCTCGTCGATCATGCCCGGCAAGGTCAACCCGGTTATTTGTGAGGCGGTCATCATGGTCGCCTGCCAGGTCGCCGGGAACGATCACGCCGTCGCCCTGGGAGGCTTCGGGGGAATCGGCTCGATTCTCGACCTCAATGTCGCTATGCCGATGATGGCCGCCAATCTGCTCGATTCCGCAGAGCTGCTCGCCGGGGCGTGCGAGACGTTGCGAACGAGACTGGTCGATGGGCTCGAACCCGATCGAGATCGATGCGCAGCCCTCATCGAAGGCTCTCTCGCGATGTGCACGTCGCTCGTGCCGGTTATCGGCTACGACGCCTCGGCGAAGCTCGCGTACCAGGCCTACGAGTCGGGCAAGACCATCCGAGAGCTGGCACTCGAGCAGGGCCTGCTGCCGGCGGACGACCTCGAGAAACTCCTCGATGCACGATCGATGACAGAACCAACGGCATAAAGGGAACTTCTACTACGTTCATCCCGTAGAACGCGATACCCTCGCGGGAGACCAGAAGGGACCTCAGGCGATGGCACACCAGAAGACCCCGGCAATGGCACTCGTGCTGTTCCTGACACTTTCAGCGTCAACAGCGCTCTCGCAGGGCGTCCACTACGTCACCCGCAATGTACAGCCCACCACCACCGTCAGATTCGGTGCTCAGCCGCTGCGGATCACGATTACGGATCGTGGCATCCGACAGCCGCTCGCCTCTGCTCCGGTCGTCAAGCGAGGATTCAAGGGCAAGTTCAAGCGCGGCTTCCATCGCCACGGCTTCCGCACGTTCCATGGCCGTGGACATCGGTTTGGCATCGGCGGACACAGGTTCGGCGGCGGCGGAGTGATTGTCCTCCGCGACTCCGACACCGGCCAGATCCGGCACGAGCCGCGATCGCGGACGATTTACGGCAAGAACCATCCGCGGCATCCCGACGCGAAGGCTCGCGCCGTCGAGGCCCCGAAGGCGTCGGAGCCGAGCCCGAAACGGGTGGCGGATCCGAAGCACATGCAGCGTGTGTTTGCGCTGATTCAGGCGAGGCGGGCGGCCCAGGAGGCAGCAGAAAATCAGCCGGAGAATCGGCGTGTTGCCGCCCAAGACCCGCGGCGAGGTGACCGATAGCCGCTACGATCCAGTAACCGGCGGTCTTTCGCCGGGGTTGGGGTGAGCGGGGGCGTTCTTTGTCCAAGGCGGTCGCAGCAAGCATCATCAGGGAGACGCCGTTGCCCCCGGGCAACCAGGGCACGGTGTCGCCTATGGCCGTGGTATCGCAGCCCGTTGACCTGAGCCTCGTTGTCCCGATGCGGAACGAGGAGGACAACGTGGTCCCGCTATACGAGGAGATCCGCGAGGTCCTCGAAGCGACGGACCTGACCTGGGAGTGCATCCTCGTTGACGACGGAAGCACGGACCGGACGGTCGAGCGGGCGATCGAGGCGTTCTCGGGTGATTCGCGTCTCGAGTTCGTCAGGCTGCGGAAGAACTCCGGGCAGACAGCCGGCCTGGCGGCGGGCTTCGAGCGAGCCAACGGCCGGCTCATCGCCACCATGGACGGTGACCTCCAGAACGACCCGCATGACATCCCCGCGATGATCGCCAAGCTCGACGAGGGCTACGACCTGATCAGCGGCTGGCGGAAGAATCGGCAGGATAAACTGTTCTCCCGCAAGCTCCCGTCACGGATCGCGAATCGGCTTATCTCAAAGTTCACGTGGACGCCCATCCAGGACTTTGGATGCGCGATGAAGGTCTACCGCCGCGAAGCGCTCGAAGACGTGTCACTGTACGGCGAGATGCACCGCTTCCTCCCGGCGCTCTGTGTCTGGAAAGGTGCGCGGATCGCAGAGATGGCGGTCAATCATCGCGCCCGGATCCACGGCTCGAGCAACTACGGGCTCGTGCGCACGATCAAGGTGCTTCTCGACCTGGTGACGGTGAAGTTCCTCAACGACTACCTCGGCAAGCCGCTGTATTTCTTCGCCAAGGTCGCGTTCGGGACCACGGTGGCAGCGGTGGCCATGCTTCTCACAGCCGGGCTGCAGCGATTCGGCGTTCTGTGGGTCGGCTCGAATCCGCCGCCCACGCTGACGGGCAACCCGCTGATGCACCTGGGCCTGATTTTGATGGGCATCACGGTGCAGATCGTGCTCTTCGGTGTGATCAGCGAGCTCCTGGTGCGGATCTATCACGAGAGCCAGGGCAAGCGTCCGTTCCGTGTGCGAGAGATCATCCGCATGGGAGACAGATCGCATGCCGCCGACGCCTGAGCCCTCGGCCCGCGTCACACCCGGCCCGATCCGGCTCTGCAGCGACGACGACCTTGCCTCGACTTTCGATCTCGCCATCATCGGCGGCGGCATCTACGGGGTGAGCGCACTGCTCGAGGCATCGAGACGCGGGCTGCGGGCGGTGCTTCTCGAAGCCGACGATTTCGGAGGCGGGGTGAGCTCGTCGAGCCTCCGGATCATCCACGGCGGCCTGCGGTATCTCCAATCGCTCGACATCGCACGCTTCCGTGACTCTGTCCGCGAACGACGCTGGTTCATGGAGACGTTCCCGGAAGCGATCGAGCCGCTCAATTGCCTTGTGCCCCTGCCGGGCAAGGGCTTGCGGCGGCCGAGCTTGTTTGCGTGCGCTTCAGTGATGAACAACGCGCTGAACGCGATCTTCGGCGGATCGACCCCGAGCATCGGCCGTGCACGCGTCGTTGCGAAGGAGGGATACTTGCGATCGGTCCGCGGTGTCGGCCGCTCAGACATCCGGGGTGTCGGGTCGTGGCAGGACGGATTGATGGTCTCAAGCGAGCGAGTGCTGATCTGCATGCTCCGGTTGGCATGCGATCTCGGCGGGCGCGCGATGCGCAACACGCGCGTGACGGGCGTTGAGTCGGCAGACGCCATCACTCTGACGTGCGATCGGCTCGGATCTGATGCTGTGCAGGTCCGAGCAAGGCGTGTGCTGAATTGCGCCGGCCCTTCGAGCGGGACGGTTGCCGAGCTGCTCGGCGGTGCGCACGAAAAGCTCTTTGATCCGATTCGTGCGTTTAACGTCCTGATCAATGTGGACGCAAACGCCGATGACGCCGTCGCCCTCGACGTCGCATCGCTTGAGGGCAGGATGCTGTTTGTTGTACCGGGCCGGGCAGGTCTTTCGATTGGGACGTGGGAAGAGCCGGCGGACGGCGGGAGCCTTCCTCCGCGGTCGAGCGTTGAGCGGTTGCTGGACGCCGCGAGCAACGTGCTCGGCCGAAGCGATCTCACGATTGAAAGCGTCACCGCGGTGTGGAGCGGTCTGCTGCCGCGAGCGGCGAACGGCGAGATGTCCCCGAGCGATCGTCCCGTTGTTGTTGACCACGGCGCGGCCGGTGGGCTTCGAGGGGCGTTCTCGGTATCCGGCGTGAAGTACACCACCGCGAGGCGTGTCGCCGAGATCCTGCTCGATGCGGCTGTGACGAATGCCGAGACCCCGCAGCCAATCCGCCCCATCAGCGACCCGCTGATTCCGGTTGATTGGTTGACCGCCCCCCCTCATCAGGCGGAGACTGAAGACGTTGTTCGTCGGATCGTGCGAGACGAAGCGGCCGAGAGCGTCGATGACATCTGTCGGCGGCGGACGGCGTGGTACGCATCGCCCGCACGCCTTCGCGAAGTTGCGCCGGCTATCGGTGCGGCCTTCGGATTGGATAGTGAAGCGTCTTCGCGGGCGGTTGAGGCGTCGCTGGAAGCAAGCCGTGCAATGAGGGACGGGTAGACGGTCAATGGGCGCGATCAAAGACGGCATCACGGACCAGAGCGGCTCGGCGCTGCGCAAGTACCAGGATGCGATCGTCGGATCGCGGTCGATCTTCCGCCTCGCCCGGTTCGAGCTGACTCAGATGCTGGCGTGCCCCATTCCCGGGGCGTTGGGCCTCGCGATCAGGAAGACTGTCCTCCCTGGCCTTCTCGGATCGTGCGGAGCGGGCAGCGTCTTTGGCCGCAGCATCGTGTTTCGCCAGCCCCACCGCGTGCATGTCGGACGATCGGTCGTGATCGACGATCAGTGCTGCCTCGATGCGATCACGGATCATCCGGACGGAATTCGGATCGGCGACACAACGATGGTGGGCATGGGGACCAAGCTCAACGCAAAGCTTGGGACGATCGCCATCGGATCCAACTGCGGGCTTGGCGCGAACGTCACCGTGCATTCGTCGGTCGGTGGATCTGTGCGCATCGGATCGAACGTGCTCATTGCCGGGCATGTGTATATCGGCGGCGGTCAGTACCACACCTCGCGAACGGATGTTTCGATCGCAGAGCAGGGGCACGTCGAAGGACTCGAGCTTGAGATCGGGGACAACTGCTGGATCGGAGCGAACGCGACCGTCGTCAACGGCGTCACGGTCGGCCGCGACAGTATCATCGCCGCCGGCGCGGTCGTGACCAAAGACGTCCCGCCGTTCTCAGTTGTTGGCGGAGTACCGGCCAAGCTGATCCGATCACGCGATACGAGTCAGGCGGGTACACCGTGAGTGACCATCGAACACACTCGCCGAAGCGGAGACTGCTCTTCGCAGCAAAGGCCGTCGCATCGCTCGCGGTGCTCGCGTACGTGTTGCGGAGTGCGGACCTTGGTCTCGTCCTTGGACGGATGCGTGAGGCGGACCCGCTGTATCTGGGCCTAGCGCTTCTCACCCCATTCGCCGGGTATGCGATCACGTCCATCCGCTGGAGCGGGTTGCTGCGGGCCGCGGGAGCAAGCGTGCCGTTCGCACGGCTGTACCGCGCGTGCTTGACTGCGGTTTTCTTCAACCAGCTTCTGCCGAGCACCGTGGGCGGTGACGTCGCCCGCGTGTACGCGGCGTGGAAGTCGGGGGCGCCTCGCTCGGTTGCTCTGTCATCTCTCCTCGTCGATCGCGTGATCGGTGTGCTTGCACAGGTGCTCGTCGCGGCCGCGGTCATTCCGTTTCTGGCTTCATCGACGTTGCCGACCTCGGTGTACGTCGTCGTCGGTGGAATGGCCCTCGCCGTTGGCACCTTGGTTCTCGCCGTGTTCGTCCCGTCCAGCCGCCCGGCTGCTTTGGTCTTGCGGGTCGTCGGCATGGTGCCCGGCCCGTTCGCATCGATTGCACGCAAGGTCGAGGCCGGCTTTGCGTCGTACCGCGGCCGCTGGGGCGTGCTCGGCCGAGCAACCCTGATCTCGCTCGTCATGATCGCAAACGTCGTGCTGATGCACTGGCTGATCGGCAGAGCGCTGGGCCTCGATCTGTCGCTGACGGTCTACCTCTTTGTGATCCCGGTGGCAACGATCGTCATGCTCGTGCCGATATCGATCAACGGCATTGGGCTCCGCGAGGCGATATTTGCTTTGCTTCTCGGAGCCTACGGCATCGGTAAGGCCGATGCTGTCGCTCTCTCGCTCCTCGCGTTTGCAACGTTCCTGTCCCACGGCGTGCTGGGCGGGGTGCTGTTCGCGGTGGCTCGGCCATCAGTGCCTCTGTCAACATCGGGTGACGGCCCACCGACTGCCGCGGTGGAGGCTAAGGCATGAGTGAGACGATGCGCCCGCGTACGTTCTGGCTGCTGCTGCTCGCGATGACCGTCGTCGGTCTCATCATGCGCCTGCTCTTGATCGATCGGCCGAGCTTCTGGATCGACGAGCTGTACACGGTGATGCACACGACCAGATTCGGTGAAGGAAATCTCACCAAGCAATTCGGGTACATCCCGACGCTCGTTTCGCTCTCGCTCGCTGGCGCACTGCCCGAGCGATCGCTCTCGGAAAGCCCCGAGCTCTGGTCATCGCTCGGCGTGACACACACGCTGGTCCGCCTCCCGAGCGCGATCATCGGCACCGTGACGATTCTGCTGCTGGGGTGGATCAGCCGCGGCGTTGTCGGCGCTCGTACCGCCCTCTGGTTTGCGGCGTTTCTCGCCGTCGCTGTCTGGCACCTCCACATGTCACAAACGGGCCGGTTCTACGTGCAGCAGCTGCTTTTCTATAATCTTGGCTTTTTGCTCTACTTCCGCGCGACGTCGATCGGCTCTGTGTCGCGGCTCGCCCTCAGCATGCTGATGCTGTTTCTGGGCTTCATGTCTCAACCCCCCGCGCTCATTCTGGGGGGCATCATCTTCGTTGACTGGCTGCTTCAAGCGCGCCATAAGAAGCCCGAGCGGCTGACCATCCCTGCCGTGTTTGCCGGCGCCGCCGCCGGTGCCGCCTGCTTCGCCGTGCTGGCGTACGACATCTCGCGGCGGGCCGATGAGTGGACGCAGTTTGCCGGATCCACGTCGCAGCAATGGGACATCATCATTATTGGTGCGGCCTGGCTGATCGGCCCCGCGATTGCGCTGCTGGCTGGGCTTGGGTTCTTCCAGATGCTGCAGCGTGACTCTCGCCTGGCGGTCTATCTCGCGCTCGGCGCCGTCGTTCCGGTGGTTGCTATGGCGTTGCTGTCGGCGACCGGGCAGTTTGTCCATGTGCGGTACACCTTTGTCTCGCTCCCGGCATGGCTGCTTCTCGCGGCCGCCGGTGTCGCACAGCACACCGACGCCGCCCGTCACGATCCGATCGAACGGCTGCGTGCCGCATCTCCTGCGTTGCTCGCGATCGTTGCGAGCCTGCTTCAGTGCTTCGTCTATTACACCGGCGGCAATGGATTCAGACCCGCGTGGCGAGACGCATTCGCGTGGGTCGATGCGCGGCTTCGCCCAGGCGATCAGGTCGTCGGTGATCAGCACGCGTTCTGGCAGGGTCGGTACTACTTCGGCAGCGATTCGGTCATGAGCTACGTGCGTGGAACGGAGCTCTGGGATGTGCTCGAAGCCGCCGACGCGCGTGTCTGGATCATTGATAAGGGAGGTGTCGGCGGCGTCACGCGTTGGCAGACTCTTCCCGAAGAAACGGACTTTCAGTGGTACTTCGACACGCAAGCGCTGCAGCCGTTCTCGACTGTGAGAGTCTTTCTCCACGAGCCGGATGGCACAACGGATGAAGAGCCCGGCTAGGCGACGTCGCGCTCGACGTCACTCCAGGCCCGATCCAGGAGCCGCTCCGAGGCCGCGTTCCGCAGCGCGAGACTCGGAGCAAAGAGACTGAGCCGGTACTCCTCGATCATCCACCGGTAGCGTTGCAATGCCGGCCGTTCACGCCCGACCGCGGCATCCTGACGCGCACGGTCGAGGCACCGTGTCCAATGCGGGATGACCCGGGCCATCGCGGCACGGTCACGCTGGATGCCGTCTCCACGCAGCCGCTCGAGTCGCGTGGTGATGCCTCGCAGGTACGCCGGCAATCGGATGAGATGATCCCAGAGCGCCCGTCGGAGCGAGCCGATGTGGATGAGCTGCCTGAGCTGGTAGTCAGCGTCACGGCGGGCTGCTTCCGTCGTGGACGATCGAGCACGCTCCAGCTCGACCAGCGCCTTCTGACGCTCATCCAACGCACTCGCCAAGAGGGAAACGATCCGCGTCAGACGCGTCCCCATCTCGCTACGCAGTGTATCGATAAGCGTTTCGAATTCTTCGTGTGAGCACGGAACAGATGCCGTGACAGGTCTGTTCACCTCGGGCAGCAAACACGCAATCTCGGTCGCCGTGTCAGCCGCGTCGTCGAGGGTCTGCAGGTGCACGTGCAGACGAGACGCGTGCGGCGTGTGCTCAAGCAGACGTGCAATTTCACTCCGACACGCCAACCCAACAAGCCGGCGGCACCCAAACCAATGCAGCACCCGTGCGGTTGTCTCGTCACCACAGGTCACCACGCGAACACCGCGCCCTGAATCAACAAGTGCTCGCGGCGGATAGATCCGGTCGTATCTGGCCGGCCATGACGTCCATTCAGAGTTTCGCGCGTCGTGTTCGAGTTGCTTCGCCTGCCGGGCCCGTGCGGCCGCGATGAGTGTGGTGAAGTCACGGCCGGTCGCGATGTCGTTGCCGTCCGCATCGACGACGCGGCCTGACATCTGCAGATGCGGCGGCAGATCCACCGCACGGCACATCGCCGGCGTGATCCTGAGACCCGTGATTCTGGAGGCGGTATCGGCGACGTGCGTGAAGAGGTCGCTCTCGCCGACCGGCGCGTCCGCCAGGATTCGCTGCGCGAGTTCGGCCGGCTCGAATTGCCTGCGGATCGCCTTAGGGAGCCCCCGCACGATCGCTTCGACTTTGTCCGGCATCCATGCGGGGATCAGCCAGTCGAAGCTCTCTGGCCTCGCGGCCGCCGCGTCCGGGACGCTCAGCACCGCCTCGATCCCGTCGGATTCATCGCCCGGCTCCAGTCTGTACACGAGAGACGCGGATCGGCCCTCGGATACCTCGAGTGAGTCCGGGAACAAGTGAGAGCCCGCGTCTTCCACCTCGAGCCCATCCAGCTGTTCCGGGGTCATGAAGAGAATCGACGGTTCCTCTGCCTCGGCCTTGCGACGCCAGCGATCAAACGCCCTCGCGGTGCACACGTCCGCTGGTACACGGGCATCGAAGAACGCCTCGAGAGCAGCATCGGAAGGCATCTGCGGCCGACGCAGCTTTGCCTCTCGTACGCGGAGGTCCTCCAGAAACGCTTGGTTGACTCGTACGAACTCTGCCTCGGGTGACAGCTGTTGTTCTACCAGCGCTTCGCGGATGAAGACGCGTCTCGCCTCCGCACGATCGATGCCGCTGTAATCAACCCGCCGATCACGGCTCAGTTCAATCTGGCCGAGTGTCACCTTTGCGGAGGCTTCGACCCGGCCACGCTCCGGCGCATAGGCGATCTCCGAATACTCGCGCTGAATCAGGTGCGAAGCCAGCTGCTCGACCCACTCACCGTCGATCGTCGCGCAGAGCCTCGCGAACAGGCGTGTCGTGCGTACGAGCTCGGCAGACACCATCCATCGCGCGCCCTTTGTTGAGACGGCCGAGCCTGGGTGGACGTGAAACACACCGGCAACGGGCGACACGAACCCACCGTCATCGTGGCGTTTGCCGACCGTGGTCAGACTGCCCGCGAGAACGCTGCGGTGCAGCGCGTCGCGGTTCATCTGTTTCGCCCTGCGGCCCGGCTTCCATCCCAGGGCGCGGGCCGCGTCTCGAAGCTGCCGGTGCGTGTCCGTCCACTCGTTCATCCGCACAAAGCTGATAAATTCGGTTCCGCACACTTTGCGAAGCTGCGAACGGCTGAGCTGATCCTTTCGTTCGTGAAAGTAATCCCAGAGGTTGATCAGCGTCACAAAGTCGGACGACGCGTCCCGGAACCGAGCGTGCTTTGCGTCGGCGGCGTCTCTCGCATCGACCGGACGCTCGCGGGGGTCCTGGGTCTCAAGAGCCGAAGCGACGATGAGTGCTTCAGAGAGCACCCCTTCATCGCGTGCTTCGATCAGCATCCGCGCGAGCCGCGGGTCGATCGGCAGTCGGGCCATCTGCTCGCCGACCTTCGTGATCTGCTGGTTCTGATCAACCGCGCGGAGCTCGTACAGCGTGTCGTAGGCTTCGTTGATCCGTCGGGGCTCGGGCGGGTCAAGAAACGGGAACTGGCGCGGATCGCCGAGGTTGAGAGAACGCATCTGCAGTATGACGCCGGCGAGGTTCGTCCGCTGGATTTCGGGCAGCGTGAACTCATCGCGTTTGGCGTGATCGTCTTCGCTGTAGAGTCGGATGCATGTGCCGGGTTCGGTTCGGCCGCAGCGGCCGGCTCTCTGACGTGCCGAGGCCTGGCTGATCGGCTCGATCTGCAACGACTGAACCCGCCGTCTCGGCGAGTATCTGCTGATCCTCGCGAGACCGGAATCGATGACATACCGGATGCCCGGAACCGTGAGCGATGTTTCCGCGACGTTGGTAGCCAGCACGATCCGCCGACGCGGCGACCGGGTGAACACCCGCCGCTGCTCCGCATACGAGAGGCGCGCGTAGAGCGGGACGATCTCGGTTCCCGCGAGAAGACGCGTCTGCTCGCAGCGGCGGCGCAGCTCGCGCGCCGCCTCCCTGATATCGCGCTCCCCGGGGAGAAACACGAGCACGTCACCCGGCGATCCGAATCCGTCCTTGATCGCGAGTCGCTCCGCCGCCTCGGCGATCGCTTCCGGAAGATCGAGGGGACGGCCTGATTCATCCATCGGCGCATGGTGTTCGATCTCAACCGGGAACGTTCTGCCCGAGACCTCGATCACGGGCACGTCACTCTTTGTGATCGCAGCAAAGTGTGCCGCAAACCGGTCGGGATCAATCGTCGCTGACGTGATGATGACTTTGAGATCTGACCGCTTCACCAGGACACGAGAGAGCGTCCCCAGCAGAAAGTCGATGTTGAGGCTGCGCTCGTGAGCCTCATCAACGATGATCGCGTCGTACTGCTCAAGGATACGATCCGATCGCGACTCCGCGAGCAGCATGCCGTCGGTGAGCACTTTGATCAGCGTTCGGTCGGACGTCTGGTCGCTGAAGCGGACTTTCGACCCGACTTCATCCCCGAGGCGGACGCCCAGCTCTTCTGCGATCCGGCTCGCCACGCTGCGGGCCGCGAGCCGCCGCGGCTGCGTGTGACCGATGATCCCACTGACCCCCAGGCCTGTTTCGAGACAGAGCTTCGGGAGCTGGGTCGACTTTCCGGATCCGGTCTCGCCGCAGAGCACGACGACCTGCGAATCGCTTACTGCATCCGCGATGTCCCGGACACGCTCGCTGAACGGGAGCCCTGGCGGGTACGAGACGTTCGGGACCGCCGAGCGCCGCCGTTCCACCAAGTCCTTCGACCGTTGAATGGCCTCCGCCGCGCGCTGCGGATCTTCTCTGAGCATCCGCCGGAGAGATCGTCGGTCTGGCCCGAACGTGCCTTCGAGCTCGGACGCTGCTGCGGCTGAGGGACCAAATGACCTCGCACGGCGGCGGCGTCTGCGTCGCTTCGGTGAAGGGGTGCCGGAACTCACGCAGGTACGGTAGAACTCGAAAACCTAGGGCTCTCTCGAGCCGCGGTCATCTTCGTTGAAGACCACGATATCGGCATGCCTGCGATACTCGGCCTCGAATCGGCGAAATGTCGGCTCCGCGACTGTCTCAAAGTGCGTTCTCGCGGTCTCGACACCCCAGCCTCGCGCGCCGGACGTTTCGATTGCCTCCCATCGTTGCCATCGTGTCGATGGTGCCGCGTCAACGAACACGCCGACACTGATTCCGCGGGCGACGGTGTCGTGGAGCGCGAAGATGCCCTCGCAGATGATCGGCCCGGTCGCGGTCACTCCGTCTTCGCCAACGCGGCGGTGCTCGTGAAACGACCATCTCGGAATCGTCGCCCGCCCCGAGTCTGCCAGTTCGGCGAGGTCGGCCGCGAGCCGATCCAGATCGCTGTGCTCCGGAAGATCACGATCGGCGGCCGGGACGCGCTCGTAGTCCGGCAGGTAGCGATCCGTGGAGATGACCAACCCACCGACCGTGCCGCAGATCCGTTGGGCAAGCGTCGACTTGCCAGAACCGACCGGGCCTGTGATCCCGATGATCGGACGCGACAAGCACGCGAGCCGCAGCCGTTGGACGACGGCGTCGCGAGCGTTGTCGAGACCGCTGACACGCAGAGGAACCCGGTCGGCGGCGCTCATCGTCGCAATCGTACGTAGGCTGACGTCCGGATACAGGTGGAGATCATCATGGGTCAGTTTACTGGTTTGCTCGGCGTCGCAGGACTTCTGCTTGTCGCCTTCGCCCTGTCTTCCGACCGCCGGCAGATCCGACCCCGGATCATCATCGTCGGCGTGTCGCTTCAGTTTGTGCTGGCATTCCTTCTGCTCCGCTTCGAGCCGGTGGTAGCGGTCTACCGGCGAATCGCGCTCGCGTTCACTCACGTTCTTGACTTCTCGGAGCGAGGCGCTGTCTTTGTCTTTGGAAATCTGCCCGACGACGATGGGCCGTGGGGTTTCGTGTTTGCGGCCAAGGTTCTGCCGGTGATCGTCTTCTTCGCGTCTGCGACGGCGGTTCTCTACCACCTGGGGGTCATGCAGAAGATCGTCGGGGCGTTTGCATGGAGCCTGCAGCGATCGCTCGGTGTCACCGGCGAAGAGGCCCTCGCATGCGCCGCCAACATGTTTGTCGGTCAGACCGAGGCACCGCTGTGCATCCGACCCTTTATAAGTCGTCTCACTCGATCGCAGCTCATGCTTGTGATGACGGGCGGCTTTGCGACAATCGCCGGCTCCGTGCTCTCCGCGTTCGTCTTGATTCTGGGCGGCGACGACCCGGCGCAACGCGTTGCTTTCGCTCAGCACCTGCTCACAGCCAGCGCGATGTCTGCCCCGGGCGCCTTCGTGATGGCCAAGCTCATGATTCCAGAGGTTGAGGACCATCGAAGCGGATCGGCGGCCGCCGTGATTCCGACGGAGACATCAAACGTGCTCGACGCCGCTGCGGTCGGGGCGACTGATGGGCTCAAGCTGTCTCTGAACGTCGCCGCTATGCTCATCGCGTTTGTCGCGCTTCTGGCTCTGCTCGATTGGCCGATCACTGCGTTTGGTGGCACACCGCTGGGGGATCGCGTTGAGGCCGTGCTTGGTCTCGAGGCGCTGTCGCTCTCATCGATGCTTGGCCTCCTGTTTTTGCCGGTTGCCTACGGGATGGGTCTTGTCGGGAGTGACGCCCTGGCGGTCGGCTCTCTGCTTGGAACGAGCATGATCGCGACCGAGTTCGTAGCGTACTTGCAGCTCGGCGACCTGGTTCGGGACGGGGGAGAGACCCCTGTGCTTTCAGCACGCGCGGCGGCCGTGGCGTCGTTCGCGCTGTGCGGTTTCGCGAACATTCCATCGATCGCGATCCAGATCGGCGGCCTCTCGGCGCTCGCGCCCGAGCGGCGGGCTGATATCGCCGCCCTCGGCCCCCGGGCCATGCTCGCCGGTGCGATGACATGCTGGATGACCGGCTGCATCGCCAGCATCGTATTGCCGGCGGCTACGGCGAGCTAAAAACAAAGGTGTGGATTGGCTCAGCGAACGCGAGCACCGCGGCTCCGACGAGCGCGATTACGGCGCCGGCGATCGCCCGAGCGGTCACACGCTCACCGAGCACAAAGTGCGAGAACGGCAGGATCAGCACGGGGCTGAGCGAGCAGAGTGTCTGTGCGACGGCAAGCGGGCTGTGCTTGAAGGCAACGAGCGACATCCAAACCCCAAGAAAGGGCCCGACCACGGTGCCGCCCGCCGTGAGCAGGAGGCCGCTGGACCACCGATGCCGCGAACTTGTCGCAATCGAGTTTCGCCGAGCCATCGCAATGAAGATCAGCACAATCGGGGCCATGCCAAACAAGCCGAAGACCATGCGAACCAAGGTCGCGGACATGGCAGGTAGCTGGTCTTCAGCTGGGAGCCAACCAGACCCCATGCCGAGCTTCGACAGCATGCCCCCAGCCGCCTGGCTGATCGACGCGATGAACGCGAGCGTCAGTCCACGGATAAACAGCTTCCGAGCCCGAGAAATGGTGCCGTCTGGCTCGTTTGAGGCGTTCACGCCTTCTGGACGCTCCGTGACCACCCAGACGATGCCGGAAACGGTGATGGCGATCGCCGCATAGGCGGTGCCCACGATGCGTTCATCGAGAAACGTGATCCCGAACAGCATGGCAAAGATGGGCGATGTCGTCATGCACAGGAGGGCGCGCCGCGGCCCGATGTCTACGAACGCCGTGAAGAGCGCCTGATCGCAGAGCGAGAGGCCGATGAGGCCCGAGAGCGCGAGCGCCAGAAGCTGGCCTTGTGCGGGTATCTCGGGCCAGATCGAGCCGAACATCAGGACATGAGTCACACCGAGCAGGACCACCGCCAGCGCGATTCGCGCGGTATTCACCACGGTGACCGGGATGCGCCGCCCCGCGGTCGTGAAGAAGAGCGACGTGAGCACCCAGAGGAGCGACGTGAGGACGGCCGCTGACGGGCCGAGCACACCGGACGGGATGGCATCGCTCTGCGGGAGCACGAGAGAGCGTACGCCGCGGCTTGGCGCGCATCGGCTGCTCCGGCTATCATGCCGTGCGGAGGGAGCAAACGTGCCCGGACTGCCACACCAAGCAACACTTTCTGATGCGGCGTCCCTCGCGGAGACCTTTACGCAGTCGCGGCGGATGACCGTTGAGCTCGCCGCCCCGCTGTCTGAAGAGGACTGTTGTGTTCAATCGCAGGCCTCGTGTTCGCCGGTGAAATGGCACCTCGGCCACACGACCTGGTTCTTTGAGCACTTCATTGTTGCGGGGGCGCTCGGGTTGCCGCCTTACGATGAGCGGTTCGAGTTTTTGTTCAACTCTTACTACAACACGATCGGGAGCCGACAGCCGAGAGCACGCCGTGGCCTGCTCACGCGTCCCGGGCTCGGCGAGATCATGGCGTACAGGTCTGTTGTCGACGAGCATATCGACCAGGCGTTGCGACGCGGCAACCTTGACGAATGCCAGATCGACCTTGTGCGTCTCGGTCTGGACCATGAGCTGCAGCACCAGGAATTGCTGCTCATGGACGTGAAGCATCTCTTCTGGTGCAGCCCGCTTGAGGCCGCCTACGCGAGCGACACGCCGCCAACCGCAGAATCAACCCCGCTGCGGTGGAGCACGTTCGATGCGGGGCTCCATCACGTCGGCGCCGACTTCGAAGGGCCGGGTGGCAGCTTTGATAACGAGGCACCGCGGCACCGCGCTTTCCTTGAGCGGTTCGCGCTCGCCGATCGTCTCACAACGAACGGCGAGTATCTCGAATTCATGAACGATGGCGGCTACGACACGGCGGGGCACTGGCTGGATCTCGGGTGGACCTACGTCTGCGAGCACGAGCTGAAGCACCCGCTGTACTGGCGAAGGACTGATTCCGGCTGGCAAGAGTTCACGCTGCGCGGCTGGGTGGACCTCGATCCTGCATCACCGCTCGTGCATGTGAGCCTGTTCGAGGCGGATGCCTTCGCACGATGGAGCAACGCCCGACTGCCGACAGAGTTCGAGCTCGAGACGGCGCTCGATCGTGCGAACGGACCCGGTGCCCTTCTGGAAGACCGTGCTTTCCATCCACGGGCAGCCTCATCGCAGGCCGACGGCATCAAGCAGTTGACGGGTGATGCCTGGGAATGGACGAGCAGCGCATACGGTCCGTACCCCGGCTACGCGCCGCCGTGCGGGGCGATCGGAGAGTACAACGGGAAGTTTATGTGCAACCAGTACGTGCTCCGCGGCGCGAGCTGTGCAACCCCGACGCGACATGCGCGGGCGACGTACCGCAACTTTTACCAACCTGATGTTCGCTGGGCCTTCGCGGGAGTTCGGCTCGCTCGAAGCCTGTAACACCTGCTGAAGGGGAACGTTATCGCTATCGACCTAGAACGCCAGGCCCCCGGCAGCGCGGCGCTGCTCGAAGAGATCACGCGGTCGCTGATGAACGATCCGCCATTTCTGCCAGCCAAGCTGCACTACGACGAGCGTGGCTCGGAACTCTTCGAAGAGATCTGCGAGCAGCCCGAATACGGCCTCACACGCACAGAAGCCGGCATCATGCGGGACAACGCCGCAGCCATCGCTGACGCAATCGGCCCCGACGCTGCCGTCATCGAACCCGGGAGCGGCGCGAGCATCAAGACAGAACTGTTGATCGACGCGCTCGACCGCTGCGCCGGCTACATCCCGAGTGACATCAGCGATACCATGCTCGCGCACGCATCCGAAAGATTCGCGGACCGCTTTCCGGGTCTGCCGATCCGTCCGCTGCATGCAGACTTCATGCAGCCGATCCGTCTGCCCGATGATTCCCAGCTCGGGACCCGCCGTGTGGTGTACTTCCCGGGCTCGACCATCGGCAACTTCGGACCAGCTGCGCAGCGACAGGTCATGAAGTCGTTCAAGACGCTCGCCGGAGACTCGGGATGCCTCCTGGTGGGATTTGACCTTGTCAAGCCTGTCACCCTCATGGAGCGGGCGTACAACGACGCTGCGGGCGTGACGGCCGCGTTTAACCTCAACATGATCGACCGTCTCCAGCGCGACTTCGGCCTCGACTTCCAGTCTGAAGATTTCGAGTTCGATGCGCGGTGGAACCCCGAGCGACAGGCTGTCGTCAGTCATGTGCGAGCGGTGACCGATATCGCGGTGGAAATCGGCAACCACACGTTCACGCTCCGCAAGGGCGGGACGATTCGGACCGAAGAATCGCACAAGTACACCGGCGACCGCATCGCGGCGCTCGCCGAGAGCTGTGGGCTCGTTGTAAGCGAGCAGTGGCACGATGGCGACGAAGGGTTTGCTGTCGTGATGCTCAGCCCGGAATAGCCTTATCCCGTGCCGAGACGATCGCTGCCGCGCGGGACGGGTCGATGTCATTCGACCAAAGGCCGTCGCGTTTGATGTCGCTTCCCACAATCAGTGCGCCGGCAGTGCCGCGAAAGTCTGCGACCGTGCCCGCCGTGACGCCCGAGCCTACCACGACCGGCAGCGAGGACGCCGATGCGGCTTCTCGCACGTCTTCAAGAGCCGCTGCCTCTCCGGTGTGCGAGCCTGTGACAACAACCGCATCAGCGCGGAAAAATGCGGCCGCCTTCACAACATCGCTAATGGACAAGTCAGCGGTCACCGCGTGCGATGCGTGTTTCTTCTTGATATCGCAGAAGAGACCAACGTG
Organism: Planctomycetota bacterium; assembly: GCA_038525225.1. Lineage (GTDB taxonomy): Bacteria > Planctomycetota > Phycisphaerae > Phycisphaerales > UBA1924 > JANQQZ01. Next base: position 1,131,871 of record JBCBHW010000001.1, on the reverse strand, counting down.
ATCCGCCGCGACCGATGCGCGGTACCGGAGAAGCGGACCAGCTTCGGCCTCTGCGAGCAGGCCTTCGTCGGCTATGTGGCTGTAGACGAAGTTCTCGCAGCGTACGAAGTCGCTCTCAGCGGCGAGGGCGGCGGCGACGGCCGGGCGGTTCCCACCCGAGAGGATCTGGACCCCGATCGGGCATTCGAGTTCGGCGCGTACCGCGCACAGGACCGCCGTCATGCAGGCAGTGGTTTCTGGGCCGAGCCGCTCACCATGAACATACGGCGTGTCGTGCATGTTCTCGACGAGAACAGCATCGAACCCAACCTCTGCGAGCAGCCGCGCCTCACCGACAGCACGCTCGATGATCTGCGATACGGAGAGCCGATGCGCGGGCGTACCCGGCAGGGCGTGGGCATGCACCATGCCGACCAATGAGCACCGCGCCGGTGCAAAGAGGTCTTGCCATACGGATCTCCGCGGTGCGTCCGTCATCGGTACAGTATACGAAAGGAGGTTCGATGATGCGGTATCTGGTGATTGCGTTCGTCGGCATGCTTTGGGCGCTGCCGGCATCGGCTCGCGTCGAGCCTGCCGTGAGTTATCGAGTGGATCTCTCACAGCGCGCACAGCAGATCGTCACGATCGAAGCCGACGTCCCGGTTATCGACGGCTCGGCAGAGATCGTTCTGCCCGTGTGGCGTCCCGGGCGCTACGGAGTGCTCGACTTTGCCGCTACGATCCGGGAGTACCAGGCCGTTGGGAGCGATGGCGAGCCCGCCCGTGTCGAAAAGGTACGAAAGAACGTCTGGAAGATCGACACACCGGCCGAGTCGGCGACCTTCCGATACTCGATCTTTGCCGACTCCCTCGGTGATCGAACCCGCCACGCGGATGATTCGCATGTGTTTCTAAGCGGTTCGAGTGTGTTCGTGATGTCGCCGCCCCACCGCTGGGATGAGCACCATGTCAGCATCGGGGTGCCCGACGGCTGGTCCGTTGCGACCGGGCTTGAGCGGGCCGACAACGCATGGGTTGCCCCGGACTACGACACGCTCATCGATTCGCCCTTCGAGATCGGCACGCACCAGAGCCATTCCTTCGAGGTCGAGGGGGTTCGGACGGAGGTTGCCATCTTCGGTGATGTCGAGCCCGATTGGGAGCTCATCGAGAGAGACTTCGGCTCGGTCGCCCGCGTGCAGCACACCATCTTCGGGGGCAGCGTCCATTTCGATCGCTACGTCTATCTGATCCACGCCTACCCGGGCGGGCGCGGCGGCACGGAGCACCTCAATTCAACCGTTTGCCAGACGTCTCCCGAAACCTTCCAGGATGAGGAGCGATGGAAGCGGTTCATGAGCCTAATAGCGCACGAGTACTTTCATACATGGAATGTGAAGAAGTTCCGGCCTGCCGAGCTCGTCCCTTATGAGCTCGCTGAGGAGGATTACACGCGGATGCTCTGGTTGGTCGAGGGCTCGACGAGCTACTACGACGATCTCACGCTGGTACGCGGCGGGATCATCGAGCCGGACGACTACCTTGAGATGCTTGCGACATCCACGGCGAGCATGGAGCAGCGTGCGGGTCGGCAGCGGTCAAGCCTCACCGAATCGAGCTTCGACGCGTGGCTGAAGTTCTGGGGCCCGAGCAGCCCTGATCATTCAAACACAAGCGTGAATTTTTACACACACGGTGCGATGGCCTCCCTGGCGCTTGACCTTCTTCTCCGTGAGGCGAGCGGTGGCACCGGGTCGTACGACTCCGTGATGCGTTGGCTCAACGAACGTTTCCAATGGCGTCAACGCGGATACACGCTGGAAGACGTGATCGATGCCAGCGAGACAGCGGCCGGTCAACCGATGGGCTGGTTCTTTGATCGGCACATCACGGGCCGCGAGCTGCCACCCATGGACCGGGCCCTGCTGCTCGCCGGAATCGAGCGGGTCGGCGACACGAGCGAAGCGCGGGTGCTCTTCGGCGCAACCACGACATCTGACAGCGGTGGTTGCCGGGTCACACGCTTGCTGGCCGGCTCGCCGGCGTTCGAGGCAGGCCTCAACATCGATGACATCATCGTCGCCATCGACGGCCAGTCTGTGATCGGCAATGACATCGATGAGATGCTCGATTCGCGAACCGTCGGCGAGACGATCCGCATCGTGGCTCTCCGTCGAGAAGCTATACGAGAATTCCAGGTGCCGCTCTTCGCCGAGGCACCGGTCGAGTTCTCGTACGCCCGCGTCGCGACGCCGACCGAGGCGCAGCGGCGGATGTACGAGGCATGGCTCTCCCAGCCGTGGCCGGACGAGAGGCCAGACGAGGGGACAGACTGAACGTCAGCCCGCTGGGGTGTACGACAGCGGCCCCGCGGGACCGAGGTCGAGGCCCAGCTGCATCCAGATGAGCAGCATGACGCACCACACGATCGTGAAGACGATCGTATACGGCATCATCATGGCGATCAGTGTTCCCATGCCCCCCTTCGGTGCGTGCTTCTGCATGAACACGAGGATGATGACCAGATACGCATTCAGCGGCGTGATGATGTTCGTCGTCGAGTCGCCGATGCGATAGGCCGCCTGTGTGAGCTCCGGGCTGATGCCGACAAACATGAGCATCGGGATAAAGATCGGTGCGAAGATCGCGTACTTCGCGCTCATTGAGCCGACGAAGAGGTTGAAAACCATCGTCATGAGAATGAACGCGATGATGATCATGCCCGGGCTCAGATCGGCCTCCGCGAGCACCTGCCCGCCGGAGAACGCAAGCATCCTGCCGAGCTGGCTGTGATCGAGGTACTCGATGAACTGCGCAGCGAAGAAGGCGAGCACGATGATCGGCGCCATTGACGCCATGGACTCGATCATGATTCGAGCGGCATCCTTGCTGGTTTTCACTGAGCCGAGCACGAGGCCGTACACCAGCCCTGGGACGATAAACCCGAGGAAGATGAGCGGCGTGACGGCGTCAACCCATCGAGCAAACTGCGGGCTGCGCACCTGCAGCACTTCGCCGTCCGAGGTGACGAAGACCGACCGGGTGTCATCCGTGTAATACCCCTCTCCCGCGGCGGTCAGCGACGGGTCAGGCTCGGCGACCAGGTCTGCCTCACCGGTGAAGACATCGGCCATGAGTCGGCCTCCGTCCTCGGCCAGCGACGGCACCGTTCGGTCATGAAGCGGGGACCCCGGGATGAGCGTGAGCGCGACCATCGCGATGATCAGGCCGGTCATCGTCGCGCCGCCCCAGACAAGGCCACGCTTCTCGTCGGCTTTGAGCCGCTGGCTGTCGACATCGCTATCACCCAGCCCACCAGGCCCGCCGTCGGCTTCGCTCTTGCGGTTGAGCCTCCGTTCGACGAACACGGCTGTCGTGAGCCAGCCCGCGAAGGTGATGACGAACGTCGATGCGATCATGAACCACCAGTTGCACGTCGCGGCGACGGCGTAGTTCTTGTCAACAACCTGCGCGCCGATCTGCGAGAAGTTGGCAAGCATCGGGTCAAGACCGGTGACGAAGAGATTCGCGTTGAAACCGGCCGATACGCCGGCGAATACCGCTGCGAGGCCGGCGAGCGGAGACCGTCCGACAGACTTGTACAACGCTGCGGCGAGCGGCGGGAGCACGACGTAGCCGGCGTCCACACCCATGGAGCTCATGATGCCCAGGAACACCATGGTCGGCGTAAGCAGCCGGTTCGGGACAACGAGCATGAACGCCTTCAAGACCGCCGCAAGAAGGCCCGTGCGCTCCGCGACGCCGATGCCGAGCATGCCCACGAGCACCACACCAAGAGGCGGGAAGGCCATGAAGTTGTCGACCATGCTGTTCACGCACCAGTACAGCCCGTCGGCCGAGAGAAGGCTGGTGGCGGACAACGGCGGCTTGCTGGGGTCGTCAGCGAATGTCACGAGCTCTTCCCCGGTGCTCGCATCGACGGAGACGATCGCCTGCTTGGGCTGCACCTCCCAGCCCACGCTCACGGCGACATGGCTCGCGACCATGACAAAGACGGCGCCAAAGAGAAAGAGCAGCACCGGATCGGGCAGCTTGTTGCCAACCCACTCGATGGCGTCGAGCAGGCCGCCCTGGCGGCGGGAGGGTGAGGTATGGTCTGGCATGGCCCGATTCTCGCGGCAGTTGGGTTGGAGTGCAAGCGGCCGATCGTCAGCCGACGAGGACGGTCGAGATCAGTTCGTGACCGTGAAGAATATGGGGCCCGCCCGCCTCGGCGTGCGTCTCGGTGAACCTCACGCTTTCGTCCGCCTCCACACCTGAACCGGCGATGAGGAACGGGGGCGAGGTCGGGTCGTGCATTCGGGTGCCACACAGCGTGTAGTGATCGGGGACGACCAGAAGCCTCCAAGACTCCTCACACATAAGCCGATCGAGCATCGGCCCGACACAATGGCGGTCGATCGATTCGATGGCCGCCGTCTTGGTCACCGGGTCGGCCCGATGGGCGGCCTCGTCCGGCGATTCGACGTGGCAGCACACGATGTCGAAGCGATCGATCGCCGCGGCACTCGCGTTCCCCTGGCCGGCGTAGTCGTTATCGTGCCATCCCGAAAGCCCCGGAACGTCGAGCCGATCCCAGCCGATGATCGAGGCGATGCCCGCGAGAAGATCCACGGCGGTCGTCATGGCACCGCGGAGTCCGAATCGTTCCTCGAAGCTTGGAAGCTGTGGATAGACGCCCTGCCCCCAGATCCACACGTGGGTCGCGGGCAGTTTGCCGTCGCCGACGCGTGAGGCGTTCATCGGATGCGACGAGAGCCGCTCTTCGGCGACGCGCATGAACGCATTGAGCCGCTCAGCGGCCGGCCCGCCGCGAGGCAGGTGCGGCGCAGCAGGCGTATCGAGAATCTCGTGCGGGGGCGTTGTGTGAACCCCGGCATAGTCAGTACCAGAGCTATCGACAAGCGAGCACCGATACTCGACGCCCGGGAGAATCTCGCAGCCATCAAAGAGGTCGGCGTCGCGCCACGCCTGCTCCACAGCGGCGAAAAGCTCTCGCGCAGCGGACGTGTCGATACCAGCCGCGGAGTGATCCTTCAGCACACCGTCTTCGATGGTGACCAGATTCATCCTGCAGATGACGTCACCCGGAGCGCCCGCAAACCCGGACGCCGCGGCTTCGATCGGGGCCCTCCCAGTGTGATACTGCGCCGGGTCATAACCAAGAAGCGACATCGAGCAGACATCAGAGCCGGTCTGGAATCCTTTAGGAGTCGTGCGAACAGTGCCCTGGCGTCCCATAGCCGCCGCGCGATCCAGGTGCGGTGTGTTCGCGGCCTCCAGAGGCGTCTTGCCGCCCAGCGCGGCGATCGGAACGTCGGCGGCGCCATCCGGGATAATGATTCCGAGTTTCATTGCGTCACGATACCCCAGAGAGGAATCCCGAGCCGTGACATTTGACCCGAGCGCTGCCGCTGTTCACGACACTCTTTTCGGGCTCCCTCCAACACCAAACGCATCGGTGCAGATCATCCCGATTCCGTACGAGGGCACCGTCTCGTACGGGCGAGGGACCTCGCGTGGACCGGCTGCGATCCGCGAAGCATCGCGACAAGTCGATCTGCTCGACCAGCACTTCGGCGACGTTTGGAAAGCCGGAGTCTTCGAGCAGGCCGCGATCAGTGTGCAAGACGGCGACACGGCCGACGCAGCCGACACCATCCGTCGCGAGTTGGTCGATCGCGTCGGCAGATGCCTCAAGGCGGGGCAGATCCCGGGAGTCCTGGGCGGCGAGCACTCGGTCTCGCTCGGCGCGATCGAGGGCGTCGCATCGGCGGTGCCGTTTCTCGGCATCATTCAGATTGACGCTCACATGGATCTTCGAGACGCCTTCGAAGGACACAGGTTCTCGCACGCCTCGGTCATGCGCAACGCGCTCGAGCTGTGCCCGACGATCGCCCGAGTGCTCCAGATCGGGGTTCGAGACTTCTGCGCGGAAGAGGTCGAGTGTGCAAAGCAGAGCGAGGGCCGGGTCTCCGTCGTGTTCGACGCAGACCTGTGGGATACCGCCGATTCGGGGCGTTCTTTGCGGTCGCACTTCGACGAGCTGATCGCGGGCATGCCGGAGTATCTCTACATCTCGTTCGACATCGACGGGCTGGATCCGTCGTTGTGCCCAAACACTGGAACACCGGTGCCGGGCGGCCTCTCGTTCAACCAGGCCAGCGCGCTGCTGCGATCGATCGCGGAGAGCGGGCGGAGGGTCCTCGGCTTTGATCTCGTCGAGGTGGCACCTGGCACGAGCGGCGAGTGGGACGCAAACATCGGAGCGCGGCTGTTGTACAAGCTCGCGGGGTGCGCGCTGCAATCACAGCATCTGATCAGTTAGGGCGGAGCAGGTCTGCGATCGCACTGATTCCCGCGTCGGCGACGAAGTCTCCAGGCGCGAAGATGAAACGGCCGGCAAAGAAGAAGACAAGCAGGAAGAGACCGAGACCGACCCACTGCCCGTTTTCGTTCTGGAACAGCCGTTCGTAGGACGGGACGAAATCGCCCAAGATCTTTGAGCCGTCGAGGGGCGGGACGGGGATCATGTTGAACAGCGCGAGCGTGATGTTGAGCAGGACCGCCAGGTAGCAGAACATAAAGAGATTGGGCCCGAGCGGGTCGCCGAGCTGCTTGCTGTAGGCGGAGACAAAGCCCCCTACCACAACAAAGACACCGGCGAGCAGCACGTTCATTGCCGGCCCCGCCGCGGCGACGTAGGCGCTGCCGTACCTCCCCCTAAACCGAGATGGATCCACAGGCATCGCGCCGAACGCGATGCCCAGCACCGCGAACAGAATCAGACTGGTTTGGCCCATATGGACGAGCGGATTCCAGGTCATGTGGCCGGTGTACTGCGGCGTCGCGTCGCCCTGCCGAATGGCCGCCCACCCGTGCGCAAGCTCATGCAGCACGATAGAGCCGATGACGATCACGGCCCACGAGACCAGCCCGACCGGGCCGAACATGTCGATCATGCGAGGAACCCACCAGCCGTCAAGCATGGCCGAGCTCCGTCTCTGGGCGAAGCACCATCAGTGTTTCGAGGGCGTTGCTCGCGCAGCATCAACTGCGAGCTGAACGAGCTCGTCGAACGCCTTCGGTTCTTCGATGGCGAGCTGGCTGAGCATCTTTCGGTTGAGGTTCACACCAGAGAGCTTCAGGCCATTCATGAAGAGGCTGTAGCGAGTGCCTCTCATGCGGCACGCCGCGGTGATCCGCGTGATCCACAGACCGCGCATATCCCGCTTCAGCTGGCGGCGATCGCGGTACGCATACACGCCGGAGCGGATGACCTGCTGCTTGGCAAGCTTCCGATGCTTCGACCTTGCACCGTAGTACCCGCGCGCTTCACGCAGGATGCGCTTGCGGGCCTTGTTCCGAGTCGGGCCATTGGTTGCACGAGGCATGGGACGTTCCTTCCTTCACACCCGGCGGAGCGGCACCGAAGCCGTCTTGTCACTCCCGGCGGGGCGTGTCTGTTTTGCAAATGCCGACTAGCCGCCCTGGGCGGCCTTCGCCGCCGCCTCGCGAGCCGCCTGCTTCTCAGCAGGCGATGGGCTGCGCTTCATTGCCGCAAGCGGCTGGGTCCGGCCTCGGAGCCTCCTGTAGAGCAGCTTCTCGAACCGCTTCGCGTCGGGGTTCGAAGCGTAGGGGTCCTTCCGGAGCTGACGGAGCCTCTTTCCAGACTTGTGGCTTGAGAGGTGCTTGTGATAGGCGGATCGGTGACGGACCTTGCCCGTCTTCGAGATCCGCACCCGCTTGAGCAGGCCCTTGTGGATTTTGTTCTTTGGCATCAGATTCGACCTCTGCGTCACGTTCGGTCCGTGCAACGGCACCGGGCTAGATCCGGGCGGCGATGTTAGGCGAGGCGACATGTTGGGACAACGAGCGACGCTACGGACCGAGAAAGACGTCTGAGAAGTGACTCGGCGGCGGCATGCGATCGATCGGCATGTCCAGAGATCGCCGCAACGCGTCCACGGCACGCTCAACCGGACGCGGGAGGTAGACATGGTCGCCGTACTGCGTGTGCGGCTCCGTCGTCCAGATGACAGAACCATCTCCGCGAAGCATGTGCTGACCGCGCCCGGCATGGTTCGGTGAATTTTCAGTCACGCTGGCTCTCTGCCCTGCGAGCAGCCGAAGCACGATCGGCGACCGATCCGCGACGACAACACCGACCGCAGACGCCCGGTCGTGGTCCTCGCCCCGCAGCAGGTAGCTGTACGAGACCTCCCGGATGTCCTGCCAGTCCACTGCGTCCTCCGGCAGCGGCCCGGCTGGCGCGTGCTCGTTGCCGGGGCTCTTGAGCGCATCCTCCGGTGTGTACTGCAGCCGGACCAGCGACAGGAGATTTGACGCATTCGAGCGCGGGGTATCGGGAGTCACATCCCACCACCGACGCTGATACTCGGGTCCACGAACGCGGGGCAGCTGGTCAGCAAAGTCGGCGGCGTAAGCCCCGAGCCCGACGCCGGCGACGGCGAGGTTGGCCTGGTTCGCGTTGCTCATCGCGTTCGTTCGCACGGTGCTCATCACGGGCCAGACGACCGATGCCGCGATGAGAATGACCGCGGCGACCGACACGATGTCCGCCACCCTTCCGCTGATCCGTGCAAGAACCGGCCGCTCATCCGGTAGAGACGGAGCGGCAGAGTCGAGCCTGGCCATCACGCTATCGGTGAGCGACCTGTCGTGCCTTACCTCGCCGCCGTCCAGCAATGCGACCAACGCCGCGAACCGTTCCGCTCGCTCACGCAATGCACCGGGAGCGCGCGAAGCGTCCATGCCCGACATCATCGTCGCGTCCACCGCGTCCTCGTCGGCCTCGGTGAGCACGGCAACAGGCCGGCCGACGACGGAGAGGCGCGCGAGCACGGAATCGACTCGTTCCGTTTCTGCATGGACATCTGCTACGCCGGCAACCGCAAGCAGCTGCGCCAGCTTCCGCGCCCGTGCCGAGAGATCTGAAGGCGCCCCGCTGGCATCGAGTCCGTTGTCCAGGAGCCATTCAAGAGCACGCTCGTCCGCGGGACTGAGCGAAGGCCAGGATCCATCCGCGCTCGTTCCGTCGTTCATCGGTTCCAATCCTCAGAGGTGCTGTTGGCCGAGATCTGCTGCCAGAACTTGGCAAAGGACGCGACTGCGGCGTGCAGGCGGCTCTTGACCGTGCCAAGCGGGATGCCCAACTCTTCCGCGATCTGTGCGTAGCTGAGCCGCTGGAAATAAGCGAGCAGCAGCACTTCCCGGAGAGGATGAGAGAGCTGCGACACCGCGCGATCAACAAGTTCCTGCTGCTCGCTGGACAGCATGCCGGCGCTCGGGGCAGGGATATCGATCTCCAGGAGGTCGACCATCTCGGTCCCCTCGCCCTCACCCACCGGCTTGGTCAACACCAGAAGCGGCTGACGCGACTTCTTGCGCAGCCCATCGCGTGCTTTGTTGGCCGCGATCGTGAACAGCCAGGGCCGGAGCCGACGCGACGTGTCAAAGCGTGAGGCCGACACATGGAACTGAAGAAATGTCTCTTGGAACGCGTCTTCCGCGGCGTCCCGCGAACCCGTCAGCCGTATCAAAAAACGCATCAGGTCGACCTGATAGCGGTCGACAATCTGCCGCAGCGCCTCGCGATCGCCTTTCACGTAGGCCCGGACGAGTTGTTCGTCGGGCAGGTCGGCCGATCCACTCCCCGTTGTGTGCTCCGATGACGTCTTTCCCAAGCTCGCGGCCTTCCTGGCGCCGGGCGTCGTCGCCTTCCGCCCTCGGATCGAGGTTCGAATCAAACCCACACCGGAGTGAAGAGTAGTTTGGCGGACGGCAGCAGACATGTCCCGTGGTTACGTTCGACGTGTCGCTGTCGTTCGATCGCAGCGTTGAAATCCGATGTGCACGCACGGATTTCGATGATCGATACTATCGGAAGCGAGTAAAACCGGTTTCACACCGGAGATGCAAGGAATGCGGCGGCCGTTCGTTGGGCCCGTGTCATGCTCGAGAGCGCCGACTTGCCGGGGAGCCATCAGACTTGCGTTTGGGTCCGGGAGATTCGATATCGGACAGCGATGCGGCCGAGGATGTCGTCGCCGCGGCCGCGGCCGGTGATCCGGAAGCGTGGAAGAGCCTGGTCGGGCTTTGGTCGAGGCGGGTGTACGCGGCGGCGCAAAGCAGACTCCGCGATCCCGAAGCAGCCGAGGAAGTCGTGCAGTCCGTCATGGTGACCGTGTACGAACACATCTCGAGCGGGAAGTACGCCCACAAAGGCCAGTTCGAGAGCTGGCTCTTCCGCATCGCGATGAACCGCGTTCGCGATGTCGTCCGGCGATCGCAGCGTCAGCGAACTCGGTCGCTGACGCTGGCAACCGAGGGCGTCCACGCATCCGACCCGCCCCCTGCCGCTGCTGCAGAGGACGCCGCGACGCAAGCTCTGCGCCTCGCCATTGAATCACTTCCTGAGGCCGACCGAGAAGTGCTCTCGCTCCGGCACCACGCTCAGCTTGGTTTCTCAGCGATCGCAGAGCTGCTGGGACAACCCGTCGGCACGGTGCTGGCTCGCCATCATCGCGCACTCGCCAAGCTGCGCGTACAACTCGAATCACAGTCGCGGTCCGCAGAGGTTGGCTCATGAACAGTCGTGATCACACTCAAATCGAATCGATGCTTGATGCGCTTGGTGAACAAACCCGTGCCGAGCCCGACGCGGGCTTTGAACGGCGAATTGAGGATGCGATGCGCGAGCCGTCCCCGGCTATCCGCGGGCGCAGGCGGAATCGCTTCGCACCGGCCGTGCTTGCGAGCCTGGCCGCGGGTATCGTTGCCGCTTTCGTCATTGTGCTCGGCACACCGACGACGTCGCCGACACTTTCGGCCGACGCAGAACGCGACGAACTCGCGGAGCTTTCGTTCGCACTGTTCGACGATGTCCTGGGCGTAGACGGCTCCACGGCGTTGACCGCCGACATAGACGATTTGCTTCACCCGACATCACTTGACGAATGGATAACTGAAGGAGAGCCGTTGTGACACATCGGGCTGCCGTCCTTGTCGTCGCACAAATGCTCGCGGCCGTCTTGGCTTCCGGGCAGCCGGAGAGCGACACACGCCGCGAGTGGCTGGAAGCGCGGCGAGACGTTCTGGCGTCAAGGCTTGCCGAGATCGAAGCGGAGCTGTCTGGGGAGGTCCCGCCCGGGACCGTTTCGCTCTTTGCCATGCGCGATTCTGCGCAGAATGGCCGACCTGGGCAGGCTCTGCCGGAACGGCCCGGGCGTCGCGAAGGGCAAGGCCGCGACGGGCGGTCGGACGCCCCGTGGGCCATCGAGCCTGAAGCGAGAGATCAGATCCTGGCAGAGCTTGAAGCGACCGATCCAGACTTTGCCGCTCGAGTGCGGGAAGAAGCGGACCGCCGCGAGGGGGGCCGCCTGCCGGTCTTTCGGCGGCTCCGAGGGATGAGCGAGCTCCGCGAACGAGATCCCGAGGCGTTTGCCGCCCGACGAGAGGAGATTCTTGCGGGTCTTCGCATCTTGCGGGCAGCCCGCGAGGTCCGCCGCGCCGTTCAGAACGGCACCGACACCGGTGAGGCCGACGAGATCACCAATCGCCTGCGAACCGCCGTTGCAGGCGGCTTTGACGCGAAGCGAGCGGTTCTTCAGCTCGAAATCAATCGAGGCAAACAGCGGACGGCCGTGTTGCAGCAACGATTCGATCGGGCAGAGGCCGAGCGGGAAACGCTGATCGATGAGCACACAGAGCGACTTCTTGACCGCATCCGATCGTCCCCGCACGCGGAGAGCACGAGCGGCAAATAAATCGTCGAATCACGAAACGATTGAGCCGGTCCCGATCTCGCTCATGGGCGTGAGCAGAACGACGCTGCGGTCGCCCCCGCCGTCCTTCGGAGCATCACTGGCGGCGAGGAGCATTCCTCGCGACTCCTCGCCTCGGATCTTTCGGGACGCAAGGTTGGCGACGATGATGATCTGCTTGCCGACCAACTCGGACGGCTCATAAAAAGCCTTGACGCCGGCGCAGATCTGACGGGGGCTTCCTGAGCCATCGTCAAGCTGGAGCCGGAGCAAACGGTCGGCGTCCGGATGCGGCTCGGCCTCGACAATCGTCGCGACTCGGAGGTCAACCTTCGCAAACTCGTCGAACGAGATCTCTGGCTTCAGCGGCACGGTTTCCATGCTGTGTTCCTCTCCTACCGGTCCTTTGCCGGCGATTGTGTGGCACCTTGCGTGCCTTTCTCCGGCACCGCTTCTTTCCACACGCCGGACTTATAGACACTCCGCGAGGTATCGATCTGGTAGAACGACGCCACACCCTCGGGATCCGGATCGAGAAGCGCGGCAGTCCGGAGCATCGCGTGCTCCGCAGACCATGTACGGCCGTCCGCTCGCAACGCGATCGCTTCGAGAGCGACGAACGAGATGCGGTCCCGGTTCGACAGAAGCGGACCTGGGTTGCCCCGACAGTTCGGGCAGAGGATGCGCTTGGTATCCGGATCAGAGGCATCGGGCACAGACCGGGCGTTGCTGCACTGCTTGCACGGCCACACCGACGACTCGCCGCGCATTCGTGCAAGCGATGGGGCGTTCTGGGTGCCGAGAACGATGGCGCTCACCGCATCGAGCAGGTCTTGCATGCCGGGCTGCTCAAGCCGGGCCCGAGCCAGAACGCCGCGACCCGAGCGAACGAGACCGAGGTATTCAGCAAACGCAAGCCGCTGCTCCTGGGAGAACCCTTCGAGGGCGAGGTCTCCGCGATCGAGAGCTGCGTAACGGTCGTCGAGAATGGCGGCGACGGCGAACAGCCACCGCCTTCGGGAAGCGTCCCGTTCCAGTGACGCCAGGGCGATGCACGAGCTCGCACGCAGCCACGCGGGGGCGTTGGGGTCGCTTCCGAGCGAGTACGCTAGGACAAACAAACGCCGCGCAAGCTGAACATCAGCCGGAGACGCGGCCTGACCGGCGACGGTCTCGGCCAGCTCGTAGTACGCAGACGGCCTCGACGGCTCGAGGGACTCGAGCTGAGCCGCGAACCTGCCGTCCTCGGACTGGGACAGCGCCGGCAGCGTCCACAGGATGGCGAGTAGGAAGCGCATACGGTTCATAGCTCAACCCCAACCCGCAGTGACCACAGCGTCAGTCCAGCCCGTTCGGTTCTCGCTATCTGCTCGAATGCGTCGCGTGATTCCCCGCGTCCTCGAGCGAGTTGGTCCATTTCTTCACGCACAACGCCGCGGAGATGTGGAGTCTCGAGCTCGACGATCACTGCGAGAAGCTCTACTGCGGTCACCTGTTCGGCAGCGAACCGCGTTACAGCCCCCTCCGCGAGCGCGAGCCGCCCGGCCCGCCGCTGCAGTAACTCCGCGACACGCGGCGCCGCTGCACCGGCGAGATCGATCCGCTGGATCTGTTCGAGCCGGCTTTCGATGACATGCCGCATCGACTCATCCAACGCGTTCGTTGTTGACGAGCCGTTGGTCGCAAGGCGTGAGTACTCGTCCGCGAGCAGTGCGGCGAGTCGGTCAATCGCGTCGGATTCACGAGAGCCGCTCTCGAGCTCGAGCAGTCGATCGACAACAGCCCGCCGGGCTTCGAACGGCCAACCGGGATCATTGATCGCCGGGAGCGACCGCGCCGAGACCCGTTCGACGAGTTCGCCTACCGACCGAACGCGGGGCGCCGTCGGAAGAACTTCGAGCACCGCGTTGATGACAGCGGGCTCGTCGGCATTGACAGCAACCACGCTCTGGGCTTCGCGTCGGACTCTCGCCGGAGATCCGTTGACAGCCTCAGCAACGACGATTTCTGCCGCGATCGCGCCCAACGAACCGGACCGCTGCACCATCTCGTTCAGCAGCGAAAGGCGCACGGGGATGTTGCGCTTCGCCTCAAGATACCGGATCGCCCACGCATCACCGCTGTTCGCCGACGATGATCGGCCCGACGGTCGCTGAGAGAGGATCCGATCGAGATCAGTGCGGAGCGACGAGACGAGGCTCGTCGATTCTGATGGCGCGCCCCAGAGCAAGAACTGGCAGGCATTGCTCAGCCTGGCACTCACGACGGTGTCGGCGATGAGTCCCTGAGGCGTAGACGGAATGTCACCATCGCTGTGCCGTTCGATCGATGCTGCAACTGCGCTCGAATCACTCGTTGCTTCGGTTTGTTGCAGCCACTGCTCTGCGAGCCGAGTTCGGACGCTGGATCGCTCCGTCGCGGACGCGGTGGCAGCGAGCCGGATCGGTGCGGCGGTGCCGCCCGGCGGTTGATTGCGCGCGATCGCGTTGACCAAAGCGGATGCTGCCCAGACAGGGATGCCTTCATCAGCCAGCAGCCGCAACACGAGCCCGGCGGCTTCGGCATCGGTCGTGGGATCCATTCGTTCAGCCAACGCCTCAATGGCTCTGAGCGAATCGGTGTCCCCAACCACGTCACGCTGCGCTCGCAGGAGCGATTCGGCGGCATCCCGGACGACCCTACCCGCGAGATCGCTGTTCCCACGGCCGATCAGATCAACAACAGCAAGCCAGTCTCGCAGCTCTTCGGTGTCTGCGGCGGACTCCGTCCAGCCGCGTGCAACGTACTGCAAGCCACGCGATGCGCCACGCTCGAACGGCGCATCGATCGCTCGCTGCCGAGTGCCGATCGTTGAAACCATGGCGGAGATGATCGCGTTATCCACTGGCGTGGGCAGCGAGCGCTCAAACGATAAACGGCTGAGCAGCCCGGCATGGAAAGACGCCGTGCTCGCCCGCCGCTCGCGGATCCTGTCGGCCATGGCCGAAACAAGCTGCGTCGCGTCGTCCTCGTTCATGAGGAAGACAACGTCAACGAATGCATTCGCGATCCCACTCAGCTCGTTCCGGTCCCGCGTGTACCAAGACTCCGCGATGCCATCGGCGATACGGACGGCGGTCTCTGCGTCGGTCTGCTCCTTGGCATCGCGGATCGCGATCAGCGCGAGCGACCAATCCGGTTGATCAAGACTGGGAGCAGGGATGACCCTTTCTGGTGCTTCGGCCGCGACTTCATCGGGCGGAGACCCGACCGATGTCGTTTCGGGGTTGCTTGATGTCGGAGGAGCATCGATCTGCTGCGGAGCCGCGGCTTGCGCTGCATCCGGCCGTGATCGCGCTGAAAGCGATATCCATGTCACGCCGAGCAGAAGAATGGCAACCGCCGCCGCGATTGCCGTAAAGCCAACAGGTGCGGTTCCAGCAACAGCCTGCTTTGGGTCCGCACGCCGCGGCGTTGTGCCTCGCCGGTCTGCAACGGCCGATGTCTCGCGCTGCCGGCTGTCCCCCGCGAGGTCCCGGACAACGCGCGGCACCGATGACGAAGCAACACCGGCGGCGTGTGCGAGCAACGCGATTCGGCGCATCGCACGCGGATTCCATCCGCCCTCGCTGGCGATGACCATGAGTGCTCTGGGGCCGAGCGCCGTTTCTGGAGGGCGAGCAGCACGAGGCGTGCGCGGCAATTTTGCTCTTGATTCGACGATCCCCGCGCGCTCAAGCAGCGCCGACCTGATCGCTGAGTCGAGCAGCTGCGCCGCCGCCGCGTGCACAGCGAGGCGAACCTCGTTGCCCTCCGGTGTCTCACTCAGCGGGTGGACCGCAATCAGGCGCATGCGCTCGGCCAGTGCGTCGATCACGTCGGACTCGGACACCGGCCCCACGGGCAGACCCAATACCTCGAATGGATTGCCGGGGTTGCCGACTCGCAGAATGGCGACGATTGGTGACGCACTCATCGGCCAGCATCCGCCGCTGGGCCAACGAGCCGCCCGATGATCTCGCGGAAGGCATCCCGATACCGCGGGGGACCGAGCTCCGGGTGCAGCGCGCGGAACTGATTCGCTGCGTCTCGGGCTGCCTCAAGGTCCGAACGCTCGAGCTGGCGCAGAGACTCGAGCCTCGCCTCGTACCACGAAAGCGTGCCCGGCTCCGCCCTCTGCAGCACCGTCAGCCAGGCCTTCGCCGCCTTCGGGTGCTCACCAGAGGTCGCGTAGCCCATCGCCAAACGACGGGTCTGCTCGTCATCCGCCAGACCAAGCTCGACGAGCCGCTCCCGCATCTCGATAGCGATTCGCAGGAATTCATCACCCTCCCTCGCCATCGTGAGTTGGTCGGCGGCACTCGCCACGGTCTGCAGCACGCTGGCGAGGGCCGCGGGACGGGCCGCAAGAGCCGGCAAGGTCTCGCGACCGAAGCGGACAACACGTTCCGCGGCCGCGTTCTCAGACTGATCTTCGATCCACGCACGGACCGAATCTCGGTACATAACCTGCGCGGCGACGGCGCTGAAGGCACTCGTTCCCCGCGCGAGTTCATCGGCGAGCGTCGCGGCTTGCTCGATGTCGCCGCGGTGCGAAGCAATCTGCAGCCGCCGGAACGCGATCTCGTCCGCGAGATCTTGCGCGTCCGCATCGGCGAAGTCATGGACACGGTCGATGATGTCCAACGCATACTCGGCGCGTTCGATGCTGGGCGGCTCGGTGCTGAGCGCAACGTCCGCCAAACGCCTTGCGGTGACCACCATGGCGGCACCGGTCTCGGAGGCAGACTCCGACACATCTGTACGCAGCAATCGGCTATCGAATGCAAGAATCGACTCCGCGAGGGAGAGGAACTGTGTTGCGATGAGCGGGCGTTCAAGCCGATCCGCTGACCTGTACCGCCGATATAGCAATGCTGACGCGCGCCGCCGGGCAGCGGCATACGACGGAGCATCGGCCGGAACGCTGAGAAGAATGTCCGCCGCTTGCTGCTCGGTGAGGAGCCGCGCCGTCGATGACCGCAGCGCGAGCTGGGCGGCCTCGTCGGAAGCCGGGTATGCCGCGAGGTACAGCAGGGCGGCCTGATCACGCTCGTCGCTCAGCGAAGGGTCACCCGCTTCGAGAGCACGCTCGAGAGCTACAACCCGCATCCACGCCGCTTGCTTTCGCTGATCCGTAGTGGCCGCGAGAGACTGGCACCGCTCGAAAACATCCGACGCCTCGGAAGGCCGGCCGGCTTCGAGCAGTGACACGCCCGCGTCGAGCATGGCTCGTGCGCGCTCGCTCGGGAAGCGATCCGCGTCATCCGAGAGCGACGCCGCCGCGAGCTTCTCCGCGGCCTGCAGCAACGCCTCGACGGCGCGAGGATCATCGCTCCCGTGCGCTTCAACCGCATCCCGCGCACGGTCACGCGTCATGACTGCCCGAACGTAGCTGGCAACAAACCCCTCGTTCCCGAGCAAGTCTGTCCCGAACTGACGGGCAAGGTCGGTGACATGCCCGATCTCGCTCGCCCGGACGAGGTACGCGAGGGCGTCGGATGCCACGCGGCGTATGAGCTGCGAATGCCGGCCGCCGGGCGTTCCCAGTCGCTCGAAGGCGAGGACACAGACAAGGCGCGCGAACGTCGCATCCGGCTGCTCTGCTGTTGCAGCAAGCTTCCGGCGAGCGATCGTGTCAAAGTCGGGCCACGCCTCGGCACGAGCCAGAATCCGAATGCGTCGGGACGAGACATCGTCGCGGATCGCCCGAGGGGCGTCTGCCGATCGCTCGACGGCATCCAGCCACGCACTCGCCTCGATCGATCGACCGGAGAGCGAGCACGCGATCGCCGCTCCGATCGCCGATCGAGACACGTGCTCAAACCGAAGCAGACTCGACTGGAGCTGATCAACGGACGCGGCCTCGCCGTCTCTCGCTCCGAGGATCCAGCCGAAGTGCCGCAGCGCCTGATCGGCGCCCTGCTGAGAGCCGAGTAGCTGCGCGGAGTACACGCTGGTCCAGCCGGCGTAGTAGAAGGCGATCGACCGCATTCTCCTCGCTTCCGCGAGCTGCTCGGTAACCTCGTCTTCCTCCTCACGCTCGAGCGTGCGGCCCATCTCTCGTTCGAGCCGCTGCGCCCGTTGGTGCGACTCTTGCGCGAGCGCGACGAAAGTTGGGCCCGTCTCCCGAAAGATGCGGATCGCATCCGCGACGTCCCGCTCGGAAGCGAGCCGGAGGACGTGCCGCTCAGCGGTTTCCTCTGCCGTGAGGTACGCCGCCTGTGCGAGCCCGAGCCGCAGTTCGGGCGAGTCAGCCTCGGGCACAGACCGCAGCAGCGTCGCCGCTCGTTCCGCCCAGTTCTGACCACCACCAGACTGGTTCGTGCCATCGAGGAGAGCGACGTAGACCCGGGCGAGTTCTCGCGCGACTTCGGCCCGCCGGCTTCCGGTCGCACTTTCGAGCTGATCGGCCAGGAACTCTGCATAGACATCATCCAGCCCCTGATCGCTCAGGAACTCAGCGTGCGCAGCAGACTGCGCAGCCGCGACGTGACCTGCGAGTAAGGCAACCGCAGCGATGATCGATCGGCTACTCCGGCGCCACATAGGTGATCCTCTCGAAGCCCGCGTCGTTGCACGCCTGGAGCGCCGCGGCGACATCGGCGACTCTTGCCGCATCGTCGGCCCGAACAAACACACCCGGCTCCTTGGGCAAGCCGGAGAGCAGCTCCGTAAGCCTCGCCTGAGTGGGAATGGATGTTCCAGAGACCGTGAATGGCGTTGTGACGCTGCGGTCGCCCACGACGACCACCTGTGGTTCCAGGTTCGCCGCCGACGCGTCCGTCCGCTCTGCTGAGAGTGCCGCGGCGAGTTCTTCTTCTGCAGGAGTGATCGTGGCGCTGGTCAAAAAGTAGACCAAGAGCAGAAAGAACACATCGATCATGCCGATGAGCGGCAGCCGACCACCGCGGACATCATCTGTTGTCCGGGTAAATCTCATCCGCCGCCCCTCCCGGCGGGGTCAGTCGCGATCCGATACCGCGTGGCACCGCTATCGGTCAGCAGCCGCGTGAGGCGGTTGAGATGCGATGCGCTCGCGTCGTACTCCGGGCGGACGAGCACGACCTGATCCTCGCCGGCGACAGCTCCGAGCATCGCCGCGAACGTATCGAACGAAAGACGCTCGTTCTCGACTCGGAGCTCCCCACCGCGAAGCAGGTCGACGACGAGAACGCCCTCTGTCGCCGCTTCCGACTCAGGCGTTCCCGACTGGTTCGGCAGGTCGAGCGGTTGGCGGATGGACCGAGAAATCTGAGCTGAAACGAGGAAAAAGATGATGAGCAACAGAACGACGTCGATCATCGGCGTGAGGTCGAACCCGGTCACATGTGAACGATTCGGGATCAAGCACCGCTCCGATCGGATGCCGCTTGGTGACTCTCAACGTAGCCGAGCAGTTCCTCGGTCCGCTCTGCCACGCTTGCCGCCAAAGACTCGATACGATTCCGGAAGAGAGAGACCGATGCGGTCACCGGGATCGCAACAACCAATCCGAGAACTGTCGTGATGAGCGCTACGGAGATGCTGCCGGCGAGTTCGTCTGGCCTCGCGAATCCGCCCGCGGATGTTCCAAGGCGATCGAAGGCACCCACCATCCCGACCACCGTGCCCAAGAGACCGAGCATGGGGCTCACGGACGCGATGAGCGCGAGCCCCTCCGTCGAACGCATGAGCCGACCGACTTCTGCCTGTCCGGATTCCTCAAGCGCGCTTCGAAACTCCAGCAGGCCGAACGGAGAACGAGCGCATCGCGACAGGGCCGAGCCGATGACATGCGTGAGAAAGCTCGGGCTCGAGTGGTCAAGACAGTACGCGCGGGCCTGGTCGAGCTGCCTGTTGAGGAGCATCTCGCTGAGCCGCTGGAGATGGTCCTCGGGCGCGAGTCGATCGAGCCGCAGCTGGATGAGCTGGATCACGACGAGCGCGACAGCCGCAAAGGACAAGATGATGATCACAAAGCCGATCGGTCCACCCGACGCGATGTGCTCGAAAATCGACTTTCGGCCGATCGGATCGTTCTGGGCGAGAGACGCCGCCTGTGCGACGTGCAAGAGCATACTCATGTTCCGATTCCGTTCGTTTGGGACGACGTAGCGGCCGCGCGTAGCCCGCGGAGCGAGGGCAGCGCCAGGGCTGGATGACGGGGTGACCTACGAGAGAGTGTATCGACGAGCCTGGCGGCGGCTTCGGCTCGCCCCGCGTTTGCAAGCGCCTGCGCGGCCTCCGCGAGGCAGACCCCCGCGAGGTACGGCTGGGCGTCGCCGTAGACGCTCGGGACGATCAGCAGGTGTCCGATCCCGGCGAGCCGCTCACTCTCCGATTCATTAAGGAGCGACAGGCCGATGGCCGCGTGACACCATGCCTTCACCCAAGACCGTTCCTGATCGGCCAACCAACGCCTGAGATCGGCTCGGGCAACCGCGCGGCGGCGCGGATCATCGCTTCTCGCCTCGACGATCGAGCGTACCAGTCCTACGGGCTCGGACGGCGGTTCCCAGTCGAGCGGGGGAGGCGACTCACCCGCCGCGATCAGTAGGGCAGATGCGTAGACCTCCGCGAGCCTCCGATTCGGGCCCTCGGTCCAGCCGAGCAGGCCGTCAGCCGCGACGTCTGCGGCAATCCGCGCGGCGCTCCGCGAGGGCACAAAGATCGGAGGCAAATCCTGGACCAAGCCCCACTCCTCATCGGTCTCGGTCCGGAGGGCTCCGGGAGCATCAAGCAGGGCAGCGCTTTGCTCTCGAAGGTGCAACCACGGCACAACGCTCCGCTCGGCTTGGCCGAGCGCGAGCCTCGCCGCAAGGAGCGCGTCCGACGACACGCGTGCCGTGTGTCCAGGCTCCGCTGAGAAGACGTCGAATGCCTGTTCGAGCGCGGCCACAGCGGCGATGGGATCCCCTCGATCGAGACGTGTTTTGCCACGCCAGAGCGCATCCCCCGCCGACAACAGGCGGGCAAGCGCCGCGTCGCCGCTCCCGTCTACAGCCCGGACTCTGTCCCACGTAAGGACAACCCGCGACCCGGCCACTTCGCCGATGACGGCCGAACCGTCGAATCGCTCAATATCGATGACCCGCGCGTCTCGTCCGCGGAGCGTCGCCGTGGCTTGTGCCGCCGCGAGACCCGCATGGGCGACGAGACCGTGCAGAACCATGAGCGACGCGAGACGTGCTCGGAACCTCATGGCCCGGACCCGCCCGGCACATGGGTGTACGACCCGCCTGTCGCCTCGGCGATGCGGCGCATGCTCGCCTCGCCTTCACGTGTGACAAACGTGATGCAGTGCACGGGTGTCGGTCTTTCCCGGTTGAGTGCAAGGATCGTGTCGACATCCGCTTCGCCGTTCGCGAATCGGCCGTCGGTCATGAAGTAGATGGCGTCGGCCCGCGGCCGGATACGGGACACCAGGTCGAAGCCCGGTACAGGTTTCGTGGACCCCAGCGGCTCGACCGTCTCGAGTCGCTGCCGGGCCCAACGCTTTCCGGCGTTCGTGGCATCGGTCCATTCCTTTCGGTTTCCGAGGGCGAAGGCGTCCTCGCTGTAGAACACAATGTAGAACTGGACGTGAGACCCCAACTCGGTAATCGACCGACGCAGCTCGGCGAGCATCGATTCCATCCGGCCGTCTTGTCCCATTGAACCCGAGACATCAACGACGTAAGCAAAGCGGTTGCCCCTCGCCTCGATGCCGAAGAAGCTCGCCGCCCCCCCGCTGGCTCCACCGCTGCCCGACGTCCCCTCGATGCTGAGACTTTCACCGCCCGAAGAGCTTGCGATGTCGACGCTCAGATCGCGGTCGGCCGAGGGCTCTGTCGTAAGCTCTGTCAGCGCGACGTCGAGTGGTTGCTCGTCGAGCAGCGATTCGACGACCGGCGAGTCGATCTCAATATCAACATCGCCGACAGACTCGAACTGGCTCTCTGGCATCACCGCGAACTCGACGGCAGTTGGTGTGCCTTCACCAGTCCCGGCCGCCCCGCCGCCCCCGACCAGCAGCAATGCCGCGCCGATGAGCAGCGCGACGTGCACGGCGAGCGACACCACGATCCCTGCCACCGAGAGACGGAGCGCCCATCTGCGGAATCGTTCCCAGAACGAAGGGGCGTCGGGTTGGCGCTGATCGTCCGTGCTCATAGCGCTCGTGCCACAGGCGTCTCACCTGTTGGACGCCCAAGACCGCGTGAGGTTCCTGGCAGAGGCGTCCGCGGACGCCGGTCGGTCTATGGTATCGCGGATCGGTTCCCTGCCGCGGCGGGTACGGGTCGTACGGAGGCGTTTCGGTGTCACGTGTTCTGCTCAAGCTCAGCGGAGAGGCCTTCAGCGGCGAAGACGGCTTCGGCATCAACGCGGCCGCGCTCGCTCGCATAGCCGGTGAAGTCGCACAGGCCCGCGCAGACGGGGCCGAGATCGCGGTCGTGGTCGGCGGCGGCAACATCATCCGCGGCGCCAGTCTCGCCGAGACCGGCGACATCGAGCAGGCGACCGCTGACTACATGGGCATGCTCGGCACCATCATCAACGGGCTGGCGCTTCGTGAGAAGCTCCAATCACTCGGTGTCGATAGCCGCGTGATGTCAGCACTCGAAATCCGATCAGTTGCCGAACCCTTTATTCGCAACCGCGCCATCCGTCATCTAGAGAAGAAGCGGGTCGTTGTCCTGAGCGCCGGGACGGGGAACCCGTTCTTCACCACCGACACGTGCGCCGCTCTGCGGGCCACCGAGCTGCGGTGCGAGGTGCTCCTCAAGGCGACGAAGGTGGACGCCATCTACGACCGCGACCCGGCACAGTTTCCTGACGCGACGCCGTTCGAGCGGCTGAGCTACGGTGAAGCGCTCCGCCGAGAGATCGCCGTGATGGATGCGACCGCGTTCACCATCTGCCGAGAGCGGAAGATCCCGATCCGCGTCTTTCAATACGATGAACCGGGCAATATTCACAAAGCGGTCTCCGGGCAGGCGATCGGTACGATCGTTGAAGACGACCACGACCGCTGAGCGATCGGAGCACGGTTCAGCACACGCGCGGGCTGACGACGGCGATGCGTTGCAGCGTACGGCAAGCGGCCATTCGGCCGGGCATAAACGGGGCGAGGAACAAAAGCAATGAGTGATCCGGACACGATCCTGCTCGAAGCCGAGGAGCAGATGCAAAAGGCGGTCGACTACCTGAGCCAGGAGTTCAAGGGTCTCCGCGGCGGCCGAGCGTCCACGGCGCTTGTCGAGTTCATCAAGGTTGACTACTACGGCGCGCCAACAGATCTGAAATCGCTCGCGGCCGTCAGCACACCCGAACCGACGCAGGTGCTCATCAAGCCGTTCGACGCCGGTGCCCTGGGCGAGATCCGGAAGGCGATCGAAGAGTCGGACCTCGGGCTCGCGCCCAACGTCGACGGGAAGCAGATCAGGCTCAACGTCCCGCCGCTGTCGACCGACCGGCGTCAGCAGTTGGTCGGCAAAGCGAAGAAAATGACCGAGGAGTCAAAGGTGGTAATGCGGAACGCGCGCCGCGACGCCAACAAGCACGCCGATGCCCTTGGGAAGGGGGACGGCCACATCTCCGAGGACGAGGTCTCGACACTCAAGGATGAGATCCAAGAACTGCTCAAGAAGTACGAAGGCAGGCTTGACGCGATGCTCAAAGACAAGAGCACCGAGATCATGGAAGTCTGATCGGCCAAAGGGCTTTGATCATCGCTCTCATCGTATGTGAAGCACACGGTGCTCCAGCAGGTTGACGGGGCTTGACCGGAGCATGATCGCGGCATCGATGCGTTCGCGCAGCTCGGGCCAGGCGGAACCGACCATCGATCCGAACGCCTGAGACACCACCGACGGGAGCGGCGAGCTCGCATTCGGCGACTGCACGCCGCCCGGCACAAGCTGGTCGAAGAGGTCTTCGAGCGACTGCGGCCCGGGATAATCGAGCACGTCGAACGACCGCAGCTGCAGGTCGTCGGCCATCGCGGCAATCGTGTCGGACAGCGACCCGATCTCGTCCGCCATGTTCAGCTCGATCGCCCTGTTGCCCGTGAAGAGTCGGCCCTCGGCGGTTTTGTCGAGCTCGATGCCTTCCCGCCCTGCGCTCACCCGCCCCGTGAACAGCTCGTATGTATCTGTGATGCGTTCACGCACGAACGCCCGCTCTTCGGCCGTCCACGGCGAGGAACTGAACATCGCGGCGTGCGGTCCCCTGGCGCGGCCGACAGTGTTGATCTTCAGCTTGTCGTACATCCCGGCGATCGCGAGCTTGCCGCCGACCACCCCGATCGAGCCAACGATCGAAGATGGATTGACGTAGATCTCATCGCCGGCCACCGCGATGTAGTAACCGCCAGAGGCTGCCATCGACCCGACGGACACGTAAACCGGCTTCACCTCACGGAGCTCGGTCAACGCCTGCCAGATGACTTCGCTCGCTGTCGCAGACCCGCCCGGCGAATCGATGCGGACCACGACGCCCTTGATGTCGTCGTCATCTCGGAGGGTCTTGCAAATCCGGCGGATCGTCCTGCTTCCGACAGACGATGATCCGAACAGGCCGCCCTGAACAGAATCACCGTCAACAATGGCCCCGTCGATGTGCACAACAGCGATCGTCGGGCCAGACGGATCGTTGCCGGGGTCCTGCGAGAGCAACGAGAAGACCGCGAACGGGTTCGACGTATCGATCATCGAGCCCGCATCGTCGAGGCCCACATCGGAGATCCAAGAGACATCGCCGCCGAGGTCCGATTCCAGCGTTGCCGTGAGACGGCTGAGATTAATCGTGTCGTCCACGAGGCCGACTTCAACACCGTCCTCGGCGTCCGCCAGCCACGCTCTTGTCATCGCTTCGTCGATCTGCGACTCGTCGAGGCCTCGCCCCGCTGCCAGCTGCGACCGCATGTTGTCGTACATGCTGTCGAGCAGCTGGTCGATGTTCTCCGACCACGGCTCACTCGGCGACGAGTTGTTGAACATCTCGTCGGCGCCCTTATAGGCCCCCACCTGCTCGAAGCTCGGCTCGACACCGACCCACTCGAGCGCGTCCCGCAGATACATCTCTTCCATGTACAAGCCGGGCAGCATCAGGCCCGTGCCCGATTGAGCAATAACACGATCCGCGTACGACCCGAGGAGCACCTCGGTCGGTCCGAGCGTGTCGGTCACGACATAGACAGGCACGCCGGCGTCACGCAGACGCTGCAACGCCGAGCCGACCTCTTCGATCTGCGATCGCGATAACGCCGCGTCTTCGAGCTGGAGAACAAACGCGTCGAGCCCCTTATCGGGGGCGTTGTCTTCGATCGCCGTTGTGAGCGACCGGACTGTGAGCTCAGTTTCACCGCTGAGCCACGAGAAAGGCGAGGGCCGATCCTGGAGCGCACCGCTCAGCTGGATGAGGCCGACCTTCGCATCGTCAGCGGCGAAAGCGGCCGCCGACGCTGCGGTGCACGCGGCCACACAAATCGAAACCAAGTCACGCGTGAAACCCATACATCGTCCTTTCATGTATCGTCAATGATACCGTGGCCGGGGCAGGCCGTTGCGTGGCACGCAACTCGCGTTCCTACGCGTAGCCGAGACGATCAAGATCGTCCTCGTCCAGGCCAAAGTGATGTCCGATTTCGTGCAGCAGTGTGATGCGGATCTGCCGTTCGATCTCCGCGGGACCCGGCAGGTCGGCTTGGCGTGCTTCGCGCAGAATACCGAGACGGAACAATCGGATGGTCGTCGGCTCCCGTGCCCCATCCTCAACGGACCATTCGGTCAGGGGGACACCGGTGTGGAGGCCCAGGATCTCATCGGGCATCGAACGCGGGCCGCCCTCATCGCGGGCAAGATCGTCGAGCAGCGCGACAGATGGCTGGTCGTCCACGATCACGACGAGCTCGCGATCGATCAGTTCGCGGATGCGAGCGGGCAACGCGTCAAGGACGCGGGCGAAGCAGGAATCAAAGAGCACCCGGTCTTCCGGTGTCACGACGGCGCCCGCCGAACGACGTCGCGAAACGCGACCGGCATGCGCCAGAGTGTCGATGCGATGGACACCGCGTCACCCAGGACGCCGAGCAACGCGATCGCCAAGATGCCCGAGCTTGCGAAGACGAGAAGCTCTCCACACAAGCCAACGGCGACGCCGGCGACCGAATCGACCGCTCCCGCGGTGAGCATCAGCACGTCTCCGACAAGCACCGCCGCGAGTGATGCTGCGACCGTCAGGAGCCGCTGCCGATTATCATGATTCTCTCGGACGCGCCACGCCGTCTGAGAGATCGCTCTCGCGTTGAGCCGCAGCAACACCACTGCCAGCAACGCGAGCGCGTGGACCGCGGCGTGCTCACCGACGCGAACGATGTCTGGCATATCCATGGTCAAGTAGGGCGAGCCGCGGTTTGCATCTCTGCTCAGAAGCGTAAAGCCAGCGGCGACAGCGGCTGCAAGCAGACAGGTTGAGCCGAGCGTCGCCGCGATCGTGCTGGACCGGGATGTCGCCCGCAAAGGAATGACAAGGCCCGCCGCGCACACCGCCGACAGACCGAGCAGCAGAACCCCGGCGGCGGCCAGGACGCCCAGCCCGCAGCCCACGTCATGGGTCTCGCAGAGCAGCACGCTTGCGCGATGCGCGATGAGCGAGAGCACAGAGAGAAAGGCGCATGCGGCCGATCCGACGATCCCTATCGCCACCCGGCGCGGCGAACGCACCTTCGGCACGGAGTCACCGGAAGGATCAACAAGGATCAACAGGCTGTCGCGAATAAGCGTGCCGCATTCCGGGCACCGATCGAGGACCGAAAGACCGGCGAGATCGTACCCGCAGGTCGTGCACGGCAGTCGCCCCGAGAGGACGTAGGCAAGATCAGTTTCGGTCGGGCTACCCTCTTCACGAGATCGCGTGGACGGCTCGCTAGGTGTCGGATCCGCCACGGTGCTACGACCTCCCCCCTCGGACACCGGACAGTGTATTCGGAAGCCCACCGTTATGACGACAGATGAAGGCTCGGCCGCGACGCTCGGGCGGCTGAGGGAATCGATAGCTTCGGTGTTCCTCGGGCCGCAGCTCGCGGTCGATCGAGTGCTGTGCTGTCTGCTTGCCCGCGGGCATCTCTTGCTCGAAGATGTCCCGGGAGTCGGAAAGACCGTCCTGGCGACCGTCGCCGCCCGGTCGATCGGAGGAAGCTCGAAGCGGATCCAGATGACCTCGGACCTGCTTCCAGCAGATGTCATCGGCGTGTCTGTCTACGAGGAGCCTCGCCGGGAGTTTCGCTTCATCCCGGGGCCCGTCTTCGCCAACGTCGTGATCGCCGACGAGATCAACCGAGCCCCGCCCAGGACACAGAGCGCTCTTCTCGAGGCAATGAACGACAATTCGGTCAGCGTCGATGGCACAACGCACCGACTGCCCGAACCCTTTTTGGTTATCGCGACTCAGAACCCCACCGATCATCACGGGGCGTACGCGTTACCCGAGAGCCAGCTCGATCGCTTTCTCGTGAGAACATCGCTGGGGTATCTGGATAACGAATCCGAGATCAGGGTCCTGCTCGACAATCCCGTGTCGCAGACGCTCGAAGATCTCACGCCGGTCAGCCACCCGGACGACGTTGTCGCGCTGCAGCAGCTGACAGATTCGACATCGCTCAGCCGACCGCTCGCCGAGTACATCCGCGCCCTCGCGTCGGCGACGCGCGAACGGCCCGAGCTCGCCGCCGGACTGAGCACGCGGGGATCGCTCGCGGTGGCGAGGATGGCCCGAGCTTCGGCCCGCGTACGCGACCGCGATTACGTGACGACCGATGACATCACGGACCACTTCGTCGCGGTCGCTGCGCACCGGCTCATACCGGCCGGCGGGACCGGGGCGCTGTCTGTCGGTGACGCCGAGTCGCTGGTGCACGACGTTCTGAGCGAAACGCCGATGCCGCTGTAGAACCGGCGCGAACCGGTGCATCGTCGGCTGCGTCGATATGCTGGGATTGTTCAGCCAAGGAGCCGAGTCATGCCAGTGCCCACCCGTGCCCGCCGCCCGTTCGTGCTCGCTCTCTCGGCGGGTCTCGCCGCCGGCGCGACCCCGCAAAGCGATAACCCGCCGCAGGACCTGCCCGTCACCGGGGTGACGCTGTACCGATCGGGCGTGGGTTCGTTCGAGCGGTCGGGGACGGTCAGCGGGACCTCGCGTGTCCGGCTGGATGCCTCGGCGGAGCAGATCGATGATCTGCTCAAGTCGCTCGTCGTGCTCGACCTGGACGGCGGCCGCGTGGGACCCGTGACATACACAGCCGACGAACCGGTCGCACGCCTTCTCGACGCGCTGGGCGTTGCATCACCCGATCAGCTGACCCTCAACCGGATCCTCAGCGGGTTCAAGGGGGCCGCCGTGCAGCTCGAGGTGACGGGCCGCGAAACCATCAAGGGGCGGATCCTTGGCGTGGACTCGATCAGCACGGGTGATGGCGGAGGCGGCGCGATCACCACCCGCTCACGCGTGAGCCTGCTGACCCCCGCCGGCGTTGTCACCGCGCACGACGACGAGATCCGTGCGATCACCTTCGATGACACCCAGCTCCGCGCTGACTTCGAGGCACTGCTGACGTCGCTCGCGGAGCAGCGGACCGAGCAGAGCCGGTCACTCGATATCGAGCTGCTCGGCCAAGGCGAACGCCGGGTCCGCGCGGTGTACACCCAAGAAACACCAGTCTGGAAGACGAGCTACCGCGTGCTCATCCCCGAGACCGATGACGGCACTCTGCAACTGCAGGGCTGGGCCATCGTCGAGAACACCACCGACAGCGACTGGGACGACATCACGCTGTCGCTCGTCGCGGGCCGACCCGTCGGCTTCACAATGCCGCTGTCGCAGCCGCTGTTTGTACCACGGCCGGAGCTTGCGGTGCCCGTCGAACTCGCGGCGGCGCCGAAGGCATACGACCGCGGTGTTGAAGGCGGCGACGAATTCTTGCGCTTGGAGCGCGGCAGGGCCGACGCCGGCCGATCCGCGGGGATGCAGCGGAGCGTCGCCGCAAACCAGGCACCGGGCCGCCTGCTCGATATGGTCGAAGCGGTCTCGGCCGAGGACGCGATGCGTTCGAGCTTCGCCGCGGCGGCATCGTCCGACGAGTCGGGCGAGGTCTTCTTTTACAGGCTGAACGACCCGGTCACGGTCGGGCGTCGGCAGTCGGCGATGATCCCGATCCTGACAGAATCGATCGAAGGCCGGCGTGTCTCGATCACGTCCCCGAACGACGGGATCGGTCACCCGATGCGCGGCCTCGAGATGACCAACAGCGGCGACCTCAAGCTGATGCCCGGACCCGTGAGCGTCTACGACAGCGGCGCGTTCGCCGGCGATGCACAGATCGGTTATGTCGGCGCGGGCGACGACCGCATGCTGTCGTTTGGCGTCGACCTTGACGTCTCGGTCGAACGCACAACGCGGAACCGTGCCGAACGCATCGAGCAGATCACCATCCGCGACGGCGTCTTCATCAAGCGTGTGTTCAACCAGATTGTTGACCGAGTCTCGATCGACAACGCGGACGCGAAGCGCGGGCGGACGGTGATCGTCGAGATCAACGCCCGCGAAGGCTGGGAGCTGGAGTCGGCGACGCCGCTGTACGAGTCGGCTCCGGGCCTTCATCGATTCGCCGTTGAGGTTGATCCGGGCCGGCAGGCGGCGATCGAGACTCGGCAGAGCCGCACGTCATCGACACAGCTCGCGCTGTCCTCGCTGACGCTCCAACAGATGGTCTCGTACAACCGCACAGGCTCGGTGTCGGACGGCGTGCTGGCGGCCTTCCAGGGCTACGCCGACCGCAGAGCGTCGATCGATGACCTGCAGCGGGTGATCAACGAGCTTGACGCCGAGACGGGCCGTCTGAGTCAGGATCAGGAGCGGATCCGACGGCTGATGGGATCGGTAAGCCGCCAGGACGCGTTGCACGCTCGGTACCTGAGGACCCTCGAGCAGCACGAGAACCGGCTGGAGGCCATCAGAAGCGAACGGACAGACGCGGAAACAGAGCGTCAGCGGCTGCAGAACGAACTCAACAGCTACGTGCGAGGCCTGAAGGTCGAGTGATCAGTCGCCTCCGCCGACATTCGCTCCGCGAGAAATGGCCCATGGAGATGCGGAAACGCTCTCGTCGGACTCAACGACGCCCACGTCGTACCAAGGACGAAGGTAACTGTTGCTCCCCTCGTCCACGGCCTCAGGTCCAGCACCGCCACCGCTTGACTCGGGTTCGTTTGCGAAGATGTTGTCGGGGATGGTGTCGGCACCATCGTTGATAGCGACACGCAGCCCGTCCGGATCCGGGCGGTCTTCAAACGTAACCCGGCCATCACCGAATCCGATGTTTCCGCTCCAGGTGTTGTCGGTTCCATAGAACTCGAGCGTGTTCGAGTCGAAACCGTCCTCACTAAAGCCGTTGATCTCCCAGGTGGGTCCCATCCAAGGCAGGTATACCGTCCCCCGGTTACTCATCAGCGCAACATTCGAGCCCCCGCCCTGCTTCCACAAAGAACGACGCGCACCAAACGGCGGCAGATGGGCGTACGAGTTGTTGCCCTTCTCGCTCCGGCGAACATCACCGCCGCCGGTGCCTTCCTCGGCAGTGACGCCCGCGAACTCGACGTCCCAGAGTGAGAACTCGGGCGTGTTTGCAGCGGCGCTCTCGCGGTTGTAGTTCTTAAACGCCTCCACCTCGAGGTTGGTCTCGACCGGGCTGATCAGATCCGCAGGCTGGAGCGCGCCCTCGGCGATGAGGATCGAGAAGATATTGCCGGTGTTGTCCTTCTCGAGCGGCTCGTCGGTGTCGATCGTTGCGTTGGTCTGATCGACTTCGCTGGGCAGCACGTAGAACGAATCGTTGTCATTGGCCCAGATGTCGAAGGCCTTGAGGGTGTTGCGGATCTGCGAGCCGTCCTGCGTTCGGCGGGCCGCCTCGCGGGCGCTGGCGAGCGCGGGGAGCAGGATGCCGATCAGCAGCGCGATGATCGCGATGACCACCAGGAGTTCGACCAGCGTGAAGCCGTGACGGCTGCCGAAGTGCTTCAGGGGACGGCGCATAATCGTGATCTCCGTACTACTGCACGACTCGCTCGCTCGGCGGCCGGGTGTGCGCAAAGCCGGGGCCCCCGGCCGAGCCGGAGGCCCCAGAAAGTGGTCATTCAAGAGACGCTCAGTCCTTCCACAGCTGCAGCGTGGAAGTCGCGTTCGCGGCGTCGCGGTCAGCGGCAGCCCCGATGATGTTGAGCCACGCGTTCCTCTGTGCTTCGGGACGCTCGTCAACGCCGTTCGACGGGGGATTACCGCCGATCGACACGCTGTTGAGCCCAGCGGTAAAGCCCGAACCACCTGTGGTGGCCTCTTCACCGGTCTGATCCACCTCTGAGACAAAGATGTTGTCGTTCCGCGTGAATGCCTCGCCCGCGTCAGCGCTGCTCACCTGAATCTGCGCTGCCTGGTCGGGGGTCGCGGAGTTCTCGAAATCAACGTGGCCGTCGTTGTATCCGACGTTGCCCTCCCAGGTCGTCCGGCCGCCGTGGATGAGCAGCGTGTTCGACTGCAGGCCTGCCGGGTTGTCAGCGACGAGCTGCCATTGGAGGTTTGCCTCTGACGTGCCACTGACCTCTTCAAACACCGGTCCGCGGTTGGCAATCACTGGCTCCGACGCGACAAAGGTGTCCCGCCATTGCGCGAGCCGCTTCCCGTAAGGGATGGTGTGAGCGTACGACGTGTTGCCGGTGTCAGCGTTGCCGACAAGGTTGTACATGATCTCGGTGGCCAGCCCGTCGGCCTCGTCTTCGTCCGGCGTTCCTCGCATTGCGGGGTCCCACAACGCCCGCTCGGGCTCAGCCGCCGTCCGCGGCTCATCGACCTCGTAGTTCTCGTACTCGGCGATGCTGGGGTTCTGCTCGACCGGGCTGATGAACAGCTCAGCAGTAACGGAACCGTTGTTGACCAATGGCGAGATGATCTGTCCGGTGATGTCCTTCGCTTCGTCCTTGCTGAAATCACCGTCGTTGTTTTGAATTGTGAAGCCGTTGCGGTCGAGCTTGCTGGGGAGCGGGTACTCTTCCTTGTTGTCTGCCGCCCAGGTGACAAGCGCCTGGATGACGCCGCGGATCTGGGTCGAGTCCTTGAGCTGCTGCGCCGACTTCCGGGCCTTGCCCAGGGCCGGAAGCAGGATGCCGATGAGCAGAGCGATGATCGCGATGACCACCAAGAGCTCGATCAGCGTGAATCCGCGAACATTCTTACGAGTGTTCATGTGATGAACCTCCTCAACCTGTGCACCGCCCTCGTTCGCAAGAGAACGGTGCGCCAATGCGTGCGGCAACTGAACGCCTGCTCAGCCACCGAATCGAACGCCAGAGCCGATCATGCAATCGGCTCAGAGCCCGCGAGCTGAATCGGGCAACCTATCCGAGGCTGCGCGACGAACGCGGGGCTTTCGGGTTGTCGGCGTGCGCCGCTGGCCGGGAGGGCTGGTTCATCGCATTGGCGAATGGCCGCCGGTATCAGAGCATTGGTCATGCCCACCCGATCCGTTTGTGCACACCTCTGGCATGCCAGGAGACGATCCGCACCAGTTGGCCCGGAGTTCCCAGTGTTAGTATAGGAATCCCCGCCCCAAACGCAACCGAGGCACGAATGGACCAAACACACATCGAACTTCGTCTTGGTGAGCTCGGCGAGACGTTGCCGACCGTCGCTCCGCCCGTTGCCGCGTACGTCCCAGCACGGATCGCCGGTGATCTCACCTTTGTATCTGGACAGCTCCCGATTCGTGATGGGAAGCTCATGGCGAGGGGCACCGTCCCTTCCGATCTCAGTGAAGAGGAAGCGACACGCTGCGCACGGCAGTGTGCGTTGAACGCGATCGCTGCCGCGGTCGGTGCTGTGCCCGATGGCCGCGAACTGGTTGGTGTCGTGCGAGTCGGCGTATGGGTCGCGTCTGACCCCGGCTTCAAGGCCCAGCCAGGCATCGCGAACGGTGCCAGCGAGCTGCTGCAAGCCGTGTTCGGCGAGCGCGGCAGGCACGCCCGGGCGGCGGTCGGCGCCGTCGCGTTGCCCCTCGGCACTCCAGTCGAGGTGGAGGTTCTCTTTGAGCTCGGCTGACCGAATGCCTCAGCGTGCTGGAGCGCCGCTGCTGAACGCCTTGCCGTAGTCCGCAAGGAATCGCTCAAGCCCGGAATCGGTCAGCGGATGCTTCAGCAGCCCCTCGATCACCTTGTACGGGACGGTCGCGACATCGGCGCCCGCGAGCAGGCAATCAAGCATGTGCTTGGGGTGCCGAATCGACGCGGCAAGGACCTTCGTCTGGTAGCCGTGTGTGTCGTAGGCCTGCCGGATCTGGTGGATGAGCTCCATGCCGTCCTGACCGATGTCATCGATCCGGCCGATGAATGGACTGACCAGAAACGCGCCGGCCTTGGCAACCATCCACGCCTGAAGTGGCTGGAAGCACAGCGTCATGTTCGTTCGGACGCCACGGTCGGAGAGGGCTTTGCACGCCCGAACCCCATCGGCGGTGCACGGCAGCTTGATCACGATGTTCTCTGCGATCGACATCCGAGTCTCGGCCTCGCCGAGCATGCCGTCGAAGTCCGTCGCGATCACCTCCGCCGAGACCGGACCGCTGACAACTTCGCAGATCTGCGAGAGCCGCTCGCCGTAGTCGACGCCCTCTTTCGCGATCAGCGAGGGGTTGGTGGTGACACCGTCGAGCACGCCCATATCGGCGGCACGCTTGATCTCATCGAGGTTTGCCGTGTCGACGTAGAGCTCCATGCGGGTTCCCCTTGTTCGTCGGAGGTGAGCAGTCTAGTCCGCGGCGATCTCGTCACGCGCCGGGAGCAGCATGTGCAGCTCGCGACGCATGATTTTGCCTGTCGGGTTCCGCGGCAGCTGATCAACGATGTGCACCTCGCGTGGGCATTTGTAGCCCGCGAGGTGTTCCCGGCACCACGTTCGCAGCTCTTCGGGTGTAGCCGACCGCCCCTTTTCGAGCTCGACAAACGCGATGACAACCTCGCCTCGCATCGAATCGTGAATCCCACACACGCCCGCGGCCGAGACCGCGTTCTGCCGCGAGAGCACTTCTTCGACCTCGCGCGGAAAGACGTTCTCGCCCCCCACGATGATCATCTCTTTCAGCCTGCCGGTGATAAACAGAAACCCGTCCTCGTCGATCCGTCCGATGTCGCCGGTGCGGATGAAGCCATCGGCATCGATTGTCTTCGCTGTGGCGTCGGGGTCTCTGAAATAGCCCTGCATGGTGTTGGGCCCACGCATGCGGATCTCTCCATCAGCGTTGGGGCCGAGGACAGATTCTGTCTCGGGATCAGCGATCCGCTGCTCGACACCCGGCAGAGGAGGGCCGACCGAGTATCGCTTGCGCTGCCCAGGGGTGCAGCAGTGCGTCGCCGGCGACATCTCCGTCATCCCGTAGCCTTCGCAGATCGTCTTGCCGAACTTCTGCTCGAACCGCTCGAGCACAGCATCCGGAAGAGGCTCTCCGCCCGAGACGAGCAGCCGCATGTGTGCGACGTCCTCCGGCGATGCGTCTTTGCTCATCGCGAGCGCGTTGTACATCGACGGGATCCCGACGAACACCGTCGCCCCATGCTCTCGCATCAGCTGAAGGATTTTCTTTGCATTGAAGCGTGCCGTGTAAACAACCTTGCCGCCGACCGCCAGGGGCGTCAGTGTGAGCTGGGTGACGCCGAAGCTGTGGAACTGTGGAAGCACCCCCAAAAAGACGTCACGCTTGCTGATGCCCATGCCGCCGATTCCCTGACGGATGTTTGCGGCAAGATTGCCGTGACTCAGCATGACGCCCTTCGGGAGACCGGTCGTTCCCGAGGTGTACAGAACCATCGCGATCTCATCATCCGAGGCGGATGCCGGCCACCGCAACTCTGGGACCGACTTAAAGTTCATCCGATCGAGGCGGAGCAGGCCAACGCCCTCCGGCTCGTAGCCGAGATGATCGAGCATCGGCTGGACCGTCACCACGGTGTCGACGCCGCTGTGCTCGATCACATAGGCCAGCTCCGCACGCTTCAGAAGGTAGTTGAGCGGGACAATCGCCTTGCCGAGCATCCACGACGCAAAGGCGGCGATCGGGAACGCGCCGCTCGTCGGGAGCAGAAGGCCAACCCGCGGTGCTGATGACATCCGCTCGATCTCGGCGGCCGTGTGCATCGCGGCGACAAGCAGCTCGATGCCGCGGTACGATCGTGCGTCGTCTGTTATCACGTGCTGACGTGCACGCGCGACGAGGGAGCGGAGAATCGGCCAATGAACACTCATTGCGAAAGCGCCTCCATGCAAGCCAACTCTCGGCACATCTGCGGGGTTCTGCCTGCAGATTATTGCTCCGTCCGGTGCCGTGCCGATCGCCGATTCATGGATAAATGCCGACGAGCCACGTTCTGCGTCCTCGTGATCTGCCTCCAGGGTGCCGGCCTCCTCGCGTCGGGCTGCTCATCGGGGACGAGGTTCTCCTCTGACGACCGGCTGCAGCTCGCGACTCAGCAAGACAACACGCCGCCTCGGTACCAGCGGGCCTTCCGCCGAGGTGACTTCGCGACCGCCGCGAAACTCGCTTCACAGGCGCCCCGCCGCGACGCGCGTGCTCGGCTGATCGAAGGCATGTCACGCGCTGAGCTCGGCGAACGCGACCGAGCCGCCGTGCTTCTGCGGCCACTGCTCCGGTCAAGCGACGCCGACATCAAGGGTCGGGCGGCCGCCACGCTGGGGCTCATCGAGCTCGCAGGCGGAAACCGCGGCGAAGCCTCGCGTCTGCTGCAACTCGCTGCCGATCACCTCGATGGAAACGATCAGGCGTGGGCACTTCGCTACGCCGACCAGGCGCGTGACACGATCGGACGACCCGAGGCGGGTGCTCGATCGGTCCCTTCTCTACCGAGCGCTGCCGGTGACTACGAGATCCAGTTCGGTTCATTTTCCACAGAAGCGAGAGCTCAGCGGCATGCTCAGGCCGTGACCAGACTCACGCGGACGACCGGCCTGGACCTCCCACGAGTCGAGTCGGTCCAGCGGGGAGGACGCACGCTTTACGCGGTCCGCGTCGGATCGTTCGGCAGCCGCTCGGCCGCGGCGGATGCCGCTTCACGTCTCCAGACCGATACTGCCGTCGTCCGTACAAACTGAGCGGAACCGCGGCGTCCTTCCTGCGTCACACCGTTCGGTGACAGACCCCCGCTGGGAGCATCGGTGATGACAGGTTTCGGCCGCATAACTTCGTTTGTCGTCGCATGCTGTTCTGTTATCGTGACGCCCGCTGCTGCCGGGCAGGACACCGAACAGCCGGAGACAATGGCACCCGCATTTGCTGTCGGCCCACTCGCCGACGTGCAACGGGATGTCCGCCGTGTGTTCTCCCAGTTCTTCAAGCGCACCAAGAGTGAGGTATCACACCGCCGAGGCTGGGAAGAATTGGAGCAGTTCGCAGCGGATGATCGCGTCTATCCGCTTCTCATCGAACTCTTCCGACGACAACCGACGGCGGTACGGAATGATCTGACACGGTTCTTCATCGATCACGCCGGTGTTCAAGCGGAAACAGTTCTCGCTTGGATCGCCGTGTTCGAAACGGACGACGAATCCCACCGCGATCACGCCGCCGCGGCCCTCACGGGTCTTGTCGCGGATGGCACACCGACTATGGGAGCGCAGCGCGTGCTCGCCGTCGGCCTCAAGTCGGGTGAAGACGGCCCCATTCATCGCGCCGCGGGCTTGGTGCAGCAGTTTGGGCTGCTGCGAGCCGTCCCTCTCCTCGCACAGGCGCAGGCGCAGCCGAGGAGCAGCGGCGGCAGGGACGTCCGCACAGGAGCGCTCGCACAGATCGTGGTCGGCACTCAGCAGGCGTTTGTCGCCGACCTCACGCCTGTCGTCGCGGCAAACGCTGTAGGGTTCCAGCCAACGATCGGCGTCATTTCGAGCGGCACCGTGCTCCGCGTCATCGACGCCACCGTGTTCGAATTCCGCACCGACGTGCATCAAGTCCTAGTCGATATGACAACTGCCGCCTCCGGAGAACCGACCGGGTATCTGGGCTACGACGCGGAGGCGTGGCACGAGTGGTACGCGCGGGTTCTCGAGCCAGTCCTCGATGCGAACGAGGGCGGACCTTAGCTCAAGGCGATGACAGTTGCCGACGCGTGAGCTTGCGTGTGCGTCATCGAACACAGCCACGACCGGATGCCGATGTCCTTCGCGATCTCTGCCGCACGCCCCGACAGGGCGATGCTCGGCGCGCCGGATCCGTCCAACGACACCTCGATATCAGTCCAGCCGACACCGCCAGCCCAGCCCGTCCCGAGCGCTTTCATCACCGCCTCCTTCACGGCGAAACGTGCGGCGAAGCGTTCAACCGAGCGCCCATGACCCGACCTGATCGCGTCTACCCGTTCGCCGTCGGTAAAGCATCGCGTTAAGAAGCGCTCGCCGTGCTCTCGGATCGACGAAGCGATGCGCGCCACCTCAACCAGATCGGTACCGAGGCCCACAGGCACGGTCATCCGTCGTCTTCGGCGTCGCCGGCCTCGGGCTCGCTTGCGACGAGCACCTTTGCGGGCCGGAGCACGCGCTCGCGCAACATGTAGCCGACCTGGAAGACCTGCGCAATCTTGCCGGGCTCGATGTCTTCGACCGGCATCTGGCTGACGGCCTCGTGCTCGCCGGGGTTCAACTCGTCGCCGGCTTCCGGCTTAATCGGTGTCACGCCCTGCATCTCGAGCGCCCGAAGCAGCTCGGCCTTGACCATCTCGACGCCGCCGAGGATCTGCTCGGCCGTGCCGCCCGCATCCTTCTGCTGGAGCGCAAGTTCGAAGTTGTCGAGCACGGGCAGCAAACCCGTCACAACCGCTGTCACGCCCTGCTTGCGTGCTTCGATCTCGTTGTTCGCGGCGCGACGCTGAAAGTTCTGGAAGTCGGCCAGCGATCGCAACGCACGAGCTTCGGCGTCTTCCAGCTTGGCCTCGAGTTCAGCGACACGCCCGTCGTCCGGGTCGATGTCCAGATCCCACTCCTGCGGCAAGTCCTTCTCGTCGAAGCCGTCGTTGTCGAGCGAGTCATCGTGCTGGTGTTCGGTGTCGTTGCTCATGGTCAGTGCTCAGGCGAAGCTGAAGATAAGGGACTC
This sequence comes from Planctomycetota bacterium, assembly GCA_038525225.1. GTDB lineage: Bacteria > Planctomycetota > Phycisphaerae > Phycisphaerales > UBA1924 > JANQQZ01. Next base: position 1,093,909 of record JBCBHW010000001.1, on the reverse strand, counting down.
ATCCACCCAGGAAATCACGGACACGGTTGAGGAAGCCGTGCGATTCAGGGAGCACGCTCTTGTCCTCGGTCTCGGCGAACTCGCGGAGCAGCTTCTCCTGCTGCTTGGTCAGCTTCTTCGGGATCTCGATCTTGGTGATCATCACGAGGTCGCCTCGCCGACCCGATCGCAGGTTCGGCAGACCTTCTCCCGAGACGCGGAAGACCGCGCCGGGCTGCGTGCCGCTGGGAACATTCAGCTCGTGCTTGCCCTCAAGCGTCGGCACGTCGATCTTGGCTCCCAAAGCCGCTTGCGAGAAGCCGATCGGCATCTCCAAGAGCAGGTGATCGCCCTCGCGTTCGTACAGCTCGTGGCCCGCGACGCGAACAACGACATGCAGGTCGCCCCGGACGCCCTCGCCGCTGGGCGACTGCTCCGGCGCCGGCGGCTCGCCCTCGGCCTGCACGCGGATGACCTGACCATCGCTGATGCCCGCGGGCACCTTCACGCCCAGCGACCGCTTCTTGCTCACGCGGCCCTTGCCGTGGCAGCTCTCGCACTTGTCCTTGACGATCGTGCCCCGCCCCCGGCAGTTCGGGCAGGCGGTCACCATCCGGAACATGCCGCCGAGCCCGGCCTGCTGGACCTTGCCCTGGCCGCCGCAGGTCGCGCACTGCACGGGCGTCGAGCCGGGCTTGGCGCCGCTGCCCGTGCACGTATCGCACACATCGAGCCTTGTGAACTCGACGTCGGTCTCGGTGCCGGTGAGGCAGTCCTTGAGCTCGATCTGGATCTCGGTCTCGAGGTCGTACCCCCGCGCGACCCTGCGTCCACCGCGTCCGCGTGCCGTGCCGCCGAAGCCGCCGCCCCCGCCGAAGATGTCATTAAACATCGAGAAGATGTCGTCGACGTTCATGCGGCTGAAGTCGTGCGTTGCCGCGCCCCGGCCGCGGAGCCCGTCGTGCCCGTACTGGTCGTAGACCTGCCGCTTCTGATCGTCGGACAGGACCTCGTACGCCTCGGCCGCCTCCTTGAACGCGCCCTCCGCCTCGGCGTCACCCGGATTGCGGTCCGGGTGGTGCTTCATCGCCAGCCGGCGGTACGCCCGCTTGATCTCGTCGGCATCGGCAGACTTCTCGACGCCGAGAATCTCGTAGTAGTCGCGGGTGGTGGGCATTAAGGGTTTCCGCCTGACGAGTCGTCAGCACCTGGATTGTCAAATCGAATTTCGATACCGTACATCTCGGCAAGCTGGAAGCGCCACTTTTTTTTCGATACCCACTCACGGATAGCGTTGGCGCCTCCAATCTCGAAGACTTTCTTTGCTTGTCTCAGCGACAACCAGTCCAAGCCAACCCAGTCTGGATCCTGTGACATTTCATAAAAGTGGGCATCGTCCCAATTGCACACGACGCAACGCATTGATCGGGAATCGATCCCACCGCCACAAACGAGGCAGCCGCGCATCGCACTATTGGATCGAGCCGCTGTCATAAAGCAAGCCACCCGAGTTTCCTTGGGCGGCTGGAGGAAATTCAACGTCGATCACGCCGTCGCGCCCGCGACCTCTTCCGTGTCCTCCTTGAGGTCCGTCACCAGCACATCGGTCGTGAGCATCAGGCCCGAGACCGAGGCGGCGTTGATCAGGGCCTGCTTGGCGACCAGGGCCGGGTCGATGATGCCGGCCTTGACGAGGTCGACGTAGTCGCCCGTCGCGGCGTTGAGGCCGGTGTTGCCTTCCTCATCCTTGACGGTCTCGACGGCGAGGTCGCCGTCGAAGCCGGCGTTCTCGGCGATCTGGCGGAGCGGGGCCTCGACGGCGCGGGCGACGATCTCGAAGCCGAACTTCTCGTCTCCCTTGGCCTTCTTGGCGCCGGCCATGATGGCCTCCTGCGCCCGGAGCAGCGCGACGCCGCCGCCGGGGACGTAGCCCTCCTTGGCCGCGGCACGCGTGGCGTGCAGCGCGTCGTCGACCATGTCCTTGCGCTCTTTCATGGCGACCTCGGTCGCGCCGCCGACGTTGATGATGGCGACGCCGCCGGTGAGCTTGGCGAGCCGCTCGGCCAGCTTCTCGCGGTCATAGTCGCTGGTCGACTTCTCGCGCTGGGCCTCGATCTGCGAGACACGGGCCTGCACGTCGGCCTTCTTGCCGGCGCCCTGGATGATCGTGGTGTCGTCCTTGGTGACGACGATCTTCTTGGCCTTACCGAGCTCCGAGAGCTCGACCGACTCGAGCGAGCGGCCCAGATCCTCGGCGAAGAACGTGCCGCCGGTGAGGGCGGCGATGTCGCCCAGCATCTGCTTGCGGCGGTCGCCGAAGCCCGGGGCCTTGACGGCCGCGACCTTGAGCGTGCCACGCAGGCGGTTGATGACGAGCGCGGCGAGCGCCTCGTTCTCGACGTCCTCGGCGATGATGAGCAGCGGCTTGCTGCCGCCGGCGATCTTGTTGAGCAGCGGCAGCAGGTCGGCCATGTTGCCGATCTTCTTCTCGTGGATGAGGATGTTGCAGTCCTCGAGCACGCACTCGGCCGTCTTCGGATCCGTGAGGAAGTACGGCGACAGGTAGCCTTTGTCGAACTGCATGCCCTCGACGAAGTCGAGCGTCGTCTCGGCGGACTTGCCGTCCTCGACCTCGACCACGCCCTCGTGACCGACCTTGTTGATGGCCTCGGCGATCAGCTCGCCGATCTCGGCGTCGTGGTTGGCGCTAACGGTCGCGATCTTCTTGTAGTCGGCCTTGCCCTTGCAGGGCGTGGCGAGGGCGTCGATCGCCTCAGCGGCGGCCTCGGCGGCGGCGTTGATGCCGCGCTGCAGGTGCACCGGGTTCGCACCCGATGTCACGAACCGCATGCCCTCGGTGAAGATAGCCTGCGCGAGCACGGTGGCCGCGGTGGTGCCGTCGCCCGCCTTGTCGGCGGTCTTTTTGGCGACCTGGTGGACCATCTTCGCGCCCATGCTCTGGAAGGGCTCGGGCAGCTCGACTTCCTTGGCAACGCTCACGCCGTCCTTGGTGACCGAGGGGCCGCCGAAGGACTTGTCGATCACGACGTGCCGTCCGCTCGGGCCCATGGTGACCTTGACCGCGTCGGCGAGGCGGTCGACGCCTTTCTTCAGCTCTGCAAGGGCGGAATCGTCGAACATCAGCTGCTTCTGACCCATCGGTGCTCTCCGTCTGATCGTCGCCGAGGTGTGTCGGCGTGGTGCGTGCGTTTGTGATGCGGCTAGGCCGCGGTTGTCCATTCGCCGTAGCCCGCGCGGGCGGCGGCGTCTCCTGCGTACTCATCGAACGCCTCGCGGAACGCGGGCGTGTCGTAATTCTGCCAATCCCCCACCGCTCCCTTGCGGTAGAACTGATCCGGCCTTTCCTTGTCGAAGCCGGCCTTTGTGTTCCCACCCGACTCGACCGGCGCGGCCTGGCTCGGATCGACGCCGAGGAAGTCAAACATCCTTGCGACTTCACCAGCGGTGTCGGCGTGCAATCGCTCGTACCGAAGTTCGAGCAGAGGCGATGTGTACTCCGATTTCGCATCGAGATCATCGGCGAGCCGCTTGGCCCACTGCTTCGACACAAACCCGACCCAACGCTTCTGCGCAAGCAGGTCGCGGGCGGTCTCGAAGCACGACTCGGGCGGGCTCGCGTTGTACCGCTCGGCAAACGGCATGAAGAAGTCGCGGATGCCCTCGCCCCAGTGCTTGATGTTGAAGCCGGGCTTCAAGCGGAGGTAGTGGTAGGTGTAGCTCACCACCACGTCCCGCCCGTCGCGGACGAGCCACATCGTCGGTGCACCCGGCAGCACCTCGGCCAGCCCTCGCGGCGAGCGGTCGCCGAGCACGGTCGCGTTCGGGTTCTCCCGCAGATTGCACAGGAGCACCTTGCGGACGAGATCATGCACGGCATCGGTCGCGATGGTGCGGTAGGGCTCGCCGTGGCCCTTCTGGTGCGGGGCGCTCGTGAACTGGTCGAGCGCCCAGCCGAAGGTGTTGAGGAAGTACTCGCCGTCGCACCTCACCTGCGGGTGCAGGTTGAGCAGGTTGTTCACCCAGTTGGTGCCGCTCTTGCCGAAGCCGCAGACGAAGAAGAACCGGTACTCGGTTTCTTTGCCGTCGATGAGCGTCTGCATCCGCCACGGCTCTTGCACGCCCGAGGCGTCACGCATGGCGCGCGAGAGGCCTCGGGCCTGAAGCCGTTCAGGCGCAAAGCGCCGCAGGTTGTCGCGGACGGCGGTGAACATCGGTCCTCGTCAGCCCCCGATCACGCCGAGCAGCTCGCTCTCGCGGACGATCAGGTGCGTGTCGCCCTTGATCTCCACCTCGCTGCCCGCGTACTTGCTGTAGACGACCGTGTCGCCCTTCTTCACCTGCAGCTTTGCGGTCTGCCCGTTGTCGAGCCGCTTGCCCGGGCCCACGGCCACGACCGTGCCCTGGATCGGCTTCTCCTTGCTCGACTCGGGCAGGTACAGGCCCGACGCGGTCATGGTCTCCGGGTCCTGCGGCTTGACGAGGACGCGGTCTTCGAGTGGTTTGACTGGCATTACTTGTTCTCCTGGGATTCGTCTTTGGGCTTCGTTGGCGCGAGACCGTCAAAAAGCTTCACGCCGATCGCTGTTACAAGGATTGTCAAAAGAGTGGCCATTGACTCAGGTGGAACCAGCTTCAGCATGCCGCCCAACAGAATCAAAGCGATGGATGACACAATCGCTTGACATGTAATTGCAAGCCAAACAATCTGACGTCTGCCGCTGAACGACTTGGAGTCCTTCCTTAGCGTGAGCTGCACGATTCTTACAAGCGTGATCGCTGATACAAGTAACACAACAACGATGATGCCTGTCGCCAAGTACTCAGCCGACTCAAAGAAACCATCAAGGCCGTACAGATTTTCTTGATTTGGCTCTGATGCACCTGTTGTCTCTGGTTGGGACTGCAACTCAGAACCCCATCCCACCCATGCCCGGCATGCCGCCCATGCCACCCATGCCTCCCATTCCGCCCATGCCACCCATCGGGTCCATGCCGGCACCGGCACCCGCGGGGGCCGCCTCCTCCGGCTCGGGCTTGGTGGTCACGATGCAGTCGGCGGTCAGCAGCACGGTCGCGACGCTCGCGGCGTTCTGCAGGGCGAGCCGATCGACCTTGGCCGGCGTGATGACGCCGGCCTTGATCAGATCCTCGAAGGTGTCCGTGAGCGCGTTGTAGCCCATCGAGCCTTCGTGCTCCTCGACCTTGGCGGCGATGACCGAGCCCTTCGCCCCGGCGTTGTCGGCGATGGTGCGGAGCGGGACCTCGAGCGTGTTGTACACAACGTTCAGGCCCGCGGCGAAGTCGTACTTCGCGTGGCCGATGTCGTCGGCGGTCACGTCGTCGGCCTTGCCGAAGACGGCCTTCCACTCGCGGATTTTCTCGACCGCCGAGCGAGCGCGGATGTAGCTGGTGCCGCCGCCGGGGACGATGCCCTCGTCGAGCGCGGCACGGGTCGCGTGCTTGGCGTCTTCGACGCGGTCCTTCTTTTCCTTGAGCTCGGCCTCGGATGCCGCACCGATCTCGATGGTCGCGACGCCCTTGGTCAGCTTGGCGAGCCGCTCCTCGAGCTTCTCGCGGTCGTAGTCGCTCGTGGCGTTGTCGATCTCGCGGCGGATCTGTTCGACACGCGAGTCGATATCCTTCGCGGCGCCCGCGCCCTGCACGATCGTGGTGTTGTCGTTGTCGACGGTGATCTTCTTGGCGAGGCCCAGCTGGCTGATCTCGACCGTGTCGAGCTCGGTACCCAGGTCCTTCATGATCGGGTCGGCGCCGGTGAGCACAGCGATGTCCTGGAGCATGGCCTTGCGGCGGTCGCCGTAGCCCGGGGCCTTGACGGCGCAGACCTGCAGCGTGCCGCGGAGCTTGTTGATCACGAGCGTGCTGAGCGCTTCGCCCGTGACGTCCTCGGCGATGATCAGCAGGGGCTTCTTCGCCTCCATGACCTTCTCGAGCAGCGGCACGAGCTTGGTGATGCTGTCGATCTTGTCCTCGTGTACGAGAATCAGGCACTTCTCGAACTCGACCTTCATCTCGTCGGCGTTGGTCACGAAGTTGGGGCTGAGGAACCCGCGATCGAACTGCATGCCCTCGACGACCTTGACGATCGAGTCGAGGCTCTTGCCCTCTTCGATCGTGATGACGCCGTCCTGGCCGACCTTGTCGAAGGCTTGGGCCATCAGCTTGCCGACCTCGGCGTCGTTGTTGCCGGAAATGGTCGCAACGTTCTGGACGTCCTTGGTCGTGCTGATCGGGGTCGCCATCGAGTCGATCTCGGCGGCGACGGCCTCGACGCCCTTCTTCATGCCACGAACGAGCGCGTTGGCGTCGACGCCGGCGGCGATGTACTTCAGGCCCTGGCGGAACAGAGCCTCGGCGAGCACGGTGGCGGTCGTGGTGCCGTCGCCCGCGTCGTCGGATGTCTTGCTGGCGGCCTGCTTGACGAGCAGGGCTCCCATGTTCTCGGCCTTGTCGGCGAGCTCGATGTCGTCGGCGACGGTCACGCCGTCCTTGGTAACCTTGGGCCCGCCCCAGGACTTGTCAAGGACGGCCGTCCGGCCGCGGGGGCCGAGGGTGCTCTTGACGGCTTTGGCGAGTTTCTCGACGCCGGCGAGCAGGGCCTGGCGTGCATCCGTATCGAAGGTGAGCTCTTTGGCTGCCATGGAACGCTTCTCTCCGCTTGGGGCCGGGCGAATGCCTCGGGCCGGGTGCGTTGGGATAGACCTATCGGTGCGGTCAGGTGGCAAAGCCTGTGCCAGCGGCGATCGGGGCACTTCACGAGCCAGGAGCGCACACAGGCCGCGGAGCGCGTGACACGGTGCGCAGTACCACGGATGCCCGCCTGCCAAGCTGGCAGGCCTTTCCAGATGATGGGGATCCGACGCCGATACCCGCGACATGGGCTACGATCGCAGCATGCCGACGCTCGCCGCGACCGACTTGGGCAGCTACCTGCCGCTGGCCATCATCATCCTGATGGCGATCACCTTCGCCGTGGCGAACATCGTGGGCACGACGGTGCTCGGGCCGCGGCGCGACGGCGCCGTCAAGGGCATCCCATACGAAAGCGGCATGAACCCGGTCGGCACCGCCCGCAAGCGGTTCAACGTGCGGTTCTACCTCATCGCCATGGTGTTCCTCGTCTTCGACGTCGAGATCGTGTTCCTTTACCCGTGGGCGGTGACGTTCCCGAACATCGATTTCCAGGCCCCCGGCGCGGCCGAGTGGCTGGTGCGGATCCTCTTCTTCATGTTCACCACCGTGGTCGCATACCTGTACGGATTCCGCAAGGGTGTCTTCAAGTTTGACTGATGTCCGCATCAGTCTGCGAGCGCGATTGATCGCTGCCGGCGTGGCGGCGGCGTGCGCGGCACTGCTGCTCACGGCCTCACTGCTCAAAGCCGACGACGCCGGCCACGGCACGCACGAGCAGCTCGGCCTGCCCGCCTGCGGCTGGGCGGTCTCGTTCAACTCGCCCTGCATGACCTGCGGCATGACGACCGCGTTCACTCACGCCGCCGACGGCAAGCTCTGGCAGTCCTTCGTCACCCAGCCGATGGGTATGCTTCTTTCGGTTGGGACCGCGGCGACCTTCTGGCTCGGGCTGTTCGTCGCCGTGACCGGGTCCCGCCTCGGCGAGCACCTCGTCAGGCTGCTGACGACAAGAATGCTCATCGTTGGAGCCGCACTCGGAGGCGGAGCATGGGTGTACAAAGTGATCGTTTGGAACGGCGGCGTCTGACACTTCGTCGAGTAATCACCGGCGCTTCCCTGCTCCCGATTGTGGCTTTGTTAGCCGGGTGCGAGATCCTCGCGTTTCCGTTCTTTGCCTACAACGAGTTTCAGAAAACACAATCACACATCGAGCCCGCGGCGTACACGGGTCTTGACGAACAAACATTCGCCGTGCTCGTGTCCGGCGACCGCGGGCTGCACGCGGATTTCCCGGGCATCGTGCCTCAGATCACCAATCAGGTCGCGGAACGGCTCAAGGCCGAGACCCTCGCAAGCGGGTATGTGCCGGCGCAGTCCATGCTCAGGTATCAGTACGAGAACCCCGGTTGGGCGGCGATGGCGTTCAGCGAGGTCGCCGCAGATCTTGGTGTCGGCCGGCTCGTCGTTGTGGATGTTCAAGAATTCAGGCTGAACGACCCGGGGAATCGTTTCCTGTACGATGGCGTCGCGGCAGCGACTGTTGCCGTTATCGAAGCCGACGGCCTGACACCCGACGACATCGCCTTCGAGTTCTTTGTCAACGTAACGTTCCCGGACGCCGGCGGCTTTGGTCCGGAAGACTTCTCACAGCAGGAAGTCGCATCTGTTCTGCTGACCCGATTCGTGAACCGCGCGACCTGGCCCTTTTATGACGCCGAGATTCCCAATGAGCTTGCGTACTAGCCGTTTCGCGGCGCTCTGCGCGGCTGCGCCGCTCCTGATGTCGCTGGGCGGATGCAACATTCTGGCGCCGTTGTTCTTCATCGTCTCCGGGCCCGAGACGTTCGAGGCCGAGCACAAGCTCGACGAGCAGCGGCCCACGGTCGTGTTCGTCGACGACCCGAGAAGCCAGATCCCACGCCGAGCGCTGAGACTTGAAATCCTGAACGCCGTGCAGGACGCGATCCTTCGGAAGGGTCTCGTGGACGACCTTATCGAAGGGCAAGCGGCGATCCGGGTCGCCGACTCGGACACGTCGGCTGGTCAGATGTCGGTGACTGAAGTCGGCCGGGCGCTCGAGGCTGATGTGGTCGTCTGGATCACCATCGACCGATTCATCCGCCCGTCACCGACCGGGGACACGCAGGCCTCGGTGACGCTCCGCGTTCGCGCGGTGGACGCCGAGTCAAACACGCTCGACTATCCGACCGCTCCGGCCGGCAGAAGCGTCACTGTGACAGACACCATCCGGCGCGGGACGGTGGCCAATGCGGCCGGCGCGAGGACGGCCGCCGAGATTGACATCGCCAAGAAAGCCGGGCTCGCCGCTGCACAGCTCTTCTACGAACACGCCGTCACGGTTCACGCCGAGGACCGGGGTCTTTGATCGCCGTGATCGACGCATGGGGAACACTCACGCCGCCCGCGGGTGCGGCGGACGATGATGATCTCTTTGCAGCGACCGGCGTATCTGGCGCCATCGTCGTGGGAGATCGCTTCGGCGCTGAGCGGGCGCGAGCGATGGGCATGAATGTGGTTCAGCACATCGGCGTGACGACGCGATTGTCTCTGGCGACCAGGATGCAGGTCCGCCGCAAGCTTCCGCGCTCCGCGCCGATCACTCCCTTGTCGATCTGGACCGCCGGTGTTCTGGGGTCGCCCTTGGGCCAGCTGCCCGAGCCGCGGCCGTTGACCGACGACCGGCGCGAAGACACAACCCCGCTTGTGGTTCCCGTCGCGAGCAATCCCGCGGATATCGACGCATTTGCCCTCACACTCTCGGCGGGCTTGCTCGACGCCGCCGGCGCGGCGTGCGTAATCGGGTTGCCGAGCGGGGCAGCCCACCTGCGCCGCGCACGCCGGTTGCTGTCGTGCAGTGATCGGTTGATCGCGGTGCGGAGGCTTGGGCGTCCCTCGCCCGCCTACATCGCCAGCGCCGACGTGCTGCTCGACCTCGGCGTCCGGCGGGGTGGCCCGATCGATCGGGTGATCGGCACGACCGACGCGCACCGGATCGACGGCAGAACGTGCGCCACTCCGCTTTCGCTCGCGATCGAGATCAAACGTGGGTTGCAGACGGCTGCTTCCCGGTGAGTGCGCCAGCAACCCGCGTCCTGTTTGTGTGTCTTGGGAACATCTGCCGATCTCCGCTGGCCGAGGGCGTGTTCCTTCACCTCGCTGAACAGAGAGGACTCGGAAGCCGCTTCGAGGCCGACTCCGCCGGCACCGGCGGCTGGCACGCGGGCGATCCTCCCGACTCTCGATCGAGCGCTGTCGCGAGCAAGCACGGCATCGATCTCGTGTCCAGAGCTCGACAGGTACAAAGGGCAGAGCACGACCGATGGGATCTGGTCATCGCGATGGACCGGCGGAATCTCGCGGACCTTCTTGCGATGGGGTTTGAAGAGAACCGCGTTCGACTCCTGAGAAGCTTCGATGCCGAGGCATCAGCGCCGGACGTGCCCGACCCGTACTATGGAGGCGAGGACGGTTTCGACACTGTTTATGCGATGATTCGATCCGCCTGCGAACGTCTGCTCGACAAATTGGAATCGGTCGAGCAATGCTGAACGGCGGACGCCGGCTTGTTCACGGCAAGAACGCGGCCCCTACATCATCCGATCGAAAAAGCGACACCCGGTCGATATCGACCAGCATCGAGACCGGCTTCCCGACGTCGAAGTGCTCGTGTGCAGGAACGCGGGCAACAAGTCGAGCACCCGCGGCCGTGGTGCCGTGCACGTCCATCAGGTCGCCGAGCGGCTCGACAACGCTCGGTGTCACGGCGATCGTCTGACTCGGTGCGTCATCCGCTCCACGTTCGCGGAGGAACTGCGGCCGAACACCGAGCACTGCGGGCATGCCGTCCTTGATGTCAGAAGAACTCGAGAATCGGGGGCCGAGATCCAGATCGGCACCGCCTTCGCCCTGCTCACGAAACCGGGTCCCGTCTCGCTGGTGATGAAGAGTCCCGGCGAACATGTTCATGGGCGGCGTACCGATGAACGTTGCCACGAACCGATTCGCTGGCCGACTGAAGACCTCAAAGGGACTGCCGGACTGCTGGATGACCCCATCTTTCAGCACAACGACGCGATCGCCCAGAGTCATCGCCTCTTCCTGATCGTGCGTCACGTAGACCGTTGTCGTTCGAAGCCGGCGATGCAGAGCCTTTAGCTCGGCACGCGTGCTCGTCCGGAGCTTGGCGTCAAGGTTGGACAGAGGCTCATCGAACAGAAACGCGGCGGGTTCGCGGACGATCGCCCTGCCAACAGCGACGCGCTGACGCTGCCCGCCCGAGAGCTGCCGAGGCTTGCGGTGCAGAAGATCTTCGATGCCGAGCATGGAAGCCGCGTCGCGCACCCGACGCTGAATCTCGGCCCGAGGCACTTTGCGGAGCCTCAGCGCGAACGACATGTTCTTCTCGACCGTCATATGCGGGTAGAGCGCGTAGTTCTGGAAGACCATCGCGATGTCGCGGTCTTTCGGGTGGACGTGTGTCACGTCACGCTCCCCGATGTGCACGCGGCCTCTCGTAACCTCCTCCAGCCCGGCGATCATGCGAAGAGTTGTCGACTTCCCGCATCCCGACGGCCCGACGAGCACGACGAACTGGCCGTCCGAGATGTCGAGGTCGAGCCCTCGGACGACCTCTGTCGTTCCCTCGTAGGTTTTCCAGATGCCTGAAAGGGTGAGTCCTGCCATCGAGTGGCTCCGAGATCGCGAGAGGGCCGTGGATCAGCCCGTGCGCGCAGGCTTGCTTGTTCACGATGAGTATAGAAGATGTTCCAGCGTGTTCGTGCTGCTAGTGAAAGTCGCGTGAGCTGGTTTCGAAGTTGGTCAGACGACTGTCGAGACTCTTGAGTTCGCGGACGTGCACATGAACGACAGGACCAGCCCGTTCGACAGTCCCACGCGCGAGCATGAGCGATGCGAGGCGGCCGACTTGACGGAAACGCTCGAACGTATCGCGCCAGATGATGAGATTCGCGATGGACGTCTCGTCCTCGAGCGTGATGAACGTGACCCCGGACGCTGTGCCGGGCCGCTGGCGGCACAGCACCAGGCCGGCGACACTGACCTCCAAGCCTTGCGGGCACGCGGACTCGCTGCGGAGCGAGGCGGCGGTGATCACGCCCAGTGTGTTCAGGTGTTCTCGCAGCAGGCTCACCGGGTGGGCCTTGAGCGAGAGGCCTGTTGCGCTGTAGTCCGAGATGATCTGATCACCTGTCTCGATCGCCGGCAGCCGATCGAGGCCGGCGGCATCCGTGGTGTCAACCTGCTCGAACAGCGGCAGCGGTGCGTCCCGCAAAGGTCGGATCTGCCATAGCGCACGCTGCCGATCGAGCCCCATGGAACCAAAGCCATCGGCCTCGGCCAGGCTGCGCAGCGCACGGATGCCGATGCCGCTCGCTCGCCAGAGCGATTCAACAGTTTTGAATGAGCCGCGTTGGGAGACAGACTCTGAGATCCGACGGGCGTCCGCCTCGGGCATGCCCTTGGCGAGCCTGGTCCCAAGCCGAATCGCGGTTCCATCGCCGTTGATCGTGCAGTCCCAATCGCTGCGATTCGCATCGATCGGCTCGATGCAGACGCCGTGCTCTTGTGCATCACGAATGATCTGGGCCGGTTTGTAAAATCCCATCGGCTGACTGTTGATGAGCGCCGCAGCGAACGCGGCGGGGTGGTGGTGCTTGAGCCAGCACGAGACGTAAACCAGTATCGCAAACGATGCCGCGTGGCTCTCGGGGAAGCCGTACTCGCTGAAGCCCTTGATCTGATCGAAACACCGCTCGGCGAAGTCGCGGGAGTAGCCGTTCGCGAGCATCCCCTCGATCAGGTGCGCACCGTACCTGGCGATCGCGTTGCCCTTTCGCTTCCAGGCGGCCATCGACCGCCGCAGCCCGTCGGCCTGATCGGGCGTGAAGCCCGCAGCCACGATCGCGAGCTGCATCGCCTGTTCCTGAAACAGCGGCACACCGAGCGTTCGCTCAAGGACATCTCGTACGGCCTCGGTCGGATAGCTGACAGGCTCCTCGCCCTCGCGGCGGCGGAGGTACGGATGAACCATGCCGCCTTGGATCGGCCCGGGCCGAACAATCGCGACCTCGATCACCAGGTCGTAAAAGCACCGGGGCTTCAGCCTCGGCAGCATGGACATCTGCGCGCGGCTCTCGATCTGGAAGACCCCGATCGTGTCGGCGCGGCTGATCATCGCGTAGACATCGTCATCGTCTCTCTCGCACGCCATAACGTCGGCGATCGTGAGCGGCCCGCCCGCCGCGCCGTGGACACCAACGCCGTCAAGCAGCTGGAACGCCTTCCGGATGCACGTCAACATGCCGAGGCCCAAGCAGTCAACCTTGAGCATGCCCATCGCATCGATATCGTCTTTATCCCACTCGATCACGGTGCGGTCTTCCATCGCGGCGTTCTCGATCGGAACCAGGTCGCACAGCGGGCCGCGCGTGATGACCATGCCGCCGACATGCTGCGAAAGATGGCGGGGAAATCCTGCGAGTTGCTGCGTAAGCGCGAGGATCTGCCGGATGGTCGGGTCATCGGGATTGAGCCCGGACTCTCGGATCCGCTCGGGCGTCGCCTCGTCACCCCAGCGGTCGAGGTTCTTGGCGAGCGTATCGATGCAATCTGCAGAGAGCCCCATCGCCTTGGCGACCTCACGGATAGCACTTCGACCCCGGTAGCTGATGACTTCGGCGGTCATCGCGGCGCGCTCCCGGCCGTACTTCTCGTAGATGTACTGCAGGACTTCTTCGCGCCGCTCGTGCTCGAAGTCGATATCGATATCCGGCGGCTCGTTCCGCTCACGGCTTATGAACCGCTCGAAGAGCAGCGAGTGCCTCGCCGGGTCAACCTCGGTGATGCCCAAGCAGTAACACACGGCCGAGTTCGCCGCCCCGCCCCGCCCCTGGCAGAGGATGCCACGCGAGCGGGCAAAGTTCACGATGTCATAGCAAGTCAGGAAGTACGCCTCGTAGCCGAGCTCGTTGATCAGCCCGAGCTCGTGATCAATCGCCCGCCGTGTTTGCGCCGGAACCGTCTCGCCATAACGCCGGCGGGCGCCCTCGATGACCTCCTGCTTCAGATATGACTTCGGGCACAGCTCCGCAGGACACGGTTCGACCGGGTACTCGTACCGCAGCTGGTCGAGATGAAAGCCTGATGCACGCTCAGCGATCGCGATCGTTCTCTTGAGAGCTGCGGGGTGCTCGGCAAACAAGCGTTCCATCTCAACTGGCGCCTTGAGGTATCGCTCGGCGTTTGATTCGAGCCGCAGACCAGCTTCGTGAATCGTGCAGCCTTCCCGGATGCACGTCACAGTGTCTTGGAGCGGTCTTCGGTTCTGGTCGTGGTACAGCATACGGTTGGTCGCAACGAGCGGGATGCCGCTTCGACCGGCGATCTCGGCGATGCGGCTCACGTGCTCTGCGTCGTCTTCGCCGTAGCGAAACGAGACCGCCACCGACAGGCGATCATCATCGAACGCATCCCGGAGCGTGTGCAGCGAGTCGATGAAGCCATCGCTGACGTTGTCGGGAGGCTCGACGATCGCCAGAAGACCCTCGTTATGCTCGACCAGGTCGCTCAGCGAAAGATCGCATTCGCCCTTCGGGGCCCGGCGTTTGCCGAGCGTCAAGAGCCTGCAGAGGCGTGCGTAAGCCGGGCGAGCCGTCGGATACACCAGCAGGCGGAGACCATCCCGAAGCACGAGGCGGCACCCGATGACGAGTTGAATTCCGGTCTGTTTGGCTGCAACGTGGGCGCGCACGATACCGGCGAGTGTGTTGGTATCCGTGATTGCAACAGCTCGGTACCCGAGAGCCGCGGCCCGCTCGACGATCTCCTCAGGATGGCTCGCACCAACGAGGAAGCTGAAATTGCTCGTGACCGACAGCTCGGCGTACGGCACATCCGCCGGCACGTAGGTGTCGCTCGGGACAGCGTCGGACTTGCCCGGGTGAGGCCACAGCTTGGGAAACTCGTGGTCGGGCATCGCTCAGGCCCAGATCCCGTGGACGAACCAGCGGTTGACCTCGAGTGCGCGGGCAAGCCAGAGCCACCGGCCGGCGTCGGTCTGAACGCGGAAGTAGTCGCGGGTCGAGCCTTTGGAACGCCACCATTCGGAACCGATCCGCTCGGGGCCGATGCACGAGACAATGGTGTGCGCCCTCTGACGCCACCGCACCGAGTGCACCGGGCCGTCGGGCGTGAGTGCTACAACATCGGCCGCTTCCGGACGGTCAAACAGCAGCGTCGGCCGATCGCTCGCGGCGGGCTGGAACGATCGCCGGGGCTGCGCGGTCTCGCATGGACAAAGCTCACATGCCCTCTCTGGTAGATGTGATGCGACGAGCGATGCACGAAGAACGCGGCTTGGACCGAACCGGTTCGTGAGGGTGTCGAACAGCTCGTCAGCCGCACGCTCTGCATCCGCAGAGCACTGCATCGTCGTCCCGGTGATGCTCAACGCCTGCGTGTGGCGGACGCGGGCAAGTGAAACAGCCTCCACATGCACCGCCTCAACGCCGAACCCTAGATGTGCGCGTTCGAGCTTCGGGGCGAGGAGCTTCCAGAGGTGTTCCGGGTCTCGGCTTGGTCGGCCCATGCGGACCTCAAGCGTCTCGGGTGGCAGATCGGCTCGCACGAGCACAGCCTTCACCGCCTGGGCTCCGACCTCTCGTTGCTGCAACTGCGAGGCAACAGCACCGATCAGCTCGCGCACAGCGGCTTCCACGGCTTCGATCCGATCGGTCGGGCCGGCGAACTCGCGCTCAACCGCGACCGGCTCGCTGGCACGGATGGGCTCAAATGGCTCGAGTGCGTGCCCGAGAGCCTGGTCGAGTCGGAGCAGCAAGTCATACCCGAAACGAGCCGGGAGCGTCGATCGCGGCAGGTCGAGCAGGTGCTCGATCCGTTTGATGCCAAGCGGGGCAAGAGCGGCGACACCGTCAGACTCAACACCGAGCCCGGCGATCGGGAGCGGTGCCAGCAGTGCACGGAGCGAAGCCGCGGGCACAACAAGCGTGGGCTGCTGGCCGTACCTCGCGAAAGCCCAGGCCGATGCAAAGGTGGGAGCAATAGCAACACGGGCGTCGATGCCGAGACGGCGGAGGCTGGCCGAGACATTCTGTGCAAGCGGGCTCTCGCCGCCAAAGACGCGGCCGCACCCGGTGATGTCAAGCAGCAGCCCATCCGGTCGGTCAAGTTGTACAAGCGGCGAGAACCGCGTGGCCCACTCGGCAAGTGCTCCGAGTGACCTCGCGTCGGCTTCAGCGTCGTGCGCTTCTATGCGGACGCCGCCGGGCTCAAAGAGAGCCCTGGCCTGTGCGGCCGGCATCCCGGGCGAGACACCCAGGCCCGTTGCCTGCTCGCAGCACCGCGCGACCACATGCCGCTGCCCGTCACGACCGATGAGCAGAAGCGGGCGGCGATCACAGTGCCGTTCAGGCGATCTGCGCTCGACCCGTCGAAGCCGGTCGGTGGCCCACTTCGGGAGCCAGATCGCCATCGCTCGTCTTCCATTCGCCGATCGTTCCGGTTGCATGATCTCGCCGCGCGATACACCGCCGCGCCCCCTTGGATCCAAACCATGCGTCCGTGCCTCCTTTGCTCCGCAGCAGCTCGATACTCCATGCCTGGCCGCGGCCTGTGCCGGGCTGTGGTTCGGCGCGCCACCGTGTCCGCGCCGCCGACAGCACGGCTCCCTCTTTCTCTTGCCTGATCAGCTGAACAGCGGCTCCTTCGGCCGATGCCGCGAGCTGGAGCCGCCTCGATTCTGCCATCCCGATGCCCCGCCCATCGGCGATCACCATCCCGATCCCCGCGCACCGCAAGCCCACCTCGGCCGCCCAGACACACTCGGCGGTGCTGCGAGCATCAATAAAGACAGATGCTTCAAGCAGTGCGGTGCCGGATCCGCTGCCATCGGGCTGCGCTGGCCGCCGCAGCAGAGCGTGCGGATACGGCCAGCACTGCCTGCCAATCCAGCAGACACGCCGGCCCGGGCGCGCGACGACTGCCTGCCAGGCCAGGCCGATGAGAATCGCGAGCGGGGGGGATGAATCCGTCGGAAGCCATTCATGCAATCCGGGTTCAAGGGACCGGTGCGCCTGACTGCGGGCCGGCGAGCTGGCGGTTGCCGCGTGCTCGCCGAGGGCCCGTCTCGCCCGATCGAGCCGGCTGGCTGGTGGCGGACTGAAAGTCTCGAGATGGCTCAAAGATAGCATTTTGATAGGATAACAAAAACCTTTCTTGTGTCAAGCACTCAGCCAAGGATCTATCCTGGTTTATGTGCGGCCGCACCACACATCTCTATACATGGCGGGAGATCTACGACCATCTTGCCCGCTTTCTTGATGCTCTCGATCCCGCGATGGCTGACCTCGACGGGCCCGCCCCGGCGTACAACGTGCCGCCGAAGGCTCACGTGCCTGTGCTGCGACGCCTGAATGAGACTGTCGCCGCGAGCACGATGCAATGGTGGCTCGTTCCGCACTGGTCCAGATCCCCCGACTCCACCTATCCGACGTTCAACGCACGCTCGGAAACAGCGCACCAGAAGCCTGCGTTCCGTGGCCCGTTCCGCGATCGCCGGTGCGTCCTGCCGGTCAGCGGGTTCTACGAATGGGCCAAGCTGCCGGGCGGCGGCAAGCAGCCGTACTACATCACCCGGGCCGACGGTGCTCCGCTGCTCTTCGCGGGGCTGTGGGACGCGTGGGGCGATCCGACGATCGGCCCCCCACTCGAAAGCTGCACGGTTCTGACCACGAACGCGAACGAGCAGATGCTCGCCGTGCACGATCGAATGCCGTGTGTCCTGGAACCAGAACAGATCGAGGGCTGGCTCTCCAGTCAGAGAACACACGACGACGACATCAAGAGTGACCTCAGGCCCGCGGCCAACGGCGTTCTTCAGATGCACGAAGTCGATGCCAGGGTGGGCAACGTGAGGAATACAGGGCCCGAGCTGATCCGTCGGCTTGCATGAGCCAGGGACGCGGAGCGCAGCCGCGAACACTTCAGACTCAGAGCAGCCCCAGCTCGAGCTGTGCCTCGTCGCACATCATGTCCTTCGACCACGCCGGCTCCCACACGAGTTCGACGTTCGCCGAATCGATCGCGTTCACACTCTCCGCCGCCGCCCGAACAAGCCTTGGCAGGGTCTGTGCCTCCGGGCATGCCGGGCTGGTGAGCGTCATGCGGATCTCGGCGTGCCCATCGGCGACCGCGATCGAATAGATCAACCCGAGGTCGTACAGGTTGACAGGGATCTCCGGGTCGTAGACCTTCTTAATGGCATCGGTGATCTGCCCCTCGATCGAGTCGGCATCGGGCGTCTCTGTGGGCGCAACCCGGGGACGGCCGCCCTGGCTGGAATCGAAAATCCGGATCGAATCCATCAGCCATCTCCTCAGGCGTTCGCGGTCAAGACGCCGATGCGTTCGATCATCGCCCACAGCCCGTTCCGCCGTGTTGGGCTGAGGTGCTCCGACAAGCCGAGCCGGCCGACCACAGCTTTGGCGTCGATCGCGCGCGCCTCGGCGGGGGTTGCGCCGTCAAACAAGCTCAGCATGATCGCGATAAGACCGTTCACGATGTGAGCATCGCTCGACGCCCTGAGCAGCAGCCGATCATGCTCGTCGAGGTCAGCCTTGAGCCAGACGGACGCCTGGCAGCCGTGCACACGGTTCGATTCGGTGCGGTCGGCATCGGGCAGGTCGGGGAGCTTCTTGCCGAGATCAATCAGATACCCGAAACGATCTTCCCAGTCGTCGAGCAGCTCGAACGTTTCCTCGATCTCGTTGATCGGCGGGACACCCGTGTTGTTCGCCGGCGAGCCTGTCATGCGAGCAGCTGCCTCGCTCGTTCGAGCCCTTCCACGAGCGCATCGATCTCGGCGTGCGTTGTATACGCGGCGCACGAGGCACGCACGGTCGCGGGCACGCCGAACCGGGCCATCAGCGGCTCGGTGCAATGATGACCAGTCCGAACCGCGATCCCTCGCCGATCCAGGATCGGGCCAACGTCGTAGGCGTGGGCCCAATCGAGCACGAAGCTGAAGATGGGGGCCTTTCCAGCCGCCACCCCGATCAGGCGAAGACCATCGATCTCACTCAGCCGCGATGAGCCGTATTGCGCCAGCGACTCTTCATGCTCATGCATCGCGAGACGGTTTTGAGACTGAAACCAATCGATCGCCGCACCGAGACCGACGGCACCCGCAATGTTCGGCGTGCCGGCCTCGAATCGCATCGGCGCCTCGGCGTAAGTGCTGCCAGAGAATCGCACAGACGTGATCATCTCGCCCCCACCCCGATAGGGCGGCATGGCGTTCAGCAGTTCTCGACGGCCCCACAGCACGCCGATACCGGTTGGGCCGAACAGCTTGTGTCCCGTGAACGTCAGGAAGTCGCACCCGATGTCGGCGATATCGATCGGGTGCACCGTTGCCGCCTGCGTCGCATCGATGACGGTCGCGGCCCCAACGTCTTTCGCAAGCTTCACCATGCCCGCGACCGGGTTGACCGTCCCGAGCGTGTTCGACACCGCGACCATCGAAGCGATCTTCACACGGTCATCCAGCATCGACTCGTACGCGTCGAGGTCGATCTCTCCCGCATCGGTCACGGGCGCCGCGATGACCTCGGCGCCGCATCGTTCAGCAACGAGTTGCCAGGGAACGATGTTCGAGTGGTGCTCCATCTCAGTGAGCAGCACGCGGTCCCCGGGCTTGAGCACCATCCCGCCGAAGCTCTGCGCCACCAGGTTCAGAGCGTCGGTGGCGCCACCCGTAAAGACAATCTCACGGCTGTCAGCTGAGCCAACAAAGCGTGCGCCAACCTCTCGGGCATTCTCGAAGGCTGCCGTTGCCTCTTCACTCAACGCGTGAAGGCCCCGGTGGACGTTCGAATTTGCCGACGCGTAAAACGAGCCGACAGCGTCTATCACCCTCTGCGGCTTCTGCTTCGTGGCGGCGTTATCGAGATAGACCAACGGCTTGCCGTGAACCTTGGAAGCGAGGATCGGGAACTCGTCTCGAAGAGCGCCGACGTCGAAGCTCGCAGCAGAATGAGCAGGAGTCGTCCGAGTCATCAGACCTCGATGCTTAGGCCGGCTGCCTTGGGGAGTTTCGCAATCATCTCGCGGGCAAGCAGGCGGCGGACCGGCACGAGTTCCATACGATCGAAGCCTTCCGCCGCGAACGCATAGATCAGCATCGCACGGGCCACTTCCTCGCTCAGACCACGGCTCATGAAGTAGAACACCGCGTCGTCATCGACGCGACCCGTTGTCGCGCCGTGTGTGCACTTGACATCGTCTGCGTAGATTTCGAGCTGCGGCCGCGCGGTCGCGCGGGCGCTCTCGCTGAGCAGCATGGCCCGGCTCGATTGGACAGCATCGGTCTGCTGACCGGCCTTGTCAACGATGATGCGACCCGTGAAGATACCCCGGCTTTTGCCGTTCATGATGCCTTTGTAGTGCTGACGGCTCTCGCAGTCGGGAGCGGCATGCCGAACTCTCATCGCGTTATCCAGAAGCTGCTCGCCATCACCCACGTACAACCCGTTGATGAGGCAGTGCGCCTTCGAGCCGTTCAGAGTTGGCTGCACGTTGTTGCGTACTAGGCGGCCTCCGAGGAGCACGGTGTGGCTGTGCACGTCCGATCCCGACTCTTGACGCGTCGCGAGTGTCGAGATGTTGAACGAGGACCGGCTGTCACGCTCCAAGAAGTAGTGCTCGACCTTTGCTCCCTCGTCGGCGAACACCTCAGTCACCGAGTTCGTGAAGCCGACGGCATCGTCGGTCAGGCTGACCGAATGCTCTAGCACTCGGACCTGTGACCGCTTCCCGGCGACGATCACGTGACGCGGATGCCACGCGACCGGCTCCCCCTGCCCCGTGCATACAGACAGGATCTCCAGGGGTCTTTCGATCACGGCATCGTCGGGAACGATGATGACGATGCCATCATCCATCCTGGACTGGTTGAGCGCCTCGAGACCATCCTCCGGGGCGAGCATCAGCGACCCGAGCTTGTCGCGAAGGTCGCCTTCCCGCTGCTGGACGGCATCGCTAAGGAGCAGAACCTGCGCAGGACCGACGCCAGAAAGGTCGCTGAGCGATTCGCTGAAGGCCCCGTCCACGAACACTGCGCGGGCAACTTCGAGGTCCTCGATCGCAAACCGCTGCAGGTCTGCCGCTGACAGGGCGTGCTGATGAGCCGCCGGCATCGCGAAGTCGATGCCATCGATCGCGCGAAGATCTGTGAAGCGCCACGACTCCAGCTTTGTGGTTGGCAGCCCTAAAGAGGCGGCCGCGGCGGCACCCGCCTCTTTCAGATCTCGAAGCCACGCAGGAAGCTCGAGGCCCTCGTGCGCGGCGGTCGGTTCGGTGAGGAGGCTTGTCATGAATTCGACTCCAGTCCTTAGGCCGTCGCCGGCTGCGTGGCCTGCTCGTTGACACCGAACGGGGCGTACCCGTGCTCTTCAAGTTCCAGCGCGAGTTCCTTCCCGCCGCTGCGGATGATCTGTCCCTTCACGAGCACGTGCACCCGGTCGGGCACGATGTACGACAGGAGCCTCTGGTAGTGCGTGATCAGCAAGAAGCCACGGTTGCCGTCACGCATCGAGTTCACACCATCGCTGACGATCTTAAGGGCATCGATATCGAGACCTGAATCAGATTCGTCGAGGATGCCGAGCACGGAATCGAGAACGGCCATCTGAAAGATCTCGAATCGCTTCTTTTCACCACCGCTGAAGCCCTCGTTCACGTTGCGCTTCAGCATCTCGAAGGGCACGTTGATCTGCTCGGCCTTGGCGCGAAAGTGCCTGAGCAGCGAACCCGCGTCGAGTTCTTCCTTGCCCTCGAACGCCCGCTTCGCGTTGACCGCGGCCTTGAGAAACTGCATCGAGCTCACGCCCGGGATCTCGACCGGGTACTGGAATGCGAGAAACACGCCGGCATTGGCACGCTCGTCGGCGTCCATGTCGGCGAGGTCCTCACCGTTGAACAGGATCTCACCCTGGGTGATCTCGTAGTCTTCCTTGCCAGAGAGCACCTGCGCGAGCGTGCTCTTGCCGGAACCGTTCGGCCCCATGATGGAGTGAACTTCACCGGGCTGTATCGTGAGATTAATCCCCCGGAGAATCTCGATCTCCGGCTGCTCTTCCAGCCTGACGTGGAGATCCCGGATTTCAAGAAGCGGCGTTGTCATTGTTGTGCCTCGTGGTTCCGGTGCATCGGCACCGATTCGTGCGAACGATCCTCAGTGGTGCTGTTCTTCAACCGACACTGCCTTCCAGGCTCACCGCCAGCAGCTTGTTGGCTTCGACGGCGAACTCCATCGGAAGCTCGCTGAAGACCTCTTTGCAGAACCCGTTGACAAGAAGGCTTAGCGCGTCCTCTTCGCTGATCCCGCGGGCGGTGCAGTAGAACATCTGATCCTCCGCGACCTTCGTCGTGCTCGCTTCGTGCTCGGCCGTCGCGGTCGCGTTCCGAATATCAACGTACGGGAATGTGTGAGCCCCGCACGTGTCACCAATCAAGATGCTGTCGCACTGCGTGAAGTTGTGGGCGTTCGCAGCGCTGCTGTTCATCTGCACAAGGCCGCGGTATGTGTTGTGGCCCTCTCCCGCGCTTATGCCCTTCGAGATGATGGTGCTCTTCGTGTCCTTGCCGATGTGGATCATCTTGGTGCCGGTATCGGCTTGCTGCCGCAGATTCGTCAACGCGACCGAATAGAACTCTCCCTTGGAGCGATCGCCGCGGAGGATGACGGATGGGTACTTCCACGTGATCGCGCTGCCGGTTTCGACCTGCGTCCATGAGATATGGCTGTCGTCGCCCTTGCAGATTCCGCGCTTGGTGACGAAGTTGTAGATACCTCCCTTGCCGTTCTCGTCGCCCGGGTACCAGTTCTGTACTGTTGAGTACTTGATCTTGGCACCTTTGAGAGCCACCAGTTCAACACACGCCGCGTGAAGCTGATTCTCGTCACGCATCGGCGCGGTGCATCCCTCGAGGTAGCTCACCTCGGCACCCTCGTCGGCGATGATCAGTGTGCGCTCGAACTGACCGGTGTTCCGTGCGTTGATGCGGAAGTACGTGCTCAGCTCCATCGGGCACTTCACACCCTTGGGGATGTACACAAAGCTCCCGTCGCTGAACACAGCGCTGTTCAGGGTCGCAAAGTAATTGTCCGAGTAGGGGATCACCGAACCCAGGTACTTCTTGACGAGTTCAGGGTGGTTGTGCACGGCCTCAGAGATCGAGCAGAAGATCACACCCGCAGCCGCGAGCTCTTCCTGAAACGTGGTCTTGATCGAGACTGAATCGAACACCGCATCGACGGCCACCTTGCGACCGCCCGACTCGGAGGCCAACGCGTCGGCCGGGGTCCCGTCGTCTATGCCGAGCAGCACCTTCTGCTCGCTGAGGGGAATCCCCAGCTTCTCGTACGTTTCAAGAATGGCCGGATCGACATCGTCCAGACTTTCGGGACCCTTCTTCGGAGCCGCGTAGTAACTGATGGCCTGATAGTCGATCGGCGGGTATCCGTACGGCAGAAACACCCACTCCGGCTCGTCCATCGTTTGCCAGTGCCGAAAGGCCTTCAGACGCCACTCAAGAAGCCACTGCGGCTCGTCCTTCTTCGCAGAAATGAACCGCACCGTGGACTCGTCAAGCCCGGGCGGAGCGAATTCTTGCTCGATATCGGTGACGAAACCCGCTGTGTACTCGCGACGCGATTCTGCGAGCAGCGCCACTTCCTCGTTGGTAGTCATTCGGGGCTTCTCCGAAGCGAGTGTCACGATGAAGCGATCACACTCCACGTTCATCGCGAAACGACGGCTCTGGATGTGTATTCGCACAATTTCCTTAGAACGATTCTAGCCTGCGCCAAGAATCGCGGATCACGCGAGACTCTATCAAACACCGATCAAAAGGCCTGCATCATCCGGGTGGCGTCCAGCCGCGATACCGTTGGTTGATGAAAGATCTCGTTGAGCGACTCAGAGTTGTTGTGGGAGCGCCGCACGTCCTCACAGCCGACCGCGACACGGCGTATTACAGATCGGGCTATCGGTATGGCCACGGGAAGGCCGCGGCGGTCGTCTTCCCAGGCACACTCCTCGAGCAGTGGCGCGTGCTTGAGATCGCGGTCGAGGCCGGGTGCGCCATCATCATGCAGGCAACGAAGACCGGTCTCACAGGCGGATCGACGCCCAGCGGCTCGGATTACGGCCGGCCTGTCGTTGTTATCAACGCCTCACGCATCAAGGGGCTCCACCTGCTGCGGGACGGTCGGCAGGCACTCGCCATGCCCGGTGCGACGCTCTTCGAGCTCGGGAAGCGGCTGAAGCCGATCGGGCGCGTCCCCCACTCCGTCCTGGGATCGACGACGATCGGGGCGACCGTGATCGGCGGCGTGGCCAACAACGCCGGCGGGGCGCTCTGCAAGCGGGGGTCGTCCTACACAGAGCTCGCGCTCTACGCACGCGTTAACTCGGCGGGCGAGCTCGAGCTGGTGAATCACCTCGGCATCGAGAACCTCGGCGAGACACCGGAGGACATCTTCGCCTCGCTCGAGGCCGGTGTCTTTCGGGACGAGGATGTGCAAGGCGACGACCGCGCCGCTTCGGACACAGACTACGTCAATCGGATCCGCGACATCGATGCGGACGCTCCCAACAGGTACAACGCCGACCCGAAAAGGCTCTTCGAAGCGAGCGGCAGCGCCGGGAAGGTCGCGTGCTTCGCGGTCCGCGTCGATACATTTCCAGCACCGAAGAAGAAGCAGGTCTTCGTCCTGGGCACGAACGACCCGAGGCACTTCGTCGCGCTCCGCAGGCACATCCTCAGCGCCTTCCGCCATCTGCCCGAGATGTGCGAGTACATGAACCGGGACACGTTCGTCACAGCGGAGCGGTACGCGAAAGACGTAGCGCTCTCGATCAAGTACCTCGGGACAGAGAAGCTCCCCAAGGCCTACGCGCTCAAGGCAAAGGCCGAGTACATCCTCAACAAGGTTCCGTTTCTCCCGCAGTACATGCCCGACATCGTTCTCTACTACGCGAGCAAGCTCTTCCCACAGCACCTACCCAAGCGATTGCTCGACTACAGAGACCGCTTCGAGCACTATCTCATTCTCGATACGGCCGACGAAGCCATCGATGAGACGCGGACATACCTCACGAACGACTGGGGGAAGACCGAGGGTGTCGGCTTTTTCGAGTGCACCGAAAGGGAACAAGAAGCCGCGCTCCTTCATCGCTTCAGCGCCGCCGGTGCAGGGCTTCGGTACCAGAACATGCATCAGAAGACCACCGAGGAGGCGCTGGCGCTCGACATCGCGCTCCGCAGCGGTGACCCGGAGTGGGTCGAGTCCCTCCCCGAAGACGTCCAGAGCAACCTCGTGCTGTCACTCTCCTACGGACACTACTTGTGCCACGTCTTTCACAACGTGTACGTCTTCCGGAAAGGAACGGACGTGGAGCGGATGAAGGCGATCCTGCTGGAAGGTCTCGAGTCGCGTGGAGCGAAGTTTCCGGCGGAGCACAACTTCGGCCACATGTACAGGGCCGACGACGCCGTGGTTGAGTTTCACCGGCAGCTTGATCCAACGAACACATTCAACCCGGGGATCGGGCAGACCTCGAAGTTGCCGGTCGAGCCGGCCGAACGTGCCGCGGAGCATTCGCTGGCTTGAGCTACCGGCTCGCCGACACCGGCGGCGGCAGAAGGTCGCGCCCGCTGCCGGAGAACAGCCGGTTGGTGCCGAACGCGTCGCCGCCGAGCACGGCCCCGTCGGACGCGACCTCGTAGCCGAGATCTTCCAGCGATAGTGATTCCGCATGGCCGTCGGCGAACTGCGCGTTGGCGTTTCCCTTGTGGCGCGCATGAGCAGCCGAACGATCCTGCAACACTCCGCGGGAACGCGGGTCGGCGATGTCACTCGAATCGCCGATGCGCGGCGGATCCAGGGCGTAGCCGTGCCCGCCGCGAGCCCGTCGGCCGGGATCACGGCTTCCGTCTTCGCGATTCTCAGTCCGCAAGGCCGCGGGCTTCCCCGCCGCCGTGCCGAGGCTATCCGCCGACATGACCGTGCGTGCCCCATCGATCGAGGATGCGCGAACCGGGAAATTGACAAAGTCGCCGATGCCGCTGTCGAGTGATGCAAATCGTGTGTTGCCGAGGAACTGGTAGTTGTACCCGTAGCCGAAGTTTCTCGAGCTGATCCAGGTGCTCGCCTCCGGGCAGCGGAACACGTCCGAGCCATCGACCGCAAGAGTGTGCTCATCTTCACGGCTTTCAGAGGGGAGCGAGTAGGCATCGAAGCCCGCTGCGGCCCCGATGACGGCGTACCACTTCGGCCGGTAGTGAACGCCGTTGCCGAGTTGGTAGAGGTTGTCGCCCGGCGCCGCGAACCTGCCCGGCTGCCCGGGGACTGACAGATCATCGTTGTCGTTCGCGTAGATCTGCCAGCCGATCGCGGTCTGCCGAGAATTCGAGAGGCAGACGATCTGCCTCGCCGACGCCCGGGCCGACGCGAGCGCCGGGAGCAAAATCCCAATCAAAACAGCGATGATGGCGATGGAAACGAGCAGCTCGATGAGGGTAAACCCGGCCTTGCATCGTTTGTGCTTTGCTCGCATGAAGTGTACAAAGACCCGGCTGCGACGCAACATTTCAGATGCTGAGACGTACTCTCTCTCGGCCCAGTATCCGGACCGCTCAGTCTGACACAAACATTCTAATAACATATGCACGCTGCTGTCGGTGATTCACCCACCAATGCCGAGTGTTGGAATCGGGAGAGAGGCATGATGACCCCACGTCGTTGGATTCGTACCGGTCTTCTCGCCGGTTCAGGGTTGACGATCATTGTTGGCGGCTGCTCGACGCTGACGCCGCCAGTATCGGGCCCGGACACGCCGGAGTACCAGCCGGGGAGCGTGCTGACGACAGATCAGTCGTCGGCCGCCATGGCAAATCTCGAACGCAAGCAAGCCAAGTATGAGCGCCGTGGCGGGCCGAAGCGGGCCGATAAGCCCCAAGAAGCGATCGACTTCTTCATGGCCCAGCGGCTGACGCCGCAGATGGACGGCTACCCGATCAAGCAGATCGAGCGAACTGCATCGGACATCCGCATCAGGCAGGCGCAGAACCGCGGCGTAACGCCCGGCGGCATCCTGGGCTGGGAGCCGATCGGCCCCGGCAACATCGGCGGTCGGACACGCGGCTTCGTGATCGACCCGTCCAATCCAGACACTCTGTACGCGGGCGGCGTTGCCGGCGGCGTCTGGAAGTCCACCGACGCCGGCGCGAGCTGGACGCCAACGGGCGACACGCTCATCAACCTCGCGATCGCATCGCTAGCGATCGATCCAAACAACCCAGATGTTCTGTACGCCGGTACCGGCGAAGGCGTCTTCAACGGCGATGCCGTGCGAGGGCTCGGGATTTTCAAAACAACGGACGGCGGCAGCACATGGACGCAGCTGTCGTCGACGACCGGGAGCGACTGGTTCTACGTGAACCAGGTCCGCATCAGCCCCACCGATTCTGATCGCATCTTCGCGGCCACCCGCTCGGGTGTGTGGCGGTCCACCGATGCGGGCGCGACCTTCGAGCCGGTTCTGCGGAACCCATTTGAGCTCAACGGCTCCCCCGCTTCCAACGGCTCGTTCGGCGGTGCGCTCGATCTCGACATCCAGCCGGGCTCGGATCCCGAGGTCATCCTTGCGGCCTTCGGCACATTCGAGGCCGACGGGCTGTTCCGATCGGCCGACGGCGGAAACACATGGACGCAGGTGGGCACGCCCGGCGATCTCCGAATCTTCAACCAGGGCAGGATGAACGTCGAGTTCTCGCCCTCGAACCCCAACGTCGCCTACGTCGCGATGGCCGACAACGGCGATGGCGGCTCCTTCGGCACATTCGTTAACGTCTTCAGGACCGCGGACGCCGGCCAGACGTGGACCGCGCAGACGAACACCGCGATCGGCTTCAACGACCTGCTGTTCTCGAATGTGCCCTTCGGCAACGGCTGCTTCGGCAATTCAAACTTCGCCCAGGGCTGGTACGACAACGCGCTCGCGGTCGATCCGGTTGACGAGAACATCGTCTGGGTGGGCGGCGTTGATCTGTTCCGCTCGGACAACGCAGGGCAGACCTTCGGGCTCGCCAGCTACTGGTACTTTGATCCCGCGGATCCCAACTACGTCCACGCTGACCATCACGCACTCGCGTTCCACCCGGATTACAACGGCACGACGAACCAGATCCTGTACTCGGGCTCCGACGGCGGAGTGGCCCGGACGAGCAATGCTCGCGGAACCACGAGTCAGAACGGATGCCCGTTCTCGGGCGGCAGCGCGCTGCCCGGCATCACCTGGACACAGCTCAACAACGGCTACGCGGTCACGCAGTTCTATCACGGCGATGCGGCTCAGGTTGGTGAGCTCTACATCGGCGGTTCGCAGGACAACGGCACGTCACGCGGCAACTCCGCGGATCCGAGCCAGCCGTGGGACCGCATCGTCGGCGGTGACGGAGGGTATGTCGCGATCGATCCGACGAATCCCAACATCATGTACGCCGAGACGCAGAATTTCCCGACGATACGGAAATCCACGAACGGCGGCAACAGCTTCAACGACGCGACCAACGGCATCACCGACTCGGACGGCCTTTTCATAACACCGTTCATCATGGATCAGAACAATCCAGAGACGCTCTTCACGGGCGGAGGCCGCCCGTGGCGGACCACGAACGGTGCCGCATCGTGGCAGGCCGTCGGGCCGAACTTCGGCAGCGCCGGACGGATCAGCGCCATCGGCATCGCGGAGACCGACGGCAACGTCGTCTATCTCGGCTATGAGGACGGCTACGTTGCCACGTCAACGAACGCCCGAAGCGCAAGCCCAACATGGACACTCCAGAGCTCCGGGCTTCCGGCAGAGCAGGGATTTATCTCGTGGATCGCCGTCGATCCAAGCGATGCCCAGACGGCGTACGCGACGAGCACTACGTTCGGAATCGATCACATCTACAAGACAACAGACGGCGGTGCGACATGGACGTCGATCGACGGCATCGGATTCACGGGAGTCCCGGATATCCCTGTGCACTCGATTGTCGTGAGGCCGGGCGACTCCGACACGCTGTACGCCGGCACGGAACTCGGCGTGTTCGTCACCACCGATGGCGGTTCCACATGGACTCCTGCGAGCAACGGTCTGGCCAACACCGTCGTGGAAAACATCGAGTTTGTGGGCGATGACGCGCTTGTCGCGTTTACGCACGGGCGGAGCGCGTTTATCACTCAGCTCACCACCCAGGGCATCGATATCGCGCCTGTCGGCGATCCCGTCACGCGCTTGCTCCCCGGCGTCGCTACGACCGTCGGGTTTGCGGTGGCCGTCACCGATGATTCCATCACGGGGACGCCATCGATTGATTTCACGCGGACCGACGGAACAACCGGCAGCGCTGATCTCATCGAAGTTTCGCCAGGCGTCTGGGAGGGTGCCCTGCCGGGATTCGACTGCGGCGATGACCCGAATTACACGGCAACGTTCGTCGGTGCGCTCACCGGTCCCACAACATTCCCGGCGAGCGGCTCAATCGAGGCGTTTGTCGGCGAAGAATCCGTGGAGTTCGCCGACAACGGCGAAACCGACCTCGGCTGGACCGTCTCCGGTGACGCGAGCGACGGCCAGTGGGAGCGTGGCTTCCCTCAAGGCAACGGCCGCGGCGATCCCGTCGCCGACGCTGACGGGTCCGGTCAGGCGTGGCTGACTGACATCGATGCCGGCTCGTCGAACTCCGACGTTGACAACGGGGTGACGATCCTGACAAGCCCGCAGTTGGACGCACCATCCGGAGCGACGATTTCGTTCCAGTACTGGTTCAACGATATCTCGGGCAGCGCCGCCAACAACGACGCTTTCGTTGTCGAGGTTTCCGACGATGACGGGGCGACGTTCAGCACCGTGCGAACCGTGACGACCACGGCATCCGAATGGCGCAGCGACGCACTTGTTGCCGGCACCGATTTCCAGCCGTCGTCAACGCTGCGTGTCAGGTTCTTGGTCAACGACGGCGACCCGCAGGGGGTCATCGAGGCAGGGCTCGACGATATCCAGGTCGTGGTCCGCTCGTGCTCTGACGTTGTGATCTGCCTACCGGACACCAACGGGGACGGAGAGCTCACCCCCGGAGACTTCAACGCGTGGATTCTCGCCTTCAACAGCCAGAGCGCCGCATGCGATCAGAACGGCGACGGCGAGTGCACGCCGGGTGACTTCAACGCGTGGATTCTCAATTTCAACGCTGGTTGCTGAGCAAAGCGAACCGGGCCCCACACCACCGTGCATCGCCTCATGTGTCCGAGCATCGGTATCTCTCGCGTGCGAGGCAGGGACAACCACCCGAATAGCTGCGCGGACAGACATCGCGCACACGTCCGCGTCGCGGCGAGGTTTTTTGTCGGCGAGTGGGTTTCATGACAAAATTCTCTGAAAGCTGACGGGGCCGCCCCCCAAAGCACTCCTCTGGTTATGGGTCTGCTGGTCTGGCGTCCGTCGGAGCCGACCAACGCGACGACGAGGAGGCGCAGCGTGGACGCACGGCGGAGAGACGGAGCGGGTGTGCTGCGCATCGCAGTTGTGGCTGCCATCCTGCTCGGTGGCTCGACCGTGGCGGCCCAGCGGAACGGCGAACGACTGCTGCAGTCCGCGCATGCGATGCTCAGCCGCAACCTCGACACCGAGGCTGCCGCGGAGTATCGAGATGCCATCGGTGCTCTCCGAGACGAGCAATTGCTGGCGGAAGCCCGCTACGGCCTCGGAGTCTCACTGTCGAGACAGGGCGAGATCGACGCGGCGATCGAAGCACTCGACTCGGTGCAGCCCTCGATAGAGTTCCCGTACCGAACGGACACCCACCTCCTGCTTGCGCGGCTGCTGGCAGAGAAGGGGCAAACATCCCGAGCGCTTCAGACGGTCAGGCAAACTCTCGGCGCGAGATCGCACGCCTCATGGCCCGATGCGGTCGCGCTCGCCATCGAGCTGTCACACCGAACGGAAGAGCACAGCGATGCGATCCGGCTGTATGAAACCGAAGGCGAACATCTTCCGCCTACAGCTGCGAGCGCGTCGGCACGAGCCGCGCTCTACGCCGGTCTCTCACTTGCCGAAGTCGCCGACACGCATTCGGAGTTCGAAGCGGCCGCCGAGGTGCTCGAGCGAGCGGATGTCTCGTCGGCAGACGATGAAATACGCGGCTACGCGCTCCTCGCCGCCGCGGAAGTCTGGTCGCGGGCGAGAAACGCTGCTCGCGCGGAATCGGCGTACAGGTCCACCCTCGCGTCCCCAGCGTCCGAACTCCATGCGCGAGCATCGATCGGACTGTCCATGTTGCTCCGCGGCCAAGGCAGATCACCGGAAGCTGCCGAAGCACTCACGGCGTTGGACTTGGATCTTCTCGAAGGCGGTGTGCTCGCAGACGTGAACATGGAGCTCGGGCTCGCGCTGTTCGATGCAGGTCAGCTCGATCGTGCCGCCCACGCGTTTGATCGAGTGCTTAACGCCGAAGACCCAGGTGACCTCGCCGCCGCACGGTACTGGCGGGCCAAAGTTGACCTCGATCTCGGACATGCTCAGGCCGCGGCGTCGCGGCTGCAATCGCTGCTCGATACAACCGAGGCGCTCTCCAACGAGCCGAGCATTCGCTATGACCTCGGTCTTGCTTTCCACCGAGCGGGTCACGACTACGACGCCCGTCGGCAGTTCGGCACCATACTCGAAAGCTTTCCCGACTCGGCTCTCGCCGAACGCGCCCATCTCGCGGAGCTCTCGCTTGCTCTGTCTCTAGATCACAGCAAGCAGGCGGCCGACCTGGCCAGCAGCTTCGTGCAGGCGTTTCCACGCTCGAAGAATCGGCAATACGCGTTTGTCGTTCTCGCCGAAGCTCTGCTCGACATCGGCGAGACCGACGATGCAATGAACGCGGCGAAACAGGCGGTCGACGGGGACGAGGACGCCCTTACGGCTCGTGCGATGCTGATCCTCGGCCTCGCGCACAACGTCAGGGGCGAAACGGATCAAGCACGCGCTCGTCTGACCGCTGCTGCCTCAATTCTTGACGATTCTCCGATGTCGGCGGCCGCGCACATCACGCTCGCACGTCTTGCTGCCGAAGCGGAGGACTGGCACGCTGTCCTCGACTCGGCCGGGGCGTTCGAGGCCGTATGTCAACCGGATCATCCGCAGCGTCGCGAAGCCCGGCTGCTATTTGGCACGGCGCAATCGCGGCTCGGACGACCGCTCGCCGCGATCGCCACACTGGAGGCGATCACACAGGGCACCGTGCTCGATGAGGTCGCGGCTCATGCGCGGTATGAACTCGGGCAGCTTTACACAGAGAATGGCAGCGGCGATATGGCACTCCAGGTCGTGTCAACGCTCGTCAAGGATCAGCCGGAGGCGAGCTGCTGGCCGCACGCTGCCAGGCTCCTCGCCTCGCTCCACGCAGAGCGAGGTGATACAGAGACAGCAGAAGAGTGGTTCCGACGAGCCGCGTCATCGGGACACACCGATGTGGCCGCGGCATCGCTGCGCGATCATGCAAATTTGCTCCTATCGCTCGGTCGGCCGAGTGATGCGGCCTCCGTTCTGGACAAGTCCAAGTCAGCGGACGGGCTTGCCTTGCGAGTCATTGCACTGAGCCGCGCTGGAGAACACGAAAGAGCGATCCGTGACAGCGAACGCTTCGACGAAAGCGAAGTCACACTCCGCGTGTTGGAAGAGTATGAACTTCATATCGCCGATAGCTATCGATCAAGCGGGAACACTGAGGCTGCGATGCAACGGCTCACCGCCCTGCTTGATTCGGCCCGATTCGGCGCTGAAGCAGCGTACCGGCTCGCCGCTATTGCGATAGAGCGCGAGGACTTTGAAGGCGCGGCGGCAGTCCTCGCCGCGGCGCTTGAAGCCAACGAATCGCTCGACCCGGAACGCCGTGCGTCGCTCGCCTACCAGCTTGCGTGGTGCACGTATCAGCTTGAAGACCCAGCCAGAGTCGTCGAGATTCTCGACGACGGCATATGCGACATCGAACCAACGGAGAGCCTCGCATCTCAGCTTCTCGGCGAGGCGTTGTCTGATCTCTCGCAGCACGCGGCGGCGACCGAGCGGTTTACCCGAGCACTCGAACACGATCTGCCGAACGAGCGACGGGAGCCGCTCCTGCTTCGACTCGGGGAGGCAAGCGCGTCGGCACAACTCTGGGCCACAAGTCGAACGGCGTACGAATCGCACAGGACCGAGTTTCCGGAGAGCGACAGCTGGTTCATGGCCGAGTTTGGTCTCGGCTGGGCGCTCGAGAATCTCGGCGAGCCGAGTACCGCGATGACACACTACCGCGCGGTGACCGATAGTCATGAAGGGCTCTCAGCGGCTCGCGCTCAGTTCCAGATCGGCGAGTGTCTGTTTGCGCTCGGCCGCCACGAAGACGCCATCCGTGAGTTCTTGAGAGTGGACACGATGCACAATCAGCCTCAGTGGAGTGCGGCAGCGCTCTTTGAGGCGGGTCGCTGCTTCGAGGCCGTCAACAAGATCGGAGAAGCGCGCAGCCAGTATCGCGCCGTCTTGGATCGGCACGAGAGTTCAGCCTGGGCCGAAGCTTCGAGAGAACGGCTCGCAGTGCTCGCCGAACCCGGCGGCATTCGATAAGCACGCCCCAAATCGGAGAGGTCAGCGATGTCACTTGTCAGCACCGTCCTCGGTCAGTCTCCACCCGACTCTGTCTTCGGGCTCGCCGTCAAGGGCGGCGTCATGATGATCCCGATCGCAATATGTTCGCTTGTCGTGGTCACGGTTGTGCTTGAACGTCTGTCCCTGCTCCGCGTCCGCCGTGTTGTTCCGCCACTGTTTGAAAGGGAACTGCAGTCGGCCCTGGACACCCGTGGGACGGCCGCGGGGCTGGCCCTCTGCGACACCGACGCGAGCCCGATCGCGAGAACGCTCGCCGCCGGGCTCCGCTCGCTCGACCTCGGGCACGACGTTGTCGAGCGGCAGGTCGCCGCCGCCGGTGATACCGAGGTGCACGCTCTGCGGAAGTGGCTCCGGTGCCTGAGTGTGGTGGCAGCCGTCGCGCCGCTGCTCGGGCTGACCGGGACCATCTTTGGGATGATTCGTGCCTTTCAGACCGTCGCCAATTCTGGCGAGAGCCTCGGCAGAGCCGAGCTGCTCGCCGGCGGCATCTACGAAGCCATGATCTCGACCGCGGCAGGGCTGCTCGTCGCCATCCCAACGATCGTACTCTATCACTACCTATCAGCACGGATTGACCGAATCGCACGAGAGCTCGACCGTGTCGCCGTGCGCTTCGTGCAGCGTTACTCCTTAGGTGTGGCAGTCACGCCGAACCGGGATGACCGCATCTCTCTCGACATCGCGTCCGCGACTCCAACTCCCGTGGCGGGTGGGTGACCCATGCTTATCCGTAGCGCAGAGCAACCGGAGGAATCGCCATCCGTCGAACTGACGCCCGTCATCGATATGGTGTTCCTGCTGCTGATCTTTTTCTTGGTCGCGACAACGTTTCAGCAAGATGAGCGCGAGATCGCGGTCGCTCTTCCGGAGGCAGAGGCCGCCGGACCGATCTCGGCGAGCCTGCGAGAGATCATCGTCAGCGTCACGTCCACCGGTGACATCATGGCGGCAGGATCACCCGTTGATCTCGAGGGCCTCCGTTCGTTGCTGACGGATGCGGTCTCCACCAACCCGACGCAGAAGGTGTCCGTACGCGGCGACAAATCGGTGCCGTACGGGACCGTCGCTCGAGTACTCGACATCTGCAAGGCCGCGGGGATCGATGCGCCGTTCCTCGATACCGTTCCGATCGGTCCGGGATGAGCATGATCCGCAACCGCCTCGTTTCCATGTTGTTGCTGCTGGGTGTCGCCGCAAGCTCGCTGTCGGCTGTCTGGTGGTGGGTTTCTGCGGACCGAGCAGAGTTCTACACGGACGGACTGGGCCTGAGAGCCGCACGCGACGGTCATGCACCGCGTGACGTGCTGTGGCAACCACCAGAGCAAATACTGTCGTACGACGGCCGACCGATCGGCGCGATTGATGCGCACGTGTCCGCCGACGAGTCGATGCTTGTTCTCACAAAGCGTTCGTCGCGCGGAGATACTGACCTCTTCGTCGCAACGCGATCGGAGGATGGTTGGTCGCCGCCTCGGCCGCTCGACGCGTTGAACTCGATCGATCACGATCTCGCGCCGTCACTCAGCCGCGATGCCCGTCGGCTTTACTTCGCGAGCGATCGCCCCGGAGGACTGGGGGGCCTCGACATCTGGGTCGCGGATGTCACCGAGACAGGCTGGACAGAACCGCGGCTCGCTTCTGTGAATTCTGCCGCGAACGACACCGATCCTCACCAGGTCGCCGAAGCCTCCTCTGGCGAGTCACGGCTGCTCTTCACTTCAGATCGAATGCTTCTAGACGGCCAATCGCCGCCGAATCACGATCCCGGTGACCGCGGGAGCTCGATCTTCTCGGCTGTTGCCGATGAGCCGCCGCGGCTCTTGATCCGTGCCGGGGCCGGTGAGACTCTCGGCGGGGCTGCCGTGTCGCCCAACGCAGACTTCGTCTACTGGGTCGCCTCGCGCGTCAATGCAACCTCACCCCCGCGACTCGTGAGGTCACGGCTGCCATCCTCGGACAGCGGTTACGGAACACACGAGCACGGGCCGCTCGTTGGCAGCCCGCTGGATGAGAGCATCAACAGCATCGCCAATATCGCGAGCCCATCGATCACGCTTGAGGGCTTCGCCCTGTGCTTTGTGGCGGAGGACGAGAACGCGCCGCTCGTCGTTCGAGCTGTAACGCGTGAGGTCTTTCTTGCAAAGACCTCATCGTACGGCGATCTCCTCGGTCTTATCCCATGGCTCCTCGCCGTGCTGGCGATCGTGCTTCTCTTGAGCCTGCTCCGCCGCGGTGCTGCGAGCATGCGCTGGCAAGCCACACTCGGCACGCTGGGCCTGATGGCCCGATGTGTGCTCGTCAGTCTCTGCCTTCATGCGGCGCTTGTCGGGGTTCTGACTCTCGTTCACTTGTCGAACGACGAACCGACGCCCGGTGCGAGCAGCCCGACTCAGGTCGCACTCCGCTCTTCAGCCGCTCGCGCGTCGATCTCGATGCAGGTCCGCGGCGTCGCCCGGACGCCCGCTGCACCTGAATTGGAACCCTCGCGCCTCCCCTTGCGATCGGCAAAGCCGCTCGACCTCTCACAGACCGGAGCTGCTGCTCCCGCTTTGTCGTCTGTCCTGACCGAGACTTCGGTGCCTGTGTCGGAAGCAGACACCATGCGCATCCGCCCAGGCGAGACTCGCCCCGAGCTGGCTGCCGTTTCCCGACCGCTCGCACGCCCACGTTTGGGTGACTCAATTCCGACGCGGATACCCGATCGCACCGCACTCGCTCCTGCCCAAACCACCGAATCGACTCTCCCCCACGCTGTCGGCCCTACTCCTCTCTCTGACATCGCTGTGCCCGCGCTGCCTTCGGTCGCGAATCACCGCACACCGACGGTCGAGCCAGACAGATTCTCGGCAACACGGACAGCACCGCCTCTCGACTCGATGGCTCTTGAGATTTCAGACTCACCGGACGCAAGCACCATGGAACTTCGCGCACATCGAGACCTGCTCGTTCCGGCGAGCGCCATCGGGCAGGTAGCACCGTTCCGCCCAGCGGTGCCAACTCCCTCCCCGCGCCTCACAGAGATCAGCGACGAGGAAAGCGGCCAAGGCGGCGTCGCCTCCGTCGGAGGCTCTAACCCCCCGCCGTTGCGGCTCTCGAACAACACGCTACCGGGTCATGGGCAAGGCATCGCCGAGTTCGAGAGCATCCCTAGGCCTGCGTTCGAACGACGGAGGACGCAGGTATCCCCCCTGGATCGCGATATCGTCCTCTCGGAATCGCTGCCCGCGCAGGCAAAGCTGCCCAGGCGAGATGTCGCCGTCCCCCGTTTCAATCCCGATCAAACCAGCGTCACACTCCCGGTCTTCGAGGTCCGGGCGTCTGATCTGCTCGGTGTCGTTGTGGATAGCGAAACGGGTGGCCCCATTGCGGGCGCGAGCGTGAAGCTCGATCGAGCGGCAGATAGCGACCTGACCGCGACGACTGCCGCCGACGGCACGTTTGGTCTGTCGTTCGATCGGATCCCCGATAACGCCGCAATCACCGCGACGATGGACGGCTACGCGCCCGGCGCGGCGAACGTATCCGCGCAGCATCTCGATGGTCGCGACAGGGTGGTCGTTCGCCTTCAGCCACAGGACCCGTTTGTACTCGCGATCGAGGACAAACCAGAGGTCCACCATCTCGGTGATGATGCGTTCACCGGCAGAATCAACAGCCAGTTCCAGCGTCAAAGCGAGGGGCTCTCGGTACAGTTCCAGTTCACCCTCACAAATGCGCACGCGCGGCTTCCCGCCAGCGGGGCCGAGTTCCGCATCATGGCAAAGGGGTCGCAGCTCGATAACCGCGTCAGCGTGAACAATCGCAGGATCGGGACCTTCAAGCGGTCGCCCGCTAACGGCGCATTCCGCGAACAGCGTTTCGCGATTCCCAACAGCGTTCTCCGGCTTGGTCCGAATACGGTCACGCTCCGATCCGTGGACAGCCCCGGCACCGATCACGACGACTTCGAGTTCGTGAACCCGCAGATCGTGTTCATCCGTCAATCGGACGGGCCGATCTGACGCACCGGCGCGGGAGCCAGCCCTCGCAGGCCGACCTTCTGCCTCTAAAGCTCGGCTCGGGGCGAATAGAATAAAGAAGTTGAGGGTCCTTTCCTCAGACCCGGAGGCCGGAGGGAACGCTGTGCTTGGCAGACTGTGTGTCTTTTCTGTATCGCTTGTCGCATCGATCATCGGGACATGGGCGGTTTTCGCCGCGGCTACCGGTGGATATGGTCACATCGGCTCGCCCAGAGCGGTGACGGTCGGTCTGGAATCGGATGACAGCGATGGATTTCAATACTCACGAAGCGGCTTCAACGTGACCCCGCTCAGCGAGTCAGAAGTTGATGAGCTCGCGAAGGATCTCACCAAAGAAGAGCGAACAATTCTGCTCAACGACGGCACCGAGCCGGCCTTCTGCGGCAACCTCCTCGACAACAAGATGAACGGCTTCTATGCGTGCAAGCTCTGCGGGCTGCCGCTGTTCGAGTCGGAGAGCAAGTTCGATTCGGGGACAGGTTGGCCGAGTTTCGACCGGGCAGTCGATCCCGACCACGTCAAGTACACAGAGGATCGCTCGTACGGCATGGTGAGAACCGAGATCGAGTGCGCTCGCTGCGACGGGCATCTCGGCCACGTGTTTGCGGACGGCCCCACATCGACCGGAAGACGGTACTGCCTGAACTCGGCATCGTTGGACTTCTTTGAAAGCGAATCGGAGATCCCCGTGCGTTCACAGCCTGTAGAAACTGAAACCGCGTACCTCGCCGGCGGCTGCTTCTGGGGGGTCGAGCACTACTTCCAGAAGCAGAGCGGAGTGATCGATGTCGTCAGCGGGTACCAGGGCGGCCATGTCGAGAACCCGACCTACAAGCAAGTTTGCACCGGCAAGACGGGTCACACCGAGAGCGTCCGGATCACGTACGACCCGAGTCAGATCACGTTCCGCGAGCTGCTCGAAGTGTTTTTCGTCGTTCACGACCCGCGACAGCTGAACCGGCAGGGCCCCGACATCGGGACGCAGTACCGCAGCGCCATCTTCGCCACAAACGACGAACAGCTTCGCATCGCCCGTGAGTTCATCGACGAGGCCGCGAGCGATCCGAAGTTCAAAGGACGGCCGATCGTCACCGAGGTGAACGAGTTCGCGACGTTCTACGAAGCCGAGGATTATCATCAGGATTACAACGAACGAACCGGCCGCCAATGTTACCTGCCCACCTTCGCGGACTAGCGGGGTCCAGAGTGCGGCAGGCTGCCGCTATTCGTCCGAAGCCATAAACGCTTCGATCTCCTCCGCCGTCCGCGGGATGCCCGTTGTCAGCACCTCGTAGCCATCTTCCGTCACGAGGATGTCATCTTCGATCCGGATGCCTATCGCCTCGCCGGTGAGATAGATGCCCGGCTCGATGGTGATGACCGTGCCCACTGTGAGCGGCAGGTGATAGTTCCCTGCGTCGTGCACGTACAGCCCGAGGAAGTGCCCGAGGCCGTGCTTCATGTCGTCCGTGTAGCCGGCGTCCTCGATCACTTTCTTTGCGATGTCGTTGAGTTCACGGAAGGTGATACCCGGCCGAATCGCTTCGATCGCGGCATCGGCAGCCCGAAGAACCGTGCCGTAGACCTCGCGCTGCCGATCGGTGAATCTGCCCGACACAGGGAAGGTGCGAGTGATGTCGGCGGCGTAGTTCTCCACTTCGGCCCCGACGTCGCACAGCACAAGCTCGCCCGCTTGCATCACACGATGGTCGTGCTCACCCCTGTAATGGAGCACGCACGAATTCGGACCGGATCCGACGATGCTCCCGAACGCGAGCCGACGCGAGCCAGCCTCACGGAACGCGGTCTCGATGATGGTCCGCAGCTCGAACTCGGTCATCCCCGGCCCAACCTGCTTCATCCCCGCGTTCAGACCGAGCATCGTGTTCGCGATCGCCTGGCGGATGAGTCCAACCTCGATGTCGTCCTTGGCCTGCCGCATCGCGGACAACACCTCGCGGTCGAGCACGACCGACGCGCCGGGTATCCGGCTTGTCGCGTCACGCAAGACCTGAAGCTGCCGGGGGATCTCGCTCGTGTACCCCACCACCGGGCCGAGAAACACCGCTCGATTCGATTCCCCGGTCATGATCGCCGAAGCGAGCGCACCGGGCAGCGCACTGATTCGACGGACACGGGCGAAGCCTGTCGAAAGTTCGAGCTGGCGCCCGAGCGCTGACCGCTCGCCGTGCCAGACGTGGTCTTCGACATCCAGCATCGGGAGATAGAGCGACTCTGCGTGATGGTCTGCCTCCGGATCAAGCAGCAGCGCCGCCCCCGGCTCGTGCTCGATGCCCGTGAGGTAATAGAAATCGAGACCGGAACGGTCCGGACCACCCGAAGGCGAAGAACGGGTGTCATTAAAGATAACGGCCGCCGAATGGCCGCTGTCGCGCATGTGCCGGAGCAGTCGCAGCCGACGCTCGCGATACACCTCCCGAGTCACCGACCCTCGCGGGCCCGCAGACCCGAGAGCCGCGTCACCCGTCGGCATCCGGCGATCTGGGGTCTCGTGAGGGACAAGAACGCTGATATCGTCGAGCTGTGCTGCAACGCCGGACGTGAACAGCACGGTGATCGCCGCGATCGAAACAAGGTTTCTCATGGACCGAGTGTACCAGCAAGGTCGCTCGGCTCCATTCGCCGTTGCTACAGATCGAGCAGGAGCGTCTCGGGCTCTTCGATGGCTTCTTTGACCGACACGAGGAACTTCACCGCGCCCTCGCCATCGACAATGCGGTGGTCGTAGCTCAGCGCGAGATACATCATGGGCCTGATCGCGACCTGTCCGGGGTTCGCCGGGTCCTCAACGGCACGGTTCTTGATCGCGTGCATCCCCAGAATGCCCGATTGCGGCGGGTTGAGGATCGGGGTTGACATCAAGCTGCCGAAGATGCCGCCGTTCGTCACTGTGAACGTCCCGCCTGTCATTTCCTCGAGCGAGATCTTGCCGTCTCGCGCCCGAAGCGCAAGGTCCTTGATGCCTGCCTCGATCTCGGCGAACGAGAGCGTGTTCGCGTTCCGAAGGACCGGCACGACCAGCCCCTTCGGGCTCGCAACGGCGACCGCGATATCGCAGTACTCGTGGCTACGGATCGCGGGTTTGCCGTCGTCGTCCTCGACGATGTACGAGTTCACGCTGCTCTGGGCCTGCAGCCCCCTCACGACCGCCTTCACGAAAAATGACATGAAACCGAGATTGACGCCATGCCTTTCGGCGAAGGGCTCTTTGTACCGCTTTCGCAAGGCCATGACTTCTGACATGTCACATTCATTGAACGTCGTGAGCATCGCGGCGGTCTGCTGGGCCTCAACAAGACGCGACGCGACGCGCTGGCGGAGCGGCGACATGCGCGAGGTCGAAACACCTCGCTTCTCGCCCGCCGATGATCCCGGTGGCGTGCCGTTCCCACCCGCTTGAACATAAGCGAGAACGTCCTGCTCGCGAACCCGGCCGTGGGCGCCCGTGCCCGTAACGCTCCCGAGATCGACACCGTGATCATCCGCCAGCTTTCGAGCAAGAGGTGTCGCGTTGATGGCGGCGGTCGCTGCCGCCGCCGACGGCTCGACACGCTTGGGCGGCTGCGCACGCGTTTCGCTCGCCGGCGGCGGCTCAGCGGCGGCAGCGGGCGGGACGGCCTCCTTCGACTCGGCGGCGGCCGGAGCAGCGACCGGTTCGGGCTTCGACGCCGTCTCATCGATGTTCGAGACGACGGCACCGACTTCAACGGTGTCGCCTTCGCTGAACGAGTGCGCCCCCATCGAGCCCGCCGCCGGCGCCGGGATCTCCATGGTGACCTTGTCGGTCTCGAGCTCGAGCACGGTCTCATCACGCTCGACCCAGTCACCGGGCTGCTTGAGCCATGCGGCGATGACGCCCTCGGTGACCGATTCACCGATCGTCGGGATCACTATGTCGGTCGCCATGAGGCGTTCTCCGTGTCAGCCCGCGACGCGGGCCTTCTCCTTGGACTGGCTCGCTGCCTTGCCCATCGCACTCGTGACAACCGCCTGCTGCTGGGCGCGGTCTTTCTTCTTCGACCCCGGCGCGGGACTGGCGGCGGCGTCGCGCCCGATGTACCCCACCGATGAGATGCCGACCCGCTCGCGGAGCACGTCGGCGATGTGCAGGAAGGCGCCCATGTTGCGCGGCTCCTCTTGGACCCACGCCACACTCGCGGACTTCGGATACCGATCGAGAATCGACCGGGCGAGCTCGGTGTGAAACGGGTACAGCTGCTCGACGCGGATGACGGCCGTGTCATCTCGGCCGTTGTCGGCACGCCGGGCCGCAAGCTCGTGGTAGATCTTGCCCGAGCACAGCAGGATACGTGAAACGCCCGATGCATCCGCGTTCGCGAACGCCGGATCGTCGATGATCTCCTGGAACCGGCCTTCTGTGAGCTCGGCGACACCGCTCGTCGGTACGCGCAAGAGACTCTTCGGAGTCATCACGACGAGGGGCTTCCGGAACTCACGCTTCAGCTGCCGACGC
Organism: Planctomycetota bacterium; assembly: GCA_038525225.1. Classification (GTDB taxonomy): domain Bacteria; phylum Planctomycetota; class Phycisphaerae; order Phycisphaerales; family UBA1924; genus JANQQZ01. The sequence continues at coordinate 1,051,940 of JBCBHW010000001.1, read as the reverse complement.
AGCAGGTGAAAGATCTGCGCCCCGGTCGTCGGGTACACCACTTGAAGGTTGTCGTTGCCGCACGATTCGAGAAACCTCTCAAGCCGCGCCGACGAGTGCTCGGGCCCGGCGCCTTCGAAGCCATGCGGGAGCAGCATCGTCAGCCCCGACCAACGCTCCCACTTGACCTGCGCCGACGCGATGAACTGATCGATGATCACCTGCGCACCGTTGACGAAGTCACCGAACTGCGCCTCCCAGCACACCAGCATGTTGGGATCCGCGAGCGAGTAGCCGTAGTCAAAGCCGAGAACGCTCGCCTCGGACAGAGGGCTGTCGTAGATGCAGAGCTTGCCCTGACGGGCGTTGCCCTCGTTATCGATCGATCCGGGCGGCGTCTCGCTGCCGAAGAGCCCCATCTCACGGATGTTGTTCAGCGGCTCGTACGGCTCGGCGGTCTGGTGATCGTAGAACACTGCATGCCGTGAGCTGAACGTCCCGCGTCGCGAGTCCTGCCCGGAGACGCGCACGTCGTGGCCCTCGGCCAAGAGCGTGCCGAACGCGAGGATCTCGCCGTCCGCGTGGCTGATCTCGCCCCCGTCCCAGAGCGTGCCGCGCTGCTGCAGCAGCTTCTTGAGCTTGGGGTTGACCTTAAAGGAATCCGGTGTTGTGCTGAGCGCCTCGCAGACCTCACGGATCAGCTCCGGGCTGACCGACGTGTCAACCGGTTCGAAAGCGTACCCGTGCTGATACCCCGTCCAGCGGGCGCTGCCCGGGTCGATCGTGGGATCGTGCGGCGTCGACCGCGCGGTCTGCTGCGCGGCGTCGAGAGCCGTCTCCACGCGCTTCGCCAGAACCTCTCGATCGTGCTGCGTGATCACGCCCTCGCCAAGGAGCCGAGCGGAATAGCCGCTGAGCACCGACTCGCGGGCCTTGATGAGCTTGGCCAGCACCGGCTGCGTGAACGACTGCTCGTCTTGCTCGTTGTGCCCGTACTTGCGGTAGCACCACATATCGACGAACACGTCCTTGCCGAAGCGCTGGCGGTATTCCGCCGCGAGCTTGGCGACAGTAACCACGGCCTCCGGGTCCTCGCCGTTCACGTGGAACACCGGGCATCCCGCCGCCTTGGCGATGTCGGTGCAGTAGGTCGTGCTGCGGGCGTCCTCGGGCCGAGTCGTGAATCCGATGTTGTTGTTCACGACAACATGGATGGTCCCGCCCGAGGTGTACCCCTTGAGCTGGGAGAAGTTCAGGCACTCGGCGACGATGCCCTGCCCAGCGATCGCCGCGTCACCATGGATCAGCACCGGGACAACCCTCGACCGCTCGGTGTCTCCCCGCAGGCGCTGCTTCGCGCGTGCGCGACCCAGAACAACGGGGTTGACGGCCTCGAGGTGGCTCGGGTTCGACGCCATCGCAAGATGAACGATGTTGCCGCTTGAGCACAAGCGGCTCGCCGAGTACCCCCTGTGGTACTTGACATCTCCGCCCTCGTCCATGAACTCATCATCGGTCCACGTGTCTTCGAACTCGGTGAAGATCTGCTCCGGCGTCTTTCCAAGAATCTGGTTGAGAACGTTGAGCCGCCCCCGATGGGCCATGCCGAGAACGACCTCGGTCGCGCCGAGTGACGACAGCGCGTCGAGGACCTCATCGAGCAGCGGGATCAGCGACTCGGCCCCCTCAAGGCTGAACCGCTTCTCGCCGGGGTACCGCTTCTGAAGAAACGCCTCGAACGCCTCGGAGTTGAGGAGCAATTCAAGAACGTGCGCTTTCTGCCCACGCGAGAGCGCAGGATCGCCGTCAAATCCCTCCCATCGGTTGACCAGCCAGTCTCGCTCCTCGTAGTCCTCGACGTGCATGAACTCCACGCCAACGGAGCCGAGGTACACCCGTTCGAGCTTCTCGATCATCTGTCGGAGCGTGGTCTCGGCCGGCAAGCCCACCAGAGCACCGGGGACACTGGCGTCGAGATCGGCCTCGGACAGCCCGAATCGCTCGAGGCTCAGCGCCTGCGGGCGTTCGCGAGGCCTGTCGAACGGGTCGAGCTTGGCGGCGAGGTGGCCTCGCCCTCGGTAGGCCGTCAGAAGAGCTTCGGCTCCGATATCGATCCGGTCTCGCCCTTGCGTGGCGGACACGGGGCCGGCCTGCGATCCGACCTCGAATCCCTGAAAGAAGGCCCTGATATCGGCTGGTACCGAGGCAGGATCCCGTTCAAACGCCTCCCGCTGTGATTCGAGATAGCCGCCGTTCCAACCGTTGATGCTTGGGCCTACGGCCCGTGGATCGCCTCGCATGTCTGTCCTTCGCCGCTGGGCAACAGCTCGGTGACGACCGACCGATGACGTCCCTCGGCCGGAATCGTACATCCTAGCCAGAGAGTCGGTTGATTCCGCTTCCACATCGATGGAATTGGATTCAGAGGAGGCGACTTTTTCAGCCGAATCGCCCGGTCACGTACTCTTCCGTCTCGGTCAGGCGTGGCCGCTGAAACAAATCAGCCGTCGGGCCGTACTCAACCAGCCTGCCGAGGTACATGAACGCGGTGTAGTCACTGACCCGCGACGCCTGTTGCATGTTGTGGGTCACGATGAGCACCGTGTAGCGTCCCGCGATCTCGTTGATGAGCTCCTCGATGCGTGCCGTGGCGATCGGGTCGAGCGCCGAGCACGGCTCGTCCATGAGCAGCACCTCCGGCTCGGCGGCGATGGCCCTGGCGATACAGAGGCGCTGCTGCTGGCCGCCGGACAACCCGAGGGCCGACTCGTTCAACCGGCTTTCGACCTCATCCCAAAGAGCCGCCGCCCTGAGCGAACGCTCACAGACTTCTTTCAGCACCCGCTTCCGTCGTTCGCCGGCGATCCTGAGCGGGTAGACCACATTCTCGAAAATCGACATCGGAAAGGGATTGGACTTCTGAAAGACCATTCCGACCCGCTTTCGCAACGCGATGACGTCAACGGTCGGGTCGTACAGAGACCGCTGATTGAGCAGCATGTCGCCCTCGGTGCGCACGCTCGACACGAGGTCGTTCAGCCGGTTGACGGACCGAAGCAGGGTCGACTTCCCGCAACCGGAGGGGCCGATGAGGGCCGTCACCCGACCCTTCGGGATCCGCATGTGGATGTCATACAGCGCGCGCGTCTCGCCGTACCACAGGCTGAACCGGTCGATCCCAAGGATGCACTCGTCGTGATCGGGGAGCCCGTACACGCTCGCGTCGAACGCCCGGTCGGTCTCGATCGCCCGCAGCACGGAGTGATCATTCTTTGCTTCCATGAGTGTGGCCCGCCCGTGATCTGCCGTGATCGCGTTCATGATTAGAAGTGCCCCCCTGCGAGCCGCCGACGGAGACGCCCGCGGAGGGCGATCGCCGCAAGATTCATTGTGATCACCAGGACAATCAAGAGCAGCGTCGTGGTCCACACCATGCCGCGGGCGGCTTCCGAATCCGGGCTCTGGAACCCGAGATCAAAGATGTGGAACCCCATGTGCATGAAGCTGCGGTCGGCGAACACGAAGGGGAACCGCGACTCGACCGGCAGGTCCGGCGCGAGTTTCACCGCCCCCACCACCATCAACGGGGCGACCTCGCCCGCGCCCCTCGCCATCGCAAGAATCGTTCCGGTCATCACGCCCGGCATCGCGCCGGGCAGGACAACGCGCGAGACAGTCTGCCAACGCGACGCCCCACACCCATAGCTGGCTTCGCGCAGACTCTGCGGGACCGCGGCGATCGCTTCTTCCGTGGACACGATCACGACGGGCAGCGTGAGCAACGCAAGCGTCAGCGACGCCCACAGCAGGCCGCTCGATCCGAATGTTGGCTCCCCGTCGAGCAGCTTCACGCGAAAGAACCCGTCGAAGTACGGCGACGTCGCGAACAGCACGAGCACGGCGGTCGCGCCAACTGCCCAGAGCACCCCCGCGAGACGCACGCTCGACCGGAACAAAGCAGCCGAAACGACCGCGGACGCGGTGCCAAGCAAAACGATCCACCACGCCGCACGCCCGAGCGTCAGCGCCGGTTCGGGTCCGCCGTCGATGTAGCCCCCAACCGCATAGCAGAAAAAGCCCAGGCCGAAGATCCCGTACACGATGCTGGGCACCCCTGCCAGGTTATTGATTGCCACGCGGAGAATGCTGATCAGCACACCCTGCTTCGCGTATTCGCGGATGTACAGCGCCGCCAGCACGCCGAGCGGAACAACAACTACGGTAAGCAGCAGCGTCACCGTGACCGTCCCCACGATGACAGGGAAGATTCCACCTTCGGTGTTCGCTTCTCGCGGATCCGCCAAGAGGTAGTCACGCCACCGAGCCGCGAATACCCCCACGCGCTCCGGGACGCTGAGCGTGTTGAGCTGAACGGCTCTGATGATCTGTGACGACCTCAAAAGCTCATCCGGGTTGCTTTGTGACTCTGGCGCAAGCACGCCGCCCGACGATGCGATGGCGACGCGGAACTGCTGATCCTCGCGCTGAAGCTGCTCGAGTGCTTCGTTGAGTGCTTCAAACCGATCCGCCGCGGCGGAGTACCGGCTTCCGAGCGCGCTGACGCGTTCGTTGTGCCACTGTTGCAGCGAATCGTCTGTCGGGCCCGGCATCTCCAGCCACGCGGCCAGCAGCGGCAGGGCTCCGGCAGCGATCAGCACAACGAACCGTGATGACCGGCGAACAGCGAGCACCGTTCCCATCACGCTGGCCGTCAGCCCGCCAACGAGACACGAGATCCAAGCAGCTCGCGGCATCCCGCCCCCGCCGCCGTCCGCGAGCCGGAGGTCAGCGGCCTCGATCGCCTGGCTGACCTCGCGGAGCTCACGATTCGTTTGTGCCAGCGGTCCGCCCCGGAGCCGCTCCATCGCTTCGCGTCTCTCGCGACCAGCCGCCACCTCGCTCTGCAACGCCGCTGCAGACGCGGGCACGTCGCTGCTGCTCTCGGCGGCATCCCCTGGGGCGATCCTCCCGATGAAAATCCCCCACTCCTGCCGCTCGAGCAGAATCGCGTCGTCCGGCGGCGATCGCGACGCGATATCTGCATCGGCGACCCAGCGAAACGGCGAGGCACCGAGATCGCGGTTTCCAACCCGAAACAGGGTCTGTCGAGACCCATCCTCGTCGTGCGTGGTTCGGACGGGGATGCCCAGAATCTCTTCACCCGACGAGAGCTTCACGGACTCGATACGCGTCGGCCAGAACGAGCTGATGCCCTGGACGAGCACGAGCGTGAGAAGACCGAAGATCATGACGATGCAGATCGAGAGAGCGAACGCCATGATCCACTGGGGCATCACGCCCAACGCACCTGGGCTCGTCCTGGCTTCTGTGTTGAGACCCGGCGATTGGCTCACAGCATCGCGTTCCGCTTGCGGAATCGCTGCCTGACGATTTCGGCGGTCGTATTGACCGCGAACGTCATGATGAACAGCACCACGCCGCACAGGAACAACAGCCGGTAGTGAGTGCCCCCCCGCTCCGCTTCGGGGAGCTCAACAGCGATATTCGCAGAGAGCGTCCGCAATCCCTCGAAGATATTCCATTCCATGATGGGCGTGTTCCCGGTCGCCATCAGAACGATCATCGTCTCGCCGACCGCTCTCCCCAGCCCGATCATCGACGCGCTGAAGATGCCGCTCGCGGCGACGGGGAGCACGACGCGGACGGTTGTCTGCCAGCGCGTCGCGCCGGCACCGAGCGATGCGGCACGCAGGCTGGCGGGCACACTCTGAATCGCATCATCACTGATGGTGTAGATGATCGGGATGATGGCGAATCCCATGACAACACCCACAACAAGCGTATTCCGCTGCGTGAAGACGCCGACGATGGTGTCGCGAGGATCCCACCCGAGCACGAAGAGCAGCTGAGCGAGGACCAAACCTGCCAACGCGCCGAAAAAGCAAGAAACAGCGACTTTGGCAATCGGTTCCCAGGACGCACCACGGACCGCGGCCAGCCGTCCCAGCGTAAAGGGCCAAACCGCCAGGGCAAAGACCGCCGCCGAAAGCGGGGCGAGAATCGCAAACCAGCCTGCGCGTGCGTCGCCGAACACCCCACCGAGCCAGCTCTTGAGGCCAACAGTCGGCCGAGCAAACTCTTCAGTCAGCTCATCGACTCGCGACCGGGCCGCGTCGGTCACGGGCTCGACCGGCACGAGCTCGGCCCCTTCTGCGGTCGGCTCGACCGACCCCGCGAGCAAGAGGACATCCGCTCGGTCGGGGCCGAAGAGTGCCCGCTCGAGGGGGCCGGAGAGGACGATCGAAAGGCCAACCGCGGTCGCCGCCACCGCAAGAACGCCGGCCGGCAGGGCGATGCTGCCGTGGGCCTCGTTCGACGAGCGGACGCGAAGCCCGGCCACTCCAGAACCAACCACAACAAGCAGCGGAACAACCACGAGGCTCGCCAGAACAACGGACAGGTGCTCCGCCACGAAGGGGGCGACGACCATCGCCGCGACGAAGCCCAGCACCACCGACGGAAGCGACGCCATCGTCTCGATCATCGGCTTGATGATTCGCCTCGCTCGCTTGGGCATGAACTCGCTCGTGTAGATAGCCGCGAGCACCGCGATCGGGGTCGCGAAGATCATCGAGACGATCGTCGCCTTGATCGTTCCAAAGATCAGCGGCACCAGACTCAGCTTCGGCTCGGCCGCGTCCGTCGCACCGGAAGCCTGGTAGACGTACTGCGGCTCCAGCTGCCCCTCGAACAGCACGGGCGCGAACAGGCTGCGAGCGGTGACATCCGGGTGCCCCAACCGAAGCGATCCGACCGTGTAGCCACTTGATGAGGCCGCGACGAATCCGTCGGTCTTCGGGGAGAGCGCGAGCGCCGCCACAGGCTCACCGAGCGTCGTCTCGGCGACCTGCTTTCCGGAGGACGCGTGCAGTGCCCGCACCGTTCCGTCGGACGCTCCGACGAGCAGGACGCGCTCCCTGTGGCTCGGCGCAAGAGACGTGACAACCGAATCGACCGACCGCAGCGGAGGGCCTTTCACGAGCTCACCGACATCGGATCGATCAAGCGGGTCAAACGCCACCCACCACAACGCGAGACGCCCATCGGTCGAGGCAGTGATCACTGTTCGATCACCGATGAGCGTGTCTACTTCGGAAAGCTCCTCGGGCGTCTCCCAAAGGCGACCGCGTTCCGACACCGTGGCGTGCGCTCGCCCGATCAGCACCCGTTGAAACCGCCCGTCCTTCCCGAGCACAAGACACTGGTTGTCTTCAAGCAGCACGACCCGCACCGCGTCGGCGAGGGGCTCGATCGCCTTTGCATCGATCGCACGCGGCCGGCCTTCTGCGCCGTCGCCGAGCAGCGACCGAGATCGTTGCACGCTCCACAGCTGCAGCCGACCCTCCGCGTCGATCGCGGCGACGAGACGGCGCCGACGGCTCTCGATAGCGTCGGCCGCGACGACGGGCCGATCGATCTGGACAGAACCCAGGAGCCGGTACTCCAAGCGCGCGACACGGTAGCGGTCGTCGGGGAGCGTCTCTGCATGCGACGGCGGCTCGCCATCTGCGATGACGGAATAGCTGTACGTCGCGGTGGCCCAGGCCAGAGCGGAATCAGACTGCGCGAGAACAAGACCGCTGATGTCATCGACATCGACGACGCGGATCTCGGCGTCACCTTCGTCCAGCGGAAATCGGTGCGTCGCAACAGGCTGTCCGTCGCCGAGCACTCTGTGCTGTACGGTCGCGTCGGGCTGGACCCACGCGGCGGTGTGCATGTATTCATCAACGAGCAGACCCTGCTCGGTCGTCAAGGCGGTGTTTAGCACTGCCTCTGCCGAGTCGATGCGTCCCGGTGCGAGCAGCGGCAGCGTGACGTAGGCGAGATACACGCAGATGCCGACGACGGCAGCTATCACGCTCAGGCCGCCGGCCGAGATGACCAGGGCGGCTGTCCGGTCCGCCGCGCGCACGCGGGCCGATCCCTGAAACGCCCGATCAGCTGCCGGCCGCGATGCATCGGCCGCGGAGTCTCGTGTGAGCGACACCAGTGCCTCGATTCAGAAACCCGGGTTCAGACCGAGCTGCTCGAGTTGCTGCCGGGCGATGTACGCGTTCACCGGAAAGTAGCCGTCTTTGAGCACGGACTCCTGGCCCTCTCGGGAGAAGATCAGGCGAACGAACTCCTCGCGAAGCGGATCGAGTGGCCGGTTCGGATCTTTGTTGATGTAGATGTAGAGGAAGCGGGCGTACGGATAGCTCCCGTCAAAGGCCGTGCTCGCTTTCGGCTCAACCGCGTCGCCGAACTCATCGACGATCGCGAGCGCTTTCACTTGTTGAGTGCGGAATCCAAGCCCCGAGTATCCCATCGAGAACCGATCTGTCCCAACGGCCTGCACCACGGACGAGGATCCGGGCTGCTCCTTCACGCTCGCCTTGTAGTCCGAGTCGCCGAGAGCCTGCTGCTTGAAGTACCCGTAGGTGCCGGACGCCGAGTTGCGACCATAGAGCACCACGCGCTGGAACTTGTACGCGGGATCATCGACGCCGAGATCGCCCCACGTCATGTCGGGGCCATCCACGGAGAATACCTCGCGGACCTGGTCGATGCTGATCTCGTCGAGCGGGCAGTCCTTGTGCACGTAGACGGCAAGGCAGTCGATACCGGTCTTGAGCAGCGTCGGCTTGTAGCCCCACGCGGTCTCGAATGAGTCAATCTCCTTTGACTTCATCTGGCGGCTCATTGGCCCGAAGCTCGCCTGGCCCTCGGTTAGGGCGGGCGGAGCCGTCGATGATCCCTTACCGGTGATCTCGACGGAGACGCCCGGGTAGAAACGCTGGAGCGACTCTGCCCAGAAGGTCATCAGATTGTTCATCGTGTCGGAGCCGACGCTCTTGATTGACCCTGCGACGCCCTGGGCAGGGGCATACGCGGCGAGTTCCGGGTCCAGAGCAGCACCGGCATCGGGCTGAGCGGCATGGCTACAAATTGACACGGCGGCAAAGCAAGCTGCTGCAACGAGACGTTTCATGCGCGGATACTCCATACGGAGGTCGTCGGACCTACCTCAGATCCGACGCCGCGCGAGCTTAGCCGTCTTGATCCAGCGTCGGCGCTGCCAGAGCCGTCGTCACAGCCTCGGTGAGCTCGGCCGCATCGGGCTCTATCTGCGGTTCAAACCGCGCTGCGACTGTTCCGTCGCGATTGATTAAATATTTCGTGAAGTTCCACTTTGGCTCGCCGCCGATCGGTTTGGGCAGCGATCGAAGCTCGGTGAACAGCGGGTGTGCATCATCGCCAACCACGGCCACCTTCTCGAACACCGGGAACGTGACCCCGTAGTTCGCGGAACAGAACTGAACGATCTCCTCGATCGATCCCGGCTCCTGTCCGCCGAAGTCGTTGCAGGGGAAAGCAAGCACCACAAGCCCGTCGTCTTTGTGCGATTCGAACAGGGCCTGCAAGCCCTTGTACTGACGCGTGAACCCGCAACGGCTGGCGGTATTGACAACGAGTACGACCTTTCCGGCGTACTCCTCGTCGAGGACAACAACGCTCCCGTCGCTCAATGTTGCCTCGTGATCAAGCACAGATTCCTCCTGCATACTGTCACCACCAGACGCCAAACGGAGAACGAGAAGCAACGGGACGAGCGTGGACATCGCGAAATTCACATCGAACTCCTTCTCGCTGGGACGCCGGACCAAGCGAAACACCAAGCCAATCGCTCTACACTGCGGGGAGACACGGACGAAATGGTAGAACTCTCTCGAACAATCCGCTTCGCGGTCGGCTACAGCGACCCAATTGCCCCACAGGACTTCAGAAATGGCTTCGGCGGAAGCCCGCGGCTGGATGGGCTCGGTGCCCACTACGAGCTTGTTGTGAAGTGCCAAGGCGAGCCGGATCCCGAAACGGGCTACCTGATCAACATCAAGGACATCGATCGGGCCGCGAAGGGCACGGCGCTGCGCATGATCGATGAGGCGTTTCGGTCGGACCGAGGACGAGCCCCGGCCTCGCTTCTGCCCGAGATCGCGGACACCCTGTCCGAAACCCTCGTCGCACCGCTGCGGAGCATTCTGTGGCGTCTCTCGCCGACCTTCAGCTTAGAGATTGACATGAACGACCGAGCGCACGCGATCCTCCGACAGCAGTTCGACTTCGCCGCGGCGCATCGGCTCCACGCGTCGGAGCTCAGCGAAGAAGAGAATCTTCGAGTGTTTGGCAAGTGCAACAACCCATCTGGGCACGGCCACAACTACCGCATCGAGGCCGCCGTCGCCGTGCCGATCGACGGCGCACCGGCAGGTTTCGGCCTCGCAGACCTCGAAGAGCTGTGCGACACGCTCGTCATCGAGCGGTTCGATCACACGCATCTCAACGTTGACACGAAAGAGTTCGGGCCCGACGGCGTGATGCCGAGCGTCGAGAACATCGCCAAAGTGATCTACGACATCCTTGCTCCGGCCGTCAGCGAAAGAGGAGCGTCGCTGCGAGCGATGACGGTCTGGGAGACCGATCGCACCTGCTGCACCTACCCGGCGTCGCAGACGCTCGGACCAGCCTGAGCGGCATCGGCTGGTGAGGCAGGGCCCGTGAAACCGCCGCAACGAATCTTGCTTGTTCGACCGAGTGCCCTGGGCGACGTCTGCCGCACCGTCCCGGTCGTCGCGAGTCTCAAGAAGCGCTGGCCTCACGTCCAGACAGATTGGGTTGTGAACTCGTCCTTTGTTGACGCGGTGCGGGCCCATCCTGCGGTGCACAGAACGATCCCCTTCGATCGCAAAGCGATCGGCCGATCGCTCGCCCGCGGCAACGCAGCCCCCCTCCGGAGGTTCGTCGCAGACCTTCGACGACGCCGGTACGACATCGCGATCGATGCCCAGGGGCTCGCCCGCTCGGCCGCCATCACGCGGCTGTCGGGAGCGCCCATACGCGTGGGCCATCGAGACGCGCGTGAGCTCGGCTGGACACTCCTCACACACCCGGTCACCTGTCCAGCGGGGACCCACACCGTCGATCGGATGCTGTCGCTGCTCGGCCCGCTGGGTGTGCCCGCGCTTACGGATATGTCGCTCCGCACGCCACCAGAATCGAAGAGATCGCTCACGGTTCCTGCAGACGCTCTGGTTCTGTCGCCCACCAGCATCTGGCCCGGCAAGCAATGGCCGATCGAACGGTTCCACGAGCTTGCGTCACGGCTCGCGAAGCGGGGCATCGGCCCGTTTGTTGTTGTCGGCGGGCACGGAGAGCGTGACCAGTGCGAGCCGCTGCTAGGCGATGCATCGCTCCCGGTTCTGGACTGCGTCGGCAAGACCTCCGTCAGCGAGCTGATGGCGATTGTCGAGGCGAGCAGGCTGGTCGTCGCCAATGACTCTGCGGTGCTGCACATGGCTGTCGGCTTCGCTCGGCCGGTCGTCGGCTTGTTCGGCCCGACCGACACACGCCGCGTGGGGCCCTACTGCCGGGATGCGGATGTCATCCAGCACGGCGAGTGCGCCGGCACCTCGTTGCACAAGGACGAAGCCGCCGGACGGTCGCTGATGCAGCGGATCACCGTCGATGAAGTCGAGGCCGCCGTGCTCGAACGCCTGTAGCGGCGGCTCAGCCGTGCCGGGCTTCGAAGTCTTGCAAGAACGACGCCAGCGCCTCCGCGCCGTGGTGCGGGAAGGCGTTGTACATGCTTGCCCGCATGCCGCCGACCTCTCGGTGACCCTTGAGATTCTTCAGACCCGCCGCCTCGGCCTCCGAGATGAACGCCGCATCGAGATCGGGTGAGGGCGTGTAGAACGTGATGTTCATGTGCGAGCGGTCCTGCTTCCGCGCGTGCGGCCTGTAAAACTCGGACGCATCGAGTGCCTCGTACACCACGCGAGACTTCGCTTCGTTCCGTTCTCGCATCGCATCGAGCCCGCCCTGCGCGAGGATCCACTTGAAGGTCTGCCCCATCAGGTACACGCCGAAGGTCGGCGGCGTGTTGAACCGGCTCTCCTTCTCGGCCTGCACCTTGTAGTCCAGCATCCAGGGGAGGTCTCGCACCTGCCGGTCGAGCACGTCGTCGCGAACGATGACAAGCACCGTGCCCGCCGGGCCCAGGTTCTTCTGGCCCCCGGCGTAGATGAAACCGAACCGGGTGACGTCGATGGGCCGGCTGAAGATGTCGCTCGACGCATCGCAGACAAACCACGCGTCACCCGGCGGCGCCGGAGGCATGCGGTGCCACTCAGTGCCCATGAGCGTGTTGTTGCTCGTGAACTGCACGTACACCGGCTCCGCTGAGTATGAGACGTCGCTGTCGTCGGGGATCCGATCGAACTTCGTGTCGGCGGATCCCGCGGCAACATGCACGCTGCCGTATCGCCGGGCCTCGTGGATCGCCTCGGTCGCCCACTTGCCGGTGTGGAAGTAGTCGGCGGTCCGGTCCGCCGGCAGGAAGGCCATCGGGACCTGGTACGCCTGCGTCGTCGCGCCGCCCTGAAGGAACAGCACGCGGTAGTTGTCCGGGATAGACCCAACCGCCCGGCAATCGGCCTCGGCCTCCGCGAGGACACGGTCAAATTCTTTGCCGCGATGGCTGTGCTCGAGGATGCCGATACCCGAGCCGAAGAGGTCCCAGAGATCCTGCCTGGCCTGCTCAAGCACCGGTTCCGGGACAACACCCGGCCCGGCGGAGAAGTTAATAGAGCGCATAAAAAAACCTCCTCGACGACCTGCGCCGCCGAGGAGGATATGTCGATGCGTCTGACTCGTTGTGTTAGCCGCCAGTCTTTCGGACAAACGCCTTCGCACGCTCCTCGCCGATGATCGACTCGCCGCCAAAGTCAACACCTTCGAGGCCGAAGCGGGTGTTCTGGCACCTCATGATGCGACGCGGGTTGCTTGTGCCAACGCCGGGGTTGTTGTCGAAAGCGGGCTGCTTCACATAGATGTACCGTGCCGTCCCGGTGAACACCGGGTTGTTCGAGTGCCAGCCGACATTGATGTCTTCAACATCGATGAACTGCGCGCTGCCATCGAAGGAAACAATCGGAATGTTTGCCTCGTCGAAGCCCATGTGCAGGCTCGAATTTGAGCTGTAGTAATCGTAAGGCCCGTAGTAGTACACCTTGTTGGATGGTGCCCGAACATCATCAAACGTGCGTGTCGCCTGACCGCCAAACTTACCCGCGAGAGTCCACCGATTCGAGAACGTGGACATAGCGTTCACGTTGAAGTTCTCGTCGTTGTCACCGTTTCCAAGGTCATTGGACAACGCCGCAGAAGTGATCGTGAAGCTCGAGCTGAACATCCACCGGAAGCGGCCGCCGGTATCTGGAGGCTCGAAGGTATGCCCGCCCTCTCCGCGGAGCTCTGCGTCTAAGAACTCCTGCGGATTTTTCACCCAGTCGCTTCGGGCTGCATCACCGGGAGAAACGGTGTATTCCGCCGGCATTGGAATCTCAGCGTGTCGCGATGCGACGATGTGTGAGTACAGCGGAAACGGGGTGTGTCGTTCGATCGGATCTTCCGGCATATCTGCATCGGGGAACGCATCTCGGAAATACATGATCTGCTGGATCCGAGCAGCTTCGTTTTTCCCTTGGAATGTGTTCGGGAGACCGGCAACGCGGAGAGCTAGATCTCGGTTCTGACGCGAGTGCCCCGGCACCTCGCCCGGCTTGAACTGGAACGTCGGGATCAGACTGTCGTAGTCCGCACCGTACGTCTTCGCTGCCTGATCCATCGACCTCAGATTGGCCGTGGTCTGGACCTTCCGAGCCGAGACGCGTGCCTTCCCGAGGGCGGGCAGCAAGATCCCGATGAGCAACGCGATGATCGAGATCACCACGAGCAACTCGATCAACGTAAATCCGCCACGCTCGCGACGCATCGCCATGACGACAGCCTCCGATCTTTGAACCTTTTGATGGACGGAGAACCCGCCCAGCTTCTCAACACCAGTGTACAGCAAATACGGGCGAAGCAAGGCTCGGCTCGGCATTGTTCCCAAAATCGTGAAGATTGCCGCTACTGCTCGGTGAAGAGCGACCGCAGCCGCAGCTGCTGGATCCGGCGGTCCGCTGCTCGGACGAGCCTCTCTCGCCCGTCGGCGAGCCACGCCTGCCGGGCCTCCGGAAGCTCCGAGCCCGTCAAATCGCCGATAACAGCGGCGTCAAGCGCGTCAGCCGGCGGCTCCTGCTGACTGATTTGCTCGGCTCCCTGCTCGCGGGCGTCATCTGCAGGAAGCGGCTCTGCCGCGACCTCTTCGATTGCAACGACGGCTTCTTCTGCGTCGCCGTCCGCCTGCTCCGGCGGGTCCTCGATCGCGGCAACGGCTTCAGTCGGTCCCGGAGTCGGAACAGGTCGCGCGTCGGCACGCTCGGGGGATGCCTCTGTCGGTATCGATTGCGGCCGGCTCTCGGCTGCGGAGGCGGAGCCGGTCGTCGAATCGCTCCGATTCATGTAGACAACGGCTGCGAGCGCCACGACGGCGCATCCGACCGATGCAACCACGGCGACCATCGGTCCCTTTGACCGTCTCCGCCTCGGGAGCGGAGCGGCCTGGCCCGCGACAGCCGCGGCGTCTTCACTCGGGTCCGTCGGTGCCCTTTCGAGTCCGGCTCGCGCAGCAGCATCAGCCTGGGCAGGAATCGGCGCGGGGCCGAACGCCGCGTCCGCGATGGCAGACGGATCGGCGTCGCCCGGCAGCATCTGAATCGGCGCGAGTCCGAGCTGCTGCCGATCGTCAACGACCACAAACGAGGCGCTGCAGCTCGGGCATGCCACGGCTGTCGAATCCACCGGCACGTGGCAGGCGTGACACGCGCCGAGAAGATGCGCAACGCCCGGAGTGTTTCTCGCGAAGCTCCAGAACTGCCGCGTCGTTGGACCACGCATGACGGTGTCTGGGCGGACACGTCCGCGGGACACGAGCCGTCGCAGCGTCTCGTACGAGCAACCGGGATGAAACGGGTTCACGTGGTCCCGAATGAACCACGGCCCCATCCCGTTCTGCGTCCGCTGCCGGCTGAGAAGATCGAAGTGCCCGTTGCAGTTGGAGCACTTGTCCGTCCGGATCGAAAGCGAGCCGCAGTAGGTGCACAGCACCATCACGCCGGGCGAGCCGGACTGCGGCGATTCGGCCCGCTGACCGCCGATGGCACCTGGATGCTCGGGTCGATTACGAATCGCCGGACTCCTTCAGTATTTGATGCTCCGCGAGACTCACCCCCTCAGGCTTGACGTCTTGCAGCGGCCGCACTCTCATGGAGTCTATGCGAAGACACCGCCGAGAACACGACAAACCCTGCCCGTCAACCATCATTCTGCTCGCCGTGGGCGGCATGGGCTTGGCCGTCCTCGGGGGCGCGTGCGCTTCCAACGGATGGAACCCGACGGCCGGTCTCGAGCAACGTTCGAAGCCTGTTTCAACGACCGAATCGCCAGCGGCGATTGTCGGCGGACAACCGATCAACCAGGACGATCTCTTCGCTGTCTTTGCGGAGCTGTCGGGCGCATCGGCGCTGCGCGAGCTCGCGCTCGATCTCGAGATCCAACGCGAGCTCCAGGCGCGAGGCCTGGCTGTTTCTGAGTCCGATATCGAGTCCGAGCGCGATCGGTTGCTGCAGTCATTCGGGCCATCGGAGCAGTCCCAGGACATCGCCCGCCGCGTGCTCGACTCCAGGCGGTTGGGGCCTCATCGTCTGCAGGCGCTGCTCGAACGCAACGCGGGCCTGCGCCTTCTGATCGATCCGCCGGAGCAGGCAACAGACGCTGCAGTCCTGATTGCACACGCCGTCCGGCATGGCCCGAAGCGTCGCGTCCGATTGATGCTCTTGGACTCGGCCGAGACCGCAGCGGCTTCACGCCGATCAGCCCTCGACCGCGCTGACAGAGCCGGCGTATCCGCCGCGTTCGCCGAGACCGCGGTAGAGAGTTCTCTCGATTCGACTGCAGCCGCGGGAGGGCTGCTGGGCGATGTCAGCGTTGCCGACCCCGGTCTGTCCGACGTTCTTCGGCGCGAGATCGATCGGCTCACACCGGGCGTCGTGAGCGACATTCTCGCGCTGGACAGCGGCTTTGCGCTGGTGCTTGTCGAGGCAGATGTCCCCGCCGATGGCGTGTCCGTCGAAGACGCGCGAGACGAGCTCGCCCAGACTATTGCGGACCGGACAGAGCGGCTGGCGATGGAGGCACTGGCGAACGACCTCATAGCGAGGGCGGATATCACTCCTCTTTCGCCGGGCCTCCGCTGGTCGTGGCGGGCTGACGGGACTGAGTAAGCGAACGGATGAACAAGTCGATCGCTCCGATCGTGCCGAATTCGTCGTCGAAGACACTGACGTGTGTCGCACCCTGCAACTCGATGACTCGCGTCGGGACGTCGGCGGCGGTCGCCCGGTCCGCGATTCTCCGCGAGTGATACGGGCGAACAACGCGGTCCTGGTCGCCGTGTATGAGCAGAAGCGGTGTGTCGCCGACCTTCGCCGCCTCTTGCTCCGGCGACAGACCGCGTGGGATCAGCAGCCAGCCCAGCGGCCCGGCGAAGTCCGAGGCAACTCGAGGAAACGAAGAGAACGGCGCGACGAGCACCACGCCATCAAACGCCTGCGGACGCTCGGCGGCGAGACCGACACCGATAGCCGCACCCATGCTGTGCCCCAGCAGCACAACCGGCAGGTCGGGGTCGGCGCCGGTTTCAAGCAGGTAGTCATGCACCGACCGCGCGTCCCGGAGCAGCGAGTAGCGGTTGAGCTGCGCGACGCGGCTCGAACGGCCGTAGCCTCGGTAATCAAACATGAGAACGTCGTACCCGAGCGAGGGCATCCTCTCCACAAAGGCGAGATGATCGGGCAGGCGGCCCGCGTTGCCGTGGCAGAACAGAATCGTGCCCCTGGCCTCGGTATCCGGGGCGGCTTCGAGCCACCAGCCGTGGATCTTCGCGCGACCGGCCGTGGAAATCGTGACATCGCGAGCGACGGCCGGAGTCGAGAACGGCTCCCTCGACGGAACATAGAACGTCGCAGATTCGACAACGTGCGAGAGCCGGCCCACGCAGCCCCCGACCACTGCCACAACGGCGAGCGCGCACCATCTGACCAGCGCGGAGCGTCTCCGAGGTCTCGGAGCCGTTGTGTCAGCGGGCATACTCGATCGCACGGGTCTCTCGCAGTACTGTGACGCGGATTTCGCCTGGAAACGTCATCTCGTCGCTGACGCGTTTGGCGATCCGCGACGCGATCATGTGTGCTTCCTCATCGCTTGTCGATCCCGCGTCCACCATCACTCGGACTTCTCGCCCCGCCTGCACAGCGAAAGCCTCCTCGACACCCCTCTCGGCCTTCGCAATGTCTTGGAGCTCGTTCAGCCGCTGGATGTAGCGGTCCATCGACTCCCGCCGGGCGCCGGGACGCGCGGAGCTGATCGCATCGGCGGCCATGACGACCGGCGTGTAGAAGCTCGTCGCCGGGATATCGCCGTGATGGCCACCGATGACGTTGAGCACCGGCTCCTTTTCGTTGTGCTGCTTGGCGAACGCCATCCCGATCTGCGGGTGCGTGCCTTCTTGCTCGTGGTCCATCGCCTTTCCGATGTCGTGCAGGAAGCCGGCTCGCCGGGCGACTTCGCCGTCCAGCCCGATCTGGTCGGCGATGATCTGGCTGAAGAAGGCGACTTCGATCGAGTGACGCAGGACGTTCTGGCCGTAGCTCGAACGGAAGTGAAGCTTGCCCATCGCTTCGAGTACTTTCGGGTGCAGCCCTCGAAGATTGACCTCGAGCGCGGCCTCTTTCCCCGCCTTTACGACACGCTCGCCGATCTCGGAACGGACGCGTTCGACCACTTCTTCGATCCGCGTCGGGTGCATCCGCCCGTCCTTGATGAGTCTCTCAAGGGCCTCCACCGCGACCGCTTGGCGGATCTTGTCGAAGCAGCTCACAACGATCACGCCGGGAGTGTCATCGACGATGATGTCAACGCCGGTCGCCTTCTCGATTGCACGGATGTTCCGACCCTCGCGGCCGATGATGCGGCCCTTCATGTCGTCAGACGGGATCGCCACCGAACGAACGGTGCTCTCGCTGATCACTTCGGCGGCGTACCGCTGGACGGCAAGCGCGAGAATCTCTGTCGATTTTTCCCGAGCCGCCGCCTCGGCCTCGTCGTTTACTCGCTGAATGACCTTGGCGGCGTCGGCACGGGTTTCTTCTTCGACTCGGCTTAGTACTTCTTGCCGCGCATCGTCTGCACTCATGCCCGCGATCTGCAGGAGGTTCTGGCGTTGCTCTGCGAGCACCTGTTTGAGCTCGCTTCGCTCCGCCGCTAACGCATCGGCTCGCTGCTTGGCCTCCGAGATCTGCTCTTCAAGTCGATCACGATCGCGGTCGAGGCCCGCCTCACGCTTGTCGAGCTGGGACTCCCGCCGATCGAGCCGGCGCTCCACCTCACGCAGCTCGTTTCGGCCCTCGGCGATCTCGGTGTCCAGATCGCTGCGGCGCGTTCGAAGCTCGCGCTCGAGCTCGAGCTCTCTCTGTTTCGCTTCCGTGTCCGCTTTAAGCGATGCGGTCTCAACGACGTGCTTGGCATCTGCCCGCGCTTTCGCGAGCGTTGCCCCAACAAAAAACGAATGGGCGAAGAAGCCGATCGCAGCGCCGACGCCGGCGGCAATCAGAACCGCAACAACGGGAAACGGCTGGTTTGAGGCGGCTTGCGCGAGTTCGAGCACCACGGGCGACTCCTACGCCGCCGCGTCCGGCAGGGTGCACGACAACGTCCGCGGCCGCAAGAATCTGCCTCGTGCGCCTGGGGCACTGGCACTGCGGCGAATCCGAAGGCAGGGGGAGAGCGGTTTCTCCCTGTTCGAGACAACCCTGGTGACGCCGGTGTGAGATCGGAGCCAGAACCAGAGCGAGTGCGGTTCAGTCGGCGTGCCGTTCATGGACCGAACGGGCAGCGTGCTTCTTTGTCCGCGAATTGTAACCCGCTCGGTCCGTCTTGGCGATGCTCACCTCAGGCCGCGGCGCTGACACCGCCCTGGAGGCCGGCGATATAGCGGCAGATCACCTCGCTCACGAACGGCTCGTAGCCCTGGTTCTGCGAGAAATCGAACGCGAAGCCGGCCTGGATGCTCTGGCTCGAGTCAATCCGCGTGTGCGCGAGCTTCGCGGTGATCGGGAGGGGCAAGGGCACCATCGGCGTGAGATCGACGTTGAGGAGAAAGTAGGACGGGCGGTCGAGCAGGCCTCCGTGTGTCGCTGCCATGCGGAGGCACGCGCCACCTCCGCCGATGTTGAGAAGTTCTCCCTCGCCGGTGATGCCGCTCGTCGGGTAGGCCAGCCGCAACGCTTCCCGATCCGAAGGGCCGCTGACGCCCGCCGCATCAAGGATCGCCGCCCGGGTCGCGACCTGAAGCGGGACGGCTTCCGCCGGCTCAGACAAAGCGGCGCACTCGACGCTTGGCAGATCGAGCGAAGCCGTCGAGATGCGGTAGAACGAACGCCGCTGGCAGCGTTCCACTTCCTCCGGCATCAAGAGTTCCAGCACGTTGTGCGGGCGGCCGGCGAGTGATTGTTCACCGGAGGCGAGAACAGCTGTCGTGAACATCCACCGGTTCTGGCCGATCGACAGACTACCGACGACCGACGTGCCGACCGCGACCGGGACGCGGCGGCCCAGAGTCACCGGCTGCTCGACGAGCAGCCGGCCGTTTCGGATCGCAAGGAGCCGAACCCGCCAGTTCAGCGCCTTGGCCTGCTCGGCGGCAATGCTGATTTCGATGGGGCCGCGACGCGACGCAAGGTCGCGAAGTGATTCCTTCCATCGCTCGGTCCTGGATCGACGTGCCGGCATGATTGCCCCCTTGCAGATCGGCGCTCCGCTCGGGGAGAGATCGGCTGAAGCCTCAACCGGCTTGACGCGTCGCCCGCGGGTGACCGCGCATGGTGCACGACCGTCAGGATTCTCGGACCCGCCCGAACGCGAGTTGCTCTATCCGTGCCGCACGCAAGGAATCCGCCTCGCTGCGCCCAGAGGCGTGCGTGACGAGTGACACGCCCTTGGGTCTCGGCACGCCCAGCTGCCGCCATTCGGCGTCGAGCTCGTCCCTCGCTCGGACCGCTTCAGGATCGACGCCGTAGAGCAGCTGACGGCGCTCGGACTTCCGACGGGATCGCAGCAGAAAAATCCACGCTCCGGGCACGCAGAGGAGCAGGGCCGCCGCGAGAACTCGGAACCACGGCCGCTCGGCCGCGTCCTTCGGTCCTTCCGACGACGTATCGAATCCCTCGAACGAGAGCGAACGCTGCAGCCGGCTGCTAAGGCTGGACTGAGCGCGGGCGTCGAAAGAGATGAAGGACGCGAGCCACACCGATTCCAGCGAACTCAACCACCGGGTGATTGGATCGATCGACCGGCCGAGCGACTCTCCGAGCGCCGCCGGCGTCGCATCGAACACGCGCCAGCGACCCGGCGCGACCTCTGCTTCCACCCATGCGTGCGCATCGGATCGGCGGACGCTCACCGCCTCGCCCGGCTCGCCTTCGACAATCGAGAGGTACCCCGTAGCAACGCGGCTGTTGATCCCGATCTCACGGCAAAGCAGAGCCAACGCAGAAGCGAAATACTCGCAGTGACCGGCGCCTGCCGATTCGACGAACCACTCTGTCGGATCTCGGCCCGGCGGTGCCGGAGGTATATCGAGTGTGTAGTCCTTCGACGACCTCAGCCAGCTCTCGAGCGCCCTGATCGCTTCGGCGTCGTCTTCGACCCGCCTCCGCGCTGGATCCGGATCGAGACCGGCGTCGGTGAGCGCTCCGGCTGCCACCGAACGCAGAACGTCGGAACCGCTTGTGGGTGGCAGGCTGCCGCGTTGCTGAAGGCCCTCGGGCTCTGCATCTGGGCCGTGGATCACCCGAAACTCGATCGTCCCGCTCGGCCGACGGTCAAACTTCAGGGTCAGGTCGCGTTCATCGCGGAGCAGCGTGCCCTCGGCCTCGTCGAATGTCACAAAGATCGGCCGCCACGGAGCAAAGACTGTTCCGGCATCGCTCGCGCCGGCGTACTGCATAACGCGAAGCGTGGACGAGGCGAGCGCCCACTTGGCGCTCTTGACCGGCACGCCGGTGCCCGGCAGCACCGCGAATTCGTTCCGAGGACGCCGTGGCGGCCGGCCGCGCTGGCTCCATCGGCCCCCGCCTGAGCCGAGCTCGTACTCGGTAAGCACAACCCCGCGGAGATACAGGGGCGTGCCGGGCCGCGGATTGGTCCATCCATCCACCTCTTCTGTCGCATCGGGCCAGACACGCATCACAACGCTGGGGTCCTGAGAGATGAGCCCGCCCGTGCCCAGTTCGACCGATTCGCGGAACCCGGCGACACGCTGCGTCGGGGGCACAAACTGGGTCGGGGCCCACCGCATCGTGTTGCGAGGCAGCAGAACGAACGCGAGTGACGCGACAACTGTCGTTCCGACCACGCACGCCCCGAGCAGAGGCCAGAGCCCGCCGCGGCGTGCTCTGGTGCCGGGCCAGACTGCTCCGTCCACCTGGACACGCATGATCGCGAACATCAACGAGAACAGGTAGAGCACAAGCAGGATGCCCGTCCCCATCCTGTTGCTTGACACCGCGGCTGACAGCGCAACGAAGATAGAGACAACGAGCAGCTGAGCATCGTCACGCGGTGTGCGCCGCTCGAGAGACTTGAGCGCGGCGAGGATCATCATGAAGTCGGCGAACAGGGTTACCTGGAACCGGTTCCGGGCGACATCGAGTACGACATAACCGATCGCAAGGGCAACGGACCAGGCAACGGTCCGCTTGCCGATGACCCAGCCGGTAGCATCTTGCATTGCCCGCGCAACAACGCACACGATGAGCGCGACGGGCGGGACCACCTCGCTCGGCTCCGCCAACTGGTACGCCACAACCGCGAGGCCGAGGGGCGCGAGGACGAACAGGTCGAAGGCCCGAGGACGCACACTCATGATGCCACCTGCCGTGTCGGCTCCGATGGTGCAACGTCGACGATCAGGTCGCCCGGCTGGGGGCCCGCGCCTTCTCGGATGCCGGTGCTGTCGCCGAGTGAAGCGAGTGTGTCCAGCCATCCCACGCCGCCCTGAGCGATCGTCCGCGTGCCGCTCGGTTCATGAAGGATGCCGACTTGATAGTTGAGCTGGGCGGCGTGCTTGCCGATCGCAGCGGCACGGTCCAGCATCGCTTCTGCATGCGGCTCGCGTCGGAGCAATGGCGGCCGCGGCGATCTGCACCGGATCCAGAGCTTCCGGCTCCTGTTGAACTGGTGGTCACGCACCAGCGGCCGCCGTGCCCGCGCGGCCGCGCGCCACGCGATGAGGCGACGCGGATCGCCTCGGACATACTCGCGGATGTCACCCAGGTCGGTATCCGCCGCGTGCCGGGTCGCGGGCTGCTGAAGCTGCCGTCGCTCGGAAGAGGAGATGCCCGCGTCGCTCGGCGAGCACACCACTCGGCCCCCGGGTCTGAACACGAGCTCTTTGGTAGAGAGGCCGAACGGGAAGGTCGTCTTCAGCCTGACTGAGTCAATCTCATAGACGCCGCGGCGTTGGATTTCGAGGTTCATCGTGATGACCGTGGTCTCACCGGGAGAGATCGCCGCGAGACCTCCGCGAGCCGTGACGCGGCCGCCGTCTGAACCGACGAGATCGAGCTGGGCGTGTATCGCGCGGGCGACTCGGAACCTGTTGCGGCTCATGACCTGAAGCCGCGCGGCTTTGCTCTGCCCTCGCTCGAATCTGCGGGGCACATCGACACGCCCCAGAAAGACTCTCATCATGGGCGGGCCCGCGGTCAGCCCGTGCGCGAGCACGGCACCGATGGCCATACCAACGAACCAATAAAGCAGATTGTTCCGGCTCGCGAAGGCGCCGAGCAGCACGACCATGCACATGACGAAGAAGACGCCTGTCACGACCCTCGGCCGGTCCTTGCGGCGGATCGGTCGGAGGAGTGTCCCAGAAGTCGCAGCGCTCACGGGTGTACGCTACGGCTCGATTGCGCCGATGGGTTCAATCAGAATCAAGAGGCCCTGCCCGGGTGTCGGAGTCGGCATCTGAGCGATGCGCGCCGGGATGTACCCCTCCGCCGAGGCCTCGACGCTCAGAGGTCGGCTCAGCGCCCCTGTCCCCGCGAGCGGGATGGTCGCCCGTCCTCGTTCGTTGGTCTTGCGGATGATCACGTCGCCTGCGCGACCGGTCTGCCGAACAACAATCTCGGCCCCTGCGACTCCCGGCTCGTCGAACCTGGGATCGCTGCTGCTCACGACGGCGATGGTGCTCAGCTCGCCCTCAAGCACAACGCACTTGATACGGACGGGCGAGCAGCCGCCGAGGACGAGCGTGAACAGCAGGCCGAAGGCCGCGATTCCAGAGGTGATCCGGTTCATGCTCCCGCTCCTTCCATGGTTGGTAGATCCCCGATCTTCGCAAGCCCGAACTGCTCCAGGAACACCGGTGTTGTTCCGTACAGCATCGGCCGACCGAGCTCCTCGGCGCGGCCTGTGACGGTCACAAGCCTGCGTTCGAGCAGCGATCGCAGGACCTCGCCGCTGGCGACGCCTCGGATCGCCTCGATCTCGGCCCGTGTAATCGGCTGCCGATAGGCAACGATGGACAGGGTCTCGAGCGCCGCTCGGCTTAACCGAGATGCCGACCGCGATCCGTGGAACACTGCAAGCAGTCCGCCGGCGGGCGGAGTCGTCATAAGCCGAAATCCGCCGGCAACCGCCTCGAAGCGCGCGACTGAGCCGGCCTTCTCGTACTCCGAGTTCAACTCGCCCACCGCGGCCTCGATCGAGGCACGATCGGCCTCAAACCCTGCGTCCCGGAGAGGCTCGACAAGCTTGCCGGGCTGCATGGGTTTGCCGCTCGTCAGCAGCACGGCCTCCACTGCTTGACGCAGTGTCAGCCCGTGCGTGAGAGACGCCTGTTCCGTGTCCGGCTGTGTGCTCATGCGGGCATTGTAGAGAAACCGCGACGCGTGTGCTTTGCGCAACGTACGCTTTCGCTGATGTCGAGCGGTACGCATGAGATCCTGCCGAGCCAGCAGCACGTCTACGTCGGGCTGCCCGAGCTCACCGAGTCTCAGATCCACAGGAGGCGGGAGGCGGTCTTCCTCGTGTTCGCGGGGGTCTTTCTCGGCTCGCTCGCGATGCTCAACATCCTCGGCGTCAGCAAGTTCATCGCGCTGGCGTCGATTACCGATGGCGTCTGGTCGTGGGGAACATTCGGGAAAGTGAGCTTCGCCGTCGCGGTGGGCGTGTTGCCGTACCCGATTACTTTCTTGTGCACCGATTTCATCAGCGAGCTCTACGGGCGTCGCAGGGCGAGCCGCGTTGTCTGGATGGGCCTCGCACTGAATCTCTGGGTGCTGTTTGTGCTCTGGCTCGGTGGTGCGCTTCCCCCGTCGCCTGACCCCGTGGTGCAGGGCACTCTCGCCAACGGCTCCCCCGTGCTGGGCCCCCCGCTTCCCGGTGTTGTCACCGATGCATCTGGATCATTTGTTCGGTACGACGACGCGTGGACGTTCTTGCGGATCCGTGAACTCGCCTTCGGTGCAGTCGCCGCTTCGATGATCGCGTACCTCGCAGCGCAGCTGGTCGACGTTCATGTGTTCCACTTCTGGAAGCGGCTGACCAACGGGCGGCACCTATGGCTCCGCAACAACGGCTCCACGATTGTCAGCCAGCTTGTGGATACCACCGCTGTGATCATCATCACGCATTTCGTCGCTCGATCGCTGCCGATCAACCCCGACGACGACGTATGGCCCCAGCTGCTGTTGTTTATCGCCACCGGCTACGTCTTCAAGGTGTGTGCAGCGGCCATCGATACCGTTCCTTTCTATCTTGGTGCTCCTGGCCTGCGTCGGTTTCTCCGTCTCCCACCAGCGAGCGCACACGCCTAGCACTCACTGCCTGCGATCGGGCGCGATAACGGCCGCGGCCGAGCACGGACACCGGATGGAGCAGCCCGCCGGCACAGGCGGCGTAGCCGGACTGCTGGCACTCTCTGTTCTTCAACACCACTCCGATGGGTCGCTGGGACAGACCGATGTCACCTTGGATGGAAACGGGCGGGCGGAATCCAGGGCCGAGGTTGCTGCTCGTCGACGACGAGCCGCACATCACTCATATTCTCGGACGCAAGCTGTCGAGGCTTGGGGCAGAAGTTGTCTCGGCGCGGAACGGCTCCGAAGCCCTCTCGATGGCGATCGAACATCCTCCGTCGCTCGTGCTGAGTGACCTGCAGATGCCGAAAATCAATGGCCTCGAGCTCGCTCTTGCTCTGGCAGCACACCCGGCGACGAGCACGATCCCGATCGTCATGATCAGCGGACGCGGGTTTTTGCTTGACGACAGCAGGTTGGAGGAGACCAACATCGTCGAGGTTCTCGAGAAGCCGTTCAGCGCGAAGACGGTGGCCGAGATCGTCAGCCGAGTGCTGATGTGGGATCCCGATGTTGGAGCCGCCGCGTGAACGGGCCTTTCGAGAACCAGGGCGACCGGAACGAGGTCGTCGCACCACTCATCTCGAAGCTCGAAGCGAGGTGCCGCGATCTCGGTCTGAGCCTGAAGTTTGCGTCCGCAGGCGAACCACAGTCCCAGCCTGTCGGCGAGGTTCGTTCAGAGGACAACTCTCACGCCAGCGTGCGTCTTGCGCTCCACCGCAGAGATGAGTTCTTTGGGTCAATCATCCTCACGGCGCACCGGCACGCCGAGGCAGAGTCGTTTCTGAAATCGGTTGTCCCGGCGTTCGAGACGACAATCGACGACCATCTCATGATCAGCGAGCTCGAGAGCGATGTCATCGATCTCGCCGACCAGATCACAGACGCATACGAGATGCTCGAGCTGATGTACGCGCTCGGCAATTCCATGGCTAGCCTCGACGACCCTGACCGTTTCCTCTCGTTCACGTGCCGGCGCGTGCGGGAGACACTTGGATTCGGGTACGTCGCGGTCCATCTTCCGGACTCGGCCGACGTCGGGCCGCTCTTGGCGGGCAAGACCCACTGGGACGGCGGGGCGCGTGAGGGGACCGACGTCGAACACCTCAATCGCTTGCTCGCCGTGATGGCACAGAGCGAGATGTCGCTCGATGCGTTCAACGGCCCGCAGGCGGTTGTCCGCCCGCTCAGGAACGACCAGGGCGTTGTCGGCGTTATGATCGCCGGCGACAAGCTCCGCGAAGCGGGCAACGTGAGCTCGTACGACACGAAGCTGATCGACGCCATCGGCGGGTTGCTATCGACCTTTCTCACCAACTCCCGGCTCTACAACGAGCAGCGCGAGATGGCGCTCGGAGTCCTCGAGTCGCTTTCGGCGGCGATCGACGCGAAGGACCCGTACACGCGAGGCCACGCCCAGCGTGTGGCGTACCTCAGCCAGCAGATCGCGCTGGCGCTCGGATTCGACGCGGCCCAAGCCGAGCGCCTTCGCGTCGCAGGGTTGCTGCATGACGTCGGAAAAATCGGCGTAGCAGAAGCCGTGCTCCAGAAGAGCGGCCGGCTCACGCGCGACGAGTACGAGCAGATCAAGAAGCACCCGGAGATCGGGCACCGCATCCTGAAAGATCTCAAGGGCCTCGACGACATTCTGCCGGCGGTCCTGCATCACCACGAGCGGCTCGATGGGGGCGGATATCCGCACGGCCTTCGCGGCGCGAGCATCCCGATGAACGCACGCATCGTTGCCGCCGCGGATACGTTCGACGCGATGAGCTCAACACGCTCGTACCGCGCGAAGCTTCCCCGCAAGGAAGTGCTCGCAGAGATTCGGCGGTCTGCCGGCACGCAGCTCGATCCGGATGTCGTCCACGCGCTGCTCACACTCGACTTCAGCGAATTCGATCGAATGATCGAGCATCATTCGAGGACATCATCGGCGGCCTAGCCCGGCGGGTTGGTCCTAATCAACGACGACGCGCCAAGACCCTTCGACGTGCCGCACGGAGTCTCCGACCCGGAATCCGGGGGGCGGGCTCTCGACGTAGGCCGCCTCGTGCCGAATCGTAACGTTATCGTCAATCTGTCCGAATCCTGTGGCGATGATCGATCCCCTCATCTCCAGATCCTGACGGATACGCACGTCGCCGTTGGCATAGATGACGCCCTGCACGCCGTCGAAAGTCGGGTCATCAAAGTCGGTGCCGCCTGGCGTGTCGTCATCGTCAGGCCACGTCTCGTCGATGCGGTCGGGCCCCGCAGACCGGATGACGAGATCGCAGTCCGCGATCATGATCGGCAGCCCCTCGGGCCCGGGCCGGGCAACCACGGGTCGACGCCATGTGAGCGAGCGTGCGTTCACGACGACAAGCGTGCCGGTCAACGCGAGTCGCACGACCTCAACGTCCCCGCCGCCGCCATCGATGACATAGATGTGACGAGGATTGGGAGTTACACCCGTGGACACGCCCGAGGTTGTGAGCTCAAGGTTGTTGTAGAACTCACCGAGACCGCCGTCGCTCAGCGAGAGCGGGATAGGCGTCGCTCGTGACGCGTAGTACTCGATAAGACTCGGGTCGGGCTGATCAATCCACGAGATGTTGGGTTCGCTGTAGAGCGTCGCGATGTCGGCTTCAAGGAATCCCCCGCCTCCGGCGCAGACGGGGAACGGGCTGAGGTACGTGTACGCGCAGATCCGCCCGGCCCCGTCGGACACGATCGGGAAGGGGTAGTAGATCGCCTCGATCGGGCGCACGTCGTAGGCAAACTCCGCTTCGACACGTTGTCGCGCTCTTCCAAACGACGCCGTCGCGGTGAGGGTAAACGCATCGCTGCCATCATCGGCAAGGTCGTCGTCCGAGTCCGAAGCACGAACTCCGAGTTCTCCTCGCTCCATCGAGAGCGAGTCGATGATGCGGCCGCCGGCGCGCGTCCGCCAGGCGTCATCGCGTTCGATCACATCGAGCGCCAGATGGATGCCAGACTCTACCAGCGAGAGCGCCTGCCGTCGCTCGAGTTCGATCTCTTGCATCTCGCGGTTTGAAGCCGCTGCCATCACGGCGAGCGCACCGATCGACATCGTTACTGCGGACGTGACGACGACGAGCACGTACACCCCGCCTCGGGTTCTGCGGCGGCTCATTGGATCGCCTCATCGCCCGCGGCGGATCGAAAGAGCGTCATCTCCCCTGCGACACGACTGTTGATCTGAGCGGTGATCCGCACGCGAAACACACCACCGTCTGCAGTCTCAACGCCCTCGGGGTCGGCCGAGGTCACTTCGGTCACCTCCACCGATCGCGTCCAGCCGAGGGCGCTCTGGATCGGAACCCCGGCGCGATCGGTGGGAGGCGACTCGGTGTAGCCATCGAACGACCGGGCATCGGTGAGCGTCGCTCGCCCGGGGTCAGACGTCGTGATGGTCACCGAGTTCTCAGCGGGCAGCGCAGCGATCTCCTCGGCGAGCGCGATGACGAGCATCTGCCCGGTGTTGCGTTCCGCGGCGATGCGCCGCTCAGCGGCGACGCTGCCCACGAGCGTGAGGGCGGCGACCAGCAGGCCGCCGACGATGCCGGCGGCAAGGACCGCTTCGACCATTGCGAATGCCCTGCGATTCGTCACGACGAGCCCCTGCCTCCGACGCTTCAGCGTCCCCAATTGAACCAGCTGTTCGACTCCGACGTGGCACCGCCCGGAGTTGACTCCGTCCCGACCGCCCCGGCCGGAGCGCTGCCCCCTGACGGCACGACCGGGGGCGGGACATTGAGACACCGCGCCACGAGCTCCACGCGGCTCGAACCAGCCTCCATATCAATCGCGAGCGTCCCGACGGACGACACGGCCAGCGCCGCATCGGTGCTCCAACCGAACGCGACCCGGTCCACAGCCGTAAACAGCGCGACCGTGGCCTCGGCGTTTTGCTGGCGGGTAAGCGCTTCACCCGCTGTGCCGGACCACGCGTAAACGATGTCTTCAGGCTGAGCGTCGCCGTCTCGGTCGGACACAACCAGTTCCAGCTGGCGGCTATCGACAACGGCTACCTCGGTCGCAAATCGAACATCGCTGGCGATCCGTCCCGCGATTGACTGGAGCGTCCGCAGCCGCTCCTGCGGATCAGACGTGCTCGGCACCGACTGTACAACGAGCGCGATGCACGAGGCCAACGAACCGACAACGACGGAAGAAACGAAGAGGCTCGCCACAAGCTCGACCAGTGTGAAGCCGGCACGACGTGTCATCGTGCCGCACCGACTGCGGATCGGCCGCCGATGTCAAGCGTGACCTGGTCGGCTACCACACGAACTGACGGAAGCACGTCGCCATCGGCAACATCATTGAGCTCCATGGATTCCACGCGAACGGAGCTTGAGCCGCGCGTGACGACGATGCGCTTCGCGAGAGCGCCGGCCCCGAGATTAATCACACCGTCCGTTTCAAACAGTCCGTAGCCGTTCAAACCGAGCAGCGGAAGACCATCGAAGGATGACGACACAATGTTGGTCTCATATGGTGGTCCGCGAAGCTCCACCATGCGGTTGGGCAAGCCGCCGCGGCTCGGCACACCCATCATGATGTAGGTATCAGAGAACGAATCGAAAATAACTTGCCGAACCGAGCCGTCGGCGCGAGCGGTGCTCGACGAGATGGCGATATCGCTCACGACGCGCGACGCCGCTGCGTCAAGCCTCGACCGCACGCTCGCGAGGCTGAAACGCGGGATCGCGATCGCCGCAATCACTGCAACGATCGCGATCACAACGATCAGTTCGACGAGCGTAAAGGCCGCTCGGAGATCCCGATCAGAATGCGTTCCACTGCGTTGTGCCATTGCCCTCTGTCCCAGTGTTCGAGACGATCGTGCCGGCGTCCTCGTCGTACAGCCAGCCGATCCCGGTCCCGTCAGCCGCGGCAACACCCGTGTTGCCCTGGTTCGTGCCGACCGGCAACGGCGGGATGGAGCGCAGGTACGGGCCGTAGATGAAGTCGCCCGTCTTTGTGGCGCTCGTTCCGCCGCTCGCATCTGAGAACAGGAGCATCTGGTCGGCGAAGTCGGCCACATCAGGGAACGCGCCCTGATGCTCGGCCGCGTAGAGGTCGATCGCCCCGCGAAGCGCCTGCAGGTTCGCCTTGAGCGCGGACTCCGCGGCCCCCTCGGAACCACGGCTCATTCTCGGTATCGCGATGGCCCCGATGATCCCGAGAATCACAACGACGATCACGAGTTCGATCAGACTAAAGCCACGCTTGCGAGACACTGTGAACATATCGGCTTCCCCCATATCGCTTGTACGGGAGACTTCGTCGATTTCACCGAGTGACTTGAACGGCGAGTTGTAGTTGCCGACGCACAATGGGGCTCGGCAACCGCCTCGGCTTTCCCGCCCGATGGATGACGCAAGGCTGCCAAGCACGCCCCGAACGCGGTCGCCGGGCGACGGTCTACTTCGCCTGCAGAGTCGGCATCGGCAGCTTCAGGACCACGGTGCCGACCCCGGTTTCGAGGTGGACGTCCTGGGCATCGATTGACACGACGCGGATGCCATCGATCTCCTCGCCGATGCGCATCGGACGGCCGTTGATGACCGCGATATCCCCGTCTTCGCGTCGCAGGACCGCCGAGAGTCGCAGCCCCGTCTCGCCGGATGCCGACTCCGGCTGGGCTCGCGACGCCTCTTCCGCTGCAGACTTCATAGGAGCGAACGCGTCGTCGATGTCTGCCGCCGGTCGCTCGCCTGCGTCAAACCCAGCGAATCGATCAGCGAGGGTTGGTCCAGAGCCACGATCATCGTGAAGCGATTCATTATGCGACACGGGCTCGGCTCCGTCCGTATGAACCGACGCGACAGGCGAAGCGTGAGACTCTGCTGGGACAAGACGATCGACCGCTAGCGCGAGCAGAGACACTCCGAGCAGACCCGCCATGATTCGTGTTCGCTTCCCCGTCGCCATTTCCACAGCGTCGTATCCGCGGAAGGATCGTGCAAGTCAAAGTGACGATTCATTCACCGCCGTCTTCCGCACGATCGTTCTGATCGGCAGATCCGGTAAACCACACAAGCTCGGCATTGATAGACGAAGACTCCGCCGACTGCCCCCCGAAGCTGAAGCTCACCATGCCCATGTCTGGGAAGGTAAGACGCAGCTGCGAGAGAAACCTCGCGATGTCGCCGGCCGCACCGACGCCTCCGATGGAGATCGACTGGTGCCACACGCTCTCGGTCAGGACCGCCTCGCCCGGGCGGATCGAGCCCACGGACACCCCGACGATCTCGGCAAGCTCGGCGAGTTCACCGATGCGTTCATTGATTCTCGGCGACGCCTGAAACGTCGTTCGGAACTCCGCCACGCGTGCCTCGAGCCGGATTATCTCCGACTCTTTGCTCGCGACCTGCTTCCGCAACGCATCGAGGCTCTGCTCCTTGACAAGGATGCCGCGCTCCATGACCAACCGCTGTGTCTGATGAGCGACCACCGGCTTGATTCCGCCAAAGTACCCGATCGCCGACACGGCAAGAGCGACAGCGATACCCGCGCGATCGATCGGACTTTTCAGCATCACCCGCCCCCAGTCGTGCTGATCGTGGCCTCAAGCGAGAACGTGAAGGCGTCGTCCGTACCGACGCGCGTCGGCGCGGTGCCGCGGAGGCGGATATCTTCGAGCAGACCCGCTCGCTCAAGCCGAACGATGTACTCCGTCACATCCGATTGCGAACGCGCAACGCCGCCGATCTCGATCCGATACGGCCCACGAGCCAGTTCGCCGGGGGTGATCCGAGCCGACGAGCCACCGACGAGCGAGACACGCAGCGAGCGGATCGAAACAGCGCTGCCACGGGCCGCACTCACGTGTCCAACGAAGATGCTCCAGTCCGGCTGACCATGGATTTCGCGCAGGACGGCCACCTCGGCTTCGAGCTCGGTCTGCACACGCGATTGGAGTTCCAGCCGAGCTTCGCTCGCGGCGATATCCGACTCGACGGACTGCGCCTCTGCTTCGAGTGCGTCCGTCGGCTCGATGAGAACGCCGTCAACGGCGAGCACAGCGACCAGGATCGCGATGCTGTACGCCAGCAACCCACGCGTCCAGGTTCGGCGGCGGAGCCGACGAGCCCGAGCGAGGACAATCGGTGATGGGAGCAGATTCACGAGCATCACGCCGCGTCCTTTCCGCTCATCCCCCATATAGCCGCACCGAACGCGCCGGCGTATTCCACGCCGCCAGCCGCGCGGGCGCTGCCCTCTGGGAGACCCCACCGGCGGACCCGCACGTCAAACTCGCGCCCGATATCGCGCGCAACATCCTGGAGCTGCGGCGCCGGACCCGCCACCACGATCTCTTCGATCGCTGTATCCGCGCGATACGTTGAAAGGTATCGCGCACATCGATCGATCTCAGCGATGACAGCGTCGCCGCTGAGGGCGCGCGGCGTGATCGGCGAGGATCGCGAGAGAATCGGCAGTCCGTCGTGAACAGCGTGGAAGGCGATCGCTTGCTGCTCGAGCACAACAATGAGACAGTTCGCTGACGAGCAGGCACGGGCGTACGCTGTCACCGGCGCGTCAATCGCAATCAGCTCGGTCCCAACCGCTGCAACATCCTCTACGAGCGAAAGAACCGCATCTCGTTGCACAGCAGTCACGAAGTATTCCGTCGGGCCGCTCTCGGGCGTTCGCACGGGAAAGACGGCAATCTCAAGGCCTGTGGCACCCGCGCCGCGAGTCAATTCGGCTGCGGCGAGCGCCTCGATCGGTGCCCCCGACGAGCGGGGTGGCAATTCGAGCACTGTGTTGGTCATACCACCCATCGGGGCAACGGCGACGCAGGATTCAAGCGAGGTGATGCCCTTGCGTTCCAGGGCTGCAAATGCCCTGAGAACAGCGTCGCTCCGCGACACTTCTTGATGGACAATCGGGACTGACACCGCGGCGGCGACCTTTCCTTGTCGCACCGCAACGGCGCGGACAGCGGAACCCGTCACTTCGAGACCGATCTGATTCCGAGCGGTCCTGTGGCGCATCATGGAGCCCCCCCGGTCGAAGCGGTGAGGTCGAACAGCGGCAAGAAGAGGCTCAAGGCGACGCCACCCACGATGACTCCAAGCAGCGACAGAATCGCGGGCTCCATGATGCTCGTAAGAGACTTGGTGAGAATCGCGTTGTCCTCATCAAGCATGTCCGCGAGAACAACGAGCACTTGTCCGACCTGCCCGGTCTGCTCGCCGTTGCGGATCGCTTCCGCCAGCGAGGCAGGGATGAGAAAGCCGTCATCGATCGCGTCGCTCAGCGATTCCCCCCGTTCGACCTTCTTCGTCGCACGAGCGATAATCGTCTCGTATTCGACATGCCGTGCGCTGGACTCGGCAACCGCGAGACTTTCGAGCAGCGGGACTTTGGCTTCGAGCATGACGCCCAGGACTCGGGCTAACCTGGCAACGATGAACGCCTGCGCCGCCGAACCGATGATCGGCAGGCGAACGAGCACTCTCTGCAAGCCTGTTCGACCGCTCTCCGATCGGCAAGAGAGCACGAGAGAAACCACCAGCATGACCAGGCCGATACCGATCCAGAGCGCGTTGCCGCGGACGAACGCCGAGCACTCGATCAGCATCGCGGTCAACGGCGGCAGCGGCGCGTTGAGCGACTCGAAAAGCTGTTCAAAGCGAGGAAGAACGGTCAGAAACAGCCCGATGAGCACACCGCTGGAAACCAGCAACAGAAGCGCAGGGTAGAGCATGGCGCCCATCACCGTGCTCTGAACAACCTGACGCTGACGCGACATCGCCCCGAGTCGGTCGAGGATCTGTTTCATATCACCACCGGATTCGCCGGCCTGGATCAGACTGCGGTAGACGCTATCGAACCGCGATGGGTACCGCGCCATCGCTGCCGACAGCGACTCGCCCCGCTCGACGTGTGACCGCACATCGGCGATGATGTCTCGCCACGGGCCGTCCGGAGTCTGGCGCTCCGTCGCTTCGATCGCGTCAACGAGCGGCGTTCCGCTGGAGATCAGCACCGCGAGCTGACGCGTGAACGCCGTCAGCTGCCGGAGCTTGCTCTGACCGAGTTGAATCCCGCTTCGCTTGCGGCCGCGTGCGCTCTGCGACGGAATGGTGACCGCAGATGGGAATCTGCCCTGCGCGCGGATCGCCTGCTCCGCTTCGGCGCGGCTTTCGGCCTCGATCTCGCCGCTCGACGCGGTGCCGTCCGGATTGAACGCCTCGTATCGAAACTTCACGCCGCTCGCTCCGCACGGTCAGCGGTCGGCTCGGGGGCGGCCGCGTCATCGCTGTGGGTCACCCGGAGCGCTTCTTCGAGACTCGTTCTGCCCGCTCTCGCCAGATCGACACCTTCATCGCGCAGTGTCGCGACGCCATGACTGCGGATCTCCGCACGCAACTCGTGCGATGGCGCCGCGAGATGAATCATCCGGCGGAGCTCGGGCGTGACCTCCATCACTTCGTAGACGCCCATACGGCCTTGGAACCCCGAATCGTGGCACTGCTGGCAGCCGGCGCCGCGTCGGAAGGGACGCCCTGCATCTTCAGGGATGCCTGCATCCACGAGAACAGCCTCCCCTGGGTAATACTTCACCGTGCAGTGAGGGCAGAGCGTCCGCGCGAGACGCTGAGCGACCGCACCGTTCAGGGACCCCGAGAGCAGGTACGACTCGATGCCCATGTCGCCGAGCCGAGCCACGGCCCCCGTCGCGTCGTTGGTGTGCAGGGTCGCGAGCACGAGATGCCCGGTGAGCGCGGCCTGCACAGCGACTCGCGCCGTTTGTTCGTCGCGGATCTCACCGATCATGATGATGTCGGGGTCCTGACGAAGGATGCTCCGCAGGGAATGCGCAAAGCTCAGGCCGACCTGCTCATGGACCTGGATCTGATTGACCATATCGAGCTGGTACTCGACCGGGTCTTCGACCGTCACGATGTTGCGCTCTGGTGTTCGCAGCTGATCCAACGCCGAATACAGCGTCGTCGTTTTGCCAGAGCCCGTCGGGCCGGTGACCAGAACAAGACCGTGCGGCTTTCTGAGCATCCGCTGAAGTGTCTCCAGCGCGGGGCCCTTGAAGCCGAGCTCGTCCAATCTGATGCGCAGGTTCGACTTGTCGAGGACTCGGATGACCATCTTCTCGCCGAGCAGCGTTGGCATGCTCGACACACGGAGATCGATTTCGCGGCCCTCCGCGATGATCCGAACGCGTCCCTCCTGCGGCAGACGCTTGACGGCAATGTCCATCTTGCCGATCACCTTGATTCGGCTCACGATCGCGGCGTGCACACCGGGCGGCGGGTTCATGAGCTCGCGGAGAACGCCGTCCACCCGGTAGCGGATGCGTGTCCCCCGTTTATCAGGCTCAATGTGCACATCGCTCGCGCCATCTCGCACCGCGGTCAGCAGCGCAATGTTGACCAGGTTGATGATCGGGCTGCCCTCGACCATCTGATCAAGATCGGTCTCGGTCGCGTCATCGACGGCCTCTCGCTCGACAACCTCCAGGTCTTGCTCATTGAGCGACGTCAGGAACTCGTCGACACTGACGTTTCCGCCGCGGTACTTGCGGACGAACTCGAGCACATTCTCTTCGAGCGCAAGAACAGGCCGAATCTCGCAGCCGGCGAGCCGGCGGAGCTGGTCGATCTTCGAGAGGTTCTGCGGCTCCGACATCGCAACCGTCATCACGCCGCGGACGCGGAACATCGGGATGACACGGAGCCGCTCGCACTCCTCTTCGCCGATCGCGGAGAGCAGCGCCGGGTCGATCAGACCGTGCCGCAGCTGGCAGCCGCGGACGTTCATGCTCTGCGCGAGGGTCCGGACCATGGTGAGCTGTGTCACGAAGCCCTCTTCGACGAGGACCTCTCCGAGCCTTGCTCCGGTGCGAGCCTGCTCGCTGAGCGCTCGCTCCAGATCGCGCTCGCTGATCGCGCCGGCGGCAACAAGAGCTTCGCCGACGCGCATACCACGGCGGCGCAGGCTCACTCGAAGCTCCTTACAGCGGCGGATGTATCCTCATACATCTCACACAGGGACGCGACCTCGGTCAGGTCGAGAACCTCGCGGAGCGTCTCGTTCACGCACGCGAGCTTGAGGCTCCGGGCGACGCGTTCGAACCGCTCTCCGAGATCAGCGATCGCTTCAAGCCCGTCGCTGTCGACGAAAGAGACATGCGACAGATCGACCACGACCCGCCCACGCTGCTGCTCCGACGCGGCATCGACACGCGAGACAAGGACGGTCGAATCCTCCCCGGTGAGTGGACCGCGCGGGGCCAGCACGGTGACGGCAGCCTGATTGTGCTCATCAATCTGCAAGCGTCCCCCTTATGCCGCCTGACGCTGGTCAATCGGATGAACTCGTTCAGAAGAAGGATTGGCTGACGCTGCCTCGTCTCGTCCTACAGGGACGCGCAACGTAAACGTACTTCCGCGGTTGAGCTCGGACTCGACCGTGATGTCACCGCCATGCTGCCGCGCAAGCTGCCTGGCGAGTGAGAGCCCCAGGCCGGACCCCTCGACGTCGTGCACGCGGGCATCGTCTGACCGAAAGAACGTCTCAAAGATCAGCGGCAGCTCGTCCGGCGCGATGCCGATGCCGTCATCGGTGATCTCGAGCGTAAATTCTGATTCGTCGGCATCGGCTCGCAGCAGCACCGAACCGCCGTTCGGGGTGTACTTGATCGCGTTGCCGACGAGGTTCTGGATGACGGCCTCGATATGATCGCGATCCCCCACAAGCGTCGGAAGCTTGGGCGGAGCATCCAATGTGAGGCCG
Source organism: Planctomycetota bacterium (assembly GCA_038525225.1). Classification (GTDB taxonomy): domain Bacteria; phylum Planctomycetota; class Phycisphaerae; order Phycisphaerales; family UBA1924; genus JANQQZ01. The sequence continues at coordinate 1,015,257 of JBCBHW010000001.1, read as the reverse complement.
ATGGACTTGGCCTCGGCCGTTGCGCCGAAGGTCTCGCGGATGTCGGCGAGCATGTCGTCGACTCGGATCTCGGTCCGCGTTCCTCGGAGTGCCCCGCTCTCGAGTTCGGAGACTCTGAGCAGGTCGCCGACGGTCCGCTCGAGCCTTAGCACCTCCCGTCCGATGACGTTGAGTGCCTCTTGTCGGAGCTGGGGATCGTCGTCGCCCTCTTCAACCGCTTGCTCAGCGTAAAGCTTGATGTTCGTGAGCGGCGCTCGCAGCTCGTGCGTCGCGCGTGCGAGGAAGTTGCCTCGCGACGATTCCGCGACCGACTGCCGCGTGATGTCGGCCAAGGTGAGCACGACGCGGTCGCGAGCGCCCACGACCCGCCCGATGCGGACGCGAAGCACCTGCGGCGCATCCTCCGTTCCGCACTCGATCGTCTCACGGCACACCGGACCGCCGGCGAGCACAGCCGAGGCCATCTGGCCGAGGTCTGCCGGTCGAATATCGCTCAACTGCACGCCGGGGACTGGGTCGGTCTCTCCCGTGAGAAGGGCCGCCGCGGCGGGGTTGGCCCGGATGATCCGGAGATCACTTCCGATAACTATGACACCTTCGGCGAGCGAATCGATGACCGGATCCGCGTGCCATGTGCTGTCCGCTTCGCGTTTGTGCGACGCGGCGTCTCCGGCGATGCGATCGACGACCCGGTTCCACGACCGGGCCGATCGGCCGAGTTCGGGATCGACGAGAAGTTCGTCGGAGGAGGCCGCTGGCAGCGACGCCGTCTCGACGGCATCGGCGACGGCAGCGATGCAGCGAAGGCGAGACAACGCCTGGACCGCAACGACCAGCGAAACCACAACAAAGGCACCGGCTGAGCCGGCCAGCATCCAATCGATGGTGCCCGCGGCCCTCGCGTCGACCGCGACGAGTGCCCCACCCGAGAGAGGAACGAGGCCGGCGAGGCAGGCGACGAACACCCGGGCCCCCGGCACTGTCCGCGCGAACAGATTCCCTGTCCGATGCGTTTCCCCGGTTGCTAGCCTCGTCATCGCGGCCCCTTCCTCGACAGGTCTTGAAGGAATATCGGCCGTGCAGCAAGCAACTTCAGTCCGTCAGCGCGCAGAACACAGGCGTAGGGTTCTCGGACGAGGCGGCCCCGGAGACAGCAGGCGACCCCATGGACGACATCAAGGCAAAGGCACACAACCTGAAAGTCTGGCTCGCGGGGACGGTGTCTCGGGCGGCGTTCCCGCCCGCCCACGATCTCTACGGCGACGCGACCGACCAGGACGCCTCCACCCGGAACCCGGTGGTCGTCATGCCAGGCATCATGGGCTCGCGGCTCCGCCACCGCCCCACCGGCCGAGTCCTGTGGGGGGGTGCTACCAAACGGGAGTTCGCAGACCCGACCGACCCCGAGCAGCTCCGCGCCATCACGCTGCCGATGGATCCGCTCGAAGCGCCGCTGCGGGAACGCACGGATGACACCGTCTCGGACGGCAGCATCAGCCAGCTTCGCGCAAAGGTGCTCGGCTTCCCGCTGAACGTGCAGGCCTACGGCCCGATCCTGCAGATGCTGGGTGTTGGTGGGTTCACGCTCGATGACAAGAAGGCCAGCAAAAAACTGGCGTTGAACTACAGCCACCGTGCGATCGCCAATTGCTTCGAGTTCTCCTACGACTGGCGGAGATCGATCGTTGACAACATGAAGCGGTTCGATGCGTTCATCGACGGCGTGCTCGAGTTCGCAACTTACGACGCGGGCGGGAAGGCCAGAGAGAATCTGAGAGTCGATATCGTCGCCCACTCAATGGCGGGGCTGCTTCTGCGGTACTACCTGCGATACGGCACGCAGCCGCTGCCCGACGACGGCTCGCTCCCAGAGCTCACGTGGGCCGGCGCAAAGAAAGTCGAGCACGCGATTATCGTCGGCACGCCCAACGCGGGCTCGCACGGCGGGCTCGAGCGTCTCATCACGGGCCTGCCCGAGTCACCCGCAACGCCAGGCTACCACCCGGTCACGCTGTGCACGTACCCATCGATTTATCAGCTCATGCCGCGGCCGCGGCACAAGCCGTTCGTCGAGCCGGAATCCGGCAACCCGATCGATGACCTGCTTTCGGTCGAGTGCTGGGAGCGCAACCGCTGGGGGCTCGCCGACCCCGAGGCGGACGGCGTGTTCGAGATCCTGATGCCCGATGTCAAGTACTCGAAGGACCGACGCCGGATCGCGCTGGATCATCTGGCAAAGTGTCTCGAAGAGACGCGGCAGTTCCACGATGCGCTCGATGTCCCGGCGAACGCGCCGGAGGATGTGGCCATCCACCTGTTCGCGGGTGACGGGGTGCTCACGCCGAGCCTGGCCGAGGTCGGTCCTGGCAAGACAGCTTACCGCGTTCTCGAGCGGGACTACGGAGACGGCACCGTTCTCCGCTCCAGCGCGCTGATGGACGAACGCCGGGGCATGGAAGGCGCGCCTCGGGTCGTCACCCCCATCCGGTGGGACGCGGTCACGTTTGTCCCAACCGACCACATGCTGCTCACGCGGCATCCGACATTTGTCAACAACGCACTGTTTATTTTGCTCGAGAAGGCCCGGCCGGACTGCGAATTCCGCGGTGCTGCAACACCCGCCGCGGTGCCTCACTCAAACTCGGCCGAGTAAATCGGGGCGACTGGATTCGAACCAGCGACCTTTTGACCCCCAGTCAAACGCGCTAACCAAACTGCGCCACGCCCCGGATGTCGTCGAGGGTAGCCGCGAGGCACCCGCGGGTCACGCCGCTCGGGCGGGGCAGGTACGCTCTCCGCCATGGCGACCCACCTGATTCGGAACGGACGCGTGATTGACCCCGCCAGCGGACTCGACGCCACGGCGGATGTCGCGGTACGCGACGGCCAGATCGTGGACATCGGGCCCGCGCTGTCGGCGTCCGACGCGGATGAGACGCTAGATGCCGAGGGGCTTATCGTGTGCCCGGGCCTGATCGATCCGCACGTGCATCTGCGTGAACCGGGCCAGGAGCAGAAAGAAACGATCGCGACCGGGACCGCCGCCGCGGTCGCGGGCGGCTTCACGACAGTCTGCTGCATGCCAAACACCAGCCCGACGCTGGACTCGCCTGAAATATTGAGCTTTGTCCGGGACCGTGCGAGAGAAACCGCTGCGTGCCGAGTCTTTGCGGTCGCGGCGGGCACCGCGGGCCGCCAGGGCAAGCGGATGACCGAGATCCGGCTGCTCGCCGAAGCAGGAGCGGTCGGCATCAGCGACGACGGGGATGTCATCGAGTCGGCGGGCATGATGCGGTCGGTGCTGAGAGCGACCGCGTCGACCGGGCTTGCATTCATGCAGCACTGCCAGGAGCCCAGCCTGACGCGCGGGTCGTCGATGCACGCGGGCGAGGTGAGCACTCGGCTCGGGCTTACGGGCTGGCCGCGGGTGGCCGAGGAGATCATCATCGAGCGGGACGTTCGGCTCGTCCGCGACACGGGCTGCCGATACCACGTGCAGCACCTGTCTTCGGGCGGCTCGGTCAAGATCATCCGCATCGCGCGTGAGATGGGCCTGCCTGTGTCGGCCGAGGCGTCCCCCCACCACCTGCTCCTGACACACGAGGCGTGCCTTGGCTACGACACCAACGCGAAGATGAACCCGCCGCTGCGCGAGCAGTCCGATGTCGATGCGATCCGCGAGGGCGTTGCAAGCGGCGTGATCACCGTGCTCGCGACCGATCACGCGCCGCACACCGCCGATGAGAAACAGCTGCCGTTCGGCGAAGCCCCGTTCGGCATCATCGGTCTCGAGTCCGCTGCTGCCGGATACGCCGAGGCGCTCGTCGAGTCTGGGCTTATCGATTGGCCGAGGCTGATCAAGCTGCTCACGATCAACCCGGCGAGGCTCTGCAACCTCGACCGAGAGCATCGTGGCGACAATGGGCTCGGCGAGCTGCGCGTGGGCGGGCCGGCGGACATCACCGTCATCGACCCGGGCCACGGCTGGACGTTCGATGAGTCGGCGGTTGCCGGCAAGAGCACGAACTCGCCGTTCCTTGGCCGGTCCTTCAACGCTCGGCCCGTGCTGACGATGGTCGGCGGGCGCGTGGCGATGAACCGGCTCGCGGCGGCCGCCGGCTAGCACGTATACACCGGACACGGCCATAGACAGAATTCGGAGCGCGTTCTACCGTTGCGCGCTCGGAGGGCGAGAGAGCCCTGAGCCCACACCCGGCGCCCACCGGTGCCCGAATCCAACGACTGGAGCAGACCCACCATGGCCATCAAGATCGGAATCAACGGCTTCGGACGCATCGGCCGGCTTGTCTACCGGGCCGCGGCCCAGAGCAGCGATGTCGAAGTCGTCGGCATTAACGACCTCGTCCCGGCCGACAACCTCGCGTACCTCCTGAAATACGACACCATGCACGGCCGGTTCACGATCGACGGCAAGCCCGCCGACATCACCGCCACCGAAGACAGCTTCACCGTCAACGGTTACACCACAAAGACCAGCGCCGTCCGCGACCCGGCCGAGCTGGCGTGGGGCGATATGGGCGTTGACTATGTGCTCGAGTCCACCGGCTTCTTCACGACCGCCGACACCGCGCAGAAGCACATTGATAACAACGGCTGCAAGCGCGTCGTCATCTCCGCCCCGACCAAGACGCCCGACCAGGTCAAGACGCTGGCCTACAAGGTCAACCACGAGGAGTATGACCCTGCCAGCGACACCATCATTTCTAACGCGAGCTGCACCACCAACTGCCTCGCCCCGGTCGCCAAGGTCATCAACGACGAGTTCGGGCTCGACGAGGGCCTGATGACCACCGTCCACGCCGCCACGGCGACGCAGCCCACGCAGGACGGCCCGAGCAAGAAGGACTGGCGAGGCGGGCGCAACGCCTACCAGAACATCATCCCCGCCAGCACCGGCGCAGCCAAGGCCGTGGCGCTCTGCATCCCGGCGCTCAAGGGCAAGCTGACGGGTATGGCCTTCCGCGTGCCCACGGCCGACGTTTCGGCCGTCGACCTGACCTTCAAGACCGCCAGGAGCACGAGCCTCGCGGACATCAACGCCGCGATGAAGGCCGCAAGCGAGGGCAGCATGTCGGGCGTTCTCGCGTACACCGACGAGCAGGTTGCATCGAGCGACTTCATCGGAGATCCGCACAGCTCGATCTACGACTCGGCGGCCGGCATCGAGCTCAACAGCAACTTCTTCAAGATCATCAGCTGGTACGACAACGAGGCCGGCTACGCCAACCGCTGCATCGACATGATCCGCTACATCGCCAGCAAGGACTGATCACGACGAGCGAGCTTCAAAGCGAACAAGGGCCGCCCGGCGAAGGGCGGCCCTTTCTCGTTGGATCAACGGTCGAGTTCGGTCAGTTGCAGCCGGCGTTAAAGTTCAGCACCCAGGCATTGAAGTCTGACGGATCGAGTTCGCCGTCGCCGTTCTGATCCGCTCGCAGGTTTCCGGTGTTGAACGCGAGCACCCATGCGTTGAAGTCTCCGGGGGACGCGACGCCGTCCATGTTCACATCGGCAAGGCACGTATCGACAAAGAACGTGTGCTCGGCGACGCCGCCGTTGCCGGTGAGCTCGTAGGCGACCGCGGTCAGCGTGTGGAAGCCGTGCGAGAGGCCGAGGAACGCGAACTCCCAATCGAAGCGGTTCGCTCGGGCCGCCGCCGGGCGGTTGCGCAGGAACTCGACCGGGTCGGCGCCGACGGGGATATCGATCGCGGCGACGATGTTGGTCGCGGTCCGATCGAGCGCGCGGAAGTCGAAGCTCACGCCGCCCGAAGTGATCACGCTCGGCGGGTCCACGATCTCGAGGCCCGGCGCTTCGTTATCGAGGTAGATCACCTCGCGCAGCTGGCGGAAAATCGGCTGGCCGCCGTCGTCGCGGTGGCGGAAGACGTTGACCGTGATGTAGTTGTACCCGTCCTCGAGCTGCGAGGCGTCGATGACCTGGCGATACGTGCCGGTCGTGTTGCCGGTGCCGAAGATGGGCGCGTTCTCGGTGAGGAACTGCTCGAAACCGCCGTTGAGGGTTTCCTCCTGCGGGAACTCAAGCGTGCCGTTGCTGTTGAAGTCGGTGATGCCGACGGGGAAGTCGATCTGCCCGTCGCCGTTCAGGTCCGTGTATCCCTGGTTAATCTTGAAGAGCGCGTTGTCGTCGGTGTTCGGATCGAGCGGGTCGGTGACGGCCGTCGTGACCTGGAGCTCGAATGTCGATCCCTCGACCACGTCGATCTGATTTATCCGCTTGCGATAGATCGGCAGGAACGGCAACTCGCCGGGCAGTTGGCCCGTGACGTTCGTCACAGTCAGATCGGCGGTCGGCAGCGCGGGCGTGTAGATCACGAAGCCCTTCTCATGCGCACCGGCGGCGGAGACGTTGTTGGGCACGTTGACCGTCACTCGGCCGTTCGCGCCGACGACGATCACCTCTGGGATGTCGTTGTTCGGATCGACGATCGGGTCGGCCGCGTTGCCGGTCTGCTCGTGCAGACGGGTGCCCGGGGCGAAGTTCGTGTTGACGTTCCGCGTCTCGAATCCGGGGTTGCGCCGGTCGTTCACGGCAACGAGCACATTCGCCGGCCCGCCCGGCGTGCGACGCTCGAAGACGAACACGTCGTTGATGTTCGGCTGGCTCGGGTCGCTGTAGGACGTCACGTCGATGTCGCCCCGGCCGACCTCGTTGGCGAGCCGGACCACGTTGGTGATCGTGTCATCGAGCTGACCGGTCGAACGGTCGCGGCCGAGCGCGATGGGCACACCGTTGCGCGGGCTGAAGTTGTTGGGCCCGCGGGTGAGCCCCCGCTCGTTCTGGAAGATGAGACCCTGGCCGGGCCGCATCATCACGTACACGTTCTGCGGGAGACCCATCTGCTGCCGCGTGGGCTCGGGCGGCAGCTCGCTGCCGTTGCCGACGCTGCCGTTGTCATGGCTGAAGACGTGATTCACGCCGAGCGAGCCGTCGTTGAAGCCGTCGACGTTGTCGAAGTGCCGGTTGAGCGTGTCCTGCCATGTGCCGAGCCCGTTGCCGCCGATCAGATTGCGGAGCGCGCCGGCGCCGTCGAGGTCGAGCGAGTCGCGGTTTCCCCAGTCGTCGCCTTGCCGGACATTGTTGTTGATCCGGCGGACGTACTGGTCGTATACGAAGCCGTTGCCGGCCGTGCTCTCGCCGAAGCTGTACGCGGTCACAACCTGGCCGCTGGGGTGCTCCCAGTTCTCGTGCACGGCGTTGTCCCACTGGAGATCCCAGAACGCCGAGGGGATGTGCTTGGCGGCATCGAGCCGGAAGCCGTCGACGCCGATCTCATCCATGAGCCAGCGGGTGTGACGCACGAGCAGGTCGCCCGGCGTTTCCAGCACCGGGTCGCCGTTGAGCGCGTTGAACGGGTTCCACGGGTAGCGGGTCAGGCTGAAGTTCGCGTTGTTGCGGAACGTGCCCGGGTTGGTGATCGTCGTGCCGGGCAGATCCGTGTCCGGGTAGAACCGCGCGTTGTCCGGATCGGGCAGGTTGCGGATGGTTCCCGCGGGGATGTTGAACGGGTTGCCCGCCTCCGTTGGCTGCCGGATGAACAGGCTCGGCGAGAACTGATCGATGTCGCACAACGCCACGAGATCGCCCTGGAACAGGTCGTACAGCGGCGCACCCGGGTCGGTCGACTGCAGGTACCCGGCATTGGTGAACGAATTGTGGAACTCGCCCCAGTCATCGGTCGGGATCAGGTCGCGGCCCGCCGGCGGGTTGGCCCAGAAGCCCGGGTAGCCGCCTTCCTCGTGGAAGCCGCGATCGGCGCGCCGGAAGCCGTTGTGGTTCATGATCAGGTCGACGTTGACGTACGCGTCGGCCGCGTGGAATTCCTGCACAAGTGCTCGGAAGTCCTGCTCAGTGCCGTAGCTGGTGCCGTCGAGCTGGAAGCGGTCGAGCGGATCGAAGCCGGGCGACTTGGCAGAGGCGGGCGCGACGGGTCTTGAGATCGGGGGCAGCCAGGTCGTGCCGTAGCCGGCGAGGAAGAAGTCCGGGATCCGGTACTCCATGTCCCGCCATTCCATCTCGAACCATTGAAGCATGGGCGGGTACTGGCCCTGGCCCGCGGCTGGGGCGGCAGAGCCGGCGGCGGCGAGCACGGCGAGGGCGATGCAACGTCGGCTGGTCGTCATCTCTATTAACTCCTGAAGCATGAAGACGGGCGCGCACCGCACCCGGATTTGTCTACCAATGTGTACACGATGGCCGTCTGATACGCGACTATCATTGCTTGAGTTTCTGATCCCGAGAATCTCCGAGCGTTGGAAACAGCTCCCGGATCCGAGTTCCCGGACGACGGAATCGTCACGAATTCGGACCACGAGGAACCGATTACGATGAAGAACTTCACCGCGGCCCGATTTGTTGCATGCGTCTCGCTCCTCGCCGCCGCAGGGCAAGCCACGTCACAGATGATCTCCGAAGCCGTTGGCGACAACACTGTCCGCTTCCACGCCTCCGCCGAGGCGAAGGCAAACGCGCTCCCGTCGTTCGCGCTGCTGGACCCGAACCTGCCCGCCGTCGGCAACATCCCGCACCAATTCCCGGTGATGCCGGAGTTTTTCGTCGACGAGGGCGGCCGCAACTCGTTCACCATCGACATCGAGCCCGGCACGTCGCTCTACGGCACGGGCGAGGTCCCGGGGCCGCTGCAGCGCAACGGCCGATCGACCACGCTCTGGAACTCCGACTCGTACGCCTACAAGGATGACACCGCGTCGCTCTACAAGTCGCACCCGTGGGTGCTCGCGGTCCGGGCCGACGGCTCGGCCTTCGGTGTGATGGCCGACAGCACCTACCGCATCGAGATCGATCTGACCGACGACATCACGTTCCACGCCGACGGGCCCGAATTCCCGGTGATCGTGATCGAGCGCGACTCGCCGCAGGAAGTCGTGATGGCGCTCGGCGAGCTCACGGGCACCACACCCATGCCGCCCAAGTGGGCCATCGGCTACCACCAGTGCCGGTACAGCTACTACCCCGACGCCCGCGTGCGCGAGATCGCGACCGAGTTCCGCGAGCGCAACCTGCCGGCCGACGTCATCTGGATGGATATTCACTACCAGGACGAGTATCGCACGTTCCGCTTTGATAGCGAGCGGTTCCCCGACCCCAAGGGCCTGAACGATTGGCTGCTCGAGGACAAGAACTTCCACAACGTCTGGATGATCAACCCGGGTGTGGCTGCCGAGACCGATCGGTTCCCGCCCGAGGGCTACAGCGTCTACGAAGAACTGATCGAGAACGACTTCGCCGTGAAGACCGCCGACGGCGAGGTCTACCAGGGCGAGGTCTGGCCGGGCTGGTGCGTGTTCCCGGATTACACCCGTGCGGAGGTCCGCGAGTGGTGGGCCGGTCTGTACATGGACTACATGGCCAACGGCATCACCGGCGTCTGGAACGACATGAACGAGCCGGCGATTTTCAACGTCGCCAGCAAGACCATGCCAGAGGACAACATGCACGGCGGCGACCCCGACATGGGCGGCCCGGGCGACCACGCGCGCTTCCACAACGTCTTCGGCCACCTGATGGTCAAAGCATCGCGCGAGGGCATCCAGGCGGCGAACCCCGACAAGCGGCCGTTCGTCCTCAGCCGGGCGATGCACCTGGGCACCCAGCGGTACGGCGCGGGCTGGTCGGGCGACAACTCGGCCGACTGGTGGGATCTCGAGGTCTCGGTTCCCATGGTCCTCAACATGGGCCTGTCCGGCTTCCCGTTCTACGGCCCCGACATCGGCGGCTTCAACGGCAACGGCGATGCCGACCAGTTCGAGCGGTGGTTCGGCTTCGGCACGCTTCTGCCCTTCGCACGCGGGCACACCGCCGTCGGCAACATCGACAAGGAGCCCTGGGCCTTCGGCGAGGAGGTCGAGAACACCGCACGCCAAGCGCTCAACAACCGTTACGTCCTGCTCCCCTACTACTACACGCTCTTTCACGAGGCCCACAAGACTGGCATGCCCGTCATGCGGCCCGTGTTCTTCGCCGACCCGGCGGACCCCGCCCTGCGCACCGAGGACGACCTGTTCCTCATCGGTGACGGCCTGCTCGTCCACCCGCAGTTGACGCTCAACTCGGATCGTGTGCCGGCGATGCCGCAGGGCATCTGGAGGCCGCTAACGCTCCACGGCGCCGACAACCCCGACATCCCCGACTTCTTCATCAAGGGCGGTTCGATCATCCCCTCGGGCCCGGTGATCCAGTACGTCGGCGAGAAGCCGCTCGACCCGCTTCGCCTCATCATCGCGCTCGATGAGAACGGAGAGGCCACCGGCACGCTCTACGAGGACGCCGGCGACGGCTTCGGCTACCGCGAGGGCGACTTCCTGCTGACAACGTACGAAGCGGAACGGGACGGCGACACGGTGACCGTCCGCGTCGCGGGCACCGAGGGCGACAGGGCCCGCCCGGACCGTGGCATGAGCGTCCGCCTGATCCTCAACGACGGGCAGGAGATCACCGCCACCGGCCGAGACGGCGAGCCGTTGACCATCGAGCTTCGGTAAAGCTCCGACGCTCGTTGTCTGGTCAAACGACAGCCAAGCGGTGCGAGGTCGCGTTTAACCTCAGGCTCACAAGCGATCGCCGAGCGCGAGACTGGTATTCTTACGACAGCTGGACTGGACACGGGACCGGAGGTCCCGGCCGGCTGACAGACTGGTGGCTCATCGGCCCGGTGGAAAGGGATTGGAACACCATGGGTATGTTCTCGGCGATCGCGAAGGTTTTCGGTGGCGGCAAGGAAGCGGACACGGACAGCGTCGTGACCGGTGACCCCGTGGTGGTGAGCTGGAAGGACAAACCACAGCCCGACGCGCCGAAGCCCGTCACCTCGAAACCTGCGACAGCCAAGCCAGCGACGGGGACGCCCGGCGCAGCCACGGCAGCAGTCGCAGCGCCGCCCCCCGGAACCGAACGCCGGGGCTCCATGGGACCGAACGAGCCCGTCAAAATCGATCTTTCCGAGTCGACTGTCAAGGTTCCCGCGGAGGCGAAGCCTGCCAAGCGACGCGCCGCCGAGCCGGCAACCGAGCTCGTCAAGGCTGACGAGGTCCGCGACGCGCTCAAGAGCGAGCTCGAAGACAGCTACAAAATGGCGATCTCGCTGGCGGAGAAGGTCGACAAGCACCTCGACACACAGGAGGAGCGATCGCGGCGTCTGCTTGAGATCGCCGAGAGCCTTCCAACGGCTCTTGAGAGTCTCGGCAGCATCGGCGAAGGCCAGGCCGAGTTGCGTGGCGCTGTGTCCGAGCTCGCCAACGCCTTCCGCGACGGTCAAGAGAGCACCCAGAAGGGCCTGTCTCTCCAGCTCGAATCGCTGGGCCGCGTCGAGGGCCTGATCGCTGAGGCGAACAGCTCGCAGCAAGAGATCCGCTCGTCCATCGAGAACCTGTCCAGCGCGTTCACCGAGATCACCGAGAGCAACAAGCGGCTCGGCGACACTCTGACCGATATGAAGCGTCGCGACAGCGAACGCGAGGTGCGCCTCGAAGAAGCGAACGCCAAGACCCACAAGCTCCTGATGGGTGTGGTGATCGGCGGAGCCGTCATCGGCGGCCTTGCGGTTCTCGCGCTGGTGGCTCAGACGCTCGTGCAGGCCGGCGTGTTCGGCGCCTGACGCGTTCGCCCATCAATCGCTGTCGGCCGGGACCCGCAGACAGACAATCTCTACATGCTTGTCGCTTGCATCGCGGCGGGCAGGTACTATGACCGGCCTCCGCGGGCACGCGGGGAGTCTGTTTGCATGAGATTGGACCATCCAGGGGTATCGGCACCGTGAGCGACAACGAAAGCAACTTCGGCTTCTTGATTCGAATCGTCGTCGTCGCCGCGCTCGGCGGCTTCCTGTTCGGATTCGACACCGCGGTGATCAATGGCGCGGTGCCGGTGCTCCGCGCGATGTTCACCGAGCCCGGCTCCACTTTCGCCGCGGGGTTCGAAGCGTCGCAGGTGGACCTCATCGTCGGTCAGTCGGTCGCGATCGCGCTGATCGGTGCGGCGATCGGTGCGTTTACCGCGGGGCCCCTGACCAACCGCATCGGCCGCAAGCCGGCGATGGTCATCGCCTCGATCGCGTTTCTGGCTTCGGCGATCGGCTCGGGTGCGCCCTTCACGATCATCGACTTCACGTTCTGGCGGTTCCTGGGCGGCCTGGCGTTCGGCGCGGCGTCCGTCATTGCCCCTGCGTACATCGCCGAGGTCTCCCCCGCTCACCTCCGCGGGCGGCTGGGCTCGATGCAGCAGCTCGCGATCGTTGTTGGCATCTTTGTCGCGCTGATGAGCAACCTGATCATCGCGCAAGTCGCGGGCGGGGCCGCCGCCGAGTGGATCGGCGGATTCGCGGCCTGGAAGTGGATGTTCTGGATCGAGGCGATCCCGGCGGCGCTGTACGGCGTCCTCGCGCTGGGCATCCCCGAGTCCCCCCGCTACCTAGTCATCAAGGACCGCGACGATGAGGCACGATCGGTTCTCGGCAAAGTGCTTGGCGCACAGGCCGCGGACGCGAAGATCGGCGAGATCCGGGGCACGCTTTCGTCCGAGCACAAGCCCCGCCTCTCCGATATCCTCGGCCCGGGCCTGTTCAAGAAGATCGTCTGGCTCGGTATCGGTCTCTCGGTATTCCAGCAGTTCGTCGGCATCAACGTGGTCTTCTACTACTCGAACCTGCTCTGGGAATCGGTTGGCCTGAGCGAAGACCAGGCGTTCATCAACACGGCCATCGGCGGCGCCACCAATGTGCTGACGACATTCATCGCTATCGCGCTGGTCGACAAGATCGGGCGCAAGCCGCTGCTGGCGTTCGGCTCCATCGGCATGGCGCTCTCGCTCGGTGTGATGGCCTTCGTGTTCAATGCCGCACCGCTGAACCCCGACAAAATCAACCTGACCGTGCCAACCAACGTAACCGGTCAGTACACGATCACTGTTGAAACCCGCGGTCAGGACGGCGTCATCGAGACGCTGCCGATGCCGATCACGATCGAGCCGGCAGATCCGGCCTCCGAGCCGAGCGAGACCAAGACCGTCACGCTCGACTTCCGCCCGGTGCTGGGTGAATCGCGCGGCACGACCGAGATCGAACTCGGTGACCTGCCGCCCGGTGCTGCGATCATCGACCCCGCCGCGAAGGACGGCGACATCACGGTCACAGCCGACAGCATCGTCACCAAGCGGTTCACGCTGAAGCCGGATCTAACCGGGGATCAGCGGACGATGGGCATCATCACGCTGATCGCGCTGAACCTGTTCATCATCTCCTTTGGTGCTAGCTGGGGGCCGATTGTCTGGGTCATGCTGGGCGAGATGTTCAGCAACCAGATCCGCGGCGCTGGACTTGCGGTCGCGGCGTCGGCCCAATGGGGTGCGAACTACCTCATCAGCGCCACGTTCCCGCTGATGGCCTCGGCCAGCCTCGCGTTCGCGTACGGCTTCTATTCCGTGAGCGCCGTCATCTCGCTGATCTTCGTGCTCCTGCTCATCCCGGAAACCAAGGGCAAGGAGCTCGAGTCGATGGGCGAGCTGGACGGGAGCAACTGACCAGCTGCCGGTACCGTTGAACAGCGAACGGACTATCGATCGAGCTCCGAGATCGGCTGCCTTTGCACGCGTTCGTCACTATGGTTTCTCATGCCACGACGACCCCTGCTCCTCCTCATACCAGCCTTGTTCGTGATCGCGGCCGGGGCCAGTGAGCGTCAAACAGACCCATCGCCGACGCCACCGCCGCGGGTCCACATGGTGCACGACGCTCTGGGGTTGTTCGATGTCTCCGACTCGGACAGTGCCGGCGTGGTACGGGTTGAGGTCCTGTCGAGCGACGGAGCGGTGCGGCTTGTTCAGGCGTCAAGGCCCGGCGAATCGGTTCGTCTCCAGATCAAGCAGGACGACCGGCTGCGGCTGATCGGACGAGACGGCGAGCCCGGACCGTGGTCGGTTCCGAGGGCTATCGCTGACGCCGGGCCGGCGGCGAGTCAGACGCCCGCGTGGGCGCTCGGCGCGGTGTGGTACAACGTCTTTCCCGAGCGGTTCGACAACGGTAACCCGTACAACGACCAGGGCTGGCCTCACGGGACTGCCATGCCGTGGACGCACGACTGGTTCGAGACGTCGGCCGACGAGTTCGAAGCGTCTGCGAACCGCGCGACGGCGTACCGGCCTCGCTACAACAATGACTGGGACCGCGACCGCCCTCCGCTGCGGGAGACGGTATTCGAGCGTCGGTTCGGCGGAGACCTGCAAGGCGTGGAGAGGCGGCTCGGTCACATCCGAGACCTCGGCGCGACGGTCATCTGGTTCTGCCCGATCTTCGATGCGACCAGCCTGCACAAGTACGACGCAGCGGATCATCGGCACATCGACCCCGCGCTCGGCCACCCGGGCCGCCCAGAGCCGACACGCCCCGCGTTCTCACCCGACGCTCGCAGCTGGCAATGGACGCCCGCCGACAGGTACTTCATTGACCAGTTCCTGCCGGCGGCCCGCACGCACGGGCTGCGCACCGTCCTCGACGGCGTGTGGAACCACGTTGGCCTTGCCCACCCGACATTCCAGAGCGTTCTCGCGCAGGGGCGCGATTCGCCCTACGCCGACTGGTATCACTTCGGCGTTGATCGGAATGGTCGGGCCAACTCGTGGCAGGCCTGGGATCGACGCAACGGCGGGCTCCCCGAGTTTGTTCAGACCGGCGGCGACCTCGTTGAGGGTGTGCGTGACCACGTCTTTGCCGTGACCAGCCGGTGGATGGACCCGAACGGCGACGGCGACCCGAGCGACGGTATCGACGGCTGGAGGTTGGATGTCGCCAACGAAGTTGGTCTGCCTTTCTGGTCAGCGTGGCGATCGCATGTGCGGTCGATCAATCCCGAAGCGGTGCTGGTCGGCGAGCTCTGGTTCGACGGCGGGGAGTACTTCGAAGGCAGGGCCTTCGATGCGCAGATGAACTACCCGCTTGCGTTCCCCTTGGTCGAATGGCTTGGCGGTGCCATGCCGACGAAAGACGTTCCGGCCGCGCTCGACCGGGTCTACGTGCATGCCCCGGCGACGAGCCTCGCTCAGGTCAATCTGCTGGGCTCGCACGACACGGCACGCTTCGTGAGCAAGATGATGAACCCGATCCTCGACTACGACCGCGGAGCCGGTCTGGGAGAGGCGGGATACAACAGGGGACGTCCCGACGCCGACGCGTACGACAGGCTGGTGCTCGCGTACGCGGTGCTCACAGCGCTCCCTGGCAGCCCCATGGTCTACGCGGGAGACGAACTCGGGCTCTGGGGCGCGGACGACCCCGAGAACCGGAAGCCGCTGACCTGGCCCGGTGACGAATCGCTCACAAACAGAATCGGCTCCGTGCTTCGGCTCCGCCAAGACCCTCACTCGGGCCCGACGCTGCGGTACGGCTCTGCTCGGTGGTGGACTGACGGCGATGTGCTCTTTATCGAGCGCCAGCTGGGCTCGCATCGCGTCGTTCTCGCGGCGAACCCGATGCCTCACCCGGTGGAGATCGGCGGCGAACCGATCGGGCCCGTGTCGTTCCGATGGCTGGAACATGGCGAGGCGGGAGCAGATAGGTAGATCCGCTGGTCCGAAGCCTGCCTTGTGACCGGACGTTGCCATCCGATCTGGCGTAAATCGTTGCCCAATCACTGTATACAGGAGTATGCCGCGCTTGGTGTTTTGCCTACCAGCGGCTAGACTTTGTCCCGTCGCTGCTGCGAGCGACGAAATGAGTTCGCCACTGTTTCAGGAGAGAACCCGCCCAAGGTGGAGCGGGGGAATGGAGATTCGCCAGATGAAGACGAAGACCGTGATGACCGCCGCCGCTCTGACCATGCTCAGCGGCCACGCGCTCGGCCAGGTGACGGCCGACGGACAGATCGATGGCACCGAGGCCGGCCTGTACACCCGTGCGTTCGTTCAGAACCAGCCGACCAGCTTCGGCGACAACACGGCTCAGTCTGGATCGAACGAGGACAACTCCGACGCGATCAACGTGACGACCGGTGTCGAGCTGGCAATCCCGCTCTCGAACTTCGCGTTCGGCAGCGCCGTGCCGACCGGCCAGATCCGGATCGCGGGCCACATCATCAGCAGCAACAATGACTTCTTGTCCAACCAGGTCATCGGCGGGCTCGGCGGCCCGGCTGCCAACCTCGGCGACCCGGCGAACGTCTCGTATGCCGAGCCTAGCGGCAGCAACCCGACGGGCATCCCCGGCGATCAATTCATCATTGTGCCCGCGAGCGTCGTCACCGGTCCGCTCACCGTCGACGGCACGGCGGACTCTGCCTACGGAGCGCCGATCTTTGTCAGCAACACCGGCACCGGCTTCGGTGACGCGACCAACGGCGATCCGGTCTTGACCAACGGCGGCTCGGGCGGTGGTTCGGAGATTTCCAACGCGTACGCGACGCTCGCCGACGTGGACAGCGACGGCACCGCCGACACGCTCTACGTGCTCTTCGGCGGCAACCTCGAGGAGAACTTCAACAAGCTGCACCTGTACTTTGACGTCGATGCAGATGCGGCGATGCCCGAAGGCCAGAACGTCGTCCTCGATAGCAACCCGGACATCAGCTTCGACGGCTTGAACCGCCAGGCCGGTCTGCAGTTTGACGATGGCATCGCGCCCGACGTGGTTCTCTTCTACAACTTCGGCCAGACCGGCACCGACACGCTCGGCGAGCCGATCATCGAGGCGTTCGCGGATATCGCGACCCTCGAAACCACAGGCGGCGGCCAGGGCGCGTTCGTCGGCGGCGGCACACCCAGCCTCCTGACCTCGAGCGTCGCCGCGGGCAGCCTGGGCGAGGGCATCGAGGCGTCGATCGACAACTCGAACATCGGCGGCGTCGGGCCTTCGGGTTTCGCGCCGGCCATCCCCGACCCGGACGTCGCGGTCGGCTCGGAGATCGATGCGCTGTACACCTTTGTGGACACGACCGCCAACACGCTGAACCTTCTGGTCGCGGGAAACCTGCAGTCGAACGGGAACCGCCTCCTGCTCTTCTTGGACGGCGACCCGACCGACGGCCAGAACACGCTCCGCAACGACAACATCGATGTTGCCTTCCGGTTGCTCGATCGTCTCGGCGAGGCCGACGGCACCGATCCGGATGACGTCGGTCCCGACGGCCCCGGCCTGACCTTCGACGCGGGATTCACGGCCGACTACTTCATCGCGATCGACAACAGCGGCCTGACAACCGGCACGAATACGTTCTTCGCGAACGCCGCCGTGCTCCGTCTCAACGGGCCGAACATCGTCTCGGGATTCAACACCGACTTCGGCGCGTTCGACGGCGGCCTCAAGAGCGACGCAGGCAACAACCCGCTCGCATTCGACGGCGACAACCCGCCCGGCGGCGGCGTCGCGCTCGAGCCCGGCACGGCCGACGACATCTTCACCAACTTCGCCCCGCGCGACGCGGCGGCGGCGTTCCTCGCCAACGGCCTCCTCGGCTTCGAGACGCCCGGCCTGCTTCAGATCTCGCTCGACAACAGTAACGTCGGCGGAGTCGGCGCGGCACCGGGCGGAGCGACCAGCGACGCCTGCAACGTCACCACCGGTGTGGAGGTCGTCATCGACCTCGACGAGCTTGGTTGGGACGGCACCAGCGATATCAAGGTCGCCGGCGTCATCGCCAACGGTGACGGGAGCTTCGTCTCCAACCAGGTCATCGGCGGTCTTGACAGCGAGGCTGAGCTGGGCGAGCCTCGGGCCATCGATTTCGACCTGCTGCCCGGCACGCAGTTCGCCACTGTCGGCGACGTGGTTGACTGCCCGAGCGCCCGTCTGTGTGCCGATCAGAACGGCGACGGCATCGTGAACCCGGGCGACTTCAACGCCTGGATTCTCAACTTCAACGCCGGCGACTTCCGTGCCGACACCAACCAGAACGGCGTGCTCGAGCCGGGCGACTTCAACGGCTGGATCCTTGCCTTCAACCAGGGTGCCAACGGCCCGACCTGCACACCGTAAGCCCACCAGGCTTACATCAAGTCGCTTGTACACCGGCCCCGCTGCCTTTCGGCGGGGCCGGTTTCATTTTTGGATGATCACACGAGATCGACCGTGCTGAAGGCCACAAAGGCGGCGGTCGTGATGGCGAACGCGAGCACGATCGCGATCGCCGAGACCAGCACCAACTGCAGGAGCAGCAGGGAAGGCCGAAAGAACGACGGGGCTCCGACGCTGTCGAGGATCGCAAATTCCGCGGTGCGCAGCCGGGCGGCGAGCGTCGTCGTCAGCACGATGAGCAACACGGTCCCGGCTGCAAGCAGAGCGATAATGGCATCGAACACCGACTGCACCCGAACGACGGTGCGCATCATCTCATCGACGACGGTCTGCGGGCGGATCGCCTGCACATTAACATCGCCCTCGAACCGGGCCGCGGCGAGCGTCAGGGGCTTCGCTTCGCTCGCGAACACGAGCACAGCGGACAGCGGCAGCAGTCCCGGAGCATCATGGCCATGAATGGTCAAGATGTTCTCGCTCGTGATGGTCGAGGACATCTCAAGCGTGGGTCGAACCGCGACGGCACCGTCGGTCTGAGCGATGACGTCATCGGCCTCAAGTTCGTCGGTCTCGGCGTGCACGTGCGATTGCCCGCCGATGAGCCACGCGGTCTCTATCGACGCGAACACGGCGTCGTCCGCGCTGGTGCCCGTCTCTTTAAGCACGCCCACGACGGACATGGTGATCGGTGGGGGCACCGAGAGATCGAACAGTTCATGGCGATCGCTCGCAACCGGGTCACCGACGCGCAGGCCGGTCTCCCGGGCGACGCGGGCACCGAGGACCGCGTCGCCAACGATCAAGGGAAGCGAACCCTCGGCGGCGTTCAGACCCAGCGCCTCGAAATAGCTGAAACCAACACAGACGAGCCTGCGTCCCCGTGTCGTAAAGAGCGTGCTCATGGGGACCACCTCCGCCCCCTCGACCGAGGCGACGCGGTCGAGCACGGATCGCGTGATCGTGCGATCCGGCGGCTGGCGAAAGAACACCGATGCGAGCGCGAGATCGAAGCGGCTGCCCCGCGGACCGATCACGAGCGGGACGTCCCGCGCCTGGCGTTCCATCCGTTGCTCGAAGCTCTGAACCAGGAGCCGGCTGGTCACCGGGATGGAAATCGTGACGGCGATGCAGACCGACAACAGCGACGTCTGCCAGACGTTCCGCCTCGCGTACCGCAGGGCGAGGCCGACCTGCCACATCAGACCGGCTCCTTGGCCGGGACGGGCTCAGTGAGCGACACCACGCGGTCGGCGAGCGGCACGACCCGATCGTCATGCGTAGCAACGAGCACCGCCGCTCCGTCCTGCCGCGCCGCCTGCAGCATGAGCCGGGTCGCGAGCTCTCCGCGTGCGGCGTCGAGGTTGCCCGTGGGCTCGTCGCACAGCACGACGGGCGGTTTGAGCAGCAAGGCGCGACAGATAGCGATCCGCTGCCGCTCGCCCTGCGACATTTTCGCCGGCGGCCGGTGCAGCACATGGCCGACCTCAAGCAACCCCGCGAGTTCTCTAGCGCGGTCTCGCGCAGCTCTTGCTGTGCCCTGCAGCATCGCGAGAAGCAGGATGTTCTCGAGACCGGTCAGATAGTCGATGAGCGAAAGGGTTTGCGCCACGACACCGATCGACTCCCGGCGGAGCGCCCTTCGGGCGGATTCATCCAGCGTGTCCATTCGTCTGCCGGCGACGTGAACGATTCCGGCGGACGGCAGAAGCTCGCCGCTGATCAACCCGAGCAGCGTGCTCTTGCCGGAGCCGCTCGGACCGACGAGCGCGACAACCTCACCGGACTGAACTTCGAGCATCGGCATCACGAGAGCAAAGGCGTCGGGCCCCGGACGCTGGAACGAGACGCCGTCGAGCGAAAGCGGCGCGGACATCACAGCTCGCTCGGGGTCGCGAAGATGCCATCCCGCTCTCGCGGCTCGGCTTGGTCGATCCGCCACCCGTCTGGTGTTTGTGCGACGCGAAACACACCGGCGTACGGCGTCCGCTTCGCGTGCGAGTGACCAAAGTGGTACACCGTGCCCTCGACGTCCCACTCGGCCAAAATCTCGAAGGCGACGCCGGTCGGCGTGGCTGACTCAGAGATCACCTCAGCGGATCGCAAATCGAGCGCGGTAACACGCCCCACTCCCCCGCCGTTCTCGGCCTGCACGAGGCCCAGCCGGATCTGGCGGTAGAGCGAGTCGAGCAACTCCCCGGTCACGCTGATCTCGAGCGTGTCATAGATGTCATTCTCAGCGGTGAAATCAAACGCTCGATAGATGTTGGAGTGGAGGATCGCGAACAACCGGACAGCCTGGTCATCCGGGACATCGGGTTTCCCAACAAATCGAACGAAAGACTGGCTGGTCGCTGCGGCGCCCGCCAGCCCCAGGGCGAGCACAACAAGCGCCGGGAACCACTTTCGAGACAAGGCAAACAGGCCTGCGAGGCCGAACGAGATGACAACCAGACCGAGTGCGACCACCGGAACGGCGAGGCCCGGCTGCACGTCGATCTCGGGGAGCCTTTCCACAGCGGTCTCGGGCGTATCGCCGCCGGCGCGCCATGTCGCCACGCGGTCCGTCTCGCTGAACCGCAGGATTCGGGCGCGGCCTTCGGCGCGGAGCTGCGCATCGATAACCATCGGGGGCGGATCGTCTCCGACGTCCTCGAACGCCGCGCTGAGGGCGCTCGCCGGGTAATGAGACCACTCGAGGTCGATCTGCTCGGGCGGCGACTCGGCGGGATACACAGCCACGACGCTGAACCGCGTCAGTGCGGACCGTCCGGAGTTCGGAAACAGGTACACGCTGTCCTCAGACATCCGCTCGATATCAAGGCGTTCGAACGTTGGCCGCACGCGCCTCCCGTCGATGGTGACGATCGTGTCGGATTCCACGAGCTCGCGCACGGCACCAAGAACGACCGGCTCTTCTGACGGAGCGACGTCGGACGCCAGTTCCCGGCTCGTCGGTACCGACGCGTCGAGGAAGGGCAGGTTGAGCCCGAGCGTCATTCGTACGTCCTGATCCGAAACCACGATGCGGATGTCCGCGTGTGGGCCGTCTTGGGGGTGTGCGGTGACGGCGTCAGACCGGGCAGAGGCCGCGATGATCGCGACCGAGAGCGTGAACCATGTTCCGAACATTGTAACGCGCTGCATCTTGCGAGGATGCTAGCATCCAAGGCTCGTCCGCACGGTACGACCTCTGCGGACCGGTGCCTGTATCGATCGCGACCCCGACACACCTGGAGGAGGCTGCCATGCGCACCCCGTTGATGTTTGGATTTATCGTCATGACGGCTCTGCCTGCCGTCGCCGAGCCAAAGAGTGATGTGCTCGACTTTGAGGCAGACCACCGCGTGTTCACGCAGCACATTTATTACCTCGCGAACGATTTCATGGACGGGCGTGTGCCGGGCTCACGCGGCGCGGAGATTGCTCGGCAGTACGCCGAGACCGCCTTTGAGCGATCGGGGCTGACGCCGGCCTTTGCCGAGACGCTCACGGCCGAGGACGGCACCGAGACCGAGCAGCCATTCGCATCGTGGCGTCAGCCATTCGCGCTGGGCGGCCGCGTCGAGGTCAAGCTCGCCGAGTTTTCGGCGAACGGGCAGGCCTTCACGCACGAGCGTGACTTCGTGGTCACCGGCCTCGGCGGCGAGGGCACGCTCTCCGGCGATGCGGTCTTCGTCGGCTACTCCATCGATGATGGGAACGACGGCTTCACTTCGTATCCCGAAGGCACAGACCTCACAGGCAAGCTCGCGGTGATGCTCCGGTTCGAGCCGATGGACGACAGCGGCATGAGCCTGTGGACCGAGGACGACGGCTGGAGCAACAGCGCGTCGTTCGACAACAAGCTTCGTGCGGCGTTTGACCGCGGTGCCGCCGGCGCTGTCGTCATCAACACACCCGGGGCCGACGACGATCGCATCAACCGGCTCGACGCGTTCCGCGGCAGCGGCCTCGGTGCCGAGCAGCCCGTCTTCCTGATGTCGCAAGACGCCGGAACCCGCTGGCTCGAGGGCGCAACGGGCATGAGCATCGCCGACCTGATCGAGAACGCGAACGAGGGCGGTTCGGTCATGTCGATCGATGGCGGCGTCAACCTCGCGGCGGACGTCGAACGCGAGGCCGTCTTTGCCGAGAACGTGGGCGGCGTGCTCTGGGGCCAGGGCGATCTGAAAGATGAGTGGATCGTGATGGGCGCCCACATTGATCACATCGGCATGGGCGACTTCGGCTCTCGCTGGGGTTCAGGGAAGCTTCACCCCGGTGCGGACGACAACGCCTCCGGCACCGCGGGCGTGCTGCTTCTGGCCGACCTGCTCGCGAGGTCGTACGCCGAGCTGCCAGAAAACGCTGACGCTCGGTCGATCGTGTTCATCGCCTTCGACGCCGAGGAGTCCGGCCTGAACGGCTCACGGTACTACGTGAACAACCCGATCGCACCGCTCGAGGACCACGCGATCATGACGAACTTCGACATGATCGGCCGCATCACCGACGACCGTGTCTTGCTTTCTGGCCTTGAGACCGGTGAGGGGCTCCAGGATCTTCTCCAGCCCGCGATGGACAAGAGCGAGCTGGAACTGGTCATCCCGTCTTCGATGAACGGTGCTTCGGACCACAGCTCCTTCCTGGCCCGCGGCATCCCTGTACTGTTCTCCATCATCGCGGACTTTCACGATGACTACCACACACCGGATGACGTCGTGTGGAAGATCAACACCGCGGACGCGACGAGGACCTGCCACCTGTACCACGACATGGTCATGATTTTGTCATCCAGCGAGAAGCCCGAGCTCGTGTCGTCCGGAGGACGGTCGAACCAGGGTGTTCGCATGGGCAACATCAGCGTCCGGTTCGGTGTATCGCCGCAGTACAGCGGCGAGGGCCCCGGGATCGGAATCGCTTCGGTAGCAGAAGGCGGTTCGGCGGATGTCGCCGGAGTGCAGGCGGGCGACAGGCTCGTCCGCTGGGACGGCCAGAAGCTCAGCGACGTCGAGGGATGGATGCCGCTGCTCGCGTCGCACGAGCCCGGCGATGTCATCAACATCGGGGTGCTGCGTGACGGAGAAGAAGTCACTCTGGAAGTGACGCTTCAGGCTCGCTAAGGCGGGCCTTATCCCGAGATCGTGCGCACGGAGGCATGCTCGCCTCCGTGCTTTCTTTTTTGCGCGATGTGACGCCCCACGGTGAGTCTTTGCAGATGGAACGACGGCGGGCAGGGCCCCGCCCGTCCGAATCAACCCATCTGGAGACACGCAATGCATCGCTCACTCACCGCAATACTGACCGCCACACTCGCCGGTGCCGCCTGCGGCCAATCGTTCAGCCTGGACGACAACCCCGACGCGCCGCTGACGTCGGCGCCCTTCGCCGGGCTGTTTTCCGCGGAGGATCCGTTTGGCCTGTTCTTGCCGGCGGTGATCGCCGGGCGGATCGGGCCCTCGCCCACGCTCATTACTCCGCTCTTTGCCTTCACGGACGGGGACATCGTGCGAAACCCGGGCGGTCCCTTTCCTGTTCTTGATGTCGTGCCTCCCGCCGGCACGTATCTCAACGCGATGAGCGCGGATCACGAGATCTTTCAGCCGGGCGTCTCCGAGCGGATGAACGTTCGCTTCAGCGTTGACCGCGCGACCCGCGGCCTGCCGGGGACAGACCTCGACAAGCAGTTCACGCTGAACCAGCAGCCGGGTGATATCTTTGTGACCGAAGAGCTCTTCCCGAACCCGGGAATCTTCGTCGGTACACTCGGAGGAGGCGGCTTCGCTGGGCTGCTGCCCACGGCAGCGATCGGAGCCCCTGGCTCTCATTTCCTCGAGATCGACGAGATCGTTCTGGGCCTCGTGTCCGGCGTGCCGACGCCCGCCGACGATCTTGCACCGCCGATCGCCCCCGGAGAACACGACAACCTCGACGCGTACAACGTGCTTCCGGAAGCGAATCTCGATGCCGACGGAGACGGGCTGACCGACATCGACTACTTCTTCAGCGTGCCGCCCGCCCTGGCATTCGTCGCAACGGTGAGCGCTGCTGATATCTTTGCGGTGCCCAAGGGCTTCCCCTCTGGACCGATTGTTCCGTGGGCATCCGCCGCGTCTATGGGTCTCGACACATTTGGAGATCCCCCCAACCCGCAGCTTGAGCTGTTCGATGACATCGACGGGCTTGTTGTCTGGGATCGCGGCAGCGTCTTCAGCCAGTTCGATCCGGATGGGGATCGTGTTGCGCAGCCCGAGCGGGACTACGCACTGTTCTCGCTCAGCGAAACGTCTTCATCGATTGCAGCGATCCGCTCGACCGGCCTGCCGGTTGACGGCTCCACAATCTTCTTTACCGACTTTACAGGCGCGTTCGCGGTGTATCTCTTCGGCAGCCAGGTCGGAGTCGCCGATGTCGCGGTTTCCGACTTCCAGCGGTTCGGGAACATCGATGCTCTTGAGATCTGTGCCATGATCGATGATCCGTGCGATCCGTGCGTGCTCGCGGATGTGAACGGCGATGGCTCGGTCACACCGGCCGACTTCAACGCGTGGGTCATCGCGTTCAACAACAACGATATCGCCGCCGATCAGAACTGTGACGGGGTCGTTTCTCCCGCCGACTTCAACGCGTGGGTCATCAACTACAACCAATGCGTCTGAAGCCATCGCCGATCTAGACCCAGCCGCCCCGCGACCGTTGCGGGGCGTTTTCGTGCGCGCAGTACCTTGTACCGATCACTGCTAGCCGGCGCGACACGATCACAAGGATCAGAGCTCGTTCACTCCGAGAGCCTCGATCTGAGCTCGTTCCGTGTCGCGGCGGGCCTGATCGCGGAACCGTGACTGCCCCGCTTCGTTCCATCGCAGGGCCAGGGCCCGGAAGCGGCGCGCATCCTCTTCGCGGCCCACGGCGAGGCACGCCTTCGCCTTGGAGTATGCGACGTGCGCCTGCTCCAGCGCGGCGATCGCGTCCGCGGCTTCCAGGCGATCGACCGCCTCCTGGGCACGATCGACCTGGAGATACAGAATCCCGAGGCTGCGGATGCATCGAGCGGCCCTTCGGCGCGTCGGCGCATCATCGATGCCCGACCTCAGCAGCTCTTCGTACAGTCGCGCTGCGTCTTCGTACGCACGGATCGATGACTGCCTCGTCGCGTCCTGGCCCATGCTGGCCCGCAGCGACGTGACTGCCGCCGTCGTGTAAGCGATCGAGAGCGCCACCCTTGCCTCGTCGCGACGCCACTCTGCCCGTCCGCTGCCCATTTCGAGAATCCAGCGGAGGCTCGTGATCGACTCGGCGTAGCCCTCGAGCGCTGCCTCCAAGAGACCGATCGCCTCGTCGCCCTCGGCGCCTCGTGCTTCGGCGCGTCGGAGATCTGCCCGCAGCTCGTAGGCATGCGCGACGTCGTGCAGGATCGCGACATCCGTCGGCACCCGCTCTGAGGCTTCGCGGCTCGCGGCGAGAAATCGATCAGCGGCGCGGTGTGCAGCGTCAAAGTCCCCACGCCGCTGGAAGGCGCGAGAAAGCGCATGCATCGACTTTCTCATGCTTTCTCTTGCCCTGCCATCCGCAGGATCAAGCCTCGCGAGCGTGGAAGCGAGCTCGAACAGCTCCTGGTGGAGGACGATGCCGCGGTCCGCGGCGCCAGTTCGCTCGGCGTGCTCAGCAGCGATGTTGAGCAGCGTGATCATCCGACGCCTGACGACGGCATCGCTCGGGTTCTCTTCAATCAGCGCCCGTCGGATGCCGACCGCGGCGTCGATGTAGGTCGCAGCCTCGCTGTGATCGCCAACACGGTCCGCGATCTCGGCACGATCGGCGAGGATGAGGGCGTGAAGATCTCGGCCTTCGAGCGACTCGTCTCCGCTGGTACTCTCCGCTGCATCGGAAAGGTTTGCCGACGCTTCCGCATCTCGGCCTTGCTCACGCAGCACGCAGGCCTTCTCGCGGAGAATCCTCGCGCGGATGAGCGGGGGTAGCGTCGGTGCCTCCGCTGCGATCTGCTCGGCTTCGAGCACCATCGCGAGCGCGGGCTGCGTCCCGCCCTGCAGCGTGGTCAAAGAGGCGAGCGAAGCAAGACTCTGCGCGAGACCGGCGCGATGCTCTGCATCGCCGGGCTTCGCCAGGAGTTCCGCTCGATGGAGAGCAATGGCGGTCGCGAAGTCGTCGCGAGCGGCCCCGCTGCTGGAGCCGTCGAGCCAGGACAGCGTGCCGAGCCGCGTGTACGCGTGCGCCAAACGCGATCGGACCCAAGGCGTGTCCCCCGCCACTCGCCGGAGTTCTGAGAGCACATCACGCGCGTTCTTCGCCAGAATCTTGCGGCTGCTGATCGACCCGAGCAGTCTCCTGCTCGCGGCCTCGTAGTCGAGCAGGACATCGGTGAGCTGATTCAGCTGCTCGATCACCGCGTCGGCCCGTTTCCGCTCGTCCGTGACCTCCGCGAGCAAAGCCTCAAGCTCGACCTTCGACTCGGCCAGACGATCACGCGCAGCGCGTGCCTCACCGAGCTGCCAGACCGACACGCCGAGCCCCGCGACGAGGCCGACAGAAGCGACACCGAAACCAGCGGCGATCACCTGATGGCGCTTTGCGAACTTCCGCGCCTGATACATAGCGCTCGGCGGCCGAGCGGTGATCGGCTCATCGGACAGGTACCTGAAGATATCGGCGGCGAGTTCCGATGCGGACTGGTACCTTCTGCCGCGGTCCTTGGTCAGCGCTTTCCCGACGATCGTCTCGACATCGCCGCGATAGACCT
Source organism: Planctomycetota bacterium (assembly GCA_038525225.1). Taxonomy (GTDB): domain Bacteria; phylum Planctomycetota; class Phycisphaerae; order Phycisphaerales; family UBA1924; genus JANQQZ01. The sequence continues at coordinate 988,465 of JBCBHW010000001.1, read as the reverse complement.
TGCTGATCTGCGAAAGCCGCGTCGGCTCAACCTCCTGGATGACCCGCATCGCTTCCTGCAGGACCTTCTTCTCGAGCTCGTACGGCAGGCCGCCGGAAAGCAGCTCGTACATCACGATGCCGAGCGAGTAGACATCGCTGCGCGCATCGAGCTCGTCGGGGTCACCCGCGACCTGCTCCGGGGACATGTACGGCAGTGTGCCGACGAGCTGGCCGACCGCGGTGCGGTCGGGCGTCCCGTCGACGTCGCCGCCGATGGACCGTGCGACGCCGAAGTCGAGTATCTTTGGCGTCCCATCTTCAGTAACGAGGATGTTGACGGGCTTGAGGTCGCGGTGCACGACCCCCCGCGTGTGGGCGTAATGCACCGCCTCCGCGATGCCCTGGATCAGCTTCAGACGTTCGCGCAGGTTCAGGTTCCGGAGGCTCGCGAACTCGAGCAGCGGGCGGCCGCGGACGAGCTCCATCGCGAAGTAGGGCTGCTCACCTTCGGGCGTTGTGGTTGTCCCCGCGTCGTAGATCTGCGCGATACCCGGGTGCGTGAGCTTTGCGAGCACCTGTGTTTCGAATCGGAAGCGCTCGAGAATCCGGGGAACCGCCATCTGAGGCTTGATCACTTTGAGCGCGACCGTGCGACGCGGGAAGTCTTGGGTCGCCTTATACACGACACCCATGCCGCCTTCACCGAGCGTGCCGATGATCGTGTACGAGCCGATCTGCGCCGGTGAGACGGGCGGCCGCGGTTCAACGCTGCCGCCCGGGTGTGCATCGGTGCTTTCGCCTTCGAGCGTCCCGTCGAGGTGGTCGAGAAGTGACGCTATCTCTCTCCGCAGCGTGGCATCGTCGCCGCATGCCTTGTCCAGGAACTCGGAACGGTCAGCCGGCGGCAGTTCCGCCGCTTCGCCGAGGATCGACTTGAGACGCGATCGATCGATGGGACTCAGCCCCCGCCGCTGGCTTCGAGATGCCGTTTCATGAATGCTCTCGCGTACGTCCAGTCCCTCTGAACGGTGCGAACGCTGACACCGAGAACCTCGGCGATGGTCTGCTCCGGCATGCCGAGGAAGCACTTGTAGCGCACGACTTCGGCCGCGCGGTCGTCATCCGCTTCGAGCTGTTCCAGCAAGCGATCGAGCTGAATGATGTCTCGAGTTGGCGCGTCATGCGGGATCTGTGCGACATCGAGGTCGATGCGCTGCCGATCGCCGCCTCGCTTGAGCGCATCACGCCGCCGTGCTGCATCAATGAGAATCTCCCGCATGGCCCGGCTGAACGCACCGTACAGGTGTCTTCGATTCTCGAAGTCTGCGCCCGTGTTCCCAAGGACCCTGAAGTATGCTTCGCTGATGAGCGCCTCGGCGTCGAGCGTCTGAGACATCAGCCTTCGACGGTTCGACTCTGCGATATCCCGGAGCGTCTGGTACACAACATCGATCAGCCGTTCGCGTGCCCCAGGTTCGCCTCCGCGAACATCGTCTAGGATTCGCGTCACCTCGTGGCCCTCGACGGGCTGCTCGGTGTCGTTCATAGCAGCAGCTCCACAGGCGGCAATGGTCGGCTCGCGCGTGGCGAGATCTACGGGACCCGCCAGTGTCTCCCTACGCATTATCCGCGATTCCGTGGGACGTGCGACACGCCCGCCGGGTAATGACCACCCGCGAGATACCTATCAAAGTACAATCATATGATTTCGAGAGGAATTTCGCTGATCCGTGGCGGGGGATCTCTGGAGATTCAGATAGGTTAACGGGGACGGCTCCCGGAGCAACGCCCGACACCATGAGAAGCTCGCGACCAAAGAGACATGCACTCTCGTCTGCACTGGCTGCCCTCGGTGCGTCCGCGGCGGATGCTCAGGACGCTCGTTTCGATCCCAGGCCGCCGCTGAGCGTCACGGCGCCGCTGCAGGCATTCGTGCCCGCGGACGTCGACGGCGACGGTGATACCGACGTTGTCGGTTCGGACACCACGAACGGTCGGCTCGTTTGGCTGGAGAACAACGGCGACGTGGATCCCGCGTTTCCGATCGAGCACGAGATCTTCAACGGTGTCATCGCGCCGAATCAGATCGTTGCAGCTGACCTCGACAACGACGGCGACACTGATGTTGCCGCGGCCGTGACAGTGGGCACCGGTCAGCTCGTGTGGTTTGAGAATCTGGGTGGTGTTCCGCCGGCGTTCGAAGTGCGAAGTCTCGGTCAGCGGCCGAATCTTGAGTCGTCCGGCGTCATCCGATCGCTCGCGGTCGGTGATCTGCAGGGCGACGGTCACCTCGATGTTGTCTGCGGGTTCGAGCTTCCGAGCGGCGCAGCATCCGGACACGTGACCGCCTATATCAGCGATGGCACCGTGCCGCCGGCGTTCCTGCGGTTCCAATTGAACTCTCCCGCTTCCGCCCTGTCCGAGGTCACCGGTCTCGCCATCGCCGACTTAACGGGTGACGGATCTCTCGATATCGCCGCGTGCTCACGCGAGCCCGCCGCCGCGGGAGATGCGGACTCGATCGTTGCGTGGCGGAGCACCGCGCCCTTCGGCATCGGGTTTATTCCCGCCGTGGTCGCCGATGGCTTGGGTGATCCGGGCGGCCTGACACTCGCACGGCTGTCGGCAGACGGCCTGCCGGACATCGCGGTCGCGGCCGAGTCGTCCGGTGAGATTCTCATCCTCGAGAACGATGTGCTGTCACCCGGCACGTTTCTCGCGGCACAGCCATTCCCGGCGGCAGGCATTGTCGATCTTGCCTCCGGGCAGTTGACGGGCTCTCCGCGACTCGACCTTCTCGCGGCGACAGCTTCAGGCGCGGTGCTCTTTGAGAACCAGGGCGGTGCGTCTGTTTCCTTCACGGCCTCGGTGATTGGACCAGCGATGCATCCGAGCGACACGATCGCCATCGGCCCGATTGATTCGGACGCCGACGACGATGTTGTTTCCGGTGGGCCTGCTGGTGTCCGGTGGATCGAGCGAGTCGTGCCGATCCAGAACACAACCGCAGGCATGGTTCACGCGTCGCTCCAGGACGCTGTCCTCGCCGTGGGGCCGGGCGATGTGCTGATTGCGGAACCCGAACACTTTGTGCCCGATGCGCTCGTCCCGCCTGTAGCGATTCCCTTTGAACTCCGCAGCACGGGCTCTCTCACGATCGGCCCACGGGCGGATGCACAGTTCGATACCAGCGTGCGACTGGCATCCGCCCCGGGATCACGCATCAGCGTGGAGGGCCGATTGACCATCGCACCGGCGGCCCAAGTCGACTTCGAGTCAGAGACTGACGTCGAGGTCTCTGCAGACCAGACACTCAACAACGCCGTGCTAACGGCCACGGATTCTCCGCTGTTGCTCAAGTTTCGTCCTCAGTGGTCGGCCACGGAGATTGATGGTGCGTTCGCGGCGGCCCCCTCGCCGCTGTCGGCGCAGCCTCGCGACGTTCGGTTCTTCCACCCGTCGCCCGATGTCCCTGCCGCCATCGTCACTGTTTCGGAAGCGCCGGGTGGCGGCGGTTCGGGGCTGCCCGGAACGCTTGCGGTTTACACGCCGTCGGCGACGGCACCAAATGGTTGGATCGGGTCCGCCGTCGACGACTTGGACATCGGCACACACCGATCCATAGCCGTCGGCGACATTAACGGTGACGCCTTTGATGACATTGTGTCTGTCTTCGAGCCAGCATCCGGCGGCCAAGCCGTGCTCAGGCTCCACCTGTGCGATGGCCTCTCGCCCCCGGGATTCTCGAGCATGAGCGTCGGCCCGGCCGTTTCTACTGGTGCGCAGGTCGTCTTCGATCTTGATCGGGACGGCGCGGCCGACGTCGTGACGCCCATCGGGTTCTACCGACAGATCGGGCAGCAGTCGTTTTCGTTTGTTCAATTCCCACTCGTCGGCGGCGATCAGGGGATCGGTGTCGCGGTCGCCAGGCTCGATACCGATTTCGATGCGGACGTCGTTGTGCACACAGCCGTGCTCGGTGACCAACCGCCGCGACGCCTCGGTTTCAGGCTGGTCGCCCTGCTGGCAGATGGCTCGGGTGGGTTCATTCCGGTCGAGATCGACTCGCTCGATCGGACCGGAGACGCGGGCTGCGTCGGCGACTGCTATCCTGCTGTCAATGCGGCCATCACCAACACGAACACAGTGACGGTATCAGACTTTGACCGGGACGGCGATGATGACATTGTCCTGAGCGAGGATCGCGGCCTCGTGATCTACGCGAACGATTCTGGTACGTTTGTGCCGGCTGCCGCGGAGGACGATCTGAAATGGGAGGAGTCGGTCGCGACCGATGCGGATGGCGATGGGTCCACGGATCTGGTCGTCGCTTCGACCCGTAAAAGCGCACTGATCGGGCTTGCACGTCCTCTGCTGGGTCAGCCGCGTCGCTTCGAAATCCTGCGGCCCTTCGATCGGGCGGCCGCGGTGGCTGTGGCTGACATCGATCGCGACGATGATCAAGACCTCGTCGTTGTTGGCAGCGCATTCGATCGGGTAACACTTCTCACGCGAGGGCCGCTCGCTGGCCTCCGTGCGACGGGGGCCGGTGCAGGAATCGCTTCTGCACAGTCCATCGAGCTTTGCCAAGGATACGTTGCGATCGAGGGGAGCACGGTTACTTCGCCTTCGCTGCACATTGGAGAGCGGGGAACTGTCACCGGCGGAGGTATCATCACCGGCGATGTGACCAACACAGGGATCCTTAGGCCTCGGCCGTCGATCGACGTGTCCGGGGCGTACAGGCAGTCTGATCCAGCGAACGACTCGGTGGTCGGATCGCTGGATATCGTGCTTCCAGCTGCGGGTACTGCTCCGCTGAACGTATCGCAGACGGCGGCACTCGCGGGCGACCTTCGAGTGGGCACCAACGCTGGAAGCGTGCTCGGCCCGGGGCCGGAGCGTGTTGTGACGGCGGGTGGCTTCGTCCCCGGGTTCGATCGGTTCTCCGCGACTCTGGTGCCGCGGCTCGACGTGTCGATCAGCGGAAACCCGGAATCGGGCACAGCAGTCGTCCGCTACAACGAAACCCCAAGCGAGGCCATCGTTGACGTGGTGCCGTTCGCGTTTCGCGATCCACCGTTGATCCGATCGGAGTTTCCATCGATCGGCGTTCCCAGCGACGCCGCCGTCGGAGACGTTGGAGGCGGACCGAACGGTGGACCGGACGGGATCCCAGACCTTGTCATCGCTTATCCCCAGCTGCGCGACGGGAAGAATGGAGGCGTCGCGGTGCTGCTCGGCGAGCTGACAGAGTCCGGCTGCCGCTTTTTGCCTCTTGGGGTGTACGAAGGAAAGAACGCGGCAAGCCCGACCGCTGTAGAGATCGGCGACTTTGACGGGAACGGGACGCCCGAGATCGCCTTCGCGAACCGAAGCGGCTCACCGTTCTCGAGGCTTGTATCGCTTCTCGACGTTGACTCCGCCGCGGTCGTGCCAATCACCGACAGCACCCTTCGTTCGCTGCAACTCCGCGGCGACCGGGTCGTAGCCGATCTGGCCGTCCTCCAGCTGACCGATCCTGCATCGGCAGCGCGGGGGCCTTCGCCGGCGACGCTGCTCACCCTGACGTCGGGTGGAATAGCCGGCACCGTGACGGCGTCTACATACGACGTCGGCAGCGATGCCTGGGACGTCTGCGATATCGACGTCTGCGATGACCCCGACAGCTTCGACCCGATAGACCCCGACGGCGCGGCCCTGACCCTTGACGAGGGCTTCACATCGACATCAACCGACGACGACAAGATCGTTGTAGCAAGCAACACGGGCGGGATGCCCGACTCGTTCCCGATCGAGACCTTCGACGCAGGACTCGACCCCACCGCGATCCGAGCAGCCGACCTCACGAACGACGGATTTCCTGACATCGCAGCGGTCAACGAGACCAGCGGAACGGTGTCCGTCTTTGTCAATGTCAGCGATCCCGATGGGCCGGGCGGGAGATCGTTTGCTGAGGGCACCCAGTGGTCGCTGCGCAGCGATCCTGCGGACCCTGACCCGCTTCCAACGTCGATCGCTCTTGCAGACCTTGACGATGATGGTGATCTCGACATCGCCGTGGTCTCGACGGACGGGACGGGAACAAGAGCCGTCCGATCGCTTTTCAATCTCGTTGTGGAGACCGGTGAACCGAGCTTCACGATCCCCGAGAATCTGCCGGAACAGCCGGCCGGGACGCCGCTGCTCGTCCGCGAGCTCGACGCCGGCGGCGTGGGAGCCGGGGTCGCGCTCAGCGATGATCTCATCGTTCTCACGGCATCTGAGTCCGAGGGAGCGACAGCGGCCGAATCGATCACCGGCAGCCGACCACGGAACGGTCTCGCGATGAATCTCGTTCTCTGCTCCGAGGCCTCGGTATGCCTCGCGGATGTCAACGGAGACGGAACGCTCACCCCCGCCGACTTCAACGCCTGGGTCATGGCATACAACGCGGGCGATGCGTCGGCCGACCAGAACGGCGACGGCTCGATTACGCCAGCGGACTTCAACGCGTGGATTCTCAACTACAACACGGGCTGCTGAGCACGGCCGGGTGCACTCGCAGGTTGCTTTATCGGCGTATCGTGCACGCATGAGCGACTCGGGTCATAGCCAGCCGCTGGTCGGCGTCGTCATGGGTTCGGCGTCGGACTGGGGAACCATGGAGCACGCGACACGGATCCTGCAAAGGCTCGGTGTGGGGCACGAGTCGAGGATTGTCTCGGCCCACAGAACTCCTGCGCGGCTTGTCGAGTATGCAGAAACTGCTCACGAGCGTGGGCTCCGCGTCATCGTCGCCGGCGCCGGCGGCGCGGCGCATCTGCCCGGAATGATCGCCGCGATGACGACGCTGCCTGTGCTGGGCGTGCCGATTCGTTCCAAGGCATTGTCCGGCATGGACTCGCTGCTCTCGATTGTGCAGATGCCAGCGGGTGTCCCAGTCGGAACTCTCGCCATCGGCGAAGCCGGCGCAACGAACGCGGGACTGCTGGCCGCGCAGATCGTTGCCCTGCAAGACAGTCGCGTCGCCGAGCAGCTGGCGGTCTTTCGAGAACAGCAGACGTCGGCCGTCGCCGATGACCCAAGCCTGCAATGAAGGCCGATCTAGCGATCTTGGGCGGCGGTCAGCTGGCACAGATGCTCGGGGCCGCGGCACAAACGCTGGGTATCACCTGTCGCGCGCTTGATCCGTCGCCCAACGCGTGCGCGGCCGAGACCTGCGAGATGATCGCGGGCAACTTTGATGACCCGGCCGCGATCGCTCGTCTCGTGGGCGGCGTGGACGCGTTGACCTTCGAGTTCGAGAACGTCCCGACGTCTGCGCTGCTGGAAGCTGAGAAGCTCGGCGTAGCCGTGCGACCGAATGCGGAAGCGCTGAGAGCAGCTTCTGATCGTCTTCTCGAGAAGAACCTCTTCCGATCCATTGGGATGCGGGTGCCGCCCTTCGTGCCGGTCAGCACGACCTCCGAGCTGCACGATGCGGCCGACACGATTGGCGTTCCATTCCTGCTGAAAGCGCGATCCGGCGGCTACGACGGCCGCAGCCAGGCAGTTGTTCGAGATCGCGCAGACGTTGAACGCGCGTGGTCGTCGATCGGCTACTCGGCGTGTATCGCCGAGTCGATGGTGTCGCTCCGCGGTGAAGTCTCGGTCATCACGTGCCGCGCGATGACTGGGGAGACTCGGATCTACCCGCTGTCCGCAAACGAGCACCGTGACGGAATCCTCATCCGCTCCGTTTCACCTGCCGATGTAACCGAAGAGCTGGCGGCAACAGCAACCGCGTGGGCACGCGCACTGCTCGACCGGATCGACTACGTCGGCGTCCTCGCTCTCGAGTTGTTCGTCACGCCGGACGGCCTGCTGGCAAACGAGTTTGCTCCGCGTGTCCACAACACCGGGCACGCCACGATTGAAGCAAGCCAGACATCGCAGTTCGAGAACCACATCCGTGCGGTCCTCGGGCTGCCGCTTGGGTCCACGGAACCGCTGTGTCATTCCGTCATGCGCAACTTCATCGGCAACATCCCACGGTCGTCGCGGAGTCAGACTGACGCGGGTACGTTCGTTCACGACTACGGCAAGATCGCGAGGCCCGGGCGGAAGCTAGGACACATCACCTTCACGGGTGATTCGCCGGGGTCGGTATGCGCTCTTGAGTCGCGGTTCGTTGCTTCGCTGTAGGAGTGCGGCGTGCGGGACGCGTGACCCAGAGGACCAGATCGGGCTGAGCCGTTTCAGATGGTAAATGCAGTGCGGAGTGACGTCTGCCCGCCGCTCCCTTAGGAGCGCGGTGACCGCGTGTCGAAAGCGGAACGCGATTCGTCGGATTTCCGCTTATGGCGACATGCGAGTTGTCGAGTCCGCTACGAGATCGGCCTCGGACTCGTCGTGCGTAACCAGAAGCGTTGCGATCCCCCGTGATCTGAGGATGCCCACGACATCTGCGCGGACCTCGTACCGGAGCTGAGCGTCGAGTCCATCGAACGCCTCGTCAAGCAGCATCACGGTCGGTTCTGGCGCTAGCGCACGAGCAATGGCCACTCGACGCCGCTGGCCGCCGCTGAGCTCACCCGGCGCACAGTCGGCCTTCTCTTCGATACCAACCAGCGCCAGCAGTTCACGAGCCCGGAGCCGCGCGGCCCGGCGGGGGCGAGGGAGGCCGAACATCACGTTCCCGAGCGCCGATCGATTCGGGAACAGACCCAGGTCTTGGAAGACGATGCCAACGCCGCGTCGGTGCGGGGGTATAGCCGTCTTCTCATCGGAGACAATCCTGCCTGACACCACGATGCTGCCCGCCAGGGGACGCTCCAGCCCTGCTATCAGTCTGAGCACCGTCGACTTACCACAGCCCGATGGACCGAGCAGTGCGTGGACCTGGCCCGCGTGAACCTGGAGCGAGAGCCGCTCGAACAGATCGCAGCCGGGGTCGTACCCGAATCGGAGCCCGTCGATACGCAACGCCGCCTGGCTCGATTGCTCTTGCGTCATGAGCGGGCCCTTCGGTAAGAAACCGCAGACGCCCGGCCGAGGTAGGCCCCGAGGACCGCGGCGGGAACCACGCCGAACCCGATCAAAGTGAGGCATGCGGCCGCTGCTTCACCGAGGCGTTCATCCGACGCGAGCTGGTAGGCGGACACAGCGAGCGTATCGAAGTCGAAAGGTCGAAGCATGAGCGTGATCGGCAGCTCCTTGGTGATGTCGGCGAACACGAGAACAAACGCCACGAGCAGGCCCTGACGCATCATGGGCAGGTGCACGCCGAGCAAAAGCTTGGCAGAGCCCGCCCCGAGAACTCTCGCCGCGTCGTCTGTCCGCGGGTGAATTCGCTCCATGGCGGCACGGACATAGGCCAAAGCGACCCCAAGAAAGCGTGTCTGATAGCCGAGCACGAGCACGGGAATCGTTCCGACAAAGAACCATGTCGCCGGCCGTTCAAGCCCGATCGCCTTGCATGCTCCGCCGATGCCTGTGAGAGCCGAGATGACACCGATGGCGATCACCGGACCCGGTATCGCGTAGCCGAATCGAGACAGCGTCACGAGTGTTCGCACCAGCTTGCCTGGTGCGAAGCGCATCGCCGCGGCTAGCGCTCCCGCGAGCACGACTCCAACAACACCGGCGACCGCCGCGACGCCGAGCGTATTTGCAGTCGCACTCACGGTCGAGCCGAGGTCGCTCCAAACATCGTCCATCATCGCGAGATACATGAGGTAGAGAACCGGTGCGATGAAACCGAGCATCAGCGGCACGCAACACGCTACGGTCGCCACGACGTTTTGAGCACCGCGGAGCCTGACCCTTCGATCACCCATGATGCGCGTAGCCACGTCGGCCGTCGCCCGGCGATGACGCAGCCGCGACTCAACCCACACGCACAGTCCGAGCGGGAGCATGATGACCGTGGCGAGCTGCGACGCGCCGGTCTCTGAGCCGAGCGAGGTCCACGTGCGGTAGACGCCGGTCGCGAATGTATCAACAGCGCAATAGTCTGCGGTGCCGAAGTCGGCGACGGTCTCCATCAATACCAGCACGAGCCCCGCGGCGAGCGCCGGCGCCGCGAGCGGGAGCTCTACTCGAACGAGCGTGACCGCAGCGTTGCAGCCGAGCATTCTGCCCGATTCGATCGCCGCCGCCGGCAGCTCGCGAAACACCACGCGGCCGGCGAAGTACACGTACGGGAAGAGCGTCGACGCCAAGATGACTGCGGCCCCTGCTTTCGTTCGCATATCAGGAACAATCGCGAGCGCCCACTGGGCGATGCTGGTCCCTCGCACCGCCTGTTGTACGGGACCCCCGGGCGCGAAGAGGTCTGTGTACGCGTAGGCCGCGATGTACCCGGGCATCGCGAGCGGTAGCAGCATGGCCCATGACAGCACTCGTGAGAATGTGAACGTGTACCGCGAGAGCAGCCATGCCGTCGGCACACCGAAGGCCAGCGCACCGGTGCACACAAGGACGACCAGCGTGCCGGTTCCGGCGGCATAGTCGGCCAGCCGCGTTTCCGCGAGATGCGTCCACACGCCGTCTGAAGGCTGACCGATGCTCGACACGACCTTCACGAGCGGGCCTGCAACACCCATCCCGATGGCCGCGGCCAGAGCGATCCACACCGCCCTCTCGCCCCGGGAGATGACGCCGCTGCCTCGGCGCAACGTCAGCCCCCGATGCCGATCGCATCGCCCGCGGCCGCGATCGCATCACGCAGCCTCATGCTTGCTTCGCCCATCCGCCGGCGTTCGGCGACGCCGATCTGGCTGTACGGCGTTGCAGCCGCGCTGCCTGGGTTGAAATGCGGGGCGACGAGTTCTCGAGCGGCGACGTACGCGGTCTCAACCGCCTCGGCCCGAGCCGATGACGCTGACCGCACGAGCCCCGCGAACGGGCGGTACTGGCTGTAGATGCCGGCCCAATTCGACCGGAAGATCAAGAGCGACTGATCCGACCACGTCTCCTCCTCGCTTGAGACTTTCTTCGCGGCCACTTCCGTTGACAGCATGAGCATGCCCTCAAACTGACCGGCGGCAGAAAAGCGGTCTCGCTCGGCGAGTTGCCAGCCCAGCTGGCGAACACTCTCCACCAGTCCTGTTGCGTACGGAAGCGCAGCCCCGGTGTCGCCGTCGGCGTAGAGCAGCACCTCGATCCGATGGAAGCCGCGGAACTCGGGCGACGATTCGCCTTCGTCGAAGGCGTACGGCCTTGCGTCGATGTCCTGATCCGTCTCCTCAAAGGATGCGGCGAGCGTCTCGATCTCTTCGTACGGCGGACGCGACTCGACATACGCACGCTTGGCCGCGCTCAGATCGCCGGACCTGATGGCTTGTTCGAGCTCGATCACCAGCGGCAGCTGATCGTCGCACCGCTTCTGGAAGTAGGCGATCCCGCGATCGACCGCTTGTGCAAACTCGGCTGGATCATCGGCGGACCGCGATGCGAGCACGGCACGAGATTGGCCACGGCTGCTCCATGCCGCGCCCGCGCACACTCCCGCTCCGATCGCCAAGGCACCTCTTCGAGAAATAGCTTTCATACCAGTTCAACCCTTTGTTCTGTTCAAGTCATGAACGCCGCGTCGTTCACCCCCTCGGTCATTCACGAGACTTTGGATCCCGGTCTGCCGCGCCCATAGCGGCCGAACGATGAGTCATCAGCGATTGCGCCGGTTTGCGTCTGCTTTCCACTTCAAATCCGCACAACGCCTTACGGACCGCGGACGCCGTGATCTCCTCCAACAACCGCGGGGTCGCCAAGCAATCACCCGCACCGGCTTACCATCGAGCCATCGCCTGAGACTCGTTCGCAACAATATCATTCCCGAGGGGACGCCGCATGCTCCGATCGGGACAATCCGCGAACCGCAGAGGCGAAACTGTTGAACGCGGCTGCGCGGCGACCGCCGCCCCTGCGCTCGCGCTGATCGGCGCTGTGCTCCAACTCGACAAGTGGGACACGTTCTGGGTTCTTCGCTCGAGAGAGGGCCTTATCGACGCGGCGGCAGGCCTTTCCAGACGCTGGATCGGCGGCGACCACTACGGTCCAAAGCTTGCTGTGCGTGCGCTCGACGAGCATAGATTCCGGGAATCCGTCTTGGCATTCACCCCGGGCGCTGAGTCTCGGGCGGCGGACCTCGGGGCGATGGCGGTGCATGCGGCGAGCGATGGCGCCACGGAAGTCGAGCGGGCCGCATGGTCTCAGGCCGGCTTCGACCGGGCCATCAGGATCCAGGGATGGTCGATGTCAGTCCATGACGTCATCCGGTCGTTGTCGCCGACGCTCCGCAGACTCAAAGCCCGTGGGAGGCTCGCCGAAAGTGAGATCCTGCCGTTCCGCCGACTCACTGAGCCGCAGCGACAGCAAGCGATCGAGTTGCAAGCCAACGAGCTCGGCGGGCACCGGCATGATCTTGATCTGTCGCTGCGGATGGAGGGATCGACTGCGTTTGACCAGTCATTGTCGATGGTCGCGCTCGATGCGCAGGCCAACGTCGTCGGCGTCGCTCTCACCGGCAACCCGGGTGGTGGCGAGGCGGCCACTCTTGACGGCGTCGTTGTTTCTCCACGATTGAGACGCACCTCTATCGTTGCCTCATTGAAGCTCGCCGTGGCCGAGGCATTCGCCGATCGCGGCGGCGACCAGTTTCGTTTCTCGACGCTCGATCATCACACGGACAGCGTTCGGAGCGCGGCACGCATGGGTGCGCGCAGGACCTCTGTCGAGGAACGGCGCTACCTCCTTCTCAATGACCGGCGTCACCAGCTGTTGAGGTCGAGTGACGCGTCCTGATCACCGCGTGCCCTCTCCAGCGCGGACGCCTCGGTATGGCGACCGGATCGACGCAGCAGCCTTACGAGCGTGCGCTGGAAGAACGTGTTGCTCGGGACGGCGTCCACCGCAGAGCGGACGGCGGCTTCAAACGCAGCGGCGTCCCGGGTGTGACGCAGCGACAGAATCAAGACAGTGTGCGCCTCGTCGCTCAACGGGTCGCGTTCGATGGCGAGTCGGGCCGATGCGATGGCTCCGTCGTGGTCATCAAGCTTGAGCAGGCATCGCGCACGGCCCAGTTCACCGGTATCGCGGCTTGATGCGGTCCAGTGCCGCAGAGCATCCGACCAGGCCCCCAGCCGCTCGAACGCGAGCGCGAGAGTCGCTCTGTCGGCATCGCCGAGCTCGGCAGCGCTCGCGTCATCGCGTGCGATTTCTTGGAGCCGCCGGCACGCCGCCGCAACGTCACCTCTCAGTCCGGTGAGCACCGCCTGAGCAGCCTTATAGAACACGCCCCCTCGCATGGCCGCGGGCACACCGCCAAGAACTTCGGACAGAGCATCGGCGTCCCGTTCCGCGGCCGCCGTAAGTCCTCCGCACAGCAGCAGCACCGGCGGAACATCGCGTAGATCTGTACCGGCAGGGACATGCCAGCGCGGACGCCGGCCCTCCGCTATTGCGCAGGCGGCGAGGCACGCTTCATTGAGCAGCGCCGAAGTCGGCCCGAGCATCTCCCTGCGCAGTTCAAGCCCCGCCGTCTTCAGTCGAGCGAGCGAACGGTGCTCAGGATGATCGGCGTGCTCGGTTTGGTCTTCACGCATCCGATGGTGCGAGAAAACCTCGTCGGGCGGGCTTCGCAGTGCCGAAGACATCGGGGAGCCGGGAAGGTCGGCGGCGGCCGGGATACCGAGCGCCGCGAGCAACGATGGGACAACATCCAGCGAACTCGGTTCGTTCGCGATCGCACGAGCCGCCCCCCCGGCGACAAGCAGGATTCCGTCTCCCGCTGCTTTATCCACGGCGGGCTGAGCGGCGATCACCTCGCCAGGCAGCGTCGCCGACCCACACACCCACAGCGTCGCGTCTTCGCCGGCGAGTTCGTGCAGCCGAGCGCAGCACCGGGCTATGTGACCGCTGAGTCGGCGCTGCGACACCAACGCCGATCGAAACAGCGGGCCCGAGCCCCGATACACGACAACCACGAGCTGATCCGCCGTTGTCGCCCGCAGGCGACCTGTCGCGGCCTCGTACACGTTCAGGAGCGATCGCAGTGAGTCAACGCAAGCGCAGGCAGCCCGCCGTTCTCGCCCGGGCGGGCCGCTCAGGCACGAAATGAGCCTTTCGCCCAGGATGTCACGGGCGATGCGGAGTTCAATCGTTTGCTGCTCGCGCATGTCCGGATCACTGTGATCACACGCGATGCTCGACAGATGGTCGGATCCGACATCACCGTTTACTCCGAGCGAACTGCCAATGACGCATGAACGAAGGCGGTGTCGAGCTGCGATCTCCCAGATCGGTGCGGATTGCAGATCCATTGCGGTCGGTGGTCTCGAACAGAGCAGCCGCTCATCCCAGAGTGCGTCCGCCCCGACCCGGTGTCGCGACGGCGGGACCCCGGTGACGACGTCGGCGACGAAGGCCGCGTCCGTGCGAGGCGCACCGGCGCGCAGTCTCCGCACCGCGCGTGCCGGAGAATCGGGCAGTGTTGGGACCAATTGACGAGAAAGCCCCGGCACGCAGACAAGCACGTGCCGGGGTCGTCCCGAAGAAGGCAAAGAGGCATCGGTCATGCCGATGGATCCAAAGCTGACATCGGCCGAGGTTCAGGCCTCGCGGCGTTTCCGCGAAGCCGAGGCGACGGCTCCGAGCGCGAGCACGGCGGCCGTTCCGGGTGCCGGGATGGCACCGGCAAGGATGGCGAGGTCGGGCGTGGTCTCATAGGCGAAACCGGTCACGACGCCGGTCAACCGATCGTCCGCCGACGTTGGGCCCTCACTGAGCTCGGTGATCTCGATCCCGATCCATCCGTAGTGCAGATTGCCGTCAATGATGGTTCGGATTCCGATGAATTCCTCCGCGCCGACGGTACGGAAGTTCCCACCGCCGTTGGTGTTCGACACGCCGCTCGGCGAATTGCCGGTGCCCGTCTGCCCCACAAACTGCCACGCGCGCTCCGGTGTTTCGTCCGGGCCGATGACCTCTCCGAAGCCGAGGGCGAGAGGATTGCTCGCCTCGCCGATCGGGGCTGTCGAATCGACGAGGATCTCGTCGGTCACGTTTCCGGCGCCGTCGAACGGCGTTCCCTCAATTTTGATGTTGAGGTTGCCCGCCGCTGGTTCGGTGTACAGCACATCGAAGTCCGACGTGCCGTTGCCGTTCAGGTCGATCGGGACGAGGTCACCGTCCGCGTCAAGGAGCCCATCGGGCACGCCGACGGGCGTGAACGCGATCTGGCCGCTCGACGCGCCGGCGAGTACGGCAGAGCCGGTGATCGCAGCCGCTCGGCTGACGCCCCGGATCAACTCTGAGGTTTCCATCGGTCTTGCTCTCCACACTGAGGAGCTGTCGCTCCGGACTCACTTCGACGGTGTACACACCCGCCGTCAGGATCAATGCTCGCCGCGGTTATCCGCAGCCGTTGTTGAAGTTCAAAATCCACGCGTTGAAGTCGCCCGGCGTGCACAGGCCGTCACCGTTCTGATCACACGCCGGCAGCTGCCCGTTGAAGGCCAGGACCCAAGCGTTGAAGTCACCCGGGGTCAGCTCGCCGTCGCCGTTCGTATCCGGGAGGCAGTCGCCGGCGCCCGGAAGCTCGATGCGGGCGAAGAGATCGGACGGGATCGTGCCCGCGAACGGCGTCGTCCCCGCGAGGAAGTACAGGTGGCTGTCGTCGATGTACATCGAATACGTCGCGTCGAGCTGATTGAGCAGAGCGATCTTCCGATCCTGCGTCGAGCCATCCGGCAGGACGACGCTGACGTCGTCCCCGGAGCGGACCAATTCCGTGCGAGTGCCGTCCGCGGCCACGAACATGATCACGCGGTTCGCCGGGATCGGGTCCTGCGGTTCGCCGTCAACCGTGCCGCCGGGGACAGTTGCCGGGTTACTGGTCACACCGGCGACGATGTACGCGCCGTCTGCGCGACGGTCGAGGCCGAAGATGCTCGGGCCGCGGCCGCCGGAGCCGGCCAGAATCCACGTTTCGCCCGGAACAGTCCCGCCGACATCGCCGCCGATGTCCGCGACAACCTCTCCGTTGATGATGCCGAAGCCGTCGGTCGGGTCGAAGAAGAAGCCTCCGATGCCCGTGATGTACTCGTTGCCCTGCTCGTCGATCCATCCGGTCAGGCCCTCGCTTATGGACCGGCCGTCGATCGTTGCTCCCAAGAATCCGAACGGCGAGAACGAACCCGTCGCGGCATCACGCACCAGCAGCGTCGAGACATCGCTCGACAGCTCATCGGTGAGGCCGTTTGAGTTGCCATCCTCCGGGAGGTTGACGGCACCAAAGACGCCGATGATCGGGTCCTCGCCCGGCTCCTCGAAGAACCACGCGGTGCTCCTGTTCAGATTGGTTCCTGTGCTGAACAACTGCGTGAGCACATCGCCGGGGAGCGGCGGGTCCGTGATGGCGTCGTCGTCTTCGAGCACGAGCGAGTAGCTGCCCGCGTCCCAGATCAGTGCCTGATCGATATCGGTATCGATCACCATGACCTTGCCGGTGTTCGAGATGTCACCGACGCTGAGGCTGTTGAACAAGAGCGGATCCGGCAGGTTCGGGTTGATCCCGTAGTCGATTAGCGTTGGTGTTGGTCTCGTGAAGGCCGTGCTCGCCTCGAGTGCGACGATCGTGGCGCCCACGCCCGGCTCGATGAGCCACGCGGTGTCTGTCGTCGCCCGGCTGTCGAAGCTCCCTCCGACAGCGAGAAGACCGGAATCATTGATCGAGAGCTCGCGTTCCGAAATGTAGAACACCGGGACAGAGTCGGCCGGCACCGTGGCGGGCGAGCCGGACGAGTGCACGACAACCGAACCCGTTGTCCCTGACCCCGAGACGATGTACTCGTTGTCGTTCGCCGACGTGTGATTCACCCGCAGGGCCCACCTCGAACGATCGGGGCTGTTCGCGACGCGGTAAAGACCCGTCTGCCAGATCGTCTCCGGCACGCCGGAGGGGTCGATGACGCCCGGGATGATGCCGTCGGTGTAGAGGATTGGTTCGATCTGGCCCTGGGCCGATCCGGCGAGCAGAGCGAGTGCCAGGCAGACAGGGGTGTTCGATTTCATATCGGTGGCTCCTGATCAGACGGGACGCCCGGCCCCGCTTCTGTGCGAATGCCTAGCTAATCCGATCCGCCGCTGCGAAACAAGAACGTTTTGAAAACAAATCCGCCTATCGCCGGCGACATCGATTATTCTGTACGCCGGACGAAGGAAGGCCAAATGGCGCAGTTGACGAATACCCCTAGTGAAAGCACGCCGATTGTTCGGGTTGCACTCGGTTCCGGTTCTGGCAGGGACGATTCAACGGTCGAGGCGCACAACTTTGAGGCCGCGATCGCCGGGTTTGCGGTCTCACTCCGCGGCGTTCTGCGAGACTGCACACCGAACCCCGGCGGCGGCGTGCCGAACGAGGCGGAACTCGTTGCTCAGCTCAAGCTCGACCGTTCGGTCATCGGCAAGGTCATCCGCTCGCTGCGTTGCCGCTCTGCGGACGAATTTCTGCATGAGATCCCCTCGCCTGATGGTCTCAGACTCATCGTCGGCGCGGCGGCTCGTGCTGGGTCCGTCACGCCTGGCCGAGCGAGCTCGATGCGGGCCGAGATCGATCGGTTCGGAGCATTTGTCTCGGCATACCCCGGGAAGAGACGCGCCTTTCTGCTCAGACTGGCGTCGCAGCTCCCCAAGCGGCGGGAGGCGGCTGATCTCGCGGCGCGGCGATCGATGACACGAGCCGCCGCGGAGCTGCTCGGCTTCCGCGTGCGGACCGCCGTGGCGACCATGGTCGTCTTCGATGGGGACGACCCAGACCGCTTCGACACGATCCATGCGTTCGGGAAGCACGGGCTCGAGCGGACGCGCGATGACGGGCCGCCGATCATCGCGGGTTCGCTGCGTACGGGCCCTCAAGGGCCGAGGCGTGACTATGCGCCAGCCGACCCGGCACGAGACCCGCTCGATCCGGCATCATCGCTCATGCGCTCGTACTGCCGGGGCCCGGCACATGTCGAGTTCATCAGAACGACGTCGGGCCTCACCGAACTGCAGATCCCAGCGAGCGAACCGGCGATCCATCAGCCGATCGACGTCGTCTGCGCGCAGCGGGCTCCGGGCGTCTTGCTTCGGCATCGCCGGGCCGAGTTTTCTCACGAATGGCATCAGGTGGTTACCCGTATGCCGACAGAAACTGGCGTGATCGACCTGGTGTTCGCGCCAGGCGTGTACGAAAGGGCATCGCCGCTCGTTTCACAGCACCTCTATCGACCCGATGCGCCGCGACTGCCCAAGCCGGGAATGCGTCGGGCCGATGAGATTCGGCCATACGTGTCGGTGGAAGAGCTGGGCCTCGGCCCGGAAGCGGCGCACCTCGACGGGGTGGCGGGGTACGAGTCCTGCCTGCGAGAGTTGCTGGCGTTCACCGGGCAACGGCCCGACAGCTTCAGGGTCGTGCGGATCATCAAGCAGTACCCCGAGCTCGGAACAGCGATCACCTGCTGGATGCAGCTTCCCGCCGCGGATGGCGCTGCGGAGGATGGATAGCACCTGTCCCGCGGGTCCGGCGTCACGAGCCGTTATCGGTCAACCTCCGCCGTGTGCTAGCAGACGCCGCTCTCCGAGTCTTTGGAAATAGGTGCGTTAGGCCAGCTTAGCTGCTTTGAATGATCCGTTCGGCCGTGATGGATCGATTCAGCGTTGCGCCGGAGTCCAATTGCGACCGACCACGTTGATGCGATCGCTGCACGAAGCCCAGCGGGGCGGTGGTGCATGAAAGGAGCCGCACATGAGTGCGGCTCGGTGCTGAGTGCTTCAGTGGGCGATACAGGACTTGAACCTGTGACCTCCTCGATGTCAACGAGGCGCGCTAGCCAACTGCGCCAATCGCCCAATATCCCGTTTCTTGACGGTGCCGAGTATAGACCACGCGTACAGGCACGGCCATGCAGTACAAGCCGGCTGGATGGCTCAGCTTTCGGTCGGAGCCGTGGCGATGACAACCTTGCGTGACTGATCCGAAACCACAACACCGCCAGCGGCTTCGAGCGTCACCGCGAACGCGACAACATCACGAGCGGGCAGCGCCGATCGGATGGGGATGACCGCGCGATCCGGTCCCGTCACGTCGAAGACGCCCCCGTCCACGGGGGGCACCTCAAGGGGCGTCCCACGGGAAGACTCAACGACCCAGACCTGATACTGCTCTGAGGATGGATCGTTGACGGGGAGACCGGTGAGCACGAGGTAGCCCTCCTGCTCGGACTCGCTCCATACGACCTCGCCTTCTACGGAGCCGAATTGCTCGCTGGTCGGCTGGTCACCCCAGTCGGCCCAGTCCCATCGCGTGACGTCGTCGGCAGAACTGAGGAGTGCCGCCATCTGAGCTTCGGGTGGCGTCTCACGTGATGGCGCACTCGGCCAGGCAGCTACAACGGCGATCGCGAGACACGCCGCGGCGGCCAACCAGCCGAGATTGACCGATGTCGCCCGCTTTGTCTGTTCGTTGGCGGGACGAGGCGTGAAACGGAGGGGCTCATGGCTCGTCCTGCTCTCGCTCGGGCGGACGGGAACCGCTGCGGGTCTGTCAGATGCAAGCACGCGTCCCGCGCCCTCACAACGCAGTCGGAGCTCGTGAGGAAGCGACTCGGCATGACGGGCTGCATACAGACACGCGACCGCGGCCGCGGCGTGCTCAATCTCGTGAACCTCCGAGGGATCGAAGCGGCCGACGCCTGAGCCGGAATCCAGCGCCGCAACGTCGTTGTCGCCAAACGCAATAGCGTCGAGCAACGCATCGAAGGCGTCATCGCGTGAGCGGGGATACGTGTCGCTCATGACGAGACCCCCGTTTCGCCGAGCGACCCGTCCAACCGCGATGCCCGCCGCTCTTTCAAGAGGTCGCGGACGCGGATCAGCCCCCGCCGAGCGTGGGTCTTGACTGTACCGAGAGGCAGCCCTGTCGACCTGGCGATCTTCTCATGGCTCTGCCCGTAGAAGATGGACAACTGCAATACACGCTGCTGTTCCTCGCTCAGCTCGCGCATCACCTCGCGGGCGATCTCGGCCTCTTCACCGATCACCTGAGCAGACTCAACGTCGCCGTTGCTGCCGTCGCGGATGGTTTCTTCGATGATGGTTGATTCGTCCGGGCGCCGCCCTGCGCGTCTCCGCCGATCGATGAGACGTCGGCGGGCGATCACCGCGATAAAGGTCACTTCGGATGCGATCGATGCGTCGAACCGCCCGGCGTTCTTCCAGACCTCGATGAAGATCTCTTGGACGGCGTCCTCCGCCTCGTCACGAGTCGGACACATCCGTCGAGCCAGGGACCACACAAGCCCGCCGTAGCGATCAAGGCAGTCCTCTACAGCGGATTGATCGCCGGTTGCGATCAAGGGCAGGAGGTTCTGATCCGAGGTGCTCATCAACCGCCTTCGTTCGACCTGGTATCCGTCTGCCTTCGGAGCGGCGGACACCGGATAGCTCTGTCCGGTCCAGTCTAGGGACCGTTCATCGCGTCTTTCCAAGCGGGTTGGGCTGAGCACAGATTCCACGGATTCCATTCCACACGCACAGATAGCGATACAGCTCGAAAGCGGCGTCGGGCGTTGCCGCCCGACAACCACGAAAGTCACGGATCAGTTGGGCAGCAGGACCGAGTCGATGACGTGGATGACGCCGTTCGAGGTGTCGAGGTCCGCCGAGATCACGTTCGCACCATTCACCGACACGCCGTTGGCGTCTGTCGTGATGGTGACGCTGTCGCCCTGAAGCGTCGCGGCCTGACCGGCCTCGACCGCCTGATCGGAGTACACACGACCCGAAACGACGTGGTACTTCAGGATGCTCTTGAGCTGCTCGCGGTTCTCCGACTGCAGCAGCGACTCGACGGTGCCCGCGGGCAGCGCCGCGAAGGCCTCATCCGTCGGTGCGAACACGGTGAAGGGGCCATCACCCTGCAGGGCCTCAACCAGCCCCGCCGTTGTAATCGCGGTTGCGAGCGTGCTGAACGAGCCCGCCGCCACGGCGGTGTCGATGATGTCATCGGTGCTGGGCATCAGCACCTTGTCGATGACGTGGATGACACCGTTTGTGGCACGGACGTCGGCGGCGACGACCTCTGCGTTGTCGATGCTCACCGTGCCGCCGTTGACCGCGATATCGACACGCTGACCGTTGAGTGTTCCCGCCGCGTCGAGGTTGACGACCTGTGCGGCCCGCACATCACCCTCCACAACGTGGTAGAGCAGGATGGCGCGGAGCGTCTCGATGTTCTCCGGCTGCAGCAGCGACTCAACGGTTCCCTCGGGGAGTGCCGCGAACGCCTCGTCGGTCGGTGCAAAGACCGTGAGCGGCCCGGCGCCCGTCAGCGCGTCGGCCAGACCGGCGGCCGTGGCAGCGGCAAGAAGGGTCTCGAACGTGCCGGCCTCCGCGGCGGTCTCCACGATGTTCAGCGTGGGCTCGGACAGAGCGACGGCCATCGCCGTCGTCTCGCACGAGGCCTTGGCGGCCGAGCAATCAGCCTTGGCCGACGTTGTCATGCTGCACTGTGCGCCGGCGGTGCCGGCAACGAGTGCGAGACCAGTCAACGCTGAGAAAACCTTCATTTCCATCCCTTTCCAGAGTCTGCATCAATCCAAGTGATGTCATTCCCATTGGGCGAGTCGCGTCCCGCAACCCGCTGACATCACTGGCTTCGCATCGCTGAACAAGAATGGATTCGTCGCAGTTAGCGACAACCGAGGGAATTTATGATTAGATTCTGATCATGGAATCCGCTTTGGTTGCGGCTAGCTCCCGAGGATCACGATCTCGACGCGCCGGCTCTGGGCCTTGCTAGAGCGAGGGTTCGCGTCGCCGAACGCGGCTGCGTAGATCCGGTCCGCGCGGACGCCACGACCAACCAGATACTGCTCGACCGCCATCGCACGCTCCGCGCTCAGCCGTTCGTTGGTCTTCCACTCGCTCTTGACGATCGGGTCGCCGTCGGTGTAGCCCTCGACACGGATTGTGTTGCCGGCATACTGGGATTGGATGACGCTTGCGATCCGGTCGAGCGTGGAACGGCTGTTCGACTTGAGCTTCACGCGCCCCGAATCGAACAGAACATCGCCGGCCACGTTTACCACAATGTCTTGGCCGCGCCCCGAAACACTCGCGCCGTTGATGTTTTCGAACCCCGTTGTGGCGGCGACTGGCGAAGCGTTGAGGCGATCAACTTCACCCTGCGCGAAGAGCAGGTCTTGCTCAAGATCTGCCGACCTAGCGTTGCACGCCGCGAGCTGATCGCGGGCGTCGGCGAGCTGGTCGCGGATCTCCGCGGCCTCGGCGAGGGCGGCTTCGTAGTCCCGCTGGGGCACCGAATTGCAACCGGTCAAACCGACCGCCGCCGCGACGGCACAAACCAATCCGAGTGATGCACGCATGGTCCGCATGAAAGAGCTCCTTCTCTTGGGTCAGTCCGGACTCCGCCCGGCACAGAACAGCCTACACCATCGGCCGAAGCGTCACCGGGTCTGGTGGCCCCCGGGTGGAACGAATCGAGCGAAAAATGCCGCTCTTAGGGCAGATTGATCGGTTGGGGAGAGCGAACGAGTGCAGTAATGCCGAGCTCGAACAGCGGCTTGCCGTACAACACGAGCAACGCGCCCACCGCCAGACACGGCCCGAACGCGAGCATCCGCGCCGTCGCTCCGCCGCGGGCGGCACCGATGATGGCGCTGAACAACCCCACCACCACCGCCGCGAAGAACGACATGACCGCGTCCGGCCAACCCATGCACGCCCCGATCGCGGCCAGGACATGCACGTCGCCCAGGCCCATCGCCTCTTTGCCGAACGCGAGCGAGCCGAATATCCGCACACCCCATACCACGGCGGCTCCGACAAAGTATCCCATGCCGACGGCTGCGAGCGCCTGAAGCACGAGCGGCATCGGCTGCTCGGCGGCGAGGTGCTGGGTGAGCGACCCGCCCGCCCACGCCAGGCCGACGGGCGCGGCGAGAAACGCGAGCTCGCGGATCATCTCGCGGCGTGCGTGCGGGTACCTCACCCACAGCTCGGGCGAATCCGCCTGCGGTTGCTGCGATCCTGGGTTCTGCTCGCGGAGCTTGGCGATCGCGTTGGCTTCCCACTCGTCGTAATCGGCAAAGCTCCGCCCGACCCAGCCCATCCTGAGCAGACCCAGGGCGACAGCGATGCCGACGACACCGCCGAGCGATGCGCCGAGCCACCACCACCCGTTGCCGCCCGGGCCCGCGATCACCCAGTCTCCCAGGCTCCCCGCGGAGTAGCGCAGGCCTGGGCTGACGATCAGCGCATTCACCGGATGGAGAACAACGGCCACGACCACGGGGACCCATGTCAGAACGAGCGGGATCGTAAAGGTCCTGAAGTCAACCATCGTCATCGCGACGAGCGAACCGATCAGGATCAGGAGCGTGACGAAGGTAGGCCAGGTCTGGACAAATCCGTTCTTGGCCCATTCGGGCTGCACAGCGGCGAGCCAGCTCAGATCGACGCCGGCTGTCACGGAGTGAGGCAGATAGCAGATAACGTATGTGACCGCGAAAAGGCCGGCGACGATCGCCTCGACGATGGGATACTCCGCCGAGATGCGGGACCTGCAGAACCGGCACCGTCCGCCGAGCATGATCCACCCGGCGATCGGGATGTTTTCACGCCACGTGAGCTTGGTCTCGCATTTGGGGCAGCGGCTGCTCGGCAATACAACGGGCAGCCCGAGCGGCAAGCGATACACCAGGACGTTGATGAGAGAGCCGACGCACGCCCCGAACGCGAAGGCAAAGAGAACCGGGACCCAGTTCACCATCAGCGACAGGTGCCACGGGTAGTCGGCCCCGATCACGACGCCGACGCCTCTGCCTCGTCTTGACCCGCCAGACGCTCGGTGAGTTCTTCGACGCGTTGCTCAGCCGAAGAGAGCATTCCGCGGCATGACGCGATGATCTTCACGCCCTCTTCATACGCGTCGATCGAGTCTTCGAGACCGATCTCGCCGGATTCGATCTGGTCGATGAGCGATTCCAGCTTTGCCATCTGGTCTTCGAAGCTGGTCGGGTTGTCGCTCTTCGCGGGCTGCTTTGCCACCAGGGGTCTCCGTAGCGGGACACGCTACTCAGTCACATCGAAAAGGTCCAACTGGTTTCTGCCCGGACGACGCGGCGGCTGCCGCGGCGCCGCGGCGTGCTCGGATCTGTCACCAACAACCGACCGAATGGTGCCATCGGCAAGTCTGGTTTCGATCTTCATGCCGAGCGGGGCATCGGCAACGCTCCGGAGTGCCTTGCCGTGCTCGTCAATCGTGACCGAATAGCCCCTTCTCAGCACCTCCGCCGGGCCGATCGCGTGCAATTCACGGGCCGAAGCCGCGGCACGGCGGCGGGCCGCCGTCAGGTTGGCTCGTATCGCAGCGTGCAGCCCGGCCGAAGCAACCGCGAGCCGCGAAGACTGCCGAGCGTAGCGTTGAGCGATCAGGCGGTCGGGTCGCGCGGCACGAAGCCGAAGCTCCAAACTGTCAAGCATCCGCTGACGGTCGGAAATGCTGCCCAGCCCCGCCCGGCCGACCCGATCTCCGGCTTCTCGCAGCCGCTGTGAGTGACGCTCAAGAGCCGGGCGACCGGCGACGCGCCCGAGAGCGTTCGCAGCCGAGCGCAGGGCATCAGCACGGCCCGATACAGATCGCGATGCGGCGAACGCGAGGCGCGAGCCGTGAGACTCGAGCATCTCGATCACTGCGGACGCGTCGGGCGAGATCATGACGGCGGCCTGCGTTGGGGTCGCGGCCCGGACGTCAGCGACAAGTTCAGCGATCGTCGTGTCCGTCTCGTGCCCGATCGCGGCGATGACCGGGATCGAGCTCTCGACGATGGCCCTTGCCAACTCGCGATCGTTAAAGGCGGCGAGGTCCTCCGCAGACCCGCCGCCGCGGGTCACGATCATCGCATCGAGCCCGAGCGAGCCGGCATGTGCTGACAGCGAGGCGATGCGCTGGGCGAGCGCGGCCGGTGCACCCACGCCTTGCACCGGTGCATCGGCGATGACCACGGTCAGCATGGGGCATCGGCGGCGGAGCGTCGAGAGGACGTCGTGCACGGCCGCCGACGTCTTGCTTGTGACCACGGCGACGCGTGACGGAAAGGCGGGCGGGCGGCGCTTCCGCTCTGCGTCGAGCCAGCCAAGCCCCCGGATCTCTTCGACGAGCCTTCGGAGCGCCGCGTCGTGCTCACCCTGACCGAGACGTTCGACCCGATTGGCGATCAGCGAGACCTTGCCGGCTTTGGCGTAGAACTCGACGCGTCCGCGCACGAGGACACGTTCGCCGTCCGCGACACGCGTGAGCTTGGCGGCGGCAGAGGCGAACACAACACATGAGACAACGGCGTCCGCGTCCTTGAGATCGAAGTACCAGTGCGTGCGCTCCCTGAAGCCGCTGACCTCGCCCTCGACCAGCACGCGTGGGGGAACACCGTCGCGAATCGAGCTTTCGATTAGTCCGGCGAGCGCGCGGACCGATAGAGGCCGGGCATCGCGGGGCGGACCCGCGGAGTCTGATGCGGGTCGGTCTCGGCGGGCATTGAACGGCAGCCTGCCCATCAGCGCGCCCGGCTCGGGGTGATGCTCGCGGTCGCCCACTCGTAGGCATCAACGACCGCGCCGACGTGTGCGGCCGCTCTGTGGTGCAGCTTGGTGTACTCGGCCGCCTCTGCGCCGAGCGCTTCGCGGCGTCCCGAATCAGAAATCAGCCCGTGGATGGCTGCAGACCACGCCGCCTGATCGCCTGACACGAGCTCGACCGGCCCGGGGGCGGACAGAAACGGGAGATCTCGATCGGCCACGGCGACCACCGCCATGTGATGTGACATGGCGTCGAGCACAATTGACCGTGTTTCGCCGATCGCTTCCGGCCAGAGCATGATGTCGGATCGGACGATCAGGTCGCGCCGCGCCTCGAAGTCTGGGACGCGGGAGAACAGCGGCGTGAGCCCGAGCGCGGCGACAAGCGGCCCAACCTTGGCTCGGTCGCAGGCGTCGGCGTCAGCGAAGATGGCGATCGCGTCGGAGTCAGCGGCGGCCTCCGCGATGCCCCGCAGGCAGGCCGCCCAAGCCCGGGCCGAATCGCCGCGGCCGCCGATGACAATGGACACGGTTTCACCGGGCTTGGCGGACGCTCTATCGGCGGGCGGTACGCCCCACCTCACCTCGCGGATGGCCGTGCCCGAGATGCCCTCGGCGATCAAGCCATCGGCGATCGGTCGGCTCCCTGCGAGCACGACTCCCTCGAATCGGTCGCCGAAGCGCCTCGCCACCGATGGGACAATGGACCTCGCGAAAGCATCGATGACAAGCGTGAGCCCGCCCGCTCGTGCGATCTCCGCGCCGAGCGCGAGGCAGCCGCCTCCAATGACATGCACGAGACCGGGGTCGCCCGCGCTGACCTCGGTGACGGACTCGAACCGTGCGAGCAACTCGGCCGCCCGAAGCGGCCGCGTCCACGAGAAACCACCGAGGCGATACGCGAGGCTCTCTACCCCGAGCGAGGGCTCAAGCCGCGAGAGAACGGACTCGGGTGCCGCGTGTGCGACGTGCACCCCCGCGTCAAGGAGCCCGATGACCAAGCGGTGCATCAACGCGGTCTCTCGCGACGCGATATCACTATCCGTGAGCAGGAGGCACCGCATGGCCTTCTCCGATCGGCAAGGCGCGTCGCCTGCGAGCCGCGAGGCTGGGCTGACGGCGGCCCAGCCGCCCCGCTGCCTCACGCGCGCCGGGCGTCGCCCAGACGCGAACCCAATGGCCCTGCCCCACCTCGACCAGCCGCGAGTCCTCGGCGCGATCGACACCGTCTGGTGCATCATGCCAGACCCACCACGGGCGCAGATCCTCAACACCGAGGTGCGATTCCGCGGCAAGACGCCGCCACTCAGCTTCATCGCCGGTCACCGCGGAGATGGTTGTCAGATCCTGGTCCGTCGGCTGCGAGCGATCGAGCGACGGGATGCACGCGAGCAATGCACGCGTGTATGGGTGCAGCGGCCGCTGATACAGCTCGGCCGTCTCGGCGTATTCGACGACTCGCCCGGCGTACATCACGCAGACCACATCTGCCTGCTCAGCGACAACGCCGAGGTCATGGGTGATGAGCAGCACCGCCATTGCGTGCCGAGATCGCAGGTCGGTGATCAGGTCGAGGATCTGCTTCTGGATGGTGACATCGAGCGCGGTTGTCGGCTCATCGGCGATCAGAAGCCGAGGCCGACACGACAGCGCCATCGCGATCATCGCTCGCTGGCGCATGCCTCCCGAGTACTCGTGGGGGTAGGACCTGAGCCCTCGCTCAGGATCACGAATGCCGACCTCCGTCAGCGCCTCCACGGCGATGGCTCTTGCGTCGTTCCCGCGGAGCCCGCGGTGCATCCGTATCGCTTCCAGTATCTGATCGCCGACCGTCAGCACGGGGTTCAGGCTCGTCATGGGCTCCTGGAAGATCATTGCGATCTCGCCGCCGCGTATCGCCCGAAGCTTGACGGCATCAAGCGAAAGCAGGTCAAGTCGGCCGGACGCCGATTCGAACATCATGGTGCCGCGATCGACACGGGCCGGCGGCGTGGGGACAAGACCCATCATGCTCATCGCGGTAACGCTCTTGCCGCAACCCGATTCGCCGACGACCGCGACGGTCTGTTCGGGGTACACGGTCAGGCTCGCACCATCGACAGCCTGTATCCTCGGCCCGCTGCCGTTCGAAAACGAGAGGGCGAAATCGGACACTTCGAGAAGCGGCGTTTCGTCGCTCATTGCTGCCGCTCCCGCTTCGGATCGAAGGCTTCGCGCAGTCCTTCGCCGACGAAGTTCAGCGCGAGAAGGGTCGATCCGAGCAGCAGGCTCGGGAATAGCAGCAGCCACCAATCAGACCGGTGCCGGTTGACTTGATCGAGCCCATCCGCCGCGAGATTGCCCCACGATGGCAGCGGCGGCTTGACCCCGATGCCGAGAAAGCTCAGAAAGCTCTCCTGCAGGATCGCCTGAGGGACCGTCAGCGTCGTGTACACGATGATCGGCCCGAGGAGGTTGGGCAGCAGGTGGCGGAGAAACTGCCGATGCACTGGCACGCCGATCGCTCGGGCGGCTTCCATAAACGGCTGATTCTTGAGGCTAAGAACCTGACCTCGTATGACACGCGCCATCGTCAGCCAGCTGACACCGCCGATCGCGATGAAGAGCGTTGCCAGATCGATCCAAAGACGCTGCGTCTGCGTCAGATCCCAGTCGGCAGCGTTGTTTGAAACGAAGCCGTCCGCCGCGACCGCGAGCAGCACCACGAGCAGGATGTATGGCAACCCGTAGATGACATCAACGATCCGCATCATCACCGCGTCGATGCGACCGCCCGCCGCGCCGGCGACGACGCCGTACAGCGTGCCGATGCCGACGCTCACAGCGGCCGCCCCGATCCCGATACCGAGGCTGATCGCACCGCCGAGCATCGCGCGGACGAACAGGCTCCTGCCCAGTTCATCGGTTCCGAGCAGCGTGCGGTCCCAGTGACGCCGCATGGCGTTCGCGATCTCGCCCTGCGTCGCCCTTCGCGTCTCGTCGATGCTGACGCCGAACTCTGCGGCGATCTCCGCCGCCTGCGCTTCGGGCACGAGTCTGTTGAGAGCGAGGGCCTGCTCGGCGTCGGCGGGGGCCCAAGACGGCGGCAGGCGGCCCTCACGCGGCTCACCGGCGTTGTACCGCGGTGTCGCCGTCTCGCCGACACGCGCTGTCACAAACGGCAGAGAACCGAAGCACACAGCCGTCATCGTCAGCAGGAAGATGAGGCCGGCGAGACCGACCTTGCTCCGGGTGAGTGGGTTGTCACGCTCTCGCCGCGGCGCGGCAAGGGCGGGCACCGTCTGCTCTGCCATACGGCGATGATACCCGACCGTGTCGGCGAGGTTCGGCTCGGGTCGAAGGACACGCCCGACCGGCGAGTCAGCCCAACTCGAGCCTCTGCAGCAACCGCAGCGCGGCACGCCATGCCGTGGTCCCGATCGGTTCGGACGCGTGACCGAGCCGCACCCGACCCGTCATGCCGTAAGCCAGCCCGGACTCGTCATCCAGCACGGCTTCGACGAGGAAGTACGCTTGATCCGCCTGGCCTGTGACCGGAGAGATCGCGACGTCACCGCCGGCTTCAACGCTGTAGGCCGTGTTCGCCAGGTCGCGCGAGCCGGAAGGCGTGATACGAATGACGGTGGCGGTGTGCGTGACCGATGGGTCATGTTCTGACCGGAAATCAATCGCATCACCCGATCGAAGCCCCAGCGCCGCGAAGCCCTCGGCCCGCATCATCGCGCGGACGACCCACCGACCGTCTGCGATCACGGCGAGCGGCGTCTTCGGATCCATAAACCCGCCGACATCGCCGGCAGACACAGCGTTTACAACAACACCCCCGGCCGGCGCGCGGAGACTCGCCGCTTCGAACTGTTCGCCAAGATACCGTACTCTCGCTTCCCCCGCGCGGGCTTCGGCTTCGAAGCGTCGCCCCGCCGCGGCATCGCCACCGAGCGCGGCTGTCGCGCGGATGCGAGCGCGATCGACAGCTGACACGGCGTCCGCGAGAACGCCGAGGACATCGTTGTTCCGGATTCTCGCGATCTCGTGGCCCGACGCGACTCGATCTCCTGGGACCACATGGATTGATTCCAAGAACCCGCCGACCACAGCGTACTGCGCCGCTTCGACTTCGCGCCCGACGGATGCCGCCGCCTTGATGGGCCTTGGCACCGGGACGAACACGAGGACCGCCGGGAGCACCGCGAAGGCGAGCATGGCGAGCACGCTGCTCCGGATGCGGCTCCGCGCTGCCTCCTCCGAGTGGATCAAGAACCTGGCCGATGCGCGCAGCATCTTGACCAATTCGCCGCCTGCGTAGAACGCCGCCAGCCCGACACCGAGCCACAACGCCTTAGTCGCCAACAGCGCCGAGATGCCCATGACAATCGTGAATTTGTACAGCGCGCTCGCGACCCCAAAGACAGCAAGAAATGCCTTCGTGCCCGTGCCGTATGGAAGTTCAAGGGGCTTCGTGCCCACTGCGATCCATCGGATAAGCGACGAGCAATACCGCTGGGCGTTCGACCGCAGGTTGGGGATTTCGAGGAGATCGGAGCACAGGTAATAGCCGTCGAACCGCATGAGCGGGTTGAGATTCGCGACGATCGTTGCGATGCCGGCAACGAGGACGACGTCAAACATGATTACCTTCACCGCCGCGGATGGAACGACAACCCACGCGAGCACAGCCAGCGCGGCGATAAACAGCTCGACGTACACGCCGGCGAGAATGACAACGAGCCGATCGGGCCGCCGTGTGAATCCCCACGATGAGGTCGCATCCACGTAGGCACATGGAGTCCCGGCGATGAGGTAGACACCCATCTCGGGTACCTCGCCGCCCCGAAGCCGGCAGGCGTAGGCGTGGCCGAACTCGTGCAATACCTTCATCCCAACGAGCGTGAACCAGAGTCCGATCAGCCTCGACGGAGTGAAGATCGTCGTGAGCGGCTGAAAGAATTCGGCGCGGCTCTGCCAGAGCAGGGCCACCGCGAGCCCGACGACGAACAGCCATGTCAGCATCGCGGGACGGCTAAACGCCCAGCGAGCAAGGTGGCCCGTGCGTGAAAGAAACGTGTCCGGGTTCCACACCGGGATCTGCATAAAGAGGAAGCCGACGAGCTTGGCGTTCCGCCGGGCCCGCTGCTTTGTCAGGCGGCGCTCGTACAGCGACCGATCGTCCGGAACCGGCAGGCTGAGAAAGCCGAGCGAGTGCAGCGAGAGGATGAAGCGGTAGAAGGGCTCTTCGTCGCCGATCTCTAGACGGCCGGAGTCAACGAGATCCGCGAAGATCGCTGCAAGCGGACGCTCGTTCGTGAGGGCGGCAACAATCTGATAGTCCTCGAGCGTCACCCTGTGAACGGCGAGAGTGACCGGATCACGGATCACATAGGAGGGCTCTCCCCGAAAGACGTGTCGGTGCACTTCGATATCGGCGCGCAGGCCGACGTGTGCTTCGCCGAGCTTGGGAGCCAACGGCTCGTCCGCACCAGCCTTGCTGTCTTCCCGGTCGGTCATAGCCAGAAGTTCATCCGAAGGTAGCCCACGACACGGTGCGACGCGATCCACCACACCGGACGGTCACCGAGACCGACACGCGCGACACCTTCCATGCCCGGCTTGAACCACGGCTCGGGATCGACAACGGTCGCCTTTGCCACATATACAGACGCGCCGCCGCGGATCTCGGGCATCGCGGAGACTCGTTCGAGGCTGAAGCTTGCTGCGGTCTCCGGCCTGGCGTTCGTCGCGAAATCTCCTGCAAGACCCGGGCGAACGTCGCCCGCGGCACGCTGAGGGACCTCGATCTCGACCTGCCATTCGCCCGTCATCGCAACATCAAACAGCGGCTCGCCCAGTGGAAGCGATTCTCCGACGCGGCCCCTGAGATCACCCCGCACCACCCTGCCGTCGAACGGGGCTCGGATCTCCGATCGTTGGATTCTGCGATCAACTTCGGTGAGACGCGCGATCGCACGGGTTCGCTCGGCTCGCGCCAGCGCCGCGTCCGCCGCCATGCCTTCCGCGATCGCACGATCCTCGTTCAGACGGGCGATCTGGATCTCGGCGGCGAGCTGTTCGCGCTCAACGACGAGAGGAGACCGGTCGAGCTCCGCGAGGAGCTGGCCCGCGATCACTTCATCCCCCGGCGACACCAGGACCGCCGCCAAGCGGCCGGCGAACGGGGCCGCGAGCTGACGACGCTCCGCCGGCGCAACAACGGCGCTGGTCGTCACCCGGTACTCAAGCGACCCGAACGCGATCCAGGCGACCAACGCGACGGCAAGGGCAACGACAACTTTCTTCGTCCACTTTCGCGGCCCCGCCAGTTCGGCGAATTGCGTCCGCAGTGCATGACGGGAATGGGAAACGACAGACCGCGTCGCGCGTTCGAGCATCTCGAAGGCGGGCGCATACGGAGCGACCGTCGCCTCGACCTGATCGATGTCGTCCGATCGGAACGGCATATCGCCAGCCCGGCGCAGAGCGATGAGGAGCGTGGACCCGCTGCCGGCGTCGAGCGGCACTGTCGCGACCGGGACGCCGCCCGACTGGTCATGCCATTTTTTGTGGACCCGGTATCCGCCCGAGCCGCCGCGTTGGCAGACCGTCGGCTTCCCGCGATCCATCGTCTCACCCATCGCGTCGGCGATGACTCTCACAGCTTCGGCCCGCTCGCTTACCTCGTCGAGCCCTGAGACAGCAATGACCCTGACACGCTTGCGCTGAGCGAACCCGATCGCTACCTGATCGCAGCCGTACTTGTTCCGAAGGCTTGACGCCAACGCGAAGGCGAGCTCGACACCTGAGCGATAGCCAGCCGCCTTGGCGAGCTCGGTGGACGGGGCCTCGTCGGCGGGGGCTGAGCTCCGCCCATCGATCGCTGCAAGCCCGAGTGCGATCTGCACCGAGACTGCTTCGAGCAGCTCGCGCTGTGCCGAGCCCTGGTGCTCTTCATCGATCCGGAGCACCATCGAGAGCACACCGATCATGCCGCCGCCGACATCCTGTAGCGTGACGGAGACGAGCCCGATACGGAAGCGTGCGCCCTTTGAACTGAACTGTCTCGCGATCGGCTGCGCCGTCTGCAGCGATTCGTTGAGCAGCTCCTGGACCGGCTTCTCCCAGAACCTTGGATCGGTGCTGCCGGTGTGCCACGCGTCTTCGACGATCGTGGAACCAAGACGGACACTCACGGCACCGTACGGGCTGCGGAACGCCTTGACGACGGCGCCGCATGCCTGCTTCACGAACATCGACCCCGACTCTGCGTCAGCGGCTAGTCGTGCGATCTCCAGCGAGACATCACGGCCGATGCCGCCGACCGGCGCTCTTGTCGCGTCTTTCTGTGCGTTGTCGCTCGCCATCGCTTACAACAAATCCTCGCCGGTGCCGCCGCCGTCGGACGCGAGCACGATCCTCTCGAAGAAGGCGAACCCCGCCTCGAAGGCGTCTTCACGGATCAGCCTGCACCGCACGCACCGCGCGTAGACAATCGGCAGGTCGAGCTCGCCCTTTGCGAAATGCAACTGGTAGACGTCGCCGACAAGCATCGGCTCGGACATCATCACGCGGCAGCCGCCCGTTGACACATCTCCTGTCACGCCATCCGCGTCGGGGCGAGTCCGGCGATCGCTGGCGTTGCCAGGCCGGACTGTGACACCGATGCTCAGATCCTGCCTCTGCGATGATCGCTGGCGGCGGATCGCCTCAGGGGTCTGCTGCTCCAGCTCGCGGAGCAGTGTCTGCGCCCACGCGTCGAAGCTCCCGTTCTTTGCTTGTCCGTTGCCCATCATCTTGCAAACCTCTCGCCGCTAGCCCGACCTACCGCTTAAATCGGCTGTTAGCGGTATCGCCTGAGTCGTCATCGCGACCCTGCGCTCCAAATCCTGCACGAAGCAGTGTCAGCATCTTCAACAGAAACCCCTCGTTCGAGGCGGTGGCCGTGCCAGCCGTTCCCTCGGTCTGGGGCTCGCCGTCCGGTCCCGCTTCATCGAGGTCGGAGAACACTTGCTCAAAGGTGATCTGCTCGTCGCCCGCCCGCGTGGCAGAATCGAAGTCGAGGTCCTGAGCCTCAACCGATCGGGCGATCTCTGCTATCTCCTGAATTTCCGAGACCAACCACTCAAGCGGCTCGGTCTCCGATGCACCGTCGGAGCCGCCATCGCCCGGAGCCGTGTCGGCGAACGGTGAAGGAACAGGCAACTCGGCACCCTCGAACTCGTTCACGGTTGTTTCAGCAGCCTCGATGCTACCCACGCCTGGCGAGCTCACCGGTCCATCCACGCCCCCGACATCTGCCGCCGCTTCCGACCGGTCCGAGGGTGCGTTCGCGCCAGTGTCTGACTCACGATCGAAGCCGGCATCTCCCGGCGCGACAGCGACACGGATCGTGCGCTCGCTGACCTCTTGGCCGTCGCTGACTTCGACGACAAAGACGATCTCGTCGGCGGTCTCTAGATTGGGTGCGACAAACTCGATACTCGACGCACCGACGTCGGCGATGTCAACAGCAGGTCCTCGAACCTGGCGCCAGCTGTAGGTCAGAGCGTCACCATCAGGGTCCGTGGCGTCCGCGTCGATGGACACAGGCTCACCTTGCTTCACGCTGATCAACACATCTCGCGGCGTCGAGAAGTCTGGCCCCTCATTCACGTCGCCCACCGAGATCGACAGCTCGGCCTCAGACGACAGACCCCCGTCGTCGGTCGCCACCACGCGGACCGTGTGCGACGAGCCGGACTCGAAGTCGAGCGAGCCCGTCGTCGTGATCTCGCCCGAAGACGCGTCGATCGTGAATCGACCGCCAGCGTCATCCGAGAGCGAGTACCGGATGCCGTCGCCCGCGTCGGAGTCTGAAGCCGACGCAACCGCGACCACCGTGCCCGGGCCGGCGTTCTCGGCGACACGACCGCCCGTGAACATCACAGCATCAGGAGCGTCGTTGACCGGGTTGACGAGGACGTTCACGAGATCCGTTGTGACGTTATCTCCGTCCGAGACGCTCACCTCGAACGTGAGCTCCGTGGGCTCATCGACCGCGGGGCTGTCGAACGTCGGCGTCCTGGCCGCGGCGTCGGAGAGGACCACCGAAGGCCCGCCGACCTGTTTCCACTTGTACGTGATGTCGTCATCGAGATCCGAGTGCTCGGCCCCCGTGGAGTACACGCGAAGATTCCGGAACTGGCTATTCGCGTCCGGATCGGCCGTGTCCTGGTCGTTCATGAAAACGAGGCGATCGAAGTCACCCGTAAACGACTCTCCGACAGGAATGCGGTACGTCACCCACTCGCCCTGGTGCGCTCCGTAGGGCTCGGCGACATCGACGCCCCAGTCCTGCGTGCCGTAGAACTTAAACATCGTGTCGCTAGTGACGCCGTTGTCGTTGTCGAAGCCGATCCCGTGGATCTCACCCTCTGCCGTCGAGCGGAACTCGACTTCCAAGATCGTGTCACCCGTGACAGTGATCGGAAATTCGATGGACCGCCACCCATTACCCGTTAGCGTGAGCTCGCCGTTGTCCACAGCCAAATCGAGGCCGGCGTTCTGGCCCGCCCCGCCGAACTCCTCGTAGTTCACGGACGAGAGATCGATGTGGCCGGCTTCGGCCGCCTCTGCCGAAGCGCGAAGTTGGACGGTCTGCCTTTCGTCAACCTCGATGTCGGTCCCGGCCTCGGCGATCGGCCCGCCGTTCGCGACGACTGTGACTTCGACCGTCTCGGTCGTCTCTGCAGCGCCGTCGGACACCGTGACCTCGAAGGTCAGCGTGGAATCATCACCGACGTCCGGCGCGGTGAAGGACGGCTGAGCCGTGTCACCCTCCGAGAGCTGGACCGCCGGCCCGCCGACCTGTCTCCAGCTGTACGTGAGTCCGGCATCGGCGTCGTCCCTCTGCCCCGGCTCGAACACTTCGACGTTCCGGAACTGGCTGTTCGCGCTGGGGTTGGGAACATCGTGATCATCGATGAAGACCAGCCGGTCGACGCTCCCAGTGAAGTACTCGCCGACCGGGATGCGGTACGTGACCCACTCGCCGTCGGGCGAGGCTTCTTGAGCGAAGTCGGAGATGCCCCAGTTCTGCGTGCCGAGCACCTTGAACATCCGATCCGCCGAAAGACTGGCGTCGCTATCCAATCCGATTCCGTGGATCTCGCCCTCGCCGGTCGATCGGAACTGGAACTGCAGGACGGTGTCCTCGGTCACCTCGTAGTCGAAGGGGAGGCTCTTCCACCCGTTGCCGGTCATCGTGAGCACTCCGCCCTCAACGACGGCGTCCACGTCCACATCCTGGCTCACGCCGCCGTATGTTTCCAGCGGCGAGGCCGACAGGTCGATCGCCTGCGGCTTCCACGCGTCGATGCTGAGGCCGACCTCATCGCCCTCAGCAACGCGCACCGCCCCGCTGGCTGCGATGACCGGGCTCTCGTCGACGTCCCCGACAAGGATGATCAGCTCCTGCTCAACCGATTCCCCGGCCGCATCAGTGGCGAGCACCCGAACCGTGTGTGCGGCCGAGGTCTCGTGATCCAAGACCGCGCCGTCGGCCACTGTGATCTCGCCGCTCGCGGGATCGATGGCAAAGCGGCCACCGGCGTCATCGACGAGCGCATAAGCATGCGAATCGCTTGAGTCCGCATCAACGGCCGACGCTGTCGCCACGACCGTTCCGGCAGTCGCGATCTCTGAGACCGTCCCCCCCGAGAACGAGATCGATGCCGGCGCCGCGTTGCCCCGCTCAACCTGGACCTCGAACGTATGCTCGACGCTCAGGCCGCCCGCATCGGTCGCTCGGACGACCACAGTCTCGCTCGGCCGATCATCAGCATCGAGTGATGACCCATCGGCGACAACAAGCCGCCCGTCTACAAGAGCGAAGTTATCGTTTGGTCCATCGACAACTCGATCGCTTGAGAACGCCGCCGGGTTCGTCCCGGAGACCTGGACCTGGGCTCCGTCGAGCCGCAGCCGGTGCGTGCCCTGCCCGTCCATGGTCAGGAATGCTTCGCTGTTGGCCGGCACGGTGACCTCGCGCGCCTCATCGGTCCCAACCTCGGAAAGCACAACGGTCCTCGGCTCGTCGTTCGCGTTGCGGATCCGCCACACGCTGTCGAGATCGCTGTCGGACGACGTCACGACACCGTGCGAGACGATCCGCAGGCCGGTCCCACCCTTTCCGTTGTCGTTGCCATCGAACGCCATCACGTGGATGCCATCGGGCTCAGCGGCGATGGCGTCCTGCAGCGATCGCTCTCCCCCGCCGACGATCTCGAAGGTGAATGAATCCGATCCATCCGGATCGATCACCGACAGGTCCGCTACCACGGCCCCGGCAGCGGCGTCGTCAACAACGGAGCCACCAGTGACAATCACCGACAGCGGCGCCTCGTTGACGTCGAGCACCGTCAGATCGATCGTCTTCTCGAAGACCTCGCCGCCAGCATCCGTCGCCGTCACTGTCACGCCGACTTCGGGCTCCGTCTCGTGGTCCAAGGAAACGCCGTCCTTGAGCCGCAGCGTGTAGGTGCCGGAGCTTTCGTGGACCTCAAAGCGGTCGTCCGACACGCCGAATGTAAAGCTCGTGTCTCCATCAGGATCAGTCACAACGAGCGTGATGTCTTCGCCGGCGTGGTTCTCGCGGATCGCGTCGGATTCGAACCAGATATCCGTTGGTGCGCTGTTGGCTGGCCCGAATACGGCCACGTCAGCGATCATCCCGGCGAACTCATGATCGATCCGGTCCGCCACGCCGTCACCGCTTTTCCACTGGCTCGCGCCGATGACGATGGGCTCCGCGTTGCCCGTGCCTCCGGAGTTCGAGCCGAGCCCGCCTGTGTACGGATCAGAGTCCGCGAGCTGCCCATCAACAAAGAGCTGCAAGCCGCCCTCACCGAAATGCACGGCGACATCCGTCCATTCACCGCTCTCGACGACCTGCCCCGACTTCAGCTCGTAGGACTCTTCGGCGGACTGCACGCGCACTTCGATCCTGCCATTGTTCACCCATACGGTGACATGGCCGCCCTCGTCATACCCGTTCGAGTCTTTGGAGAACAGCCCCTGTCGGGGAGAAGCATCGTCGGCGTTGAACCGCAGCTCGATCGATCCGTTCTCCAGGAGCATGTCGTCCGTGTGATCGATGACGATGTAGTCGCCCGAACCATCGAATGAAGCGACGCGGCCGTCGGTATCGCTCGCTTTCGCTTGGCCCTCGTACGCTCCGTCTGCATCGCCGACACGATCCGTGACACCGGCATCGGTGAACGACCAATGCGCGACCGGCCCGCGCGCGTCGATCTCGGCGAGAGTTTCAGCTGTTGCGGGGAGACCGATGTCCATGGGTTCAGCGAGCGGTGTCGGCGGGGGCGGATCGATCTCGTAGACGGCCACGTCAGCGATCATGCCCGCGAAGTGCTCTTGAAGATTGTCCGCAGACTCGTTGCCGCTTCGCCACGAGTTCGCGCCCAGCACGATCGGCTCGGCGTTACCCGAACCGCCCGACGTCGATCCAAGACCGCCGGCGTAGCTATCGGTGCCCTCAAGGACGCCGTTGACAAAGAGCTGGAGGCCGCCTTCGCCAAAGCGCACGGCCACATCGGTCCATTCGCCGCTCTGCACGACCTGATCTGATCGCAATGTATACGAATCGGAATCGGACTGAAGCCGGACCTCAACACGCCCGTCGTCGACCCACACCGTCAGGTGCCCACCGTCATCGAAGTTGCGCGAATCCTTCGAGAACAGCCCCTGCCTCTCCGAGGAATCGTCGGCATTGAACTTGAATTCAACGGCTCCGTTCTCGAGTCGGAAGTCATCGCTGTGCGGGATCGTCACCGCATCGCCGCTGCCATCGAACCTGACCGATCGCAGATCGCTGTCGGCGAACGACGCGTCGCCGCTGTAGACACCGTCAACTCCCGCGACCTGATCCTTCGCACCGTCGTCGGTGAACTGCCAGTATGCGACGGGCTCGCGTTGGGTGATCGCGCTGCTCGCAGCCGTGCTGTCGCCGAGGCCGATGGACTCGGGTGTCGGCGCGGTCTGCTCGACCACGAGTGAGTCGCCGTCGTACGAGAGCGTGCCCAGCCCATCGACAGAATCAGTGTGCAGCTGCGATCCATCCACGACGGTGACGCCGCCGCGGACGCCCCCCGCGGTGATCTGCGCACCGCTCTCGATACGAGACACAGCTTCAATCCGATCGATGTCACCGCCGATCTCGATGACCGCATCGGATGCGACGTAATCCTGGACAAGGATCGTCCCCACGTCACCGCCGATCCGGATCGCGCCGCCGTGCTCGATATCTTCAACGACCGAAATCGAACCAACGGAGCCGGACACGGTGAGCAAGCCGCCTCCGATATCCTCGCCCACGCTGATGCTGCCGACATTGCCCGCGACGGTCATCGACGCACTCAGATCACCCGTGAACTCGACTGTCCCGAGAGAGACAGAGCTCGTGATTGTCGCGGATGTGTCCGCGATCCGAAGATTGATCTCGGGCTCGCCCGCCGCGTCCACGGTCAGCCGCGATCCATCGCCCGCCAGGGACAGATCAACCGTGTTCGTTGTTTCGTTGTAGTCGATCGTCGCTGTGCCGGCATCGAGCTCGATGCGCACAGCGGTATCGTCGTTGACGAAGAGCGTATCACCGGTGATATCGAAGTTCGCAAAGCCATCGTCGGCGACAACAGCCTCGATATCCTGCATCGAGATTGAATCGATGTCGCTGTACTCGACGGTGAAGACGCCGCCGTCGGTGTTGGTCACCGTGAGCTGCCCGCTCCCAAACTCAATCGCGTCACTTGTGAACCCGCTGATATCAAGCGTGTTCGACCCCCCGCCGCCTTCGATCGAATACGTCGTTCCGCTGACGGGCTGGGACAGCCGGAACGTGTCGTCGTGAGCGGAGCCGCGGACACTCTCGATGCTTGAG
Source organism: Planctomycetota bacterium (assembly GCA_038525225.1). Classification (GTDB taxonomy): domain Bacteria; phylum Planctomycetota; class Phycisphaerae; order Phycisphaerales; family UBA1924; genus JANQQZ01. The sequence goes on along the minus strand of JBCBHW010000001.1, from coordinate 948,958 downwards.
AGCGTGTCGGTCCCATCACCGCCTGTGTCCTGTGCGACGCCGTCCAGCGTGATATCGACGGTGACGGGGCCGGTCGCGCTGGAATAGTCCGCAGTGTCAGTCCCGGAGCCGCCATCGATCTGGTCATTACCAGCACCCCCCTGCAGGACATCGTTTCCGCCGTTGCCCGAGAGGATGTCGTTGCCCTGGCCACCGGCGGCGATGTCATCAAGGCCGGAGCCTTCGAATCGATCGCTGCCATCGGTCGGTCCTGATTCGGCATCGCCCGTGTCCGCGTCAACCCAACTCGCTGACATGAGAACCCGCTTCTCGAGCGACTCGACATCGAAACGCGGCGGGCGGCTGCGATTCGACTCCTGCTTGGGGTTTCCCTTGCGATTGCGACGCTTCTTAAACATGGGCCGGCTCCGTCGGGGAGATGCACTTCACCCCAGAGTGGGCGTCGGCAAGAGCGAGTGCCGGATCGAGTGCGCGGCAGCGGCGGTGTCAAGGAAGCAAGTCGCATGGACGGAATGACCGCTACAGCCGCGCAGGTGCACAGCGGTGTTACCGGACGCGGCCCGATGACCGCCGAGCGAGAACCTGAGTCTGCGCGATATCGGACGAGTCAAGTCCCAACACCGGCAGCAGCATCTTCGCCCATGGCTCGACCGGAGCGTGCCGCTGTTGCACAACACTCAATTCTCGAGGAAGATCGCGCGGCATCCGCGAACAGCTTCTCGCCCAGCCAGCAAGATCGATCGCAAGTTGCCGAACCTCCGGGGACCACGGACGACCCTTGGACGTCACACGCACACCGAGTGTGTGAGCGATGTTGCGAAGTATCCGCTCGGCACCGCCGGGTGGGACGCAACCCGCGACAATGAGCCGACCTTCTGACCTCATCTCTCGAGCGAGAGCGAACAGCGAGTCGTCGTCAAAGTGGAATGAAAGCGCGTCAACAACGATGACATCGAACACAGCCTTGGCCCCGAGCGGACCAGAGGCGCGCGTGATGCGATCGCGATCGCGTCCCGAGAGGCGGGCCGCCTCCTCCGTGTGCCTTCCGATCGCGAGCACGGCGAGGGGGGCGGCAGGCAGCGTCATCAGAACACCAGCGATAGAACTCACGACTGCCCGCGATCCGACGGGCGGGCGGCCTCGGCGAGAGCCCATGATCGTGCCTAGGTCAGCCAGCCGATCACGCAGCTCGGCGATCTCTTCAGACGTGTCTTCCTTGCATGTTGACTGACGCTGCAGGCTCCGCTCGCAGTTGTGCAGAATCTCCCGAGCCACCTCCGCGTTATCGGCGGTCTTCTGACCGTCATGCACGACCTGACGCGCGACCAGTTCCGGCATCGTCCTGAAGATCGCCCCGTGCTCGAGCAGCCTGAGCCACAGATCGTGATCCATCGCGAAGTGATTGGATTCGACAAGGCCGCCAACGCTGTCGAACGCTCGGCTTCGGATGAACGCCTCGGGCTGCACGATGCACGACCCGGCAAACCAGCGAGACAGCGGCAGGAGCAGATCGCGAGCATCCGACAGGTCGGGGCGTTCGGGCGCGAACACGACACTGCCCGTCTCGTCGGCAAAGTCGCATCGGCCGACCAGAACATCGCACTTGCCGCTGCTTTCCTCGGCTAGACGCGACACCGCTGCCGCCGCATCGGGCATGAATCGATCATCGGCGTTGAGCCACGAGAACCACTGGCCCCGTGCAGCGCGGAAGCCACGGTTGATCGCGTGGGACTGCCCTCGGTCTGGCCCCTCGATGACCGCTGAAATCGGGGACGCTGCGGCATCCCTGGAACGCTTCGCCCGCTCCAGCGTGCCGTCCGTTGACCCGCCGTCCGCGATGATGTGCTCGACCATTCCTGGGACGTTGGACGCGAGCCGTTCGACACTTCGCAGGCAGCCATCGAAGAATCTTCCGCCGTTGAGCACGGGCGTCACTACGCTCAGGAGCGGCTCGTCTGCAGGCATCAGGAGACAATAGTGCCGCGGCCGCTCTGAAAGCCGCGGGCTCGCCGCGCCCGGTTGCTAAGGTCGCCGCCGAGCGGTATCGTGCCGCCATGTTGCCCGCCGAGCCCGCCGGTAGATCGGTTCACGCTGAAGCTCGGTCACCCGACCTCGGGGACTCCGCTGGGAGTGCGGTGGTCGTGAGCACTGGCGCGGATCAGTTTCTTTCGGCGGCCGCCCCGGCGAAGGACACAAGCCCGTTCCCCCGAGTGCTGGTCATCGCCACGGTGAGCTTCAACCTGGAAGCCGGCGGCGGCGTGACCATGTCGAATCTCTTCCGGGGATGGCCGCAAAGCCGAATCGCGCAGATCTACAGCTATGGTGTGCGAAACAAGGATAAGTCAATCTGTCGCACGTTCTACAGGCTTCCACCAGTGGATCGCCAGCTCGAATTCGCCGAGGGCCGACCGCTGTTTGGTCCGCGAGCGACGGCCAGGGCCCTCCGAAGGAGCCGAGCTCATCGGTTCTTCCGGCTCGAACACCGCTTTCAGGAAGCGATCGCGTTCGCGCGGCAGTTCAGGCCGGATGTGGCCTACCTCCGGCCGCTCGATAAGCCAAGCTGCTACTGGTGGTTCGGTCACGATCTATGCCGGCTGATGGGCATTCCCTACGTCACGCACATCATGGACGACTGGCCGGCCAGGTACGCCGCCGAAGCCAAGTCCGGTACGAATCAAGACATCCCGCGGGGCGCCCGCGGCGGCATGAAATCAAGGCGGATGCAGTCGGCGATCCGGCAGACAATCCGCGGCGCCGCCGCGAACATCGCCATCAGCCCCGAGATGGCGTCAGCGTTCGCCGAGCGATACGACCGACCGTTCAAAGCATTTCACAACACCATCGACGTCAAGCGGTGGTCCGCGGCCCGCGAGCCCCGGCCAAGCGGCCGCGCCGGCATCGATCGTCCGTTTGTCATCCGGTACGTCGGTGGTCTCATGGCCGACAAGGAGCTCCGGTCCTTGCAGGAGATCGCCCTCGCCGCACGGAAGCTGCACGACACCGGCACGAAGATCAGGTTCGAGGTGCACTGCGGCCCGGCGTGGGACGACGCCGTCGAAGAGCATCTCGCGGACAGACCCGTGACACAGCGCGGGGCATTCCTGAGCCAGGACGATCTTCCCCGTGTGCTGAGCACGGCGGACCTTCTCGTTCTGCCGGTGAACTTTGACGAGCGATCACGCCAGTACGTCGGGCTTTCGATGCAAACGAAAGGGCCGGAGTACATGGCGTCTGGCGCCCCGATTCTCGTCTACGGACCCTCGAGCAACCCAAATGTTCGCTACGCAAAGGACGCGGGCTGGGCCATCGTGGCCGACAAGCACGACCCCGAGGGTCACAAGCTCGCTTCAGTGATTCACCGCGTCATCGCTGACGAGCGAATCGCAAGGCGCGCGGCGATGCGTGCCGAAGACATCGTGGCACGCAACCACGACGTATCTGTGGTTCGGCAGGCGTTCCATGATGTCATGCGAGAGGCCGCGACGGTCAAAACCAGCCAGTAAACTGCCGTATTGCCCGCGGGCACGGCGTCAGTGTGTATGCGACGCGGAGAGAAACTCCGCGAGATCGGCCCGGTCAAACAGCTCGAGGTGCCCCCCGGCGGTCGAGTTGACAATGGTCCGACCGTCGTCCTCGAAGGCCTCCTTCGCGAGCCGGTACATGGCTTCCATGTTGTCAACGTCCGCGGCGTGCCACTTCTTGCCTTTGAAGTAACGCGGATCAAAGTGATTGGCATCGGCCGCGGTCTGCTCGACGACATCGCCTTCGGCGAGCTCCACGCTTTGCCTGTAGCTGTGGTCAAACCCCACGAGCGCGACCCTCGTGTAGCCGAGCCCGTAGGCGAGCTGCATGTGAAAGAAGCTCACCGTGTGCCGCCACGAGATGTTCGCTGCGATATCCGTGCTGAACTCAGGATATCCGATCGAGTCCACAAACAGAGTGTTATCGCCCTCTGCGATGCAATAGCCGAGCCAGTACGGGAAGACCTTCGTCACCCCACGGATCAATCCGAAGGCCGCCGCCCCTTGCTCGGCGACGAGATTGTTCACCACACACAGATACGTCGCTCTCGAGAACAGCTCTGGCTTGAGGTGGGCATAGTTGCTGACGAAGACGTCGGCACCGTCGAGCAGCGAAAGGTCGGTTTGATTGAGACTCGGCCCGTTCCCCACAATCACGGCGGTGTCGGCCGCACGCTGGGATGCAAGCCGGACGAACGCATCGCGTGAGCGCGCGGTTTGCTTCGCGTGCCACGCAGACGAAAAGGCCCATCGCTGGCTCCCCACTGTGTAGCAGCGGAACCCGTTGCCGCTCGCGGCATCTGCATCGACCGGCTTGCAGATCTGCTCGATCGGAGCCTCCGCGTCAATCATGGCTTGCCGGGTCAGTCTTGCGCTCCGTGAATTTTCAGTGAGCCCCCGGCGTGCGGCGTATCCGCTGTTGTACGCACGCAGAATCGTTGCTGCTTCTTTCTCGACCGCTCGGCCGTCGGTCTCCGTGTTCCCTGAATTTTTGAGGATCCCGTCGAGCCCCGCGACCTCGTGCTCGGCCCACCGCCTCGCCCACCGAACATCGAGAAAGCCGAAGTGCCCTGAAGACACGTCAGCGATCTCCGCGTAGCTCTCACCCCGCTTGCCGAGCGTCTTGTTGTCCTCGTAGTAGCGTGCCCTGGCCAGCTCTCGATCGAGATAGACCCACCGATGACCGGCCCTGACCGACCTGATCCAGAACTCGTAGTCCATCGCAAAGTTCAATTCGGCGTCGGGGACTCCGATTTGTTCAACGACACTCCGCCGGATAAACACGGCTGGCTGCAAGATGCCGACCTCGTGGGCCAGGCGTTCGCCGAGAGAGGTAGGGTCGGAATTGACGTAGGCGTCGCGGGTTTTGACGCCTGCGGCGTCAACGTAGATTCCCTTCCCGTACACCACGTCGGGCGCGTCGGGAGCATTGAACCTCGCAAGAACGTCCTTGAAAACCGTGTCGTCGCTGTAGGCGTCATCCGAGTTCAGCCACGCGATGATGTCCGCTTGAACGCGACGCATGCCGGTACCAACCGCGTCGGCCTGGCCCTCATCTGGTTCGGCGACAAGCGTCACGCCCTCCGCGGCCGCCGCGATCTCTCGGCTCCCATCGGTTGATCCAGGGTCGAAGACAAAGTGCTCCATCGCCCGATGCCGCTGCGAACGGACCGATGCCAGACACTCCGCAAGAAACTCACCCTGCTGATAACTGGGCGTCACGACACCGACGGTGAAAGCACGCGGCTTTGTGCTCATACGACCGCGAAGCCTCCCGAACACAGAACCAAGCATCGTTGCGTTCCCTTTCAATGCGGCAGCTGCTCAGGCCGCTAGAACAGGTCCTTGTAGTTGGCCTTCGGAAAGACGTCGAGCTGTCCGCCAATGGTCGCGTCGCGGATCCGCCGGCCTTCTTGCTCGAACGCCTGCCTGGCGAGACGGTACGCCGACTCCGACTGCACCAGGTCGGGAAGCTGCCAGCGGACTCCCGGACCGAAGTAGTCAGCCGCAAAGTGGTTGGTGTCGTCTCCGGCAGCTTCCACGAGTGAATTGGGCTGTCCGGCTGTCACAAAGCAGTGGTCCACGCCAACGAGGATCACATCCGTGAAACCGAGGTAGAAGGCCACCTGCATCGCGACGTACGTCACTGTGGCGCCTTGCCAGATTGCGTCTGTGAGGTCGAACGAGAACCGTGGCTCATGCCGCGTGCGCAGCCAGAACCGATCGTGCCCCTGTCCGAACCGGCCCCGCTGCTCCCACGGGAGGAACTTGGGAGCAGCGATCGCCTCGATCTCGTCCCCAAACTGCTCCAGCACATGGGAGTTCACGCAGCAGTACAGCGGCCTTTTCCATGTCTCGAACACGGGATGGAGATAGATGCGATTCAGCCCAATCGCCCATTCATCGCGGAGCAGCGTGATATCTGTGTCATGCAGGCTTGGCCCGTTCCCAACGATGAAGCAGCGTCGGCCGTGAAACCGACCCCGAACGGCGGCGAGACGCGCTCTATTCGTCGCGCCGCGGGGGCTCCACCACCAGGCCTTGTCATCGGTCGGAATCCGCGGCCGAAGCACATTCTCCACGAATCGCCGTGTGAGGTGCCTGCGGCTAGACGTCAACGCACGCGAGCGTTCTGCGTGTGATCTCTCTGCAGTCACGAAGCGGCGTCGTCCGCCGAGCTAGCCGCAGATGCAACAGCCGAGGACGCTGAGCTTGACTTTCTCGCCGACCGCTTCGCTCGACGCTTTGTCTCGACGACGGGGGCTTCATCGACGGCCGGCTTCGATTCACCTCGGTCGTTGGCTTGCCGCCGTGAAGCGGCCCTTGGCTTGACCTTTGAATCATCGGGTCCGGCGGAGCGCTCCTTCGCAGTCGCCGCCGACGCAGGCGCTCCGCCAGCGTTCTCGCCCTGGGATTCATTGCCTGACTGCACTGCCTCTGTGGGCTTGCGGGCGGCCCGCGACGGCCCCGACTTTTTAGCCGGCGTTCGGCCACGCTTAAACACAGCGGTCTTGCCTATGACAGCGACGGGCTTGAATCGCGCATCGTTGCGAACGGTGCTTTCGACAAAGGCCGTGACGTCCGGCCAGTCGTCTGAGCCGTAATCGTCAATGACCAGCAAGCCACCGCTCCGCAGCATGCCCGCGTAGTTCTCGAAGTCATCACGCACACCCTCTGCGCTGTGATCCCCATCGATAACGATGAGGTGATACGGCCCGGCTGCTTCCGCCTGCTCGCGGATGGTCTCGTCGCTTGAGAATCCCTCCAGAATCGTCACGCTGCCTGCATCGATTCCGCAGCGTTCAAGGTTGCGCTCGACCGCCGCGCGGGTGACGGGCAGACCGGTCGGGGGATCAAGATTGTCCTTGCCGTAGTACCCCTCGAACGGATCGAGGAGCGTGAGCGAGACGGTCTGGTGCCGCGGGGCCAGGGCGTGATGCATGTACGCAGCGCCGACGCCGAACAGCACGCCGATCTCCAAGATGCGGAGTTCCTTCGTCTTGACCAGATGACCGGCAAGCACACGTCCGATCGCATCATCGACCGATCCCGCGAGTCGCCCTTCACACAAGCCCTCGATGACCTGGAGCTTCCGCTCAAGATACTTCAGGTGGGCAGGGGTCAGCTTGAGGCGGAATGCGGACGAGGCATCGATGGCCTCTTTGCTCAAGACACGAGAGAATCGAACATAACCCTCGCCGCGCAAGCGACTCGTGAGCTGAGCGGAATCATCGAGCCGGCGAGCCAGCTTCGCCGCCGATTCCGATGCTTCCTTCTTCGCGGTGTGCACAGCGACGCGTCTCTTTCGCTCATGCTCTTCGCTGACCTTGGTCAGGTCTCCCCTCACATCCTTTATCTCTTTGCCCAACTCATCCTTCGCTGATGCAAGATCGACAGACGACGCGGACTTCGCGGCATCGATAAGACCCGCCGCGTTTGTCTCCACCGCAGCAATTGCCGTACTCGCCGAATCCATGCCCCTTTCGAGCACTTCGAGTTGTTGGGCCATGGATGACACGTCAGGAATCTCGTGACGCAGAGAGCCGATGGCCTCGTTCAGCCTGGCTTCACTCGTACCGACGATCTCTTCGAGTTCGTTGCGCAACTCTGTTTGCGCATCCTGTGCAGCCGCGAGGGCCGATGACAATTCTTCTTGACGGTCAGAAAGCTCTTTCTCAAGGTCTCGCAGCGCCGTGAGTCGTGGCGTGTCGGCGGAGAGCTTCTCGAAGTGCGAGAGCCGCGGCGTCTCAGCGGCGAGCTCCTTCAAGGCCCGATCTGACGCCTCTTGAGCTTTCCGCCCATCGGCGAGAAGCCGCTTCGCAACCACGAGCGACTCGCGTGTATCGGCGTCAAACCGCTCGAGCCATCTCGCTGTGTCGTCGTAGCGGTCGTTGAGCGCCTCAAGACGAGCCGATGTGCCGCGAAGATGAACATGGGAGACAACGACAAGCTTTCCGATGGCGAGGATCGAAACCGCAAAGAACCCCGCCGCGAAGACCGTGAGCAGCGTCGCTGCACTGAACAAAAGCCCCGCTGCCGCGAATCCAACCGCGAGGACCAGCATCGCCGAGAGGGTTGCCATCGCCGCGCGGCGACGTTTCGGCTCGTACAACAAGGTGTCTAACACGCCATCCCCCGATTCCATCGGATCATCTCTCAGCGTCATCCCGCCGTCGCAGTATAGAGTCTTGCAGACAAGTGCACGCTCATGCCCAAGGCGACCGCCCCTCGTAGACCCACGGGTATTCCCTCGCGATAAAGCCCGGGCGCGTCTGCGGATACCAAAGACGACGGCGGCTGCTGCGGTCCACCAAACGGAACGAGACCGCCGCGGGACACCGATCAAACACTTTCTGAAACGGGATCCCCGCGCTCACTGTAAGGCGATAGGCACCGGCTTCGAGCAGACCGCCATCAACTTCGAACTCGGCGGAATAGGCCCCGCGCCGCCTCGGACCGAGACACGCCGGGTCGTAATCCGCGTCACCCGAACAGAGCACTCCCACGGCGTCCACGGTCTCCAGCCGGCAAAAGATGTTGACGTTGTCGAGATCCTCGTTGATGTCGTAGGACACGCGCACGCGGAAGCTCTCAGCGATCTCAATCTCCTCTGCAACCTCTCCGGAGCGGTTGAGGATCGCCGCGGCCCTGATCCGGATCGGCCTGGCGGCGTCCGCGTCGAAGGTCGCGAACGCCTTCGTCTCTACATCGGGCTGGACCATTTCCCGGTAGTGCTCGACAACACGCGCCGTGGCGCCGATGGAAACCAGATGTCCACGGTCGAGCTCGACTGCGCGATCGCAAAGACGCTCGACGATGTCGCGGTTGTGACTGACAAACAGCACCGTCCTGCCGCCCCGGATGAGCTCTTCCATGCGAGCCGCCGATCGGCGGCGGAACTCCGCATCTCCGACACTCAGCACTTCGTCAATAAGCAGGATCTCCGGTTCAAGCGTCGCCATCACAGCGAACGCAAGCCTGATCCTCATGCCGCTCGAGTACCTCTTCACCGGCATATCGATGAACGGGCGCACTCCCGAGAAGTCGATGATCTCGTCGGTTCTCACACGGATCTCTTTCGCCGGCATACCGAGGATGGCGCCGCTGAGCCCGATGTTCTCGCGACCCGTCAGCTCGTTCTTAAAGCCGACGCCGACCTCGAGCATGGAACCGACCCGTCCTGCCAGCTCCACCCGGCCGGTTGTCGGCAGCGTCAGACGTGAAATGATTTTGAGAAGCGTGCTCTTCCCTGCCCCGTTGCGTCCGATGATTCCAAGCGCCTCGCCCGGTGCCACGTCAAACGACACGTTCCTGAGCGCCCAGTGGACATCTTGGCTATCGAGGTCGTCATCGGCCCGCCCCATGAGTTTCTTGGCCCCGCCGTACAGGGCCCCGAGCATGAGTCGGCTGCCCTTGGTGCGTTGCCGCAGGACGTAGCGCTTCGAGACGTCCTTACACGAAATCATCGAGCCGCTCACCGCCGACACCTCACAGAAGATCTGTAATCGTTTGCTCGGCCCTCATGAAGGCCGTGAATCCGGCAATCAGGAGCACGAGAGTCGATGCGAGCCCACACAGAACTGTCGATGCGGCTAGCGGGAAGTCGGTGCCGAGCACCGCAAATCGAGCGCCTTCGCACACGGTCACCATGGGGTTGAAGGCATAGAAGATCTGCAGATTCTCCGGAACGCGCGACGCGGGGTACAGCACAGGCGAGCTGAAGAACCAGAGGTGGAGCATCACGGGCAGGAAGTGCTGCACATCCTTGAACTGGGCGTGCAGCGCCGCCATGAGCATGCCCATGCCGGTCGCTGCTCCCATGCCCATCACCAGGAACACCGGCAGCCACACGATCTGTATCGTCGGCGTGTATCGATAAGCGACCAGCAAGGCAATCAGCACGACGAGACCGATCGAGAAGTCGATCAGCGGGCTGATGACGTTCGACAACGGGAGCAGTATGCGGGGGAAATAGACCTTCGAGAGCAGCGACGCATCCTTGGCGAGTGAATTGGCCGCGCGGCCGACGCTCGAGTGGTAGTAGTTCCACACAAGCATCGCGGGAAACAGGAACACGACGAAAGGCACATCGTCGGCCTGACGCTGGAAGACAACGTCGAAGACGAACCAGTACACGCCGAGCGTCGCCGCGGGAACGACCACGGCCCACGTCACACCCAAGACGGCTTCTCGGTAACGGACAGACACATCACGCCGAACGAGCATCGCGAGGAGCTCGCGCCGACCGAAAGCCTCCCGGATACGGCTGAGCCACCTCGACCGAGACGGGTCGATCACAAACGCGCGAGCCGCAGCCTCCCCGCCCCCACCGCTGGGAACGCCTCCGGCCGTTTGTGATTCTGTGCTGACCTCAACTGCCACGTGCGGACCCTCTGATTCACGCCGGGAGGGATCCTACGCTCCCCGACTGGACCGGCCCGTGAAGAAATCGCGTTAGAGCGAGCAGCGATGAGCACACAGAGTTCTCACCCCACCGTGACGGCGCTCGTTCCCATGCGGCACAGCAGCGAACGCATCCCGCATAAGAACTTCGCTGACTTCCGGGGTAAACCGCTCTTCTGCCATATCGTTGAGACCCTTCTGCGGAGCGATCTGGTCGGCCGAGTCGTGATCGACACAGACAGCGGACAAATCCGCGACGAGTGCGCCGCACGCTTTCCGCAGGTCTCGGTGCTGGACAGGCCGGCCGACCTCCGCGACGGCGGCATCGCAATGAACCGGGTGCTGCTGAGCCTTGTCGGTCGTCAGGAAGGGGACCACTTCGTGCAGACCCACAGCACAAACCCGCTCCTCAGACCCGCGACCATCGACCGGGCGATCGCCGCCTACTTTGAGTCTCTGGGCCAGAACGACTCGCTCTTCAGCGTCACACGGTGGCAGACGCGGCTGTACCGAGCCGACGGCAGCGCTCTGAATCACGACCCCGAGCTGCTCGCGCGCACGCAGGATCTCTCGCCGCTGTTCGAAGAGAATTCGAATCTCTACGTGTTCAGCCGAGAAACGCTGGAGCGCTCCGGCAGACGGATCGGTCAGTCGCCGCGGCTGTTCGAGATCGACCGACTCGAAGCGACGGACATCGACGACATGACGGGCTGGCGGTTGGCGGAAGCCATAGCAGACGCCGGCCTGCTCGGAGACGCATGATGAGGGCACCGTTCCCCGACAACGCGTTTGACTCGAAGCAACTTCTCATCACCGGCCCTCGCATGCTGCGAGATATCAGCATCGTGCGGCCCGAGCTCTCTCGCCTCGGATTCGCAGTCCGCGAAGCGACTGTGAGCCAGAGGCTGACCGAAGACGAGCTGATCCCGCTGCTTGGTGGCATCGATGCTGTGATCTGCGGGGGTGATCAGTGGACCCGCCGGGTGTTCGAGAGTGCGCCGCGTTTGAGGGTCGTCTGCAAATGGGGCACGGGTGTCGATCAGATCGATTTCGCCGCGGCCGCCGACCATAACGTACTCGTTCGGAACGTCCCCGATGCGTTCACGGTGCCGGTGTCGGACACCGTCTTGTGCTTCGTTCTGTGCTTCGCGCGAAAGATCCCCTGGCTCACATTAGAGATCCGTGCGGGCCGGTGGACGCCGCTCGACGGGACGAGCCTCGCCGAGTGCACGCTCGGCGTCGTCGGCGCCGGGAACATCGGTTCCGCCGTTCTGCGGAAGGCATCGGCGTTTGGAATGCGCCTGCTCGCGACGGACCCCAACGATACCGTCCCGCTGCAGCTCCTCGACGACACCCGGACCGAGATCGTCGGCCTCGACGAGCTGCTCCGCGAATCGGACTTTGTCAGCCTGAACTGCGATCTGAATCCCTCGTCCCGACACCTTATCTCAGACGACGAGCTCGCCATGATGAAACCATCGGCGGTCTTGATCAACACCGCGCGAGGCGGAGTCGTCGACCAATCGGCGCTGATCCGCGCACTGGAATCCGGGAAGATCGCCGGAGCGGGCCTCGACGTCTTCGAGACGGAACCCGTCCCGCCGGGCTGCCCGCTGCTGACAATGGAGAATGTGCTGATGTCGCCCCACCTGGCGAACAGCTCGAACCGTGCGGCGCACCGTGTTCACGGGATCACCATCCGAAACGTGTGCGACCTGCTGACCCAGCCGCGAAGGGAATCGAAATGACCGCGCCGGCCCGCCGATACGTCGTCGTGACCGGATCGTCCGGGGGGATCGGTTCCGCGATCTGCTCGGTATTCCACGACGCGGGCTGGTTTGTCTTCGGTGTCGATCGCAGCAGCACCGCGTCGGATGCCGTCCACGAGTTCATCCAGGCCGACATCTCCGACCCGGCGGCCCCCGCTGAGATCTTCGACCGGGTCCGCGAGCGGACAGACGGGCTGGCCGCGCTGGTGAACAACGCGGCGGTCCAGATTTGCAAGCCAATCATCGAGACCACCCCAGAAGAATGGGACGCCGTCATGGCTTCGAATCTGCGGTCCGTCTTTCTGTCGGTGCGTGAATCGTTCAGTCTTCTTAAGCACGCAGCCGGATCGGTGATCAACATCTCCAGCGTGCACGCCATGGCGACCAGCCGGAACATCGGAGCCTACGCGGCGAGCAAGGGTGCCCTGCTCGCGCTCACGCGGTCGCTCGCGTTGGAGTTTGGCGAATACGGCATACGAGTCAACGCGGTGCTCCCGGGGGCCGTCGACACGCCGATGCTCCACGCGGGACTGTCTCGGGGACATGTTCAGGCGAGCTCGCTCGACGGTCTTGTTCGCGGGCTCGGCAAGAAGCATGTCCTCGGTCGTGTGGGCACGCCCGAGGAAATCGGGCGTGCGGTACTGTTTCTCGCGGACCCCGCTCACTCCTCCTTCATGACCGGCCAGTCGCTCGTCGTGGACGGCGGCGCGCTCGCGAGACTCAGTACCGAGTAATGTTTCATTGCAGTGCGCTCAGCAACGCGGAATGAAATGCTCGCGTGACCGAGGTACAGTGCGGCCTCGGAACCGGAGCACCGACGCGTGAGACGTCCAACACCGACCATCGCCGTTCTGCTTCCCGTGTACAACGCGGAGGCGTTTGTCGATCAGGCCGTTCGAAGCATCCTGCGACAGTCGTTCGAAGACTTCGAGCTTCTCGTTGTCGATGACGGCTCGACCGACGACTCGCGAAGCATCGTGCAGAGACATGCCGAGTCTGACCCCCGCATCACGCTCATCAGCCGGCCGAACACCGGCATCGTGGGCGCGCTCAATGAGATGGCGTCGAGAGCACGCTCGCCCTTCCTTGCGCGCATGGACGCTGACGATATCTCGCTGCCCGATCGGTTCGAGAGACAGCTGGCGTTGTTCGATGCCGAGCCGCGTGCCGTGTGCGTCGGCGGAAGGATCGAACTGATCACAGAAGCGGGAGACCCGATCATCTCGCCGGAGCCGTTCATCGGCAACGACACCATTCAGCGAGAAGCGCTCGCCGGCAGGACACCCATCTCGCATCCGTCCGCCATGATCCGCCGCGATCCGTTCGAAACCGTGGGCGGCTATCGGGCCGACGCCTACCCAGCCGAAGACTTGGATCTGTTCCTGAGGCTCGGAGAGGTCGGCGAGCTGCACAACTCTCCCGAGACCGTGCTCAAGTACCGGATGCACGGCAACTCGGTCAGTGTCCGTCTCAGCGAACGGCAGATCCAGCGGATGCAGACCGCGTGTGAACGGGCCTGGGCACGACGAGGCATCGACGGGACATTCGCGGCCGCCAATCACGCGAGACCACGATCCCCCACCGACTGCCCCATCAGAGCCAATCCGACGGCCTCCGCCCTCGCAAGCAGGGCGTAGTGCTCTGCTCGCATTGACGAGTATCGAAGTCAGGGCGACTGGAGTTGAACCAGCGACCTCGTGCACCCAAAGCACGCGCTCTACCAAGCTGAGCTACGCCCTGATGACCAGCCGGGCCATCGGCTCGACCGACGGAGTCTAGCTCGCCCTACTCCGGGGTGTACACCGCGTTCCGCACCTCTTCGCCGTAGGGAACCTCCAGGAACGCCAGGACCCGCGGCCGATCTGCCCGGTTCACAACGTTCGAGCGGTCCACGATCATGAGGTATCGGGCGGCGAAGCTCGGCCGCATGGGCTCATTGGGCTCCAGCCCTTCGACATCGTCATCCGCGAAGCCGTGGACGACCATCCACGCGGCGTAGAAGTCGCTGCTGGTGCTCACCGAGTTTGTAAGCAGATTCATCTGTATGAGCTGCTCGTCGTAGTCATCGGGGATCTGGTCCGCGACTGGTAGCCGGAACTGAGCCCCGGCGTCCTCGCTGAACCTGAGCGGATCGCCCAGAAGCGACGGGTCCAGGCTGAGGATCTGGTTGCCATCGTCAAACACGAAGTTTCGGACCTGATCCGGCAGCGTGAAGTCGGGCTCGCCGTTCGCGGGCTCCCCGGTGTCGGGATCGATGAACAGCTGGCTGACTGTCCGACGGTCGCGGGCGAGCCAGTCCATACCGAACTGGAACCGCAGCGCGTTCTCACCCATGCCGACATCGCCGCCGGGTCGGACCGCGAGCAGCTCACCGATCGAACCGAAGCCGGGCGTGGTTCGCAGCCCTTCGATGTTCGGCCCCGAAACGTCAAAGAGGTTATCACCGTTTAGATCAACATCGCTGAAGTCCCGCACCATTTCCACGCCCCGCGTGAGATCCGAATTCCCGCTGTCGTCGATGACCGCGAGCGGCCCCATGTTGAGCGGCCTGCTCGCTTCTGGAGCGGTGTTCGATACCAGCCCGCCGGCCCGCAGCACTCGGCTGTAGCCCGACGAAGGCTCGCGATAGCTCAGAAGCGACGACGCGATGTCGAGCGGCGCGTACAGCTCAGCGGCCCCGCCGCTCGCGGAACTCGGATCAGCCGAGCCGCGGAAGAACGCGTTGCTGAACGCCACGGAGAGGTTCGAGCTCTCGGCAAGATCACGCGTGCGCCCCGCCCACGCGGGCCACTCGGTCTCGTCCGCATCCACAGGCACATCCTGGTACAGGCCCGGCAGAAGCCGAAGGACGCTGGGCGGGGCCGTGTTGATGTTCACCATGCCCGCGATCGCCCGATCGATGCCGCCGTACGCGCGACCGGGCAGCTCGCCGCCCGCCTGCGTCACATCGAAGATGTTCAGCGCGAGCGGGATGCCGAGCCCACGCACACGGTCGATCTCCGCGTCGCCGTCGCCGTCCAGGTCGTCGGGCAGGTCGAAGTTGCCGTCGGCGTCGGAGTCAAAGTACGGCACGAACGCGTCAAGCCTCAGGTGCCCGCGGTCGAGCACGCCCGCGAGCTGCGCGAACCGGTCCGAGTTCGCCGACATCGGGGGCTCGAGGTCAGATCCGAGAAGCGTGTTCTCGGCGACACCGAGCACCTCGCTCAGCGTCGTCCACTGATCGGTGTACGCCTGCAGCCTCGCGCCCGAATCGGCCGACGCCCCGCCGTAGCCGTCCGGGCCCCGCTCGGCCGGGGGCGTCCGCAGCGGCATCCGGTACGGCCCGACCGCGAGAACGTTCAACAGATCACCGACACGCAGCTGCGGGAAGCCTGTGATCTCTGATCGGAACTCACGGGAGTTCTGCGAGACCTGGATCAGGTCGCGTCCGGCGTAGGGCGCGGTCCGGGTCGATACGCCGCCCTGGGAAGGCATCGGTCCATCGCCATCAGGGTCGATCCCCGAAACGCTGTTGTACTCCCCGTACAGCGGCGTATCCGCCATCGGGTCCGGCTGCGGATCGAACGAGTACCGCGCGATGCTGTCCATCACCCCGCTCTCGAAGGACTGCTGCCGATTCTCTCGGAATTCGGGCTGCACGCCCGGGTCGCTGATGTTCGTGAGCCGGGTGGTAAAGAACTCCTCGATCGTGGTCGCCGTCTCGAAGCTCTGGTTGCCGATGATGTTGGTCAGATCGGGGAACGAGTCGCGGAAGTGAAGCTGATCCGGCTCGTAGAAGCCGACGCCGTTGGCACTCGACGTGGTCGCGACGACGTTCTCCGAGGTCGCCAGCGCCGCGGCCGGCAACGCCCCGGTCGGCAGCCCCAGCACGCCCGCATCGCCATCGGCGATCGTTGGGAACGCCCCGGTCGGGACCTCCTGCGAACCGAGAGACACGACACCGTTCGGCCCCGGGAGGTCGTTCGCACGCCGACCGCCGGCACCCGTTGCGTCGGCCGTGGTGTCGAACCTGCGGATGCGGCCCCACAATCCCACAGTCCGCTGACTCCGCACATTCATGTTAACTTGCGGCGGCTGGATTGTTTCCTCTTTGTAAGCAACGACGCTGGGGTCATCGATGTTGGTCGTGCCATCGAGTGTGAACGCGTCGTTCACCCGAAAGTCTTCAGTCTCAGAATCCGGGATAAGGGAGGTCGCCGCGATCGTGTCTGTGGTCGGCAGCTCAAGCCGCTGATCGAGCACAGGCGGGTCGCTCGGAGCGCCGGGATCAACAAGACGATCCGCGAGCAGGTCATCACGCCGCCAATTCGCGCCGCCGCTTGTCTGCTTGACACCAAGGTCACGCCACAGCAGCACGGTCTTGTTGCGTGCGTCCGGCTGGCCGTAGTCCGAATCCTGATCGGTCGGGTCATCGATCCAGAGCAGATCCGTATCCGTAATCTCGTTCTGCCCGGCCGAATCGAATCGCCGCAGCGGGATGCGTCCTGCGGTCGTCGAGTCTGGAATCAGGTTGTTAAACGAAGTCTGAACCAACGGATCGGGTAACGTGCCCCCAAACGTGGGCCTCACGTTGTTGAAGGCGCCCGCATTCTGTGCGAAAGCGGTGTCGATCAGACCATCGATGCGGTCTGCGATCGGGTCCTCCCGATCAGCGACTGCGGAGCCAAAGTTGGTCGTCGGGTTCGCCGCGTAAAGCAGCCGGGTCTCGCCGGGCTGAATCATCAGATCCGCGAGCCGAGTCGTCGCCCCACGGGGCGCTTCCGGCACGTACACCGAACCGCCAAACTCGATGTAGAAGTCACGCAAGGACACAGGAACATCGAACGGATTGAAAACCTGAAACACGGCGACTTGAAACAGGAAGTCACGGTTGTCCGGCGATACGTGACCATCGATGTTGGAGACACCACGGACGGCCTCATCTCGTGCTGCGCCCCCAGAGCCAGTGAGGTCACCTGGATCCAAATTCAAGCCTGTCAGGTATTCGCCGGTCCTCCGGTTGTCTCGCAGGTAATCGCTGTCTTCGGATGTTTCACCCGCCAAGAACTGAGTCTCCCACGGAACCGTTGGCGATCCTTCGGTGACAGGTCTCCGTGGCGCATCCCAGTACGCGTTGAAGTAGAAGACCTCCGACAAGAACGGCTGGGCCTCGACGCCGTATACGATCATCGCGTCAGCCGAGCGGTCCCGGTTGGGCTCCGCGGCGAGCACGCTGTCGGCGGGATCGTCCTTGCCGAACACGACATCGGCATCGAGCACGGGCACGACGTCTTCGAGGTCGGGCGTCCCTCCGATCGCGCCGTTGACGGACGGCCGCTGGAGAAGGCCCGCGAGATCATCGATGTCGCCGGCGTTGCGCTCGTCTTCGCCGACGAGCCAGACCAGGGCGGCCGTCGGCTCATCAAGCCGCTCGCCGTACTCCGGCCGCGTGCTGCTGCCGCCGCCGTCCGCGACGCCGTCGCCGTTCGTGTCGATCGTGATCACGGCATCGCCGCCGTCGTCCTCAACGCCGACCAGCGCGCCCGGGTCGGGCACGCCGTCGTTGTTGAGATCGACGAACGGCGCGTCGGCCGCGTCTCGGAAGTTGACGGCCATGTGAGCCGCCATGCGGATCGCCATCTCGGGGCCGGTGTGCCCGTAGAACAGCGTGCTGAGCCGCTCATCGAGGCTGCCACCGATCGTGCCGTTGACCCCGACGATCGGCCAGGCCGTCCCGCCCTCGAACTCCCCGAGGAACGGGGCGAGCGTGCGGAGGTAGACCTCGAAGCCGTTCTCTACGAGCGGATCCCGCGCGGCACGCTGCGCCTCGGCGATGTCGTCGCCGGTCAGGCCCTGGCCCTCGTAGACGGGGCTGCCGAGCATCAGCTCATCGACGCGGAACCGCCTCTGACCGTCGTCGAGCGAGAACAAGCCGCCGCCCGTGGTCGTCACGGCCCGAAGCGGCCTCGAGCCGCTGATCGTCGTCAGCAGCGAACGGACGTCGAGCTGCGCCCGTGCCCGCCGGTTCAGCTCTTCCGCGCTGAGCGTCGAGCCGAGCGTCCCGGTGTCGTCGGAAAGCTCCACGCCGATCTCGGCATCGAGCGAGCGATCGGACCGCAGCAGACTCCTGGTCCGAAGCTCCGACGCTTCGCCGCCGTCGTAACCGTTGTACGCGAGGAACGCCCGCTCGAGCGACGAGAACACGTCCGGGTCGTTCGCGCCGTGGAATGTGAGCAGCTCAACGAGATCGCTGACGCCGAAGGGGCCCGTCCGCGCGTTGCCGCCGCCCGCGAAGCCTGGGATCGACGAGCCGATCAACGCGAAGTCCTGACGCCGAAGATCGAGCGCGCCCTCATCCTCGCCGGCGCCGTCCGCGTTGACCGCGTAGGGCGAGTAGTTCGTCAGGTCGCTGCTCCACACGGCATCGGCGCTCGCTTCCTGTGGCACACCGCTGAAGCGGACATCCTCGTCGAAGACCGGGTAAACCTCCCAGTCGAGCAGGCTCTGCCGGAGGCGGAGGTACGACTTGCGGCCGAGCCGGGCCAGCTCGTCCGCGTCGAGCTGGTCGTAATCGTTCCGCTCGTCCGTGTCGTTGAGCGCCGAGAAGAACGACTCGTAGGTCGCCTCGTCCTCGTCGCCGCCGAACCCGTCGATGTCCGCCCCGCCCCGGCCGGTCACGACGGCACGGTGCATATCGAGGTTGAGCAGGGTGAACAGGCTCACGTCGTGCGGCCCCTGGCCGGCACGGTTGTCAACCGTCGGCGCAGCGATCGTGTCGCTCGCGGTGTTCACGTTGACCAGCGACGAGAGGTCGATCACCCGCACCGCGGCGAAGTATCGGCGGTCGCTGTCGCCCAGCAGCGGCACCTCGAAGCCCGAGCTGGCGTCCACGAGCTCGAACCATCGCGAGTCGATGATGCCGTCGCCGTCGGCATCGGCGTAGGAGTACTCCCAGTACCGAGGGTCGCTCGGGTCGTTGCTGTCGAAGCCGTTGCGCGAGAGCTCCGCAACGGTGCGCGCCATGTTGCGCTGGTACATCGTCCAATGGGCTGGAACGTTCCAGTCGGGATCGGCAGTGCCGTTGTCGTCGATCTCCTGGCCCGCGTAGTCCTGCACATCGGCGAATCCGAGCACGAAGCCCGCGTCACCCTCAACGACGGCGCGGCCGTCTTCGTCAAAGAGCGACAGACGGGACTCGTCCTCCTGCTGCGGATTCCGCGTCAAATCGAGCGACGGCACGTCAAAGTTGCCCCGCAAGAAGGCGAGGTTCACGAACCGTCCATCGGGCGCGACGTTCGATATCTGGTGCCAATCGAGCGCGCGAGCAAAGAACGGGGCGTTGTCGTAGCTCCCGCCGAGCAGTTGATCCGACTTGCTGCCGAACCCCAGATCCGTCGGCCGAGTCGACGCCAGGAAGGGGTCGGCCGCGTGCCGGGGGTCGATCAGGTAGGTGCGAGCGAAGACGTCGTCTTCGGGCCACACGGTGAGCGTCGAGTGGCCACCCGAGGGGCGGAACTGACGCAGGGACAGCTGTGCGGCGTTGGCAGAGGTTGCACCAGAGAGCGAGGGCACCGAAAGCATCGAGAAGTCGCTCACGGGCTTGTCGGTCCGCTCCGTGAGGTACCTCGCGACGCCGGCGAGCTCGCCGACGGAGAACCCGGGCTCGATCTCGGCAAGCAGACGCTCCTCGGCTAGGTCCGGGACGGCGTCGAACACATCATCGCGCAGAACACCGACGACCTGATCAGCGAAACGCCCGACCACCGCGTTCGCGTCCCGGTTCGCGTTGGCGGCGCGACCCGTTGTCCGATCACCCTTGCCGAGCGCGGCGTACACCACGGTCAGGATCAGCACCATCGCGAGTGCGCCGAGAACGAGCAGCAGGATCGTGCCCCTCCGTCTCACGCGCTTCATGCGGCTGATCAGCGTCTCGATTCGTCCGTGTGCGAACATGGTCCAACTCCGAACTTGCTCCGCGCGGGGAGCCCTGGGTGCGGCGTCTGTGCCGCCGCGTGATCGGGTCATCAGCCGTGGTCTAGAGGTCGCCGTTTCTCGGCAGCTCCACCACAAACTGGAACGTGTCTTCGACGGTCTGGTCGACCGGGTCGGCAAACGACATGGTGATGCGGATCAGCACGGGCCAGGGCCACGCGTCGTCGTAGACACCGTCGCCGTCGAGGTCATCGCGGAAACCGTCGCCGTTGACGTCGAAGCCGCGATTGACAACGGGGTCGCCTGAGGCATCGATGAAGTCATCGACGGGAACCGCGCGCGGGTCCGCGTAGCCGAAGTAGTATGTGATCGGCGCCTCGGCCGCCGTGCCGCTGATGCCGCCGCCGATCAGTCCGTCGACACCGGCCGGGTCCGGCGCGGTCTGGCGACGCCTCGTAATCGAGCTGCTCGGCGCCTGCTGATTCGGCTCGAGGTCATCCGGGTCGCCCTGGATCAGCTCCGCCCGAAGGTGCTGCTCCAGCAGTCGCTGCTCGCCATCAGCGGAGGTCAGCAGCGGGTTTGCTGCCATGGGCACCTCGTCCGGGTCGGTGATGAGCATCGGGAGCGCCTGCAGGCGCCGCAGCGGCCGCAGGCTCGCGACAGGCACGCCCTGAGCCGCGGGACGAGGCAGGCCGTACCAGATCACTTCGCCCACGATGTTGCTCGGGTCGCCCTCCCAGATGGCATCAGCGTTCGTCCCGGGTGATGACCCGACGCTGTCCGTGTACCGCTCGCCGAAGCTCCACTCCACGATGAACTCGGTGCACCGAGGGATGAACTGCGAGTTTGTCACCATCTGCTGGTCAGCGCGGGCGGCCGCGAGCAGCACCGCACCGAGATCGGCCCGGTCGGCCTGGAACGCTTGGATGGCCTCTTCACCGAACACGTCGGCGTTGTACCCCGGAGGCACCGACTCGTACCGCATCCGCGAGCGCGTCGGGAACAACGGGCTCGCGGGGTCGGTGGCGTTCGCCGACTGGCCGCCGCCGAAAGGCAGGTCCCGGAGCACGGCGTCGAGGTCCGGGATCTCGTCCTGCAGCGTGTTGCTCCCCCCGACGTACGTCAGCTCGTTCGACGCGGCGGGCAACGCATCACTCATCCACGCGTGCTGCACATGAACGAGCGACTGCCGGCGGTCGTTCTCGACGATCAGATCGTCCGGCTCGTCGGGGTCGAGAAACCGCTGGAGCTGCAGGTCGTACAGCGCAGCGGGCGTCGTCGCCTGGCCGGCAAGCTGGCCGCGGGGGCGACCAGCCGATCGGAGTCGGCGGCCGTTCGTGCCGAACTGGATGTCCGGCGTGTGCAACCAGACCTCACCGCTCGAGCCCGCGAAGGTCGCCGCCTGACCCGTTGAAAGCACGATCCCTTGGACCCGCCGACGGATGTCGGCGAGCGACTGGGTCGCTACATCAACAACACCGGACGGGAACGTCGGAGGCGCCTCCGCCAGGCGAGCGCTGAACTGGCCGAAGTCGTCGTCGAACGCATTACCGGTGTCGAACGGCTCCCCCCAGAACGCTTCGGAGCGGAAGATGCTGTCCGCGGCGATCTGACCGTTGATCTGGAGATCATTGTCGGCGAACTGTTCGAACCGGGCTGCGTCCTCGATGCTGTCGTCGTTGAACGGGAGGGCGGGCTCACGCAGCAGCGTGGCATGACGGAGCAGCGTCCAATCCCCCGCGTTCACGTTCGGGTTCGCTTCGCCGATCGCCGTGGCGGCGCCGGACCGGATGCCCAGACCGAGAGCGTCGTCTGCGTTCGGATCATCAAGGTACGGGCGGAAGAACCCCTCTGCACCCTCCAGCTGCTTCTGGCCGTGGCCGTAGTAGATGCGTGCCTCCCGCGACCGCGGCGCGTCGAGCGCGGCCGAGATCGGGCCGCGGGCGGATACGAAGTTCCCGCGTGCGAAGAACATCAGCTCATCGACCCGGCGGAGCCGAGCGCTGAGCGGCTCTTCCGGCGACAGCGGTATCAGCTGATCGTCCTCGTCGGCGTTGGCGGCGCCCGCGTACTCGTTGCGGATCACGAGGAACCCGTCACGCGTGATGTTCGAGAGATCAGCGCGGATGCGCCGCTCGATCGATGCCGCGTACTGGTTGATCGCGCTGATGCGGCGGCCGCGCTGCACCGTGTCGCCCACGGAAGCGAAGATCGCGGCCAGTCCGACCGAGATGATCGCGATCGCAACGACGGCGACCAGCGCTTCGGTCAGCGTGAAGCCTCTCGCCGCGCGTCTCGATTGCATTGTGCTGCACTCAACGTTCATATCAACGCGCCCTGATCACACGGATGTCCGCCGGCACCTGCGGCGTGAACACAATCTGACGCCAGCCCGGCGTAATCGGCGGCTCGAACGAGACACGGATCTCGTCTTCATCGTCCGCATCGCTCGCGACGCGGGTCACCCTGTGCACGATGCCGCGGTCGCTCACGAAAATCTGCCCGACCTTCGCGAACTCTCGCTGCGCGTTCCGGGTGTTCACGAGCACCGGCGGCGTGCCCGGGCGACGTTGCCGGAAGTCCACCTGCTTCGGTCCGGAGCCGAACGCGAACTGCGACACAGGCTCCGTCGGTGCCGATCCGACGCGTCGCCCGAAGATCGGCAGCGAGTATTGGCTTGAATCGTTCAGCCTCGCACCAGGCTGCGGCGTCGCGAGATCGCTATCGGCGGCTGACACCGGGAACCGCCGATCGATTTCGCTGAGCGGATCGCGCACGATCGCGCCACCCGGGCCGGGAGCGAGCTCGTACCCGCGGAGTGTGTCGCGGAGCGTCAAGCCGACAGGCACGCGGATGCCTCGGTCGACAGGTCGGACGATGACCATGAGCTCGACCGGCAGCTCAGGAAGTCTCGCGAGCGGGACTTCGACCTCGGAACGCGCGTCGTTCAATGCGAGACCGATTCCGACATCAACACGACGCACAAGAACATCCCAGATGTACCGGGGCTCGTCGCCCGACGCCTCGTCCGGCAGCAGCCGCTGGCTCACGGGGAACTCGATCTCCGGCAAGGCCTGGCTACCGCTGACGGGCGTCGTGCGGTCAACATCCGAGAAACGGAAGGGCACCGCCGCGTTTCGCCCCGTGCCGCCGAGAACGAGCACGCCTTCGTCATCGACTTCGACGCTGTCCCAAAGGAAATCAAGCCGCACAACCTGGTCGTCGGCCGGGCCCTGGGGCGGACCGAGAGCGCTGATGGACACGTCATTGGACAGAACTTCACTCGGCGGGAACCGCCTCACGCCGGGCGAGGTTTCCGACTCCCAGTCGTACCAGTCGAGCGTCTCACTTTCCAAAACGGACGAGTTGAGAAGAGCCTCCGCCGACGCCGCCAGAGAGCCGCCGAGCACGGCGTCTTGAGAGCGACGCTGCACGTCGATGACAGCCGGGAAGACCGCAACGACACCGAGCAGCCCGAACGCCAGGACGACCACGGCGATGAGCACCTCAAGCAGGGTGAAACCTGGCTTTCGAGCCGAGCGCTGCGTCATCGTGTGATCTCCACTAGGTCGCCAAAGAAGGCATTGACGGAGAAGATCTGTGCCGTCGAATCCGTCTGTGGAACCGGCACACCGATCAGCTCGCGTCCCTCGATCCACCGTGACGCGTTTCGGACAAACCGGCGTTCGCCGGCGTCATAGATCCGCCGATCGACCGAGGGCTCGTTCTCGTCCGGGAGGTAGAGCGTCTGCGTGTCCTGGTTCAGCCCGCGGCCACCGACAGCACGAGAGAGATCGCGTTCGTCGTACAGCGACAGCTCCGCCACAGGTCCCGCGAGCACGGTGTGTACCGATTCGTTGCCGAAGAGCGTGCGGCGCTGCTCGTCGGTGACGCCGACGTTCGACAGCGCTCGACCAGCCCAAAGCTCCAGGTCGTCGATCTCATCGATGTCGTCGATCTCCGAGCTGATGCTCGAAGACAGCTCGATCACCGTGCTGTCGCTCCCGATGCTCGGAGATACCACCAGAGCGCGCGTCGGCTCGCGGCTGATCGTACCGTCGCCGGCGGCGAACCGGACCATGAATGTCTGGCGGACATCGCCGCCGTCCAGCTCATTCTCGGGATAGAACGCCGTTTCCGGGAACACCCAGTAGCCCGGTTCCGGCGGCACACTGTTGCCAGCACGAGAATCCAAGCTCTCGTACCAGTTGCTCCGACCCGCGAACAGCGTGCCGAGCGCGAAGCCCCGGACACCGATACCGCTCGGAAGCTGCACAGGCTCGAAGCCCGGCACCGGCACAAACACATCGCGGCGGTTGGCGGAACCACCGCCGGAGCCGCCCGACCCTGTGAGTCCTCCGGAAACCTCGTCCTCGATCGAACCGACCTCGATGCAGGTCAGCACGCGGACGCCTCGGCCCGGCTCAAAGAAGAACACCGCCGCGGCATCGCCGCCGCCGACCGATGCCGTGGCGGCGTCACGCGCCGAGTACAGCGCCTGCTGAAGCTTGCTCTCCGCGAGCGACCGACGCGACGACGACAGGATCGCCCGGAACGCCGGGATCGCGATGCCGACGAGCAGCGAAGCGATCACGATGACCACCAGCAGCTCAAGCAGCGTGTAGCCGGGTTGGAACGCGCGCTGGCGGTTCACGAGCCTACCTCCACGATGTTGTCGGCTCTCGCGAGTTCTATCGCCTCTCGCCGGTAGTCGTCGTCGCTCCCGAGCCGTGCTTCCGACAGCCCAAGCTGCTCGGCGTACCGGCCACGCAGCGCTTCATCATCCTGGAGTGCGGTGTTGGTGTCCTGGCCGTTCGCGCCGAGTTCATAGCCGAACAACTGGTTCGGGCCGGCCGCGAGGATCGCATACGTCGCGCTGCGGAGCTCCGGCGGGAACGCGAAGTCCGCGTTCGGATCGCTCGCCGTCGCGGCAACCGCGGCGTTCAACGCCGATTCATCGAAATACGGCTCTTCGACGAACGCGTTCAAGACCTCAATCGGGACGTTGTAGTACCCCGGCTCTCCCTCGAGCCCGCCGGAATCCTGCGGGTCTGCGTAGGCGTCCAGGTCGGTCAAGCCGTCTTCAGCGAACACCTGTTCAAGGGGCCGCTCGTCCGGCGACCACCGGTAGTACCGGATCGCAACGCCCGCCCGGTCGCGCAGCTCGAACCGGAAGGGGATCCGATTCCGCGTCAACACGCCGCCGCTCCCGGTGAAACGAGACGACGTATCGATGAACAGCTCGATGCCGCCCCGGCCGATGTCGAAGAACGCTTCATAGCGTCGCTGGCTCCGTTGCGATCCCGTGACGGTGCCCGCACCGCCCGGATCGAGGTCGGGATTGGTCTCGTACGCGAGCGACGGCGCAAACGTTCCATCGCGGCGGACCTCGTAAAACCCGAGCCCGTCCACACCGTCAATCACCCCATCCAGAGCCCCGAGGATGTAGTACGGGAGCGACAGCACGCTGTAGCGGAGCCGGTCCGTGTCGCGGCCGCGAAGGGCCTCCCCGTCCGCCGGCGAGCCGAGGGAGAAAACCAGCGGGACAGAACGGCCTCGCACGGTCGCGAGCGGCAGGTCAGCGGTAGCGCCGCCGTCATCCTTCACGAGTGGCGGCACAAACCCGAACTCTGACTTGAACTGGCCGACGGCGAGGCGGAGACCGTTGATAGCCGCCCGGTCCGCCGCCGAGCGTGCCGATCGGTCGGCCGTTCTGTAGGCCACCACCGCGATCCCCATGATGACGAAGATCACGCTGATCGTCGCCAGCAGTTCTACCAGAGTGAAGCCCGAGCGAACACGCGAGTTGGAACGTCGCGAGCGGATCACACGCCACCGCCCTGCAGCGATTCGATCATAGCAACCAACGGGAGGAACATCGCGACCACGATCGTGCCGACCATCACACCGATGATCACAACCATCAGCGGCTCGAGCAGACTCACAAGCGAAGCAACCGCGACGTCGACCTCTTCGTCGTAGTTGTCGGCGATCTTCATGAGCATGACGTCCATCTCGCCCGTCTCTTCACCCACATCGATCATGTTGACGACGATCGGGTCGCACGTCTTGCTCTCCCGCAAGGGCTCGGCGAACGTCTCGCCCTCCCGGATGGAGTCGTGCACCTTCTGCAGCGCCCTCTCAAAGACGAAGTTGCCCGACGTCTCCTTCGTGATGGTCACAGCCTCGAGGATCGGGACGCCAGCCGAGATCAGCGTGCCGAGCGTCCGCGTGAAGCGTGCAATGACCGTCTTCTGGATCAGGTTGCCGAAGATCGGTGCTTTCAAGAAGATCCAATCCGTGGCGGCCCGGCCCGGGCCGGCCTTGCGGATCAGCTTGAAAAGGATCCACACGACGATCGGCGATGGCAGCAGGATGAGCGCGCCGGGCACCGCCTGATCGGGCGACGCGGTCCCCGCGACCCACCGCGACGCCTGCGTGAGGATGACCGTGAGCTGCGGCAGCGCCACGCCGAAATCGGTGAAGATCGCTTCGAACTGCGGGATGATGAACCACATGATGCCCGTGACGATCAAGAGCGCGAAGAGCACGACCGCGATCGGGTACACCATGGCGCCCTTGATCCGCCGCTTCAGTCGCTGACTCTTCTCCATGAACTCGCTGAGCCGCTGAAGAATGATGTCGAGCACGCCGCCGACCTCGCCCGCGGCGACCATCTTCACGTACAGCGTGTCGAACGCCTTCGGGTACTTCGCCATCGCGTCCGACAGGCTGGAACCACCCTCGACTTCCTCGCACACACCGATCAGCGTGTTCTTGAGAAGCCCCGGCTTCTGCTGCGACTCGAGGATCTGCAAGGACCGCAGCAGCGGGAGCCCCGCGTCCTGAAGCGTCGACAGCTGACGCGTGAACAGCGTCATGTTCTTCGGCTTCACCTTGGACCAGGGCAGGCTCACGCTCCCGCCAGACGCCTTCTTTTTCGGCGCGGCCTTCTGGCCATCCCCCTTGGATTTACCCTTGACCTTCTGCTCTCGGATCGACGTCGGGAAGTAGCCATCGGACTTGATCTTCGCCTGCGCCTCTTCGGCGGAAGCGGCCTCGACCGTGCCCTTCTGGGTCTTCCCTTTCTCGTTCAGCGCTTCGTATGCAAACGTTGCCATCAGGGTCCCCCGCTACTCTTCCGTGATCGTCTCGCGGACGACCTCGTCGATGGTGGTGCGACCCTCGTAGATCGCGTTGAGCCCGGACTCCCGGAGCGTGCGCATGCCGAGCGACCGCGAGTGATTCCGCAGCTGCGCCGTTGAGGCTTCCTTCATGATCAGCTCACGCGCCTCGTCGTCGAGCATCATGATTTCATAGAGCCCCATCCGGCCCTTGTAGCCCGAGCCGTGGCAGTTCGGGCAGCTGCCGCCCGCGCCGCGATAGAACTGCTTGCCGGCGACGTCCTCTGGACGCAGCGACAGCTCCATGAGCTCTTCTTCCGTCGGCGAGAACTCTTCCTTGCACTTGGGGCAGACGGTCCGCACGAGCCGCTGCGCCACGACGCCTTCGACCGTCGCCGCGAGCAGGAATCGCTCCAGGCCCAGATCGAGCAGACGCACGATCGAGCTCGGCGCGTCGTTCGTGTGCAGCGTCGTCAGCACCAAGTGGCCGGTCAGTGACGCTTGCACAGCGATCGCCGCCGTTTCAAGGTCGCGGATCTCACCGACGAGAATCACATCGGGGTCCTGACGCAAGAACGACCGAAGGGCCGCAGCGAACGTCAGCCCGACCTCCGAGTTCACCTGCACCTGGCACAGCCCGTCGATGTCGTACTCGACCGGGTCCTCGGCCGTGAGGATCTTGGTCTCGATGTCATTCAGCTCGGCGAGCGCCGCATACAGCGTGGTCGTCTTGCCCGAGCCCGTCGGCCCGGTCACCGCGACGATGCCGTTGGGCCGACCCGTGAGCAAGCGGAAGTCGCCCAGGTCCTTCTCGTCCATGCCGAGGCGTTCGAGGTTGAGCTCTACGTTCGAGCGATCGAGCAGACGCATGACGACGCTCTCGCCGTGCATCGTGGGGAGGACCGCGACACGCAGGTCGACCGGGTGCCCGCCGACGTTCAGCTCGATCCGGCCGTCCTGCGGCAGACGCCGCTCGGCGATATCGAGGTTCGCCATGACCTTCACGCGGCTCGTGATCGCGGGCCCGAGATGCGGGGGCGGCGGCACCATTTCGTAGAGCACGCCGTCGATGCGGTACCGCATCTTGAACTCGGTCTCGAACGGCTCGAAGTGAATGTCGGACGCTTTGTCCTTGATCGCCTGAAGCAGCACCAGGTTCAGCAGCTTCACAACCTTGTTGTCGCCCGCGGCCTCGGCGACGGCTTCGAGGTCGATCGACTGATCGCTCGTCCCCATGCCCTGGAACTTGTCGTCGCTCGCGAGGTCGCTCATCGCGTCGGCGATCGACTCTTCCTTCGCGAAGTGCTCGCTGATGATCGCGTCGATCTGGGATTCGTCGGCGACAACGGCCTTGATCGTCGCACCGAGCAGCAGGCGCAGGCCGTCAACCGCTTGGAAGTTGTCAGCCGACTTCATCGCGATCGTCAACCGCTTCGACCGCTCTTCGAACTCGATCGGGATGACCTGGAAGGTCTTCACGTTCGTCGAAGGGATGACCTCCTTGAGCTTGTCGGTCATTTCGAAGTCGCTCAGATCGACGTACCCCATGCCGGCCTGCGCCGCGAGGCCCGCCGCGACGTCTTTCTGGCTGATGTGACCGAGCTCAACGAGAAGCTGGCCGATCGGCACATTGCGACCAGCCTTCTGGATCTCGATCGCTTCGTACACCTGCTCGCGGTTGACTTTGCCGAGCTTCCGCAGGATGCGCCCGAGCTTGTGGCCCTTGAAGACCGAATAATCACCGCTGCTTGCAGGGCTCGCCGTGGCCATGCGGACCTCCTTGGTGCCGGCCCGTCGAGCCAGGCACGTCCTACATCTTCGCACCGAATTACGCCGCGTGTCCCCGATTTACAGCGATTCACGGCCAGGAAACGCACGCGACAGCTAGTAAATTGCACTTGAGAGCACGCTTCGCCGCTCAATCCCCGGTCTTGACATCCTCTTGATCGAGCTCCGCCCGCCCGATGCTCCGACCGAGCTGGTGGACCTTCGCTGTCAGGTCAGCAGGATTCTTGCTCTTGTCGATCATCTCTTCCGCGCCGATCATGCCGCGCTCATAGAGGCTCCACAGGTGATCGTCGAGCAGCTGCATGCCGAACTTCTTACCGGTTTGGATCGCCGAATCGATCCGGAAGCTCTTGCCGTCGCGGATAAGGTTGGCGATGGCGGGCGTGACCACGAGGAACTCGTAGCCGGCGACCATGCCCTTGGTGTCGACCCGGCTCAGCAGCACCTGGCTGAGAACACAGATCAGGGCCGTCGAGAGCTGCACCCGGATCTGGTTCTGCTGGTTCATCGGGAAGGCGTCGACGAGACGGTCGATCGTCTTGGCGGCTCCGGTCGTGTGGAGCGTCCCGAAAACGAGGTGACCAGTCTCGGCCGCCCGGACGGCGGCCTCGATCGTCTCGAGGTCTCGCATTTCACCGACGAGAATCACGTCCGGGTCCTGTCGCAGAGCCCGGCGGAGGGCCTCCTCGAAGGTCGGCGTGTCGGTGCCGACCTCGCGCTGGTTGACGATCGACTGCTTGTGCTGGTGGTAGTACTCGATCGGGTCTTCCATCGTGATGATGTGCCGATCCATGGTCATGTTGATGTAGTCAATCATCGTGGCGAGCGACGTTGTCTTGCCCGAGCCGGTCGGCCCCGTCACGAGGAACATGCCCCGCGGCCGCCGGATGAGATCCCGGCAGATTTCCGGCAGACCGATCTGATCGAACGTCAGAAGCTTGTTCGGAATCTGACGCAGCACGAGCGCGAGATCACCGCGCTGCCGGAAGCACGAAACACGAAACCTCGCCCGATCGCCGTATGCGAAGCCGAAGTCGGTCGTGCCGAGTTCCTGCAGCTCCTGCTGCTTCTGCTCGGGCGTGATGGACTTCATCAGCCCAACCATGTCCTCGGACTCGAGGATCTTGGTCTGGAGATCGCGGAGGGCGCCGTGAAGACGGATCGTCGGGCGGCGCCCGACGGTCAGGTGGAGGTCGTTCCCGCCGAGCTTGATCATCGTGTCAAGCAAGCGGTCGATCTGCATCGTGGACATGTGCTGGTCTCCTGGCAGTCAGCCGATCAGTCGACGACTCCGGTCATCTCTTCAACCTGGGTGACGCGAGCGATCTCATCGGGCGTGGTCTGGCCGGCGAGGATCTTGACCTTTCCGTCCTCGACGAGGGATCGCATGCCGTTCTGCAGCGCAAGACGCCGCAGCTCCGAGACCGGGGCGAGATCGAACGCCGCGTCGCGGATCTCCGCGTTCATCTGCATCATCTCGAAGATGCCCTTGCGTCCCTTGTAGCCGGTCGGCGCTTCGGCCGACGGCACCGGCTTGTGCACCTTGCCCTCGGCCTCCTCCGGCGTGAGCCCGACAAGCCGGAGAAACTTGTGGTCCAGCTCGTGCGGCTCAGCGAGTTCCTTGGACTTCGAGAGTGTCCGGATAAGCCGCTGCGCCATCACCGCCTGGATCGAACTCGCGACCAGGAACGGCTTGATCCCCATGTCGATCAGCCTCGTGATCGCGCTCGGGGCGTCGTTCGTGTGGAGAGTCGAGAACACGAGGTGTCCCGTCAGCGCAGCCTGGATCGCGATCTCGCCGACCTCTTTGTCTCGGATCTCACCGACGAGGATGATGTTCGGCGCCTGGCGGAGCATGGAACGCAAGATCGCCGAGAACGAAAAGCCGATCTTCTCGCGGACCTGGCACTGATTGATGCCTTCGAAGTTGTACTCGACAGGGTCCTCGGCGGTGATGATCTTTTTATCCGGCCTGTTCAGCACATTGAGCGCCGAGTACAGCGTCGTGGTCTTGCCCGAGCCGGTCGGCCCTGTCACGAGAAAGATGCCGTTGGGCCTGCGGATGATCTTGTTGAACGCTTCAAGGTTGTCAGGCTCGAACCCGATGTTCGCGAGACCGATGCGGACCGAATCAGGCCGGAGGATACGGAGGACCACCGACTCGCCGTGGTACGCCGGGCAGGCCGAAACACGGAAATCGATGTCCGTGCCGTCTTCCATGTCGATCTTGATCCGGCCGTCTTGCGGCACGCGCTTCTCGGCGATGTTCAGGCCGGCCGTCAGCTTCGCCCGGCTGAGGAGCGCGTTCTGCATGCGCTTTGGCAGATTGTCCCGCTCGATGCACACACCGTCGATGCGATACCGCAGCCGAACGCGGTCGGCCATCGGCTCGAGGTGAATGTCCGACGCCCGCATGTTCACTGCTTCGCGCAGGATGCGGTTCCAGAGCTTGACGATCGGTGCATCATCGCCGGCGACATCGATCGACTTGTCCATTGACTTGTCGACCGATGCGTCGATGGACTTATCGATTGATGCCGTAATCAGCGACTCATCGGCCGAGACTTCCTTGGTATCGACGATGCTCCCGCCGGCGCGGAAGTGGCTCTCGATGAACGCCTTGATGTCGCCCTTCGCCGCGAGCATCGGGTCGAGCTCGACGTTCAGCCTGAACCGGAGCATGTCGAGCAACTCAAGGTTCATCGGGTCGTGCACGACCACCTTCATTCGGCTGCCGCTCTTGCTCACCGGAAGGATGAAGTGCTTCTTGATCAGCTCTTCCGGGATCAGGTCCGGCTGGATCTCCGAGAGCCCATCCTTGCTGGACAGGTCGAGGAACTGGAGGCCGAACTGCTCGGCCAGTGCCATCGCAACATCTTTCTCTTTACAGAATCCAGCCTCGACCATCGCCTCGCCTATGCGTTTACCGCTGCCCTGGGCCAGCTGCAGCGCCTTGTCGACCTGCGGAGAGCTGACCGCGCCCTGTCGTACGAGGATCTCGCCAATCTTCTTGCGCGATCGTGCCATGTCCCGTTTCTGCCCCGCGTTAAAAGGTACCGCCGCATCTGCTCGTGCAAGAGGCGATCGCCGCCAGTCCCTGTGGTTCGCCCGGGGGCCTGCAGCGCGAGCATACTGTAGGGGCCGCGCGGCCACAGGCAGGGATCATCCTCACCCGACATGACTACGCATGAATCAATCCCTCCGTTCCAGCCGCGGGTGCTCATTACCGCGGGCCCGACGCGCGAGCCTATCGACGACGTCCGCTTCATTGGCAACCGCAGCTCGGGCTCGCTCGGTGTAGCGCTCGCGACATCTGCGGCCGATCGCGGCCTGCCGACAACGCTTGCCCTCGGCCGATCCGTTCATGACCCAAACATATTGGGCGTGACGCTTCTCAGATTTGATGAGACTACCGAACTCAGCGGCCTGCTTGCGGACCGCTTCGACGAATCAGACATTGTGGTCATGGCGGCTGCCGTCGCAGACCACACTCCGGCTGCCCGACACCGCGGCAAGCTCATCAGAAACACGTCCGGCAGACTGTCCATCGAACTTGTCCCGACGCCGGATCTGCTCGCAGCCGTATCGGGCTCGGCACGACCCGATCAGCTGCTGGTCGGTTTCGCGCTCGAGCCCGCCGAGCGTCTCGAATCGTCGGCGCGACGAAAGCTGACACGCAAGGGTGCCGACGTCATCGTGGCGAACCCGCTCGGGACGATGGAGAGCGACACGATCGACGCCGCGCTATTTGTGACAGACGAACTCGCGCCAATCATCAGCCAGCCCGAAGCGGGCATGCCGAAGCGGGCGTTCGCCGAGTGGCTTTGGCCCGTCCTCTTGGCGTGCCACCAGCGGAAGTCATCAGCATGAGCAGAGGTCGCGCCAGAACGCAGCGCCCCGCCCGTCCCGGGGGTATCGGATCGGCAGAGGTTGTCTACGAGGACGACCATCTCCTCATCGTCAACAAGCCCGCGGGGGTCCTCACCGCGGCTGAGCGGTCGGACTCTCGGCGGACATTGCACGATGCCGTACTCGATCACGTGCGATCGAACAGCGATGTCGCCCTCCGCGTCCGTCCGATCAACCTGCTCGATCGCATGGTCTCCGGGCTCGTGGTTTTTGCCAAATCGAAACGCGTCGAGACCGCGCTCGAATCACTCTTCCGGCGGAATCGCGTTCGGAGGATATATGCGGCGGTGCTGACAGGCACGTTTGATGCCGGAGAAGGCGCGACCGGGACCGTGCAGTCCACACCGCGCGACCTCCGCAAGCAAAGACAACGCCGAGGCGGACCTCCGACGTCGCCAACACCTGCAGTGACTCACTACCGTCTGCTCCACCAGACTGATCAAGCCACGCTCGTGCAACTCCGACCCGAAACGCACCGACGCGGTCAGCTCATCGACCACATGCGTCAGCTCGACAGGCCGATTATCGGCGACGATCCGAGGCGCGCCGCCGGCCCGCTGATGCTCCACCTCGAACAAATCGCGTTCGAACACCCCCGGACCGGTCAAGATGTTCGGGCATCCGCCCCTCGCCCGCACGCCTTCGACCGCATCATGGCAGCAGTTCCGTCCGAGGCCGGCCGGAGCGATGAGTCGGCCGACTCAACATCTTGGCAACCGGTTGCGCGGTGGTACAGCGACTACCACGCCACACGGAAGAGCGATCACTTTACAAACGTGATCTACCCGGGCTCGCTCGCACTGCTGGGCGATGTCTCGAACAAGCGCGTTCTCGACGTCGCGTGCGGCGAAGGCGCGTTTGCGGCACACCTGACCGAAGCCGGCGCGGTTGTCACGGGGGTGGACGCCGCGCCCGATCTGATCGACACCGCAAAGGCAAGGCGTCTGCGTGGGGCGGTGTTCGAGATCGGCGACGCCAACGATCTCGATTCCGCTGGCGACGCGGCGCGCGGGCCGTTCGATGCGGCAGCATGCGTGATGGCGATCATGAATATCGCCAACCTCGATTCCACGCTTGCTGGAATCGCGGCGAGGCTGACCGCGGCCGCGCCGCTCGTCCTCGTGCTGCTCCATCCCGCGTTCCGATCTCCGAAGCAGGCATCCTGGGGGTGGGACGAGGGCGATCCGGGTCGCCCCCGGCAGTACAGACGTGTGGACGCGTATCTCTCCGAATCGCGCACGCCGATCGTAATGAATCCAGGCGAAGCCTCGCGCGGACGGCCACCCGTTGAGACGATCACGTTTCACCGTCCGCTTTCTGCGTACATCCGGTCGCTCAGCAACGCCGGCTTCGTCGTCGATTCACTCGAAGAGTGGCCGAGCCAGCGGACCAGCGAGCCTGGGCCTCGCGCAGATGAGGAGAACCGGGCTCGGGCGGAGATCCCGCTGTTCCTCGGCATCCGGGCGATCATGTCACGGCGAAGCCACTGACCGATGGCAACGGGTAAAGCCAAGATGTGCGTCGTTTGCGGCCGCGAGATCGAATGGCGGAAAAAGTGGGAGCGCAACTGGGAAAGCGTCCGGTATTGCTCAAACGCATGCCGAAAGAGAAAGCTCTCTCCCACCGATGCGGCGCTCGAGCAAGCGATACTCGACCTTCTCGATTCACGCGAGCGCGGCAAAACGATTTGCCCGAGTGAAGCGGCCAAGGCTGTATCACCCGATCAATGGAGAGACTTCATGGAGCCGGCGCGCATGGCCGGCCGCCGGCTTATCGAGCAGGGCAAGGTCGTGTTCACCCAGCAGGGACACGAGATCGATCCTTCACGGGCGAAGGGACCAATCCGGATCCGGCTTCGCTGACCCCGAGCTTCCGGCGGAGCTTGCGGGCGCTCACGGTGATCTCGACGCGCTCGTCGTCCTTCAGCCGGTCGACGTTCTTGAGGATCATCGCCATGCGGTTGTTCTTCCGGAACGTCTCGCGGTGGCGGATCAGAAAGTCCCAGTACAGCGTATTGAACGGGCACGCGTCCTCGCCGGTGCGCTTGCTGACTTTGTAAGCGCAGTTGTCGCAGTAGTTGCTCATCCGCTTGATGTACTTACCGCTCGCCGCGTACGGCTTGGTGCCGACGACACCGCCATCGGCGTGCAGCGCCATGCCCACGACGTTCGGTGCGGTGACCCAGTCAACACCGTCTGCGAACATACCAAGGTACCAATCCGCGACCTGCTTGGGTTCGACACCCGCGAGCATCGCAAAGTTGCCCATCACCATCAGCCGGGGGATGTGATGGGCGTAGGCCTCCTCCACCACCGAGCCAACGCAATCAGCCATGCAGGCCATGTCGGTTTCACCCGTCCAGTAGAACTCCGGCAGATTCCCCTCGTCGCCGAGCTCGTTGCGATCGCTGTAGCCGTCGCCCTCGAAAAAGTAGACGCCTCGGATGAACTCACGCCAGCCGATGTGCTGACGGACGAAGCCCTCGACCGAGTTCAGCGGCGCATCGCCCGCTTCGTACGCTTCAACGGCGCGTTCGGCACACTCGATCGGCGATATCAGATGCAGGTTGACCGCCGGCGACAGCCTTGCGTGGTAGAGTGTCCGCTGTTCGGTCCACATCGCGTCCTCGTACTTCCCAAACCGTGCGAGCCGGTTCTCGATGAAATCATCGAGCGCCTCAAGGGCCTGCTCGCGTGTGACCGGCCAACCGAAACCGTCCATCGATCCGGGAAGGTCGGGCATGCGATCCTCGATCAGATCCATGACCTCTCGCGTGATGTCGTCGGGCTCGAAGCTCGGAGGCGGCGTCGGCCTCGGCGGGCCCTTGAACGTCTCGCGGTTCTCTTTGTCGTAGTTCCACTCGCCGCCGACAGGGTCCTTCCCGTCCATCAGCATGTCGAGCTTCCGGCGCTGCTCGCGGTAGAAGTACTCCATCGTGAGCTGCTTGCGGCCGCTCGCCCACTCACCAAAATCTGCGGGCGTGGTCAGAAAGTGCGAGTCATCGAGAACTTTCAGATCGACGTTCGCGTTTCCGCAGGCTCTTTCGATGTCGGCCCGCACGCGGTGATCACCGGGCTCAACCACCACGACCTGTTTCGCGTCGAACCGCTCGACGGCGCGCTCGATCTCTCCCGCGAAGCTCTGCGTGTTCTCTTCATCGTCGAGCCTGACGTATTCGACGCGAAGACCCTGTTCGTCGCGGAGCCACAGCGCGTGGTGCCGCATCGCCGCCAGAAACATCGCTGTCCGCTGCTTATGGCTCGCGGGATTGCGGCTCTCGTGCTCAACTTCCATCATAAGCACAGCGTCCTGCTTCGCGTCGATCTGTTCGAGGATCGGCGACTCGCGATCGAGCTGATCGCCGAGCACTACGAATAGCGTGTCTGCGGTTGAGCGGAGAGAGCGGAGACTGAACGAAGGTGCCATGCCTGCGGGTTCGGCCTTGCACAGAAGACCGATGCGTCTGCAAGCGACGGTCAGAGCTGGCTGAGAAAGCGGATGTCGTTCTCAAAGAGCAGGCGGATATCCGGGATGCCGTACTTGCCCATCGCGAGCCGCTCGATCCCGAAGCCCCACGCGAAGCCGGACCATTCTTCCGGATCGATGCCGCACGCGCGGAGCACATTCGGATCGACCATGCCGCAACCGCCGAGCTCGATCCATTCGGCCGGCTTGTCGGGCCTCAGCTGGATCATCATGTCGAACTCGGCCGACGGTTCGGTGAACGGGAAGAAGCTCGGACGCAGCCTTACCTCGGCGTCCGCCCCGAAGTATGCCCGCGCGAACTGCAGCAGCGTTGTCTTCAGGTCGATCATCGACACGCCCCGATCGATGTACAGGCCCTCGAGCTGATGGAACATGAAGCTGTGCGTCGCGTCGACCGTGTCGGGCCGATACACGCGGCCGGGCGAGACGATCTTGAGCGGCGGGCCAGAGCCATCTTTGACGGCCTGCTCCATCACGCGGATCTGCACAGTCGAGGTCTGGCTCCGCATCATCCGCGGCACGTCGGTCGTCGCGGGATCATCGACGTAGAAGTTGTCGATCGGGTCACGCGCTGGGTGCTCGTGCGGGATGTTCAGCTTGACGAAGTTGTGCTCGTCGTCCTCCAGCTCTGGGCCCTCGGCAACATCAAAGCCCAGCCTCGCGCAGACCTCGACGAGTTCCTCGCGCACGCGTGTCAGGATGTGCCGACGCCCTGGCTGGTACACGGCGATCAAACCGGGCTCAGTCACGTCGATGAACACCGCGGCAGGTCCACCGCCGCCGCCGGCCGAGGACTTCTTGGCTTCGAAGGCCTCTTCGAGCGCGACCTTGACGGCGTTGGCCTTCTGTCCCGCCGCCGGCTTGTCGGCCTTGGCGACGTCCTTCATACCCGCCATCGCGGCCTTCAGCTTGCCCTTGCTGCCGAGGTAGGCGATTCGCCACGCCTCGACGTCGTCCGACGATGAGGCGGCATCCAACGCGGCGAGGCCGTCGCGCTGGAGCTCATCGAGTTGGGCGAGAAAGTCCGACATCGTCGGCTCACTGTAGCTGGAGCGTGGACTCGGTTCGCGGACGGATCAGAAGCGGTCGATCAGCTCTCGGCCGACTCGTCGCTGCCATCCGCGTCAGACTCGGCCGGGGCTTCGGCGGGCGCTGCAACGGCGGCGCCGGGTGCGGAGACCTTGTCTTTGATCGAGGCGAAGTACGCCGAGCGGCGGTCGGCCTTGCGGCGACGGGTGCTCGGGCGGCCGCCGATCTCCGGGCCTTCCTCGGCGCCGACGAACTGGATCAGCACCAGCTCGGCCGCGTCACCCAGGCGGTGCTTGCCGAGCTTGATGATGCGTGTGTAGCCGCCTTGGCGGTCGGCGAAGCGCGGGGCCACGTTCTCGAAGATGTGGCGGACCAGACGCGGGGCCTTCCGCAGCTCGCCGTAGCGGTTGCGCTCAGTCTGCTCGGCGGGCGGCAGCTCGAAGTACTGCTCGGCGATCTCGGTCTGCGTCTCGAAGCTCTGACGCTCCTGCTCAGTGGCGTCCTTGGGCAGGTAGCGCCAGTCGAAGGCGAGGCGGTCGCGGCCCAGCATCGAGATCACCCGGCGACGGGCGTGAAGGTCACCCCGCTTGGCCTTGGTAACAACCTTCTCGACGAACGGCTGCACAGCCTTCGCCTTGGGCAGGGTCGTCACGACCTGCCCGTGCTCGAACAGGCTGGCTGCGAGGTTCCGCAGCATGGCCTGCCGGTGCGAGGAGGTCCGATTCAGTTTGTAGC
Source organism: Planctomycetota bacterium (assembly GCA_038525225.1). Lineage (GTDB taxonomy): Bacteria > Planctomycetota > Phycisphaerae > Phycisphaerales > UBA1924 > JANQQZ01. The sequence continues at coordinate 910,783 of JBCBHW010000001.1, read as the reverse complement.
CGGCCTTGCGGTGCCGCATGTCAGTCGCTCCAGTCCATCAATCAGACAGCCATCACTGCGTGACGGCGGTCGCCCCCACCTGATACCCCTCGGGAAGCTGCATGCCGAGCTCCAGCTGGAGATCCAGCAGCTTCCGCTTCACCTCACGCAGCGACGTGCGTCCGAACGCGCGGAGCTTGAGCAGATCCGCATCGTTGTATTGCACCAGCTGCGCGACCGTATCGATCCGCGCCGACTCCAGGCAATTGCTCGCCCGGACAGAAAGGTCCAGGTCGGCCAGCGGCATATCGAGCTTGCGGATGAGCTCCTCGTCCACGCCCGCCGCGGCGGCGGCCTCTTCAGATACGCGCTGCTCGCCAAGCTCGAGATACTGCACGAACGGGTTGAGGTGCTTCCGCATGATCTTCGCGGCCTCGACCAGGGCCATCTCGGGCGTGACCGTGCCGTTGGTCCAGATCTCTAGCAACAACTTGTCGTAATTCGTCTTCTGGCCGACGCGGGTCTCTTCGATCTTGTACCGCACCCGCTGCACCGGCGAGTAAATCGCATCAACCGGGATCACGCCGATTTCCTGATCCTCATCGTCGTCGTGCTGCTCGGCGGCAGGCACATAGCCTCGGCCTTTGCCGATGGTCAGCTCCATCTCGAAGTCGATGTCGGTCGTCAGCGTCGCAATGACCAGGTCGGGGTTCATTACGGTGACGGACGTGTCGCCCTCGATCAGATCGGCGGTCACTTCGCCGGGCCCCTGCGCCGCGAGCCGCAGCGTCTTGGGCTCGTCACCCTCCAGCTTTACAACGAGATTCTTGACGTTCAGGATGATGTCGGTGACATCTTCCATGACGCCTGGCAGCGAGCTGAACTCGTGCTCGACACCCTTGATCTTGACACCCGTGACGGAGGCACCCTCCAAGGAGGACAGCAGAATCCGGCGGAGGCTGTTGCCCACGGTGGTACCAAACCCACGCTCGAACGGCTCGACGACGAACCGTGCAAAGGTATCACCCGAAAACTTCGGATCGGCCGCAATTTTCGACGGGAGTTCAAGACCACGCCAGCGGACTCGGAGCATGCACGCACCTCATACCCCGGCCAAGGTTTCTGCTCAGCTCGATCGATCACGGCGGGAGACGCGCTGCCGGGGGTGTTCGCGTCGCTGCCTTCTTTCGATCGAGCACCGGGGCCGACGCGGATGACGCGGCCCCCATCAGTTCCGTGCGAACGCCTAGACGCGTCGCTTCTTCTTAGGCCGGCAGCCGTTGTGCGGCACCGGGGTGTGATCTTCGATCGCCGACACGCGGATGCCGCAGGACGCCACGCCGTTGATCGCGGCCTCTCGGCCGGCCCCCGTGCCCTTGATGCGGACCTCCACTTCGTGCAAGCCCATCTTGCGGACCTTCTGCCCCACCGTTTCGCCCGCACGCGTCGCGGCGAACGGTGTTGCCTTCCGCGTGCCCTTGAAGCCGATGGTGCCGGCGGAGTCCCATGCCAGCGTCTCGCCGTTGAGATCAGTCACTGTTACGAGCGTGTTGTTGTGGGTCGCCTTGACATGCACGATGCCCTTCGCGACGTTCTTGCGGATCTTTTTCTTCGCCATTGTCTCTCGATCCTGTCACCGCCCGCGTGTTGCCTCGGACGCGCAAATGCCAAAGATGGCCTAGCCCTTGATGCCCTTCTTGCCCGCCACGGTCTTCTTCCGACCCTTCCGCGTGCGAGCGTTGCACTTCGTCCGCTGGCCACGAGTCGGCAGACCTCGGCGATGACGATCGCCCCGGTAGCTCCGAATCTCCCGCAGACGCTGGATGTTCTGCCCCACCTGCCGGCGCAGGGCACCCTCGACGATGTACCCCGAGTCGATGATGCCGTTCACCGAAGCGACCTGCAGATCATCCAGTTCGCGGGCCCGGATATCCGGATTGATCTGCGCCTCTGCGAGGATCTCGGCGGCAAACTTCGGTCCAACTCCGTGGATGTACTGGAGCGCGTAGAAGATCTTCTTGTTGTCGGGTATGTCCACACCAGCGATGCGCGGCATGCCTAGCTCCTGCGACGGGCCATAGCCCGGCTACGTTGTTAGCCCTGGACCTGCTTGTGCTTTGGCTCCGCCTTGCAGATCACGCGAACCTTGCCCTTGCGTCGGATGACCTGACAGCTGCTGCACATCCGCTTGACGCTCGACCGAACTTTCATCTTCGAAACCCCAATCCCGCGCCGATGACACGGCCCAATATGAGCACTGTTCAATTCGCTCACGAGCAGCCCGCGCAAGAGCAACACAGCTGCCTGACGTTCACTGCGCGGTCGTGACAATAGGCACGGCCCCGCCAGATTTACCACCACAAGAACTAGAAACACACCCAAAATGATCAGTGACGATACGTGATCCGAGCCTTGCTCAGGTCGTACGGGCTGATCTCAACAGTCACCATATCTCCAGGCAAAATCCGAATATAGTTCATCCGCATCTTGCCAGAGACGTAGCCGAGCACTTCCTTGTCGTTCGGCAACCGCACGCGGAACATCGCGTTGGGCAGCGCCTCCACAACCTCGGCTTCGAACGTGAATTTGTCGTCCTCTTTACTCATGAGCCGCCATAGTTGGGGCGCAGGTCGCGCCGGTGATCTGGGTTCGCGTCAGCCCCGCGGGCCGCGGATCTTCGGGCCACGGTCGTTCTCGGCAGAGTTCCCCAAGAACCCGGCGTAGTTCCGCATAAGCAAGTTGGCCTCGACCCGCTGAACGAAATCGAGGATGACCGAGACACAGATCAGCAGACCCGTTCCCCCGAGGAACTGCGTGACCTGGAAGTCAACGTTCAGCGCACGGTTCACCACCATGGGCAGGACCGCGATGACCGCCAGAAAGGCCGCTCCGACGTAGGTGATGCGCTCCATCACGGTCTCGAGGTACTCAGCGGTCCGCGGGCCAGGCCGAAGGCCGGGGATAAACGAGCCGTTGTCCCGCAGCTGCTTCGACATCTCTTCCGGGTTGAACTGAACGGTGATCCAAAAGTAGCTGAAGAAGTACACCATGATGATGTACAGGAAAACATAGGGGAACTCACCGAAGTTAAACGAGCGGCTCAGCCACGAGACGAAGCCCTTGAGCGCGGACCCCTGATCGACCGAGCCATCGATAGCCCCGAAGAGCACCGACGGGAAGATCATGAGCGAGCTCGCGAAGATGATCGGCATGACACCGCCGTGGTTCACACGCAGCGGCAGGTAGCTCCGCTGCCCCCCCACGACCTGCCGGCCCCGTGTGTGCTTGGCTTGCTGGATCGGGATGCGACGCTGGGCAACCGTCATAATGACCGACCCAGCCACGATCACGATGAACCCCAGCAGAAGCAGCAGCAGGCCCATCGGCCCGAGCTTGTCGGTATCGCCCGGCTCGTAGTTGTTGACGACCCACATGACCGCGCCCGGCATGCCCGCGAGGATGCCCGCCATGATGATCATCGAGACACCGTTGCCGATGCCATACTTGTCGATCTGCTCGCCGAGCCACATCAGGAACATCGTGCCCGCGGTCAGCGCGGAGACGGCCATGACCCACCACAGCGGATTGTTTGACCACTGGGCGTAGACCAGCCCGCCGCCGCCGCCGGCGTTTGTGATAAAGCTCAGCCACGCGATCGCCTGCACGATGCACAGACCGACCGTCGTGTACCGCGTCCATTCCTGAATCTTTTGACGACCCGTCGGCCCTTCTTGCTGAAGCTTCTTCAGCGCTGGCGACACGGACTGCAAGAGCTGGAAGATGATGGCCGCAGAGATATAGGGCATGATGCCCAGGCCGAAGATCGTTGACTGGCTGAACGAGCCGCCCGAGAAGATAGCGACGTATTGCGCAGCCCGACCGGCCGCGGTCCCCTGCGACGCCTGAAGCTGGAAGAAGTCGGTGAGGGCGCTCTGGTCAACGCCCGGCAGCGGGATCCAGTAGCCGATGCGATAGACGGCCAGCATCCCGAGCGTGAAAAGGATCTTCATGCGCAGCTCGCCCACGCGGAAGACGTTCACGATGGCTTGCAGCATGCCTCGGGTCGCTCCATCGGCCGCCCCGCTCGGGCGGTCGCTCCTGCATCGTTGGCGTTACTTCTCGCCCCGGCGCAGCTTCTTGGTCAGATTCTTCGGCGTGCGGTCGTCGCTGTTGCGATCGATGCCGCGGACCTTGTCGCGGCGCGTGCCGGTCTCGTGCACGCTGCCGCCGGCCGATTCGATGTGCTTCTTGGCCCCGCCGGTGACGCGGTTGACCTTCACATCGAGCTTGACCTTCAGGCCGCCCTCGCCGACCGAGCCCAGGATCTTGACATCCCGGCTGTCATCTCGGATCAGGCCCGCCTTGACCAGCGACTCGGCCGTGACCTCGCCGCCCGACTTGAACGCGTCGCTCTTGGCGATCTCGCGGAGGTTGACGGTCCAGAACCGCGTCTCGAACTGAACGTTCGAGAAGCCGAGCTTGGGCATGCGCCGGAAATACGGCATCTGCCCGCCCTCGAACTGGAAGCGGGTGCTGTGACCCCGGCGGCTGCCGGCGCCCTTGTGACCCCGGCCGGCCTGCTTGCCCTGGCCCGAGCCGTGGCCGCGACCGATGCGCTTCCGCTTGCGGTTCTTGCCGACCTTATCAGTGATCTCGTGGATCATCATCGCTCAGTACCTCCGGCCGATTCGTCCCGGCCAGTGCAGAAATCAGTTCGTTACGCGCCAGCGGGCTTGTCGCCGTCGGCTGGTGCGTCATCGGTCTTCGCCTCGGCGTCGTCCGCCTTGGCTTCTTCAGCGGGAGCGTCGTCGGACTTGGCTTCCTCGGCCTTCGGCTCTTCTGGCTTGGTCTCTTCGGGACGCTCGACGCGAACGTCGTCGGCCGTCAGGACCCGGCCCTTCGAAGCGCCGGCGGCGGGCGTGCCCATGAAACGCTGGCCACGGGCAACGCGCTCCTCGATGTCCGTCTCGCCGAGATCGACGCCCCGGAGCTCCTCGATAAGCTCCTTGGTGCGGAGCTGGCTGAGTGCGTCGAAGACTGCCTTGATGACGTTGACCTTGTTGGTCGAGCCGTAGCACTTGGTCATGCAGTCGGTCACGCCCACAAGCTCGAGGATCGAACGCACGCTCGTGCCGGCGATGACGCCTGTACCGGGCGAGGCCGGCAGCAGGCGGACGCGGGAGGCGAGGAATCGGCCCTCGACCTCGTGCGGGATCGTGCCGCCGAGCAGCGGGACCTTGATCGTGCCACGCCGGGCGTGCTTCTCGGCCTTCTCGATCGCCGTGGGCACTTCCGTGCTCTTGGCGTGGCCGTAGCCGATCTTGCCCCGGCGATCGCCGACGATCACCATCGCGCCGAAGCTGAACCGGCGTCCGCCCTTGACGGTCGCGGCGGTCCGGAAGATCCCGGCCGTGTGCGACTCCATCTGGCCCGACTGTTCCATCAACTCTGCCATAGTCGTCCCATCCGCGGCGACATGCCGCGTTCGCAAACCTCTTAGAACTTCAGACCGCCCTCACGCGCACCGTCAGCCAGCGACTTCACCCGCCCGTGAAAGCGGAAGCCCCCGCGGTCGAACACGACCTCTTCAACACCCTTGGCCTTGGCCTTCTCGGCGAGCTTCTGGCCCACGGCCTTCGCGGCCTCGGCGTTGCCCGATGCCGACACGCTCACGCCCTTATCCCGCGTTGACGCGGAGGCGATGGTCACGCCCTCCATGTCGTCGATGACTTGGGCGTAGATGTGGTTCAGCGAGCGGAAGACGGCGAGCCGGGGCTTGGCGGCCGTGCCCGAAACACCCTTCCGGATACCCTTCCGCCGACGCCACTGCCGCTTGGCCTTGAGCTTGTTCCTGTTCATCGTTCCTGACCTACCTCTTCACGGCGTCACGCCGCGTAAGCAACTGCGTTTAGCTGCCGAACTGCTTGCCCTGCTTGCGCTTGATGACCTCGTCGCTGTACCTGATGCCCTTGCCGTTGTAGGGCTCGGGCTCGCGGACCTTGCGTGCCTTGGCGGCGAACTCGCCGACCTGCTGCTTGTCGGGGCCGGCGACCTTGATGGTCTGCTTCTCGGCCGTGACCGTCAGGCCCGTGGGGATCTCGACGAACGCGGGGTCCGCGTAGCCGACCTGGAGCTTGAGCTTCTGCCCCTGGACCTCGGCGCCCCATCCGACACCCTCGATCTGAAGGCCCTTCTCGTAGCCTTTGTCGACGCCGACGAACATGTTGTTAATCAGCGCTCGCGTCGTGCCCCACAGCGCCCGGGCCTCGCGTGTCGCCTCGCCCTTGATCGAGCAAACAACTGTCGCGTCGCCCTCGCCCATCGCGATCGCAATCTCGTCGCGGAACGTGCGCGACAGCGAGCCCTTCGGACCCTCGGCCGAGACGGTCTGACCGCTGATCGAGACCTTTACGCCCTTGGGAACTTCAACCGGTTTGATACCTACTCGCGACATCGTTCGCTCCCGTTCTTTCCTTACTCGACCGTGCAGAGCAGCTCACCGCCCACCCGCTTCTCGCGGCAGGTGCGGTCGCTCAGCACGCCGTTCGACGTCGACACAATCGCAATTCCCATGCCCTGCAGCGGACGGGGAAGCTCTTCGACCTTGGCGTACAGCCGCCGGCCGGGCTTGCTCTCACGCTGGAGGCGGTGGATGATCTGCTCGCCACGCGGCCCGTACTTCAGCTGCACGCGGATCAGACCCTGCCGGCCGTCTTCGATCACGTCGTAGCCCGTGATGTAGCCCTCGCTCTTGAGCACGTCCGCGATGCCCCGGCAGACCTTGCTGTTCAGGCAGTCCACCGTCTTGGCGCGGTTCCGGACCGCGTTGCGGATCCGGGTGATCATGTCGGCGATCGGGTCGCTCATCGTCATCGGTCTGCTCCTGGCCTTCGTCTCGGGCCCTGGATTCTCGCCTCTCGCCTTACCAGCTGGACTTCCGCATGCCGGGCACCTTGCCCTCGAGCGCCAGCTTCCGCAGCATGATCCGGCTCACGCGGAACTTGCGGTACACGCCGCGGGATCGGCCCGTCAGCTCGCACCGGCGCACGGTTCTCGTCGAGAACTTGGGTGTCTTCATCGTCTTGGCGATCTGTGCCTTGCTGGCCATCGTCGAAACCTCTCTGTGCCGCTCGCTCGCGACGCGTCACTCTTCACTTACTTCCGCGCTTACTTCCGGGCGGGCTCCGGCTTGCGGAACGGCATGCCGAGGTTCTCGAGCACGAAGCGGCTCTTCTCGGCGTCGGAGTTCTTGAAAACCATGTTGATGTGCATGCCGTGGGTGAAGTTCACCTCCGCCATGTTGATCTCGGGGAACACGCCCTGCTCGACCAGGCCGAACGAGTAGTTGCCCTGGCGATCGAACGAATTGGTGGGCAATCCCCGGAAGTCCTTGATACGCGGCGTCGCCAGGTGGATCAGCCGGTCGAGGAAGTGCCACATCCGGTCGCGACGCATCGTGACCATGACGGCCGACTCGTAGCCCTCGCGGACCTTGAAGTTCGACACGCTCTTCTTCGCCCGGATCAGGATGGGCTTCTGGCCCGAGATCTGCGTCAGCGTGTCGATCACGGTCGAGCGGACGTTCGCCGGCACCTTCGTGCCGTCGAGGTGCCGACCGATGTTCACGTTGATCACGATCTTCTCGAGCTTGGGCTGCGCCATCGGGTTGGCCAGCTCGAACTTCTCGGCGACCTGCTTGCGCACGCTCTCCTCGAAGAGCTTGGCGAGCCGGGGCTCGTTCGGCGGCACCACCGGTGCGTCGCTGTTCTTCTTGTTCTTCGCCATCGATCTGCTCCGGGCTCTCGCCGAGGCCTCATTGCTCGCGTCTTACTTCTTCTTGGGGGGCGAAACCCGCCCCAGGACAGCACCGTTGCGGACCGCGACGCGGTCCTTGCTGCCGTCGTCGTTGATCTGGAACCGCACCCGCGTCGGCTTGCCGTCGACCATCGGGCTGACGTTCGAGATGTGGATCGGGCTCTCGCGGGTGACCTTCGAGCCCTGCGGGTTGATCTGCGACCGCTTGATGTGCTTGGTGCGGAGGTTTACGCCCTCGACCCACACGCGGTCCTTGTCGGCGTCGACGCGTGACACCTTGCCGGTCTGGCCCTTGTTGGCACCGGCGGTGACCATCACCTCGTCGCCCTTGCGAACGTGCATCGCCATGTCACACCACCTCCGGAGCAAGCGAAACGATCTTCATGTAGTTCTTGTCGCGCAGCTCGCGGGCGACCGGGCCGAAGATGCGGGTGCCCTTCGGGTTGCCCTCGTCCGAGATCAGCACGACCGCGTTCGTGTCGAACGCCACATACGACCCGTCGCGGCGGCGGGTGGGCTTCTTCGAGCGGACGATCACGGCCTTGGACTTGTCGCCCGGCTTGATGTCCGCGCCCGGGAGCGCCTTCTTGACGGAGATCAGCACGCGGTCGCCCACGTACGCCGTCCGGCGCGTCTGGCCGTCGCGGCGGGTCGACCCGCCGTACACGCGGATCACGTAGGCGATCTTCGCCCCCGAGTTGTCCGCAACCTCGCACCGTGATTCTTGCTGCAGCATCGCTCAGCCTCGTACCTTCTTCATGGTCGCCGGAACGCCTCAGGCGCCGGGACGCTTCTCCACGATCCGAACGAGCTCCCAGCTCTTCGTTTTGCTCTTGGGCTTGCACTCGCGGACCTCGACGCGGTCGCCGAGCTCCGACTCGTTGTTCTCGTCGTGCACCTGCAGGATGGTCCGCCGCTTGACGAACTTGCCGTACTTGGGGTGCTTGGCCATGTAGGACACGACGACCTTGCGGGTCTTGTCGGCCTTGTCCGCCTCGACGAAGCCGATCTTGGTCACGGCCTTCGAGCTGCTCTCGATCGTTGCTTGCTCAGTCACTCGCTGGTCCTCTCGCCGGCCACCGCCGACTTGGTTCCGTCAACCGCTTCTCTCAGGCCCCCGCCGCTTCCATCTGCCGACGCGTCTGTTCTGTCCGCAGCCGGGCGACGTTCCGCCGGAGCGTGCCGAACTGGCTCGTGTCCTCGACCTTGTCGGTCACCGTCGCGCTGCGGAGCCGGAACATCTGGTCGCGGAGCTTGCGGATCGTGCCGCCGATCTCCTCGTCCGACATATCCCGGATCTTGCCGACTTCGAGTACGTCCTTCTTCGCCATCGCGGTGCTCCTGATCTTCTGCCGGCTTACACCGTGACTCGACGCTTGACAAACCGGCACCGCACCGGCATCTTCATGGCGATGCGGACCATCGTGCCCCGGGCGAAGCTCTCGCTCACGCCGGCCATCTCGAAGAGCATGGTGCCCTCCTTGACGCGGGCCGCCCAGTAGTCCACATCCGCCTTGCCCTTGCCCATCCGCGTTTCCAGCGGCTTCTTGGAAACCGGCTTGTCGGGGAAGACGCGGATGAACAGCTTGCCCTGACGCTTCGAGAAGTGCTGGGCGGCGATTCGGCCGGCCTCGAGCTGGCGAGCGGTGATCCACGCGCTCTCGAGCGACTGAAGACCATAATCGCCGTACGCGACGTAGTTCCCCTTGGTCGCCTTCCGGTTCACGCGGCTCGTGCGGCGGAATTCCTTCCGGTGCCGAACTCGCTTGGGCATCATCGCCATGACGAAACTCCAACCTTCTCATCGCAGCACATGCTGCGAAGTACCTCGTCCTTACCGTCGACCACGCGCACGCGCCGTGCCGCCCGCCGCGTTCGAAGCCGTCTCGTCCTGCTCGGTCGAGTACGGCCCCTTGTAGATCCACACCTTCACGCCGATCGTGCCGTAGGTCGTGAAGCTCTCGGCGAAGCCGTACTCCACGTTGGCCTGCAGCGTGCTGAGCGGCAGCGAGCCGTGGCGCACATCGACCTTCCGGCTCATCTCAGCACCGCCCAATCGGCCCGAGATCAGGATGCGAACACCCTGAGCACCGGCCTGCATGACGGCCTCGCCACGCATCTTGATCGCTCGGCGGAAGCCGCGGCTCTTCTTGAGCTGCTCGGCGACCGACTCGGCGACCAGCTGGGCCGACAGGTCGGGGTTCTTGATCTCGATGATCGAGATCGCGACCTTCCGGCCGGTCATGTACTGGAGCTCCTGGGTGATCCGCTCGACCTCGGCGCCCTTCGGGCCGATGACCAGCCCCGGGCGGGCCGTGCGGACGATCACTTTGAGCTCTTCGCGCGTCCGCTCGATCAGGATCTCGCTGACCGCGGCGTACGGCGGCTTGCGGTTGAGCCGATCGTCGAGGAACTTGCGGATCTTCTCGTCTTCGACGAGCAGCTCGCCGAACAGCGCCTTGGGCGCGTACCAGCGGCTGCGGTGGGTCTCGGTCACGCCGAGACGCAGGCCGAAGGGGTGCGTCTTCTGTCCCATCAGTTCCGCTCCTCGATCGAGATCGTGATGTGGCTGGTGCGCTTCAGGATCGGGTGGGCCCGGCCACGATCCTTCGGGCGGAACCGCTTGATGTGCGGGCCCTCGTCGACCCGGCTCTCGCTGACGAACAGCTGGGCGTCGTCGACGTTGGCGAGTTCCGCCTCGGCATAGGCCGCCGTGAGCGCTTTCTGAATGTTCGTCGCGGCACGCTTGGTCGAGAAGGTCAGCATCTCGAGCGCCTCGCTGACCGACTTGCCGCGGATCGCATCGGCAACCAGGCGGGCCTTCAGCGGGCTGCCCCGGTGGTGACGCACCTGGCTGGTGAACCGGGCGATGTCCTTCGGAGCGGCGCCGAGCGCGGCGGCCATCGCGGCGATGTCGGTCGCCCGGCAGCGCGGGTGGTCCCGGCCGGCCATCCAGTTGCGGACGGCGCTCTCGGCGACGGCGGGCTTCATGCCGTTCTGGGCGGCGACCGCGGCAGCGAGCTGCTCGACGCCGACGCCGGCTCCGCCCGCGAGCTTCTTGAGTTTGTCGTTCTGGAGCCTCATGGCTTCAACCCTTCATCAACGAACCGCCTCAGCGGCCCGACTTGATGCCTTCCTTCTTGTTCGTGTGACCCCGGAACGTCCGCGTGTGGCTGAACTCGCCGAGCTTGTGGCCAACCATGTCCTCGGTGACATACACCTCGAGGAACGCCCGGCCGTTGTGCACCTGGAACGTGTGACCCACGAACTCGGGCACGATCGTGCACCGGCGGGCCCAGGTTTTGATCGGTTCGCGGCGACCGTCGGCGTCCATCTTCTCCACCTTGCGATAGAGACTCTCGACGACGAACGGTCCCTTTTTCAGGCTGCGTCCCATGCGTTCCTCACTTCACCTGGCCGTAGCGCTTGCTCACGCGGCGGCGGATAATCAGCTTGCTGCTGGGCTTGTTCTTGTCACGCGTCCGGCCGCCCTTGGCGGGGGTGCCCTGCTTGTTGACCGGCGCCCGGCCGCCCTTCGACCGGCCCTCACCACCGCCCAGCGGGTGCGCGTCGTGGCTCATCGCCACACCACGCGTCTTCGGGCGACGGCCCAGGTGCCGGTTGATGCCGGCCTTGCCAAGGCGGCGGTTCTGGTGATCGGTGTTGCCGACCTGCCCCACGGTCGCTCGGCATTCAACCGAGACGCGGCGCGACTCGCCCGAGGGCAGCACGAGCGTGGCGTACTTGCCCTCTTTGTTCATCAGGCGGGCGGCGGAACCAGCGGACCGGCACATCTGGCCGCCCTTACCCGGCTGCAGCTCGACGCAGTGCACGTTCAGGCCCGTGGGGATGAACTTGAGAGGCATCGAGTTGCCGACACTCGGCTCGATAGCCTCGGTCGAGTGGCTCATGACCTCGTCGCCGTCCTTGAGGCCGACCGGGGCGAGCATATACCGCTTCACGCCGTCGCTGTACTTGATCAGCGCGATGTTGCACGTGCGGTTAGGGTCGTACTCGATGCCGACGATCGTGCCGATCACGCCGTCGCGGTCGGCTCGGCGGAAGTCGATCTTGCGGTAGCGCCGCTTGGCGCCGCCGCCTCGACCACGCACGGTGATCTTGCCCGAGTTATTCCGGCCACCCGACTTCTTCAGCGGGGCCAGAAGCGACTTCTCGGGCTTCTGCTTGGTGATCTCTTCACGAGTCAGCACGCTCGCGTTGCGGCGGCCGGGACTCGTCGGCTTGTAGACTCGAATACCCATCTGGTCAGCTTCCCTTCAGTCCTTCAGCCAGATCAGAACAGCTCGATGACCGAGCCCTCGGCGAGCTTCACCGTGGCCTTCTTCGTGCTCGCCTCCGTCGCGTAGCCGTAGCGGTAGCGACGCACCTTGCCCTTGCGGACCTGCGTCGCGACGCCGGCGACCTTGACGCCGTAGAGCTGCTCGACCGCGAGCTTGATGTCGTCCTTGGTCGCCCGGCGGTCCACCTCGAAGGTGTACCGGCCCTCTTCCATCGCCGACGTCGACTTCTCGGTCACGATCGGCTTCTTCACAACGTACGCGGCGTCCATCAGTTCGACCCCCCGCTGGTGGTTGAGTTGGCTGCGGCCTTGTCACCGCGAACCTTCTTGCCGCGGGGCTTGGCCTCGCGGCGGGGCTTGCGCTCCTGGCGACCCATCGGGTCAACCTTGGCAGCCTTCGTCGTCTGCGAGCTCGGGCCCGCGAGCCACGCCGCCAGCTCGCTCTTGCCGATCACCAGGTAGCGGTGGTTCAGCATCTCGAACGCGGTCATCTGGCTGGTCGGGATCAGCTCGACATCAGCAACGTTCCGGGCGCTCTTGCGCACTGCGTCGGCCTTGTCGCCCTCTTCGCTGAGAACAACCAACGCCGAGCGATCCAGCTTCAGGGCTTCAAGAAACGCCACGAAGTCCTTGGTCTTGGGGGCGGGCATCGAGAGGTCGTCGATGACGCGGATCTCGCTGCCGAACTTCTCGGAGCCGAGGATCTTGGCAAGCAGGGCGTTGCGGTTGGCCTTCCGCCGCATCTTGACGGGCATGGTCTGGTGGTAGTCCTCGCGGGTGGCCGTCTTGGCGAACGCTCGGCCGCCGCCGCGGAACTGGGCGACCTTCCGCGTCGAGTGACGAGCGTTGCCGGTGCCCTTCTGCTTGTACATCTTTTTGTTTGAACCGGCGATCGCGTTGCGGCTCTTGGTCCGGGCCGACCCTTGCCGGCGGTTGGCGTGGTACATCACGTACGCCTGCTTGATCAGCGTGGCGTTGATGCCCTGGTCTACCAGCGAAGCGGAAAGGGAGCCCTCATCGATCGGCATCTGCCCGACCTCGGCTCCCTGCATGTTGTACACGGGCACGTTCATCGTGTCTTCCGTCCTGACGCCTTCCTGCGCGAGCCGTCGCAACGTCTCGCTGTCCTCGCCCTTGCCGGCCCGCCTCCTGTTGCCCGCTGCTCTCGGCTTTGGGCCCTCCGACTTTTGTCAGAGTGGGACGTTCCGGTTTTGACTCGGCCGTCTCTGGGTCTCGGGCAACACACCCGAGGCCGCACACTTGTTTTCGCTCGCCGGTTCCCTCTGGCTCGCGCCGCGGGGCCTTCCGAGCTCACCGACGGGCTTGTCCGTGCCCGCCGATGCGTTCACTCACACTCACCCAGCGGCGACCGCCGCCTTGCCGCGGTACAGACGTGTCGCGGGGCGGACCCGCACGATCGCCTTGTTGTGGCCCGGCACCGGTCCCTTGACCAGCATCAGGTTGTTTTCTGAGTCGACTTTGACCACGTCGAGGCTGCGGACGGTGACCCGCTCCGAGCCCATGTGGCCTGCCATTTTCTTGCCCTTCTTGATCCGGCCGGCCTTACCAGCGTTGTTAGCGTGGCCGCCGATCGAGCCCGGGGAGCGGTGCTTCCGCTCGACGCCGTGGCTCGCGAGCTGGCCCTTGAAGCCGTGACGCTTCATGCCGCCCTGGAAGCCCTTGCCCTTGCTGGTGCCGACGACATCGACGAACTTGACGCCCTCGAAGGCGTCGGCGGTGAGCACCTGGCCCAGCTCGTAGCTCGCGTCCGAGTCCTCGGTGCGGAACTCGATGTGGTGGTGCTTCGGAGTCGTGCCGGCCTTCGCGTCGTGGGCCATCAGGGGGATCGTGGCGTTGCGGGGCTTCCGCTCGCCGAAACCGATCTGCACGCCCGAGTACCCGTCGGTCTCGGGGGTCTTGACCTGTGTGACCACGCACGGGCCGAGCTCGATCACCGTCACGGGCACGCTGGTGCCCGCCTCGTCGTAGACCCGGGTCATCCCGAGTTTCCGGCCCAGCAATGTTGGTCCAGTCTGGCTCATTGCTTCACGCAACCCTTCGTTTCACCTGGTTCGGCCTTATTCGGTTCGCGACGCCCAGAGCAGGTCAGCGGGTACTTCTTCCTACAACAAAGGCCCAGTCCTGAGGACTAGGCCTTGATCTTGACAAACACACCCGCCGGCACGACGAGCCGGTTGAGCGCCTCGACGGTGCGGGCGTTGGGCTCGAAAATGTCGATGATCCGCTTGTGCGTGCGGATCTCGAACTGCTCGCGGCTCTTCTTGTTGACGAACGGGCTACGCAGGACGGTGTACCTCTCGATACGCGTCGGCAGCGGGACGGGCCCGCTGACCTTGGCGTTCGTGCGTTTGGCGTTGTCGACGATTTCCTTCGCCGACGCATCCAACGCGATGTGGTCGTACGCCTCCATCCGGATTCGGATCTTGCCGCCGTTCATCGAGCCACACGCTCCTGCTGCCTCTCGGACATGGGCCGAGACGACGATTGTGTGCCGCCAAACCGACGCGGCACGGACACCCGTGCGAACCGGCGGGACCCACCCGAACCCGGTCTACGATCGTGAAACTGCCGGTTGAGGGACCGACCAATCCACCACCGCCCCGGAACGACTACTCCCGAGCGGACTGCAAGCGTAGGCCCACGCCCCGACGGGTCAACGACCGACAGCGATGTGGTCGAAGAAAAACACGGCTGAGTGTCACGAGCCGGCACCCGCCGAACGTCTTGAACGAGGACCGCCGCCGTGAGAACGCACACCCGCACGACTTGCCTGCTCGCCCTTCTGCCGGCGGTGCTTCTCTTCAACCCCGTTGCGGTTGCCGCCCAACCCTCCGGCCAGAGCCCGATCGAGATGTCCAGCCGGCCGTTCGACCTCGGCAGCCTCGGCGTCAGCTTCAACCTGCCTGTCGGGGCGACGGCGACGACCCGGCGGATCGGTACCGAGGTCCAGGCCGACGTCATCGGGCCCAACAACGGCTACCGCGTGACGATCACCAGCCGGTCCTCGTCGAACACCGAGCTGACCGCCGAGGCGGCCGCCGAGTCGATCTTGCTGAACCTCAAAGAGGCCTACGGCATCGAGGACGGCGACGCCGCAGGGGTCACGATCGCCACCTTTGCACAGGAGCTCCGCACCGTCGAGCCTGTCGCTTTCCCAGGCGGCGAGGCCCAGCGGTTCTTTCTGCAGCAGCCCGCGACGGCGAGCCAGGACGACACGGTCCGGGGTGTGGCCGTAATCGACCTGGGCCGGGGCCGGATGCTCGTGTGGGACGGTACGTCGACGATCGACGGCTTCGAGGCGCTCGGCCCGTCGTTCGACGCGATGCTCAGCACGATCCAGTTCGAGAACCCCGAGATCCGCTTCGCCGACCGGGGGATCGCCGTCACCGCGGGCCAGCGGGTGCTCGATTCGATCGACGCCGGCGAGCTTCGCGAGACGTTCGAGAACGCGGGCGAGCGGTGGCTGCGGCTGTACGAGCCGGCGGGCGAGAGCGACCGCGAGATCGGCTACCGCCGGGTGACCACGTGGGCCGGCACGCGGGACGAGATCGATCCATCGCACCGGTCGTCGTCCTCATCGACTGACACGACGCCCGGGCTGCTCGTCCGCATCGAGGCGCGAACCCTCGGCGAGATCAGCCCGCAAACCGGCAACCAGATCATCTACGACTCGCGCGGCACCTACTGGGTCAGCGAGGACCTGTCCAGCGAGACCTGGAACCTCTCGATCGCCATCCGCGACGGAAGGCGGACCACGTCGCTCTCCGAGGTCGGTGCCCGCAACGGCTTCGAAGAGATCATGGTCACCGCCAAGACCCCGAGCGGCCGGAGCGAGACGACCCGCCACCGCATCGAGGGAGAGGGCTACCTGCCGCTGCCGCTGGCGCTCACGCTGCCCGACATCCTGACCAGCGCGGGCACCGCGGGCGACTTCGGTTTTTATGCCTACCGCTCGGACTCAAACGCGATCGCGTACCGGTCCGACTCGCTCCGCAAGGACGACGACGGCGAGGGCTGGGTGCTGCGCAGCCGTGTTGCACCGGGCACGCCCGAGCTCGTGAAGTTTCTCAACGACGACGGCAGCATCCGGCGAGAGCAGCTGCCCGACGGCAAGGTCTGGGACCCGATCGAGTCGAACGAACTAATTAATCTGTGGCGGCGGAAGCGGCTGCCGCTGGACTAGACGAGCAGCAGGTCGTTCCTTCGGCCTCGGCCGTGGCGTGCGAGCAGCACGAGGTTGCTGTCGCTTCCTCTTTGTTGAGCAGCAGCTTGTAGAGCCAGGGCTGGACGGTGGCGTACGTGAGCAGCGCCGCGAGGATCGCGCCGCCGATGGCGGAGCCACCGGCGTGCTCGGTGAGCGGCTCGGCGGTGGGCGTCCACCCGCCGCCGGTGGCGAGCCACTGCAGGCCCCAGCCGCAGAGAAACGCGACGATTGAAATCGAGGCAAGGTACGCGATCAACGCCGTTCGGCCCAGGTCCTTGAGCACCCAGGCCATCGCGGCGGGGTTGGTGGCCGGACCGGCCAGCAGAAACGCGAGCGCCGGTCCCGGACCAAGACCCTTGGCGACCAGGATGGCGACCAGCGGCGTGGAGCCGGTGGCGCAGACGTAGATGATCAGCCCGAGCCCCATGGCAGCGAGGATGGCGAGCGCCCCATCGCCCATGCCGCCCGCGAGCAGTGATGCCGGCAAAAACGCCCCCACCACCGCCGAGAGCAGCAAGCCCACGATCAGCCAGAGCGCGAGGTCGGCGGGCATGTCGACGAAGCCGTAGCGGATAGCACCGACAAGCCTGGCGGTGAGCGGCCGCCTCTCAGCCGGTTCGGTTGCGAGGCCGTGCGAGTGGTTGTGACCATGACCGTGGCGGTGACCGTGTGAATGCCCCGCTTCCGTTGTCTTGCTCGCGCAGCCGCAGCCAGTGGATGCGTCGCCCGGGATGTGCAGAGGCCTGTCGTCCTTGGCCGTGAACGCATCGACGAGGAGCCCCGCCGTGATCGCGCTCGTGGCGGCACCGATGACGCGGGCGACCGCCATCACCGGGCCCAGGAGCGCCCAGGTCACGCTGAACGCGGGAACATCGATCTCGGGTGTCGAGACGGCGAACGCGGTGGCGGCGCCCTTCGAAGCGCCCTGCTTGCGGAGCTCCGACGCGGCGGGGATCACGCTGCACGAGCACAGGGGCAGCGGCGCGCCGATGAGCGCGCCCTTGACCACCGAGCCCGTGCCCTTGGTGCCGAGCTGTCTCGCCAGCCAGTGCTGCGGCACAAACTCGTGCAGCAGGCCCGCGACCGCGAAGCCGAGCAACAGCCACAGACCGGCGTCGCCCAGGATGGCTCCAAAGGACTCAAAGAACCGCGACAGCACGTCCATGCGTAGCTCAACTCCCTACTCGTCGATCCGTTGTAGTATCTACTCGTTCGACGCCCGACTCTCGGAGATTCCCATGCAACGCCGAATTCCGTCCGACGCTCTTCGATTCTCTCTTCTCGCCACGCCGCTGGCGATCGTGCTCGCCGCGGGCTGCGGGTCGAACGGCACGCCTCAAGACACGCAAACAACCGCACCAATGGCCTCGGAACCGGGCCCGGGAGGAGCGCGATACGCGGTGATCGACGGCGCGGTTGTGCCCGTGCCGCAGATCACCATGGGCAACGCAGCCACCATCGCGGCGATCCTCGACGAGGGCAAGAACCGCAACCAGGTGATGAACCACCTCAACTACCTTTGCGGCGATATCGGGCCGAGACTCACAGCCTCAACGGCGCTCGAGCGGGCCAACTTCTGGTGCGCGGAGCGGTTCGAGGCATGGGGCCTCTCGAATGTTGAGAACCGGGTCTGGGCCGAGGCAACCCTTCGATTCGATCGCGGGCCGTCGTACGGCCGAGTGATGGAGGCCTCAGACTCGGGCGAGTTCACCGAAGAACGCGAGCTGGAATTCACAACGCTGAGCTGGGCACCGGGCACCAACGGACCGACGCGGGGCCGGGTCGTCCGGATGCCGCCAACGCTCGACGAGCTTGAAGCCGGCCGCGGGAGCTTCGACGACGCATGGGTGCTGATCTCCCCCTACCAAGGCGGTCGGGAAGGCGTGCGGGGCATCGGCCGGGCGATGGCGGCGCGGCACGTCATGCACGCCAATCTCCGTCAGGCGATGGGCCGAGGCGAGATGGCGACTATCGATCTGCCGGAGTCGTTCCCGAACGACGGCGTCTCCGGCGTGTGGACCGGGACGGCGCGTGGCCCGGCGATCCCCAACGGCGAGACCGTCTACTCGATGACGCTGAGGCTCAACGACGACGGCACCGTCACGGGCACCGCCGGCCTGCCGAACATGGGCTTCACAGCGGACCTGATCAACGGCGCGTACGAGAACGGCGTGGTCGAGTTCCTCTGGCGAACACCGGTGGGCGATCGCGAGATGTTCTTCCCCCTCGACGACGGCTTCACGCTGATCGAAACTCTCGATCCCGCGGGCGAGGACCTGTACACCTTCGAGGCGGTGTTGCAGCAGCCAGAGCCGGCCGACCCTGAAGAGCTGAGCCGCTTCATTGCACAAGAGATTCTGGCCGAGGGCCCGGCGGGCTTTGTTTCCAGCTCGCGTGATGAACGCGTGTGGACCACGTCGGTCAAGCGAGGCGAGGAGCTGCTGAACCTGACCCGCGAAGACGTGGGACAGGACGTTGAGATCAATGTTCGCGATTCGGACTACCGCTGGATCAACTCGGACCTCGCCGACGGGCAGGACGTCTTCCTCGAGTTCGACCTGAGCCACTCGTTCGAGGACGGGCCGATCCCGCTGTACAACACGATCGCCGAGATCCCGGGCACGGAGAAACCCGACGAGGTTGTGATCGTGTGTGCGCACATCGACTCGTGGAACGGGCCGGGCAGCCAGGGCGTGCTCGACAACGGCACGGGCACAGCGGTCACGCTCGAGGCCGCACGCAT
This sequence comes from Planctomycetota bacterium, assembly GCA_038525225.1. Taxonomy (GTDB): domain Bacteria; phylum Planctomycetota; class Phycisphaerae; order Phycisphaerales; family UBA1924; genus JANQQZ01. The sequence goes on along the minus strand of JBCBHW010000001.1, from coordinate 891,721 downwards.
CCTTGCCGAGGTCGGCGCACGGCCCAAGCGGACCATCCGCTTCATGCTGTGGACGGGCGAGGAGCAGGGCCTGCTCGGCGCGCGGGCGTACGTCGCGTCGCTCAGCGAAGAAGAACGCTCAAAGATCGTCGCGTGCCTCAACGACGACGGCGGCACCAATTACCAGGGCGGCTACCCGGCCGCGTCGGTCATGGTGCCCTACCTCGCCGCGGCCAGCGCCCCGACGAACGGGCAGTTCTTCAGCGCGATCGACCGCGAGCGGCTGCTGAGCGACGACAACCCCGACAACGACGCCCGCGCGGGCTGGCTCGAGTTCAACGTCCGCGATACGGGCTCGCGCATCAACACGCACCGGGGCTCGGACCACGCGGCCTTCAACGAGGCCGGCATCCCGGGCTTCTTCTCGGATGAGGTCGGCCGGAGCAACTACCGCTTCGGCTGGCACACGCAGAACGACAGACTTGATCTGGCGATCGAGGAGTATCTGCTCCAGTCGGCGACCAACGCGGCGATCGTGGCCTACAACCTCGCGAGCGCGCCGGAGATGCTGCCACGCGTCTCGGGCCAGCAGGACAGGGATGACTAAGCCAGCCGACTGAACGCTGGCACAACGGAGAAACGATGGCGACGGAACGCCTGCTCAGCCCGGAGACCACGCCGACGGATGTGGAGCGCGCCCCGGGCGCGGGCGATGCGGGCGGCAACCCGCTTCGGCCGACGAAGCTCGCCGAGTACGTCGGCCAACGGGAGCTGATCGAGCGGCTGTCGATCGCGATCGAGGCCAGCCGGCAGCGCGGCGAGCCGATCGAGCACCTGCTGCTGCACGGCCCGCCGGGGCTTGGCAAGACCACGCTCGCGCATGTCATCGCCAACGAGATGGGCTCGACCGTACACGCCACCAGCGGACCGGCGCTCGCACGTGGCACGGACCTGGTCGCGACCCTCACGCGCCTTCAGCCTCATGACGTGCTGTTTATCGATGAGATCCATCGCCTGCCGATCGCCGTGGAGGAGTTCATCTACCCGGCGATGGAGGACTTCCGGATCGATGTGACGATCGACTCGGGGCTGCACGCGCAGACGGTGCAGATCAAGTGCCCGCCGTTCACGCTGATCGGCGCAACGACGCGAGCGGGCCTGCTCAGCTCGCCGCTTCGATCGCGCTTCGGGCTCGCGCACCATTTGCAGTATTACGACGAGGCGGATTTGCTCCGGATCCTGTCGAGGTCGGCCGAGATCTTGGGCGTGCGGCAAGCCGCCGAGCCGGCGCTACACCGCATCGGCTCGCGCAGCCGGGGGACGCCGCGGATCGCGAACCGCTTGCTCCGGCGGGTGCGCGACTACGCGGATGTGCGCGCTGATGGCGTCATCGAGGACAAGGTCGTCGACGCGGCGCTCGAGCTTGAAGGCATCGATGCGATCGGCCTGGACGAGTTCGACCGGGCGTACCTGCGCACGATGGCGACGACGTACCAGGGCGGGCCGGTGGGTCTTGCAGCGATTGCAGCCACGATGAACCAGGACCCCGGCACGCTCGAGGACATGATCGAGCCCTTCCTGCTGCAATCAGGTTTCTTGGCACGGACGCGGCGCGGCCGCACGCTGACGCAGGCGGGAGCCGATCACATCGGCGTGCCGCGGCCGCCATCCGAAAGCGAAGAGACCCCGGGGCTTCTCTGAACACTGTGGGCCCATGCAAGCCCTGACCAAAGCACGCACGCGTAGCAGGCCAGCGCGCACCACATCGCACCGCTCACGGATCGCCAGATCGGAAGAGCGACCTCGGACGACCAGGTACCGCCACCGCCGGGGGGCAGCGTCGCGCCGAGGAACGCGACGATTACTCCGGCAACAGGGATGTACCTTTTCGGGCCACGCTGCACGATCGCCAGCACCACCGCGCACTGATACACCATTGTCAGCAGGATCATGTGGCGCACTGTCGTCTGGGGGCTCAACGCCATGGCGCACACGATGAGGCCGAGCCACTCAAAGGTGCCAAGGCGGCCTCGGGTGGCCGGCCTCGCGTCGGCGACCCAGAACCGGAAGCCGCGACGGCGATACAGACGCCACGCGATCAGGACCAAAAGCGAGGCTAAGCCGGCCGCCAGGATCGGCACCCAGGCTTCGGGCAGCCCGAGCCTGTTCACAGCCTTGGCAGCGAACGCCGGGAGCGAAATGTTGAGCTCCCACGTCAACGAATGAACGTTCGCACCGCCTGTGCCCTGCAGGTCGGGCCCCGAATCGACAACGTGCACCAGCCTCCCCAAGCTCTTCCGCACAAAGTCCGCGTTTCGATCCCAACCGAACACCGCCGCGGGCACGACCAGGCCGGCTATGGCTCCACCGACAACGCCGGCCGCGAGCCGAGCACGCCGACGAAGGATCGCGTAGGGCAGCACGATGAGCGATATGTACTTGATGTTCGATGCGCCGCCAGTCGCGATGCCAGCGAGCAGAGGGCGGCGGTCCAGCCAGTGAAGCCCCAACGCGAACGAAAGCAGCACGAGTCCGTCCGTCTGTCCTTGCTCGAGCTGCCAGCGGGTCTGGTCGAACGCGGGCGCGAGCCCTCCGACGACGACGCAGAGCACCGTCGGAGCTCGCGGCTGCACACCCAACCGGCGCAGGAGCGTCCGAGCGGACAGCACGAAGGCCGCCGCAAGGATCGCAGCATTGACGCCGAACCAGATCAGATACGCGGTATTACGTTCCAGACCCGCGAGCGGCCGAAACATCGCCGCGATTAAGGGTGGATAGATGTAGCCCCTGCGGAACGACTCGTACGGATCCTCGCCGCCGGCACCGGCGATCGCGGCGTGGTAGAAATGATCGAAATCGCGGTGATACGTCCGATCTCTCTCGTGCTTGCGAGTCTGCGACAGACCCCGCTCGACGTAGTACCCGACCGCCGCGAGCAGCAGAACCAGACAAACCAGAACAAGCCAGCGCGGCGGCCTGGCGTCGATCACCCCTCCGCTCCTCCGACGGCCGGCGTCGCGTTCGGCGCCATACCGGCCGAGAGCGGCAGAGAGAGCTCGCCGTACTTCCTGAAGCGGATGCACGCCGCCTGATAGAGCATCTTGATCCCGTCTGCAACGGGGCTGACCTGGCTTCCATCAACATGCTGCCAGCGGATACCGACTTCACAAACGCGCGTGCCGAGCTTCCGCGTGAGCAGCAGATGTTCGAGGTCAAACGCGAATCGATCCTCAACGCCGTGGGCCGCGATCGCCTCGGCAACGTCGGCGCGATACAGCTTGAAGCCGCACTGGGTGTCTTTGGCAAGCCGGAGCCCGAGAACGAGCAGTGCACATTTGAAGATCAGGCCGGTCAGCTTGCGGAAGCCCTGCGCTTCGACGATCGCTCCTTCGGCGGATCTCGAGCCCGCGACCAGCCCCGTATCGCCGTTCGCGTGCTGAAAGAGCTTGGACACCTCATCCACCCTCGCGGCGTTGTCCGCGTCCATCATCAGCCGCCAATCGCCCCGCGCTTCGGCGAGGCCAGCGCGGACGGCTGCTCCCTTGCCTCGGTTGCGATCGAACTTGACAAGCGCAATCCGCTCGATGCCGCCCTCACCGCGTTCTGACACGTACGGCCGAACCGTCGCCACGGTGTCATCCGTCGACCCGTCATCGACGAGGATGATTTCCGAGGACCAAGGGCTGGTTCGAAGCGTCGCGATGACGTCCTTCAGAGTCGGCACGATGCGGCTCGACTCCCGGTACATCGGGATCACGACGGAGAGGAGATGTGCCGGTGCATCCTGCACGCTGTTCTCCGCTCTCGCTGCGCTACCGCTTCGCGCCCGCGCCCAGCTTTGCCGTCGCTTCTTCATCCAGGTACAGGAAGCAGCCGCAGCTCGGGCAATTCGTCAGCACGCCGGAGAGCAGGGAGTTGAGCTGTTCGACCGGCAGTGTCATCATGCACGCTGTGCACGCGATCTCGTGGCGACGCTTGTCGAGCACCTCGATGCTGGCCATCGCGTCCTCGTCACGCTCTTCGAGAAGCCGCTCAAGGCTTGACAGCGTCCGGGCGTCAACCTCGCCGGCGACGCGCTCCCGCTCCTTCTCCAGCTCGGCGACGCGATCCTTGATCTCCTCGCTCCGCTGCGCCCTGTCACTCGCTGCAACGTCGCGGATCTTCTCTCGGTCGGTGTGCTGCTGGCTCGTGCCATCAAGCTCGGCCTTGACCTGATCGACCTTCTCGAGCAGCTCGATCGCTTCTTCCTCGACCCGGCCCCGCTCGACTTTCTGCCCGTTGACCTCGACGAGCAGCGCCTGGTATTCCTTATTGGTCGAGGCGGTGTTCATCTGCTGACGCTGCTTCTCGATGCGAGCATCGAGCAGCGCCATCTCACCCTCCCGCTCACGAGCAGACGCTTCGAGCTGGCGGAGCTGAGACTCGAGAGACTCTCGCTGCGAGCCGAGCCCCGAGAGCTGGCGTTCCTGTTCCTGAAGAAAGCGTTCTGCGGTCCGCAGACGGCTCTGGAGGCCGCGGAGCTGCCGTTCGATTTTGTACACCGCCAACAGCTTGTCGATCTGGCTCATAAGCCGGTCGTCCTCCTCGAATCAGACGCCAAAAGAATAGCACAAAGTCATGAAGCGAGCAGCCTCAGTGCCCAGAAGGCCACCACGCCGACGAGCAGGGGCGAGTCGAGCACATCCAACCAACCACCGAAGCCCGGCAGGCTCCGACTCGCGTCTTTCCGTCCGGCATCGCGTTTGAACATGCTCGCCATGAGATCGCCGACCTGCCCGAGCAGCCCCACCGCCGCTCCTGTTGCCAGCCCACCGGCGAACGAGAGATCCGGGGCGACACCGGCGTTCCGGAGCAGGAGCAGCCCGAGCGCCGAAACAACCGCGGCGGTCAAGACCCCGCCGACGAGGCCCTCTTGCGTCTTCCCGGGGCTGAGCCAGGGCGCCAGCTTCCGACGCCCGAACGACCTGCCGGTGAAATAGGCACCGATATCGCACGACTTGGTGACGAGCACAACCCACAGGCACACCCACGCGGAGTGATCGAGGCGTAGAAGGATCCAGAATCCGCCGAGGACCCCGAGATACGTGAACGACAGCAGCACGCCGCCCGTACCCGCGACGATGCCGTTGAACGAACGATCCCTCGCGAAATAGAGCAGCGACATCAGCATCACGCCGACGGCCGACGTCGGCACGATGGGCCCGGCATAATCTCCAAACGTCGTCGCGAGAACGCCGATGACAGCCGCGGCGACGCTCATCAGTGTCGATGACAGCACACCCTTCTCGCGGAGGATCCTCGCGAGCTCCCACGCCGCGAAGCCGAGGGCGATGCACATGGCGGGCAGAAGGACCACGGCCGGCGGGAGCCTCCCGTCGCCGACGGATCGCGACGCCACCCACTCGTCGAGCCAGAACACACCAACCACGGCGAGCACGAACAGCGGGCCGAAGAGCAGACGATCACGTAGCACGGGGCGGGTACTCCGAGTCAAGACCGCCGAAGCGACGTCTTCGGGCGGCAAAGTCTCGGATCGCAGCGTGCAAGCTCTCCTCGTCGAAGTCAGGCCACAGCGTCGATGTCACGTGCAGCTCGGCGTAGCTGATCTGCCATAGCAGATAATTGCTCAGCCGCATCTCGCCCGCGGATCGGATCAGCAGGTCCGGGTCAGGAAGACCGGCGGTGTAGAGCGCGGCGTCTACATCGCGCGGCTCAATATCGTCCGGATGGAGGGCTCCGTCCACCGCCCGCCGAGCGATGCGACGAACCGCCTCGGTGATCTCCTCTCGTGAGCCGTAATTCACCGCGAGGCAGAGCGTCGGCCCCGCGGCGTCGGCCGTGTTGGTCGCGGCGACGAGACCGTCGAGACCCTCGAGAACCGAAGCCGGCAGCCCCTCGCGGCTCCCGATGACCCGAACGCGGATCCCGTTCCGTACGAGCTCGTCCCGCTCGCCCTCGCAGTACGTCTCGCAGAGCTGCATGAGCGCGTCGATCTCGCCCTCCGGACGCCGCCAGTTCTCCGTGCTGAACGAATACAGCGTCACGCACTCCACGCCGCACCGCCCGGCCTGAGACACGACCCGCCTCACAGACTGGGCACCGTTGCGGTGACCGAACTCCCGCGGAAAGCCCCGCTGCTCCGCCCATCGGCCGTTGCCGTCCATGATGATCGCGATGTGGCGTGGGATCGACTCCGGGTGCACGTCTGGGAGGTGCCGCAGCGGGTCAGCATCAGGCAGGCGCTCGCGGATCCGCTCGATCGCCCTCTTCGCTCGCTCGCAGGTGTCGAACGCGGTCATCGCAGGGCTTCCCCGCCAAGCGCGATCGTCTGGTCTCGGTCAGGCCCGACGCTGACGATCGAAATCGGAACACCGACATAATCCGAGACAAACGAGACGTAGGCCAACGCGTTGGCCGGCAGGTCGTCGGCCAGACGGGACGATGTCACGTCCTGTGAAAATCCTTCGAGCGTCGTGTACACCGGCCGAGCCTCTTCCAGTGCGGAAGTATCCGGAACGAACACATCGGTGGTGACGCCGTCGATCCGGTACGACGTGCACAGCTTGAGCTCATCAAAGCCGGCGAGCACATCGAGGAGCATGAGCGCGATCGTATCAACGCTATTGATCTCCGCGGCATATCGAAGCGCAACGAGGTCGAGCCAGCCGCACCTCCGGGGTCGCCCTGTCGTCGTCCCGTACTCCCTTCCTCGCTCGCGGATTGCGTCACCCGTCGCGTCGCGCAGCTCCGTCGGCATCGGCCCCGCCCCAACACGCGTCTGGTACGCCTTCGATATCCCGATCACGCTCTCGATCGCGCTCGGAGGCAGACCTGTTCCCGTTCCGATCCCGTGCACGCTGGGCGATGAACTCGTAACAAACGGGAATGTGCCGTGATCGATGTCGAGAAGCGTCGCGTTGGCCCCTTCGAACAGCACACGCCGGTCCGAAGCCACGGCGTCTTGGAGCAGCCGCCTGGTATCTGCGACGTGCGGGGCCAGCTGCTCACCCCACGAACGAGCCTGGCGAACGACCGTGTCAACATCCCACGCTTCGCCGGAGACATGGGCGGCGAACGCCTCGAACAGGGGCCGCTTCAGTTCGATCGCTGTCCGGATCCGGCGGCCCAAGACTTCCGGCCTCAGAAGGTCGCCAACACGTACCGCCGAACCGCGCTGGACCTTCTCGGCGTAGGCCGGCCCGATTCCACGGCCCGTGGTGCCGAGCGAAGCCCCGCCACCGCCCTCCGAGAGAACCGTCTCGCGCACGGCGTCCTCTGCCTTGTGGTACGGCATCACAACGTGCGCACGGTCGGATACCGCGAGAGGCCCCGGTTCGATCCCTCGCGACCGGAGCGAATCGAGCTCACTGAGGAGCTGGTCCGGGTCGATCACGACACCGTTGGCGATCACGGAGTGCACGCCGGGTCGCAGGATGCCCGACGGCAGCAGGTGAAGCGAAAACCGCTCCCCATCAACAACGACCGAATGCCCCGCGTTCGCTCCGCCGTTATACCGGACAACGACGTCGTGCTGCTCCGCGAGCAGATCAACGATCTTGCCCTTGCCCTCGTCGCCCCACTGGAGCCCGATGACGGCCGTCGATCGCTGAGCTGTGGTTCCCGGACTCACCAGCCATTGTTTCCTGGCGGGAGCGCCAAGTCAGGTGCGGCGAACGAACGCCAAGTCACGTCGCTCGCAAATTGCTCTAACGCCGGCGGCGGCTGCATCCGATCTATTTCGTAAGGGGAGCGATCGGCTATGGCGGACAACGTGCAGATCATGTGCCCAAATCTGACGTGCAAGAAGCTGCTGGCGGTCCCGCAGAGCGCCCGCGGCAAGACGGTTCGATGCAAATCGTGCCAAACCGCAATCCGCGTTCCTGGCACCCCGTCGGCACCGCAACGCGGGAAGCGGTCCGCATAACCCGACGTCGGCCGGTCACAGCGAAGGCTGTTCATCGTCCTCGTCGTCGTCGCCGAGATCAAAGTCAAAGTCGAGCACGCTCGAATCGTCGGGGTCCCCGGCGAGCGCATCCATCGCGAGGTCTGAATCGTCGGCGCTGCCCCCGCCGCCCGCGAGCGCGGCCGCGGCCGCCGCAGCACCGCCCGGGTAGGTCTTCTTGGGCTCGGCATCGTCCGCGAGTTCCACAGAGCCCCGCGCATGGGCGTCAGCAGGATCGAGGTCTGCAGGCTCGCCATCAACGCGGAGAGCAAACACCGCCGGACCGACCGAAACCAGATCGCCGGGATTCAATTCGCTTTCCTGCACCCGTTCGCGGTTCACGAACGTCCCGTTGCTCGATCCGAGGTCGCGGAGCACGACGGCACCGTCTTCAACGACGAACTCGCAGTGCTGGCGGGACACGCTCCGCGACGGCACGCGCAGGTGGGCCGAACGGTCGCGGCCGACGATGACCCGGTCCTGCCGGATCGTGATCTCCTGGGACTGCCCGTCCGCGCGGATGACCAAAAGCGTAGCGTTCACGGGCGGGTACCTCGCTGCGGTGTGTGCTGCTGCGTGGCGATGCCTGGGAAGCGTAACGCCGGTGTCACGCCACGCCCGGACCTCTCCATGGACGACGACAATACCACCCTCCATATCCTTCGGCAACGCCCGGCCGCGACAGCCCGCGGCGTCGTGGCGTCCGTGCTGGCGAGCGACGCACCGCCTCCGCGTTCACTGTACATCCATATCCCTTTCTGCTACCACAAGTGCCACTACTGCGACTTCTACAGCTTCGTGGACAGCCAGGACCGGCAGCCGGCCTTTGTCGCTCGGCTCATCGATGAGCTGAGATCCCTCGCCCCGCTCGCCCACGGGCGACCGCTGCGTTCGATCTTCGTCGGCGGCGGGACGCCAACGCTCCTCGCCGACGATCTGTGGCGCACGGTCCTCGCCGAGCTCGGGTCGCTGTTCGATCTCACCGAAATCTGGTCTGGAGACGGTGAATTCTCCGTCGAGTGCAATCCTGAAACTGCCCGGCCCGCGCTGTTCGACATCCTGGTTGCGGGCGGCGTGAACCGCATCAGCGTGGGAGCCCAGTCGTTCGACCCCGCTCACCTCAATACCCTCGAGCGGCACCATGACCCCGCAAGCGTTGGTCGAGCCCTCGACCTCGCGCAGTGTGCCGGAATCAAGCGCCGCTCGATCGACCTCATCTACGCGATCCCCAACCAATCAGAGCGCGACGCCGCAGCGGACATCGATACAGCGCTTAGCATGCCGATCGATCACCTGTCTGCGTACAACCTGACCTACGAGCCGCAGACCGCGATGACGCGCCGGCTGGAACGCGGCGACTTCGTGCCCGCGGACGAAGACACCGAACTGGCGATGTTCTGGCTGATCCGCGAGCGCTGCCTCGCCGCGGGCCTCGACGCGTACGAGGTCAGCAACTTCGCTCGTCCCGGCGACGAATGCCGCCACAACCTCGCGTACTGGCGGCAGGAGCCCTGGCTCGCGGCCGGGCCGTCAGCGAGCGCGCACATCGGCGGGCATCGATACAAGGTCGTTCCAAACCTAACGGACTACATGAACCGATCGGACGACGGCCACCCGCCCATTGTCGATCATGAGCCGCCCGACCCGGCCCGAGCGCTCGCGGAAATCGTGATGACCGGGATACGCCTTCGTGAGGGAATCGATATCGCTGAGTGCGTGAGCGCTGCCGAAGAGTTTGGCCGCGCCGCCGCGCTTCTCGCGGAGATCGAATCCGTTCGTGCACAAGGGTGGGCGTCAGCGGACTCTCAACGACTCACGCTGAACGAGAGGGGCCTGCCTCTCGCCGATCACGTCGCATCGTGCCTGATGTCAGCCCTGCAATGATGATGCTTCTTCATCGCCAGGCACTGCTGCTGGGCCATCGGCGCTGAACGCACCGGGCGGAGGCAGGCCCAGTCGAGCCGCGGCTCGGCGGAGGTCCCTCGGGCACTTGGTCCGCACGTCCAGCCTGATTCCAGAGATCGGGTGTTCGGTGACGATGCGATGGGCGTGCAGGCACAGCCTCGGCGTTGCACGCCGCGACGCGGCGGGGCCGTAGAACCTGTCGCCGAGGATCGAGCACCCGATCGAATCGAGATGCACACGGACCTGGTGCAGGCGGCCCGTAAGCGTTCGGCACTCGATCGTCGCGCCGGCCTGACCGGACGCAAGCGTGCGATACGCCGTCATGGCCGGTTTGCCTCGTGATGACACCCGTGCGAGTTTGATCTTCGCGAACTTTCGACGCCGCGGATCGTCGATCCAGACATCGTCGCGCTGCGCGATGGTCTCTTCGAGCGGCTTCTTGATGACCCCGGACGGCTGGTTGGGGCCACGCCGGGTGATCGCCCAGTAGTACTTGCGCACGGTGCGTCGGGCAAACTGTTCCCGCAGAGACTCCCACGCCTGCGGGGTGAGCGCGACAAGGAGCAAGCCGCTGGCTTCGCGATCGAGCCGTTGGAGGAGGCCGTGGTCTCGTCCCGCGCCGAGTTGCCGGAGCTGAGGGCCAAACCTCGCAAACAGGCCGTTCAGAAGTGTGTCGTCTTCATGCCCCTTCCCGGGTGTCGTCACGAGCCCGGGCGGCTTCTCGACCACCGCGACAGATTTGTCCTCGTACCGGACAGAGAGCGTGACACGATCGTTCGCGGCTATCACGACGACGCCGCCCCGCTCAGTGCGGCCTTGTCGACGTACCAGCGGAGCTCACCCCCCACCGGGTCGATGTGATCGATCGGGTGCTCCTTGCGCTCTGGACGGCTCTCGCCGCCGATCGCTCGCTTGACCGCGGTGTGCTTGCCTGATCCCAGAGCCAGGACCGCGATAAGCCGTGCGGCATTGATCGCGCGGATTCCGAGACCGTGCCACGCGCTCTCGCCGTCGCCTGCGGCATGGAACAGCCGCTCAGAATCAACGTCCGTGATCCGTTGCAGGCCCGCCGTCGATCCCGCTTCGCCGAGTCCGAGAAGCACGTAGTCGAGTCGGTCGTGGCCGGGCTCCCTCCATCCGAGCGTTTCTCGCAGCAACCGCGCATACGCGTTCGGGCCGGCTTCGATGTCCACAGGGTGAAACTGTTCGCGGGGCAGCCCGGAGTGCTGGGCGATCAGGTCTCTGAGGAGCGCGCTCGCCGACCCGCGGTCCGGACCCTGCGCTTTCTCAGCCGCAACCCAGAGATGCGTTCGGCTCCACGGAAAGGCGCGGTACTGCGGATCCAGCATGAGCATCTGGTACAGCCGGACCGGCGTCCGCCCACCAGACAGAGCAAGGTTGAAATCCCCGAACGCTCGAACGCAGTTCATCGCGTGCAGAAAGAGGTCGGTCGCCGCCGCTTCGAGAGCCTCCTCCGGTGCCGGCTTGACGATGACCCCCGGAGGAGCGGCGGGCGTTTCGGCGATCGGCTCGAGCTCGTACGGCTGCGACATGGCGGTATTGTCGCACGGTTCGCGGCCGAAGGCCAGCGATTCGCTACGATCAACGGATGTCGCACGGTACAGCCCGAATGCTCGATGCGAATACAAACCGCGCTTGCGAAGCAGCACGGACGCTTGAGGATGTCGCTCGGTTCGTTCTCGACGACGCCGGCATCGCGAGGAGCTTCAAGCTGCTGCGGCAACGCGTCGATGCGACGCTGCGGTCGGCTGGGCATCCCAGGCATGCGCGGGCGGCCGATCGCGACACGACTCACGACGTCGGCATCGCCAACTCCGCCCGGGACGCCCACAGTCGCGCGGCCTTGGACGACCTCGTGTCCGCCGCCGGGGCCCGGCTGACCGAGGCACTTCGGGTCATCGAAGAAGTGCTGAAACTCGATGCACCGGAATCAGCGGCGGCGATCGAACGCCTCCGATACGACGCCTACGTCGCCGAGGCAGCGATACTGCGCGCAGCGACCCGACCAGCCGCGGACTGGACGCTCTGCGTGCTCGTCACGGAATCGCTCTGCGCGCACCACCCGTGGACGGAGGTCGCCGAGGCGGCGATTCGAGGCGGGGCCGATTGCCTGCAGCTCAGAGAAAAGTCTCTACCCGACCGAGAGTTGCTCGATCGAGCGCGTCACCTGGTCGGGCTCGCCAGACCACGCGGCGTCGCCGTGGTCGTAAACGACCGCCCAGACATCGCGCTGCTCGCTGAGACCGACGGGGTCCACCTCGGACAGAGCGATCTCTCACCCTCCGAAGCGCGGCGGATCGTCGGCGAACGCCTGGTGCTCGGTGTGTCATGCACGGACGTCGAGCAGGCACGGGCCGCCGTCGGCGAGGGGGCCGATATCATCGGCGTCGGCGCGATGTTCGACACGTCAACCAAGAACGACCCGCGTGTCGTAGGGCCAGGGGTGTTGAGAGCTATCCTCTCCGATGACGTAACTTCGAATGTGCCGCATCTCGCGATCGGTGGCATCGATGCATCGCGGGTCCGCACGCTTGCCGAGTCGGGTTGCAAGGGCATCGCGGTATCGAGTGCCGTGTGTGCAGACCATGACCCCGAAGCCGCGACAGCCGCAATTCTCGCCGCCTTTCGGATGAGCACGCACGAGGCCGAGGCCGTTTCGGGAGCCGATGCATGAGTACCTTTCACAGCCACACCCTGCCGAACGGGCTGACGGTGATCGCCGAGCCGGACCGCGCAGCGCCTTCGGCGGCAGTCGGCTTCTTCGTCAAGACCGGGGGGCGCGACGAGCCTTCCGAGCTTATGGGCGTTTCGCACTTTCTTGAGCACATGATGTTCAAGGGCACCGATGATCTCTCGGCCGACGATATCAATCGGATCTATGACGACATGGGCGCCCGCAACAACGCCTACACGTCGCACGAAGTGACGTGCTTCTACGCATCCGTCACCGCCGACCGAATCGCCGATGCGATCGATCACACCGCACGCATGATGCGTCCCGCGCTCCGCGAGTCAGACTTCGAGACCGAACGCGGCGTCATTCTCGAAGAGATCGCGATGTACGCCGACAATCCGTTCTGGGTGCTCTACGAGAACGCGAGCCAGCGCTACTACGGATCTCATCCGCTTGGGCACAGGGTTCTCGGCACCGCCGACTCGATCCGAGCGATGACCCGCGACGGCATGGCAGACTATTTCGAGCAGCGGTATACGCCGGCAGCCACAACCGTCGCGCTCGCGGGTGATGTTGACTTCGACGCCGCGTGCGGCCGGATTGAGTCACTGTGCGGCCACTGGCCAGCCGCTGACACGCCCCCCGATCGCTCGCCGCCGCAGGTGCAACAAGAGCGTCTCGAACTGACCGACGGCCGGTTCGAACGCGGCTATCTGCTCGCGATCGCACCGGGCCCGTCGGCTCAGTCCGAGGACCGATACGCCGCGACGCTCGCCGCGCAGGTACTTGGAGCGGCGGACAACAGCCGCCTGCACTGGTCTCTCATCGAGCCCGGCATCGCCGAGGAAGCCCAGGCCGGGTACCAGCCCAATGACGGGTCCGGAGAGTTCTTTCTGTACGCGAGCGGTGCCGCGGAAGACCTCGACAAAATCGAGACGATCCTGACCGACGAAGCATCGAAGCTGGCCGAGCATGTGAACGACGCGGACCTGGCGCGGATCCGATCGCGATTCGCGACGTCGTTTGCTGTTAGCGGAGAGAAGCCCGGCGACATCATGCAACGCATCGGCAGGACCTGGTCCCTGCTCGGCGAGTACCGCACGCTCGACGAAGAACTCGATCGGATTCAGAGCGTCACGGTATCCTCTATCCAGCGGCTGCTCGCCGAAGACGGGATCATGCCTCGCACGGTTGGAACGCTCAGGCCGCCTTCCGTGGCGTGAAGAACTTGACGCAGTCGCCGCCGCTCGACAGCGCGGCCTTCAACGCCTGTGCTGACGCAGCGTAAAGAATGGTCGGTCGCTGGTACGTGCCCGCCGTCTCCGAGTCGCGCGTCGCAACACCGGCGGTGGCCTTCGCGGGCGACGACCACTCGGTAGCGGCGGTTCCGAAGTCTTTGCGAAAGGCCTCCGCAGCTTTCGTCGCCGAGGTGCGATGCACTCGGGTCGCGACGACAAACGACATCGGCGCGATCCTCGCGATGACTGCGCCCGAGTGCTCGAAGTGCTTGCGCAGGAGCGTCGATGCCGCGACAACGAGCTTCTTCGTATCCGCCCCGGACATCTCGCGACCACCCGGGAGCTGCTCAATCACAATTCTGATGAGGCTGATCGGCTCCTCGCTCGCGATCGCGTCGTCAAAGAACGAATGGTAGATCTTCTGGATCGCGTGCTCGTTGATCAGGCCCGTGACCGGGTCGTACCGCGGTGAGTCAAGAAGCAGAGCATCCAGGGCCTCGTCGCTTTCCGGGACGACCGGGGTCTCGATGGCGAGCTCGACCGCTCTGTCTCGCGCCGATGCGAGCAGCTTGTCGGCGTCGCGGACCTCGCCCGCGTCGATATCGAACAGCGAGGCCATCTCCTTCGTGGCGTGCGTGACCTCGCGGACGATCTCGTCTGCCGTGTCATCGTCGATCTTGAACCAGCTCTTCGCCTTCTCTCGGTATCGACGAAGCGAGGGGAGCGGCTCCTCGGCAAGCAGCGCATCAGCGAGGATGCCGCCGATCCCGACAGATCGCACCAGATCGCCGACCGCGCCCACCGGGCCGGCGCTCGGGCGTTCGTGATACTTCACCGGCAGCACGAGTTCTTCCGGGAGCTTCCAGCGCTGCGCCATCATCGCGCCCAAATCCGGGTGCTGCAGCTCGAGATCAGCGATCTCAAATCGGCAAAGCTTCGAGTGATCGCCGCCGGTCTGCTCCAGGATCTCGGCGTAGCGTGGGCCGAGCGACTCATAAAGCGCGACCATGCCGATATCTTGCAACAGCCCGGCGAGAAACGCCTCGTCCTCAAAGGGGCAACCCGCCGCCTTTGCGACAGAGCGAGCCGAGATGGCGGTGAACAGGCCACGCCGCCAGTACGTGTCGTAGTCGAAGTCGTCGCCGCTCCGCTTGACGCTCGAGACGAGCGAGAACCCCAGGGCGAGGCTCTTGACCGCGGAAAGCCCGAGCACAACGAGAGCCTGCCGGATCGTCGAGCACTTCTGGCGTAAGCCGTAGTAACTCGAGTTGACCGTGCGCAGCACCTTCGAAGCGAGGCCCTGGTCGTTCTGAATGGTGGCGGCGAGCTGGTCGAGCTTGACCTCTGGATCGCGCGTGAGCTCGATCACTTCGACAGCCACCGCCGGTAGCGATGGCAGCGTCGGGCAGCTCAATACCTCTTCGAGAAGTTCGTGATCCATGACCCATCCGTGGTCGTACGCTGTCTTCGGTTCCGTATCCGTCGCAGAAAGGATCGACGACCGCGGAACGCAACTTGATGTGTCAACAGGATTTCCTAGATTCACACCCGTACATGTCCCACCTCTACGGCTGCATAACCCGCGAGGGATCGTGGCTCCCGAGCAGCGGCGACATCGTCGGCGGCTCGCGACCGGCGATCTCGCGGACGTACCAGCCCAGGAGCCGGGCGACTCGCTCCGCGTCAGCCGATTCGACGCGTCCGCCAGATTCCACCACCCGCAGCGCCCGAACCGTTGCAGGCTGGACGGCCCAGACGACACCGGCTTGTTCGCGATCACCCGGCGCGACCAGTCCGCCGCGCTCCGCTGAGAATCCCACGACCGTCCCCGCGCCCCCCGTATCCGGGCGATAGCCCGCGAGGTCGAGCAGCCGCCAGAGCCACGCGGCGATCGCGGGTCGCCAGTCGTCGCGCTCCAACTCGTCGAGCACGGCGACCAACCCTTCAAAGGCCTCGACATGTGGCTCGTCCTCGCTCAGAAGATGACGCGGGACGTCGAGCGCGAACATCGCGGCGTAGTGCGATTCCAGAGAGCGCCGGGTGCCTCGATACGTTCGGCGCAGGTCCCACCCGGCGAGGATCGCGAGGCCGGTTTCTTTGGGGTGCACGATGGCCTCGCCGAGCGTGCCGACTTCGAGGCCGCCGCTGAAGCGTGGGTCGTTGCGCTTGGTGCCCTTGCCGAGCACGCGGACGATGCCGAGCTTTCGGGTGAAGAGCACGGCGGTCTGCGAGGTCTCGGAGTAGTCCCACTGGCGGAGACAGACGGCATCGTCGACGACGGGGTCCATCGCTACACCGGGTGGCACGGGCTTCCAGCCCGTGATCCCAGAGCCCACAGGCTGGAAGCCTGTGCCACCATCATGAGCCGAGCCGCTCTCTGACGAGGCGATCGAAGAGCTGCATGGGTGCCTGCTCGCCGGTCCAGAGCTCGAACTGGGCCGCGGCCTGGCGGACGAACATCTCCACGCCGTCGATGGTGCGGAAGCCGTGCTCGCGGGCGGCCTTGAGCATGGGGGTCTCGATGGGGTTGTAGACGGTGTCGAAAAAGACGGTCTCGGGCGGGAGTTTGCCGGCGAGGTCGTGGACGGGGATGGAGAGGCCCTCGGGGTCGGGGCCGCCGGTCATGCCGACGGGGGTGCAGTTGATGTAGAGGTCGCACATGTGGACGGCGGGATCGTCCTCGCCGATGGGCATGATTGGGCCGCGTTGCTCGCTCGTCGCAAGTTCTTCCTCAACCTCGGCCGCCATGTTGATCGCTTTCACGTACGAGCGAGCGTGGATCTCAACCGCGTGGCCCTCTCCGGCAAGAGCTGCGATTGCGCCTCTTGCCACACCTCCCGCGCCAAAGACAGCACAGCGGACCTTGTTGGTGCCAAACTCTCGTTCAACAAGTTGCTTGATCGCCATTGCGTCGGTGTTACGCAACGACACGCCGTCAACTTCCCAGACCTTTGCATCGGCGGGACCTTGCCACTCGAGCCGAGCTTGCAGCGTGTTTGCCGCACCTGTCGAACTGACACCGAGAGAGGCATGCGTTGACGCGTACTCGAACTTCGCGAGTCGCTGCTTGTGTGGGATCGTCACGCTCGCACCGGCGAACACGAGACGCTCGTCGTACAAGACGGTCATAAGCGTCGCCTTGAACGCCTCATCGCTATCCGGCACCGGCATCGGCAGGTACACCCCATCCCAACCCCGCGCCTCAAAACCGGCGTTGTGGATCAGGGGCGACATCGACTGGGTGACGGGCCAGCCGATGACGCCGTAGACCTCGGTGTCTTTGGTGATCGAGCGGATGCGGTACATGCCGAGCAGGTCGGAGATGGTGGGCTGGCCGGGGGCGGTCGCGGCGGAGTCGCGGAGGCTGGCGAAGGTGAGGAAGCCGTTGAACTTTGGAGCAAGCACGCGGCTCATTAGGCCGAACTCACCCATGCCCAGGCCGATCGTGGGCTTGGGGGCATCGCGCAGGATCTCGAAGATCTCGAGGTTGTCGCGGATGCTCCGGCAGCGGTAGGCGAACTTCACCACGCTCGCGGCGGGCTCGGCCCAGGCGCCCGCGAGGCGGCGCATCAGATCGCTCGGCCGCTGGTCGAAGTCGTGCATCGAGAGGATGAGTCTTGTGCGGGTTTCGCTTTGCGATGACGTTGATTTCAGGCACGCATCGATGCGATCGCGGATTTCTGGTGAGCGTTGGTACGCAGCAAGCTCGAAGTCGAGATAGGCCGGCGGGTGCTCGGCGTTGTGCAGGATTGCTTCGAGCAGTTCGACGCGCGAAACGTCGGCGGCGTCATAGTCGCCGCCTTCTTCTGCGCTGCGGCAGGTCAGGATGACGGGGAGTGGCGCGTCGGCGATGAGATTGCGGATGTGCTCGACTCGAAGTGACTGATCTGTCTCTTCGTCACGCGGATCGAAGTAGCTGTCGATGCGGAATTCGACGATGTCTGCGCCGGCATCGCGCGCGGCGGCCGCGTCGGCGAGCGCGGCGGCGGGGTCGCCGACCATGATGGGGACGCAGACGAGGGTCACGCGTCCAGTCTAGCTCGCAGCGGGTTGGGTCTTAGGCTTTGAGCCGGGCAGTCGCAGGTAGGTGCCGCAGCGCCAGAGGTATTCGAACGGGCCCATGCCAAAGGCGTTGAGCCAGATCGGGCTGACGATGAGCTGGAGGCCGTAGACGGCGAGCACGATCCAGAGCATCTCGAGGCGCGTGACATCGCCAAACCAGCCGAGGCCCCAGTGCTGGGCGAGGGCGGCGACAAGGATGGTCTGCATGAGATAGTTAGTCAGTGCCATGCGGCCGGCGGCGGCGACGGCGCGGACGAGCCAGCGGAGCGCACCCGAGTGCGCGAGCCACATCGCGATGCCGAGATAGCCGAGGCTCACGAACGGGCCGAAGAGGTGCGTGACGCCGCTCGAGATCGCGGCCATGGGCGACATGGCTCCGTAGGTCTCGCTCATCCAGACGCTGAGGATCGAGCCGGGCAGGCCGATGAGCAGGCCCATGAGGATGAAGCGCTTGATCCAGGGCGAGTTGGGGTCGTTGACCACGCCCGAGCGGAGGATCGCGCCGCCCAGCAGGAACATGGCGGGCACATGCAAGACGACGGCGTAGAAGATGAGCCAGAAGACCGACATTGAGACCCAGTTGATCGCGCGCATGGCGACGGCGTTCGCGAACGGGCCGTTGCCGATGGCGTCGGTCTCGCCGGCGGCCCACGCGGGGCTCATCGGGCCCTCTGTGATCTTGCCGGCGAAGAGCAGCTCGCGGAACTCGGCGAAGGTCGATGCTTTGACCGAGGCGATCTCCTGGCCTTGGCCCAGCACGGCGAAGAGGTAGTTCAGGCCGCTCGCCCAGACGGCGGCGACGCCCACGAGCACGGCAGCGATGGTGAGCATGGTCTTCGGCCTGAGCGGCGCGAGCCACATGATGATCAGACCGAGGCAGGCGTAGATGACGAGGATGTCGCCGTACCACAGCAGGAAGGCGTGCGCGAGACCGACGAGCAGCAGGAGCAGCAGGCGGCGGATGTAGGCGGGCGCGAACACTCGGCCGGCGGCCTTGGCGCGGTCGTACATGAGCACGAGGCCCATGCCGAAGAGCATGGAGAAGAGCGGGTAGGACTTTGATTCAAAGAGCACGCGCGTGGCGTAGTGGGCGGCGTCGCCGAGCGCGCCCCTTGATCCCTCGCTGCTCTCGTACATCGCGGCGAGGGGCATGGTCATGAACTGGACGTTGACCATGAAGATTCCGAAGAGCGCCATGCCCCGGGCGATGTCGAGGGCCTGGATCCGTTCGCTGGCGGTGGTCGGTCCGACTGCTGCGATTGCCATGGGGCCAGCTTATCCGGAAACGTGAGCGGTGGATTGCGGTTTGGTCTACAACTCGGCGAGCCGGCGTGCGGTTTCCTGCTCAATCAGGGCGTCGAGCATGGGGCCCAGGTCGCCGTCGACCACGATCTTGGTGGTCTGGAACTTGGCGTCGAGCCGTTGGTCGGCGACGATGTTGTCCTGATAGCGGTAGACGCGGATTTTCTCGCTGCGCTGGCCCGTGCCGATCTGGCCCTTGCGCTCGGCGGCGCGCTCGGCTTCGGCTTTCTGCCGCTCGATCTCGTAGATCCGCGCGATGAGCAGGCGTTTGGCTTTCTCGCGGTTCTGCTGCTGGCTCTTGGTCTCCTGCATGCGGACCTCGACGCCGGTGGGCTTGTGCAGCAGATGCACGGCGGTGGCGACCTTGTTGACGTTCTGGCCGCCGGGACCCTGCGCGGTGGTGATGTTCTCGTCGACGTCGTTGGCCCAGTCGATGTGCACGTCGACGGCCTCGGGCTCGGGGAGCACGGCAACCGTCGCGGTGCTCGTGTGCACCCGGCCCTGCGTCTCGGTCGCGGGGACGCGCTTGACCGAGTGCACGCCGGCTTCGAAGGCGAGCTCGGCGAAGACGCCCTCGCCCTTGATGGTGATGAGCGCATGGCGGACGCCGCCGACTTCGGAGTCGGCCGTGACATCGACCGGCTCGAAGGACCAGCCTTTGGTGCCACTGTACTTCTCGTACATCTGCATGAGGTCACGGCACCACAGGCCCGCCTCGTCGCCGCCCGTGCCCGCGCGGAGCTCCATGATGACCGAGGCGAATCGGCGCTCGTCGGCCGTGACCAGCGAGGCCTTGACGCGCTCGGCGGTTTCGGCGATCTGATCGCGCAGGGTCGGCAACTCTTCTTTCGCGAGCTCGGCGAGCTCGGGGTCGTCGCCCGCGAGCGCGGCTTCGAGCTCGGCCGCCTCTTCCAGCGCGGCGTTGATGTCTCGCCAACCCCCCACTACTGGCTCGAGCGCGGCACGCTTGATGGACAGCTCGCGGACGGCGTTGTGGTCGGCCATCACGTCGGGGTCTTCGAGCTTGGCTTCGAGCTCGCGCATCTGGTCGTCGAGCTCGGCGAGCTTGTCCCGAACACCGGCCGGCAAGACGGCCTCGATCTGTTCCGCAACGGTGGGCATGGCTGAACCATACACCGGCTTGCAACGGCCGGGGTGGCGCGTAGCATCGCCGCGTATCGGAAGGGGGCCGCCGCTCGTGAGTGATGACGCCATCTTTATTGAGGGTCTTGGCAAGCGCTTCGGCGAGAAGGTCGCGGTCGAGGACCTGGATCTTGTCGTGCCGCGCGGCTCGCTGCACGGGCTGATCGGGCCCAACGGCGCGGGCAAGACCACGACCATCCGCATGGTGATGTCGATCCTCTTTCCCGACGCGGGCCGGCTGAGCGTGCTCGGCAGGAAGTCGGCCGTCGAGAGCAAGGACCGGATCGGCTACCTGCCCGAAGAGCGAGGCGTGTATCGGAAGATGAAGGTCGGCGCGTTCCTGTCGCACATGGCGGGGCTCAAGGGCGTGACGTCGAACGTCTCGAAGAAGATCGACGACTGGCTGGAGCGCGTCGAGCTGCCGGACGTCAAGAAGAAGCGCTGCGACGAGCTGAGCAAGGGCATGCAGCAGAAAATCCAGTTCATCTCGTCTGTGATCCACGCGCCGGAGTTGCTGATTCTTGACGAGCCGTTCAGCGGGCTGGACCCGGTGAACATGCGGCTCTTGCGTGATCTCATTCTTGAGCAGCACACCAAGGGCGTGACGGTGATCTTCTCGACGCACGTGATGATTCAGGCCGAGCAGCTGTGCGACCACATCGTGATGATCGAGTCGGGCCAGAAGGTGCTGGACAACACGCTTCAGGAGATCCGCGACCGGTACGACCCGAAGTCGATCGTGTTCGAGCCGGACGCGGGGGTTGGGCCCTCGCCGGCCGAGCAGCACGCAGGCGTGGAGTCGGTTCGGCAGGTGTCGCCCGGCGTGTTCGAGGCGGCGCTGCACGACGACGCCGATCGGCACGCGGTGATGGCGAGCGTGCTTGAGCAGACACGGGCGCGGCGGGTCGAGCTGCGCAGGCCCACGCTCGAGGATGTTTTCATTGAGATCGTCGAGCAGCGCTCCGGGGGTGATGTGGATCGGGACGAATTGCGGGCGCAACTGCAGGATCCAACGGCGGCCGCTCCGGGCGAGGAGGTGACGCCATGAACCCGACGAAGATCAGCCGGGTGGCGTGGCGCGAGTTCGCGAGCACGGTGCTGACCAAGGGCTTCATCATCGGCGCGCTGCTTACTCCCGTGCTCATCATCGTGATGATCTCGCTGGTGGCGGTGCTTGCAGCGACCAAGAGCGAGCCGAACATCCGCGGCGAGGTGGCGATCATCGACCCGACGGGTGCTGTTGCGCCCCGGCTTGCGGAGCGGCTGTCGCCAGAGGCGCTTGCTGAAGCTGCGCGTGAGCGGGCGGAGCGGATCGCCGAGGCGCTCAAGGACGTATCGGGCGGGGCGTCGGGCATCGCGGGCGGGCTGGGGCCCAGTGCGGACAGCTTCCCGACGCTGTCGGTCGCGGCACTGCCCGTTGGTTCGGATGAGGAGGCCGAGAAGCAAAGGGTGCGCGAGGAGGCGGCGGTCGAGGACGGGCGGCTGGCGCTGGTGATCCTTGATGAAGCCGCCCTGTCACCGCAGCCCGACGGCGAGGAACGGCAAGACATGCAGCTCTTCGTCCGTCCGAACCTCGACGATGACGTTGTCAGCATCGTTCGAGATGCTGCGGTCGACATCATCCGCGACGAGCGGTACCGCATCGCGGGCGTCGATCGAGACGCCATCCGTGGCCTGAGCAACGTGAACACCGGCAGCGCACGCGAGCTGACCGAGGACGGCGGCGAACGCGACAGCCTCGGCGGGTTCCAGAACTTCATCGCTTATGGCTTCATGATGCTCATGCTCATCCCGACTTTCGTCGGCGCGCAGTACCTGCTGACCAACGCGATCGAGGAGAAGTCGAGCCGGGTTGTCGAGATCCTGCTCTCGGCGGTGAGCCCGATGGAGCTGATGACCGGCAAAGTGCTCGGACAGATGTTTGTCGGGCTGGTCATCATGGTCATTTACGGCGGGATCAGCGTGTACGCGCTCGTCACCATGCTCAACGAACGCGTCGAACCGCTGACGATCGGCGCGATGCTCGTGTTCTTCGCGCTGGCGTACTTCACGTTCGCGAGCTTCATGGCGGCGGTGGGCAGCAGCGTGAACGAACTCAGGGAAGCCCAGTCGCTGATCGGCCCGGTGATGGTGCCGCTGATGCTGCCGTACGGGCTGGGGATCTTTATCGCTGACGATCCAAACAGCACGTTCGCGACGATCTCGAGCTTCGTGCCGCCGATCGCGCCGTTCATGATGATGCTGCGCGTGGCGAGCACGGAGCCGCCGCCCTTGTGGCAGGTGGGGCTTGCGGTCGCGATCTCAGCGATCACGTGCTACGTCGCGGTTTGGATGGCGGCGAAGGTGTTCCGGGTGGGGCTCTTGATGTACGGCAAGCCGCCGAACTTCCGCACGCTCATCAAGTGGATCCGCATGGCGTGAGCGGGCCTCCACTCCCCGACAAGTTCGATCTCTACGAAGCCAGCGTGCAATCGCCGCCCGAGATGGCGAGGCTGCTGCGCGCGGTGCATGGCGACTCCCCGATGCGGCTGGGCGAGGACTTCGCGGGCACGGCAGACCTTGCCCGGCACTGGTGCGAGACCATCCCCAACAGCTCGGCGGTGGCGATCGATCTGGATGCCGACGCGCTCTCGCGCGCGGCGGGCGTTGATGGGCTGACCACGATCGTCGGTGACGTGACCGAGACGCACGAGCATGAGCCTGTCGATGTCCTGCACGCCGGGAACTTCTCGATCGGGTACTTGCACGCACGTGCGGATCTCGTCGCCTACCTGAGGCATACGCACGCGCGGCTGAACGCGGGCGGCGTGTTCGTGTGCGATACCTACGGCGGCGAGTCGGCGTACATCCTCGGCTCGGTGGAGAAGCAGATCCCGCTTGCGCACGGCCGGCACTGCGTGTACACGTGGGAGCAGCGCGAGGCCGACCCGATGACGGGTTTGGTCACCGATGTCCTGCACTTCCGGGTGTTCGACGCGGACGAGTGCGTGCTGGAGCTGCCCGAGGCCTTTGTGTACCGCTGGCGGCTGTGGTCGCTGCCCGAGCTGCGCGACGCGATGCTGGAGGCGGGGTTCGACGCGGTGGAGGTCTACGCCCAGCTGCCGGACGCGGAGGACGAGGACGGGAACGTGTTCGCCGAGCCGATCACGGACCCGGACTGGCTGGGGGACAGCTTCATCGTCTGCGTGGCGGCCCGGCGAGGGCGGTAGACTCTCCCCACCAGACCAGCCAGCGAAGGACCGCACTATGAGCCCCACCGCAAAGACCCACTTCCTCTTCGTTACCACCTTGATGCTCGCCGCTCTTGCCGGCTGCGTGCAGCGGCAGCCGACGGTGCCGACACCGCTGCCTCCCCGCGCAGCACCCGTGATCAGCGAAGCGGGGACCGATCAGACCGGCCTGTTTCAACTCAATCACAGCGTGACCGTTGAAGCAATCGGCCTGGCCCAGGGCCTGTTCGCCGAGGGCAACTTCGTTTACGTGCTGAGCGATCTCGCGTCGAGAGAACCCGGTGAGCCAGGACCAGGCGCCATCCGTGAGTTCTTCCGCTCAACAGGGGACGATGACCGGCCGACGCTGCGTGCAACAGGGCGGCAGATCCTGCTGACCGAAGACGGACAAGATGTTGCGCCGAGCCCGACCGGCCTCACGTGGCACCCGAACTTCGGCTACTGGCTGGGCAGCTCCGTCGGAGATCGCGGCTCGCTGATCCAGATCGATTTCGCCCGGGCCATCCGGCAGGGAACGCTCGACGGCTGCGTGCTGCACGAGATCGCCGACGACGCTTCGATCAACGGCAGCCGACCAGTCTTTGTGACGCTGCCGGGCGGAAGAGTCGTCCTGGCGACGGCGGACGGCGGGGCGACGAACAACGCGTTGCGCCTCTACGACCCGCTCGCGCTGCTCGCGGCGGACAAAACGTCGGCTGTCGGGGTCATCTACGCCGAGCAGCCGTGCGGCCAGTTCGTCAGATCGCTCGCCTCACGCGGCACCACCGGAGAGGTGTGGCTCGTCCAGAACCGAAGCGAGGGCTCCGGGTTCCGCCTGACATCGCTGACGCTCGACGCTCAGGGGACCATCGCGGATGAGCAAATTCTAGATTTCGACCGGCCGAGCAGTGCGCTCGCCGGACTGCTGTGGCTTGATCCGAACCGTAGCGAGCAGACGCCCTTCATCCTCGTCAGCTCTCATAGCGATCAGAACGTGCACTTCGGACGCCGGCTGGCCCCGAAGAGATTCGTCAACCCCGTCCGTCGGCAGCTCGACCGCTAGGAGGCCCGTCCCGGCTGGAACTGTCGTACAGCCTGGAACGATTGCGCGGCCGGATCTTCGCACGATTCTGGAAGATCTTCCCCGCAATTGGTTGCCAACACCACCCCATATTGAAGTGATCCTGTGAGCGAACTCTTTGCGGGAGAATCAGTATGAGCAGGAACACACTTCGCACCGCTGCTCTTGTTTGTGTAAGCGGCGCAGCAACCACGATCAACGCACAGGACCTCGGAGCATCCACCTCCGACGACCCAACCGCGGGGATCGAGTCGATCCGTATCACCGGCGTGATCCGCGACTTCAAGGTCTCGCACCCCGACTTCGAGACGTATCCCGGCTCGCACAACGAGAACATGGTGCTCGATGATCTGGGCGAGGACGGCAAGCCCGTGCTCAACGTCGATCTCGCCGCGTCGCGCGGCTGGGGCCAGAACGCGGGCGTAACGTCCGAGGAGGGCTTCAACCAGTGGTACCGTGACGTGCCGGGGGTAAACGTCTCGATGCCGCTGACTATCGAGCTTGCCCGAGAGAACCGTGTGAGCGGCCCGGTCTACGTCTTTGCGAAGGAGCGCCCAGAGTACTTCTTCCCAGTCGACAGCCAGGGGTATGGCCTTTCGATGGAAGGTCTCCTCTGGTCACCACCGGGTACGCACAACTTTCACTTCACATACGAGCTCGAAACGGAGTTCACGTATACGGACCCGAAGGATCGCGACAATGATCTGGTGTACACGTTCACCGGCGATGACGACGTGTGGGTCTTCATCAACGGAAAGCTCGCTATCGATATCGGCGGCGTGCATGGCCAGATGTCGCGATCGGTGAATCTCGACGAGAAGGCCGAAGAGCTCGGCCTTGAGGCCGGCGGAACGTACCAGCTCAAGCTCTTCTTTGCGGAGAGGCACACCAGTGAGAGCAACTTCCGCATCGAAACAAACATCACGCTCCGACCGGCCAAGCTGCCGACGATGAGCGCCCTCGCGGACTAATGGACACGGGCGGGCGATTCCCGCCGCTTGCCCAGGACGCACAACGACCGAAGGCCCCGGGGCTTCCCCCGGGGCCTTCGTCTTTCGCGGCCACGCGCCGCTGGTAAGCCGAGTTCTGTCCTTCTCGCGGTTCCCTGGGGCCTGCGAGGAGGGGCGGCCATTTCTCTGCCGCGCGCCGTTGCCGGCGCGGTGCGGGCCCGAACAGTGTCGGTGCCCGAGCGGTCCACCCGTTCCCGTTCGACCGGACAGGCCGTGCCCGAAGGCAGGGAACTGCTTGACCTTGCACGCGGTGGGGTTTGCCATGCCCCGCCTGTCACCAGACGAGCGGTGCGCTCTTACCGCACCCTTTCACCCTTGCCTGTGCCGAGACATGCTCGGCCATCGGCGGTCTGTTCTCTGCGGCACTTTCCCTCGCTCGAGGCCGCGAAATGACCAAGAGCGGGTGGGCGTTACCCACCACCGTGTCCTGTCGTGCTCGGACTTTCCTCCGGTCGAGGATCCACCTCAGCCGGCGGCCGCCTCGCGGTGCGTGATCACGTCAAGTCTATCCACGATCGGATAGCATCACGAACGATGACGCCGAGCGATGCGATCCCGGTTGCCGTATGGCTTCGAGAAGACCAGGTCTCTCTGCTCTCAAGCGTCTTGAACGCGGCCAACCTTCGTCTCGTTGGCGCCGGCGGCAACGGCGGCCGCGACCTCGCGAAGCTGCACAACGCAGAAGACGAGAACGATCTTCGATCGATGATCGCAACGACCGACGCCAGTCTCGTGATCATCGGCGACCCCGGCCCATTCGCCGACGGTTCGTCTACGAGCGATTTCCGCACACTCGTCGATGCCGGTCAGCGCGGCGTCATCATCGCATCGCTGGAGCCCATCCCCGCGCTGTCGCTCCATCTGACCGACCCATCGTGGCAAGACGCTTCGGATGTCGCCAAGGAACGCGTCGCCTTCATTCCGCTCGTACGCCGAGGCCGAGCACTCCGCCGCGCACACGATCTTCTCGGAAGCTTCGGTCCGATCGAAGCGGTCTCCATTGTGACGCTCGGGCGGTCCAGCGAGGGATCGCTCGGCGCGAGACTCGCGGGTGCCGCGGACTTGCTCACGATCCTGCTGGGTCAGCCCAGCACCGTCCTCGCGGCACACACGCCGGGCACCGACGACCCGGCGACGCCGGAAACGCTGCGAGGATTCCGGGGACACCTCGCCGCCACCTTCCGCTTCGCCGACGGCACGTCCGCGAGTCTTTTCGCATCCGATCGCGCTGCTGTGTGGTCGCGATCGGTGACCCTCCTCGGGCCGGGGGGTCGAATCGTCGCGGACGACAGCCGCGTTGACTGGTACGACGCCTCCGGCTCGCACGTTGAAACGATGTCATCAGATCATGCGATCGCCGATACCGCCGCCGCCGTGATCGCCGACGATATCCGTGCCCTGCTCGGCGATGCGCCGCGAGCCGCGCCGGTCGATCTCGCGGGCGTGCTGGCCACAGGGCACGCGGCGCTCCTGAGCGCCCGGACCGGTCACGCTGAGCAGCCCGCCGAACTGCGGCGTCTCGGCGGCACCTAATCGAAGCGGAGCACGTGCCAGCTCTTCTTCCCGCGACGAATCGCAACAACCCGGCCGTGCAGCAGATCGTCAGTCCCGATCGCATACTCCGGGCCGACCCGGTCACCGTTCACGCTCACCGAACCAGACTCAAGAAACTGGCGAGCCTCGCGCTTGCTCTTGGCAAGCCCGGTTTCAACGAGCAAGTCAAGCACCACGAGACCGTCAGACAGCGACGCGATGCCGGCGACAGTTGCCGGAGCGCCAGCGAGAACTTCATCGAGAAGACCGGCGCTGAGCCCTCGCAAATCGCCAGAGAACAACGCCCGCCCGGCCGACTCAGCCTGAGCCGCCTCGTCCGCGCCGTGCAGCAGCGCGGTAGCCTCGCGTGCGAGTGTTCGCTGAGCCTCTCGCTTCGCCGGATTCTCGCGGGTTTCTCGCTCCAAGCGCTCAATCTCCTCACGCGGCAGCAGCGTGAATGTTCGCAGGAACCGTCCGACGTCAGCATCTGTCGTGTTGAGCCAGAACTGGTAGTAGGCATAAGGGCTTGTCCGCTCGCGCGTGAGCCAGACAGCCCCGGACTCGGTCTTACCGAACTTGCCGCCGTCGGCCTTGCTCACGAGCGGCGCCGTAAAGGCAAAGGCCTGCGGCGCGAGCTTGTCCGCGGCGGTCGTTCCGTCCGGGTCATCCGGGAGCGGACGATCGAGCGCAGCAGGATCGAACAGCCCGCCACCCTGGCTGAAGACAAACTCACGGAACCTGACCCGTCGAACAAGGTCAGTGCCGGCGACCATATTCCCGAACTGATCGCTCCCGCCGCACTGGATCGTCACGCCCATCGCGCGGTGCAGGAAGGCGAAGTCGAAGGCCTGAAGAATCATGTAGCTGAATTCGGTGTAGCTGATGCCCTGATCCCGATCCTCCAGCCTCGACTTGACGGACTCCTTTTGCATCATCATGTTGATGCTGAAGTGCTTGCCGATGCCGCGGAGTGCGTCCAGAAAGCTGATTCGCGTGAGCCAGTCCGCGTTGTTCACAACGCTGATGTCCTCTCCGAGCACCGCCGTGAAAATCGGTCGCTGAGCGGCGATGTTCTGCTCAACGATGTCGCGGGTCATGAGTTGTCTCTCGGCCGACTTTCCGGATGGGTCGCCGATGAGCCCCGTTCCGCCACCCATGATGACAACGGGGTCATGCCCAGCGCGTTGCACGTGCTTCAGCAGCATGATGGGGACAAGGTTACCGATCGTGAGTGAGTCGGCGGTGGGATCGAAGCCGGCATAGACCCGTCTTCGCCCCCGCGCGAGGTGGCCGCGGAGCGCCCCTTCGTCAGTGCACTGGTACAGCAGACCTCGCCACGCCAACTCATCGAGAAGATCGATCTTCGTGCTCATATCCGCAAGCGTAGACGCACTCTCGGTCCGAACCTCGACGCGGTGGGCGGCGCGAGAATACCATCTCTCGACCACAACCCGCCCGCGCCGACGAGATTTCGTGGATCGTCGGCGCGGGCGACTTTATTGCATCGATGTCAGTCTCGCCCGCGCGGCTGCGATTTGCCGTTTCACCTGGCGCGGAGCGGTGCCGCCCGCGACGTCCCGCTTGGCCAGCATGGACTCGACCGTGAGTGCCTTCACGGCGGCGGCGTCAAGCTCGGGCAGCAGTTCGGACAGCGTTCTAAGAGGAAGTTCGACGAGAGGAACCCCTCCCGCGATCGCCTCGCGAACAACCCGACCCACTCGCTCGTGCGCGACACGGAACGGCACACCCGCAGCAACCAGCAGATCCGCAAGGTCGGTCGCGTTCGTATACCCGTTCTCGGCGAGCTGTTTGGCTCGAGACTGCTGCACAGCGAGGCCGCGGATCGTGCGGGCCGCGAGCCGCAGCGTGACGCTCGTCCGATCGACAGCATCGAAGATGATCAGCTTATCGAACTGAAGATCTTTGTTGTAAGACATCGGGAGCGCTTTGACCGTCGTCAGCATGGACACGAGAGCGCCGCTCAGTTGGCCCGACATGCCACGGATCAGCTCGAGCGAGTCGGGATTCTTCTTCTGTGGCATCAAGCTCGAGCCGCTGGTCACCCCGTCATCGAGCTCGACCAAACCGAACTCAGTGCTCGCGTAAATGTTCAGGTCCTCAGCAAGCCTCGACAGGTGGACCCCGAGCGTCGCAAACGCAGACAACGCCTCGATCACGTGATCGCGGCTCGCGATCGCGTCGGCGCTATTGGCCGTGGGCCGATCGAAACCGAGCTCCTCCGCGATCGCCTCGCGGTCGACCGTGTACGTTGTTCCGGCGAGGGCGGCCGATCCGAGCGGACACTCATTCATCCGCAGCATCGCGTCGCCGACGCGGCCGCGGTCGCGTTCAAGCATCGCCACATAAGCAAGGCACCAGTGACCGAACGTGATCGGCTGCGCCGATTGCAGGTGTGTGTACGCGGGAAACGGTGTTGCCGCATGCTCTTCGGCCTGATCGAGAAGTGCGGCGATCAGATCCGCAATGAGACTTGCAACGGAGGAAAGCGATTCTCGGAGGCACAATCGGAGATCCGTCGCGACCTGATCGTTCCGGCTCCGACCGGTCTGGAGCCGCTGGCCCAGCTCACCTGTTACAGCGGTCAAACGCTGCTCAACCCACGTATGCACATCCTCAGCCCCGGACTCGATCGGCGGTCCATCGAGGTTCATCGCTTCCGTCGCGATCGTATCGAGCGCACCAATCACGCGCTCAAGTTCATCGTCGCTGTAGACCCCTACGTCAGCGAGCGCCCGGGCCCAAGCGATCGATCCGCGGATGTCATGCGCAACCATTCTCCAGTCGAACGGCAACGAATCGTTCAGCTCACGGAAGACGGCCTCGGAGTCACCCTCAAACCGACCGCCCCACATGCCGCCGGCGCGGGTCATGAGCCGGCCTCATCCGCGGGACGTGTCGCCGCGGCCCTGATCCGTTCCGGGAGGGCAAAGAGCCGCAAGAATCCGTGCGCATCCGCCTGGTCGTAGCCCTCGGCCATATCGAAGCTCGCGATCCGCTCGGCGTACATGCTGTTCGGGCTTGTTCGCGAGATCGCCGACACGCTGCCTTTGAACAGCTCGACCGTGACCGCGCCCGAAACGTCCTGGGCCAGCATTTCAACCGCCGCCTGGATCGCCGCCCGCGCGGGAATCCACCACTTCCCGGCGTAGATCAGCTCGGCGAACTCAAGAGCGAGCTGCTGCTTGAGCTTCCTGCTGCGGTACTCCAAGGTGATGTCCTCAAGCCCGCGGCTCGCCTCATACAAAACAGTCCCCCCCGGGGTCTCATAGAGCCCGCGAGACTTCATACCAACCACTCGATTCTCGACGATGTCGATCCGACCAACGCCGTGCGTTCCCGCGAGCCCGTTGAGCTGCTCGATCAGCCGGACGCCATCCAGCCGGACTCCATCGACGGCGACAGGCACACCCGACTCGAACTCGATACGAACACGGCACGGCTCGTCCGGAGTGTCCGTGATCTCGCTCGTCAGCATCCAGGCATCGGCGGGAGCCGGGCTGGCTACGTCTTCGATGGGTCCGCCCTCGTGCGAGATGTGCCAGAGGTTGCGGTCGCGGCTGTAGATCTTCTCTGCGGTGCTCGTCACAGGAACACCGTGCGAACGGCAGTACGCGATCAGATCGTCCCGGCCTTTGAAGTCCCACTCTCGCCACGGCGCGATGACTTCCATCTCTGGTGCGAGGGCCGCAAACGCGACCTCGAACCGCACCTGATCGTTACCCTTGCCGGTGCACCCGTGGCAAAGCCCGTCAGCCCCGACGCGGCGCGCAAGCTCGACCTGCCCGCGCGCGATGATCGGCCGCGCCATCGCGGTCCCGAGCGGGTAGCTTCCTTCGTACAGCGCGCCGGACTTCAGCGTGGGCCAGATGACCTGATCGACAAACGCCTCCCGCAGATCGTCGACGTAGCACCCGGACGCGCCGCTCGCCTTCGCCTTCTCCTCGACGCCGGCGAGCTCGTCAGCACCCTGCCCCACGTCCGCAACGTAGCAGATGACCTCGCAGTCCTTCGTCTCGCGCAGCCACGGCACGATCGCAGAAGTATCGAGGCCGCCCGAATACGCCAGCACCACTGTCCTCGCCATGACACTTCTCCTCAGCCGCGTCCAAGCAGAGCGACCATCAACGCATTCTGTGCATGAAGCCGGTTTTCTGCCTGGTCGTACACCACGCTTGCGGGGCCGTCGATTACCTCCGACGAAACCTCCCGCCCTCGGGTCGCGGGAAGACAGTGCATGAAGACCGGATCATGCTTGGCACCATCGGCAGCGACCGCCATCAGCGTCGGGTCAACGCGGAACGGCTCGAACCATTCGGCTCTCGCCGTGTCATCGCCCATCGACACCCATGCATCGGTGTATACCACGTCGTGGCCGCGGACCGCGTCCGGCTCGTGACCGACACGGACTGATGCCCCTGTCTGATTCGCTCGCGATCTCGCGGCGTCAAGGATGTCCGGCGACGGACCGCGGCCGTCTGGCGTGACAGCGGTCACGCTCAGTCCAACCGATGCCGCAGCAAGAATCAACGAATGACACACGTTGTTGCCATCCCCGACATATGCCAGCCTTTTCCCGGTGAATCCGCCGAGATGCTCGCGAATGGTCAGCAGGTCCGCCAGCGCCTGGCACGGGTGCTCAAGATCACTCAGCGCGTTCACCACCGGAACGGTTGCGTGCTTCGCCAACTGCACCAGCACGTCGTGATCAAAGACGCGAGCAACGATCGCGTCGCACCAACGCTCAAGGTTCATGGCGTAGTCTTTCACGCTCTCACGCTCGCCGATGCGAGATGGCCCGAGTTCGAACACCGCGGGGTGAGCGCCAAGTCCGGCGAGACCGAACTCGAAGCTCGCCCGTGTCCGAAGACTGGGCTTCTCGAAGAGCAGCGCGACACCGATCCCCGACAGCGTGCGCCGGTCGCTCGGCGTCGCCTTCAGCTTGATCGCAGCCGTCACGAGTCCGGCTATCTCATCGGCCGAGAGATCCGCTACCGACAAGACATCCCGGCCGACGAGTGTGCTCTGCCGAATCATCGCAGACCTCCTGCAGCGTCGGCAACAACCCGCGTGCCGACACCGTCTTCACCGCGCAGTACACGCGATGCATCCCGCCAGGACGCGATCACGACGCCGCCTTCGACCTCCCTGGCAAGGCTCAACGCGGATCGGATCTTGGCAATCATGCCGTCTTTGATAACGCCGCTCTGGACCGCCTTCTCGAACACCGCCGTGTCGATTTCATCAATGATGTTGCCTGCCGCGTTGTGGACGCCGGCGACATCGGTCAGCAGCACCACGCGGTCCGCCCGGATCGCTCGCGCAATGCCGGCGGCCGCGTCATCGGCGTTCACGTTCAGCAGCCCACCCGACGATTCGCACGCGATCGGGGCGACGACCGGTGTCAGCCCGCCTTTCAGCAAGAGTCTGAGCGTCGTGCCGTCAACTTCGCTGATGCGTCCGACCCGGCCGCCGAACTCCGTGTCTACTTCTGCGCTGAGAACCCCGGCCGACG
This sequence comes from Planctomycetota bacterium, assembly GCA_038525225.1. Classification (GTDB taxonomy): domain Bacteria; phylum Planctomycetota; class Phycisphaerae; order Phycisphaerales; family UBA1924; genus JANQQZ01. The sequence goes on along the minus strand of JBCBHW010000001.1, from coordinate 859,089 downwards.
CGAGCGACAACCCGACAGCACGCACACCCGCCGATCGCAGCAGCCCGACGAGCGTTTGATTGACGTGCCCCGCGAGCACGCTCGCCACGATCGGCATGTCCTGCTCCGACGTCAGCCGAATGCCCCGACGCCGATCGCTCGAGCCGCCAAGCCGTGCGAGCAACGCGTCAACCTGAGGGCCGCCGCCGTGCACGACGACGGTATCGTCCGCGTGCGTAGCAAGATCTGACCACAGCTCGGCTGCGTTGTGCGGGTCTGAGATCGGCTTGCCGCTGACTTTCACAACTGTGATCATCCAACGGCCCCCGGCACAAGACCAAGACGCTCGTCCCAACCCATCGACGCATTGAACGCCTGAAGGGCCTGACCGGCAGCGCCCTTCATCAGGTTGTCGAGGCATGAGACCGCAATGAGGTGCCGTCCGCGCACCGCAACAGCAATATCGATGAAATTTGTCCGCACAACGGCGCCGACGGAGGGCCATTCGCCGGACGGGAGCAGCCGCACAAAGGGCTCGGCCGCGTACTGATCATGCAGAATGTCGCGGACGGTCGCCTCCGACGCCGCATCGATGAGTGTCGCGTGGATCGTCGAGCAGATGCCGCGCTCGTACGGCCCGAGGTGGGGCGTAAAGACGGTCGCCGCCCCGCAGTAGAGGTCGATCTCGGGCTGGTGACGGTGCGAGAAGACGCCGTACGGCGACTGGCTGACTTCGCAGAACGATGTGCGCCCGCTGGCCGTCCTCCCGGCACCGCTGACACCCGATGTCGAATCGATCACGATATCGCGAGACCGCTCGATCGTGCCCTTCGCTATGAGCGGCGCAAGCGGCAGAATCGCCGATGTCGGGTAGCACCCTGGTGCGGCGATCAACTCAGCACTCGGCAGCCGCTCGCGATCAAGTTCCGGCAGCCCGTACACCGCGACACGCAGCAGATCCGGGCGTGCGTGCTCGAATCCGTAGAACTTTGGATAGTCCTCGGGATTCGCCAATCGAAATGCCGCCGAAAGATCAATAACGCGAAGACCGCCGCGGAGTGCGGAGTCCGCGATACCGACGCTCGCCTCGTGCGGCGTGGCAAGAAAGACCGCCTCAGCGCCGCTCGATGCCAAGGCCTCCGCCGTCGTCTCCGCGACAATCAGATCCGCATCACGCAGCGACGGCGCGATCGTGCCGAGTGCCCGACCGGACGTCGATTCCGAACCGAACACCCCGGCGATCGACAGCATCGGATGCGCCGCTATGCAGCGATAGAGCTGCTGACCGGCGTAACCGCCGACTCCGACGATGGCAACAGGAACGCTCAAGCGTCGCCCCCAGCCGAATCAGGCAAACCAACCCTGATGCGGATCTCCGCGCACACCGCCCCGATGTCGGCCCGCGGGCCGACGGCCACCATCACCGTGTCATCACCGGCGACGGTTCCGACGACGCCGAGCGGCGGCGAGCGATCGAGCTCCAGTGCAACAACCTGAGCGCCGCCGGGTGTTGTCTTGAGCACGACTACTCCCGCTGCGGGTTCCGCGGCGATCACATGCTGCGCAAGGACGGCAATAGATGCAGAAGACGTCGGAAGAGCCTCGCCCGGAATCGTGTACCCGTTCGAACCCTTGACAGCACCGATGGCTCTCAGATCTCGTGAGATCGTCGCCTGTGTCGCGTCGATGCCCGCTCGGGCGAGGGCGGCCTGCACCGCGCCCTGGCTCCGCAGTGACTGCTCGGACACAATCCGTCGAACCGCTTCTCGGCGAACAGCTGAGGCCATGAATGATTATACAGAACATGCATAAATATGTCAAGTGCATTGCACCGAGGCCACGAAATCAGGTCGCATGTATGCTCCGTCACGAACAAATCGCCGCGGAGGCTTCATCATGCCAGCATTCGAATCGGGTCAGTTGATCGACGGCGTTCACTGGTGGGAACTCGCCGGCCACCACGACCCCGCGGCGTTTGTAGATGCGTGGCGGCAGGCTCACTTCGCATGCCAGGCCGTCGCAGAGGCCGGAAAGTCATGGGCCGATCAGCAAGACGACGACAGCCACTCGTCGCTTGTCTGGGTGCCGGATCGGTCAAAGCTGCCGGATCAGTACTTTGCAGGGACCCTGCTCTCCGGAGACAGCGACGCGCGGGCCTTGCTGCGGCCGTGGGATCTGAAGCTCTTCATCGTCGATGCCGCCGGCTCACCGCTCGACCTGACCGACGCCCAAGGACGCAGCGTCGAAGATCTCAAGGCCTGGGTCCGGGCGACCTGCGAGCAACACGTCGGCACGCCCAAACAGGACGCATCACCCGCACCGGATCTCCCCGACCACCCCCTTGGTCAGGGCGCGAGCTTCGCCGAGCCAAACCAGCTCGCCATGGCAGAAGTGATCCGGTTCTACGCCAACGCCGATGCCGTTCTGCAGCGGCTCGCAGAACTGCTCCGCGCCGATGGGTCACTGGCGATCGACGATCCGAAGGTGTGGCCCCACCACTTCGACCTCGCCATGCTGGTGACCATCGAAGCCGACTCGGATGGGGACATGACAAAGACGATCGGCGTCGGCCTCACGCCGCCCGACTCACTGAGCACGACCGGATACTGGTACATCTCGCCGTGGTCACGCGATGGCCACGATGATGCCACCGATCTCGAGGATCTATCCGTTGGGACGTGGCACAGTCGCGACGGCGCGTTGCCGATGGCCGTCTTGAGCGTTGACGATGTCACGTCCACCGAGGACCCCGCCGAGCAGCATCGCCGGGTCGCGAGCTTCGTCAGCGAGGCGTACACAGTGCTTGAACGGTCTCTGCGTTCAGCGTGAGTCGGCCGGTCGGCCTGCTCCGAGTCGCGCTCTCTTCGACTCGAGTTCCTCCCAGCGTGCGTACAGCCGAGCCACCTCTCCTTGGGCGATATCGAGCAGGCGGCAGGCGTCGGCCATCTTCTCATGATCCGCTGCCAACGACGGCTCGGACAGTCTCGCCTCGGCCGCGACAGCTCGTGCCTCCGCTTCCTCGATCTCGGCTTCAATGCCGTCGAGCTCACGCTGCTCGGTGAAGGACAGCTTGACTCTGCGATTCGCACCCCGCTTCGTTGGCGTCTGAGGCTTCGAGGCCGCGACCTCGGCCCGTCGGCGGGCCTCGGCCTCAGCGACCGCCTGATCCACGCTCGCAAACACACGCGCGCCGCCCTCTCCATCCAGAGCGAGCACGGACGTTGCCAGCCGATCGAGCATGGCTTGGTCGTGCGTGACAAGGATCAACGCGCCCGGAAAGTCTTCCAGGGCCTCTTCCATCGTCTCAAGCGACGGGATGTCGAGATCGTTGGTTGGCTCGTCGAGAATGAGCACATCGCAGGGCTCGAGCATGATTCGCGCGACGTGCACCCGCGCAAGCTCGCCCCCGCTGAGCGAACCAACGGGCTGCTCCAGCTGCTGATCCTTGAAGAGAAACCGTCTGGCCCAGCCGGTCACGTGAATGGTCCGATCCCGGAAGACCACCTGATCGCCGATCGGGCACAACGCGTCGCGGAGACGGAGGGTGGGCGGGAACTCTTCGCGTTTCTGGCTGAAGACCGCGACCGTCGGTGCGGGGTCTGCCAGCCGGACATCGCCCTCGTCCGCCGGGTGCTGCCGTGTGAGAACGCGGATCAGCGTCGTCTTGCCGCTTCCGTTCGGGCCGAGCAGCCCGAGTCTGTCGCCTGCACCGATGCTGAACCGGACATCGGTGAACAGCCGCCTGCCGCCGAGCGTGCAGCTGACACCATCGGCAACAAGCATCTTTCGTGTCTTTCGCGTGCCGGCGTTGAAGTCGAGCTTCGAGCCGATCTCGACCGATGCCTCCCCGCGCTCGTCGAGCGCGGCCAGCTCGGCCATCCGCTCGTGACTCGAATCGATGCGGCCCTTCGCCTTCGTGCCGCGCCCCTGCGGGCCGCGCGAGAGCCACTCGAGATCCTTCCGGACAAGGCCGGCGAGGGACCTGCGACGCTCGGACTGCGCCGCGAGAAACTCCTGCTTCCTCCGGAGAAACTCGGAGTAGTTTCCTTCAACCACGAACAGCCCGTTCGGGTACATCGGGCTCAGCTCGGCGACGCGCGTGCTCACCCGCTCGAGGAATGTCCGATCGTGGGTCACGAATGCAACCGCGGCGCCGCTCCCGCGGCTCGCGATCCGCGAGACCAGCTGCTCGAGCCAGCGGATGCCTTCGATGTCGAGGTGGTTCGTCGGCTCATCGAGAAACAGCAAGTCGGGCTCGTCCCGCGCTGATGCCAGCCCCGCCGCGATAGCGAGCCGCTTTCGCCACCCGCCCGACAGGACCGACGCCTCGACGTCACAGAGCTCGGGCGGAAAGCCGGTCTTACCGAGGATGATGTCGCCGGTGACCTCGGCCTCGTGCTCCTCGATGTGCTCACCGCGTTCTTCAGCGGGCCGCAAGCCCGCAGCCGTGACAACCCCTCGCGCAGTCTGTCCGGGCTCGAATCGATCGAGCTGCGACACGAGCACGCTGCGGGTCCGGGGATCGACTGAGACTTCACCCTTGTCCGGCGCAACCTCGTTCGACAGGATCCGAAGCAGCGTGCTCTTTCCGGCGCCGTTTGGCCCGACGATGCCGAGACGGTCGCCGCGCTCGATAGACAGAGAGATCTCACGGAACAGCGTCCGGTAGGCGATGCTCTTGGCTATTCCCGCGGCGCGGAGCATGCTTGACCGTACGTCGGTCAGCCGGCCGAAGCGTGAACACCCACGCCGGGCGCATCGTCGGCCGCAGCTTCGATTCCAGCCATCCGGAGCCCTGCCACGTCGAAGGCAGCGGCGACGTCATCCGGATCCAGAAACCGGGACGCGAGGTCCGGCGTCGGCACGCGGCACGCGTCCATTTTGCCAAACAAGACGTACCGCGAATGAGCCACGACCCGGTATCCCAGATCGCGGAGAACCGCTGGGATGAGAAGAAAGGCTCTCGACAGGAGCGCGAGAGGCGATTCGATCCTCGTCCCGATGTGCAACGCCGCACTCGAACGCTTCATCACCTGTCCCGATCGGATCGCCACCATCGTGGTTAGGTGCTCCGGGTGCAGCCCGGCATGCTCGGCCAGGGCTCTGCCGGCCCGGGACTGCAACGGCAGATAACGGATCCTTGAAGCAGGATCTCGGTCGATGATCCAGTTGATCGAGCGGTTGCACAGGTTGCAGACGCCGTCGAAGAGGACCACCGTCTTCGCTGAATCGACCGTCTTTGGCTCGGTCATCGGTTTGCTCCAACCTGGGTCCGCCGCACGTCTAAGAATAGGAATCGGTCATCCGTCGCGCCTATTCGCGAAACGAGGGAACGGGACAATCAGATGAAACGCTGTGATGCCTGTGACGGCTCGGCGGCCGGATGGTCCTAGAAGCCTCTCGAACGATCCACAATCGGAGAGAGCAAACTCGCGGGCCAAGACCAATGGGCGCAACAGGACTCGAACCTGTGACCTCTGCCATGTGACGGCAGCGCTCTAGCCAACTGAGCTATGCGCCCGGCCCGCCAGCATAGACCCACGCCGGCCCGGGCGTCCATCGGGGGGCTGATCAGGGGCCTACCATCCCCCTGCGGGAGATCGGCCCGCGACCTGCCCCCGCCCGTCTGAGGCTCCGGCAGTTTCCAGCATCAGAACCGCTGCCGCGCCCGATCGGACGCGTCAGCAACAAGCAAGCGCCCTTGTGTCGCGGCGTTGGGAGGCGAGCCCCCCACCGATCCGCCCCGGCCGGTGTCGCTGAAAGGATCCCCGCCATGGCAGATTCGCCTGCCCCCGCTGCGAATTCGAACTCGCTCGTCCAGGACCTCATCGAGGCCGGCATCCACTTCGGCCAGCGCGCCAGCGGCTGGAACCCGAAGATGCAGGCCTACATCTACGGCAAGCGCAACGGCATCCACATCATCGACATCAAGGAGACCATCAAGGGCCTCCTGCTCGCCAAGAAGTACATCGTCAAGACCGTCGCGTCCGGCAAGGACGTCTGTTTCGTCGGCACCAAGCGGCAGTCGCGCGGCATCCTCGAGCAGTACGTCCCCGACGTCGGCATGCACTACGTCACCGAGCGCTGGCTCGGCGGCACGCTCACCAACTTCCGCACCATCCGTTCGCGGCTGAAGAGGCTCGAAGAGCTCGAGGCGATCGAGGCCGAGGACAATTTCCAAAGCTACTCCAAGAAGATGGAGAGCCAGCTCCGCCGCGAGAGCCGCAAGATCAAGCGCAACCTCGACGGCATCCGCAAGATGGACAAGCTGCCGGGCGCGATGGTCATCATCGACGTCGCCCGCGAGCAGACCGCGCTCCGCGAGGCCCGCAAGCTTGGTATCCCCACGATCTGCCTGATCGATACCGACGGTGACCCGGCGATGGCGGACATCCCGATCCCCGGCAACGACGACTCGATGCGTTCGATCGACGTGGTCGTCCGCGAGCTCTGCAAGGCGATCGCCGAGGGCAAGTCGAACCGCACCGAGCAGCCCGCCGCGGACGACTCGGCCGAGCAGCAGCAGGACGATCAGCCCAGGCAGCGTCGCGGCAGCCGTCGCCCGAGCCGGGGCGAGGCCTCCGCCTCGGCGAGCGCCCCCGCCGCTCCCGCACCGGCGGACACTCCCGCACCTGCACCCGCACCGGCGCCCGCGGGCGAGTAATCGCCTCGCCGGCCAAACCCAACCATCTCGCGGCACCGCTTCGACGCAGTGGCGCACACCGTACCAAATCACCACACCTGACCGAACGACAAACCGGAGCAGAGAACGATGGCTGACATCAGCGCGAAAGACGTGATGGCCCTCCGCAACGAGACGGGCCTGGCCATGATGGAGTGCAAGAAGGCGCTCATCGAGATGAACGGCGACGTCGAGGCCGCCAAGGACCACCTCCGCAAGAAGCTCAAGGGCAAGATGGACACCCGCACCGACCGCGTCGCGGGCGAGGGACGCGTCGCCGTTTCCGTCAACGACTCGGGCGCGACCATCGTCGAGATCAAGGCCGAGACCGACTTCACCGCCAAGAACGACCAGTTCATTGCCGCCACCGACAAGATCGCGCAGATGGCGCTCGCCCAAGGCGAGGGCGCGGTCGAGCCCACCGACGAGATGAAGGCCACCATCGACGAGATCCGCATCTCGACCGGCGAGAACGCGTCCATCGGCCGGATTCACAAGGTCAGCAAGGCCGACGGCGACGCCTTCGGCGCGTACGTCCACCACGACGGCAAGACGGGCGTGCTGCTCCACGCGAACGGCGACGTCGCCGACGACGTGCTCCGTCAGATCTGCATGCACGTCACCGCCGCCGTCCCGCGCCCGCTCGGCGTCACGCCCGACGAGATCCCCGCCGAGCTGGTCGAGAAGGAGCGCAAGTTCCGCATCGAGCAGGCCGTCGAGTCCGGCAAACCGCAGGAGATCGCCGAGAAGATGGTCGAGGGCGGCATGCGAAAGTTCTACTCCGAGATCGCGCTCCTCGAGCAGGACTTCGTCATGGACCCCAGCAAGAAGATCAAGGACCTCATCGGCGGCGCGACCATCAAGGCCTTCTATCGCTGGCAGGTCGGCGAAGAGGCCTGAGCCGGCCAAGCAACCCGAACCCCGCGAGGGCGTCCAACACGGGCGCCCTTTTTTGTGCGCCCACCGCGTGACGGTTTTCAGCTACGCTGCGTCCATGGCCTTCAAAGCACACCCCGGCGAGCAGTACACCATCCGCCGCAAGATCCTCAAGATCTTCGGCGCGGCCTTCCATATCTACGACGCCGAGGGCAACGTCATCGGCTACTGCAAGCAGAAGGCCTTCCGCTTCCGCGAGAAGCTGATCCTGTTCACCGACGAGTCGGAGACGGAGACGCTGCTGACCATCGACGCCCGCACCGTGCTCGACTTCGGCACCACCTACGACGTCGGCGACCCGCAGGGCCAGCGCATCGGCTCGGTCCGCCGCAAGGGCTTCAAGTCGATGGCCCGCGACGAGTGGGCCGTGCTCGACGCGAGCGAGAACGAGATCGCCACCCTCAAGGAGGACTCGCTGGGCAAGGCGCTGCTCAGGCGCTTCTTCGACGCCGCCGCCACCCTGATGCCCCAGAAGTTCGAGGTCACCCATGCCGATGGCCGTCACCTCGCCACCTTCCGCACGCACTTCAACCTGTTCGTCTACCGTCTGGGAGTGGCGATCAAGAGCGACGCCTCATCTGAGTCCCAAGCTGGTGGCCAGCCCGTCGACGAGATGCTCCTGCTCGCGACCGCGTTCCTGGTCGGGGCGATCGAGGGCCGTCAGAGTTCGTGAGAAGGGTCCGAACGGGGCGTGAGGCCCCGATGCCCATCCCCAGAACCAGGAAAGTCAGAAAAATCGGCCCAATCGCTGGCACCCGCAGAAAGCCGTGGCATGTTGTGAGAGTCTTGTCTCTCTCTTCCCACGGCTCGGCATCCGCGAAAGCGGGTATCGAGCTTTCTTTCTTTTTTGGGCCAACGGCGGGTGCCGCGCCGGCCCAGAGTCCCTGCAGCGGGCCTCACCCGTACAACCGAAAAAAGTTGCCCAAGTCACTGGCACCGCCCGGGAGCCGTGGCATCTTGTAGGTGTCTTGTCTCTCTCTTCCCACGGCTCGGCATCCGCGAAAGCGGGTTTCGAGCTTTCTTTCTTTTTGCACCCAGTTTGCACCCAGTTTGCAGCCAGTCTGCAGCCCAGCCACCGGTGGTGGAACGCTCTACTCCCGAGCCCAGCACGCCAGCGGGTGGCCCGCCGACTTGCGTTCCAGCACCGGGATGAGCTCGCGGCAGCGGTCCTTCACCTCCGGGCACCGGCTCGCGAACGCGCAGCCCGGCGGCGGGTTCAGCGGGCTGGGCACATCGCCCGTCAGCACGGTCAGCGGGCGACGGTCGTCGGGGTCGTCGATCGGGTTGGCACCCAGAAGCGCCCGCGTGTACGGGTGCTGCGCATCGGTCCGCAGGCGATCGCAGGGCAGGGTCTCGACCACCTTGCCAAGGTACATCACCAGCACCCGGTCGCAGAAGTGCTCGACGACCTTGAGGTCGTGGCTGATGAACATCATCGTCAGCCCGAGCTTCTCTTTCAGGTCCATCATCAGGTTGAGCACCTGGGCTTGGATGGAGACGTCGAGCGCCGAGACCGGCTCGTCGGCGACAATAAACTCGGGCTTGAGCGCGAGCGCCCGCGCGATGCCGAGCCGCTGGCGCTGCCCACCGGAGAACTCGTGCGGGAACTTTTCCTTGGATTCGGGCCGCATGCCGACGGTCGCGATCAGCTCGTCGATGTACGACTCCATGCCGTCTCTGCCGACGACACCGTGGAAGGCGATGGCTTCCTTGAGAAGTTGCCTGACAGTCAGCCGGGGGTTGAGCGACGAGTACGGGTCCTGGAAGATGATCTGCATCCGCCTGCGGACCGGCATCATCTGCTGATGGCTGAACGTCGTGATGTCCTCGCCTTCAACGAAGATCGACCCGGAGGTGGGCTCCAGCAGCCTGATGATCATCTTGCCGAGCGTAGATTTGCCGCAGCCCGATTCGCCGACGATGCCTAGCGTCTCGCCCCGGCGGATCTGGAACGACACGTCGCTCACCGCATGAACATTCGCGGTCACGCGGTTAAGGACGCCGCCCCGGACCGGGAACTTCTTGACGATGTTCCTGGCTTCCAGGAAGGGCGCGCTCTCGCTTACGCGGCTGGGACTGGTTGGGCGAGTGGCGGTCTGTGTCACGCGGGCTCCGGGAGATGCAGAGGCTACGAGTTCGTCTGGCCGACGGTCAGAGACGCGTCCTGACTCAGCGGGAAGTGGCACCGCACGGGGTGATCGCCGCGGCCCGTGAGCGAGAGCTGGGGCTCCTCGTCCACGCAACGCTGCTCCTTGAACCCGCAGCGGTCCTGAAATCGGCAGCCATCCGGCAGCTCGAAGAGGCTCGGCACGATGCCCTTGATAGTCGGCAGCCGCTTGCCGTGCTCCTTGTTCCCCGCCTTCGGGATCGACTCGAGCAACGCCTTCGTGTACGGGTGCTGGGGCCGCTTGAAGAGATCGCGTACGGGTGCCTGCTCGATCACCCGGCCGGCGTACATGACGATGACGCGGTCGCACACGGTCGCGACGACGCCCAGGTCGTGCGTGATCAACAGGATCGCCGTGTTGAGCTTCTTTCTGAGATCATCCATCAGCGCGAGGATCTGGGCTTGGATCGTCACATCGAGAGCAGTCGTGGGCTCGTCCGCGATCAGGACGTCGGGCTCGCAGCACAACGCGATCGCGATCATGACGCGCTGTCGCATGCCCCCCGAGAGCTGGTGCGGGTACTCCTTGACCCGCTGTTCGGGGTTGGGGATCTCGACGAGGCGGAGCATCTCGACCGCGCGCTCGAGGCGCTGCTTTTTGTTGAGCTTGGTGTGGTACCGGAGTGCCTCGTTGAGCTGCCAGCCGATCGTGAACACGGGATTCAGGCTTGTCATCGGTTCCTGGAAAATCATCGCGACCTTGTCGCCCCGGACCTTCCGCATCTGCGACTCGCCGGCCGTGGCCAGGTTGATGCCCTGAAACATGATCCGGCTCGACGGATCGATAATGCTGTTCTGCTCGGGCAGCAACCGCATGATCGTTTTGCTGGTCACCGTCTTGCCGCAACCGGACTCGCCGACGATACCGATGGTCTCGCCCGGGTACACGTCGAAGTTGACGTCATCAACAGCGGTAACGACACCGCGGTCCGTGCGGAAGCGGGTCGTGAGGCCCCGCACTTCGAGAACAGGTTGGCGTCCGCCTGCGACCATCGGTTCTCCCCGCTAGCCCACGTGCTTCGGATCGAACGCGTCCTGGAGAGCGTCCGAAAGGATATTGAAAGCGAGCACGAGGATGAACATGAACAGTGTGGCCGCACCGATCTGCCAGAAGAAGCCCTGCACGACCTCGCTCTTGGCCTGGCTGATCATGATGCCCCAGCTCGCGCCGTCACCCAGAGGGAGACCCAGCCCGAGAAACGTCAGGATGACCTCACCCTTGATCGCCCCCACGAAGAGCAGCGAGAAGTTGATGAACATCAGATGCAGCGTGTTCGGGATGATGTGCTTGACGAGGATGTAGAACCGCCCGAAGCCGATGGCCGTCGCGGCCTGCACGTACTCCAGTTCTTTGATCTTCATCGCCTCGCCCCGGATGACGCGGCACGGTCCGATCCAGAACGTCAGCGCGAACGCCATGTAAAGCGAAGGCAGCCCTCGCAACTCTTGAAGCGGTCCCGAGAGAAACATAAAGCTCAGCACGGCGAGCAGAACTAGCTGAGGGATCGAACTGAAGATCGAGTACAGCCACGTGACCGCGTGATCAACCCAGCCCCCGAAAAACGCCGCGGCTGCACCCATCAGGCTGCCGATCAGCACGGCGGTGAGACCAACAATGAACCCGACCTGGATCGCGATCTTGGCGGAGTACAGAGCCCGCACCAGGATGGACCGACCCTGACGGTCCGTTCCGAACAGCAGCCGCGCGTTGTACGCCGGCCCGGCGATGCCATCGGGAACCGGCATCAGCGTGTCGACAAAGGCCTCCGCCTCCGGAAGCAGCGTCTCGACGCCGTCCGCCTGAACGACCGCCTCGGCTTCCGAAGTCGAGCGGATAACACCGAACACGTCCGCGAGGTCGGGCGCAGGATCGTCTGTATCGAAGAGCGTATCGACGGCCGCTTGAAGAGAATCTAATGAATCGAGGCTGAACGCGTCATCACGTTGGGCCACGGTCTGGTAGTCATCGATGGCGAAGATGACTTCCTCGACGCCGAAGGCGGCTTCTTCGCGGAGCACCGCGAGGTCGGCGTCATCGCCGGCGGCAGCGAGTTCAGAGAGCCGCTGCTCGGCCGTATTCACCTGGATGAGGATGGTTTCGGCGGCGTTCACGAGGGAACGGGCATCATCGAGGCTCGCCAGCAGCGCCTCTCCCTCTTCAACCCGCAGAATCAGTTCTTCGAGCGGGACGTCAACCAGCCGCCGCTCTTGCACGGCGAAGCTGTCGAGGACGGCTCTGACCGCGCGGCCTTCGGCCTCCTCGATGCCCGCGGCCTCATCGACGGCGCTGCGGGCACGCGAGAAAAAGAAGTCGATGTAGTCAAGACGGCCCACCATGCCGACAGGCTTGCCGAAACCCGCGACGCTGGGAGGGCCGGACTGCTCCAGCATCCGCTCCGACAGAAACGCCCGCATCACGGGCACCTGGCCGAGGTCCCACGCGCCGGTCTGCTTGCCGGCCCACTGGACGACGTCCATGGCCATCATCCAGACCGCGAGCAGAAAGTAGACCCCGATCACGGCGAGCGACACCATCGCGAAGCGATTCCGCTTGAGCTTGCCCCAACCACGCGACTGAAAGAATCGCCGAATCACGACAGTCTCACCCGAGGGTCAACGACGGCATAAAGCACGTCGGTCAGTATCACCGTCAGAATCACAACGGCGGCGAACAGCGCCGACATGTACTCAACCACCGGGAAGTCCTTGGCCACGATCGCGGTGATCAGCGTCCGCCCCATGCCCGGGATAGAAAAGAACATCTCCAGCAAGATCGAGCCCACAATCAAGAACGGAAGACTGATCATGATCCTGGTAATAATCGGGATCATGGCGTTCTTGAGCATGTGCACGAACATGATCTTCTTGCTAGTTGCACCCTTGGCTCTCGCCGTGGTGATGTAGTCGCGGCCGGTTTCTTCGACCATGACCGCTCTGTAGAACCTCGTGTCGTAGCCCATCGACACGATCACGCTGATCAGGACAGGCAGGCCGCAGAACTGAAGCCACGTCGCGGCCGCCTCGAAGGGCGACGTCAACCAGAAGTTCAGAGTCGAGAGCCGGACGTCGTATCCCTCGATATCAAACGGAAGGATCCCTCCGTCGCCGCCGATCTGGTATCCGAAGAAGTACTGACCGACGATGATGTACACCAAAAAGCTGATGCTCATCCCCAGCACCGCGAGCAGCATCAGCGTCTTGTCGAGCCACTGTCCTCGGAAGAAAGAACAGACGAGGCCGATAAGGATCGATATCGCCGCGGTTAAGACGAGTGCCGGGACAGTAATCATCGCCGTGGCGGGTACGGCCGTCGCGATCATCTCGCCGACGGGTCGCTTCTGCTCCCACGAGGTCGCGCTGAAATCGAGCGTGACGATGTTCCAGACGCGGTCCATGTACTGCGCGATGAAGGGGCGGTCGAGCCCGAAGTTCTGCTGGATCGCGAGGTACGACTCCTCGGTCGCGTTCTTACCGAGAAACGCCGTGACCGGATCGTTCACACGCAACGCGGCCATCACGAGCAGGATGATGCCGAGATACACCGGGATGTTGTAGAGCAGTCGCCTGACTACGTAAGACCACATGTGCCCGTTCCCTCCGGAGTGCTGCTCACCAGAGCGTCGAGCCGATCAGCGCTTCGAGTCGTCTACATCAAGGAACTTGAACCATGCGTAATACCGTTCCGTCGGCTTCGCGTTGAGAAGCCACTCGTTGATCAGGTAGTACCGCGTCCTGGCCATCGAGCCGATGTAGGGTGTGTCGTCGATCACCATGTCACGCATCCGCTCGTAGACGGCCGTGCGTTCTTCGCTGGGCTCCATGGTCAGGATCTGCTCGTACAACGAGTCGAACTCGGGGTTCTTGTAGTTGTAGTGGTTCGAGCCGGGGCTCTCGTTGGGTGAGTAGAAGAGTGCGAGGTTGTTCTCCGCGTCCGGGTAGTCGCTGGACCACGCGAACCCGAACATCGGGGCCTTCTTGTTGTTGGTGAACTCGATCAGCGTCGAGAAATCGACGAGCTCGGGCTGCAGGTCGATGTTGACCTGCGCGAGCTGCCGCTTCATCATCTCGACCTGCTCAGCGTTGTTGCCGCCGCGGCTCGTGTAGAACTTGATCGGCGGCAGGCCCTCGCCGTCCGGGTAGCCCGCTTCAGCGAGCTTCTGGCGTGCCCGCTCCAGATCGGGGCCGCGGTAGCTCACCGGTGCCCGGCCCTCTTCTGGGTGCCCCTCGAGACGCGGAGGGATCGGCCCGTCGTATTGGATCGTGTTGCCCTGGTAGAACGTCTCGCTGAACTCATCGAGATCGATCGCCAGGTGGATCGCCTGCCGCAGGGCACGCCTTTCCGGGGTGTAACCGCCGAGCAGCTCGTCTTCCATGTTGAAGCCACGGAAGATGAAGTCGAGCAACGGCACGATCTCATGCCGAACGCCGCGTTGTCTGACGTCGGGCAGCAAACGCTTCGTGCGCCCGTCGAACGCCTGCTCGAAGTACTCGGCGGGCACCTGCGTCAGGCCGATGTCGCCGGCCTGGAACCGCAGCCACATCGGCTGATCCTCGACAAACATCGTGAACTCGACACGATCGACAAACGGCACACTCTTGCCGGCCGGGCGGTGCAAGCGGTTGCGGCGGTCTCCGCGGGACCACTCGTCCTCGGCGGGGTACAGAACCTCGTGGTAATTCGGGTTCGCGTCGGCCGTCAGGCTCTTCTTCGGAATCCACTCATCGAGAATGAACGGCCCGGTTCCGACGGGGTTGAAGGCGAAGCGATCCCCGTAGTACTCAACGGCCTCGCGGGGAACGATCGACGTCTGGAACATCGCGAGGACGTAGAGGAACCGGTACACCGGCTGCTCCAGGACAATCTGAAACTCGTGATCGTTGACCTTGACGAAGCCCGAGACGGATCCGTCGTAGTCGAAGTCGCCGCCGGCGTCGATCGCCGCGTTCTGCTCGGCCGCGAAGGCGTCGAGTCCCTGGATGGTGTCCTTGAGCAGCCACTCGTTCTTGAGCTCATTCCGCTTGTCGAAGATCCGCTTCAGCGAATAGAAGACATCGTCGGCCACCAGCTCGCGGCCCTTGCCGCCGGGGAAGCACTCGTCATCGTGGAACATCACGCCGGTTTTCAGGCGGAAGTTCCAGGTCTTCCCGTTGTCGTCCGTCGTCGGCATCTCCGCGAGAAGGAGCGGCTCCAGCTTGTACGGGTCAGAGTACTTGTACACGAGCAGCGTTTCGTACATCTGCGCGCACGCCATGTTGTCGTATGTCGTCGAGCCGACAACAGGGTCGAGGCTCTTCGGCCCGTCCGTTCGTATCGGGAGTTGCAGTACCTTCTGCGCCGCCGCATGGGCCGTCGCGAACAAGGCGACCCCAGCCGCCGCAATCACACCAAGCCGACGAACCGTTGCATGCATGCGTGTGCTCCTACTCCCGCGAGAATCGCAAGAACGACAAGTTTAGCGGTCTACGCCCATCGCCTCAACGCGAATCAACTGCCGACTCAACCAGGTTCCGAACGGCTGAGCGACCGAGTCCGTCCGGGCGGATGCCGTCGATGATCGAGGTCTCGATCCGAGCCGTCTCCGCCTCGCTGAGACCCAGACCCCGCACGCTCGCCAGGACCGTGCCGACGAGCTGCAACGCCCGGCTCGTGTCGGCCTGGGCCTCCCGGATGGACGCGAAGAGCTCGAAGGCGTCCGCGTCCTCGATCGATTCGCCCGCCCGCGTCTCATATTGCTCAGCGGCGATCGAGAGCGTCGATCGCACCCGCGCGAGCACGCGGTCCGCATCGCGGGCCGGCTCATTCACGGCGGACGCTAATCGAGCCCACGCCTCCGTAAAGGCGTTCGCGTCTTCAGGCGACAGCCGCGCCGACACGACGCGGAGGTCCCGCGTCTGGGCGAGCGATGCCGGTGTGTCCACGTAAATCGCCACCCCGGACGCCAAAGCCAGATACTCGTCGCCCGTCGGCGCGCGGACTCCAACGCCTGCGGCCGACGCCGATGACGCCTCGGCGACATTCGGTGCCGCCTGCTCCTCGCTGCGCGTGAGCACCACGAACCGCTCGGTCGCCTCAGGCGTCAAACCCTCGGCCAGCGGCACGGTGACTGCTCCCGTCGCGACCGCGTCGAGCACGGTCGTGCGGTCGGCGGTCGGTCCAGCGCCGGTGCGCCGGTTGAAGGCGAGATCTTCCAGCGTGATCGGCGACTGCGGCGCGCGGGTGAGGATGTTCTCGACCCGCACCTCGCCAGCGGGCTCGGCGAGCGTCGGGTCGGCGAGCGACGGGTCGCTCAGACGCACGGGACCAGAAAAGCTCGCCGAGCCACCGACCACAAAGTCGGTGCCGAAATCAGTTGTGGCGTCTTCTGGGAGCAGAGCGGGCGGGTCAAGGTCTCTGTTAATCGTGACCAGGTCAGCGCCGGCCCGCGAGTTGGTCAGGATATCTGACGCCGTGATGGAGAGATTGCCAGGGGTGGTCACATCACCGATCTGCGCCGTGCCGCCGGCAGTGACAGCAATCGACCCGAGAGCGGTGAGTTTTTCGAGCGGGTTCATCACAAAGTCGCCGTCGGTCACAAACTCGAAGGCGAGACCCGGCACGGGGTTGCCGTCGGCGTCGAACTGCCCCACGACAACGGTTGCCACCGCTGGCACGTCGGTCCTCGTGCCGCCGAAGAACGCCGCATCCGGCTCACCCAGAACGAGCGATTCCAACGCGGTTTGGTCGCCCACCGAGCTCTCAAACACGATCACTGGAATGTCGTTGCCCGCTGCGGTGGGATCGGCGGCGACCCGGAGCGTCTGCCCGCCCTGAACGGACGAGCGGAAGACGACATCACCGGTCCTGTTGCGCACGAGGCTCTCACGCTGCGTCAGCATGACGGTGTCGCGGCCCGAGTCCTCGCCGAGCACGAGCGACTCTTCAGCGGAGACCGTCGCGCCGCGCAGCTCGGTGCTGCCGTTGGTCGCCAGAGAAACGACGTTGACCATCCGGTCGAACACCGTCGAGCCGAGCCCGGTGTTCGTCGTCAGCGAGGCGTCATTCCCGCGGACGTTGCCGAGAAAGACGACATCGTTTCCTTCGCCGCCGCCCGTCGTAATCGCGCGGTCGGCATCGAAGAACATGCTGCTGTTGAAGAAAACCGACCCCGACCCGGTCGTCTCAAGATCGCCATCGAGGCGGACCAGTCCTGTGCTGGTGTAGGTCTGGTCGCCGAGCGTGGTCACCTCCGGCACGCCGAACGCCCCGCCAGAGATCTCGAGCGACTCGAGCGGGTCCACAGCACCGACGGCCTCCGTCAGGTCCAGTGCGCCCGCCGTCGAGCCTGTGCCGAGCAAATCGATGCTGAGCGAAGCCGACCCGTTGATCGAATTCGAGCCGAAGCTCAGATCGGCTCCGTTGGTGGCCAGCGATGCCGGTCCTTCGATCCGGACCGATGCCACACGCCCCAGATCGAGCGACTCGGTCACGGCGATATCGCCGCGGAGTTCTGTCACTCCGCCGAACAGCGTCAGGCCCCGCAGCGAGGTGTCTCCGAGTGAGATCCTGCCGAGATTGTCTCCGGCGACGGTCACGTTGTCGTTGTTCGTGTCGATGGTCAGCCTTGCGGTGTCGCTCTCGATCGCCGTGCCATCGAGCAGAACATCACCGGCGACCGCGTCACCCGGCAGGTCGGTGTCGATCAGCCGATCACCGTCCAGGGCAATCGCCGACGCGTCTCGCAGGTCAACGAGCCCGCCGAAACCATCATCGCGGTTATCCATCCGGATGTCACCGCTGAGCGTGAGCAGGCCCGTTGCGGACACCTCCAGCCTGGAGAGCCCGTTGACCGCCGGCAGCGTGATATCGCGTCCGACGAACCGCAGCGCACCCGGCCCGCTGATGCTGACCGCGGGATCGAAGGTGATATCGAACGTCTCGGTGCCGTCGATCGCACCGATTGTCGCGCCCGCTTCCGGGTCGCTGACCACGATGCTCGGCAGCCCGGCGAGGTCGAGCGGACCGTCGGCGAGCAGGTTGCCCGACAGATCGATGGCATCGACATCAAAGACGAAGCCGGATGCCTCGGCGTTCTTGATCGATGCCGTCCGATCCCCGCCCAGAACAGAGAACGACAGCACGCCGCCCGCGCTCTCGAGGGTGCCGAACGAAGAGACCGACCCATCGGAGACGAGGCTGACCGTCCCGCCGCGGGCATCGATGGAACCAACGGTGACAGAGTTCCCGCCCGTTAGCGACAGCGAGCCGCCCTGCGTCGTGATGTCCGTGCCCTCTCCCACCACGATGTCCCGGCCCGCAGACAACGTTACGGTTTGACCGGCGGTCTGCGGCAGGTCGAGCGAGCCGTCAGCGATCTGCGCGATCCTGATGTCCTCGGCCGCTTCCAGCAGCACGTCCACGTCGCCGATCGTCTCGAGCCGATCCCCCGTGATGACCACGTCCATCCCCGCGGCCTCGTCGATGGGGATCTGATTGTCGTCGAGCAGATCGTCGTTGTTCGTGTTCGCGTTCGCGTCGGTGATCGAGATCGTGTCCGGATCAATCAGCAGCGAGCCCCTGCTGCCGTTCGGTGCCGCACCGTCGAAGGCGCCGCCGACGGAGACAAACCGCGGGCTCGACACCTCGGCCCTCCCGCCGTTGCCCGCCGCGGCGCCACCGCGGACCGAAACCCTTCCCTCGAAGATCGCCGCTCGATCCGCCCAGGTGACGACCGTCCCGCCGTCGCCCGCGTCGAGCGCGTCGGCGCGAAGTGTCGCCCCGGGCGAGACGTACACCTTGTCTGACGTTTCAATCACCGACGTGTCGCCGCGGAAGCCGCCGCCGATGAGCACGTTTCCGCCGCCGAGCGCACCCGATGCGTCGATGGTCGCGTCGAGAACCGCCACACCCTCGCCGGTGATGGCCGCGAGACCGCCGACGCCGTCAGCACTCGAGACGTCGATGGCGCCGTTGACCTGGACCACTCCGCTTCCGCGGCCCTCGATCCGCACGTCGCGACCCTGGATGACCGACGTCGGGCGGAGCGCGACCGAGAACAGATCGCCCGAGCCGAGCCGAACAGACGGAGCCCGCACGGTGCCGGCTTGATCGACGGCTCCCGTGCCGCCGAGCCCCTTCGCCTGAACGAAGACGTGGCCGTCTCGCTCGCCGATGTACACCTCGTCGCCCGCGGTCATCGTCACAACATCGGTCGCCGCCAGCTCGCCGAGATTCGTCACGCGGCGACCCGCCAAATGGATCTCTGCGGCGTTGATCACGCCGTCGTTGCGGACCTCCCCGCCGATGCCGGTCAGCCTGTCAACGCCGGCCGCGAAGTCGCGGTTCGTGATGGTCCCCGCCCCGGCATAGATCGCCCCGGCATTGACAAGCGCAGTCCTGCCAAAGTAGACGCCGGCCTCGTTGACGATGTAGACCTGCCCGTTCGCGGAGAGCGAGCCGCTGATCTGCGTCGGCGATTGACCGAGCACACGGTTGAGGACGCGCGCGTCGCTCGAGGGCTGAACGAACCGGACCGCCTCATTCGCACCAATATCGAAGGACCCGTACTCAATGATTGCGTTGTGGCCCGCGGTGATGGTGGTTGTTGTCCCCGCCCGATCAAACGAGGCCTGTCCCGCGACGACACGCTCGCCCTCCGGTCCCGCCAGAGCGGTGCCTGCAAGCATCACCAGAACCGCCGGGGTCAGTCGGATCGTTCCAGAACGCATCGCTCGCATGTCCATCTCCGATTCGTACTCAGTTCGCGCGGTCTCAGTACGCGATGGTTGCGACAAAGTGAACCTCGCTGTCGCCCGAGGACGCCCGGCCGCTGTCGAGGTCACTCAAGGCAAATCCCCAGTCAGCTCTCACATTGACGTTTCGCCGGATGTCGAGGCCGACGCCGAAACCCGCACCGACCAGCGTCTCGTCGAACTCGCCCGCTTCGGCGTCGTTCGCAATCGTCTGCCCAAGATCAACAAAGCCGGCCAGGATCAGATCCCAATCCGCTTGGCCATAGGGCCGATCACGACGCCATCGGAAGCCTTCGCCCGAAGAGCCGGCCTCTGCCATACCGAGAAGCGCCGGAAGATGCGCCCGGTACTCGGCGGTCGCGATGAACACCGTGTCGCCCGCAACCACGCTCTCGGGGTAGCCCCGGACCGAGAACGCGCCGCCGACCACGCCCTGCTCTTGCGGGATGAGCCGGCTGTCGAGAGCAGACTGGCCGCGGAAAGCGAGCACGAACTCATGGCCGAGCGTCGCGAGCGCGCTCGTCGGATCGCTCCACGACTCGTGGAACAGCAGCGGCTCGAGAAAGAACGAGGCCGACGTGTTCCAGCGGAGGCGTGCCCACTCGTCGTCGACCCCGAGACGTCCGAGCCCGGGCAGGTCGTTCGAGTCGCCGCCGTCGAAGGTCCAGTCCACGGCGACCTCGCCGAAGAACGAGCGCGTGGGCCGCCGGTCCTCGACTCGGACGCCCGCGGTGCCGAGGAACAGCGAGACGTCGCTCTCCGTGCCGGCCAGATCGTTGATAACCTCGTACTGCTTGCCGACGAGGCCGAAGAAGGGGTCCACGAAGAGCGACCGGTTCTGGTACGCGGTGACGATCAGCTCGCCGCCGTACGTGCCGGTCGTTCCCTCCAGGTCCTGGCCGGGCAGCCCGATATCGCTCGCCACATACTCGTTGAACGTGCCGAAGCCCTCGAGCCGCGCGAGCGTGGTGCCCGGCAGCGGGGCCTCGTACGAGACAAGACCGCCGAATGTATCGTCGAAGCTCGCAGTGACAGCGTCGAAGGTAAAGACGTCATCTCTGCCGGTCAGCTGTCGGTGCACGAAGCCGATACGCTGACGCCACTCGTTGGTTGCCTCGGTGCCCGTGTTGGAAACCTGCGCGTAGAGCGTCCACGGTTTCGACTCCCGGACCAGGTAATCCAGGGCGACCGCGTCCGGCGCGGCGTCCGGCTGCGATGCCGGAGCGACCGCGATGTCCACACGCCTGCCCGGGTGACGGTTCAGCCTGTAGACGTAGTTCTCGAGCACCTCGCGGCGCAGGAGGTCCTCGCGTCGCCCACGCCGGCCGTCCCAAGGCTTCGCCGGCGAGAGGTCCAGAATCCGGCGGTGAGCCGGATGATTGACCGGATCCGCCGAGGCGCTCCGCCGATCGCCGCTGCCGACGGTGCGGAGCTCTTCGACGACGCCAACCCAAATCAGCAGAACGAGCTCACCGCCCGCTCCCTCGCCTTGGTTTCGAAGATCTTCGCCCGTCTCCGGATCGATCAGCCCCGGGTCCGGCGCGACAAGCACACCGACGATGCCACGACGATTGAGCTCCCGGACGAGAGCGTCGGCGACGGCGTTGATCGCATCGGGCGCGATCGCGACGCCCCGGATGTCGAGCAGCTCGCCGAGCGTCAGGCCGCTCCCGACCACCGGCACAAGCGTCTCCCCCTGAACGGTGATCGGAAGGTCGATGTCTCGCATCGCTTCAACGAGCGGAAGCTCGGGGTGCCGTGTCGCGAACTCGACTCGCAGATGGTCGAACGGGTACGCGATCGCCGCGATGCCGGAAGGGACACCCTCCAGAGCGGGCGGGTCGGCGTCGTCCGCAGGATCTGGCAGCCCTTCTGGCGCAGAGTCGGCCTCATCCTCGAGAAGGTCGATCGGCGGTGCCTCGGGCTGGGCAGCCGCCGAGCCGACGGCAAGTCCGGCGATCGCGAGCACGACCGTGCATCGCCGCAAACCGACCGTTGTGGCTGAACCGAGTATGTCCCGCATGCGATCCCTCACCGGCTGACTCCGTCGCATCTGCCATCGGCCCGTCGGGCCCATGGAGTCGAACATCCGCTGCGCCGTCAGCTCGCGGCAACCCCGCTGGCCCACCGCGGTCCGCGGCGGCTCCTGAGGGACACATACAAGTGGCGAGGGGGGGACTTGAACCCCCGACCTCCGGGTTATGAATCCAGCGCTCTAAACCAGCTGAGCTACCTCGCCGAACGTCAAGGCCATACTAGCCGACAGCCACCTCCCGGTGCACTCAATTGGCGGCGCCGATATCGCTAGGGCGTCGCCTTCTCTGACGACGCCGGCTGCGTCGCGGGTGTTGCTTCGGTGTGGGCCGCCGACTGAATCGGCGTCGATGCCGGGCTCTCACTCGCCTTGAGCTGGCTCGGCGAGCGAACCTCGCTGGAGACCTCGTCGATCTCGTCGGTCGCGTCCTTCAGCCCCCGCTTGAACTCCACGATGCTCTTCCCGAGCCCCCGGCCAACCTCGGGCAGACGCCGACCAAAGAGCAGCAGCCCCACCAGCAGGATGATCCCGATCTCCAGCGGGCCGAGCGAGGTGAACAGTCCGAGCGTGGGCATCAGCGGCCTCCGTTGGTCCGGCAGTCGTCCTGACGCCCGACCGAATCATCCATTCAAGTCGGCCCCGCGCGAGCGGTCAACGGGCGACCAACCATATCAACCGCCGAACGTCTTCGCGGATGCGTCCACTGCATTCGACAGCAGGGTCGCCACGGTTACCGGCCCCACGCCCCCCGGCACCGGGCTCAGCCAGCCCGCGACCTCGCTCACCGCGTCAAAGTTGACATCCCCCACCGTCATCGTCCCGCCGTCGGGCGAATCGATTCGGTTCACACCCACATCGATGACCACAGCGCCTGGCTTGACCATGTCGGCCGAGATCAGCCCCGGCACGCCTGCGGCGGCGATCAGCACGTCAGCCGAGCGGGCCAGCGACTTCACGTCCGGCGTGTGCACGTTGCACGAGATCACCGTCGCCTCGGCCTGCATCAGCAGCACCGCGAGCGGCTTGCCGACGACATTGCCCGCCCCCACCACCACGGCCGTCTTGCCGCGAAGCTCGACGCCCGTCGACTCGATCATCCGCATGGCGGCGAGCGCGGTGCAGGGAACGAGGCTCGATCGGCCGTAGACAATGTTGCCGATGTTCGCCGGGTTCACGCCCTCGACGTCCTTCTCCGGCGCGATCAGCCGCTGGACGCGGTACTCGTCGACGCCATCGGGCAGCGGCAGGTGCACCATGATGCCCGAGACGCCGTCGTCCTCGTTCATCAGCAGCACACGCCCCGCGATGTCCTCGTACTTCGCGCCCGCCGACAGCTCGTGCAGGCGGAAGCTGATGCCCAGGTCCTCGCACTGCCGGCCCTGGTTCTCGGCGTAGAGCCTCGCCGCGTTGTCGGCGATGCCGACGAGCACGGCATCGAGCGACGCCGGGCGTCCACGCGATCGCATGTCGGCAACGCGCTGGCGAAGCGATTCCTGGATTGAATCCGCGAGGGATCGGCCGTCGATAGGCTTGGCGGTCATCGAGGCATACTACGGAGCGTCCATGCCGAAGCCGAGCAAGCAGCAGCGTGAACGAGCAGCCGAGCTGCGCGGCCTGCTCGAGCGCGCGAACCGGGCGTACTACGTCGACGCCGACCCGATCATGCCCGATCGCGAGTTCGACGAGCTGCTCAAGGAGCTTGCTGACCTTGAGGCCGAGTTCCCCGAGCTCGACGACCCCAACAGCCCGACGCGGCGCGTGGGCGGCGAGCCGATCGACGGGTTCACCACCATCGAGCACGCGGTGCCGATGCTCTCGATCGATAACTCGTACAGCCGGGACGACATCGACTCGTGGGTCACGCGCGCACGGAAAGCGATCGACGGCGACATCACGTTCGTGTGCGACCCCAAGATCGACGGCGTCGCGCTCAGCCTGCGGTACGAAGCAGGCCGACTCGTGCACGCGCTCACGCGCGGCGACGGCCGAAAGGGCGACGATGTGTCGCATGCGGTTCGCACGATCCGGGCGATCCCGCTGACAGTCGAGGGCGCGGCGGACGTGCTCGAAGTCCGCGGCGAGGTCTTCATCCCCGACGCCGGGTTCGCGCGGATCAACGCCGAGCGCGAGGCTGCGGGTGATGAGCCCTTTATGAACCCCCGCAACGCCTGCGCCGGCACGCTCAAGAACCAGGACCCCAAGGTCGCGGCGAGCCGGAACCTGGGCTTCCGCGCGCACGGCCGAGGCGAGGTCTCCGACGACAACTTCGCGGCGACGTTCACCGAGTTTGTCGAGCGCATCAGCGCGATGGGCCTTCCCACGCCCGACCGGACGTGGTCGTGCGAAAGTGTCGATGACGTCGAACAGGCGATCGATGATCTGGGCAAGACCAAGCACGAGCTACCGTACGCGATCGACGGGCTGGTGATCCGAATCGACTCGTTCGCGCAGCAGCGGGCGCTGGGCACGACCAGCAAGAGCCCGCGGTGGCTGATCGCGTACAAGTACCCGGCCGAGCGGAAGACGACGACACTGCTCAGCGTCGATTACCAGGTCGGCAAGACCGGCAAGATCACGCCGAGGGCCGTGATGGACCCCGTGCTGCTCGCGGGCACGACCGTGCAGCACGCGACGCTGCACAACTTCGGGCTTGTTCGGCAGCGCGACATTCGCATCGGCGACACCGTCGAGGTCGAGAAGGCGGGCGAGATCATTCCGTACGTCGTCGGGCCGGTTGTTGCCGAGCGACCCAGGTCCGCAAAGAAGATCGTCGCGCCCGAGCACTGCCCGACGTGCGAGGGCGTCGTCGAGGTCGAGCCTGCTGAAGCCGCTGATGACCCCGAGAAAGAAACCGCACGCCGATGCGTGAACCCGCAGTGCCCGGCCCAGCTGCGCGAGAAGCTCATCTGGTTCGCCGGCCGCCGGCAGATGGACATCGACGGGTTGGGCGAGTCGACCATCGATCAGATCCTGGCTTCCGACATCCCGCTGCGCTCGTTCGCGGACATCTACCGCCTTCATGAGCACAAGGACGCGCTGCTCGAACTCGACCGCATGGGCGAGAAAAAGCTCGAGAACTTGCTTTCAGGCATCGAGGCGTCGAAGTCGCAGGGCCTCGCCCGCGTCTTGGCTGGTCTCGGCATCCGGCACGTTGGCGAGTCCACCGCCCGCTCCCTCGCCGGCCTCGCGCCCGACCTCGATGCGCTGCTCGCGATCGAGGAGCCGATGCTTCGGCCCAAGACGCTCTCGACCACCGAGGCCGCCGAGCGGGGCTTGCCCAAGGACCCCAAGGACCGTGATGAGACGGGCCTTGGCCGAGACACCGCACCGGTCGTGCACGCGTTCCTGCACTCGCCGGCGGGCACGGCAATCTTCGACGGGCTGCGCGAGGCCGGCGTCGATCTGACCAGCCGGGAGTACCGAGAACCCGGCGAGCCTGATGATGCGGACTCGCCCGTCGCGGGCAAGACCATCGTGCTTACCGGCACGCTCGAAGCCATGGACCGGGGCGCCGCGAAAGACCGGCTCGTAGCGCTCGGCGCAAAGGTCACCGGATCGGTTAGCAAAAACACCGACCTGGTCATCGCCGGCCCCGGCGCGGGGTCCAAGCTCGACAAGGCCACCCAGCTCGGCATCGAGGTCTGGGACGAGGCAAAGCTGCTCGAACTCCTCGGCAATCCGGACATCGGTTAGACTGCCGTCATGCACAACGTCGAGTACAAGGCCGAGCTGCGCGACCCGGAGCTGGCGCGAGCCATCGCCCGCCAGCTCGGCGCGACGCACGCGGGCGACCTTCGGCACGTCGATACCTACTACAAGGTCGCCTCGGGTCGCTTGAAGCGACGCGAGATCTCGTACGCCGACGACATCGAGGCCCCGCCCGAGATCGAGTACATCTTCTACGACCGCCCAGACCAGACGACGCAGCGTCTGAGCCACTACGTCATCTACGACGAGCCCACCGCCAAGGAACGCTTCGGCACGCGCGACCTGCCCGCCGAGCTGACCGTCGGCAAGATGCGGTGCCTGTTCCTGACCGGCCCGGTGCGGATCCACATCGACGACGTGGAAGGCCTGGGCTCGTTCATCGAGTTCGAGGCCGTGGTGAGCCGGGCGCACCCGGTCAGGAAGTGCCACGAGCTGGTGAGCCAGCTGCGGGAGCACTTTCGGCCCGCGATGGGCGAGCCCATCGCGGTGAGCTACAGCGACCTGCAAAGGCTCGAGCAGGAAACCAGCTCGCAGCAGGCGGCCGGCGGCGACCCGCTCGGGTTCGACGGGACCTGATGGGGCCGATCCGGGCGAGCTAGACTCACCGCGGCCGCCACCTTAGCTCAGCTGGTAGAGCAGCGGTTTTGTAAACCGCAGGTCGTCGGTTCGAGTCCGACAGGTGGCTTTCGTCGCGCGGCACATCGGCGCGGAGTGAATCGCGGCTGGGAGCAAAGGTTCTGGGCAGAGCGCGACCCGGCTCAGTGTGCGCCGTTTCCGCGGAAGCCGTTCTCGCCTGTGCCGTTGGGCGGCGCGGCGGTTGCCACGCCGTTCAGATCACGGCCCGGAAGCACGGCCTCAGCGTCCTCAGCCATCAGGCTGTCGAGCGAGGTGCCGGCGAGCTTCTTGACGGCAATTTCTACCAAGCTATCCAGTTCTTTGTACAGCCGACGCATATCCGCTTGGAAACCGTTGTGATCCCCGTTTCCGTTCGAAGCACCTGCCGACATCCGTTCGAGCGGTGCGATGGCTTGAACAACATCAAGGAGCGACATGTCCACCGGGTCGCGGGTGATCCAGAACCCGCCGCTCGGGCCGCGCTGCGACTCGATTAGACCGGCCTCTGTTAGCGTTTGCAGCACCTTTGACATGTAACGAACGGGCACGTGGGTGGCCGCGGCGATCTCTTGAGCCGGAACTCTGCGCCCCTTTGCCTCGCACAAAAAGACCGAGGCTCGGAAGGCATACTCCGTTGTCTTGCTGAACATCGGTGTTCCTCCGTTGCTTGCTGCGATCCTGCCGCCCGACCGACGATGGCCCGAGTGTAGTCCCGGATATACGCATCCAGTTCTCGTATCCCTCAGAATCCCCAACTTTCCAAACTGTTTCCGCATAAGAATATCAATTTTCGGCCTCGCGTTCAACCTCTTGCCGGTGCCTTTATCCGTAATTTGCACAGTGAATCCCCGGATTTGCTGACCGGACCCGGGCAAGTCCACCACCATGCCAGCCAGAACGGCCGCCGCCAGAACGAGTTCGATCGTTCGGCGGGGCTTCATGCGACGAGTCGCAGAAGCGTCTGCGCTGAGATTCTCGGTCGCGTGCGAACTCCCAGGCGATGAGTCGATGCCCCGCTTCGCGCATGACCCTCACTTGTGGCAGGCCTGCGATCAAGGGTCCGTCCGAGCTCGACCCCGGCTGTCGGGAAAGCCAGCGCGAAGAGCGTGAGTCAGGGCGGCTCGTCTTCGACAGATCAAGCGTCGAACAAGACTCACGCGAATCACGAAGACACGACATTGCTGAGTCACTGTTGGTACACGACGCGTCACTGGAGTTCGCAGCCGCGGGGTCTGACTTCAAGCTGAATGCGACGCACAATCGCTGGCGGGACGTCTCATTCAGGGAGCCACTTCGCGATGGCATTGCCGATGTCGTGAGGGCTGTCTTCCTGAATGAAGTGCGAGCCCCGAACCGTCACCTCGGTGAGGTTCGGCCAGGTTCGCACGAAGTCTCGCGCGTAGCCAACCAGGAAGGCCCCCGGATCGGCGTTCACGAACAGTTTCGGAATCGGAGAGGTCGCCATGCGATGCGCGTACTCCCGAACAATCGCAACTGTCTCCGCGGGCTGCCCGGCGATCGGCAGCTGTCGAGGTCCGGCAAGCGTCGCTCGGCGGTCCTCGCCCGCGTTGCGAAACGGCCTTCGGTATTCGGCGTGCTCGTCTGGCGTGAG
Source organism: Planctomycetota bacterium (assembly GCA_038525225.1). Lineage (GTDB taxonomy): Bacteria > Planctomycetota > Phycisphaerae > Phycisphaerales > UBA1924 > JANQQZ01. The sequence goes on along the minus strand of JBCBHW010000001.1, from coordinate 831,626 downwards.
CTCACGAAGAATGGCGCTCGGGAGCAGCGTCTCGATGAAAAAGTTGTCGTCGAGCACCATCTGCTCCCCCTCGGAGGATCGCAGCCGACCGATCGGCCCGTGCAAGTGTGCGGGGAACTCGTCCCAGGTTGGGAATGGAGTCACGATGGCTTCCATGAACGCGATGGCCTTGACCTTATCAGGATTCTGATAAGCCCAGCTGAAGCCGACCCCGGATCCCCAGTCGTGCAGAACGAGCGTGACGCTCTCGTTCACGCCGAGTTGCTCGAGCAGCGCGAACGTGTACGCGCTGCTCTCAGCGAGCGAGTAGCTCTCGGGCCCTGTATCTTCCAGCTTCTCAGAATCGCCCATCCCGATCGTGTCGATCGCGATCAGCCGCCCACGACCCTCCAAGTGCGGCATGACGTTGCGCCACAGGTAGGACGAAGTCGGATTTCCGTGAAGGAAGACGATCGGGTCTCCTGACCCGACATCGATGTAGGCCATCCGCTTGCCGAGCACTGCTTTGTACTGCTTCGTGTAGCGAGTCGAACTTTCACTCGTGGTCATGTCTGGTTCCTGCTCGTTTGAAGGTTCAGGGCTGTGCGCGACACATCCGCCATTAGAGATCGCGACGGCAGCCACGGCTGTGACGGGCATGACTGCGACGGCCATGCTTGCTTTCGGTCTTCGACGGCTTCTTCAAAATATGTGACCGAATCACACAAAGTGCTTCGCTGTTCCCATGCCGGCGTGATTTCGTCATACAATTTGGAAATGGATCAGGACAGCTACGCTGCAAACCTGCTCGGCGCGCTTTCGTTAACGCTCGCGTCGCGGATCGAGCAGTGCGTGGCCGACCTCGGGCTACGCAGCCAGAACGCCGCCTCGGCCCTTGTCACGATCCGAAATCATCCTGACAACACGATTGAGGTGCTGCGACGGGTCCTCAATCTGACCCATTCCGGCGCAGGCCGGCTGGTCACCGGTCTTGAAGAGGATGGGCTCATCGCACGCGGCCAAGATCCGGAGGACTCCCGTGCGGTCGTCGTCCGGCTGACCGCAAAGGGCCGGAAGCAAGCGCAACGCGTGCTCGAATCCCGGGCAAAGCAGCTCAAGGCAGCAACGCGGATCCTGACTTCGAAACAGCAAGCCGATCTCATTCCGATCGTGGAGCAGATCCTCGGCGTCCTCACCGAAGACGCGAGCGGAGCGAGACGGATCTGCCGGCTCTGCGATGAACACGTCTGCAGGCCGATCGGTTGTCCTGTCGAGGCCGCGTCCATCGCCTAGGTGGTTGCGATCACTTCAAAGAAGTGCATTGTGCGACGTGGTTCTTTTGTCAGCTCTGATCATTGCAACGTGGTTGCGACACTACCGCGAAGAGCTCGCATTAGGCAATTCGGACAGCCAACGATGCTGCAAAGGCACCACGGCGATCTGGGCGGCACATCGACTTCAACGCATGCTAACGCAAGCCCGCGAAGCCGTCGCAACCGACACACGTCCCGAATTAGTGAATCGGGGTGAGAGGATTTGAACCTCCGACCTTCTCGTCCCGAAATCTCACCGAATCACCAGCCGCTTCGGCGCGAAGCACTGTGATGCACATGGTTTAGCCGTGCGGTCGACAAGTCGCAACTCTGCGCACGTCGTACTGATGTATCGCGACAAATGCTGGTACGCGTCACACAGCAGTGTCGCCAAGCAAAAGCAGACGATGCACCATTCCGGCGCACCGTCCGCACACGCAGGCTGCAGGGTTTCAGTTCAGCAACCGCTGTTAAAGTTCAGCACCCAGGCATTGAAGTCGGCAGGCGTGCAGAACCCGTCGCCGTTCTGATCGCACTCGGGCGCCTGGCTGTTGAACGCCAGCACCCAGGCGTTGAAGTCGGCGGGCGTGACCTGCCCGTCGTTGTTGGTGTCGGCCGGGCCGCAGCCCGATTCCGTGAGGGTCAGCCGCACGTAGGGCAGGCTCACGCCGAAGGTGTCCGCCGACCGCAGCAGGCGGAGCTTCACGGTCTCGCCCGCGGTCACCGGGTGGCTCACGACCGGGGCCGCGCCGCCGTTGCAGGCGAGCAGTTCCCCGCCGCACCCGTCGTACAGCTCCAGCCCGCCGGCGAGGGCGCCGCCGCCCACCTGCGATTCGAAGGTCGCCTCGCCGCTCACCGGCGCGGTGTACGAGAACCACACGTCGTACTGATCCGCACCACCGTTGTCGAAGCAGAAGCCCGTCGAGCCCTCGTTCTGGGCGAAGTCCATCGTCAGGTACACCGTGTCCTTCACGCCCGGGCCGGCAAGATCGATCTCGGTCGAGTTCCCGCAGATGTCGTTCGGCAGCCTCGGATCGAAGCCCGCGACGGACAGCAGCCCCGTCCTTGCCTCACTCTGCGCGATCGACGACGGCACGCTCACGCGCAGCAGCACCGTCTCGCCCGCGCGCATCGACACCAGCCCGACCGCGTGGCTCGGATCGAGCCCAGAGCGCCCCGCGTCCTCACCCAGATCACAGTCCAGCTGCATCTGGCCGTCGGAAGAGAAGGCGGCGAGTCCCAGCAGGCCCTGCATGCCATCGCCCGCATCCGAGACCGCGTTGACGATCAGCTGACCGTCAACCGTTGCGGTGTAGGAGTACCAGATGTCCACGTCGTCGCCCGAGCTCTCGCAGCCGCTGGATCCGTCGCGGGTCGCAAACTTCAGCGAGTACGGAGCCGGCTCGCCGAGCAACAGTGGCTCGGCGTCGGCCATCATGTCGTTCGCAAGCGGCTGGCAGGAGCCGTCCGCGTCGCAGCCGTCGGGGATCCCGTCGCCGTCGCAGTCCGGCTCGCCCGGCAGGTACGCCCGATCCACGCTGAACGAGATCGGCTCGCCCGTCTGCGAGGTCACCTGCAGCAGCATCCGCTCACCCGGTGCCAGCGTCCGAGTCATCTCGCCCAGGAACGCCTCCCGGCACAGGTTCTCGATGTCGAAGACCCGCACGCCCGTCAGCAGCCCGTCCGTCACGCGGAACGTCACATCGAAAGCGCACGCCTGGTCGTTCACGACCTCGTAGTACGCAACATGCCCCTCCGTGAGCAACGGATCGCAGCCCGTGAAATCGAGCGCCGTGAACGGCACGCCGCAGAAGGTCACGGTCTGCTCCACATCCGTCTCGATCGCGACCGGCTCAAGCACCGAGTTGAAGTCGGGCACCGCCTGCACGTCGAAGCTCACCCACGTGCTGACCTCCGATTCGCTCACGAACGGCGCCTTGTAGACCGCGAACTGCACGGTCTCGCCCGGCATCACGACGGCCGTGAAGGTGCCGCTGCTCCCCACCCCTGCACACTCCGTCGGGATCGACGATTCGCCAACGAAAGCGTTCACCCACACCGAGTCCGCGGGCAGCGTGCTGCCGAAGTCCGACAGCGGTTCGAGCACGATGGTCGCGTTCTCGGCACAGCTGCTCGTGTTGGTGTAGGAATACCACAGGTCGGCCCCGCCGCTCTCGCCGCACATGCCGGTCGCCGTCGGCGTGGCCCGGTCGAGCGTCGCGAGAGTACGAGTGCCGTTCTGGAAGGAAACCGCGCCCTGCGGCTCATTGTTCTCAAGCGTCAGCACGACCGAGTTCGATGTGCCGTACCCGTCGTACCGCTCGTTGGTCTGGAACCGCTCGTCGCTCAACGGGATGAAATAGGCAGCGTTGATGTAGCTCCCTCCGCCGCCACCCCCCCCCTTGCACTCAAAGTTTCTGGGCAGGTCAAAGTCGATGGCGGAGTAGGTCGCTCCGCCCGAATACCCGCCGCCGCCGCCCGGTCCTTTGAACGATCCAAAGCCTCCCGCACCGAAACCCCAGCCGTAGTCGCCATCGGCACCCCGATCGCTCCCGAATGGGAAGCCGTGATGCCCGAGGACCCACTCACCGTCACGTGCGTAAGCACCTCCACCGGGGTTCGCTTGCGCATTGTTGGGGATATTATCTCGCAGCGCAATGAACCCGCCGGCGTATCCCTCGCAGTTGACGAACGCGGCGTCATCACAACCGAGCGTGGGGCCGCTGCTGCACGGACCCGTGCGACCGTTCGCGCCGACGCCGTCCACCGACGTGGTCGGCCCACCGATCATAAACGCGCCGCCGCCCCCGCCGGCTGCGGCGAGGATCACCGCGTTGTACCAGTCAGTTTCCTCTGGCGGCAGGTAGAGAATGGCGCTCCCACCGCCACCGTCACCGCCGGCCCGCCCGGGACCTGTGTTCCACCTCCCGTTGGTCAAATGAAAGTCGGAGCCGCCCTCTTCGCCGATGATGTAGCGGACAGTGCCCCCGGGCCGCAGCTCACCCTCGCCGAACCCGATGCGGACGCTGAAGCGGATCGATGCTCCGTTTCCGCCGGCCCGGAAGTCGACACGCGACCCTTGTTCGCGCTCTTCGACCCAGCCGCCGTCGGCCCCCTCGATGACGAATCGATACTCCGAACCGACGTAGCCAGGCACGAAGAAGTCCTGCGGCACCGGGCCGACGTACCCGATCCCCAACTCGTCGTGGGGCAGCGTCGGCAAATGCTGCTGCCCCGCGGCGGCGCCGGCGAAAAGGGCCGCCAGACAGGCCGGCGTCGCGATGATTCGGGTCGTACGGAAGGTTCTCATGGCTGTGTCTCCTGCGTGCGGCTCGCTCGCCGCGGGGTGTGCTCGCTCCGACGGGCCCCAAGGCCCCCACCACGGGCCCGTCACCCCGTTCACGACAACCAGAGCCCCGATCCGACACCGCCCTCAAACTTTTTTTGCCCTCCCAGGGCCCGCCTCCCTCAAACCGACCCTCCCGAGCCCCCAAGCTGGCCTCGGCACAAAAACACCGACGCGCCCCGAGGGACGCGTCGGTGATCCAGAGGGTGTTGGTTGTGGCTCTCGATCAGCAGCCGCTGTTGAAGTTCAGGATCCAGGCGTTGAAGTCGGCTGGGTTGCAGAACCCATCGCCGTTCTGATCGCACTCGGGCGACTGGTTGTTGAACGCCAGCACCCAGGCGTTGAAGTCCGCGGGCGTGACCTGACCGTCGCCGTTCGTGTCCGCGCGGCATTCCTGCACAACGCGCACCCACTGCCCTGGATCCGCCGGCGGTGCGGCCCCGAGCACCGTGGCTCTGCCGCGGACCGAGAACCGGAGGAGCGAGATATCGAACGAGACGTCGAAGTCAGCCGGAACGACAAAGGTCATGCTGGCGCTGGTCAGCCGGTACGTCTCGCCCGGGAGAATGTCGGGCTGTTCGACAACCATGTTCGCCGAAGCCCGGAGGCCGGTTGGCCCCGACAGCGATCCCTGGGGATCGATCGGACTCCACGCGGGACTTCCGGGCAACAGATCGAAGTGCGTCGAGTCAGCGAACGCAAAGAACTCGATGGTCGTGGCACCCTCCGAGGCCAGGAACGTGAAATCGAGATTGACGTCGGAGAAGTCCGACGGCGGACTCACCTCGATGTACCCGCCCTCCGGTGCCCGCCACTCCACGGTCCACACGGTTTCGCCGAGGGCGGAGAAGTCGTGCGTAAAGGCAAGCCCGGAGAGCTCGGCGCTGACCTCCGCGACGCCGACCGCGAACTCCAACTCGGAGTCGAACGAGAACTCGCGCGTCTCATTGGTCATCACACCGACGGTGTCGATGGCCTGGGCACCCGCGAAGCCGGTGAGCGCCGCCGCGAGAGCCACGGAAGCGATGGTGCGTTTCATTTCAGTCTCCTTTCGGCCGCCCCTCGGCGGCCTTGCTGCCCCCACCCCGTTCACGACAGCCGCAGACGCGATCCGACACGCCCCTCGAAAACTTTCGAGAGGCGACCGCGACCGTCGTCGCCCGCAGGTCAGCGGCGACGACGAGCCGCGGCAACGGCGCAGATGCCGAGGAGCCCGGCGGTCCCCGGAGCGGGGACGATGCGCACGTCCCCGACGAACACGCCCGTGACCGCGGCGTTCGGCCCGAGCGCACCGATCTGCGGGTCTGCGAACTCGATAAAGAAGCCGGTGATCGGCGCTCCGCTCGGCACATCGGCGGGCACAGAGAGCAGATTGAGTCCCTGGCTCGACCCGGCGATCAGCTGGTCATCCCGGGTAACGCTTGCGATCGTGGTCGAGCCCGGGCCCAAGAGGCCCCACGTGATATCGGTCACCCAGTTGCCGCCACTCGGGGGCGCGCCGAAGCCGGTGACATCGATCGCGATGAAGGTCAAGCCAAACACCGGATCCAGCGCATTGACCTCGAGCGACTTCCCGTCTGTGAACAGCACATCGAGCCGCCCGAGCGTCTCCCCACCGACACTCGCCTGTACTCCGAAGAAGTCCTGCTTGGTATCGTTGGCAACACCGATCGGCCCGAGCGGGCCGGGATCAATGGTGGAGACCACGTCACCTGACGCCGCGCCCGCGACAAACGTACCAAAGGCCAACACCAACACATGCTGTGAGTTCATTTTCTTGGCCTTTCTCTCTCGTAAAGTCAGCCGGCGGTGCGGCGTGCAGCACCGCCAGCGCGGGAATTCAGTGCTGCGTTAGCGTCGCCGGCGGTTGGCCGCGATCAGGCCGATGCCGAACAGGGTCGCCGTGCCGGGCGAGGGAACGACGCGGATCCACTGACCGGGATCCGTGGGGTTGTCGCTGATATCCCACTCCGCAACCCCAGAGATCTCGAAGGTCCCCACTGGCTGGTCGAAGTCCATGCTGTACGACGCCGGGACCTTGACCGCCGCCCGCAGCGCGGTGAAGCGGTACACCTCACCCGGCAGGAGGACGTTGTCGAGTTCCGCGACGGCTTCTGCCCGGTCGCCCTCGGGACCGGTGAGCGACATGTTCATCTGAACGATCGGGAATGCGTTGCTGCCCGGAGCCATATCTGGCACCAGCGGCACCTGGCCCTCGAAACGACCCGTGCGGTTGCTTGTCCCGGAACTCCATTCAACCGCGAGAACCGAGCGTCGGGCGGTGGCCGGCACCGCGATCTCGATGAACTGCCCAGCCGGCGCCCGCCACTCGACCCTCCACGAGGTATCACCCAGTTGCGAGAACGACTGCGAAAACGAGCCGAGGTCGGCCACACCGATCCACGCCGTCGATTCGATCTCGTTGTTGTCGATACCGAAGGTGTTCGATTGCTCAGTCATAACGCCCACGATGTCGACGTCGGCTTGAGCCGCACCCGCAACGCCTGCCGCCGCCGCCAATCCGATTGCTTTCAGCTGCATATCTGTCTCTCCTTGGTGCCCGGGCGCCGCCCAGGCGGGTCTCCCCCGCCCGTTCACGACACCCGGGGGCCGGATCCGACACCCCCCTCGAAAATTTCTTCCCGATCACTGCTCACGCCCCACAATCGCCGATTTCCGGCTTCCGATACCATGGAGACGTGGTCGACGACGCCCCCAACCAGCCCACCCCGCCCGAGCGGCCGGTCGATCCGATCGGCGAGGTCACGCTGCTGATCTCGCAGTCGCAGCAGGGCGACGCCCTGGCGGCCGACAAGCTGCTCGAGCTGGTGTACGAGCAGCTCCGCGCCACGGCCGGCTCGTATTTCCGCGGACAGTCGCCCGAGCACACGCTCCAGCCCACCGCGCTGGTGCACGAGGCCTACCTCAAGCTCGTGGGCGATCCGGATCGGCGATGGGAGAGCCGGGGACACTTCTGCGCCGTCGCCGCGACCGCGATGCGACAGATCCTGAAGGACCACGCCAAGGGCAAGCGGGCCGCGAAGCGCGGCGGGTCCGACTCCAAGCGCGAGCCGCTGACCGCGATCGAATCGCCCTCCGGCACCAGCCCGATCGACATCGTCCAGCTCGACGACCTGCTCACCACGCTCGCCGAGACCGACGAACGCGGCGCACGGATCGTCGAGATGCGCTACTTCGGGGGGCTCACCAACGCCGAGATCGCGACACTGCTCGAGCTCTCCGAACGGACCATCGAGCGGACATGGCGCCGCTGCCGGGCGTGGATCCTGGGCGAGATCGGCTCCACGGACGCTCCGGCATGAACCCCGAGAACCGCCGGCGGGCGTTCGAGATCTTCGATGAGATCTGCGAGCTTTCCGAGCCTGCGCGGTCGGCCGAGCTCCGGAACCGCTGCGGCAATGACGACGAGCTACTCGCAGCAATCGTTCGGATGCTCGAGGCCGACACCACCGAGCACGAAGGCATCAACCCCGGCGCGGGCGCGCAGCTGCTCGCGGCCGAGCTGACCGACGAAGAGGCCCCGGTTCCCGATCGCATCGGTCGCTACCGCGTCATCCGAGAGCTCGGCCGGGGCGGCATGGGCGTGGTGTACGAGGCGGAGCAGGACGAGCCCCGGCGGCGGGTTGCCGTGAAGGTCATCCGCGACGCAGCCGCCGGGCGCGAGGTGTCGCGGCGTTTCCGTCTCGAATCGCAGCTGCTCGGGCGGCTCCAGCATCCCGGCATCGCGCAGGTCTACGAGGCCGGCACGGACACCGCAGGCGGAGCACGCCGGGCGTTCTATGCGATGGAGTTCGTCGATGGGCTCCCAGTCGATCGGCACGCTGATGGGACCAGACTCAGCACCGAACAGCGCGTCGAGCTGATCGCGCGCGTCTGCGACGCAATGCACCATGCCCACCAGAAGGGCGTGCTGCACCGCGACATCAAACCCGCGAACGTGCTCGTCATCTCGGGCGACGACGCAACGACCGCCACGGGCACGCGCTCGGGGACCATCGATGCTATCGGGCAGCCCAAGATCGTCGACTTCGGCGTCGCGCGGCTCACCGACGACGCAACCGAGCACTCGGCACACCAGACCCACGCGGGCCAGATCATCGGCTCCCTCCCCTGCATGAGCCCCGAGCAGCTGTCAGGCAATCGCGACGCGATCGATACGCGAACCGACGTGTACGCGATCGGCGTGCTGCTGTACCGGCTGCTCGCGGGGCGGTCGCCGCACGATCTCACGGGCATGTCGATCCCCAAGGCGGCACGGATCGTCGCCGAACGCGAGCCGATCCCGCTTGCGAACGAGAACCCGTCGCTCCGGGGCGACCTCTCGGTCATCGTCTCGAGGGCGATGGAGCGCGAGCCGGAACGCCGCTACGACTCGGCCGCGGCGCTCGGCGACGATCTCCGGCGGTACCTCCGGGGCGAGCCGATCCTCGCGCGTCCCGCATCGGGCTGGTACCGCTTTGTGAAGTTTGCGAAGCGGCATAAACCCGAGCTGGCGGCGGGTGTGGGCGTCGCGCTGCTCCTGATCGCCTCGACCATCTTCTCGTCGAGCCTCGCGGTCAGGGAATCCAATGCCCGCCAGAGTGCCGACCGCGCGACGTACCGCGCATCAATCTCAGCGGCAGCCGCCGCACTCCGCGATGGCGACTCCCGACTCGCCCGAGAGTTCCTCATGGATGCCCCCCCAGCTCTGCGCGGCTGGGAGTGGGCCTACTTCCAGAACCAACTCGATCAGAGCACCGAACGCGGGAGACGATCGATCCGGCAGCAGGGCGACCTCGCCGACTTCGCCCACATGGGCGCATGGCTCAGCGACGACGAAACCGTCCTGCATACCGCCACGACCTATCTCTTCAATGCGCCACTCCAGTTTGAATCCTTCGAAACGTCCTCAATGCGGTCGCTCGGCTCATGGGAACTGCCAGCCAAGGAGAGAAGCCTCGGCGTGCTTGCCGGGCCAGCCCGGATCCTGCTTGTTGACGTTGATTCGAACGAGTTCATCGAGCGCGACTGCCTGACTGGTGATGAACTGCGCCGCTGGGCGGCCTCCCACGAGGTCAACCAACCGCTCAGCACGTTCGATTGGCTACCCGGTGAGGACGAATCGCGGTCCGCATGGATTTCATTCGCAACGTCGCTCCATATCAAGCACTCCCGGATGGGGACGATCAGTTCTTCTGCAACGGCATGGAGCACATGGGCCGGGCGAGATCCTCACATCTGGCTCAAAGGAGATGACGAGCCAAGCGTGCTGCTCCCTCAACAGCGCGAGGGGGCGTCACGCACCCGCTTCGGCCCGGACGGCCAGACCATCGCGATGGTGACGCTCGACCGGCAGGTCATGCTGCTCGACGCCAAGACCGGCCACCGAATCTGGCACAACGACGAGGCCCACACAGATGCGCCGATGAGCGTCGCGTTCAGCCCTGACGGCACCGTGCTCGCCACCGGAGGACAGGACCGAAAGGTCCGCCTCTGGAACACGGCCGACGGGGCGCCCCTCGGAACCCTCATCGGGCACGATGCCACCGTCCTCGCCCTCTGCTTTAGCGAGGACGGCGAAACGCTGTACAGCTCCGACCACGCGGAGGTTCGCCGGTGGCATGTTGCCGACGCGTTCGCGGCGGGCGTTGTTTCGACCCACCGCTACTTCGTGCACCGCGTTTCGGCCAGCCCCGATGGCAGGTTCGTTGCATCGTGCAACCCCAGCCGCCCGCCCAGCATCCCGGACATCATCGATGTGCGGGTGCGGCAGACCGATCAGATACAGCCCGCGCGGACGGTATCGACGCCCGAGTGGATCAGCCGAGTGATCGATGTGGAGTTCTCTTCGCCCACCACGCTCCTGCTGCTCGCCGCGGGAAAGGTGGATGGCTCCGAAGCCCAACCCGTGCTTCTTGAGTATGACGCCGAGTCGCTGGACCTCGTGCGAGCGGTTCCGCTCGGTGCTCAGAACCTAAAGAGCTTCATGCACCCCAACAATCTGCGTCATGCCATCTTGCGAGTTGACAACACGCTCAGCATCGTTTCAGGTGCGAACGAGCAGGCGTATGCGTTGCCTTCGCTCGAACCTGTCGCTGGTGATGCGATTCCGAGACGCTCTCTCGCGGTGAACGATGCGGGTGGCGTCGCAATCCGGCATACGGCCGATCCTCCCGTAATCCTGGCCGGGCTCTTCGGGGCGAACCTCGGGCGTCACGTAGTCGATGTCAGGCGATCGCGAGTCTTTGTTGCCACGACGGATCGAAGGGTCCGCGCGTTCAGCCTCGACACCGGGCGCGAACTCGCAACCACAAGATCGCTCCCGACCACGGTCGACTCGCTCGCGCTGCTCCCCGACGGCTCTCGTCTCTTCGCCGGCTGCGGCGACACCGCGATCCGTGTGTGGGACGCGGAGTCGCTCGAGCTCGCTGCGGTTCTCCGCGGGCACCGCGATTCGGTCAATGACCTCGCAGTCTCGCCCGATGGATCGACGCTCTACTCCGCCTCCGACGACTACACCGTGCGGGCCTGGGCGACAACGCCCATCGGCGACTGATCCACCATCGCGCGGCTCGCCCGATCCCGACCACCGTGCGATCAGATAGTGCGCGGACCCTGATTTTGGGCCCGTCAGGGCGTCATTCGAAATATTCGTGAAGGGCGTGTCGGATCGGGCTCGCCTTCGTCGTGAACGGGGTGTGGAGGCAGCGATCCCGGCCAGGATCCACATCCGCAGGCAACCCCGCGGCCCGCCCGACATGGGGCCGGCCGCACCGGATCAAGGAGCACGACCATGAACGCAAGAACCATCGCAGCCGCAGGCGCCCTCGCGGGAGCGACGCTCACTCATGCTCAGACAGATGTCGAGCTCGTCGGCGTGCTCACCGAAACCTCGAGCACTTTCGAGGCGTTCGGCGGCGGTGACTTTCTGGCATCGTTGGCGACGCTAAGCATTCCCGAGCCCATGGGCTCGTTCACGCAGGACTTTTCCACGATCGGCGAGGCGACGTTCACCGCGACGTTCCAGGCGCCGGAGGGGTACTTCATCCGGCTCGAGCCCCCGGCCGACGCCATCGAGTCGAACGTTTCGTTTAAGCTCGACGTGGGCATAAACACACACGACGGAGCTGTTGACGGGGTCGTCACACCGGAGCTCGGGCTCGTGCTCACAGGCGCACCCGTTCCGGCGATCGAGTCGTTCATGTTCCTCTCCGGGCCGGGCCCCGGCGCGGGCATCTTCTCGGAGACACTCCTCACTGAGTTCGTACCCGGTGAGACTTACTTCCTGACGCACATCTCGGTCTCGATGAATGTGCCCGCGGACTTCGCCGCGGAACTCGGGGGCGAGATCACGAGGTTGGAAGCCGTCGGCGCGGCGGTGTATGACGCTTTCTCCAACCCGGCCGACCCAGGCCAGTGGGTCTGGCTCTGGGACATCTGCCCGCCCGACGTCAACCTCGACGGCATGGTCACCCCGGCCGACTTCAACGCCTGGGTCATCGCCTTCAACAACCAGTCGCTCAAGTGCGACCAGAACGGCGACGGCGAGTGCACACCCGCCGACTTCAACGCATGGATCTTCAACTTCAATAACTCCGGCTCGGTGTGCCTGTGACCTTGCGGGCACGCGAAGCGAGAGCGAGCGGCCCGAATCGGTGAGTTCAAAGTTGGTACTTGGAGAGTATGCGCAAGAGACGCGCGAAGGAGAGACACGATGAGATATGACAGGACAATCACGGCCGCACTGATCGGCCTCTCGACGACCGGTGCCCGCGCCGACGTGGTGGTGACGGTCAGCGCCGCACCGACGGACACCGTCATCAATTGGTCGGTCACCGGAGTCGCGACAATGAGCGTCGACACCGTCGAAGATTCGACGGGCCTCGCCCGGTACCCGGACGCCGACGGATCGTGGAACGACCTGCTCCAGAATCCGATCGCTGGCATCGCGGTGAACGTTGATCAGGATGATCTGGCAGCAACGGGAACGTACTCAGTCAGCGTCGGGGGGATGGATATCTCGCGGGCGATCGGCGGCGCATCCTTCCAGACGGGCCGTTCCGTGCGGCTAAATCTCGCCGACCCGTTCGTTTGGCCCGCCTTCTCCGCCGGGACAGAGATCACGATCAACGGATCCGGCACGTTCACGCTCGACTCCAGCACATTTGCATCCGTCTTCAATCTCGGCGACTACACGCTGACCGGCAACTGACCTGCCCCCCAGAAGCCAGTCCATTTGCTATGCGAGAATGCAAGGCATCGGACGCATCTGGGAAGGTAGGGATTCATGGCACGGATCAGGCATTCGGCGGAGCAGATCATCGGCAAGCTGCGTGAAGCGGAGGTGCTGCTGGGCCAGGGGCACAAGGTCCCGGAGGTCAGCAGGCGTCTCGGCGTGACCGAGCAGACCTATTACCGGTGGCGCAAGGAGTACGGCGGGCTGAAGACTGACCAGGCGAAGAAGCTCAAGGAGCTCGAGCGAGAGAATGCTCGTCTGAAGAAGCTCTTGGCTGAGGCTCATCTCGACAAGGCGATGCTGCAGGAAGTCGCCTCGGGGAACTTCTGAGCCCGCACGGAAGGCGTGAAGCGGTCACTATGTTGCTGGATCGCTTCGGCGTCTCCGAGCGGCGGGCGTGCAGGGTACTCAGGCAGCCCCGTGCGACGCAGCGGTACCTGCCCAGTGTGCGTGACGATGAGGAGCCGCTGACCCAGCGGATTATTGAGCTCGCGTGCATGTATGGCCGGTACGGCTATCGGCGTGTGACGGCGCTGCTGCGTTGGGACGGGTGGTTTGTGAATCACAAGCGTGTGGAACGGATCTGGAAGCAAGAAGGGCTCAAGGTGCCCAAGAAGCAGCGGAAACGCGGCCGACTCTGGCTCAACGACGGATCGTGTGTGCGGCTGCGCCCCGAGCACAAGGACCACGTCTGGAGCTACGACTTCGTGCAGGGCCGCACGCACGACGGCCGGGCCTTCCGGATGCTGACGGTCATCGACGAGTACTCCCGCGAGTGTCTGGCGATCGACGTTGCGAGAAACCTCAAGAGCGATGATGTGCTTGAGCGCCTGGCGTGGCTGATGGCGACGCGCGGCGTGCCAGGACACATCCGCTCGGACAACGGTGCGGAGTTTACGGCCAAGGCGGTGCGTGGCTGGCTCAAGCGTGTGGGTGTGAAGACGCTGTACATCGAGCCGGGCTCGCCCTGGGAGAACGGGTACATCGAGAGCTTCAACGGGAAGCTGCGCGACGAGCTGCTCAATGGCGAGGTCTTCACCTCGCTGCTGGAAGCCAAGGTACTGATCGAGCGGTGGCGCGTGCACTACAACACGGCACGCCCGCACTCCTCGCTGGGCTACAGGCCTCCGGCGCCGGAAGCGGTCTCATCAGAGGCCTGCTCCGCTACGCTCCGCAGCCCTCTGATGACACGGGAGGGCAGCCTCGGAGTAACATAGATACTGGTACAACGAATGGGGGCAGGTCATGGGCATCACCACGGCAGCGTGATTGCGCATCACGGCCCAATAGCATCGCCATGCCCAGCAATGACGAGTGCCTATACAGCAGCGGCGTGCCGAGCACGGCACGCCGCCACAAAGAGTCTCGTTGTTGGCCGCTTAGCAACCGAGGTTGAAGTTCAGCACCCAAGCATTGAAGTCGGCGGGCGTGCACTGGCCGTCGCCGTTCTGATCACACTCCGGAGCCTGCGTGTTGAACGCCAGGATCCACGCGTTGAAGTCTGCGGGCGTGATCTCGCCGTCGTTGTTGGTGTCAGCGGGGCCGCAGCCCTCGCCCGGCACCTGATCGAGCACGAGTTCCAGAATGCCGAACTGGCGGTTCAGATACATCCGGAGTTCTTGACCATCGAGAAGCGTGGCCTCGAGGATACCGAAGTCGGGGAAGCCGTCTGGGTTCTGCGGCGGATCGAAGGGGTAGACGACGCCGGGGCGCACTAGCGCGAACCGCGTGGGGACGTCTTCCTGCAGCAGGTCGGTGTAGTCAACCCCGTCTACTGTGAAGCCTGTGACGTGAGCCCGTGCGACCGTTGAATTCAGATCTTCAAGCGTGACGTCTCCCGCAAACTGCTCGAATCTATCTCCATCCAAATTCAGACCCTGGACAGGGAAGAAGGGATTGTCATCCACTGGCGAGAGGTTGCCACCCTTGATGACGATGGTGCCGCCCGGCTCGACCCTCACGGTCGCCTGGCCTCCACCTTCGATGACACCGAAGCCCCCGTCGCCCGCGGTGTAACTGCCTCGGCCGTCGTAGCGAACAAAGGTTGACGAGCCATACACATCGACCAAGGTGTTGCCGCCGGTCTGTTCCACCGTGCACGACCCAGAAAGCACCCCGCTGAAGCGACCACCGGTCACCGTGACATCGATGTTGCCAGAGCATTCCGCAGTCAGTCGCCCGCCCTGCATGTCGATCGCAGCGTCGCCGCTTATTGCTCCGGTTTCGGCGCGGCCCTCTGTGACGACGACGTCGGTGTCGACGAGGATGAAGTCGTCCCCGAGACTGCCACCATTGAGGTGCACAACCGCGTTTTCAGCACGGAAGTATGGCGGGAGCGTCCCGCTCTGGACGTCGAGGAGCCTGCCGTCGGCGATGCCCCCGTACTCGCGATCGCCCTCGTTCCACACCAGAACCGGATCCGTCGGCGTTGTGGCGCGCTGAGCGAAGATCTCCATAAACTGCATCCGATTGCCAGAATTCCGCCAGTTGAAGGGCGTGCCGTCCTCAAGCACTCCTCTGAACCTCGCGTTGTTCGGGACGGTGACGGCGACCCGATCGCCCAGTTCATCGAGGCCCGGGATCGGGTTACCGTTGATCGTGAACTGGTCGCCAAAGAAGATGAACTCCCCCTCAGGAAGCGTTGTGATAAACGTGTCGAGCTGGAAGAGCCAGTCCCAATCGAAGCCCCCACCCCTGATGCGGTAGGTCCCGCCCTCAAAGATCGAGTCGATGATCCGACCTGCGGACATGGTGAGTTGCAGAGGGTCGTTCGTACGGATCGAGACGGCGGAGGCCGCCGCGAAGAGCGTGTTTGTGAACTCCCCGCCAGCGATGTCGACGTAGAGTCTTCGCCCGAGAAACGGCGTGAGCGCCGCATCGTCGATGGTACCGCCGGCCAGGTTGATCTCGGAGTCATTCGGGAAGGTCGAGACGATTCCCCTGACCCGTCCGCCGGACATATTTAGCGTGGGCGTCCCCGCCGACGTTCCGTCGATGTACACGTCCCGGACGTCGAGGCCCCCTTCGATGAGTCCGCCCGACATGTTCACGGTACCCCGGATCGAAACAAAGTTGGAGATGTAGCCGTCAGACATGTTCAGCG
Source organism: Planctomycetota bacterium (assembly GCA_038525225.1). Lineage (GTDB taxonomy): Bacteria > Planctomycetota > Phycisphaerae > Phycisphaerales > UBA1924 > JANQQZ01. The sequence goes on along the minus strand of JBCBHW010000001.1, from coordinate 815,649 downwards.
TCCCGGCGATGCGGACGGGCATATCCGGGGCGATCAGAGGGGGAGCGCCCAGGGTCCCGCCGCTCATGTTGGCAACACCACCGCGGTCGATCTGCACCTCTGCCAAGACCCGCCCGCCCTCGGAGAGATTGAAGACGCCGCCGGTGCGGACGGTCAGGTTCGGGCCGCTGCCGTCGTTGCCGACCCGTTCCAACTTCGCACCGTCGAAGACGTTGAGCTCGCCGCCCTGCTCGACGAAAAGCCGCTGGCCGCGCGAGCCGTCGTACATGTTGACCTGCGTCCGGCACCCCGACCCGTCCGCAGCGCCGATCGTCTCGCGGGCGAAGTTCCCGCCGTCGAAGACGTTGATCTGCGTCTGCGACAGGATGGGATCGGGGAGCGTGTCCCCGGGCAGGTCGTAGACGTCGACGAAGGGGATGCTCGTATCCACCTCGGGCACGAGGTTGACTCGGAACCGATCGTTCGACGACCTGAACGTGAGCCGGTTGTCGACCCCGATGTTGCTCCCGATCTGGATCGAGTCGCTGTCGAGCAGGATGACGTCGCGGTCGTCGCCGAACGCGCTGCCGGACGTGTGGTACCCCGAGATCCCGGTCGAGCAGCTGAAGTCGAGCCCGTGCAAACGGACCCCGCCGGCGAAGAGCGCGAAGATGTTCCCCCAGTCGAACGACTCGTCGTGGTCACCCACTGTCAGAGCCCGCACGGTGACGCCCGTCTCGTCGACATCGACCTCGAAGATGTAGAGATCGGTGCCGAAACGGAACTCAAAGCCGGGGCCGACGACCGCCGTCCCGCTGACGTTGGGCAGCCCGAGCCCGACGACCTCGTACTCGAAGGTGTCGCCCATGAGGCTCTGGGCCGAGGCGCCCGGAGCGAAGGCGGACGCGGCAAGCCCTGCGACCGCCGTGAGGCGCACGAAGCGGGCGAGGCGGCTCGAGGCTTCATTCGAGCGGATGTGTCTCTGATCATCGCGATGCATGGTGAGCTCCTTGCTGAGTGGGAAACCGTCCGCATCGGACACCGATGCGCCGGCCTGCCACCCATGAACACGGAGCCCGCGACCGGAGACAGTCACGTTTGGCAACAAGTTCGCAGTTCTTTTTCGGGCATCTCGGCCCCGGCAATCCCATCGCGCGATGAAGCGCGTTCCGATGCCAAACCAGGCCGCCGGCATGCCAACGCAAGTGGGAAGGTACCCACAAAGCAGCGGCGTGCCGATTACGGCACGCCGCCACAAAGAACCTCATTGCTCACCGCTTAGCAGCCGGCGTTGAAGTTTGCAATCCAAGCATTGAAGTCGCTCGGGCTGCACAGACCATCACCGTTCTGATCGCACTCAGGGGCCTGAGAGTTGAACGCGAGGATCCATGCGTTGAAGTCGGCGGGCGTGACCTCGCCGTCGTTGTTGACGTCGGCCGCGCAGGTGTTGACGGGGATCGTGGCGATGTAGATCGCGTCCGTCCCATCGGTGAAGTTCACCTCGAAGGCGAACTGTTTTCCGTCAATGCCTTCTCCCTCCATGTCAACGAAGTCAATCGATTTGCCATCGAGCGACTGAGTTGAATCGATGACATTGATCAACTCGCCTTGGTAGTACGCGAAGATGCCCTCTTCGTTGTCGTTGTCAAACTTGCATTCAAAGACAACCAAATCGCCGTTATCGCCGATGCCGAATTCGAACAAGTCGCTGAAGGTCAGGCCAGGACGATCGGGCACCGCGTCACCCTCCTCAAAGACTCTGGCCAAGCTATCGACTCCAAGGTTGGTGACCTCAGCCAAGTACAGACCCGAAACCCCATTGCCCGAGCCACCTTGGAACACGATCGACGATCCGCTGATCTGTGGGTTGTTCCCGAACGCGAACCTCGAATTCGTAGTCCCCGGAATGATGTCTGCTTCGGTAACGACCGGAAAGCTGCTGCCCTCGAACACCGCATAGATGTCATCTCTGCTGAAGGCGGTGCTCGCCTCGAAGACAATGTTGGTCCCGTCGATGTCGGGTTCATCGAAGTCGTTGTCGGAGAAGGTGCTGCCGTCCGGGCTGGCATCGCCCGCCCGAGCGATCGTGACCAACGCGCCGTCGATGTAGGCATAGATTCCGGATGTCCCAGCAACGTCAAACAAGCCAGCGTCTTCAAAGACGAAGTTCTGACCGGACAGGGGGACGGGGACGCTTGTAGCGAGGTTGATGAACAGATCCCCGTTCCCGCCGGGGATCGGGGTGACACCGTTCTCGACGACGGTCGTAAAGACGCCATTGAACACGGTGACGATCGTCTCCATTTCTCGGGTGTTGCGGGCAGGAGAGAACACCACGTTGCCGTCGCTGATGTCGTATCCGTGCGTTGCGTTGCGATCGATCGTGCCGTTACCGTCAGGAAAGGGGTCGTCGGTACGGAAGAACTCTACGATCGTGCCGTCTGGTGCGATGGAGAACATACCTTCGACAAAGAACGACAGTGGCGTCGGAGGCAGCTCAATGGCCGCCAGAACGGTCCCGTTGCTCAGCGACGGCGGCTCATCGATACCCACGAAAGTATCGCCGCTCCCATCGGGGATGAGCATGTTGGTATCGAAGACCTTCTCGAGGCTGATCTGGGCGCTCGCCGAGGTTCCAGCGAGCAGGGTGAGCGTGGTGAGGAGTGACTTTTTCATGGCGAGCTCCGTGGGTGGCTAAGTGACCGTGTATCTGGAGGCCAACACACGCGCCTCCTACTCCCGACACGGAGCCCGCCGGATGCGGCTGTCACCAGATCTCTAAATTTTTGCCATTTGTGGAACGGCAGGACGTTCCCGACTCGCCGATACCCAAACCCGCATTTCTCGCAGCGCGTACCCACACCAACCTCGCGGACTCTCTCTGGGATGAGATCCCACCTGAGACATCCTCAGAGGTGGTTTCAGCAGAGGTGGTTTCAGCGGATTCTCAGACCGCTCGCAACGCGCAAGTGCTCAGCCGAGGGGACTACTCCGCCGAGTGGTCAGCGAGCGCCTTGGACAACCACGCCTTGGTCAGCCGCCATTGACGGGCGACAGTCGATTCCGAAATGCCCAGGACCTTGCCGACCTGTTGGTTGCCAAGCCCGCCGAAGAACCGGAGCTCGACGATCCTCGCCCGCTGGGCATCCAGGCCCTCAAGCCGACTCAGCACCTCTTCAAGGGCAAGCAGGTCCGCTTCGGGGTTGCCGTCGGATCCGCCGAGCAGGGTTGGCTGAGCGCGGTACCCCTCGACAGCCCGCTTCTCCTTGTCACGACGCCGCGCATGATCGATCAGAATCTGACGCATGGCCTTTGATGCGACCGCAAGAAAGTGCGCCCGGTCCGTCCAGTCAGCAGACGACGAAGAACGGATGAGCTTTGCGTAGGCCTCGTGGACAAGAGCCGTGGGCTGGATCGTCATATCCGTTGGCTGCGTACGGAAGTACGCCCCCGCTCGCGCACGCAACTCTTCATACACGATCGGAAAGAGCTGTCGAATGGCGTCCTCGTCGCCCCGCGCAATCCGCCCCAGCAGTATGGTGGGTTCGTTGCCGCCTGGAGAGTCTTTCGAGGACACACTCATCCAACCATTATAGTGACGCCTATCTCCCGGTCTGCGTACGCATCCACTAGGATCTTGGTACCATGAGCGACCCCACCAATGAAGGCGATGCCAACCGTTTCACGCTGGCCATGTCCATATTCGACGCGGTGTGCGACCTGCCAGAGGTTGAACGCGCGGCCGAGATTGCTCGGCGCTGCAACGGCGACACGCAACTCGAAACGGAAGTTCTATCGCTCCTCAAGCACGATGCGGACGTCGACGACCGCGTCGAGGCGATCGAAGACGGACACGGCATCGAGGCCGCAGCAAGGGGTGTGCTCGAGTCGTTCCAGCAGGAGAGTCCTGTTCAAATCGATGGCTACTCCCTGCTCGGTGAGATCGGTCGAGGCGGCATGGGTGTTATCTACCGCGCTCGGCAGGCATCGCCGGACCGGACTGTCGCGCTCAAGGTGCTACGCCCCGGCTTTGTCAGCAGCGAGATCATCCGCAGGTTCAGCCGCGAGTCGCAGGTGCTCGGCCGGCTCCGCCATCCTGGCATCGCGCAGATCTTCGAAGCCGGTGAAGCTTCTTCAGCAACCGGTCGCTCCCCGTTCTTCTCCATGGAACTCGTCGAGGGTGTTCCGATCGATCGGCACGCCGAAACCGAGTCGCTCGATCGTCGGCAGCGCCTCGAACTTCTGGCCCGAGTCTGCGACGCCGTCGGACACGCAAACGACCTCGGGGTTATCCACCGCGATCTCAAACCCGCGAACATCCTGGTCGAACGAGCGAGCGGGGATGCGATCGGGCAGCCCAAAGTCTTGGACTTCGGCATTGCGCGCATCACCGACCCGTCGTTCGAGGTCACGACCATCCAGACCCAGGTCGGCGAGATCATCGGCACGATCGCCTACATGAGCCCCGAACAGGTTGCGGGCCAGCCCGACAGCCTGGACGCACGCTGCGATGTCTACGCCCTCGGCGTCATCGGATACGAATTACTCACCGGCAGACGCCCTCTTGAGTTGAGCAGTCTGCCGGTACCCGAGGCCGCCAGAATCATCCGTGATGAAGATCCGGAACCGATGACCACGCACGACAAGAGCCTGGCCGGCGACATTGCCACCATCGTCGCCAAGGCGATGGAGAAGGACAAAAACCGTCGGTACTCCACCGCCGGAGCACTGGCCGCAGATCTTCGACGCTACCTTGCGGCTATCCCGATCGAAGCCAGACCCGCGAGCACGATCTATCAAGTCCGCAAGTTCGCCCAGCGGAACAAAGGCGTCGTCGGTGGCGTAGTCGCAACGATTGCCATGCTGGCGGTCGCGCTCATCGGCACCAGCTACGGCCTGCTGCAAGCACAGTCTCAGCGAGACAACGCGCTGCGAGCGCAACAGGAAACCGATACCGTCGCCGAGTTTCAGGCACGGCAGTTTTCCGATATCAGCGCCGAGGAGATGGGCTCTCAGATCAGAATGTCATTTCTGAACTCTCTGACCGAAGAGTCACGCGTCGTCATTGAGCCGAGGCTCGGCGAGGTCAACTTCACCGATCTCGCGCTCGACACCATGCACCAGAACCTCTTTGAACCGTCCTCTCTGGTGATCGAACAACAGTTCGCCGAGTCTCCCGCCGTCCGTGCTCGGCTTCTGCAGAGCCTCGCAAGCACGCTCACCGAGATCGGCATGTTCGATGAGGCGGTCGAGCCACAGCGGACCGCCGTCGAGATCCGCGAGAACATCTTCGGCTCGTCGCACCCGGCCACGCTCGAGTCCGTCCATGCGCAGGCGACTCTTGCTAGAGAGCAAGGCGACTACCACACAGCGATGCTGTTATACCAGCGGGTGCTTGAAGAGAGGGAACAGACTCTTGGAACGCAGAACGCAGACACTATCTCCGCCATGGTCTCGGTCGCGGAGACCCTCGGGCTGCAGCAGGACTACGAGCGCGGTCGCCAAACCGGAGAACGGGCCCTGACGCTCGCCCTCGACACCCTGGGCGAGTTGCACGAGGTGACCATCGAGGCCCGTGCAGCCGCCGGCCTTTCAACATACTCTCTGGGCCTCGCCAAGGAATCCGAAGTCATCTTCCGCAAGGTGTACGAGGACTCGATCACCGTGCTCGGGCCAGAACATCCACGGACACTGCTGGCAATGGAAGACCTGTGCCGTCAGCTTATTGATCTTGGCAAGATAGAGGAAGCTGAAGAGTTGATCGTCCGCGCCATGGACATGCGGAGCCGGGTTTACGGCGAGAACCACCAGAGCGTTACAAGGCAGCTCGGCGTGCTCGCGTCGCTCTACGAGATTCAGGGCCGATTCAGCGAGTCTTCCGACCTTGAAAGGCAGAAGTACGAAAAGTACGTGCAGTTCTACGGCGAAGAGCACCCAACCACACTGGTGAGCGCAAACAACTACGCGACCTCGCTCGACCGGCTGGGGCGGTATGCCGAGGCCGAAGCCATACACCGCAAGCTGCTCGAGATCAGGCTTCGGATCCACGAGCCAGATCACCTGTCCACCATGATGACGTACGGAAATCTCGCGTACGTGGTCGAAGCACAAGGCAGAACCGACGAAGCACTCGATCTGCACAGACGATCGATGGAGGGGCTACGACGGTCGCAGGGCGATGACAATCCGAACACGCTGGTCGCTGTGCAGAACTTCGGCACCCTACTCGCGAAAACCGGAGCACTCGACGACGCCGAACCCTACTACCTCGAGGCGTATGAGGGTAGACGCCGCGTGCTCGGCGACGACAGTCTCTCCACGCTGAACTCGGTGTACAACCTGGGCAATCTGCTGATTTTGCAGGGCAAACTGGACGAGGCTGAGCCGTACTGCGTCGCGGCCTTGGAGGGCTATCGACGCGTCGGTGGCGAGGACCACATCGGCACAATTTACTCGTTCGGGCTCGTAGGTGATCTCCGGTCTGAGCAGGGCCGGTTCGAGGAAAGCGAAGCCATGTACCGCGAGCGGTATGAGCGAAGCCTGCGGATCATGGGCGACGACCACCCGATGACGCATTCCTCCATCGAACTGCTCGTCGGGGTCCTCGAGGAGCTCGGGCGAGTCACCGAGGCCGAAGAGTTGAGAGCAAAGGTGCCAGAGTCCGATCCGCAGAAGTAACTCGCTTGCCGACTGAGCAACTGGGAGTCTGTTTCCGAGAACTCGGGGCTCGTAGCCGACGAGGAGGTCGCAGTAAGCTACATCAGCTCCCGAGATGAGACGAATTGCAGGCCCCAAAGGAACACACGCAAACTTGTGCGGAGGGCTGTAGAACACACTCGCATAGCGTGACCGCGCGGTCAGTCGCTAGCGCGATCGCTGACGAGAACCAGTATCATCGCGTCGCCGAGTGCGACGCTGCTTGTGCGGTCCGCTTCGACCCGACCGGCCGCTCGGCTTTATGGAGCGTGCTCCTGCACGGGGGTCTTCAACTGCGGCACTTGATTTGGACGCCCCACCCTTCGCTCGACGTCGGCTGCCGCTTCCTGAAGCGCTACGGTCGACAGAAGTGCGGACGGTCTCCCCCGTGACACCGATCGCGGCCGGAATCTGCGACGCTCCGATCTTCGAGCCCATCAGCTGCTCGATGTCACGCAGGAGGCCCCGCTCCTCACGGCTGCAGAACGAAATCGCACACCCGGCTTCTCCGGCGCGGCCCGTCCGTCCGATCCGGTGCACATACGCTTCGGCTTCCATTGGCAGGTTGTAGTTGAACACGCAGCTGATGCCGTCGACATCAAGCCCACGTGCCGCGACATCCGTCGCGACGAGCACGCGAAACTTTCCCTTGCGGAAAGCAGCGAGCGCCCGCTCTCGTTGGCTCTGCGAGCGGTTGCCGTGGATCGCCGAAGCGGTGACGCCGTCACGCACCAACATCTCCGCCAGCTTGTCTGCGCCGCGTTTGGTCTTCGTGAAGACCACGCTCCTCTCGATCCGACGCGCTTCGAGCAGGTGCGTGAGCAGCCGAGTCTTGTCTGGTCCGGCGATGTGATACAGCGACTGCTCGATTTTCGGCGCGGCCGAAGCCACGCGATCCACCGATACCGACACCGGGTTCGTCAGCATCGTTTCGGCGAGCACGCGGATCTTTGGTGGCATCGTCGCACTGAACAGCAAAGTCTGACGTTTGACGGGCAGCTTCTTCGCGATCCGCTTGATGGGATCGATGAATCCCATGTCCAACATGCGGTCCGCCTCATCGAGCACGAGCATCTCAATCCCGCGGAGATCAACATGCCCCTGTTCCAACAGATCCAGCAGCCGGCCCGGCGTGGCGACGATGACATCGACCCCAGCCTGAAGCTGCCGAACCTGTCGGCCCTGTTTCACGCCACCGTAGATGATCGCGGCCCTCAGCCCCGTCCCGCGTCCGTACGTGCGGAGGCTCGCGTCGATTTGTGCAGCCAGCTCGCGCGTCGGCGCTAGCACGAGAGCACGAACACGCCGCGGCGAAGCTTGACCACCTAGCTTGCGAGGCAGCAGCCGTTCGATCAGCGGTAACGAGAACGCCGCGGTCTTGCCCGTGCCGGTCTGGGCGCAGCCGAGCAAATCCTGCCCGGCGAGCGCCGGCCGGATGCACTCGGCCTGGATCGGCGTCGGCGTGTCGTAGCCCTCCGCCGTCAGGGTCTTGAGGAGGTGAGAAGAGAGTCCAAAGGAAGCAAACGTTGCCAAACATGATCTCCAGCATCAGCACACCACATAGGTGCACAGTGCGGTTTGAGGGCAGCCACAGGCCAATTCAAATTGGTGCAAAGGAGGACGGACTGACGATCGCCGTTGCCGATATCGATCGGCGGCGTTGCCAGCACGTCTTCTCCTCTCCGCCGTGCTTCAGACGCGAAACGGGAGGGAGACTTCCGGCGATGAACTGACATGGTAGCGCTTCGGCAGCCGGACTGGATCCATACCAGCTCGGCACGACCTGCCGTCAACAATTATCGCTCAGTCGGGGCCCTATCCAGCACCATAGAACGGGCGAGATATATGAGGGAGCATCCCCCATCACGCAGTCGGCCAATAGCCGACGAGAAGGTCGGTACGCCAGATGTCGCCACCTATTCGGAAGTTAACACATCCCTCCACAAAGTGTATTTGGCACGCTACCGGCCGCGGAATGAGAGCTGACAGCGTTCTTCTCCATGACGGACGCGGAAAAAGGGGACTGTGTTAGCTAGGCACAGCCCGCGAGTCGTAAACGCGGCTGGTGCTAAATGTCGACCATTCGACAGGCAGTTGAGCCGCTAGGTTTCGTTTCATCTGTCGTGATTCGAACCGCATCGGATTGGCTACTCCAGGACAGCCCTAGGCCAGTTGGGCAGCTTTCGGCGGATAGCACAGCACGTCAGGAGTCAGCAGCGAATCGACCCGGCTGGCGCCAGGAAGGACGATCTTGAGGGATACGTGCGTGACTCCATGAACGTCGTCGGCGAGCCGGAAATGGCTAGTGATATCACGAGGCTGATCAAGCACATGCCTACCGAGCACTTTGACGCCCTCCTGATTCTCACATGTGGACTACAGCAGAGCGTCTCGGGTGCGCATCTCTCTGAAGCGACCTCACTGCGAACCGCTACGTGTTATTGCTTCAACAGCGGTGACTGGGTGCTCTTGGGTGATCCACGTCTCGACCTCGACGTCGTACAGGCCGTTGAGCTTGGTGACCTGCTCCATGAGCTCCACAAATTGTCCGTTGTAGATGTCCCCATGATCACGGCAGATCTCGGCCGAGGTTTGCACGATCCAGAATGGGGTGTCGTTGTACGCGCCTGGAATCGCCTGAATCACGACCTGCCCATCGATCAGCTCTGCACGATGGCTGATCAGAAAGTCGAGATGGCCGTGAGCGCGATTCGCCATCTTCCCTTGGCTGGGGACATCCTCGCCTACATCGTCGCGGAACGATCGGAACAGATTGTCGTAGATCTGGCCCGCTGGATAGGCCACGCGTGTTACCCAATCCGCTTCTGAAGTGATGGAGACGATGACGGGACCAGGTGCCGGCTCGACTCTGCCGTCCGCATGCCTCAACTCGACTCCCGCGCCAGTTCTTTTTAGGTACTCGATGAACTGGTAGGCCGCGAGACCATCGAGAGCAGGGTTCTGAAGGACCACCATGTCAGACGGGGCAAACACACCTTCTGGCCCCGATGTGAGCAGCAGTGTCGAAAGCGTCGGAGCCAGTGTCCGAGCGAGAATCATGCCGCCCATCGAGTGCCCAGAGAGAAGCACCTTTGAGTCGGGGCGAGACTTTGCCGCTGCCGTGATCCGGACAAGTGTCTCGCGCATCTGGTACGACGCGACACGTTCGGCTGCCGCCTTGCGGTTCCAGAACGTCGCGCTGGACCAGATGGGAGCACGATTGGTCGCGCCGCGCCAGCCGAGATACACGCCTACAACGTGATCCGGGGCGGGCGTTCCCTCGGCCGCGAGCTCCTTGGATAGGTGCACCATTCCAGCACGAAATCGAGCGAGATCGTTCTCTTCTCGATTGGGATCTGCATTGTTCTGCCAGCCGTGCGTGTACGTCACAACAATGATCCCACGCTCAGACGAGGCGTTCTTCTGTTCGATAAGGCTCACCGCGTCTTCGAGCTGCTCTGGGAGCCAGAGCATGCCGAAGTCGTCGAATTCGACGATTGCGAGATCGACGCCAACTTGATTAACGGCTGTGGATTGCACCTCAAGTAGGTACTGCTCTGGAGTTGCGTTGTAGAGCTTGTTCGACACGCATCCGTATTGGAATAGCACCAAGACGGATGCGAGAGTGGAGAGCAATAGTCGATTCACTCGTAGCATGTTCATACTGGATCTCCGGAATCTTCCGCATTCGTCCGCCGGATCACGACAGCCGTCAGATCGTCGGGCTGCGGTGTTCCCTGGACAAAGCCCTCGAGGTCCTCGAGCAGACTGCGGATGAGGTCGTCGCCTCCTTTGCGGCCGTGTGCCTTCAGCGACGCACTGAGCCTCTTCGTCCCGTACTGCTCGCCCGCAGGATTCGCCCACTCGAAAAAACCGTCTGTGACCAGCAGGAAGACGTCCCCGTTGCCGAGTCTATGGGTGATCGCCTCGCACTCTTCGTCGGTTTCGACTACGCCAAGCGGCAGAACATCTGCACCGAAGCTCTCGATGCTCCTGTCAGAGTGACGGAACACGAGGAGCGGACCGTGGCCGGCAGATGTCGACCGAACCACTGGATCCTCCGGTGAGAGAATGACTGCGGCGAAGGTGACGAAACGTCCATCGCCAAGATCGTGAACAAGCTCGCTGTTGAGACGGCTCATTGCAGCCGCAACTCTGCCCTCGACCCGGAGCGAGGTGCGCGCATAGGCACGGCAGAAACAAGTGATCATCGCCGGCCCGAGGCCGTGGCCTGTGACATCGGCGATGCACACAGCGAGCCGACCGTCATCGAGAGGAACCCAATCGAAGTAGTCACCGCCGGTTTCATCAGCAGGCCGGTTCCACCCCTTGATCTCGAACCCGGCCAGTTCTGGGGAGATGCTCGGCATGAGACTCTGTTGAATCAGAGCGGCAGCTTGCAGATCTTGCTCCGCCTGCATCCGGCGTTCTGCCTCGGCCGTCGCAGTCCTGAGGTATCGGCGCATTCGTAGAGCGACAAGTGCTGCCGCGGCACCGGTGATCAGGAGGATGACCGCGGAGAAAGTTTCCAACGACCGGGGTATTCCGAGCAACTCACTCGCACCCTCTCCCTCTGTCGCGATCGACGCCGCTACAACCGCGGCCAGCCCCAGCGCGGAAACCACACCAGCGAAAAAGGAAACAAGAATCCGTACATGAAGCACACTGAGAACGATGAAGATCCCGTACAGGTGTGCCGACGGGCCCATGGCCGCGCCCTGCAGCATGATGCCGTCCGAGAGACCAACCGAAAACGCGAGAGCGGTCGGTGCAGCGGTCTCCAGGAGCGCGTTTCCGTAGATCCAAGCCGTCGGGAGCGGCTTGCGACGATCGCGACCACGTAAGAGCCAGACGAGTACCGCTGCCTCATAGAGGACAAGCAACCCCATGACAATCGGCACACCCATCGGCACATCCGACGCCGACTGATCACCAGCCGTACTGAGCCGGATGCCGTTGACCACAGCGGTTGCACCAACAAGCGCTAACACGGCGGCTGTTCGGAATCGAACGGCGTCGTTCATCGCAGTGACGAGTGATGGTGACTCCGGTGCAGTCATGGGATCAGTCGGGATTGGCGGGGGAAACGTCCGCACGATCCACCCTGAGCATTCGGCATGATCTGGGCCGGTGCCCTGACGTTACGGCGGTGGCCGGTGGTGCTCATTGGGCATCCTCGCGGTCTCCGGCGCCAGGCGATGCTTCAGCCGACGCATCGGTGATAATGCCGAGCAGTGCGGCGACCACCTGCGGTGTATCGGCACCCCCTGGGATTGGCCCTGCCTTCCCACCCATGACCAAGCTGCCGGATTGCCCCCGCCATTCGTCGTCGAGCATCGCCGCGAGCCGGGCCGCGCCTGCCGATGGCTTCGGCAGCAGACGCCAAAGGAGCCGAACCGGAAGAGGGGCACCGCTGCCTGTCGTCATGCCGGTTCGGTTGATGCCGGGGTCAACAGCAAAGCACTCGATTCCGTCGTCTCGGTACTCCTCCGCGAGCCGAGTGTTCAGGACCGCGAACGCGAGCTTTGACTGGGCGTACGCCCCGGTGAGCCCGCCCTTCACTCCACGCCGTAGATTCTCAACGTCTAGCGCCTTCTGCGACTTGAGAACCGACGTGGCGGGTGTAACGACCACGGCACGCCCGCTGGCCTCGGCCGCCTGCTTGAGCGCCGGGGCAAGTGCACGCGTGAGCAGGTACGGCGCGACCGTGTTCACTTCGAACTGTAACTCATTGCCATTTGAAGATAGCACGAGGTTGTCGCTGAGGACTCCCGCGTTGTTGAACAGCGCATCGATCGCCCCGAACTGCTCTACGACCTGCTCAGCAACGGTGTGGAGCCGCGCGTGATCAGTCAGGTCCACCTCCATGACATCGAACGACCCATCGGGGTCGATGTCGCGAAGACGTGCCAACAAGGGCTGCGTTCGCTCGGCACTCCGATTCAGTAAGACGAGCCGCCAACCGCGCCCCACGAGAAGCTCGGCAAGTGCGGCCCCGATCCCGCTGACCGCACCGGTGATGATGGCGAGAGGACGCTCTCGATTCAGCTCAGGATTGCTCATTGCTACTCCTGGGTGTGTCCGTGGCGTGTTCAAGGTGGCCAACGTGCGATGGATGCCCTTGGGCGATGTGGAGAGACACCAGCCTCCCAAGGAGAACGACAAGAAACACCTGCCCGAAGACTGCCTCGAACGTTGCAAGTGATCTTGCAATGGGTGTCGCTGGGCTGACGTCACCGTATCCGAGCGTCGTGAGGGTCACAAAGCTGAAGTAAGACAGCTCGCCAGCATTGATCGGGGCCACCCGCCCCGAGATGACGAAGGACTCCGGGTGAAGCGTCTCGAGTGCATGGAATCCGATTGTCCAGATGACACCCGCTAACAGGTACACCGTTACCGCAGCGCTGATCAGCGCAGGGGTCACGACCGCGGCATGCAGCATCCGCTGGATTGCCTTGATGAGCACGAGCGTTCCACCCGAAGCCAGTGCGACATCAGCTGCTGCGTTGACGATCTGCTCTTTTGGGGCGAAAGAGACCCTTGCTATGGTCGCCGCGCCGATGAGCACCACGCATGCAATAAACTCCAGCCGACTGCTCTGCACACCGAACAGAATCACCGCCAGGACGAGATAGAACACGGCCTGCGTAACGATCGCGATCAGGGAAGTCGGATCCTCCATCGCATACGCCGACATCAGTACGTGCGCGATGACAATGCCAAGGCACGAGTGCGCGAGCACCGGGGGCAGCGGACGCGATGGGTCAGTCCTCTTTTTCATCGGAGGACTCTGTTTCTTGCTCCGGCGGCGACCACCCACCGCCCAGAGACCGCTGCAGCGTGATGTACGTGGTCGTGACCTCGGACTGGCTGAGAATCAGATTGTCTTGAGCTGCGAACAGCTCACGTTCACTGTCAAGTACGTTCTGGAAGTCGCTCCGTCCTTCGAGATACAGCTGCCGAGACAAGTCGGCTGATTGGCCTGCGGCGGTCGATGCTCGCTCTAGGGCGGTTGTTCGCTCGATCTGGCGAGCGTGGCGGAACATGGCGCTTTCGACGCTCTCTAGGGCACTCAGCACCGCGGATCGGTACTCGATGGCCGCGATGTCTGCCGCCGCCTCTTGTGCTCGCACCGCGTTCCGCACCCGTCCGCCATCGAAGATGTTCCAGGCGAAGGAAGGCCCAATCCCGAACCCGAGGCTGTCGGCATCCAGCAGGGAGCCCGAGTTTGTCGAATTGAACTGCAGCGTCCCGGACAAGCTAAATCGCGGGTAGAGGTCACCAAGCTCGACACCGATCCGAGCAACCTCGGCCGCGAGCTGGCGTTCGGCGCCTCGAACATCTGGCCTGCGCCTGAGAACGTCCGCCGGGATTCCGACCGAGATCGCCTCCGGTGGATTCGGGATGTCCCCTGTCTCAGACAGCTCGTCCAACAGGGCCGTCGGAGTCGCCCCGAGCAGCACGGCGAGTCGCAGCGTGCGGCCGCGTAGATCAGCCTCGATCGATGGCAGTTCAGCCTCCGTGTTCGCAAGGTTCGTCTGAGCTTGCGCAACATCCAGCTGCGGAGCAGCACCGTTCTCGAAACGAGTCGTTGTCAGCGAGAGACTCTGACGCTGAATCTCTATGTTCCGACGAGCAACCGCGAGCCGTTGCTGCGCTGTCCGGAGTCCCACGTAATCTGACGCGACCTCCGCAGCGAGAATCAGGCGTACATCGTGCAGATCTTCGAGTGTTGCCGCAAGATCGGCGTCGGCCGACTCAACTAAACGGCGGATGCGACCCCAGACGTCCAGCTCCCAGCCAAATTCGAGGCCGAGCGCAAACGAATCGAACTCGGTCGGCTCAGTCAAGGCGGGGAACCCGTTTTGACCTTGTCGTTCTCTGCTATACGAGCCAGTGCCGTCGAGATCGGGAAACCTCTCGCCCGCCGAGATCCCGCGAATCGCGGCGGCTTGCCGCACTCTCTGAACCGCAGTCGCCAGATCAAGATTGGCCGCGAAGGCGCGTTCAACGAGATCATCCAGCACTGGGTCGTCCAGAGTCGTCCACCAGATGGCAATGCCTTCTGGCTTGGCCGAGTTGAACGCGACATCCGAGCTCGCTGCCCACTCCGGATCGGTTTCGATAACAGGTCTCTGATAGTCTGGCCCAATCGATACACATCCGCAAAGGGTGACCGTGAGCATGGCGGTTGTGATCCCGGTGAGGAACTTCATGATGACGTCCTCATTCCGAAACGTTCGGCGCAAAGCACGTAGATCGTGGGGATCACAAGGAGGGTCAATGCTGTCGAGAGTGACAGTCCGCCAATCATCGCCCAGGACATCCCTGTCCACATCGGGCCCCCGAACAGGGCGAGCGGGAGCAGACCTCCGATCGTTGTCAGAGTCGTGAGCAGGATCGGTTTCATCCGTACCAACCCTGAACGAGCGACCGCCTCGCGCAACTCGGTGCCCTCGGCGACCATCGACTCGATGAAGTCGATGAGCACGATCGCGTTGTTGATGACGGTGCCCCCGAGAGCGACGACACCGAGAAGGGGCATGAACCCAAGGGGCGAGCCGCTGAAGAA
Organism: Planctomycetota bacterium; assembly: GCA_038525225.1. Classification (GTDB taxonomy): domain Bacteria; phylum Planctomycetota; class Phycisphaerae; order Phycisphaerales; family UBA1924; genus JANQQZ01. Next base: position 800,402 of record JBCBHW010000001.1, on the reverse strand, counting down.
CAGCCCGAGCATGGCCCCAATCAGGGCGAGTGGGAACGCGGTGAGCACAACCAGTGGTTTCAGAATCGAGTTGTACTGGATCAATAGGACCAGGAAGATGGCAACAACGCTGATCGAGAACGCAGCTCCGATCGACTGCTGAGCCTCAACGGAGTTTTCTGACTCACCACCGATCTCAAGCCTGTAGCCCAGTGGAAGCGGCTCGACCATCTGCTGGAGCTTGGCGAACAGCTCTGCGGTGATGGTGTTTGCGAGGAAGCCATCTGCGACCTGCGAACCAAGCGTCAAGCATCGTTCCCGGTTGTATCTCGCGATCGTGCCGTACTCGAAGCCAGCGCCGATATCGGCGACCGCGGCCAGCGGAAGTGTTCCGTCGTCCGTTCGAATCGACGCCTGGTCCAGGCTCTCAACTGCTTCTCGCTCTCGCTCGGTCAAACGAAGCACGACATCGACGAGATGATCTCCCTCTCGGAAGGTCGTCAGACGTCCTCCCCCATAGAGCATGTCGAGTTCTTCAGAAATAGCCCTGCTTGTCACCCCGGCGAGATAGGCACGATCCGCATCCACATCAACATCGATTGTGTTGACCATCTCGCCCCAGTCGTCCGCAGCCATGACAGTCCCCGGCGTGTCCTGGAACGCCAAGAGCAGGTTGCGACCCACCGATCGCATGACTTCAACATCGCGTCCGATGAAGCGAAACTCCACCGGGTTGCTGACTGGTGGCCCAGTCATGAAGGGACGCACATCGATCCGAGCCCCGGGTATCAGGGCCACCTCTTCACGAAGTTGATCGACCCACTCTCGGCTTACAGCCGCATCCGTTGTGTTGACCAGGATCATCGCGTAGTGCGGGACGCTGTGTTCCGGGTCGAGCGAGAGGATCATCCGTGGGCCGCCAGACCCCACGAAGGTCGTCGCACTAGCGAGACGCGCCACCCCGTTTGATGTCCCGCTCGTGCTGGTTCTCAGGATGAGCTGCTCAACCTCGGCTGCGATCTCCTCCGTCGCCTCAAGTGAGGTGCCTACCGGCGCGGTCACGTGGACGAAGAACTGGTCCCGGACACCACCAGGGAAGAACGCCGTCCCAACGACCGGCATGAGCCCGAGGGACATCATCACCGCGAGGCCGGCAGCAGACAGTGTGATCAGTCGGTAGGACACACACTTGTGAATGAGCGTCGTGTAGAGCTCTCCGATGCGGGATGTCTTTCCCTCTTTGGTGGGCTTCGGCTTGAGAATCCACGAGCACATCATCGGCGTGACAGTCATCGCGACGAGGTAGCTACTGAGCAACGTCGCGGAGACCACGATTGGAAGACTGCGCATGAATTCGCCGGACGCACCCGGAATCGTGACCATCGGCAAGAAAGCAGCAACTGTCGTGAGCGTTGACGAGAGGATAGATCGCGCCAGGGAATTGGCACCTTCGATGGATGCCTGTTCTCTTGGGACTCCCTCGTTCATGAGACGCTGGGCGTTGTCGGTCACGACGATCGCGTTATCAACGACCATCCCTAGCACGATGATCAGGGACGCGATCGCAAACTGTTCGAGCTCGACGCCGAAGTAGGGCACGATCGCGATTGCTGAGATCATGCACAACGGGATCGCGGTGGCCATGACGAGAGCGGGCCGCCACCCCGTCATCAGGCACGCAACCAGCAGAACGATGACAATCGCTTGCCAGAGGCTCTCCACAAAATCGGCGATCAGTGAGTCCACCTGCCGAGGGATGTCATTCACCCGGGTGACTTCGAGCCCATCCGGTAGCGACGTTTCGCGGAATCGCTGGACGACCTCTTCGATCTCCGCTCCAAGCTGAACGACATTGCGACCCTCTTTCATGGTCACGCCGAGCAGAACTGCTCGCTCGGCGCTGTCATCGGGAGAATGAAACCGAACCAGACTCCGGCCGGGGTCTTCAGGCCCGCGAGATATCTCGAACGGAAGGTCACGCACGGTCACAGATCGCTGGCCGTCAACTGATCGAATCGGAACACTCGCGATCTCGTCCGTTGAAAGCAGCTCGCCCGTGGGCCGGATCGGATATCTGCGCTGCGGGGTTACGAGTGTCGCGCCACTGTTCGCAATGTTCCGCTCGTCGATGGCAGCCGCGAGCTCGTCTTGGGTGATACCCAGCTTGGCCCATTGGGCGGCCTCGATCGCCAGCGTGATCGTCTCGTCGGGCACGCCCATTGTTGACACACCCGCGACAGACGCGAGACGCTTGAGTTCAGTTTCAAGGTCTTCCGCCACGAGTTCGAGCTCGCGGTACGAGAAGGGCGTGTCACTTCCGGGGCCGGTCGTATGGATGACGACGCACACTGACGACACATCGCCAAAGTCTGAGTTAACGAAAGGCTCCCCACAGCCATCCGGGAGCGAGCCGCGCACCATGTCGACCTTGTCGCGGACGAGATCGAACGTCTGATCAAGTGTGTCCTCAAGGACCTCGTCGACCAGAGTGATGTCAATGCGCGAGTAGCCGGTCCTAGACCAGCTCTCGATCGTGTCAACATCTTCAAGCTGAGCGATGGCATCCTCGAGCGGATCTGTGACCAACTCTTCCATTCGCAGCGCCGAAGCGCCCGGCCAGTAAGTTTCGATAAGCGCGGAACGGATCGTGATCCGAGGGTCTTCACGCCTCGGCATGGACGTAAACGTCAAGATCCCTGAGACCACGACGATTGCCATGATGACGAGCGTGACCGGCTTGTGCGAGATCGCCCACTTGGGGAGGTTCATCGATCGCCCTCACTCGCCACCGGCTGGCTGGTCACAGAATCGCCGTCAGACAGGTACTGCATCCCACGCACGACGATGGCGTCGCCTTCAGCAAGCTCGGGCGCCGCGACACGCCGATAGCCTCCAGAAGTCTCCATGACATCAACCGCCGTCTGTTGCACGGCTCCTTCGCTCGCGATGAAAATAAGGCTGTCACCGCTCCGAGAGACGATCGCGGTAGCCGGGACCCAGAAACCTGGCTCGGGCAGTGATGCTTCGAGTCCCACCCGAACAACATCACCGGGACGGAAAGCGAACTGCCTTGTCGCCACAATCACGCCAGATTGATCGGTGTCGCTCGGATTGCGGATGAGCGTCTCGTTCGCCGACAGATCCGCGGTCGGCTCAATGCGCCGGAGCGTCTCGGTGTCGAGTTGCTCCCAATCATCAGTGAGAGTCACCGGAACGACACGGGGTACTTGCAGTGCACCGCTTACCGAAGCGAGCTCAATATCGTCAGGAAGCGCAAGAACAAAGGACTGTCCGTCGCGTTCAAGGATGCAGGCTACATTGACATAAAGGTGATCCTCGGGTGTCCCCGGCAACTGGATGGCCGGGAACAGGTCGCTGAGCGATGCCCCTTCGACACCACTCGCGTCTCCCCCCTCTTGGAGCAGAGGGTTTGGGAGGATGAGACCAATCCTGAACGTGCGTGTACCGCTGTCCGCGACGCTCGCCTTCTCGAACACCGTGCCGATGTACGCCGCGGTTTCGTCGCCGCCTGCCACACCTGCCGAGTAGATCGGCATTCGCATGCCAAGCGAAATACGGCGCTCTTCATCCGCCGACACAGTCATGACCACTTTGACCGCCGTTTCCATCGTGAGCTCGACGATCGGCGTCCCCGCGTTGGCAAATGAACCCCGCTCCACGTAACGGGCGGTGACTCTGCCTTGAAAGGGTGCTCGAAGAGTGGCTGACGTCAGGTCTGTCTGTGCTTGCTCAAGTGCGTTGACGAGTTCGGCGCGTGATGCCCGAAGAGACTCCAGGTCAGCCTGCCTCACACTGAAGCTGCCCTCCGTCTCAGCTTGAGCAGCAATCGCGGACTGCTCGCTCTGCAACGCCGCATCCAGCGATGCGCGTGCTTGAGCGAGGCTCGCAGTGGCCGTCCGAAAGGCGGACTCACTCTGATCAAGCACCGATTGTGCGACGGCACCCGATGAGATGAGTACACGGTCACGCTCGACGGTCGTTCGTGCGAGCTCGAGTTCAGACTCCGCAACCGCCACCGACTCCCGCGCTGAGGCAACGTCTGCTGACGCGGCGGCCACGGATGCGCCCGCGCTTTCGACTCGAGCGGGGTAGACAGTGCTCAACTCGATTTCGAGCGCATCAATCTGGCGATCGGTCGATGCGAGAGACAACTCTGCTGCGGTAACCGCCTGTCGGATTCGGGTGGGGTCAATGGTTGCAAGAATGGTCCCTTCACGGACGATCTGACCGTCACCGTCACGAAGCAACCCGCCGCGACCATCAAGCTGCGGCCCATTCACCGACTCCCCGAGATCAGCGACCTCAGCGACGAGGCCCGAGACATCGAAGCTCACATCCGATCGCCGGAACGGCTCCACGACTCCCGCAACCAGTGTTTCTGTCCGTGGAATCCCTGTGCTCAGAGTCGCGACCGAAACGGGTTTCGGTGGTGCCGCTGTACCTGAAGCGCCCTCGCGCTTGCAACCGGCGATACACACGCCGACGAGGATCGCCAGGGCCATCCTCTGGATGACCGATCGGTCCGACCAGCCAGGAACGGTCTGGCGACCGCCGCCATACGACTCGGAAGCTCGTGGCACAGCAATGACTCCATTCCCGCCGTGCCTGCACGGAGTACGCATCGCCGGCCCGGCCCCGGCGACACCGGGTGACTATCCGCATGGATACTATCCGATTGGATAGAAACCTGCAACGCCCCACGGAGCGGAGTCAGAGTTCTGCGTGTTGAATGCCTGCGAGCGACACGTCCGCGATGAGCTGAGCGATCTGCGTGACGGAGTCCTCTTTGAGTCGACGATTCCCAAGCAGCTTCTTGATGATCCCTTGACCGATCCGGACCATCACACACTGGAAGATCACGTTGAACGCCAGAATCTCGAGGGTCTCTTCATCGCGAATATCGGGCCGGATGCCCCGGATGATGGCCTTCATGTGGTCATGACCAGGCCTGATCACCTTCTTGTAGAACACGGGGTCTGGTCCGCCATCGCGCGAGATTTCGGCTTGCAGCATTCGATGGGCCGCAACGCTATCTGCGCCCATCTGCGCCTGAAAGCGAACGAATCTGTGAACGAACGCCCGGAACAGTTCCTCAGCTTCGTCGTGAGAGAGTCGCTCGAGTTCATCGATCGTCGGCATGTTGTCGATGTGCTCGTCAATGGAACCCAAACGCCGAACAACCTCGCAGTACAGCTTCTCCTTGGTCCCGAAGTGGTATCGGATGCTGCCATGGGTCACGCCGGCTTCAGCCGCGATGTCTCGGACCGAGACATGATCCGGCCCCCGGTCGGCGAAGAGCTTCAGCGCCGCGTCCATCAGTCTCTGCTTGGCGTCAGCGTCTTCCGTCTGCATCTTCCCTGGCAACCATGTTCTGCTTAGGCAGTGCGCGGCGGCGGTACGTCCATCACCCGAGTTGCCTCGCAAGCAGGTCTGAGCCTCTCCGGCGATCTAGGCCATTGTAGCAGCGGATAGCCGAATCCCAGTTGGGCGAGGTGCAGACGCGGAGACACGCTCGTCAGCGGCTATTGCTGAGTGTCCTCGGTTGGCTCAAACCCTTCGCCTTGCGCTCTTCGAATTCGGAGACGGGATTCGCCCACGATAAGCCGGGCATCGTGACTGTTGAGAAGCCACGACCAGGCCCAGTTCATCAGGACGCGAATCCGGTTCCTGAAACCAACCAAGAACGCGATGTGCACGAACGCCCACAGGATCCAAGCCAAGAACCCTGAGAAGCGATGGCGACCTACGACCGCGACCGCTTTGTTCTTGCCGATGATCGCCATTGATCCTTTGTCGCGGTAGCGAAACGGTTTCTTCCGGGCCGGAGACGTTCCGTTGGCGATCTCCTCGCGAATGGCATTCGCTGCGTAACGCCCCATCTGCATCGCGACCTGCGCAACGCCTGGGAGCGACTGTCCATGGCCCTCGGGTGTAAAGCTCGCCGCATCCCCGATCACGAAGATCCTCGGATGTCCCGGCACCGACAGATCCTGATCCACGATCACACGACCAGCTTGGTCAGTGTCAACGTTCAAGCTTCCGAGGATCGGGCTGGCTTTTACTCCGGCAGCCCAGAACACGTTCTGCGCCGGAACGAAGTCGGACCCGATCTCAACTCCATCTTCTGTCAGGTCTGTGACACGTGAGTTCAACCGGACATCGACGCCTAGCCGTTCCAAATCAGCGGCTGCGCGGGCGGACAGGGATTCCGGGAATCCCGGAAGCACACGCGGGCCACCCTCAAACAGAATGACCCGCGCGGTTCTCGTATCGATGTTTCGGTACTCCCGCGGCAACGTCTGGCTCGCGATCGACTTGATTGCACCGGCGAGCTCCACACCAGTAGGACCAGCACCGATGATCGCGAAGGTCAACGCCGCCCGGCGTACATCCTCATCGGCTTCGTGCTCCGCAGACTCAAATGCCAACAGCATCCGCCTGCGGATCTCGGTCGCATCCTCGATCGTCTTCAACCCGGGAGCGAGCGACTCCCAAGAGTCCTTCCCGAAGTAGTCGTGTCGAGCTCCCACCGCAAGCACGAGGTAGTCGAAAGGGACTGAACCCTCTTCGACAATCACTCGTTTGCGTTCAGCGTCGATCCCGATCACATCGGCAAGCACGACCTGACAATCAGATCGCTCTCCGAGCGCTGACCGAATCGGCGCACTGATACTTGCTGGAGATAGCGAGGCGGTCGCCACCTAGTAGAGCAGCGGCTGGAACACATGATGGTTCTTCCGATCCAGAAGAACGACCTCAGCGCCAGAACCCTGAAGTCCCTTGGCAGCTTCAAGCCCGGCGAACCCTCCGCCGACGATCATCACCCGAGGATGCTGCGCGGCACCATCACCTTGTGCCATAGCTCATTGCTCTCACGCTTGAACGTTTCTGCAGTGCATTCCGTACCCGACTACAGGCTATCCGATTGGATAGCTGAGATCGCCAGGAGCAGTGAATAATCGTGTCGAATCGACCGCTCGCTCAGCATGAACCACGCAGCCTCGTTCTCGGGCGCTTGACTGAGCCTGGCTTGCCGTGAGAAGATGGGTACTGCGAGCCTCAATCGCAATCTTGGAGAGGAGCGCTCGCACAGCGAGATCTTTTGCACGCTGAGCGTGGCCCGGCGGAAGTGGAACCGGAAAGCTGATCACCCGGCACCGCACTCGCCCGAACGGATTCTCACCGTTCTCGACGGCCGCCGGTACTCCGCGGACAGGGCGTACGCGATCGCACGGCCGATCTTCGCCTCCGTATCCACCGAGAACTCGATGTCGTACTCGAACAGGTGCACCTCGAGCCGGTCGTCTCGTTCGATCGCGAGAGCCCATCGCTAGCCAAAACTGGACGCGGGCGATCGTCCGACTTGGGAATCCCACGCACTGACATTGCCAGCCAACTCGCAACTGACCTGCTCGTCTCCCCAAGTCAGATCACAGCCGATCAGCAAGGCACCCGAATTGGGGCCCTCTCGGTACCGCACCGGCTTCGCGCATCGCAAACCAAACGTCCGAAGTGCTGCCAGCCTGCGAAACGCTCAGTCGCAGCCCGATGTTGCCGATCTACGGGCGAACAGTGAGCCCCACTTGGCTCGCTGAGTGCGCGTGCAGAGGTCGTCACGGTTGCCCAGCATTTCACCTGATATTCAGACTTGGGCTCACGACCTAGATTCCGCTGGGATCTTCGATCTGCTTATCAGGATCGAGTCGGGACAGTTTCCCAATCGTTGGCCAGGCACGTTTCTGCTTGGCCCCAGACGAGATGCAACGGTCACGATCGATCCAGACGAGGCATTCACTTGGCTGTGTATCGATCCCAACTCGAAGTCCATTCATCATCAAGCGAGGTACATTGCCGATTTCGACTTCGAGATCACGGGTAGACATCGACTTGATCGCGCACTCGCACTGACTCACGCACTCCACGCTACGATCTCGGATACCCATGACTGCGTAGACCGATGGCAGCCGGTCATCAATGGCGACGGACAGCCAAGCGAGCTGGTTCTACTGGATGAACCAAGTGAGCCCGAGTTCCCTGAGCCGTACACAATGTACATGGGGCAGGAGTTCGGCAAGTCCCCGCCCGGGGGCGAGCTTTCACCGATGGGCCGGATGGTGGCACTTCAGGTTGCGCTGCGCTCCCATCTTCGGCTCTCCGGCACCATCGACGCGGTGATTCAGGGGAGAGCACCCGCTCTGAACGCGGCGATTATGCAACGCGGCCTGCTCACCGAGCCTGAAGGCTGCATGGCCTGGGACTTCAATCAGTGCATCGATGAGCTCCAGATCCTACTCGGCAGCGGCAATAGGGCACCCGCAATCTCCTCATTGGAAAACAGCTCGATCCTCACCGTGATGCCCAAGCCGTTCCACGAACTCGAGGATCGCCTGCAAGATGCCCTACTTGCCATTGCCAGATCGACTCACGGCCTCAGTCCACTGCAGCTCGGACGCGAGGTCTTCGGTGATGGCATCAGCGATCATGAGTGCCGGAACAACGCAAAACAGTGGAAGAAGCGTCTCGTCGATTTCGGCTATCCGATCACTCGGGGCAGATATCGCCTCGTGTGGGAGCGTCTCGACCGATCTACCACCGAGGCGATCAACCACAAACTCGGTAAGTAACCAGGAAAGTCACCACGGCCCGCTTGCTGACCCGCTGGAATGTTCCCAGCCACACGCAGCAGGAGGTATCCGTGAGCGATTCCGAGCAGTTCATTCCATTGACCGAAGTTCCTGATGCCCTGCCGTTCAGACGGAAAGGGAAGAAGGTGCACGTGTCGACGGTGTGGCGTTGGGCTTCGAGAGGCGTTCGAGGTCACAAGCTGAAGACCTGGCGTGTCGGCGGAACCACGTGTACAACTGCCCAGGCGATCGACGAGTTCATCGCTGCATCGAGCGGTCCTCAGCCACGCAGAGTCCGCAGGCGTGATCTGGGCGGCGGCTGGTGAGCGGCGATGGACTCCATCTCAAGTGGCAAAGAGCGGCCTTCGAGGCAGGGGCCATTGCCAAGCTCCGCAAAGCGGATCAGGCCGTGCTAGCGGCATTGATCACATTCATGGACGACGCGCTGTCCGCCTGGCCATCCCAGGCCTTGCTTGGAACGTACGCGGGTACCGCCCGAAACAAAGCCAATCAGTCTCTCAAGCGAATAGCGGCAGCCGGACTGATCTCCCTTCATTCACGAGGAGCCGGCCGGTCCCTTCTCTACCGACTCAATCCCATCTTCCTTGATAGGGACGTCCCCGACGGGGACGGGTCCGGCAGCGGTCCATCTCCATGCCCTTCAGGTCACTCCCCCCTCCCGCCTGGGCGGGACACAGAACAACCTAGAGAACAACACACCGAATCAAACAAGCAGATGCAGTCGAAGGAACGGTCGGTTGTGAACTCTGGCCGTGCGGAACCGAATCCAATCGCTCTGCGGATGCTCGAAAGGCTGGGCGTTAGCACGGCTTGCAGTATTGCGACGCGGCATAGTGCCGCAGAGGTGTTTCTCGTCCGCAAGCATGTGGCTCCATTAGGGCGCGACATGCCTGTGAACGTCAGAGCGGGCTTGATCGTCAAGGCGCTCAACAAAGGCGTTGGAGCCGATCTCCTGACCGATCCCTCCGAGCTCAACGCGCTGGACGCAACTCGGAAATTTTCTTTTGAGCGCCACTTGATGGAGTTGTCGAAGTTCGACCGCTTGCCGCCGGGTGTCGAAAAAGTCATCCGGACGCGTCTTCAATCGGGCGCGTCCTTGCACCGCGATCGAGTCTGGCGCGACGACATACTGCTGCTCGCGGGGGTCGAATCAGCGGATCTCATCGAACGGTTTGTCCGGCTCGCAGCGACCACAGATGCGGTCTCAGCGTCGAGTGACAAACCCCCCGCCGAGACCCTCGTCGAGGAGGAGCAACTGCAACGCGACGTCGATCGCAGCTTCGGCTTGCGCGGCCGTGATGACTCCGGCCGCAACACCGACCCTCAGCTGATCGGGCCGGAGTCTGCAAATGAGACCCAGTAGCTTTGCCCGTTTCACAAGCTCAATCGTTGATGAATCCTGTTGGTTCACACCCACGTTTGCAGCCTCAGAATCAGGATCGATGAGCTCAAGAACTTGAAACGACTTCGCAGTGTACTTCTGCGTGATGCAACGCCACACGCCGTCCCCAGGCATCATGCTGCTGCACAACAACTTACACGCTTGGTATCGATCTCGCAAACTCCGCACCGTCAGTCCCAACTCGCATCTCGCCTCCCCATTGAGAGCGCCCAAACGGCGTTTCTTGGCCGCGACGCGCTGTAAGCACGATCAGCCTCGGACGGTGGCCGCTCTCCGAGCCAGGTCTCGTGATGCGTCTGCATAGATCTGCGCCGCTTCGAGAGTGTTGCCGAGGGCTGCGGCGGCAGTCTCGATCCCAACCTCCCGGCACAACTCAGTAGCGCCCAGGTGTCGCAGCTGATGCGGGTGCCAGTGCGGAACGCCGGCCTGTTTCGCCGCGCGCGTGACAGCCCTGCGGTACGAGTCAGGCGTGTATGCCTCCCCCACTTCCGCGGCGGCGCGACCGATCGTGAGTCTCATCCCCTCGCTGCGCCGCAACCCGTTGCGAATCCGCTCGGACTGACTCGGCGAGAAGATCGGAGCATCGGGTGCCCGGTCGCGGTACGACTCGAGGACTGCCTGGGCTCTGCCGCCGATCGCGATGAGCTTCGGCCGGCCGTGGTGCTGCGTCTTGTGTCGCCGCGGCGTGTAGAACCAGATCTCCTCACTCGTGTCGATCTGGTCCCAGGTCAGCGAGCACAGCTCGCCAGAGCGGCAGCAAGTGAGCAGCTGGACCCGGACCATGTCGGCGACGATCGGGGGCAGGCACTCGAGCGTGCGGTCGACATGCTCGCGCGGCACCGGACCGCGAACGTTCGAAGGCTTTGCCCGCGAGCGGCCTTTCTTCAGGCTCCTGACGGCCTCCAGGCGGTGCCATGTCTCACCGGAGACCAGCTCCTGCTCGACACCCCAGCGGAAGACGTGCTTGATCCAGGTGGTCTTGTAGTTGACGGTGCGTTCGTTGTTGCCGTCGTTGATCCAGGTCTCCCGCACGGCCCGCAGTTGGGCCGGCCCGAACTCCTCCACCGGTAGCGATCCGTAAAGCTCGCGCAGCCGCCGGCACGCGATCCGGAGGTTGGCGATGGTCTTGGTGGGCTCGCCGTCTTTGACGTAGTACGCCTCAGCGTGGTCCTTGAAGGCGGCGATTAGGTCGATGACGCAGAAGCGATCCCGGCGACTGACGCTGGGCATCAGGTCGACGTTCCGACCCGCCGCGAGGTACTCGGCGATGAGCCGGTCATACTTCTCGCGTGTTGCGAGAAGGTCATAGGGCCCCAGGTAGATGTCGCGTCCTCCGAGACAGACTCTGGCCTGTCCGGAGGCCTTGTGGAGCGCGAACTTGGGTAGACGGTTAGTCTTCGACAGATCTGGCACGGCGAGGCCTCCATCGAAACCGGTACGACTACCGGTTTCTCAGGCTTCGAGCCGCTCCGACCTCACTCGGGTCGGGTACGCCAAATCCGGCGTTCAGCGAGACTTAGGGAAATCGGGGTGAGAGGATTTGAACCTCCGACCTTCTCGTCCCGAACGAGACGCGCTACCAAGCTGCGCTACACCCCGGTGCTGGACGCGAGTATAGGCCTGTCCGCCCGCTTGGCGATCAGTCTTGGTCGCGCGTCTGTGCGGGGAACTCGGGGATGACGCTGGCGTAGACGTTGTCGCCCCGCGTGCCGGGATCCCCGTCTGCGCCGGCTGAATAGAGGTACCCGCTTGACCCGCCCGGCACGATGCCCTCGTCGGCGTCACCGCTCGGGTCGGTGCCGTCAGCAGGCGCAGTGGGATCAAACGGGCGGAAGGATCGGCGGAAGTCCTCTTCGCCACCGGCGGCACCGTACGGCACCTGCGTGATGAGGGGCCGGCTGTTTCCAGGTGAGCCGTCGTTCGCGAACCACTCACCGGCACCGCCGTCAAATCGCGGGTGAACGAAGCGGATCGGGTTGCCCCACTGATCGAGGACCTCGGTCCCGGAGACCCGCAGGCTCCCGATCGTGCCTCCGACCGATTCGCCGGTGATGTCACTCGCCTGAACGATCGACGGATCGAGCTGCGTCCAGCGGCTCGAGATGCCGGGCACGGTCTCTTCGACCACCTTCAGCAAGCGGGCGAAGGACGGCTCAGCGGAGTCTTCCTCGTCGAAGCCCGACCCGTCGAGCCTTGCATCAATGATCGGCAAGCGGACGGTGGTGTTGCCGCCTGTCGCTTCGTAGAACTCGTAGTCCTTGGGCCGCAGATCAGCGCTCGCCGAGAGCTCCTGAGCAACCGACTCCATCGCAACCAGCGTGCTCTGCGTCGCCTGACTGCGTCCGGAATTGACGAGGCTCGGCGCGACCGTCAGGCCGATCGCGATCAGCACGGCGATGATGCCGATGACGATCAGAAGCTCAATCAGTGTGAACGCATTCCGTGTCGTCTGGTGCATGCCGATCCCCTCGTGTGACGCCCGCAGCCTACACCGGCCGCCCGCCATCTGTCTGTACGTGCCGGCGCTGCGTGCTGATCCGGGCCTCACGCGTTGCCGGCCGGCGACGGCCCGCCCTGAGCGCCACCGGGCCCGGGCGTTGCTGTCCCGCCACCGAGACCGGAGCCCACGATGCTGGTCGAGAACAAGCCGCCTCCCGCCGGCGCGGCAGCGGGCGGGCGAGCCGGCCCTTGCTGCGCGGGCGAAGCGCCTTGCGGCGGCACCTGACCCGAGCCCGATGGCGGCCCGGCCTGCGGCCCGACGTTCAGCCTCGCCTTAAAAATGTACTCCGCGACGCGTTCCTGCACATCGTCGAGCATCTCGTTGAACTGCTTCGAGCCCTGCTTCTTGAACGCGATCCGCGGATCCTGCTGCGCGAACGCTTGGTAATTGATGCCGTCGCGGAGCTGGTCCATCGAGTACAGGTGGTCTTTCCACGACTGATCGAACGTGTCCAGCAGGATGGTCATCTCGAGCTGCATCAGTTCCGGGCGCAGCCGCTGATCGATAAGCCCGCGGGCCGCCTCCTTGAACTCGGCCTCGTCAAGCCAACGCAGCCACTCCGGCGGCTCCACGTCGTACTTGCGCTTCGAGACCTCGACCAGCTCGTTGAAGTCTTTCGCGTTCCCGAACTCGTCCTTCGCGGCGTCGATCTCGCCGATCTCCCACCAGCGCGAAGCGATCTCGGTCAGCGTGTCCTTCATCTTCGCCGGTCCGCCCGTGCGTACCTCGTCGGCGTCGAGATCAACTCCGTACCGCCCCTTGGTCCAGCGCAGCAGCTGATCGAGCGCATCCTGCGGCGACTGCCGCATGCCCATCATGGTCATCTGCAGGGCGAAGTCGATCGGGTAATTGATCTCCTTCTGCTGGTACCGCTCGCGGACGCGGTCGCGCATGAACGCTTCGGGCGGCGGCGTCGCCTCGTCAAGCGAGCTCTTCACCTCCTCAATCGTCACATCAACGTCGAACATCCGCTTCGCCCACGCGATGAGCTGCTCGATGCCGTAGTCCTCGGCGACGAAGACATCGAGCTTGCCGAGATCAGCCGCGTCGATCTGAGCCTCGGCGGCCTCGACTAATTTATCTTGCACATCGCGCCGCGTTGAGACGTCGCCTTCGGATAACTCGTCGGCCGAAATCTCAACGCCGAACCGCGATTTGGCCCAACTCGCCAGGCCCGCCGCGTCGAAGTCGACGGCGACCTCTGCGTTCTCTGCGCTCATATACTCGCCGAGCGTCACGTCGATCATCGATCGCGCCTCGGCCTTGGCGTCCTCACGCACTCGCTTGTCCATCTCGTCCGCGTCCCGACCCTTAAGCCGTTCGAGCATGACCTCGGTGTCGAGCTCGTCGCGGACGTAATCGATCGCGCACTTGGCCGGGTAGTTCGGGCTGAGGTACTCGCCACAGGCGTCGTCGATGCACTCGTCGATATATTCAAGGATGAGGCCCTTGACCTCTCGGGCCTCAAGCGCCCGCTGCCGGAGCCCGTAGAACCGCTGCCGCTGGTGCTCCATGACCTCGTCGTACTCGAGGATGTTCTTGCGAATCTGGAAGTTGCGTTCTTCGACCTTGCGCTGGGCACGTTCGACGCTCTTGCTGAGCATCGGGTGCTCGATCGCGTCGCCCTCCTTCATGCCGAGCCGGCTGAGCACGTTCATCGTGGTCTGACCCGCGAACATCTTCATGAGATCGTCCTCGAGCGAGACAAAGAAGCGGCTGGAGCCGTTGTCGCCCTGCCGACCGGATCGACCTCGCAGCTGGTTGTCGATGCGTCGGCTCTCGTGGCGCTCGGTGCCGATGACATGCAGGCCGCCCATGTCTTCGATATTGCTAAACCAACGGATCCGGTGCAGCAGGCACCTGCCGCCGGCGTCGAGCTCGTCGCGCAGCTCGTCGGCCGTCGCCTTCTCGATCTGCTTCGGGCTCATCCATGTGAATTGCTCGGCCCAATGCTGCAAGAGCAACAACTCAAGCTGCGCAAAGTCCAGCTCCTCGGCCTCCCGCTTCTTGAGCCCCAACTCGCTCGTCGCGATCTTGCGGTAGATGTTCTCGCGAAGCTCGTCTTCGGACATATCAGCGTTCAGGCCTTTGCTCGCGATGCCGCGGCGGAGCCAGTGATCAACCAGCTGCTCCTTCGGGCACTGCTTGAGCTTGATGTCGGTGCCCCGGCCCGCCATGTTGGTCGCGATCATGACCGCGCCAAGCTCGCCGGCCTCTTCGACGATGTTGGCCTCGCGCTCGTGCTGCTTGGCGTTCAAGACCTCGTGCTTGATGCCGTGCTTGCGCTGCAGGAGCTGGCTGAGCATCTCGCTCTTCTCAACACTCGTCGTACCGACCAGGATCGGCCGGCCGACATCGCTGAACGCCTTGATCTCGTCGACGATCGACTCCCACTTGTCCTTGGCTCGCATGAACATGAGGTCGTCGTAGTCGCCGCGGGCGATGGGCTTGTTCGTCGGAATCGAGACAACGTCGAGGCCGTAGATGTCGTGGAATTCCTGGGCCTCGGTGTCGGCCGTGCCCGTCATGCCCGAGAGCTTCTTGTACATCTTGAAGAAGTTCTGGATCGTGACCGACGCGACGGTTTGCGTCTCCTGCTTGATCGGCACCTGCTCCTTGCACTCGACGGCCTGGTGCAGGCCATCCGACCACTGCCGGCCGATCATCGCGCGGCCCGTGAACTGGTCCACAATCACGATGCTCGGCTCGGTCCGCCCCGTCTGCGGGTCGGGCGTGGGCATGATGACGTAGTCCTTGTCCTTCTCGTAGACCACGTGCGCCCGAAGAGCCTGCTCAAGCAGGTGAGGCACGTCCGTGTTCTCGCCCACGTAGAACGAGCCGATGCCCGCGATCCGCTGCGCCTCGGCGATGCCCTCGTGCGACAGGTGCACCTGCTTCCGCTCGGGCAGCACCTCGTAGTACTGCACGTGCTTGTCGCGCTCGGCCTCGAGCGCCGGCAGCTCCGCCTTCGCCGCGGCGAGCTTCTTCTGGATCTCTGGCACAACGGACTTATCACGCGCCTGGCGGATGTCGCCCTCGAAGCCGTTGATCTTCTCCTGCAACGCCGTGACCTTGTCCTCGCGCTCCTGCCAGGGCTTCTGCATGTCCTTGAGGTGCTTGGCGAGCTTGTCGGCCGTGTCGTACCGCGGCTGCGCATCGTGCGCGGGGCCCGAAATAATCAACGGCGTCCGCGCCTCGTCGATCAGCACGCTGTCGACCTCGTCGACGATCGCAAAGTCACGCCGGCGCTGCACCTGCTGG
The DNA here is from genome assembly GCA_038525225.1 of Planctomycetota bacterium. Lineage (GTDB taxonomy): Bacteria > Planctomycetota > Phycisphaerae > Phycisphaerales > UBA1924 > JANQQZ01. Next base: position 784,594 of record JBCBHW010000001.1, on the reverse strand, counting down.
ACAACGCTGCGCTTCATGTTGTCGCGCAGGTAGTCGAAGCCAAACTCGCTGGTCGTGCCGTAGACGATGTCGCACTGGTACATCAGCCGCTTGACCTGCTCGGGCTGCGTGTGCTGGGGGTGGATAGCACCGACGGTCAGCCCGACGCCCCGGAAGAACGGGAACGTCCAGTCGCGGTCGCGCTGCACGAGGTAGTCGTTGACCGTAACGACATGCACCTTGTTCTCGCGGACGGCCGCCCAGTACGCGGCGAGCGGCGCGACGATCGTCTTGCCTTCGCCCGTCTTCATCTCCGCGACCTTGCCCTGGCTGAGCACCATCGCGCCGATCAACTGCACATCGAACGGCCTCGCCCGGAACGGCGGCTTTGACTCGGGGAAGACCTCGCGGACCGCCTCGTACAGCTCGTTGGGCAGCTCGGCCCAGACGTACGCCGGGATCGGCTGCGTGTTGCCCAGCAGGTCGTCCGTCGGCTGCCGGGGCTCCATCGCGTCGATCCTCGACCTGGTCTCGCTGTACAGCCCCCGTACGCCCTCGGGCAGCAGCGACGCGTCGAACGCGTGATCGGGGTTGAAAATATTGCGGATGCCGACGTTCCGGTCCATCGCCTCGCGGGCGGCGGCGAACGCCTCGACCATCAGCTGGTCCTCGTTCTCGCCGGCCTTGTACCGCTTCCGGAACTCGTCGGCCTTGGCGAACAGCTCGCCGTCGGTCAGCTTCCGCATGTCGGGCTCGAGCGCGTTGATCCGCTCGACACGCGAGGTGTACTTCTTCACGAACCGCTCGTTCCGCGAGCCGATCAACTTGTTAAGGATCGGCCCGACGACGGGGATGCCCTGGTCACTGCCAAGCATGGTGTTCTCGTTCTTGTTCGGGGCGTCCGAGAATCGGACGCGGGGTTCGGCACGCGGCACCGAAACGTCGGCAATCGCACGCGCCAGAAATCTGTCAACGGTGATGCACAGATGAACGCGCGGCAGAACGCCACGCGCGGTCGTCACGCAACCAGCGACGGCGGCGGCAGATCGAGAGACCCGCTGACGACCAGCACGCCGATCGGCGGTGCATCAGCGCTCTCAATCGACTCGATGGTGCGCACAGGCTTGCCGATGCCCACGAGCACGGGCGCCCGCTGTTCGACCAGCGTCGGGCCGACTCGCGGAACGTCCGCGCACACTGCGTAGGCCAAGCCCGCGCCGGCGAACGCCACCCGCCGAGCCGTCTCAACGCCCGAGCCCGCGGCCGCCAGCAGTGCGACAGCCAGAAGAAGCGACAGCCCCCCCGCCTGTGTCCGACCAACCTGTCCGCGTGCCCGGTGCATCTCTACACAATCATCGGCACCCGCCACGCACCGAGCAAGCACTCGGGCCTGAACTCTGGCACAATCGAACCCAGACTTTCACGATCACAACGAGCCCAGGCCGATACTTCGGCGTCTTACCGGAAACGGCTGAATCCCGAACCCATACGGAATACTGACAATGCTCGCAGCCCGCAAGGCACTCCCGGCAACACGCGACTCGGTTACTCACAAGTTCGCCGTCGACGGCCACGAGGGCTACCTCACCATCGGCCTGTACCCAGACGGCACGCCCGGCGAGCTGTTCATCAAAATCTCCAAGGCCGGCTCGGCGCTTTCCGGAATGTGCCAAGCGTTCTGCCGAGCGTTCAGCCTCGCGATCCAGCACGGCCTCTCCGTCCGCGAAGCCGCAAGCCGCTTCAAGGGGATGCGATTCGAGCCGCTGGGGCACACGAACAACCCCGAGATCCCGACGGCCGAGTCAATCGTTGACTATGTCGCCCGGTACCTCGAATTGCACTTCACCGACGCCGACTCGCTCCGGCGCTAGCAACTTCACACGACACGGTGCTCCGGCTCCTCACCCGCGAGGATCGCCCGCGCGCTCGCCTCGCACATCCGCGTCATCTCGTTCCGCCAGCGGATCTCACCGCTGCCAACGTGCGGCATCATCACCACGTTGTCGAACTCGATGAGCCCTGGACGCACCTTCGGTTCTTCTTCAAAGACATCCAGACCAGCGCCCCAGATCCGCTTTTCACGCAGCACCTCGACAAGCGCCGCCTCATCGATCACCGGTCCCCGGCTCGTGTTGATCACGATCGCTTCGGGCTTCAGCAACGCCAGCCGCTCCGCATTGAGCAGATGCCGGGTCTCATCGGTCAGCGGCGTGTGCAAGCTCACAACATCCGCTTCGCGCAGGCCTTCTTCGAGCTCAACCCAACGCCCGCACAGCGGAGCCCCCTCGAACGCCAGCTTCCGCCGACGGCTTGTGTAGATCACGTCCATGCCGAACGCTCGGGCACGCAGCGCCGTCGCATAGCCGATGCGCCCGGCGCCGACGATGTGCATGGTTCGGCTAGCCAACCCGAGCCCGAGCATCTCGCCCATTCCGAGCGGCGCACGCTTGACCCATTCGCCGGTACGCGCAAGCCGGTCGCCCTCGACAATTCGCCGAGCGACGGCGAGCAACAGCCCGATCGCCATGTTCGCCGTGCCCTCGGTCACCGCGTCGGGGGTGTTCGTCACGACGATCCCGCGTTCCTTGCAGGCGTCCAGATCGATGTTGTTGTAGCCCACTGCGAAGTTGCAAATGCCGCGCAGCCGGTCTCCGGCGGCATCGAGAAACTTGATATCGACCTCATCCGTGAACATCGTGATGACGACCGACGCGTTGCGCACGCGCTCGAGGGTCTCGGCAGGCGTCGGTGATTCGAGCGGGCCGGTGACAACATCCGCACCATCGATCGAAACAGGATCGCCCGGAACTTTTCGTGTGACAACAACGAGAGGCTTGGCATCGCTCATGGGCTACGGTACCCGCATGCCGCCGATGGGCGACGCCGCGACGATCTTGTTCTGGAACATCCGCGCCGGCGGCGGGCCGAGCCGGGCGCAGGCGATCCTGCTCGAACTGCTGAGCCATGAGCCGGACATCGTTGCGCTCGCCGAGTGCCGGCCCACGTTTGCGGGCCAGCTCGCTGCGTCGCTTCGCGATCAAGGTCTGCCCTACTGCCTGCAGAGCGTCACCGGGTGTCGCATCAATGGTATCGTGCTCATCAGCCGGTGGCCGCTCGATGTGCTGTCGGCCCCGACGCCTCGAATGGTCGAAGCTCGCGTCGGCAGCCTCGCCATCACAGCATGCCACATCCCAGATGCGTCCGACCGACAGAATCGGGTGAGACTGCTCGCCGAGTTGCACGAAACCGCGGCAGCACTCCGCGACGCTTCGCACCTGATTCTCGGAGATTTCAACGCGAACCGAGCGAACCATCCGCGGCGCGATGGCACTCCGATCGGAAGGCTCGCGGCGCTCGGGTACGCCGATGTCTGGCTCGACCGCGGTGGAGATCCGACGGAGCCGACATGGGCGGGGCCACGCGGCGCAAACGCTCGCATCGACCACGCCTACGCGAGCAAACCCCTTGTTTCCAAGGTCGAAAGCGTCCGCCAGATCCACACGCCGCGCGACGTCGGGCTGAGCGATCACAGCCTGTTGAAGCTCCGAGTTATCCACAAGACGCCATAAACTCCGCGTTTTTATCGTGTTTTTAAGGCTGAAACGACCGATACGCCTTGCGGAGTGCAAAGACGCGGGGTAGAACCACCGCGTTCAATGAGGTCTTTCCATCACTGAAAGGCCGCAAAAAGCAGGGGCGAGGACTGCCCCTTGGAGTTCATGATGGCGAAGAAAACGACACGGAAGAAGACCGCCAAAAAGACCGCTCGTAAGACGACGGCACGCAAGACCACCGCCAGGAAGAAGGTCGCGAAGAAGGCGCCCGCCAAGGCGGCACCCCGCATCACCGGCGCGAAGGGCAAGCCCCGCACGAAGAGCGATGTTCAGGCGATCATCGCCGAGCATGTCGGAATCTCGAAGAAAGATGTTGCCGCCGTGTTCGATACGATGGGCACGATGATGGCCGCAGACCTCAAGAAGGGCAACGCGGGGGTGTTCAACGTGCCGGGCCTGATGAAGGTCACCGTCCAGCGTAAGCCCGCCACCAAGGCGCGCAAGGGCATCAACCCATTCACGGGCGAGCCGACAATCTTCAAGGCCAAGCCGGCCCGGAACGTCGTCAAGGTCCGCCCGCTCAAGGGTTTGAAGGACATGGTCGCCTGACGACCCGCGCAGCTCTTGAACTACTATTAGCGGGCCAGCCCTCGGGCTGGCCCGTTCGCGTTTCAGCATCGAGCGGAGACACGGATATGCCACCCGCGCCGATTACCAATCGTTCAAAGCCGAACTCGGTCGCTCTTGAAACCACGCTGCTTGTCCACGGCATTCCGCGCGATGTCGTGCATGATGTTGCCACGCAGCTGTTCGATGCCGTTGCTTCTGCAGGGGCCCACCCCACGTTGGTCGGCGTCGTTGCGGGCAAGCCAACCGTTGGCATGACATCGGAAGAACTGCAATCGATGCTGCGCGAAGCATCGGTCGAGAAGGTCAATCGCGCCAACCTCGGCGTCGCCATGGCGCGTGGCCGATGGGGTGCTACCACGGTCAGCACGACGATCGAGCTTTCGCACGCGGCAGGCGTCGAGGTCTTTGCAACCGGTGGTATCGGAGGCGTGCACCGTGACTACGCCACGCATCTGGATATCTCCGCGGATCTCGGGGCGATCGCGGCGCACCCCGTCGCTGTGGTCACCAGCGGTTGCAAAAACATTCTTGATGTACGGGCGACGCGGGAGGCGCTTGAAACCCTGGGGGTGCCGGTTGTCGGGTACAAGACGGACACCTTCCCCGCCTTCTACCAGCGCTCGAGCGGCATCGCGATCGACGCTTCGTTCGACAGCGAGCATGAGCTTGCCGCGTTTATCAAGTTCGAACTCGCACGTTCGGGCAGGGGCGTGGTTGTTTGCAACCCAATTCCGACAGACGCGGAGATTCCTCTTGACACATGGAACACCTGGCTCAGTACGGCCTTCGGACGCGTCAGCGGCCGTGGCCGTGACTCGACGCCGGCGCTGCTTGCCGCTGTTCACGAAGTCTCGGCGGGTGCGACTGTCACGGCGAACATCGCCCTGGCCCGATCGAACACGGAGATCGCAGGGCGGATCGCAGCATCGATGCGTCGAACGTGACTCCGGTAACTGACAGGGCAACGAACAAAATCCGTCTATGAAGAAACCTTTGCACCCCGCACGCGGTTCGTTTGCGCAGCGGCAGCCGGCCTGCGTCTATCATCCGTACGGGGTAGAGAAGAGGTCGTACGGCCGTTCTACACGCACGGCAACGCGATCAGAGACGTGATTCCGACGGGATGGTTTGCCGTCAGCAATGCCGCTGCGGCGGATTTGTCCAAGAGGGGGAGGCTCGGCGCTCGTGCGGCCCGGGCGACATCCCGGCGGTGGCTCTAGCTCATCCGCCGGACATCAGCGAGACCACGTGCATCCACTGAACCGGAGAAGGAAACCAATGAAGAGCATGCAGATTCTCGGCATCGTTGCCGTCGCGGGCGTCGCGGCGTCTGCCGCCGGCCAAGACAGCGTGTCGAACAACAACGCCGGCGACGCCATCGAGGCGTACGACGCCGGGCGTCAGATCACCAAATTCACGGTTGACCTTTCGCCGATCACATCGAGCAAAGGCGCCGAGTTCGGCGTTGCCCCGCTTCTGAAGTCGAGCCGCTCCAGCGACCCAGCGAGCACCGGCTTCTTCAGCATCCGACTTTCGGGGCAGGCCATCAGCCGGAACGTCGAGCCGAATCAGTTGGCCAGCGGTTCGTATTCGAGCTGGGACACCGCCGGGGCCGGTGTCGGCCCGAACAACACGCCCGGTACCGATGTCACGCTTCCCTCATCGGCGCTGCAGAGCCTCGCGGTCGGCTTCAACGAGTTCGAGCCCAACAACCCAAACAACACCGACAACCTCATCGCGGGCCTGGTCACCTTTGACCCGGCCAATCGGACGCGGCTGTTCGTTGATCGCATCATCACGGCCACGAACGCGCCGGACGCGACGACGGCCGGCACCGCGAGCTTCGGCATGGGCTCGATCGACACGCGGCTGAACGTCATCAGCCGCGCCGATGGGTTCAACGTAGTCAGCCCGGACGAGCTTGTGAATCAGAACATCCTGCGTTTCAACGCGGATCTTCGCAGCAACGGGATCGTCAACAACGTCGATCGCTTCTCGGCCGGAGATCCGGCCGCGACCGAACGCGTCTTCGACGGGAACGTCGGCGGCTTCACGACCGAGACATTCAGCGTCACGGGGGCCGTCCCCGAGGAGAACGGCGGCAATACGACGTTCGGCCCGATCTTCGACTCCACGCTGGCGACGAACGATCACACGGCCAACACAACGGATCACTTCACGCCGACGTTCGCCGGCTTCGCGACCAACATCGAAGACCACCGCGGCGGGATCACGTTCAACCCCGATACCGCCCTCGGCGGCGTCGGTATGGCCGCACAGCTCCAGCGAGACAACACGGGCAACACCGTGTACCTCGGGGTGTTCGGCGTGGACGCCAACGGCGTGCCCCAGCAGGTGGCAAACCTTCAGGCCCCGCTGACCATCCAGGACCCGCTCGACAACTACGACGCCGTGGGCGTGCCCTTCGGCGAGTTCCGCCACTACCGCAGCCAGATGGCGTTCTCAGGACCGGTCGGTGCCGCTGCAGCGGGCACGGATGCGTCGGGCAACGTGCTCGTCGCCGCCGTCTTCGATGTCGCGTGCAACAACTGCGTCGTGCCGGGCACAATCCCGACACCCGTCACGTACGGCAGCGGCGGTGCAAACGCCCCGACAAACGCGATCGCGGTCGCCCGCTTCAACCCTTCGGACGCCAACCCGAGCTCGACCATCGAGTGGACGACGGCGGCGTGGGTGAACTTCGACACCGGATTCGGCAAGCCGATCCGCGACGCGGGCGGAGCCGAGATCGGATTCCTCGTCCCGCTGAACGCCTTCCCGGGCCTGAACGGCCCGTCGATCTCCGCCCCGGCGATCGACGGCGCGGGCAACCTCTACTTCACGAGCCCGTTCGTTGACTTCGGTGCAGACGGCGTGCTCGGAACGGCTGACGACGACATCGACACAGGGCTCTTCAGAGCCATCTACGACGAGGCGACCTTCAGCTACGATCTCGACGTGATCCTGCAGACGGGCGATGTGATCGCCTCGCAGGGCACAGGCCTGAACTACAACATCGGCCTCATCCGGGTCGCCGACGAGAACTCGACCGATTCGAGCGCGTTCTTCGGCGAGTCCGCGACGTACGACAGCTACCCGGGCACTAACCCAACGACAACCGAGGACGCAAACAACCTCGGCGCACTCGTCGCGGCCGTCAACATCACCTATGACGTCAACGGTGATGGCAACTTCGATTTCGGGGTTGGCACCGGGGACGAAGACTACTCGACGCTGTTCTATGTCAGCCCGCTGGCCGCCGGGAACCCGATCACCGACTGCAACGGCAACGGTGTAGACGATGCGGACGACATCGCTAGCGGCACGTCGCAGGACGTGAACGCCGACGGCATCCCGGACGAATGCCAGCTCTCCCGGCTCTGCGCCGACGCGAACGGCGACGGGTTCGTCAACCCGGGCGACTTCAACGCCTGGATCCTCGCGTTCAACACGGGCAACTACCGGGCCGACCAGAACTTCGACGGGAACATCAATCCCGGCGATTTCAACAGCTGGATCCTGAACTTCAACCTCGGTGTCAACGGCCCGCTCTGCGTCGAGTAGCCGGAAGCTATCGAGGCTGAACAGCAACTGTGCAGTCGCACGCCCGCCCATCCCGGGCGGGCGTGCTTTCTTCGGGAGACCGGTACACCGCTTGGAACCGCCGCAGAGGTTCGGCGGATCAAGAGTCTCCCCGGCCGAGTGCCATTAGGAGCCCGAAACGTGCGAACCCCGACAGCCGCCTTGCTCATTACCGTGTCATCGCTCCCCGCAGGCGCCCAGTGGGATCCGCAGAACGCGCAGTGGGGCAAGACGGAAGCGACCGACATCCGCGTGATGACGTGGAACGTCCGCGATAGCTTGTGCCGAACCGAGAACAAATCGGATCCGAACGGCAACTGGGCTGCGCTGGCCCGCATCGTTGCGGCGTTGGAGCCCGATGTTCTGATCTTGCAGGAAGCCGGCGACAACTCGGGCAACGGCACCGGCGGCGGCGTGGACTCGGTCAACAACCTGACCACGGTCATGGACTTGTTCTTCGACGGCGGGAGCGACCCCTTCAACGGCGGGAGTGTCGGCGAGTTTGTCCAGCTCTACCGGCCGGGCTACTCGCTTGATCACGTGTTTGTGAGCAACAGCACAGACGGGTTCAACCGCAACGTGATCGTCAGCCGCTGGCCCTTTACCGACCTCAACGGCAATGGGACACCGGCCATTAGTGATTTCACGGTCCAGTCGAGCGCGACGGGGGCTCCCGGCGGTTCCGGCGGAATCCGCGGATTCCAGTTCGCGGAGATCAATCTGCCCAACGAGCAGTACGTCGGCGACCTCGTCATCGGCAACGCGCACATGAAGGCGGGCGGCTCGTCAAATGACCGCGCGCAGCGGCTGGCTGCGGCGCAGAATACCTGGTACTACACGCGGTACCTGTACAACGGCAACGGAACGGCGACACCCGACCCGGAGAACACCATCCCGGAGTTCCCCTCATCAACAGCCGTGCTCGACGACAGCACTCCCATCATCCTCGGCGGCGATCTGAACGAGGACGAATCAAACAATGGCCGCCGGGGCCCGGCCGACTGGCTCGCGAACGGCGTGACGGTCGGCGGCGGGGCGGACGGCAACAACCCGGACGGAACCGACGCCCGTTTCGACAACGCGACCGAGTTCTTCTCCGGGGTTCGGTCAACACTCGGAAGCTCGAAGCTGGACTACCTCGTGTGGCAGGATCAGATCGCAACGGCGCGGCGGGAGTTCGTGTTCCGCAGCCAGAACGTGCCTGTGCCGTCCCTGCCGCCAGAACTTGTCGGCATCGGGTTCCCGCCGAACAACTCGGGCAACTTCGCCAGCCTGCTCGCATCCGATCACTTCCCTGTGATTGTGGACTTCATCGTGCCGCTCGGACAGGCAACACTCCCGGGTGATTTCGGCCTGCTTGCGCCGGCCGACGGCCAAACCGCGGTCGACCCCTCGCTTGTCATTACGTCATGGGAAGCGTCGTCCGACACCGACTCGTACACGTACACGCTGGCGACCGACGCGGATCTGGCGAATCCCGTCGTCGAGCTCTCGCCGCTCACGACGACATCGGCGTTCATCCCGGGCCTTGAGCGGTGCACCACGTACTTCTGGTCGGTAGACGCCGTCAACGCAAACGGTACGACGACGTCCACGCCCGCGGTCGCGTCGTTCACCACAACCGGCGGCGCGGATCAGAACGGCGACGGGATCGCGACACCTGCTGACTTCAACGCCTGGGTCATAAACTTCAACGCCGGGAACGCACTCGCCGACGTGAACGCGGACGGGGTGCTCACCCCGGCTGACTTCAACGCGTGGATCATCGCCTTCAACGCCGGTTGCCCCTGAAGTGCTCCCGCGCCGCGGCGGTGCACTCACGCGAGCGAGAACACTGATCGGAGACCGGCCACCACGCTTTGGACGCGTGCTTCGCAGGAGCGGACCGCGAGCTGGGCGTGGACCCGCGTGACAAGCTCCATTCGTTGAACGGGTTTCACGAGAAAGTCGTCGGCACCGGCCTCGAGGCCTCGCTCAACATCCGCCGACTCGTTCAATGCCGTTAATAATATGATTGGGATCCGCGCTGTGCGTTCATCCGCACGGAGCCGCTCGCACACCTGGTAGCCGCTCAGCCGTGGCATCATGACGTCCAGCACTACGAGATCCGGGACGCGGGCCTCACAAGCCTCTAGCGCATCCTGACCGGACGTGAATATCTTCAGATCAACGTCAAGGTCGTCCAAAAACCCAACAATCAGCTCGCAATTCTGCGGGTTGTCATCAACGACGAACACCAACGGCGTCGCCTGCTCAGCGCGATCCTGGGCCAAATTGCCGTGCTCTCCAAAAGAATTCATCGCAACCCCATTGAGCGGCACGAGCGGCAACCTCCCCCGCTCGAACGGATACACCTATACGGATAGACTTAGATACATAACGTCAAAACAGGAGACGCCTCCGTGGAACTCCGGCCGAGCAAAAACCCGTGGCACGACCGTTTCGCCCTGCCAAAGGACTCCGACCTCATGCAGTTGTATGAGGCAGAGCAGCTTGAAGTCTTCGAGCTCCTGAACGCGATGATAGGTTCCCGCACGGGCGGGAAGCCCACGCACCAATGGCGAGGGATCGCGTGGCGTTGGACCCTGGTGTACTCACGGCCTGGAGAAGACGAGCCGTGGGCTTATGTCATCCCCGCCGAAGGCTGCCCGCTCGTGGCGCTGCCTGTACCCGCCAACCCTCTTGCCCCGGCGGAACTCAAGCGAACCCCGGCGTTCATCCGCGACCGCGTCCTCCACGCACCTCGAGTCGGGCAGATCTGCTGGATCGAGCTTCCGATCGAAAGCGTGGCCCGCGTTCACGATCTCGAGAAGTTCATCGATCGAGTAACCGAGCCGCAGATGGCGTAGGTTCTGCCGTAGGTCGCCGCGGCAACCGCCGCGGGCACCGTGCTGCCTCCTATCGTCATCGCAAGGCTCGTAGAGGGCTCGGGCAAGGAGGTCCGCTTGATCGCAAGGCAACTCTGGTGCGGTCTCATACTGGTCGTTTGCGTCGCTGCGCAGTCTGGTGCTCAGCTCGCGGCCCAGCTGCGACGCGTTGCCGCCAACGCGGGGCTCGGGCCGGAAGGCATCGCCGGCGTCGTGGTTCGCGACGCGAGCACGGCAGAGATCATCTTCGAGCTGAACGCCGACGTGCCGCTCGCGCCCGCTTCGAACCAGAAACTTCTGACGTCGGCCGGCGCCGTCCTCCTGCTGGGGCGTGACTACGCGTTCACGACAGAGATCACAGCGACCGATGACGGCTCCACACTCGTGCTGCGCAGCAGCGGCGACCCCGCGTTCGGCGACACGGAAGTATTGAAGGAACTCGATCCGCCGCTCACCCCCGACGACGCCCTCGACCAGTTCGCCGCCTGGGCAGCCGACGCGGGGCGGATCGGCCGGGTATCGCAGCTCATCATTGATGACCGTGTGTTCGACCGCGCGGGTGTGCATCCCGATTGGCCGCGCGATCAGCTCGACCGCTGGTACTGCGCGCCGGTTCGTGGCGTCAACGTCAACAGCAACGTGCTGGCCTTTTATCCGTCTCCGGCGGGCGGGGGCGTGATAGCGCCGATCGAGCCGCACGCCGGCTGGGTCGAGATCACGGATCGCGCCGACGTCGTGAGCGAGGGCCGCAACGCGGTGTGGATCCAACGCTCCGACTCCGATGACGCGTACACGATCCGCGGTTCGATCCGCACGCGGGCACAGTCCCCGATCGAGGTCTCGCTCCGAGAGCCGGCGCTGTTCACGGGCCGGCTCGTGGCAGAACGGCTGGCGAATGCGGGTGTCGAGTTCGCGGCCCCGAGCCCGGCGGCAAGCGTGAGACTCCCGAGTCCGAACGAGAGCATCGACACTGCTCGCACGCTTGCCAGATGGACGACGCCGCTGGATGATGTGCTGTTCCGCACAAACCACGACAGCATGAACGTGCATGCCGAAGCCCTGCTCAAAACGCTCGGGCGCGCCGTGACCGGCGAACAGGGCACGTGGCAGAACGGCACCGCGGTGCTGCGGATGCTGATCGCCGAGAAGCTCGGTCCGGCCGCCGTGTCGTCGGCCACCATCCGCGACGGCTCGGGCCTGAGCCGCGAGAACCGGATCAGCGCCGGGACGCTGTCCGCCTGGCTCGTGCGGATGCACGCCGACGCCGACGTCCGGGCGATGTACCGCGACACCCTCCCCACCGCGACCGGCAAGCTCGCCCGACGCTTCAAGCTGGGGTCCATCGATCACGCCGTCTATGCCAAGACAGGCACCATCAACCGCGTGCGATGCCTCTCCGGCTACGTCGTGAACGAGACGACCGGACAGACCGCGGCGTTCAGCATTCTGTGCAACGGCCTCCGTTCGGGACAGGCCATCCGCGCCGCGAACCAGCTCCAGGGGGAGATCGTCGAGCTCATCGACGACCACATCCATGAGTTCGTCATCCCCGCCGTCGAACAACCCGCGCTCGGCGGATAACGCTCTCCAGCGAGCCAGAAGCGCACGCGAGGGGCAACGACTACTCCGCCAGCAGGGCACCGAACCGCTCACGCACCTTCGCAACAACATCGGGATCCATTTCGATGATCGGGGGCCACTCGCGAACTGGCATGCCGCGTCGAACGCCCGCGTCCTTCGGCGTCGCATCGAACCACATGGATCGTCCAACAACACGCGCGTCGCGCAGCATGTCAGCGTTTGCGACCCAGTGGAACATCGCCTCGTCAACATCGGTGACGTTGACAGCTTCACCGACAATCACAACAAACGCCGCGCGGTCGGCGGCCGCTTGCATCACGCGCGACGCCAAAGCATCGAATTCGGTCTCGTCACGCACCCGCGTCGACACGAACAGCCACCCGCCGGCCTCTTCGGGCATCGCCGCCGACTCGACACCCTCGACCGATTGCACGGCGAGGGTGCACGCCTCCCGATCATCGAACGAGCGCTCGGACGTCGGCTCGCTCCCGGCGTCCGGCTGCTCGCCCGGCCACTTGCGCGTGCAGTCGAAACCCATTTTTCCGCCGCCACCGAGGAAGGGTGCGGCGTGATCCAGGATGTCTAACGGGCCGCGCACGAGCTCGACATCCCGCGACGGATCGCAGTGCGCGCTCGCCAGCCGCAAGACCGCGAGAGTGTCATGCACGTCGGCACCGTCGTCAACCACAAAGATCGTCTTCGTCCAGGCCATCTGGCCCGCGCCCCAGATCGCGTGCATCACGCGCCTGGCTTGCAGCGGGTAGGCCTTGTTGATCTTGACAAAGGCGCAGTTGTGGAACGCGCCGAACATCGGCAGGTCGTAGTCCTCGATGTCGTGGATCAGTGTCTTCAGCAGCGGGAAGAACACACGCTCGGTCGCCTTGCCGAGGTAGTAGTCCTCTTGCGGCGGCAGCCCGACGATCGTGGTTGGATAGATCGGCTTCTCTCGCATCGTCACGGCTGTCACCTCGACGATCGGGTAGCGGTCGGGCATCGAGTAGAAGCCGGTGTGATCGCCGAAGGGGCCCTCGAACACGGCACCCTCGCCCAGCCCGCCGTCGGTGCGTGGATCGAAGCCGATCACGCCGGCATGAGGATTGACGTAGCCCTCGATCACGATCTCGGCGTCGGCGGGAACCCACAGCGGAACGCTCACACCCCGGCAGAGCCTGACGCCACCCCCATTCAAGAACCCCGCCATCAGCAGCTCGCTGATCCCGGGTGGGAGAGGCGCGGTTGCCGCATACGGCAGCACGCTCGGCCCGCCGAGCGCGATCGCCACCGGCATCGGCTCGCCGCGCTTCTTCCAGCTGCGCCAGTGGCTCGCGCCGTCGTGGTGCATGTGCCAGTGCATGGCCACGCGGTCCTTGCCCAGCAGCTGCACGCGATACATCCCGATGTTGTGCGACGATGGCTTGCTCTCGCCCGCGTCGTCCGCGTGGATCGTGTGAATGCCCGCGAGCGTGATGTATCGGCCGCGATGCTGCGTGTTCCAGTCGTCCCCACGACCGATCCCGGGGACCCGGTCATTGACGTCGGGCGGATAGCCCACGGACTCAAAGTCGCCATCGAGTGGCCAGCACCGCAGTATGGGCAGCCGCGTCAGATCGATCTGCTCCCCACGCATCACACGCTGCTGGCATCTGCCGGGCTTCTTTGATCGCTTCGGCCCGATCCTCAGAAGCGGCGCGAACTGCTTCGCCTTGCCGATCGCATCCTGCAATGATCTGGGCGGCTCGGGCTTGACCAGCTCGCCGATTCTCCCGCCGATGCCGTCAAAGCCGCGCTCGGCGCCCAGCCCCATTTCCATCCGCCGGTAGCTGCCGTACGCATTAATCAGGCAGGGCACATCGCTGCCTTCAACGTTCTCAAACAAGAGCGCCGGCCCGCCCCGATCCCAGAACCGCGGATCGTTGGTCTTCGCCGAAGCACTCGGCTCGCCCCGGCACCGGCTCTTGCTGGCAAGATCCGCAATCGCCGCAATCTCAAGCACCGGCGACACCGGCTCGGCAATGCGCACAAGCTCGCCAGCCGCTTCCAACGCCTCAACAAAGCTCCGCAAATCTCGGTACATATGCTCTCGCACGATGAATGATCAGTCACAACCGCCTGCCGCCGCCTTTTCCTTCGGCCGAACCCGCGACTGGCCCGGCTACTTTAAGGCGGTCGAAGGAGGCAGCCCGCGGCAGACCCTTCTGGACGCTCTCCGGCTGTTCGAGCAAGACGAGTCCTTCGATGGCGAAAGCGCATTTGCGATCGACCTCGGCTGCGGCGAGGGACGCGACACGGCCAGGCTGCTCCGCCACGGCTGGACCGTGCTGGCGACCGACGGCCACCCCGAGGCCATCGACTTGCTCCTCGCCCGCGAGGATCTTCTGCACACCGATCGGCTCCGCACGCGGGTGGCCGCCTTCGAAGAGCTGGATGCCCTTCCGCCGGCGGACCTCGTGAGCGCCAGTTTCAGTCTGCCATTCTGCACGCCCGAGCACTGGGACCGGGTTTGGAAGCTGGTCACCGATGCGATCAAGCCGGGCGGCCGATTCGCCGGGCAGATCTTCGGCGATCGCGACGAATGGGCAGGCATCCCCGACCGATCACACTTCCCGCGCGGTGCCCTTGACGGCCTGTTCAAGGGCTTCAATCTCGAGCTCGTGCGTGAGGACGAGTCCGACTCCGAAGACGCCGCCGGCAACGCCAAGCACTGGCACCTGTATCACATCGTTGCCCGCAAGCACGAGCACTGACTCCCCAATACCCTGACGGCCATGGCGCAAGAACCATCATCGGATACAGCGATCGACCTCGCAGGTGTCGAAAAGACCTACGGGGGTCGCCTCGGCAAGAAGACGCCGGCGTTGCGCGGCGTGACGCTGCGTGTCCGCCGCGGCGAGGTGTTCGGTCTCATCGGGCCCAACGGTGCCGGCAAGTCAACGCTTGTCAAGATACTGATGACCGTGATCAGGCCGACGGCGTGCAGCGGTTCGCTGCTTGGTCAGCCGGTCGGGCACAAGCCCGCTCTCGCACGCGTCGGCTATCTGCCCGAGCACCACGCGTTCCCGGGCTACCTCACCGGAGCACAGGTCATCGATTTCTTTGGCGCGATGGCAGGGCTGCCACGCCGCGAGCGCAAGCAGCGCTGCGGCACGCTGCTCGATCTTGTCGGCATGACCGACTGGTCCAGACGCAAGCTTCGGAGTTATTCCAAGGGCATGCGGCAGCGCATCGGCATCGCGCAGGCGCTCATCAACGATCCCGAGCTTGTGCTCCTCGACGAACCCACGGACGGCGTTGATCCCGTGGGCCGACGTGAGATCCGCCAGATCGTCGAGCAGATCCGCGACGAGGGACGCACGGTGCTGATCAACAGCCACATTCTGTCCGAGCTCGAGCAGCTCTGCGACCGGTTTGGTCTGCTCGTGAAGGGTGTCATGGCAAACGGGGGCACCATGGATGAGCTCACCGAGGGCCAGCGACGGTTTCACATCGCCGTGCAGCCGGACACAGCCGAGGGCATGGAGCTGGTCGATGGTAATGTGCTGGTTGATACAGAGGATGCCACGGAACTGCAGCCGCACATCGACCGGCTTCGGGCTCGTGGCGTTGTGATCACCGGCATCCGTTCCTTCCGGCCGACGCTGGAGGACATTTTCATGCAGACTGTCACGAACCCGGCAACGGGCGAGGCTTTGAAGCCTGGTGCCGCCGGCCCCGGCGAGGCGACGCGATGAACACCGCACTCAGGCAGACCACTGCCCTCTTTGCCGACGCCTATCGAGAGCTCGCCGCGGGAAAGCTATTCTGGATCACGCTGGTGCTCTCGGCAACGGTTGCCGGTGTCTTCGCCGCGGTTGGCATTGACGAGGAGGGCATGACCGTCCTCTGGTTCAGGCTGCCGATCCCCGTCGACAGCTCAGACATCTCGCCGGGCGCTTTATACAAGCTGCTGTTCTTTCAGCTGGGAATCAGCGTCTGGCTCGCGTGGATCGCGACCATTCTGGGCCTGATCACCACCGCCGGCATCATCCCGTCGTTGGTCAGCTCGGGCGTCATCGATTCGATGGTGGCTAAGCCAATCACACGCACGCGGCTTTTCCTGACCAGATACGCGACCGGCCTGCTGTTCGCAGCGCTCCAGGTCGGTCTCTTTAGCGGGGTCGCGTTTCTTGTACTCGGTGTCCGAGGCGGCGAATGGCTGCCCGCGGTGTTCCTCGCCGTGCCGATCGTCGTGGTCTTCTTCTCATATCTCTTCGCGATCATGGCGTTGGTCGGGCTGATCACACGATCGACCATCACCGCGCTCCTTCTCACGCTGCTGGTCTGGTTCGGCCTGTTCATCGTCAACCGTGTCGATGAAAGCCTGATCCAGTTTCACGAGCGCGCCAAGATCCGCATTCAGACCGCCGACGAGCGCATCGAACGCGGCGAGGCCAACGCGAAGCAGATCGTTCTTCGCGCAAAGCAAGCGGAGGACCCTGGCGTTCCCGACGACTACGAGCCGACACGCGAAGAGCTCGACAGCGCGATCCCGACGCTGATTCTCGTCCGCCAGACACGAGAGGACGCGGTGCGCAACGAGGCCGAGCTGCGACCCTGGACAAACGGTCTGTTCATCGCCAAGACGGTCCTGCCGAAGACAACGGAGACCATCGCGCTGCTCGACCGCTACATCCTCTCGGAAGATGAGGCGAACGAGATCTTCGATATCTTCACGCCCGGCGACGGGCAATCGACAGTGGACGAAGAAACCGGGGCCGTCCGCGTCAGCGGCGACGACGCACAGCAGGCGTTGGTGGATCGCATCCGCTCTCGATCGCTGGCGTGGATCCTGGGCACGAGCCTTCTGTTTGAATCCGCGATCCTCGGCATCTGCTGCCTGATCTTCACGCGTCGCGATTTTTAGTTGCTCCACATTCTGCCCGTACGACGAGAATTGCCGAGGCGTCGTGAGGCAGACACGAACGCTTACCGGAGCGCTCTACGTGCCGAGCTGCCGACCCCGGTCCCTCGCGGCCGTGACCGCTCGAACAATGACGTCCGAGAGCCCGGCGTCATCGAACACGCCGGTCGCCGCGGCGGTTGTACCGCCCTTGCTGGTCACGCGAGCCCGAAGGGTCGTGGGAGATCGATCCGCGGTCCGGAGCAATTCCGCCGCTCCGGCAATCGTCTCGGCCACGATCGCGCGAACCTGATCCTTCGGCAGACCGACGTGGGCCGCGGCACGTTCCATCGCCTCGGCAAGATAAAATACGTACGCCGGGCCGCTGCCGGCGACACCGGTGAAGCCGTCCATCAACGATTCGTCGAGGTGGACCACAACATCACCAACACCACGAAACAACGCCGTCACCGCATCGCCGTCGTCCGCGTTCGCGTGAGCGGAGACAGAAACGGCCGACGTCCCGCGACTGATGAGCGCCGGCGTGTTGGGCATCACGCGAACGACGCGGCACGAACCACCCATGGCCACCCGCAAGCGACTCGATGTCATTCCCGCGAGGATCGACACCACCAGCCGATCACCGATGCGATCGCCGATCTCTCGCGCTACCGCTTCGAGCATCTGCGGCTTGACTGCAAGCATCACAACGCCGTCGCCGGGCTGGGCGTCGAGCCACTCGATCGCCGCAGATGCACTCGAAACCGCACGCTCAAAGACCGCGCGGCGTTGTTCGTCCGGGTCCGCGACGCAGACCGGCCCGGCGAGCACGCCGGATCGCTGAGCACCGAGCACGATCGCCTCTGCCATCGCCCCGCCGCCGATCACAGTCAACGGTCTGTCAAACGTGGTCATAACGCGCGCCTCCGTTCCGATCGCGTAGAATATGAGCGGGCACAGCAGTCGGCATCGCCCGCAGGCGAATCCCCAGGTCGGAGGCCTCATGAGCAGCTTCTACACGCTCGATTTCGAGAAACCGGTCGCCGAGCTCGAGCGGCGGATCCGCGACGCCGAGACCCCGCCGCCCGGAGCTCCCGCTGGGGTTGCCCAGGCGGACAGCGTTGTAGATGAGGCCCTGGTACGAGAGCTAAGCGAGCAGCGCGATGCGATCCTGGCCGAGCTGTATTCAAAGCTCGATCCGTGGGATACGGTCCGGGTCAGCCGGCATCCCGACCGGCCGCAGTCGCGCGACTACATCCAACGCTTTGTCAGAGACTTCGCCGAGCTGCACGGCGATCGCCGGTTCGGTGACGACCCGGCGATCATCACCGGTCTGGGAAGGATCGGCTCTCACAAGTGCATGATCGTTGGACACCAGAAGGGATGCACAACGCAGGAACGCATCGCGTGCCACTTCGGCTGCGCCCACCCCGAGGGATACCGCAAGGCGCTTCTCAAAATGGAGCTCGCTGAGAAGATGGGCATCCCCATCGTGACACTCGTTGACACACCGGGCGCATACCCGGGGCTGGGTGCGGAAGAGAGAGGACAGGCCGAGGCGATCGCCGTGAATCTTCGCGAGATGTCGAGGCTCAAGACGCCCATTGTCTCGGTCGTGATCGGGGAGGGCGGTTCGGGCGGCGCGCTGGGCATCGCGGTCGCCGACCGGGTCGCCATGATGCAGCACGCGTGGTATTCGGTGATTAGCCCCGAGGGCTGCGCAGCGATCCTGTGGAAACAGGCAAACGAGACGACCAACGCGGCCGCGGCAACGGCGCTCAATCTCACGGCAGAGGACAACCTCCGGAATGGGATTATCGACGACGTCGTCTCAGAACCGATCGGCGGGGCCCACAGGCATCGCGACCATGCCGCGAAAAACCTGGCAGACTGGATCACGACGCAGCTCGACGAGCTCGTAAAAACGCCAACCGATGCGCTCCTGGAGCATCGGTACCAGCGCTTCCGAAAGCTCGGCGAGGTTGCAGAAACGACCGAGGCCGAAGTGGACGCCGCCACTCCTGACGCCGCGGCACAGAATGGCTGATCACGACCCAAACGCATCCCGCGTGCTTTGACTCGCCAGGTGGCTGTCGCTACTGTTGGCCCCGCCAAAGTCCGGGGTACCGCATGGCCGGCTGTTCATCGCCGCCCCCAGCCCGGACGTGCCCGAGGGAGCCACGTGGCAAAGAAGAAGCCCGCGACCAAGAAGACGGCCAAGAAGACCGCAAAGAAGGCGGCCGGTTCGACCGCCTCGAAAAAGGTCGCGGCCAAGAAAGCCACGTCGAAAAAGGGCGTAACGAAGAAACCGGCGGCGGTGAAAAAGAAGGCCGCGTCTGGATCCTCGAAGACGGCCAAGACCACGAAGACCACCAAGACATCAGCAGCGAAAGCCTCGAACAAGGCGGCAACGAAGGCCGCCTCATCGAAGCCATCTCCGACGAGCAAGACGACGACCAAGAAGGCTGCTGCTGCCGCCGCGAAGAAAGAGTCGGAGTCGTCAAAGAAGCCCGCCGCGGCGGAGAAGCCTCAGGCAGCCGCAAAGAACGCGGGCAGTCAGGCCAACGCCGCATCTGGAAAGAAGACGGACGGCAAGCCCGCTCGCAAGGGCATCACGATCGTCGAGAACCGGTCTCGGAAGAAGAAGGCAGAATCGAAGTTCCAGCCGCCGCCATCCACGCTCGGCTCGCTGCTCAGCAACCGCCGGCGGCAGCCCCTTATCCCATCGGGCCCGAACGCCCCGGCGAGCGAGTTCAGCACTTTCGGCGATGACGCTGATGCGTCGGCGAGCAGCAAGAAGGTCAAATCGCCCTTTAAGAAGAAGGAACTCGACGCATTCCGCGGCATTCTGCTGGCGAAGCGGCGTGAACTCGCCGGCGACGTCGAGGAGATGGAACGCGGCATGGCATCGCTAGGCGATCGCGGCGGCGACCCGGCTCTTGACGTCGCCGAGCAGGGCTCCGACGCGTACGACCAGTCGCTCTCGATCGGGCTCGCCGAGGCCGACCGAAAGCTGATCCGCGAGATCGACGAAGCGCTCCGGCGGATTGACGAGGGCGTCTACGGCGTATGCGAGGTCACGCGTGAGCCGATCAGCACGCAGCGGCTGAACGAGCTTCCATGGACGCGACTGTCGATCGAGGCTGCCCGCGATGCCGAGCGTCGCGGCGGTGCGCGGTGAGCACGAGCCCCGTCGCCGGCCCGACGCGGACGAGCGTGAGATCCTGGTCTGTTCTCCTCGGCGTGCTTCTCGCCGGGCTTGTCGCGGACCTGTGGTCCAAGAGCGCGGCGTTCGAGCGTGTTGCTGATGTTCCCGTTGAGGTCAGACGCGAGCAGGTCATGCGCACCGAGCAGCTCGGCCGTCTCATCCCGCCGCATGAACCGGTGATTGTCGTCCCGAACATCCTCGAATTTACCCTGGTTCTCAACCCGGGAGCCGTCTTCGGTCTGGGCGCCGGAAAGCGGCTGCTCTTTATCGGCTTCACGCTGGTAGCGGTGGTCATGGGCCTCTGGATGTTCCTCACGTGGACAACGCGGCGTGACTGGCTCGCCCACGCCTCGCTCGGCCTGCTGCTCTCAGGAGGTCTCGGCAATCTCTACGATCGCGTGAAGTTTGCGTGCGTCCGAGACTTCATCCATCCGCTTCCCGGGGTTCGTATTGCGGGGCGCGAGATCTGGCCCTATGTCTCGAACGTCGCCGACGCGTTTCTCATCGTCGGCATCATCGGGTTGATGTGGCACCTCTGGCGGTCGGATTCAGGCCCACCATCGGCGGAAGCCGCCGAGCCAGGCCGCGACCAGCCAAATGACGGTGCGGTGGCCGAGGCCGGGTGACCTTCAGACCTGCGAGGCCCGCTCGCGGAGGTCTCCCATCATGCCGTTCACTTCCTCGGCCATTCGAGAATTCGGGAACTGTGCGAGGATCTGCTCGCCGACACTCGCTGCGATGCCCCACTCGCGGTCCTGATACGCGATCTTGAACGCCGCGCCGAGATTTTCCCGTGCTTTCCCGATGACGCCGCGGGCCACCTCGCGTAGCGGTTCGGCCTCGTCTTCCGTGAGGTAGGCGTCGAGTTCCTTGAGCAGTTCCATGGCTTCATCGACGCGGTCAGACTGTGCCAGCATCAGGAAGCGCCGCTCGACGTCGCCCTTGTACTGCGCTTTCGCACGCTCGACCCGTTCACCCAACGCCCGCATTCTGGGCATGGCCGGGAAGGCATCGGCGACCTGCCGCGCCGCCGCGTGTGCATCATCCCAGCGCCGCTGCACGATGA
Organism: Planctomycetota bacterium; assembly: GCA_038525225.1. Classification (GTDB taxonomy): domain Bacteria; phylum Planctomycetota; class Phycisphaerae; order Phycisphaerales; family UBA1924; genus JANQQZ01. The sequence continues at coordinate 763,251 of JBCBHW010000001.1, read as the reverse complement.
GCGCATCGACCCTGGCCATCGCGTCCGAGATCTCCTCGTCGAGCCCTTCCGCCCGCCCCATCTCGATCTGCGAACGGAATCGGTCTGCCTCCTGCCCGTAGCCGAAGCGGTTCGAGAGCTCCTCACACAGCACAAGCGCCGCTTCCCAGTCGTGCTTGCGGATGTCCTCCTCGATCGCGCGACACAGCAGCTCCCGTTCCTTCGACCGGTTGAGCACGCGTCGCGCATCGTCCGACAGAGCCGACTGCTGGCTCATCCGCTCGACGGATCGTTTCACGTCCCCGAGCGCCGAAACGACGGCATCTTGTTCGTTCTCGGTGGTCTTCTCCATCGACAGCACCACCGCTCCGGAACATGCTGTAATAATCAGCCCGAGTGCTCCGACGTAGACAACGATCGCCCCCGCGCCCGGCTGGTCGAGCTCGCGCACGAAACCGAGGACGACCATCGCGAGCGAGATCATGGCCGAGAGCACGAGCAGAGTGATCGAAACACCCCGGCTAGCACTGTTCATCGCTGGCTCCATTCTGGAGTTCGACGCCCGAGCACGTCACGCGCCCGGCGTGGGATCGCCACAGTTGCGGTTGACCGGCACTACGCACAGAAAGCGCAGCCCCTGGTCTCCGGCCTGAAACTGGTGCTCCGAATCGGCCTCGACATAGATCACGTCGCCCGGCGCAATATCTCGCTCCTCGCCGTGCAGCAGCACCGTGCCCGATCCGCTGACAACAAAGACCTCGTGCTCGTAATCGTGGCTGTGCCGAGGCGTGTGCCCGCCCGCGTCAACTCTGAAGCTCCGCAGGGCAAAGCCAGGCGCGCCGTCCTCGCGGCCGACCATGATCGCCATCGACGCTCCAGACGCTCCCGCCATGTCTACCGGGCGCATCGGCTGCTTCTCTATGTTTCGAATCAAGCGCGGCCTCCCGACGTCTTCTCGCAGCAGTCTACCATCGCGTGTGTCCGAGCAACACCCCGTCACCATCCGATCCGTCGTTCTCGGTGTCTACGAGACGAACTGCTACACCGTCCAGTGTGCAAACGAGCTGTGGGTCGTGGATGCGGGGTTTGAACCGGCACCGCTGCTCGAACTCATCCGCGAAGCGGGACAGCCTCCGACCGCGATTGTCCTGACACACGCCCACCCCGATCACATCGCGGGCGTCCCCGACGTGCTCGAGTGCTATCCGGGCACACCGGTCATGGTGCACGAAGCAGAAGAGCGGTGGCTCACCGAGCCAGATCTCAACCTGTCCTCGCTGATGGGCACCCCTCTGTCGATCTCGCCGCCCGACCGCACGCTCAAGCACGGAGAGAGTCTGCAGCTCGGAACGTCGGTCTGGCGCGTGCTGCACACGCCGGGGCACTCGCCGGGCTCGATCTCGCTTGCGTGCGAACAGATGCCCGTTGTCATCGCGGGCGATGCCCTGTTCGCCGGCTCGGTCGGCGGAACAGACTTTCCGAACAGCTCGCCGGCGGTGCTCGCCGAATCGATCCGGACCCGGCTCTACACCCTGCCCGACGAGACGACGGTCTTCCCGGGCCACGGCCCGTCCACAACGATCGGTCGAGAACGATCAACAAATCCGTTTGTGAGAGCGAACGACTAGGAGACTGGCAAGATCCGAAGCCGTTCACATAGCCGGCCCGAGTCCCTCGGAACGCCGCCACGCGCTCAGCTGACCGAGGTGAAACATCGCGTGCGTCGTCAGCAGGAAATCGACGGCGCTCGTCAGCGTCGGGAACCGCTGGCGGTACCGCTCCAACGGCGTTTCGCGGGCGAGCGATGCATCATCGAGCCGCAGGATCGCACCCGCAATTGAATTCTGCGCAGCCATGAACCGGCCGACGAGCTCGTCTCGCGATGGATACCTCGACGCATCGTCATCGTCCACGCAGATACTCTTGGGACCAAATAGGTCCTCCCAGTCCGACGGGACGGCCACATCAGCCTCGAGTTCCAGCATGGACGCGGCGCGACCTGGATACAACGCGAGATGCCCGATGATCCATGCGGGGTGATTCGATTCAATCGGCCCGCGAGTCCCTGCTGCAAAGCGAGAGAATCGCGGCGGCGGGACGTCCGAGACGAGCGCCTCGGCATACTTCATGCCGATTCTCACATTGTTCGCGATGGCCTCCACCGTTGCTCGCTCGGTCATGCCTACCCCCCGACGTACCGCGCGTAGACCGCTCGGGCTCTCGCGGGGTCGTTTGTGCCGCTCACGATCGCTCGACCGTCCCCGAAGACGAACAACCCAATCGGGTCCCCGGTCTCGCCGATCTCGGCCGCAAACCTTCCTCGCAGCAGCCCGCCCTCCGCGGCGAAGTCACCGTGCGGCCGCAGCGCTTCGGCCACCCTGCTGGCATCGACAGACCGCCGTGCCGGGGGAGAAAGCTGCACGCTGTTTCTCCCGCACAGCACCGTCGCCACTTCTCCGCCGATCGATAGAAAGTCAAACCGCCGCTCGACGCAGCACGCACACGCCGGGTCGCGAAGGCCCGACGCGTCCAGGATCGTCGAATCGCCGGTCAGGGCGTCAATCGATTCGATCCGCGGCGCGACCGGCATCCCCGCGAGGAGTTGGAGCGCGAGCGATGCCTGCCGGGCCCCAACGATCGCTGTTGCGGCTCCGAGCACACCGGCGGTATCGCACGTGTCCGTGACAACGGGCAGTTCGGCAGACACGCAGCGAAGGCATGGTCCGACACTGGGCACGACAGGAAGAACCGTCCCCACCGTTCCGATCGCGCCGCCGTAGATCAGGGGGATACCACGCGCTGCCGCGGCATCGTTCAGAACATACCGAGTCTCGAAGTTGTCCGTCCCGTCGACAATGACGTCAGCCGATTCCGCGAGTTCCAACGCTCGCTCCCCACGGATGTCCTCAGAAACCGACTCGACAACCACATCACTGTTGATCGCCCTCAGCCTTGATGCGGCCGCCTCGGCCTTTGGCTTGCCCACATCGGCTTCGGAGTACAGCGTCTGCCGTTGAAGGTTTGTCAGCTCTACAAGATCCCGATCGGCGATCGCTACGCGACCGACCCCCGCACGAACCAGAATCTCGGACGACGATGACCCCAGCGCGCCCGCTCCCACGACGAGCGCAGCCGAGCCAGCGAGGCGGCGTTGAACCGGCTCGCCCCAGCCGGGCAGAAGCTTCTGGCGGTGGTACCGATCAATCGAACGCCCCATGCCCGAAGGATATCCGCCGTAGAGTTCGGTCATGACGCAGCCATCCACTCAAGACAGCGGTCGCCGACAGGGCCTGGGCTGGAGGTCACCCAGACCTGTGCCGACCCGCATCGAAACGCCTCGGCTGACGATTCGGCTCGCTCGGCTCGATGAGATCCAGGCTTGCGCGGACGTGATCGCTGCAAACATCGCGCACCTCCACCCGTGGATGCTCTGGGCAAAGGGTGTCGAGGCCAACCCTGCCGCCCTCTACAAGTTCATCGCCGAGCAGCACCTCGGCGTCAGCGACCCAGCGTGTCTCAGGGAACTCGGCCTGGGCGTGTTTCTCCGAGAGTCCGGCACGCTGATCGGCGGCACGGGGCTGCACGACATCCGCCCCGACACAGCATCAGCGGAGACCGGGTACTGGATCGCAAAGCCGCACACGGGCAACGGCTACGCCGAAGAGTGCTGCCGCCACGTGCTGTCGTGGGCGCTGCGGCCTCCGAACCAGTCCGGCATGGGGCTCCGGCGGGTTCGCATCTTCTGTTCGTCTGCCAACAAGCCGTCAGCCCGAGTCCCCGAGAAGATCGGGCTCACCCGCGAAGTGACGCAGCGGAGCGACTTCTTCATCGAAGGCCACGGCGTGACCGATCGGCTGGGTTGGGGCGTGCTCGCCGATGAATGGGACTGTCACACGCATTCGCGCAAGCCGACGGACGCATGAGCATGCCGCCTCAGCGCGCACGCCGCGACGTCAGAACGACGACGAAACGCGTGACGTTGGATCTTCTCGTTGACGCGCCTGCGTTTCAGAAATGAAAGAAGGTGCTGCCTCGAAGGCAACACCTCTCATGTCTGCTTGGCTCATCGCGCTACGCGAAGTGGCTGAACGCCTTGTTGGCCTCGGCCATACGATGCGTCTCTTCGCGCTTCGTGATGGCTTTGCCCTCGCCGCGGGCGGCGTTGAAGATCTCGTCCGCCAGACGCTTGGCGATCGGACGGCCCTTCTCGCTGCGGGCGGCCGTGATGATCCAACGGAACGCGAGGGCCTGCTGACGCTTGCGGTTCACCTGCATGGGCACCTGGTAGTTCGCGCCGCCGATCCGCTTGCTCCGCACTTCGACGTACGGCTTTACCTTCTCCACGGCCATGTGGAAGACCTCGAGAGCGGTCTCGGGTGCGGCCGGGTCGTTGATCTTCGCCAGGCGCCCCTGGATGTCGTCCAGCGCGTTGTACATGTTGCGTTGTGCGACCGACTTCTTGCCGTCGTACATGATGCAGTTGATGAACTTCGACAGGATCAGGTCCTTGTGGACTGGATCCGGGCGGAGCTGCGACTGGCTGGCTGTAAATTTCTTGCCCATCTAGATTCTCCAGGCTCTGCGGGCCGGTGGTGCCGACCCCGTGTTCACCCCGCGTGCCGGGCAGGCCCCGCGGGGTTACTCGCCGATGCGTTCAGGATGTTGGTCCCTACTTGCCCTTCTTCACGCCATACTTTGAACGGCTCTTCTTGCGACCATCAACGCCCAGGGTGTCGAGAGCACCACGTACAACGTGGTACCGCACGCCGGGCAGGTCACGCACGCGACCGCCGCGGACGAGCACGATCGAGTGCTCCTGCAGGTTGTGGCCCTCGCCGCCGATGTAGGCCGTCACTTCCTTACCGTTGCTCAGCCGGACGCGCGCGATCTTCCGAAGAGCGGAGTTAGGCTTCTTGGGCGTTGTCGTCTTCACACTCAGGCAAACGCCCCGCCGAGCGGGACACGATTCGAGATCACGCACCTTCGACTTGGCCTTCGGCGAGCGGCGAGGTTTACGAACCAGTTGGTTGATCGTCGGCATACGAGTCTTCGCCCCAGCAGCCCGCGACAAGCGTCGCACTGCCATTCAAATGACGTGCAGCGCCACGATTTCGCGACCAGTCTCACCGGCCGCCCGTCGAAGCCAAGAAGTGTAGCCCGCGCATCGCTTCCTTCAACCTTGCGTAGAAAGCCTCAGACCAAACAAAAAACGATCGGATAGCCGGGACTACGCTGACCGCATGCAGCCCACCGATCAATCGCCCCAGGATGCTCCAGACCTGACCATCCGATCGTTTCAACAGCTAATCAGAGATCGGTACTTCGCCACCGACAACGCCCGCGGGACTGCGGCAACCTTCCTGTACCTTGCCGAGGAATTCGGCGAGCTCGCCACCGCGCTCGCGGCGAACAACAAGCACTCTGGAACACCCCCGACCGCGGCAGAGCGGGCCAACCTCGAAGAAGAATTCGCCGACGTTCTCGCGTGGCTTGCCACGCTGGCGAACATCAATGATGTCGACCTTGCGGCAACGCTTGAGAAGTACACCGACGCGAACCGCGTCCAGGGCGTCAAGGACTGACGACTCCCATCACGCCACAGGCATGCGTGACTCGTCATTCGCCGGGTTCAGCGTTTCTGCCGCTGCGTCGTAGCGTTTGCCCGCGGCCGCCATCGGCCGGTACATCTCGATGACCAGTGTGTCATCCTTCGGCGGTCCGTCTCGGTGGCCGTCCACGGCACCGAGCAGCATCGGCGGCCAGCCGCCTTCGCTCTGCATCGCCTGAGACGACAAAATGCCCTGCATGCCGCGGATGCCGAGCATGCGTCCGCCCTCGTCAGTCGCCTCGGTCGCGCCATCGGTGTACGAGATCAGCCGGTCACCCGAAGAGAACCGGATGTCCCTCGTGTGCGGATCGAAGCCGGCGTCGTCCACGGCACCGAGCAGGTATGTTGTTGAATCGAGCTGATCGATCGTGCCGTCGATTCCGAGATGGAAGGCCGGCGGGTGCCCGGCGTTCGCATATTCCAGCACGCCCCGCACCGGGTCGATCCGTGCAACCAGGCCCGTCACGTACACCGAGTGCGAGCTCATCGTCAGCCGCACATATCGGTTGAGCAGCCTGAGAACATCGCCGGGCTCGATGCACGGGTCCTCGGCGAAGATCCGCGCCAGCTCGCCGTAGAGACGATTCACATTCAGTGCGGCGGGGATGCCGTGGCCCGTGACATCCAAGACCACAACGCACAGCCTCTCACCGCGGCCGCAGTCCGTGGGCGAGACGGCGACGTGGAGGTAGTCGCCACCGATCTGGCGCATGGGCTGGTAGCGGTACGTGAAGCGAACATCGCCGTCCATCATCGGGGCAGGGAACATCGCCTCGTGGATTCGTCGTGCGTCAGTGAGTTCGCGTCGCACCTCGCCGTACCGCTGCTGCATGAAGCTGAACTGGAAGTCCTTGACGCGGGCGGAGTGCCGCCACCAGGCGATGAGAATCGCCGGCAGCGCCAAGCAGAACATCAGCACGTTTGATAGCAACGATGAGAATGACAACCCTTCGCCGAGCGGCGAGAACCGGTGCGCGGCCGCCACGCCCATCACGACTCCCGCGGGGATCAGGGCCTGCCTGACCGTCCAGGGCAGCATCGCGGACGCGATGGTGTACGACAGCAGGAACCCGGTGATTCCCATCGGAAACGGGCCGCCCAGGTAGTTGGTTCCCAGATTGAGCAGCCCGTCCACGATGACCACGACAAGCGAGCACCGCAGCGTCTGCTTCGGCGAGGTCTGCCTCGAGATGACGTACAGGAACGCACCGACGTAGAGCAGCGTCGAGAGCACCGCCAGTGCCGCCACACCGAGAGGCTGCTCATCCCCGAGCGCAGCGAGGGGCTCACCGCCCTGCGACATCGAAACGACAATCCCCAAGATGAGGAAAGCGAGACCGATCAGTCCCAGCGTGCCGAGCAACCCCGCGAACCACAGGAACCGCCGACGCAGTAGCCGAGCCGTATTCGACTCGAACTCGTAGTGGTACTCGGTTGTGTATCCCTCGCCTGCTCGCGTCACCTGAGAACCCCGCCTCACCCCCGGCCGCTAACTCTGGCCCATTTCAGCACCTTCGTGCTTGTTCTGCCAACACAGGGTCAGATTTCAGTCTCGTCCCCTTCCGGCGCCTCGCGGCCCGATCCCGGCACCCACAGGACATCCCCGCCCCCGTCGGGACCGGCGTTGGCCGCCCGTGCGAGCACGAAGAGCAAATCGGAAAGCCTGTTCAGATACCGGATGGGCTCCGACGCCGCTGCACCCGGCTCACTTTCCGCAAACTCGATCACCCTCCGCTCGGCCCGTCGAACGATTGTCCTCGCGATATGAAGACGCGCGGCTAGCTCGCTTCCGCCGGGCAGGACGAAACTCGTGAGCGATTCGAGATCGGCGTTCACGCGATCGATCTCGCCCTCGAGGTACGACGTCTGGCCGCCGGTCACCCGGAGTGCATCGCCGACGTGCTCGCCGGCCTTCAGCGGCGTGCAAAGATCCGCCCCGACGTCGAAGAGATCGTTCTGGATCCGCACGAGCAGCGCGCGGGTCCCAGCATCGCCGCACGCCAGCACGGAGAGCCCAAGGGCGGCGTTCGCCTCATCAACGGTGCCGTACGCCTCCACGCGGGGATCGGTCTTCGCGACACGGGACCCATCGCCGAGCCCGGTCTCGCCGCCGTCGCCCGTGCGTGTGTAGATCTTCGTTAGCCTCACCATGAGCCGGTCCTCCAGTCGCTCCGAATGTTCGCTACTCTACGGCGTGCCGACCTCGACTGCCGCGAAACGCTGGTCGCTCCGATCCACCGAACCGAGCTCCGGGCGGGCGCTGATCGATCGCGTTCTCGGTGCCCGCGGGCTTGACGATCCGGCGAAACGCGATGAGATGCTTCGTTGCTCGCTTCTCAGCCTCCACGACCCGACGCTGCTCCCGGACGCCGACCGGGCGTGCACGCGGATTCTGCGGGCGCTCGACGCCCGCGAGGTCATCGCGATCTATGGCGACTACGACGTCGATGGTATCACCGCCACGGCGACGCTCTATCACACGCTCAAGACGCTCGATCCGAACGCACGCGTAATCACCTATGTCCCGCATCGCCTCGATGAGGGCTACGGCCTGAACGAAGCAGCACTACGGGAACTCGCCGAGAAAGAGCACGCTTCCGTGATCATCTCCGTGGACTGCGGCATCACGGCAGTCCGTCCGGCGCTGATCGCCCGGGACCTGGGCATCGACCTGATTATCACCGACCATCACAATCCCGCCGGCGACGGCACGCTCCCGGAGCCCTACGCCCTGGTGCACCCGCGGGCCCCCGGTTCGGCGTACCCGTTCCACGAACTCTGCGGAGCGGGTGTCGCCTACAAGCTCGCGTGGCGGCTGGCCGTGCGGCACGCCGACCGCCCCGACGGCAAGGCCTCGGAACCGGTCCGCCGACTGCTGCTCGATCTCTTGGCGTTCACCGCGTTGGGATCGATCGCAGACGTCGTTCCCCTCACCGACGAGAACCGAGTCCTGACCCGGTTCGGCATGGGCCGGATCAAGCACTCCCCGTTCGAAGGTGTCCGCGCACTGGTGGCCGCGAGCGGTCTCGATTCGGACAAGATCGACACCGACGCGGTCGGCTTCCGCCTCGCGCCACGCCTGAACGCGTGCGGCCGCATGGGTCACGCTGCCGACGCAGTCGAGCTGTTTACAACCGCCTCGGGCGACCGCGCGGAAGAACTCGCGCAGCAGCTCGCCAGGCAGAACACCGATCGGCAAACCATCGAACGCCGCATCGTCGAGCAGGCGGCGGACATGGCAGAAGACGCGGGGATGACCGAACTGGGCACCCGCGCCATCGTGCTTCGGCACGCCGACTGGCATCCTGGTGTTGTTGGCATCGTGTGCTCTCGGCTGGTCGAGCGTTTCGCGAGGCCCACGCTGCTGCTCTGCGATGAAGGACGCGTCGCGAAAGGCTCGGGCCGCTCGATCGCCGGGTTCAATCTGCACGCCGGCCTGGATGCCTGCGCCGAGCATCTCAACACGTATGGCGGCCACGACGCGGCGGCTGGCCTGGCCTGCGATTCAAGCCGTTTCGGAGACTTCGCCGCAGCGTTCATCGACTACGCGAACACGCAGCTGACCGACGACGATCTCGTCTCGCATCTCGAAGCCGACTGCGAGGCTCGAACGGACGAACTAACACCGCAAGCCGTCGCCCAACTCGATGAGCTCCGGCCCTTCGGGCGTGGCAACCCAAAGGTCCGCCTCGCGGTGTGCGGCGTCTCGGTCGATCGCGATGCCACGCACTTCGGCGCGCAAGCCAAGCACCTCGGGGTCCACGTGCGGGGTGAGACTGGCCCCGCACTCCGCTGCATCGCGTGGAACCGCGGCGAAGATGTCCCGCAAATGAAACGAGGCCGACGCATCGACCTCGTCATCACCCCCAAGCTGTCATCGTGGTCGGGTCAGGTCGAGCCGGTCATCGAAGACTGGCGGCCCGCCGACTGACCATCACTCATCAACCGGAAAGCTGGCGATGCCGTCGGTCGGCTGCCCGAGCATGTCGATCAGCAGCGACGCACGAGCATCATCCGGATCAAGCGTCAGCGCCGACCGGTAGCTCCGCTCGGCCGCGGCAACCATCCCGAGGTCCTGCTCGATGACGCCCCGAAGCAGGACGGCACCGACCGGCATCTCCGCGTTTGCGAAGCCCTCCTGCAGGACGTTGAGCGCCTCGGGTGCATCACCGTGCTGCCGAAGCCAGATCGCGCGGTACACATACCCCTCGGGGCGCGTCGGCGCGAGCGCGATGATCTTCGCCGCCGCTTGACGCAGCCTCGTCTGGTCGTTCGTTCGGTAGGCCAACGCACCGAGATCGAGCCATGACACGAGATCGACGTCGCCGCCGTCGGAGTCCGTCAGACTCAGGAGGGTCTCGCGGGCCTCAAGAACGCGGTCCAGTTCGAGCAGGCAGCGCGCCCGCATTCTCAGAAGGTCGCGGCGCCCGGCGTTGTCCTCCTCGGCCAGCAGTCGCGAGAGACCATACTCGGCCTCCGCATACTCGCCGATCTCCATCTGGGCGAGGATCAGATCGTCAAGCATGGAGCTGTCTTCGGGGGCGAGCAGGCGCGCTTCGCGGAAGAACGCCGCGGCGGCCTCTTTCTCGCCCCGCATCATCGCGAGGTGGCCCAGAGTCTGCCGAACACCGGCATTGTGTTCGAACACACCGGCGCGATCGTCCAGGTACGACTGGGCGTCATCGATCCGATCGAGATCGATCAGCACCTCGGCGACGGCCACCGCGTACAGAGCTTCCTCGGGATTCAGGGTCGCGGCCGACTGATAACTCGCCAGCGCTTCATCCTGCCGAGCGAGCCGCTCGTTGACCATACCCAAGTAGTAGTGGGCGTCCTCGAACATCGGATCGATGACCTGGGCTTCGAGCAGCGACCGCCGTGCATTCTCAAGCTCACCGGTCTCGAGCAGCACACGCCCCTTGAGGACATGGCTCTTCGCGACCGAAGGGTTCATCGTGATCGAGTTGTTGACCTTCTCGAGCGCGCGATCGAGGTCACCCGCTGTGAAGGCCTGCTCGGCCATCTCCCACTCGGTCGCGCTCTTGATCTGAGCCATCCGCATCTGCGCCTGCGTCAGGCCCTCGGACGTGTTGCGTCCGTGGCCCATGCAGCCGCTGATCCCAAGGCTGAGACCGATCGCTCCCGCAAGCCCCACCGCCAGCGCAGCTCTCTGCAGATTCATCGAATTTCCGCTCGTCTTCTGCGACATCGTGTCCACTCCTCAGTCTGAGTCGCCCTTGTCGGCCCGCCCCGCACGGGCGAGCCCCCACGATGCCGCGCCAAACGATGCAGATCAGTCATCCGACTCGATCGGGAAGTCGGCGAAGTCTGTCTCAAGCTCGTCGTCTGAGACGTCACCGTCGTTCCCGTCGGCTTCCGCCGTCTGCGCCTCGAAGACCGGTGGCGTCGCGTTCTGGGCGGCTTCCGCCTCACGACGCGCCGCGGCTTCTGCCAGCAGGCGTTCGATCGTCGCCGCATCGGGCCGCGACGTCGGAATGCCCCGGAACGTCACGTCGCCCGCATCGGTGTTGTTCTCAGCATCCTGCTCGATCATGGCGTCGATCTCGCCGTCGATGATCTCCTGCAACAGGCTGCGGTGCGGGCTACGGCTCTGCTCGCCGACGAGCCGCTCACGCAGCTGGATCGCGTCGGGCTGCAGCGGGTTCAGGTTCAGCGACCGCTGCACCTTGTGAAGAGCCCGCGAGTACTCACCCTCGCGGAAGAGACGCTCGGCCTCTAGGTTGTACATGGCCGTCAGCTTCTCGCGGCTCCACGGCAGAAGCCCCTTCCGCACGCCGACGCGCACCCGCTCGATTGACGCGAGCGCCCGGTCGGCCTGGTCGAGCAGCACCTGATCGTTCACGATGGTGGGCTTGATCAAGAAGACGATTTCCTGACGCTCAGTCGCGTCGTCGTGGCCGCGGAACGGCGCCCCGAGGATCGGGATGTCACCCAAGAACGGCACCTGACGACGGGTCGCCGTGGTCGCCTCGCGGAAAAGCCCGCCGAGCACAACTGTCTGGCCATCGCGGACCATCACATTGGTGACGAGCTCATTGGTCAGCTCATCGGGAATCGTGACGGCAGCACCACCCGAGTCCGTGACGGTTCTGATTTCCGCCGTCGAGACCTGGGGCTTCAGCTCCATGCGGATGAACCCGTCGTCGGACACGAAGGGCCTCATGTAGAGCTGCGTACCAGTGTCAAGGAACTCAACAGTCTGGGTCGTCGCCGTCTCCGTTGACGTCGTGCTCAGGTAGCCGACCTTCTCACCGACCAGCACCCGGGCCGACTGACGGTTCAGCGTCAGAATCTTGGGCGTCGAGAGGATCGTGGTATCCGTGACCTCGTCGAGCAGCCGCAGGAAGACGGCGATGTCACCCGAAACGACACCCGCGCGGAGCGTTGCCGGCCCGGACGAGTTGCCTGCGGTGGACGTCACGCCGCCGCCGCCGCCGTCCGCGGGCGCTGCGATCGGGGTCTCGGCACCGCCGACCAGCGTGCCGCCCTGGCCGCTGATCAGGCTCGGGATCACGCCGAGCGGTCCGCCCGAACCGACGAAGTCGGTGAAGTCGAGATCATCAATGATCGAGAAGTCCATACCGAAGGCGTTCGCCTCGTTCAATGACGTCTGAAGGATCGTCGCCTCCACCAGCACCTGCGCAGGGCGGGTGTCGATACGCTCGATCATCTGGAGGATCTCGTCAACGACCTCCTCGTAGTCCGTCACCACAACCGTCGAGACGCCGGCGAAGCTCTCAGCGCCGGTCGGTGTATCGCCGGGCGACTGGAAGTCGCCGGCCTCCGGGCTGATGGTGATCGCGCCGATGTCGCTCAGCATCGGCTCGACGAACGCCTGGAGGTCGATCGCCGAGATGTAGTTCAGGTTGACGACCTCGCTCTTGCGTGTGCGGGTCGCTTCTTCGATACGCTCGAGCTCTTCGAGGCCGTAGACGTAGATGAACGAGCCACGCTCGATGTAACCGTAACCGTTGACATTCAGAATGGCGTCGAGCGCCTCGTAGAACGTCACGCCAAAGAAGTTCGCAGTGACGCGGCCGGCAACGCTCTGGCCCGTGACGATGTTCTTCTGGGCCTGGATACCCAGGAGCTGGAGCACCGTGTTCAGGTCTTCGTCATTGACGAAGAGCTCCGTGATCAAGTTCTCGTCAACGTTGACCACGCCCGCATCGTTGAGCTCGGGCTGTTCATCCTGGGCACGAGCGAATCCCGCCGTCGTGCCAGCGAGCACGCCGAGAAGGGCGACCGCGCTCAATCCAAGTCCCCGAAGCCCGCACCGACGGTTCCGCTCGATGAACATCGACTGTCCCCTCGAACCCCGCGGAGCTTGGCCGCCGGGTTTTCGTGTCAGAGTGAACCGGTCGCTGCCCACGCAGCCGCCGGTCAAAGACAGACGTCGACATCCAGCGGCAGCAACTTGCGTGCAGGTGGTCAACATTCTGACAAATTGGGAGGATTGGCAAGACAGGGAAAGGCGTGAATCCCCAGCTTCGGGGGTGTCGATTCGCCTTTTCTCTAGCGGTTGGTGCGACGGGCCCCGTAGCTTTCCGCGGTCTCAACCTGCTCGCCAGAATCCGGCTCGGCGTAGGCCATGCGCGGCACATCGCTCACGAACCGCAGCTTGCCCCACACCGCGAGCGCGAGCATGCCGCCCAGCAGTCCGGCGAACCAGACATACCGTCGCGACCGCGCCGAACGCCGCACGCCGGTCCGCTCGGAACGGTCGCCGGTGCTGCCAGACTTCCGATGATGCTCCCCCACCATCGCCTCCCCCCAAAGCGCACACGCTCCCGCGACCGGGACCGCGGAAACAACGCGGGTGATCAGGCACCTTCGCGCTCGACCGTGACCCGGCCCGTGTACGGCTCAACGCGGAGCCGGAATCGCGCACCGTCATCGCCGCCGATGACGAGGCTCCCGCCGCTCGCCGGCGTGTCACTCGTGAGGTCGGCAACCGGGCCGCCGAGCTCGTCGAAGATGATCATCTCGAGGCCGTCGAAATCGGCCTCGATCAGCTGAGCAGCGCCGCCGCTGATTTCGTCGAGCGAAACCAGGAAGCGCTGCCCTGGCCCATCGACCTTGTACATGGCGTCGGCGTCAAAGTCGAGTGTGTCAGTCGAGACCTCGGCGATCCAGTACGTATTCGCCGCGGGGTCGAGCACGACCGCTCGCCGCTGCTGGTAGGCGAGAGCATCGCTCTGGGCGAACATGATGTCGGACGCGAGAGACCGCACGGCGGTCTGCACCCGGATAGGTTCCGACCCGCGAAGATTCGGCACCACGACCGCCGCGGCGAAGCCGAGCAGGACCAAGACGATCATGAGTTCGAGAAGCGTGTACGCCCTTCGGTGCATTAGTCGTTCCCGTTGCCTTCGTTGGTCTTCGGGAAGTTGACGACCTCGACGCGGAGCCGGCCGTCGAGCTTGCGCTCCATGCTCGTGATGCGGCGGTTCATTTCCTTGAGCTCATCAACGATCATGGCCCGCTGTCGCGCCGGGTTCACGAGCGTGGGCACACCGCCCGGGCCCTCCGGCTGAACCGAGGCCTCGGACGCCTGCACGGCGGGAGGCGTGAGGCGGACAAACACATCCACAGCAAGCAGCATCAGTACCGCGGGCAGCAACGCCGACTGAAGCCGGCTGATCCCGCGACCCGTTTCACCCTCACGCTTGGCAAGAAGCTTCATGTCCGTTTCCTCACACGTCGTTGCTCGGTTTGCGATTTCGTACGCGGGTCACGCCCCGCACCAACAAGACACGGCCGGCCCCATCGGGCCGACCGCGCGAAGTCCTGGAGCTACACGCGGATCAGAAGTTCCACGCGGCGCTGCTGTCCGTGTAATCCTCGTCGAAGCCGACAGCCCAGATCTCGCCCGTGTCCGGGTTGTAGAGCCAGCCACCGTCACCGATATCCAGCGCCGCCGCGGCATCCTGGCCGTCCTGACCCGTTTCGGTCGTGTCAGTGACGACGGCCGAGTTCGAACGCGGGTTGATCGGCGGAGCCTGGATGAGCTGATCGGCGATCATCGGGTCCCAGCCGAGCTGCGGGTCGGCGTTGGCGAGTTCCGGGAACTCGTTGGTGTCCGACTGAGCGCGGAAGAGCTGAATCTGGGTCCGCAGCGTACGGAGCTGCGTCTCAGTGTTGCCCACCTGCGCCTGGTCGGCGGCATCAACGAACTGCGGAACGACGACCGCGGCAAGAATGCCGAGGATCACGACAACGATCAAGATTTCAACCAGCGTGAACGCACGCTTTGCACGAGCCACCATATCCAAATCCTCCTACACAGAAACGCCGATGCGTCAACGTGGGCCGAATGTGCCCCCCACTTGCTTGCCAGCCCGCACCACACGCTGCGGAGCCCGGCACCCCCAGTCGGCCCACGGTCAGGGTCGCCCTTGAGGCACGCAAGACATCGGAAGCAAAACGCCCGAACACAAGCCGCAGCGGTAATCGCGACGCGGCTTTCGCGATGTCTGTGCCGGATGCGCGCAAAAAACAGGCCGATCGGTGATCGGCCTGGGTGAGCTCGACGGGTTATATGGACGGTGGCGCCGGCGTGACTGCTAGCGGCCGCCCGCCAGGATCAAGCGGACCACGTCTTCGCGCGATGCGCCCAACGCACCGACGACAGCGGCCGCCGACGTGGCTTCGTCATCGGCCCCGGTCTCAGCAATCTCGACAAGCTGCGCGAGGAGCTCATCGCTCATAAGCTGGCCGTGGTTCCGAGCGGAAACCGCGAGCGAGTCGAGGAGCGCGATGCGCTCGGAGCCCGCGGCGTCGAACGCGGCAGCCGCGAGGGTTCGCTGGGCGTCCGTCCGATCGATCATCGCGAGCACCTCCGCTACTCGCAGGCGGATGTCACCCGTGGTCTCATTCATCGCCGACACAAGGCCGGTCGTGGCGTCGGCTACGCTCAGAACCCGGTTCCTCCCCACGGCAAGATCTCGGAGGGCGGCGACGGCCCGCTCGGCGTAGTCAATCGCCTCCTGCTCACCGATTTCGCCTCCCGACGCTCGATCGATGAGCGTGTCGATGGTGGCGTTCAGGGCGTCGCTCGAAACGCCCAGCGGACGCACCTCAATCGAGACGTCACGATCAAACGACCTGCGGAGCCTGGGCAGCTCGGGCGTCGCCGCGAGGGCGAGCACCGGAGTCGCCGAGAGCCGGCTTTCCTGGCGAATGGCGGCGTACGTGTTTGTTGTCGCGTTCGCGCCGGGCTGCATCACCACCAAGTCAACGCCCGCCACAGAGATAAGGCTCTCCCGAATGTCATCGACCGACTCGCCGTATGGAAGCACCACGTAGCCTCTGCCCTCGAGCGTGGCCCTGAGCGACGTGTACCGCTCGTTCGACTGCGCGAGCACCACGGCGTACTTCTCACCGGCAAATCTCAGCGCGCTCGCGAGCGTCGGGATGACACGCTCCGATCCGGCGAAGCTTTCTTCGGGCTGGCTGGCCGCCAGCGCCAACGCCGCGTCGTACTGCACTCGCCTGCTCGGGTACCCCAGTGCCGTGACGAGCGGGCTGACCCTGCCCTGGGAGCTCCAAAGACGCTCCGGTCCGGCGGTCTGCGCAATCGCATCGATCGCGCGGCGGGCGAGCGGGGTGTCGGTGTCGTCGAGGGCCCTCGCCAGCACGTCTTCCCCGGTAGTCGGCCCGGTGAACGTGGCGTAGTACATGGCCTCCCGGCGGGACGGCGGATAGGCCGGGTTGTCGTAACCCAGCGGCTCGTCAATCTCACGGCTGAAGTTCGCGGCAACCCACAGACCGTACGCCTGGGTCTGGTTCGCCCCGAGTTCCATCGCCCGGCCTGCCATGCGCATCGCCATCGCCTCGTGGAACACCGTGGTATCGATCGCCGTTGGCAGCAGGCCGATGGCCGGGTCATAGTCCCACAAGAGCTGCACGTCCTCACCCGGGAACACGGTCAGTTCATCGCGCTGGTCGTAGTACGCCTCTCCGATAGACAAATAGAGGTCGGCGGTCGGTGTCCCGGCGATGCCGAGCTCATCGGCCGCCCGCTCGGCGGCGCTGCGGACGTCCGCGTTGTCCGTCCTGCTCGCGAGCTCCGTCACAAAGGGACCCGCTGTTCGATAGCCAAGGTTCCCCAGGATCGAAGCGATCAGTTCCTGCGATGCGGGGTCAACGTCGAGCAACGCCGTCGAGAGGGGCACAACCGCGGATCGGCCCATTTCCGACATCAGGCGCTGCACTTCCGTCCGCAGGTTCGGATCACGCCGCTGCAGCAGCGATTCCAGGAGCTGCGGCATCGCGTATTCACCGGCCGCCTTCAGCAGATCCCTTGCATACAGCTTCCCACGCAGCGGCCCGGTCAAGGCCTCGATGTTGCGGTCGATCTCATCGGGGTCACGCGCACGCTGGAGCCTCGCGTCACGGAGCAGGATCACAATCTCGCCGGCAACCGGCTCCAACTCGGCGCGGCGGCCCGCCTTGCCGAGGGCTTCTTGCAGATCACCAAACAAACGTTCCGATTCGACGACGTTCAGAATCTCCTGCGGAGACATGCCGCTGGCGAGGAGCTGCTCGGCCGTCACACGAGCCGCATCGTCCCGGTTGATGTTGACAAAGAAGATAAAGTCTCGGATCTGCTGCTCGACGTCGGGCTCGTCGGTCTGAGCGATCGCCGAAGGAGCAAGCCCGGACGCGGCGACCAGGGTCAGGCCGACAAGGGCACCCTTCACGCGGTCTGAAACACGAAAAACCGATCGGTTGCTGCTGCGCACGGCTCGCTCCAAGTCACGCTCTGACGCAGCAGCCGAACTCCCCTCGGCCCCGCGTGAACGACTTTTGTTGTCTGCTTCCGGTGTCCGACGCCACTCCTGTGGCCACGAACCCCCCACGGGCCATCTCAGGGCACGCTTCCGTGATTGCCCAGACCGCCGTCGTTCGCCAATCCCGATTCCGAGGCCCAAAGTCCCGCGGCCTGCGGACCATCCCCCGTTCATCGCAATGAGCGTAGGCGGGCAGAGTGGCGTTTCTGCCCTCCTCAGGATAACTGGAGGGGGCCAAAGCCGTCAACGGCATCGCTGCGTCCTGAAAACCGACGGCATTCGACGCACGCAGGTGAGTTATTGGCGGTGTGAAACCGTACCGGTCTATCCGTACCCACCCCAACCTCGGTGCCCGGCCGCACATATATCCGCAACAGAACGACCGACCGTGTCAAGTCGCCCCCTGTGACGTCCGATCCCCCCTTTGCACCCCGAGCGAGCTGTGAGGCTGTGGCAGGTGCGAGCACTGCCGGGCGGGAGCGCCCCGGCACACCAAGGACCAGATCCCATGCCCATCGATAAGGACGTGCTGACGACCGGAGAGGTCGCGAAGATCTGCAATGTTGCGCCGCGCACCGTCAGCAAGTGGTTCGACTCCGGTCAGCTCAAGGGCTATCGCATCCCAGGCTCGAAAGACCGGCGCATCCCGGTGCCGGAGCTTGTCAAATTTATGAAGGCCCACGGCATCCCGCTCGACGGGATCACCGGCGGCCGCACACGTGTGCTTATCGTTGACGACGAAACCGAGGTCGTCGGCACGCTCAAGGACGTTCTGACCGAGCGGACGAACTACGACGTCCGCGTCGCGACCAGCGGATTCGAGGCAGGCATCGAGTGCGAACGGTTCAGGCCGCACGTGCTGCTGCTCGACATGCACCTGGGCGAGCAGAACGACGCCGAGACGCTCGCCGCACACGTGCAGCAATCCGACAGCCTGCAGATGACAAAGATCATTCCGATGTCGGGCAAGCTCACAGACGGTCAGGCGGCCTCGCTCTCGAGCAAGGGTTTCGAGGGGTTCCTGCGAAAGCCCTTCCAGGTTCGCGACGTCGTCGAATCCATCGAAGCCGCCACCGCCATCGTGTACTGACCACGAGGCTCGACCGGTGTCATCGCTGGGCGGAGCTGCGCAGAGGCGTCAATTCTTGCAACGGTCGTCCCCCGCCACTACCGTGCCGCCGTGGACGCTGCGCCCGCGTTGCATCTCGGGCGTGTGGATGCTGGTGACGGGACTGTCATGACCACCTCGCCGAAGAAATCACTGGTAGAACCGGGCTTCGCAGACGCCACTCGATTCGAGGTGTTCTTGCGGCTGTTCGCCGCGTTCGCGATCATCCACACGTTCATTGGCGTGCGGGACTGGGCGGCCAAGGGGTCGGTCTCGATCGTCGCCACGCTTGTTGCTCTCTTCGCCGGGGCGTTGGTGATAACCAAGCCGTCGTCGTCTCGCCGCGTCGCGACGATGGCCGCTGCCATGCTGGTCGTTGAGATCAACATGATGCCCTACACACCCAACCACGTGCTCATGACATCGCTCATCGCGGGGGTGCTGCTCGTCGCGGCCTTGCAGGGGCTCCGCCGCGCCGACTGGACAGCGGCCGCGGCGAAGTCGGTGGGCCCGGCCATTCGCGTCGGCCTCGTCACCGTCTACGGATTCGCGGTGCTGCACAAGCTCAACGCCGATTACTTCGATCCCGAGGTCAGCTGCGGGCCGTACCTGCACCGACAGCTGAAGACGTTCCTCCCCTTCATCCCGATCGGCGAATGGGTGAACTGGCCCACGCTGATCGGCTCGCTCGTGATCGAGCTGGCGCTGGGCGTGCTGCTCCTGGTGCGGCGCACCCGCATGCTCGCGATCGCGGGCGGCCTGCTGTTCCACGGCCTGCTCGCGTTTCATGTCAACGGGTACGTCATGTCCTTCAGCGTGCTGATCATGCCGCTCTACGCCCTCTTCGTCCCGCTCGCGTTCTACCGCCGCATCGCCGACGTCGTTGATCTCGTTGCCGCAAAGCTCCCAGCGATGATCCTGACATGGCTCCGGCTCGTGCCGCTCTGCGGCGTCGCTCTCGGTGTTGGCTACTTCGCGTTCCGCGTCGCGGCACACGACCAACCCGACATCGCCGCGGCCGCTGCTCGGGCCGCTGATTCGATCCGCGGCACACCACGGGCTGTCGCCGTGCTGTTCATCTTCGCGGGCTCGGCGATCTTCTACCTGCCGCTGCTTCGGCGTCCGTCGTCGATCTTCGACGCCGACGAGGCCGACGCACACGCCCCGCGCTGGCCTGCTGCGGGCTTGTTCGCTCTCCTGACCTTTAACGGGCTCTGCCCTTACCTGGGGTTCAAGACCCAGACATCGTTCTCGATGTTCTCGAACCTGCGTACAGAGCTCGGAGAGACCAACCACTTCTTTATGCCCTCGCTCACGCTTTCGGAGAAGACCGCGGACATGGTGGCTGTCCATGAGTCAACGCATTGGAAGCTGCAGCTGATGGCCGATGCCGGCGAGCTGATCCCGTTCTTCGAGCTGCAGCGCTACGCCGCGCACGACCCCGATTTCACTGTGTCGTACACGCCATGGGGCGAGACGGATCCGATCTTCGCATCACGCGACGGCAGTTCCGACCCGCGCGGCGACCAGGTGTTCGATACACCGCCGCTGCTGCTCCGCAAGGTCATCGGATTCCGATCGGTCCCGCCGCCCGATGAGCCGTGCACCTGCCGGCACTAGCCGGTCGCTGCATTCGTGCCGTCGCTTGTACTGGCCGAGTGATTTGAAACCACAGCGTGAGTCCACCGCACCCCCAGGGCGGTCACCTTTCCGGGGGGCTCTCGGCAATCAGGCCCATCCGAAGCAAAAACCGCTCGGCCTCCTCGAGCATGACGCCGTCGTAGCCCGCGGTCGAGGGGACATCCGCTTTCGGGCAGAGCAGGTCGGGCAGGCACGCCGGCACGCCGGTTCGGCTCGCATGCTGCCGGACAACCTCGAAATACAAGGCCGAGGTCGCTCGACAGAACTCGTTCACTTCGGCTTGTGTCATCGCGTCCGCCGGCTTCAATCCCCGAGGACGGCTTCGCATCGGGTTGACTTTGCCGCCTCGTCCCGCGTGCTCTTCCATGACCAAGTCTCCGTTTCCGGCATCGAATCTCGCGTGTTCGGCGCCGGTGAAAGACGCGGGACCGGCGGCGGCCGCCCCCGCGGTTCGTTCCATTCCCCATCACGCGGGCGTTCCCACCCTCGGCGTGAAGGGCGGCACAATCAGCGACGGCGACGCACCGCGGCCAGACCGCCGAGACCCAGCAACGCCGCACTCGCGGGTGCGGGGATCACAACAATGCGAGCGGTCACCTCGTCGGTCAGCCCCGTCCAGGTCGAGTTAACAAAGGCGGCGGTGCTCCCCGTGGCATCCGTCAGCACGCTCGTGCCCAGCGCGAACGCGTTGTTGGCGTCGCCGTTGGCGATCCAATCGTTCACCAGCGCCGTGATGTCCCAATCGAAGACGCCGAGACCGGTCACGTCTGTCGTTGAAATGATGCTCGACGTTGTGATCTGCGTGTCACGGAAGTCGAGGAATGAGCTCGGCCCGGTGGCGATCGTCTGATCGATGGTCGCCAGCGGATCGGATGCCACGCTGTGGATCGAAACCGACGCCGGGTCCGTCGTGGTTGGGTCGGCAAAGAAACCCGGCACGACCTCGACTCGGATCACCGCCTCCG
Source organism: Planctomycetota bacterium (assembly GCA_038525225.1). Taxonomy (GTDB): domain Bacteria; phylum Planctomycetota; class Phycisphaerae; order Phycisphaerales; family UBA1924; genus JANQQZ01. Next base: position 742,134 of record JBCBHW010000001.1, on the reverse strand, counting down.
GCACCGGACCCGAGAACGCCGACGGGTCGAAGTCGAAGCTGAAGTACGCGTTCTCTCCCGTCACGCCCGAGATAATCTCAGGCGAGACTCGGTTCGCCGACCGGATGCTGTTCGCTTCTTCGCCGCGAACGAGGTCGAGCGACGACGGGAAGAAAAATCCTGATGACATATAGTCGCTGGAAGCGAGGATCTCTGTGGGCTGTGCGGCAGCCGCGCCGGCGATTCCAACAACAGCCAGTGCAATCGTGGTCTTCATCTCTCTCTGTCCTTTCTTATCGAATCACAAACAAAAGGAATCGAAACAAGGTCTCCGTTCAATCGATCCGGTCGCGACGCCGGCGGCCAGCTGCGATCCCGAGCACGCCGAAGACGGCGGCCGACGGCGCTGCAGGCACAGTGATCGCGAGCTGGATGGTGCCACGGCCGTCGTGAGACGTGCTGATAAACGACGCACCCACACGCGTGCCGAGTGTCGAGCCGGTTACCGCGAGTGTGTAGTCGCCCGCCGCGAGGTCTGCGAACGTAAGCCGGCTCGTGAAGTCGCCGTTCGCATCGTCGTTGAACTCGACGAGCGCGCCGGCGCTGTCATACAACGCGATGAGCGTGTCATCGGTCGTAATGTTCCCGTCGAGTTCGTCGATGAGGCTGCCCGCGGTCGAGATGTCGAGCCCGCCGCCGCCGTGGGCGATCGAGTACCACTGGATCTCGGCCTCGACGATCGGCGCGGCCAGCGTGTCACCGACGGCGATCGGCGTTGACGCGGGGAACAGATCGGCACTGAACGCAAAGCTGGCGTCAGCGATGGTCCAATCGGTCGATGACGCGAACGTGTTGGGCGTATACGCCTCAAACGACCAGCCGCCGTTCACGCTGGCGGGCGCGAAGCCCGACGACCAGCCGCTGAAAGGGGTCGTACCGAGGAAGATCCCTTGCTCGCCGGCGATCGGCCCCGTATACCCGAGGCCGTTCGGCCCCTCGATAGAGGCGAACACGTCCTCTTCGAAAAAGAACAGATTCGGGTTGCTGGTCAGTGTCCCGCTCCATTGCAGGCTCTGAGCAACGAACGTCTCGGTGAACGTCCCCGACGTCGTGAAGTTGCCCGCCGCCCCAAGGTCACCGGCCGGGCCTGCGCCCGACACGCTGAAACTCGCCGTCTGTGCCCCGGCCAGTCCTGCAAGCCCAGCAGCTACCACGCCACCAAAAAATGCGTGCCGCATGTCCATCTCCTCTCAGCAGCGCACCGCGTGCGGCCCAACCCACAAGCAGCCCACGCGGTCTCGCCGCGAATCTCTTCCCGTCAGCCCCTCACTGCTCCGGAGCCCCCGGCATAGACCTCGGGAGCACCAAAATCAGAGATTGAGACTCAGTCGCGATAAGCGTAGACGCCTGCTCGGCCCCGGACAACGCCCGCCATCACGGGACCTCGTCGTAGCTCCGAGACGATCTGATGCCGAGCTACTCCTCCCAGACCCTCTCTGACGACTCTGAGGCCTCAGGGCCCTTTGCCAGAGAGGCCGGACCGAAAAGATTGGAGGCGAAGCGGATTCTTTGTAGGATCTCAAGAGCAGCGTCGGTCGTCGCGAGGCAGCCGCGAGCGGAGACCGTGGGAATGCCACTTTGCGTCTCCGCAACATCTGGAGCCTGACCTGGGATGTCGTGTTCGCACCGGGACCAGCCACCATCGCCGCCGCCCCGATCGCCGTGATTGCGGTGCGCCGCCGCGGGCAGGAGAGACCATGAAAAGCGCAGCAAGTCTCGCCATCGCGTCCGCAGGATCCGTTGCCGCCCAGGACGCGAGGGTCACGATCCAAGAAACGACCGAAGCCGGCCGCTACGTCGTTATTGCCGAGTTCCTGGGCCAGCTGCCGCCGAGCGCAAACAGCTTCGACGTGGTCTGGTCGGATGCGAGCTTTCGGCTGACGGGCGACGCGGACATCACGTTCGATGCATGGAACCCTCGCTACCGGTCCGACTCGTTCGGCGACCCCTTCCTCGTGCAGAACGGCAGGCCGGAAGCCACATTCACCGGCTTCATGGCGAGCACATTTGTCGCGGGGGTCTTCGGCGAGCTGCCGCCCGACTCGTCGAACCCCCTGCTCGTGGCATCGTTCCTGTTCGACGGCGCGATCGCGTCGCTCGGGTTCGAGCTCGTGTCGCAGAACTCGGTCATCTTCGAGACCGGCGCGGCCGACGGACTCCCGATGGTTGAGCTCTACCAGGACGCCCAAGGCGTTGCGGGGACGCGAACACTCGAAGCGACCATCGGGTTCGGTCAGTTTCCGGCTGACGAGCTCAGTTTCTTTGTCCCCGGCCCAGGAACCCTTACCATCACATCGATGACGCTGTTCGCAGCACGCCGCTGCAGGAAGTGAACACACGCCATGACACGCACAGCACTCGCAGTCCTCTTCGCGAGCACCGCTTCGGCCCAGCCCGACATGCTCATCACCATTGACAACATCGCCGACGATCAGTGGAGCATGTCGGCGGCGTTCTCGGGGTTTCAACCGGTGCCGGTTGTTCAGCTCTGGGCGGACGCCAGCTTCGAGCTCACCGGCGATGGCTCCCCGATCACGATCACCGACTACAACCCGTCCTACGACACCACCCTCGGTGCCGCGCAAGTCTCCAGCGGCCCCACGGCCAGCTTCGTCGGGAACGCCAACAGCTTCTTCGGAGTCCCCGATAACAGCAACCCGCTCTGGGTCGCTGATTTCTCGTACAACGGCACCGTCCCCTCGCTGAGCTTCGATATGGTCGGCCAGAACTCGTATCTCGACAACAGGCCACCGTTCGGCGATGTGATTCTCTACCAAGACGCACAGGGCAACCCGGGTAGCCTGACCTGGGACGTCGTCATCATCCCCGCACCGGCAACGCTCGTCGTTGCACCGCTCGCCCTCGCGGCGACTCGACGCCTCAGAAAGTGAGAACACACATGACACGCACCGCAATCGCCCTGCTGGCCGCGGGTACCGCCTCCGCCCAGCCAGACATGCTCATCACCGTTAACAACGTCAGCGGCGATTCGTGGACAGTATCGGCGGAGCTGCTCACCACGCCGACGTTCCTACCACTGATCCAGCTGTGGGCCGATGCGAGCTTCAGCCTCACCGGTGACGGCTCGTTCATCACGATCACCGACTACAACGCGTCTTATGACACGACACTCGGAAATGCGTTGGTCACCAACGGGCCGGTTGCGAGCTTTATCGGCAACTCCAACTCGTTCTTCGGCGTGCCCGACTCGTCTAACCCGCTCTTCGTTCTCGACTTCACCTACGCCGGTCGGCTTGACGCGCTCGAGCTAGCGCTGGTTGGACAGAACAGCGCCGTCTTCAAATCGTTCAGCGGCGATGTGCTTCTGTATCAGGACGCCAGCGGCAACGCCGGGCAGCTGACATGGGACGTGCGGTACATCCCTGCGCCCGCCACGCTCGCGCTCGCGCCGCTCGGACTCGCCGCGGTCCGCCGACGGCGCCGATGACTGATGTCGCCCCAGCCGCGTGATATCGCCCGCTACTGGCTCGCGGCTGCGGAGTGCGGTTTCGCGCAGCCGTCCGACTGGCAAGCGTGGGCCGATTCGCTCATCATGCTGGACACCGAGCCGCCAGAGACCTGGCTCATCGATCTCGCGGCAGCAGCAACGGCCGACGCCCTGAAGACGTGGTCCGATCACCACGGCATGAGCGACGACGACTGCGACAAAGCGACCCTCGGCTACCTGTGGCACCGGTACCGCAACGGCTCCCTGTCGCTCGGTGCGTGTCTTGCGGAGGTGGGTGAAGCCGCCGATCACGGACACGTCGGCATCGAGTGCGAATCGTTCTACGCGCTGCTGAATGAGCTTGAATCCAAAGGCGATTCGGCCGCTGTTGCCCGCTCAGCGCACCGGCTATGTTCCGGCTGTTTCGAAATCGCACGTGCACAGCTGCGCGCGCTCAGTTCGGGCACCTAGTCGACCGGCCGTCTGTACACCAGTTCCACATCATCGCCGATCCGCTTGACGCGCGTCAGCCTGAAGTTCCGCCCCCCGCTCAGGCTGGGCACCGTCCGACCGGTCGCCACCGCCTTGGCCAGCTCGTCGCCCAAGAGCAACGGCGCGATGTACACCCGCGCCTCATCCACCAGATCGAACTCGAAGAAGCTCCCGAGCAGCCCGGGCCCCGCCTCGATCAGCACGTTCATGGTGTCGTGACGCTCGACCAACTGCATGAGCATCACGTCGAGGTCCAGCCGCTCGTTGTCCGAACGCACCCCCATGACCTCGACGCTACGGGCCTCCAGGGCTTCGCGCCGCTCGCGCAGATACTCGCTGCTCTTGAGCTCGTTCATGCAGCACACCGTGACCGGCGCTTCACGCGCCGTGGTCGCCAGCTTCGAGTCTGCCGGCAGCATCAGATCAGAGTCGATCACAACCCGTCGCGCAACCCGCCTCGGCCTGCGACCGACGCGAGCGGTCAGCCTCGGGTCATCGAAGCGGGCCGTCCCCAGCCCGGTCACGATCGCGTCCATCCGCTCCCGCAGCCTGTGAACGCGCAGCCTCGAACGGTCCGACGAGATCCACTGGCTCTGACCCGTCCGCGTCGCGATCCGCCCGTCCACCGTCTGAGCCCACTTGGCGATCACCCAGGGCAGCCCGGTCTTCACCCGCTTGACGAACGGGTCCGACAGCGCAACCGCGTTCGCGCTCGCCTCGCTCAGCCGGCACGGCACCCCCGCCTCGATCAGCTTCGCTGCGCCGCCGCCCGACTCGGGCCCCGGGTCGGGCCGCGCAAACACCACGTCGCCGATGCCCGCCTCGAGCAGCCCCTCCGTGCAAGGCGGCTGCTTCCCGTGATGGCAGCATGGCTCGAGCGTGACGTACGCCGTCGCGCCGCGGACATCCACGCCCCGACGCGCCGCATCCGCGAGCGCCTCGCGCTCCGCGTGCAGCCCCCCGAACCGCTGGTGGTGCCCCATCGCGATCGGCACACCGTCCCGCGCGATCACACACCCCACCATCGGGTTGGGCTCGACCTTCCCCACCGCCCGACACGCAAGGCGAGCCGCGAGATCGAGCATCGTCTTGTCGTGCTCCGGATCGCTCACGTAAGCATCGTTGGCGCTACGCAAGCCTCACGAGCCGATCCCGCGTCTCCGCGTCGATGTGCGGCCCTACGTCGCCCAGCCACCGCCTCGCGTCCTGCACGTACCCCGCCGTGGGCTTCAACTCGGGCAGTTCGCGCGACAGCCGCTCGCCGAAGTACCGGTTCAGCCTGCGCATCGCCAGCTCCCGCACCAGCTTGGCGGCGATCGACGCCACCGCCACCGGCAGATGGTGCGTCTCGCTCTCGGTCATAAACAGCGCCCGCACCGGGCTCGACCCCGACCCATCCACGGGCCCTAGGTGATACCCGCTGATCTCGGGCGACTCGGCGATCGCCGTGATCGGCACGCCGGGCAACGCCCTTGAAAGCGGATCCGTGTACGTCGCCCGCCCACCCAGCCGGTCGCACGCGATGCGGATCTCATCGCCATCAGCCAGTCTGTCCCCGCCCCACCGCTCGCGGATCAGCCCGACGTGCGACGCCACCGCCCGCGCGACGACCTCCGCCTTGCTGCCCGCTTCTCGGATCGTCGCGTTGAACGCCGTCTCGCCCACCACAGCGCACCGCAGCTCGACCAGCTCGACGCCCGCGCCCTTCATGCACGATCGCAGCACGTTTGTCGCGATCTTTAGATCCTCCGCGGTCGTCGCCAGGGGCAATGCCGCCGCCTCACCCCTGTACCAGGGCTCATCGGGCAGCACGCTCCCGAGCGCAGCGAACAGATGCGTATCGTCCGCACACTCAACCCCTGATGCCGCGAGCAGGCTCAGCGCCGCTCGCTCAAGGTGCAGCAGCGGGTGACGGGTCTTGCTCTGGTTCGGCAGCTTGAGCGCCTTCGAGTCCGCGATCGCCACGCGATGCTTCGAGTCCGTGCGCAGCTCCTTCAGCGACCGGCACACCCCCGCCTTCAAGACCTCCCACAGATCGGGCGCGTTCGCACCCGCTGCGTGCTCCTCGACACGGAACACCGCGAGCCCCACGCACAGCGGCCCGAGCATCGGCCCGTACCCCGCCTCGTCGATCCCCGCGTAGATCAGCCCCATGCCGCGAGTCTAGTGGGCGAGCGTTCACCTACGCCGGCGGGCCAGCACCCCCCCGGCCACGCACAGCGCCGGCAACACACCGGGCGACGGGATGACGATCGAGAACGCGATGTTGCCGCCCAGCGGGTCGCGGGCTTCGCCGACGAACGTCGTTCCGTCGGCGGACACCCCTCTGATGTCACGGATCGTGTGGCCCATCAGGTCCACGCCGAAGCCCGCGACGTAGTCCTCGAACAGCACAAGGCTGCCCTGATCCAGCCAGATCAGGAAGCCGACGTTCGCCTGCTCGCCCACGATGATCGACCCGTCGTCGTTCATCCCGGTCACGCCGTACGACGCCCCGTTGTCGATGTAGGGCTCCAGGATCTGCCGCCCCGTGTCGGGCGTCCAGTACGCCCCGCGGATCAGGTACACGTCGCCGTCACGGTCGTCGCCGGAGATGAATCTCCCGTCCGAGTTGATGCGCCCGAGGCCCCAGGCCTCCTCGGGCAGGACGTCGAACCCGGTCGAGTCCGAGTACAGCCACCAGCCCGAAGCCGACGAGCCGAAAACGCGCCCGTCATTCAGAAGCGCGAAGGCCGAGCTCTGCTGGAACTCGTCGAGCGGGTCGGGCAGCGGCAGCAGCTCCAGCCCGCCCGCTGCGCTCCACCGCGCCGCGCGGTTCAGGATCGCCCCCACGTTCGTCCGCCCGTTGGCCACCGAGCCCACGGCGACCCCGTCGTCCGAGACCGCATTAAAGCCCGTGCGAGCGTCCTCACCGGGCAGCCGGCCGATGCTCGCCATCCCGGTGGACGGCGAGTGGACAAAGCTCAGCCCGCCCCCCGCGCTCGCGCTGCTGTACCTGCCCACCACATACTCGCCCGAGGGCGAGATACCGGAGAGGTTTTAGAACGAACCACCGGGCAGGCGCGGCAGCACCTGCATCCCCTCGGCCTCGGTCCAGCGGAACGAATCGATGGTCGTCTCGAGAGGACGCCCGTCACCCGCTACGACCGTCCCATCCGCCGACACCGCGTTCGCACGACCCAAGGTCAGCCCGCCCGGTATGTCGCCGATCGGGATAAACCGCGGCTGGGCGTGCGCCACACCGGCAGCGACGACCACACTCAGGAACGCTACAGCTATCTTCATCATCGTTTATCTCCAATGCCCCGGCCCGCCTCGCGACGGGCCAGGACCGAGCGCCGTTCCCCGTCAGGGAGACGACGTCAGCGTGTTGTTCATAAACACGATCAGCTCCGACGAAGCGGCGTCCGCGATGATCAGGATGTCATCGCGACCATCGAGATCGAGGTCGGTCGTGATCACCCGGTCAACCCCAGCGGCACCCTGTACGCTGCCCGTGACGTACTGCCCCAGCTGGTAGAATGGCGTGCACTCGAACTGCATGATCTGACCGCCAACTAAGGGCAACCCGCGTTGAAGTTCAGGATCCAGGCGTTGAAGTCGTTGGGCGAGAGCCGCCCGTCGCGGTTCTGATCCGCCAGCGGTGAGCCGGCGTTGAATGCCAGCACCCACGCGTTGAAATCGTTGGGCGTCAGCGCACCGTTCTGGTTCACATCCGCAAGGCAGGTGACGCCTTGGAACTCATGCGCACCGCGATCGATCATCCCGTTCCGACCGGTATCCGGCACGCCGGGGTCGTCACGCAGCCGCGCGTTGCCCGCGAAGTCGGTCTCGAAGAAGCGCATGATGCCCCTGCTGCCCGAGTCGATCGCGGGCGAGCCGGAGCGAAGCCGCAGGTCGCCGAAGTCGTCGTTGAGCGATTCGTCGATGCCGGGCGTGTCGGGGTCGTCGCCCCAGCCGTCGCCGCCGTCCGAGGGGTGCCGCACAAACAGCGGATCGAGCGAGCTCAGCGTCGCCCCCTGCACCGACGAGGGCACGATGGAATTCGATGCTTCGAAGTCCGCAAACTCATCATCGTCGAGAGCATTGGGGATGAGGATGTCAGGGTGAACCACGATGCTCGCCGACGAGTCATGCGGCACGAACACGGAATCAACCATGCTCGTCGAGGCGACCCCCAGCGAAGCCGCACCCGATTGGTTCCCCACGATCGTGCACGACTCAAACCGAACCGTGCCGATGTTCACGCCCGCAAACAGCCCGTCGTTGCCCGTGATAATGCAGTTCTGCATGACGAGCCACTCGTACCCAATCTCTCTGTTGGCAAGGTTGGGGAACCCAACACCGACCGCGCCGGCCGATCCGGAGTTACCCTCGAAGAGACACCGCCGCATGATCAATGGACGCCCCGACGGAAACACCCGTGTCGGAATCGCAAAGGCACCCGCAGAACTGGTATTGCCCCGAAACACGCAGTCCTCGATGATGATCTCTTCGTCACGGATGTGTCCCAGGCCACCCTGCCCCCATGCCGTCAGCACCCCCGGGCCATCACCGGTGATTGTGTTGTTCTCGAAGAGACAACGCCGAACCATCCCATCCGCATGACACTCCACCGTGTCTTGCGACGATGTGTTGTTCCGAAAGACTGAGTCCTCGAGCACGTATCCGTTCTCATCGGTCATGCCGTGGAGCCACTTGGTCGCGCCCACGTTGTCCTCGAACAGAAGGTCACGCGCCACCAGCCCACCGCGAACATTCACAAACCACAGGAAGTCGGATTGCACCGATCCGAGTTGGCAATCGCGGACAGTCAGCCCGTCGATCGAGACGGACATCAGCCGCGCATCCACCTCGATGAAGCTGATAGCGGTCATCGCGCTCCCGCACCGCTCAACGACCACATCCTCCATGGCCATGTTCCGCAGGGACTGAATCGCCGAAGTCGGGACGTCCTCGAACCGGCAGTTCTCGATCGTGTCCGCCACAGCCCCATCGCCGCCGCGCAGATCGAACACGCTGCCCAACGAAGCCGTCACCGCGCGAAACGTACACCCGGAAATGACCGTGGGCACGGCCTCGCCGAACGACTCACCCACGTTCAGCACCGACATCCTGCCGTCGTGCATCGTTGTATCAACCAGCGAAAGCGCTGTGTCAGATACGCTGATCACACCCACGTCCCCGAACAGCTCGCACCCCTGCAAGGCCAGCACGGCCGGGTGCTCGCCATCGCCAGCCATCGCGTCGATCATGCCGCCCCGAAGCTCGGGCGACATGCCACCATCAAACACGCACCCCGCGAACGTGCACGAGGCGCCCGCGATTACCATCAGCGGTTCCGAGTTCTGCGTCTCGACGCGTCGGAACGTCAGCCCCGCGGCGATCAGCGTCACCGGCTGATCCGCGTCGCCCTGCGCCACCAACAAGCCCATGTCGTCCGCATCCGTCAGCACCGTCGCTGCAACAACAACGGCATCCGACGGATCCGCAGACCGGATCGTCACCGACAACGCCCGATCGATCACGATGCCCGGGCTCTCATACACCCCGGCCGCCAGCACGATCTCATCGCCGTCATCGGCCGCATCGATCGCGGCCTGGATCGTCGGAAACGCCGAAGGCACGTCCAGCACATCCCCGCTCGCACACGCGGCCGCGAACACACCAACCACTGCTGCTGCAGCATGACCAATCTTAAAGAACATGCCGATCCCCTGGGCGCGCCGTGCACAACGCGCGACGCCACGTTTGAATTCAGCATATATACATATCAGATTTTGTCGCAAGTCACAGAGAGTGAATGCTCATCAAAAACGACAACGGCCGACCTTTCGGTCGACCGTTTCGTCGGATCCCCGATCCTCCGCGGGGCATTGCGTGGACCCATCCCTGGGCCCGCTCGACGAATCGAGCAATGCGGATGAGAGGGCTCGAACCTCCACGGGGTTTTACCCCCACTAGGACCTGAACCTAGCGCGTCTGCCAATTCCGCCACATCCGCGGCAGGCGGCAGGGTATGACCCATGCCACCCTCCATTCTAGCGATTCATCGGCTCAGGCCTCCGCGGGCTCAAGCTCCGCCTCATCGGCATCCGCAAGCTCCCCGTCGGCTTCGAACTGACCCATCCGGTCCAGCACCGCCTTGGGCAGCTTCTTCTCCAGCACCGCCGCACGCATCTCGTGGAACAGGTCCTCGTTCTCGGCGATGAACTTCTTCGACGCCTCGCGCCCCTGGCCCAGCCGGGTCTCGCCGTAGCTGAACCACGCGCCCGACTTCTGGGCCACGCCCTCTTCCACGGCCAGGTCCAACAGGTCACCCGTGATCGAGATGCCCTCGTTGAACATGATGTCGAACTCCGCATCACGGAACGGCGGCGCGACCTTGTTCTTCACGACGCGAGCCCGCGTGCGGTTTCCCACGTTCTGGTCGCCGTCCTTGATCGCGCCCGTGCGGCGCACATCGATGCGCACCGAGCTGTAGAACTTCAGCGCCCGACCGCCGGGCGTCGTCTCAGGCGAGCCAAACATCACGCCGATCTTCTCGCGGATCTGGTTGATGAAGATCACCGTACAGCTACTGCGTGCAATCACGCCCGTGAGCTTTCGCATCGCCTGCGACATCAGCCGGGCCTGGAGGCCCACGACCGAGTCGCCCATCTCGCCCTCGATCTCTGCTCGTGGGATCAGGGCAGCCACCGAGTCAACAACGATCAGATCGACCGCGTTCGATCGCACCAGAAGCTCAACGATCTCTAGGGCCTGTTCACCGGTGTCGGGCTGCGAGACCAAGAGCTCATCGATATTCACGCCGATCTTTTTGGCCCACGACGGGTCGAGCGCGTGCTCGGCATCAACGAACGCGGCAACGCCGCCCTTCTTCTGGGCGTGAGCGGCAACGGTCAGACTCAGCGTGGTTTTACCTGACGATTCCGGGCCGAAGATCTCAACGATCCGGCCGCGCGGAATCCCCTTACCGCCGAGCGCGATGTCCAGGCTGAGTGCACCGGTCGAGATACCCGGGATAGAGAGGTACGCGTCCTCGTCAAGCCGCATGATCGCGCCCTGACCGAAGGACTTTTCGATCTGTCCCAGCGTCCGCCTGAGGGCGTCCTGCTTCGCGCTCTCGTCGGCGGGCTTGGCTTCGAGGGTCTTCCCGGGTCCGGCTTTCTTCTTGGCCATGAGGGTGGCCTCCTTGTGCCGTGCTCGTCTCGCTCGGTGGCCGGTGAGTCGCTTCACTCAGGAAGCGGCCGATTCCGGGCCGTGCGACGTCGCACCGTTGCCGACGCGGGCGGTCCCAACCACATCAGTCAGGGATCCGGCCGGGGGCGGCATCGGTCGCGTGCCCGGCACGGCGAGCCTACGAGATGTAGTTCCGTTCTGTCAACGGTTGGGTGACAAATTCTGAACAGCAGTCCGTAAGCCAGTCTCGGCCAACCTCACTCGCCACGCTGGCACGCGATGCCAAGATGGCGATACGATGGAACTTTATGCTGCCGCCGGCCCGGCGTGTGGGCCGGCCGGTTGGTGATCACAAATGATTTTTTGGAGTCAAGCTCATGTGTAGGCGAGGGGTTGTGTCTGGGTTTGTGTTGGCGAGCATCGTGCTCGCGGGCCTGCAGGGGTGCACCGCGGTGTCGCGGGGCATGGGCAAGATCACGGCGAATAAGTACGCCGACGCACGGAGCGGCACGGTGTGGGTCGTTCCCCCGCCCCAGCTCGAGCCGCCGGCGCTTGACAACAAGACCGTCTACATCTCGTACCGAAACATCAGCGACGCGGACGTTGATCTGTCGCAGCTCATGCGTGACGCGGCGAGCAACCAGGGATGGCAGCTCGTGCCGGATCCTCAGGAAGCCAAGTACCGACTTCGCGCCTCGACACGATTCTTCGGCGAAGTCGACCCCGAGTCCGGGGGCCAGAATGTTGCTCGTGCGATGGGCGCGATCACCGGTGCCGCCGTCGGCGTGGGGACGTACGCGCTCGTCAGCGACATGACCGACAACTGGGCGGCCGGCGCGGTCGCGGGCGGCGCGGCGGGCGGTCTCGCCGGCCTCGGTGTTGCCAACGCCTCGAAGCCCCGCGAGTGGGCGCTCATCGTCGACTTCGTGCTCGAGGAGTACAACCAAGAGCCCGTCGAGTTCACGCTGCTCTCGGACAACAGCACCGCGGGCACATCGAGCGCCGGCCTCGGCAACGCCCGCATGGGCGACAGCGGCTCCAACACCACCAGCAACTCGCGCACCGCCGAGATCACGCAGACCAGCAACTACTACCCGCACGGCGTCCGCCTCTCCGCGTGGGCCAACCAGATGAACATGAAAGAGGGCGAGGCCATGCCCCTGATCCGCGGCCGCGTCGAGAGAGTCGTTCAGCAGATGCTGCCGCAGTAAGCGGCCGCCGCTCCTATGGACCCCGCAGCGCCCGGCTCGTCCGGGCGTTGTTTTTTGCCCGTTGCCTGCACGATGCCAGCCGCTAGGCTAGCCGCATGGCCGAATCACACACACTCCGAACTATCACCGACGAGTTCCTCGACCAAGAGGCCAAGATCAAGCAGGGCGGCGGCTCAAAGGCCATCGAACGCCAGCACGCCAAGAACCGGCTCACCGCGCGCGAACGCATCGACCGGCTGATCGACGACGGCTCGTTCTTCCAAGAGCTCGGCCTGTGGGCTGCGTTCAACATGTACGCCGAGCACGGCGGTGCACCGGGCGCCGGCGTCGTCACGGGCGTCGGCCGCGTACAGGGCCGACCACACATGGTCATCGCCAACGACGCCACCGTTAAAGCCGGCGCGTTCTTCCCGATGACCTGCAAGAAGATCATTCGCGCTCAGCACATCGCACGAATGGCCAGGATCCCGCTGATTTACCTCGTCGATTCGGCGGGTGTGTTTCTTCCTCTGCAGGAGGATGTGTTCCCAGACACGGATGACTTTGGCCGGATTTTCTATCTCAACTCCGTCATCTCGGCCGAGGGCATCCCACAAATCGCGGCCATCATGGGCTTCTGCGTTGCGGGTGGCGGGTACTTGCCAGTCCTCTGCGACACGCTGCTCATGACCGAGGGCAGCGGCCTCTACCTCGCCGGCCCAGCACTCGTCAAAGCCGCCATCGGTCAAGAGGTCAGCGACGAAGAACTCGGCGGCGCTGAGATGCACGCGAGCATCTCCGGAACGATCGACTTCAAAGAACCAAACGACGAGGCCTGCATCACACGGATCCGTGAGCTTGTTTCCAAGTACCCACAGTCGTCGACAACCGACGAAACCAGCCCGCCGGCGTTTCGCGACGGCGCCGACCTCCACGAGACTTTCACCGACAAAGCGGGCGAGCAATACGACGTCCGTGATTTGCTCGCCTGCGTTGTTGACAGCCGCGCGACCAAGAATGACGAAGGCCACGAATCGCTCGAGCCCGACTTCGACGAGTACAAGGCCGACTTCGGCCCATCCATCGTCTGCGGATACGCCACCATCGGCGGCAAGCCGGTCGGCGTCGTCGCCAACCAGGTCGCGCTCGGCAGACAACAAGAGCCCGGGGGAAAGGCCGGGCCCACCACCAGCGTGACCATGCCCCGCGTGATCTACGACGAGAGCGCCGACAAGGCCGCCCGCTTCATCATGGACTGTAACCAGCGGAAGATCGCGATCGTGTTCGTCCACGACACCACCGGCTTCATGGTCGGCCGCGACAGCGAGCAGGCGGGCATCATCCGCGCAGGCGCCAAGATGGTCAACGCCATGTCCAACTGCGTCGTCCCCAAGATCGTGCTGATCACGGGCAGCAGCTACGGCGCGGGCAACTACGCCATGTGCGGCCGAGCCTTCGAGCCCTTCATCACCCTCGCCTGGCCCGGCAGCAAGTGCGCCGTCATGGGCGCGGCCCAGGCCTCGGGCGTCCTCGCCACCATCGAAGAGCGCAGCCGGCAACGCAAGGGCGAGGAGATCGACGCAGAGACCCAGAAGCAGATCCTCGACGCCGTCCGCGCGAGCTACGACGAGCAGCAGGACATCCGCCACGGCGCCGCCCGCGGCTGGATCGACCGCATCATCGAGCCCGAACGCACGCGAGACGAGATCACCGCGGCCCTCGATGCCGCCACGAACTGGGACTGGTCACGGGAGTTCAAGACCGGGGTGCTGCAAACATGACATGTCGTACAACATGCACAAACGTCAGGCACTCGACACCTCGCGACCGATCGAGCACCGCATGTCGCACGCACGTTCAGTGACAGTGATCACATCGCAGCGCCACGACGTTCATCGAGACGTCGTTCTCGATCGCGTGCACCAATTGACTGGACTGAGCCTTCGTGAGCCCTTGTCCGACGAGGATCTGCGAACGGCAATCCGCTGTCTGGACACGCTGCGCGAGAACTTTCCCCAGGTCACGGTCCCGAGCGACGTTGACAAGCCGGATCGTCGCATGGAATTGCGATCACGCACGAGCCGAAGATAGCGTTCAAGTAACGTCCGCGTAACCCACCTCCCACAACGTAGTCCGTCAACGCTGGCAAACCGTAACGAGTGTCCGCCGAGCCGCGCCTCCGCACGGCAGTCGTTCTGCGCTCACCACTCGCAATCCACAAGGTTGGTGACACGTTGCGTGTGCATCGGCGGTCTGCCACGGTCGGCGAGCCCCACGGAGACGCGGACGTGAGCAGCATCGACTTCCATCGGCACCTGGACCTGTGCGATCGGGTCCGATACCGCAAACTCCGTCGGCGGGCGGATGTGGTCCTTGCGGAGCTCGGCGCAACCAGCCCGACGTTCGCGGTGAGAAAGTCGAAGGCAGGCATCGCGGACGGATTCGTCCTCGGCTGGCTCAGGCTGCGAGGCGTGGTCCGGCAAACCGGCTCGGGCCGGCTGTGGCTTGATCAGCGGCGTCAGTCGCGGCTGGCGAACGGTGCCTCGGTTCGCATCGTGACGTACATCGCGATCGCGAGCTTGCTGAGCGGCGCGGCGATGGCCGCCGCAACAGCGATGATCTGAGTCCGGGGCTGACCCTGTGGCGGCCCGGACTAGACTCGCTGCGTGCCAGATCGCGTACGGATCACCGACGTCAGCCCGCGGGATGGCTTGCAGAACGAGCCGCTGGTCGATGGTGCGCCGATACCAACGGAGCGTAAACGGCAGCTCATACGATCACTCGTCGCGTGCGGGGCGGATGAGGTCGAAGTCACGAGCTTCGTCAGCCCGCGATGGGTGCCCCAGCTCGCGGATGCCGCGACGCTCTGCGACATGCTGGCCGAGGACGATCACGAAGGCACGGTCTTCAGCGCGCTCGTCCCGAACGAGCGAGGAATGGAGGCCTTGTGCGCAGCCAACAACCGCGCGAAGACGCCCGTGATTTCAAAGGCGAGCGTGTTTACCGCGGCGAGCGAGACCTTCAGCAAGAAAAACACCAACGCGACGATCGAGGAGACCATCGCACGGTTCGAACCCGTGACCGCGATGGCTCGTGACGCCGGACTGGCTCTCCGCGGCTACGTGTCGTGCGCGATCGAGTGCCCGTACGAGGGGAAGATCGAGCCCGCCGCCGTCGTCGATGTCGCCGAGAGACTGATGTCGCTGGGTATCGATGAGCTCGATCTCGGCGACACGATCGGCAAGGCAAGCCCTGAAACGATGGCCGCCCTGCTCACAGGTCTCCGCGATGTGATCCCCGTCGAGCGAGCAGTTGTCCATCTGCACGACACGTTCGGCGGTGCCGCCGCGTGCGTCGCGGTTTCGCTGGAGCATGGCATCCGCGCGTTCGATGGGTCAGCGGGTGGGCTCGGTGGTTGCCCGTACGCGTCGGTGCGCGGCGAGAGAGCCCCGGGAAACATCGCCTTGCGTTCGCTCGTTGAGGCTGTGCACGCGTGCGGTTTCTCCACCGGCGTGGACCTGATCTCGCTCGTCGAGGCCGATCGGCTGGCCACCAGTATGATCGGCGGCTCACAATGATCACCGCAGAGCGAAAGGAGCGGGACGGTCTCGGCGTGCGTGTGGTGTGGCTCGACCGGCCGGAGAAACGCAACGCGCTGACGCCGGCCATGCTTCGCGAAATCGTCAGCGAAGCAGAGTCGGCCGAGCAAGACGGCGAGGCTCTCCTGCTCGCCGGCCGAGGACGAGCATTCTGCGCCGGGTTTGATCTCGCGATGTGCCAGGCTGCTCGGGACGGCTCGATCATGCGCCTGCTGCTCTCGGGGCTGAGCGACGCGTGCCGAACGCTCCGCATGCTCGATCGACCGGTGGTCGTGGCAGCCCACGGCGCCGCGATCGCAGGAGGCTGCGCGCTGCTCGGCGGCGGCGATTTCGTTGTCGCCGATCGCGACGCCGTCTTGGGGTATCCGGTGGTGAAGCTCGGCGTGTCGCCGGCAGTCAGCGTGCCGTTCTTGCGGCAAAGTGTCACAGACGGCCACGCGAGGGCTCGTGCGCTGCTGCCTAAAACGTTCACCGGAGAAGCCGGCCATCGGCATGGTCTTGTCCACGCCTGCGTCGATCGCCCTGATGAGGTTTTTCAGCTGGCCCTGGATACGGCGTTTCGACTCGCGGCAGTGCCGCGTCACGCGTTCAGCACGACCAAGCAGTGGCTCAATAGCATCGAGGGCGTCGCACGGAACCGCTTCGACAAAGCCGGACTTGATGCGTCACTGAGCCTCACCGGCACACCGGAAGAAGCGGAGAGGCTCGCCGCGTTGAAGCTCGGCGACCAGCCAAACGGAGCAACACCGTGAACGAACTCGCCACGCTGCGCTACGACGGAGCGGTCGCATACCTGACACTCAACCGCCCCGACCAACGCAATGCGTTGAGCACTGACATGCTCGCCGCGGCCCATCGCTGCATGGACACGCTCGAGGAGGAGTCGAGTCACCCCACCGTCGTTGTCATCAGCGGAGAAGGCACAAGCTTCTGCGCCGGGATGGACCTGAAGCAGGTGATCATCGAGGACGCGGGCGGCATCGAGACACCCAGAGCCCTGCTCACATCCCTCGCCAAGCTGACTCACCGCATCCGGCTGATGCCGGCGGTCACGGTGGCGAGAGTCAACGGCGCGGCCATCGGTGGCGGATGCGGGCTCGCGTGTGTGTGCGACCTCGCCGTCGCTCACGCGGACTGCATCATGGGATTCCCGGAGGTGGACCTCGCCCTGTGCCCCGCTGTCGTGGCGCCGTGGCTGTTTCGGAAAATCGGGGCGGGCCGGGCGCGTCGAATCCTGCTGTCCGGGGGTGTCATGAATGGCTCGGAGGCACACGAGCTCGGCATGGTCGATGTGCTCGCCGGATCCGCGGAGGAACTCGATTCTGCGGCCAACGCCGTCGTTCGCTCGCTCAGCTCGGGAGGACCGATGGCCCTCCGAGCGACGAAGCAGCTTGTCAACTCGCTGGACGGATCGCTGGACCTGGACGTCCTGCTGCGTGGCGCCGAACTCTCGGCGAAGGTGCTCTCATCCGACGAGGCGCAGGCTCGGCTGAAGGCCCGCCGGAAATAGCTACACGAAACGCAGCCCGTCGTGGACCCTCGCGTCGAGCTCGAGACCCTCAGCCTGAATGGTGAGCTCAGTTCCAGGCTCATGAAGGCCCCAGCGGACGACCGCGAAGCAGATCGGCACGTTGCCCATGCTGGGGCTGAGCGTCGCGCTCGTCACCGCGCCAACCGGGCGGCCCGCGTCACCCCGCCGAAACACGTGGGAGCCTGTCACCGGGTGCACCGGGTCGGATCGCTCGGGCGACAGCGTCCGCTTCTCGCACGTGAGGCCGACCACGATCTGCTTCGGATTGCCCACCGCGTTCATCCTCGCGACCACTTCCTGGCCGAGGTAACACCCCTTTGTGAAGCTGACGCGGTCGTGGAGGATCCCGGTTTCGCCGGGAACGTTGTTGGGAGCGAAGTCGAGCATGAAGGCCGGGAGTCCCGCCTCGATCCTGGCGATGTTCAGAGCGTGCCAGCCCGCCGAGCGGAGCCGGATGCGCGCCGAAGGCGAGCCGTCATCTTCTACATGACCGTCTTCGCTGCCAACCGCGTCGAGCCCGACCGGCGAGCCCTCGGCCAGCAGATGAGTGTGGACATCGGCCGCGCGATCGGCGGGCACATTGAGGGAGATGACAGGGACCCCCATGCGGTCCGAGCGGTCGGCGTAGACGTCCGTGGACCCGAGCGTAAGGACGCACGCGCAGCCGTCGTCGGGAGCGGAACGCCCGGCAACCAGCTCGATGAGATCGGGCCCCGTCGGGCCGACGAGTTGCAGGCAGTGGAACGACTGCGTGTCGTCCCGCAGCTCGCAGTCCTCGGCGAAGATGAACTCGGTGATCGAGCGGACAGTGGCGGCCGCGGCGTGAGCGTCAAGCTCCAGCAGCGTTCGATCCTCAAAGTGCAAGAGCCGAATATCAGCCTCGATCTTGCCCCGGCGGTTCAACCAAAACGACTGCCGGACGGCTCCGGGCGTGATGTCCTTGAGCTCCTGCGTCAGCATGTTGTTGAGGATGCCGATGCGGTCGGTCCCGACGACAGAGACGATCGCCCGGTCCGGACGGTCGGCGAGCACGCACCGCCGACGCAGGGCCGCGTATTCGAGTTCGAGCGCATCGAAGGTCTCCGCCAGCTCGATGTCGGTATCGGGCGGGCCGTACGGGAGCAGCGAGGCGCCGGCGTCGATGTGCGATTGCCGCAGCGGCGAAGGATGGGCCATGGGCAAATGTAGGGCCGTGTCCTGCTAGAGTAGCTCCGATCGACTGGGAACACGCCAGGGCGGAAAGGGTACCGATGAACGTTGACCTGTTGAAGCGGCTGTGCGAGACGCCGGGCGTGCCCGGACGCGAGGAGCGGGTCCGGGCCCTGATCGAGAAGGAGATCACGGGCCTGTTTGACTCCGTCGAAACCGATACGCTCGGCAACCTGATCTGCGCCCGCTCGCCCCGCACAGCCAGCGGCTCGCTCAAGAAAGCCAAAGACCCCACCCGCGTCATGCTGCTGTGCCACATGGATGAGATCGGCTTCTACGTCTCGTCGATCGACGAGAACGGCTTCCTGTGGATCAACCCCGCCGGCGGCTTTGACCCGCGCAACCTCTTCAGCCGACGCGTGCTCGTCTGCACCGACAGCGGCGACTACCACGGCGTCATGAACCCGGGCGGCAGGCCCGTGCACATCTCCTCGCCCGAGGATCGCAAGAAGGTCCCCGAGGTCAAGGAGTTCTTCGTTGATCTGGGCATGAGCAAGGCCGCCGTCGAGAAGCGCATCCAAGTCGGCGACTACATCGTGATGGACGAGCCCTTCCGCGAGATGGGCGACAAGCTCGTGAGCAAAGCACTCGACAACCGCGTCGCCTGCTGGCTGGGCATCGAAGCAGTACGCCAGCTCGCCAAGAACAAGTCGGGTCACGCGGTCGAGGTCGTCGTCGCGTTCACCGTGCAAGAAGAAGTCGGCCTACGCGGGGCCAAGACCGCGTCATTCGCCGTTCGCCCAGACATCGGCTTCGGGCTCGATGTCACCCTCGCCTGCGATACGCCAGGCGTGCCCGCGAACGAGAGCGTGACGACGCACGGCAAGGGCTTCGCGCTCCACATCAAGGACGGCAGCTTCATCAGCGACCACGAGCTGGTGACCGAGGTCGAGAAGGTCGCAAAGAAGGGCCGGATCAAGTACCAGCGGTCGATCCTGGCCGCGGGCGGTCAGGACGGGGCGGCCGCCCAGCAGTCGGCCGCCGGCGCGAAGGCCGTGGGCATCACCGTGGGCACGCGGTACATCCATACCGTGTGCGAGATGATCGACAAGGGCGACCTGAGGGCGGCACGAGACGTGCTCGCTGGCTACCTGGGCTCCGCCAAATAGTCGCTCTGTTTGCTGATAGACTGGCCCGATAAACGGGACTGGCCGATCAGCGGCCGGGAAGGCATGGGCTGTATACAATGGTGCCGATGGAACCCTTTCGGCTGGAATCCGAGCGCGCAGACGGCCCCCCCGGGGTGGTTGTGCTGTGGCTGGAGCAGCCCGGCAAGCCGGTCGTCGTCCTCGATGAAGACCTGATCCGACGGCTTGATGCCACCCTCGACACCGTCCCCGCCGACGCCGAGGGGCTGGTCGTCGCGAGTGCTGCGCCTCGGGCGTTCGTCGCCGGGGCCGACCTGAAATCGATCATGGCGCTCGATGACGAGCAGCTGCACAGATACCTCGAGTTCGGGGCCAGGGTCTTCGGCCGACTGGCTTCGTTCCCGTTCCCCACGGCAGCAGCCATCGGAGCAGCAGCCCTCGGCGGCGGGCTCGAACTCGCCATGCACTGCGACGGGCTCATCGGTGCTCCGCCAGCTTCGAAACACGATGGCAGCCCCGGCAAGCCCTACCCGGTGGGCTTGCCCGAGGCCGGCCTGAAGATCTGCCCGGGTTGGGGCGGTACAAACCTGCTGCCCGCGCGGATGGACGCCGAGCGGGCGATCCGCGCGACCGCTACCGGCAAGCCCATGACCTACGACGACGCGGCGGGACTCGGCCTCTTCGATGCCGTCGCCCCCACCGCCGACGCACTCATCGACACCGCCCGGGCATGGGTGCGCGAGCAGAAAGACCCGATGCACCGGGACGGCGCACCGAGCCGCTGGATCGGCGGGAAGGACGTCGCGGCGGGCGTGCTCAAGGCGGTCGACGCGGTCCGGACGGAGCTCGAGGGCGAGCCGGCCGAGGCCGTGCTGGCGGCGATCGACACGGGTCTGGCCAAGGGCTGGCAGGCGGCGTTGGCCGAGGAGCGGGACCGGCTGGTCCGGTTGCGGTCGAGGCCTGCGGGGAAAGAGGCCATTCAGGCCTTCTTTGAGCGTTCGAGCGGCACAAAGCCCGCTGCGAAGGCATGATTGAACGATGGAACAGCATCGGGCCGCGGGTTGCGGTGGAACACACGACCGATGCGGCCGACAAACCAGTGAGCCGGACGCGACCGTGACAACGGCCGCCGGCGATTGACGGATCGATGGGAGGACACACGATGGCTGACCTGAAGAACATGAAGGGCGTCTCCGAGAAGGACCGCAAGACCCTCGAAGAAGCGGAGGCCCTGCTCGGCCCGGAACCCGATGAGATGGGCTTCATTAAGAACGTCTTCTGGGGACGCTTCGAAGAAGACCGCGTCCTGCCCTATCCCGAGACCTCGCCCGACGAGACCGCCAAGTGCGACCAGCTGCTGGCCGAGCTCGAAGACTACATGCGGAACGAGCACCCTTCGATCGAGATCGACCAGAACGAGGAGATCCCCGAGTGGGTCATCAAGCGCCTGTTCGACATGGGCGCCCTCGGCTGCACAGTCCCCGTCGAGTACGGCGGCATGGGCTTCGGCATCACCAGCTACAACCGCGTGCTCGAGATGATCGGCAAGTACTGCGGCTCCACGGCCGTCGTCGTCTCGGCCCATCAGTCGATCGGCTGCAAGGCCATCATGCTCTTTGGCTCGGACGAGCAGAAGAAGCGGTGGCTTCCGGTCGTCGCGCGTGAGAAGCTCAGCGCGTTCTGCCTCAGTGAGCCCAACGTCGGCTGTGACGCCGGCGGCCAGGAGACCCGCTGCGAGCGCAGCGAAGACGGCACGCACTTCATCCTCAACGGCGAGAAGAAGTGGTCCACCTCCGGCGCGCTCGCCGGCATCTTCACCGTGATGTCGAAGCAGCGCATGCCCGACGGCAAGGACAAGGTCACCGCCCTCGTCTGCACCCCCGACATGGAAGGCATCGACATCTTCCAGAAGAACCGCAGCAAGTGCGGCATCCGGGGCACCTGGCAGGCGCGCATCAAGCTCGAGAACGTCAAGGTCCCCGCCGAGAACCTGCTCCACAAAGAAGGCAAGGGCCTCAACGTCGCGCTCACGTGCCTGAACTACGGCCGATGTACGCTCAGCGCCGGCATGACCGGCGGCGCGAAGCGTGCGATGGACCAGGCCATCAAGTGGTCGCAGACCCGCCACCAGTTCGGCGACCCGCTCAGCGACAAGCAGCTCGTCAAGCAGCGCATCGCCCACATGGCCGCCATGGTCTACGCCATGGACGCTATGCTCTACATGACCACCGGCATGCTCGACCGCGGCGACAAGGACATCATGGTCGAGACCGCCATCTGCAAGGTCTTCTGCTCCGAGTACGGCTGGCAGGTCGTCAACGACGCCATGCAGATCATGGGCGGCGAGTCGTACATCACCGCCAACGAGATCGAGCGGATCTTCCGCGATAGTCGCATCAACACCATCGTCGAGGGCTCGAACGACCTGATGTGGTCGTTCATCTTCGGCTACGGCGGCAAGCAGCTCGGCGAGTGGATGCTGGGCCTCCGCGAGGCCGCGAAGACCGGCTTCTACAAGCCCAGCCTGCTCAAGCAGGCCATCCCGCTCGGCATGGAGGTGTTCCTGGGCATCCGCAAGAAGGCGCCGGACATCAACAAGATCCACCCGCAGCTCCGCCCGCACGCCGACCGCCTGAGCCGGCTCATCAGCGAGTTCACCTACCAGTTCAAGCAGATGAGCAAGAAGCACGACGCGGCCATGCTCAGCCGTCAGGTGCCGCAGTCGAGGCTCGCCCTCGCCGTCATCCAGATCCACGCCTGGGCCTGCACGCTTAGCAAGCTCGACATGGAGATGCGCAAGCACGGCGACAACGGCGGGCCCGAGTTCGCCCGCGACAAGGCCGCCGCCTTCCACTTCTTCGATCTCGCCGAGATGGAAATCGAGAAGCACTTCCGCGACGGCTACCGCAACGCCGACGACACCATGATGGCGTCCGCGGAGGCGGCGATGACGGTCAGCGACACGCAGGACGACGGCCTGTTTATCATCCCCGAGCGGACGCCCACCGAGTCACTCGGCAAGGGCCGCCAGCCGCGGGACGAAGCCGTCAAGAAGTTCCCGGGCGACAAGCACGTTCACAGCTGAGCCCAAAGAGGACTCAACATGCCAAAGACAACGGCCTACCAGGCAACCATCGAGCACATCTCGATCCTTGACGAGCACGCGAACTTCGACGCGGACCTCGGCAAGGGCGTGATGACCGACGAGCAAGCCTTGCACCTCTACGAGCGCATGGTCAACTGCCGTGAGCTCGACGAGGTC
Organism: Planctomycetota bacterium; assembly: GCA_038525225.1. Lineage (GTDB taxonomy): Bacteria > Planctomycetota > Phycisphaerae > Phycisphaerales > UBA1924 > JANQQZ01. The sequence goes on along the minus strand of JBCBHW010000001.1, from coordinate 719,094 downwards.
GCGTTCAAGCTGCAACGCTCAGGACGCATGGGCACCTACCCGCAGAACAAGGGCCAGGAGGCCGCCGCCGTGGGCGTCGCGCTCGCGCTCCAGAAGGGCAAGGACTGGATCGTTCCCAGCTACCGCGAGAACGCGGCCCTCTTCATGCACGGCCTGCCCATGCACTACATCCTCATGTACTGGATGGGCGACGAGCGCGGCAGCAAGATGCCCGAGGGCGTCAACGTCACGCCGCTGTCCGTGCCAATCGGCACGCACATGCTGCACGCGACCGGCATCGCCTGGGCTGAGAAGCTCCGCGGCACCGACGGCGTCGCGGCGACGTTCTTCGGCGACGGCGCGACCAGCGAGGGCGACTTCCACGAGGCCATGAACTTCGCCTCGACGCTCAAGGTTCCCACAGTGTTCATCGGCCAGAACAACGGCTGGGCGATCTCGGTCCCCCGATCGAAGCAGATGAACTCCGAGACGCTCTGCCAGAAGGCGCTCGCTTACGGCATGCCCACGGTGCGGGTTGATGGCAACGACATCTACGCCGTGCACTACGCCGCCAAGGAAGCGGTCGCCCGCGCCCGCGCCGGAGAGGGCCCGACCTTCATCGAGTGCGTGACGTATCGACTCGGCGATCACACCACGGCCGACGACGCCCGCCGGTACCGCGACGAAGAAGAAGTGGAAGCCTGGCGCAACCGCGATCCGATCCTCCGCGTCCGCAAGTACCTCACCGCCAAGGGCTCGTGGGATGACAAGCGCGACGAGGCGCTCAAGGCCAAGGCCAAGAAGATCGTGGCCGAGGTCGTGGACGCGGCGATCAATGTGACACCGCCCGAGACGACCGACTTCTTCGACGACATGTACGCGTCGCTGCCGGAAGACCTCCGGCGTCAGCGTGAAACCATGCGGACCAGCAGCCTCGGCCAGGATCCGAGCCAGGTCGGTCTGAACGCGCAAGCCGCGAGCGTGGAGGGCCGCTGATATGGCAACACTTAATCTCGTCCAGGCGATCACGCTCACGCTTCAGCAGGTCATGCAGGCCGACGAGCGAGTCATCCTGCTCGGCGAGGACGTTGGGCTCAACGGCGGCGTTTTCCGCGTCACCGATGGCTTGCAGGCCCAGTTCGGCGAGCACCGCGTTGTTGATACGCCGCTCGCCGAGTCCGGCATAATCGGCACCGCGATCGGCCTCGCGATCAACGGCATGCGGCCGATCCCCGAGATCCAGTTCGAGGGCTTCCTCGGGCCGGCGTACGACCAGATCGTCAACCACGCCGCCCGCTACCGCAACCGCACACGCGGCGCGATTCCCGTGCCCCTGACCATCCGCGTGCCCGTCGGCGGCGGCATCCACGCCCCCGAGTTGCACTCCGACTCGCCCGAGACCATCTACGCCCACTCGCCGGGCATCAAGGTCGTCTACCCGACGACTCCGTCGGACGCGAAGGGCCTGCTCACCGCGGCCATCCGCGACCCCGACCCGGTCATCTTCTTCGAGCCCAAGAAGGTCTACCGCAGCTTCCGCGAGGAGGTCTCCGAGGACGACTACGCCATCGAGATCGGCAAGGCCAAGGTCGTCAACGAGGGCAGCGACCTGACCATCGTCACCTGGGGCGCGAGCCTGTTCGAGTGCCTGGGCGCGATGGACAACGCGCCGGACGATGTTGACATCGAGCTGATCGACCTGCGCACCATCTTCCCGATGGACATCGACACCATCGCCGAGTCGGTCGAGAAGACCGGCCGATGCATCGTCGTCCACGAGGCCCCGCTCACCGGCGGCATGGGCGCTGAAGTCTCCGCACGCATCCAGGAGCGGTGCTTCTTGCATCTCGAGGCTCCGGTGCAGCGCGTCACGGGCTTCGACACGATCATGCCGTTTTACAAGCTCGAGAACGAGTACCTTGTGGACGCGAAGCGCATCGGCTCGGCGATCGCCGAGACATTGGCGTACTGAATCGCTTGAACTCTCTTTGACAGATGACCGGGCATCGCCCGCTCGTGAGGACTGAACATGGCCGGCAAGGTTTCGAGCGATCCCAACATCTTCCTGCTGCCCGACATCGGCGAGGGCCTGCAAGAGGCCGAGCTCAAGGAATGGCTCGTCGCCGTCGGTGACACGGTGGAAGAGAATCAGAACATCGCCGAGGTTGAGACCGACAAAGCGCTCGCCGAGATCCCGTCGCCCCGCAATGGCGTGATCGCCGAGCTCTGCGGCGAGCCCGGCGAGATGATGAAGGTCGGCGAGCCCTTCGTCAAGTTCGAAGGCGCAGGCGGATCTTCTGCTCCGGCCGAGCCAAACGCCGAAGCCGAGGCCGCCGCCAATGAGATCCCGGAGCCAGCCGAGGAACGCGAAGACGCCGGCACCGTGGTGGGCTCTGTCTCCGATGACCTGCCCGGGATGTCGAGCAACGGCAAGGCGCTCGCCGCCCCCGCCGTGCGCCGACTCGCTCGTGATCTGGGCGTCGACATCAACGCCTGCGCTGGCACGGGCCTGGGCGGTCGCGTTACAAAGAAAGACGTCGAAGCGGCCGCGAAGGGTGGCGGAGCACCGTCACGCGCCTCTACGCCGTCGGCCGCCCCCTCGCGACCGAGCGCATCCGACGAGGCCGTGGCCCGCGCGGTCGCCGCTCCCGTGCGGCGCGAGGTCGCGAGCATCCCCGCGGGCGAGGACCGACAGGTCGTCCCGTTCCGCGGCATCCGCCGCAAGATCGCCGAGCGCCTGCGCGAGAGCGTCGATAAGGCCGTCCACTTCACGGTGATGGACGAGGCCGATATCACAGATCTCAACATTCTTCGCAAGAAGCTGTCGGGCGCATCGGGCGAGAAGCTGTCCCCGCTGCCGTTCGTCGCGAGCGCGATCTCACGCGTCCTGACGCGTGACGAGTTCCGCCCGCTCAACGCGACGACGGACGACGACAAGCAGGAGATCACTAGGCACCGCGCGATCCACCTCGGGCTCGCGGTCGATACCGACGACGGGCTCATGGTCCCGGTGATCCGCGACTGCGACGCGTTGGGCGTGCTCGAGATCGGCCGAGAGGTCATTCGCGTCGCCAACGGCGCCCGCGCCCGGACGATCGCCCGCGAGGAACTCATGGGCTCGACCTTCACCCTCAGCAACGTCGGCAGCCACGCCGGCCGGTTCGCGACGCCCATCATCAACTACCCCGAGGCGGGCATCCTCGCCGCCGGCCGGGCCCGCGAGGGCATGGTCGTCAAGAACGGCATGTTCCGCGTCGGAATGCTGCTGCCCCTGAGCCTTGCCTGCGATCACCGTGTTGTTGATGGTGCTCTGGCGGCGATGGCGCTTGCGGAGATCATCAAGCTGCTGCAATCGCCAGATGAGCTGCTTGAGCCGGCTAGGCGATAGCTCGCACGAGCACGCCCCCGAACAGCGCGAGCGACAAGCCGAAAATCACGAGCACCATGCTTGTCCGCAGCTTCCTACGGGCGAGGTATCGCGCAGTCACGAGCACCAGCGGCTTGTTTCCTGGAGCGCCGGCCCCGCATTCAGAGCAACCCTGACTTGTATCCTGCAAAGGATATCTGCAGCGTCTGCAAAACACCGCGTTTCCTGCGTCTCGCACGCGTTGCTGGGTGATGTGCAGCGTGACGATCCCCAGCGAGAAAATCAGGAGGCCCAGTGCGAACGGAATCGCACCCAGAAGAATGCGACTCACTGCCGAACCTCGATCAGCTCGAACCAGCCCTTCGCCGTCCGCTCAACCCGAAACAACGGCTCGCCAGGCTCATGATCGAGCAACAGATGCCACCCGCGATCGGCGGCCTCGCTCAACAGCCACTTCTTCGTGATCATGCTCGTGTACGGCTCGACGTCGTACCCAAGGCTGTAGGGCTGACCGATGTGGTATCGCGTCGGCATGACGTCGGGCGTGAACACAATCGTCCGCCCCTGATCGTCCGCGAACAGCACCGCCTGCTGGCCCCAGGTGTGCCCTGGCACGAGAAACACGCTGATGCCCGGCAGCACCTCGGTCAGCCGGTTCGTCACGGGCGAGGTCGGCGTCTCATCACGCCCCGGCCTGTGGCCGACGGGGAACGGTATCGGGCTCTCAATTAGCCTCAGTCTCGGCCGCTCACCCGCAAGCGGCAGCTCCAGAGGGAGCAGGTGATCGCGGTAATAGGTCCGCGTCATCACCGCATCATTCTTGATCGCGTCGCTCCACTCCTGACGCTGCACGATCACCTCGGCGTTCGGGAACGTCAGCTTCACCTCATCCGAATCGCCCGACGCCTCGCGCGGGCCAGCGGTCCAGTCGGGTGTCTCGCCATCTCGGCACCGCCTTGTCAGTCCGCCGGCATGATCGAAGTGCAGGTGGCTCACAATCGCGGCGGTCACCTCGGCAGGATCCGTGCCGGCGGCAGCAACCTCGCTCTCGATCGTCCGACCGTCTAAGCCGAAGATGCCGGACATCTTCTGATCGAGCTTGTCGCCCGTCCCGGCCTCGATGATGACTCTCCTTCCGCCGCCCTTGAGCAGCAGGCAGTTGTGCATCAGCTCGATACGGTTCTGATCGTCGGGCGTGATTGCGCGCGTCCAGACCGATCGCGGGATGATGCCGAACATGCCGCCGCCGTCGAGGAGGAATCGGCCCGCGCGGAGCACCTGCCAGCTGTAGGTCGTCGTCATGTCGTGACGATAGGCTGCGGCCATGACAACTCCCGATCTGCTGATGGCGAGCGAGGTCGCCAAGCTCGAACAGGCCCGGCTCGTCGAGGACATGCTCGGCATCATCGACGATGTCGAGCTCATCGCCGGCGGCGTGATGTGCCGGGGCGAGCCCGGGCAGTGGTGCAACCAAGCCCTCGGCCTCGGCATGCAGGGGCCCGTCGAATACGACGACATCGATCGGCTTATCGCCTTCTACGAGTCCAAGGGCATCCAGCCGCAGGTCGAGTTGTGCCCCTTCGCGGATATCAGCCTGCTCAAGGCTCTGAGCGAACGAGGCTTCGTCATCCGCGAGTTCGAGAACACGTGGTACCGCCCCACGCCCGCAGGTCTCAGGACAGAAGACACGCTGCTCAACCCCTGGCCGGCGGGAGACGACGGAGATCCGATGCGTGTCGAAGTCGTACAACCGGGAGACGAACCACTGCTGCGCACAGCCGTCGGAGTCTCGCTCGCCGGATTCGTGCCCGAGGGCTACGACTTCGGCGACTCGGAAATGTCCATCCACCGCAGGATGGTCGAGATGCCGTTCTGCCGAAAGATCGTCGCGTGGATGGACGGCGAGGTCGTCGCGTCGGGCGGTATGAAGTCGAGGCCCCCCTTGGGAGCGATGTTCGGCGTGACCGTCCGCGAGCCTTGGCGGAAGCGCGGCGTGCAGCAAGCACTCATGGCATGGAGGCTCGCGGCCGCGGCCGATGATGGCTGCCAAACCATGGTCATCCACGGCACACCGGGCGAGCCAACAGAGCGCAACGCGCAGCGCATGGGATTCCGCATGGCGTACACGACGCCGATCATGATCAAGCCGGGCGATGGACTTACCGCGAGTGTTTAGGAGTCGGGTGTGACCGGCTAGATGATCTTCAAGATGATGAGCACCGCGGTGACCACGCCCAGCAGCGTGACGCCCAGGATCCAGCCGACGATGCCGAGCTTGGTCACGGCAAACAGCTTATCTCTGACCGGATGCCGCCGGCTCGACGAGTCTCCCAGCCACGGCGCCGTGTGATGCGTCGCGAGGCGAGCGGCGGTCGCGTCTTCCGGGGGCCCGACGTCCACCTCGTCCCAATCGATATCGATCGAGTCATCGCGGTTATCTCTGAGTATCGAGGCGGCTCGTTCGGCATCGGCTCGGCGGACGTGCACCTGCCACGGGTTGATCACCGCGGGCGACTCCCACTGAAGCGTGGTGCGGGCCGTGTCGAACACAAACGCCTGCAGACCGGCCTCTCGGAGGGCCGAGGCCATGGCGTGAGCCGCCGCGTGGCCTGGGGCATCGGCCACCGGGATGAGAGTGTCAGGGGTCTTCGCCACGCGGCCAAGTTTATGGCACAACCATCGGTCGGGCCCCTACGATGCCGCGTGAGCGATACCGTCTCAGAACGCGAGGTCTCGACGTCTGCCGTTGAGGACGCTGGGCGCAGCGGCCAATTCCGCGGGCAGCCGATCGAGCCACCGACGCGCCGGCGCAAACGGCCGCGGAAGGCCGGCGAAGCGGTCGCGGTGAAGACCGGTCTCTTCGAAAAGCTCGAAGCGTTCGTGAGCAGGCTGAGCACGCGAAACAACTTCTGGCATCGCGTGTGCAGCCTTATCTGGCTGCCGTACGCCTTCCGCAGCGGCATCGTGATGAAGCGGCTGGACGACAACACTTTCCACGCGGTGTTGCCGTTCCGAAAGTTCAACCGAAACTGGTACAACGCGATGGCGGGTGCCGCCCTGCTTGGCAACTCCGAGATCGCCGGCGGTATGTACGTCTTCGGCATCTGCGGCGGCGACTACACCGTAGTGTGCAAAAACCTCGAGTACCGGTTCCTCCGGCCGTGCCTCGGCCCCGCCGTGTACAAGATCAAACCACGGAGCGATACCGACGACCTGCTGGCGTCCGGGAAAGAGTTTGACCTCACGGTGCAGATGGATATCTACCAGGCGATCAGCACGCCGGGGCAGAAAGAGAAGCGCGTCGGCCGAGCGATCGCCGTCTTTCACGCCACACCCAAGGACCACCAGCGCAGCCGAGGCCGCTTCTAGTCCGCGGCGCTCTCGAGCACCTCGATGTTCGCGAGCAGCTCATCGACGGACGTACGCGGCAACGTGCCGCGGTACACCGAGCCGCAGAAGCGGCACCGGATGCGCACGGCATCGGGCTCCTTCGAGATCCTGATCGGAAGCCGGATCGAACATTCGACGCACTCGATCGATGATGCGTCTTCGTCATTTTCTGGCATGCCATCGGCCTAGCTTCTGGCCGCGCCGCGCAAGGAACCGTGCCCAGCAAACGAATGCGGTGCGGGATGCTTCGCGCATCCTACATGCAACGATGCCTCAACGCCGGCGACGCGCCGCTGAAACGAATGGCAGCGCAACGATGATCACTGTGGGTGGGGCCGGTACCACCGTGTCAAGATAGTCAATTAACGTTTCGATTGTGATCTCGGCCGCCATCGCTGTCACCGCATCATCGGTCCGAGTGCCGACATGGATGTGCCCCGCGGCGAATGTACGGAACTCGGCGTCCGGTCCCGAGTTAAGAAGCTGATGCCGCGTCCCGAGCAGACCTATGAACTCGCTGAGAAATGCACCCCCCCCGTTGTCGTCAATGAACGTCCGCGGGACAATGCCGGCAGCGTCTACCGCATCTCGAATGGCTTCTGTCGGGAGCGTGCTCGGGTAATACTCGCCAGGGACAAGATCGTTAAATATTGGCATTGACGCGTCCGGCAGCGACGGCGCGCTGAAATCGGGGTTCCAATCGCTCGGTGCGTGCATCTGCAGCCGTCCCTCGATTTCCCAGTTTCGGCCACGCGCACCGCGGCTGAACGTAATGATGGCGATCGGGTTCACCTCGTTCACGATGCGGTCTCAGTCCGCCATCGTGTCCTGGTAGTCAACCTCGAAGTCACCTACGCCCTGGCCCACGCCATCGGGAAACTCCGGGAAGTACGAGTGGATGTCGTAGCCACGGCCCCGCTAGTTGCCGCCCTGCCATCCCCCTGGGTTCTGATCGAGATTCTGTGAAAACTGCCTGACCCCTTCGTTGGTCGGCGGCCAGTCCCCGGTGACCAAGATGTTGTCCGTGAAGTTCGTGCTCGCCGAGGCGGAGCCTGCGATCAACAAGGTGCCCACAGTTGAAATGGTTCGCACGCGTCTGTCTCCGCTTCTTGCACGCCGGCCTCGGGCGAGGCCGCGTCCCCGTGCCTCTGTCAGCAAAGGCTGCAACAAACATACACCAGGTTCTCGGCCGTGCAAGTCGAGAACGGTGCCTTGCTAGACTGCGGCATGAAAGGCCCCGCGACCCAACCGCCCTCGGTTCTCGCACCGCTCGGCTGGGCCGCGTTTCTCGGCGTCAGCTGGACCTGGTGCATCGGCATGTACCTCCCGATTCTCATGGTCCGAGACCTCGGGCTCGCCGGCTATCTGGTTTTCGCCGTCCCGAACGTGCTCGGAGCGGCCGCCATGGGGTGGGTGCTTCGTTCGCCAGAGTCAAGCCTTCGGCTCACGACGCTCCACCGACCCGCCTGCCAGTCATTCTCCATCGTCACGAACGGCTACCACGCGTTCTGGGCCGCGTGGCTGCTGGCATTCGCAGCGATGCGGTTGGAAGTGCCGGGCTGGGCCTGGAGCCTTCTGCTCGCGGCGGGCGCGTGGGCCGCGCTTGTGCGTGTGCTCCTCTCCCACGACCGATCGGCCCGACGCGCCGCCTTCGCCACGCTGGCCGTCAGCCTTGTCACGCTTGGTATCTGGCTCACGCGCACCGCAGCCGTCTCGCCGATGCTCAGCGAAACCCTCGCCGAGCGGCCCACCACGCCGGACGCGCTGTGGATGCTCCCCGTGAGCACCCTCGGATTCGTGCTCTGTCCGTACCTCGATCTAACGTTCAATCGTGCTCGGCAGGCTTGCGCGACGCCCCGAGACGCCAGGCTCGCATTCGGCCTCGGATTCGGCGTGTGTTTCGCGCTCATGATCACCCTGACGCTCCTGTACGCGGGACCACTCGTCGGCTTGGTCAGCGCGGGGCCGCGGAACGGCATCACGATCCCGGTCGTGCTTGCCGTCGCGCTCGGGGTTCACGTCGCGATGCAGTTCGGGTTCACGGTGATGGCGCATGAGCGCGAGGTCTCTCGAGGCGGCGAGCGTTCGAGGCAGTGGCACTCGGTCGTTGTGTGGGCCTCGGTCGGCTTCGGCATCGCGCTGGCAGGACTGAGCGAGCAACGCTGGTTCGGCATGGCGCCAGGTGAGTTCGGCTACCGGGTCTTCCTCTCCTTCTATGGGCTCGTGTTCCCGGCGTACGTCTGGATCAATGTCGTCGATGTCCGTCGTCGCACGATGCGGACGGCAACGCGCCGATCGCTCACGGTGACCGCCGGGGCCGTCGCGATCGCCGCGCCCTTTTACTTCGTGGGGTTTATGCTCCGCGACGAGCCCTGGCTCGCACCCGGTGCCGTGGTCATCGTTTGCGCGAAACTCCTGGCCGGTCGAGATCGCTGAGCAGAGCACGCGCCGTCGTGCGGACAAGATCAGAATCGTCACCCTGGCACGTGCGGATCACCTCGAGACAGTGGGCATCGCGAGTGTCCCTGTACAGGTTTCCGATCGCGATCAACGCGTTGCGGCGGAACATATCAAGCTTTATTCGCTTCAGGGCGCTCCCCCTGAGCGCCTCCGCCCGGTCGGCCGCCGACCAGCCGAGCACATCAAAGAGATCGAGGCCGGATCGATTCGGTGTGTACTCGCCGCGGGGTACCGGCTGCAGCACGCCCGGGCGGGGCCGGTTGTGCGGACACACATCCTGGCAGATATCGCAGCCGGCGATTCGGTTCCCGATCGACTCAAAGAAGACCGGATCGATGGGCGATCGATGCTCGATCGTGAGGTAGCTGATGCACCGCGACGCGTCGACGGAGTACGGGGTGATGGCGTCGGTCGGGCACGCGTCGATGCACCGTGTGCATGTGCCGCAGTGGTCACGGATCGGCCGGTGCTCGGCGGGCGGTTCGAGCGGCAGCGTCGTAAGAATGCCGCCGAGGAAGAACCACGAGCCGATGCGGGGGTGGATGACCAGCGTGTTCTTTCCAACCCAGCCGATACCCGCGCGCGAAGCGAGCTCCCGCTCGCTGACGGGCGCGGTATCGGTGAACGCGCGGAACCGGTGGCCCGGGTGTGCCCCCTCGAGTTCGTCGCATATCGAGTGCAGCCGCTGCTTGATGGCTACGTGATAGTCATCGCCGCGCGCATAGCGAGCGATCACACCGCGAGACGGTCCCGCTTCTTCTCGCGGCGCATTCCTGGAGTGATACGCGTCGGCAACGATAATCGCCGACACGGCGCCATCGAGAACGAGATTCGGATCAAGCCTCGCATCGATGTGCTCGGCAAGGTACGCCATCTCGCCGTGCTTGCCCTCGGCCAGCCACCGCCGCAGCTCTTCGGCTCTCTCGGTCGGGCCCGCCCCGCAGACACCTGCCAGCGCAAAGCCGTGCGAGCGGCAGAGCTCAACGACGCGGGCGTCCGCGCCTGGCGTCATGCCGTTAACCGGTCCGGCGCGACCTGTCCCGACCACGAACAGAGCAGCTGCAGTGCATCACCGACGACGTCATGAGCCGACGGGATGCCCTCGAACCACGCGGCGTCCCACTCGAAGACGACCGTGATGTCCGTCCCAGAATCGGCGAGACCGGCAACGAAGTCCTCAGGGGCAAGCTCGCCTTGGCCGAGCTGGACCGGCACGCCCTCGGAGTGATCCTTCACTCGGGCGAGCAGGAGCTTGTCCGCGAGCGTCGCGATTGCTCCTGCGGGATCGTCGCCCGACGCCCTTCCTACCGCTGCGTTGTAGCAGGCGCCGAGCAGGGGGCTGTTCACGCGATCGATCATCTCCGCGAGAGCCTCGGCTGTGGCAAAGACCCCGCCGTTCTCGAGCACGACACGCACACCCGTGTTCCTCGCGTGGTCGCACACCATGCCGAGTCTCCAAGCCACTCGCTTGGCGGTCTGCTTGAGGTCCTCGTTGCCGTGCCGATCAAAGCCAAAGACTCTGACAAGCGGCGTGTCGATCTGCGCGGCGAGATCCACCGCCAGCTTCCCCTCCCGGATCTGCCGCTCGTTATCGAACAGCGCCCGGCCGATGATCGGCGGCGTGATCGGCTCATCGAGACGCACACCCGTTGAAAGCGACGAGCAGTCGATGCCGGACGCATCGATGAGCGTGCGTGTCTTGGCCTCGTCGGTGAGCGCCGGGTCACTCGCAAAGCGATCCGACCCGAATCCGAACGTGCGGAGATCGATCGCGTCGTAGCCCGCACGCTCCGCGAGGGCGACAGCTTCGGCGAGCGGCAGATGCGGCACCGCGACGGTCGACAGGGCAAATTCAAGCATGGGTCACCTTCCTGCGCTCCCGAACGGACACCTCGCGGCCGCGAATGGTAATCGGCTGCGTGGGAGCGTCAACCGGCGCAGGCCGCAGGATCACCACGAAAGCCGCGCCGAGATACGGGGATCGGTTGTCAAGACGACCACCGAATCGGCTGATCTGATCGATGAAGCACCGAAGTCATGCGATGTTGGGCCGCCTCGCGGCGTTTCTCGCGGCCGGTCTCGCCGCCGCCGTGCTCGTCGGCTGCTCCGGGGTGGGCGATCGGCAGACCTACCTCGACAGCCGGTCGTTCGCCATGCAGCCCGTTCCGGCTCCCGACAGCGACCGGCCGATCGCGATGTTCTCGCCCGGTCTTGAGTAATCGGACCACATCGCCTGTATCCTGCCGAGGGCAGGAGACCAGCCGATGCCGCAGGCCGATGACTACAGCGATTACTTAAAGCTTGATCTCATCCTTGACGCGCAGCGCCCGCTCAGCGAGCCGCAGCACCACGACGAGATGCTGTTCATCATCCAGCATCAGACCACCGAGCTGTGGTTCAAGCTTGTGATCCATGAGCTGACGTCTGCCATGTCATTCATTCGAGCAGACGAATTGGAGCCGTGCTTCAAGATCCTCGCTCGCATCAAGCACATCCAGACAACGCTGATGCAGCAGTGGAGCGTGCTCGCGACGCTGACGCCGAGCGAGTACGCCGAGTTCAGAGACGTGCTCGGCTCCGCCAGCGGCTTCCAAAGCCCGCAGTACCGACTGGTTGAGTTCCTCTTCGGCAACAAGAACGCTCGCATGCTGGAGATGCACAGCCACGGTGCCGAGCCGGACGCGAGCCATGCCGCGCTGCTGAGCGCCTACAGGTCACCGAGCGTGTATGACGAGTTTCTCCGGTATCTCGCGCGTCACGGCCTGCCCGTTCCGCCGTCCCATACCGATCGAGACTGGACGCGGCCCTACGAGCCGAGCGACGCTGTGATCGCCGTGTTCAAGATGATCTACGAAGATCGCGGCACCTACTGGGACTCGTACGAGATGTGCGAGAAGCTCATCGACATTGAGGAGGCGTTCACGCTCTGGCGCTTCCGCCACATGAAGACCGTCGAACGCATCATCGGCTACAAACGCGGCACCGGCGGCTCGCCCGGCGTGCCGTTTCTCAAGAAGATCATCGAGCATCGGTTCTTTCCCGAACTCTGGGATGTGCGCACCCACGTAGGAGCCGAGTGATGCCGACGATCGACGAAGCCACCGCGGGCCTGGGCGACGGACCGCTGACCGAGGACCGCTGCCGCGAGCATCTCTGGCCCTTGTTTTCTCGAACGATCGACGCCGTGAAGCGTTCTGGCGAGATCTATCTCGCGAACCACTCGCTGGGCCGGCCGCTGGATCGCACCGCCGAGGATGTGCAAACAGCGCTCGATGAGTGGTACAACGGCCTCGACCGCGCGTGGGGCCCGTGGTCCGAGGCGATGCGGCACTACCGAGGACTGGTTGCGCGTCTCATCGGTTGCTCGCGCGAAGACGCCGTCGTGCACAAGACCTCGGCCGGTCAGGGACTTCGCACCGTGCTGAACCTGCTCACACCGAAGTCCGGCCGCCCCCGCGTGCTCACCACACGTGGCGAGTTCGATGCGTGCGACTTCATCCTCAAGGCGTACGCCCAGAAGGGCGTGATCGACCTCGACTTTATCGAGTCGGACCAGGTCGGCCGATTCGATGCCGACAGCATCGCCGAGCGCATTACCGATCAGCACGATCTCGTCGTTGTCAGCACGACCTTCTTCTCCACCGGCCAGATCCTCGAAGGCCTCGAGCGGGTCGTCGCTTCGGCCCACAAGCACGGCGCAATGACCGTGCTCGATACATACCACACGGCCGGCGCGATGCCGATGAGCTTCGACGACCTGCACGCCGACTTCGCGATCGGCGGCAACTACAAGTACACCCGCGGCGGCAGCGGCACGTGCTGGCTTGCGATCCGCGAGGATCATCTCGACGACGAGAGCCTCCGGCCGATCGATACAGGCTGGTTCGCAAAGGCCGACCACTTCGGCTTTACTCGAGGCGACGAAGCCGTGTACGCGCCGGGCGGCGACGGCTGGCAAGAGGGCACACCCGCGCTGCTGTGCATGATGCAGGCGCTCGCCGGACTCGAGTTCGTCCTCGGCGTCGGGCTTGATCGGCTGCGCGACTACAGCGTCGATCAGCGCATGTTCCTCGCCGATCGTCTGCGCGAGTGCGGCGCGGAAGTCATCGACGACGAGCCCCGCGGCGCGTTCCTGCTCGTGCCCGCCGACGACCCGGGCGAGTTCGGAGCCGTCCTTCGCGAGCGGGGCGTTGTCGCCGATGGCAGGCTTGATCCCAGGGGCAAGGGGCATGTCCGGTTCTGCCCCGATGTCCTCAATACCCGCGACGAGATGTCCCGTGCCGCCGAGATCGTCGCGCGGGCGTGGGCGACCGCCTAGGCGCCGCCGTCGGCGGTAACCATCGGGAAGCTCAGATGAAACTCGGTTCCCGTGCCGGGCTCGGAGTGCAGCTCGAGCCGCCCGCCGTGCTCTTCAACGATGCGCCGAGCCGTCGGCAGACCGAGCCCCGTGCCGCCGGCCTTGGTCGTGAAGTACGGCTGAAACACGCTCTCGCGCGTCGCCGCGTCCATGCCGGGCCCTGTGTCGATCACACGGATGTGCGCGAACCGCTCGGGCGACGGCTCCGGATCACTATCGACACGCAGAATCAGTTCGGTCTGGGGCGAGCCAGTCCCCGCCATCGCCTGGACGGCGTTCAGCATGAGGTTCAACACAGCTTGCTTGACGAGCGGCGCATCAACACTCACGACGACTGGTACGCCCGCAGTCTGCGTGCGCAGGCGGATCGACTCCTTGTCAGCCTGCGGGTGAAAGAAGTCGGCAAGCTCGGCGACGAGCTCGTTCAGATCCGTCGGCGTCGGGCTGAGCTTCTTCTCGCCCGCGAAATCGAGGAAGTCGGTGAGTATGCCGCGGAGGCGCTCGGTCTCGCGGGTCAGCGAATCGACACGGCGGGTGAGCCTCGCTTTGTCGGCGTCGGCCGCGTCGAGATCCTGGATGCCCTCGGCCAGCAGCTGCGCGTTGAGGCCGATCGTCGACAGGGGGTTCTTGATCTCGTGCGCCAGCCCGCCGGTCATCGAGCCGATCTCGGCCAATCGCTCGGCGGCGCGGGCCCGCCGCTCCGCGTGACGCACCTGCTCGAGCTGCGCACCGGTCTTGATGCGAGACCGCAGCGTCGCGATCCCGACGCCGAAACCGAGACCGAAGATCAGCCCGACGGTCGCGGAGATGTACAAGAAGGGCCCGTCCACCGGCGGAGCATAGCGGCGAGCTGTTCTGAAACAGCTACTGCCGGTTCGTCCTCGCGTGCGACCTTCGCGGGACGACGACCTCGGTCGCGTCGTCGCGGATCACACGCGTCGCGCGCCAGCCCTTGTCCGATCGCTCGGCGTCGTACTCCACCGCGCACCCGTCTTTGAGCGCACGGAATCCGTCACCCTCGATCACGGTGTAATGCACGAAAATGTCCTGCCCCTCCGGGCCGACGACAAAGCCGAAGCCCTTTCGCGGGTCGAACCATTTCACCGTGCCGTTGATAGCCTTCAGCAGGCCGGATGAGTCGCTTTGATCGGACGCGTGGGTCATAGAAACACCCCCGCCGGTACCACGTTGGGGATGGAGCCATCTCGGTCGGTTCTATCCCACCGGCCTGGCGCTCGCGTTTCTCACCGGAACCAACTTGGTCCGGCGATGTGAAACGACCCCCGAGCGGTCTACCGACTCTTGGGCCGCGTGAGGCCCGATAGCGGTTCACGCCGGGTCCGAACCCGACGCCGAACTTGAAAGATACTCGAATTCTCGTGGTTTGGCAATCTGGGAAAGACGTCGGGCCTAAGCAAACACGCTCGCCCCCCTGCTTCTGGGGGACGAGCGTGGCCATGGAAATCTGCTTTTATCGGAAGCGATGAGTTATCGGACGCGTTTCGCCGAACTCACGCGTCAGCGGTCTCGGCATCGGCGTCGACTTCTGAGTCGTTTCCGTCCGCGTCGTCGCCGGCTTCTTCCTTGATCAGCGCCTTCCGGCTCAGCTTGATGCGGCCCTGCTCGTCGACCAGGATCACCTTCACGCGGATCACATCGCCGACCTTCACAACATCAGACACGTTCTTGACGAACCCGTCGGCGAGCTCGGAGATGTGGCACATGCCGTCGGTGCCGGGGGCGAGCTCGACGAAGGCGCCGAAGTCCTTCGTGCTAACGACCTTGCCCTCGTAGATCGCGCCGACCTTGATCGACTCGGTGAGCGCCTCGATCTCGGCCATCGCGCCCTCCAGCGAGGGGCCATCAGCGGAGGACACGTGCACGGTGCCGTCGTCTTCGACGTCGATCTGCACACCGTGGCGGTCCTGGAGACCGCGGATCATCTTGCCGCCCGGACCGATGAGCTTGCCGATCTTCTCGGGGTCGATCTGGAGCGTCTCGATGCGCGGGGCATAGTCGCTGATCTTGTCGCGCGGGGCGGGGATGACCGACTCGATGTGCTCGATGATCTCGATTCGGCCCTCCTTCGCCTGGGCGAAGATCGTCTCGATCTGCTGGAGGCTCAGGCCGCGGGCCTTGAGGTCGAGCTGGATGCCGGTGATGCCCTCGCGGGTGCCGGAGACCTTGAAGTCCATGTCGCCGAAGAAGTCCTCCTCGCCGAGGATGTCGGTGACGAAGACCTCGTTCTCGCCGTTGTCATCGACGAACCGGCCGACGGAGATGCCGGCACAGGTGTTGGTGATCGGCACGCCCGCGTCCATGAGGGCGAGGCAGCCGCCGCAGACCGAGGCCATCGACGAGGAGCCGTTGGACTCGGTGATGTCGCTGACGAGACGGATGGTGTAGGGGAAGTCCTCCGGGCTGGGCAGGATCGCCTGGAGCGAGCGCTCGGCGAGGGCGCCGTGGCCCACCTCGCGGCGGCCCGGGCCCATGATCCGGCCGGCCTCACCGACGGAGAACGGCGGGAAGTTGTAGTGCAGGTAGAACTTCTTGCTGTACTCGGGCATGAGGCCGTCGACGACCTGCTCGTCCTTGCCGGTGCCCAGGGCACAACTCACGAGCGACTGGGTCTCGCCGCGCTGGAACAGCGCCGAGCCGTGAGTTCGCTGGAAGACACCCACCGCCGACTCGAGCGGGCGGATCTCGGCGGGCTTGCGGCCGTCGGCGCGGATGCCCTTCTCGGCGATCAGCCTGCGTGTGATCTTCTTCTCGAGCGTGCGGAACGCCTCGCGGGCCATGCCCCGGTCCTTGCGGCTCTGCTCGGCCTCTTCGACGGTGCCGTCGGTCTTCTCGGGGAAGTGTTCGTCGAGCACGGCACGCCGCAGCTCGCCGACGGCGTCGTTCCGCTCCTGCTTACCCTTGAGCTGACGCAGCTCGGTGAGCTTGTCGGCTGCGATCGACTTGACCTTCTCCATGATCTCGTCGCTGGGCAGGTTGAGCGGGTTCTTCATGACCTTCTCCTGGCCGCACTTGGCAACCAGTTCATCGATCAGCTCGATCTGCTGCTTGATGGCGTCGTAGCCGACCTCGATGGACTTGAGCACGTCCTCGTCGGGGATCTCGGCGGCGCCGACCTCGATCATGTTGATGCCGTCTTTGTGGCCGGCGAGCACGAGGTCAAGGTCGCTGTAGTCCATCTGCGTGCCGGTGGGGTTGATGACGAAGCTGGCCCCGTCGTCGGTCCACACCCGGCCCACGCGGACCATGCCGGTCGGGCCCTCGAACGGCGCGTTGCTGATCGCAAGAGCGGCCGAGGCCGCGAAGCCCGCGAGCACGTCGGTGTCGTTCTCGCCGTCG
Organism: Planctomycetota bacterium; assembly: GCA_038525225.1. GTDB lineage: Bacteria > Planctomycetota > Phycisphaerae > Phycisphaerales > UBA1924 > JANQQZ01. The sequence continues at coordinate 702,184 of JBCBHW010000001.1, read as the reverse complement.
TGGCTCATGACCCAGCACTGGATCTGGACCTCGTCGATGAAGCCGTCGGGGAAAAGCGGACGGATCGGGCGATCGATCATCCGCATGGTGAGGACTTCCTTTTCGTTCGGCGCGCCCTCGCGTTTGCGGAAGCCGCCCGGGAATTTGCCGGCGGAGGTCAGCTTCTCGCGGTAGTCGACCTGCATCGGGAAGAAGTCGAGGCCCGGCCGCGGGTCGGCGCGGACGACGGTCGCCATGACCGTCGAGCCGCCGTAGGTCGCGAGCACGGCCGCGGTGGCCTGCTTGGCGATCTTGCCGGTCTCAAGAACAAGCGTCCGGCCCGCGATCTCTTTCTCGACGCGGTGCACTGCAAGGGGATGATCAGCCATGTGATGGCGCTCCATGGATCTTCTGCGCTGTTGGTGCGCAGACGCCGCGACGGTGTGGGGAGAATCGCGGCCTGGTTGGTGCGCCGCTGGCCGGAACTCTGGTATCCGGTGGCAGAGGGCAGCGGCCAGCAGCGAGCGAGCGATTGACGGGGGCCCATAGGGTGGGACTGCTCGGCTCGACTGAACGCTGCCGACTGCCTTCGGAGAAAGCCGGCGGCGCGGAAATCAGAAACAAAGAAGCCCGCCGGGGGTTTCCGACGGGCTTCGAGAAAGTCGTTTACTTGCGGAGGCCGAGCCGCTTAATCAACTCGAGGTAGCTCTCTCGGTTGGTCCGCTGCAGGTAGCGGAGCAGTCGGTTTCGCTTGCCGACCATCATGATCAGGCCGCGTCGGCTGTGGTGATCGCCCTTGTGCTCGCGGAGGTGCTGAGCCAGGTGCTTAATACGGGCCGTCAGCATCGCGATCTGGACCTCGGGCGAGCCGGTGTCCTTTCCTTCGCGTTGGTAGTCGCCGACGATCTGGCTGCGGGTCTCTGCGGTCAGTGCCATGGACAGATGATCTCCGTGGGCAGGTGACTCCTGCTCGAGCAAAGCGTAGAGCTTTGCGAAGAATCGATCAAACAGTTTCGCTCGGGAAACTGACCTCCGAATCGCGGCTTGTCGTGCACCCTCTCACCCCCAACTCGGCCGGCGGCAGCGGAGCCCCAGATCTAGACTCAGCCATGAGCGAGACCACAACAGGCGGACCCGGCATTTCAGGGCGAGCAGCGGCAATAAAGCCCAGCGCGACGCTCGCTGTGAGCGAGCGGGCCAAGGCCCTCCGAGCCGCGGGGGAGGATGTGCTCGGTTTCGCCGCCGGCGAGCCGGATTTCCCGACGCCCCAGCCCGTCGTCGACGCGGCCAAGAAAGCCCTGGACGACGGCAAGACCAAGTACTCGCCCTCCATCGGCGACCCGCCGACCCGCGAAGCAATCGCGGCCAAGCTGACGACTGAGAACGGCCTGCCCGGCATCGAGGCCGCCAACGTCGCGGTCAGCGTGGGCGGCAAGCACTCGCTGTACAACATCTTCCAGTGCCTGCTCGACCCGGGCGACGAGGTGCTGCTGCCCGTGCCGGCGTGGGTGAGCTACGCCCCGCAGATCCAGCTCAGCGGCGGCGTGGTCCGCGAGTTGCCGACGACCGTCGAGAGCAGCTTCAAGGTGACGCCCGACCAAGTCCGCGAGGCCATCTCGGCCAAGAGCCGGGTGCTGGTGATGAACTCGCCCAGCAACCCCTGCGGAACGATGTACTCGCCCGACGAGTTGCGCGCCATCGCGGAAGTCATCGCCGAGGCCGCCCGAACGACCGCTCCGCGGCTTGTCGTGCTCACCGATGAGATCTACGAGAAGATCGTCTTCGGTGGCCGGCAGCACCTCTCGATGGGCTCGATCGACTCGATCGCCGACCGAGTGGTCACGTGCAACGGGCTGAGCAAGGCATACAGCATGACCGGCTGGCGGGTCGGCTACTGCGCCGCCAGCGGCGACTGGGGCCGCGACTTCATCAAGGCCATCGGCCGGCTGCAGAGTCAGACGACCAGCAACATCCCCTCGTTCATCCTGCCCGCGATCCGGACGGCCCTCGCCGAGTGCGGCGACGACGTCGCAAAGATGCGCGACGCCTTCGAACAGCGATCGCACCTGATCGAAAGACGCCTGCGCGATACCCCGGGGTTGCTCTTCCCTTCGCCCGAAGGCGCGTTCTATGTGTTTGCCAACATCTCGGAGCACTTCGGAAAGACGACGCCCGCCGGCTTTGTGATCGACTCCGCGACGGGCTTTGCAAGTGCACTGCTGGACGACGCCAAGGTCGCGGTGGTGCCGGGCGAGGACTTCGGCGGCTGCGGCGACCGTTGCATCCGGCTCAGCTTCGCGTGCGGCGAGGACCAGATCAACGCCGGCTGCGATCGGCTCGCGAGGTTTGTCGAGTCACTCGGCTGAGGCGGGATCGACGCCGGGCTCTGCATCAGCCTCAGCATCATCAGTAATCGATGACGGGATCTCCGCGATCGCGTTCTCCTCGTCGCCATCCGGCTCGCGGGCCTGGATCGTGATCATGCCCGATTCCTCGTCGTGCTCGACGGTGATCTTGCGCTGGCGCGTCAGCTCGAGCGTTGCGATGAACAGGCCCACGATGTCGCCCCGGCCGGCGCCGTGGAACAGCTCGCGAAAGGTCATGCTCGGCAGGGCTCCGCCGGTTGTACCTGAGAGCCGATTGAGCCGATTGAGCCGATTGAGCCGATTGAGCCGATCGAGAATATCGGCCGCGTGCAGCTCGATCGGCGTGTCGTCGAACTGGATCTTGTGCTCGCCGAGGCGATCAAAGTTGACAGCCGCGGCGACCCGGCCGAACGATTCAACCAGGTCCATGATGTCGAGGTCTTCGAGGTCCGGCTGGTCGTCGTCAACGACCGCGACGGCGCGCTTGCCGACGCCCGCTTTGGCAGCGGGGAACCGTTTCAGCCACACCTGCCGATGGGATTCGAGCCGGTCGGCAGCGTCGCGGATCTGACGGTACGCGAGCAGCTGGCTGATCAGAGCGGCTCGCGGGTCCGTATCGTCGTGCTTGCCCGATCGCATCGGGCTCGGTCGCTGATCGGGCGGCATCAGCGTGCGGCTTTTGAGTTCCATAAGCGTCGCGGCCATGACCAGGAACTCCCCCCCCACCTCGACATCGAGCGGCTGATCGGGCCGGCTGGTCGCGCTGTCGATGTGCTCGAGGTACTGGTCCGCGATCTCGGCGACGGGGATGTTGGCCGGGTCCACCTCGGCACGCCGCACGAGGTGCAGCAGCAGGTCGAGCGGGCCCTGGAAGTCTTCAAGCCGCACCCTGTAGTCATGTGCTGGCGGGCTCGCGGCTGCGTCGGCCATCGTGTCGCCTCCGTGCGGGTTTGCAACAACATCCGGGCTCCGCCGGCGTGCGGGAGTGTACCCTTTGCGGATGGAGGCAATCGGAACAACCGGGTCGGACCGGGCAACAACCGAGATTGAGTTCGCGCGAGCGGTGCTCGCCGAGCAGTCCGATGCCGTCTCGGCGATGGCGGATTCACTCGGCGATTCGTTCCGACTCGCTGTCGACCTCATCGTTTCATGTGCCGAGCGCGACGGGTCGGTCATCGTTTCAGGCCTCGGCAAGAGCGGCTTGATCGGCGCGAAGATCTCGGCCACGCTCGCGAGCCTCGGCATCCCGTCACACGCCGTGCACCCGGCGGAGGCGAGCCACGGTGACCTCGGACGCTTTCGACCACGAGACATCTTGATCGCGCTCAGCAAGTCCGGCGAAACCGACGAGGTTGTGAACCTTGCCGCGATCCTCCGGCAAGACGGCATGAGCATCATCTCCATCACCGGAGGGGGCGACCGAACCAACGGCCTCGATCGGCTCTCGGATGTGGCGCTGCACGTCGGCGTCGGCGACGAGGCGGGCGGTTCTCCGGCGCCGAGCACATCGACCACATGCACGCTCGCGCTCGGGGATGCGCTCGCGCTCACCGCGGCCCGCCGACGACGGTTCACGGACGCCGACTTTGCAAAGCGGCACCCCGGTGGATCGCTCGGCGGCATGCTCAGGCAGGTGACCGATATCGTCCGCTTCAAAGCCGGCGTCAATCTTCCGCTGGTACTCGATACGCTCGCCGTGAGCGAGGCGTTGCGTGATGCAAACAAGCAGAGCGCCCGACGCCCTGGCGCCTTGCTTCTTATCGATGGCACCGGCGCGTTGAGCGGGATTTTCACGGACGGCGACCTGAGGCGGCTTGTCGTGCAATCCCCAGAGCGGCTCGCGCAGCCCGTCTCGGCCGTGATGACGCGATCGCCTCGGACGCTCCGCGCCGACGCCCTCGTCCGCGATGCCGTCACGCTGTTCCGCGAGCACCGCCAGGACGAGATCCCCATCGTCGATGCGGGAGGCAAGCCCGTCGGGCTGCTCGATGTGCAGGATCTCATCGCGATGCGGCTGGTCAGCGACGAATGACGCACTCGCGGCCCGAAGACGTCGCCTTCCTCGTGCTCGACGTCGATGGTTGCCTTACAGACGGCACCATCGCGCTCGATCATCAGGGCATGGAGACCAAACGCTTCAACATCAAGGACGGGCTGGGGCTCCGCGTGTGGCAAGAACTCGGGTTCGGCGTCGCCATCATCACGGGCCGCACGAGCCGATCGCTCGCCGCGAGGGCCCGCGAACTCGGGATCGAGACCGTCGTCCAGGGAGCGAAACGAAAGGCCGAAGCCCTTGACCGCGTGCTGGCCGACGCCGGAGTCGATGCTGCCTCGGTCGCTGCCATCGGCGACGACTGGAACGATCTGCCGGTGCTCGATCGCGTGGGCTACCCGGCCTGCCCGGCCGACGCGTCCGCCTTGCTGCATGATCTGGTCGCATACCGGTGTGCCGCAGAAGGCGGCCGGGGCGCCGTGAGAGAGCTGATCGAGCACATCCTTAACGCGAAGGGCATGCTCGAACAGGCCGCGGCCCGCTACCGCGGCTAGCGGCCTGCGGCGAGACGCAGGCTGGTAGGATGACGCCATGAAATCAAACGGTCCAAGTCCGATGCAGACACGACGCCGAGGGGCCGGCATGTGGGCGGTGCTCGTCGCACTCGCGATCGCGCTCATCTTGGTCTCGGTCGTCCTGCTTGTGACCGGGGGACGCGGCACGGCAACACCGGAGAGGCCCGCGCTCTCCGATGACGAGATCCCCGATATCACCCAGCCCGTCGGCGCGGTGCCCGACATGCGCGAGCAGCAGCCGATCGGCAGGACGACCAACGCAAGGCTCACGCTCAAGGATCGGAACGATCCATCGCGCATCGCGTGGATCGTCGAGAGCACCGCGTCCGAGCCGATCGCCGGGACCGACCGCTACGAGCTCAGCTCGCCCCGGGCCCAGTACAACCTCGACGACTCGAGCGTCGTCCTTATCGAGGCAGACCGCGCAAGCTTTGTCATGCCCGACGTCACCGGCGAACCCGAATCCGGGAGGTTCGAGGGCGGCGTCGTGCTCCGCCAGCTCGGAGCCGAAGATGACGCCGACCCGGCGGTGAGCCTGGCGACGGATTGGATCGAGTTCGACGCCGTGGCGGGAGAGATCACGACCACGGCGGCGGTCCGCATCGAGGGAGAGCGTGTGGTGGCCGACACCCAGGGCTTCCGCGCGGTGCTCAACGAAGTCGACCAGCGCCTCGAGTTCTTTGAAGCGCCCGGCGGGCTCACGGCGGTCATCACACCCGCGCAGCAGCCGCGTTCCGCCGAAGCTTCGACAGAGCCAGCATCAGCGAACGCTCCGCCAAGAAACGAGAATCGCACCGCTGACGCGGGCACCGCGGAACGCCCGCGCGGAGGGACGGCCCGCGACTCGGGCGGGAGCTCACCGGCTATCCAGTACTACGCCGCGACGCTCTCGGATGACGTGATCGTCAGCCAGCCCGCACGACGCATCCGCTCTGACCGTGCCCGCGCGTGGATCAAGCTTGAGAACAATTCCATCGCGGGCGAGGGATTCTCGTCGCGGCCCGCGGGCAGGCTTCTCCCCATCGAGGCGTCCCTTCTTGCGATGGCGGTCGCGGTCCAGCCCGAGCGGCCCGACGAGGCCGACCTCGGATTCGACGAGCCGATCGAACTGCGTTGCAGCGGCCCCGTCACCGTGATCCCGATGAGCAGCGCCCCTGCGCCCCTGGGATCGGGCGACGATCTCGCCCTGCGGTTCGAAGTGGAATCAGGGAATCGCGTCGAATTCGAGGACGACGAGCTCGAGGCGATCGGCGATGCCGACGAACTCGAGTACCTCTTCACCAGCAAGCTGCTGACCCTGCGTGGATCGGCGGAACGGCCCGCCCGCACACGGGTTGTGGGCAGCGGCACGCTCGTCGCGGAGCTCGTCACCCTCGGCCTCGCCACCGGGATCGGCCAGGCCAAAGGCCCGGGCAGACTCGACGGCCAAGACGAAAGCTCAACGGTCGCGTGGCAGGAACAGGCCGACGTGGTTTTCCGCGTCCGCGACGGATGGATGACAGGCTCTCTGGAGCAAGCGATCGCGTCCGGCGGAGTCGAGCTCATCGACGGCGCGTCGCGCGTAACGGCCCAGGACCTGAACGCGAGATTCTCGGAAGCCGGCGACCGGTCTCTTATCGAGCGGGCCATCCTCGCCGGCGACGTCAAGGCCACGGCGGACCAGGGAATGCTCGAAGCGGACCGCGTCGATGTCAGGTTTGAGCGTGAAGACTCCGGCGCGCGGCCAAGGTTTGTTGTAGCCACGGGGGCTGTGCGAGCAGAACAGGACGGCCAACGCGTCTGGGCGGAGCAGATGGAGGCGGATCTTGTACGGAGCGACGCGGGCCAAACCGAGGTCGCCTTCGCACGCGCCCGCGAGAGCGTCCGCTACGAGCGCGAGGACGGGACCTACGCCGTCGGAGACTCGGCCTCCATCGCTGCCGCAAACAAGACCGCGGTGATCGAGGGCGTTCCGGGCGTTGTCGCCTCGGGCGGCGCGACAGTCGAGGCGGAGCGGATCGAGCTGGACGAACTCGCCGCGAGCATCGCAACCCCGAGCCGGGGGCGCCTGACAATGACGGGCGATGACGGGCGGGAAACCGTCATGGCGACGTGGACGGAATTCATGCGGTACGGCGACTCGACCGGTGAGCTCGAGACCGCGGGCGATGTAGAACTCGTGTCTTCGTCTTCGCCGCTGGTCCGCGATTCGTTCCGCGGCGACCGGCTTGTTGCGGTGGTTGAAGCGGTTGAAAGCACCGCCGACTCGCAGGGCGGACCGGGCGGCGACCGCCGTCTCGTGAGCGCGGTGGCGACCGGCACCGGGGACACGCCCGCGTCCGCCGAGTTCCTTCGATTCGCAGCGCCCGGCGACGACCAGCCGGTGCGTGTTACAGCGATCGTCGGAGAAACGATCGAGGCTGACAACGCGGCGGGGGTGCTCCGGGTGCCCGGGGCGGGTCGGCTTGTCTCATCGGACCAACGCGGAGAAACAGACGCCGGGAGTCGCCTCGGCTCGACACTCTTCGATTGGGAAGGCTCGATGGAGCTCGATCGTCCGGCTGGCACCGCGACGATGCTGCGCGGCGTCCGGCTGGTCCACCGACCGATCGGGACAGACAACGGACGCGGCGTCGTCGAGCTGGAGTCGGAACGACTCGACGCGCGGTTCGAGAGCGGCGGAGCGGTTCGGCTCACAGATCCGAATGGCGGAGATGACCTCCGGGCGGTGACGGCCAACGGCGCGGTGTGGGCGCGGTCGGGAGAGCAGCAGATGCTGTGCGATTCGATGGACTACGACCCCCGCAGCGGCCTCTCACGCGCGACGGCTGCGGGCGGCGGCTGGGTCACGCTCTTCAGTACAACTCAGTCGGCACCGATCACCGCCGCCGAGCTTGAGTGGAACGTTGAGACAGGCCGCATAGCGGTCGTGCGCCCGAGCCCGGTCTCGGTGCCACGCTAACGAAGCTCACGCGTCGGTTCGATCGACCACGCGGTACTGCTCCCGCTCTCCCAGGCCCTTGACCGGGTAGTCCTTGCGGAGCGGATGGGCCGGATAGTCTTCCCAGGTGAGGATGCGACGGAGATCCGGATGGTTGCGGAACCGGATCCCGAACATGTCGAACACTTCACGCTCGGGCCACTCGGCCCCGGCCCACAGATCACAGACGCTATCGAGGTACAGCGCGGGATCTTCTTCGATGCCGCCGGTTGGGATCGACGGGTCGAGATAGGTCTTGACAAACAGACGGCTGGCGTTGTCGTAGTTGCACAGGTTGTAAATCACACCGAATCGCCCGGGCATGTCCGCCGGGTAGTTGAGATAGTCAACGCCAAAGCAATCGGACAGGAACGCGTAGTTGCAACGCGGGTCGTTCTTCGAGAACGCGAGCACCTCGTGCAGATCCTCGGGCTGAACGATCAGCGAGGACTCGCCGCGAAACTCGGTGCCTCGGAACCGTTTCCCGGGGAAGGCTTCCTTGACGACCGCGAACATTGGGTGATCAAGGCGGGCACCGGGTGTTGGCTTCGGCAGGTCGTCGGTCATCTTGGGTTACCCTCCGGCCACAGCGTAGGCAGGGGTGTCCATCGCATCGGTCACGAGCAGGGGACGCCCGGCGAGCGGGCTGGACTTCCAGAGCCCGGTGATCAACGCGGCGAAGCCGGGATGCTCCGCGAGAGGCCGATGGACAACCCGGCCGTCCGCTTCCGCTGCCGCCGCGAGGACACACCCGGCGACTCGTGCCTGGTCTCCCAACGCCTCGAACGCTCGCCCGAGATGATCCTCGGCTTTGTCGAGCATGTCCGGTGTGAGCATGGCGACCGGGTCGAGGAGGATCTCGACGCGTTCGGGCGGGTCGTCTCGCAAAAAGTTCAGGCAGCCCTGCGGATCGGAGAGCACGCACCCGGAGTGAGGACGGAGGCACAGTGTGGCGTCGTGCTTCCGCAGCGAGTCCGCGGCAGCCGCGACGCCGTCTCGCAGGGCTTGCCAGCCCGCGGGTGACCACACGTTGAAGTCGGGATCAAACCGCCCCATCGATGGGTCTGCCTTCGAATCGTCCAGCCAGCCTGCCCAGGCGATGAGCCGCTCGTTTGTATCCGCGGCCCTGATCAGGTCGGCCGGGTTGTCGGTCGTGCACCGACCGAAGCCGGCCGCGTCGCCGGTGTGCCCGTTCGGCAGAAGATGCGTCGTCGAGATCGTCATATCGAGTGCGAGCGGACGCTCCCTCAAGAAGAGCACGCCGGAGTGCCGAGACTTACTTCTATCGCGTGCCCCGGCGGAGCCGTTGGCTTGGTGTTCGCAAGCTGTCCGCTGCCGGAGCCACTCTCAAATGGAAACACTGTTCGGTTTTGACGACCTCGCTCCACAGGAACAAGCCGGACAGGCGTGTCCGGTCCCCATTCCGACGCCCGTGCCACAGGATCGAGACTCGGTGATCGCCCAGATCATCGGGCTCAATCCGACCGCGACGCCGAACTTTTTGAACCAGTTCGCGGCCGACCAGCTCTGGCTCTATTTGCGGCATCTGGTAGCAAGCCAGGCCCCCAGGGGGCCCGAAGCCGTCTGGCAGCGTCCCGGAGATGCCCCGGCGATTCTCGCCGCTCGAAGTGCGGCTTAATCGTTCTCAGCACACGACTTCTGTGTCACCGTCCTGGCAGCGCCACTCCGCTCGGTGTGAATTTTGCCCGACGCATCCGCGCAGATATGGACGTTGGACTTATCTGGGCGGCCGGAACGTCCGATTTGCTCAACAACGCGGGATGCGGAAGCCGATCTACATCGAGAGCGTGTCCGATAACGGGCTCGTGATCGAGCAGGGCTCAGGGCTGCGGAGCGGCACGAGGAAAGCACCACACGACCCAATGCCCTGCCGTTCAGGGTGACCGCACGGAGCCGATGCCATGACCACGATGCCCCGACTGATCACACTGCTCGCCATTGCCGGTGCCGCTGGCGGCTGCACCTACACCTCTGATTCCGCCTGGAACGATTCTCCTGAAGCCTCGGCCTCGAACGACGGCCGGGCACCGGCGATCGCGATGAATGGTGACCCGAGCGAAACGACCGAGGGAGCCGCGTGGGGCGAGTTCGTCTCAAACAACAGCGAAACGGAGGACGTCGGAGTGGCTCGCGGTGCCGGCACGCCGCCGGTGGATGTCTTCGGCGATGTTTCGGGCCGAGCGTTTGCGCAGGGCAACCCCGCCGCAGCCGATGCCTACGACGCCTCGGATCTGAGCCGCGTGAGCTTCTCAACAGTCGGCGCCGACTTTGACCCCGTGATCTCGAACGACGGCATGTTCAGCTACTTCGCCTCGACGCGTCACCGCGAGACGGCTGACATCTACCGCAAGCACGTGCAGAGCCGCGTGGTCACGCAGATCACGACGGATCCCGGCCACGACGTCATGCCCGCGCTCAGCCCCGATGGGGAGCGCATCGCCTACGCGAGCAACCGCCAGGGCAACTGGAACATCTACGTGTCCTCAGCTGACGGCGGCCAGGCCCGGCCGATCACCGAGGAGTCCTCGCACGAGCTGCATCCGAGCTGGTCGCCCGATGGTCGCCGGCTCGTCTACTGCCGACTCGGCCCCGTCAGCCAGCGTTGGGAGCTCTGGCTCGTGGACGTGGACAACCCGATGGTGAAGCAGCAGATCGGCTTCGGTCTGTTCCCCGAGTTCTGCCCGGTGCAGGGCGTCGGCACGAACGGAGCGGACCGCATCGTCTTTCAGCGGGCCCGCGAGCGCGGCAGCCGGCTCTTCAGCGTCTGGTCGATGGACATCCTCGGTGAAGACGCCGGCTATCTGACCGAGCTCGCGAGCCGATCAGACACCGCGCTGATCAACCCGACCTGGAGCCGAGACGGCGATCGGGTGGCCTACGCCGCCGTACCCATCAACGCCGTGACCGCGAACGCCAAGCCCGACCGCGCCGACATCTGGATGGTCAACATCGACGGCACGGGCGAGACCAACCTCACCGCCGACGATGCGGTGAACCTCATGCCGACCTGGGGTGAGAACAACCAGATCTTTTTCATCAGCGATCGCTCCGGCACGGACAACATCTGGGCCTTGGCTGGCGAGGAAGCGGTGCTCGCCGCGGGCGATCCGTTCATCGGCATCAACTCGCCGCGAACAGCCAATCGGACCTCGACGCCGGGGCAGAGCGTGAACCGCAAGAGCATGACGGAGAACCTCGGCACCGGCCGTGAACCGGCTGTCGCTAACTTCCCTGTCGAGAACGAGTAGCTTCGCACGAACCACGCTCCCGCGGCCCGACGGGGTCACGGGGGGATTCAGAGATCGAATCAGCGCGCCACGGAGGGCGCGCGAAGTGAGGCACGGACGCCATGACAAGTGCAGAGAGCATGCTATGGAAGTGGGCTATCGCGCTCGCCGGTTTGGCGGTCGCGATGCCCGGCTGTCAAAGTTCGTCACTCGCGCCGCCGAATGTTCTGGTGTCACCCTACGACACCGCGCAGGGCGAGGCGCTGTGGGCGGTCGTGCCGCTCATCAACGAGTCAGGCACGACCATCCTTGAGTCCGACGCGATCAGCGACGCCGTGGTGCGCGCGGCCCAGCAGATCGAGGGGATCCGCTGTCTCCCGCTCAACCGCACGCTCGCGGAGATGCGGGGACTCGGGATGCTTTCCGTCAGCTCCCCCGAGGAGGCATCGGCGTTAGCCGCCCGCCTCGGCGTCAACGGGCTCATCGTTGGCACCATCTCAGACTACAACTCGTACGAGCCCCCCACGCTCGGTCTTAGCCTCGTGCTCGAGACCGGCGAGAGCTTCGTGGAGCCCGGCGGACTGAGCCTCGACGGGCTGCGAGGCGGGGTCTCGGCCACGAGTGCCGGCGAGACCGGGGCGACCGCACGATTCGCTGAGCGCCCTGTCGCCAGTATGTCAGCGGTGTTCGACGGCCGGAACCACGCGACACAGATGGAGATCCGCCGCTACGCCCGGGGCCGGCACGAGGCGGGATCAGCGCGCGGCTGGCAGACGTATCTCTCAAGCATGCCTCTGTTTACGGAATTCGCGGCACACGCCGCGGTGAGCCGGCTGCTCGATGAAGAGCGGCTCAGACTCGCCCGACAGCGTGTGCCGCAACAGGTGTCTTCTCGCTGAGCGGGGTGCTTCCCCGGCGACGCGGGGAGCGGACAGATCGGATCGGACGGCGAGGGCAGGGTCTTTCCCACGCCGAGGACAGCGCAGCGAGAAGGAACCCGAGGTATGGCAACGCTCCCTGTGACAGAACGTTTCGCGAGCTACCTCGTGGATGAACGACGCTTCAGCCCCTACACCGCGAGGTGCTACGGGGCGGACCTGCGGCAGTTCATCGAGTTTTTGACGGGCAGGAGCGGGATCGAAATCGCCGCTCCAGCGGAGCAGGCCGAGCTCGACCGGCGCGAACGCGGCGAGTCCGGCCAGCCGAGCCCGACGCTCACAACCGTGCTGCTCGACGCCGACGCCGACCTCATCCGCTCGTTCCTGGAGCACCTGTCACAGCGGGACTACTCGGCGGCGACCATGGCCCGGAAGATCGCTACGCTGCGATCGTTCTTCAAATGGGCGCAGCGCGTGGGCGTCGCCCCGAAGAACCCGATGACGCTCATCCGCACACCTCGGCAGAGCAAACGCCTTCCGAAGGCCATCACCATCGAACAGGTCGAGCAACTGCTCTCGGCGCCCGGCAGCACCGATGTGCTGGGCTGCCGGGACACCGCGATGCTCGAAACCCTGTACTCGACCGGCATCCGGGTGAGCGAGCTGGTCTCTCTCAACCGCGACGACCTCGATCTCGCCGGAGAGGCGATGCGCGTCCGCGGCAAGGGGAAGAAAGAGCGACTTGTTCCGCTCGGGGCGCACGCGATCGGGGCGATCAGGAATTACATCGACATGGCCGAGCGCGACCCACATTTCCGGCTCGCATGGGCGGACGGCGGTGTGGGCAAGCCTTTATTCCTGAACAAGCACGCCGAGCGACTTAGCAGCCGAAGCGTGAGGCGGAAGCTCGACAAGTATCTCCGCCAGGTCGGTCTCGACCCGTCCATCAGCCCGCACACGCTGCGGCACAGCTTCGCGACGCACCTGCTCGACAACGGTGCCGATCTGCGGAGCGTTCAGGAGCTGCTGGGCCACCAGTCGTTGAGCACCACGCAGGTCTACACGCACTTGTCGACGCAGCGGGTCAAGGAAGCGTACAAGGACGCCCATCCGAGGGCCGAATCCGCCTGACTAGCGTCGGCCGTTGCGAGACGGCGCAGCGAGCTGGTCAACAAAGCCGGTCGCGTCAAACGGGGCTTCGGCCCCGTTGTTCGTTGGTTCGCTCGCCTTGCCGATCGCCCCGATGACACGGTTCCGATCGATACCGACAGCGACCATCGGAGCGAACGGGAGGCGGTCGATCGTCTGATCCGGCCGTGTCGAGTAGAGCACATCGACGCCCTCGAGCCGTGGGCGGCTGCCGGCAGGTTCTAAGGCAGTTTCCTGTGCGAGCACGAGGACGATGAGCGGCCGGAATCGCAGCCAGAACCGCTCGGCCGGCGTTGCCCCGTCGCCTCGCCTCACCGCCTCTCTCTTGATCTGCCGAAGCATCGTCTCGGCCTGACGCAGCACATGGCTCGCGTCGGACGCCGTCGCGTCGGCAAAGAGCACGACCGACCAGGGCGACCTCGCGGCGCCGGGCGGCGGCTGTGCGTGCCACTCGGCGAGAGAGACACCCGTGCCATCCGGCATCTGAAATGCGACGTCTGGCAGCGCGTCGGTCGCACCAAGCATCGTCCGATTCGGGGCGAGCTGATCGATCCGAGACACGCGGCGGCGGGCAGTGGTCTCAATCTCCCATTCGGCTGGGGGGCCGGGATCGATGGCCCCAACGCGGAGATCGACGGTACCGTTTCGAAGGACGGCTCGGAGCGAAATGAGACGCCCCGACTGTGCGGCGATCTCCATGCTGACCGGGCCGAAGGCGGTCTCTCCTTCAAGCCGTGTCGCGCCGAGTTCGGTGCTCGCTTCTGTAAACCGGACGACGCCGAGCGCGGGATCCGTGGCCACCGCGTCCTCGAACGCCCAGAGCTGCGGGAGTGGTCCCGTCGGGACCGTCCCCGTGATCATCTGTGCGGCCGACTTTCCCGCGTGCTCGGCAACAAGAACCCGACGAGGCTCGGGCGGACCAACCCCGCCGCCGACGAGTCTGCCAGGCTCTGCATGGAACGCGAAGCCGTTGGTGTCGTACCGGATCGTGCGGCTGGCGCCATTGCTGATCCGCAGCTCGACAGCGACCGAATCGAACGTGCCGTCCCCTCGTCGAACCTCGTACGTCATGCGATCTGCGATCGCGCCGCTGGCATAAGCGGCTTGCATCGACGACAGCGCCTCCGCCACCGAGACAGGCGTCGGCTGAATGAGAAGCAGCTCGATCATCGATGGGCCTCGTTGCCGAAGCGTGAGAGCAGCTCTGACACTGTGGCGTGCAGCCCCGGGATGACGAAATCCGGTGCGATCTCCGCAAGCGGGCGGAGAACGAACTCGCGCTCGTGCATCCTCGGGTGCGGGAGCGTGAGATCCGGTGTGTTCAGAATCAGGTCGCCGTGGGCAATCAGGTCGAGGTCGATGACGCGGGGCCCCCAACGTCGTTCACGGGAGCGATCTCGGCCCAGCCAGTGCTCGATACCGAGCATGCAGGCGAGAAGCTCAAACGCGTCGAGCGATGTCTCCACCACAGCGGCGGCATTGAGGTACCGCCCTTGATCCTGGGGCCCGACCGGGTCTGTTTCGATGACGCCGCTCGCTCGCACGACCTTCACACCGGGCAAGGCTCCGAGCGCGGGCAGCGACCGCTCGATGCTGAACAAACGGTCACCAACGTTCGAGCCGATCGCGATGAGGGCGCACGTCACGACCGGAGTGTACTCATCCTCACTCCGGGGTGGGCTCCAGCTCGCCCATCCGGTGCTGCACCTGAGCCTTCACGCGAGCCAGGATGCTCGAGTGCATCTGACTCACGCGCGATTCCGAGAGGTCGAGCGTCGTGCCGATCTCCTTCATCGTCATCCCTTCGAAGTAGTACAGGATGATGATGAGCCGCTCCGCACGGCTGAGCCCCTTGGTGATCAGTTCCTGGAGGTCCTTACGCTCGAGCGTGCGGACGGGGTTGATCTGCGAATCATCGCGGATGACGTCGATCTCCCGGACGTCTTTGTCGCCGTCGGAGGAGTAGGCCTTGCGGGTGAGGCTGAAGGTGCCGACGGCGGATGAGTCGCGTCGGATCTTCTCGAACTCCTCGCCCTCGACCCCGAGCCGCTGCGCGATGTCCTCTTCGCTGGCGGGGCGTCCGGTCGACATCTCGATGGCCTGCCGGGCCTGCTCGACTTTGCTGGAACGGTGACGGACCAGCCTCGGGACCCAGTCCATGAGACGGAGCTCGTCGAGGATGGCCCCGCGGATCCGGGGAGCGCAGTAGGTTTCAAACTTCACCTGGCGTTCGAGATCAAACGCGTTGATCGCGTCGCAGAGACCGAACACCCCGGCCTGGACGAGGTCCTCAATGTTCACCTCGTCCGGAAGACGGGAATGAACACGCTCGGCGTGATACCGAACGAGCGGGTAGTACTTCTCCATGAAGAAGTTGCGGATCGGCTCGCTGCGGGTGGTTGCGTACTCAGCCCACAGCTCCTCAACCGGACGCTCGCTCAGAGCGGCATCAAGCACCACACCACGGCTGCGACGCGGCTTCGATGTCGAAGAAGCTTTCCCCCCGCGGGAACGTACGGCTGTACTGGCGGCTTTGGCCGTCGTCATTGGTCTCTCCTTGACCTGCGACTGACACGATCAGATATCTGATCGAACACGGCAGCCGGCGAGAAAAGGCTCGCTCCCCCCACTGCCGAGTTCGAGTGCCCATCCTTGGGCTCGTCCATCGTAACAGTGCGGCGCAACTTTCGCCAGTTGACAGGTCATGAAATTCGCTATGTTCACGCCCGGCTTGACGCCGCGGTTTCGGCGACGACTGCGGGCAGGGGTTCAGGGATCGGGTTCTCGCTGCGAACGCGCACCATGTGCGCTCGGATGGCATGCTCGGCCAGCGCTCCGAGCACCGTGCCGAGCATGTAGCACGCGGCCATGCAAACGATCGCGTTCAGCAGAATGTGCGCGGCGCCGTTCTCGGCGTTGAGGCCTACCAACACAGCGATCACGAACGCCATCAGACCGCCGACGCCCGCGTAAACACGCGACACCGCACCGGTGGTCAGATTCGGATTCTGTTGCTCGTCCACCACTCCACCTTCGCTATCGGCAGCAACCGGCGCGACTTCAGTCTGGAACACGAAATTTGTGTCGTCAATCCGCGCTAACCGGTACAGACCGTTGCGGTGGGGGCTTCAAACGAGGTGCCAGCGGCTCGCCGTCCACTCAGCCGTCGGCGGTCCGCAATCGATGCGCCTCTTTGGCAAAGACAATCGCATCCGTTGCCATCGAATCGATGGCTTTCCGAAGTCTGGGGCGTTGACGGAACGCGGCGACCTGCTGATCACGGACAGCCGCAGCGACGCGGCGGTCCCTGGGGATGACACCGGCGAGTGCGGGTCGGAAGCCCAGGAACCGATCGCACACAGCGATGAGCCGTCGATACACCCGTTCCGCCTGCTCATGATCGTCAACCAGGTTCACCGCGATGCAGGCTCTCGAAGCTGCCGCGATGGACGTGGCGGCCAGGCTCTTGAGCAGCGCGTAGGCATCGGCAGCCGCCGTTGGTTCGCACGTCGTAACGATGACCGGGCAGTCGGCGGCGGCGAGCATGTCGGTCACCGCGTGGTGCACGCCCGCGCCGGTGTCGATGACGAGCGCGTCCGCCGTGGTATGGAAATCAACGAGGCGGCGGAGCAACGCGCAGCGCTCGCCGGCGTCTGGAAGGTGTCGGCCTCCGACAATCCCCGGCACGAGGCGGAGTCGTTCGGCGACGTCGATCGCGATGTCGGCGGGCCGACGCCCAGGGGCGAAACGCGTCAAGAAACACTCGTCGAGTCTGCGAAGCGGCGCGAGCCCCAGCAGGACGTCGGCATTTGCCGCGCCGAAGTCCGCATCGAGAAGTGTGACCCGAGCCGATCTCGCCAGCGACAGCGACACGCTCAACGCGAGGATGGACTTTCCCACGCCGCCCTTGCCGGACGCCACGGCAACAACCGGCGGCATGTGCAGATCGGGGAGCGGCGGCTGGTTCTCAGCCACCCGAGGCGACCTCGCCTGGTCGAGCAGCCGCCGCAGGCGTGTCGCCTGATCGTCGCGCTCGGCCCGCTTGCCTGTCATGCGGGGCGTGCCCGGCACGAGCTGCGTCATGAAGGCAGACTCCCGGTGAGGATCAGGCGGGCGAGACGATCCGGCTTGCCGGGCTCGATGTGGTCCGGCACCTCCTGGCCCGTCGTCACGTAGCTCAGGTTGACACCCAGACGGCGGACAACACCGAGCAGGACGCCGAAGTTCACGGCCTCGTCGAGCTTTGTCACGATCAGCCGGTTCGGGCCAAGCTCGGCGAAGTTATCCACGGCCCGCGACAGCACCGCCTCGCTGGCAACCGAAGATAGCACCAGATGGATCTCGTGCGGATCGGCCTCGTCGAGATAGGCCCTGAGCTCCGCGAGGCGCTGTGCATCGTGCTGGCTTCGGCCCGCGGTATCGATAAAGACCTCGTCGAGGTCCGCCATGGCATCCAGGGCGGGCCGCATCTCGGAAGGACGCGCGACCACGGTGAGCCTCAGCCCGATGATGTCGGCGTAGGTCCGGAGCTGCTCGACCGCAGCGATGCGGTAGGTGTCGGTTGTGATCAGCCCGACCTGTCTTCCGTGTCTCAGCTTCGCGGTCGCGGCGAGCTTCGCGAGCGTAGTCGTCTTCCCGACGCCGGTCGGCCCGATCAGCGAGACCGTCCGGGGCCTGCCGTCCGCGGGACGCTGTCTTTTGATCGGCTCATCCGCAACCGGGATGAGGCCGGCGATGTGGCGGAGCAGAGTCTCGCGGACGATCTCTTCATCGGCGAGCTCCGATGCCGAGAGCTCATCCCGAACGCGACCGATCACATCGTCGGCGATCTCGGCGGCAACCGCGTTCTCCTGCAGCCGGAGGTAATGCTCAAAGAGAGGGTCGGACATCGCCCCGGCGTGGTGCGGCGTGGCCGACTGGAGCAGCCTGGACACCATCCGCTTGATCGTTTGGATGTCATCGGTGGGCGCGGGCGGCGACGCCTTCGAGCGTGCGACGGGCATCATACGGGCGTCGCGTACGGCAGGCTCGATCACCCGCCTTCGCGGGGCCAGGACCGATTCGATGGGAACAGCCCGGGCGCTTTGTTCAGCGCCCCCGGTCGATTCCGCGAACAAGCCAGCCAGCGGGTCTTCGGCGGCGATGGTCGCAGCGGCCGGCGCCACGGTGGCGGCCTCGGTGTTGTCCTGGGCTGTTGAAGCAGAGGCCGGTGCCGCGCGAAGGCTTCGCACGGGAGCCGCACGGCGCGTCGGCGGGTTCTCATCTGCGGTCGCGGTGATTTCAACGATGCTGCGGGCACCGAGACCGAGGAGCCCGCCGGTTCGGTAGTTGCGTGTATGAAGAATGACAGCGTCCTCGCCAAGGTCTTTCTTGACCTCGGCGAGGGCATCTTTCATTGATCGTGCGCGGTAGACCTTGAGGCCCATGATCGCCTTCCGTGGCTCGCGACAGAGGACGCATCCTGCGTCCGGCTCGATAGGGGGCTATCGGCACGATTTGCCGAATTCCCTGAAGACAGCATAGCAAGAAGTGCGCATTTCGTCGCGTCAGCTGACCGCACATCATGCGGCGCCGACGGCGGCTGCCGCTGCAGGAGCGGCAGCGTCGTCAGGCCAGCGGGCGTAGCCCAGCGATTCGATCTGAATCCCCCGCACGATCTCGTTGTAGCCGAGAACGGCGACCTCGGACACGTGCGGCTTGAGAATCTCGAAGAGCGGGCCTCGGACAGGCGGCGACGCGAGGATGACCGGCGAGTGACCCGCACTCGTGAGCGGCTCAAGGGCTTCAAGGATCCCGGAGGCGAGGCGGGTCGCGGTGCGTGGAGGCATGGTCACGGAAGTCGTGTCGCCCGAGCGATCGACGTAGGCCTGCACCTGATCCTCAAGCTGGGTGTCGAGCGTGATGCACCGGATGACGGGCTCTCCGGTGTCCGGGGTTTCGGCGGCATGCTTGAAGCTGATCGAGCGACGCAACGCGTTGCGGGCGTACTCGACACGCACCGCGGGGTCCTTGCTCCGCGGTGCCCACTCGGCCATCGCCTCAACGATCGACTCGAGATCACGGATAGGCACGGCCTCCCGGAGCAGACCCTGCAAGACTTTCTGCAGATCGCCGAGCGAGATGGCGGCGGGGATGGCCTCTTCGACGAGCTTCGGGGCGGTGTCCTTGAGCTGCTCAACGAGATTGCCAACCTCTTCGCGGGTCAGCATCTCGTCCGCGTGCTGCTTGACGACCTCGGCGATGTGAGTTGCCACCACGCTCGTGGGCTCGACAACGGTGTAGCTCAACGCCTCCGCCCGCTGCCGCTGGCCCCGGTCGATCCACCACGCGTCGAGGCCGAACGCCGGCTCGACCGTCTTCGTTCCATCGATCGGTCCGGAGGCGAAGCCGGGATCCATCGCGAGCAGGCTCTGCGGCTGCACCTGGTGCTCGGCGACGGTCGAGCCCCGGATCTTCACGCGGTAGGTCTGCGGGTCGAGCTGCATGTTGTCGCGGATCCGAACCGGCGGCATGACAAGGCCCATCTCCAGAGCGAGCTGCCTGCGGGTCGAGCTGATGCGATCGAGCAGATCTCCGCCCTGGCCGGCGTCGACCATGCCGACAAGCCCGTAGCCGACCTCGAGTTCCAGCGTGTCAACCCGCAAGAGCTTCTCAACTGGTGGCGGCTCGGGCACGTTCTGCTGCTGAAGCTCCTGCTCCACCTGCTCCTCAGACACTTTCGCGACGCGATTCATCGCGAAGGCCACGCCCGCGAGAACGATCGCGCTCGCGATCAGCGGAATCGTTGGCAGCGGCGTCACAGCCAGTGCCGCGAGAAAGATCGCTGTGATGTACAGGCCCCTGGGCTGGCTCGCAAGCTGCCCGGTGAGCTCGGTGCCGAGATCGGATTTGGACCCCGAACGCGTTACGATGAGCGCGGCCGCGATCGAAACCACGAAGCTCGGGATCGCACTGGTCAGCCCGTCGCCGATGGTGAGACGCGTAAACACCGCCGCGGTCTGACCCGCGGGCCAGCCCCGCTCAAGCGTGCCGATCGCGAAGCCGCCGAGCACGTTGATCACCGTGATCAGGATGCCCGCGATGGCATCACCGCGAACAAACTTCGAGGCACCGTCCATGGACCCGAAGAAGTCGGCTTCGCGTCGGATCTCGTCGCGGCGCTCCCGAGCCTCCTCTTCGGTGATGATGCCGGCGTTGAGGTCGGAGTCAATCGCGAGCTGCTTTCCGGGCATGGCGTCGAGCGTGAACCTCGCCGCGACCTCAGAAACGCGCGTCGCACCCTTTGTGATCACCAGGAATTGAACGAGGACAAGAATCAGAAAGAGCACGACACCGACCGCAAGCGAGTCCCCCGACACGAAGTCGCCGAACGCCTGGATCACCTTTCCGGCTACCCCTGTCGCTGCCTCCGGGCTGGAGGCATCGGCCGTGAGAATGAGCCGCGTGCTGGCAATATTCAGCACAAGCCGCAGCAGCGTCGTCGCCAGCAGCAGCGACGGAAAGACGCTGAAATCAAGCGGTTTGCTCATGTAGATCGTGGTCAGCAGCACCACAATGGCCAGCGCGATGTTGATGCTGATGAGCATGTCCATCAGCATCGGGTGCAGCGGGACAAGGATCACGCCGAGCGCGATGATGAAGCCGATGGGCACGAGCAGCCCGCGGTACTTCGCCACACGATCAAAGAAGGCGGGCAGGCCGGCGCTCTGGTTGAGTGATGGTGTCGGAGCCATTGGCGATCAGCTCAGGTGAGCATCCCCTCCCTCCGTGCTCGCTGCTGAGCGGCGCTTCCGTCAAGCTCGTAGACGTACGCGAGGATCTCGGCGACGGCCTCGTAGTGCTCAGGCGAGATCAGGTCCCCCACCTCCGTGCCCCAGAAGAGGGCGCGTGCGAGCGGCGGGCGTTCGACCATCGGTACGCGGTGGGCGGCCGCGATCTGCCGGATCCGGAGCGCGAGATGATCGGCCCCCTTCGCCACAACCCTCGGCGCGGCATCCTGGTCGCTGTACCGGAGTGCCACCGAGAAGTGAGTCGGGTTGGTCACGATCACGTCCGCCTGAGGCACGTCCTGCTGCACCCGCTGAAAGGCCACCTGCTGCGCCACCTTCTGACGGCGACGCTTCATCTCGGGGTCACCCTCCATGCTCTTGACCTCGTCCTTGACCTCCTGCTTGGTCATGCGAAGGTCGCGGCGGTGTTGCCACTTCTGATACATGAAATCGGCGACGCCGATCACCAGCAGCAGGAACAGCACCCAGGCCAGCACCTCGAGACCGATCATCACGATGACCCGGGCGGCCTGAGTCGGCCCGAGTACTGTGAGCATCACCAGCTTGGACTCGTTGCGAATGATGACCACCGCTGCCGCGGCGACCACGATGGAGAGCTTGGCGAGGTTCATGACCGTTTTCATGACACCGCGGATGCCGAAGATGCGCTTGAACCCGCTGATCGGGTTCAAGCGGCTGATCTGTGGCACAAGCGGCCGCGTCGTGAAGAGCAGCCCGGTCTGACCGATCAGCGAAAGCGAAACGCCGACGAACATGACGATCATCACGGGCGTCAGCGCCGTCCCGGCGTCGATGGCGGTCGATCGGATAATGGTCCAGATGCTGTCAGACGTCGCGAGAAAGCCGGAGGAGCCGGCGTCGAGTGATCGCTGCACCATGTTGTGCATGCGCCCGGCAATGAACGCACCGAACAGGAAGAGCGACGCGAATGCGATGATGAGGCTCAGGACGCCGGTGAGATCCTGGCTCTTGGGCACCTGTCCCTTTCGCCTTGCCTCGGCGAGCTTGCGCCCGGTCGGCTCTTCGGTTTTCTCTCCCAGGTCTGACATCAGAGCCGCCCGCCCCCGTCCGCCAGCGGCTCGACGCGCAGCGACCAGTCGATCATCGAAGCGAGCATGCCACCCGCCTCATCGGCGAAGACCATGAAGATGGTCGCGACAGCCGCCGCCAGGCCGAAAAGGCCGGCGAGCGTCTTGAGCGAGAACCCGACCGACATGATGTTGATCTGCGGGATGGTCTTCATGAGGACACCGGTGGCAACGGTCTCGATGATCATGATGCCGAGGATCGGTGCCGCGACGCGGATCGCGAGCTCGAAGCCGGCCGCGAGCGTCCCGACGATGAGTTCCAGGGGGATCGCCGCGAGCGTCATGCCGCCGAGCGGAACCGACTCGTACGTGTTCAGCAGGGCGCTAAAGGTCGCTTCCACCCCGCCGAACGAGATAAACACCGCTAGCGCCGTATAAAACAACAGCTGATCGACGACGCCCGTGTTGGTTTCGAGCTCCGGATTGAAGACCTGGGCCAGCCCGAGACCCATCTGCTGCCCCATGATCTGACCGCCGAGCTGGACGGCAAGGATCGGCAGGCTCGCGATGAACCCGATCGCCGCGCCGATGAGCGTCTCGGTCACGAAGAGCTGCGCGACTGTGAAAAGGCTGAACCTCATGGGCAGCTGCCAGCTCTCGGGCAAGGCCGGGTACACCGCGAACGCCAGCGTGACAACAAGGATGACCTTGGCTTGCCGGGGAATCGCGGCGCCGGCGAGCATGGGGCTGAAAATCAGTAAACCGGTGAGGCGGAACGCGACGATCAACACAGCGATGCCGTGATGAAACAGGGGATCAAGCTCCAGCATCAGCCGCCCCCGATGGGGTTTCCGAGCCACAGAAGCTCTGCCGCGAAGTCGATCAGCCTGATGAAAATCCAGGGCGCAAGCAGGATGACGACGGCCATCATCACGACAATCTTGGGCACGAAGGTGAGCGTCTGATCCTGGATCGACGTGACCGACTGGATGATGCTGACAACCAGACCCACGACAACGCCGGCGCCGAGCACCGGGAGGGCGATCTTCAAGGCAATCATCACGGTTTCGCGAACGAGCGCGACCAGGGATTCGTCGTATGGCATAGGCGGCTTCCTTCGTGCTAGCCGGGCGGCGCGACGCCTGAAACGTCCGCCGCAACTACAGAGACCGCAGAGAGACGGGGCGAGATCCCATCCCTCGCAAACGAGGCGAGCAGCCCTCCGGTGACGAGCTGCCAGCCATCGACCAGCACAAACAGCAGCAGCTTGAAGGGGAGCGAGATCAGCACGGGCGGCAGCATCATCATGCTCATAGAGATCAGCAGGGCCGCGATGACCATGTCGATAACCAAGAAAGGCAGATAGACGCGGAAGCCCATCAGGAAGGCGGTCTTCAGCTCGCTCAGCATGAACGCGGGCACCAGGGTGACCATGTCGACATCAGCGCGGGTGAGTGATTGCGGGTCCGAGGTGTCTACCCCGCGGTAGTTGAGGACCATGTAGAGGCTCGACCAGTTCCCCGTGGCCTCGATCTGATCGAACATAAAGTCACGGATAGGCTGGCGGGCGTTGACCCAGAGCGTGTCGTAGTCTCGGATCTCGCCGTTGTTGTACGGGACAACCGCTTCGTCGTACACGCGCTCAAATGTCGGAGCCATGATCAGCAGTGTCATGAACAGGGCGAGCCCCGTCAGCACTTGAGGCGGCGGGAGGCCCTGCGTCCCCAACGCCTGACGCAGCAGCCCCAGCACGATCAGGATGCGCACGAAGCTTGTCGTCATGAGCATGATCGACGGCGCGAGCGTGAGCACCGAGAGCAGGATCATCACGTTGAGCGCTGCCGACAGCCCACCCTGGTCCGTTGCCTGGCGCTGTACGGTCCCATCCGAAGGCAGCATCTGCCCGGCAGCCGAAAGCAACGCCGCGGGGTTGCGAGGATCGACCTGGTCGATGGATGCCGTTGTGTACGTCGGTCCGATCGGCTGACCCGAGCCCGGCATCGGCCCCTGCAGCTGCGACACCGCCGGTGACGCCGCAGCGAACGCAGCAAGGAGCATGATGACACGGAGGGCGGCGGTCACGAACGCTTCCTCCCGAGACGCGCAAGTCGAGACAGTGGATGCCCCGACTTCGTGACGTCAACCACCTCGATGCCGTCGCTCGCGAGATGAGCCGGCAGCGTTCGCGATCCGGATACGCCCCGCCCCTGCGTCGTTGTCATGACGTCGCTGAACGACGGCTCCTTCGTTCCTGACTTCGAAACGATGGACGACACCGCGTCGGCGTCTGTGATCTCACACAGCGTGCTCATCGACGAGGTGCCGCCGACCCGGGACGGGGCAGATTGCGCCACGAGCAGCACCCGACGGTCGACCTTCAGCAGCAGGAGCGTCTGCCCGCTGCCGATGGGATACCTGCCGAGGAGATCGAGAATGCCGGCGGGTGCGCCGGCTGCACCGACCTGGCCGACGAGCCCCCCGGCGCGAGACGCGATCACGCGGTAGCCCGCAAAGCAGGCGACGATCACGGCGATCACCGCGGCGAGCGATGCGATCGCCGAACCGATTGACGCAGACGCCGTCGAGCCCCTGCCCAGCGGAGATTGCTCCGTTGCGGGTGCGCCGAGCGGGCTGCTCTCGATCTGGGCCACAGCCGGACATGGTGCACAAAGCGGCAGCCCCACCGCGAACAGAATGAAGAACAGTCTTGCCATGCGCCTTCCCTGGCTGTTGGCGTGCGCCGCATCCTGCGGCGGTGTCGCGATCACCTAGTCGTCTTCCACCGTATCCGCGTCCAGAATTTCGTTCACGCGGATACAGAAGTTGTCGTTAAGGACAAGGACTTCACCGCGAGCGACAAGCCGCTCGTTGACGAACACGTCGACCGGATCGCCCGCGAGCTTGTCGAGCTCGACCACCGCACCCTCTGCAAGACGCAGGACGTCCTCCACGAGCATCCGCGTCCGGCCGAGTTCAATCGTGACGTTGACGTCAACGTCTGACAGGAGGTCGAGTCCCTTCGGCAGCTCTTCTGACTCCGCGGGTTCGAACGACGGTGCGGCGAACATGGATGGCGAGGCTCCCGCCGCCGGACCCGCGGCCGCGGACCCATCGGGGCCCGACACCATCGTCGATTGGTCGGGTGTCCCCGCAGCCGTTGCTTCGGCGTTGAGTTCGTTCACGGCAGCTTGGGCCGCCTCAAGCGCGGCGTTCGTGGCATCCGGACCGGTGTCCGGCCGCTGTCCGGAGGCATCGGACTGCATGTCATCCTGCTCATCTGCCATGGCTCGACTCCGTCAAGCTTCCGTGTCGTAAGCGAAGACATCGACGCAGACGGAGCCCGCGGTGCACATTTCTTGCGCAGCGGCAGGTGTGTATCGCCGAATGTGCGCAGTTGCTGCGCGTCTGCCATCAGAAGTCGGCCGGCGACCCCCGGAGCATCGGGATCAGCACGGATCGCACCCTGCTGTCGCCCTCGGCGTCCTCACCGAAGACGCCCGTGAGATAGACGTTGAGCTTCCGCTTGATGGACTGGAGCTCGGGCTCGCGGAGCTGCGTGTGTGTTGCCTTGCGGATGAGCTCCGCGATGCCCGCCGTCACCTCGGCCGTGCGACGATCGAGCGCCGCAGCGATTCGGTCCTGGTCGCGACGTTTCACCTGGATCACGATTTCGCACTGCCATTGCCACACCCTTCCGGTGTGCATGTTCTGGAACCGATCCGTGATGATCGGAATCTCGACGAGTGCGTCCGGGTCGTTCTCCGGATCGAGCTCGATGTCCGCGACGGCCTCGCTCGCGCCGCCCCCGGACAGCATCAAGAACGCCGCGACGGCGGCGACTTCGATCGCCATCACACCGGCGACGATGACCAAGACCTTCTTGGGCATCCCCTTCTTCGATGCTTCGGTCGATTCTGTTGCGTCGGTTTGAGTGTCGTCTGCCATGGCGGTTCTCGCTGCTACCTGGCCTCGGGATTCGTAAAGTTCGGATCCGGGTGCACCTGATCGGGGAGAATCTCAGTCATGATGATCTGCACGCGGCGATTTGCCGCCATGCCGGTTGCGCTTCCCACGTCGACGGTCTTCGGCTCGGAGCTGCCGATCGCGGAGACGATGAGCCTGCCCGAGGCGACCCCCTGCGTCACCAGGAAGTCTTTCACGGCCTTGGCCCGCTCGTAGCTCATCCGATCGAGGTCGCCGGCGGCGGCGCGGTCCTGCCGGCCGAACGCGTGCCCCCGCACCTCGACCTTGAACTTGACGTCCTGGAGCTTGGGGATCACCTCCCGGACGATGTACTCCCTCGCCGTCCGCGTGAGCTCCGCCGAGCCCGGCGAGAACGTCAGCTCCGTGCCGACCACGGTTCGAAGACCCTCGGTGAGGTGTCGCGTCGATGGATCGGGACCGGAAGGCGAGACCGAGCGGTTCTCGGCCGTGTTCTGCTCGCGGTTCACGCGATTGATGAACTCAACGGCCTCTGTGATGTTGGACTGGTTCGGCGGCGTGTCCACGTCGATCTCGCCGATCCCGCCCTCGTAGCCGAAGGCCTCCTGAATGCTCTTGATGACGTCCTGAAAGTCCCGGTCTTGTTTGAGCTCGCTGAACGCGGCGAGCAAGATGAAAAAGCACAGCAACAGCGACATCAGGTCGCCGTATGTCACGACCCACTCGGGAATATCGCCGCCCTTTTTCTGACGCTTCCTTGGCATGGCGTCGGCTCCGCTCCCTCCGGCCGGCTACGCGGCCTCTTCGAGCACCTGGTTGCGCTGGCTTGGGGGCAGGAACGTCGCGAGTTTCGCCTGCACGACTCTCGGGTTGTCCCCGGACTGGATGCTCATCACGCCCGCGATGATCATGGTCTTCACAAGGACCTCTTCTGCGTCCTTCTGGGCCAGCTTCTCCCCGACTGGTCCGGCAAAGAGGTTCGCGAGCATGGCGCCGTAGAGCGTTGTGATCAGCGCAACAGCCATACCGGGGCCGATGGCCGCCGGATCATCCATCGACTGCAGCATGAAGATCAGGCCGAGCAGCGTTCCGATCATGCCGTAGGCCGGCGCGTACTTTCCGATCGCGTCGAGCATGCCCTTCCCCGCGGCGTGCCGGTCCATGAGGGCCTCGAGCTCGGTGTCCATGATGTCCTTGATCAGCTCCGGGTCGGTGCCATCGACCGCCATCTTGATGCCGCGGACAATGAACGGGTCCTTCATCTCAGGGACCATGTTCTCGAGGCTGAGGATGCCCTCGCGGCGTGCGAGCTCGGCGTACTTGGTGAGGTCCTTGATGATCTCGATGGGATCGGGCGGCGTCGAGAAGACCGACTGCAAAATCACGGTCGGCAGCTTGGTCAGCCTCGAGAGGGGGAAGCAGATGATCGTTGCGCCGAGCGTTCCGATGAGAACAACAAAGATGGAGACCACATCGATCAGCGCGAGCGGGTTGCCGCCGAACACAACGCCGAGCGCGATGGCTGCGACCGCGACGACAAGTCCAATGACGGTTCCGATATCCACCGGCGCCCTCCAGCTGGCACACGAACACACAGCCGCCCGCTCCATCGGACCGCCGCAAGATGGATCGGGGGTTTCCGGGCTGGTCTTGAACCGGCCGAGGGGTGATGACCGCGGAATCGGACGCCCATAATCAGGGGGTTGCTGGGTGACTAGGTCCGAGGACGCATCGTGCGCAGCCGCCGGCCGTAGTCGATGGCGCGCTCGACGACATCACGAGACGACTCACGGACCATGAGGCGGTCGCCGTTGAGCAGCGTGACGATCGTGTCCGGCGTGGACTCGATCGTCTTGATCAGTTCGGCGTTGACGACGAACTCGGTCCCGTTGAGCTTGGTCAGATTGATCACGGCGTCTCGCCCGGCGGCGCTCCCGCTCTGTTATCGGCCGAGCACCAGGAGCTGCTGGATGAGCTCGTCGCTCGTTCGGATGACCCGCGATGACGCCGAGTAGCCCGTGGATGCGAGGATGAGCTCGATGAACTCCTCGCCGAGATCAACGTTGCTCGTCTCGAGAGCACCGGAGACCACTCGACCCGTACCCAGCTCGAGCGGCTCGGTAATGATCGCCGGCCCAGAGTTGGGCCCGGGCCGATACAGGTTCTGCTCGATTTCGACGAGGCCCTCTGGAACAGTGAAGTCGGCGATTGCGACCTGGCCGAGAGAGCGGAGCAGGCCGTTGCTGAACGTGCCGGTGATGATCCCGTCCGGGGCAACCGAATAGCTGCCCAGCGTCCCGATCGGCACACCGTCCTGGAACGTCGAAACCAGCGATGAGTCGGTGTCACTCAGCGCGGTCACGCGGTCGCCGTCGGCGTTGAAGTTGAGCTGAAAGCTCAGGGGCGAGGCGGCGCCCGTTCCGTCGCGGTCGAGCGTCACCGCCGCGCTCTGCGGCTCGATCAGCTGGCCGAAGTTGTCGAAGCTGACGAGACCGGTGCCGATGCTCGGGCCGTCGGTGGTGTCGTCCGGGCTCTCCGCGAAGTATCGCCAGTTCGTGCCCGTGTTAGTCTTTGACTCAAGAACGAGCGACAGATCTGTGCGCAGTGGCGTGCCGAGCGAATCAAAGACCGTGAACGAGGTGCGCACGCTTTCACCGGCGGCCGAAGCCGACCGGTTGACGAGGAAAGGCTGCGAGCTGAGCGAGCCGTCGGCGTTGAACGTGCGGATGTCCTCGCCGGTGATTTCGATGTCGTTCGCTTCGCCCTGGTTCCCTGTCACCTCGAGGATCCCCGTCAGCGGGTCGAGCGATGCGCCTGGCTGCCTGCCGTCGGCGTTCGTGCCGATGTCGGTCTGGATACCCAGGCTGTCGTTGATGAAGCCCAGGAAGTCCTGCAGCGTGCTCGTGGCTTCGACGAGGAACCCGCGAGCGCCAAGGAGCTGCGTGCCCTTCTCGGCGCCGTCGATACGGATAGTCTGCCCGGCGTTGAACGCCGGCGTGCCCGAGCCCGGGGCGGCGGGCGATTCGATCTCGGTCAGCAGGCTGTCTTGCTCGATGACGTTCGGGGGTGTCGCGGGCGTCGTCGCGCCGGCGATCAGGCCGAGCCCGAGGCCCCCGCTGCCGGTGAGCGTGTGCGTGCTCCCATTCGTCGCGGCCGCGCCGGACGCGTTCAGGTTCCCCGAGAGATTCACCTGGGTCGTCGCCTCGGCGATCGTCAGATCACCCACCGGGATCTGAATGCGCTCGAGCTGGCCTTGCTGGACGTTGAAGTTCTCATCGACGCCGAAGCCCATGACATAATTGCCATCGATCGATGTCAGGAAGTTCTCGCGGTCGGTTCGGAAGTTGCCCACGCGGGAGTACAGCTGATCGGCGCCGCGCTCGAGCACGAAGAATCCCTGTCCTTCAATCGCGAGGTCGCGGGCATCACCGGTGCCGGTCAGCGAACCATCTGACATGTTCCGCTGCGTGCCGGCGACCGTCACACCCTGACCGAACTGCGTCGGGTTTGTACCGCCGATGGCATCTCCCGGTGCCGAGCCCTCAGAAACTGTGCGGCTCAGGCTGTTGGCGAAGTTCAGACGAACCGATTTAAAGCCGTTGGTGTTGACGTTCGAGATGTTGTTGCCGATGACGTCGATGTTGCGGCTGCTCGCGTTCAAGCCGCTCAAACCGATGAAAAGGCTGGTCGTGGAAGCCATGGGTCAGTTTCCTGGGTCACGCGTTTCGCGTTGGTTTGAGAGAATCTTCAGCAGATCAGCGTTCCGAGTGACACTCTCTGGCCCCGTCACCGGCGTGCTGGCAGGCGGCGCGAACAGGAACGTGTCCACCTCTGGACGCAGGCCCTGGTCGGGGTTGACCTCTCCGGTGATCTCACGGAGGGTGACATCGAGTTCGAGGGCCCGACCGTCGATCATCACGACCGCGGACTGCGCGCCCTGCTCACCCGCACGGTCGGCGGCCTGAGCCAGACGCTGCATCTGGTCAGCCGAGAGCTCGACGTCCACCCCGGCCGCGACATTCACCGGAAGCCCGGAGGACTGGTTAGCAGAACGGGTCTGGCCCAGAACATCGGCAAACGAACTCGGCGACGACCCGCCCAGCCCGGCAAAGCGCTTTGCTGCACCCGTGGCGAGTGATGCCAGTCCGACGATGTCAATCGGTGTGCCGGTCACGAGCCGACACCCTGCCGCGAGCCCGAGTCGGTCCCGAAGACGCTCGCCACGTCTGAGAGCGGCACAAACGAGCCGTCATCGAGTGTTACGCTGACGCCGTCGTCATCCTGGGTGACGCTGATGACCTCACGCGGCGTCGTTGCGTTCGCGCTGGTGGTCACCTGTGAACCAATGAGTGCCGCCGCACCCGTGAAGTCAGACCGATCGATGAGCCCTGCGAGCGTGTCGTTGAGCTCCGTGTCGCTCTCGATGGAACGGATCATAGAGATCTGCTCGAGAAGGGCTGTTGTATCGTTCGGCTCGAGCGGGTCCTGGTTGGCAAGCTCGGCGAGAATGATCTGCGTGAACTCGTCGGAACTCAGTGATCCCAGCCCATCGGTCGCCGGGGTCAGCACCGGGTCTGCAACAGCATCTGTACCAACAACGCCTTCGGCGGTCATGGCGACACCCCCGCGTGCGCAGCGGTGGCGCACGGGTCAAAGTGCTCGGCCGAAGCATCCCTGCGCGGGCCGACTGATTCGATTAAGCCGTTGTGTCGAGACGGAGCCAGGTTCCATCCGGCTCATCGGGGCGTCCCTGCCCATCGTCTCTGACCAGCGAAGCCGTTCCACGGCTGTCGCCCTGCTCAGGTTTGGTGAGAACTCCATCCCGCTTGGCCGAGCGGCGATCCTCGCCCCCGGTCGAACCTGAGTGCCGCTCACCTCCGGTGTCGGCGTGCGTGCCGGCAGGCTCGTTCCGGGGCTCCGCCCCGCTGCGAGCATGCGAATCGCTCTCGGCTGCTCCTTGCAGCCGCACGTCGAGGCGGTCCACCGTGACGCCTCGCTGTTCGAGCGACGCTTTCAACGCGTCAATATCGGCCTTCAGCAAGTCTCGTGCCGCAGCGGTCTGCGTATCGATCGTGCCTGTCATGCGGCCCTGTTGAAGCCGGAGGGCGACGGTCACGACGCCCAGGTCGTTCGGCGTGAGCTTCAGAGTGACCGATCCGCCGCCTTGCCGCAGAACCTGCGCGAGACCGCGTTGGACCTGCGCTGCAGCATCTGGCCGATGCGCGGCGACAGCCGGCTTCGCGGGCACAATGCGATCTGTCCGAGCCGGAGATCGATCCCCCGAGATCGCCTGGGCGGCGGACGCGGCTTGCTTGGGCAACGCCGACGCAGCACGCAGGCTCTCGGCACCTCTCGCGGTTGAGACGGGCCTCGCGACATTCGACCCTGTCGAAACGAGTGCCGTTGCCTTGATCGATGATCGAGCCGCGTCCAATTTGACTAACGTCGGCTCTGGTGCGCCGTGCTGCTGCGTCGCATGAGCGCCACCGCTTTGGCTGCGGCCGCCATGCGTGGTGGTTGTCGCAAGCGATTCCGCAGAGCCTTGAGAGGCCTGTCGGTCCGGCGGCTGTCGTTCACCTGCAGGCAGCGGGCTCGGCCCTCCGCTGGGGCGATCGGCGTCCTGTGCTGCAAGGCCCCGATACGATCCGGGCGCGTTCGGCGTACGCGATCGCAGTTCCTGCTGGGAAGCCGACGCGGCGTCGAGCCCTCGATCGCGTATCCCTAGTTGCAGGTCCTGCCGGACAAGCTCCGCGGACGCGAGCGAGGCCGCATCGGCCGGCGGGTTCACCGCCGTCTGCGCGATCGCGACCCCCGCACCGGGCACGCTTGCGGTCGCACCGGCGTCCAAAATCGCTGACAGCTGGTTGAT
Source organism: Planctomycetota bacterium (assembly GCA_038525225.1). Classification (GTDB taxonomy): domain Bacteria; phylum Planctomycetota; class Phycisphaerae; order Phycisphaerales; family UBA1924; genus JANQQZ01. The sequence continues at coordinate 670,408 of JBCBHW010000001.1, read as the reverse complement.
GCTTTGCTGCGCGAGCGCATCGCGGAAGGCCTGCGAGTCAGCGGATGACCCGCCGGCGTCCTGGTCAGGAGAGGCTGACCGGCCTCGGCTCTCGAATGATGGAATCTGCGTCATTCACTCTGGTCCGTCTGCAGCCGCGACGACGCCGCGGGTCCGCAGATGCTCAAGCAAACGGGCTGCCAGAGCAGGGTCCTGGGTGTTGAACTCGTCGATGATCTTCGCGCGGTTGCGTGCGGGCAGGTTATCGAGGTAGGCCACCGCGATGTCTTCGCCGTCGGCCTGCTGGATGATTGTCGTCGAGAGCAGCTGGTGCGCAAGATCTGCTTTCATCGACTTCAGTGTGGCGAGCACCTGCTGGAACTGTTCATCGCCCTCGGTTGCGACAATGCGTTCCCGTTCCAGATTGAACGCATCCCGGTCGGCAACGAACGCCGCGCGCTGGTCATCGAGAAGGTCACGCTCTGCTGCGAGCGCGCGACGCAGATCCTCCACCTCGCGTCGCATCCGTTGCACGACCTGCCGGTCCGCCTCGCTCAGCGTCAGCTTTCGGTCGATCTGTTGCTCGGCGGTCAGCGGGATGTCCGTAGAATCGAGATCGGCGTCTGCGGCCTCCTCCTCCGCGGCGGCCGCCTCTTCGGCCTCCCGCGCATCCCGCGACACCGTTGTTTCGGAGATCATCTGGGAGAGTTCATCGATCCGACGGTCGTCGAGGCGGCCGGTCCCAACAAACCACCCAGCGAAGCCGGCGACCGCAAGCAAGTGGACGATGGCCAGGATGGAAACAGCGTTGAACAGCGCTTTCATTCGTTGATCCCCTGGGCTCGCCTGACCGATGCGGCCGCCGCCAGATCGTCCAGCATTCTCACCTCGGCCGCGTCCTCTCTCCGCTTGAACGCGGCACGCTGCCGCTCCTTGAGCAGTTCAATCGCCCGGCGCTCGGCGGCCTTCGTCGCGAGAACACCGCGAGCGCGATCAAGCCTCCGGAGAACGCCGACGAGCCGCTCCGCGGTACGCCCAGCTTCTGACCGAGCTGCGCTAAGCGCGACACCCTGCCACCGGATGGTTTCCGCCTCCGCGCGGCCACCCGTTGTGAGCTCGGCGAGCGCCCGCTCCTCGGCCTCGATCTTCAGCTGCTGCGAGCGCAGCTGACCTTCTATTTCAAACCGTTCTCGCTCGACCTTGGCAACACGGAGCCGCTCATCCCGCTCGGCGAGCAGCCTCTGCCTCAAAACCGGTTCCAGTCGAAATCGGAAACGTGCCATCGCTACGCGGCATCACCTGATTGAGCCGACGCGCCAGAAGCGGCACGCAACCTACGGAGGTGCTCACCGGCCTCCATCGCGATCCCGAGCATCGATTCCAGCGAATCGGCCGCGTCGGCCCGCTCATCGGCGGCTTGACGCAAGAGGTCGTTGATCCGCGGGTGGTATGCAACGCCGACGTCGGCATCGGCATCCGACCCGCGGGCGTAGGCCCCGATCTGCACGAGCTCCTCCACATTCGCATACGCCGCCATGATCTGACGGATCAGGTTCCGAGCGACGCGATGCTGGTCGCCCACGATCGAGTCGGCGACGCGGCTGACCGAGTCAAGCACGTCGATCGCGGGGAAGTGCGACTTCTGAGCAAGCGCACGCGACAGAACGATGTGGCCGTCCAGGATGCCCCGCGCCGCATCCGCAACGGGCTCGGTCATGTCGTCCCCCTCGACAAGGACCGTGTAGAGCCCGGTCACGGAACCGCCCGATGCCGCGCTCGCGCCGGCGCGTTCCAAGAGCACCGGCAGCTGAGCGAACACGCTGGGTGTGTAGCCCTTTGTCGCGGGCGGTTCACCGACGGAGAGCCCCACCTGCCGCTGCGCGTGCGCGAATCGGGTGACCGAGTCCATCATCAGCATGACGTCCCGGCCCTGATCGCGGAAGTGCTCGGCGACAGCGCACGCGAGCCACGCCGCTCGGATCCGCATCAGCGGCGGTTCGTCGCCGGTCGCCACCACGACCACGGATCGCTTTAGCCCCTCATCGCCCAGCGAGCCCTCAAGAAAGTCTCGAACTTCGCGGCCTCGCTCACCGACAAGAGCGATCACGTTGATGTCGGCAGACGTGCCGCGTGCAATCGACCCGAGCAGTGTGCTCTTCCCGACACCCGGGCCGGCGAAGATCCCCATGCGCTGCCCGCGCCCCAGGGTCGTCATCAGATCGATCGCACGCACACCAGTGAATATGGGCTGCTCGACGCGAGCCCGCTGCATCGCACCGATTGGCGCGGCATCAATGGGCGCAAGCGTGACATCGCCGAGCGGACCGCGATCATCGATCGGGCGACCCAGTGCGTTCACGACCCGGCCGAGCATGCTGTCACCGATCGGTGCCGACGGCGCGGTGTGCGCCCCTTCCACCCGATCACCCGGGCGGATCCCGGTCGCCGGCCCGAAGAGCATGACGATCGCCTGCTCGTGCGTGAACCCGACGATCTCGCCGGCCACACGGTCACGGCCGCCCGCGGGACAGATCTCAACCGTCGCGCCGACGGGCAGCGGGAGCTCCGCGACAAGGACGGTCAGACCTCGCAACGCGGCCACCCGCCCGGACACGAGCATCGAAAGGGCAGACTGAACGGTGTTGAGATGGGCCCGCAGCGCTGTCATGCCGCTAGATCCCCGCGCGTATCTGGGTCATCCGATTCGGCGGGGGGCCCCGGTCCCAGCCGGGGTTCACGCCCCGGGACGATCAACTCGGCGATTCGCGAAAGCTGGGTCTCGATGGATGCGTCGATCGAGCCGCCATCAGCGGTACGCACGACGCACGCCCCCGCGGTCAGCGTCTCGTCCGCAACGATCTCCGCGTGCTCAACCGCGTCGAGGCGCGCAACAAGATCCGGCAACGCGAGCCCGGCAACGCCCGCTTCGGACGGATGCACCGCCACGGCCACTCGCGAGGCGCTGCCAACGAGCGACAGTGCTTCTTCGATCTGCCCGAGCACGACAGAGTCGTCCCGCTCAACGATGCCGTGTGTGACCCGCTCTGCGATCGAGACCGCCAGCTCGAGCACATCCGTCTTGCACGCGATCAGCAGGTGGTCACGCATGGCCAAGAACTCTTCGAGTGCGGCGGACCACGATGCCTGCAGGGCGCGAAGCTCTTCGGCATGCTCGGCCCGTGCCGCGGTCTCGCCCGCGAGCTTGCCGGCCTCTCGTCCCTCAGCGAGACCCCGTTCGTATCCCTCGCGATGACCGGCTTCCGCGGCATCACTCACCAGGCGGTCACGCTCGGCCTGCGCTTCGGAGATGACCCGCGCCGCCTCGTCGCGAGCAGACCGCAGGATCGCCTCGCCCTGCTGGGCGATGTCGGCGAGATCGAGCACCACCGCGTCCTTGGCCGACTGCTGCGCGGCTCTCGCTTTGAGTACAGGCATCGGTCACGGCCCTCTCTATCTAGACGATCAGCTCGGCATCGCCTCTGCCCTGGATGATGATCTCGCCGGCCTCCTCGAGCCTCCGAACGATGTCGACGATTCTCTGCTGCGCGGCTTCGACGTCGCTCACTCGCACCGGGCCCATGAATTCCATGTCCTCCCGGATCATCTGGGCCGCCCGCTCCGACATGTTGCCAAGAATCTTGTCCTGAAGCTCGCGGCTCGCGGTCTTGAGCGCGAGACTGAGCTCTTCGTTATCAACTTCCTTGAGGACAGCTTGGATACCGCGATCGTCCACAAGAAGGACATCCTCGAAGACGAACATGAGCCGCCTGATCTGCTCAACGAGATCCGGGTCCTCGGACTCGAGGCCCTCCAGGATCGATTTCTCTGTCGAACGGTCGGTCAGATTGAGAATCTCACTGACGGTCGGAACGCCGCCCATCTTCTCCGTCGACTGCACGAGCATGGAGCTCAGGCGGCTTTCGAGCCCCTTCTCAACCTCGCGGATCACCTGCGGGTTCGTCTGCTCCATGTTGGCGATCCGCTTGATCACCTCGATCTGCTTCTGCATCGGCAAGCCCATCAGCACTTCGCTTGCTTTGTGATGCGGCAGATGACACGTGATCAACGCGATCGTCTGCGGGTGCTCATCCTGGATGAACGTCAACAGGTTCTCGCTCTCGGCGCGCTGCAGAAACGAGAACGGCGTCTTCTGCACCTGCGTCTGGATCTGCTGCATCACCTTGGCGGCGAGCTTCGGATCGAGTGCCTCGGACAGCAGCGTGCGCGCGTGATCGAGGCTGCCCTCAGCGGCGTGCTGCATCGCAGATGCCGTGGCGTAGAACTCGGACACCACCGAGCGAAGAAGATCTGGCGGCACGCGGCCGAGCCCGGCGAGCTCGCGCGTGACTTCTTCGACAGAATCGGCCTCCATCGACTTCAGAACGGACGAGGCCTTCTCTGCGTCGAGCGCGAGCAGCAGAATCGCTGCCTTCGTCAGGCCGTCGAGTTCCTCCGGGTTGTTGGGCAGCTTGTCGCCAGGCCGACGCGGCATGCGAGCACTCCGACACGGTTGTGTTTATGTCTCTGGATCAACCCAACGCGACAGCAGGCGGGCGGCGATGTCGGGGCGCTCCCCAACCAGCTCGGAGACCTGCTCCAGCAGCCGGCTCGCGTTGACGTCGCTCTGCGATACTTCGATTCCATCCATCGGCGTCTCTGACTCGTCCGCCTCGCCCACGATCTCGCCCATCCCGTCGAGCGCCGGCGGGATGCCCACGATCTCTTCGGCCGAAGGCATCTCGACCTTCCGCGTGGCTTTGCGGACCATGAGAAGCATCATGCCCACCGCCACAGCGGCGAGCACCAGCAGAACCCCGGTCTCGATGAGTCCGCCGCCGATACCCAGCATGCCCGATGATCCGCCCGCCGAGATCAGCCCCAAGCCCATGCCGCCGCCCGACCCGGCACCCGCAACAAGCATCGCCGGGTCGCTGGCCATCAGGCCGATCGCGACCTCGCCCGCACGGCTGAGCGTGCCGTCTTCCGACGTCATCGCCGGCAGGTGCGGCTCGATCAGAGATGCGATGCTCTGCCGCTCTGTTTGGAACCTCTCAAGAATCGCGGCATCGTCCGGCGGCGGCGTCTCGCCCTCACCACCCTCGCCGGGCGGCGCGAGAAGCCCGGCGATGTAGCCACGCGGCACCTGGATCGATACCGCCATCTGCGTCGCCATGCCGCGAGGATCGATCGTGCTCGTGACTTCGGAACCAAAGCGGGTCTCGAACCGAGTGTTGGCGTCCGCGATGACGGTCTCGGGCCCCGAGGAGGATCCTGCGTTGATGTCCGCGCCGGTGTTCGGCCGAACGCCGGGCTCGGCAGCGAGACTGCCGCTGCTCTGCGTCTCGTCGTTGGTTTGCTCTTCTGACAGCGCGGAGACCGTCCCGCGGCCCTCATCAAGAAACTGCTCCCGGCGGCTCGTGACTCTCTTCACGTCCACTTCCGCCGTGACAGCCACCGCAACACCCGGGATGTGCGACAGCAGGCTGCGAACCTTGCGCTCGAACTGCTCCTCGACCTTGCCCTGGTGCTCTAGGTAGCTTGTCGCGATCGCGCTGTCGTCGGACCGCGGCGACATATACCGGCTGTTCGCGGCATCGATGATGGAGATATCGCGGAGCTGCAACCCGGAGACCGCCTTGGCGACCAACCGAGCGACAGCATCGACCTGATTCTGGGTCACGGGCGAGCCGCTCGACGTCATCACGCTGACGGAAGCCGTCGGCATCCTGGCGGCCATGCCGATGCCCACCGGCTCCGGGACGTCGAGAAAGACGCGCGCAGATCGCATAGACGGGAAATTGGCGATGGTGCGCTCGAGCTCGCCCTGGAGCGCCATTCGCATCATCTGCTGGTTCATCTCGCGCGGGTTGGTCCAGCTCATGTAGTCGTTGAGGTTGCCGAACAGGACAGTGCCGTCGGCGGGCAGCACGCCGCCTTCGGCGAGGACACCTACGGCGAAGTCGGCATCACCCGGGGGGACCATGAGCCGACCGGCGGAATCGAGTGACGCGTTGATGCCCTTCGCGCGAAGCTGAGAAACCGCCTGTTGCTTGACGCCCGCCTCCGCGCCCGCGTAGATCTCAACGCGGTTTGGAGAGCCGGCGTAGAGCGCAACCATGATCAGCGCCATCGCGAGGATGACAACCGTCGATGCGATCAAGAGGCGAGCGGTCGGCGTGAGCTTGCCGAGCTGCTCGCCGATATTCCGGATGATCCGTTGGATAGCGCCCACAAGGCCTCCATGCCTTCGGTGATGCCCGCACCATCCTCATGCGGCCCGGAGACGGACAAGGCTCCGGTACATCATCACCGATAATGCACATGTCGGCTGACGTGCGCACACCCCTTGAACCTGCGCAGGATCAGCCAGCGAGCGCACAAACTGCAGCGCAAGATCTGCCTGCCGCCCGTCGCAGCGTGTCACACTCGGATCTGCTGGATCTCGCGGTAGGCCTCGAAGACCTTGTTTCGAACCTGCTGGAGAAGCCGGAACGCCGTGTCGGCCTTGGCCGTCGCGAGCAGCACACCCTCGACATCGTCGCGCTGGCCCGTCTGCAGGTCCTCGATGGCCCGGGTCGCGTCCTCCTGGAGCTTGTTGACCTGATTGATGTTGGCCATCAGCAGTTCTCGGAATCCATCGGCATCTGCGGCCTGCTCGCCGGGACGGCGAGGCGATGCAGGTCCGGGACCCCCGGCGTTTGAGATGAGCCCGACTGGATCAGACATGGGTCCCTACTCCGATTCAGGCAAGCAGCCGCAGCCCCTGCCCGAGCATCGACTTCTGAGCCTCGGCCGCTGCAACGTTTGCCTCGTACGCTCGCACCGCCTCCATCGCGTCGATCTGTTCGGTCGTGGTATCAATGTTGGGCTCTCTCACGTAGCCCTGATCATCCGCGTGAGGGCTCGTCGGCTGATACTTCAGCCTGAACGGCGATTCATCGAGCGCGATCTCTCGGACCTGGACCCCCAGCGATCGGCCCCGATCGGTTGAGGCGTGCGGGTTCCCAGGGGCGAGCATGGTCATCCGGCGTCGGAAGGGGTTGTAATTGCCATCCGCGTCGAGGATGGTGCCCTTGTTCGCGATGTTCGCAGATATCACGTCAAGACGTGTCCGCTGGGCGATCATGCCGCTGGTCGATATCTCGAGTGATCCGTACATCGTCTAGCCGTTCGTGTTAGGGGCGTTCCGTAATAGCGGCACGCATCGTCCCTGCCTGCGTGCGCATCAGCTCGGTCGCGACGCGGAACGCCGCCTGGTTCTCGGTCATATCTTTCATAAGCGATTCGAGGTCGCGGTTGTTGCGGTCATGGGCGAGCACGCCTCGGCCGGACTGTGTCTGTGCGTCGAATCGCAGGCCTCGATCCGTGACCTCGATCTGCCGCGTGCCCTTGAGTCGCAGCTCGCCGTGCTGGCCGCCTCTGCTGGCCCTCCGTTCATCCACCGCTTCGCGCAGAGCAGACTGGAACTCGGCCGGGGCCACATCCTTGTGCTGGAAACGCGGGGTCGAAGCGTTGGCAATGTTGTGCGCGATCACCGAATGGCGACGGGCCGCGAACTGGATGGTCCGTGCCAGCGTCGGCAGGGCACCCGCGTCGGTCACGTGTTCGATCAGCGTCATCACGTACACCCATGCAAACGGTGAGCCAGCCCATCGGTTCCGGCCAGCCCGGCAGCTACAGCGTCTCGGGCACGATCTGCTCTTCCTTCCACTTTTTCAGCTTCAAGCCCAGCGTCCGTACCCCGATCCCGAGGCTGCGGGCGGTCTTCTGGCGGTGTCCGTTGTTTCGCTGCAAGACTGTGATGATCGCCTCCCGCTCGATCTCTTCCAGCGTCACGGGCCTGTGCGCGATCGTGCGCAGATCCTGCTCACGTTCTTGGGGAGCGTCCGAACTGCCTCCGGACATGCCGACGGCGGGAGCCGCCGACCCGAGCGTCGCGGCCGCGTTCACGAAACCGTTCGCGACGGCGGCATCCACTCGCACCTGCTCGTTCAGCTCCGGAATCGCCGCCCGATGTGCATTGCCCATCCCGAGCCACGAGCCGAGCATCGACGCCGGGACGGCTCCGTCGCCGGACGCCCGGCCCAGAACCACGGCCCGTTCGCAGATGTTCTGCAACTCGCGCACGTTGCCGGGCCACGAATATCCCATCAAGAGGTCGGCCGCGTCACCACCCAGGGTGAGACTCCCGATGCCTTCTCTCGCGCACACCTGCGCGATGAAGTGCTCTGCAAGCTCGGGGACATCATCAAGCCGCTCCCGAAGCGGCGGCAGGTGGATCGGAAGGACGTTCAGCCGGAAGAACAGGTCTTGTCGGAACTCGCCCTTCGAGACGGACTTGGGAAGGTCTCGGTTGCTGGTCGCCACGACTCGGACATCGACCCCGATCGTTGTGCTTGAGCCGACGCGCTCGAACGACCGCTCTTGAAGCACCCGCAGCAGTTTCGCCTGCAGCGCCGGCGGGATCTCGCTGATCTCGTCCAGCAGCAGCGTGCCGTGATCCGCGAGTTCGAACCGGCCCTTGCGAAGCTTGTCGGCGCCGGTGAACGCCCCCTTCTCGTGCCCGAAGAGCTCGGACTCGAGCAGCGACTCGCTGAGCGCGGCGCAGTTCACCGCAAGGTACGGCGACGCCGAACGCGAGCTGCATTCGTGCACCGCGCGGGCGACGACCTCCTTCCCGGAGCCCGACTCCCCCACGATCATGACGGTTCCCTGGCTGTCAGCGACCGCCGCAACCTGTTCTCGCACCCGACGCATCGCCGCAGAGGAGCCGATGAGGCGTTCAAGGCCGACCGGCTCAGGGCTAGCGCCGGCACCGCCGGGCCGCGAGGCTGCTGCACGAAGCAGGGCGTTCTCTCGAACGATCGCGGCGTGCTGGCACGCTCGCTTCACGGTGATCACGATCTCATCGCCCTGGAACGGCTTGGTGACATAGTCGAACGCGCCCAGCTTCATCGCGTGCACCGCGGTCTCGATCGTGCCGAAGGCCGTCATGAGGACGACCGGCAGATCGTCATCGATCTCGCGGATCCGCTCGAGCAGCTCCGTGCCCGTCATCTCCGGCATTTTCAGGTCGCTCACGACCGCATCGGGGCGCCGGTTGGAGATCGCGGAGAGCGCGGCCGAGCCGCTTGCTGCGGACACAACCGCGAAGCCGGCTCGCTGCAGCGTCGAGCCCACGCTGTCCCGCATCATCTCCTTGTCATCAACAACGAGAACGGTTTTCATGCTGCACTCCTCGGGTCGGCGGTTGCCGCCGCCTGCTCGCGATCGGTTGGGTTGCTGCTTCGAGGGATGATGAGCTCGACGGTTGCACCGCCGGGGTCGTGCGACGTCGCAGGCCGGCTGTTGACCCGGACGGCCCCGCCGTGAGCGTCCGCGATGCGTTGCACGATGGCAAGCCCGAGCCCGGTGCCCGCCGCGCGGGTTGTAAAGAACGGATTGAAAAGCCGCTCCCGAATCTCAGTCGGAACGCCCGGGCCCGTATCGCTCACCGAGAGCACGATCGCACGCTCGCCCGCGCCCGCGACCGACTCCCGTGCCTCCAGAACGATCTCGTGATCATCTAAAGCTCGGCTCTGCACGGCCTCGGCTGCGTTGCGGACAAGGTTGACCATCGCTTGCTGGAGCAGTGCGGCGTCGGCTTCAATAGCTGCCTCACCGCGAACGACAACGCTGCACCCGCCCACGACGTCGCGGCATGAATCCAACGCCGCGGCGAAGACCTCGTCAGAACACTGAGATACCCGCTCCACGCGCATCTCTCTGCTGAAGGTCAGCACGTCGTTCACCACGGCGTCGAGCCCGTGCACCGCGCGCACGATCTTCGACGCGATGTCGTGACCGCGACCGCCGGCGAGATCGGATTCGAGCATCTCGGCGTACAGACCGATCGATCCGAGCGGGTTGCGGATCTCGTGAGCGATGCCGGCTGCCATCTCACCGAGCGCCGCCAGCCTCCTAGAGCGTTCGAGCTCGTCATTGGCGCGCCGGAGCTCGCCTTGCAGCCGCGACACCTCGCCGCTCAGCTTCTCGTGCGTGTCCTGCAGCTTGACCGTCACGTCGTTGAACGCGGCAAACAGCTGAGATAGATCACCCTGTGTCAAGGCGGACTGGCTGGGAACAGAAGCGTGCGACATCGTTCAGGCCTCGCGGTCTTGAAAGCGAGGACCCTTCGCCTGGCCGCCATATGCAGAGAGCGCCACGCCCGTACGCCGCGCTCCGCCCAGCTCGGCACCGATCGCGGTGCGTCGCTGCTCGATCACATCACGATCGTGCTCGTCCCGCCTGGAGATCTGCTCCATGACGATCGCCAGCTCATCGAGTCTGCCGCGGATTCGGACGCGCTCGGCATCGGGCAGACGATTCACACTCGCGTCCCAGTCGGAGCGGAAGGGCTCGAGGGCCCTTGCCAGATTGGCGATCCGGTTGATGACGGACTGCCGCTCCGCGAGCACGCGCAAGAGCGAGTCCGTGTCATCTGTTTCAACGATGTCGTGCTGACGCTTGCTCAGCTCGTCGAGCGTACCATACAGATCAATCTGCTGGTCGAGCAGCGCGACGAGCCGCGATTCTCGCGCCGATTCCGATACGTGGTTCATCACAGCCGCCTCGGTCATCCTGACCATCTCCCGCCCGTCCTCCGACGGCGCCCTGTACCTATTCAGTGAAGCTCGATGCCCGCAGCGATGCGAGCTCGTACGTTGAATCGAGCCACCGCTCCCAGTCTTCGCGGCCCACCGGCAGCGTCGGATCGTCCCACACCGTGTCGGGCAGCCGGTCGTAAAACCGCCGGGCGCGCTCGCTCGCCGTTCGGGCCCGTTCGAGATCTCCGAGTTCGAGGTACGCGTTGAAGATCTGCACCAACGCGATCAGCGAGGCCGGATCGTCTGCGTACGCGTCCTTGGCGAAGCCGTAGTAGCGGATCGCCTCGTCGTACCTCGCGAGATCGAACGCGCAGTCGCCCAGGTAGAAGTGGGCGTTTCGAAGATAGACGCGCTCGGCGGCGGAGCGCCGCACATCGGGGATGCCCGCGCCCCGGTCTCGCACCTGAGCGAAGAGCTCGATCGCACGGGAGAGATGGGACTCGCGGGTGTTCCGCAGGCTCCGCGCAATCGTCGGGGCGACGGCGCCCTCGCCGAGCGTGCGCTGGATTGACTCGGCCTCAAGCCTGTAGGCATCCGCGAGAAGATACTGAAGGCGGATCAGCCTGGGCGATTCCTCGGACCTCGCGACCGCCTCTTCCAGAGTCTCGATCGCCTGCGGGTAGTCGCCGCGGTAGTATCGCACCATGCCCATGGCGACCAACGCGTCAGCGAAGGTCTCGCTGTCGACCCCGCCCGCCTCGCCCCGCAGGACCGCGTCCAGCAGATCGGATGCCCGATCGTCGTTGCTCGGATCGGAATCCTCAAGATAGGTCTCGGCGAGAGGCACGAAACTCAGCACGGCGAAAGGGCCCACGCCGGTGCCACGCCCCGGGTCCTCCGCAACTTCGATAAGCGACTCGTACTGCTCAGCCGCTAGCGCGTACTGCCCCGCGGACTGGTACGCTCGCGCGAGCCGGAAACGGGCCTCGGGGAGCCGACGGTCCTCGGACAGCGTGCCTGCGAATTCGATGAACGATGCGATCGCCTCGGAGGTATCGCCGCCGGCGTCGAACATCTGCGCGGCAAGCCAGACGCTGTCGGCGTAGGCCTCGTCGTCGCTGCCGCCGGCGATCGCATCCGCGTGGCGACGGAAGTAGTCCCCGGCTTGCATGTATCGGCGTTGGGCCTGCACACGGCTGGTCGGGTCGAGATCGCCCAGACCGACCTCACGCCCGGCCAATGCCGATGCATCGGCGAGCAGCTGATCCGCCAACGCCCGACTGACCCGGCCCTGCGCTTTGAGAACGATCGGAGGGGAGCCGGCGAGCCCGTGAAGATCCTCAGCGATTTGCACGTACTGGGCGGCGGGGCCGAAGTTCGAACGGCTGAATTGCTCTTCGAATCTGCGGAGCGTGCTCGCGGTCAGCTCATCGACGAAGTCCTGGTCCGCGTCCGCGAATCGTGCTTCTTGGGCCGCCCTTGCGTAAGCGGCGACAGCGTCATCGATCGAAGCCGAGGTCGGGTCTTGCTCCGCAAGGAGCGAGACGACCTCAGCCAGCGCGAGCGTCGCCGGCAGGAACGACGGCGAGGTGGCGTACGAGGCGACAACGGTCTCAAACTGTTCGCGAGCCTCCGAAGCCCCTCCGGACTCCGCAAGCACGAGGCCCCGTTCGTACAACACGCGTGCGTAGAGCGCACTGCCCGGCTCGACCAAATCGAAGGCCCGATCGAGCTGCTTCTGTGCCTCCGCGACCGCGTCGGCCTGGGCGTAGGCAACGCCGAGCAGCAGGAGCAGCTCACCGCGGATGCCAGCACTCGCTCCCGTGATCCGCGGCATAACCCGCAGCAGCCGCGCGATAGCTTCATCGGTGAAGCCGTCGGCCAGCCGCCGTTCGCTCTGACGCGCCACGATCCATGCCCGATCATCAACGCTGATCGCCGCGTCCTCACCGAGTTCCGCGAGCTGCTCGTCGGCAAATCCGTCCCGGCCGGGCGTCGTGAGGGCCTGCTCGATCAGCTCTCGGCGCAGCTGGACGCGGGGTTCCGCCGACTCATCGGTTAACGCGCTGATCGCAGTTGACGCCTCGTCAAGCCGGCCGAGCCGGATCTGCGAACGGATGAGCCTCACGCGGTCCTCGTTCGGGAGGTCGAGCCCGGCCTGTTCGGCCTTGGCATACTCGTCGGCGATGCGCTCGTGATTCGAGATCGCCTCGACGTCCATGGACTCGATCCCCATCGCGATCGCCCTGGCCCGCCCGGCATGAAACCGCTGGCGGGTGTCCGCCGAGACGTAGGGCTCGTCCAGCAGAGGCCTCACACGGTTGTTCAGGACGCTCAGCGCCTCGGTCGGCTGCTGCGCCTCAATGAGCTGCTCCGCCTGGCCGACCATGCCCTCGACATTGGGACGCGGGCTGGTGAGCAGCATCGTCGCCATACCGCCCAGTAGCAGCCCACCGGCGAGCATGAGCGTGGGCAGCTGCCATAACTCGCGCCAGGATCGGTGCTTGCGGGGATCTCGATTGTCGATCTGCTCAGACAGCGTGTGCGCCTCCGGTGCACTGTGCTCATCATGAGTATCGGGAGACGGGCCGCGCAGGCTTCACGGTTTACGCGCAGAAACCGCCGAAGCCACCCGCAACCGCGTGCCGAGTCACTCCGGGACGGAGATCGGCACGAGCACCGCGGACCTCGCGAAGAGATCGCCCCGGTGCCTTCCGGAAGGGTCGCTCAGAACGATCGCCGTCGCCGGAAAGAGGAACCACTTCAGCACATTGCGGAGGACCGCGCCGCCGGGCGTCGGCGGTCGGAATCGGCCTGCTTCCGGCGATACCCCGGGCACAGGGTCCACACGCGCAACGAACGTCCCGGTCAGCATCTTGCCGAGACTCCGCCCAGTGATCATCTCTCCGAGTGCGCTGTGAGCAGCTGACAGCCCGAGGACCAGAAGGAGCGGGAGGATGTCAACCGAGCCCGTCGCCGGCAGAGCGAGCGGCCCGAGTGTCTCGAGAATCGTGATATCGAGGATCAGGCTCGTCACGATGAGTGACGGCACGAGATCGCAAAGCGATGCGATCAGCCGCCGCCCGGCCGGTGCGATCGCCGTTCCCGGCGGCAGCACGGGTTCCGCGGCAGCCGGCGGTGGACGAACAACGACAACAAGCACGACCACCATCGCACCGATGAGAAGCAGCGCGAGCGACTGAAACTCGCCGCGCGACACCGGTGACGATGCCGTGGCTTCGCCCATCGCAAGCACGACGCCGGTCGTGAGACTGATCTCGGCGATCGTGACCGATCTGCGTTTCACGCCGGGGCTGGGCAGCGTCGTATCGGCGTCCTCTGTGATCCCTTCGCTTGTGGACACAAGCACAAGCCGCCCGGGGTCTGCAAGTATCGCGGACCCGGACCAAGCCCCATCAGGGACACTTGCGATCACCCGGTTTCCGCCACGAGACAACGCGACGACGCGGTCCGGACCACTCGCCGACTGTTCGATCGCGACAAGCTCATCCTGCCAAGCGCCGGCCAGGCGAAGAGCCGACGTGTCAAGGCCCGCCGGGTTCGGCGAACGCTCCGATTCCCACGAGTCTCCGGCGAGCGTGTGCCAGGCGTATCCCTGGGGCAGCAGCTCAACCACGTGAATGAGGCCGCCCCAGCACACCAGCCCGACATTGGACGTGTCGCTCGCGCCGATCGGCCCGCCGACCGCTTGCCACTGCGAGCCGCTCAGCCGTTGCACTTCGAGGACCCGCTGCCCGTCGGCGTCTCGCTCGACAACGACGAGCGGTGACTTCGTATCCGCAGCCGCGGCGACAACAGGAGATTCAATCGCTGGGAGGACCTCAAGCCGTCGCGCTGGGTCTGACCCCCAGAGGTCTCTCAGGCCGCGTGCGAAGACGCGGCTGCTCCCGACGCGATGCGTTCCCGATTCGTCCGCCGGCATGATCGCGTAGACCCGCAGCCCGACTGAAACGAGGTGCGCCGGAGCTTTCGCGAGACGAGCAACCCGCGCGACACGAAGATCCGGAGCGGGCGTGGCGCCGGCAACAGGTATCCGCGGCGGGATGTGCAGCAGAACGTGCAGCGCTCGCCGTTCCGGCGTCGCAGAATTTCCTGAGGTCTCACCCCGATCCGTGTTCTCGCCGACGCCTGCGGGCGGTGCCGCACCTGTCGGGAGCTCGATCGAATCCTCGATCACCACCCACGCGTGCGGCGATCGTTGCACAGCATCGGAGTGTTGAGCAGTCACGAGCGACGCGTCCAACAACACGGCAACTGCAAAGAAGATGGTTTGGAATTGCATCAAGCAGACAGTATAGAAGGAAGCCGGACCGGCACTCAGCCTCGCCACGGATGCGCCCCACCAGGGCAACGTTCCACACGACACGCAGGGGCCTCTGTGCGGCTGGGCGCGTGGCTTCACGGAGAGGCGATCAACGCGAAGGCTGGATAGATCGCTCGTCTCGCGTTCACGACGGCGAAGGTCCTCCGGCATCGGCGTCGTCATCCGCAACGGCAGAGTCTACATCACGCCCTGACTTCAAGTCGAGGTTGTACACGAGCGTCACGGAGAGCGCTATCGCGGCGCCGGCGATCCCCAGACACGGCCGGATGAACTCGGGAGAGGCAAGGGAAAGACGCAGAAGGATCGCGGCGAATGCGAAGCCAAAGTTGCGAAAGACAATGGCGGGATGGTCGGCGATGGCCAGAGACGCAAACGCCAGGAGAACATCGACAAAGACGAGGATCGTGAAGTATGCATCGATGATGTCGAGCGATGGCACGTCGAACACGAGCGAGATCGGCCAGTACGCCACGAGCCCGGCCAGCGTCACGAGCAGAGTGATCACGATCGACTGTTTGAATGTTTTGAACGACTCAAGGCTCTGACGGTGTGTGGTGATCGGCACATGACGCTGGAGGAGCGCGAAGACCGTTGCGGCGAGAAAGAGCACCACCGCGCCGGCGGCGTCGCTTGTCATGATGGCGACTTTATGAAGATCGTCGAAGGCGACGGTGATGGGTTCGGGAAACTCGCCGAGCTTTAGGAAGGCGTCGCGGAGCAGCACGAGCGAGTACAGCTGGAGGTGCCTGGCGACGCTGGAGGCGACGGAATTCGACATCGCGAACGCCATCTCGACAAACTCGAAGATCAGCAGCGCGTAGATCGCCCACGAGACCGCGGCGAGATGAACGGTCGGCAAGCCGTCTGGCAGGAATGCTGGGTCGGCCACACGTTTGATCTCGATGAGAACTATTCCACCCAAGAGCGTGGCGATCAGCACGATCGCCCGCGCAATCCGTGCGCGACGGGTGTCCCACATGTGTTCGAGGCCCGTCGTGAGCCGTTCAATTTTTCCCATGGTTGTATTGAGTTTGCTTGGTCCGTCGCTTGAAATTCGAGTGTTCAAAAACACATTCCGATGCATCTGAGAGATGGATGCGGCGAACGCGCCAACGTGAAGCCTCGTATTCGCATCCGTTCCATTGCACTCGATGCCGGAGCCGCATTTATAGCGGCCGTGTCGTGCGGTGGTGTGCTTGCGTTGTTCGCCGACGCGTTTAGCCGCGGCGCAACATGGAGCGGGCTGAACCCCAACGGCGGCGGCCCGGGCTTTGTTCTTTTGCTGATCACGGGCGGCGTGAGCGTCGCCGCATTTCGGAAGGTTCTTCCGGAAGGATCAGTGACCACCGACGTTCTCTGGTCGGCTCTCTTTGCATTGCTGTGCGGTGGCCTGCTCTGGCTCATCGCTCGCGTTCTTGATCGTCTTCCGTCGGAATCGGTCGCACCCCTGGTGTCCGGTGTCGTCGGTTCGTACTTCGTCCCGAGGGTTGTCGTCTTTGTGCTTCAGGATACGTGGACGCGAGCGGAAGGAACCGCACGCGTCGAAGCGCCCTGATCGTTCGGCATTGCCGGCGCTCTCGTTCTGTGTTCGCATCCTGCGGGCGGATGTCCCGCGCAGACCGAGGAGCAGGCGATGCCTGACTTAAGTTCATTTGGGTTCAATGTTGTCTACAACCTGTTGTCGCTTACCGTGGCGACGATGGGTGCTGCCACCTTGTTCTTCTTCTTCGCGCCCCGCGTGAACCGGAAGTACAAGGCAGCGATGATCGTGACGGGTCTGGTGACCGCAATCGCGTGTTACCACTACTTCCAGATCCGTGACTCGTTCGGGGCCGCGTTCGTTCTGAACGAGGGCGGAACGTACGCGTTCTCGGGGAAGCCGTTCAATGACTTCTACCGCTACGCCGACTGGCTGCTGACCGTCCCGCTGTTGATGGTTGAGCTGATCGCTGTCATGGCGTTGACTCGCTCCGAGACCGCGAAGTACCTTCGTATTCTTATCCCGGCCGTGATCGCGATGATCGTGCTCGGCTACCCGGGCGAGAACGCTATCGCCACCGGCGGCAGCCAGGCCGCGGTGTGGGGCTGGTTTGTCGCGAGCATGATCCCGTTTGTCGCCATTCTTGGCGTGCTGTTCACTCAGTTGAGTGCGGCGATTCAGAAGCAGCCGGAAGAGGCCCGCGGGCTGATCAACCTCGCCCGCACGACCGTGCTGATCACGTGGTCGTTCTACCCGATCGCCTACGTCATCGGTGCGCTCGGCATGGGCGAGGAAGGCCTCAGCCAGACCGCCGTCGTCGGTCTGCAGGTCGGCTACACCATCGCCGACATCACGGCGAAGGCCGGGTTCGGCGTGGTCATCTACATGATCGCGCGTCGTAAGAGCGAGATCGAGGGCCTCGACGACGAGCGTGCGATCCAGCCCGCTCCCGCCGCTGCCTAACCACTGATCAATCCGCCGAAGTGCCAGACGCCGCAATCGCGGCCGAAAGTGAGACCCATGGCCACACAGGCACCAATGAATCGGCGTGCCAAACAAGGCGTTCTCGGCGGCGAAAGCCGTCGGGACGCATTCACTCTTCCGGAACATCAGAACGGTTCCCTAAAGGGTGGCCAGGCTGCTGCCGCCATCCACTCTGGTCAGCGAGATGGACGAGCCGTCGTCATCGGTGCCGGCTTTGCCGGGATCGCCTCCGCGCTCAGGCTTGCCGCGACCGGAACCCGCGTGACGTTGGTTGACCGTCTGCCCGAGCTTGGAGGTCGGGCTCGGACGTTCCGGCAAGACGGCTTCACGTTTGATGCCGGCCCAACGGTCATCACCGCTCCCTACCTGCTCGATGAGCTCTTCCAGCTCTTCGGAGAGTCGCTCTACGACCACGTCGATCTCCGCCCCGTCTGGCCCTGGTACCGCGTGCAGTGGGAAGACGGCAGGACCTTCGACTATGGCGGCAGCCCCGAACAGATGTGCGAGCAGATCGCCAAGTTCAACCGCCGCGACCAGGACGGCTATCTCAGGATGCTCCGCAGCGCGGAAGAGATCTACCGCATCGGCTACGAGCAGCTCGGCGACCAGCCCTTCGACACCATGGGCTCGATGCTCAAGGCCGTCCCTGATATGGTGCGGCTCGGGGCTCAGCGCTCGATGTACAGCTTCGTCGCGTCGCATATCAAAGACGAGCGTCTCCGCCAGGTGTTCACGTTTCAACCGCTCCTGGTCGGAGGGAACCCGTTCCGAACGTCGTGCATCTACGCGTTGATCCAGCCGCTCGAGCAGCGGTTCGGCGTGCACTACGCGATGGGAGGCACGACCGCCGTGATCGACGCGCTGGGCGGGCTGCTCGAGCGGGCGGGCGTTGATGTCCGCCTCGGCGACAGCGTCCGGTCTATCCGGACGTCCGGCGGATCGGTCAGCGCGATCGAGCTCGAATCCGGAGCCGATCTGCCGTGCGACCTCGCCGTCTCGGCGGGTGACCCTGTCATGCTGTACACGCGGCTGCTCGGTGACGGAGCTCGGCACCGGCGGACGCGGCTTCGCGCTGAGCAGATGAAGCTCTCGATGGGACTCTTCGTGTCATACTTCGGCACCGAGGGCACGTACCCGGATCTCGCACACCACACCATCCTGCTCAGCGACCGCTACAAGGAGCTCCTCGGCGACATCTTCGACCGAGGCATCGTGCCCGACGACCCCAGCCTCTACGTCCATGCCCCAACGCGGACCGACGCGTCAATGGCCCCGGACGGCCATGAGTGCTTCTACGCGCTTGCCCCCGTCCCGAACCTTCGTCTCGTCAACGACTGGGAGCGTCGCGAGAACGAGATGCACGATCTCGTACTTGAACGCATCGAGCGTCACATGGCACCGTCGCTGCGCGACAGGCTGGTCACGAAGTTCGCCGTGACGCCCAAGTACTTCGAGACCGAACTCGACTCGCCGGCCGGCGCCGGGTTTAGCGTGCAACCCCTCCTGACACAGTCCGCCTACTTCCGATTCCATAACCGCTGCCCGCACTACAGCAACCTTTATTTGGCGGGAGCCGGGACGCACCCCGGAGCAGGCATCCCTGGCACGCTCTGCACGGCGAAGACAGCAATGCGGTGCATGATCCGTGACGGTGTCGTCGGCCCTAGCCGAACAGGAGTCGTCGGATGACCACGGCAACCCGCAGTCGAACGAAGGCACCCGGCTGGCACCCAAGCGTTGAGGAGCAGCTGTTCGGGTCCATCGACCCCGAAGCCGTGCTTCGTCGATGCGGCAGGACCTTCTACGCCGCGTCGAGAGTCCTGCCGTCGCGCGTCCGCCGCGACCTCGCCGTGCTCTATGCGTTCTGCCGCGCTGTGGACGATTGTGCGGACCAGCCGAGCACACCGCATCGTGCCGGCGGTGGCCGAGAGGCTCTGCTTGTCGAGATCCAGTCCGCTCTCGAAGGGCAGAGCTCGCGCTCGCCGATCGTCTCGGCGTTCAGAGAACTCGCGGAGGCCAAGCGCGTGCCGCTCGCTCACGCGTACGAGCTAATCGAGGGCGTCCGCTCGGACACGGGCCGCGTTCGCATGGCGACATCGGTCGATCTCGTGCAATACGCCTACCGCGTGGCGAGCACGGTCGGGCTCATGATGTGCAGGATCCTCGAGGTCGATCAGGAAGGCGACCCGTTCGCGATCGACCTCGGCATCGGGATGCAGCTCACGAACATCGCGAGGGATGTCGCCGAGGATGCTTTCAACCACCGGGTGTATCTCCCCGCCGAGTGGGTCGATCACGACGCGTTGCTGCGTTACCTCACAACAGACACCACCGACCGAAGCGCTGTCTCGGACGTCGAGGCCGCGGTGGAGCGTCTCCTGCGGCTGGCCGACGCCTACTACGACAGCGCGGAATTGGGCATGCACTTCCTGCCGACCCGCGTCCGCGGAGGCATCCGATCGGCGGCGTGGAACTACCGCACCATCGGCACCGTCATCCGGCGAGATCCTCACGCTG
This sequence comes from Planctomycetota bacterium, assembly GCA_038525225.1. Lineage (GTDB taxonomy): Bacteria > Planctomycetota > Phycisphaerae > Phycisphaerales > UBA1924 > JANQQZ01. The sequence continues at coordinate 650,517 of JBCBHW010000001.1, read as the reverse complement.
CGTTGCACAGCCGGGTATCAACTCGAGCCATGGGCAAGGTTGTGCGCACCGGCGCGGCTCTCTGGGCGTCGGTCCTCGAGTCGTTGCCGCTCGGTCCCGCGGACATGCACGATACAACCCTGCACACAGCGCTCGCGCCGCTGGGGGTGCGGCCGCTCGCCGTCTCCGCTCCCGCGGGCCGCACACCATGATACAGAGCCGGCACGCGGCGGCCGAATCGCCCGGCGTGCGGCTCGACCAAGGTTCACGGGTCGCGATATGCGGCGCAGGCTGCGCGGGCCTCTCGGCGGCTGTGGAGCTGGTCGCGCGTGTACACGGAATTCACATCTCGATCTTTGACGCCGCCATGGGTCCGGCACACGACAAGACGTGGTGCTCGTGGTCCGTCCGGCCGCACAGATTTGCCTCGGCGGTGTCCAAGTCGTGGGATCGTGTTCGCGTGCGGGGCGGCGGATACGACACGACGATCGAAGCGTCGAGGTACTCGTACACCTGCATCCGCGCGCGGGATTTCTTTGATCAAGCCGACCGGATGCTCAAAGGGTCGTGTCAGATTGAGTGGTCTTCGCGTGTTCAGCACGTCAACGAGCGTGACGATGCCGTCGAGCTGACCATCTCGGACTCAACCGGTGCCGAACGAACGGCGGAGTTTGACATTGTTCTGGACGGGCGGACCGTCACACGCGCAGCGTTACTCGGCAGCGCCGGAGGTGAAACCTCCGAGCCGCGTCTGGTGCAGCATTTCGGGGGCTTGGAAGTCGAGGTGCCGCGAGGCACCGTTGATCCCAACATCGCGGTTCTCATGGACTTCGATGTCGATCAGGGCAGCGGTATCCATTTCATGTACGCCCTGCCCTTGAGCGAAGAGTCGGTTCTTGTCGAATCAACGCTGCTCACCCCGCCCGGCTACGCGCCCGTCGATTACGCCTCGAACGCGTTTGCCTACATCGAACGAGAGTTCGGTGTGTCGTCGCCGACCGTCACGTACCGCGAGGCGGGCGTGCTGCCGATGACGCTGTCCCGGCTGGGCCCGGCTTCATCCCGACGTGTCTGGACGATCGGGACGCGAGCGGGCATCGGCCGGGCGAGCAGCGGCTACGCATTTGATGCCATCCAGAGAGATTCCGCTCGAATCGTGAGCGCGCTGGCCGCCGGCGAGCCTCGCCCGGGCTCGCCGCGATCACGATTCTTGAGCATGCTGGACCGGGTGCTGCTCTCGTGGCTGACGACCAACCCATCCGTGGCTCCGCAGATCTTCGGTCGGCTCTTCGCGAGGTGCCCCACAGAATCTCTTATCCGGTTCCTGGCAGACGAGCCGACCGCCGCAGACCTCTGGAACGCGATGTGGGCGATGCCGAAGCTCCGCACCGCGGTGCACGCGTCGCTTCACACAACCGCTTGGCCCCGGCTCAGCGTTCCGCTCGTACCATCCGGCACGCGGTGAATCATGCTCCGATTGCTTGCATCGCCGCGCGGGATGAACGAGGTACTCCAAACGTCCGCAGGGCCTGCACAGTTTGACGTATCGCGGATCATCGCGAGCTACACGTGGTTCGTGGGCAGCGCGACACTCGCCTGCGCCGCCGGCCTCTGGCTCGCCGGGCCTCCCTCCCCGAGCACCTCGGCGGTGGTCATGCTTGTCGCGGTCGCCATGATCGGACTGCCGCACGGTTCGTACGACATGGAAGTCGGCCGGCGTCTGCTCTCAGCGCGCGTGGGCAGGCGATGGTGGATCTGGTTCGGCGTGGCGTATCTCGCACTCGCGGCACTCGCTGCGGGGCTCTGGGCCCTCGCTCCGCTCGTCGGCCTCGTGCTGCTGCTCGTCGGTGGTGCGGTGCACTGGGGCGTCGACGATCTGGAAACATCGCCCGCCGCCGGAGACTCAGGCTGGCCGAAGCGGCTCTGGCTCGGTTTCAGCAGGGGGGCGGTGCCAGTCGCCGCCCCGATGCTGCTGTCGTCGCACGAAGTCGCGGAAGTCTTCGCCGCACTGCTCGGGCGGGATGTCGTCGCGGCGGGCACGGTCTCGGCAGCGGGCGCGCTGTGGCTGGTGCTTGCGTTACCGGGTCTCGTGTACGGCGTGGTTTCGGCGTCTCGGGTTGGAAGGGGATCGGCGACGCGAGCCGCGCTCGAGCCGGTCGTGCTGCTGTGCCTCTTCGCGTCTGTTCCGGCCATCCTCGGCTTCGCGCTGTACTTCTGTTTCTGGCATTCCGTTCGGCACTCCATCCGCAGCGCCGCCGCCGCCGGTCGCCACGACGCGAGCGGGAAGAAGATGGCCACCGACTATCTTCGTGCCGTCGCAACCCCCACGGTCCTCACATGGCTCCTCGGTCTCGGGGCGTGGCTGCTCTTTGCAGAGCACGGCGACGCCTTGCCGTCGATGTGGGGGCTTGTCTTTGTCGGGCTGTTCGCGCTCACAGTGCCGCACGTCCTGCTCGAACTTCTCGAGCACCGGCTCGCTGGAGATTCCGTCACGACCCATCACGCGGCTTCAGTCGCCGAGGCGCAGTCCTCGTGATGTATCAGCGGACGTCCAGCGAGGCCTGAATCTCTCGCGGACCGAGCCTGCGGAGCGTCTCGACCCCGAAGCGGTCGAACAGCGTCTCAAAGTCGAAAACGATCGGCCTCGGCTTCCGCGGATCCATCGCCGCCCGGGAAAGCGACAGCTCAAGCCTCGCGTCCGCGGCCGGCAGATCGATCTCGGCACGCATCGGTATCCGAGGCTCGACGGCGGCCCCGACACGGTTGAGCACACGGCCGTGCTCGGAGAGGGAAGACACCGCGAAAGCGGCGCCGGCTTCATCCACAAGCTCCACCGCAAGCGGGTCAAGCGAGACAACATCCAGGTGGACCCGGCGCTGCCGCCCCGATTCCTCGAAGGTCACAACCGCGGTTCGCGATTGATCGACGCCGCGCAGGTCGGACCAGTCCACGCCGAGCACGCGATCCGAGCCGGGCTCGGGCCAACGCTCAAGATCGAGCGCGAGGAGCAGGTCGCCCGGCAGCACCGGCACACCGATCGCTTCGATCGACGACGACCGCGCCTGCTCGGTGTCGCCGAGGTACGCGACCCGCGAATCCAACAGCTCGATCCACCAGTACCGCGACGGGTCCGAACCGAGGATCAGGTACGTCTCGCCGAGCTTGCCGATAAACACCGCGAGAGAGCCCGGACGCAGCATCTGGAAGTGTCCCTCGCCCTGATCGCGGCGGCGTTCACCATCGCCGTCTGTGTAGCGGATGCTCGTGACCGACGCAGCCCAGAGGCGATCGAGCGAACCGATGCGGCGCTCGGCCCCGGCGTAGATCGATGCGTAAGAAGGGAGCTCGAACGCCGTGTCATTCCCAGGACCGTCCGTGGTGGCATGTCGGGACGAGCATCCGGCCAGGGCGAGCAACACGAAAGCCCAGATCGGAAGGCGGTCAGCCCTCATCGCCCGCGTCCATCAGCAGTTCGACCTGCTCGGCGAGTTCGGCAAGCGCGGCGTCGTCGAAGTCGCCCGAGCTCTGCGGATCGGCGACATCGATCGGCTCGGCATCCGCATCGGCCCCGCGGTGACGCACACGCAGAACACCCTCGCTCGCACCGACGTACTCCAAGGCCCGCTTGCGCATCAGCTGCAACGCGAGCACGTACCGGAAGCCGATGCGCTTTGGGTCGTCCGACGACGCGAGCTGCTCGAAAAGGTCCATGAGGCCCTCAGCAGATATGAGGGCGTCTTGCTTCTTATCAGGGTGCGGGGCGTGCCCGTGCCAGAACGCGAATCGCGACGCATCGGCGGTCAGGCCGGCTCGCTCCCACGCCGAGAGAGCGTAGTCGGTGCGGACAAGAATCTCGTCGTCCGCCGATTCGGTGAGCACGATGACTATGGGCTCCCCCGGCTGAAGCTCGCGGTCTTCGGCGGCGCAGCGACCGGTGCACCGAGGGACTGAAAACGATGGAGCTGACGCCATGGAAATGAGTGTACCCCAGGCGGCAGGCTTGGCTCACTGGCAGGTGAGCTCGAAGAATCGATTGTCGGTCCCGCCCGGACCGACGCGGAACCGCTTGGTCATGCCGCACTTCGGGCACCGGGCCAAATAGTGCTGACCATCCGGGCGGCGATACACGCGGACGTACTGATTCGCGCAGGCGAAGTAGATCCGGAGATAGGGCCACTCTCGTCCTTGCTGGGTGTTCGCCTGCGACATCTCCCGGACTATCGGCGTATCGAGCCGTGTGCCGACACGCACCATTGTTTGCGTTTCGATAGGAAATCACGGCTCGGTCTCGATCGATCCGATCTACACTCCGCCGAAGGTGACTGCCATCGGTTGATAGCGGCGGAGGCTCATGGTCGGATCGCTCACCATTCTGCCGGATCCCCCACCGCCGCCGACCGCGGTGGGGCTGATCGCTGCCGGCGGGCGGCTGCCGGTCCTTGTCGCCGAGGGACTCCGTGAACGCGGCCACCCCGTTCACGGGCTCGGTCTGAGCGGGATGTATGAGCCGGAGCTCAGGCACTTGTGCGACACCTTCCGAACCATCGGCCTGCTGCGTGTCGGCACATGGGGCCCGACGCTCCGCCGCATCGGCGTTGAGCACGCGATCATGGTCGGCAAGGTCGACAAAGCCAAGCTCATGCATGACCCGTTCAAGATCGTCAGGCACCTGCCGGATCTGCGAACGCTCCGCGTGTGGTACCGTGATCTCCGGCACGATCGGCGCTCATACGCTGTGCTCAAGGCCATAGCGGATGAGCTCGACCGCAACGGAGTCAGCCTTATCGATTCGACCGCCCCTATCCCAGACCAGATCGCAACGGCGGGCATCATGACGCGAAGGCAGCCCACGCCGGAGCAGCAGGCGGACATCGATTTCGTCTGGCCGCTGCTCACCGAGACGCTCCGGCTCGATATCGGGCAGGCGATCTCTGTGCGCGATCGGGATGTGATCGCCGTCGAAGCGGTCGAGGGCACCGACCGCATGATCGAAAGATCTGGCAAGCTCTGCCGATCGAAAGGCTGGACGCTCTGCAAGGGCGCCCGCGTCGGTCATGATCGGCGATCGGACGTCCCTACGGTGGGCATCGACACGATCAAGCGGCTGTACGAGTCGGGGGGGCGATGCCTCGCGCTTGCCGCCGGCGACGTCATCATGCTCGACAAACCCTACATGCTTGACCTCGCCGACGAGATGGGCGTCGCAGTCGTCGGCGTGCCGATCGGCGCTTCGCAGCGCCACGCGCGGAGGGAAGACACCGCCGATCCGTCAGCTCCGAGCGTGGCCGGCGACGAGTGAAAGACCCCGATCATCCTTACGTCAGCAGAGGCGGTCTTAAGCTTGAGCATGCGCTCAGATCGTTCGCCGTAGAAGTGTCGGGGCTGAAGTGCGCGGACCTCGGATGCTCGACCGGTGGGTTCACCGACTGCCTGCTCCGTCACGGCGCGGCGTCTGTGGTCTGTGTCGATACCGCCTACGGGCAGCTCGCATGGAAACTCCGGAGCGATGAGCGGGTTGACGTCCGCGAACGGACGAACGCGCTGCACGCCGAACCGGGCGAGCCCGCCGACCTCGTCGTGCTCGATCTGAGCTGGACGCCGCAGCGCCTCGCGCTGCCCGCGGCCGCCGGCTGGCTCAGTGAAACCGGCCGGATCATCAGCCTCGTCAAGCCGCACTACGAGCTCACCGATGCCGAGAAAGGCGCCCTCCCTCGAGGCGGCATACTCGCCGAGGCCGACGCGGTGCGCGTCGTTGATCGCGTCATGGACGAAACCCGTGCCATGGGCTTCGAGGTTCTCGGCGTCACCCGTTCTCCGATTCTCGGCGGCGGCAATCGCAGCAAGAGCAAGTCGCGTGGTAATGCCGAGTGGCTCGCACTCTTGCGCGGCAAAGCACCGCCCGGCGCGTCGGCACCGGGCGGCGATCAGTGATCGCTTCCCCTGCTCGGGAGCGTGGCTATCGGCAACGCCGAGAGTGACGCCAGCCGCGGTGCTTCGAGAAATGCGACCGATGACCCCAGCCCCAGCGCACGTTCCAGTCAATCCGCGGGCCGTAGCGATGCCCGCGGTGCCCGCGATGCCGGAAGGTCTGCCGCGGCGGGCACGCGTCGTGCCCCCATGAGTCGCGGACCCGATACCGAATGTGTTTCTTCGGCGGGGGCGCCAGGCATTTCGGACTGATCACGACACAGCCTCGGGCGTACCTAACTCCAAACGAGAAGCCCTTTGCGCGAAGCGTAAAGCGCGGCCGGTGGCCGTGGTATCTCACGTAGATGTCGCCGCGGTCGAGCCAGGCGTCGTAGCCGCACTTGCGGAACGATGCGAGGATGCCGTGGGTCGGCGAATCGTCGAACCAGAACTCGTGGGTGTCTCTCCCGATGCACAGCGAGCCGCGCACGCCGCCGTGGTCGTACCCACGACCGGCACGCTGACCGTCAGCGCTCGCAGCGGGGAGCGTTGCACCCGCGACGACCGCGGTAGCAACCGCCAGAAACGCGCCGTACCTCACGAGCCGTCCGTATCCATTGCAGTGTCCCATTGCCGTCATTCCCCTTTCGCGGTTCTTCCTTCCTGAGGCGGAAATCCGAACACAATCCGTTCAACGGGCCGCCTTCCGAGAGGAATCGCGCCAATCTCGGCCGGCGATGACACCAGAGCGGAGTCTAGACGTAATTTAGTAAGCATTCACACATTTCTTCGGCAGTTTCCCGCCCGCGGTGTCAGGCCGCGACGGAGCCGTTCGGAAGAGACCGGGCGGGTGATCAAGGCCGGCCCGGGAAGGAGATCGCGATGGCAGACAGCAGAGTGAACGGCAGCCGAACCAAAGCCACCATCGTCACCACAGACGACCCGAGACGGCTGAGCCCGATCGAGGCTTCGATCATGGACTGGTGCAACATGGCGCATCGCGTCCGCTCCCGCGGTGATGACGCCGAACTCGCGACCGTTTCACGCGAGCTGCAGCGCCTTCTCGCGCGGTACGACGAGACCGATGGCGATGGTCACAGCCATCCGGCATGGGCTCGGCCGAACCAGCGCGCACTCGTGCAGTCCGCGCTGGGGCGCACAGCCAAGGCGATCGCGACCGAGATCGTCGCTCTCAAGTACGCGGACACGCCGCGCCGCGTCGAAGTGAGCGCAGGAAACATCGCCGCCCGGCACATCCGACTCCACAAACCAGAATCGGCGATTCCGTACTTCCTGCAGGCCTGGGACGCCGCACCGTACAGCGTGCCCGTCCTGCTCACCGGCGCGACGGCGTTCCATCGGTCGGGCCGAACCACCGCGGCCGAGTCGGTCTTCGCGTCGCTGCTCGAGGTCACGCCGATGCTCGGGCCCGACTCAGACCTCGCGGTCTGGCTGACGCACGACGAGGAGCTCCGCGAGCTCGCGTCCAAGAGCGAAGCGCTCCGCGATCTCTTCGTGTGGCTCGATTCGATCGGGGGTGCCGCATGAGTCTTCGTGCACTGGACGAACGAGACTTCTGGGATCTGTACGAACGCGAGCTCCGCGGAGAGATCGGGCGGGCGTGCGTGTCTCACGCGAGACGGCTCGGTCACGCCGTCGACCCAGACGACATGGTGTCGTGGATCGACTGCCGCGTGTGGAAGCTGCTGGACAGCGCACCGAACCCGATCATCGTCGGCGGTGCTACCGCAGCAGACGCCGTCGCACGTGTGCAAGGCGCGATGCCGATGCTGGTGCGGTGGGCCTACCTCTCGCAGATTCGCAAGGCGACCCGCCTCCGAACCCGGGAACAGACAGCGGATCAGGCGGCGATCGAATCACTCGGGCGAGCGAAGGCCGCCCCCGCGGCGTTCGAGCGGTCGGAGACGGTCCGGGCCGGGCTCGATGCGTTGCGGTCGCGCGTTTCGGCCGATGTCCGCTCGAAGCTGGCGGCCTCCTGGCCGGATGCCAACGAGCGCGAACGCATCGCCGATGCGCTCGATGTGAACGAAGACGCTGATCGAACGACGCGGGAAGAGATCGAAATGGGCAATGTCAAGGACAACACCGTGCACCAGATGCGTTCAAGAAGTCTCAAGCGGGCGAGGGGCGTGTTCGAGGGGTCTCGAGACGCGGCTTGGAAGTTCGTGCCCATGCTGCTTGTCGCGGCGATCGTCGCCGTCATTGCAGTCTCACCCGCCATGGCGAACGATGACGACGACGACGGCGAGCAGACCGGCGGCCGCAGCGCCCCTGCGCACTGCCACTTCCCAGGACGCTAGCCGATCAGGCCCAGCCCTCGCTCGGCTTCTTGGCCAGCAGCCGCCACAGCGTCTCGCTGAGCTCGCTCAGCCCATCGCCGGCCGCCGAAGACACCACGAGCACCTCGTCGTCGCGTCCGAGCTTCAGCGTCGTGCGGATCTCGCGGATCGTGTCGTCACGCGCACCGGTATCCGACAAGAGATCTGACTTGGAGAGCACGATGACCTCTGGCTTCTCGGCCAGCACGCTGGAGTAGGCCGCAAGCTCCCCTCGGATGGTCTCGTAGTTCTCAAGCGGCGTCGTCCCATCGGCGGGCGCGATGTCGAGCAGATGAACGATGACCCTGGTGCGTTCGACATGTCGAAGAAACTCATGCCCGAGCCCGTGCCCCTCGGCCGCGCCCTCGATCAGCCCCGGGATATCGGCGAGGACGAGCCGGCGCGACTGGTCGATGGTGCAGATGCCGAGCTGCGGGCTCAGCGTCGTGAACGGATAGTCGGCGACCTTCGGGTTCGCGCGCGTCATCGCGCGGAGCAGCGTCGATTTCCCGGCGTTCGGCAATCCGACAAGGCCAACGTCCGCGATGAGCTTGAGCTCCAGCCTAAGCCGCCGGCGCTGGCCGGTTTCACCGGGCGTGCTCTTCCGCGGCGCCTGATTGACCGAGTTCTTAAAGTGTTCGTTGCCGAGCCCGCCGCGGCCCCCGACCGCGACGACCGCCTCGTCGCCCGGCCCGAGGTCTGCCAGCAGTTCCTCCGAGTCGGCGTCGTAGATCAGCGTCCCCGGGGGCAAGCGGACGGTCAGGTCATCCCCGGACGCGCCGGTTCGACTGTTCCCATCGCCGGGCTGCCCGTGCTCGGCACGCCAGTGGTGCTTGCCCCGAAACTCGAAGAGCGTGTTGATGTTCTGGTCCGCCGCCGCGATGACGCTGCCGCCGTCACCGCCGTCGCCGCCGTCAGGGCCGCCCTTCGGGTTGAACTTCGCCCTGTAAAACGAAACGCGGCCGTCGCCGCCGTCGCCCGCCAGCACCTCGATCTCTGCCCGATCGACAAACACGCCCGACGATAGGACGACCGCCCCTGGAGCTCAGCCCCGCTCAGGCCGCCCGCGCGTATCGGCCCGAACAGAACTCTCGGATCATGCGTTCCTTGTCGCCCTCGCGTGCAAACCGCGTGAACGCCGCCGCCATGCGGGCGGGTGCGGTGTCGTCGCCCTCGGCGAGCCACACCACGTTGGCAAACACGAAGACGCTCCGGCCCGGTCCATCCATCAGCGGGTTTCCGTCGCCGGCGAGCGGCAGGTCGATCCGCATCACAATGGGTGTGCCCGCGGCAATCGGCCGATCCAGCTCGAAGCAGACGCCACCCTCGCAGATGTCCCACCCATGGCCGTCGAAGGCAAACTGCTCCGAATCGGTGAAGCGGACTGCGATGCGGTTGTACATCGGCCTGAGCGCGAACCGCTCGAACTGACGACGATTGACGCTGTTGGTGTGCATACGACGCTCCCGGCGCGAGGACGATCGCCGAAGAGCTACGCCCCGCTTGTGCGGTATCGGGGGATTGTGTCGATTGCATGAGGACGGAATGTGCCGAGCGTCGATTCTGCGCCGTGAGACGGGGCGTCAACCAATTCGATTTCGGCTAGCGTTCGGTCACGCCGAAGCTGATGCTCGCGATGCTCACACCGAGCTCGTCCTCGATTCGTCGAAGATCATCCGAGCTAAGGGCTCCGCGGATCTTTCGGCTGAGAGCCATCGGAAGATCGAGCACACGCCCATCATCAGTCTGGACATGGGCGTGATCGCGCACACTGGCGTCGTACCGAGTCGCGGACCCCGCGTGGATGCGCTGGCACAGGCCCGCATCGACGAATGCCTCCAGCGTGTTGTACACCGTCGCAAGGCTCAGGTCGGCCTGCCGACGCTGCAAGAACGCGAAAAGCTCATCTGCCGTCGGGTGCGATGTGGTTGACGCCAAGGCGGTGTAGAGCGACTCTCGCTGACGGGTGACCCGCAAGCCATGCTCGCGAAGCATCTCGCGAACCTCTTCTTCCATAAGTGTGTGATCTGTCTGCTTCACGAGATCATTCTACAGATTTGGGTGATTAATTTCACCTCCTGAGACCAATTCGCTGCGAACATCGCGACGGATGCGAAATTGGCGTTACCACTCCGGAATCGGCTCGGGGCTCTGCGCGGGGGCCTGATTGGACATCACCATCTTTCGGTGCGGGATCCCCGCTTCTTCAAAGATGTCACCAATCGTTTCCCAACCAAGTGCCTCATAGAAGCTCACGGCTTGCAGCTGCGCGTGGCAGTACAGCCGTTCAAGACGCAGCTCAGAAAACGCGTGGCGCTCGACCTCGATCACGAGCCGTTTGCCGATGCCCTCTCCCTGCCGCTGCGGGTGCACGGCCATCTGCATCAGCTTGCCCACGCCGGCGGTGTCCGTATCGGGCAACAGAAGCACACAGCCGATCACGCGGTCGCCGCCCGGAGAGCCCATGACCGCAACAAAGTGCACGAAACGCTCCTCCACGCCGGGGTACTCGGCACGGAAGCGATGCATGTCGTACCCGATGGGGCGGAGCAGCACGAGTTCACGGAGCTCGCACTCGCCGCGATAGAGCGGATCACTGCTCGTGATGGTCGTGTACGAGATCACGCGGTCGACTCCGACGCTGGCAACGAACCGATGGGCCGTGTGCCACGGATGTTCCTCTTGTGCTTCAGCCGCGGGGACGGGCGTCCGATAGCCCAGCGTATCCCGGCGAGCCCGTGCTCGTCGGTACGCGCTCGGCGCTTCTGGATTGGAGCCGGCATGGCCGAACAGCCTCCGCTTTGTGTGTGCTGCGGGTATCCCTCGCTCGGACTTGAATCGGGCCGCTGCCCGGAGTGCGGGCGGACGCTCTGCACCTCTCTAGGGTCCGTGCCCGCCAGGACAGCATCACTCGTTCTTTCGCCGCGGCGTGGCATGCTGGACTCGCTCTGCAGCGACAGCGGCAGCCCCTGCCGGATGTGGGTGAACATCACCGCCGCGTCGGCTCTCGCCGGCTTGGCCGTCGTCTGGGCGTGGCTGGTCGAACCCGTCCGAGGGTCTCTTGCCGAGCCGCTGAGCGCCGTCTTAACGATTTTCCAGCTCACGTTCGTGGTCGCGATCGCGCTTTGCGGCATCGCTGCGATCGTTGTTGCCTTTGAGCACGCGGTGCTGTCTCTTGCGGCACGGCTGATGCACGTCGCAGCGGCCTATCCGATCGCGTGGCGGGTGTCCTCGCTCACCACAGTTGCGATGGCGTTCGGCGGCGGGCTCACGCTCGCGATCGTCGCCGGCGTTCAGCTCTCGGGACTCGAAGGCGCTGTCGCTGCCGCGCTGCCGGCGGGCGGCGTTGTTGCAGGGCTGATCGCGTGTGTCCGATGCATGGCGGCCGGCCTCTGGGCGACCGGAATGCTGCGCGACGCCGGCTGATAGCGTCGCGCCCGGGTTTGTGCGAATGATTTCCCGTGGCGACCGAACGACACGATCCGGGTGCGATGCTCTGCTGCCGCTGCGGCTACCCGCTCGACGACGTTCTTGAGGCAGACTCGTGCCCCGAGTGCGGCACCGAGGTCGCGGCGTCGATGCCAGAGGTCCGAGTCGGTTCGCCCTGGCAGCAACGCGGATCGGTCGGGGCGTGGATCGCGACGCTCGCAGCGCTCGCACGCTGGAGGCATTTGTTCGACACCATCTCGATCGGCCGGCACGACGCGGACTGGCTGCTTCGAATCAACCTCGGCATCGCCTCGGTCCTGATCGCCTCCGCGTTCGCGGAGGACCGCATCGATGAGGTCTTTCTCCACTCGCGGGGTTCGCTCGCGGGGCTGCTCGGGGCCCTGCTCATCCTCACCCCCGCTGCCTTCGCGTTGCTGCGGGGCCTGACGGCGATCGAGAGAGCCGGGCTGCAGTTCTTCGGAAACCGGCGCGGCGGTCGCGTTACGCCCGGCATCGCGCGGGCCGTCACGTCGCACGCCAGCTATGGGTGGGTGCTCGCGGGTCTTCTCGCGGTCGTTGGGGCGTTCCTCGGGCACAGCGTGCTGCGGACGTGGTACGGCTCCATCGGGACGTGGTGGGTCCTGCGGATCGTGCCGGCCCACACCGCGTTCGGCTCGGCGGGGTTCTTCCTGGGCTTACTCGCGTTCGAGACGCTTAGCTACCTGGGGACGATGCGGTGCAGATTTGCGAATCTCCCGAGGCCTGCCGTCGAATTCGTGAACGAACCGTCGGAATCATCCGAACAACCCCCCATCGACCCTAGTGTGGATGCGCATGAAGAGTAACGTCCACTATCCCGCGCCGCAGACCATGTTTCCACGGCGGCTGACCCGGCCGATCCGTTTGGGGAACGACCAGACAGGGGTCGTGCAGGTCGGAGGCGGTCTGCCGCTGGAAGACGGCACGCCAACCGAACCAGCGCCGGTCTCTGTTCAGACCATGACGGCCGGCTATACGCACGCCATCGATACGTGCGTCGCCGAGATCAACAAGCTCACCGCGGCAGGGGCGGATGTCATCCGAGTGGCCGTACCAGAGAAGAAAGACACCGCGGCTCTGCGGGAGATCCTCGCGCAGACGCGGGTGCCGATCGTCGCCGACGTGCACTTCCATTTCAAGCGGGCCCTCGAAGCGGTGGACGCGGGCGTCCACAAGATCAGGCTCAACCCCGGCAATATCCAGGATCGTGATCAGGTCAACGCTGTCATCGACGCGTGCAAGGACGCGGGCATCCCGATCCGCGTCGGTGTCAACGAGGGCTCGATCATCGAGCGACGCGACAAACAGAAGCGCATGGAAGAGCTCGGCACGTTCTTTGAGAAGAACAAGCTGGGTGGCCGGCACGCCCACCTGCTCGCGCTCATCATCGCCAAGCTCGAGGAGTACGTGGATATTTTCCATGATCGCGAGTTCTTCGACATCGCGATCAGCTGCAAGTCGATGGACGCCGCGTTCACGATTGCCGCGTATCAAGAGGTCAGCAAGCGATTCGACTACCCGCTGCACCTGGGAGTCACGCACGCGGGACCGAAAGAGACCGGCGCCGTCCGATCGATCGCGGCCTTGTCCGGTCTGCTCACGCAGGGCATCGGCGACACGGTGCGCATCAGCTACGCCAACGATCCGGTCTACGAAGTCGAGGACGGTCTCGAGCTGATGTACGCGCTCGGGCTCCGCGAGCGCAAGGGTGCCGAGCTCATCGCGTGCCCCACGTGCGGGCGGATCCAGGTCGACCTCTTCACGCTCGTGCAGGACGTCCGCCAGAAGCTCGGCAGCGAGATCACGGTGCCGATGAAAGTCGCGGTGATGGGCTGTGTTGTCAACGGCCCGGGCGAAGCCGAGGGTGCCGACGTCGCCGTGTTCGCAGGCAACAAGCGCGGCATCATCTACGTGCAGGGCGAACGCGTCGCAACCGTGCCCGAGGACGACATCCTCGATCGGCTGCTGGTGGAGTGCCAGGCCTTCCAGCGCGACGTGCTCGCGGGCACCGTGAAGCTCGGCGAGAAGAAGGTGGACATCGTGCCGCCCGACCCCATCGGCGAGCTCGGCTCCGGATTCGACAAGATCGCGGCCGGCGACGTCGCGGGCTCGGCGCAGCTCACTGTCGGCGGACGCGAAACTGAAAGCTAGCATATCCTAATAAACTGCGGTCCGCGGATCGCTGGACGCCCAGGCGGCGGAGACCACTTGTGACCATCGACGTTCGGAGGTTTCTCATGCTCGCCGGCGCGCTCTACATCGCTGCGCACCAGCTCGGCTGCTCGGTCAACCGCAGCATGGAGAACCCGGCATTCCCCGTGACCTTCGCTGAGGCGAAGGCGGACCTGAGCCGAATGAGGAACGAGCCGAGGCCATTGAATCGCCCGGTCGTGGTGCTCGCGGGCTACCGCGCGTGGCCGATGCTCGCGCAGGGCGTGAGGTACCGGCTGTTCTCCGTGACCAGCGGGCGACCCGAGGACTTTCTCCCGATCTCGTACACGTTCCAGGGTGATATCGAGAAGATCGCCGGCATGGTGACCCGCCGCATCGACGAGCGATGGCCGAGCGGCTCGCCCGATGAGACGATCGAGGTCGATGTCGTGGGCATCTCGATGGGCGGGCTGGTCGGACGCACGGCTTCGCTCCCGCTCGGCGAGCTGCCAGACGGCGGAGAGACGCGAAGCAAGCGTCTCAAAATCGGCACCCTGTACACCATGGGCTCGCCGCACCGCGGCGCGATCCTGGCGAACCGGATCGCGCCCGACAAGGCGGCGAGATCCATGAAGCCCGGGTCCGACTTCATGACCTTCCTGAACGCGAGGGTGGACGACCACGACTTTGAGATCGTCCCGTACGCCCATCTCAACGACACATGGGTCGGCGCGACAAACACGGCTCCGCCGGGCCAGGACCCGATCTGGACGGCCGGCACTCGCGTGATGAGCCACTTTTCCATCACGACCGATGACAGGATCATCGCCGACCTCGCGCGCCGGCTCCGCGGCGAGGACCCCCTCGGCGGCCCGAGCCCGGCCCCAGAAGACTGATCGGGCCGGCCCGCTCCGAACCCCGACCGAGCTGATCAGACCGCCGCGACAGAGGCGGCGAGCATCCGTCGGACGCAGCGGGTCGCGCGAACCCGTTCCGAACCCGATTCGGCGTTGCGTGCCGAATCGGCCACGCGGGCGGCGATCTCCGCCCACCGCTTGCCCGCAACCGGCTTCAGTTCGGAGGCCGAGCGCTCGGTAAGCCAGAGCCCGGCCGCCCGGCGGTGCGGCTCGGCCGATGAAACGAGGTCGCACACCCGTTGTGCGGTTGAAGCATCCGCGCTCCCGGCGAGCAGCTGCGCCCGGACAGAGTTCACCGCCGGCCGGTGGTGCGGGTCGTCGAGCCGAAGGATCAGCGGTGACCGCTTCCACCGGCGAGCGCGGAACGCGGCCGCCTCGATGATGTTGGCCCGGACACGGGGCTCCCGGTGTTCAGCGCGGGCCGCAAGCATCGAGTCGGCCGCAGACGATGCCGACCACGCCAGCGCCGATGCGGCGCGAGCAGCAACGCGCGGGTTCTCAGCGTTCAGAGCCGACTCGAGCTGCGGGAGCAGGTCATCGGCGCACTCCACGCGTGCAGCCATCTCAAGAGCGGCAGCATCACCCGCCTCGATGCCGATGGCGAGCTCTGCGATCGCCGCGGGCCGATCGCGAAGAAGCCTGGATCGGAACGCGACGAGCGAAGCAGGATGGGCCCCACCTCTGAGAGGCATGCGGTCCGCGAGCCTGCGCACAGCCTCGTGCTGCGATCGGCTCAGGAGATCGCGAGTCTTGGCATCGGCGAGTGCCTGCGCAGGGTTTCTCCGAGACGGCAGCGCGATCCGTATCGCCGCCGCGAGCGCTACAGACGGGTGCGCGTCGAGAGACTGATCGATACGCAGCTCCCGATTCCCCGCGAGCACCGCCGACAGCCGCGTCGCGGCATCGGAACACGCGAGCAGCTGCTCAAGCGTCCGCGTGAGCTGGTCCTCCGGGACGCCGAGCACTTCCACCCAGTCCGGAAGCCCACGGACGGCAGGGGCCGAGGTCGTGCCGGCGGGCTGCTGCACGCAAGACTCGGTTTCAGTGAGCAGGCAACGCCGCGCCGAAGGGTCCAGACGCGAACGGATCGCCGACCGCCGCAGCGGACGCCGGCCCAGGTGCGCGCGATGGAGCAGCCCCGCGATCTCGGTGCGGAGGTCTGCTTCGCCCAGACGCTCAACCGCCGCCCGGCGAACCACGGGCTCGACGACGAGTTCCATCGCGCGGGCGGCCCCGGCCGGACCGCGCAGCCTGCGGAGGGCGGCCCGAAGTGCCAGCTCGAGTGCCTGCGGGGCCTCACCGAGCCATCGCCCCGGCGCCGGCCCGAGGCGGCCCGAACGAGCCAGCGGCGTCAGCATGAGAAGGGCCAACTCAAGAACATCTCGATCCCCGGCCCTGGCCGAACCCGGACGCACGCCGAGATCTGCTGCCGCATCGAGAACCGCCGCGACGGCCCGCTCAAGCGACGCGAGCCCGTGCGGAATCGCACCGGAATCGAGGCTCGACGCGAGGCTCGCGATCGCGTCAACGGCCGCAGAGCTCTCGGCTGCGTTATCCGACCCGATGAGTCGCGCCGCGTGCGGCACGAGTGACCAGTCTCCCGAGGCGGCCAGGAGCGACAGGGCCGCACCGCGATGCGACGACGTATCCGAGTTCAGAAGCGACAGGATCACGTCCCGGCGCCTCGGACCGAGGCGGCGCATCAGATCGTCCTGATCGGCCGGAGCGAGTTCCTGGAAGACGGACGCCGCCGACCGCTCGGCCCGCCGGGACGCCCGATCGGAACGCCGGGCGAGGACACGCTCGATAACGCCGATGGGATCGTTGCGCGACGCCGAGGGCAGGTCCGCTCTGAGCGAGTCTGCGGCGTCGAGCAACCGGCGAGCGATCGCGGCCACGTCCTCGGGCGCGGCGGTGTCTAGAGCTCGCTCCGCGTGTTTGATGGTTCGCAAGGGGCGACGGATCATGCAGAAACTCGCATCGCACGGAAATATCGTCTAACACATAGTTTATATCAAAATTCGTAGACGTAGGGGTTCCATTTCCTCGACTCCCCAATATGCTGTGTCTGATGTCCGGGCTTATGCCCGTGGAGCGTATGCATGGAACTGCCGACCCACACGATCTGCACGCAATCGTACCAAGCCGTGTTGTATGACCGAGCACTGCATCCGGAATTGTTCGATTTGCGATCGCGTCGCGTGCATGCTCTGGCGACCGCTGAACTCGAGACGTGGCTCATGCCCGGGTGCCACCTGCTGCGATTCGAGTCAGGACCAACGTGCGCGACCGAGCTCTTGATCGACCGCGAAGACGGGCTGCCCGAAACCGGCGTGCTCTCGGCGATTCTCTGTGCCGGAGAGCACGAGTTCGAGCACTCGTTGCGCGGCTCGCCCGTGACGTACATGCTGTCCGTGCAGACAGAGTCGCTCAGCGAGAACCTCTACGCAGCCACGATGCGCGAAATGCGTGAGCACGCGGCCGACAACGAGTCGGATACCTTTGCGTGGGTGAGCGATGCGGGCGAGAATCTCTCGCTGTTGGACGTGCAAACCTTCCACAAGGAAGTGCATGTCCAGGCGTATCACCTGATCGCCGCCGGGGGGTTCGTCCTCCGCTCGCAGTCGCTCTTTGAGCGTAAATAGCCCGCGAAACCGGGGGGGACGCGCTTGGCTTGAGAGCATCGGCCGCCGATACTTGTCGCGTGGCGATTCGGCCCGTTCACTTCGACGAACGAATTTGCCGGCCCCGCTGAGGGCCGGCCTGGGCATCGCTGCCTCCCGCGCGCGCTGCCGCCGATCTCTCCGGGGCCGACCTCGGTCGGACGTGCCGACCCGAGGCTTGATCGCGTGATCCCTACGATACGACCAGCATGAGCGAAGAGCCGCCGGCAGTGCGCGGCGAGTGGAGCAGACGCATGAGCGGTGCGACGGATACAAAGCCGAGCGAGAAGCCGGATAAGAACAGATTCAAGAAGACACTGAACCTGCCGAAGACGGCTTTCCCGATGAAGGCGAATCTGGTGCAGAACGAGCCCGCGAGCCTGAAGCGATGGGCGTCGCTCGGGCTCTATCAGCGGACGCGAGAGGCGGCCGGCGGTCGCGAGCGCTTCGTGTTTCATGATGGTCCGCCTTATGCGAACGGGTCGATCCACCTCGGGCACGTGATGAACAAGTGCCTGAAGGACTTTGTGGTTCGATCGCGGGGGCTCCTCGGCTTCGACGTGCCGTTTGTCCCGGGCTGGGACTGCCACGGCCTGCCCATCGAGCACAAGGTCATGTCGGACCTCGTTGACGCGGGCAAGGTGCAGAAGCTCCTGGGTCTTGAAGAGGATGTTCGTCGCATCGCGATCCGACGCGAGTGCCAGAGGCACGCAGAGAAGTTCTGGAAGCTTCACACCGGGCAGATGCAGCGCTTGCTCACGCTCGCCGACTACGAGGACCCGTATCTGACGATGCACGCGCGGTACGAGAAGGCCGTGCTGGAAGTCCTCGCTGGCCTGTGCGAGCAGGGTCTCGTGTACAGGGCTCTGAAGCCCGTGCACTGGTCGGTGGACAACGAGACTGCGCTCGCCGACGCCGAGCTTGAATATCAAGACCGCGAGGATCTGTCGGTCTACGTCGACTTCGAGTGCACCGATGCCGCGGACGTGTACTCGCGTTTCAGCCTGACCGATGAGTCTCGGCCCGACGCCGGCCCGAGTCTGATGATCTGGACGACAACGCCCTGGACGCTGCCGGCGAACGTGGCGGTCGCGGTGAACGAAGGCTTCGACTACTCGCTGGTGCGCATAGACGGCAACGTCGCGATCATCGCGTCGGGGCTCGTTGAGAAAGTCGCGGGGCTGGCGGGTGCCGAGGACACCGAGGTGCTCGCGACCGCGACCGGCAACGCCCTGGTCGGCGTGCGATACACGAGCCCGCTGAGGCACGACCTGCCGTCGCTGGAGGGCCCGACCGAGAAGGTCTGGACCGTCGTCGCGGCCGATTACGTCACGCTGGAGGACGGCACGGGCCTTGTGCACACCGCGACCGGGCACGGTGCGGAGGACTACCAGACCGGGCTGCGTGAAGGCATCGGCGTGTACTGCCCGGTCAGAGCGGACGGTTCGTACGACGCGACGGCGCCGGAATGGCTGCGGGGCATGAATATCTGGAAGGCCAATGAAGAGATCGCCAAGCGGCTCGGCGAGAGCGGGCACCTGTTCCATTCGCACAGGTTTATGCACAGCTACCCGCACGACTGGCGCTCGAAGGGGCCCGTGATCTTCCGGTGCACCGAGCAGTGGTTCGTTGGGGTCGATCGCCCAACCGCGCGGGACGGCCGATCGCTGCGGGAGACGGCGCTCGCGACGACCGAAAGCGGCGTGGACTTCGTCCCGGGCTGGGGCAAGAACCGGATGCGCGGCATGCTGGAGAGCAGGCCCGATTGGTGCATCAGCCGTCAGCGATCCTGGGGTTTGCCGATCCCGAGCTTCCTCCTCCCGGACGGATCGAGTTTCATGACCCCGGCCAGTATCCGCGCGGTCGCAAAGGTCGTTTCGCAGCGGGGTTCGGACGCGTGGTACACCATGACGCCGGACGAGCTGCTTGCCGACTACGACGCGGCGAGCGACGCGGATGCTCCCGATACGCTCGACATCTCGGCTCTGAAGAAAGGGCACGACATTCTCGACGTCTGGTTCGAGTCCGGATCGTCGTGGAACGCTGTGATGCGTGAGCGCTCCGGCGGCGAGGACTTCCCGGCCGACCTCTACCTCGAAGGGTCTGATCAGCACCGCGGATGGTTCCAGCTTTCCCTGCTGCCCGCGCTCGGTGTGGAGGGTAAGCCGCCCTTCCGGACCGTACTCACGCATGGATTCATGGTGAACAAGGACGGCCGAAAGCTCAGCAAGAGCTCGGGAGACTCGGTCGAGGACCTCTTCAGCCGGTACGGCGCGGACGTGATCCGCTGGTGGGTGAGCAGCCTCGCGTACGAGAACGACGTGAAGGTCGATCGCACGTTCTTCGATGAGGCCGGCGAGAGCTACCGGAAAGTGCGCAACACGCTCAGGTTCATGCTGAGCAATCTCGGAGACTTCGAAAAGGCAGAATTCGACGGAAACGGCTTCGCACCCACCTCGCTCGAGGCGTGGCTGCTCGGAGAGCTTGATCGGCTGACCTCAGAGGTGACAGAGGCCTACGAGCAGTATCACTTCAGAACGGCACACTCGGCGTTGTACGACTTCTGCAACGACACGCTGAGTTCGGTGTACCTCGCAGCGGTCAAGGATCGACTCTATTGCGACCGGCCCGACTCGCACCGCCGCCGATCGACACAAGCCGCGATCGCGCACGTGACAGATCAGCTGTGCCGATTGCTCGCCCCACTGCTGCCGCACACGGCGGACGAGGCGTGGCGGTCGCTGAAGGGCGTCGACGCTCAGGACGCAGAGGCATGCGTTCACCTGGAAACGCTGCTCCCGACGACAGGCGTTTCGGTTGATCCCGGCTGGCCTCGCGTCCTCGCCACACGAGACGCGGCGCTGCTCGCGATGGAACGCTCCGAAGCGGAGCCAAAGAACCCGCTGGACATGGGCCTGGTTCTGCCGGGCGACGCGGGAGGCTTCGACGCCGCCGACCTCGCGGACCTGCTCGGGGTGAGCGAGATCACGTTCGATCCGTCGGCCAGCACGCCATGCGTGGCCGACCTGCGCGATCGACCCCGCTGCGAGCGGAGCTGGAAACGCGACGGCACGGTGCGGGCACGATCGGATGGGTCCATGTTGTCTGATCGCGACGCCGAAGCGGTCGGGGTGTAGCTTCTCGGACGCCGGCGTGCGTCGTGTTTGTTCTGGGAGGGTTGTGCCGACACGGATCAGCAGCGTCGCTGTTTCGGGCGGCGCTCCGGTGTTGACCTGCGTCAACAGCATCCGATTCTGTGGCCATGCAGCAACAGTCTCGCCGGGTATCGTCCGCCGCCTCGCGCATCCTGCTCATCGACGATGATCCGATCGTGGTTGACGCGGTCGGCGTGCTGCTGGAGACCCAGGGCTTCACCGTGACAACCGCCCTGGGCGGCGAAGAGGGCTGGGCCCGGCTGCAATCGGAGTCGGATTCCTTCGATGCTGTCGTCAGCGATGTCGTCATGCCCGGCCTCGACGGCATCGAGCTGCTGCGGTTGGTGCGGGAGGCCAAGCTGTCCGTCGCGATGGTCATGCTCACCGGCTATGGCTCGATCGAGTCCGCAGTCGAAGCGCTCCGGCTGGGCGCCGCCGATTACCTGACCAAGCCGGTTGTCGAAACCGAGCTTCGTCTGGCGATCGAGCGAGCGATTGCGCAGCACGAGCTGCTTCGTGAGAATGCCTCTCTCCGGCAGCAGCTGGACGGCCGGTATGGGCTCGACGCGCTCGTCGGCCGGGACGGACGCATGCAGCGTGTCTACGAGCTCGTCGAGGCCGTTGCGCCGAGCAAGACCACGGTGCTGATGTCAGGCGAGAGCGGGACGGGAAAGAGCCTCGTGGCGAGGGCGATCCACCAGCGCAGCGACCGAGCGGGCGAGCCGTTCGTCGAGCTCGCCTGCGGCTCGATCCCCGAGACCCTCCTTGAGAGCGAGCTGTTCGGGCATGTGAAGGGGTCTTTCACCGGCGCACACTCAGACAAGGTGGGGAAGTTCGAGGCCGCGCACAAGGGCACGCTCTTCCTCGACGAGATCAACTCAGCCAGTGCCGGGATGCAGCTCAAGCTGCTGCGGGCGTTGCAGGAGCGGCGCTTTGAGCCTGTCGGCTCCAACGAAACGCGTGAGGTCGATGTGCGCGTTGTGCTCGCGAGCAACGAGCCGCTCGAGCAGCTGGTCGCCGAGAAGCGCTTCCGGCAGGACCTGTACTACAGAATCAATGTCGTCATGATCGAGCTTCCGCCGCTCCGTGAGCGGCTGAGCGATGTGCCGCTGCTGGCCGAGCACTTCCTCGCTCGCTTCGGTGACGAGCTCGGAAAGGAGATCATCGGGTTCACGCCAGAGGCCGCGGCCGCGTTGCGGGGGTACAGCTATCCGGGCAACGTGCGCGAGCTGCAGAACATCGTTGAGCGGGCGGCGGTGCTCTCCCGCGAGGCGACGATCGGGATCGATGCGCTCCCCGCGCACGTCGGCGAATCGACGACGGCCGCCTCGCGGCAGGTGGGCGGAGAAGGCCCGTGGGAGCCAATCGCGCTGGCGGACGCTCTACGGGAACCCGAGCGACGGATACTGCTCCGCGCCCTGCATGCCAATGAATGGAACCGGCAGGCCACTGCGGAAGACCTTCAAATCAACAGAACGACGCTGTACAAGAAGATGAAACAGCTGGGAATCGACGGCGAAGAACGCCGAGCGGGTTAGCGGCGTTCGGCAACAACAATAAGCGTGTCGGGGCGAAGATCGAATGACGACTGCCTGAATATTGCTGGCGGAAAGTCGGCCTCAACCGGGTCATTACCTGCGATCTGTCCAAGAGCTTCAACGGCGCGGAAGCCGGGTGCGAGCAATTCTTCGAGATCGGCCCGCGTCAGGCTGTGCTCATGGTGCTCTGTCGTGCCGAGATCGTTCGGAGTCGACAAAACGAGCATACCGCCGGGTGTGAGCACTCTCGCAAACTCGGCGAAGAGTCGATCTGGCCGGGGCAGATGCTCGACGGTCTCAAAGCTCGTAATGAGATCAATTGCCCCGTCGGCGAGCGGCACCTGTGTGACATCGCACACGGAATACTCGATGCCGTCTCGCGCGTGGTATCGCTTTGCATACTCGACAGCGCGCCGATCGACATCAACGCCTGTCACTGATTGAGCGCCACGATCTATCAGAAGTGCCGACCCGTAGCCCGTGCCGCAGGCTGCATCGAGAACTCGCCGTCCCCGTGCATAGCGTGCCGCGAGCAGGTATCGCCGCAGGTGCAGCTCGGTGCGCTCAAGAGGCAGGGAATCGAATGCCGCGTCGTGACGTTCTGCGCGGTTCTCGGCGAGCCACTGGGCGTCGGCGGCCGCGACGCCCGCCTCGCACAACCGAGCGATGCTGGGCGCGACGTCCGACTCGGTCTTGGGAGGGGGGTCGCCGTAGATCCTGAGCACCGGTGCTCTGCCGTCCAGCGCATCCATCGCCCGGTGGTACAGCCGCGGCTCGTGCGCATCGGAACTGATGACCACAGCATCGATGCCTCCGGGCATGTCAGCGGGCAGAACGACGGGGACACCGTCGATCGAGTCAACGCGCGGCGCGTCGTCGAGCACCGCCGCGACGCGCACGCCTCGCCAACGCCACGGCTGCCGGATGTACCTTCGGGTGTGCTGACCGGCACCGAAGAGCGCGATCGTCGTCCAGCCCGCCTGCGAGCACCGCTTGGCGGTCTGATCGACCAGCGCCAGGCGGAAGCGCTCGACCTCGCCGAGGAGGCCTTTGTGATCGAGAGGCGGGGTGCCGCTGGCAACCGAAGAAGAGCCGGACGCTTCCATGCACTACATGTCGGCCCGGTCCGGCACTGTACCGAAAAAAGAAAGACGCCCGGGCCGCGTAAGCCCGGGCGTTGGTCAGAGTGTGGGGAGAGGGATTCGAACCCCCGAAGGCTTTCGCCGACAGATTTACAGTCTGTTCCGTTTGACCACTCCGGCATCCCCACAAGGTCAAGACGCAAGGCTAGGTCACGGGCCGGCGGTCGGCAAGAGCGGCATCACGCGGGCTTCGCCCAGTCCCAATCCGGATCCTTGTCGAGCTTGGCTGCGGATTGGATGATGCACCGCCGGCAGATCACCGCCTCGCTTCGCGCCGGGCTCTGCCAGCACGGCTCCTTCCGGCGCTCGAGGCACATCGTGCACTCGTACGACCCGGGCTCGAGCGAGGTTTGTGACTCCAGGACGACCGACCGGTACGCCGCGTCGAGGCTGTGCCCGGAGATCAGGCTGCCGTGATGGCCCTCGACCATCGGGAATGCGCCGTCCCACGCTCGCCCAGAAAAGTCGCAGATGAAATCGGTCACCTGCATGTCGGCCGGATTCGCCCCTTCACGCTGCACGGCATCTACTCGCCGCGCACCGACGCCATCACCACTTCGAGGTCGGCCGAGTCGGTCACTCCGTCACAGTTCTCGTCGCTCGGATGCCGGTGCCAGTGGTAGACGTCCTCGACGTCAGCGACGCCATCAAGGTTCGCGTCGCCCCGCGGCGTGGTCAGGCGGCGGAGCTTCTCGGCGAACCTCTGACCAAGCAAGAGCGTGCTGGCTTCGTCATAGTGGTAGAGATCCAGCTTCGTCAGGTCGTCCGTGTCCACCCAGCACGCAAACGGATCGGTGTTGGCGATCGCGACCTGCGTCTGCCGCACGATGTCGTCGTAGCCGAGGTTGTTGTCTGCGATCCGGCCGATGATGTACGGCATCTCGGCATTGCCGATATACGACCGCAGGTTATCGATGAAGATCGGCAGCTGCACATCGTGATAGTTCGCCTGCCACGACCGGCCGGCGTCGGACTCCCCCTGCATCCAAATCGTTCCTTCCACGGTGTAGTCGTAGCCGCGAGCATCCAGCTCCGCGAAGGCCGCGTCGAGCTCCTGGTAGAACGCCTGGTACACGAGACCACCATCGGGGAGATCAGAGATCGTGCCGGGCGGCGCCCAGTCGACACCCATGCTCGTGCCGCCGTCGGTGAACTTGATGAGCACGAGCTCGCCGTCGGGGACGAGGTCCAGGTACGCGTGGGCGAAGCCGATCTCCGGACCGAAATGATCGGGCCGATCGGCCGGCACATGGTTGCAGTCGTCGTCCGAGCTCCCGAAGGTCAAGGGCTCGAACGCGTCGTTCAGCTGGTGCCAGAACAGCAGATCGTGCCGGGGTGTGAAGTCCCAGCTCGCAAGGCTCTGGTTCGCGCAGCCGGACATGTTCGATTGGCCGGCCGCGATGACCACGCGAACCATCGCGCGGTCGATTCGCACGCCGCGCAGCCCGATCGATTCCGAGGACGATGTCGAGGAGTCCGCGATGATGCGGAGATCCTGGAGGTCACCCAGCACGCTTCGGATCTCCTGCGCCGACGCCGCCCGCGCCTCGCCGACCACCGTCCAGCCGGCCTGTTCGCTGAGCACGACACGGCTCTGCGCGAACGAATTGAAGGTCGCCGGCGGGGGCACGTGTGTTCGAAGCAGCAGCGGTGCGCCCGACGAGCCGAGGTCGCCGCCGGTCAGCTCGATCGCCGGCCTGCTCGGCTGGAAGGGCCTCACCGACGGTGAGAGCTCGAACGAGAGCGTTCCTCGGTAGGCCAAGGCCTTGTCGCCCAGGAACGCGGGGGGTGCGACGAACGCGAGATCGGCCGGATCAGAGTCCACCGCGAGCACATGATCGCCGGCGTGGGCCAGACCGCCGAAGCCGTTGCCGGCGAGCGTCCAACCTTGTAGCCCCTGTGAGAAATCCGAAGCCGCGAGCTGGGCCGCCGCCGGCAGCACCGCACCAACACCGATGGCTCCGCTCAAACCGGCGGCCGCGACGCGAGAAATCCGACACATGCGAGGCCTCCAAAGGCTCTTGAGCCGCGTCGCATCCCCGATGAGACGCCGCGGATGCTGTCGAGCGGCCAGCTACTTCCCGCTGAGGTACCTGCCCGCCAAACCATACTCGTTCAGCACTTCAGAATACACCGGTATCGGCATTTTGGCGGCATCTTTGAGATGGGGTGAAACGAGCTCACGCAGCTTCTGCTGCTGCTCGGCGATCGGGAGCGTCGCGTCGATCACGTGGAGCCCGAACTCACCCACCATGGATTCGTACTGCTCAAAGATCCGGCCCTGAAACTTCGCGAAGCTCTCGTACGGGTCCTGTGAGAGCCCGAGATCCATGCCCGCCTCGTAGAACTTCAATTCAGGCCGCCCCGCAAGGATGCGATTCAACGCCTCGTCAAGCGGCACCCGGAAGTAAACAGCAACGTCTGGCTTCGGCGCGAAGCGATACAGCTCTCGCACGTACGCGGGATCCATGCCACGGGCGGCATCGCGAGCAAACGCCGTGTACACGTAGCGATCCGCGAGCACCACGCCGCCGCCGCGGAGGCTCGGCAAGATGTCGCCCTCGAAGCGGTCGGCGAAGTCGGCGGCGTGGATGAGGCTGAAGCTCAGCGGGCTGAGCAGACGCATCGCCTTGCCCCGCTTTGTTGTCGCGCGGACCACCTCCGACGAGTTCCACTCGCTGAAGTACGAGCACAGCCGCTGACTCGCGACCCACTTGCGGAGCAGGTCGAGCTGCGTGCTCTTCCCCGAACCGTCGATGCCCTCGACGATGATGAGCTTGCCGGGGAGATCGGGGTGCGCCGCGCTCGAATCACTGGTCATCACGGGCCTCTTGCGTATTCGGGTTGAACCACACAAACTTCGGCGAGCGGCCGAACACGTCGCGGAACAGATCCGCGCGACGCTCCGCGCCCCACAGGCACACCGCGGGATCTGCGGTTGCCTCGCAGTCGAACCGGATGCCGTCCGCTTCAGAAACGACGGCAACGCTGCCAACATCCGCGGCGTGCGTGCGGTTCAGCCCATCGGCGACACGCAGAATGGCCGCGAGTCTTCGGATGCGCTGCTGATCGGCGGCAGAGTGCATCGCGAACTCTTCGTGAGACGGGCTGGGCTTTGCCTTGCGGTGGTATCTCGCCACGGCAGCAATCAGACGGCGCTGGTCCGCGTCCATCCCCGCCAGATCGGCGTGAAGGATCAGGTGATAGCTGTGCTTATGGTGCTTCGAGTAATTTACAACATAGCCGACATCCCGGAGGACGGCGGATTGCTCGAGGACGAAGCGATCGGCGCTGCTTTCAACGAGAACGCCGATGTCCGCGAGCTGGTCATAGATCATCACAGCGAGCCTCGCCGTGTGAAGCGCATCTTCGGCGTCAATGCCGCAGCGAACAGCAAACTCGATCGATGACCCGCAATGATCGACGGTGCGCTCCCCATCGGGGTGCTCGGAGCCTGTGAGGCCTATCGCCTCAATCATCTCCAGGATGAGCCCGTCACGGATGCCCCTGTCATGGACCCTGAGCCGGTTGATCCCGAGCCGCTTCATGAGACGATCGATGACCACAAGGCCCGGAACGATGATGTCGGCGCGGTCCGCGCTCAGGCCGGGTACCACGGTGCGGCGCTCAACCGGTATCCGCCGGATCGATTCGGTGAAGTGCCGGATCTCGTCTCGCTGAATCTCATGGCTTCTCAGCGTCCCGGGCAAGAGATCGGCGCGGTCCGAAGCCGCCGCCTCATGCATGCTCATCGCGGCGAGCGTTGTGAACGTCCCCCCGGTGCCGATGAGCATCTGCGGGGAGTTCGCGGGTCGGCCGACGTGCTCGCGGATCGTCTTTCGGACGTACCTCCGCAGATCCGCGAGCTCGTTGCCCGAAAGGTCTTCGCAGGGGCCGAAACGCTCGCGCAGCCGCACAGCCCCCAAGGGCAGCGTGTAGACATGCTCAATCATGCCCTGAAAGAGGACAACAACTTCGGTCGAGCCGCCGCCGATGTCCGCGATGGCGGCATCGGTGCCGGACAGGTCGAACGCCGCCGCGACGGATCGATGGGCGAGCCTTGCCTCGGCTTCGGCAGGGATCACCTCGAGGGTTTCGCCGGTCCGTTCGGCGACCGCTTCGACAACGCGCGAGCCGTTCGTCGCGTCGCGAACCGCCGCGGTCGCGACCAGACGGATCCGGTCCACTGCGTTGCTGCGCGCGATAAGCACCAGCTTCTCGATCGCTTCGACCGAATCGTGGATCGCGCCCTCTTCGAGCGCCCCGCCGAAGGCGGCACCCCTGCCAAGCCTTGTGATGATCTTTTCGTCATCGATGATTCGGTACGTTCCGGCCGCGGCTACATCGACGATAATCAGGCGGATGCTGTTGGTGCCAACGTCGATCGCCGCGAGCCGGGCGATACGGCCGTTGGTCGCACTGGTGCTGGGAGTCGATGCTGCCTGAGTCACGCGGTCTCGCTCTTCGAGTTCGGACGACTGATCTCCTCGGCGAGCCGGAGGGATGTCCGCGGCCTGAGCGACGCGAGCGCGCTGACGACTGGCGCGATGCACGCCCGCCGCCGCGCACCGAACGCGACCGCTCGACGATCGCGCTCCGACGACGCCGCCAGCAGCATCCGATCGAGGCCCGATCGCAGCGTGCCCAGACCCGACACGCTGGTCATGTCCGCGTGGAAGCCGCCGAGCTCTGCGGCGAGTTCCGCGAGATCGTTGACGGTGCCGAGCTCGTCTTGCAGCGGTGTGGCCGCATGGATCAGCTCAGCCGCGGCCTGGTGGCCGATGACCGGCGCGGCCGACTCCGCCGCGTACCGCAGCCGCTTGACGCGAAGCCGGAACGTGTGCAGCCCGTCGAAGTCGAGCGCCGGGGCGTTCGAGGTCGCCATGAAGTCCTCGCCGGCACGCTTAAGCATCGCCATCGCAAGCGAATCGGTGGAGGAGCATTCATCGGTACACCCGGCCGCTTCGACCTCCCGCACGGCGCGGATCGTTTCGTCGCTTGCCAGCGCATCGACGAACGCCCGCTGTGCGGCACCCCTCTCGCCACCCAGTCGGCCGATGAGAGCAATCGAAGCCTCGGCGATGTCCTGCCCCCGTGCCGCCGCCGCGGTCTCTCGGAGCCTCGCGATGAACACATCGCACCGACGCACCGCGCCGCCGGCCCGCCGAAGCGTCTGCAGCGCTCGCCGGGCGCGTTTTGCCGTCTGGCTGTTCGCGACCGGAGCCGCGAATCGAACCGCCATGTCCGCCCGGCGTGTTGCGACACGGAGCTTGCGGATCCGCTTCCCGTCCGGCTCCGACCGCGCGAGCTCGATGCACCGCGCGAGCCTCGCCGCCCGCTCGTCGAGCAGTGCCTGGGCGGCATCGCGTGCGACGGCCGTCTCGTACCGGGCGAACCACTTCCCGCCCGGCACGTCGTCGGTGGTCTGCGCAAGGTCGCTCGGGGTGTCCGGTCCGCGGGTCATGGTTTCGGGCTCACACCGGTATCTTCGAGCGTCTTGCGGACCGCATTCAGGATGTCAGGAAAGACGGCATCAAGTTCGCGGTTCGCATCGATTCGGATAAAGTCGTGAGCCGTCGCCAGTTGATTGAAGACCGCGAGCAGCCTCGTCTGATAGGTCACGAACGCGTGGTACACATCGCGTTCCTCCTGAAAGTCGAGTCCTGACTCCCAGTAGTCGAAGCCGCCCGCCGCCAAAACACGCGGCACGAGACTCTCGACGCTGACGTCGAGATAGATGACCGCGTCCGGCTCCGGCGCGAACCGGTACGCGTCGGCGATCCACTCGGGGTCTGACCCGCGGACGATCGATCGGGCGATCGTCGCATAGGTGTAGCGATCGGTCAGCACAACGAATCCGGCACGCAGAGCGGGCAGGATCTGCGTCTCAAGACGATCCGCGAAGTCCACGGCGTAGAACAGGTCCATCGTTCGCGGCCCCAGCGAACGTCCCTGCTTGGCCCGAGCCAGACCCTCCGAGGCGAGCTCAGACTTCGTCAGCGCTGATGTTGTGACACCAAACCCGGCGTTCTCGAGCCACTCCCTTAGAAGCGCGAGGTGCGTCGATCGGCCGACGCTGTCGGTGCCCTCCAGGGCGATGAGCGCGCCTGGGTAGCCCGAGATATCAACAGGAGCGCGGCCGGCAAGCGGATAGCTCTCCGAGCGATGAGTGCCACGGAACCCTGGCTCTTCCGCTGGGGATGCCTGCATGGTCGTCATCGGAGCGACGCCTCCTCGCGAGCATTGTAGCTGACAGCCGACCACGGCCGGCGGTCTACGATGGCCGATGAAGTCTCTCCTGGTGCTGTTGGTTTTGTGCATCGCAGCCCTGACAAGCACTGGGCAGGTGGACGTAGTCCCGCCCGAGACGCTTCAGACTGAGGCCGCTCCAGAAGCTCCAGCGGTGCCTGAGCACCTGCGGAGCCCGCGGGACACCATGCGGGCGTTCATCGCCAGCATGGAGCGGCTGCTCGGCGCACCGACGCCCGCCTACGAGCTCCGGCCGGGTCTACAGCCCAGCGAAGTCCTGCGGCAGACGCTCGGGATCGAGCCAGGATTCGATCAGACGGGCGTGAAGGAAGTCGGCACGAGGCTCTACGGCGTTCTGCACAGGATGGCGGACTTCTCGGGGAGCGTCGATTCGCTGCCCGATGCGGCCAGGCTCGAAGAGAAATCGCGGGTCGAGGGTCTCGAGGGCTCGCTGCCGACCGTGATCTGGCCTTGGTCGGGCACCGTTGGTGTCAGCAATGAGCAGGCGCTGCTCCACGCGCAGATCCGCATCGCGCTGAGCCGAGCCGAGCTTCAGCCCCGGATCGAGATCGTTCAAGCCACTGACGGCCGATGGGTGTTCTCTCCGTCAACCGTCGATGGCATCGGCGAGTTCTTCGACGCGGTCCGCACGATTGAACAGCGGTTCGGTGTGGCGACGGACAACGCCACGATCTCGATCTGGATCGAGCGTCACATGCCCGAGTGGGCTCTCAGGCGGGACTTCACGCTGCGAAACTGGCAGTGGATCGGGCTGGCGGTCGTCATCTTCGGCGGCTTCGTTGTCGATCTGATCTCGCGCAACGTCCTGCTGGCGTTCTGGACACGGCTGCGGAAGCGTCGCAAAGCGGCCCTCGACCTCGACGCCGGAAAGAGAGCCGTGCGTCCGTTCGGGCTGCTCATCGGCGCGACCATCTGGTACTGGGGCGTGGCGGCGCTCGGGCTGCCGATCCTTTGGGCGACCGTCCTTCAGGTCGCGGCGAGGGCGGTGCTGACGCTCGCCGGCATCCTCGCGGCGTGGCGGCTCACCGATCTGCTCGGCGACGTTGTGCTCTCACAAACACGAAAGACCAGCAGCCAGGTCGACGACCTTCTGGTTCCGCTCGCCCGCAAGACGCTCAAAATCATGGTTGTGATCTTCGGTGTCGTCTGGATCGCGAACAGCCTAAATCTCGATATCGCTCCGGTGCTGGCGGGTCTCGGTGTCGGCGGCCTGGCCTTCGCGTTCGCCGCGAAGGACACGATCGAGAACCTGTTCGGCTCCGTCGCGGTCATCCTCGATCGCCCGTTTCAGGTCGGCGACTGGGTTCTGGTCGATGGCACAGAGGGCACGGTCGAAGAGCTCGGCCTTCGGTCAACGCGAATCAGGACGTTTTACAACTCGCAGGTGACGGTGCCCAACGCCGCGCTCGTGCGGGCGGTCGTCGATAACTACGGTCGGCGGCGGTATCGGCGGTACAAGACAACGCTCAACCTGACATACGACACGCCGCCCGACAAGATCGAGGCGTTCTGCGAGGGATTGCGCGAGCTCGTCCGTCTTCATCCCTACACCCGCAAGGACTACTACCACGTCTGGATGAACGACTTCGGTTCGCACAGCCTGGACATTCTGGTGTACGTGTTCTTCGAGTGCCCGGAGTGGGGTACCGAGTTGCGGGAGCGGCATCGGTTCATCCTGGACATCCTGCGGCTCGCGAACAAGGTCGGCGTTGACTTCGCCTTCCCGACGCAGACGCTGCACCTCATGCAGGCCGGTGATGCCCCGGCGGACAACGAATTGGGCGATCTCACGATCGATACCGAACGCCGGGCACGGCGCACGGGGCTGAAGGCGGCGCAGGCGATGACAAAGGACGCGATCTGGCGCGACGTGAAGCCCGCCCCGGTTGCCTTCGCCGCGGCCGCCCAAGACACAGCGGACGACCTCGGCGAGGACGGCGACGGCGATGGAGACGGCGGTCGATAGTCAGCCGGTCTCTTCGGCCGAGAACATCGCTTCGACGAAAAGCTCGGGGTCGAAGGCCTCGACGTCGTCCGGCGTTTCGCCCAGACCAACAAACTTCACGGGGATCTCGGTCTGCTCTCGGACCGCCACGGCCATGCCGCCCCGTGCGGTGCCGTCGAGCTTGGCGAGAAAGATGCTGGTCACACCGGCGGCCTCCGCAAAGCCCTCGGCCTGTCTGAGCGCGTTCTGGCCCGCCGTCGCGTCGAGAACCAGCAGCACCTCGTGCGGAGCGCCGGGGATCTGTTTCTCTGCGACCCGACGGATTTTCGTGAGCTGGTCCATGAGCCCCGCCTGCGTTTGAAGGCGGCCGGCGGTATCCAGGATGATGACGTCGGCGTTCCTCGACAGGCCCGCGGCGCAGGCGTCGTAGGCCACCGCGGCCGGGTCACCCCCCTGCTGACCCTTGATCACGCCGACGCCCAGCCTCTCGCCCCAGATCTCGAGCTGCCGAACCGCGCCCGCTCGAAACGTATCGCACGCGCCGAGCAAGACCGTCCTGCCCTCGTCGGTCATTCGCTTGCAGAGTTTCGAGATGCTCGTGGTCTTGCCCGCGCCATTCACGCCGGTCACGAGGATCACCGTCGGCCCTGACTCGGCGAACCGCATCTCGCGATCTTCGGCGGGCCATAGGGCTTTGAGCTCACGCTTGAGATAGTCGAGAACCTCTTCACCCTTGTCCAGCTTACCCGCTTTGTAGTCTCTTCGAATGCCTTCGACGAGTCGTCGCGCGGTGCTCACCCCGACGTCGGCCCGGATCAGCCGAGCCTCGATCTCGTCGATGAGTTCCGCATCGAGCCGACGCCCCGTGAGCATGGAAGCCAGCCCACCGAAGACGGTCTCGCGTGTCTTGGCAAGCCCCTTGCTCAGCTTCCTCGCGATGGAACGGAAGACGGCCATCAGCCGACGCTCTCCGGGCCCGCCGGTTCCGGCAGCCGCTTGAGCAGCTTGTCCAAGATCGCGTTGACGAACGCCGGCGACTTCTCCGTGCTGAACTCCTTGGCGAGCTTGACAGCCTCCGAAACCGCCACCTTCGGCGGCGTGCTGCCGCTGCTCATCTCGTGGTACGCCAGCCGGAGAACATTCCGATCCACGGCTGGCTGACGGTGCGGCGGCCATTCGGGGGCGAGATCTGCCACCGCCGCGTCGGCCGATGCACGCGTGGAATAGGCATCTGACGCGAGCGCAGCGGCGCGATCGCGTTCGCTCGCCGAAAGATCTCGCTCATCCGCGACGGGGCCGACCAGCGACGCAGCGTCAGTCTCACCCGTGATGTCCATCTGGAACAGCACTTGGAAGGCGACCCGGCGGATGGTGCGAGGCTCCGCCATCAGCGTGCCTTGTCCGCGCCCGGTGCCGCGATTGTCGATCGGATCTCGCTCGGCGTGCCGGCTTCGAGCGCGTCATCGATCGCGTCGAACGCCGCAAGCGTGTCAAGAAGAGCGGCCATCGCCTCTTGCCCCTTGTTTCCCTCGCTGCCTCCGGCGCGATCCCTCGCCTGCGCGGCGTTCTCGGCCGTGATGACGCCGAACGAAGCGGGAACGCCGGACTGAATCGAGATGTTTGCAATAGCGTGTGCGACCGCGCCGCTGATGTACTCGTCGTGCCTGGTTTCGCCTTTGATCACGCAGCCGAGGCAAACGATGCCCCGGTAGGCGCCGGTCTCTGCAAGCCGCGCCGCGACTGCCGCGAGCTCGAACGTGCCCGGGGCATCCACAACACCGGGCCGCGGCTCGCCCCGCTTCGCGGCCTCGGCGAGCGCCGCTTCCGTCAGCTTGTCTGTCACGGAGCGGTTGTACCGGCTCACGGCGATGGCAACAGGCCTGGGATCGGCAACG
Organism: Planctomycetota bacterium; assembly: GCA_038525225.1. Classification (GTDB taxonomy): domain Bacteria; phylum Planctomycetota; class Phycisphaerae; order Phycisphaerales; family UBA1924; genus JANQQZ01. Next base: position 617,148 of record JBCBHW010000001.1, on the reverse strand, counting down.
GGCTGTCCTGTCATTTCGTACACGGACGCATCGTAGGATGCCGACATGCGGGCCGTGGTTCAGCGTCTGTCTTCGGTGGTGCAGCTCACGAGGGTCACCGGCGCATTCGCGGCCGTCGCGAACGTCTGGTTTGTCGTGGTCTGGACGCGCGCCTTTGCCCAGGAACTGGGCACGCCCGAGATTCTCGATCGGCCGCTGTGGATGCCGCTCACGGGTGCGGCCGTGACCGCGTTGGGGCTCTTCGCGTTCGGCGCGACACTCAATGACGTCATCGATGCCAAGCGGGACAGAACACTTCGGCCCGATCGCCCGCTCGCGTCGGAGCGGGTCTCGATCGAGCTCGCCATGGGCCTGGCCGTGGGCACGCTGCTGGTCGCCGTGCTCGGCTCGCTGCTGCTCGGCCAACAGGCGACTGTGCTCGCCGTGATCGTGGCGGTCGCGATCACGGGGTACAACGTCGTCGGCCGATTCGTGCCGGCGGTCGGCCTCCCGCTGCTCAGTGTGGTCTACGCCGGGCACATGCTCGTGCCGAACGTGCACCTCGTCTTCACGCTCCCGGTCTTGCTCGTTCTTGCGCACTCGCTGGTGATCGGGCTCGCATCACATGTGCTGGAGGGCAGAGTGCCGCGGCTCAGCGTTCGTGCGGTCGCGTTCGCGTCGTCCGGCTGGGCGGCGTGCTCCGCCCTGCTCATTTACAGCGGACCGGCGAGAGGATCGGGCGGCGATCTGTGGCCCGCGTGGGTGCCGCAGAGCGCGTGGGTTTGGGTCGCCGGCTCGGTTGCGGTCCTGCTCTTTATGTGCATCCGACGCATCGCACGGCTGAAAGGCGGCCCGAGGGCGGCCGAGAAGGTCCGCCGATACGGGACGCTCTGGCCGGCGGTCTACGCGTGCGCCTGGATGGTCGGTGCGGGGAAGACTGCGGAGGCCTGGCCGCTTCTGGGGCTCACGCTTGCCGGTGTACTGGGGATGACGATCCTGCGCGAGGCGTACTCGCTGGTGGAATCGCCGATCGAATTCAAGCTGTGACGTGTTAGTTAAGATCGAAAATGTAGAAGACCGCGGTAAAGAGCATGTCGGCGATCACAATGCTCACGACGCACTGCACCACGGTTGAGGTTGTGGCCTTGCCGACACCCGCTGCCCCGCCCGAGACCTTCAGCCCATTCGCGCAGGCGATTCCACCGATCAGCAGCCCAAAGATCGCCGCCTTGATGATGCCCGTCCAGAAGTCCCAAGGCTTGACCTGAAAGAGCATGTTGTCCCAGAAGGTCTGGTACGGAATCTGAAGGATGATCTGACTCACGAGCATGGCCACCCCGATCGCCGTGACGTTGGCGATGACAGCGAGCACGAGCATGCTCACGACGGTGGCGAGCACCCGCGGGACGATGAGAAAGCGCACAGGGTTCAGCGCGTGCACCTCGAGCGCCTCGATCTCTTCGCCCACGACCATGGTGCCGATCTCCGCCGCGATCGCCGCGCCGGCGAAGCCCGTGAGCACGATCGCCGCCATCAGCGGGCCGAGCTCCCGGAGCACCGCAACGCCGATGATGTTCGCCACCAGGTCCTTCGAGCCGAACTGCTCCAGAGGCGGCGCCATGCTGAGGGCGAGGATGAAGCCGATAGCGCCCGAAACGAGCGAGACGATAAAGACTGAGCGAACGCCGACGCGGAGGATCTGGCTGACGATCGCCGACCTGCCGATCCGCATCCGACCGCTGAGCCCGCCCAGCAGCACCGCCAGCGCCTCGAAGATGAGCAGCACGACGCCGCCGATGTGCCGGAGCAGCTCGATGACCGCGGTGCCGATGCGTTCGACAGGACCGAAGATGCTGACGAACCCGCGACGCCGCGGCGATGGGCCGGTCATGTGGCCAGCGCGCCGTCAAGATCCTCCGTAATCGTGAAGACCTGTTCGAGCCTCGCGATCTCAAAGATGGACTGCACCCGCTCGGTCAGGCTGCACAGCACAAGGCCCACGCCCGCCTTTCGTGAGAGCTGCATCGCCTCGACGAGCGTGGCGACACCGGAGCTGTCCATGTAGCTGACGCCCGAGAGCTCGATCACGAGCCGCTGCGGCTTGTCATCCAGTGCCGTCTTCATCGATGCCCGAAGAACCGGCGACCGGCTGAGATCGATGTCGCCGACCGGGAAGAGGACGCAGGCTTCGCCGCGCTGCTCGGTGGTGATCGTAATGTCGGTTGGTTCATCCATTGGTGCGCTCATTCATCGGTGCCAGACTCGTTGCTTTCGTTCAGGTGCTTGACCATGGTCAGCCGCATGCCGACCGGGTCACGCGTGGAATACTCGGCGGAGTCCATCACCTGCTTGATGATGTGCACGCCCAGGCCTCCCGGCTTGACGTCCTCGAGATCTCGGCCGCAGATTTTGGCGACGTCAACGTGAGGGGCCTCGTCGTCGACCACGATCCGGACGCCCGGGACACCCGGCCCCGCCTCAGCCCAGAGCCTGATCCAGATGTGCCGATCCGACGCCCGCTTGTACCCGTGGTTGATGATGTTGGCCAGCGCCTCGTCCACGGCGAGCGCGATCTTCCCGCTGCCCTTGTCATCGAAGCCCAGCCGACGGGTGATCCCCGACACCAGCTCACGCGCGCCGGCGAGATACGTCGGGTGGCTGAGTATCCGGAGCTCAACCGCGTGCCCGCTATCCGTCGCTGTGGAAGCGGCGTGTGTCACTCCATGGCCTCCTCGCGTGTCTCCAGCCATGAGATCCATCGGTCGATCCCGGCCTGCCGCTCAAGCTCCGCTGCGTGCGGCGCGAAGCCAAGTCTCTGGTCCGTGATTGCCTGGAGCGCGTCGATCGCGGCCAGGCGGACGAGGGCGTCGTCAGATCCCAGCTGCCGGACAAGATCCGGCAACGCGTCCGTATCCCTCTCGGCCTTGGCCTCACGGATCGCTCTGAAGCGGTCCTGCGGCACCGCAGAGTCGAAGTCGGGTTCGGCATTGATCGCGCAGCCCGGCGACCCGGCCAAGACAGCACATGCGAGGATGGCGCAGCATGCCGACATCTGCATCGCCCCATCCTAAACTCGAAATTCCTCCGGAGACAGACGGGCAACGCAGACAATTGCTCGGCAGCGGGAGCACGCTCCATGACACCAAATGCGATCGACCCCCACACCGAGATCGTGCCCGTGCTCGACTTCGGCTCGCAGACGACCCAGCTGATCGCCAGGCGGCTCCGGGAATCAGGCGTTTTCAGCCTGATTCTCAGGCCTGACACCCCCGCCGCCGAACTCGAGGCCATGCGACCCAAGGGGATCGTGCTCTCCGGCGGTCCGGCGAGCGTCCTGGACGATGGAGCCCCGGCGTGTGACCCCGGCATCTTGAAGATCGGAGTTCCGATCCTTGGAATCTGTTACGGCATGCAGCTCGTCAGCCATTTGCTCGGCGCAGACATCGAGCGGGCCGACCGCCGCGAGTTTGGAGCCGCAAACCTTGACATCCTCGACGCGGGAGGTCTGCTCGACGCTTTGCCCGAACGAACAACCGTCTGGATGAGCCACGGCGATCAGGTCACCGGCCTCGCCTCGGCAAGCCTGGAGACGATCGGCTCGACATCGACGTGCCCGCACGCCGCGGTGCGGACACGATCAGACGCCGAAGTTCAATTCTACGGCGTGCAGTTTCATCCTGAGGTCACCCACACGCCGCACGGCGAAGACCTGATCCGCAACTTTGTCTACGAGATCTGCGGGTGCGGCGGGACCTGGAAGATGGCCGACTTCGCCGAAAGGGAGATCGAGAAGATCCGCGAGGTTGTCGGACGCAAGCGTGTCATCTGCGGCTTGTCGGGAGGCGTCGATTCATCTGTCGTTGCCGCGCTTCTCCACAAGGCGATCGGCGATCAGCTCTCGTGTGTCTTTGTTGACAACGGGCTGCTGCGAAAGAACGAGCGGCGGCTCGTGGAGACGACGTTCCGGGACCACTTCCAGATCGACCTGCGTGTCGCCGATGCAGAAGCAGCGTTCTTGAGCGATCTTGACGGGGTCCGCGATCCTCAGGAGAAGCGGCGTCGCATCGGTCACCGCTTCGTTGAGGTCTTCAAGGGTGCGGCGGAAGACATCCCGGATGCGACCTTCCTTGCGCAGGGAACGCTCTACCCGGACGTCATCGAGTCGGGACAGGGCCACGCCGGGCAGAGCGCCAACATCAAGCTTCATCACAACGTCGGCGGCCTGCCAGAGGAGCTCGGCTTCACACTCATCGAGCCCCTACGCGAGCTCTTTAAGGATGAGGTCCGCAAACTCGGCGAGGTCCTGGGTCTGCCGGATCAGCTCATCTGGCGGCACCCGTTCCCTGGACCGGGCCTCGCCGTTCGCGTTCTTGGTGAGATCACCAGAGACGGGCTTGATCTTCTCCGCGAGTGCGACGAGATCTTGCTCGAGGAGATCATCTCGGCCGATCTCTACCGCCAGACGAGCCAGGTCTTCGCCGTGCTGCTTCCGGTTCAGAGCGTCGGGGTCATGGGCGACGGGCGCACCTACGAAAGCGTGGTCGCCGTGCGTGCCGTTGAGACGCGGGACTTCATGACGGCCGATTGGGCCCGCATCCCCTTTGACGTCCTCGCTCGCATCTCGAACCGGATTATCAATGAAGTCCGCGGCGTCAACCGGGTGGTGTATGACATCTCCAGCAAGCCGCCCGCGACGATCGAATGGGAATAGATCGCTTACCCCAAGAGAACGAAGTCGCACGGGAGATGGCAGCCGACGTACAGGTCCAGCACGCCGTCCTGGTTCAGATCGATCGCTTCAACGTCGATGCCGATGCCCAGCACCCCCGCGGGGATGAATGAGTCCGATTCATCCGAGAAGAAGCCATCGCCGTCGTTGACAAACACAGTCGCAGGCCGTGACAGGCCGCCGGCGATTCTGGCGGTGACAATGTCGAGATCGCCGTCGCCATCGATGTCGGCAAAGTCGGCGTCGACCGAGAACTCATTGATGAACGGGATGCGCGACGTCGATTCATCGGCAAAGACACCCCGACCGTCATTGATCAGCACCTTGTCACCGGGGGGAAAGTTAGACCAGCCGACGTTCGCGAACACGAGATCAAGGTCGCCGTCACCGTCGATGTCGCCGAGGTCGGCTTCGCGGGTTTCCTCGCCGGCTCGCAGACCGATGGCCGCCTCAGTGTTGTCCGTGAACGAGCCGTCGCCGTCGTTCAGAAGCACGCGGTTGTTCAGCTCGTTGGCAACAACGAGGTCGAGATCACCATCGCCGTCGATGTCCCCTGCCTCGATGTCCTGGGTGGTGTCGTTGTGCTGCGGCAACGCATCGGCGGCATATGTGAACGTCCCGTCGCCGCTGTTGAGACAGAGCAGATTCACGCCGCTGTTACCGAAGACAAGGTCGGTGTCGCCGTCGGAATCGGCATCAAACGCGATGACCGCGTTCGACGTCCCGGTCACCGGCAAGCGATCTGTCCGATCGACGAACCGCCCCGCCCCGTCGTTGAGATAGAGCTCGTTCGTCATGTCATCCTCCGAAGCGAACACCAGGTCAAGATCGCCGTCGTTATCAAGATCGGCGATCGCGATATCTTCGGAATCCCGAACGATGCCCTGGGGCAGCGCGTCAGGGTCATGCACGTAGCGTGAATCGCGCCAGAACAGCACGGCGTTCTGACCGTATTCGACGGCGATTACCAGATCGACAAAGCCGTCACCGTCAAGGTCGGCGTGCTCCATATCCATGGTCTTGCCGTTGGTCACCGCGAGCGGCAGCAAGTCAGCCGATGCATCCGAAAGCAGGCGATCGTCACCGGCGGACGCGATTGCATTCGCAGCCGTCACGGCCAAAAGAACAAGCATTGTCATGTCGCACACCCCTCGCCCACGGCGGCGTGCCGCGGGATCGAGGGGGTGTAGCCAGGTTGCGTCGGGCCGGTTGCGGTATCGTCGCCGCATGCTTACAGAGATCATCGTTGAGACACCGGGGCGCGGGCTGCTCGAGATTTCAGACCGCATCGCGGCGCTTGTTCGCGACGCGGCGATAACCGAGGGCTTGTGTACCGCGTTCATACGGCACACGTCCGCGAGCCTTCTGATCCAAGAGAACGCGGACCCCTCCGCGAAGCTGGACCTCGAAACGTGGCTCGACCGCTTCGTGCCGGACGGGATAGGCTCGACGCACACGTCCGAAGGCCCCGACGACATGCCGAGCCACATCCGGGCGGCCATCACGGCAACCTCACTGTCGATCCCGATCATCGGCGGCCGGCTCGGTCTTGGGACCTGGCAGGGTGTCTACGTCTGGGAACACCGCCGCAAGCCGCACCGGCGGTGTGTGCTCGTTCATCTGCCGGATGAGTAGCCTCCCGATTGTGGGGGAACCCGAATCGGGTTGATGCTGGCGTTTGCCGAGAAATCGGCCGATACAGTCGCCGTTGATGGCGATGCAACCCCGATCAACCCGGTCTCGGAACGCGCTGCTCGGCTTCGGCGTCGTCGGCTCGATGCTCGCCGTCGGCCTTGTGTTTCTGCTTGCCACCTCGGTGTTCGGCGTGGGCCGGGGCGGCGTCTTCGGCAGCCATGATTTCACCTACTTCACCAGCGCCGGGGAGGCCTGGCTGAATGGCGAGTCGCCCTACAGCCTCGACGAGCTGAACGCTGCTGCCGACCGGTATTACGAGGGGACACCGATCGACGGCGAGGTCGAGTTCGAGTTTGTTCTGTTCTATCCGCCGCAGTTCTTCCCGCTGGCGGCGATCTCCGGTGGCCTACCGTTCGACGCGTCTCGCTTCGGCATCGCCGCCATAACCATCGCCGCGGCGTTTGCTGTCGGCTGGGTCTGTCTCTGGTGCTTTCGGCGCGACGGTGGAGTCACAACCACGCTGCTCGGTTCGCTGGCGATGGGCCTCGCGGTATCGCAGACCATCGGCAATCCTTTCGTATCGCACAACATCTGGATGGGCCAGACGTCGGTTGTCGCCGCGGCGCTCATGCTGGGCGGCTTTGTCCTGTGCTGCCAGGGCCACGCGTGGTTCGGGGCAGCGCTCCTTGCGCTGGGCTGCTTCAAGCCGACGCTGGGTGTAGCAATCGTGCCGCTGGCGGTTGTCCGCTGGCCCAAGCAGACGCTGATCGTCATGCCGATCGTGGGCCTTGCGACCGCCGCCTATCCGCTGATCACGCAGGGGCCGGTGCAGCACACCCTGGAATGGCTCAGCGCGGTCGGGACGTACAAGAGCCACCCGCCGAACGACCCCGACTTTCAGCACTACTTCGGGGTGCAGAGCCTGATCCGATCTCTGGGCATTCCGGCACCGAAGCTGATCCCCCTGGCCGCGATCGCCGCACTCGCAGTCATCCTTTTCCGCAAGCGGCTGAGCGACTGCGAGCAGGCGGCATTCTCGATCTGTATCCCGATCGTGCTCTTTCAGGGTCACGACTACGACCTGATAGTGCTCGCCCCCGCGATCGCCCTGCTCGCCGCAAGGTTCAGCCGGTCGCTGGTCGGCCTCGGCACGCTCATTGTCGGCGTGCTCGTGCTCTTCGTGCCTCTGCGGATGGTCCTCGACTTCAGCGGGCCGCCTGTCATCGGTCGCTACCGCGAGATCGTGACCGTCGTGATGCTGACAACGCTGCTTGTCACCACGCTGGCTCGCGGCCGGCGCGAACCGGTATCGTCGGCCCCGATCAAAGAAGATCAGCCGAAGTAGTCCGGCTCGTTGCCCGGAGCCCACTTGATGTTGCACCCGATGCTCGGCTTCTGCGTGCTCGGCGCCGGCTGGCCCGCCAGCAGGTCGGCGATCGCCCGCCGCAGATCCGAACCTGTGACCGGCTCGTCGGACCCGGGCCGCGCATCATCCAACTGGCCGCGGTAGAAGATGGCCTGGCTCGCATCGAGAAGAAAGAAATCGGGCGTGCAGGAAGCGCCGTACGCCTTCGCGACAGACTGGTCCGCGTCGTGCAGGTAAGGGAACGTGTAGCCGCGCCCCTCCGCCTCGAGCGTCATGCGATCGGGCGCGTCGTCGGGATACTCGTCAATGTTGTTGGGCTGAATCGCAACGACGCCGACACCGTGCGACTGGCAGTAGTGCCCGAGCTTGGCGAGCTCATCGGCGACGTGCTTGACAAACGGGCAGTGGTTGCAGATGAACATGACGAGTGTGCCTCGATCGCCGGCGACGTCGGCAAGGGCGATGCTCTGCCCGCCCACGGCCGTGTTGTAGTTTCGGAGGGTGAAGCTCGGGGCCGCATCACCCGGGTTGAGCCGCATCGTTGAGGGGGTCCGCGTCATCGTGATCTCCTGCGTGCTGCTCCCGCAGTGTACAGCATCGAAAAATAACGTACGCCCCACCTGGGGCAGGGCGTACGCATCAGCAACAAAGCGGAGCGGGCGGGATTCGAACCCGCGGTACGGGGAAATCCCGCACACCGGATTAGCAATCCGGCCCCTTCAGCCTCTCGGGCACCGCTCCCTGATCTCTTGCGAGTGTAGCGAGCCTGTCGGTCACGGGCGCGCCGGATCCGTGCAGGCAGCTACGCTCGGTGCGGAGGAGTCCCGATGAGCGAGCAGCACCAGAAGCGCGTCGACGAACTGATGACCATGTTCGACAGAGCGATCGGAACCGCCGCCCGTTCAGGCCGGCCGGTCCCGTGGCATCACGCCGAGCGGGCCGCCGGACTCTGCTCGGCAGAAACCAGCCAGGGCCTGCAACACGCCGCCGATCTCATCGCGGATCTCGACGACCACGACATCTCGGCGTTGCTCGCCTCGCTCACGCTCCGATTTCACCTCGTCAACAAGGCGGAGCAGCTGACAATCGCTTCGATCAACCGTGAACGAGAATGCGCCGCCACGGCTGACGCCCCAAAGGCGGAGAGCATCACGGAAGCGATCGTGCGGCTGAAGAATGCCGGGCGATCCCTGGACGATGTGTTGCGGTTGCTGGCCCAGGCCGACATCCAACCGACCCTGACGGCACACCCGACCGAAGCCCGCCGCAGGACGGTGCTGCAGAAGCAGACGCGGGTCGCCGCGCTGCTCGGGGAACTCCGGGCAGACGACGCGACACCCATCGAGCGGCGACGGGCCGAGTCCATCCTCGAGCAGCTCATGCTCATCTTGCTCGGCACCGACGACGTGCGGACGGAACGCCTCCAGGTGCACGAAGAGGTGCGCAACGGTGTCTACTTTCTCACCGGAACGATCTGGAACACGGTGCCGCACATCTACGACGAGCTGCGCGCCGCCATCGAATCGTGCTACGGGCGGGTCCCCGAGCTGCCGACCTTGCTGCGGTACCGCTCCTGGATCGGAGGCGACCGGGACGGGAACCCGAGGGTGACACCGGAAGTCACGCGGCTCACGTTCGAGCAGCTGCGAGCGTCGGCGATCAAAATGCACGCCGAGGCGTTGTGGGACATCCGGAACTTTCTCAGCTTGTCCGATCGGCGCGTGAAGATCACAGCCGAGCTCAGAGCGTCGATCGAGTCAGACCTCGATGCGTTCCCGGGACTTCTTCCCGATGATCTCCGTCGGCATCTGCAGCACGAGCCGTTCCGTGTCAAGATCCACGCCATGCAAGCAAGGCTTGCCTCGCTCACCACCGATGCGCCGATGTACGACACCGACGCGCTGCTCCGCGATCTCAATCTGCTTGTCGAGGCCGCGGAGTCGGCCGGCGTGCCCAATGTGAGGACGAGCGGCCCGCTCGCCGATGAGGTCGTGCGAGCGCACACGTTCGGGTTGCACCTCGCCGCCCTCGATGTCAGGCAGCACAGCGAACAGCACGGGACAGCTGTTGCGCAGCTCCTCAGGCTCGCTGGCATCGAAGATGATTACGCCGGCCTCGACGAGCCAGCACGCATCGCGCTGCTCTCCGCGGAATTGGCGTCGCCTCGGCCCCTCGTCAGCGAGCAGGCAACACTGCCGAGCGAGGCCGACGATGCGCTCGCGACCTTCCGCGAGGTCCGCGCCGCGTACGTGCGGGACCCTGGCAGCGTGGGCTCCATCATCATCTCGATGACGCACGAGGTATCCGACCTGCTCGAGACGCTCGTGCTGCTGAAGGAGGCCGGCCTCTACCGCGTCACGCCCGACGGCGCCGAGAGCGACGCCGACCTTGTACCGCTGTTCGAAACCGTTGATGACCTGCGGCGATCGTCATCGCTCATGACCGAGCTCTACAGCAACGCCGCGTACAAGGTACAGCTCAAGTGCCGCGGTGACTTTCAAGAGATCATGCTCGGCTACTCCGACAGCAACAAAGACGGCGGCTACGTCACCGCGAACTGGTCGCTGCACCAGGCGCAGGCGGAGCTAGCCCGATCGGCCGCGGATAACGGCGTCACGCTGAGGCTTTTCCACGGTCGCGGCGGAACCGTGGGACGCGGCGGCGGGCGCGCGAACCGCGCCATTCTCGCCGCACCGAAGGACGCGAGGCTCCCGAGGCTGCGTATGACCGAGCAGGGCGAGGTCATCAGCTTCCGCTACGCGCTGCCAGACATCGCCCGACGACACCTCGAGCAGATCGTTCACGCTGTGCTCGTCGGCTCGCCGAGCGGACAGGCAAACCAGGCCGAGCAGCGGGCGCAGGATCCCACGCAAACCACCGTCGAACTTATGGATCGGCTTTCCGATGCCGCAATGCGGGCCTATCGCTCGCTCGTCGAAACGGAAGGCTTCTGGGAATGGTTCGCCCAGGTCACGCCGATCGATCAGATCAGCGGCCTGCCCATCGCCTCACGCCCCGTCTCTCGCGCGGGCGGCGTGGTCGGCCTCGACAACCTGCGAGCCATCCCCTGGGTCTTTGCGTGGTCGCAGATCCGTGCGAATGTCCCGGGTTGGTTCGGGCTTGGCTCGGCCCTCGAGCCGGAGATCGCCGCGGCGGACGGCGCGACGCGGTTCCAAACGCTCTACCGAGACTGGCCGTTCTTCACAACGCTGATCGACAACGCGGAGCTCGAGCTGGCTCGGACCCGGCCGGCGATCGTTCGACGCTACGCGTCGCTCTGCCAGACCGGTCCAGACATCGCGGATCACATCTGCGACGAGTTTGAGCGAACGAGACACGTGGTGACCGCGATCACCGGAACGCCGCTGCTCGGCTCCAGGCCGGCGGTGCTCCACACGTTTTCGATCCGCAACCCATACGCGGACGTCCTCAATCTCCTGCAGGCCGAGCTGCTGCATCGCCTCCGCAACTCGGCCGAGGGTCACGAGCGGGAGGAGCGGCTTCTCTTCCTCAGCATCAACGGAGTCGCAGCCGCCCTACAAAGCACAGGCTGACAGCCTCACTCTGAACGGGCCCGCCATGCGACGCGACAACGGATAACCTTCATCCCAACGACTCGGCACGGGAGCCTCCACCATGCGAACACGTCTCACAGCAACGCTCGGATCGATCCTGATCCTCGGCACGCTGGTCCCGATCTCATGCGCGCCGGCACACGAAACGCGGCGTGCTCAGCCGAGCGATGCACAAGCCGCCCCGGACAGTGCTGCGTCTGACTCAGCGCCCTCGGTGGCCTCGGCGTCATCTGCCAGGGTCCGCGGCAAGCCCATGCTGTCACCGGCGCAGTGGCAACGCATCGATCGTCTCATTGCCTCGATGACGCTCCGCGAAAAAGCCGGCCAGATGGTGCAGATGACACTCGGAACGATGACGAGTCAGGTGTCGTCAGCCGGCGGGCCCGCCGTGCTTGATCTCGAGCTTGCGCGGGAGGCGATCGTCGAGAACGGCATCGGATCAATCCTGAACACCGCGTGGGTCGCCATGGAGCCCGGACCGTGGAGAACGATTGTCGCCGAGGTCCAGCGGATCGCGAGAGAGGAGACGCCGCACGGCATCCCGCTGCTCTACGGCATCGACTCCGTGCACGGCGCGAACTACATCACCGGCGCGACGCTCTTCCCGCACAATCTCACGCTCGCCGCGACGTGGAACCCGGAACTCGCTCGCCGATCGGGAGCCGTCGCCGCCGCGGACAGCCGGGCGGTCGGGCTCAACTGGAACTTCGCGCCGGTGGGCGACATCGGTCGCGCACCATCGTGGTCGCGGGTGTTCGAGACGTTCGGCGAAGACCCGCATCTGGCCGCGATGATGGCGAGCGCCGCGATCGATGGCATGCAGGGTCAGGATCTCGCGTCAGATACCTCGGTCGCGGCGACCGCGAAGCACTTCCTCGGCTACGGCGACCCTCGGACCGGCCGAGATCGAACGCCAGCGATCATCAGCCCGTCCGATCTGCGCGAGATTCACATCCCACCGTTTGAAGCAGCGTTCGACGTCGGTGTCCGTACCATCATGGTCAACTCCGGAGAGATCAACGGAGTCCCCGTCCACGCGGACCGCCGCATTCTCACTGACCTGCTCCGCGACACCATGGGCTTCGAGGGCGTCGTGGTCACCGACTGGCGTGACGTGGAGAAGCTCGTCGATATGCACGCCGTCGCCAAAGACGAGCGGGAGGCGACCTTCCTCGCCGTCCGCGCGGGCATCGACATGTCGATGACGCCGATGGACGCCGAGTTCGCGGACCACGTGGTCGCGCTCGTTGAGGAAGGACGCCTGACAGAGAAGCGCATCGATGAGTCTGTCCGGCGCATCCTCGCGTTGAAAGTGGAACTTGGGCTGTTCGAGCGGACGCTGCCGCCCGGCGAAGCCGTCGCCGCGATCGGCTCGGCCGAGTCGCAAGCGATCAGCCTGAACGCGGCACGCGAAGGCATCACGCTGCTGCGAAACTTCTCCGGCGTCCTGCCCCTCGCGGAGGGAAGCCGCATCCTTGTGACGGGCCCGACGTCGAATGAGCTGATGAGCCTTCACGGCGCGTGGAGCTACAGCTGGCAGGGCAACGAGAGCGACCTGTTCCCTGACTCCCCCACGATCGCCGATGCGATCAGATCTCGATTCGGCGAAAGCAATGTGACTCACTTGCCCGGCGCGACCTTCGACGCGGTCGGTGATCTCGACGCACTGCTCGAGGCGGCAGCATCGTCCGACGTCGTCGTGCTGTGCCTCGGCGAGCCACCATCCACGGAGGAACCCGGCGACATCGATGATCTGACGATTTCGGCAGCGCAGATCGAATTGGCGGAGGCCTTGGCCGCATCCGGGACACCGGTCGTGCTGGTTCTGATCACGAACCGGCCCCGGATCATCACTGCGTTTGAGGCAGGGATGGCCGGGATCGTGTGGGCGGGTCACCCGGGCCCCTTCGGCCCGCAGGCCCTCGCCGAGATCATGGCGGGCGACGTGAACCCCAGCGGCCGCCTCCCGTTCTCCTACCCGAAGTTTCCCAACGCACTCCTGACCTACGACCGCAAGATCTCGGAGACCCCGGGCGACGCCGACCCGCCCGGGGGCGGATACAAGCCGCTCTTCCGGTTCGGCACCGGTCTGAGCTACACCACGTTCGGCTACTCCGATCTATCGCTGGACCTGCCGACCGTTCGCGAGGCGGGGCCACAAGGACCGCTTCGCGTGCGGATTTCCGTCACGAACACGGGCAACCGGGCAGGCATGGACGCCGTCCAGGTCTACCTGACAGACCGATTCGCGAGCGTGTCGCCAAGGGCCGAGGAGCTCAAAGCGTTCCGGAAAGTCTCGCTCGACCCCGGCGAGACCCGGACCATGATCTTCGACATCCCCGCGCGAGAATTCTTCGTCGCAGACCGAGACGGAAGGCTCGTGTTTGAGCCCGGCGCTTTCGCCATCCGCGTGGGGGACGAGACCGCCGAATTCGACCTCGTGCCCGCGAGCAGCGACCGGTAGCCGAGCCGCGGGGTATGGAATGAGAGCGGCTCGGCTTCAGCAGGCTTGTGTTCTAACCTTTCGCCATGGAAAAGGCTGAACCGCTGGCCATTCTCCGCCAGGTCTCTGGGGCAAACCAGCCCGAAACTCGGCCGCTCGTGGTCACCACGGGCACCGATGAACTCGTGATCGGACGCGATGAAGCGTCGGACTGGAGGCTGACCGATCCCCGTGTTTCGCGAACGCACGCCGTCGTAACCGTCGTCGGCGAGCAGGTCATGCTGCGTGACGCGGGCAGCCGACACGGGACCGCGGTGAACGATCGCAGGCTTGAACCCGGGCAGGACGTGCCGATCACCGGCGGAGACCGCATCCGCTTCGGCGCCGTCCAATGCTCCGTCCAACGCGGCGGCAGCGTCATCACGGCGACACGTGGTACCGACGACCCGACGCGGGTCAGCGTTGTACCGCGGACGACCGTCGGCGGGCTTGCCCAGGAAAGGCTCGCGGCGCTGATGGAAGCTTCGAAGCGCCTTGCTCGTGCGGACTCGCCGCAGTCGGTCGGGCTCGTGCTCGTTGAAACAGTCCTGACACTGCCCGAGTGCTCACGGGTCGGCGTGCTCAGACCCATCGCGGATGACGAGTACGAGCTGATCGCGTCTTCGGAATCGGCGGGCGAGGAACTGCACCCGAGCCATTCGATGCTGCGCAAGGCAGCCGCGGGCGAGCTTGTACAGCTCACTGCGGAATCCCAGGTGCCACGCGGCGCCCAGTCGATCATCTCGATGGGCGTCCGCTCGGCGGTGTGTGTACCGATTCACGTCAGCGGCAGCGTGATGAGCCTGCTGTACCTCGACACCCGACGCGACGAGACAGAGGCAGACGCCGATACCGTTGCCTTCTGCGATGCGCTGTCCGCCGTGGCGGGGCTCGCCTTCGAACGGATCGAAGCGCAGGAGGCCGACTCGCGGCGGCAGCGGATCGAGCTCGATCTCCGGAGCGCGCGTGACGCCCAAAGGATGCTCTTCCCTCCGAATCGCGGGACAGCGCCGGGCGTGGGCTACGTCTTTGAGTCCGTGCCGGGACGCTTCGTCGGCGGTGATCTCTTCGATCTGTTCGAGCTCGATCGAGCTCGGACCGCCTTCTTTCTCGGCGACGCGCTCGGAAAGGGCGCAGGCGCAGGCGTCCTGATGGTCGCCGCGCAGTCACTGCTGCGCGGCCTGCTCGAATCCGGGTGCGAACTCGCCCACGCGATCTCACAGACAAACGCGAGCCTTGCGCTCCGCACCGAATCAGACAAGTTCGTGACGCTGCTCGCGGGTATCTGGGACACGCAAGCCCGAACACTCGACGTCGTCGACGCCGGACACGGGATGCTGCTGCTCCGGCGGGGGCCCACGCTCGATCGGGTCAAGCTCGAGGGCGGGCTGCCGCTCGGCATCGATCGGGCCACAAGCTATTCCGTCGAACGGTTCGAGCTACCGCAAGGGGCGAGGGCGGTCGCCTTCAGCGATGGCGTCACTGAGCAAACATGCGTCGGCGGCACCCAGTTCGGCATCGATAGAGTCGCGCAGTGCCTGCAACAGTCGCAGTCGGCCGAAGACGATGTCCTTCGAATCATCGATGCCGTGACAAAGCACGCCGCGTCGTGCTTTGACGATGATCTGACAGTGGCGTCCATCGAGCTGCTGCCCCAGCGCGGCTAGCCGGAACCGTCGGGCGTGCCATCCGGGTTCGGCCCCCTGCGATCAGCAACAGCAAGCAGCTGCTGAAGCATCTCGAGCGTGTCGGCATCTTCCGGGGGCTTGTCCTCGCGTTCCCGAAGGATCCGCGGGAATCGGACCGCGATGCCTGCCTTGTGCCGAGGGGACGCCGCGATCCCTTCGAACCCGATCTCAAAAACCCGCTCGGGCCGCACCTCGCGCGCGGGCCCCATTGTCCGGATCGTGTTGCGGCGTATCCACGCGTCAAGCTTCTCGATCTCCGCCTGATCAAGCCCCGAGTATGCCCGTGTAAACGGGAGAAGCACCCGCTTGCCGTCACGCTCGCCCCAGACCGCGAACGCATAGTCGGTGAACAGCGTGGCCCGTTTGCCCGTTCCGGGATAGGCGTAGACAAGCACCGCGTCGGCCGTAAGCGGATCGATCTTCCACTTCCACCACCCGGGTGAGTCGGCGGGCTTCACCCGCCCCGCGGCGTAAGGGCTCGACACGTGCTTGAGCATCAGCCCCTCCACGCCTCGCGACCGCGAGGTTGACCGACGCTCGGCGAGCGACGTCCAGCTCGCGTCCGTAAGCAGCGGCGACAGGCGGAGTGAGTCTGACCCGGAATCCGCCAATCGGCGTTCGAGCCGGCGACGCCGGTCGGCCGAAGCCTCTCCGCGTACGTCGGCACCCTCGTCCTCCAAGATGTCGAATGCCATGAACACCGGCGCGTCGGTCGCGAACAAGCCAAGCTGCTGAGTGGGCGCCGCCTTCCTGTTCAGCCGACGCTGCAACGCGGCGAACGGGAGGGGCGCGCCGCCATCCCAGAGCAGGACCTCTCCGTCCAGCACGGTGCCGGGCGGCAGATGCGACGCCGCCGCCGTGATCTCGGGGAACTGATGTGTGATGAGCTCGTCCCCTCGCGACCACAGCAAGATCTGGTCGCGGCAGACCAGCTGGCACCGAATCCCGTCCCACTTCCACTCGGCCAACCACTCGCTCCTCGGCCCGAGCGATGACGCCTGGACGTCGAGCTGCGATGCCAGAAAGAAGGGGTACGGCTTCGCCGCGTCGTCCGCCTCGCTTTCGTTCGACAGCAGATCCTCAAAGCTGCTGGCCCTCGGTACAAACACACCGGCGAGCCGGTGCTCCATAACCGCCGGCTCAACGCCCGCGAGCGTCGCCAAAGCCCTCGCGAGGATGCGCCGCTGCACGCCGACGCGGAAGCCCCCGCGGATCAGCTTCAGGTACACGTACCGCTGGTCCGGCGGAAGGACTTCGAACGCAGACCGGATGATCGACGACCGCGCCGCTTCGTCAGCCCCCGCGAGCGGCAGGACCCGCTGTTCGATCACCTCGGTCAGAGACTCCGTCGCCGCACCAGCTGCCGATGAAGCGGGCAGCAGCAGCGCAATGGTCTCCGCCAGCTCGCCGACGGCGGCTCGGCACTCCGCGAACAGCCACGGCGCGACGCCGCTCAGCTCCAGTGCAACCGCTGTGACAACGCGCGAGCTCGCCGTACCCTTGGGCCGCTTCCCGAGAAAGAGCGCGACGGCCCACGCCGAGTCCGCCGGGTGTGCGCCGCTGAAGTACCTGACGAGCGCCGCCGTCTTCGCGGTCGTACCCGAGGTCGCGTCCAGCTCCTGGTACAGATCGGTGAACCGCTGCATCACGCGCCGTCCGACCCGGCCGGCGGGGCCCCGCTGTCATCCTCGCCGTCGCCGAAGCGTGTCGGCAGCACATCCGCATCGATGCCCCGGTCTTCCCGCAGAAATCTCGCGAGCTGGGACGCGTAGCCGTGCGTCGCGAGAACACGAGATGCACCGCTGCGATCGATCGTGCGCAGCAGGCCGTGCCAGTCGGCATGGTCCGACAGCACGAAGCCCCGATCCGTGCCGCGCCACCGACGCCTCCCGCGGAGATTCATCCAGCCGCTCACCATCGCCGTGCGGAGCCCCCCCCGCGATCCTGCGAAGCGACGCAGCCAGGGTCCACCGAGAGCCGACGGCGGCGCAACGATCGTCCCGGCGCCCTTCAGGTCATTGGCAGTCTCGGCATTCGCGTGGACGTAGGACGGGAACCCGATCCCATGCCGTTCATAGATTTCGCAAACCGTTTTCACTGAGCCGTGCACGCCGATCGGCCCGATCGAGGGATCAAGCGAAGCGAGAATCCGCTGCGCCTTGCCGAGCGCGTAGCCCAGCAGCACCGATGTCCGGCCCGCTCTGGCATTCTCGGCTCGCCACTCGTTCATGCTGCCCACAACCTCGGCGTCGGGTCGCCAGCGGAAGACCGGCAGCCCGAACGTGCTCTCGGTAACAAGAACATCGCACCGCTGCTGCTCGAACGTCGCGCACGTGATGTCGGGCTCGACCTTGTAGTCACCGGTGACGCACCAGGTCGGCCCGTCGTCCGGCCGGAGAAGCACCTGCGCCGAGCCCAACACATGCCCCGCGGGGTGCAGCGAGAGCTCGACTTCGCCGAGCCGGAACCGCTCGCCGTAGGCGACCACATCGATCGGCAGATCCGCAGCGATCCTGGCCCGCATGATCGCCGCCGTCTCCGCCGTGGCGATGTACCGCTGGCTGCCCCCGCGCGCGTGGTCCGCGTGCGCGTGCGTGACCACGGCACACTCCGCCGGAGCCCACGGATCAATATGAAACCCGCCGATCTCGCACCGAAGGCCCGTGCCGTCGTTCCGCAAAAGGTCAGGGCCACCCGCCGTTGCCCGTTGCGCGTGAATCCCGTTCACTCGCCCGCGGCGCTCACGTTCGAACGCAGGAAGTACTCGCTCGGCGTGAGCTCTTCATCAACACTCCTGAACGGAGTCCCGATCATCGAGTCGCCGCTCTGGTGATCCTTCCAGATCGTGACCGGCCGGTCGATCGCGAGTTCGGTGTTGGTGTGATCGGCAACGATGAGCCTGACCTGGAGCCGCGACCGATCGGAGAGGTACCAGGTGCCGTTGCTGTAGCTCCACTTGGTTTCGCGCCGCCAGTTCTCGGCGGGGATGCGGACATCGAGCAGTTCGTACTCTGGCTGCTGGATGCCCCAGGCGCTCTTGGCCGTCTCGATCGCCATGTCGCGATCAGCCCCTTCGAAGCGGTCCTGCGGCGGCCTGTTCTCCCGAATGATGAGCTCGCGCAGCGAGTCCGCAGTCCGCCTCAGCTCCGCTTTGGTTTGGTCGATCGCCGCCCGCTGCGTTTCGGCCTGTCCAGGATCGAGCGCGTTCAGGAGTACAACCTTCTCCTCCGCGAAGCCGATCCGCTGCGGGATCCCCCCGTTGAACCACCCGGGCTTCTGGTTGGCGACGGCTTCATCCGCGAGACGGCGGGCCTCGGCGAGGTCCTCACCGATCGACGCCGGCAGCATCAGCTTCTCCGCCTCCGCGGCGGCGACGAACTCCCCATGATTCCGCAAGAACGCGTTCCCGGTCCCCTCGATCAGCTCACCCTGCTTCGTCCGCTGCTGCATCAGCCTCGAATACTTCTGAGCGATGCGCACGCACTCGGACTTCGCTGCCTCGCTCTGCCGAACCACGTCCGCGGCGAAAGCACGCTCCATCTGCAATACCTCGGGACGATTGAACATCACCGAGAGCTCGCCGAGTCGGTCGTGGTCCGCATCAAACTCGGGGTAATTCGCGGGGTTGATGAGGTCCTGCAGGCGAGCGTGCAGCGGCCCGAGATAGTCGGCCGCCGTAGCGACCTTGGCGTCGGCGTTCACCAGACGCTGCCGCGCCTCTGCGACGCCGCGGCCGTCATCCGGCAGACCCGCGAGCGTCTCGGAAGCAAAGCCCGATTTCCGCGTCGCGTTCTCGATCACGCTGCGCAGCTGGATGACATTCCGGTGATCGATCGTCAGCTGGTCTTCAACCACTCGCATCGCCTCGACAGCTTCAGTGAGGTATTCGGCGTTCGCCTCGACCTCACGGATATGAAAGCTGGCATTGCTGAGCAGCTCCTCTTGCTGGTAACTGAGCCGGACACCTGCGGGCGTCGGCTCGGCCGGCGCGTCCGATCCGGTGACGATCGCACGCAACCGGTTGTACTCGTTGGCCGCCTGTGTGTACCGCGCGGCGGCCTCATCACGCCCACTCGTGCCGGCAGGGATCTTCTCCAGCATCTGCTGAGCCGGCGTCAGATCATCGAGGGCCTGCTGCAAACGGTTGGCCAGCAGCTTCCCCGCGGCGCCGCGGGGCGGCGTCGTGCGGTTCCCCAAGCTCGCCGACACGGATTGCAGATTGGCTTCTGCACGACGAAGCAAGCCGTTGACCTTGTCAACGTCCGCCGAGGCGGGTGAGGCGGCCAAGAGCCCCACCATCAGGACGATCGCGAACCGAACTGCCAGAGCACTCTGAATACTTAACAAACGCATCGCCGCATCCTCCCCTCCGAGCAGCCAATCAAACCGCAACAGAGTGTACCGCACCCGCACACCATAACGAAAGCAAGAATCCCCGCCTCAGCCTCAACCAGCTCAGCTGCTGAGCGGAAAGGTAGATGCGACCGCCAGCCCGTCAATGGCTGCCCCAGCGCTCGGACTCAGGCGGGCGTAGTCTTCCGGAATGGGCACGGGCGGACAACACAGAGTTCGAACGCCGGCGTGGTCCGCGTGGCCAACGGAGCGGTTGCTCGGCGTCCGCATCTGCGACCTCGGGCTCACGATCGAGGGCACACCGATCGAAGCTTCGATCGGAACCCTCCGGCAGGAACTCAAGCGCGCGGGCCTCCGCTACATGCCCCCCGTCTGGCTCGGAGAAGAGTGGTACACCCCGCCGGAGCTGCCGGGCATCTCGGTCCCCTTCTACCTCGCCCACCCGCGTCTGATCAAGCTCGAACGCAGGCTGATGTTCGATGTCGAAGGCGGCAGCCGCGAGACATGCATGAAGCTGCTGCGGCACGAGGCGGGGCACGCCCTGCAATTCGCGTACCGGCTTCACCGGAGGCGCGAGTGGCAGCGGATCTTCGGCAGCTCGTCGGTCCCCTATCCGGACGCCTACAAGCCCCGGGCCTACTCCCGGGACTACGTCCTGCACCTCGACAACTACTACGCCCAGGCACACCCGGACGAGGACTTCGCGGAGACCTTCGCCGTCTGGCTGCGGCCGGGCTCGCGCTGGCGCACCCGCTATGCAGACTGGCCGGCGCTCCGCAAGCTCGAGTATGTCGATCGTCTCATGCGCGAGATCGGCGGCAAGCCGCCGGCGGTGCGCTCTCGGCGGGCCGATCAGAGGCTGTCGTCGATCAGGCAGACGCTCGGCGAGCATTACGACGCGCGGCGGCGGCGGTACGGTCTCGATAGCGCTGACGTCTACGACCGCGACCTCCGCCGGCTGTTCGAGGCGACAGTTCCGGGCGACACACGCGACCGAGCCTCGTCGTGGCTCCGGAAGAGCCGGCGTGGGCTGATCGCAGTCGTCGGCGAATGGACGGAGCAGTTCCCATACACGGTCAACGACATCATCAACGTCATGATCGCGCGAGCGAGCGAGATGAAGCTCCGGGTGCCGGACGACCGCACCGCCGCCGACCTGGAGAGGGAAGTCGCCGTCATGCTCGCGGTGCAGACCATGTCGCATCTCCAGCGCGGCGGTCGGTGGGTGACACTGTGAAGCAGCTGCGCATCCTGATGCTGACCCAGGCCGACCTCGTTCCGCCGGAGAGAGCCGACAGCGACGAGCAGATCAATCGCGCGCCATGGCGTACCGACTACGACGTGCGAAACGCCCTCCGCGAGCTCGGGCACGATGTCATCGTCTCAGGCTCGGACTCGTCCCTGGACCAGCTCCGTGCCGAGCTCGATGAGGCGAGGCCCGACCTCGTCTTCAATCTTCTGGAGATGTTCGCGCAGCGGTCCGAGTTTCTCCCGCACGTGCTCAGCTACCTCGAGCTCCGGGGGCAGCCGTACACGGGCTGCAACCCGATCGGCATGAGCTTCAGCGTACGCAAACCGCTGCAGCGAAAGATCCTCAGACATCACCGAATCGCGACGCCCGAGTTCGCGGTTGCACGCATGAACAAGCAGTTCAGCAGACCCTCACGGCTCGAGTTCCCGCTCATCGTCAAGTCGATCTCCGAGCACGGATCGATCGGGATCAGCCAGGCGTCCGTCGTCGCCAACGACGAGCGGCTGGCCGATCGTATCGCGTTCATCCACGGGAACGTCGGCACAGACGCCCTCGTGGAAGAGTTCATCGAAGGCCGCGAGCTCTACGTTGGAATCCTTGGAAACACCCGCCTGACAGCGCTGCCGATCTGGGAGCTCGGCTTTGACAACCTCAGAGACGGCGCACCGAACATCGCGACGAGCCGTCTCAAATGGGATGTCGATGAACAAGAGCGCGTCGGGCTCACGACAGGCCCGGCCGTCAACCTCGATGACCCGACGCGGCTGCGGATCTCCCGGATCTGCAAGCGAGCGTTCCGTGCACTCGAGCAGAACGGCTACGCACGGTTCGATATCCGCCTTCGGCCGACGGGGCAGCCCGTCATTATCGAGTCGAACCCGAACCCCGAGCTCGCCTGGAACTCCGAGTTCCCTTCGGCGGCGAAGGCCACCGGCCTGGACTACCCAAAGCTTCTCACACGGATCCTCTCGCTCGGGCGGCAGTGGTCCGAACGCTTCGCGTGATGTGCCTCTGAGCGCGGAGCTACGCTAGCCCATGATCCGTGTCGGATGGATTTTTAGTCTCGTTCGGTCGGGCTCCTCGGTGACGGCGTACGGCTGCGCCGCCCCGTGGGGTCTCGGTGTCGCGGACGAACCGTTCGGCCCCTGGGACCGCACGATGCCGCCGTACAATCTGCCGCCGGTGCAGCGAGACCTCGTCCGCGCGTTCGCCGCGATGGGACACACGCTCTCGGCCGAGGTCGTCGGTATGGCGAACGAGCTGTTCCGCATCCTCGCCGAGCGCAGCGGCGACGACCGCGTTGTATGCAAATGCCCGCACCTGCTCTTCGATCTCGACGACTTCGAAACGTGGTTCGGCGGCCAGTCGCGCGACGTCACCCACAGGTGCCTCGGACTCATCCGCAACCCGCTCCACCGTGTCAACAGCGCCTACGCCCGAGGGTGGGAGCACATGCTCAACGACCCCTTTGAGCTCGAGGTCTTCCGCACATTTTTACGCCGCTGGCAGCGCATGCCGAACCGATTCCGGTTCGATGATGTCATGCAGAACCCGGCCCACACGTTCCTAGAAATACACAAGGCGCTGGGCTTCGGCGGCAGCAGCGAGGACGCGGCCGCGTCTGCGAAGTACGTCGCGGGCACCTACCACGACTCGTCAGCCGAAACGAGCGGGAAGCGAGCGGCACGGCCGATCAGCGAGTCAAGGTGGGCAGCGCCGCCCGAAGTGACAGATGTCTACCTCAATGACGAAGAGATCGCATCGTTCATGAGAGAGCAGGGGTGGCCGACGCGAAGAATTGCCTACCTTGGCTCGCCCTTCCGAACAGTGTTCAGAACCCTCACAGCGACATGAAGTCATCAGAACACTCGCGATCAGTAGATGGCACACCGCTGCGGGTCGGCTGGGTCTTCGGCTTAGCACGAACCGGGACATCGATCACGGCTTATGCCGCCGCCCACGCGGCGGACGCGGCGGTTGCCGACGAGATACTCGGGCCGTGGGACCGCACGGGCCCGCCCTACGACTACCCCACCGAGCAGGCGGAGATCGTCGAGCAGTTCAAGGCCTCTCACGCCCGTCTTACCCCGCCGATTGTCGACCGCACCCGAGCGCTCCTCGCCACGATCGCCCGAGAACGGCAGACGACATCGATCGTCAGCAAACACCCCCACCTCCGCTTCACGCCGCCCGAGTTCGCGGCGGCGTTCCCAGACCATCGCGGGGTATGGGTCATCCGCAACCCGCTCCGGAGGCTCGCGAGCATCCACGCGCGAGGATGGACCTCGATCATCCGACCCAATCATGACTTTGATTACTTCCGCGAGTATGCCGAGCGGTGGCTCGCACTGCCGGATCAGCAGAAGGTCGTTTTCGAAGACGTGAGGAAAGATCCGAAGCGCTACTTCGGCCGCGTGTTCGACGCGTGGGGCTGGCCCAACGACGCCCCGACGCGGGAACGGGCCGTCGCCTACCAGCGGGCCGAATACCACGGAAAGTCAGGAGAACGCGAGAGCGGTCGCAGCACACGGCGCAGCCTCTCGGAGACCAAGCGACTTGCCCCGCCGGAGGCCGTCAGCCTCTATCTCGGCGACCCGTTCATGCGAGACCTCTTCGCTCGATGCGGGTGGGAACTCAACCGCAAGTCATACCTCCCCACCGCGATGCATCGCATCGGCGATCGCCTCAAGGCGCTAGCGATCGGGACACCGCCGTCATGACGCGAGTCGCGTGGCTGTTCTCGCTCACGCGATCCGGTTCGAGCGCCGCGACCTACGCGTCGGCGCACGCGCTCGGCTGGGCGGTCGCCGACGAACCCTTCGGCCCTTGGGACCGCACCGGGCCGCCGTACAACTACCCGAAAGCGCAGGTGCAGCTCCACCGCAATCACGCGGCGGCCGGTGAGCGGCTCACGGCAGAGAACAACTCACTCTTCGAGCGCCTGATCCGCGACATCGCCGGCGACGCGCAAGCACCGGGAGTGATCGTCAAGCTGCCGCATGACATGATCGAGCCGCGAGACATCGATGCACTCCGACCCGCTGACACCACGGCGTACCTCATCCGCGACCCGATCGCGCGGCTCAACAGCATCTACGCGCGAGAGTGGGACGAGACCGTCGCCCCGCCGTACGACCTCGAGCGTGTGAGGCTGTTCGCCCATCGCGTGCTGCGATCACCACGCCCCAGCAGGGTGACGTTCGACATGCTGCACCGCGCGCCGCGGCGGTTCTTTCGCCGACTCTGGAGTGCATGGCGAATCGATTTCACCGAGGCACAGGTCGAGGACGCGGTCCGCTACCGTGCCCGGCACTACCACGAATCGTCGGCCGAACAACAGCCGGGCCGCAACCCGCACCGCGTGCTCAGCGAGCACCGCCGCAGCGTCCCCTACGAAGCCGTCGAAACCTACCTGGCCGACCCGGTCATCGCAGCGGTCATGGCCGCGGCGGGCTGGGACGAGAGCGCGGCCAGCTACACTCGCAGCGAATGAGCCGACACGCCGCCCGAGACCTGTCGATCGTGCTTGGCGTCGCGATCGGGCTTCGCGTGATTGCTGTTCTGACGCTGCCGCTCATAATCACCAACGACGGTGCGTACTACCTGCTGTGGGGCAGCGAGATCGCGAGCGGGCGATGGCCGGATCTCCCAGCCTATCGCACGCCGACCTACCCGTTGTTTCTCGCTGCGGTGATCTCGCTCGCCGGGCACAACGTGCACGCGGTCCTCGCAGCCCAGCACGCATTGGGGGCGGCGACAGCCATCGCCTGCTGGTTTCTCGGGCGTTCGGCGTTCCGCCCACGAGTTGGATTGATTGGCGGCCTGCTTGTGGCGGTTGACCCCTGGTTGCTCGCGATCAGCTCCTTTGCTCTTTCGGATGTGCTCACGATCGCGCTGCCGCTCTGCGCTCTCGCAGCCGTCTCCGGCCGGCCCGGCATGACACGGTCGGTATTCGGCGGGATATGCATGGGTGCGGCCATCCTCGCCAGGCCGACTTCGGTCGCCTGGCTACCGGGCGTTATCGCGCTCGTCGCTGTGGCTCCGACCTGCGGAGTTCGAAGGCGGCTGGCCCGGGTCGGCGCCCTCATGCTCGCGATCTCGCTGGTGCTGACGCCATGGGTCGCGTTCAATGCAACCCGAGGGATCGTCGGCGTCGCGCGGACCGAGGGCCTTGCAATGTGGGGCGGGCTCGCGCGCAGCAGCCAGCTCGATGAGAACTACCCGCTGCCAAACGAGCTGACCAAGTCGGCATCTGATCTGTTCCAGCACACACCGCCCGAGAGCGCCGTGATGCGGTTCTACCGCGACGCAGGTCGGCATGAAACAACCGATCGCGGCGAACTGCTCTCGGCCTGGTCGCGGGCCAGCATGCGAGCCGACCCGCTCGGCTAGAGGCACGCGATCATCCTGCAGCCGTTCAGGCGCTACTCGATCTCGGCCTGGATGATCTGGTGGATCGGCGGCGTCGCAGCCGTCGGCATCATTGCCTGCGGCCGCAACAACGCCTCGAAAGCCAAGAGGCAAGCCCGGGCGTTCCGCCTCAAATCGAAGCCGATCGGATCCCCATCGCCTCGATGATCGCGTCAAGCTCGTTCGGCACACGGATCGGCGGATTCGAGCTCAGGCCGTCGGGCGTCGCGTCAGGCTGATCCGGCACGGATTTGGTGTCGAGCCCGGTGTGGTAGCCAACGGTGACGTCGGGGTCCTTGAGCTGGTGGCCCGTGAGGATGCACACCACCGTTTCATCGGAGCGGATCACCCCTTGCTCTCGGAGCAGTCGCGCACCCGCCACGCTCGCACCGCTCGCGGGCTCGCAGCCGAAGCCGAAGCGGCCGACAAGAGCCTTGTGCTCGAGAATTGCCTTGTCATCAACGCTGCGGACCACGCCGTCCATCACGTGCAGCGCACGCAGACACTTGCTGAGATTCACCGGCCTGTTGATCTCGATCGCGCTCGCGATGGTGTCGGCCCGCTCGCCGGCAGAATCTATCCTCGCGTACTCGGCTTCGACCCGCACATGATCGAATCGGCCCGGCCCCTGGCCCATGTCCCACCGCACGCCCAGCTCGTTGTACACGCGGTCAAGCGTCCGCGCTCCGAACGCGTTGATCACGGCCAACCTCGGCACCTTGTCGATCAGGCCGAGATCCCTGAGCTCCATGAACGCCTTGCCGAACGAGCTCGAGTTGCCCAGGTTCCCTCCCGGCACAACGATCCAATCGGGAACCCGCCAATCGAGGCCCTCGAGTACGCGGTACATCACCGTCTTCTGTCCTTCCAGCCGGAAGGGGTTGACGCTGTTCACGAGATACACGCCCAGCTCGGGCATCTCCTGCGCGATCTCGCGCACCCTGCTCATGCAAGCGTCAAAGTCACCGGCGATCTGGAGCGTTGTCGCCCCGTAGTCCAGCGCCTGGCTCAGCTTGCCGAACGCGATCTTGCCATCACCGATAAACACAACGCCGTGCATCCCGGTCAGGCTCGCGTACAGCGCCAGGCTCGCCGAGGTGTTCCCGGTCGAGGCGCACGCCACACGCCCAGCGTTGACCATCCTCGCGTGCGTGAACGCGGCGCACATGCCGTTGTCTTTGAATGACCCCGACGGGTTGTACCCCTCGTACTGCAAGTAGAACCGGCCGCACTCGTCGGCCTCGTCACAGCCGAAGCCGATGTGCCGCCCGAGGGCGTCGGCACGCTGAAGGTTGGTCCGGCCCTCGCCGATGGTCACGATCTGCGATTCGTCTTCGTAAAACGGCAACAGATCCCGGAAGCGCCACACGCCCGAGAAATTGAGCGCCGACTTGCTCGCCGACCCGCCCGCGGGCCCGCGCGGCCCCGTCGTCCCGCTGCGACGCTCAAACTTCGCGAAGTCCCGCACGTTGATCGAGCCGGGCTCGTAGACAACATCCAGCAGGGCGCCGCACGTCTCGCACCGGGTCAGCACGCGGCCGACCGGGTACGCTGCAACGCAGTCGGGGTTGAGGCATCGTTGATGAGCGTTCATAACCCAATGGTACCGTTCTGGCGACGGCGGCTGCTGGCGGCGACGCTCCCCGCCGCACTGACGTGCGTCTGGCTGTGGCTCCTCGCCACAATGCTCATCGCGTCATCGACGTCGCTCTTCCCCTTGCTCGCGTCGCATTGGCTGATCACGGGCCCGACGGTCACCCGCGTCGGATCCCTGCTCGCGTTCTGCGGGCTTCTCACCGCGACACTCGTGCCGATCTCAAAGCCGACCCGACACAGCCGGATCGGAGCCGGCGGCGTGGTCGCGCTGGCGTTCGGCGGCTTCTTCGTGCTCGTGTGGATGCAGGCCGGGGTGCTGCTCGGCGCCGATGCTGTGGCAGGCATCACCTCCGATTGGTCCGCCGCCGGCCACGCCAGAATCCTGGGACTGAACGTCATCGGAGCGGCCGTGTTTGTGCTCGTGTTTCGGTCCATCCGAATCCGTCCGCGGGAACGGGCGATCCAGCGGCTGGGGTGCGGGGCATGCTGGGCCGGGCTGCTGATGTTCGCGATCCTGCTGCCGATCGCCGGCGGGACGATCGACCGCTTTCAGCCGACACCCGCCGGCAGCGGCCCGCCTCAACAACAGGTCTGGCAAGCTGTCGTTGCGAGCCTGCACCTCGCGAGCGGCGGCGCACTCCTGGCCTTCTTCGGCCGTCAGCTCGCGGACCGCCACGCGGGCTTCCACGCCCGGCACTGCTGGCAGTGCGGCTATGACCTCGCGGGGATCGAGGCCGGGGCGTGCCCGGAATGCATGCGACCCATCGGCGGCGATCAGTCCGAACGATCAACGAGTCCCGCCTGAAAGGGCCGCCACCGCACGTCGTCTTCGCCGACAGCTTGAAGATATCGGAGGTAGTCACCGCCGTCGATCTCGACCACACCAAACTGCTCGAGATGCCGATTGACGAACTGCGTGTCGATCGTTGTGAACCCGCACCGGCGGCAGTGCTCGATGAGATGAACCAACGCGACCTTGCTCGCATCGGTCCCGCCGAGATCAGGACGGCTGAACATGCTCTCTGCGCAGAACACGCGTCCCAGGGCAAGCCCGTACACTCCGCCCACCAGGGCCAGTTCCCCGCCCGGTCGCTCAAGCCACGCCTCGATCGAGTGTGCACGGCCGGCGTCGTGCAGCAGAGTGAACAGCCCCTCGATCCTGGCGTCGATCCATGTGTCGGACGTGCAGCTTGCAGACTCGCGTCGCGGCTCCGCGCAGGCCGCGACAACCCGACAGAACGCGCTGTCGCACGAGAGTGCGAAGCGACCGCGGCGGACCGTCCTCGAGAGACGCCTCGGGATATGGACGCCGCGATCGAGACCGAACACCTGCGGCTCAATCGGCAGAATCGCTCTGCGATCCGGGCGGATCCATCGGATGGGAAGCGACAACCTGTCCGCTTCGCGGGTGTCGGCCATCGGGAAGCAACCCGCCCTGTACGCCGCCAGGACCGCCTCGATCGTGTCCGCGTGGGCCCGCCCCATGAAGAAACCTAGGTCATCAAGCGGCGATCGGATAGACTTTGTTTCGCCGCCCAAGAAACCCGAGAAGCCGATTTCCCAACCACCAACGGGAGCAATCGCTTGGCGCGTCGGACGACAGCGGATGGGAGCAGCCAATGGACGTGGAAGACATACTCAAACTCATCTTCGACGACGAAAACATCATCTTCGTCGTGGGCGGCTTTCTCGGATTTGTTGGCATCGTGTTCGGAACAGTGACCGGCGTGATGAAGACGAACGCTCGTGAGAAGACCCGGAGAGAAATCGCGGCCTACATCGCCGAGGGCTCGATGACGCCTGAACAAGGCGAGAAACTGCTCAAAGCAGGAAAGAGTGACGCCTGATGCTCGTGCACCTCGCCCAGATCCACCACTCGGACATGGTGCCGGTGATCGCAATCTCAATCGGCGGCGCCATCGCCATCATCGCAATCGTGCTCGGCATCGTCCACAACATCATGATCACCTCGAGCCGAGAAAAGTCGAGACGCGAAATCGCGGCGTACATCGCCGAGGGCTCGATGACTCCCGACGAAGGCGAACGCCTGCTCAACGCCGGCCGATCGGAGCGTGTGAAATGATGATTCTTGCCGATCTTGAATCCGCGATCGCCGATGAGATGGACTCGATCATCGTCGGTGGGCTCATCGTCCTGGGAATCGCGGTCGTCTGGGTGAGCGGCACGCTGAAGAAAGTGTCGATCACCAAGCAGCGCGAGCGGACGAAGCGAGAGCTCGCTGCCTACGTGGCAGAAGGATCCATGTCGCCGGAAGACGCCAAGGCGATTCTCAGCGTTGGTGAGAACGAGGATGTGCGTGAACTCGTGCTCAAGCGCGCGGCAGACGGCTGGATCACTCCAAAGAAAGCCGAGCAGATGCTCGCCGCCATGGACAAGCAATCCGCTGCATCTTCGACCTAGGCGTCCCGGGCGTTCTCGCTGCGGCGTATTAGCGTAAGCACCCGAACTACCTCCGCGATTGACCACGCCTGCGCCGGACAGCCGCCCGGCCGCTGGTCCTCCGCGTCGCCGTCGTACACCTCGAACATCTGACCCGGGCACGGCGCATCTGGGCCCAGCATCTCACCGATCATCGGAGCCAGCACGGCGCGGGCCTCGACGCACGCGCGGGCACCGAAGCCGCCCACGCGGAGCACCGCCTCAGCCATCGGGCCCAGCAGCCAGGGCCACGCCGTCCCGGTGTGATACGCCGAATCACGCTCGAACATCGGGCCCGCGTACCGCCCGTGATACCCGGGGTCCGCCGGGTCCAGGGTGCGCATCCCACCAGCGGTCCAGAGCCTGTCTCGGCACACGCGGACAACAGCGGACTGCGCCGCGGCGTCGAGCGGCGAATAGTGCAAGCTGCACGCAAAGAGCTGATTCGGGCGGATCTCCTCGACCGGAACCCAGCCGCGTGTGGTCGGCCGAAGACAGTCAACCAAACACCCGAGTCGCTGAGACCAGAACGAGCCGCGGATGCTCTCGCCGCAACGGTCGGCCCTGGAGCGAAGCGAGCCCGCAGAGTCCGAATCCCAGGGCTGAATGACCGCTGCCAGTGTCTGAAGCCCGTGGAACCACAACGCCTGAAGCTCGACAGGCTTGCCATGCCTGGGTGTAAAGACCGTCCCGTCCCGTGCGGCATCCATCCATGTCAGCTGCGTGCGCTCGTCCCCGGCGCACACCAGCCCGTCCGCGTGATCAATGCCGATCCCGAACACGGTGCCCGATGAGTACGCATCGATCACGTCGGTGCAAGCAGGCAGCAGCACGTCGCGGAACAGCGTCGGATCCCCGCCCGCCGCAAGAAACTCGCCGCACGCGTGCAAGAACCAGAGGCTGGCGTCCGCCGTGTTGTACTCGGGCTCACCCCCTCGGTCGTCGAACCGATTCGGAATCAGCCCGTACCGCTGCGCCCCGGCGAACGTCTCGAGCACGCGGCCGGCTTCTGTCAGCCGACCCGTTGCGAGCAGCAGGCCCGGCAGGGCGATCATGCTGTCGCGTCCCCAATCGCCGAACCACGGGTAGCCCGCGATGATCGAGACCAGCGCGTGTTCATCCGACGCAAGCGTCCGGGTGGCCGCCCGACGCACCACAAACTGATCCGCCGCCGCGACCAAGCCGGCAATCTGCCGATCCTCTGCGTCATCCCCTGGGTCGTGCAACGCCCCGGCAAGAGCCGCCGAGAGGCGTACATGCCGACCCGGCGAGCGACGACCCTCGTCGAACAGGTCGTGGTTCTCGCCGGGCGGCCCCAGCGAGCACACAACCTCCGACGGCTCGTGCAAGCCGAGGTGGATTGACCCCGGGCAGAACAGGCACTCGGTATCGTCGAAGCCGCGGTCCGATTCGTGCTCGTACGACAGGCCGTGCCACCAGTGAGGCCGCACCTTGAAGCCGCCGGGCGTCTTCGGTGGCAGCTCGAACGACAGGTCGGCGGCGCCGCCCGAGATCCAGATGCCCCGACCGTCCGCGGCATGGGTGACCCGCATCTGCCGCTCCGGCATGCCCCGGAGCGCATGAAAATCACGCAGGCCGACCAGCGGGCGAGCATCAATCCACGCCCGCCCGCCCTCGCATTCGTACCGGACGACGACCGCCGACCGGCCCTCGCAGAGGTGCACCTCGCGGATGACCCGGACGCCGTCATCGACGACATAGGTCCAGCGCGCCGCGTTTCGGCCCCCCGGGCCCAGCTCGAACCGCTCCAGCCGGTTCCTTGCACCAGTCAGCGTCGTTCCGTCACGAAACCTGGCCTCAGTCAGATCGGCCGAGAAACAGCGCGGCTCATCGGGGTGAACCCACACGATCTCGTTCATCGAGTGCAGCGCGAGCACGCGGTCTACGGGCGGTGAGAGGCTCGCCGTCAGAAGCCCGTGGTACCGGCGTGCTGGCACACCCGCGATCGTTCCCATCGAAAACCCGCCGAGCCCATCCGTCAGGAGCCACTCCTGCGAGGCCAGCCGGTCGCGGTCGGCGTCGGGCCGGATGTGCTGATCGATCCGCGGCTGCCGGACGAGGGAATGACAATCGGTCTCGGCGAGGTCACTGAACACGGCTGCTCTCCATGCGGCGCTTTCAGTCTTACAGCAACGGCGGGCATTGAAACCGATCCCGCACGATTCCGCACGCTTGACATGCCGCGCGGGCACCGCGACACTATCTCATGGGAACCCTCGCCGCCGATTCCGCCCGCCAATCGATGCCGAACAAAGCCGACACGGCCCATGACGCCCGCAACGCAGAATGGCGCAGTGACCCGTTCTCAAAGATCGCGTCCGACGGCATCACCTTCGACGATGTCCTCCTGACACCAAGACGCAGCCAAGTCATCCCGACCGAGACCGATCTCACGACAAGGCTCACCCGCAGGGTCACGCTCCGCATCCCCCTCATCTCCGCACCGATGGACACCGTAACCGAGTCGGCGCTCGCCATCGCGCTCGCGCAGGAGGGCGGCATCGGCATTATCCACAAGAATCTCCCGCCCGAGGTCCAAGCGCGTGAGGTGACCAAGGTCAAGCGGTCCGCGCACGGCATCATCGTCGATCCGATCACCCTCGGCCCGGGCGACACCGTCGGCAGAGCACGCGAGCTCATGCGGAAGCACCACGTCTCCGGGTTCCCGATCACCGAAGACGGGTCCGCCGACCTCCGGCACGCCGGAAAGGGCCGGGTCGTCGGCATCCTCACCAAGCGTGACCTTAAGTTTGTCGCCGATGAATCGACACCGGTCCACGACGTCATGACAGCAACCGGCCTCGTGACCGCCGCACCCGGCACAACACTGGAGCAGGCCGAAGACATCCTGAACGAGAACAAGGTCGAGAAGCTGCTGCTTGTGAACCCCGACCACTCGCTCGCGGGACTGATCACGATGCGTGACATCGATCGGCTCAGCCAGTTCCCCCGCGCGAACACCGATGATCGCGGCCGGCTCCGCTGCGGGGCGGCGGTCGGGGTCAAGCAGCTGGACCGCGTCGAAGCCCTTATCACCGCCGGCGCCGACGTCATCACCGTGGATACCGCGCACGGCCACAGCGAGAACGTGCTCGAGACCGTCCGCGAGATCAAGCGGCGCTTCGATGTCGATGTCATCGCGGGGAATGTGGCCACATTCGACGGCGCGCGAGACCTTGTCCAAGCCGGCGCGGACGCGGTCAAGGTCGGCATCGGACCCGGCTCCATCTGCACGACCCGCGTCGTCACGGGCGTCGGCGTCCCGCAGATCACCGCCGTCATGAACGCCATCGCCGGCGTCGCCAGCACGGGCCAGGACGTACCCGTCATCGCCGACGGCGGCATCCGGGCCTCGGGCGACATCGCCAAAGCCCTCGCAGCCGGGGCCGACGCCGTCATGCTGGGCTCCCTCTTCGCCGGTCTCGACGAATCGCCCGGCGAACTCGTCATCAGCCAGGGCCGACGCTACAAGAGCTATCGCGGCATGGGCTCCGAGGGCGCGATGAACGCCGGCTCCGCCGACCGCTACGCCCAGGCCGACAAAGTCGATGACTCCGGAAAGCAGCAGGCCAAGTTCGTTCCCGAGGGCGTGGAAGGCCTGGTCCCCTACCGCGGCACGCTCGCCGAGTTCGTGTATCAGCTCGTCGGCGGGGTGCAGTCCGCCATGGGCTACCTTGGCTGCCCGACGCTCCGGGAACTCCAGGAGCACGCACGGTTCGTCCGTGTCTCGGGAGCAACGGTCGTCGAGAACCACCCCCACGACATCCGCATCACCAAAGAATCACCCAATTACATGAGCGAGCACCACGCCTGAGCCGCTCCGGGGCCCCGCCCGGCTTGTCGATCCTGCCCTTGTCGATGCTTGCCTAGTCGATTCTGGCCTCGTCGATCGACGGCGGCATGGTGTCGGCCGGCACCAAGACACCGCCGTCGTCTTCCACCGCGAACGCGGTGAACACCGTCGGCACCCCGGGCTGGAAGTTCGAGTCGCTCACGAGCAGCAGCGTGCGTGTTCCGTCTTCGAGCGTCGGACCGAAGCACACGCCCTCGACATTCAGGACTGTCGGCGCAAGGTCGTTCAGCGTGGCGATGTGCGTCTTGCTGGCCGGCACGAATTCCTCGCCGCGCAGAGATTCAAGCTCAAGCACATCGGTCGCTCCGGATGGATCGACGACGAAGAGATCAACGTGAAACGTCCCCGCGGGTGTGAACGTTCGTTCAATCGAAAGCAGCCGACCGTCGGCCAGCCCGAGCAAGTCCGTGAGCCCGGTGCTCGCAATCCCGACGTGCTCGGGGGTCGGCCCGAGCGGATAGACCACCTGCGCAATCGGCTCAGTATTCGCTTTCGCGAACGAGTACGTCGACAAGCGGACCCAGCCGGTCCCGTCGTCGGCCTCCCCGTCCTGCTTGAGAGGCTCTTCCGTCGCAACGACGGCCAGCTCATGCGCGATCATCGCGATCGACTCGAAGGACCGGTTCGTCTTGACGCCGACGCCCGGCGACGACGCGACATGAGACTGTGGCGCAGGCCACTCATCCATCCGCGTCGCCGCGGAACACATCTCGTAGATCCGTGGGGCGCCGGGATCGCCGTTCCCGTCCATCACGGCCGTTCCCTCGCTCACCCACATCAGCGAGGGCTCACCAAAGGTCCCCTCGTGCATCATGATCCGGATCCCTTCCGGATCGAGCCCGGCACCCGAGATCAGGTCGCCGGAGGCCCAGGTCAGCCTCAGCAGGTACGACCAATCGAGCCCCACGATGCGATCCTCGGCGAGCTCAACCTGCCCGAGGTAGGCCCGCGCCGGTGCGTACCTTCCGGGATCATCGCTCAGGATGACCAGCGTGCCGGAGTCCCTCCAGGTCGGCTCGAAGTCGATCCCCGAGATTCCACCGATGCGCGTGCCCAGGAACTCCTCCCGGGGCTCCAGGTGCCGCTCGCCGATGAGTCGGAGCCGGATGTCCGCCGATTGAGCACACACGGAGCCAGCGAGCAGACAAGCGAAGAGCGTTGGGTACATCATGAGCAAGTATTCGGTGCAACAGAGCTCAGAGTTGCCCGCGCTGCCACACGAAATCGCCTGTTCGGCAGGTCAACGGTTGAAAAGGAAGTGGCACACGTCCCCGTCCCGCATCGTGTAGTCCTTGCCCTCCACACGCATGCGGCCGGCGTCCTTGATCGCTTTCTCGGACCCAAGCTCAAGAAGGTCGTCGACCGTGAAGCACTCCGCCCGGATAAAGCCCTTCTCGAAGTCCGTGTGGATCACCCCCGCCGCCTGCGGAGCTTTCGTTCCCTGGCGGATCGTCCACGCCCGGACCTCCTTCGGACCCGCCGTGTAATAGCTCTGCAGCCCGAGCAGGCCGTAGGCCCCGCGCGCGAGCTTATCGAGCGCCGGCTCGTCCATGCCCATGTCCGCCAGCATCTCCCGCTTGTCGGCGTCGTCGAGCTCGGCGAGTTCGCTCTCGATGCGGGCACAAATGGGGACCATCTCCATGCCCTCGCCGGCTGCGTACTCGCGCACCGTGCTTGCCAGAGGCCCGCCGCCGTTCGGATCGCTGTCGTCGACGTTGGCGATATACAGAACCCGCTTGCTCGTGATCAGCGTCATCAAACGCAGCGCTCTCTGCTCCGCCGGGTCGTCGAGCTCGAGCGACCGAGCGGGCCTGCCCTCGCTCAGGAGAGGCTCGAGCTTCTGCAGCACAGCGAGCCTCGCAACATCGTCAGGATCCCGCCCCTTCGCCGCCCGCACGGCCTTCGGGAGCGCGTTCTCCACGGTCTGCAGGTCAGCGAGGACGAGCTCCGTGGCGATCGTCTCGATGTCGCGAACCGGGTCAACGGTCCCGTCGACGTGCGTGATGTCCTCGCCGCCCGGCGCCGATTCAAAGCACCGGACAACCTGAACGATCGCATCGACTTCGCGGATATGGCTGAGGAACTTGTTGCCGAGACCCTCGCCCTCGCTCGCGCCCCGCACGATCCCGGCGATATCCACGAGCCTGAGCGACGCCGGGATGACCCGTTCGGTCTCGATCTTGCTGTTGATCTGGGCGAGCCGCGGGTCCGGGATCGGCACGACACCCACGTTGGGCTCGATCGTCGCGAACGGATAGTTCGCGGCCAGCGCCCCCGCGGCGGTCAGCGCGTTGAACAGCGTGCTTTTGCCGACGTTCGGCAGTCCAACGATTCCGGCTTCCATCGAGCGTTTCTCCGGCCGAGAGGTGCAAACGGTCGGCACGATACGCCCGCAGCCGGAGAGCCGAGGGCCACTAGACTCCTCGGGTGCCATGGATCCTGATCCAAACCGTGTCGTTCGCGGCAGGCCTGACGGGCCTCTTGCTCGTCGTGCTCGGGCTCGTCGGCAAGCGCAGCGGCGCGGGCGTCCGGTGCCGATCGTGCGGCTACGACGTCGAAGCCATCGCGGACGAGCAGGACAGGTGCCCAGAATGCGGCTCATCCATCGCTGGTAAAGGAGAAACCGTCAGAGGGGCCCGCGTCCGCCGCCGCGGCGTCGTCGCGGCCGGGGCGATCCTGCTCGCGCCATCCGTTGCGGCTGGTTGGTACGTGTCATCGATCATCCAACCGGTGACCGCGCGACCATCCTGGCTCATGGCCGTCGAACTCACGCTCGGACCAACATCAGAGAATGCCGACCTCGCAAGAGAGCTCGACCGACGTTGGCGGCGGAGCTCGCTGAACTGGTTCAGCCGGCGGGCCCTGGTCGGCTGGGGGCTGTCCGCGTGGAACGGCCCGCACGAGTCGCGCACGTACGCCCATGCGTCCATCGTCTGGTTCGCGGTCGCGTCGGGCGAACTGAGCCCCGAACAGATCGATCGATTTGTCGAGCAGGTGCTGATCGATGTTGGCGATGAGACAAGCACGGCGAGGCAGAAAGTCGCGCTCGCCGTCGCCGAAGACTTTGGCACCGCCGTCCGATCAAGGCTCGAGAGCGCGCTCGACCGCCCGGATCTCCGCGACGCGGCCATCGGAATCTTGCTGAATGACCTTCGCAACACCCCGAGCGACAGGCTGACGACCGCCGCCGTCCAGTCGCTCGGCCACCGCGCGGGCGGTGCCGAAACGGGCCCAGCACTCGACCGGCTCCCGATGTCGATCGAGGCCCAGCGCGCGGCGCGCTTTCTCTCGCACCACGCTCCGATCTGCGCCCCCGCCTTGCGGACCGCCCTCAACGCCGACGACCCCCAGCGGCGCCTTCTTGCCGCGCTCGCCTTGACCGAGGCGAGGGATTCTCGCGACGCCCAAGCGATCGGTATCGCTGTGGCCTCGGCATTCGAACGGAACACCACGCCCGGCGACGCTGTCCTCGCGAGCCGAGCTCTCCTTCGGGCAGGGCCAGTTGCCGCCGATGCGGCCTCGGCAGCGGTGACGACCCCAGCCGCCAGACGCCGCGTCGCGGAGATCTCGGCTGCGCTCGCGAACGGTCGGTTGCCTCCGACGCTCGAACGCTTGGCGGGCCGGCTGCCGTGGCAAAGCCCCTCGCGACAGCGGACAGGCCTCGTCCCGCGCCCGTAAGAGCCAGTGACCTCGACGATCGAAAGGCCTAGCATGGAGGCCAATCGGAGGACGACATGAAGAAAGACGCCCATCCACCTCTGCACAACTGCAAGGTTTACTACAACGGCGAGGTCGTCATGGAGGTCGGCGCGACCGTCCCCGAATTGCACGTTGACGTGTGGTCCGGCTCGCACCCGTTCTTTACCGGCAAGCAAACCTTTGTTGACGCCACCGGCCGAGTCGAGAGATTCCAGAAGCGCTTCGCGGGCAATTACTTCAACAAGGACAAGGGCGGCGGCAGCAAGAAGACCCGCAAGTAGGCTTCATCCAGAACACAGCACCAGAGCCGCTCGCAGGAGCGGCTTTCTTTGGTTCTCTCATAATCATTCATCCGTCTACCCGGATTAACGGATATACTAAATCATGCTGAACCGATTTCTCACCGAAGCACGGCGACGCGTTCTCGTTTTAGACGGGGCCATGGGCACCGCGACACACTCGCTCGACCTCGACATCGAGACCGACTTCTGCGGCTGCGAGAACTGCCCCGAGGCCCTGCTCGACCACCGAACCGATCTGATCGAAGCAATCCACGACAGCTTCATGGCCGTCGGCGCAGACGGCCTGAAGACCAACTCGTTCGGCGGCGCGAAGCATGTCCTCGCCGAGAACGGTCTTGATCCTCGCACGTTCGAACTCAACAAGCGAGCCGCCGAGGTCGCGCGAGCCGTGGCGGATCGGCACTCGACCGACGACAAGCCGAGATTTGTCTTGGGCTCGATGGGGCCCGGCACAAAGCTGATGACGCTCGACCAGATCCGCTGGGAGCAGATGCTCGAGAGCTACGCCGAGCAAGCCCGCGGTCTGCTCGCAGGCGGTGTCGATACGTTCCTCATCGAGACCTGCCAGGACCTGCTGCAGGTCAAAACCGTGATCAATGCCTGTCTCCGCGCCCTCGACGAGGCCGGCAAGACGCCCGACGACGTGCCGATCATGGTCTCGGTCACGATTGAGCAGACCGGCACCATGCTCATGGGCACTTCCATCGAAGGAGCACTCGCCGCGCTCAAGGACTACCCGATCGCGAGCCTGGGCCTGAACTGCGCAACCGGTCCGACCGAAATGGCCGAGCATGTCGCTCACCTCGGCAAGCACTGGGGCGCCGACGGCAAGCTGATCTCGGTCGTGCCCAACGCGGGTCTCCCCATTCTGGTTGAGGGCCGAACGGAGTACCCGCTGGGCCCCAGGCCGCTCACAGATGCGCTGCTGAAGTTTATC
Organism: Planctomycetota bacterium; assembly: GCA_038525225.1. Taxonomy (GTDB): domain Bacteria; phylum Planctomycetota; class Phycisphaerae; order Phycisphaerales; family UBA1924; genus JANQQZ01. The sequence goes on along the minus strand of JBCBHW010000001.1, from coordinate 578,832 downwards.
GACGAGCACGGCGTCGGCATCGTCGGCGGCTGCTGCGGCACGACGCCCGAGCACATCGGCCTGCTCGTCAAAGACGCCGCCGAGCTGCCGGCGCCATCGAAGCCGCGGACCACGATCGCGCCCTCGTCGACGTCGCTCTACGGCCCAACCGAGCACCGCCAGCAGAACAGCTTCCTCATCGTCGGCGAGCGCTGCAACGCGTCCGGCTCCCGCGCGTTCAAGCGGCTGCTCGAGGCCGAGGACTGGGACGGAATCGTCGCGCTCGCCAAGCAGCAGATGCGCGACGGCTCGCACGTGCTCGACGTTAATGTCGACTACGCGGGCCGTGACAACGCCGCCGATATGGCCGAGGTCGTCAAGCGGCTCGTCCGCCAGGTCGATGCGCCGCTGATGCTCGATTCCACGCAGTCCGCCACGCTCGAAGCCGGCCTCCGCCACGCCGGCGGCAAGTGCCTCATCAACTCCGCGAACTTCGAAGACGGCGAAGAGCGTTTCGACGAGATCTGCCGGCTCGCGACCACGTACAACGCCGCTTTGGTCATCGGCACCATCGACGAAGACCCGGACAACGCGATGGCGCGGACCGCCGACCGCAAGGTCTCGATCACCGAACGCGCCGTTGAGCGAGCAATCAAGCTCCACGGCATCCCGATCGAAGACATCTTCATCGACCCGCTCGTGCTGCCCATCTCGACGGGCATGGACTCCGACCGCCGATCGGCGCTTGAGCTGGTCGAAGGCACGAAGCGCATCGCAGAGAAGTACCCCGAGGTGCAGATCACCTGCGGGCTGTCCAACGTCTCGTTCGGCCTCAAGCCAGCGGCGAGGGTCGTCCTCAACTCGGTCTTTTTGCACGAGCTTGTCGCCAACGGCATGACCAGCGCCATCGTCCACGCGAGCAAGATCCTGCCGCTGAACAAGATCGATGACGCGCACAAGCAGGCAGCCCTCGACCTGATCTACGACCGCCGCTCGGAGGGCGTGGACCCGCTGCAAGACTTCATCGATCTGTTCGTTGACGTCGACTCGGTCGCCGAGGCCAAGGTCAGCAAGGCCGACATGACGCTCGAAGAACGTCTCCGCGCGCACATCATCGACGGCGAGAAGCAGGACCTGACCGAGTGCCTCGACGAGGCAATGCAGTCGTACGCCCCGCTCGAGATCGTCAACGATCACCTGCTCGACGGCATGAAGACCGTCGGCGAGCTCTTTGGCTCCGGGCAGATGCAGCTGCCGTTCGTGCTGCAATCCGCCGAGGTTATGAAGATGGCCGTCGCGCACCTCGAGCCGCACATGGAGCGGGTCGAGGGCGAGACCCGCGGCACGATCGTGCTCGCCACCGTCAAGGGCGACGTGCACGACATCGGCAAGAACCTCGTCGACATCATCCTCAGCAACAACGGCTACACGGTGCACAACCTCGGCATCAAGCAGCCGATCAGCGACATCATCACCGCCTGGAAAGAGACCGGCGCCGATGCGATTGGCCTCAGCGGCCTGCTCGTCAAGAGCGTGAACGTGATGGAGGACAACCTCAAGGAGCTCAACAGCCAGGGCCTGACTCCGAAGATCCTTCTCGGCGGTGCCGCGCTCACACGCCACTACGCCGAGGGATACTTGCGCTCGACCTACGGCAACCACGTCTACTACGGCAAGGACGCGTTCGAGGGCCTGCGGATCATGGACCAGCTCTCGAGCGGCACGCTGGACGTGATCGACAACGAGATCGACACCCGCTTGAACAAGCGGAGCGAAGCCGAGGCCGTCGTCGCGGCATCGCAGGCCCGGCTCGCCGACGCGCAGGATGAATTCGCCGAGACAAAACGCTCCGGCGTCGCCGTCACGGAGCGGAGCGATGTTGCGACCGACATCGAGGTGCCCGCCGCGCCGTTCTTCGGCACGCGTGTCGTCGAGGGCATCGACCTCGACGACGTCTACCCCTACATCAACCCGACCGCGCTCTTCCGAACCCAGTGGCAGTTCAAGAAGGGCTCCATGCCCGAGGACGAGTACCAGGCCCGGCTCGAGGACGAGATCATCCCCGTCTTCGACCGGCTCAAGGCCTGGTGCAAGGACAACAAGGTTCTCAACCCCCGCGTGGTCTACGGCTACTTCCCCGTCAACAGCTCGGGCAACGACCTGATTGTCTACGACGCCGACGATCACGACAAGGAAATCGAACGATTCACCTTCCCCCGCCAGAACGGCAAGAAGCGGCTATGCATCGCCGACTTCTTCAAGAGTGTCGATTCGGGCGAGAAGGACGTGCTGGGCTTGAGCTGCGTGACCGTCGGCCGCCAAGTCAGCGAGGAGGGCAAGAAGCTCTTCGACGCCGACGAGTATACCGAGTACCTCTACCTGCACGGCATGGGCGTGGAAACGGCCGAAGCGCTCGCCGAGATGTGGCACAAGCGCATCCGCCAGGAGCTGGGCACCGCAGGCGACGACAGCCCGAAGATCCGACAGCTGTTCACGCAGAAGTACCGCGGCTCGCGCTACTCGCCGGGCTACCCGGCGTGCCCCGACATGAGCGACCAGGACATCATCTGGCGGCTCATCCAGCCCGAGCGCATCGGCTGCGTGCTCACCGAGAACTGGCAGATCGACCCCGAGCAGTCGACCAGCGCCTTTGTCGTGCACCACCCCGAGGCGAAGTACTTCAACGTCTGATTCTCGGACGTTGATTCGGCTCCGACCCGTGCCGATATCTCATCTGTGCAGGTAGCCGCATTCCAGTCCGAGATCACGCCGATCCTTCGGCCGGCCGGTGCTCCGAATGGTGACCGCGCCGGCGAGGGCATCCGCATCGTGGCATCGAGCCCCGCCGAACCGTCGCGCGGCAACGACGCGGTCGAGATCTCGCCCGAAGCCCGCGACGCGAGCGACCGCGACGCAGGGCGGAACGACGACCCGTCCACGCCCAAGGACCGCAACGGCGAGCCGCTGAGCGAGGCTGACCAGCGCGAGGTCGAGAAGCTCAAGGCCCGCGACCAGGAGGTCCGCACACACGAGCAGGCGCACGTCGCTGCGGCCGGCGCTCTCTATCGCGGCGGACCGAACTACTCGTATCGCACCGGACCCGACGGCAACCGCTACGCCGTCGGCGGCAGCGTGCAGATCGACACCAGCGAGGCATCGACGCCCGAAGAGACGATCACCAAGGCCCAGCAGATCCGCCGCGCTGCGCTCGCACCGCAGGAACCATCGAGCACCGACCAGGCCGTGGCGGCGAAGGCGTCGCGCATGGAGGCCCAGGCCCGCGCCGCGCTCGCCGCACAGCAGACCGAGGGCAATGACGGCGAAGAGTCGGCTATCCCGGCGAACGCCCCTCGAAACTCTGACGGCAGCATCGAAGGCGGCACCCAGCGTCGCCTCGACGTCTTCGCCTGATTCGCTTAACGCGTCAGCATCGATCGCAGCATCAAGATAAACACCGGCCCGCCGAGCAGCGCGGTGACCACGCCGACCGGCAGCCGGCCCGTCGGAAGATCGATCGACCGCACCAGCGCGTCGGCCGCGACAATGACTGTGCCGCCAAGCAACGCCGAAGCGACCACCAGCACCCGGTGATTAGGCCCGAGCAGCAGCCTCGCGGCGTGCGGCACGACCAGACCCACGAAGCCGATCGGGCCGGCAACGACGACGGTCATCGCGGTCAGCACGCCCGACACAGCGAACAGACAGACCCGCAGCGTCCCAACCGACACGCCGACCGAGGACGCCTCGTCATCGCCCATGCTCGCCGCATCCATCGCAGGGCCGAGCTTCATCCCGACACCCGTTCCGATGACGCCGGCGGCGAGCAGCGTCCAAGCCAACGGCCAGCGGGTGTCGTCGCTCAGCCTGCCCAGCAGCAGCCGCGACGCCTGAAACCCGCCGTCTGGCAACAGGGAGCGGACGATCGACGACGCTGAGCCCAGCACGATCCCCACGATCACACCGACGAGAATGAGCGTGACCGGATCCATCAGCCCGCGGCGTTGGCTGAGCCCGTACACCAGCGCGAGTGCGGCGAACGACCCCATCGTCGCCGCAACCGGGCTCGCCGCTCCGGGAACGATGGCGCCGGTTGTTCTGTAACCGACGTACGTCACGACCATCACCACGAGCCCGGCTCCGGCCGAGAGCCCCAGCAGATCCGGAGAAGCGAGCGGGTTGCGCAGCAGCGACTGGAGCATGACCCCGGCGACCGCGAGCGAGCCTCCAACGCCAAGCCCGCAGACAACGCGGAGCCAACGCAACTCTGCGATCAGCGGGTCGCCCGCCAGCCCGAACGACACGCCCCCGACCATCAGCCGGAGCGCGCACGCGGCGACCAGCACAACGATCAACAGCGGCAGGATGACAGCAGGCCGGCGGGGCACGCCCGAGCCTAACCCGCCGCAGGCCGCCCGGCTACGATGCCTCCCCAAGGCCGCGATCGGCCCAAAACGGAGACGACCCATGCCCGGCACCGTCCGCTGCAAGCTGATCACCCCCGAGGCCGCCGTCCTCGACGACGACGTCAACTACGCCTCCGTTCCCGCATGGGACGGGCTCATGGGCATCCAGCACGGCGGGGCACCGCTCGTCGCCGAGCTCGGCATGGGCGAGCTGCGATTCGACTTCCCAGACTCAAACAACTCAAGGGGGGGCAGCCACTCCTACTTCATCGAAGACGGCTTCCTCCGCTTCGCCGAGAACGAGCTCACGCTGCTCGCCAGCAGCGCCATCCCGGTGGAGAAGCTCAACGAGACCGACCTGTCGGCCGAGCTGCAAGAAGCCGAGGCCCGCACCGTGCCCGAAGATGCCGACAACGCGTTGGAAGAGATGAACCGGATCACGGCCGAGCGTAACCGCACCCGGACCAAGCTCGCCCTCGCGAAGAAGTTCAAGGGCAAGGGCATCTAGGCGAGCGAACGACTAGCGACCCCAGCCGACCTTGGTCGACATCGCCCGCCGCATCTCCATCTGCTGCTCACGATCACGCAGCGTGTTGCGTTTGTCGCTCGCGCTCTTGCCGCGCGCCACGCCGATCAGCAGCTTCGCGAACCCGTTCTTGAAATACAGCTTCAGCGGCACAATGGTCGTGCCCTTCGCCTCGGCCGCCTTCGCCAGCCGGCGGATCTCGGGCTTCTTGGCCAGCAGCACCCGCGTCCGGAGCGGGTCATGGTTCAGCGCGGCCGCCGGCGCATAGTGCCCGATCGTGATGTTGTGGATCTTGAGCTGGAGCGGCGTCTCGTAGACCCGGATAAAGCCCTCGCCGATCGAGACGTTCCCCTCGCGGACGCTCTTGACCTCGGAGCCATGCAGCTTGATGCCCACCTCGACCGTGTGGTCGATGATGTAGTTGTGACGGGCCTTGCGGTTCTCGATCGTCCGCTCGTCGTTCGCCTGTTTTTTGCGTTTCCGGGCCATCCGCACGGACGATACGCCTCCAGTTCGCCGATGTAGACTCGGAGAATGAGTGACGGCATGTTCATTGTCATCCTGATCGTCGGCCTGGCTACCGCCGCCGGATTCGGCACGTGGTATTCGTGGAAGCGGGCGAAAGAGCGACGCGAGGCGCTGGCCGCGCTCGCGGGCCAGCTCGGCATGCGATTCGACGCCGCGAAGGACTACGGCCACGACGAGCGATACACCAACTTCGAGATCTTCCGCCGAGGTCACAGCCGGGCCGCCTTCAACACGCTGACCGGCGCGGTCCCCATCAACGGCTCGCCACACCCGGTCGTCATGGGCGACTTCATCTACAAGGTCACCAGCGGCAGCGGCAAGAACCGGCGCACCACGACCTACCGCTTCAGCTACGCCATCGTCCACCTGCCGCTCGTCGGCGTGCCCGACCTGCTCATCAGACCCGAGCACGTCTTCGACAAGCTCGGCTCGATGCTGGGCTTTGATGACATCGACTTCGAGTCCGCCGAGTTCAGCCGCAAGTTTCTTGTCAAGAGCAACGACAAGCGCTTCGCCTACGACGTGGTCACGCCCGCGATGATGGAGTTCCTGCTCGAAACACGGGGCCACGCGCCCGCCATCGATCTCGAACACGGCATGCTCTGCCTCGCGCAAGGCGGCAAACGCTGGACACCCGAGCAGTTCCGGTCCGCGCTCGCCTTCGCCGACCGGTTCCTCAGCCTGTGGCCTGAGCATGTCGTGACCGATCTCCGATCGAGGGCCGGCTGATGCTGATCGCGATCATCGCCGCAGCCGTCGTCGTGCTCGTACCCGTCGTGTGGCTCATCGCGACGTACAACCGCTTCGTTGGTCTTCGGCAGCACCTCAAAGAAAGCTGGTCGGACATCGATGTCGAGCTCAAGCGCCGCTACGAGCTAATCCCCAATCTCGTCGAGACCGTCAAGGGCTACGTCAAGCACGAGCAGGAGACGCTCGCAAAGGTCGTCGAGCTGCGCAACAAGGCCCACGCAAACCACGGCCCGCAGTCGTCGCAGGCCGTCGACGAGTCCGCGATGCTCATCGGCCTCCAGCGGCTCTTCGCCGTCGCCGAGGCATACCCGGATCTCAAGGCCGACGAGCACTTTCTCGCGTTGCAGAAAGAGCTTTCGCTGACTGAAGACCGCATCGCCGCCAGCCGGCGGTTCTACAACGGCAACGTCCGCGAGATGAACCAGCTGCACTTGCAGTTCCCGACCAGCATCGTCGCGAAGATGTTCGGCTTCCAGGAAGCCAGCTTCTTCGAGCTCGACTCCGCCGCCGAGCGAGTAGTACCGACACTCGATCTCTAGGCATTCTCGACCGGGTTCGAGAGCACGCCGATGCCCTCAATCTCAACCTCGACTATCTCACCGGCACGCAGGTAGCACTTCGGATCGCGCCCATGCCCGACACCGCTGGGCGTGCCGGTGAGGATCGCCGTCCCCGGCAGCAGCGTGGTCGCCGTTGACAGCTCGGCGATAAGCCTCGCCACGCTGAAGATCATCTGCGACGTGCTCGCAGACTGCATGGTCTCGCCGGCAACCCGGCACGCGATTGCGAGGCTCTGCACGTCTCCTATCTCATCAACCGTGCGCACGACCGGGCCCATCGGGCAGAACGTATCGAAGCTCTTGCCCCGGCAGAACTGCCCGCCCGCCCCGTGCTTCTGCCACCACCGAGCAGAGACGTCGTTCGCACACGTCACGCCCGCAACAACCTCGAGCGCTCGGTCTTCAGGAACGTCTTTACACCGCCCGCCGATGATCACCGCAAGCTCGGCCTCAAAGTCGACCTGCTCCGGGCCGCCCGTCGCCTCTTCGCGGCAGATCGCGGGAATGCAAATCAAGTCACCGTGCAGGCAGGCGCTCGCAGGATTCTTGGTGAAGTACATGGGGCGCTCGGGCACGCTCCCACCCATCTCGGCGGCGTGATCCGCGTAGTTGCGACCGATGCCGATGATGTGGCCAACGTTGACCTGTTTCGATCCGACATCGACCGCGACGCCCACTTCCGTCTTCACAAGCTCATACGACATCGATCGCCCCGGGCTCGGGGCACAGGCCCGCCTCGGCACCCTCGGTCAGCAGCTTCGTGAGCGCCCCGACGCCGGCTTCGCCCATGTCACGCGTCAGGCCGCTGACATACATCGACAGGTACTTCTCGACCAGCGCGTCGTCCGACCACTCGGGCCGATCGCCGCCGCGCATGCGGAGGAACTCCTTCGACCGGTCGATGTGTGTCACCGCGTGTTCAACGCTCGCCGACAGCAGCTCCGCCACGCGTTCGCAGCCGCCTTCAACACGATCATCGAGATCGCGCTTAATCACGTTGAGCCCCAGCGGCAACGGCCCGCCACGCTGGCGGCCCCACCACTCGCCAAGATCAACGAGCTTCTTCAGCCCGACTTCTTCGAACGTCAGCTGCGCCTCATGAATCAGCAGCCCCGCCGCGACTTCCTCGCGTTGCACAGCACCGATGATCTCGCTAAACAGCATCGGCACTGGCGTCATCTTTCTCTCAGCATCGATCCCACGCAGCAGGATCGAGAGCGTGAGATACGCCGTCGTCATCCGCCCCGGCACGGCGATCGAGTGGCCAACCTCTAGCAGCTTCGCGAGCGTCGCCTCGCCCGCATCAAACCTCGAATCGTCCGCCCTGCAAACCACCTTGGGCCCGTAGCCCTCGCCGAACGACCCGCCGCAGGCGGTAATGCGATAGGTGTCCTTCACGTGGGGATACGTGTGCGCGCTGATCGCGGTGATGTCAAGATCACCAACCTCGTGCGCACGATGGTTGAGCTTCTCGACATCCTCGGCCATCGGCTTGAACGTCAGGTCGCCCGTATCGATCGCGGGCTTGCCGAGCTCACCGGCGATCGGTTTGCCGGCCTCATCGGTCATACCGCAGATCGGCCACCACATGACAAGGTCATCGGAATCGGGGGAGTGAGCGAGCGTGAGTTCAGGCATCGGGCGATGATACGTTCTCCACGCCTTCGCGAGCCGCCCGCGTGAGCGGGTGGTCATTGATGGTTGAGCACATAGTCAATCGCTGCCTTCAGCGATCGCTGGTCCTTGATCCACCTTGTCGAACCATGGTCTGTCCAGAGCCTACCGACCTGCCCCACCTCACTTGACTCTCGGAGATCGCGCGTCGCCCACGATTTGAGCTGTCCCATCACGATCTCCGGCGCGTGCGTGGGGGCAACGACGACGACATGAACGTGGTTCGAACGAACATTGACCGCGAGCAAACGCCACCGGCGACGCTGACAAACACGCTCGATTGCTTGTCTCACTAGGCGGCGCTGCGATTCCGAAAGCACCAGCGGATCAGAACGCAAGCGCTGACGGTTTACAGCATTGCAGTTTGCGTCCGGCGGCATCCAGGGTGTACCTGGCGCGTTGTGCTCGCGATCGACCGACCCTCTGTCGTCTCCGTGGAGCCACGCCCCGCGAGTCGTCCAAGTGAGGAAGTAAGCGGGATCGACCACACCGTGAGTGTATCAGTGGGCATCCGCCCGCTCACGCGGGCGGCTCGCAACAAGCCGAGACCGATCGCTAGAACATGCTCGTCTGTTCCTTGAACACCGATTGCTCCGTCGTCGGGTGCTCGATATCCAGCCGATAGTCGCCGTTGAAGCACGCCGTGCAGTACTCGCGCCCGGGGCGATCCATCACGCTCAGCAGCCCGCCGAGCGTGACGAAGTGCAGGCTGTCAACCGCGAGAAACTCACGGATCTCTTCGACCGTCTTATCGCCCGCGATGAGCTGCTCTTTCGTCGCAAAGTCGACGCCGAAGTAGCACGGGTGCATGATCGGCGGCGAGCTGATCCTCAGGTGGATCTCCTTCGCGCCGGCGTCGCGTAGCTGCTGCATCTTCACGCGCGTCGTTGTGCCGCGAACGATCGAGTCATCCACCACAACGAGGCGGTTGCCGTCGACGATCTCGCGAACGACGTTGAGCTTCAGCCGCACAGCGGCCTCGCGCTCGCCCTGCGTGGGCTTGATGAACGTCCGCCCTACATACCGGTTCGGCACGATCGCCTCGCGGTACGGGATCCCGCTGGCACGCGCGTAACCGTTCGCCGCGCTCCGGCCCGAGTCGGGCATGGGCATCACCCAGTCAGCTTCAACCGGCGCTTCCTGTGCCAGCACCTCGCCCATCGCCTCGCGCGTGGTCTGCACGTTCTGCCCGAAGACGTTGCTCGCCGGGCTCGCGAAGTACACATGCTCGAACACGCACTGCGCGAGCTGCTCCGCGGGCGCGGCATACCGCCTACTCGACACGCCCTCATCGCTCAGCGTCACGATCTCGCCCGGCTCGACCTCGCGGACCAGACTCGCGCCCATGACATCGAGCGCCACCGTCTCGCTCGCAACAACCGGGTGCGCCGATCCCTCGTGCTCAATCTCACCCAGCACCAGCGGCCGCCACCCCCACGGGTCCCGGCATGCCTCGATGCGGTCCGGGTACAGCAGCGTGAGGCTGAACGCGCCCATCAGTCGGCGGAGCGTCGCCGCGAACGGGTCCGATGTATCACGCTGCTCCGGGCTCGCCAGAAGATGGATGATGACCTCGGTATCGCTCGTCGTGTGGAACAGGTGGCCCCGCTCCGAGAACTTCTGCCGGAGCGCGTCCGCGTTGACGAGGTTGCCGTTGTGGGCAAGACCGATCTGGCCGTCCATCGTCGACTCGACCAGCGGCTGCACATTGCAGCTCAGGCTGCCGCCGGCCGTGGAGTACCGGTTGTGCCCGATCGCGCCCATCGGCGAAGCCGTTCTGAGCTTCTCGAGCGAACGCTCATCAAAGACATCCGCAACAAGGCCCATCCCCAGGTGCGAGTGGATCGCGCCGCCATCGGAGACCGCGATGCCCGCTGACTCCTGGCCCCGATGCTGCTGGGCGTACAGGCCCAGATAGGTCAGATCGACGGCCGCGGGGTGGCCCCACACGCCGATGACGCCGCACTTGTCCTTGGGCTTGTCGGGCGGCGCGTCGCTCCCTCGGCAGGTGCTGAGCTGAGGCAGGCTGACGGGTCGATCCATCGGGGCGGGCTCCGGCGGCCGAGAAACAAATGCTATGCGACCAACACCCGAAACCCGCATGCAGACCGCGCAAAGCCGCCGTTCTTCACACGCCGGTCGGCTCTTGACCCCCCACCGCCGGCGGGCTTTGATTGCCTCCTGACGGGCACCGTGCCCGGATCATCAAGCCGGACCGCAGCCGCGGCACCCCGGCGGATCGCCAGCACCCCTGGCACCCGGACGACCCGCTCGCCCGGAGACGGAAGAAAGGAAGCCCCCATGGCCCGTTACACCGGTCCCAAGGTCCGACTCTCACGCCGCGTCGGCGTGCCCATCGCCGACATCCCCAAGCACACCACCAAGCGGCAGCTCAACCCGCCCGGCGTGCACGGCTACCGCATGCGTCGCCTCCGCGACTACGGCCTGCGTCTCAACGAGAAGCAGAAGATCCGCTACCACTACAACATCATGGAGAAGCAGTTCCGCCGCTACGTCGACGAGGCCGCCCGCCGGCCCGGCAACACCGGCGAGCTCCTGCTCCAGCTCCTCGAGACCCGCCTCGACAACCTCGTCCGCCGCTGCGGCTTCGCCCGCACGATCTGGGCCGCCCGGCAGATGGTCGCGCACGGCCACCTGCGCGTCAACGGCAAGAAGGTCGACCGCCCGAGCTTCGCCGTCAAGGTCGGCGACACCATCACGTTCAAGGACAAGGTCCACAAGCTCGTCCGCGAGCAGATGGAGACCATGGCCGGCTACGAGGTCCCGGGCTGGATCGACGTCAACCCGGGCGAGCTCTCGGCCAAGGTCGTTTCGCTGCCCGCGCCCGACCAGGTGCCCTTCGACGTCAACCCCAACCTCGTTATCGAGTTCTACCGCTAATGAGCGCGTAGCAATCGCGAACTCTCGGCCCGGCCGATCGGTAGCGCCGGTCGGCCGGCTTTCATTCCCGCTCGCAAAGCATCGGGGTCGAACGCATGCTCAAGTTCCTCCGCAAGTACAACAAGATCATCCTCGTCATCGGCGGCTCGCTGCTCATGGTCGCGTTCCTCGCGCCCCAGGCCATCCAGCAGATCGGCACGCTCCAGAACCGCACGGTCGCACGGATGGACGGCCGCGAGATCAAAGAACGCGAGCTGTTCGATGCAGCCAACGAGCTCCGAGCCCTCAACGCGCTCGGCGGAACCGGCGGAACCGCCAACGCGCTGCTGAACCTCGACCAGGCCACGAGCAGCGACGCAGACCTGCACTGGTACTTGCTGTCCAAGGAAGCCGAGGCCGGCGGTTTCGTCGGGTCCGATGAGGACGGCCGGAGCTACTACTCAACTATCGCCGAGCAGTTCGCACTCCTCTTCGTCCAAAGCACGCGCGAGTACCAGGGATTCGCCCGGCAACTGGGCCAGGGCTTCGCCAACCAGCTCATGGTCTCGGGCCAGCTGCCCGGTCTTGCACCCGAGCAGCAGTTCCCTGCAGTGCGCGAGGCGTTCCTCGGGCGGCTTCAGCAGACCGAAACCAACGCCGCCGGCGCCGGAAGATTCACCAGCATCGAAGAGCTGCACCGCGCTGTCGCCAAGATGCGCGGCATCCAGCGCATGCGGGCCGCATACCTCAATATCGCGCGGCCCTCCGACCGGCGGCTCCGCGCGCAGGGCAGCGAGGTGTTCCGAGGCCTGCAGACGGACTTCCTGGTCATCCCCGCGTCGCGGTTTATCGATGACGAAGCCGATCCCACCGAGGCGGAGATCATCGAACACTTCGAAGCCCGCGCCGACGCGAACCCGACCGAAGACGACTTCGGCATCGGCTACCTCCAGCCGCAGCGGATCAAGCTCGAGTGGCTCCGCATCGATCGCCAGACACTGCTGGACGCGATCGATATCCCAATCGTCGAGATCAGCAAGCGCTGGCAACTCGAACGCGACGTCTTCCCAGGCGAATTTGCCGAGGAACAAGAACAGGTGCGGGCAGTGCTCGAGGACGAACGAGTCGCCGCGTTGCTGCAGGTGGCCGACCGAGCCGTAAAGGGCGAGTCGGGAAAGTCCACGCGCGAGCTCGCTCGCGATGGCGCGTACCTCGAGCTCCCCGACAACTGGCAAGACATCCGGCCCCCGCTCGAGCAAATCGCGCAGGCGGTCGCCGACCGCTTGCGCGAGCGCGAGGGCGTCGAGATCCCCGTGCCCGCAATCGAGCGACGCGACACCACGTGGCAGAACGTGCTCGATCTCAGACAGATCGACGGTTTCGCGTTCGGCTCCGTCCGCGTGGGTTCTCAGAATGTCGCGGCTGCCGGGGCGCTCCTGCAGGTCAGAGAACTCAACCCCAACCCGAACCTGCCGATCCAGGTCGGTGTGCTCGCCGCGGAGCACCCGATCACCGCCGCGGACGGCTCGCTGACCTTCTATCGCGTTCTCGACGCCCGCGATACCTCCCCGCCCGACTCGATAGAGGAGGTGCGCGATGAAGTCATCGAGAACATCAAGACGCTCAGGGCGTATGACAGGCTGAGTACTGATCTGCCCGGTTATCTTGATGTCGCGAAGTCAGGCGGACTCGAAGCGGTAGCCGATGCAATCAACGCGAGCCTCGCCGACGACAGCGAAGACCGCGTCGAAGTCCAAAGCGACGTCAACATCTCCACGAACCCGCAGGGCGTCCCCCCGGTCTTCGCATCTGAAGACGTGCTCGATGAACTTTTCCGCTTCGCCGAGACGATCGATCCGACCGTGGAGCCCGAGTCGATCCCCGAAGCAGATCGGACGTACGCCGTCCTCTCACCGCGTCAGCGGAGCGCCGTCGTCGGCCTCGCCGACCGGTACGTCCCGCTCACCGTCGATGACTTCCGTGTCCTCTACGGCCAGGCCCGGCGTGTGCTCACGGATGTTGAGATCGCCGAGGCCGAGGCTCGCGACGATCCGTTCTCGCTCAAACGAATGATCGAGCGGCACCGCTGGACACCAATCGGCGGCGAGCAAGACACCGACGCGGCATCGCCCGCCGCATCGGACGAACAAACCGAGCCAGCCGCCGAGGGCTAGAGGTCACACACGAACGTTCACCCATCCGCCGTGAAAGAACCGGCCGGCGAAGACGAACCCCCGGATGCCCAGCTCGATGCTCAGGCCGATCCAGAGGCCGGTGAGCCCGTAATCGAAAGGCGACGGGTTGCGGAACAGCATCGTCTCGCCGTCGAGGGCGTACACATCCGCGCCGCTGATGAAGAACGCGAGCGGGATGCGCACGGCGTACGTCGTGATCCACGTGATCCACATCACGACCGTCACGTCACCCGCCCCCCGCAGCGCGCTCCTGATCACCAGCGCAACTCCGAACGGCACCTGCACCAATCCGCACGCGACAAGCAGCGGCGGAACCAGACGCAGATGGCTCTCCTGCGCTGTGAAGAGCCCGATGATCTGCTCCGGAACGGCGACAAACGCGACGCCCATCAACAGCATCACACCGCTGCCGACGACCGTGCACCGCAGAATCGCTGACCGCGCGAGCTTCGGACTCCCGGCGCCCAGATACTGCCCGGCAAGCGTCGCGGCCGCCATGCCCATCGCAAAACCGGGCAAGAAGCTGAACGCCTCGATGCGAATCGCCCAGATATGGGCACCAAAAAGCCCCTCGGACGATGTTGGCCCCGGGTTGGCCCTGGAAGCGACGGTCAGCCACCCGACGAACATCACAATGACAAAGTTCCCGAGCCACATGCCCAGGCTCTCAAGGAAATTCGGAAACCCGAGCCTGACCAGCCTTCGCATCGTGACCCAATGCGGCAGCATCCGGCTCCGCTTCAGCGTCACCCCACCGCGACCCACAAGAAGCATGACCGTGATGATGATCGCACCAACGGTGTGGGCAGCGAGAGTCCCCACGGCGATCCCATAGATCCCGAAGCCCGAATCCATCACCGCCGGAACGATCGTCCGCGTTGCCGTCTCCCCGTCTACCAATTCGCTGGTTCGCAGCGGAACCCCGGCGAGAACAAAGCTCACGGCGATATTAACGACATTGCACGCCGCCATCGCCCACAGCGGCCGCAGCGAGTCGCCGGCACCACGCAGACAAGCGATGCCGCTGAACAGAACGCTGCTCATCGGAACACCGATCGCCACGATCCGCAGATAGCCGATGAATGCCTCTCTCGCCTCGCCTTCAAGATTCACAAGCATGCTTATGAGCGGCGCCGCCGCCGCCATACCGGCGCCAACCAGGGCGCCGGACACGATCGCCAAGACGAACGTCTGTCCCACCGCAGCGTTGGCGGTCGCGATGCGGTGCTTGCCGACGCTCCGGCTCACCAACGCCGTCGCGCCGGTTGACAGCGCCATCGTGATCAGACTGATGAACCAGACGAAGTAGCTCGCCACTCCGATCGCATCGGTCGCGGCCTCGGAAAGCTGGCTTGCGAGCATCGTGTCGGTTAGACCGACGAGCGAGTTCAGATAGCTCTCGATAATCACCGGCCACGCGAGAACCCAGATCGCGCCGTTCATCGTCCGGCCGGCGAGCCGACCGCGCGTGAGCCGGCCGTCCTCGGTCAGCAGCGGCCGCTGCGCTTTGCTTTGCTTCTCATCCGCCACGCATCGCGATAGTAGCTCGCGCGGGTACCCGACCTACCGTTGCCAATGACAGCGACAGCGGGCCGACATGTCGTGATCGCCGGCGGGTCTGGGTTTCTCGGACAGAACGCGGCGCGGCATCTGAAGTCACTCGGGTTCCGAGTCACGATCCTCGCCCGCGCGGCCGCCACTCCCACATCGACCGGCCGCTTCGTGCACTGGGACGGCCGAACGCTCGGCGACTGGGTTGATGTCCTGAAGGACGCCGACGCCATCCTCAATCTCGCCGGCCGGAGCGTCGACTGCATCAAGACACCTGACAACTGCGACGAGATCCTGCGATCCCGCGTCGAGTCAACGCGAATCCTCGGCGTCGCGCTCGACCGTGTGCAAACCAAGCCCGACGTCTGGGTGCAGATGTCCACGGCGCACATCTACGGCGACCCGCCGAGAGAGCTCTGCGACGAAACTTCCGCATTCGGCTACGGGCTAGCCCCCGACGTCGGCAAGGCCTGGGAAGCGGCCTTCGATGAAGCATGCCCAGGCGAGACTCGACGCGTTGTCATGCGAACCAGCTTTGTCGTTGACCGCAAGGGCGGCGCGATGGACCGCCTCGGCATGCTCGCCCGGCTCGGCCTCGGCGGCCGCGTCGGCTCGGGCAAGCAAGGCTTCAGCTGGATCCACGCACGCGACATGAACCGGATCATCGAACGAGCGATCGATAACGAGCACATGTCCGGCCCGTACATCGCCTCCGCCCCCAACCCGGTGAGCCAGGCTCAGTTCATGCGGTCGCTGCGCAGAGCGATCGGCATGCCGATCGGGCTCCCGGCGTTCGAATTCATGGTCCGGCTGGGCGCGCCACTCGTCCTGAGGACCGACCCCGAGCTCGCGCTCTACGGGCGGTACGTCATCCCACGCCGCCTGCTCGACGAGGGGTTCGCGTTCGAATTCGATACGATCGACGCCGCCTTCGAAGACCTCTACAAACGCTGACTCTCACCCAAGCACGGCATCCAAGAGCTCCGGCACACCCTGCCCGCGTGTCGCGATCGTCTCAAAGATCGCACGCCGACCCGCGATGTCCCGCAGGTCGCGCACCAGCTCGTGCTCGCCCGGATGATCCGCCTTATTGCACACGAACGTGTCGGCGATCTCAAGAATGCCCGCCTTGTCCATCTGCACCGCGTCGCCCATACCCGGCGTCAGCACCACAAGCGTCTCGTCCACATGGTCGCGGATCCTCGTCTCGTTCTGTCCCGCGCCGACGGTCTCGACGAAGACCGTGTCGTACGCGTCCGCGCCGTCGTGGGCGCCGCCGATGAGCTGAAGGATGTCGTCAAGCCCAGAGTAGTCCTCGCCGCGGATCGCCAGCGATCGGTAGTACACGGCCTCTGCGAGGTTGTTGAAATCAACCCGCAGCCGATCACCCAGCAGCGCGCCACCGGTGATCGGGCTCATCGGGTCGAACGCGACAACCGCGCACCTCCCGAGCGAAGCTTCCGTCTGTCCGCGCCGCGCTAGCTCGCCGGCCAGTTGCGCAACCAGTGTGCTCTTGCCCGCGCCGGGCGACCCGGTCACGCCGATCACACGCTTCGGGCGACGCCTGGTCGCGTCGCCGCGCACTCCCTTGCCCTCGTGCACCATCGTGATGTCACGGCTGAGCTGCGCGGTCGCCCCACCCCCGGCGATCATCGCATCCCGCGCGCCCACCGTGCTCTTCACGCTCTCGACGATGTCCAGCAAACCAACACCCGTCGTAAAGCACTCGGCCACCCCCGCTTCCTTGAGCTTCGGGATGTCTTCCTGCGGCAGAATGCCGCCCATGTGCACCGGGATGTCGGGCCGACCGGTCCCGGCGAGCGCATCGACGAGCTTCGGCCCGAGCGAGAGATGCGAGTTGCTCATCATGCTCGCAGCGATGACATCAACATCCTCATCGCGCGCCGAGATCGCAAGGCTCTTGGGCGTCTGCCAAAGCCCCGAGTAGATGACATGCACGCCCGAATCCCGCAACGCTCGGGCGATGACCTTCACGCCGCGATCGTGCCCGTCGAGACCCATCTTGCCTAGCAGCACGCGCGGCCGATGGTCAAGCTCAGCGCAGCGGTCGGTCTTCTCGAATTCAGTCGTCGCGGCGGTGGTCGAACGCATCGGCGGGTCCCCGGTCTACACGGATCAAGCCGAAATTATAGACGCCGTCATCCTGCGTACGTCGCGATCCGCGGCACGACTCGCTCGACCGCGGCAGCCAGCCGATCACTCGCCGTGTGAAGGTGCTCCATGAACTCGGCCTCGGTGGCGTGCGGCCCGTCGACGATGTCCGTGATCGTCTTGATCGCCACCATCGGCACACTGTGCAGCGACGCGACCCAGGCCACCGCGGCAGCCTCCATCTCCTTCGCGTGGGTGCCGAGCCGCTTCATCGTCTCAAGGTCCGCAGGAGGCGCATCCAGCGAGTCGCCGGTGCTCACGACACCCTGCTCATACCCGAGTTCCTTTGCAAGCGCAGCCGTGTCCATGCACGGGTGCTCTCCCATCGCGGACTCGCGGAACCCATCGATCGGCACCCGGCGGTCATGGAAACAGATCGCGTCTCGGCTGAGATACACCTTGCCGATCGCACCGCCGCGGCTCGAAAACCCGCCCGCGGTCCCTGCGGAAATCACAACATCAATCGACCGGTGCGAAAGCAGCAGCGACGTCGCGAGCGTGGCCGCCGACGTCCCGATCAGATCGACGCCGTGCCGAGCGTCTTCGCCGAGCCAAACCAAATCAACCTCGACCCCGCCGTGCGTCCCCGTCCACAGCCTCGGCGGCAATCGATCGTCCCACGGCACAGGCACCGACCGCAACCCGAGCTGCTCGATCAACGGCCGAGCCTCGGCCTGCATGGCTTTGACGATCCCGATGCGATGCATTGTCGCGTCAGCCTAGGCTGGCGGCACAGGAGATCTCGCCCATGTTCCGTTCCCTTGCCGTCATCGCATGCATCGCTGTCGCTTCCCCCGCCGATGCGCTGTGGGGCCGCGACGGCCACGCCATCATCGCCGACCTCGCGTGGCGCGAGCTCTCTCCCGAGACCCAAGCCGCGATCAACGATCTGCTCTCAGAGTCCGAGCACGGCAAAACCATCCAGGAAACCGCAAGCTGGGCCGACGCCGTCCGCCCACAAGACGCCTACAGCTGGACCGCGCCGCTGCACTACGTCAACATGCCGATCGGCGCTGCCGGCTACGACCACACCCGCGACTGCCCCGACGTCGGCTGCGTCGTGAGCGCGGTCCAACGCTTCCGAGACGAGGTGCGCGACACATCACTCCCGATCGATCAGCGCCGCCAGGCGCTCATGTTCCTCGTCCACTTCGTCGGCGACCTCCACCAGCCGCTGCACGGCGGCAGGGCCGAGGACCGAGGCGGCAACGACATCGACATCACCTTCTACGGCCGCGAAACCAACCTCCACCGCATCTGGGACTCGTCGATTCTCGAGGCACACGACGGCAGCCCTTGGCCGGTCAAATCCGAACGCCTGCATGCCACGATCTCCGAGAACGACCGACTCGCATGGCTCGCCGACTTCCACGAAGAAGACATGCTCGCAACATCAGGCCGCTGGGCGTACGAGTCCCACATGCTCGCCGAGCGTTACGCCTACGGCCTCGTCGGCTCCGGCGACTCGCTCAGCGCGAATTACGTCACCGCCACGATCGGCGTCGGCGAGCTTCGGCTTCTGCAGGGCGGCGTCCGCCTCGCCGCCGTCCTTGAAACCGCCTTCGACTTCGAGAGTACCGCAGAAGAAACCGTCTCAGATGTCGACGCCGAAGAACGCACCGAGTAATCACAGCGACCGCCGCGCCGGCACCGCAACATTCGCGATCAACAGCCCGGCCACGAGCGATACCGCTACCAACAACGCCGTGAACGCGGCCTGCACACCGCTGACCGCATCGGCCTCCAGAAAGCTCGAAACACTCCGGAAACCGATCGCACCGGGCACAAGCAGAATGATGCCGGGCATCAGCACGAGGGCGACCGGACGCTTCGCGATCCGACCGTAGAGGTTGCTCAGCACCCCCACCGCGACCGCACCGATGCTCACCCCCAGCTCGGGCCCCAGCACGCCCGACCCCGCCCGCGAAGCCAGGTAAGCGCACACCCCAATGACCGTAACAACACCAAAGAACCGCGGCGGAACCCGAAACAGCACCGCGAGCGCCGCCGGGGCGACGATCAACGCCGCATACTCCGTCCACCCCGGGAGCACCACGGCCTCGGCCGATGCGTCCAGTCCGACCATCATCGCGAGCCGCGTGCCGAGCGCTACACCGAGCCCGATCGATACCAGAATCACCACAGCACCGAGCAGCCTCGCACCGCCCGCAACGAGGTTCCGCGTCGCGAGCTCGTTGATCGCAACCGTCAGCGACAACCCCGGCACCAGCGCGATCACACCCGCCAGCGTGACGATCTTCACGTTCATCGGCACAACGTACGACGCCAGCATCGCCGCGCCAAGCGCCGACACAAAGCCGCTGGCGAACTCGATCAACCGCGAGAGCTCCCGCCGGCTAACAGACACGATCGCGAGCATGCCAACGATCAGACCGACGAGCAGCGCCGCCGCCATCTCCTCAAAGCCGCCGCCAAAGAACCGCCCCGCGCACGCCGACGCGACGCCGATGCTTGCCGCCGTCGCCCACGCGCCGTAGCGATCGGGCCGACGCTGGATCTCTCGGCCGAGCACCCGCCCCCGCGAAGGCGAGACCTCACCAGCCAGAACGTCCTCGAGCAGCTCATCCAGCAGCACGAGCCGCTCGGCGTTGACGTCGCTCGGCTGCGTCCGCGTCATCGTCGTAACCGCGGGCCTGCCCGGCTCGGCGATCGACGCGAACACCGACGTCGGCGTCGCGAATAACTCCGCCTCGAAGCCCAGCCGATCCGCGACCGACGTCATCGTCTCCTCAAGCCGATGCGCCGGCGTGCCGTTCGACGCCAACGCACGAGCCATATCCACAAGAAACGCCCGCGCCTCATCGCGATCACTCGGCTGGCTGCTATCGACCCCGGTCATGCAAGACGGTACGCTGCACCCATGCGGTGGGAGCTCTTGATCGTCGCGGCCGGTGCCTACCTCCTGATGAGCCTCATCACGTTCATCATCTTCTGGCGCGACAAGCGGGCCGCCCAACGCGGCAACTGGCGCACATCCGAGAAAACCCTGCTCGGCCTGTCGCTCCTCGGCGGCTGGCCCGGCGCGATCATCGCCATGAAGCTCGTCCGACACAAAACCAGGCACCTCCGCTTCAAGCTCGGCATCCCGCTGATCGGGGCCCTGCACCTCGCCGCATGGATCACACTCGGTGCCGTCATCCTCAACGACTCGATCTCAAACTGAAAGCACACCGATGCTCGACTTCACAGGCAGACGCGCTCTCGTCACCGGCGGCACCAAGGGCATCGGCCTCGCCACCGTCCGCCTGCTGCACTCGCTCGGCGCGCACGTCACCGCCGTCGCCCGATCCGAAGCCGATCTCGCCGAGATCGCCCGCGACCGCATCGACACCATCTGCGCCGACATCGGCGAGTCGTCCGGCCGCGACGCCATCATCGGAACCGTCACCGGCCCGCTCGACATTCTCGTCAACAACGCCGGCACCAACATCCGCAAGGCGACCAGCGACTACACCGACGACGAGGCCGAGCGGATCATGCGCGTCAACTACGAGGCCGCGTTCGATCTCTCCCGTCGGCTCCGTCCGCGCCTGCTCGAAACCTCGCACGCCGCGATCGTGAACGTCAGCTCGGTCGCCGCGGTGCGTTCGATGAGTACGGGTGCCCCGTACGCCGCGAGCAAGGCCGCCCTCGACCAGCTCACCCGCTACCTCGCCGTCGAGTGGGCCCCCACCGAGCACATCCACGGCATCCGCGTCAACAGCGTCCAGCCCGCCTACATCGACACCCCGCTCGCGAAGCCCGTCTTCGAGAACGCCGCCCGCTACAAGCAGATCCTCGCCGCGACCCCGATGGACCGCGTCGGCCAACCCGAAGAAGTCGCCGCCGCCATCGCCTTCCTCGCCTCACCCGCGGCGAGCTACATCACCGGCGCAACGCTGCCGGTGGACGGCGGAATGCTCGCGGGCATGCTCTAGCGCACCTGCGTCGCACCGATCTGCGTGATGTGCCGAGCGACCGCCTTGCGCATCATCCACGCGATCGGCACGAGCATCGGCCTCGTCACCCACGACCGCGGGCGCATCTCGAACCGCCGCTCGACGCACCACGTTGCCTCGCCGTCAGGCTCGAAGTCCCACGTCTCCACGAAGTGCGTCGCGAGCCACGAGAGCGGCCTCGGGAACCCGTCCAGCCATAGCTCGATCCGCCGAGGCAGGTCCCACGCGGTGATCGTCTCGACGTGCCGCGAGCCGTCGGTGTTCGTCACCCCGATCCGCGTGCCGACGATTGCCTCGGCCCGCTCCAGAAACTCGGCCTCCCGGATGCCGGGCATCGGCCCCCAGCCGGTGAACGTGGGCCACTGGGAGAGATCGAGGATGGCCGCGCCGACCTCCTCAGTTGTGGCTGTGATGGCCCAGAGCTTCGTGGCCGTAACTGGACGAGACACGACACCAACACAAGTTTTCATTCTGACTGCAACTCGATAAACCGGTCCCCAAGTTTCGAATGGAAATCAAAGGAATTTTTGCAGTAGGTATGGTACGAAGCGCCCTCACCCGGCTCCTTTGCCGCTGTGGATCTGCCTGCGAACTCTTGTCCCGCAGCAGGGATACCGAGATGACACGTAGTAATCAGAGTAAATCGATCTTTACGCTCCTCAAACTGCTTAGACCAATCTTCTTGGTATTCATAATCATATGCTACGTCATCTTTGTAAATTGCTAATTTATTCCGATCAGCAAGAAATACAACCCTGCTAGCTGTTTGCAAGATTATTCGCCTTGCCTCTCGCGTGTCTGCACTCGTAGTCGATGGGCCAAAATCGCTGTCGAACAGCGTGGGGCTCACAACAGCCACGCCGCAATCCTTCACCGCGTCCTTGAGCACATCATCCTTGACGTTTACATGCCCGTATCCACGATCAACTTCGCCTGTACCGAGAACAGTTAGTTTCTTGATCGTCGAATGAAACCGAGAGTAATTTGCAGCAATCAACATGTTATTCGTAAACACTTCAACATCACGCTCAATCGTGGCAAGATTCAAGAAGAAATAATATGTGGCAGCGCCCGAACCTATAAAGATACGCGTGTTATCATTAACAATTCCATTGTTTGCGCTAGCAGCATAAGCACCGACACGCATTTGGTCATCTTTGCTATGGCTCAGTCTCTTTCCCAATGCGGTCAACGATCGCGTTGTGTAATTGCCTTCCGAGATGCTTGCCAACGTGGGATAGTGCGGCGAATGGTCGACCGCATTCCCTTTGGCTTCCATGATCTGTCCAATCTGTGCGACACTCAAAGGCATCACCCACCTCCTAGATTGCGAACACCACCTACCACTCCGGACCACCTGCGTACCGCCCGTAGATATCGGCCATTGCCTGAACCATTTCACCAAGTGTACAGTTTGCTAACGCACCGTCAACCAGACTCGGCATGACGTTCTCGCCGTTGCGGGCCGCCTCGCGGATGGCGTCGAGGGCCTTTGTCACGCCCGCGTCGTCGCGCCGTGCCTTGAAGTCGCTCAGGCGTGACACCTGCTCGGTCTCGACCGAATCTGGGATGACCAGGATGTCGATCGGCCGATCCTCCTCGTCGTCGCGGTATTCGTTCACGCCCACGATGATCCGGTCGCCGGCCTCGCACTCCTCGCTGAACCGGTAGCTCGCCTCGGCGATGTGCCGGCGGAAGTAGCCGCGGTTGATTCCCGTCACCGCGCCGTGGCCGAAGCCGGTGGTCGGCTTGTACGCCGGGTGCTGCGAGTTATCGTCATCGACCGGGTCACCCTCGACGAAGCCCTCGTACCGCCCCATCTCGTCGATCTCGTGGATGAGGTCCAGCGCCTCGCGCTCCATTCGGTCGGTCAGGCTCTCGACGAACCAGCTGCCGCCCAGCGGATCGACCGTGCGCGTCACGCCCGTCTCGTGCGCCAGGATCTGCTGCGTCCGCAACGCCACCGTCACGGCTTGCTCCGTCGGCAAGCCCAGCGTCTCGTCCATCGAGTCGGTGTGCAGCGACTGGCACCCGCCGAGCACGCCCGCCATCGCCTGGTAGGCCACTCGCACGATGTTGTTCAGCGGCTGCTGCTCGGTCAGGGAGCAACCGGCGGTCTGCACGTGCGTCTTCATGTACCACGACCGCTCGTTCTTCGCGCCGTACCGCTCCTTCATCATCCGCGCCCAGATGCGGCGTGCCGCCCGTAGCTTGCAGACCTCCTCGAAGAACTCGTTGTGGCTGTTGAAGAAGAAGCTGAGCCGGGGCGCAAACTGATCGATGTCGAGCCCGCGCTCAAGGCATGCTTCGACGTACTCCATGCCGTCGCGCAGCGTGAACGCGAGCTCCTGCGCGGCGCTCGAGCCCGCCTCGCGGATGTGGTAGCCCGAGATCGACACGCTGTTCCACCGCGGCAGGTGCTGGCTCTGGAACTCGATCGTGTCGACGACCAATTTCACCGATGGGTCCGGCGGGTAGATGAACTCGTTCTGGCTGTGGAACTCTTTGAGGATGTCGTTCTGCAGCGTGCCGCCGAGCGTCTCCCAGCCGATGCCGCGTTGCTTCGCCATCGCGAGGTACATCGCCCAGATCACGCACGCGGGGCCGTTGATCGTCTGCGACACCGTCACCTTGTCGATCGGGATGTCGGCATACAGCCGGTGCATGTCCTCGATGGTGTCGATCGCGACGCCGCACTTGCCGACCTCGCCAACACTGAGCTCGTCGTCCGAGTCGCGGCCCATCAGCGTCGGCAGATCGAACGCCGTCGACAACCCCGTGTTCGCCTTCGTGCTTGTCTTCGCCGCCTCAAGCAGATACTTGAACCGCTGGTTCGTGTCGTCGGCCGAGCCGAAGCCCGCGAACTGCCGCATGGTCCACAGCCGGCTGCGGTAGCCCTCGGGGTACAGCCCGCGGGTGTACGGGTACGACCCCGGTTCCTCAATGTCGCGATCGAAGTTGACCAATGACGCCGGCGGCGAACTCGGTCCGTAGCTCGGATCCAGCACCAGCCCAGAAATCGTCACAGCGTGCGGGTCCACGCCGTCCATGTGGGCCCCAGTGATCGTCGAATTGACTGCGTTCGGTGTCGTCGTCATGGCACTTTCGCTTTCGGCTCGTTGATCGCACCGGGCGACCTTCTCCGGACGATGCCGGGCATACAGGTGCGTATACACGGATTGTAGAACGTTTCAGACGCCTCAGCCTGCAACGGATTCGCAATTTGTTTGTGCTCCGCATCCCGTCGCCGTGTCGTTCACCAGCTTCCGATTCCGGATGAACAATCAGCGGCTCCGCTCGCCGCGTGAGGAGACACCACCATGCGGTTCGCCACAGCCTTTCTCTCCGCCGCTCTTGCCGCGACCGCCACCACCGCGACTGCGCAAACGGTCGTGAACGAGGTCGCCGAACTCATCCCGCCATCGCTCGACCAGTTCGACCTCTTCGGCCGAGGCATCGCCATCAACGAGCGCGTCATCGCCGTTGGTGCGCCGGGCGATGACCAGGGCGCGCAGGACTCCGGCGCCTTCTACATCTTCGACGGTCAGACCTACGACTACCGCATAAAGGTCGCGGCACCCGTTGCAGAGTCAACGCAGGACTTCGGCCGAGAGATCGCTGTCTGGGACAACGCGGTCTACGTCGCCGCCCGACGCAAGCAGGACGACCTCAACCGCTTCCGCGGCGCAGTCTACCTCTACAGCGACGCCGGCATCGGCCCGTTTCGAGAGTTCCTGCCCGAACCAACAACAGAGCCCCAAGCGAACGACCAGTTCGGGGCATCTCTCGCCGCGGGCCCCGAGGTCCTTGTCGTCGGTGCACCGCTCGACAGCATCGGCGAGATCAACGCCGGCGCGGTCTACATCTTCAGAGGACTCGACGCACCGCTCGTGCTCAGGCCCAGCGACCTGCCAAACAGCAGCCTGTTCGGCATCGACGTCGCGCTGGACGACGATCTCCTGCTGGTCGGCGCATCGGGCTATCGCAACCCCGAAGAAACAGTGGGCATTGGGGCCGCCTACCTGTTCGACGTGAACACGGGGGCTCAGCTCGCCAAGATCGTCTCGCCCATCCCGCCGAGCTCGCTGAACTCTGCCTTCGGCCGATCCGTTGCGATCGAGGGCAACCGGCTCGTGATCGGTGCCAGGGACGCATCGCCGGACGGCACCAGCTTCGCCGGGCAGTCCTTCTCATACATCTACGACGCACCGACGCAGACCATCGTCCCGGAGAACGTGCTCACCGCCACGCCGCCGATCGTCACTGGACGCTTCGGCACGTCAAGCGCAACCGGTGAGACCCTGACCACGATCACGGCCCCCGCTCACGCGAACGGCGGCGAGGCCTTCGTCTATCGGCAGGGCGACCCGTCGCCGATTGCTCGATACATCCCAAACGACACCGACGGGCTCGGAGATTTCGGCAGAAACACTGCAACCGATGGCACGCGCTTCGCGATCGGCGCGCCGCAATCCGACGGCGGCGGCAGAGCGTTCGTCTTCAGAAACCCGATACGAGTCCTGGCCGAGCCCCGCGACTTCGTCGCCGTCAACAACGACCTGATCCAGATCCTCTTCGGTCTCGAAGGCGTCGGCCCGGACGTGCAGTACCGGTGGCGCAAGGACGGCCGTTTCATCACAGATGTCACGATCTTCGACGGCTTCAACACCGAAGAACTCTTGTTCGTCGCCGGACCGAACACAGCGGGCGTCTATGACTGCGTCGTCACCACGCCCACGCAGACGATTGTGTCCGAGCCGTCGATCGTCGCTGTCCGCAACGACTGCCCCGCCGACCAAAACTTCGACGGCCGACTCTCGCCCGGCGACTTCAACGCCTGGGTTCTCAACGACAACCTCGGCTGCAACCCACGGTAAGTTCGGTCGCGCGACTCAGGGCAGATCGTCCCGCCGAGTGAAGACAAAGTCCGTCCCGATAGCACCGCCCTTCAACGCATCTCGATCGCCCGCCCGTCCGAGACCCGCAGGCGGGCGGGCGGCGTTGTCGTCTTTGCCATCCGAGCCAACGCTGTAAAGCTGGTAGCCGAGGACGGAGTCGTCTCGGACATACTTCAATGAAGCTTGCTCGGCCCACGCGTCCGCGGGGAGCTCCTCAAGGTAAACCGGAACAAGCTCGCCGAGCGTCCCGGGCAGTTCACCTCGATCGGCCCTGAATCGCTCGATCGCCAGCAATGTCACGAGCCCCGTGTGCTCGACCGAAGCCGCATCGAACGTTCGAAACATCTTCTCAAACGCCGGGATGATCGCTTGCAGCAGCGGTTGGTTCGCCGGTATCGGCGGCGGGCCCGTCCCCGTCCGTGCCTGGTACACACGGCGATCGATCGGCGAGAGCTCCGCAAGATCGATCATCCCGTCGTAATACGAGTTGATCAGACGCTCGGTGGTGCCACGCCTTGGCAGCACGATGGACGCAAGATTCGCGATCGGCGGCAGGCCCTCGCCGCCCTGCACGATCTGCAGCTTCGACACCATCAGCCGCCCTCGCCGATCATGTGTGTGCTGCGCCGTATCGAGCGCCCACAGCTTCTCGCCCCGCAAGACGTGTGACGCTGAAGGCGGATCCGCCTCGCCGAGCAGTGATGCGAGCCGCGCGAGTGTCGCACCGGGCACGCGCTGGGCGACAACATCCTGCCGGACGGCTTCGACAACCACCGACCGTATCGAAACGCCGACAAGCCCGCTGATGACAATCGGCTCTGCCTCCAGCGTGCGCGCGAGCCACAACGCCTGCCCAAAGTACCGGGTGTACGCATCCCACTCGCCCGCCTCCGCCGCGAGAAACATCTGAGCCCGAAGCGCCGAGCCGAGCTGCCGGGCCGGCCCGAGCTCGGGGAGAAGAATCGCGAACCCCACCCGGTCGCGCGGCACGGTCCGCACAAAGCGAGCATCCGCCGTGCTGATCCGCTGCAACCGTTCCTCGAACCCGGTCTCGGCCCACAAGTTCAGCGCATCAACATACAAAGCTCGCCCGAGCCTCAACCGCTCAAGCTCAGCCGCCAGTTCCTGCTCATCAAACTCGAACGTGCTGCGCAGCCTTTCGTCGATGTCGCCGTGTTCGTACACCGACTGATATCCGAGCTTCTGCGAAGACCGCACCGGCTCGAGCTGAAACACCCGGTCGTCGACACGCTCACTGATCGCACCGTGCTCTGTCACGATGGACTCGAACGCCGACCACAGGTTCGGCGCGTCCGCCTGCACACTCCGCGCAAGATCCTCGATCTGAGACGCGTAATCCGTATCGATATCCGGCTCCGCCGTCACTGCGAAGCACACCTCGGCAATCAGCCAGAGCACAGCGCACGCAACCAGAACAACAAACGAAACGAGGACCGGCCGAGCCTTGCCGCTGCGGGGCATACCGTTCATGTTCATGTCAGCAGGGCATACCGCCAACTATCGGCCCGGTGCCGTGAAAACGAAATCAGTGCCGTCGGCGTCTGGCGCGAACGCGTCATAGGCCCGCTCGGCGGGGGTGCCGCCGTTGTCAACGCCGTCGAACCCGACGGTGTAGAGGGTGTAGCCGAGATCGGAATCATCGAGCTTGTAGACCAGAGGCGCATCCGCCGCCCACGGGTCCGATGGAAGCTCGTCGAGCAAGGCTGGAACCAACTCGGCCAACGACGCGGGTAACTCATCGTGCTCGGCGCGGTATCGCTCGATGGCGACCATGATCTGAACCCCAACACGATCGACGTGCGCACTATCAAACGAGCGAAGAACCAGTCCGAGTGCTGGCGACATCAGCTTCAACAAAGGGTTCCCCGACACTTCGTTCGGGAATGGCTCACTCGCCGATGCGCGGCGTTCCGCCGGCGTCATCGCCGATCGCTCGATTGTCACATCGAAGTAATCCCGAAACGCCCGTTCGGTCGTCACCCGACGCGGCATTACGACTGATACTAGATTCATGATCGCCGGCGACGTCTCGTCCATACCCTCGAGCAATGGGAGCCCGGAGAGCATAAGGCGTCCCCTCGCATCGTGCGTGTGCTGAACGGCATCAAGCCCCCAGATCAGCTCGCCGCGCAGCGCGTGAGCCGCGTTTGGGATGGGTGCCGAGGCGAGCAGTTCACCGAGTTCGCCGAGCGCCGCAGCGGGGACTCGGCCGCCGAGTACCTGCTGCCGAACACCATCAATAACAATCTGGTGAATCCCCAAACCAACGAGGCCGTTGATGAGCAGCGACTCCGCCGCGACGGTCCGAGACAGCCAAAGCCCATCTGCAACAGTTTCCACATACTCGGCCCAGTCGTCTCGTTGCGCGGCGAGGAACATCTTCGCACGGAGCGATTTCGCGAGAGGCCGGGACTCGGTGAACTGGGTCAGCGGCATGACGTCGATCAACATGCCGTCGCGGGGAATCGGCCGAACGACAACCGCTTCAGCCACCCGGAGCGCACGAAGCCGATCCGCAGCGCCTTGCAGCGACGCGCCGTCGAAGCCGGCTCGGTATGCTGCTGCTGCTGCTTCGAACTCCGCAAGCTTCTCGTCAGCACTCTTTCCAATGGAGATTCCATCCTCATTCTCAACGTCCTCGATCCACGATGAGGCGTCATAGATGACGGACGGGTCGTACAGCAAGGCTTCAGCACCATCAAAGCCGGGGATGCTGGCCTCGATCGCGAGGAGTGTGAGCTTGTGATCCGCCAGTATTGACGAATACTCGGCCCACCGCTTCTCTCCCTCGCTCTGCACACTCGCCGCGAGTTCTTCCATCTGCGACGCGTAATCCGTGTCTATGTTCGGCGTCGCCGTCAGCGCGAAGTAGATCTCTACGCACAGCCACAGCACGCCGACCGCCACGATCACTAGCACGGCAATCAGCATCGGCTTCAGCACCCCGCCCCGTCTGATCGGCATCGCGTTACTCCGCCTCAGTACTCGTACACCCCCCGACCCGACTTCCGCCCCAACCGACCCGCCGTGACAAGCTGCTCCAGCTTCGGGCAAGGCCGATACCGCTCGCTGTGCAGCCCATCCGCAAGCACGTTCATGATGTGTGCACAGGTATCGAGCCCAATAAAGTCGGCCAGTTCCAGCGGCCCCATCGGGTGGTTGCACCCGAGCTTCATGATCCCGTCAATGTCCTTGGGCTCGGCCACGCCCTCCATCCACGCGTAGAACGCCTCGTTGATCATCGGCATCAGCACGCGGTTGCTTACGAACCCCGCGCGATCGTTTGCCGGCAGCGCCGACTTGCCCATCGCCTCGGCCAGCGCGATCGTGCGCTGCGTCACCGAGTCGCTCGTCGCGAGCCCGTTGATCACCTCCACCAGCTTCATGACCGGCACCGGGTAGAAGAAGTGCATGCCGATCACCCGCTCAGGGCAGTCAGTCGCCGCGGCGATCTCGGTGATGCTGATCGAACTCGTGTTGGTCGCGAGGATCTCATCGCCCGTAAATTGCTTCGCAAGCTCGGCGAAGATCGATCGCTTCACCTCCGCGTTCTCGACCACGGCCTCAACCACGATGTCGCTGCCGGTAAGCTTGCTCGTCTCGGTGACATACGTCAGCCGGCCCTTCGCGGCGCTCGCATCGGACTCGGTCATCTTGCCCTTCTCGACGGCTCTCGCGAGCAGCTTGTCGTGCGTCTTCTCGCATGAGGCGATCTGGTCGGCCGACAGGTCGCAGACGACCGTCTCGAACCCGCTGACGGCCGCGATCTGCGCGATGCCGCCGCCCATCTGCCCCCCACCGATCACGCCCACCCTCGAAACGCCGTGCGACATGCAAAGTCTCCCGATGATCTCATCCCCGCCCCGCGCGGGTGAAACGCATCGTAGCGGTCGCTGTATACAGCCGCGACGGATACCCTTCGGTCATGCCAACGATCGAGCAGCTTGAGGGGATCCTCGCCAACGACCCGGACGACGCGTTCATGCAATACGCCCTGGCGCTTGAGTACGCGAAGATCCGCGAGCACGACAAGGCCGTCGCGAGCTTCGATCGGTGCCTGGCGATCGACCCCTCCTACTGCTACGCGTACTTCCACAAGGCCAAGACGCTCGAAGACGCGGGCAATGCCGACGAAGCGATCGCCACGCTCGAGACCGGCCTGGGGATCGCCCGCGAGACCGGCGACCAGAAAGCCCTCGGGGAGATCGGCGGCTACCTCGAAAGCCTGCGAGTCGGCGGCTGATGCGCACCCGTCCGAAGAAGGGATCGCGCACGCTCGCGCCGGACCCGGCAGAACTGGTCGCACCCGACCAAGGCGACACGGTCACACGCCTGCGATCGATCGGCACCGACGGCACCAGCGTGTCCGTCATGGTCGGCAACAAGAGCGTCGCAAAGATCGACGCGAGTGACCTCGAACAACTGCAAGTCGCCGCTGGCGCCGAATGGACCGCAGATCTTGCCGATCAGCTCTTCGACGCCGCCGCCAAGCTGGCCGCACGCAAGCACGCCCTCAGGCTCGTCGCCGCGAGACCGCGCGCGCGGGCGGACCTGATCCGACGCCTCCGGATCGCCGGGCACGCCGATCGCCACGCCGCAGCCGCCGCGGACGCCCTCGAGAACGCCGGCGTCATCAACGATGCCGATCTCGCCGAGGCCGCAGCAACGACGCTCGCATCGCGAGCTGGCACGTCCCGCCGCGCGATCGAAACCAAGCTCCGCCGCCGCGGCATCAGCGCCGCTGACGCGTCAAAGGCCGCGGGCCGGGCAACCGAAGACCTCGACGAGCGCGAAGCAGCAGTCGAACTGGCAACCAAGCGAGCAAGCCGGCAACGCCAGCCCACCGACCCAACGGCTACGAAGCGTCGGCTGTTCGCCTTCCTGCTCCGCAGAGGCTTCAACAGCGACGACGCCCGGTACGCTGTCGAACAGGCCTTGAAGCAAACCGACCAACACACAACCGATGAACTACACTGACGCCATGACGAAACACCGCGGCATCGCTTGCGCAACAACGCCACTGATCATTGGGAGCGTCATCGCCTGCGGGTGCGCCGACAACGCCAATCAGCGGCTCACCATCGGCGAGAGCATCCCGCTCGCCTCTTTCCCGCCCGAAGTCATCGAGATGAAGCTCGACGAAAACGGTGAGCCACTGCCGCCGCAACGCCCCGCCGACGATCTCCCCACGGTCATGGGTCTCGACCGGAGCAACTTCGCGCCGCATGTGTACGCCGTGCCCATCGACGGAACACGGCACGAAGCGCACGGGTCCGATCGCCTCGCCCTCCCTCGCGAGACCGCGCGACAGCGCGGCGAGTTCCCCACCGCGCTCACCGCTCTCGAGACCGGCGGCAACCGCTCGACGCGGTGGCAAATCGCTGAAGCATTCGCCCAGCCGCTGTACGCCGCCACAGGCATCGTCACAAGCGTCGTTGTGAGTTCGTCCGGTGCAAAGACGAGCCCGACAAACCTCTTCGAGCGCGCGCCGACGCCCGCGGACCTGGTACAAACCGGCGTGATTCACACGCCGCTCGAACAGGCCGCGGGATCGCCGACGACTGAGGAGACAACGGACGCCGCTGATGACGTCAGCGGAGACTCCTGACACTCAGGGACACGGCGCGCCCGAGTTGAAGTTCAGCACCCAGGCATTGAAGTCGGCCGGCGTGCACTCGCGATCCCCGTTCTGATCGCATCGCAAGCCGCCCGCGTTGTACGCGGCGACCCATGCGTTGAAGTCGGCGGGTGTGATGAAGCAATCGCCGTTGACATCAGCGCAGCCTGAGATGATGCAGCTGAGGATCTCTCGGCCCTCGACAAGAATCGCCGGAGCCAACGGGTCGGGACACGCCATCGCACCAGCCGTGTCGGAGCTATCGATCGTCGGATCCCAGAAGTTGTTCACGATGCCGCCGTCGGAAGCGCCGTCAGAGAACCCCGAACCTTCGTTGATCGCACCGGGCGGGCAGCCGTTGAATCCCTGCCCCCAAAAAACCGGGCTTGTGCCGCTCGCAACAACACCATTCGCCGCCGCGCAGCCGGTGGTATCCGCGTCACGCGTCCCCCACACAAACGGCGACGCAACCGTGCTCGCAACAAACGCGCCATAGATCGGCCCGTTGCCGTCACCATCGCCGTCCGTGTCCGGGCCTTCGCCCTGCGTCAGAAACACCTCGATCGCGCCATCGAGGCGACCGTCGCCATCAAAGTCCGTCTCGGGGAACCCGCCGAGATCAATGTTGCCGGGCAGACCATCGCCATCGGTATCGGTCAGGTTCGTCGCGGCCAGGTCGTACCGCCCGGGCAACAGCACGTCGAAAATGCCATCACCGTCGGTATCCGTGTTCACGAACGTCACGATTGCCCCGCCGGTGAACTGGTCGATCAAGCCGTCACCATCGGTGTCGGTCCGCGGATAGGGGCTGTCGGTCTGGCCGTCGCCGTCGGTGTCGTACCCCGCGACGTCGGGCGTCTCATACACCGTGAAAATGATGACCAACGGCTCGAGCGTCGAGTTGCTGTCGCACGAAAGAAACGTCAGGGGCAAGCGGAAGCCCGTCAGACTCGGCGATCTGATGACAGTCGATGCATTGAGCTTGACGTCATCTGTAAACGCCTGCCAGCCGAACGTCGGCCCGAACGAGAACCGGCTCGACGGCAGGCTCAATCCCCCGCACAGGTCACCGCATACCAGATCGCCGATGCCATCACCATCGGTGTCGTTGCCAACGCCGTACGAGTCGTACACAGGCGTCGGGGCAAACGGCCCGCGTCCAACCGCCTTCGATGCCCCCGCAAGCTCGAATCGATCACCAAGCACAAGTCGGCCGTCCCTGCGGACGCCAAAGATCGGCTGAACAGCAGCCGGCGCGATCGTAATCGCACCCTCCATCGACACCGGAACCAGCTCGCTCGCCTGCCCAGCCGCAGCGGCCGAGCCGATGCCCACCGCCGCTCCACACGCCACTAGCACCGTCGAACGCGCCCTGCTCGGCTTCCGAATCACGATGTTTCCCTCCGCGCGCACGGCTCGTCCCTCGAACGTGTCACACCCATTACAAGATGGCCGAACGCACCAAAGCCAGCCGGCCCAAACGGAGAGAGTCCCGACTTGCTATATATGACATCACAAACGAAGCCGAACGCAGAACGCGTTCATAATGGCTCGATTCGTCCGACATCGAATGATGTTGCACGAAACGTCGGCGTTTGCGACGATTTTCGGACCTCACCCAAAAACGAAATCGGCCCCGCGTGAGCGAGGCCGATCCCTTCGATCGAGTCGTGCACCGCATCAACGGCATCGCTGCCATCGACACCAGCGTTAATGCCTCACGGGCAGTCTGAGCCCGAATTGAAGTTCAGCACCCAGGCGTTGAAGTCGGCCGGCGTGCACTGGCCATCGCCGTTCTGATCGCAGCCCGGCCCCTGCGTGTTGAACTGGATGACCCACGCGTTGAAATCACCCGGGTCCAGCGTACCGTTCAGGTTGGTGTCAGCGCACGGATTATCCGGTTCGACCTCGCCGAGGCCGAAGAGCGCGATGCTCGGCGTCAGGGCGGTCGGGCACGCCACAACACCGGTCAGATCCGTGAGATCAGTTGCCGGGTCCCACACGTCACCCGCCACGGCCGGATCGCTCGAGCATTCCGACTCTTCCTGGATCCAGACGATGCCGGACGATGAGCCCTCGGTGATGCCAAAGCTCGCCGCGCACCCAGAGGTATCGGAATCGGGCGTGCCCCAGAACACGAGGTTGGGGCCAAGGTTGCTGGCCTCGAAAGCGTTAAAGATCGAACCGGAGTCCGGCACCCCGTCACCGTCAGTATCGGGGCCCTCACTGCCGGCGAAAAAGAACTCCAGCGCACCATCAGGATCGCCGTCGCCATCGCGGTCGCCAACCGGGAAGCCACCAAAGTCAAGTGCACCCGGATCACCGCCGATGCCGTCGCCGTCCGTATCAGTGAGGTTGTTTGAGAAAAACTGAAAGAACCCCGGCGCATCCAGTACTTCGTTGCCGTTCGATGGGTCGCCATCGGTGTCGACGTTCGCAAACGTAACGATCGCACCGCCGGTGAACTCATCGACCAAACCATCGCCGTTCGCATCGGTACGAGAGTACGGGCTGTCGACCTGACCATCACCGTCGGTATCAAACCCGGAGACCGGAGAGTCGTACAACGTCGAGATGATGATGAGCGGCTCTTGCACCGCAGGATCGCACACCAAGTTCAGCGACAGGACGTAGCCTTCGAAGTTCGAAGCGCCCGATACTGCAGCCCCAGAAACCTCGATGTCATCGACCCATGCCAGCGCCGCGTTGCCGATGAAAAATCGGCTCGACGGCAAACTCAACCCACCGCAGAGGTCACCGCAGACGGGTTCAGCGAGGCCGTCACCGTCGGTGTCGGCCGAGATGATCGAGTCATAAACGACCCGTGGAGCAGGGATGCCGCGAGACTGCGCCGAAGCATCCGCACCGCTCATCACAACACGCTCACCGAGCACCAGGCTCCCGTCCATCCGAACGCCAAGGATCGGCTGAACGGCGTTCGGCCGCAGTGTCGTCGCGCCCTCCATCGATCGGCCGACGAGCTCGAACGACTGGCCGGACGCAACTCCAGCGGTCAACCCGATCGCCAGCCCCGCCGCGGCCATCAACATCCCACGCTCACCCTTCATTTCTCGCTTCATTGCCATTCCCTCCGCGGTTCAGTCCCGCACGACGAGGCCCTCACCCATCCACGAGGCGTCACGCTGTCGAGCATCTCATCTGGCGATACACGGAATGAAGCAACCGGAGAAGAGACACGCGGCAGCACAACTGGCGCAGAACACGCCATGAATCAGATCGATCCGCTCAAGGATGACCAATGTTGCATCCTAGAAAAGTATACAGTCTTACTTTTGATGGATTGTAAAAACAACGTCGGCCCCGCACAAGACGGGACCGACGCGATTGCTTCAGGTTGCTCCGATGGTGATCAGGCGATCACCCCGGCCCTCAGCCGAACTTCATTACGGGCACGGGGCGCCGCTGTTGAAGTTGAGGATCCAGGCGTTGAAGTCGCCCGGGTTGCAGAGGCCGTCGCCGTTCTGGTCACAGAACGGGCCCTGCGTGTTGAACTGAAGGATCCACGCGTTGAAGTCACCCGGATCGACAACACCGTTCTGGTTGGTGTCGGCACACGGACCATCGTTACCACCGTCGCCGGTGCCCTCACCTGAGATCGAGACCGCGTAGCCAACCGGGTCGGGGCACGCCACGACGCCGGCGAAGTCGGTCGCATCGATCGAGATGTCCCAGATGTTGTTGACGACGCCGCCGTCAAGAGCACCATCCGAGAAGCCGGCACCCTCGTTGGTCGAACCAGCCGGGCACGGGTTCAGACCCTGAGCCCAACCGAGGTTCGAGGTGACCTCGTTAACGCCGTCACCCTCGGCACACAGGGGCGACGAGTTGTCGCTCGAGGGCGGGCCCCAGATCATGACCTGCGCAACGAGCGAAGTCGGAGCGAAGTACTGGTTGAAGATGTCGCCCGAGTCGCCGTCGCCGTCACCGTCGGTGTCCGGACCCTCGCTACCCGCGACGAACAGCTCGAACGTGCCGTCCGGGTTGCCGTCCCCGTCGCGATCGCCGACCGGGAAGCCGCCGAAGTCGACAGCACCGGGGTCGCCAACGACACCATCGCCGTCAGTATCGGTCAGCTCTTCGGCGAAGAGCACGTAGTAGCCATCGGTATCCGCATCAAGAATCTCACCGCCGTTGCTGGTGTCGCCGTCGGTATCGATGTTTGCGAAGGTCACGACGACGCCGCCGGTGAACTGGTCGATGAGACCGTCGCCGTCAGTGTCCGTAACGTCGTACGGCGAGTCGTTGACGCCATCGCCGTCGGTATCGAAGCCGTCGTTAACGCCGTCAAGGTCGGCGGTCAGATCGACCGAATCGTACATCGTGAAGATAAGGATGGCGGGCTCGGTACCGGTGTCGCCCGCGCCGCCGCACGAGAGCCAGTTCACGAGCGACGTGAAGCCCGAGAATGCGTCAGCACCCGCAGCGAGGTTCACGTCATACTCGAAGTCATCGGCCACGGCCTGCGTGGCGAACGTCGGACCGAAGAACCAGCGGCTGCCCGGGAAGCTCAGGCCACCACACAGGTCACCACAGATCACGTCGTCGGTGCCGTCGCCGTCGGTATCCATGCCGAGACCAGCGGCGTTGTACAGACGTGTCACCGTGAGACCACCGCGAGCGGCGGCGTTGCCGTCACCGCGCGTGTACTGACGCTCTTCGCCGAGGACGAGCCTGC
This sequence comes from Planctomycetota bacterium, assembly GCA_038525225.1. Classification (GTDB taxonomy): domain Bacteria; phylum Planctomycetota; class Phycisphaerae; order Phycisphaerales; family UBA1924; genus JANQQZ01. The sequence goes on along the minus strand of JBCBHW010000001.1, from coordinate 542,423 downwards.
GGTCCATCGTGATGCCGAGGATCGGCTGCACCGTGTCAGGGAAAATGACGCCGGCACTTTCGGCCGACTGGAGCGCGGGACGGTCAACCTGTGCCTGAGCCGCACACGCTGCCATACCGGCGCAAGCAAGAATCATCTTGGTCTTCATTCGGAGACTCCTCTGGGATTAACTGAAACCACAACCCTAAATACGCATGCACGCGGCTATCGCCGGCACACAGCCTAACAGTGATCACCGGGCTCTCAGGCCTGGCTATACGGGGCAGAACGCCCACGAACTCCTCTCTCGCTCGCCTCGACGACCCAGCCAAACGTCTCGCTGGCACGTCGGGTGGCGACTACCAATCCCCAATATACCCGCTCGTCGTCAAGATGCAACCCCAAAGTCGCAGCGTCGGCCGAGGCATTTTTCAGACCGCTTTCATCCCGGAATCTCGCTCAGAGCACAGCGAAACGAAGGCGTCGAACAAATACGCCGCGTCGTGCGGTCCAGGTGACGCTTCCGGATGATGCTGGACGGCGAACACAGGCCGATCGCTTCGTCGGAAGCCCGCCAACGTCCCATCATTCAGGTGCACATGCGTCGCGCGGGCCACCGTCGCGTCCAAGCTCGAGGCATCAACGGCAAAGCCGTGGTTCTGGCTTGTGATCTCCACACGCCCAGACTCGCGGTTCAAAACGGGCTGGTTCGATCCGCGGTGCCCGAACGGAAGCTTGAACGTCTTTGCCCCGCTTGCCAAGGCCAGCAACTGATGCCCGAGGCAGATTCCGAAGATCGGAATCGGCGGCGCGCCCTCCGATAACAGCACCCGCAGCGATTCGATCGTGCCCTCAACCGCCGACGGATCGCCCGGCCCGTTCGAAACAAACACCCCGCTCACCTCGCCCGCCTCAAAGCGCGAGACGACCTCACCGGGATCAAACCCATGCGGGATGACCTCGACACGACAGCCCCGAGCCGTGAGGTGGCGAAGGATGTTCCGCTTCGCCCCGCAGTCCACCGCGAGCACGAGCGGGCCGCTTCCGGGCGAGGCGATGTCCGACCAGGGCCCAAGCCCCTCCGACCAGGCCGACGACGACGAATGAGCGACACGGCTCACAAGATCCTGCCCGCCCATGCCCGGCGCCGCCTTGGCCCGCTCAACGAGGGCCGCGTCGCTGACCGACGAATCATCGGTCAGAACCCCCGCCATGACACCGCCCGACCTCAGCACCCGAGTGAGCGCCCGCGTGTCGACGCGCTCGATGCCGAGCACGCCCGCCTCAGAGAGATACGCCGACAGGTCAGACCGGGCCCTGTAACTCGAATGCCGTCGTGCGAGCTCTCGAACGACAAGCCCCGCGATCTGCACCCGCCCCGACTCGACGTCGACCGGGTTCACACCCGTGTTGCCCACGAGCGGCGTCGTCAGCGTCAGAATCTGGCCCGCGTAGCTCGGGTCCGTCATCGCTTCCTGGTAGCCCGACATCGACGTGCTGAACACAACCTCAGCCACCGAGACGATCCCACGCCCCGTCGCGCCGAACGCCCGGCCCTGCAGCAACGTCCCATCGGCGAGTGCGAGCCGAGCAGGAACCCGATCGTCAGTGGTGTCGCGCATCGGTGCAGAGTCTAGTCTGTACGGTGGAACCGCAACTCTTCGGCAGCGACGCGGAAACCCCACCGGACGACGCCGTGTATGTCCGCGTCGCACTCGAACGGGGGCTCGACCGCGGCAACGCCGACGCGACACTCACCTACCGGGCGGACGACGAAAGCGTTTCGGTCGGCCAGGCCGTCGAGGCCCCGCTGGGCCGAGGCAACACCCCGACGAGGGGCATCGTCATCGACCGCGGCTCCCGCGACCTGCTCGAGGGCTACGACCCCGCGAAGGTCAAGCCGCTGTCCCGCGCAATGGGCCGGCCGCTCACACCAGAACTCATCGAGCTCGCCCGGTGGATCAGCCGCTACTACGTGTGCCCGCTGGGCATGACGCTCGCATCGATGATCCCGGCGGCCGTCAAGCAGGACATCGGCCGCCGCCCGCAGACGCTCATCGCTCCGACGTGCCAACCGGCAGACCCCATCGAGGCGAAGCTCTCCCCCACTGCTCGCAGCGCCTGGGACGCTCTCGGCGCGCTGGATCCAGACCTTTTCCCGGCCACCGCGCGGGACCTCGCCGACGCCGTTGGACTGCGGTCCATCGCACCGATCAACAGGCTCATCAAAGCGGGCCTTCTCGCCGAGCGGGCGACGACCACCGTGCGGGCCCGCGACACCGAGTCCGACGCCATCTTCGAGAGCTCGCCTGCGCTTCAGCCCACCCCGGAACAGGCCAAGGCCATCGACCGCGTCACGCAGTCGCTCGGCACGTACCAGCGGCACCTGCTCTTCGGCGTCACAGGCTCGGGAAAGACCGAGGTCTACCTCAGACTCCTCGAAACCGTGCTCCAGCGGGGCCAGACCGCCGTGATGCTCGTACCCGAGATCGCGCTCACGCCCCAGACCGCCGGCCGCGTTCAAAGCCGGCTCGGCACAGGCCGCGTCGCCGTGATGCACTCCGGACTCACGGCGGCCCAGCGCAACCGAGCGTGGTCACGCGTGACATCGGGCGACTGCCCGATTGTCATCGGCGCACGATCGGCCGTCTTCGCGCCGGTGCAACGCCTTGGGCTCGTCATCGTCGATGAAGAGCACGACGGGTCGTACAAGCAGGATCAGCTCCCCCGCTACCACGCCCGCGACGTCGCCATCAAGCGCGCCCACCACAACGGCTGCCCGGTCCTGCTGGGGTCGGCCACGCCAAGCCTTGAGTCCTGGCACGCCGCCCGGTCCGGCCGCGCCACGCTCCTCGAGCTCCCGCGGAGAGTCTCCGGCGCCGCCATGCCGGCCGTCCGCATCGCCGACATGATCGAAGAGCGCAAACGGCACGCCGAGCAGACCGGCTCACGCGCCCGCGAGCTCGTCGTCGGCCCCACGCTCGCCCGCGCGGTGCAAGCGACACTCGCCGACGGCGGCCAGATCGTCTTCTTGCTCAACCGAAGAGGCTTCGCCGGAATGGTCTCGTGCACCAAAACCTCGTGCGGCTGGCAGCAGATGTGCGACCACTGCGACGCCAAACTCGTGCTCCACAAAGACGCGCAGCTCCGCCGAGGCGGCTACGTGCGGTGCCACCACTGCCAGGCCGAGCAGCTGCTGCCAGACGCCTGCCCGGACTGCCGCGAGAAGCTCCAGCTCCTCGGCATCGGCACCCAACGCGCCGAACAAGCGATCGAAGCCATCACCGCAGACCTCCCCACCGACCAACGCCTGATCGCCGGCGACTCGCTCGTGCGCGTTGACGCGGACACCATGCGGACCGCGCGCGATTACTTTGACACACTGGGCCGCTTCGCCCGAGGCAGCATCCGTGCGCTGCTCGGCACCCAGATGATCGCCAAGGGTCTCGATGTCGCCAACGTCCGGCTCGTCGGCGTGCTCAGCGCGGACACCGCGCTCAACCTGCCCGATTTCCGCGCAGCCGAACGCACCTACCAGCTCGTCAGCCAAGTCGCGGGCCGAGCCGGCCGGGGAGAGCACCCCGGCACCGTCATCGTCCAGACCTTCGAGCCCGACGCCGATCCGATCACCGCCGCCGCACGCCACGACTACGCGACGTTCGCCGACGCCGAGCTCCGCACCCGGCACGCCGTGGGGCTCCCACCAGCCTGGCGGATGACCCGCATCGTGTGCCGCGACCGCGACGCGGCAAAGGCCGAACGGGCCGCCGCCGATATCGCTCAGGCCGCCAGAGACCCCATCGAGCAGCTGCAAGGCAGGCTCGTCGGCCCTATGCCCTGCCCGATCGAGCGCATCGCCGACCACTTCCGCGTCGCGGTCGAGCTCTCGGCCCCCAACCCCGCCATCATGCAGCAGGTCCTCAGGCTGCTCCGCGAGCGAGGACTCGTCAAAAGCGACGCGGGGACCGCCGTCGATGTCGACCCCGTGTCGCTCATGTAAGAGCAGCGGTTAACACCGCGGGGCCCGCAGCCGCGAGGGAGCACACAACGATGCAACAGACCGCGGTGATCTTGGGTCTCGGCACATTCGGCGGCGGACTCGGCGCGACCAAGCACCTCGCACGCTCGGGCCACCGCGTTCTTGTCACCGATCTCCGTTCGTCGTCCGAACTGGAGGTTCCTCTCCGAGACCTCCGGCCCGAGCTCACCCAAGGCTCGGTCACCACGCGCCTGGGCGTGAACGACCCCGACGACGCCGCGGCGTGCGATCTGCTCGTCGTCAGCCCGGCCATCAAACGCCCGTGGGAGCACCCGTGCGTCATTGCCGCCCGCGACGCAGGCGCACGAGTGACCACCGAGATCGCGCTCGCGCTCGACGCGCTGCCCGAGCGATGCCCACGCGTCGGCGTCACCGGCTCCGCCGGCAAGAGCACCACCTCTGCCCTGATCCACGCCGGGCTGGTCGCCGCCGGAGCGACCGCCCACCTCGGCGGCAACATCGGCGGGTCGCTCCTCGACCGCCTCGGCTCCATCAACACAGACGGCAACGTCGTCGTCGAACTCTCCAGCGCGCAGCTCTGGTGGCTCAGCCAACCCGGCGCCATGGACAGCGCCCGATGGTTCGATGTCGCGGTGGTCACAAACCTCGCGGAGAACCACCTCGACTGGCACGGCACCCTCGACCACTACGCGGCCAGCAAGCACGTGCTCACCCAACGCCTACGCAGCCGCGACACCGCCGTCCTCGGAGAAACCGCCGCAGACTTCCCGACCGCAGCCCGACGCGTTACGCCCGCCCCCCATGATCCGCTCCCCCCGCTCAAACTCCAAGGCGATCACAACCGATCGAACGCCAGGCTCGGCCTCGCGGCATGCACAGCGCTGGGCGTCAGTCCCGACAAAGCCGCAACCGGCATCGCGGCGTTCCGAGGCCTCCCCCATCGCCTCGAACTCGTCCGACATCACCGCGGCATCCGCTACGTCAACGATTCAAAGTCGACAACGCCGAACGCAACACGACTCGCGCTCGAAGCCTTCAACGGCGATCCTGTCCATCTGATCGTCGGCGGCTCCGACAAGGGCACCTCGCTCGAGCCGCTCGCGGAGCTCGCCTCCGCGACACGCTCGCTGCTGTGCATCGGGGCGACCGGTGCCACGATCGCAACGGCCGCGTGTGCCGCGGGTGCCGACGACGCAGGAACGCTGGAAACCGCCCTTGCCATGGCTCACGACCGTGCCGCCCCGGGCGATGTCGTCCTGCTCAGCCCCGGCTGCGCCTCGTTCGATCAGTTCCGAAACTTCGAGCACCGCGGCGAGCGCTTCGTCGAACTCGTACACTCGCTCCCATGATCGCCCCCGCACTCTGGTCGTGTGCTCTTCTCGCATCCGCGCAACCCGAAGGACGCGCCGACGCCTTCCCGGGCATCGTCATTGACTACGACGCCCGCGCTGTCGAGCTCACCGGCTTCGTTCCCATCGACGCGCACAGCGAGGCAACACCGAACGTCATCGTTGAAGCGGTCGCAGAGGCCGGCGGCATCAGAGACCACGAAGCGTTGGTCCGCATCGACGCAGAGGCCCGGCACGTGCACGCCGCCCTGCTGCTGCTCGGGCTCGAACCCGGCGTGCCTGGCGCGATCCTCGCCGACGGCACGCGTGCCGAACCCGAGGGGCCAGAGATCATCGTCACCGCCAAATTCGAACGCGACGGCGAGCGGATCGAAGAGCCGCCCACCGAGTGGGTCCACGATCCCGAGACCAACACGCGCCTCGACGATAATCGCCCCGTCTTCCGGTTCGGCGGGTCAAGCGAACGCGAGTTCAACGGCGCGACCTTTTACATGGCCGAAGCGGAGGGCGTCGTCATCGGGCTCAGCACGTTCGGCTCGGGCGATGCCGATTCGTTCGCCGGCATCGAGACGATCGGCCTCGCCCCAGTCTTCAGCCCCGACGCCGCTTCCGGCGACCCGATCTGGATGGCGGACCCAGACCGCATCCCCATCTTCGAAACACCGGTCACCCTCGTTCTCACGCCAGCCGAGCCGGGGGCCGGCGACGACCCCGAACCGTAGCGCCCAACGTCAGTCAAGCCGGAGCGAAAGCGTCCGTCGGTCACCATCGCGTTCGATGCCGATGCGCACACGCTTGCCGCGAAGCGCTTCAGCGCGGCCCATCGCCGCATAGAACGAAAGCTCGTCGGTAATCTCTTCGCCGTTCACAGTGAGAATGAGATCGCCGGAACGGAACCCGGCCCGCGCCGCGTCGCCCCGCTCGAACACGCCCTCGACCTGGACCATCGGCTCAAGGTTGGCCGCGCGCAGCTCACCGATCTGAATCCCCGCACGCCACAGAGCCGGCCGAAGTGCCGATCGCTGCAACGTGCTGTCGGGGAACTCTGCAAGATGCACCTGCGTGCTCACCGGCTCCCCGTCACGCCACAGCTCCACGTCGATCCGCGCACCGGGCCGCGCCGTCGAGATCACCGAGCTCAGATGATGCCACTCGCGGATCTCGTTCTCGCCGATCCGGGTGATGATGTCACCGGGCTCGATACCGGCTCGGTCCGCAGCAAGACCGTCCTCGACCGATGCCACCAGAATGCCGCGCCCAACAAACGCCCCCTCGCGGTCGAGCACGTCGGTCGACTGCCCACGCCCGCGAGCCGACGTGATGCCAAGGAACCCGCGTCGAACCTCGCCCTCGTCAACGATCTGGCCGACCACCGATTCGACGACGCCAAGCGGGATGGCAAAGCTGATGCCCGCCGACTGCCCCTGATTGCTCGAGCTCTGCCGCGACCCGGTCGCGATCGCGACGTTCATCCCAACGAGCTCGCCATAGACGTTCACCAGCGGCCCGCCCGAGTTCCCGGGGTTCACCGCCGCATCCGTCTGGATGTAGTTCGTAAACGCGTTCCCCGTCGAACCGGTCCGCGGGTTCCGACCCAGGCCCGACACAATGCCCTCGCTCATGCTGAACTTAAAGTTGAACGGCGAGCCGAACGCATACACCCGATCGCCGAGCGCCACACGGCGAGACGAGTCCCTCGCGACGGGAATCACACCGATGCCCGGGTCAACCTTCAGCACCGCGATGTCGGTGAACGCGTCAGCCTCAACAAGCCTCGCAGTCGCCGTACGCCCGTTCGCAAACTCAATCTGTGCCGACTCCGCCGCGCCGATCACGTGCGCGTTCGTCACGATGTGGCCCTCGGCGTCGTACACCCAGCCCGAGCCGGACGCGCCGGGGCCAAAGATCGCCTCACCGTCGCCGGCTCGCAGCGTCACCTCGATGTGAACCACCGACGGCTTGACCGCCTCGGCCACGCGCCGCGTCGCCCGGTCGATCCGCTCCAAGATGTCGTCATCCTGAAGCACCTGCCGAGCGAGAACAACCTCAGCATGCGTCCGGCTGAAAACCATCCGCTGCACAACCACCGGCCCCAGGAAGGTCACCGCCGCAAGCACGGCAAGAACCACGAAGGCCGGTCCAAACGCCACAATCCGTCGCATCAGCGGCTCCTGCTCGACGCACCACCAGCGCCGAGATCGTCGTCGTCTCTCCACGCTTTCGTTCGCAGACCGATGCGGTTGCACCGCCGATTCAGGGCGATGCTCCGCCCTGCAGACCTCGCAGCCCGCTCACGCGAACGACACGCATCCGAGCTTACCGGACATCACCCGACCCCGCAAGCTACCGCTCGGGCCGGCGGGCCGCCTGGAAGCGCTCCAGCTCGCCCTCAAGCATCGCGTAGCCCCGACCGCCGATTGACCGCGCCCGCACACGCTGCACCCAGTCCTCGCCTGCATCCTTGAGGGCGGGCCCGAGAGACGCCGACCGCTCCGCAAAACGCGGCGCTGCATCCGTCATCCCAACCAGGTCCTGCATCACCAGAATCTGCCCGTCGCAGGCCGAGCCAGCTCCGATGCCGATCAAGGGCACCTTTGTCATCTCAAGAATCCGATCAGCGACGACCGCCGGCACGGCCTCGACCAGCAGCATCACCGCCCCCGCCTGCTCGAGCGCCACCGCGTCATCGACAATCCGCTGCGCCTCCGCCGCGGTCCGCCCCGTCGAGCCGTACCCGCCATCGAGCGCCGCCGTCTGAGGCCGCGACCCAACATGCCCGCACACCGCGATGCCTGCACCAGCCATTCTCGCAATAAGCGGCGCGAACCCCGCGTCCGCCTCGAGCTTCACGATATCAGCCATGCCCTCGGTCATGAACCGACCCGCGTTGCGAACCGCTTCGTCCTCGCCGCAGTGATAGCTCAAGAACGGCATGTCGCCCATGACCATCGCACGGTCAGCGCCCCTCCGCACGGCCGCCGTCAGCGCGATCGCGATATCGAGAGGCATGTCGATCGTCCGCTCGTAGCCCAGGATCACCTCGGCCGCCGTGTCGCCGATCAGCAGCACGTCGATACCCGCGCGATCGAGCCACCGCGCGCTCGTCGCGTCGTAGCACGTCAGGCACGCGAACGCATCACCCCGAGCCTTCATCGCCCGCAGCGTCCGCATCGTCACCCGCTCGCGCGACGAACCCGCTACCGTCGTCTCAGCCACTCCGTTTCCCTGCGCCATACGCCGATAAGGATAGTGCCGATCAAGCACCGCCGCCTCACGCCCGAGCTCATGGACGATCCCGCCGTCGATCGCCACGCGCTCGACGACGCCCTCCGCTACATCCGGGGCGTCAACAAACGCCTCGGCGGCGTGTCATCGCTCATCCGCCACCTCGAACGCTGCAGCACCCTCTGGCCCACCGATCAGCCGATCACCCTGCTCGACATCGCCACAGGGTCGGCCGACCTCCCGCTCGAAGCCGTCCGATGGGCGAAAGCCCGCGGCTTCGACCTCCGGGTCACCGGCGTTGACGTCCACGAAACCACGCTCGAGCTCGCCCGCGAGCACATCGCCCGAGAGCCCGACCTCGCCGCGTCGATCATGCTTGACCTCGCCGACGCACTCAAGCTCGACGAGACCTTCGCCGACGACAGCTTCGACTACGTCCACGCCGGCCTCTTCCTCCACCACCTCACCGACATCCAGATCAAGCTCGTGCTCCGCATGATGGACCGCATCGCCAAGCGCGGCATCGTCTGGAACGACCTCGTGCGATCCACCGTCGGCCGAGCGTTCATCCACGTCGCCACAATCGGTAAACCTGCGATCATCCGGCACGACGCCCGCGTCTCCGTCGAAGCCGGCTTCACCAAACGCGAGGTCCTCGACTACGCCAAACGCCTCGACCTGACCTACTGCGACTACGAGTGGAACCTGTTTACGCACCGGTTCACGCTCGCGGGGGAGCGCCGCAATGCGTGGTAGCCGCGTCGCGATCATCGGCGCGGGCGCAGGTGGCGCATCGCTCGCGCTCAGGCTTGCGCGAGCCGGCTTCGATGTCACCGTCATCGAATCGCAGGCGTTTCCACGAGCCAAAGTCTGCGGCGAGTTCATCTCCCCCGCGGCAACGCCAGACCTCGAATCGGTCCTGACGCCCAACGAGCTCCGCGAAGCAGGAGCCGCCCGCGTGCGAACGCTCGCGCTCGAACTCGGCGACAGGCAACGCACGTGGAACATGCCCGAGCCCGCATGGGCACTGAGCCGACGCTCGCTCGATGTGCTGCTAATCGAGAAAGCAGCAGCCGCAGGCGCACACGTCTTGCAGCCCGTCCGCGTCGCCAGCGTCGAGTACAACGACGACTCCGCAACGGTGCACTTCGCTTCGCGCGAGAGTATCCACACGGACCTCGTCATCCACGCCGACGGCTCGGGCCGGTTCGACCTGGCCGGCCCGACACCCAAAGCCAAATCACTCGTCGGCCTCAAGTGCCACGCCCGACCAACCAGTCCCGTCCGCGGCATCCGCATGCGCTCAGCACGCGGCGTCTACTGCGGTGCCATCGGCATCGAAGACGGCCTCGCGACCTTCGCCATGTGCGCCACGCCCCAGGCCCTCGCCGCGCACAAGGGTGACCGCGACGCCCTGCTCGCCTCCGTCTGGCCCGGCTTCACACCCGACCAACGCGAAGGCCCATGGATGACCTCCGCCGTCGCACGATCGAGGTACACCCGCCCCGGCCACCCGCGATCGTTCCGCGTCGGCAACGCCGCCGCCGCCGTTGATCCGGTCGGCGGCGAAGGCATCGGCCTCGCGCTCTGGTCCGTCGCCAGACTCGCCGAACTGTTGGAGTCAGAAACCGACCCGCGCGTCATCCACGATCGATTCGCGAAGCTCTACCGCCGACGGCTGCGCACACGTCTTCCCGCCTGCCGAACCGCAGCCGAGGTGCTCCTCAGACCCAGACTCGTGCAAGCACTCTGGCCGATGCTCGGCGTGCCATCGCTCACCATCAGGCCCTGGTACGCCCTCACCGGCAAGCCCGTTTCAGCCGGCTAACCGCCCAACACGGCTACTGCCCGAAGAACGCCCGGTGATGCTCCAGAATCTCCTCGGCCATCGCCTCGGTCGACTCATCATCCTCCTGGTTCGGCTCGAACGAGCCGCCCAGAATCAGTGCATCCTCACGCGGGAACATGTACTTGTAGCTGTCGTGCACGATGTACCCGAGCTCCTGCGGCTCTAGGTGCACCAGCACGCCACGCGCGCCGTACATCTTCTGGTCGTTGAACACCGTCTTGCTGCCCATCGCGAGGCAGTTCACGACCACGTCGCCCTCAACAGCCTTCGCATCCGCGAGCGACTCGATCCGCTCCTCGATGAAGCCAACCTTCTTCTTCTGGCAGGCCTCGTGCAGCGTCCGCATGAACCGCGGCGTGTGCATGAAGTTCGCGCGGAACAGCCGGCCTTCTTTGATCGACCCCGGTTTCGGCTCGGCCTTGGTCAGCTCTCGCGGCGCGCCCATCACGCCCGATTCGAAGTACTCAGGGTGCTCTTCCGAATCCGCCGGCTCGTACACCGGCAGCTCCTCCACGCCCCACAGCCCGCGGTCCAGCATGCCGAATCGCTTCGCCGAGCGTCGCAGGATGTCGTTGAACCGCGCCCGGTCGGCCTTCTTTTTTGGGAAGTCGATGCCCGTCGGCAGCCAGAGCGCACCCGCGACAACGCTGGTCGTCTCTTCGCCGAAGCTCTCGGCGACCACCGTCACGCTGTGCCCCTGCTCTGCAAGAACAAGCGCACTCGTCAGGCCCGTCACGCCGCCGCCGAGCACCGCGACGTCCGCCTTCTCGCCGGCGGCCTCTTTGACCATCTCGCCAACCAACTCGGCGCACCCCCAGCTCAGCGTCACACCGCAGCCGCCCTGACCGTAGTTGTGGATCACCGTTCGGCTGCCCAGCTTGCCGGGCTGCAGCTTCAGCCCGCCCTCGCGGCAGGGACGGATGCCCGCCACCACCCGCATCACCATGTCATCCGAAAGGTCCGGCACCGGCAGCTTGCCGCCCATCGACCGGCTCGAGCCACGCGGCTTGCTCATCATCCGACTCATAGTTTCGTTAGCTCCACATCAAGGCGCTCGCCGTCCGGCAGCGTCAACTCGAACTGCATCCCACCGCCATCAAGACGCCGGAACACCATCCCTCCAAGATCATCGATCCCCTTGGATCGTAGGACCAAACCCGTCTCGCGAACTCGGCCGACCACTTCCCACACCAGCGACCGCAGCGGCTCGTTCAGCCCCACCTCGCGGATCTGCCACGACGCAGTGCGCGCATCCCAAGCCGCGACAAGCACCGCCGACGCCCGGACACCACCCCGGTCAACCTCAGCCGACACAAGAAACCCGAGCCCGCGCAGCACGCTCGACACCCGAACATCCACGCCCTCGGCCGACCACTCCCCCACCAGCCAGTCCGTCAAACGCGTCCGCTCCGCCTCCGACGCAGGCCTCTCGGGCGCCGCATCGATCCGCACCGGCCCCGGCTCAGCCTCCGACTCCCGCAGGTAGTCCATCGCCCACGTCGCACCCCAGCTCCGGGCCAGCACGGGCCGCTGAAGCTGCACCCGGAACGCATCGGCCGACACATTGCCCACCACCGACCGCGTCGACATGAACTGCTCGGACTCGAAGTTCTCCCCGAACACCCTCGCCGGGTGCGAAACGATCACCCCGCCGTCGAAGCTCCCCTCGATTCGGGTGAACTGAGCCGCCACCGGCGAGCCCGCGGGCCAGTTCTTGATCGTCACCCATCGGCCACGCTCAGGATCGAAGTACCGCAGCGTCAGGCCGAAGAGCGACGCCATCGCCCCGTCCTCGCCATCCCACCGCTCAAGCAACAGCCGGCCATCCAGCAGCATCTCAGCCGATGACCGCGACACACCCGCGTTGACAAAGACCTCGTTCTCGAGATCCTGCCGCGCGTTCTCGACAAGCCAGTGACCTGACCAAAAACCGAAATCATCGACAGCCTGCCCCGATTCGACCGGCCGAGGATCGGCGACCGTCTGCCCGAAGCCGTTGCAAACGCTCAAACTAGAGAGAATGCACAAGATGGGCAGGGCAAAAGGGCTCGGCATCCCGAAATGATAGGGCACCACGAGGTAGGCTGCGAAGCAATGGCGGCCAGGCGCGTGCACAAGCCGATCTGGGGGTTCGGGTGGCTCGGCTGGAGCGGGACTGCCCTGCTGCTCGCGATCATCCTCGCTCTGTTGATCGGCATCGACATCCAACACACGTTCATCAGGGCGATGCACAGCACTCTGGGTATCGAAGCGACACTGACGTACGTCGCGCGTGTCCAAACGTTCACGTGGTTCGGCATCCTCGGCTGCACCGCCAACGTTATCGTTCTGGCATCCATCGCCATCGGCTGGCGGCTTGCGTCGCGCCGGATCCCGCGCTGGGCGTGGGCCACCGTCTCGGTCGTGTGCGTCTCGTCGGCGATGCTCGCTTTCGAGCTTTCCGGGTCATCCGTGGTGCGGCCGCTCCGCACCCGGATGCAACTCTCGGGCTACGAAGCCAACCTGCTGATCCATCTCAGCATGCTGGGCATGCTCGCGATCTTCGTGCTCGCGTTGCAACGAACTCGCACCGGCGCGGCGTTGTGGCTGGCGGCAATTCTCGTCGCAGGCACGGACACAATCCTCACGATCAACGACGTCGCCCCACCGGCGTGGTACCTGTCTCGCAGACCCCCAACCGGCTTCGTTTACGTCGAGATCGGGCTCTTGCCTTCGATCATGCAGTTGCTCGTTTTCGCCGCGATGCTGCACATCGGCATCTCATCTCGCGGCACGCCGGTAGAAGGCTGCTGTGCATCGTGCGGCTACGACCGCATCGGTCTTGCCCAGAACGCCCCCTGCCCCGAATGCGCAGCAGCCCCGGAGGCGTAAACCCATGGCGACACACACCATCCGACGTCACTCCACCGGCTTCGGCCCAATCGGCTGGCTCGCAGTGGGCCTGGGCCTCGTTATCGCCGTCCCGCTCGCGCTCGATTCAGTCAACCACCGGATCACCGAGATGTTGTTCGTCTCGCTCGGTGCCGACCCATCGCTTCGAGCGATCGACCAGTGGACACGGCTCGTCCGCCTCATCGCGTTCAACACCTCAAGCGGATTGCTGCTGTTCCTCATTGTCGCGGCAGGCTGGTGGGCGGCGCGGCGACCTCTCACCGGCAATCGTCTGACCTTTGTGGTTGCGCTCTGCTTCGTCTGGCCGCTCGCGATCAACTACGTTTTTGCCGATCGCCCGACAGGACCGCTCAATACGGCGTGGAATCTGTCGAGAGCCCACGAATTCCGCGAGCTCGCGCTGCTCAGCATGCTCCCTGTCCTCGGCATCGTGGCTCTCTCGTATCGCAGGACAACCACAGCCACCGCGTTGTGGATAGCAGGTATGCTCTTGGCCGCGTGGCCGCTTGTCCTCGGCTGGCTCGACAGCAGCCACTCCAACCACCGCTACATCATGACCGGATGGCGTTTCGCCCAGGGCGCATGGGCGTACTGGTCAGAAGCCGGCACGCTCGCTCCCTTCGCGTGCTTCGCCGGGGCGATGGCGCACGCCGCTCACCGCAGCAGGCAACTCGCACGAACATCGGAGTGCGAGCACTGCGAATACAGCCGAGTGGGCCTCGCCGCGGACGCACCCTGCCCCGAATGCGGCGCAACCCCAGACGTCACCCAATCTCCTTCACCGCCGCCAGCACCTCCTCCGCGTGGCCCGGCACCTTGACCTTGTCCCACCGCCGCACGACCTTGCCGTCGCCGTCGATCAGGTACGTCGTCCGCTGGATGCCCATGTAGGTCTTGCCGTACATCGATTTCTCGACCCACACGCCGTACTTCTGCGCGATCGCTGGGTCCGGCTTGCCCTCGTCGTTCTCCCGATCGTCGGCGAGAAGCGGGTACGTCAGTCCCTCCTTGTCCGCGAACTTCTTCTTGCTCTTAGTACCCATGATGCTGACGCCAAAGACCTGGGCTTCCATCTTCCCGAACTTCGGGAGTAGATCCCGGAACTGGCACGCCTCGCTCGTGCAGCCGCTGGTCAGGTCCTTGGGGTAGAAGAACAGCACCACGGGCCGGCCGGCGTAGTCGCTGAGCTTGTGCTTCGTGCCGTCCTGGTCGGCGAGCGTGAACGCGGGGGCCTTCTTTCCGGGCTCGATCAGCGGCATGGCGGTCTCCTGGTGGATAGGTCGCGGCTTCGGGCCGATACACTCGGCACCCTATGTCCGAGAACCAGCCCCAAGCCGATTCACAGAGCCAAGCACAGGTCGATGCGCAGTTCGATGCACCCGACACACAACAGACGCCGCCGACGCCGGCACAGATCAAGGCGATGCTCGAAGACCTGCCCGAGGTCAAGACGCCCCATGACGCCCCCGAGTGCGTCAAACGCGCCCGCCGCCTCAGCACCCGCGGCAAGCTGCCGGGCTTCGCCGACACCTCCAAAGCCGGCCCGGGCCTGTTCACCTGCGCCGCCTTCGGTGCCCCGTTCGACTACCGCCTCGTCATCGACCACTGGAACATCGGCGAGTTCAACGCCATCACCTTCCGGGCCGAACGGCTCAAGAAGCTGCCCACGATCTTCGCGATCGTCCTCGCCATCACCGTCTGGCCCGGCGTCGTCTTCACCGACTCGCTGCTCAACACCTGGTTCGGCTGGTACCCAAACCCCTGGTGGTTCACCTGGGCGTGGTACATCCCGCTCACCGCGATCCCCATCCCCTGGATCTGGCGCTCGGTCGCCAACAAAAGCCGGGCCTCGGCTCTCCTCCACGGCCACGAGCAGATCGACAAAATCATCGCTGCCGTCGATGGCACCATCATGGACAAAGACGCCGAGCCCGAAAACGAAAGCGGGCCCGCCCCATCGGATGAGCCCGCCTGATCCAGCCCGCTTCAGCGCACGACGCTACCGGTCGTCGGTGCTCTCAACGTCCTTTCCCTCAACAACTTCGCGGATCGATGCCGGCGTGTGCGCATGCGACTCAAACTCGCCGTCGCCGAGCTTGGACATGTACTCGTGATACGCGCCCATGGCCTGCGTGCCGAACGCGATCATGATGGGGATGTTCGCGACGAGCATGACGCCGAGCCCGAGCGTGGTCCACATGTCGAGTTGCTCATCGGTGCGGATGAAGCCAACGCACGACAGCGCGATCAAGAAGCAGTAGATCAGCTTGTAGATAAGCACCGCGACCGGCATCGCCGCGTCGCCGATCCAGCCGAACAGGTAATGAATCCCTTGCTCGCCGTAGTACGACCACGAGATCATGGTCGACAACGCAAACAGCCACGCCGCGACCGTCACCAGAACCTTCCCAAGCCCAGGCGTCACCCGATCGAACGCGTGCGCCGTCAGACCCGCACCGGCGTAACTGACGTACACGCCGCGGTCGAGAAGCACCGGCTCGGCCGCCCCCTCGAACTCGCTCCACTCGACGCGATACCCAACCACGATCGACTCGCCGCCGTCGGCAGGCTCTTCCGTGATCTCCCTGACAATCCCGGAGAGCCTGTAGACCGACGCCCCGGTATCCGCCTGCGGGTTGTCTGGGTCAGACTCGATCAGCGCGAACACCGAGTCGCCCTCGGACCAGCCCGGCTCGCCCTCCGGCACACCCGTGATCCGCTTCGCCTCGTCCGTCTTCTCCGGCAACTCGCCCGAATCGATCGTCCATCCGGTTTCGGTCGCGACGATCGTAAGCTGCGCGTCCACGCCGAACTCCGCCTCTGCAGGCCGGTTCCACGCGCCCGATGACAAGATCACCAAAGCCGTCACCGTGCACACGACGATGGTGTCGATGAAGGGCTCAAGACCCGCGACGACGCCCTCGCGCACCGGCTCGTCGCACTTGGCCGCCGAGTGAGCGATCGGCGCCGACCCCTGCCCGGCCTCCGACGAGAACAGCGCCCGCTTGATGCCCCACGTCAGGGCATAGCCGAATGCGCCGCCGATGAACGCGCCCTGCGGGTCCGCGTTGCCCAGCCCCAGCCCGTGCTTGACAATCAGCGCGAGCATGTCCGGTATGACACCGATGTTCTGAATCAGCACCCAAAGCCCGGCCAACAGATACAGCCCGCACATCAGCGGCACGATCTTGCCGGCCACGGCGCCGATCCGCTTGATCCCCCCGACGATCACCAGCGCAACCGTGATCGCCAGCACGATGCCGATGCCAAGCTTCTCGGCATCAAAGACAGCCGTCTTGGGCACATCCGCGAGGATCGGCAGCTCGAAGTACTGCGTCGTCACCTCCGCGACGTTCCACGACTGAAACATGTTGCCGCCCGTGATCGCCGAGATCAGGAGCGTCACGCAGAACACGCCGCCAAAGACCCAGCCAAGGATCGGTGCGCCCGTCGCGCGGAGCCCGTCGCGCACAACGAACATCGGCCCGCCGTGCGGGTTGTCCGGGTCCGACGTGTTGCGGAACAGCATCGACTGCGTCACCTCGGTCATCTTGAGCGACATGCCCAAAAACCCGATGATCCACATCCAGAACACCGCACCCGGGCCGCCCAGCCCCACCGCGACAGCAACGCCCGCGATGTTGCCAAGCCCCACCGTCGCCGAGAGCGCCGCAGACAACGCCTGAAAGTGATTGATCGCGCCGGGGTCATCCGGGCTGTCGTACTTGCCCCGCACCACGGCGACGCCGTGCGTCAACGCGCGGAACTGGCCGAACCCCGACCACAGCGTGAAGAGCACACCCGCGGCCAGCAACGCGTACACGACGGCATCAGAAAACAGTACCCCGTTCAGGATGCCGATTTTCTCATTCAAGCTTTCAACGAAACCGGGCTCGTCCATGCGTCTCGACCACCTCTCGGCTGGCTACTTTCGGCTTGTGCAAAGCTAGCCCACCGAAAGCCGGCAGGCGTGTCACCCGCATCATCGCACGCCCGGAGCGGAATTGCAACGCACCGATCTATCCTCACCGCGTGTGGTCCCTCGATGAACTCGCCGACACCGCCGCCGCCGGCATCGCCGACGCGAATCTCGCACTCCGCGACGAGAACGCCGTCCGGGGTCTCGATCACCTCGACGAGGTGGAACTGCACACCGTGCTCGAAGCCGCGTTCCTCCACGCCGATCTCGGTGTGCTCCGCGAGCACCCGTTCCCGACGTCACCCAAACGAAGACCAAAGGCCAGCGAACGCGAGCGCTGCGATCTTGTCCTGCTGCCAGAGCCCGACTTGACACTCGCCGATCCCGAGACGCAGCTCGCCGAGCGCGAAGACGCCGAAACCACGCTCTTCGCCCAGGCCGCCGATCAGCTCGTCACCCCCGCCGACCTCGACCCGGCCGACGCGTTCTGGCTCGAGATCAAAGCCACGGGCCAGTTCGTCGCCCGCGATGACGTCCCCCAGCCCAACCGCCGCTACACCACCGAACTCATCCGCGCGCCCGCGACAGATATACGCAAGCTCGCCCGAGAGCCGCTCGCCGAACAGTCCGCGGTCGCACTCGTCCTCTTCGCCGCCGACGAACCCACGGCGAGGCACGACCTGGGCGTCGCCGTCCACCGCTGGCTCGACGATGACCTGCCCATCCGCTCCCCGGCGATCCGCGTCACAGCGATCGACGAGCGCATCGGCAACGCCGTCGCTGCGGTCTGCATCGTGCCAATCAGGCGGTCGATCTAGCGTCGGACGGCAAGGCCTGCGAGCTGCATCACCGCGTCCGCCGCCGCCTCCGCCGCGTTGGTCCCGTCGAACGCCCGAGCAACTTTCCGCAGCTCAGCACGCTGCCGATCGAGAAGGACATCGTCCTCGATCAACCGACTCGCCATCTGCACGATCGGCTCCGCATCGCCGAAATACGGCACGAACTCAGGAACGATCTCTCGGCGCGCGATGAGGTTCGGCAGCGTGAAGAACGGTGTGGACACCAGCCACCGCCCAACCAGATTGTAAAACACCGGGCTGCTCTTGTAGACGATCACCATCGGCTTCGCCTGCCGCGCTATCTGGAGCGTCACGGTTCCGCTGACCACGATCGCGAGATCACACCACGACACGACCGCGTCCGTCTCGTCAGAGACCATCTCCAGGCCGTCCGGCCAGCCACCAAGTCGCATCGCATCCGCCCTGAGGCGGTCAGCCACCTCCGGCGTCGTCGCGGCAACAACGCCCGACGCTCCCCGGTAATCGTTCTTGAGGCGGCGGAAGCTCTCCAGCAAAATCGGGAAATTCTTCGTCAGTTCGGCCGGCCTCGACCCCGGCAGGAGCGCAAGCCGCGGCGACCCCTGCGCGAATTCCGATGCCCGCTGCTCGAGCGAGGCCATCTCCAACGGCTCATCAAACAGCGGGTGCCCGATGAAGCGAGCGGGCACCCGCTTCGCCTCGAACCAGGACTGCTCGAACGGCAGCAGGCACAGCACCAGATCGCTCAGCCTCCGGAGCTTCTTCACCCGCCAGCTGCCCCACGCCCAGACCTGCGGCGCGACCATGTGCATCACCCGCGCCCGGTGCTTCTTCGCGATCCTGCAGATCGGAAAGTTCGCCGCCGGCGAGTCGACCGGCACATGCACGCCCACCTCTGGATGTTCGCCGAGCCACGCGTCGATCCGCTTGTTGATCCGCTGATGCTCCCGGATCTTCGACCAGCCCGGCACACCCATGACCGCGTCGTGACCCGTTTGCTCGACAATCTCGGCCCCGGCCGCCTCCATCCTCGGCCCGCCCCATGCATAGATTCGCGCCGAAGGCCGCCGCCGCTTGATCAGCCTGATCACCGCCGACGCGTGGTCATCCCCGCTCGGCTCGAACGACGTAAACAGGATCGCACGCGCGGACGGATCCTCCGCGACGGTCGGGGATGGTGCGGCAGGCTGGGCCGACACGGCGCTCATAGATGACGAAAGCCGAAGCGCCGCACGAAGTCAAATGTACACCGCCTCTCCGACCGACAGACACGGATCAGAAACCCGCCGAACGCAGCCACTCGCTCGGCATCGTCCGCAGGGCACCGGCAATCGACACGAGCGACTCCAGGCTCGGCAGATGCGTCCCCCGCTCGATCGAGCTCAACTGGCTCACGCTCACGCTCGACGCCACGCTCAGATCCTTGAGTGTCCACCCGAGATCCGTCCTCGCGAGACGGATACGACGACCAAGCTCGGCCCGGAGCCGATCCTGCGGGCGTCGGCCCAGCCCGTACTCGGCCGATGCCTGCGCGAGCACACGCTCCAGGTCGGACGCCGAGAACGGCTTCGCAAGGTAGTCAAACGCGTCCTGCTTGAACGTCTCCCTCATCGAATCCATCGACGGATGCCCGGTGATCACGATCACACAAAGCCGAGGCCAACGCTCACGCAAAACAGCCAGCACGTCCGAACCGGACGTTCTGCCCATATTCATGTCGAGCAGCACGACATCCGGGAGCTCATCCTGACACACCGCGATCAGCGCATCCGGCGTGACGCACCGCTCAGCCGCGTGGCCCTGGCTCGTCAGAACACCGCCGATGAACTCCACGAAGTCAGCATCGTCGTCGAGCACGGCAACCCGCAGCGGGCCCAGCCCAGCATCAGTCGCCTCGACCATCCGTCGCCTCCTCCTCAGCCGCCCCGCCGCCCAGCGTATCAGATGCTGCGACCGGCAGCACGACCTCGAACACCGCCCCGCGCTGATCGGTCCTGTTCCCGGCCAGGATCACACCGCCGTGCTCCTCAACGATCCCCTGCGCGACCGCCAATCCCAGCCCCGTCCCCTTCGCGTCGAGGTGCGATGATACAAACGGCTCGAACATCGTCTCCAGAACCGACTGATCGATGCCGGGCCCGTCGTCCGTGATCGTGACCGATAACCACGCACGACCCTCACGTTCCGTCCGCTCGGCGTCGATGACGACCCGACCGCCAAGACCCGAGGCCCGCTGAGCGTCCACCGAGTTCCGGAGCAAGTTCACCAGCACCTGCACGATCCGATCGCCGTCGCAGTCCAGCGTTAGCCCATCGCTCACGCGGCGAACGATCTGCGAGGCCCGGGTCTCGCGATCGAGACGCACCAGCGTCTCGGCCTCCCGCACCAGGTCGGCGACCGCCGTCTGCCGCCGAGCCGGAGGCCGAACCCTCGCGAAGTCCAGCAAGCTCTCACCGAGGTGCTCCAATCGCACAACCACGCGCTTGAGCAGCTTCGCCTCGTCAATCTGCAGCGCGTGCGACGGATCCGATTCCAGCTTCTCCGCCAGCCCCTTGACGACAGTCAGCGGCGTGTTCAACTCGTGCGCGATGCCCGCCGACATCATGCCGAGGCTCGCCAGCCGGTCAGCGTCGGCAAGATTCCGCCGAGCCGCCTCCAGCAAATGGTTCTTCTTCTTGAGATCCGTGGCGACCCGTTCGAACCGCTGCAACGCCTCCTCAAGATCGACCTCTTGTCGGCGGAGCGTCCGCACCGACTCGTTCCGCGACCGCATGATCTCCCCGAGCTCGTCCGCGGGGATGTAGCGTTCCTCGATGATCTCACGGCGCGTATCGCCGGTCTGCAGAGCGTGCTCCGCATCCAAGATCCGGCGGATCGGCCCGTACACCGTCTGAGGAAGCACGAAGGCTTCCAGCGCGATCGCGATCAACGCGTACACGCCCAGCACCGCGAGAACCACAAAGACATACAACTCCACCACAGCACGCCGCGCATCGGTGATGCGAACGGCAGACGCCTCGAAAGCCGCAGCCTGATCGTCGATGGGCGGCGACACCACGCGGACCGCCCGCGACGCCGTCCCGCGCACGCTGCCAGGCACCGGACGGCCCGCCGCCTCGATCGCCCGTGCGGCCACCTCATCTGAAATGTCCAGATCCGCCGCCGTGCCGCGCGTCATCCGAACCGCGGCGTCCCGCGGCAGAGCCCCCGGCTCCGTCAGCCGGAGCGCCATCATCGCCTCATCCATCTCTGCGGTCGTCACAACCTGCAGAACGGCGGGACGCAGCGCGATCAGCAGAATGACCGCGAGCACGCCCGAGAACAGCGTGTGCAGCACCAGCAGCTTCTTGCGGATCCGCATCGTCCCCAGCACGCCGCCGGGTCGTCGGTCACGAGTCTGGGATTCGGGCACGCATCCCTCCTGCCCTACAGTCGCCGCGTGCCCGCAACCAGCAGACACGCTCGTGACGATACCCCCGCGACCTCCGCCCGCGATCTCGCGGCACGGGTTCTCACCGCACAGGCCGCACGGTTCCCCGAAATCGAGGCCGTCGAGCTCGACACCAGCCGGCTCGACGACCGAGAAGCGGCGCTCGCCCACGCCCTGTACGACGCCGCGATCCGACGCTGGCTCACGCTCGAGTGGCTGCTGACTCGCAAGCTGAGCCGACCATTCCGCGAGCTCGAGCCCGCACTCCGCGCCGCCTTGCTCATCGGCGCGGCGCAGCTCGTGCTGTTCGACCGAATCCCGGTCCATGCAGCCATCGACGAGGCGGTCGAATGGGCGAAGCGTCGGATCAGGCCCGGCGCCGGCTCGATCGTCAACGCCGTGCTGCGCAAGGTCGCCTCCGACCTCGGTGAGCGGACGGATACACCAAATGACGCCGACATCCCGCTCGACGAACAATCCGCCCGCACCTTCATCGGAGATTGGCCAGCCGACCAACTCCACGCGGTCGCGGCCCGCTACAGCATGCCCCCGCAGCTCATCCGCCGCTGGAGAAAGGACCTTTCGCGCCGCGATGTGCTCGACATCTGCACGCACGGCCTCACCAGACCACCAACAATTCTGAACACGCGGCACCAGTCCCGCCCGCTCCCCGCCGACACCATCGAACCCCACCGTCACGAGCACCACGCGCTGTGGACCGGCTCGCATCAGTCGCTCGGCCAGATGCTCGCCGACCGAGGCGACGTCTGGGTCCAGGACCCGGCCTCGTCCGGATCGATCGACAGCATCCGCGGCATGTCACCGACGGTCATCGGCGACCTCTGCGCAGGCCAAGGAACGAAGACGCGACAACTCGCCGCGACCTTCGCGCAGGCCGCGATCGTCGCTACCGACACCGATCGCACGAGATTCGCCGCGCTGCGGCAGACGTTCCGAGGCGACGAGCGTGTCCGCGTCCTGCCGCCTCACGAAGCCTCAAAGGCGCTCGCCGGGGCAGCCGACCTCATCCTTCTCGATGTGCCGTGCTCCAACACCGGCGTGCTCGGGCGACGCGTTGAAGCGCGATACCGCTGCACGCGGGCCGCGCTGGAGCGCCTTACCGGTATCCAGCGCCAGCTCATCGCCGACTCCGTGCCGCTCCTCGCCCCCAAGGGCAGAATCCTCTACGCGACCTGCAGCATCGAGCAGAGCGAGAATGATCAGATCACCGCGTGGGCCGCTCAGTGGCACCGGTTCCGGCCCGACTTTGTCCGTCGAACGCTCCCGACCGCCCACTCCGGTCCGGCGTCATCCGTCGATGGCTCGTTCAGCACGCTGCTCACACGCGGCTGAGCGCCAGACCGGCCGCGGGCTACTCCGGGTACACTCGCACGACGCCAGCGACCGCAAAAGGATGCAGATGAAGCTGACCGACCTGATCACACCCGAGTGCGTTATCGCCCCCACTCAGGCCACCGACAAGCACGGAGTCATCGACGAGCTCGTCGAGGCCCTCGCCGCGCAGGGCAAAGTCTCAGATGCCGCGTCGCTCAAGGAAGCCGTCTGGACGCGAGAACAGACGCGCACAACGGGGATCGGTCACGGCCTCGCCATTCCGCACGGCAAGTCCGACTCCCTCGCCGATATGGTGATGGCCATCGGCAAGCCCGGCGACCCGATCGATTTCGAAGCCATCGACGGCAAGCCCGTCCGGCTGGTCGTGCTGCTCGCCAGCCGGCCCGACCAGACCAGCGACCACATCCAGGCCCTCGCCCGCGTCAGCCGGCTCCACATGCAGGCCGAGTTCCGAGAGAAGATCTACGCCGCCGAGTCCGCCGCTGAGATCTACGCGCTGCTCGTCGAAGCCGAGGCGGACTCCGGCTGAGCACCCGCATCGCGAGCGACACCGCCGCGCGAGCTGCCCTCGATCGCCGCCGCGCCCACCGTCTCGAGCGTCGCGAGCGCGCTGTCAGCCGCAGAGCGAAGCGCGTTGTACGGAAACAGCACGACCAGCGCGATGACTAGCCCAAACGCCGTCGTGTACAGGGCCTCGCTGATCCCCGCGGCCATAGCAGTCGTATCCCGGGTAACCTCGGCCGAGCCGAGCAGCCCGAAGCTCTGAATGATGCCGGTTACCGTCCCGAGGATGCCCAGCATCGGGGCCGCCGTGATGATTGTGGAGAGCGTCGGCAGCCAGCGCTCCAACCGCGAACGCGCCGCCTCACCGGCGGCAAGCACCGCCGCATCCCCGATCGGCCCCGGGCCTGCCGCCGACCGCGCGGCTTCGACGAAGTCACCGATCAACCCGTCGGCCACGACACGCTCCGACTCGACACCACCTCTCGAAAGCCGGCGGACGACCGGCGCGACGACCTCGGTCCGGATGCGTCGGCGTAGAAGGGTGAAGTACACGGCACGCTCGATGCACAACGCCACCGCGACCACACTCATGAGCAGCAAAGGCCAGCCGACCCAGCCGGCACCTTCAAAGACTTCCGCCGCTCGTGACATCCAGCCGTTCATCAGCGGCGGATGCTACTCCGCTCGTACCATGCCAGCGGCAGACATCGCCGAACACCCGCCGCAACACAGGAGCGACACCGATCCGTGGAACTCAAGGACCACATCGCCGAGCCACTCCAAGCCGCTGAACGCGAGCTCGACCGATGGATCAACGACGCCGGCGCCGGCGGGGACCTCGCAGGCTCCCTCAAAGCCGCGATGCGGTACGCGACACTCGGCGGAGGAAAGCGGCTGCGTCCGCTGCTCGTCTGGCACGTCTGCTCAACCGCCGGAGGCGATCCGCATCGAACGCTCCCCGCCGCGGCCGCCGTCGAGCTCGTCCACGCCTTCAGCCTCGTGCACGACGATCTGCCCGCGATGGACGACGACGACCTGCGACGCGGGCGACCGACCCTGCACGTCCACGCCGGCGAAGCAATGGCCATCCTGGCCGGCGATGCTCTCTTCAGCCTCGCGTACGACGCACTGGCCCGCGGCTACAACGATGCAGCCCTGAGCCGATCGCTCATCGTCGAGCTCGCCCGCGGATCGGCCGGGATGATCAGCGGCCAGGTCTTCGATTCACTCCCCGAAGCCGACCCCAGGCCCGAGGGCCTGGAGGCGCTGGAACGCATCCACAGGAACAAGACCGGCGCGCTCATCACCGCAGCCTGCCGCATGGGAGCGCTCTGCGCCGAGAACGACGCCGCCGTAGAACCCGCCGGCCGGTTCGGCCAGGCGATCGGCCTCATGTTCCAGGCCGTCGACGACCTGCTTGACGTGGAACAGCCGCCCGAACGCACCGGCAAACGCACCGGCAAAGACGCAGACGCGGGCAAACTCACCTATCCAGGCTTGCTCGGCGTTGCCGAGACGCGGAATGCCATCGACCAGCTGCGAGCAGCGGCCAACAAGGCCGCCAGCGAAATCGGACCCGATGCATCCACTTTGGTCTCAATCACGGAGTATCTCGCGGCGCGAGATCGATAGAGCCTGTCGGCTCGGGAGCAAACTCTGCCGAACACCGAAATTGCTACAGTCATATCAGGAACAGACAAAGCCAGAGCCGCCGTCCGGTCACGCCTTCAACCACAGCCGGGAACGCGTGCGGTGCACCACCCGATCTGCACCGGATCAATGAGACCACAATGAACCACCTGCCCAACCTCACCTCGCCAGCCGACCTCAAAGCACTCCCGGTCGACAGGCTCCCCGAGGTCGCGGCAGAGATCCGATCCGCGATCATCGATCAGGTGCAAAGCACCGGCGGCCACCTCGCCCCCAACCTCGGCGTCGTCGAGCTCACGCTCGCGATGCACTACGTCTTCGACTTCGGCCACGACCGCCTGCTCTTCGATGTCGGCCACCAGTGCTACCCCCACAAGCTCGTCACGGGCCGCTACGACAAGCTCGCCAAGCTCCGCACCCGCGAGGGCATGGCCGGCTTCCCCGAGCCCCGCGAGAGCAAGTACGACCTCTTCTCCGTCGGCCACGCCGGCACCGGCATCTCCACCGCCGTCGGCATGGCCCGCGGTGACACGCTTGCCGGCCAGGCCTTCGACCCCAAGGCCAACCCCACCGGCCGCCGCGTCGCCACCATCATCGGCGACGCCTCCATTGTCAACGGCGTCGCCATGGAAGGCCTCAACAACGCCGGCACGCTCAAGCGGCAGTTCCTCGTCGTCCTCAACGACAATGGCATGTCCATCGCCAAGCCCCAGGGTGCGATGGCTCAGTACTTCGACCGCGTCCGCCTCAGCCACACCTACACGGGGTTCAAGAAGTCGGCCAAATCCGTCCTCGACAACATGCCCGGCGGCGGCGCACTCAAAGACGCCTACCACCGCATGGGCGAGGCCACCAAAGCCATGCTCGCCGAGAACGCATGGTTCGAGCACTTCGGCCTCGTCACCGTGGGCCCGATCGACGGCCACAACATCCCCGAGCTCATCGAGTTCATGACCGAAGCCCGCGAGTTCGACCGCCCCATGGTCCTCCACGTCAAGACCGTCAAGGGCAAGGGCCTCGACGTCGCCGAGGGCGACGCGACCACGTTCCACTCGCCCAAGCCCTTCAAAATCGACCGCGACGACGACGCCAAAGACTGCCGCGTCGAGATCGCCACCGGAGGCCGCTCGTTCACCACCGCGTTCGGCGACGCCATGGCCGACCTCATGACCCGCGACGAGAAGGTCGTCGCCTGCACCGCCGCCATGCCCGGCGGCACCGGCATCGACAAGGTGCTCCCCAAGTTTCCCGACCGCACCTGGGACGTCGGCATCTGCGAGTCCCACGCCATGGACATGATGGCGGGCCTGGCCAAGACCGGCTTCAAGCCCTTCTTCGCCGTCTACTCGACGTTCCTCCAGCGCGCGTTCGATCAGGCCTTCCAGGAAGTCGCCCTCCAGGGCCTGCCCGTCCGCCTCTGCCTCGACCGCGCCGGCCTCGTCGGCGGTGACGGCGCTGTCCATCACGGTTTCTGCGACGTCTCGATCCTCCGCACCCTCCCCGACGCCGCCCTGACCGCCGCGATCGACGAGCCCAGCCTGATCGCCGCGCTCGACTTCATGGCCGGCTACGACGACGGCCTCTCAGCCGTCCGCTACCCGCGCGACGACGTCTCCGACCGCTTCGGCGACGCACCACCCTTCGAACTCGGCAAGGCCCGCTGCCTCACGCCCGACCTGGACGCCCTCGCCGGCAACACGCCCGACGTCGCCGTCCTCGCCTTCGGCACCCCCGCCGTCGCCGCGATGCAGGCCGCCGATGATCTCGTCAGCGAGTACCGCGTCGCCGTCTACGACGCTCGCTTCGCCAAGCCCGTCGACGCCCAGCTCATCCGCACCCTCCTCACGGCTGAAATCCCCGTCGTCACCGCCGAGGATCACTCTACCGTCGGAGGCTTCGGCACAGCCGTCCTCGAATCGGCCCAAGAGCAGGGCCTCGACGCCTCCCGCGTCCACCGCTCGGGCCTACCCGACAGCTGGGTCTACCAGGACAGCCGATCCAACCAGCTCGCCGAGGTCGGCCTCGACGCGGCGGGCCTCACCCGCGCCATCCGAGCAGCAGCGGACAGCGCCACAACCGTGTCCACCGCCGAGGCCAAGCCCGAAACACGCGAGCCGGCGAGCCGCTGAGATCCGACGTACGCTGCCGGCGACACCCTCGGAGCCGCCCGATCGCAGACCGCCGACGCATCCTGCTCGTTGTCAACCCCGCAAAGGCCGCGTCGCCCGCTGACATCGCCGCGCTCGAAGCCCTCATCGCCGAGCACGGCACGCTCATCTCCTCCATCCACACCAACGGCGATGACGAGGCACCAACCACCGAAGCGACCGAAGCCGATCTCATCGCCGTCCTCGGCGGCGACGGCACCCTGCTCGCGCAGTCCCGCCGGTTCGGGCACCTCGGCAAACCCATCCTCGGCATCAACGCCGGCAAGCTCGGCTTCCTCGCCGAATTCACCCTCGACGACATCCGCGATCAGGCACCCCACCTGTTCGGCAACGCCGAGCTGACCACGCGAAGCGTCCCCATGCTCCGCGTCGAGCTCCTCGGCTCATCGAACCCGTTCGCCGGCCAAGCGCTCAACGAAGCCGTCGTCACCGCCGGCCCGCCTTACCGCGTGATCCAGCTCGGCATCAGCATCGACGGCGAAGCCGGCCCGTCCGTACGGGGCGACGGCATCATCGTTTCCACCAGCCTCGGCTCCACCGCCTACAACGTCTCAGCCGGCGGCCCGATCGTTCACCCGGGCGTCAACGCCACCCTCATCACGCCCATCGCCGCCCACTCGCTCGCCTTCAGGCCCATCGCCGTCCCGGGCGCATCAGCCATCGAGCTCACGCCCAACCAGCTCAACGACGACGGCGACGACGGCACAACGCTCGTCCTCGACGGCCAGATCCAACGCCGCATCCACACCGGCGAACGCGTCCGCATCAACCGCAGCGAGCAGGCCGTCGAACTCGTCACCAACACCGCCGGCAGCTACTGGCGCACGCTCATCGACAAGCTGCACTGGGCCAAGCCGCCTGCCATCCGCAACCGCTAAGGGCTCACGCCGCGGCCGCGGGCCTGGGCGTCGAAAGCACCGGGTCAGGCTGCCGGCCCAAGAGCTGCCGCAGGCCCCGGCTCATGTCGATCATCAGCCCGAGCATCAGCGGCACGAGCACCAGCGTGAACACCGTCGACACCAGCAGGCCGCCCACGACAACCGACCCAAGCCCGCGGTACATCTCGCTGCCCGCGCCCGGCACGAGCACCAGCGGCAGCATGCCGCCCACCGAGGTCATCGTGCTCATAAAGATCGGCCGAACCCGCGTCCGCACCGCCTGCGAGATCGCCTCGACCGGCGCGAGCGCTTCGACCCTGTCGTCGTCCGACTCGCCGATCCCCTTCATGAAGTTCAGCGACTGGTGCACGATCAGGATCGCGTTGTTCACCACGATGCCGACCAGAATCACGAACCCGAGCATCGTCAGCACATCGAGCTGCTGCGTCGCGATCGTCCGGTCCGCCGCAGTCGTGGCGTGCACAATCGCCAGCCCGCCGAACCCGCCGACCACCGCCAGCGGCACTGTCAACATGATCACAAACGGGTACATGAAGCTCTCGAACAGCGCCGCCATCAGCAGGTACGTCACCATCAGCGCCCACACAAACCGCGCGGTCGCGAGCTGAGGCTGATCCGCCGCCAAGAACAGCACGCCGCCGATGATCGAAAGCAGCAGCAACGCGCCCACGCCACCGTAGCCAAACGCCACCCGCCCCGAGCCGATCGCCCGGATGAAACCAAACACCGCGAAACCGATGCCCGCGAGCGCAACACCAATACCGATGACTTTCACAGGTCCGCCAAGCGAGGAGCCAGCCTCCTCGCCCGGCAGCGCCTTGCCAAACAGCGCCGCCTGCACCTCATCAAGCTTCGCGGCCGTGCCCTCAAGCCGCACCCGCATCGTGCGATCGATCAGGCCTTTCTCCCGCGCCGGCTGAATGAACTTCGTGTCCACATCCGCGATCACATCCTGCACCGCCATGCCCGGCGGCGGCGTGATCAGGAGCTTCACCGCCGGCAGCTCCTCGATCCGCTGGATCGACTGCGGCGCCGTCGTGCGTGTCACGCTCACCAGCGTGTCCAGCGGCACCACGGGCCCCGCGGGCGTCGCCACCGGGATCTCCGCCATCTGCTCGATGTAATCAAGCTCACCCCCGCCCGGCACGACGACCATGTCCACCGCCTCGCCCGCAAGCCGGAAGTCATCAACGAAGGCGCCGTCGAACAGGCCACGCACCACCGTGCCAACCGCGGCCGTGCTCAGCCCCATCTCCCGCGCAGGCTGCGTCAGCTCCGCCTGGATCTCGGGCTGACCAAGATTAAAGTTCCCGGGGTCGGGCCGCACCCGCCCCAGCCCGTACGCCGGGTCATTGAACGCCGCCAGCATGATGTCCTGCGACGCCGCGATCACGTCCGCCAGCTCCGGCCCCATGATCTCGATGTTTACCGTGTTCCCGCCGCCAACGCCCCGGCCGAACAGCGACGACTGCTGCGCGCCGCCGAACGTATCAGGCAGCGTGTTCATCGCATTTGTCAGTAGCTGACCGACCGGGATCACGACCTCGTCGTCACCGCTCACCGCACCGGCGAACATCCCGCCACCGAACGACCCGATGAAGAAGTTCGCAATCGGCACCGGCTCGTACACAAGCTCCTCGCCGTCATCGAGCTGCGCCGTGATCGCATCAAGCGACGCGATGTCCCGCCCCTCTGCCTCGAGCACGTGCTCCATGTATGGCAGCACCTGGTCCTCGATCCGCTCGGCAAACTCCGTCATCTCGTCCACGCTCATCCCCGGAGGGATCAGCATGCCGCCGAACACGAGGTTTCGGTTGCCCGCGGGCAGGTAATCAAGCGGCGGCGCGAGCGTCAGCGCGCCGAAGATGCTCAGCCCCGCCATCACCACAATGATCGCCGGCCGAAGCGTCCACCCAAGCACACCGCGCTGAACAACACCGATGGCCGAGCCGAACACCGACACCACCCCAGCGAGCGCTCGGCCCAGCCCGAACAGATCCTGCAACGCCGACCGCACCGGCCCAACCCGGTCGGGCCGCTTCAGCAGCCACCGCGAGCACGCCGCCGGGATCACCGTGATCGACACAACCAGCGACAGCACCACCGACGCCACGATCGCGATCGCGATGTCGCGGAACAGCTGCCCCGCCTCTTCCTCGATCGTCAGCACTGGGATGAACACCGCCACGGTTGTCAGCGTCGATGCGAGGATCGCGCCCCAGACTTCCCTGCCGCCTCGGTACGCCGCCTGCATGGGCGGGTCGCCCTCCTGCACGCGCCGGTAAATGTTCTCAAGCACAACGATCGCGTTATCAACAACCATCCCAACCGCGAACGCAAGCCCCGCGAGCGACACCACGTTCAGCGTTCGCCCGAGCCCCAGCATCACCAGGAACGTCCCGACGACCGAGATCGGGATCGCGAGCGCGACAACGCCGGTCGTGACCAGCGACCGCAGGAACAGCAGCAGCACGAACGCCGCGATCGCCCCGCCGATGTACAGATTCTGCGTCACCAGCTCGATCGAGCTATCGATGTAGATCGTCTCGTCGTACACCTGCCGCATCCGCAGGTCCGGGCCGGCCGTCGGGTGCAGCGTGGGAAGGATCTCCGCCCGCACCTCGTCGAGCCGCAGCTTCAGCTCGTCCATCACCTCGACAACGTTCGCGCCCGACTGCCGGATGCAGTTCATCGCGATCGACGGGTTGCCGAACGCCCGCACAAACCCGCGCTTCTTCTGATGCCCGAACTCGACCTCGGCAACATCCCGCACATACACGGGCCGCCCTTCGCGGTACGCGACCACCGTCGAGAGCACATCCTCTTCAGTCTCGAACTGCCCGACGACGCGCACGCGGTAGTCCCGCTTGCCCTCGGCCAGCGACCCCGCGCTCACGTTCGTGTTCTCGCCGCGCAGCGCCGCGATCACATCGCCGATGTTCAGCTGCCGCAGTGCGAGCGCCTCGTTGTCCACCATCACGCGGACCTCGCGCTCCCGCCCGCCGAAGATGTTGATTTCAGCGACGCCATCGATCCGCTCCAAGAACGGCTTGACCTCCTTGTCGAGCCGATCAAACAGCGTCGTGATATCAAAGTCCGGGTGCTGCGACGCGACCGCCGGATCAAGGTCGATGATGATCCACGCGATCGCGTTCTCACTCGCGCCGTCCGCCGCCTTGATCGTCGGCTCATCGACCTCATCCGGGTAGTCCGGCACCTGCCGCAGCGCGTCGCTCGTCTCCTGCAGCGCCCGGCTCACATCCGTCCCGATGTAAAACTCCAGCGAGATCGTGCTCACGCCCTCGCTCGACACCGAGGTCATCGTCTTGAGATTCGCGACGTTCTTGAGCCGCTCCTCCTGCTCCTTCGTGATCTCGTCGACGATCTCCTGCGGGCTCCGGCCGGGCCACTCGGTCTCGACCGTGATCTCGGGGCGGTCAACCGTGGGCGTCAGCTGCACGGGGATCGCCGTCAGCCCGATCAGGCCGAACATCACGAGCAGCAGCACGCCGACCGTCACCCCGACCGGCTTCGAGATCGCCAGCTTCACAACATCCATGGCTCAGCCCTCTCCCAGCTCGCCGCTCGCGTCCGCCCGCGGGGCCGCCGCCTCATCCGCGGGACCATCCAGCACGATCAACGGCTGCATCGGGAACATCCGCTCGTTGCCCTCGATCACCACCCGCGTGCCCTCGCTCAGCCCGCCCGGCCGGATGGCAACCCTGTCCCCGACCGCGAACAACCGGCTGATCTGCATCGGCATACCGACCTGCCCCTCGCCGAACGGGTTCGGGCCCGCGGTGTACACAAACTCCCCCGCGTCGTTCCGCAGGATCGCGTCCTTGTGCACCGTCAGCGTCGCCTCCGCCGCACCCGTCGGCACCTCAGCCACAACGCTCATGCCGGGCTGCAGCAGCGCACCGCCGCCCACCCGGATCCGCACCGGGAACAGCCGGCTCAACGGATCAGCGCTCGGCACCACCTGAATGATCTCGCCGCTGATCGACGCGTCCGCCGCCGCAACGATCACCCGCACCGGCGGCGTCTCACCCGACCCCGCCGTCATCACCCGACCGATCAGCCGCTCCGGAACATCGATCCACGCCTCGATCGAGCCGGCGTCGTACATCTCCAGCACCACGCCGCCCTCGCCCACCCACTGACCGACCTCGGTCGCAAGCTCAACAACGCGCCCATCGAACGGCGCGACGACCTCCATATCCCGCAGCCGCTTCTTCAGCACATCGACGGCCCGTGCAGCAGTCTCCACATCAGCCTGCGCCCGCTGCAACCGCGCGCGCGCCGCGGCATCCTCAAGCATCGCGTCATCCAGCTCCTGCGCACTCGCAGACGCCTCATCCCGAAGCCTCTGCACGCGCCCGCGCTCCTTGCCCGCCCGCTGCGCCAGCGCCTCTCGCTCCTCGACCGTCGCCTCGAGCGCCGTCAATTCCGCCTGCTGCCGCGCAAGCTCCAGCTCAACGATCTCTGAATCAAGCCGCGCGATCACCGACCCGGCCTCGACCGCGTCGCCCTCCTGCACATCCAGCACCACGACCAAACCCTCGGCCTGCGTCGCCAGCCGCGAACGCCGCTGCGCACGCAGCTCACCCGTGACCCGCCGCATCTGCTCGACCGTCTCCAGCCGCACCGCGTCCAGCCGCACCTTCGCCGGCGGCGGCCCGTCCTGCGCAGCCGCCCCAACACCCAACGCCGCGATCAGCACCGCCATTAGCCTTCGCACCGGTTCATCTCCTGCTCGAATCCGTTCACGTTGTCGATCAACCGCGCGAGATCGCCCTCGATCCGCGACACCTCGCCCCCGCTCATGCCCCGCAGCATCCCCGCCTCGAACCGCTCGGCCAGCTCTTCCGTCGCCTCCAGCGCCGCCCGACCCACTTCCGTGAGCGACACAAACACCGCGCGGCCGTGCCCAGGCCGCGACGACCGCGCCAGCAGCCCCTCGCCCTCCATCGCCGCCAGCATCCGGCTCACCGCCTGCGCGCTCAGCAGCGCCGACTCGCTCAAAGCCGAAACCGTGGGCGACTCCCCCGCCGCCTCCGCCTCACCGATCGCACACAAGAGCAGCCACCGGCTCGACGTCAGCCCGATCTCCGCCGACAGTCGATCCCCCACCCGCATGATCATGTTGTGGAGCACAAACACGTTTCGAACGAGACACGCCTCGCGCCCCTCCGGCTCGCTCGGCCGTGCGTCGCCCGTCACACTGTGCGTCTCGCTCGGCACAACGCAAGGCTAGCCTGCCTGTGCTCCAAATCAACATGTTGAATAACTATATCAACGTGTTGAATCGAGCTTTCGAACCCGCCATCGGCCGCGGTTGCAGCAACCCACCGAGAAACCGGTACCATTCCCACCGTCAATCTGACGCCATTCTGGAGCTCGCAACATGCCCGCACGTCTCGCCGCCCCGCTGCTGCCGTTCATCCTCGCCGCCGGCTGTGCCTCGGCCCCCAACACGGAATCAACCGCCGAACCCACGGCCCCAACCGCCAGCCAGAACCAGCCCGCGGCGGCCCCCGCCCAGCCCAACGCCACCCTCGCCGCGTTCCCGGCGTCAACCGAGCCTGAACCCGACAACGCCTTCGCCGACGCCCTCCAGCCCAAGACCGAGACCGGCGTCGACCGCTTCCTCCAGCAGTTCCCCGAGGCCGACGGCAGGGGCGTCGTCGTCGCCATCTTCGACACAGGCGTCGACCCCGCGGCACCCGGCATGCAGGTCACCACCGACGGCAAGCCCAAGATCATCGACCTCGTCGACGCCTCGGGCTCGGGCGACGTCGACACGTCCACCGTCGCCGAGCTCAACGACGACGGCACCGTCACGGGCCTCTCCGGACGAACCCTCACACTCAATCCCGAGTGGGCCAACCCGACGGGCCCAGATGGAAAGAGATCAGTCCGCATCGGCCTCAAGCCCGCAACCGAGCTCTTCCCCCGAGGCCTCGTCGGCCGGGTCATGAGCGAGCGCTCCAAGGACCGCATGGAAGAACACCGCGCGCTCGTCGCCGAGGCCAAGCGCGCCCTCGCTGACTTCGACGCCGAGCACCCCGAGCCGACCGAAGACGAGCTCGAGATCAGGGGCGACCTCCAGCAACGCCTCGACCTGCTCGCCGACATGCCCGACATGATCGAAGACGCCGGCCCCATGTACGACTGCGTCGTCTGGCACGACGGCGAGCACTGGCGCGCCGCCGTCGACACCGACGAGGACGGCGACCTCGCCGAAGAGCTCGCCATGACCAACTTCCGCACCGAGCGGCAGTTCGGCACCTTCGGCGACGAGGACCTGCTCAACTTCGCCGTCAACATCTACAACGACGGCGACATCCTCTCCATCTTCACCGAAGCCGGCGCGCACGGCACGCACGTCGCGGGCACCGTCGCCGCCCACTTCCCCGACCAGCCCGAGCTCAACGGCATGGCCCCCGGCGCACAGATCGTCGGCGTCAAGATCGGCGATACCCGCCTCGGCTCATCCTCGGTCAACACCGGCCTCGTCCGAGGCATCACCGCCGTCATCGACAACGACGCCGACATGATCAACATGTCCTACGGCGGCCCGGGCGCGTTCCCCGACACCCGATACCGCATCGACCACCTCGCAGCCGAGCTCGTCAACGAGCACAACGTCGTCTTCGTCTCCTCCGCCGGCAACTCGGGCCCGGCGCTCAGCACCGTCGGCTCGCCCGGCGGCAGCACCGGCGCGATCATCGGCGTCGGCGCGGCCATCTCCGCCGAGATGATGGAAGCCCAGTACGCCGTCCGCGAGGGCTGGGGCGACCTGCAATACCCCTGGTCCAGCCGAGGCCCCACGCTCGACGGCGACTTGGGCGTCGACATCTCCGCCCCCGGCGGCGCCATCAGCCCCGTCCCCAGCTGGACGCTCAACAAGCACCAGCTCATGAACGGCACCAGCATGTCGTCCCCCAACGCCTGCGGCGGCATCGCCCTCATCCTCAGCAAGCTCAAGCAGGAAGACATCGCCACACACCCCGCCGCCATCAAGCGCGCCGTCACCGAGACCGCCGTCCCCCTGCCGGGCCAGTCCCCCTGGGCCAACGGCGCGGGCATGCTCCAGGTCGACGCCGCCTACGAGCACCTCGTCAACTACCACGACGACCGCTACACCGACGTCACCTTCCACGCCCGCGGCCCGGGCAACACCCGCGGCATCTACCTGCGCGAGCCCTACGAGACCGACGAGCCCAGCGAGATCAGTGTTAGCTTCCGCGCCGAATGGCTCGAAGACGCCGACAACCGCCGCAAGACCGAATTCGACATGCGCCTCGCCATCGAGGCCACCGAGCCCTGGATCGAAACCGCCAGCAGCCACACCCTCAACGCCGCCGGCCGCAACACCAACGTCCGCGTCGACCCCACCGAACTCGAGCCCGGCGCACACTTCGCGCAGATCCTCGCCTTCGACGACGCCCACCCCGAGCGCGGCCCGATGTTCACCTTCCCTGTCACCGTCATCAAGGGCATCGAGCTCTCCGAAGACGACGGCTACACCTACCGCGAGACCATCACCACCAGCAACGGCGACCTCGTCAAGCGCTTCTTTCACGCCCCCGAAGGCGCAACGTGGATGGACGTCATCATCGAGCGCCTCGACTCAGACACCAGCCGCACGCTCGTGTGCCACATGACCCAGCTCCGCGAGGAAGAGGCCTTCGTCGCCCACAACAGCCGCAACTGGCTCACCTTTAACGACGACGACTTCCAGACCCG
Organism: Planctomycetota bacterium; assembly: GCA_038525225.1. Lineage (GTDB taxonomy): Bacteria > Planctomycetota > Phycisphaerae > Phycisphaerales > UBA1924 > JANQQZ01. The sequence continues at coordinate 506,633 of JBCBHW010000001.1, read as the reverse complement.
CTCAATGCGTGTCGACGGAGGCCGAACCGTCGAGCTCGCGCTCGCACAGAACTGGTCCAGCCTCGGCGAGGGCGAGTTCGACATCACCGTCCGCTTCCGCGGCGTCCGCCCCGAGCCCTCGATGATCATGATCGACGGCGCCCACTACGTCACGCCCATGAACATCACCAGCCCGCTCCGCGACGCCAACGTGCGACCAAGCGGCAGCTTCACCGGCCTCCGCCGGAGCATCCGCCCAACCGACTGGACCATCTCCGCCCTCGACTCCAAGCGTGACATGCTCCCCGAAGGCCGGCAAACCTACGAGATCGTTCTCGAGTACGACCTCTCCATGAGCGAAGACGGCACCGTCCAGATCGACCCCGCCGCCAGCGCCGTCCCCCACTTCTGGGACGAGTTCGAGTCCAGCCTCTGGCGCATCTACGACAAGCACAACAAGCCCGTCGTCACCAGCGCAGGCGGCGACGAGGACGTCGAACTCGACGAGGGCGACTACACCGTCGAGTTCCACGTCCGCCACCACGACCCCGACATGCTCATCAAGCTCGAGAACTCCTCGCTCATCCTGACACACGAGATCAAGAGCGTCGGCATCAACGTCGCCCGCTCGCCCGACGCCGCCCTCAACGGCTCGGGCAACTTCGGCACCCGCGAGCTCGACAAGGGCCAGACCGTTCGCGCCTACATCGCGACCCCCACCAACCTGCCGGATCTCGCCGAGACCGGCGACGTCCTGCTCGGCTCCATGACTTTCGGTGCCGCCACCGACCTCGGCGGCGCGTCCTCCCGCCCCGGCGGCTGGCCCGTCGCCATGCGAGTCGCAGCCAAGGCCAACGACAAGCCCGAGATCGAGGCCAAGGACGACGACGAAGACAACGGCGACGAGCCCACCCGCACCGAAGAACTCGCCGACGAGATCACCGACCTCAAGATCGCCGCGCTCAACGACCTCATGGCCGCCGACGAGGCCGACGAGTTCGAGGCGCTCGCCGCCGAGCTCATGGCCGACGCCGACGCACGGAAAGACAACGAGCTCGACGTCCTGCTCGCACGAATGTACCGCGCCGACGCCCTCGCCGAATCACCAACCGACGACGCCGAGGCTGAAGCGGAGGATGCCAACGAAGAGGGCGAAGCTATCGCCGACGCCGAGCCGGCTGAAGAGGAACCCGCACCCGAGCCCGTTACGCCCGAAGACGTCATCGCCGCCGCACAGGCCGTCATCGCCGCGATCGATACCGACGCCCTCGCCGCTTACAACGGCGTCAACCACGACAAGGATGCCGACGACTTTGACGAGGACCTCGCCGACGAGATGGCCAAGCAAAAAGACGCCCTCACCGAGGCTCTCACGCTCATCGTCATGACCAAAATCGACATACTCGAAGACGAATCGGGCGAAGACGGCGTTGCAGCCGTCGAAGACGCCATCGCCGACCTCGAACGCTGGGGCTCGCTCGATGACGACGACCAGGGCACGGTCGACATGGCGCTCGCCAAGGCCGAGGGCCGCCTTGGCGACGCCCTCGCCATGGTCAACGCCAAGATCGACGACGAGCCCACCCGCGACCTCCGCGAGCAGCGCATCGAGCTGCTCGAAGAGCTCGGCTGGACCGTCTGGGCCAACCTCGAACGCGACCGCCTCATCGGCGACATGCCAAAGTTCGACCCGGTCTTCTAAGCCGAACCACACATCGCAAAAACGCAAGCGGGGCCCGGCATCAACCGGGCCCCGCTTACATTTCATACCGTCAAGCCGTCGCGGCTCAGTAGTTCCACGTCAGCAGAATAAAGTAGTCCGTATCGCTCCGCTGCGCCCCGTTCGGCTCCGTGTCGTACTGGTTCTCGACACCGATCTTGAGCGTCAGCGCGATCTCGGGATCAACGAGCATCTCCCACGTCGCCCGCGACTGGACACGCCAGTTGCGGATGTCGCCCAGATCCGGGAACGCCTCTGCGCTCGCGTTGAACAGCTGCCGCTCGGTCAGCTGCCGGCGGTACTCCAAGGCCAGCACACCCTCGGCCCGCCACGCGTTGTCGCTGCCGCCGATCTCCCGCGTCGCACCCGCACCCGCGCGGGTCATAAACCGCTGCTTCTCGGTGTCGGTCCACACGTAGCCCGGGCCGCCAAAGATCGACACCCGCGTGTCCCAGTCCTGGAATTCATCGTAATCGAACTGGCCGCTGACAAACGCGAACCACTTCGAGCCCTCGAACTTCCAGTCGTTCCGCCCGATGACCCGCGCCTCGTTCTCGCTGATGCCATCGTTGTCGGTCGCGTACGAATACGTGCCGAGGAACGACGACCGCGTCTCTTTCGTATCGCGCTCGCCGTTGATCTCAGCGCGGAAGTCGAATTGATCCGTGTTGCCCTCGCTGCCAAACAGACCCAGCGACACGCCGCCGCTCCAGCCGTCGAGAATGCTGTTCCACTGCGGCAGTTCTTCACCCTCGGCGGCATCAGACTCGGGTGCCGGCGCGAGATGCTCATCGACCTGCGCCCCGCTCAAGCCGGCCGCGCCGACCAGCACCGAGACCATCCCAATCCGAACCAGATCGTTCATCGCGTCTTCCCCTTCGAGGGGAAGCACGGCCGCCGCCCCTTCAGAATCTCCAGAACAAATCAATGGACATGTCGAAGTCGTTGCGCTCGGGGCGACGACTCGGACGCGCATCATACCGGTTCTGTGCCGAAAGCCGCAGGCCGAGCCCGGCCTCAGGTGCGATGTCGATGTCCCAATTCGCGCGCGCATCGAGCCGGAAACTCGAAGGCTGCTCGATCTCGGGCCTGTAGTCGATGCGGAAGCCAACCTTCTGCGTATCCGTGAACCGGTGCTCGCCGATCAGGAAGATCGCGCCCTCGGGCACGAAGTCCTCATCACCGCCGCCGAACTCGCGTCTCACACTCGCCGCGAGATTCAGGCGAACGTTCGTCTTGTCGTTCTTGATCCACTGAAAGTTCGGCCCGGTGGACAAAGCAATCCGGTAGTCGTAGTCCTGAAAGCGATCAGCATCGCCGTCCACCTGAACGAACACGCTGTTCCACTTGGTCCCGCCAGTCGACCAGTTCTGCCGTAAGCGTGACACGAGCCTGTTCTCCGACTCTCCCTCGTTGTTGTTCGCGACGACGTACTCCGTGAACAGCCGCGTCTCGTGGCCCCAGTACTTCTTGTTGATGTCGAACCCGCCGCGAAACCGCGTGCGGTCGTTGTTCCCGCTCGCGAGCTCGAAACCAAACCGCAGTTCTCCGTTCCAGTCCGCGATGATCGACCTCAGGATGCTCGGCTTCGGTGGCGCCTCCGGCCCAGCCTGCTCGGACGCTGCGGCGTTCTCGTTCGGGTCCGGTCCCTCAGGCTGCTCGCCGCCCGATCCCGCGCCGACCACGGACTCCACGACCGGGGGAGCCGCGGAGACATCAATGTCAGGAAGAAATTCGGGATCGACTGCCGCCAAGTGCGTGTCGCTCGATGCCGATCGGACGTCGTTAAAGCCCGTTTCGGAGACATCTAGCAGGCCGCCACGCACCGAAAGCCCGGCGTCATTCGACGCCATCGCCACGCTCACGCCGAGCAAACCGCCCGCCGCCGCCGCTCCAGCACGTCTCCGAAACACAACTTCTCCGTCGGACTCCAGATACCATACAGCGAGCCCGCCACCGTTCCATCGGTTCTCGGAAGGGTCGGCAGAGAAACATGTTGCGGTTTACGCCCGGAAACTCGGGCCCTCCCGACACACAAGCGCTGGACCGGCGGAGCCGTCCAGTCCGATGACAGGCAAGACATGGACGCGAACCAACCCAACCAAAGCCTCACCCGACGTTCCATCCTGCTCTCGGGCGTCGCGTCCGCGGCCGGCATCGCCGCCGGCTGCTCGACCCGTTCAGCCCCGAGAGGAACCACCTCCAGCCTGCCCGGGCCCATCTGGCCGCACGAACGCCCCCAGACGCCAGCGCCTGCCGATAGAGCCCCAACACACCGATCCCAGCTCGGCCGCGTCCGCGTGGTTGCACGATCAAACTGGACCTCGACCGGACCGAACGCCGCCGAGGCCAAACCCCTCAACGGCGTCGCCCGCATCACCGTCCACCACGACGGCATGGACCCCGTCCGACTCAGCTCCCCCGACGAGGTCGCCGCCAGACTCGAACGCATCCGCCAGGTCCACGTCAACAACAACGGCTGGGCCGACATCGGCTACCACTTCGCCGTCGACCCCCAGGGCCGCGTCTGGGCAGCGCGTCCTCTCAACCTCCAGGGTGCCCACGTCAAGAACGAAAACGACCACAACATGGGCATCCTGGTGCTGGGCAACTTCGAGATGCAATCGCCCACGCCCGCCGCCATGACCGCGCTCGACTCGCTGCTCGTCGAGGCCGCCATGGTCAACCGCGTGCCGCTGGCCAACATCCGCACCCACCGCGAGTGGAACCCCACCGCGTGCCCGGGCGCATCGCTCCAGCAGCACATGAACGTCGCCCGCTCACCGCGAGGCCGCGTCGCCGCCCGCGTCGCCTGACCGGCGTCAGTCTTCGTCGGTCTTCCGCTCGCCGAAGATCGCCGAGCCGACACGCACCAGGTTCGCGCCCTCTTCGATGCCGACCTCAAAGTCGCCCGACATCCCCATGCTCAGCAGGTTGAACGCTCCATCGCCGAAGCCCTGCTTCGCCATGTCCTCATAGACATGACGGAGCCTGGCAAAGTGAGGCCGCGCGTCCTCCGGATCATCCGAGTACGGCGCCATCGTCATCAGCCCGCGCACACGCAGATACGCCATGGACTCCATCGCCGCAGCCAAGGGCTCCGCCGCCGGCACCGGGCAGCCAAACTTCGACTCCTCGCCCGACACATTCACCTGAATCAGGACATCCACCCGCTGCTCACGCTTCAGGCCGACGGCCTGCAGTTCTTCCGCGAGCCGCATCGAGTCCACCGAATGGATCAGCCGCGTGCACTCGACAACCTGCTTCGCCTTGTTCCGCTGCAGCGTGCCGATCATGTGCCAGCGCGGCATCTTGATCGACGCCGCCGCCCCGTCGCCCACCATGCCGGGCAGCGTCTGCCTGCGCTTCAGCGATTCCTCGATCATCGCCGCCCGCTGCGTCAGCTGCTGCACCCGGTTCTCGCCGAAGTCCCGGTGCCCGAGCTCGACCAGCTTCTGGATGTCTTCCATCTCAGCGTACTTGGTCACGACGATCAGATGAATCCGCGACGCGTCCCTCCCCGCCTTCGCCGCCGCCGCCTTCACGCGCGATTTCACCGACTCGTAACGCTCAGTCAACGACATCGTCGGCTCCGCCTGTGTCTCAGTCATCCGCGGTGCTCCGCACGCGTTCCGATCCACGCGTCGCCTCCATGCGACGACGCCTGTCGTACAGTACGCCAATCCGCCGGAGCCCGGCGATATCCACAACACTCGCAGGAGCGACCACGATGGCAGCCGACACACCCGCACCCCGCACCGACCCCACCAGCCCCATCGCCGTCGGAGAGCCAGCCCCGAATTTCACGCTTAAAGCGCAAGACAAGGAAGACTGGACCCTCGCCGACGCCGTCAAAGAGGGCGACGTCGCTCTCTGCTTCTACCCGATGGACTTCAGCCCCGTCTGCTCCACCGAGATGAAGTGCATCACGGACGAAATGGACAAGCTCGCCGCCTCCGGCACACAAGTCATCGGCGTCAGCTGCGACAGCTTCTTCGTCCACGAGGCCTGGGCAAACGCCCTGGGCCTCAAGCAGACCCTCCTCGCCGACATGCACAGAGACGTCTGCAAGGCCTACGGCTTCTACTGGCCCGACCTCAACATCGCCGGCCGGGGCACCGTCCTCATCGGCCAGTCCGACGACGGGCACGGCACCGTGAAATGGGTCGAAAAGCGAGACATCCCCGAGGCCATGGAACTCGACAAAATGCTCGAGGCGATCGCATGAACACGGCCGAGCGGTGCTCCCGCCCGGCCGTGTCAGATGAACTGTGTTGCTTCCTTTGGCAGGCTAGCGTCTCCCGCCGCCCCGCCTGAACCCGCCGCCTCTCACGCCACCCCGACGGAAACCGCCGCCGCGGAAGCTTCGACCACGGAAGCCGCGCCGTTGGAAACCGCCGCGGCGGAAGGTGCCCCGACGGAAGTTGCCCTGCCGGAAGCCCCGCTTGAAACCGCGCTGGAAACCGCGGTGCCTGAAGCCGTCTCGCCTGAAACGGTTATGACGGAACCCGCCGTGGCGGAAGCGCCGCGTGCTGCGGAAGCCCTTTCCACGGAAGCCCTTGCCGTAGAACTTTTTCCCATGGACGCCCTTGCCACGGAACACGTGCTTGTGGAACCCATGCTTGCCGAATCCGTGCCCCTTAAAGCTCACCCCAACGACGCCGTGAGAACCGCCGTAGCCGGCCCCATCAAGCCCGTTCCCCGCCCCGGCGTAGCTCTGACCAGCGAGGAGGAGAGCGCCGACCATCAGAAGCGAGAGTCGGACGAGTCGAGCGTCCACTCGGAGGGATTGCATCGTCTGGGAAAACGAAACGTGTGAGAGGATCATGGTGCGGCTCCTGGTTGCTTGCCTGCGTCCCGCCGCACACGGGCGACAGGACCAGAGACAACCAAGCCCACAGCCGCATCATTCGCTTTAATTAGCAAATACTAATAAAAGTCGTCAGTACCCGCACGACCGTCCGATGGCGTAGAAGACCGCGGCCGTCCCGACCACGACAGCCGCCGCCGGGCTGGGCCCACAATGCCGTCCGCCGTAATACCCGTAGCCCCCGTAGCCTCCATACCCACCGGCGTGGTACGCACACCCGCCCGCGCCAAACCCTAGCCCGCACACACCAAGCACCGCCGCCATCCGAAGCTTCCGTCGCATCCCTTGCTCCTTGAACTACAGCCACCCCCTACGCAACGCTGGAATCGACACTTCACCAGCAAAGAGTTAGCACTAACATACTAAATCCGCCGCCGTTGTCAACCCCTGACAGCCAAGCCGCCCGCAACGACCGATAGCTCCCACCCAAAACCGCTACAGTCGCTGATGACGACCCCAGAACCGCCCAACACCGCCAACACCCCCCTCGTCCTCGTCATCCGCGACGGCTGGGGCCAAAACCCAAACACCGAGCACGACGCCTTCAACGCCATCAAGCTCGCCCGCACGCCCGTCGCCGACCGGCTGATGGCCGACTACCCCACCACCCTCGTCGCCACCAGCGGCGAGGACGTCGGCCTCACCGACGACACCATGGGCAACTCCGAGGTCGGCCACCAGAACATCGGGGCCGGCCGGGTCGTCGACCAGGACGCCGTCCGCATCACCAAGGTCTGCCGCGAGAACCGGCTCGACGAGGTCGACGCCCTCGACGATGCGATCTTGTCAGTCAATGAACGGGCCGCGAAAGACCCCGGCGCCGCCCTCCACCTCATGGGCATCTGCTCCGACGCCGGCGTCCACGGCCAGCTCGTTCACCTCTACGCCATCCTCAACCACTGCAAAGACCGCAAACTCGACAACGTCTTCATCCACCTCTTCACCGACGGCAGAGACACCGGCCCCTTCACCGGCAAAGCCTTCGCCGAAGAAGTCGAGTCGATGTGCGCCAAGATCGGCGTCGGCAAGGTCGCCTCGGTCGTCGGCCGCTACTGGGCCATGGACCGCGACAACCGCTGGGAACGCGTCCAGAAAGCCTACGACCTGCTCGTCGGCGCCCACGAGGTCCCAACGTTCGACTCCGCAGCCGCCGCCATCCAGGACTACTACGACCTGCCAACGCCCGGCCTCGTCGGCGACGAGTTCGTCGAGCCGCGAACTGTCTGCGCGCCGGGTGGCAACGCAGCCGAATCACGCATCAAGAACGGCGACGCCGTCATCTTCTACAACTACCGAGGCGACCGCCCACGCGAGATCTGCTCCGCCTTCCTCATGCCCGACTTCCTCGGCTCCGACGAACTCAAACCTTCGCCCGACTCCGGCAAGCTCGGCTTCGACCGAGGCCCCAAGCTCGACCTCGACTTTGTCATCATGACGCCGTATTCCGAGCGCCTCGCCGAACTCGCAAAAGTCGCCTTCCACAAGCCCCCCAAGATGACCGACATCGGCGGCGAATACCTCTCCAAGCTCGGCCTCACACAGTTCCGCTGCGCCGAAACCGAGAAATACCCGCACGTCACGTTCTTCTTCAACGACTACAGAGATGAACCGTTCGAGGGCGAACGCCGCGAGATCATCCAGAGCCCGCAGGTCGCGACCTACGACCTGCAACCAGAAATGTCCGCCCGAGGCGTCGCCGATGCAGTCCTCCGAAGGCTCGACGCCGACGACTGCGAGGACGTCATCGTCGTCAACTTCGCAAACGGCGACATGGTCGGCCACACCGGCTCGCTCGACGCCGCCGTCAAAGCCTGCGAAACCGTCGACGCGCTCACGGGCGAGATCGTCGACAAGACCCTCGCCCGCGGCGGCTCGCTCATCGTCACCGCCGACCACGGCAACGCCGAGCAGATGTTCAACCCCGAGACCGACGCGCCCCACACCGCGCACACCCTCTACGACGTCCCGCTCATCGTCGTCGGCGACGACTTCAAAGAACAATCACTCCGACAAGGCGGCCGACTCGCCGACATCTTCCCGACCATGCTCGACATGATGAACATCGACAAGCCCGCCGACATGACCGGCGAAAGCCTGCTCGGCTAGCGATCCCCCGGCAGCTTCCCCGAATGCGGAGGCCGCTCGTCCGCGATGTCACGAACCTCGTCCTCGCCGTCATCACCCGACGTCTCGAGCGCACTCATCCGACTCTCCAGCCGCTCGAGCCGACCAACCAGCTTCGCCAAACGATCCGCCACATCACGAATCGCCGAATCGAGATCATCCGACCGCTGCTCCGCAAACGAAACAGCCTCCTCCACCCGTTGCACACGTTCCGGATCCATCGCACCCTCCCGGCAGCACGCCGACCAGCGGTGTACGGTAGAGCCATGCAGGCCCTCGCCGCCATCGCGATGATCTTGACCGGGGCACCCGCCAACGCATCGCTCGCAGACGAAGCCAGCAGGCCGTCCATCCTCACACCGCTCCCACCGATCGCCGACGACGCCGAACCCCGCCCCCCAACCTTCGGCGTCGCAGGCACCTCGCGCTTCATCGCCGGCATCAGGGGAGCCCAAGACTTCGAGGAAAACACCGACGTCAGCCTCTTCGCGCAGCAGACGTGGTTCGTCGTCGACGACGTCGAGATCGGCGCCGAAGTCGCCGGCTGGTGGATCTTCCAGGACGACGACACCTGGGGCGTCTCCTCGAGCCTCGTCGTCCGATACCACTTCTACCAGCAGCCGACGTGGAGCGTCTTCGCCGAGGGAGGCATCGGCCTCTTCATTGCCGCAGACAACGTCCCCGACGACGGCACATCGTTCGGATTCATGCCACGCTTCGGCATCGGCACATCCATGCGCATCGACGACCGCGACACACGCCTGATGCTCGGCATCCACTGGCACCACATCTCGAACGCCCGGCTCAACGGCGAAGCGAGAAACCCCGCCAGAGACGCCATCGGCCTCTACGCCGCCATCGCAGTCCCGATCTAAACGCCCGAAGCCCTTCAGCCGACCGAGCGGATCTTCTGATCGGCCTTGTCCGCCCGCGATGAGATCACACGGTTCCGCCCGCCGTTCTTGGCGGCGTACAGCATTTCATCGGTCGCCTGGATCCAGTCCGTCGGCGAGATCGTCGCCGGGCTCGTGGCACCCAAGACGCCCACAGAGACCGTCACGGCACGCTCGGGGTGCGCGGGCCACTCGATCTTGGCGAGCTCCTCCCGGATCCGATTGCACACGTGTGCCGCGTCATCGGGCCCAGTCTCGGGCATGATCATCACGAACTCTTCGCCGCCAAACCGGCACGGCACGTCTGACTGCCGGCACTCACGCTGGAGCAGCCGACCAAACGTTCGAAGCGCCTCATCGCCGGCGGGATGGCCGTACGTATCGTTGATCGATTTGAAGTGATCGAGGTCAAAGATCGCCAGCGACAAAGGCTTGCCGTGCCGCTGATTCTCGGCGGTCGATTGGCCCCACCGCTCCTCAAAGGCGACGCGGTTGTACAAGCCCGTCAGCCCGTCGATGTGCGCCCGCTGCGCGAGCATGTTCACCAGGTCCGCCATCCGAAGAGCCGACCGCACCCGCACCCGGAGCTCCATGAGATCGAACGGCTTGGTCACGTAATCCACAGCGCCGAGGTCGAAAGCCGTCACCTTGTCCGCCGGGCTCTGCAGCCCGCTGAGCACGATAACGGGAATGTCGTGCGTCTCATCGGATGCCTTCAGGTGACGCAGCACCTCGAAGCCGTCCATGCCCGGCATGTCAAGGTCCAGCAGCACCAGGCTCGGCTGCTCCTGACGTGCGAGCTCCAGCGCCGACTCGCCGTCGAGCGCGTTGAGCATCTCCAGCCGTTCCTGCTTCAGCCGAGCGCCCAGCAGCCGGTGCACATCCTGGGCATCATCCGTGATCAGCACCCGGTGCCGCGCTGCGTCTGCCGTGTTGTTGCCGGTCTCATCCATCCCGATGCGTTCCTTGCAAGGGCTCTCGCACTACACCACGACACGGCCGCACAACGCAACCAGCTCATCCACCTGATCACGAATATGAGCAAGCTCGACCCTCGCATCGGTCGCGGTCAGCCGCTGCTCGAGCCGACGGGCGACGTCACCGATCGGTGCGAACCCGTACCCACCGCACGCGCCGCTCAGCTGATGCGCCAGCCGCGTCAACGCATCCAGATCACCCTCATCGAGCGACGACGCAAGCTTCGCCGCCCGGTCGGGCAGCTCAGAGACAAACGACTCAACGAGCTCGAGCATGTCTGGGTCGCCCGCGAACTCGCTCCGAATCGGTCCCGTGTCCCCATATGCGTTCGGCATGCGTCACCCCCGACCAAAGACTCCGCTGTCTCAAGTCGGCTATCGACGCTCGTCTCTGCTGTCTTCAACCGTCGAGCAGATTTCGTTCCAGGACCTTGCGAGCAAAGCCCGACCCTCACCCCTGCTGCGAAGACCCAAGACCTCTTCATGCAAGCCCAGCGATCGTCAATCCGAGAAGCACGCCCCGCGGTTCGGCAGATAGTTCAGCACGAAGGCGTTGAAGTCCCCAGGAGTCACCACCCCGTCACGGTTCTGATCCGCCCGAGGATCGCCCAACAGGTAGATCGCCGACCACACCGTGAAATCGGTGGGCCGGATGTCACCGTTGCCATCAACGTCCGCGTAACACCACGGGATCCCGAGCAGTTCCTGGAGCGCCCGCTGGGCGTTCACCCGGCCGTAGCCGAACATCTCGTCCCGCCCGAGATCGCCGAGATCCCGCGCCGTCGCCGCGAGAATCCGACGGACCTCCCCGACGCTGATCTCCGGATTGGCCGACCGCATGAGCGCCGCCACGCCCGCAACAATCGGCGTCGAAACCGAAGTCCCCGACGAATAGTCGTAGGTGTCGGGCTCGAACATCGTGTGGGTCGTCGAGAGGATGCTGACGCCGGGTGCGACAAACTCGATTTCGGGGCCCGTCGTCGAGAACGAAGCGAGCGCATCGGCATTGTCCGTCGCGCCCACGGCGATGACCTCCGGGTACGCCGCCGGGTACAACACGCCCGACGAGCCTGTGTTCCCGGATGACGCAACCACGATGACGCCCTGCGCGTGCGCGTACCGCACGGCATCCGCCAGAACATCGCTGTATCCAGACAAACCGAACGACATCACCGCAACGTCGACATCGTTGTCAGCCGCCCAAAGCAAGCCCTCCGCCAGCCAGACGTCCGACGTGAATCCCAGCGGGTTGGCCGCCTTGATCGGCACAAGCCGCGAACCCCAGCTCACGCCGACGACGCCCTCAGAGTTATTCGTCGACGCCGCGACAATCCCCGCGATGTGTGTCCCGTGCGTGTTGAAAGGCGAATCCGTGTCATCCGTCGGCCCGCCGGTGATGTTGACGCCATCGTCAAGCTTCGAGACAAGATCAGGATGGGTCGCGGACACGCCCGAGTCGATGACCGCAACGCGGACCTGCGCGGAGCCCCGCTGCAGCTGCCACGCCGCCGCGGCGCGAACATCGGCACCCGCAACCCCCGGCACACCGCCGACCATCTGCCCCTCGTTGAGAATCGCATACTGATCGAACACAAACGGGTCGTTCGGCAGGTCGCGGCTATCCGTCGTCGCCTTACCCGCGATCACCGGCCGCATCGATAACGCCCCGTGCGACGCCACCGCCGCCTCGAGCGCACCGACGTCGCCTCCATCGGCGAGCCGCACGATGTGGTACTCGCCCGTGCTCAGCACGAGGCCGCTGGCAATCGGACGCGAGTCTGCGACTGAAGGAAGTCCCGCGACGAGCCCGCGGCCGTCACCGCCCGCACCCGCCGCCGGACCAGAGACGCGAACAACGTAAAACCCCGGCACAACGCCGGCATCCACCGCATCCTCGCCGACCGAAAGCCCAAACCACGACTGCGAAGCCGCAGATGTCACGCCGGCAAACAAAAACACCACGCCGGCGGCGAACGCCGCTGCGAAGTTCCTCATTGCTCTCTCTCCTCCAGCACGATGCCATGCACTGCTTGTCACAACAGCTTACAGAGACCGCCCGGTAAACGCCAGTGATCGGACCGAAAGTGCGGCATCCTGCCGCCCGGAGCACGGAATTCTGTGGGTGATGCCTTCGGTATCTATCAAAATACAAACATGCTTGCCTGATTCGACATCTGAAGAAAGCACCTGAAATAAGGGGAAGAAGTTATCCGCACCCGTTGACACCGGCTTCAGCGGCCGTCACACTGAAGCGGGGCTGCCTTTGCGGGCGGTACAGAGAGACATCTCGCTCCGATGCTCGTCGCAGAAGCATCAGACGCGATCCAGGGAGAGACGAGACATGATGCGTCCAGCAGCGGCAGTCGGCATCGCCGCGGTGGCAGGAACTGCAACCGCAGATGTCGTTGATCTGATCATCTTCGAAGTCATCGCGACCAACGATCTCACCGGTGCGAGCCAGACCCGCACGTACACCGTCGACGCAAGCGCGAACGCTGGCGACACGATCGAGTGGACGCTGCCGGATCAGCTCGATTTCGCCGACATCGGTGGCGTTGCCTCGGCGAGCGTGATGGTGACCACCGACGGCGCAAGCCGCGGAGCGAGCGGCGCACAATCCGTCGTCGCCGACTTCAGCGTGTTCGCCTCCACCCAGAACGCGAGCTTCCAGATCAACTCCGCTGTCGTGAGCTTCAGCACGATCCAGGCCAGCGATGCCCTCGGCTTCGCCAGCGCAGCGGTCACGCTCGTTGACGTCCTCAACGACGGCGCCGCCCTCACGCCAGCGCCCGGAGGCGGCTACCAGGCCCTCGTCAACGGCGGCTCGACGTTCGCCAGCCTTTTCCCGGCCGGCTCTCCGCTATCAGTGCCATCGGGCACCGGAACACTCGATTTCAACTCAGACACCGGCGCCTTCCTCCCGGCGGGTGTTGACGTCTCATCGATCAGCGCCAGCTGGAACTTCTCGCTGTCCGGGTTTGATTCCGCGACCGGCACCAGCACCTTCACCGTCATCCCGGCTCCCGCATCAGCGGCCATGCTGGGCTTGGGCGGACTCGCCGCGGCACGGCGTCGCCGCTAACCGGACAGAACCGATCGCAAGCAGCGACTTTCAACAGACCTTACCGGGAGGCGGCAACCGAAACGCCCCCAGGAGGCACGCATGAAGACACAAATTTCCTCGATCGCGGCCTGCGTTCTCGCGGCGGGTGCCGGTGCGCAGTTCAGCGATCCCATCGTCACAATCAACGTCAGCAACGCGCTCGGCACCGGAACATTCACGGCCGATCTCGCGCAAGCCTTCCCCTTGCCAAACGGGGGCCTCACCTACAGCTCAGCCGCCTTCGGCCCGCTGTTCCCGCAGGACATCACCGACGGCGGCGGCAACGTCATCGCGACCATCAACGCCGTCAACGTCGTTGCTGTCGATGACGACACCTCGACCTCCAACGGCGACGGGCTCGCCGTCGTTAACTTTGTCATGAGCGCCGGAGATCTCGACACGACCGTCGAGGTGCTCTCGACGTTTGTAACGCTCCCCTCGGCATTCGGCCCGACCCCGACCGTTCTCGCGAACGCGGCGTACACCGCGTCCGACGACAACGGCGACGGCGTCACCGTCTCGGGCGGGCCAACGCTCACCGATTTCTTCGTCAACGGCGATGCCAGCACCGGCACGCTCTTCGACAGCCTCGCCACAGGCTTCACCGGCGGAAGCTTCGCCTCGCCGAGCACGTCGGAGAGCTCCGGGGCGGTCATCCTCGGCCAGGCGGTCGATAGCTTCCAGTTCACCTCAAACTTCAGTATCTCCGCCACCGATGAAGTCAGCGGCAACTTCAGCATCTCGGTGAACTCGATCCCGGCACCAGCAAGCGCGGTCGTGCTCGCGTTCGGCGGGTTCGCCGCCGCAGGCCGTCGCCGCTAACCAAGCTCGCTCGACCACGAGGGTCGAAGCAGCAACCCCGTATCTCCCGAAGACCCCCGTGCACCGCGCGGGGGTCTTTCATTTCTCTGCCAGCCGCAGCACACCATCGAGCGTGCCAGCACCCGGCTCGATCGAGCCCGCGTGCGAGCACACCGCCGCCTCACCCGTGCGCAGCGACACCGTGCAAGGACCAACACCAGCCGTGAACACCGACGCCGCGAGCGAGATCGTCGGGTTGTGCCCAACCACGATCAGCCTGGGGCTCCCAGCCCGCTCGACAACCGCCTCAAACAGCTCCTCGACGCCGCAATGAGTGAAGAGCCGGTCCTCGCGAACCGCCTGGCTGCCCAGTACGCCCGCAACGATGCCCGCCGTCGTCCACGTCCGCTCGGCCGGGCTCGAAATGACAACGGCCTCGCCGAAACCATCCGCCAGCAGCGTCTCCCCCATCCACGCCGCCTGCCGGTGCCCGCGGTCCGCGAGCGGCCGATCCGCGTCGAAACCCGAAGGAGACTCCGCCGTCGCCTTGCCGTGACGCAGAAAAACAACCCGCTGACCAGCCATCACGCGAGCCTACCCCCATCCGACCGCGCACGGGAACCGATGATCCGCAAAGACGTCTGATACGCTGTGACGGACCGGGTCGCTCGGAACCCGGCCGAGGAGGCCATCCATGCCACGCATCCAAACACGCCGCACGCCCGCGATCACGCTCAGCACCGCGATCGCCGTCGCCACGCTCGCGGCCCCCGCCGCCCTCGTCGCGGCCCCCGCAACGGCGCAGCAGGACGACGCCGACACCATCCGCCTCAAGCGAGAGAACCTCGCCAAGATGCTCCGGCCCATCTCGCTCAGCGTCGACGAGCAGCCGCTGCAAGACGTCATGCGCTTCCTCGAAGACTTCACGGGCGCACAGCTCGATGTCCGCTACATCAACGACCGCACCGGCTCGGGCCTCGACCCAGAGTCGCCCATCTCGCTCGACGTCCAGAACATCTCGGCCCTCCGCCTCCTCGAACTCGTGCTCGACCAAGCCGGCCGAGACAGCTTCGAGGGCGCAACCTGGCAGCTCACCAGCTGGGGCGCGATCGAAGCGGGCCTCAAGAGCACGCTCAACCGCCGCCAGCGCGTCCAGGTCTACGACATCGCCGACCTCCTCCTCGTCCTGCCCGACTACCAGGACGCGCCCGAGATCGATCTCCAGTCCGTCCTCCAAAGCCAGCAGGGCGGCGGCGGCGGCCAGAGCCCCTTCGGCGGCGACACCCAGGGCCAAGACGACGAAGAACGCGACCTCGAAGAACGCAAGGACGCCATCATCGATCTCATCACCGCCATCGTCGAGACCGAGCAGTGGCAACGCAACGGCGGCGACGGCGGCACCATCAGCGTCTACCAGAACACCCTCATCATCCGCGCCGCCGACTACATGCACCGCCAGATCGACGGCTACCGCTTCTGGCCCAGCCGCTACCAGGCCGCCTCAGGCGTCGGCGCATCGCGCTACGTCACCTTCACACTCGACACAGGCATCGGCACCGTCGACGGCTTCGCCCAGCAACGCGTCACCGCAACCACCGGGGGCGGCGGAGGAGGCTGAAACAAGGCGTCAAACCGATGCCGCGGATGAGCCCATCAGACAGATGCGCGAATCCAGTGGATCACCGCGACGACAGAGTCAAGCCTCCGCCAGCTCCGAAACCGCCGGGCACGAGCACTGCAAGTTCCGATCGCCGTACGGATTGTCAACCCGCCCAACGCTCGACCAGAACTTGCCATCGCGCAGCCAAGGCGACGGATACGCCGCCCGCTCCCGGCTGTACGGCTTCTCCCACGACTCGGCGGTCACCGCCGCGATCGTGTGCGGCGCACCCTTCAGCACGTTGTCATCCCGGTCCGCCTCGCCACGCTCGATCTCGGCGATCTCCTCTCGGATCGCGATCATCGCGTCGCAGAACCGATCGAGCTCACCGAGGCTCTCGCTCTCGGTCGGCTCGATCATCAGCGTCCCAGCCACGGGCCACGACATCGTCGGGGCGTGGAACCCATAGTCGATCAGCCGCTTGGCAACATCGTCGATCTTGATCCCCGCGCTCCTATCGAAAGGCCGGCAGTCGATGATGAACTCGTGCGCCACGCGCCCCGACTCGCCGGTGAACAGCACGTCGTAGTGACCCTTCAATCGCTCCGCCATGTAGTTGGCGTTCAGAATCGCGACCTGCGTCGCCTTCCGCAGACCCGCCGCGCCCATTAGCGCGATGTACACCCAGCTGATCGGCAGGATGCTCGCCGACCCGTACGGCGCCGCGCTGATCGCACCGATCGACTGCTCGGTCGCGTTCGCCGGCGCGAGCACGCCGTGCGTCATCAGGAACGGCGTCAGATGCGCCGCCACCCCGATCGGCCCCATGCCGGGCCCACCGCCGCCGTGCGGGATGCAGAACGTCTTGTGCAAATTCAGGTGGCACACGTCCGCGCCCATGTCGCCGGGCCTGCACAGCCCAACCTGCGCGTTCATGTTCGCGCCGTCCATGTACACCTGACCGCCGTGCTCGTGCACAATCTCGCAGACCTCGCGGATGCCTGTCTCGAACACCCCGTGCGTCGACGGGTACGTCACCATGAGCGCCGCGAGGCTGTCCTTGTTCGCCTCGGCCTGCTGCCGCAGATGCTCGATGTCGATATCGCCGGTCTCGGTCGACCGCACCGACACCACCCGCATGCCGGCGATCACGGCGCTCGCCGGGTTCGTCCCGTGCGCGTTCTCGGGGATCAGGCACACATCGCGGTGCGTCTCGCCGCGCGACGCGTGGTACGCCTTGATCACCAAGAGCCCCGCATACTCGCCCTGCGCACCGGCGTTTGGCTGCAAGCTCACGGCATCAAACCCCGTGATCTCGGACAGCCAGTTCTCGAGATCATCGAACAGCCTGGCATACCCGTTCCACTGCGCCCGCGGCGCAAACGGGTGCAGCGACCCAAAGGCCGGCCACGTCACCGGCAGCATCTCGCTCGTCGAATTCAGCTTCATCGTGCACGACCCCAGCGCGATCATGCTGTGCGCCAGGCTCAGATCCCGGTTCTCGAGCTGCTTCATGTACCGCAGCAGCTCGGTCTCCGAGTGGTGCGTGTTGAACACCGGGTGCGTCATGAACTCGCTCGTCCGAGCGAACGCCTCAGGCACATCCCGCATCGGCGACGCCGCGAGCAGCGCGTCCAGGTCGGCCCCGGGCGCCCCACCAAAGATCTCGATCAGATGACGCACATCGTCCGCCGATACCGACTCATCGAGCGTCACGCCCACCGAGCCATCACCAAAGTCCCGCAGGTTCACCCCAAGCCGGCTCGCCTCGTTCAGCACGCTCTCGACACCGCTCGAAGGCCGCACCCGCAGCGTGTCAAAGAACGCCAGTTTCGGATCGCCCTGGCCGAGATCATGCCCGAGCTCAACGAGCGACTGCGCGAGCGCCACCGTCAGCCCACGCACCCGCGTCGCGATCCGCCGAAGCCCGTCGGGCCCGTGGTACACCCCGTACATCCCCGCCATGACCGCGAGCAGCGCCTGCGCCGTGCAGATGTTGCTGGTCGCACGATCCCGCTTGATGTGCTGCTCGCGCGTCTGGATCGTCAGCCGGTACGCCGGGTGCCCGTGCGCATCCTTCGACACACCAACCAGCCGGCCCGGCATCTTCCGCACATGCTTCTCACCCGTCGCAAGAAACGCCGCGTGAGGCCCACCGAAGCCCATCGGCACACCAAACCGCTGCGCGCTTCCAACAACGATGTCCGCGCCCATCTCACCCGGCGGCGTCACCAGCGTCAACGCCAACAGGTCCGTCGCGACAACAACCATCGCCCCCGCGTCGTGCGCACGCTCGGCGAGCGAGCGGAAGCACTGAAGCCGCCCGCTCGTGTCGGGTGTCTGCACCAGCACGCCGCACACATCGTCGCCGATCTCGGCGGTCCGCACATCCTCAACACGCAGCTCGACTCCCATCGACCACGCACGCGTCCCGACAACCTCGAGCGTCTGCGGGTGGCACGACACATCCGCGACGAAGACGTTCTTCTTGCCGCGTGCAACCGACACGCACATCGCCATCGCTTCCGCCGCCGCCGTCGCCTCATCAAGCAGCGACGCGTTGCTCAGCTCCATCCCTGTCAGGTCCGCGACCATCGTCTGGAAGTTGAGCAGCGCCTCGAGCCGACCCTGCGAGATCTCCGCCTGATACGGCGTGTACTGCGTGTACCACCCCGGGTTCTCAAGGATGTTCCGTTGGATCACCGGCGGCGTGATCGTGCCGTGATACCCGCACCCGATGTAGCTGTTGTACACCTGGTTGTGCGACGCCATCTCCGCAAGGTGCTGCAACAGCTCGTGCTCGCCGCGAGGCCGATCCAGATCAGGCCCCAGATCCAGCGCCCGATCCAGCTTGATCGACGCCGGCACAACCTGGTCCGTCAATTCATCGAGCGAAGCAACGCCGAGCCGCTTGAGCATCGCCGCCACTTCGTCATCGCTCGGCCCGATGTGCCGGTTCCAGAACGTATCCGTCGGATCCAGGACCGAACCCCGATCCGCCCGAACCGTCTCGCCCATGCCGGTGTCCATCGTGGTCATCGCACGCGTTCCTTGCTCTCAAAGCGGACGCCCGCCCGCTGTATACACAAAATCCTAGCTCACGCGATCAGCCGACCGAGCGGTCCTCCGAGTAGAACCACAGCAGCCGCTGATTGCCACCCTCCATGATCATGTCGAACCCCTGCCACCGCAGGTCACGCCCCACGCCCCGGAGCAGCCGCACACGCAACACGCCCGGCTGCAAGGGCTCGATCCGCGCGTTCGGCGTGTACTCCCCCATCGGCATCCGCGCGAACAGCTTCTCGATGTCCGGTAACGACTCCCGAAGCGTCGCGTACGCATCGTCAGCCGTCTGCCCGTGGGCAGCGAACTCCGCCTTCGTCGCCTCACTCAAAACCTGACTCACGAACACATCAGACTCTTCGTCGCGGAGCGTCTCGAAGATGTGCCGCATCAGGTGCCGGCCCGTCAGCGCCCGCAGCGTCACCGCCCCGTCGTCCGCAACCTCCCGCAGATCGACCTGCTTCGCGTCCGGCTGCTCGAATTCGGACAGCGCGCTGTCCTCAAGCTCCGGAACAACCGCACCATCAAGCCCGCTGAAGAACGTGCGGCCGCCGACATCCTTCTCGTACGTCTCGCACCCCGCTGCCCACAGAGCGGCCGACGCGACCATCGCCAGCCGCATCAAACCGGCACCTCGGCAGCCACAGGCTCAAACTCGCACTCGCCCTCACCCCGCCGCCAGCAGTCGTGACCATGAAACGCCTCAACACGCTCCGGCGCATCGTCCCGCGCGTGGCAGCCCCGGCTCTCCTCACGCCACAACGCCGACCTCGCCGTCAGCCTCGCGACCAGCAGCAGGTTCTGAACCTCCCAGCCCTCGGGGTCATCAAAGATCTTGTCCAGCGTGTATCGGCCCCAGAAGTCCAACATCTCGCTCGCATCGAGCAGCTTGGCGCCCGTCCGCCGGATCCCCACGTTCCGCCACATCGCCGCACGCAGACTCGAACGCACATCGCTCAGATCAAGCTCGCCGTGATCACTCGGCCGAATATCACTCACAATGCTCGCCGGCGGCTGCACACCCATCGCCGCCGCCGTCTGCCCCGCCTCATCCCCCGCCGCCGCGCCGATGACCAGACCCTCGAGCAGCGAGTTGCTCGCCAGCCGGTTCGCCCCGTGCAGCCCCGAGCACGCCGCCTCGCCAACAGCCCACAGCCCCGGCACACCCGTTCTCCCAAACTCATCCGTCCGCACGCCGCCCACCGTGTAGTGCGCCGCCGGGCTCACCGGGATCGCCTGCTCCGTCGGATCGATCCCGTACTGCTCCAGTGTCGCCGAGATGCCAGGGAACCGCCGCGCGAAGCCGTCCACGCCCGTCGCATCGAGGAACACGTTCGACCCGCCCGTCCGCGCAACGCGATCCACGATCGCCCGGCTCACGATGTCGCGCGGAGCCAGATCCGCCAGCTCGTGCACGCCCGACATAAACGCGGCGCCCGACCCGTCACGCAGCACCGCGCCCTCGCCCCGCACCGCCTCGCTGATCAGACTCCGCGGCGCGCCCGGCACATACAGCACCGTCGGGTGAAACTGCACGAAGCACATGTCCGCGATCGACGCACCCACCCGGTATGCCATCGCGATACCGTCGGCCGTCGCCACTCTTGGGTTCGTCGTCTCGCGGTACACCCGCCCCGCGCCGCCCGACGCCAGCACAACCGACCTCGCCCATATCATCTGGAGCCCAAACCTCGGGTGCCACGTCACCGCGCCCAGCACGCTCGCGCCCGGCTCATCGCTCGCCGTCAGCAGATCCAGCGCAAAGCAGCCGTCAAACAGGCGGATGCGCTCGCTCGCCGAAGCTCGCTCGATCATCACCCGCTGAAGCTCGGCCCCAGTCCCATCGCCATCCGCATGCAAAATCCGCGACGCCCGATGCCCGCCCTCGCGCCCGAGCGAGACATCACCCGAAGCATCACGGTCGAACCGCATGCCCCACTCGACCAGCCGGTCCATCTCGCCCGGCCCGCCACGCACGACCGCCTCGACCGCGAGCGGATCGCACAGATCCGCCCCCGCCTCGTGCGTGTCGGCAACGTGGCTCTCGAACGTGTCCCCGCCGTCCATGACCGCCGCCACGCCGCCCTGCGCCCAGGCCGTGTTCGACTGGTCCAGCTCGCCCTTGCTCAGCACGATCACCTCGCCGTGCTCGGCCGCAGCAATCGCCGCGCGAAGCCCCGCCACGCCCGCGCCGATCACCAGCGTCCCCGTAAAGATCTGCGGCAGCAGCCCGCTCCGAAACGGAATGAGGTACCGGCGATCGTCAAATAGCGGGTGCATAACAAACGATACGCAGATGTGCTGTCAGCCGATGCTCAGCCGCCCGCGAGAAGGCGAGCAACCTTCAGGTTGCAGAACCAGGCGTGCCGCTCCAGATGCCACGTCGTGTACGCCAGCAGATCGCGCAGCGACATCGGCCCACGCTCGGGATGCAGCCCCCCACGCGACCACGCCGCCTCCGGAATCGTCCGCAGCCAGGGCCCCGTCCAGCGCCGAAGCGTGTGGATCACCGCCACATCGCCGCCGATCGCGGGAGACGACGGCAAACCACCCTCCGCCATCGCCACCACCCCGTAGTGCCCGGCATCGATGAACGCCTGATCGTCCCACGCCCCAAGCTCGCATCCCGGCTCCGCAACCACCCGACGCATCCGGTGCGTCAAACTGATCTCGGCATCAGCCAGATGCCCAAGCAGCACCCGGATCGGCCACCGCCCCACCCCCGCGTCCGAAAGCCACGCCCGATCCAACTCCTCTGACGGCACCTCGAACACCCGAAGGTCGAGCCGATCCACACCGATCTCAAACCGATCGATCAAGGGCTCCGCAGCCATCGCGCGGAAACCCTCAACGCTGCCCGGATCAGCCAGAGCAATCTGCGATGCGTCATCGACCATCCTTCACCCCGCTTCCAAAGCCGCCCCCAGACACACGAAGGCCGCGCCCGCCGACAGACCCGCTCCGCTACCCTCGCCCATGACGCCAGAACCGCTCGCCGACGACCAGCACCGCCTCGCACTCCGCGTCGTCGCCATGCCCAAGGACACCAACCAGTATGGCACCATCTTCGGCGGCGTGATTCTCAGCTACATCGACCAGGCCGGCTTCGTCGAGGCCCGATGCCACGGCTGCCACCGCTGGGTCACCGCTTCCATGGACAAAGTCGACTTCAAAGCACCCATCAACGTCGGCGACACCGTCTCCTTCTATACGAGCACCACACGCCTGGGCACCAAAAGCGTCGGCGTCGCCATCGACGTCATCGCCGAACGCTTCGCCAACGGCGAGTCCGTCCACGTCACCCACGCCACCATGGCTCTCGTCTCCGTCAACGAGGCCGGCACCCCCATCCCCTTCGCCAGCCCCCCAACCGTGCACGAGCCCGGCATCCCCGACTGACACCCCCCACCGCGGTACACTGCCCCCAACATGGCAGAATCCAGCTTCGTCAAAGCAGAAACCGCCGGCAAAGCGGTCAACCTCACGATCCTCTCGCCCCAGATCGGCGACCGAGAGGCCCAGATCATCACGAGCGAGATCGAAGAGGCCGCCGCCCCCGCCAACTGGCGCGTCGCGATCGACATGAGCCAGGTCACCTTCCTCGCCTCCGCCGGCCTGGGCGTCCTCGTCAGCGCCCACAACACCGCCAAAGAGTCCAAGGGCAAGCTCGCCGTCTACAACATCGCCCCAAGCCTCATGGACATGCTCAAGCTCACCCACCTCGACAAGCTCTTCACCATCAAGCCCGACCAAGCTTCCGCGCTGAAAGCAGTCAACTAACCGCCACCCGCATCCCCCTCAACGAGCCCCTCGCGCAAGCGAGGGGACCCCAGCGATGCCAACCCCCACCGCCCGCCTCATCTGCATGATCTCAGGCGGCGGCCGAACCGTCCTCAACCTCCAAGATACAATCGACCGAGGCGAACTCAACGCCACCATCCCCCTCGTCATCGCCAGCCGCGACTGCGCAGGCGTCGAACGCTGCCAGGCCCGAGGCCTCAACGTCCAAGTCCTCCCCGGCAACCTCTCCTCAGCCCAACTCGCAGCCGTCCTCATCGAGCACAACGCCGACCTCGCCTGCCTCGCCGGCTATCTCCGCCTCATCCCGGTCCCCACTGGCTGGGAGGGCCGCATCCTCAACATCCACCCCGCCCTGCTCCCCAAGTTCGGGGGCCCCGGCATGTTCGGCAACCGCGTCCACCAGGCTGTCCTCGACGCCGGCGAAACCGAATCAGGCTGCACGGTCCACCTCTGCGACGACAAATACGACACCGGCCCCATCATCACGCAACGCCGCTGCCCCGTGAAACCCGATGACACTCCAGAGACCCTCGCCGCCAGAGTCTTCGAGCAGGAGTGCATCGCCTACCCCGAAGCCATCCGCGCGGTGCTGACGAAAGCGCGGCCGGAGACCGACGCATGAACGCCACGGCAATCTCAAAGGCATGCCGCACACTGCTCGCAGTCGTGCTCGTTGCGTTCATGACTCAGCCAACCCTCGCCCAGCACAAGCTGGCCGCCCCCGCCATCGAGGCCTGGAACGAGGGCGACCTCGAACGCGCCGAGCAGCTCTGGACCCAGTGGGCCCGCCAGGACGAGACAACCCACATCCCCTGGTACAACCTCGCCTGCGCCAGATCAATGCGGGGCGACACCGACGGCGCAGCCGACCACCTGCTCACCGCCATCGAGCGAGGCTTCAGCGACTTCGAACGTCTCAAGACCGACCCAAGTCTCCGCGCCTACCGAGCAACCGACGACTACACCAGGCTCCGCAGCGCCTGGCCCGCATTCCTCGACCGACGCATCGACACCCAGATCGCCGCCGCCCGGCAGACCTACGGCCCACGCTACAACTACACCAAAGACGAGAAGCTCCGCGTTGCCTACGCCTCGGCCTTCGACACCATCACCAGCCGCCAGGCCCGCGAGGACACCCGCGACGTCGCCGACTGGGCCATGCGAAACGTCCTGTTCAACCTCGACGAACGCGACGCCACCCACCCAGACCCGTGGACGCTCGTCGTCCTCCCCACTCAGCAGCACTTCCAGAACTGGGCCGCCCAGCACTACGGCGACATCCCACGCTCCGCCACCAGCCAACTCGGCGGCTCCTACGACCACGACAAGAAGGAACTGGTCGCCATCGACCTGGGCTCCACGCTCCGTCACGAGTTCTTCCACGTCCTGCACTGGCGTTCTGCCGATCGACTGGGTCAGCGCCACCCCATCTGGATCCAGGAAGGCCTCGCCTCCCTCGTCGAAGACATGGACCAGACCCGCCGGGGCCGGTACGAGCCCGTCGCCAGCTGGCGCACCAACTCGATCAAACGCCTCGCGACACAGAACAAGCTCCCTGGCATCCGCGACTTCGCGGCCATGACCCGCGACCGGTTCACACGCAACCGCCCCCTACGCAACTACGCCTACGCCCGCTGCGTCTTCATGTACCTGCACGAGCGCGGCATGCTCGACGACTGGTACGCCGCCTACACCGAGTCCTACACCGCCGACCCCACCGGCCTCGAAGCCATCGAGGCCGTCACGAATCTCCGACCCGACGAGTTCGACCGCGAGATGCGCACCTGGGCCCTCGCACTGCCCGAGGTCTACGAGCAGAACCGCCCGCCCCTGCTCAATATCGGCGCCCAGCTCGACCTCGCCCAGGGCGACGGCCCCGTCGTCCGCAAGGTCACCCACGCCAACGCCCGCCGGGCGGGCCTGCGAGCGGGCGACATCATCACCGGGTTCAACAAACGCCCCGTCCGCGATCTCAACGAGTTCTACCGCGTGCTCACGGGCCTGCGGCCCGGCGACCGCGTCGAGCTGACCTACCGCCGACGCATCAACCACAACTCAACCACCATCGAGCTGGTCGAGACCCGCTGACAAATTTCGCAGTCCAGCCCAGACGGCCCTTGCAGGCCCCAGCCCATCCAATTACTATGTATTGCATAGTATGCGATACCTATCCCCCGGAGTACGACCATGAAGCTCGAACGCGAACTGATGCGAGGCGCAGGCCCCACCGCCGTCCTCAAGCTGCTCGAACGGGGCGAGATGTACGGCTACCAGCTCGTCGACGCCCTCGATACCCGCTCCGGCGGCATCCTCGCCATGGGCCAGTCCACCCTCTACCCCATGCTCTACAACCTCGAGGCCAAGGGCCTCATCAAATCCAAGCGCAAGACCGCCGAGTCCGGCCGCGAACGCAAGTACTACCACCTCACCGGCAAGGGCAAGAAAAAGCTCCGATCCGACACCGAGCAGTGGAACAACCTCGCGGGCGCGCTCACCGCGCTCGGCGTCCTTGGGCCCAGCAAGGTCAGCCTCGCATGAGCACGCCCAACCCACCGCGCAAGACCAGGCATCGCTCACCGATCGTCCGGTCGTTCCGGCTCGTGCTCCGCATGCCCAGCGAGGCCGACGAACGCATCACCGCCGCCGATCTCCCCGAATCCTGCGCCGCCCTGCTCCGCACCGTCGTCAAACGCACCCGCCTCTGGCCCAGCGAGAAGGCCGACGTCGCCCGCGAGCTGATCGACCACATGCACGACGCCATCGCCGCCGAGCAGGCTCCCGATCAGATCGTCGAGCACTTCGGCAACGCCGCCGACGCCGCCAAGCTCATCCGCCGCGCCCGCAAGCGCCAGCGCCACCCGCTCCTTCGCGCCTGGAACGCCGCAGTCAAAGTCACCGTCATCAGCCCGCTCGTCCTGCTTGCCCTCTACGCCGTCCTCTGGATCCGCTTCAACCTCGGAGATCCGGAGCTTTCATCCCGTTACCTCGCGCTCATTGCTGAAGCACGCCCCGACCCCGGGCAGGGTGCCCCCCCGTACCTCGCGTACGAGCACCTCTCCATTCTCTGGTCCGACACCGAACGACACTTGATCGAGAACGCACCCGCCGACGCGTTTGCAAACCGTCTTTACCGTGACATGCCGAGTCTGAAGCCGGATCATCCTCTCTATGACGCAGTGGCCGAAACCACGCGATCGCTCCGAGACCAAATTGATGCCGCGGCACGAGAGACGCACCGCCCCGGGCACGGCACACCGGTCGTCACCGAGATCGAATTCCCCCCGCAGAGCAGAACTCAATCAGCACCAATCGCCGAGCGGCGCGCCTCCCTGGTGGTCTTCGATCCGGACCATCGGCCACCGCTCTCGCTCGGCGTCCTGCTACCCCATGCGCAGTGGATGCACCACACCGCAGCTCTCCTCGCTTTCGACGCCAGTCTCGCAGCTCATGAGGGCGACCGAGAACGGTTCCTGAATCGTATCCATGCCGTCTTTGGGCTCGCGGCTCAAATCAGCACGGACGAAATCCTCATCAGCAACCTGATCGCTCAGCACTTCCACGAACTCGCCTGCACACAGATCGCCGAAGTCTTGAGCGCAGACAGCCAGTTACTCAACGATCGCGATCTCGCAAACCTCAGCCACGCCGTCGCGGCCTCGAGCCAGCGCGTACATCGACTAAGTCTTCTATTCGAACAAGCAGCACTCGAAGATGTTCTGCAGCGATGCTTCACGGACAATGGTCGCGGCGACGGCCGACTCATCAACGAATCGCTCGAGATCCACCGCATGCTCCACGCGCTCACGCCCCCCAGCATCACCAAGGCAGAGCCCTTCCACGAAATCGTCGGACCAGTCGCTTCCCTCCTCGTGGCAGGGCGTGCTGACCAACGCGAGGAAATGAGCGAGGTCTTCAGCGTTGCCAGCACAGCGCTGCAAGCGGGTCCAGCCGGAATGCCAATCGCCCTGGCGTGGCAGCGCGAATTCGACGACCGCTACGAATCCATTCTCTACCGAGCCCGGTACTTCGTGAGCGCAACGCTGACACCAAATCTCATGAGCACGATCGGAAACAAACTCAAAAAAGCCGCGACTTCAGACGCCACCCTCATCGCCCTCGCTATCGAGAGCCACCGCCGAGGCGCTGGCAATTCCCCCGCCGCCATCACCGACCTCGTCCCCCGCTACCTCCCGGCCGTCCCCGAAGACCCATTCGCCCCAGGCACCCCACTCCGGCTCTGGACCGAAGGCGACACCATCATCATCTACAGCGTCGGCGAGGACGGCGACGACGATGGCGCCACGCCCCTGCTCGAAGCCGACGGCGACCGCGCCGACCACTCCTTCCGCGTCCGCTGGTCCGGCGTGCCCAAGCAACAGTCGGGCGACTGGATCCTCTACCCGCCCGCCAACTAACCACCAACCGACAGCCACCCCCGCCGTAAACTCCCCCGATCCACCGAGGGAGCCCATGCACCAATACCACGACCTGCTCCAACACATCCTCGACCAGGGCGTCACCAAAACCGACCGCACCGGCACCGGCACGCTCTCCGTCTTCGGACACCAGTCCCGCTACGACCTCGCCGACGGCTTCCCCCTCGTCACCACAAAGAAGCTCCACACCCGCTCCATCATCCACGAATTGCTCTGGTTCCTGTCTGGCTCCACCAACGTCAAGCCCCTCCAAGACAACGGCGTCAGCATCTGGGACGAGTGGGCCGACCCCGACACCGGCGAACTCGGCCCCGTCTACGGTTACCAGTGGCGCTCCTGGCCAACCCCAAACGGCGACTCAATCGACCAGGTCGCGAACCTCCTCCGGCAACTCCGCAACACACCCGACAGCCGCCGCCTCATCGTCTCCGCCTGGAACCCGGGCCAAGTCGACCAGATGGCCCTGCCCCCCTGCCACTGCCTCTTCCAGTTCTACGTCGAGCCCAGCGCCACCGGCCCCGACCGCCTCAGCTGCCAGCTCTACCAGCGCTCCGCCGACGTCTTCCTGGGCGTGCCCTTCAACATCGCCAGCTACGCCCTGCTCACCCACATGCTCGCGCAGGTCGCGGGCCTGGCCCCGGGCGAGTTCATCCACACCCTCGGCGACGCGCACCTCTACAACAACCACCTCGACCAGGCCCGAGAGCAGCTCACCCGCGACCCGCGCGACCTTCCCACCCTCACGCTCAACCCCAGCGTCACCGACCTCTTCGCCTTCACCTACGACGACATCACCATCGAGAACTACAACCCCCACCCGCACATCAAGGCCCCCGTCGCCGTCTGACGCCCCCACCCTCGCCCCACCGGGGAGAGGGTGGCCGAGCGCAGCGAGGCCGGGAGAGGGGAGGCACCGCAGAGGGAAGACAAAGCGTGCACTCCTACTCTTCTACATGCCCCTCGCCATCATCAGCGCACTCACACTCAACCGCGTCATCGGACGCGACGGCGGCATGCCCTGGAAGCTCCCCGCCGACATGAAGCACTTCAAGACAATGACGATGGGCTCGCCCATCATCGTCGGCCGGCGCACCTTCGAGACCGACGCCGGTGTGCTCCCAGGCCGCCTCAACATTGTGATCACGCGACAGCCCGGCTGGTCCGCCAACGGCGTCGAAGTGGCGGACTCCATCGAGACAGCACGCGCCATCGCCAACGAGCACCAACCCAACGCCGACGCGTTCATCATCGGCGGCGGAGTCATCTACCGAGCCGCACTCCCGCTCGCCGACCGGCTGGAACTCACAACAATCCACACCGTGCTCGAGGGCGACACCAAGTTCCCGGACCTCCCCTCGCGTGCGTTCGAGCTCACCTCAGCCCGGCATCGTCCCGCAGACGAACGCAACGCGTTCGCACTCACGTTCCAGTCGCTGCACCGACGATCGTCGTGACCGCCGCCCTGCCGCGTTGAAACCGCCCTCCGAGCGTGTGGTTCGGTGATTCACGCACTTTTTTGTGACATTACTGGCAGCCCTTCGGATCCGATGTAGCTTCGCATCGTCCCCGGCGGTTACCGGGGCCCGTCCGAGAAACCGGGCGGTTCTCCGTGGGGCTCGCCACCCGGCACCACACGGGTCGCACATGGTGTCGGGTGACTGGCACGAGCCAGCTCCCAACGAAAGAACGTTCCGCACAACTGCAGGAGATACATGAGATGAAGACCGTTGCACTTCTCGCTTTCGCCGGCGTCGCCACCTCAGCCGCTGCCCAGGACATGACCGTGAACGTCATCGAGCGTGCCGGCGGCGGCACATGGGACGTCACCGCCACATTCAACACCACGCCGCCGACGGCGATCGTCCAGCTCTGGGCCGACGCCGAGTTCCAGATCACCGCCGCCGCAGGCCTGACCGTCGACATCGATGAAGCTTCGGTGAACGGCTCCTACACGACCACGCTCGGCGACTTCGTCATCACCGACGACGGCACCAACAGCGTTGGCTTCGTCGGCAACGCCAACGCCTTCTTCGGCACGCCCGACGCCTCCAACCCGCTCAGCGTGCTCACCTTCAGCACCAGCTCGGGCAGCACCGCCGACACCCCCGCCGTCTCGGACTTCGTCCTCGTCGGCCAGAACTCCGCCATCTTCGAGCTCGATCCGTTCGGCGACATCCAGCTCTACCAGGACGCGACCGGCGCCGCCGGCCCGCTGAGCTTCGAAGTCAACATCGTTCCGATTCCCGCACCGGCCTCGGCCGCGCTGCTCGGCCTCGGCGGTCTCGCCGCGGCACGCCGCCGCCGCTAATCGGCCCATCACCTGCAACAGGTTTCACACCCACCCAGCCCCGTGCTGGGTGGGTGTGTTTTTGGACCACGCTACTTGCGAGTCTCGGTCCCACCACCCCAAAGGCCCCGCCGCCGTATCCACGGAGCAGACCCGGGCCCGCGGCGAAGTCCGAACGGTCCGGCCCCCACACCATCAGCCCGCCTTCGGTATCTCACCCGGGAATCTGAGGGTGTTTCAAAAGTGGATCAGCAACTGCGAATGCCGGCTCGACTCGCAAGCGATGCCACAGGCAGCTTCAAAGAGCTCAACGCCAGGGAGGCTCCGAGCGAGGACACGCGCTAAGACATCGCTAAGACCGACCGTCCGGTACAAACATCAGAAACGTCCAATAATCGCTGCGACAGATCCGCGTCGTTAAGTCAAATGGCCGCCTTGCGGCGGCTCAGCGACTCAAAGTCGCAAGAAACCCGATCAAAATACGATCGATTTTCGTGAATCTGGGCGATCTGCAAGCGATTCTTTTTTCAAGCTGGGTTGCCAGCCTCTTGTTTGTCATTTCGCCGTGCTGTAGACTCCGCAAGGAAGCGTCACTTCGCGGGGCGCCCAAGCGGAATATTTTTAGATCCTTGAGGAGAGAAAGACAATGAAGAACCTTGCTTTGCTTGCAGTCGCCGGTCTGGCTTCGACCGCCACCGCCCAGGACCTGCTCATCTGCGTCGATGACCTCGACGGTGACGGCCTGTGGACCATCACGGCTGAGTACATCGGCACGCCGCCCACCCCGATCGTTCAGGCATGGGCCGACACCAGCTTCGCCCTCACCGGCGACGGCGCTGACATCACCATCAACAACGACTTCAACACCGCCTACAACACCACGCTCGGCGACGCCGTTATCTCGAACAACGGCGACAACGCCACGTTCGTCGGCAACGCCAACGCCTTCTTCGGCACCCCGGACGCCAGCAACCCGCTGTTCGTCGCAACCTTCAACTACGCCGGCGATCCGACCGCCATCAACCTGGCCCTCGTCGGCCAGAACTCGGTCATCTTCGACCTGCCGCCCTTCGGCGACGTCCAGCTCTACCAGGACGCCACCGGCGCCGCTGGCCCGCAGACGTTCGCTGTCGAGTACAAGATTCCGGCACCGGCCTCGGCCGCGCTGCTCGGCCTCGGTGGCCTCGCCGCCGTCCGCCGCCGCCGCTAATCCGGCGACCATCACCGCAAGGTGATACATCACAGATCATCGCAGTCGCCCGGTTCACGCCGGGCGACTGTCGTTTTGATCCAGCCACGACACGCTCCTCCTGGGCAGTAGCGTTTCTCACGGTTATGAACCGCTCATCGCTACACATTCTGATGCAATTGTCTTCTTAAAGCAGCGGCCGCGCAGTACGCTGAGACAATGACCCACGCACAGCGCAGTAGAACAAGAAGGGGACAACGCGTGAAGCAGGCACACATCGTCGGACTGACGGCGACAATCGCAGCGGGCACCGCGGCAACCCAGCCCGATCTGCTCGTCTCACTCTCGCCGCTCGGCGGCAGTCTCGATGAGTGGCGGATCTCAGCCGAACTTCTCACCACACCGACGAACCCGATCATCCAGATCTGGGCAGACGCGAGCTTCCGGATCGTCGGCGACGGCTCACCCATCGAAATCACAAGCTACAACAGCTCCTACGACTCAACGCTCGGCAACGCCATTATCACCGACAACGGCTCCGCCAGCCCCATGTTCGTCGGCAACGCCAACTCCTTCTTCGGCACACCCGATTCCAGCAACCCCCTCGAAGTGCTCCAGTTCACCTACACCGGATTCACCGGCGCGCTCTGCATCGAGCTCGTCGGACAGAACTCAGCGATCTTCGACATGCCTCCGTTCGGCGACGTGCAGCTCTACCAAGACGCCGGCGGCAACCCGGGCCCGCTGTCGCTCGAGGTCTTCTGCATCCCGTCGCCGGGCACGACGCCCGCCATCGCACTCGCCGCACTCACCGCCGTTCATCGCCGTCGCGGAAAGAGGAACACCCCATGAAACTCGCCTACCTCATGATCGCACTGGCCGGCGCCGCTCAGTCGCAAGACATGTTTGTCGACATCTACGCCACGCCAATCCCAAACACCTATGTCATCGGAGCCGAGTTCTTCGGCTCGCTTCCAAACGGCGCGACATCCATCGCCTCCATCTGGGCCGACGTCGGAGTCGAACTCGACGGCGCCGGCCCGAACATCGACTTCTTCGCCTTCAACCCGGCCTATGAAACATCGCTCGGCGGCCCCGTCATCAGCAACGGCCCAACCGCGACCTTCGTCGGCAACACCAACCTCTTCTTCGGCACACCCGACCCGTCCAACCCGCTCTTTGTCACCGCGTTCACCTACGACGGCCCCGCGACCGACCTCTCTCTCGACATCATCGGACAGAACTCTGCGCTCTTCGAGGGGCCATCGCAGCCCTTCGGCATCGTCGACCTCTACCAGGACGCGTTCGGCAATCCCGGGACGCTCTTCATCGAAACCAGATTCCCGGGCTTCCTCTCCGTCACGCTCGACCAGGTCCCCTGGATCCCGACGCCGGCCTCGGGTGCCGTCTTCGCCATGGCGACCGTGATGCTCGGAAACAGCCGCCGCAGAAAGTAAGACGCAGCCATGACGCGCAGAGCACTCGCCGTCTTCGTCGCCGGCTCAACCACAGCCCAGCCCGACATGCTCGTCACCGTCGAAGACTTCAACGGCGACGACAGCTGGTCCATCACCGCGGAGTTCCTGAGCACGCCACCGTCGCCGATCGTGCAGCTCTGGGCGGACGCGAGCTTCCGGCTCACCGGGGATGGCTCCGACATCACCTTCACAGACTACAACCCGGCGTATGACACCTCGCTCGCAGATGCCGAAATTGTGAATGGACCAATCGCGAGCTTTGCGGGATTCGCCAGCCTCGCTCCGTTCTTCGGGACGCCGGATTCGTCCAACCCGCTTTACGTCGCAAGCTTCGACTACAGCGGTAGCTTCGCCGATCTGAGTTTGTTTCTCTTTGGACAAAACTCGGCGGTCTTTGAGCTGCAGCCATTCGGGGATGTACAGCTTTACACGGGCGGTGGGCTGGGACCATTCCCGTTAACATTTGATGTTCTGGTCATCCCTTTGCCGGGCACGCTTATGATCAGTCCGATTGCTCTTCTAGCGACACGCCGCCGCCGCTAAAGCCTCAGCACCGCGTGCAACTCGCCAAACAGGTCAAGCCCCTCGCGCCCGGCAAGAGCCTCAAGCTCGATCAGCACCGTGATCCCGAGGATCTGCGCGCCCACCTTGTCGCGAAGCAACCCGCCGCACGCGCGGAGCGTCCCGCCGGTAGCGAGCAAATCATCGACCAGCAGCACCCGCGTCCCCGGCTCGATCGCATCAGTGTGAATCTCGAGCCGGTCCTCACCGTACTCGAGCGCATAGTCCGCGCCGTGCACAGACCCCGGCAGCTTGCCGGGCTTGCGGATCGGCACAAACCCCGCCGACAACGACTGCGCGATCGCCGTCCCGAAGATAAACCCACGGCTCTCCGCCCCCACCACGACCTGCACGCCCTTGCCTCGATAAGGATTCGCCATCATCTCCACGGCGAGCGCCAGCCCGCCCGGGTCCGCAAGCAGCGGCATGAAGTCCTTGAACACAATCCCCGGCTTCGGGAAGTCCGGCACATCGCGGATCAGATCGATGAGTTGCTGCACACCAGCCTCCAACGCCGATAAAGCGGCGAACACGATGCGCTAGGATAGTGCAACGACGAGCGACGGAGCGATAACCAACATGCCCAGCAAGCCAAGCACCTCAACGCCAGAACTCGAGACCGTCGAACCCATCGGAGCACGCGTCCTGATCCGCAAGGACGAGGACAAGAAGCAGACCAAGACCGGCATCCACCTGCCCGACAAGATCGAGATCCCCACCATCACCGGCAGGGTCGTCGCCGTCTCCGCGCAGGTCGAGCACGACACCGACTACCCGGTCGCGAAGTACGACCGCGTGCTGTTCAATCCGAAGCACGCCATCCCGGTCGATCTTGAGGGCGACAACCGCCTCTTCGTCATCCCGATCGAGGACGTCGTCGCCGTTTTCCGCAAGGCCGAATGACCACCCGGCCGGCTAACAGCCCGCGTTGAAATTCAGAATCCACGCGTTGAAGTCACCCGGCGTGCACCGGCCGTCGCCGTTCTGATCGCACATCTCCGATTGCGTATTGAACGCAACAACCCACGCGTTGAAGTCGGCCGGGGTCAACCGTCCATCAGCATTCGTATCCGCGTGGCAGACCTCGACCCGCAGCAATCGGAACCGGAACGTCGCGAGCGGCGGCGCCCCCTCGAACGGGAACATACCCTGGATGTTCGCGATCGGTTCCGGAGGAATCGTCTCGGCGTTCGGCGCCTCGAACGTCGGCCCGCTGTCCGTCCCGCTGTCGTACGCGTCTAGCGGAACCTCTAAAGTCTCGATCCACTCGCCGCTGTCATCCTGAAGCGAGAGGCCGTGCGTCCCAACAAACCAGTCTGGGCTCGGCGCGATCATTGTGACCATCGTGAACAGCGGATGCTCACCCGTCAGAGACACCTCGCAAATGAACGTGCTCGTTCCGCCCAGGGGTGTTCCGACAATCGTTTCGCGTGCGGTGCCATCCGCGACGTACCCATCCGACTCCTGCTGCAGCGGGGTGAAATCACCAACCTCCGCCATCAGCTGGATGCCCGGCGACGCGAGCTCTCCGGGCGACCAGAAACCGATATCACCCGAGTGCACCATCCCGATCAACGGCGAA
This sequence comes from Planctomycetota bacterium, assembly GCA_038525225.1. Classification (GTDB taxonomy): domain Bacteria; phylum Planctomycetota; class Phycisphaerae; order Phycisphaerales; family UBA1924; genus JANQQZ01. The sequence continues at coordinate 472,169 of JBCBHW010000001.1, read as the reverse complement.
AACCTCGCCAGCGGCGCGATCGCCGTCGGGTGCGTCGCCTCGGTCCAGTGCGACTCGGCAGTGAATTCGTACACAGCGACGGACGACTGTCCATGGGCAGACACGGCGACCGCGCACAACAGCAGCGTGCGTTGCATGATCGGCTCCTGTGCATACGCAGGTTATGTGCTCAGAGTGGCGTGCTTCGCATCGAGCACAGGTCTCAACAGCCTGAACTCAGCAGCCGGCGTTGAAATTCAGAACCCACGCATTAAAGTCGCCGGGCGTGCACTGGCCGTCACCATTCTGATCGCACGCCTCGCTCTGAGCGTTGAAGGCCAGCACCCAGGCATTGAAGTCGGCCGGCGTCAGTGCGCCATCAGCATTCACGTCGGCGTCGCACTCATCAACCGACACCAGAGTCAGCGTGTACCGCCCCAGCACGGGCAGCCCGTTAAACGGCGGCTCGTTCTGGATGTTCCTGATCGGCTCCTGCGGGTTGGTATCGCTGTCGGCCGACGTCAGATCCGTGCCGCTATCCGTACCCGCGTCGTACGCGTCAAGATCAACAACGATCTCTTCGAGCCACGCACCCGCCGAGTCGCGCAACGCCAAGCCGTGCGTCCCAACAAACCAGTCCGGGCTCGGCGCAATCATCGTCACAAGCGTCAACCGATCGTGCGCATCCGTCGCGTCAAACGTCAGCGTCGTCGTATCAGGAAAGTCATCGATCCGCACGCCCTGTACCCGGGCCAACGCCGTGCCCGCAGCGATCGCATCGTTCACCTCGTTCCGCAGATTGGTCACACGACCGATCTCGGCCACCCGCTCCATGCCCTCGCTCGCGATCCCGCCCGGCTCCCAAAAGCTCACCGCATCGCTGTGCACCCCGCCGATCAACGGCGAGAAGTGAGCCGACGGCACATATGCCCCAGCGTGCGTCGTCGGGCTCCACAGCGAGTCAAACCGCAACTCATACGTCGCCGTGCTCGACTGCGCCGACGCCCCCGCGGCAGCCAAGCAGCACGCGACACAACCAAAACCCGATACCGATCGACCGTTCAGCCGCATGGAAGCATCCCTTCTGAGAGCAGCAACAAGGCTGCACGTTGACCCCGAGTTCGATCCAGGCGGAACAAGGCCCGCACCCCTGCTATTCCCTACCCTCGCACAAGATGGTCAATCTACCAGATCCATACCCCATCGAGCCCCTCCGAGGCACGTTCAACGTCTCACTCGCACCTCCCGGCTCAAAGAGCGAGACCAACCGGGCCATCATCCTCGCCGCCATGTGCCACAGCACCTCCAGAATCCAAAACGCCCTGACAGACGCCGACGATGCGAAGCGAGCCCTCGACGCAGTCCGCCTCCTCGGCGCCGAAGCAACCGCCGACGGCACCACCGTCACGATTACCGGCGTCGGCGGCCGCTGGCGCACACCCCCCGCCGGCACAACGATCGATCTCAACAACGCGGGCACGGCAACCCGCTTCCTCACCGCCGCCGCGCTGCTCAGCGACAACCCCGTCACCATCACCGGCAACGCGCGCATGCAGCAACGCCCGATCGGCCAGCTCACGCAAGCCCTCAAGTCGCTCGGCGCCTCAATCACCCATCACAAGACCGAAGGCTGCCCCCCGCTCACCATCACCCCGCCCGCCGAGCCACTCCGCGCACCGACCATCACCATCGACACCCCCGACTCCAGCCAGTTCGTCTCCGCGCTGCTCATCATCGGCCCCTTCATCGCCGGCGGCATGACGGTCCGAATCACCGGCGAGGTCACCAGCGCTCCCTACCTCGCCATGACCATCGACATGCTCGAACGCGCCGGCGCAAGCGTTCACGCCTCGGGCGACCTCCGCACGCTCCGCAGCGCCCCACCCCACCCCGACCGCCCAGGCCTCGAGGGCTTCACCTTCGACATCGAGCCAGACGCTTCCGGCGCAACCTACATCTGGACCGCCGCCGCCATTTCACCAGGCTCAACCGGCACCGTCTCGGGCCTCACCGAACGCAGCATCCAAGGCGACGTCGGCTACGCGCGACTCCTCGAACGCATGGGCTGCGGCGTCCGCGTCTCCGATAACGGCATCGGCGTCACCGGCCCCACGAAACTCAAGCCGATCCTCGCCGACCTCAGCGATATGCCCGACACCGCGATGAGCCTCGCCGCCGCGTGCGTCTTCGCCGACGGCCCAAGCGTGATCCGCGGCCTCCGCACGCTGCGCGTCAAAGAAACCGACCGAATCGCCGCTATCAAAACCGAACTCACGAAGCTCGGCGTCGATGTGCATGTCCAGGGCGACGACGCGATCACCATCACGCCACCCGCCAAGGGCCTCGGTGACACACCGATCGCCTTCGACACGTACGACGACCACCGCATGGCCATGAGCCTCGCGCTCGTCGGTCTTCGTCGGCCCAACATCGCGATCAACGACCCACGCTGCGTCCGCAAGACCTACCCAACGTTCTGGGCTGATCTCGCCAAGCTCTACGCCGACTGACGAGCCGGCACCCCGCCGCCGAGCGACTCCGCAGCCAGCGCCGCGATCTTGTCGATCCGGTGCTCCCACAGATGCCCAGACTCAACCGCCTGCCGCCCGTGCTGCGCGATAGCCGCAAGCCGATCACGATCGGCGAGCAACGCCTCAACCGACGCCCGCAACGCGCCCGGGTGCCGCGCGTCAAAAACCTCAACCGACTGGTTCGCACCCTCAAACGCGAAGTGCTGCCCGATCATGTACCGGTCGTCCGCAACGCTCGCGCACCCCGCCGCCATCGACAACAGCAGCCGCTCGCTGAACGTGTGCTCAAACTGCGTCGGCCCCCACGCCAAGCAAACCCGCCCGCGGGCAAACGCCTTCGAGATGTCCGTGTACGCCGCATCCCCCTGCCAACGGATCGTGCCCCGGCACACCTCCCGCCACGCCTCACCGCCGAACACGGCGACGTCCAACCCCTGCAGCTCCTCAACCATCTGGATGCGCTGCAAGCGGTTCAGATGCGCCATCGCGGCCCGCCAAAGACCCGCCAGCGTCGACCAGTTCCCCGTCACCACACCCCGGCTGCCCGCGACAAGATCCACCGCCTGCTCGAACGGCAGCATCGGCTCGGCCAGCATCAGCATGACGATCTCGTCCACCCACCCGTGCGTCTGCGCCGGAAGCTGAGACTTCATCCCCCGCAGCTCGTCCTCGCCGTGAATCGAACCGCCAACAACGACATCGAACTCCCGCGACGCGAGCGCTTCAGCGTTCACCGAGTCCGCCGCAACCAGCGACCGCCGACCAATCCCGTGCGGCACGTGCCCGTGCACAAGCCGAGGCCATCGCAGACGCAACAAGTGCAGGCCGTCAATCGAAGGCAGCACAAGCCTGAAGTTCGGCAGCAGACTCGTTGCGTCCATCAAGCCCGGCGACAACGCAAGCGGGTGATCCACAAGAATCTGCACACACGCGACGCGAGAACCGGGCCTGCGCACCGCCGCCGGGATCGCCTCGATCGACGACGGCATGTTGAAAAACACCAGCAGCCCGCCCTGCGACCCGTCCGGAACCCCGTCGAGCACGCTGAACCGCTCGCCGTGCGTCGCAAACGCCTCGGCAAGCTCGTCCGCCATTGCACCGAGCAGGCTGTAGCGAGACTCGTAGCGACGCAATATCCACACGGGCACTCTCATCGCACGGATATCGGCATCCGTGAACCGATCACGCCAACCGCGGCCCGACCAGATCGCCGGGGCTCAACCGCCGCCTCGCCCACTTGCACAGGTGTTTCGCGATGCATCCCTCCGCATTCATCCATCGCTCAACAGGGGGACTGAAACGTCCAGCCCAACACATAAATCCGTGATTCAGTCTTTCATGCTTCCAATATAATATGTTCCGCTGGCGAAGCCGAACAAGCAGGCCGATGCCCATCGCGACGATGCGTAGTAGCCGGACATTCGGATCACCTCTCATCTGGGGAGCAGCCTGGGTCGCCGCCGCGGCCGCGGGCATGGGCCTGTTCCACCGCTCGATGCACACCCCCGGGGAGGCATCGACGCCCCCGGCCCAGCAAGCCGCCTCGCAAGCACCAAAGGTGATGTTCTTCGCACACCCGCACTGCGGCTGCACCACGCCGAGCATCGACACACTCGCGTCCATCACCGCCGAATCGTCCGCCGATGTCGCCGTTGTCCTCTCAGGGCCGGCCGCCGATCGTCCGGACTGGCAGACAACCCCGAACGCGAAGCGCACGCTGCAGCACAGCCACCTCGATATCGTCCACGACCCGGGTGGGTCGCTCGCCGAGCGATACGGTGCGCACACCAGCGGTCACACCGTCATCTACGCCTCGAGCGGCGATCTGGTGTTCAGCGGCGGCCTCTCTTCGGCTCGAGGCATGCGAGGCCCCTCCCAAGGCCTCGGTGCGCTCGAAGCCGCGCTGAACGACAGCACCCCCGCCGTCTCATCCGCGCCCGTCTTCGGGTGCCGCATCGCCGATACGTCGGCCCGCTCAGCCCAGACGAACCAAGCACGCCTCCGAACGCCCGAAGGAGCCCTGCCGTGAGCCAACCCGTCACCGCTGCTGCCGCATCGACCGCCGCCCTGACCGACCGCGCCAACGAACTGGCCAGGCGATTCGTGCAGGCTCACGCCCGCCTGTGCGCCAAAGCCGACCGCTTCATGGCCGCAATCCTCATCGGCGTCGCGTTGCTGTCCGTCGGCTTCGCGGCGTTCACGAAGCCTGTCGCGTGGAACGGCACGACGCCAAGCGTCTCCGCGCACGTCACCGCGGCCGTTCTGCTAGGCGTACTCGCCGCGGGACCGGGGCTGCTGCTCGCAGTCAGGGCGCCCGGCAAGTCCGTCACGCGCTTCGCCATCGCCGCGGGTCTCGGGCTGCTCGCCTCGCTGCTCATCCACTTCGGCGGCGGTCGAACGGAAATGCACTTCGGCATCTTCGTCCTGCTCGCCACGCTCGCGATCTACCGGGACGTCCGCGTCCCAATCACCATGGCCGGCGTCGTCGCGGCCGATCACGTGCTCCGGAGCACGCTCTGGCCAGAATCAATCTTCACTGCCGGCACCGGCGGCTTCCTGCGCGCCGCGGAGCACGCCGCATACGTCGTGTTCGAAGTCGGTGCCCTCGCCTACCTCGCGCGAGTCATGCGGGACGACCTCCGATCCAGCGTCTCCCGAGAGCTCGAGGCCGAAACCCGCACGTCCGAGCTCGCGAACGTCGTCGCCAACGTCAGCAACGAACTCGCCGACGTGCAGTCAAAGGGCGACTTCTCGCGGAAGCTACCAGCACCCAACGATCCACACCTCGCCGAATTGACCGCCGCCATCAACCGACTGCTCGACAGCATCGCCGACCTCGCGAGCGAAGCAACGTCGTCAACCACCGCGTGCATCGACGCCGCCGGCCGAATGGCGGCAGCGTCGGAAGAAATGAGCGCGTCCGTCGAGTCCGTGAGCGACGTCATGTCGCAGACCAGCGATCTCTCCGCCACATCCGCCCAGCGCGCCGAGCAGGGAGGCCGGGTCATCCGCGGAAGCATCGAAGGCCTCCGATCCATCGCCGACGCAGTCAATCTCGGCGCGGATCAGGTCGAATCGCTTACCTCACTCTGCGACGAGATCGGATCCGCCGTGCAGATGATCGATGATATCTCCGCCCAGACCAACCTGCTCGCACTCAACGCGGCCATCGAAGCAGCGCGTGCCGGCGAGCACGGCCGAGGCTTCGCCGTCGTCGCGGACGAAGTCAGAAAGCTCGCCGAGCGCACCACGCAGGTCACGGCCGATGTCGCAGACTCCATCCAAGCCATCGGCCGGCAGTCGTCCGCCGCGGCGCAGCAGATGCGCACGACCCGCGACCGCACCGAGTCCGCCGTCCGCACCTCATCCGAGGCCGGCGACTCGCTCGATCGCATCGTCGCCGACGCGGGGTCGATCACCCAACGCGTCGGCGAGGTCGCGACGTCCATCAGAGAAATGAGCACCGCGGCACAGCAGCTCGTCGGAGACACCGAAAGCGTGAGAACGATCTCGGTCAACCTCGGCGACGCGCTCGCCCGCCTCCACTATTCCGACGACTGACCGACATCCGCTGTCGCTCGATAGAACTCGACAAGGTCCTCGCTCAATTCGGCGAGCACCGGCTCGAGCAGATACATCATGTGCCCGCCGTAGTAGTACTTCCGCGTGATGTTCCCCCGCAGCTCGGCCCGAAGCTGCATGTGATCAAGAGCGTAATCCGCCCCAAGCGGCGGCGTCGCAAGATCGTGGTACCCCGCCGCGTTGAACACCCGGATGTGCGGCTGCTGATGCATCACCCGCCGAAGCCGCTCCGACACATTCACAAACCGCCCGTTGCCCGCGTTCCCGAAGTCCCAAGGCCAGACGTTCGTCAGAATCTCGTAACTCAGATCGCTCTCGAACCCAAGCTCCTCTCGTATGTACGAGTTGAAGCTCCCCGTGAAGTTCGCGCGGATCGCCGCATACGAAGCATCAAACTCGTACGACTCGCCGGCATCATCCCGATCCTGCCCCATGAACCGCGAGTCAAACCGCCCAACCGTCAGCCCCTCGGTCCGGAGCAGCTCCTTGCTGAACCGACGCTGCGACACCCGCAGGTTGCACCGGCGAATAAACTCCTCGCTCAGCCCCGTCAGCTCGCTCATGCGCCTGACCACCGCCGCCTCACTGATCTCTCCGAGCGCGGTCCCCTGCATCAGCGCCGTCGCATAATCCCCCAACGCAAACTCCATCGCCTCCGCGTACAACTCATCAGGCGACATCGCCTGCAACTCGTCCGACAGCACACCATGGTGATGCGCCGTCGCCGCGTACGTCGGCAAGAAGCAAACGTACGGCAGATCATGCCCGTCGTTGAACCGAATCGTCGCAAAGTCGATCACCGTGGACACCAGAATCACGCCGTTCACGCTAATCCCGTGCGAGTTATGCAGCCGCTCGGCGAGCGCCGCGGCCCGCGTCGTCCCGTAGCTCTCGCCGGCAACAAACAGCGGGCTCGACCACCGCCCATGCCGCGTGATGTACCGCTTGATAAAGCCCGCGACCGAGTCAAGGTCTTCTTCAAGACCATGAAATTCCTTCTCGCTCGTCCCCTCCTCAGCCCGGCTAAACCCCGTCGACACCGGATCGATGAACACAAAGTCACTCGCACCGAGCAGCGAGTATTCGTTCGGCACAACCGTGTACGGCGGAGGCCCCGGGTTGCCCTCGTCATCGATGTACGCCGTCCGCATCGGGCCGAACACACCGAGATGCAGCCACACCGAACTCGACCCCGGCCCGCCATTGAAGCTAAAGGTCAGCCGCCTCTTACCCGCAGGCGGAAAGAGCTCATCTCCAGGCACTTCGACTGCAGACGCATCATCATCCTCGCGCTCGGCCTCGAGCTGCGCGAGCCGAGACTCAACCTCCGCAGGGCTCAGCAGCGTCCGCCGGTACGCAACAAAGAACACCCGCGCACGCGCCTGGGCGTCGATCTCATCGGTCGCAAGCGTCAGCGTCCCGGCCGTCGCCTGATAGTGAACAGGCTCGCCGTGGATCGTCACAGTGTGATACGTGACCGAAGGCTCATCCGGGTACGCCACAAAGTCCCGCGGCGAATGCGACGCATCGCCATCTTGGCACCACGCGACCGACGCAAAGAAAAACAAGCACAACACGACAAGAAACCGAATCATGGCAGCACCCTCCAAAGACAACACGAAACACGAGCACCCCAGCCCGACCGCCCTAATGAGCAAGATTAAAGATCAGCGTCCACGTCCCCGTGCGGTTCCCCGAGTTCTGCCCCTCAAACTCGCCGGTCACAAGCGTCTGCGAGTAGCCGAGCTCGAACCCCTCCCACTGGAACTGCATCCCCAGATGAAACTCGCCCACGAGCACCTGCTCGTCAAGACGCGGAGAATCAAATACGCTCCCTCGCAGCAACGCGTTGTGCTGAACCACCCGGCCCCCCGCCCGCGCGAAGATCGAGAACCCAAAGTCATCCGCGCCGGGCTGCGTGTGATCCGTGAACTCGTACAGCCGAGACGGCCCGAAGTCATCCGGCAGCGGCCAACCGTACCGCGCAATCACGCCGAAGCTCCCATCGACAAAGATCGTCCCCGCTCGCAAACCGACGTACGGGATCAGCTCAACACCCGGCGCCTCAGACACGCCCTCGTCCCCAAGCGCTTCAGAAGGCATGCGCGACATCACGCCCTCCGCGTCGCGCTGCCACCTCAGCTTCCAACGCCGCTGATAGTGCGCCTGCACCGCCAGCTGATTCGCAACCTGCCCCGCCCACGTCGGGTTCACCTGCCGCGGCAACGCCGAGTGCACCCACTCCTGCAACGGCTGACCGCCCGCGTCCTGCCCCATCACACCAACGTCAAGCTGCATGTGATCGAACAGCGCCCCCTCGCTGCGCTGGAGAAACACGCCGCCCGTCAGCAGCCCGTTGTAAGGCCAGTCGTCCGGCTGATTATTCAAGTCCGTCAGCAGCTCCGGCGTATAAAACGTCTGCCGAGCCATGACGCCCACGGCCGTCGCCGGCCGATCAAACTCGCCGAACACGTCGACTCCCGCCAGGTAGCGATCGTAAAACGCGTCATTGGGCTTGACCGAGGCCTCGACCGAATTCCCGTTGGTGTAGTGACGGTCATCCCCAAACGCGATCGCGTGCAACGGCCCGTCGTTCTCCCAGCTCGTCGAGATGAACCCCGGACTGACGCCGGGTTGCGTCACTACGCAGTGCAGAGGAGTGAATGCCGGGGTGGCACCCTCCGACGACGGCGATCCAAGCGCAGAATCACCTTCAGGCTCCTGCGCCGAAACGCACCATGCAGCAAGACAGGCAGCAAGCGAAGCCCAATGCCAAGCCGCACGCCACTCCAACCGCGAAATGGTCCCGCATCGGTTCACCGCGGCAGCATACGCGACGCACCCACCGCACCCGGCATCCCCCAACCGACACCATCAAAGATCCCGACGACCACTCACCACAACCCCACGAGAAGCCGACCCAACCTCGTGCCGATACCACCAGAGCCAGGACCAACTGAGCAAGGGCAATAGCGGCCGCGACCGGCACCCGCTCGACCCAGAATCCCATCGCAGCCGCCACGGGCCTCTCGCCGCTGATCATCCGCCGCTTTCACGCAGCAACTCGACCGCCCGATCCAGCTGCGCATCCCCGCCACCAAGCACAACATCGCCCGGCCGCTTCTCGACGATCACATCGGGGCTCACACCGTTGCCGTCGTACAACCGCCCGTTCGGCTGATACGACGCCATCGAAGCGACCCTGACCTCGATCGGCCCGATCTCATACCCACGGCTACGCGCGCTCCCGCCGGCCGAAGGTGTACCGACGAGCGTAACACTGGAGAGCTCACCCAACGCACCAACGAAGATGTCGGTCGCGCTGAAGCAGGTGTCGTCCATCAGCACAACCACAGGGCCCTCAAAGCGCACGACCTCATCGCCCCCGGGTGAAACAACCATGTAATGCCAGTCGCTGAAGCCATCGTCGGGCGTGCTCCACTCGGGGCGGAAGTCCGCACGGAACGCCGCGATCGATGCGCGTTCGGCCTCGGACCAGCCGCTCCATGCCGCGGGGTACAGGTACCGGTTGCCGAGGAAACCCTCTGGGTCCGAGCGGTTGTCGAAGCCATCGATCCTCGCCCGCGCCGCGTTCACAACAACCGGCTCGGAGCCACGCTCCATGAGCGACGGCATGATGGCAAAGATTGGATCGCGCAAGCCACCGCCGTTGCCGCGGACGTCGATAATCAGACCCGCCGCACCACGTGTCACAAGAGCCAGCTCATCGCGCAGCTGCCGCCGCCAGAGCTCAGAAGGCAGCCCGCGGCTTTCAGGCGACATGCTCGGAAGCCGAAAGTACCCGATGTCACCTTCCATCATCCGGCTGGTTGTCAACGGCCACGTGCCGTATATCCCGCGTACGGGTGTGACACGACGCTCGACCTCGGCAGTCCCGCCGGTCGCCGAGCGGAGCTTGAGGGACACATCGCTCGACGCTACGAGCCCCAGCTCGCCCCGCACGAAGTTGACGTACCGGATCAGCCGCAGCGATCGCTCCCGCACAAGCTGCGGCGAGCCGGCGGCAACATACACCGAAGCCGCGTCGATCCACCGCTCCAGAGGCACACCATCGATCGATTCCACATACGGATGCTCGGGATCCACCAGCGCAGAGCGATCGTTCTCAATAGCGACAACACCTTCACCAGCCGCGACCAGCAGGAACGGCAGCCGCCCGCGCGGGAACGAGTCGTCCCAGCCGTCAACTCTCGCGTGCCCATCCCCCAGCGCGCTCACGATGCGCTGCCCCGCAAGCCGCAGCGCGTCCACACTCGGACGGTCACCAAGACGCTCACGCTCCTTCGCAACAATCGCATCGAGATCAACACCCCGAAGCGTGGCGTACGCGTGCCGATCACGGATGATCTCAACCAGGCTCCCGAGCACATCACCGGCCAGCCCGAGCTGCTCCCGCTCGCGCACAACCCGATTGTGCTCCCACACCAGCTGCCGGTTGTCGCGCGTCATCGGCGCATCCATAACCTCCACAAACTCCCCATCGCGAAAGATCACCACATCGATCACATCCTCACTGTCGAGCTCGACCTCCAACGCCTCAAACACCTCGAGCAAGTCCTCACCGATCCGCTTCTGCCAATCGTCCCCAAACTCCCGCTTCGCGCCCGCGATCAACTCCGCCGTCGGCACCCCGCCCAGCAACACCAACGCCACCCGCTCTCCATCGAGCGTCACCATCAGTGTCCCGTCTTCCTCAAACTCAACAGCCGTGAACGGCGACACCTGCCCCCACGCCGCCCCCGACACCCCGACGACGAACATCAGAATCCACGCCCGCAACGCAGCACTCGCCCCGCTCATCGTTCCTACCCTTTCGATCGCGCCCCGCCCCCTCGGCCGGGCCACCCCATGCCAATCCCACCTCGGAGCCTAACCGATGCCCACCCCCATCACCATGACCGCCAACGGCCTCAACGTCCCGAGCGACCCCATCATCCCCTTCATCGAGGGCGACGGCACCGGCCCCGACATCTGGCGAGCCTCCGTCCACGTCTTCGACGCCGCCGTCAACAAGGCCTACAACGGCGAACGCAAAATCCACTGGCACGAAGTCATGGCCGGCGAGAAATCACACAACGCCACCGGCGAGTGGCTCCCCAACAAGACCCTCGAAGACTTCAAAACCTACCTCGTCGGCATCAAGGGCCCCCTCACCACGCCCACCGGCGGCGGCATCCGCTCCCTCAACGTCGCACTCCGCCAGATCCTCGACCTCTACACCTGCCTGAGGCCCGTCCGCTACTTCAAGGGCGTCCCCTCACCCGTCGTCCACCCCGAGAAGACCGACATGGTCATCTTCCGCGAGAACTCCGAGGACATCTACGCAGGCATCGAGTTCGAGCACGGCTCAGACGACGCCGCCACCTTCAAGAAGCTCCTCCAAGACAACTTCGGCGACCGCTTCGGCAAGATCCGCTTTCCAGAAACCGCCGGCATCGGCATCAAGCCCGTCTCCCAGGAAGGCACCGAGCGCATCGTCAAGGCCGCCATCCAGTACGCCATCGACCACAACAAGCCCTCGGTCACCCTCGTCCACAAGGGCAACATCATGAAGTTCACCGAGGGCGCCTTCATGCAATGGGGCTACGAGGTCGCCGCCAAGCACTTCGGCGCCACACCCCTCGACGGCGGCCCCTGGCACACCCTCAAGAACCCCAAGACCGGCGACACCATCACCATAAAGGACGTCATCGCCGACGCCTTCCTCCAGCAGATCCTCACTAGGCCCGCCGAGTACTCCGTCATCGCCACCATGAACCTCAACGGCGACTACATCTCCGACGCCCTCGCAGCCTGCGTCGGCGGCATCGGCATCGCGCCCGGCGCAAACATCAACTACGACACGGGCCACGCCATCTTCGAGGCCACCCACGGCACCGCCCCCAAGTACGCCGACCAGGACAAGGTCAACCCCGGCTCCGTCATCCTCTCCGGCGTCCTCATGCTCGAGCACATGGGCTGGCAGGAAGCCGCCGACCTCATCGTCAAGGGAATCGAAGGCGCGATCTCCGCTAAGACGGTAACCTACGACTTCGAGCGACTGATGGAGGGCGCGACCCTCCTCAAGTGCTCCGAGTTCGGTGAGGCGATTGTGAAGCACATGGGGTGATCCAGGCCGGAGTGCACTGAATGGCCATCGTCATTCCACCCCCATTAACTCCTTGTCGCGCGAGACAACTGATAAGGACTCCGCTCGAAACGAGATCGTCAAAGCTCATTAGATGGGCTCTTGAGCATGTTCCTGGGAGAAGCACGTCCCCGTTTGGCCAAGCAAAGCGGGAGTACAATGATCCTCAGGGAATAGTCCGAAGGCGTTTCGAACGACAGCTCGCGACTGATGTCTCTCCATGCGGCATCATGTACTACAACCTATATACAGTCGATAGTTTTGATCAATTAACTAGAGGATTGAACAAACTCCAGTCGGACTATCCTGGCAGATTCGCGGGAATGGACGAAGACCCTGTCAAGTGGTTATGGAATACCGGTGTTTCGTCGAATTCTGGCGCATGGAGCTTCACAGAGAACCACAGATTGCGGAACAGCCCAGTTTTAACAGAATTCGATTCTCTAAAGATTCGATTGACCGTTATCTCAAGTGGACTAATCTGTGTCTCCGCCTTCTTTAACGTGTCAGGTCGTTTGACACACGATCTACGTAGCTACAGCCGTGACATTTCGCCATTTGTTACCTACCGCGGGTCTTGGCACCGCCGGCGCTTCAACCCGCTCATGAGCAAGAGCAGTAACTCGCACCGAAAACTTATTCTCTCTGAAAAGCGAAAGCTTCAGTCTGATCTGAAAGCTAAAAAATTATTGGAACGCTATCTAGGTCCACCAATTGGTGAGCCATACCTCTGGCCGGCCATTGATTATTTCGATGTATTTCGACAGCCTCCCACCGATCAGGAACGCATGTGGTGGCACCAGGTTGGCAGCCAACCTTGGGATTGGGCAAGCGACGAATCTGTTTCCATTCGCTTCAGCGACCGCAATCGCCGGCTACTTAACCGTGATAGCGTCAATGTATTTTTATTTATGACAGAAAAACAACGCGATCAGGCTAAGCAGTCCGTACATGATCTAGGACGATCACACTATATTTCAGAGTACGATTTGCACGACCTCGCCGCAGCCCTTTCGCCAACCCTTCTTCACACAATATGCAGAGACTCTGCTGCAAACGATGTAAAGTACGGAACAAAGCACTCTCGAATTCTGATGCCGTATTTCTCCGGGCGACGACGATACACCAGCAGTGTATTGCGGAAATTTCGAGTAGAAAATGCTGCTGCTCACTATGATCACGAGAATCTATCACAATCTCTGAGATCAAGCCTGGTATCGCTCAAGGTAAATGATCAACAAGACCTTGCGGACGCACTCGTTTCGAATGACTTATCCGTCGCTTTGCAGAACTGTAATACAGCGCAAGCATTTCTTTCTACGATCAAACAGGATCTTCGAGCGGGAATCAGTGTCGCACTTACTGTCTTAACAGTAATTCTCGCAGTACTTACGCTTGTACTCTCGGGACTGTCGCTCTGGGGACAGGAGTGGTTTCAAGCAGTAGTACAGAGCTTGCTCTGAGGATCGCTAGCGAACGCCGTCTCGCCAACGACCCGCGATGTAGGTCAGAATGACACTTGTATCACCCGCACACATCTGCCACTTCCGCGCCATCCCCCCACTCCCCCTTGCACCCGCCCGGCCGATCTGCATCATGCCCTCCATGATCCAGTTCCAGTCGGCCACCGACGAGCCCACACCCGAAACGAGCCCCGAAACCAGCCCCGAGCCCTCGGTCTGGGCCGCCCTCGAAGCCAACCCGCCCACGCTCCGGCACGAGGCCCTCCTCGAAGACTTCCTTAACGCCAACATCCCCCCGCTCGTCCTGGCCAAGAGCTTCCACCTCACCCCCCGCCAGCTCGCCGCCTGGGCCGAGAGCCCCCGCACCCAGGCCGACATCGCGGCCCTCGCCGCCGTCACCCAGGCCCGCACCGCCGCCCTCGCCCCCGAAGCCAGAGCCGCCGCCCTCCGCACACTCACAGAACTCGCAGCCACCGGCGAGTGCGACCCCCAAGACCGCCCCCGCCGACTCGCAGCGAGCACGATCCTCCGACACACCCGCCTCAATCAGTCCCGCCCGGCACACCGTGCCAACCCGTCACCCGCAAAGCCGTCCGCCCCAACACCCGCCACCCCACAACCAAGCCGCAACACATCACCCAACACCCAACCCGATACCATCGAGCCGGAACGCCGCAAACCCCGCGGCACACCCGCACGCCTCTTCAACCCCCTCAACCTCCACGGCTGGATCAAACGATGCCAACCCCAACTCCTCTACCAGCCCCGCCGGCCGGGCCAATCCCAACACAAGCGACCGCACGAAAGCAACGGCAGCCCCTGCTCGCACATCTCGTCGCCGCTGCCGCCCTCGCCTGCGTCGCAACTCTCGCGCTCACCATCATCGGCTGCGGCAGCGACCTCCCCAACTTTCCGAAGAACGCAACACTCGAACAGAAGATCGAGCTCGCCGTCGACCACATGCGTGTCCCCGGCGCCGCGGTCGCCGTCTACAAAGAAGGCCAGCCCGTCGTCGACCGAGCCTTCGGCGTCGCATCGCTCGAAACCAACGAGCCGCTGACAACCGCCCACCACTTCCGCATCGCCAGCATCACCAAAGCGGTCATCGGCACCGCCCTCGTCCAGCTCGCGGACGAGGGCCTGCTGTCGCTCGACGACCCGATCTCAAACTACGTCTACAGCGTCCCGAACGGCGACGCCATCACCCTCCGCATGCTCGCCCAGCACACCAGCGGCCTCTACAACTATGTCCGCCGCACCGACATGCAGGCCGCCTTCGCCGCCGACCGCCCCCGCGTGTGGACCGAAGACGAACTCCTCCAACCCGCGTTCGAAACCGGCCCCCGCTTCGAGCCCCCCGGCTCCAAGTGGGCCTACACAAACACCGGCTACATCCTGCTCGGCCAAGTCATCGAGCAGATCGAAGGCGAGCCGCTCGCCGCCGTCATCGACCGCCGCATCTGCCAGCCGCTCGGCCTGACCGGCATGGGCTACACAATCGATCAGCCGCTGCCCGAACCGTTCGCCGCCGGTCACCAGCTCGGCACATCGACCGAACCGAGTCTGTGGCGGGGCAGGGGCTCGACGGTCTGGGACGTCACCGACGCGTCGCCCAGCATGTGGCACGCGGCGGGCGCGATGCACTCGACGGCCGGCGAGACGCGCGTCATGATCGAGGCGATCGCGACCGGTGAGCTTGTCAGCGAGAGAGGCTTCGCCGAGCAGACGGTGTGGCGCGAGTCGTGGGGCTCGGGCAACAGCTACGGGCTCGGGCTGATGCAACAGACCACGGCGAAGGGGAACTTCGTCGGCCACAACGGCATGGTGCCGGGCTATCAGGTTGCGGCGTTTCACGACCGCGAGCCATCGACCACGATCGTGGTACTGGCGAATCTCTACGCGAGCCCGCGGAACGCGCAGCCGGCGGATGTCGTCTCGCGGCTGATCGCCGAGCATCTTGCATCGCGATGATTCGATGGAAGCTTCCGACATCCCAGCCACGAAGGGTCGGTTCGGCCTGCATGGCGAATACTCGGCTGTTTCGATTGCACACGCTCGAATTGCACGTGTCGTGTTTTTGGGACACTGCCGTTGTTTATCGTCGGCGGGGGAAGGCCGCGTTGGTGCAGCCGTTCGTCGGGCGGAACGACGGGGTAAGGCCGTTTCTTTGCGGGAGATCTCACTTGAATCACGTTCAGCTGGCTGTTGCTGCATCGCTTGCCGCCGCTGCGGGTCTTTCCGCGCGCGGCGACGTTCTGCCATTCCTGTCGATCGCGGTCGACCCGGCCCCCACCTTCGATGCGGGCATGGACGATTTCGTGGGCGCGCCCGCGGCTGTCAACGTCGGCACCGATCCCGATCTCGACATCGTCACCTCGACCGCCAATCTTCTAAGCTACACGACTGCCGCCGGCACGGTCTCCACGCTTGCAGGACCGATCGGCGCCGCCAACGTCAGCACGTTCCCCACGGGCCTTGGGCCGCCCGCCGGCGACACGCTCCGCAATGTCTGGGGATTCCAGGGACCGGAGATCGACGGCATCGACTCCATCCTCGGGCTCAACGTCGGTGCGGGCCTGGACAACGCGGGCTTCAGCGGCTCGGCCGATGTCACAGAATCGTTCGATGTTTTCTTCGGCGTTGAGGTCGTCGGTGCGCCGGGCGCGGGCAACGACTTCTTCATCATGGAGATCATCGGCGACGACACCATCGACATCCAGGCCCTTGACATCAACGGCAACGCCATCGACGGGGCCACGCTCCGCATCGCCTCCGGTCCCGGCGGCGACACCTTCAACAACACCGACCTCGGCGATTGGGGCGACACCGGCCTTGATCTCGCGCTCGTGCTCGAGAACGGGGCCAACATCGGCCTGCCCGAGGGCGCGATTGTCGATGACATCGATCTCGCGGGCGTCGCCTTTGATGTTGAGGACTTCGGGGACGGCTCGTTTACCGGTATCGCGGGCTTCCGCATCACGGGCATCGATGACCCGATGGAGATCTCGTCGGGCCAGGGCTCGATCGATCTGATCGCTCTTGGCTACAACACGGCCGCCGTCCCGGCACCGGGCGTGCTCGCGATTCTCCCCGTTGCGGGTCTGGCGCTCCGCCGGCGGAGGGCCTGAGCACTGCGCATTGTGCCGGTGGGTGTTGGCTTGCGCATGATGACATTCGGCTTATCGAGGTTCATTTTGAGAGTGCCGGCTCCGAGCTGCCCCGAGCATGTGTCGCAGCCGGTTTCCGTTTATCTGCTCGTGTTCGCCTTAGGGGTCGTGGCCGCTGCCGGCGTGGCAGAAGTCGGCTAGGGGCACCCATCGTTGAAGTTGATGACCCAGGCGTTGAAGTCGGCGGGGGTGCACAGGCCGTCGTTGTTCTGGTCGCAGGACGCGAACCTTTCGTTGTAGCCCGTGACCCACGCGTTGAAGTCCGCCGGCGACAGGAGCCCGTCGCGGTTGGTGTCCGCGAAGCAGTGATCTGGGTCGAGCTCGCCGTACCAGACCACCGTCTCGCCGTTGCCCGTGTCGAGCCGGCCTTGGAGGAACATGGTGCCGGGGTCTGCTCCTGGCACGAACGACATGGTGAGCGGTTCGAACGCGCGTGGTGAGACGCCGACCGCGGTCCACGGCGCGAGCGCGGACGAGATCTCGACCGCTTCGGTGCCGTCCGGATCGCGCCGGATGACCGTTGCGGGGATCCTGCGTGGCAGTCCGATGAACACCGTCCCGTCGCTGTCCAGGCGGCCGAGCTCGGCCCGGACCACTTGGTAGCCGGGATCGATGGCCGGGACGGGATCATTCGTGCGGTACATGAGCGTCGCGTCGCCGTCCGCCGGGGCGTACCAGAACGTTCTGCGCTCCTGTCTACCGCCGACGGGGAATTCCTCGGCCTCGACCTCAATCGAATACGTGCCGTCGTCCTGCACGCTTGTGATTGCATCGTTCACATCGGCGAAGACCGCGCCGGCGGGGAGGCCCGGCGCCGGGTCGCCCTCGCGCATGATCTGCTCGATCACGCCGCCGCGGACCCGCCAGATGCCCTCGTCGGTGTCGGCCGTGGTCCCGCCCGATCGGAACAGCACGGCACGGAACAGCATGTCGCCGTTCGATGCCAGATCGGGCTCGCTGATGACATTGAAGCGGGTGGTCGGCGGGAGCCCCGGCGCGTCGTCTGAGGTTCGCACGACGCTCGTCACCGCACCGGTGGGATCGATGCGCCATATTCCTGTGGCGAAGCCGAAGCCTTCGGAGAAACCCTGCACGTACACATTGCCCGCGTCGTCGATGCCGGCCCACCTGATGGAAAAGAACGTCTCGCCCGGGCGATCGGTCGGGTCGCCGTCTGTGGCCGCTGGCGTCGCGGTCCCGTCCGGCGCGACGCGGAAGACGACCGCGGCGTCCTGCTGACCCGGGCGCTCGGCCTCGACCAGGACCACGCCCTCACCCGAGGCGTTGATTCCTTGCACGGACACATCTCCGATGGTCGCGCCCGATACCGTCGGGACAGCCTGACCACCGAGGAGCACGGGCAGCAGCGTTCCGTCGGCGAGAGAGAGCCAGGCCCCGCTGCCGCCCCCTGACGAGCCCGCGGCGATGGCATCGAACAGCACAGCGCCGGTGGTTGCGGCGACTTCAGCACGGAAGAATCTGCTGCCGAAGACGGAACCGGTGCCGAAGCCGGGCGCCGGCTCGCCCTCGGCCGCGATCAACCGCTGGCCCGACCGATCGACCAGCCACAGCCCCGTCCGGCCATCGGCCACGTCGCACGTCAGCAGCGCCCCGCCGCCGGGCAGGAGTCGCGAGACTCTCAGATCGCGGTCCAGCCGCGACCCGAGCTGCGTCTGATCGCCTTCCTGCACGACCGGTGTGAACAGATAGACCTGGCCGCTCGCGGCCGGAACCAGCGCCGCGGGTACCACCGATACCATGGCAGAAACTCGTCGCATGTGTTCTCCAGTACGCCTCACCGGCGGGCCAATGGCAGCCGGCGCGGCCGGCGCGACCGGCTGTCGGCTCGTTGCGATCCGTAAAGTGTACAAGCACGTCGCCCGGGCGCCGTGGCTATTTCTGTATTTGCGTTTGATTCGCCAGCGTCAACGGATCGGGCCGGCGACGGACGACGCGGGCGCGGGCGCGGGCCGAGAGCCGATGCCGCGATCGAGAGAGCGGTAAAGACACTGCGCGGGCGGGAGGGCGCATCTCACGAGACGTGTTAGGGTCACACGCCGTGCGGGCCCGCACGGCGCGCTTTTCAGCAGGAGCGAGGACCGGGAGCGGGGCGATCGGACGCCGATGAAGCGTCATTGATGATCGGCGTGGCTTCGATTCCGCGCGACGACGGCTCGATGGGCTCCGGCGACGCATCTGTGCTGGCCGGCGGTGTGTCGGCGGTCGCTGACGACGACTCAACAGTCGCTGACCACGATCCGTCGGCCGCCGTTGACGCATCGGCGGGGGCCGACGATGCGTCGGCGAGGATGGTTGCCGCGGCATGAACCCCGGTCTCGGTCCAACGAAGCCGCCTTTGCCCGCGGCTCGGTCGGAATCTGCACAAATTGTCGCGATTGCCGCGTGTGCGCCTTAACCCCCCCTCCGCGGGGGTCGATAGCCGGCACGGCGGCAGCGAGCGTCGCGGCCGCACGACGAACGCCGGGGCCTGATCTTCTCGCTCGGCAGCACGGACCCGACCGGCACACCCGGCCGGGGCACAGCGAAGGACGGCACGCCATGGGCATCATCCCGGACGGCAGAAGCGAGCGCATCAACTTCTTCGAGAACCGCCTGAACGCCTGGGCCGCCAACGCCGCTGCTATCGGCCTGTCGGCCGACGAGGTCACGCGGATCGCGCAGCTGACCACGCTCGCCCGCGACGGCTTCAACGCCGCGCAGGTCGCACGCGACGACGCCAAGTCGGCCACGCAGACGCAGAACGACGCGATCGATGCGATGGCCGCGTACGGCGCTGACCTGGTCAAGACCATCAAGGCGTTCGCGCAGACGAACGAGGACCCGGGCGTGTACACCGCCGCGAACATCCCGCAGCCCAAGCCGCGCACGCCGCTGGGGCCGGCGCCGCAGCCGCAGAACGTGACGCTGAAGCTGACGACGACGGGCGCGATCTCGGTGGCCTGGCAGGCCGAGACCGCGGGCCGGATGGCGTTCGTGATCGAGCGGCAGACGATGCCGGTGGGCGGGAGCTTCGGGGACTGGTCGATCATCGGCACGACGACGACCAAGAACTTCATCGACGAGACGGTGCCCGCGGGGCTTGAGCGGGCGGTGTACCGGATCACCGCCGAGCGGCCGGGCGGTCGCAGCGAGCCGAGCGAGTCGGCCACGGCGTACTTCGGCAGGATCGGGCTGAGCGGCGGCGGGGAGCTTCGCATCGCCGCGTGAGGCGGCCGGCAGTGGGCGGTGGACAAGAGGAGAGGCACACACCGGAGCACTTGGCGATGGAGACGACGACCATGAACGCGACCGAGACCAGCGTGCGCACTGATGCACGCCCCGAAGCGCTGGTCGCGAGCATCGCCGTCACGCCCGCGCCGAGGAAGGCTAAGGCCAAGCGCTGCTGCGGCCGGTGCGCGACCTGCCCGCGTCGGCTGCTGGCCGAGGCCGCGTCGTTCGCGCCGCCGCCGGCGGATGAAGGCGCCGGGGAGCCGGTTGGCGTGGTGGTGACGCTGGGCGGGCTGGCGGCACCGCAGAAACGGGGAGTGGTGCCGATGGCGGCTTAACGAAGGCCACTCGTTTGCACAGACATGAGATCAGCGCCCGCGGGTCGCGTTCACGCACGGAGGCGTGGCGACCGGCGGGCGTTGGTCGTTTTCGGCGGTCGCGGTTCAGCAGCCGGCGTTGAAGTTGATGACCCATGCGTTGAAGTCGGCGGGGTTGCAAAGACCGTCGCCGTTCTGGTCGCACTCCGGCGCACCATTGTTGAAGGCGATGACCCAGGCGTTGAAGTCGGCGGGCGAGGTCATGCCGTCGCCGTTCACATCGGCGATGTCGCAGGGGCACGGCACTTCGTTGATGCTGAGCGTGTAGACAACGGTCGAGCTGTCGGTCAGCGTGGTGTCGCCGGCCAGCGGCACCTGGATTTGATCCCTCGTGCGCAGGCGCAGCTCGTACCCCAGCCCGGCGGTGAGCGTGCCCGAGAGGTCCAGGCTCGTCGGCTCGGTGAACCGGAACACGTTCCCGGAGTTGTTGGTGCGCACGAGCGTCAGGCTGTTGGTCTCGAAGACAACATTGCCGCTGGGCCCCGGCGCAAAATTGCCCGTCAGTGTGTATGTCGCGTCCTTGTCGCCCAGCCTGAACCGCACGGTCTGGTTGTGCACAGCCTCCGATCGGGCTTCGCCGCTGCCGAAGATCAGCTCCGATGTGATGGAGCTGTTCCGCGTCGCGGTGATCGTGAGGTTCGAGTCGCCTCCGGCTCGGGATACCTCATCGCTGACGCCGATGGTGCCCGTTGATCGGGCGACGCCGTCGGAGAAGGTATCGCTGAGCGTGACCTCGGCCTCCAGCGAATTGCTGAATCCGAAGGCGCCGAGAAGTTGCTGAGTGGAGTCGTTGTCATCGACCAACCGCACCGCGCCGTTGGAACTCGCCCGCACGGACAGGCTGGCGTTGCTGTTCCGTTCGAGCAGCTCGATCTGGGCCGCGACCGCGGTTGACGACAGCACGGCTACGAGCCCGGTAGCCAGACTCTGACCCCGAAAGCACGAGTTGTTTATACGCATGCGATCTCCCCCTTGCAGCATAAACGCGGTATCCGCTGCAGCCGAGAGGCTACTTGATTTCATGCCGATCTTCAAGGGTTTACGTGTAGATCCAGATCGCCGTCGTGCTGCACCTGCACCACATCTGGTCAAGCGCCGACTGTGCGACCACCGAGAACGCCGTGGTTGACATCATCCGGCCCGACCCATTGACGGTTTCTGCCTCTGACTTCGCCTGCATCGTTGGCCCGGCGTTCCGGCCGATCAGCACGCGTTGAAGTTGAGAATCCATGCGTTGAAGTCGGCGGGGTTGCACAGGCCGTCGCCGTTCTGGTCACACTCGGGCGCACCGTTGTTGAAGGCGATGACCCAGGCGTTGAAGTCCGCCGGCGAGGTCGTGCCGTCGCCGTTTGCGTCGGCGATGTCGCAGGGCCTTCGCTGGATGGTCAGTTGCAGGCTGACGGAATCGTTAAAGAAATTACTCTGTGTCGGTGGCTCGATGCCCAGCGGGGTGACGGCCGCGAGGACCCAGTTGCCAACGGCGTCCGTGAACTCGAACTCGTACGTCTGTTCAATGCCGACCATGCTCGGCGTGATGAGCTCGACAATGTCGGTGATTGAGTCGCGTTCGTTGAGAATGATGGTAATGCCGTCGCTCGCGGGGTTGACGAGCGTGACCCGGAGCACGGCGAGCAGCGTGTCGCCTTCGCGGGAGCCCCCGCTCGTTCATCTTCGGTAGGTCAGCGGGTCGGCGTTGAGCGACGAGCCGTGGGGCGCTTGCGAGGTCGGGCCGACGACGGCGGGAGAGTTCGCGTCGATCCACGCCCCGCCGTTCCAGATCGGCAGCAGCGGGAAGCCTCCGCCGAACGCCGAGCCGTCGCCGGAGTTGCCGTAACCGTACTCCCAGGTGCCGGTGCCGTTGGTGTCTGGATGGCCGTGCTGCGCGGCGTCGTCTGTGGAGCCCGGGGTGACGGGCGAGCCGCCGAGCCCGATGCCGTCGTTCGTCGCGGCGGTGAAGTCGGCGAGTGAGTCTGCCACGGGCTGTGCGGTTGCTGTCGATAGGTGGCATGCCGTGCCGATTGCGAATGCGATGCGTCTTATCGTCCTCACGCTCCTCTCGTGCGGGGCTGCTCCTTTGAGAGGTCCTCGCCGTTGAGTGTAAAGAGGGTGGTGCGGCTCGCAAACTTGTTTTATCTGGATTGCGTGCCATAACACGCGGGAAACAGGCGACCGGGACGGCGGCGGCCGCAGCATTGGTGTTTGGATCGATCCAGAGACGACATCAACGCCCGCGGATCGGGTGCACTCGGTGAGGAGGCGTGATCCGCGGGCGTTGTAGGTGTTGAGGCTCTGTGTTGTCAGGTCAGTTTCGTCCGACCGATGTGTTAGCAGCCGTTGTTGAAGTTGAGGACCCAGGCGTTGAAGTCGGCGGGGGTGCAGAGGCCGTCGTCGTTCTGGTCGCAGGTGGGGGCCTGGTTGTTGAAGGCGAGGACCCACGCGTTGAAGTCGGCCGGGGTGACGTCGCCGTCGCCGTTGGCGTCTGCCGGGCAGATGAACGGGTTGACGAGCGCGCCCTCGAACTCGATGGAGACGGTGAAGCCGCCGGCTTCGGAGTCCTGCGTGCCGGTTGTGTCGGACGCGAACGCGCCGATGGCGTAGCTTCCGCGGAGTCGGTACACGCCGGGCTGGAGCGTGCCGGTGCGCGTGCCGTTGGTGACGAGGTTGACGAAGACGGAGTTGTCTCCGCTGAGCCTTGCGGAGCCGGTCTGGTCGAGGGTTTCGAACGTGATCGTGTAGTTCACGGGGGCGCCCAGCACCTGGAAATCAAAGAACGCGTTGTTGGTCAACACGCCCACGGTGACCAGCGACGACGAGAGCGAGCCGTTTGCTTCGGCGAATGCCGTCCCGGAGTTGCTGGCTGTGAACCCGACGAAGGGGCCCGACAGGTCGTACTCGAGGCTGGCTTCGCCTGTTGTCATGATGCTGGTCTGCTGCGGGCCAAACGTGAGATAGTCGGGATTGGCCTGGAAGTCATCGAGTTGTGCCGAGATGGGAACGGCGGCCCGTGTCGTCACGATCGCTTCGTCCTCGAAGACCTCGGGCCCCCAGCCCATGGTGTAGCTGAGGTCGATCGAGACCGACTGGTCGATGACCTCGACGACGGGCTGTGCGAGCAGAGCGGGTGTGGCGGAGACAGAGACGGCCGTGCCCAGAAGGGTTGCCATTGAAACGAATCGCATTGTGGTCTCCTCGAAACTTTAAAGTTGCTCAGAATGGAGCGGTGTGTGCGCGTACTGCGTCTTTGATATCCAATGGTAGCGATGCGTGTCGAGCGACGATCGCTTGCATTTCGAATGTGTACTTGGCGGAGTTGAAGTTGTTCGGCATCTCGTTCCGCCGTGGTTTGTCTTCGAACTCGAGCGATCTCCGCGGGGGCGCGACGACAATGTGGGGAAGATGGGCGACGCAGATCGATTCGCGGCTGCGTCGATCTGTGGTAGGCTTTGGAGATGAAGCCGATCCATGTGAGCGAGACCGTGCACGCGCCGATCGAGGCGGTGTTTGCCGTTGCGAGCGATATGCCGAACGCCGCCGAGCGGATCGGGGGTATCGACTCGATCGAGATGCTGACCGAGGGGCCGGTGGGGATGGGCGCGAAGTGGCGCGAGACGCGCACGATGTTTGGGAAGCAGGCCGACGAGACGATGTGGATCACGGAGTGGGAGCCGCCGGTGCCGGGCGTTGCGTCGGCGCGGTACGTCGTCGAGGCTCGGAGCCACGGGTGTCACTACCTGACGCCGGTGGAGTTTGAGCGGATCGGTGACAACGAGACGCGGATGAGCATGACGATGAACGCGACGGCGGAGAAGTTGTCCTCGAAGATCATGATGGTCGTGTTTGGCTTCATGGCGAAGAGCGCGGCGAAGATGCTTCAGGCCGATCTTCGTGATATCAAGGCGTATTGCGAGGGGTCGGCGCAGCCAGCGGTGGTGTAGCTGAGCGCGCAAGAAAGCGGCCGAGCTTTGGGGCTCGGCCGCTGGTCGATCCAGATTGATTGGTGGGGCTTACCAGCCGCCGCCGCGGTCGCCGCCGCCACGGCCTCCGCCGTAGCCGCCGCCACCACCGCCGCCGCCGTAGCCGCCGCGGCCACCACCGCCGCCGCCGAAGCCGCCGCGACCACCGCCGCCGCCGCCGCCGCCGAAGCCGCCACGACCGCCGCCGCCGCCACCGAAGCCGCCTGAGCGGGGCTCGCGGGGCTTGGCCTCGTTGACGGTGAGGTCACGGCCGCCAAAGTTGGAGCCGTTCATGGCCTCGATGGCCTTCTGGCCCGACTCGGCGTCGGCAAACTCGACGAAGCCGAAGCCGCGGGGGCGTCCGGTTTCGCGATCGGTGATGATGTTGGCGCTGACGACCTGGCCGTGCTCGCCGAAGGCGTCGCGGAGTTCGTCCTCGGTGGTCTGAAAGGGGAGGTTCCCAACGTACAGCTTCATGTGCTGTGCTTTCCTGTCCTGCCCGTCCTTACCTGTGTACCGCTGCTGTCCCGGGCAGATCCAAGCGTCGGTCTGTGGCGGGCCCGGCTCTTCCGGGACTATCCCGCCGCGAGCGAGTGTACGCGGCGTGGATGAGAACGTGACCTCAGATCGATAGATTTCAGACTGATCCGGGTTGGAATCGTCGGCGGTCGCTGTCGAATCCGATGGTTCGACCGGCCTGAGAGACCGGCAGCCGCACCGATTGAGTGTTCTGGTTGTCCGGATGTAGTGAAAATTTTACATGCTTGTAACTGTTGCGGTGGCTGCCGCGGGGATGTTGCGTGCGTTCGGTTGTGTCGATCGCTTGCGTTTGCCGTCGCGGGGCGGGTGCCGCTTGGGCTGGTGGGGACGGATGCACTGACTTGTCACCGGTGGTCACGGCCGCGTTGGTGTCGCCGGTGGGCGTTGGAATGCGAGTCGAGGTGCGTCGCGGACCGTGATGACGGCGTGACTGTTCCGTGGCTCGGATCGGTCTTGCCACTTTACGGGTTGTGTCTCCGGTCGCGAGGCTTGTGCTTCCGTTCGCATGACGACTAGAAGCGGCCGTCGAAGACGCGCTGTACGTTCGAGATGTCCGCGATTTCGGCATAGAAGCTGCGCATCTCGTCGCGGGCGAGGCGTTGGCCGAGCTGAGCGCCGAACCAGACGGCAACGGCCAGCACGGCGGCGACGAGCACGATCCACCATGCCCATGCTGGCTGGGTGGCCACGTGCTGACCAACGGCGAAGAACGCGGCGAAGAAGATCGTGGTGAGCAGCGCGAGTTCGGCGAGCATGACGCCGGTCCACATCGAGGGGTGCGGGCTGAAGCGGCAGACGAGGTCGGACCCGCCGTCGGGCTCGTCGCCCGAGCGGATGTCAACGTGCAGCCAGGGCGACCAGGGCTTGCGTGACTCGGTGGGCAGGCTGATGAGCAGGTGCGGGCCGGCGGAGCGTGCGCGGTTGCCGAGTCTTCGTTCGAGCTGCGATGCGAGTTCGTGCTCCTCGAGGGGTGATCGGAGCACGAAAGTTGGTCGGAAACCGAGTGAGCTGGGGATACGCATGCCGGGGCGAGTGTACCGTGCGCACGTGCCGGGGTGTGCGCCGCGGCATCACGCTGCACCGACCAACCGAACGCCTGGAGGACTCGCCCGATGGACACTCTCGACGCCATTCACGCTCGCCGCTCGATCAAGGCCTACGACGCCGAGCACGTGATGCCCGATGCCGACCTGACCAAGCTGCTGGAGGCGGCGATCCAGTCGCCGACGAGCTTTAACATCCAGCACTGGCGGTTCGTTGTTGTGAAGGACAAGGCACTGCGGCAGAAGATCCGCACGGAGTTCGGCAACGATCAGGCGCAGATGACCGACGCGAGCGTGCTGATCATCATGACCGCGGACACGAAGGCGTGGACGAAGTCGCCCGAGCGGTACTGGGCGAACGCGCCGAAGGACGTTGCTGATCTGCTCGTCAACTGGATGGGGCCGTTCCACGAGGGGCGGGAGTGGCTGCAGCGCGACGAGGCGCAGCGGTCGATCGGCATGGCAATGCAGACGCTGATGCTCGCGGCGAAGGCGATGGGCTACGACTCGTGCCCGATGATTGGGTTTGACATCGAGAAGGTTGCGGAGCTGATCAACCTGCCGGACGACCATGTGATGGGTGCGATGGTCGCGATCGGGAAGGGGACGAAGGAGGCTTGGCCTAAGCCCGGGCAGCTTTCGCTGAGTGAGGTTGTTGTTGAGGACGGGTTTTAAACCACTGGATTCGCTTCGCTCATCCGCGGCATCCTGCTGGGGCTTGCTCAGCCCCCACCATCTGAATCGGAGTCGGGCTCGTCTTCCAGGGCGGGCTCTTGTTCTTCTTTGTCGTCGTTCCCGCCCAGACCGATGAGGCCTCCCACGCCTCGGACGGCGTCGCCCACGCCTTCGCCGATTTCGTCTGCGGCGTCGCCGACTGCTCCGGCGGCGTCTTCGACGGCACCCGCTGCCATGCCGCCGACGTCACCGACGACGTTGACCATGCCTTCGCCGACATTGATGCCCATGCCGATGCCCGCGGAGGCGAGGTCGGTAAGGCCGCCGAGGCCGGCGTTGAGCCCGTCGACGAGGCCTGCGGGGAGCACATCGGAGCCGACGTTGATGACCGAGGCGAAGATGGCCTTGATGAGGACGTTGGTGAGCTTGGCGACGGTGACGGGGTCTTTCTCGCCGACGTCTTCGAGGATGATCTCGGGAACGACGACGGTGGTGCGTGCGAGGTCGCCCGCGAGGGGGAGGAACTCGACGTGTGCGGTGACGTTGCGGACCTCGACCTTGCGGATGACGTACTTCTTTTTCGGGGCGTCGGGGTCGGCGGGCGGGGCGTCGGCGTCGTCGCCTGAGTCGGCGCTCTCGAAGCGCTTGAGGTTCTCGAGGATGACCTCGTAGTTTGCCTTGCCGTCTTCCTTGTCGAGATAGATATCAATGTTTTCGAGGACGAGCGAGGGGATCTCGACGGTGTCCTGCTGGATGGTGGAGAAGTCGACGGATGCGGCGCCGTCGCCGAGCTTGAGGAAGTGCGGGGTGTCGTAGCCCTCGGGGTTGCTGACGGTTAGGCCGGAGAGGCCGAACTCGCCGCCGAAGAGCTTGATGTCTGCGTTGTCGAGCGAGGTCGGGACGTCGAGGGCGTAGGTCGCGCCCTTCTCGACGCCGGTCTTGGCGATCTGGTTGATGTAGAGGAATCCGGCGAGCAGGGCGATGACGAGCAGGAGGACGAGGACGCCACCGAGGCCGAGGAGGACTTTGATCTTCTTCATAGGCGAACGGTAGCGCGGCGGGCGGGCGATCAGAACTCGGGCGGTGACTCGAACGTGGTTGGAGTGAGGTGGCCTGGGAGGGTGATTGAGAGCCGGGATGCGTGGAGCATGAGGCGGGGTGCGGATTCGGGGGAGCCGTAGAGGGAGTCGCCCAGGATGGGTGCGCCCATGCCGCCGGTCTGGACGGGGTGGGCGGCGTGGACGCGGAGCTGGTGGGTGCGCCCTGTGATGGGTGTGAGCTCGACGCGGCAGGGCTCGCCGGGCGTGGTGACGCGGTACTTTGTGCGGGCGGGCTTGCCGGTGTCGTGGTTGACGTGGTGGCGGGGCCTGTTGGGCCAGTCGACGATGAGCGGGAGGTTGATCTCGCTCTCGGTGGCGGGCGGCGTTCGTTCGAGGAGGGCGGTGTAGGTCTTGGTGACCTTGCGGTCTTGGAACTGCACGGAGAGGTGGCTGTGCGCGGCGCGGGTCAGGCCCAGGATCATAAGGCCGGACGTGTCGCGATCGAGGCGGTGGACGGTGATGGGGCCTTCGGCGTGCGGGAAGGCGATGCGTGCGCGGGCCTGGATGGAGTCGAACTTGTCGGGCGTTCGGCCGGGCACGGCGTGAAGGCCTGTGGGCTTGATCACGACGGCCCATGACGGCGTCACCCCTGGTTCGGCGTCGAGCACGCAGAGCACCGGGGGCGGCGGCGGCGGGTCGGGCATGGGGTGGTCGCTGCTATATCGGGCTTTGGTGATCGCGGAGGCTCCGGAGGTTTGGCGTTGCGGATGCGGCGCAGCCGGTACAGGTGTGCCATGTTCCGGCGGTCGGCGATGAATGTCTACCGCGTGACGGGGTTGGCCCCTTGGGTTGTCGAGAGCATGCTCTGAGGACGAACGAACGCGGAGCACGGGGCGGGCGTCGCAGGAGCGGCGCGACTGGGCACGCAACACGTCGAAGGAGCGAGTCATGCGGAAGGGTCTTGCGATGGGAATGGTCGGCCTCGTCGGCGCGGCGTGCCTTGTCGGCGGCTGCAGCCAGTCGAAGGTCCACAAGTCGGCGGATGCGTTCACGCTTCAGCCGTACGAGCAGGTGAACCTGGCGGTGCGAGGCACGGACGCCGAGCTGCTGGTGGAGAACAAGGGCAAGGGCCAGGTGGCGATGCGTATCCCGACGGATGAGACGGCGATCGAGCCGGCCGGGGCGTACACGGTCGCGATCGATGGCGCGGTGATCGTCGAGCTGTACAACGCTTCGCGCGTGCCGACGCAGGTGCGGTGGGTCGGCTCAGCTAAGACGCCGGTCGAGATCTCGCCGCTGCGCTGATCGGGCCGACTCGTCATGCCACCAACGGGGGATGCTCGGATGCCGATCGCGCATCGGCGGCCGGGCAGGTGATCGGGGAGAGGAGAGGGCTGATGCCCCGTCGGTGTGCCGGCGGGGCGTCGCCGTTTTTTGCGTCGGAAGGGACGGCGTACACTCGGCACATGCGACGCATCACGCTGATCACGACGGGTGGGACGATGGAGAAGGAGTACGACGAGCGCTCGGGGGCGCTGGTCAACCGCCGATCTGTCGTTGACCGCATGCTTCGCCGGATCCGCCTCGAAGACGTTTCCATCGTGCCCATGGAGCTGATGCACAAGGACAGCCTTGAGCTGACTGAGGCGGATCGGATGCTGATCGTCTCGGCGACGCAGAACGCGCTCTCGAACGCGACCGGCGAAAGCGATGACTCGCGGCGGGGCGTGGTGATTGTGCACGGCACGGATACGCTTGCGAAGACAGGCGAGTGTCTCCACGAGCGGCTGGGTGACGTTCGCTGGCCCGTGGTGCTGACGGGGGCGATGCGGCCCTACGAGCTCCAGCGGTCTGACTCGGTGCAGAATCTGACGGAGGCGCTGTTTGCGACGGGCCTGCTCGAGCCGGGCGTGTGGGTGGTCGCGCACGGCAGGGCGCTGCGGTTCCCGGGGGTCGTGAAGGACCGTGACCGCGGGACGTTTGTGAAGGCGGCGGACTAGAGCTGCGGGCTAGGGCAGCGGGACGCCGCGGTCGCGGAGCGTGTCGATGAGCGGGGCGAGATGCGTTTCGTATGATTTCCATCGGCCGATGGATGATGTGTAGACGGGCCGGGATGCCTGCTCGAAGCTGGCGGTGTTGATGGGCTTGGCCGACTCCCAGTAGCGGAGCGAGGCGTCGTTGAAGCCGACGCCGGCGGCCTGGGAGAGCGAGCGGGCGGCGGCTTCGAGGTCCCCCACGACTGCTTCGTATTCGATGAGGGTGAAGCGGTCCGGGATGGTTGCTGCCCAGTGCTGCATGACGCGGATGGTGTCGGCCTGGAAGTGCGCGATGTGGGTGAGGTCGTACATGGTGCGGTTGCCGCCGCCGAAGTTTTGTTGGAAGCAGGAGAGGCCGACATCGCGCGGGTCTCTCAGGCAGCCGATGAAGCGGGCGTTCGGGAACAGCGTCGCGGCGATTGGCACGAAAAAGGCGTTGATTGGGAGCTTGTCGATTGTGACCTGCTCGGTGCGTGCCTTTGCAGCCGCGCGGAGCGACGCGGAGAATCGTGCGGACGCGGTGACGGGATCGGCGGGCTTCGCTTCGGCGGTTGCGGCTGGGTATTCGAAGGGCGGGCGGGCGAGTCCGAGTTCCCGTGCGGCGGCGGGCAGCAGGAGCGTTTCGCCTGCGGTGGCGACATCTGGGTGGGCGGCGAGAATCTGTTCGACCAGCGTGGTGCCCGAGCGTGGCATGCCGACGATGAAAACGTGGCGATCGGGGGTGTCGCAGGCCGGGGCGTCGAGCCGGTGGCTGTCCCAGCGTTCGATGAGTTGATCGGTCGCGCGGCGGTGCGCGGCGGTGTTGAACGAGGCTTTGACACTCTCGTTTGCCTCGGCGAAGGCCTCGAACGCCTCGTCGAATCGGCGTTCGCTATCGAGGAGCATGCCGCGGCGGAAGGCGAGTTCGGCTGTGGCCCCGGCGGGCACGCGACCGGACGCGACGACCTCGGTGATGAGATCGATGGCGCGGCCCCGGTCGAAGCCGGGGTTGACGTCCGACAGT
This sequence comes from Planctomycetota bacterium, assembly GCA_038525225.1. Classification (GTDB taxonomy): domain Bacteria; phylum Planctomycetota; class Phycisphaerae; order Phycisphaerales; family UBA1924; genus JANQQZ01. The sequence goes on along the minus strand of JBCBHW010000001.1, from coordinate 441,404 downwards.
GCGGCCTCGCCGGCGGCGGTGGCGAGGAAGGCGTCCATCGGCGCACCGGCGTCGATCGCTTTCTGGAGAACGGCGACGGCGTCTTCGTCGCGTCGCACGAGGCGGAGCGCGCGGACGAGGCCGTCGGCTGCTTCGGTGTTGGTTGGTTGGAGTGCGAGGCACCGCTCGAATGCGGCGATGGCTTCATCAAACCTCGCCGCTTGTGAGAGCACCTTGGCGTGTGCAACCGCGAGGTCGGCGTCCATCGGCCTGAGCTTCATCGCCTTGGTGATGGTGGCGACGGCCTTGTCGGTTTCGCCGGCCTCGATCAGGATGATGGCGAAGAGCCTGAGGACCTCGGCGTTTTTGCGGAGCCTCGGGATCAGCGGCTCAAGGACACGCTTGGCGAGTGCGGGCTGCTTGGCTTGGAGCAGCCGGAGGGCTTCGTCGATGCGTTGCTGGAGCTGCTGCGTCACGTCGGGTGCTCGCGTGAACTGCCGGCGCTCGCGTGCCGGGCCGCGCGGGAGTTAGACTCGTGCTGGCGGCGGCCTGATGACGCCTTGATTAATTACGCGTTGATCGAGGTGATCTTGACGTGGGTGTAGCGCTGGCGGTGGCCGGTCTTGCGGCGGTAGCCCTTCTTGGCTTTGAACTTGTAGATGTCGAGCTTCTCGCCCTTGACCATCGGCTCGAGCACTTCCGCCGTGACGGACGCGCCGCTGACGTAGGGCTTGCCGATTGTGGACTTGCCTTCGCCATCCGCGGTGAAGAGGACACGATCGAACGTTATGGAGTCGCCCGCTTTGGCCTGACCCGCTTGGTAGAGGTCGATGAAGGTCTCTTCGCCCTCGGCGACTTTGCGCTGGCCTCCGCCCTCTTCGATGATCGCGTACATCGCAGTCCTTTCGTCCGCGTCGGGTCGGAGCGGACGGCGTGTCCGGCTTCTGGCCCGCCCGACTTCGGGCCTGCACTGTAGGCCGGGACGCGGGGGGCGTGCCCCGCCGGTTTCGAACGCGGCCGCGTTCCGATAACCGGCTTTCCTGGATTATCGGGGCTTCGGGCGCAGTGATCGACAGTCGGCGTTGGCAAAGACACATGGTCGGTAACGCGGTCGGGCGGCGGTGCTCGATAGCACTCGTGCCTGCGGGGCTCTCTGCGAGTGTCCGGAGGCTGAAGTCACCGGCGTCTCCGACGCCTCACCACCGTAAGTCCTGCCGAAACGAGGTGCATTGTGCTGATCCGTGAGACCGAGTTGGAACGCTTTTTCGAGACGCTGATTGCGGGCGACCGTGTCGCTTCGCGTGACATCGTGAACGAGTACCTTGCTCAGGAGATGCCGCCGGAGGACCTGCTTATTGAGCTTTACTGGCCCACATACGAGATGATTCAGAAGCTCCACCGCAGCGACAAGATGACGAATCTCGCGTACCACTATGCGACGCGGCTTCTGCGGGTGTTGGTGGACCAGACGGCCGCGAGGTTCCGCTTCGAGCCGAGCGTGAGCCGCAGCGTGCTCGCGTTCTGCGGTCCGACGGATCCTGACGAGCTCGCCGGGCAGATGGCCGTGGATCTGCTGGAGCTTTCGGGCTTCGACGTGAAGTTTGCCGGCGGAGGCATCCCGAGGGATGAGATTCTCTCTCAGGTGCACGACGAGCGGCCTGACGTCTTGCTGTTGTTTGGTTCGGCACCGAGTGATCTGCCCGAGATCCGGACGCTGATCGACACGATCCGCGAGATCGGGGCGTGCCACGCGACGCAGATTGCCGTCGGCGGAGGCGTGTTCAATCGCGCGGATGGGCTGGCGGAAGAGATCGGTGCGGACATCTGGGCGACGGACCCGCTGGAGCTCGCCCATGTGCTGATCGAGGAGCCGGCGCGTCGTGCGACCGAAGAGCAGCGGACTGTTGGCCGCAAGCGGAAGGCGGCCTGAGGGCTCGTCGCAGACCGATCATAATTCGATCAAATCTTCTTTTGCCGCCCGTGAGGTTCAGAGGTCTGACGGGCGGATTTTGTATGGGTATTAGCGGCGGGGCGGTTCGGTGTTCATCTATTGGGCATCCGGATGGCGAACCGGTGGTATATTCGAGCCGAGGAGTCGCGCCGTGGCATTCGAACGAGACACAGAGCGTCGGTTGATTCGGCTGGCGGCCGCGGGCGATCGCGAGGCGTCGGCTGCGTTCATCCGCGAGTATCAGCCTTCGCTGCGGGCGTACCTGCTCAGGCTTTCGGGTCATGCTGAGATGGCGGAGGACATCGCGCAGGAGGCGTTTGTCCGTGTGCTGACCAATCTGCACCGGTTCGATGATCGGTACCGGTTCTCGACGTGGCTGTTTACGATCGCGAAGCGGCTCTACGTGAATGCGCGGCAGAAGCATGCGCCGCTGTTCAATACAGAAGCTGTGGCGTACGAGCGCTCGAGCGCGAGCGGGCCGGGCGTCAATGCCGCTGCGACTGAGACGTCGGCCCATGTCCGGGATGCGCTGCAGCACGCGCTGATGACGCTTGGCGATGATCAGCGTGAGATCGTGGTGCTGTTCCACCAGCTCGACTGGCCGATCGCTCTGATCGCACAGCACATGGGGATGCCCGAGGGGACGATCAAGAGCCATCTTCACCGCAGCCGGAAGAAGCTTCGGAGCGTGCTTGCCGAGCATGTGCGGCACTCGTCGCGTGTCCGCGAGGTGTGGTCGGACGCCGGGGCGCGTGGGCGGGAGTCGCTGAAGGCGGGGTCTGGCGACCGATGACGACACACGATCCCAATGTGTGCTGGGACCCTCCTGAGAATGATGACCGCGGCGGCGAGGGTGAGCTGGAGTTGCCGCTGGAGTTGTTCTTTGCGGAGGATCGCGGCGATCCGGTCGCGTGCCACGCGGAGCGTGCGCTCGAGTCGGATGTGCTTTCACGGGTGGGCTCGGAGCGGGGGTTCGTTTCCGCGCGGGAGCGTTCGGTCATCCGGCGTTGGCGTGGAACGGTGCTGGCTCTTGGATTCTGCTTGGTTCTCGCGGCTGCGGTCGCTGATCGGCTCGGGGTCGCACCTTGGACGGGCGGCGGTGTCGGGGCTGAGCGGGGGCCGGTCTCGATGCTGATGGAGTCAACGAGTGCCGAGACGGCGGTGGCCGTTGAGCGAGCCCGTCAGATGCGGGATCGCCTCGTTCGAGTCGTCGAACCGTCTTCCGGCGGGCTGTCTGCCACGGTCGAGGTGACGCTTCGGCGTGCGGACGGTGAGTCTGCCGGGGTGACTGTGGCCGAGGCCCCGCGTGGCTCGATGAGTTTCGCGGCTTCGGGGCCGTATCTCACGGCGAACGGCTTTGGAGTAGTCGGTGCTTATCCCGAGCGTCGGCCGGCGACCGTGATCCGCTTTGAGGACGGGTTCGCTGTGCCGGCGATGGTGTGCGATTCGCCCGCCGAGCTCCGCTGGCCTGCTTCTCGGGAGATCGCTGCTTCGATGGTTTCGGTCGATGGTGATCCTGTGCGGCGTGAATCGGTGATGCTGGCGCCGCTGTGGTACGCCCCGCACCGGCTGGATTCGTCGCGGTGAATCTGGGGACGCGGTGGGTGCTGGGGGCTGTCGCGGCGGTCGCCTGCGCTTGCGCTGTTGGCCAGGATGCGTTCGAATGGACGGAGAGGGCAGGCAGCTTCCTCGGCGGGCCGCGGGTCGTGGTCGTTGTGGACTCGCTTGGGGAGCAGCTGGCGACGGTCGGCGGCCGGCGGTCGGTGGCTCTCGCCTTGGAAGCGAGCGGGATCACGCCGAACGGGCCGGCTGTGAGGAATTGGGCGCATCTGAGCGAGGCTCTTGACGCGGGCCCGATGGAGGCCGTGTCGCGTCTCTTCGGCTCTCGGGTTGTCATCGCGTTGCGCGGGCCGGGGGTGCCGCTCCCAGAGGACTGGGTTGTGGCGACGGCGGTCGCGCGGGACGACGCCGGTTCGGTGCTCAAAGCGCTCGGCGCGGTTCATCGCGGCGTGCTTGCCGGTGCGACGGTGTTCTCGATCGAGCGGGGTTCGTATCAGCTTTGCGTGATCAAGCAGAGCGCGGCCGGCCGTCTGCTGGTGCTGGGCCCGGGCGCTGGTGCAGGTGGGCCGGCCGAGCTGTTCCGGGATGCTGTCCGCGGGCTGCAGGACCCCCGCGGTGTTGCGTGGTTTGCGAGCCCTTGGCCTGTGAACCGTCGGGCGGTTGGGGTGCCGGGGACGCCGGGTGGCGTGCTCGTGCGCTTCGAGGGGCAGGGCAGCGAGCCGACGGTTCTTTCTGGTCGCGCCACCGATGCCGGGTGGTCAGGCTCGGTGGTTTCAGCGCATTCCGTGCCGGATGATGCGGCGACATGGTCGATGGACGGTGCGCGTGCGTTTACTGACGGCGCGTCGCTTGGGATGGTCGGGTCGATCGATGCGGCGTCGCTTGCCGGCTCGCCGATCGCGCCCTTTATTGGTCTCGACCGTGGGGCGGCGGCGTCGGTTCTCGGTGAAGCCTCTCGGCGGGGCGCGATCAGGGTCATGACGGAAGGGGACCGGCGTTCACGGATCGAGATCGCTGTGGAGACCGAGCCGCAGCGGTTTCGGCAAGCCGATGCCGTGATGCGGACGCTGGTCGCTCGGGCGACGTCGCGGCCCGGCGATGCGCCGGACTTTGCCGGCGTGCATCCTGGTGCGGTCCGCGTGGCTCGCCTCGGTGGTGGGTTTTCCGAGCAGCTCGGCGAGCTTGTGTTCGGCGGACGACCGGCTGTTCGTTGGAGGACCGCCAAGGCTGAGCTGGCGGAGCATGGGTTGCTCCGCGTCTCGATTGCTTCGCGATCTGGCGGGACGGTCGAGCGCGACCTGTCCATCTCGGAGCTGGACGCGGCGTCCGGGGGGGATTTGGTCTCGGCGGGACGGCTCGAGCCGGGGCCGATCTCGGCCCTGATCGAGCGTGCGGCGGGGCTGGAGAGGCCCTTGCTCGGGTGGACCGAGCGGATCGAGTCGATCACGTGGCACACGGTTCGTCACGGCGAAGGCCGGGTGCGGGCGGCCTTTGAGGTGATCCTTCGCGACGGCGAGTGAAGGAATTCTGGGCTCGGGCCGCGAATGATCCAGGCTTATGACAATGGACCCAGCACAGATTCGTAACGTGGCCATCATCGCCCACGTCGACCACGGCAAGACGACGCTCGTCGACCAGCTTCTGCAGCAGTCGGGCGAGTTCCGTCAGGCCGAGCTGGACAAGCTCAAGGGCGGTCAGCATGGGCTGATCATGGACTCGGACCCGCTGGAGCGGGAGCGCGGGATCACGATCCTGTCGAAGAACTGCGCGGTGAACTACCCGTCGCAGGATCACGGCGAGATCCGCATCAACATCATCGACACGCCGGGCCACGCGGACTTTGGGGGCGAGGTCGAGCGTGTGCTGCGTATGGCGGACGGGTGCTTGCTGGTTGTTGATGCGTTCGAGGGGCCGATGCCGCAGACGCGGTTTGTGCTCGGCAAGGCGCTGGAGCTGGGGCTGAAGCCGTTGGTGATGGTGAACAAGTGCGACCGGGCGGAGGCGGATGCGCACCGGGTGGTCGATGAGGTTTTGGGCTTGTTCATCGAGCTTGGGGCGCCGGATGATGCGCTCGACTTCCCGGTGGTGTACGGCTCAGCGCGCGACGGCTGGGCGGTGGATGACATCGACCATGTGTCGCTCGAGGACGCGAAGAAGGGCACGCTTCGGCCGGTGTTTGAGGCGATCGTGAAGAACGTGCCGCCGCCGGGCGGTGATGTGAATGCGCCGCTGCAGATGCTGATCACGACCTTGGACTATTCGAACTATTCTGGGCGGATCGGGATCGGGCGGGTGTACAACGGCGCGATCAAGAAGGGTGAGCGTGTGGCGCGGATCACGCGGCCCGACTCGGACGGCAACTCGAAGACGCAGACAGTGAAGGTCGGGCAGGTGCTGCGGTTCAGCGGGCTTGGGCGGACGGAAGTGGATGAGGTCTCGGCGGGTGACCTGTGCGCGATCTTTGGTTTGGACGCGGTGGATATCGGCGACACGCTGGCGGATGTGAACGAGCCCGAGGCGCTGCCGCCGGTGAAGGTTGATGAGCCGACGCTGACGATGGTGTTCCGGATCAACACGAGCCCGTTCGCGGGTAAGGAGGGCGAGTACGTCACGAGCCGTCAGGTGAAGGACCGGCTCGAGAAGGAACTGCAATCGAACGTGGCTTTGCGTGTTGAGCCCGGCGCGAGCTCGGACGAGTTTGTCGTGTCGGGTCGCGGGCTGCTGCACTTGGGAATTCTGCTTGAGAACATGCGGCGGGAGGGCTACGAGCTCGCGGTAGGCAAGCCTCAGGTGATCGAGAAAGAGATCGATGGGGTGAAGCACGAGCCGGTGGAGGAGCTGGTTGTTGATGTGCCCAACCAGCAGATGGGCGCGGTGATGGAGTTGGTCGGCGCACGGAAGGGCGAGACGATCACGGTCGAGCCGCGCGGGTCGGCGATGACGCACCTTGTCTTTCGGATGACATCGCGGGCGCTGATTGGTTTGCGAGGTCGCGTGATGACGGCGACGCAGGGCGAGGCGATTATGCACCACACGCTCAGCGGGTACGAGCCGACGCTGCCTGATCGGTTCCGGCGGATCAACGGCGTGATGATCGCGACCGAGCCCGGGCAGGTGACGGCGTACGCGGTCGAGGGTGCGCACGATCGCGGTGTCTTGTTCGTCAAGCCGGGCGACCCGATCTATGGCGGGCAGATCGTGGGCGAGCACAACCGGGGGACGGATCTGCCGCTCAATATCGTTCGGCAGAAGAAGCTCGACAACATGCGGTCGGCGAACAAGGAAGCGACGGTGACGCTGAAGCAGCCGCGTGAGATGAGTTTGGAAGAGGCGCTCGAGTACATCGAGGACGATGAGCTTGTGGAGCTGACGCCGACGTCGATTCGCATGCGGAAGATGCTGCTGGATGAGGGTTCGCGGCGTCGGGCGGAGCGATCGGCGAAGGACAAAGAGAAGGCTGGGGTTTGATCCACTGGATCCGCCCATCGTTCGATGGGCTCATCCGCGGCATCCAACTTTCTGATCGGATCTAGCTCTTCGTAGCCCGTGTGCAGACGCAGACTCCGAATGTCAGACGCTTCTGGGCGATGTCGTTGAAGCCGACGGCGGTGGCTTTCTCGGCGAGTTGTTCGCTTGTGAGAAAAGTCTCGACGCTTTTGGGGAGGTAGCGGTACGCGCCGCTCTTGTCTCTCGCGATGAGTGTTGCGGTGCGTGGCATGATCTGCTTGGTGTAGAGATCGTTGCCGACGCGGATGATGGGGTTGCGCGGGGTGTCGAACTCGAGGATGATGAGTCGGCCGCCGGGTTTGAGGACGCGGTGGAACTCGGCGAGTGCTTTGGCGGGGTCGTCGACGTTGCGGATGCCGAAGGCGATGGAGATGATGTCGAAGGACTCGTTGTCGTACTGGAGGTTGGTGGCGTCGGCTTGCTCGTACCGAACTTTGCTTGAAGCAGTGCCGAGTTGGGGCTGTTTGGTGCCGGCGATGTCGAGCATTTCTTGGGTGAAGTCGGAGCCGATGACTTCGGAGGCTTCGGTTTTGGCGAAGGCCATGGTTAGGTCGCCTGTGCCGCAGGCGCAGTCGAGGACGCGGTCGCCGGGTTTGACCTGGGCCATTTGGACGGCGGTTTTGCGCCATGCCTGGTCGCGCCAGAAGCTGTGGACGCGGTTGTTGAGGTCGTAGGACCGCGCGATGGCGGCGAACATATTGCGGACGCGTTCGGGCTTGTCGTCGCGGGTGTGCGGCGAGGCGGCGAGGTCGGCGTCGGTCCAGGCTGGCGCGGTAGACTCGGTGGGCATGGCAGAGGGTATGTTCGTGCGTGGGCCGGGCTGGATGTTTGGTGCAGCGTGAAGGAGACGGGTGATGGTCCGCGTATCGATGGCGTTGGTGCTGGTGGCGGCGGTGGCGGCCGGGGTTGGCGGCTGCACGCGGAACCCGGCGACGGGCGAGCTGATCTTTACGATGATGACGTGGGAGCAGGAGATCGCGATCGGGCTGGAGGCGGGGCCTCAGTTCACGGAGGAGTACGGCGGCGAGGTGCCGGACGCGGAGGCGCGGGCATATGTAGATCAGGTTGGGCGTCGGCTGCTGGAGGGGATCGAGGAGGGGGTGCCGGACCTTGAGTGGAAGTTCACGCTGCTGGATTCGCAGGTGATCAACGCATTTGCGTTGCCGGGCGGGCAGGTGTATTTCTCGCGGGGCTTGGCGGAGATGCTGGACAGCGAGGCGGCGATGGCGGGCGTGATCGGTCATGAGATCGGGCACGTGACGGCGCGGCACGGGAACCAGCGGATCTCGCGTTCGCAGGCGCTTCAAATCGGGGTCGCTGCCGGTGCCGTGCTCGTCGGGGTGGCGGACGAGGACTCGGCGCTGCGGAAGTACGGGACGCTGGCTGTGCCGGCGATCGCGGTCGGCGGACAGACGTTTCAGCTCAAGTACGGGCGCGATGAGGAGCTCGAGGCGGACTATCTCGGCATGCGGTATATGGCTCGGGCGGGGTACAACCCGGTCGGGCAGCGGGACGTGATGGAGGTGCTCGGGGCTTCGCGGAGCGGGGCGTCGCCGCCCGAGTGGCTGAGCACGCACCCGGCGAGCAGCACGCGGATTCAGCGGATCGATGACCTGCTGCGGGGTGAGTTTGCGTTTACGCAGGGGACGGGCGAGTACGAGATGAACGAGCGCGCGTATGAGCGGCGGATGCTGCGGAGGCTGGATCGGCTTGGGCCGCCGGCGCATGGGGCGCAGCGGGTTTCGCTGCTCGAGAACCCGGCGTTGTGGTGTTCGCATTGTGCGGTTGCTGGGGTGGAGTGAGGGAGAACCTTGTTCATTACCTGTCCTCCCCTCTCCCTGCTCGCTTTGCGAGCTGTCCCTCTCCCCGATGGGGAGAGGGGGCTAGAGGCCGAAGAATCTTGACCAGTTGTTGAAGGCGATGTCGGCGATGTCGGCTTCGGTGTAGTTGCGTGCGCTGAGTTCTTCGAGGAGTTTGGTGAGTTCGGCGGCGCGGTCGATGCCCTGGGGGAGGCTGGTTGCGCCGAAGCCGCCGTCGAGGTCAGAGCCGATGCCGCTGTGCTTGGCGGAGCCTGCGATCTGGCAGACGTGGTCGATGTGATCGGCGGCTTCGGCGATGGTCGGGCGTTCGGTTTCACCAAGGCCGAGCTTGATGAAGCCTCGGTAAAGATTGAGTCCGATGATGCCGCCGCGTGCGCAGACGGCGGTGATGGTGTCGTCGTCGATGTGTCGTTGCCAGCCTTCGGTGTTGCGGTCGCCGAGGAGCGCTCGGCAGTTGGAGTGCGAGGCGCAGACGCGGACATCCGTGAAGTCGAGGGCGTCCATTGTGGAGCGCTGGGAGAGGTGCGAGAGGTCGAGGGCGACGTTGAGGCGGGCCATCTCGTTGATGAGGTCTCGGCCGAGGTCGGTGAGGCCCGTGTCGGTGGCGTTGCCGCCGGCGTAGCGGGACTGGTGGACCCAGGTGAGGCCGACGGCGACGACGCCTCGGGCGGCCCAGAAGCTGAGGTCGTGCGGGTTGATGATGGGGTCGGCGCATTCGATGAGGATGCCGAGCTGGGTTCGAGGGCTTGCTCCCTCTCCCCGCTGGGGAGAGGGGAGGACGGCGGTGTTGTTCGTGTCAGGAGTTGTCCTCCCCTCTCCCTGCTCGCTGCGCGAGCTGTCCCTCTCCCCGACGGGGAGAGGGGGGGGGAAGAACTCGATGAGTCCGTCGCGGGCCCAGGTGTGGTAGCGGTTGAGTTGGTTGATGCCTTTGAAGTAGGCGGCGGTGGCGTCGCCGGGGGGGTAGCTGACTTTGGCGTATTTGCCATCCGGGTTGGCGGAGGCTTCGGTGAAGATGGTGCCGAGGCAGCGGCGGACGTTCGCGGCGGTCAGTTCGGGTAGAGTGACGGCGGCCGGGGGGTGCGGGTCGGCTGATTGGTCGAGGGTGTCGAGGGGCTGCGTGAGGTCTCGGCCGAGTTCGGCGAGGTAGGCGAGGTCGAGGTGGGCGTCGAAGATGGGCTGGCCTGAAATCACGGGGCGACGGTAGCCAACGAGGTAGCAGCGGTCTCAGGGAGCGGAGTCGAACGATGGCGGACGAAATCATTCCCGCGAAGCGAAACGGCGGGCCGGGGAAGATCATCGCGGTCGGCTGCCTGACGGTGGTCTTTATCGTGATCATTCTGGGCGTGATCGGCGGGGTGGCGATCTCTACGAACTGGCCTGCGATCGAGGCGAAGCTCAGGGAATGGGGATCGAGCGGCGTCACGGAGATCATGGCCAACGGGATCCGCGATACGGACCTGACCAACGAGCAGAAGCGAGAGCTGATCGCGCGCGTTGACGCCATGGGCGACGAATTCAAGGCCGGTACGCTCACGATCGATGACCTCAAGAAGATCGGCGAGACTCTTGAGACGAGTCCGCTGATCCCGATCGGGATCGTTGAGGCGATGAACGCGGTGTACATCAAGCCGAGCGATCTGACGGATGAGGAGAAGGCCGAGGCGATGCGGCTGAATCAGCGGCTCGCTCGGGGGATGTTTGAGGAGCGGATCACGCCGGAGGAGCTCGAGCCGGTGCTGGAGCCGATCTCGACCGGCGGCGGCGCGAGTGTGACGAGCCGGGAATCTGGCGACGGCGAGATCGGGACGTTCCGGATCAACGACCTGAAGGACCCGGAGAAGATCACGGCGGACGAGCTGCGGCAGTACATGGCGAACGCGCGGTCGTTGCTCGAGCAGAAGGCGATCGCGGACGAGCCGTTCGAGATCGATGTGGTCGAGGAGTTCGACAAGGTGATTGAGGAAGCGATCGGTCGGCGGATCGTTCCGGCTCAAGTCAGCGACGAGTCTGGTGAAGAAGCTCCGGAACCCGCGTCAACGGGCGCCGGCGGTTGAGTCGTTGAAGTGAATCAGTAGTGGATCGCGCGGTCGAGCGTTTTGGCGTGCTCGATCCAGGCTTCGCAGTCCTTCTCGCTCGGCACGCGGCGGGTGAGACTCTTTTCCTCGTTGACCTCGGCCATCTTGGCGGCGAGGTTGGCGGCGTTCCGCTGGGCGAGCTCGGGGACGGTGTCGACGCCCGAGGCTTCGAGGAGTTCGCTGAACTCGCTGCCGATGCCCTTGACGCGGTAGAGGTCGGCCATGTTGGCCCACTTGAGGATGTGCTCGTGGCCGATGCCGGTCTTGTCTTCGAGGGCCTTGCGGTCGTCCTTGGTGGCGCAGGACTTGAGCAGGTCGTCGGTCTTCTCGATGCCGGCGGCGCGGAGCTTCTCGCCGTAGGTGGGTCCGATGCCTTCGACGTCTTCGATGGGGAAGTTGGCCATGGGGATTCTCCTTTGTTTGCGTGCGAACTGCCGGGTCGCAGCATAACGCGAAGACGCGTGGGCTTGCGGAACGGTCGCTAGTTCCAGGTCCATCCCAGGAAGGTCACACCGAACAGGCCAAAGACAGCCATCAGAATCAGCCTGATGACGACCACCATGGCCCAGCCGAGCACGATGCCGAGCGCGATGGTGCCGATCGGCCGCCGGATCAGGCTCGACTCGGCGATCTCGTGCAGAGGGCGTCGCCGGGACGAGATCATGTCGGCTGCTCGGACGATGTTGGCGTCGCTTGGCAGGTCGAAGCCGCGAGGGATCGCGTCGAGCGCGTGCGCGGTGTCCCAGCCGAGTGCGCGAAGTGTGGCGAGCGCTGCTCGTCGATCGTCGGCTTCGATGTAGACGGATTCGTCGGCGTCGGTGTTTGGGTGCTTGCGTTTGGCTTGGAAGATCTGCATTCGTGTTCTCAGATGCCGTACACGCCCCAGAGCCAGTCGGCTCGTGCTTCGCAGCTGTCGCCGGTATATGCGTCGCCCATGACCTGGCGGAGCTTTATGAGTTCCTTGCTGGGAATTGGATCTGCGATGGGCCAGAAGCTGCGGACATGGTCGGCGACAGCACGCAGCTCAGGCTCGGCGGTCATCTCATCGACGACTTGGCGGTGTGTTCTCGGGAAGGCGTAGCCGTTGCCGCTGATCGAAATCGCGATCCAGCCGGCAAACTCGTGGCCGAGCGCGTCATCGATAGCGTCGGCCGTTTCCGGGGTGCCGATGCGGACCGGGCCGATTTCAAGCGACCAACTGTCAGGCGTAAAGACCTCTTCATTGTCATCGGATGGCTTGGTCAGGCGATGCGATAGTTCTCTCGACGTTCCGCCGAGACTTGTAAAGAACCGATAGATGGGTTTGTTGATCGCGGCAATGCCGTCGAGGTACTGCTCGTAGGGCATCTGCTCTCGGATCTTTCCGACTTCGATGATGCCGGGTTGGCGTCTGAGCTTTGACAGAAAGACCGATCCGCGTGCTAGGTATGGCTCGTAGGTCGTCATCTCTCGCACGTCACGATCGATGGCGAAGCCTGGAATGAGCTTTGCATGCGTCCTGCGAAAGCGAGGATTGACTTCGAGAGCGTTAAAGCCCCGGATGAATTCAACCAGACTCGGACCGGTGATGCGTGGTGGCTTTGTGAAAGGCAAGTAGAACTTCAGGGATGAGTAAAACCCCACGCTACGCCCCCACTGTTACCAACTCGTTGGCGAACAGGACTTCTGCCTCGGTCTTGGCCTCGATCTCCTCGCGCGTCACGCCTTCGGCGAGTTCGGTGACTCGGAAGCGCTGTGGTTCGGGATCGAAGTGCATGACGCAGAGGTCGGTGATGACCATGTCGATGACGGCCTTGCCGGTTAGGGGGAGGTTGCACTCGGTGAGGATCTTGGGCTCGCCCTTTTTGTTGGTGTGCTCCATGGTGACGACGACTTTTTCGACGCCGGCGACGAGGTCCATCGCGCCGCCCATGCCCTTGACCATCTTGCCGGGGATCATCCAGTTGGCGATGTCGCCGGTCTGGGAGAGCTGCATGGCTCCGAGGATGCACATGTCGATGTGGCCGCCGCGGATCATGCCGAAGGAGTCGGAGCTGCTGAAGTAGCTGGAGCCGGGGATGGCGGTGACGGTCTGCTTGCCGGCGTTGATGAGGTCAGGGTCGACGGCGGAGTCGGTCGGGAAGGGACCGATGCCGAGCAGGCCGTTTTCGGATTGGAGCCAGACGTCGAAGGGCGTGCCGTCGGGGTGCTGGGGGATGTAGTTGGCGACGAGTGTGGGCATGCCGATGCCGAGGTTGACGACGTAGCCGTCGCGGAGTTCTTTGGCGGCGCGGGCGGCGATCTGGTCACGTGTGAGTGGCATGGGGGGAGTGTACTGCCCCCTCTCCGCGGCGGGGAGAGGGTGGCCGAGCGAAAGCGAGGTCGGGTGAGGGGAGGCCGACCACGAAGACTTGAGATTCGCACCCTCTCCCTGCCCGCCTCGGGCGGGCTGTCCCTCTCCCACGCGACGTGGGAGAGGGGGCTAGCAGCCCAGCGCGTCGGCAAGCTCGGCGAGGGAGCGGACGGTCATGGTTGGCCCGTTGACAAGCAAGTCGTCGGCGTGGCCCGAGGCGCCGAGCTGGTTGCGGTCGATGTGGCAGGTTGGGATGCCGAGGGCGTTGGCTGGGGCGATGTCGTGGTGAAGGCTGCAGGCGGCGACGAGGAGTTGGTTGGGATCGAGGTTGAGGCGTTTGAGGGCTTCATCGAAGTGGGCTCGGCCGGGCTTGTAGCTCTGGACTTGCTGTGAGGTAACGAGCTCGTCGAGCCCCCCCACCGTTGCGACGCCGAGCTTGACGCGGGCGGGCTCGAAAAGGTCGTCATCGATGTTGCTGATGACGGCGAGCTTGTACTTGGCTTTGAGCCTGCGGAGGGCGGGGCCGGTGTCGGGGAAGGCGGGCCAGTGGCGGATGGAGTCGGCGAGGATGCCGCGGTCCATGGCGGGCAGCGGGAAGCCGATGCGCTGGGCGAAGCCGGCGGCGACGTCTTCGAGGACTTCGCGGTAGGAGCGGTAGTCGCCGGACTGGGCTTTCGATTCGAGCTCGGCGTAGAGCCTGAGCAGGTCGGCGGCGGGCGGGGGATTGGTGACGCGGTGCCGCTCGAAGAGGGCGGCGAGAGCGTCGAGGATTCCGGCTTCCCAATCGATGAGGGTGCCGAAGCAGTCGAAGGCGATGGCTTGAACGCTGTTCATAGAGTCTCCGCACGAAGGAAGCTCGGTGGTACGGGCAACTTGTCGACGGACTTGTTTGCGCGTGTCAAGGCTCGCGCGTTCCAGAAGGGCAGCCTAAACACCCAAGCACGGCGTGACCGTAGCTCGCGGTTCTTTGCGTGCAGCGAATTCAACAGGAACTGCCCGAAGCTTCCTTCCAACTGCGTCGGTACATGATCCGGCTCAAGACGTTCCAAAAGAAGCCCGTGCTCTTTGCCCAGTTGTTCAATATCAGCCGGACCGAATCGCATTATGGCTTTCGAGTAGCCGAGCGCAAAGAGAGTGGTTTGCATCGCACTGCAAGTCCAGCAGCTCTTGCTTCCATCTGCGGCCAGTGTCGTAACAAGGGCGATCTTTGGCATTTTCGCCTGATTGAACTCGCAGAGATATGTACCTGAAGAAACCTCCATCATCAACAGGTAGACGTCTGCAGCCCCTTTGAGTCTGCCGTGGAAGCACTCACAGTCTTTGTCTTCATCTGGAAGCGGCGGAGGAGGGGACCCGCTCCACATGCGTCTGAGAAACGGCTGTGTACGAGTTTGGTACTTATGGGGCGTGATGGGCTCCATCGCTTGGAGTGACGGAATCACCGATAGTGAAAACCATGCATTCCCAACCACCGCGATCAGGTAGATGAACAACAGCACGGCAGAGAAAAAAACCAGATGACCAATCATGCGATGATCTTCGTCACCCGCTCACCGTCCGCTGCTCGATGCGCTTCTCGCTCACGGTTTCAACCACGCGATCCACGAACGCGCCCGGCGTGTGGACGCGGTCGGGGTCGAGGGTGCCGGTGTCGGTGATCTCATCGACCTCGGCGATGGTGAAGGCGGCGGCGGTGGCCATCATGGGGTTGAAGTTGCGCGCGGTTTTGCTGTAGATGAGGTTGCCGAAGCGGTCGGCGGTCTGGGCCTTGACGAGGGCGAGGTCGGCGTAGAGGCCGGTTTCGAGGACGAAGTCGCGCTGCATCGAGCCTGTTTCGGGGCGGTTTGACTTGGCGTGGTACTTGGGCGGGGTCATGGTGCGGGTTTCTTTGCCGTCGGCGACGAGTGTGCCGAAGCCGGTGGCGGTGTAGAAGGCGGGGATGCCGGCGCCGCCCGCGCGGATGCGCTCGGCCAGCGTGCCCTGGGGGTTGAACTCGACCTCGAGCTCTTTGGCGAGGAACTGCTGCTCGAAGATGGCGTTCTCGCCGACGTAGCTGGAGATCATCTTCTTGATCTGGCGGGTCTGGAGGAGCAGGCCGAGGCCCCAGTCGTCGACGCCGGCGTTGTTTGAGATGCAGGTGAGGTCTTTGACGCCGGTGTCGCGGAGCGCGATGATGAGGTGCTCGGGGATGCCGCAGAGGCCGAAACCGCCGACCATGACGGTGCAGCCGTCGTAGATAATGCCTCGGTCTTTGAGGTCGGCGAGGGCGGTGGCGGCGGAGTCGGTTTGCTTTGATGCCATGGGGGCAGTGTATGGCGAACGGGTTGAGATGTGTGCTGGTGTTTCTGGTTGCGGCGGCCGCGGTTTGCGTGCACGGCGTTGCTGCGGCGCAGGATTGGCGGGACATCACGACGGGGCTAGAGGTGCCCTCGATCGGGTACGCGGATCAGCCGTTTGTGGTGACACTGAACGATGGGAGCTGGCTGTGTGTGCTGACGACCGGGCCGGGCGAGGAGGGGGCGACGGGGCAGCATGTTGTTACGACGCGGTCGAGCGATCGGGGCGAGACATGGTCGGCGTTGGTGGCGATCGAGAAGAGCCGGCCGACGCGGGGGTATGAGTCGTCGTGGGCGGTGCCGTTGCACGTGGCGCATCAGGGGTCGGACGAGTTCGGTCGGGTGTACGTGTTTTATGTGTTCAACGGGGAGCCCGTGCTCGAAGTGCCGAACCGCAAGCCCGACGCGCGGCTCGATACGCTCGGGTGGTACATGTACCGGTTTTCTGACGATGGTGGCGCGACGTGGTCGCCGCGGCGGCGGATCCGGATCCCTGTAACACAGATCGATCGGCGCAACACCTTCGGCGGTCGGACGCAGATGTTCTGGGGGACGAGCGAGCCGGTGGTGCTCGGTGAGCGTGTGCTGATCGCGTTCAGCAAGATCCGCGTGCATGTTGTGAACGAGACCGAGGGCTGGGTCTTGGTGTGCGACAACTTGCTCGGTGAAGAGGACATGAGCAGGCACGAGTGGCGGCTGGTGCCGAGCGGGAACGAGGGGCCCGAGCGGCGATGGACAGGGCTTCGCTCGGATGAACTATTTGGTGATGTGCAGTCGGAGCATTCACCCATCGCGATGTCGACGCCTGGCCATGTGTACTTGGTGAACCGGACGGACCGGGGTGTGATCTCGCACAGCATCAGCCGGGACTTTGGGGAGACGTGGAGCGAGCCTGCGGTGGTGACGTACGCGGACGGTCGGCCGATCCGGCATCCGCGAGCGAATACGAAGGTGTGGGCGATCGGGGATGGGCGGTATCTGCTGTGGCATCACAACCACGGCGGGACGGGCTTTGAGGATCGGAACCCGGCGTGGTTGTCGGGCGGTGTGGAACGGGACGGGACGATCGCGTGGGGCGAGCCGGAGATTCTGTTGTATGACCGCGACCCGACGACGCGGATCAGCTATCCGGATCTGGTGATGGAGGACGGGCGGTACTGGATCTTTGAGACGCAGAAGTCGGTGGCGCGGCTGCACGAGATCCCGGCGGGGCTGATCGAGGGGTTGTTTGACCAGTTTCAGGAGCCGGTGCGGATGGATGATGTGATGGTCGCAGGCCCAAGTGTTTTCGACCTATCAGCAGATGAAAGTTTCTCCATCGAGCTAAGAATCGACGACTTCGAGTTGGGGCTAAGGAAATTGCTGGCGGAGTGTGGCGACAGATGGAGTGTTCGCGCAACAGACGAGCGCCGATTAGTACTTGCACTGTCTGACGGCTCGACCACGTTCGAATGGACCACCGATCCGCTGCCAGTGGACGAGCATGGCGCGCACTCGGTTGTGTTTGTGATTGATGGCTCCGCGGGCATCGTTACTGTCATCGCGGATGGGACGTTGCAGGACGGCCGAGGCGAACGGCAGTTTGGCTGGGGTCGGCTGCCGGCAACGCTGTCGCGCGTCGGAGGGGGAACGCTGGAGTCTCGCGATTGGATTACCGTGCACGGTCGAGCGCTAACGACGGCCGAGGCGGTCGGGAACACGCGGGCGGGCGTACCGTGGGGCGAGGCCGTTGAAACGGAGACCGCGCGATGACCGAGCAGCTTTCGAAGATTACTGACCATCAGTGCCAGCACCCGCCGGCGGCTTACGACGATCTGAGCGTGCTGTTCCTGAACTGCACGCTGAACCGGACACCGGTGCTCTCGCACACGGAGCACCTGATCGGCGTAGCGCAGCGGGTGTTCGAGACGAACAAGGTGAAGACGACCGTCATCCGGCCGGTGGATTACGAGCTTGCCGCGGGGCTTGGTCAGAACATGGCCGAGACGCCGGAGTGGGAGCGGGACGACTGGCCCAAGATTCAGGCCGAGGTCGACGCGTGCGATATCTTGATCGTGTGCACTTCGGTGTGGCTTGGTGAGAAGTCGAGCGTGTGCAATCGCGTGCTCGAGCGGATGTATGGCTACACACACTCGTTCAACGACAAGGGCCAGTACCGCGACTACGGCAAGGTGGGCGCGACACTGATCACGGGCAACGAGGACGGCGTGAAGCACTGCGCGATGAGCATCTTGTTCTCGCTGAGCCACATCGGGTACACGGTGCCACCGCAGGCGGACGCGGGGTGGATGGGCGAGGCTGGGCCGGGGCCGAGCTATGCGGATGAGGGCTCGGGCGGGCCTGAGAACGATTTCACCAATCGGAACACGACTTTTCTGGCGTGGAACTGCATGCATCTCGCGCGGATGCTCAAGGACGCGGGCGGGATCCCGGCGCACGGAAACCAGCCCGAGGTATGGGACGCGGGGTGCAAGACGGACTTTGACAGTCCGGAGCACAAGCGGTAGAGCAAATCGGGTTTAGCTTCCGGCGGCGATTCGGACCCAGACGCGGAATCGGCCGTCGTCGAGCTGGCGGGTGACGGTCTGGTCGATCGCGCCGGTGTCGAGCATGTCGAAGGCGGCGGCGACGGCGAGGCGTCTCGCTTCGAGCAGGTCGCGGTGGGTGGCGACGGCGCTGCCGACGCGGGTGTCGGCTTCAGAAACGATCGAGCCGGTGTACCAGGTTGGCTGCCACTCTTCTGCGGTGCTCGGCGGGATAGCGGCGTTGGCGGGCGGCGAAGGATCGGCGAGCGCGGTGGCGCCTTCGGAGCGCATCTGCGGGTCGAGCCTTGGCGTTGAGCGCGGGGCGGGCTTGACGATGGGGCGTGCGCCCGCGCCCTGGTTCGCCTGCGACTGGCGGGGCTCGGTGGGCTGGTCGGCGGGGGTTGGCGTGTCGGTTTGTGTTGCGCAGCCGGCAAGGGTGATGATCGCGGTTGCGAGTCCGGCTTGAGCGGGCGTTGTGTTCATGGCGTGCCGTCCTTGAACAGGGTCTGCTGGTTCTTGACGTCTTTGATGCGTGCGTTGAGTTCTTCGATCTGCCGGGTGATGTCGTCGACGTTGCGGAACTGGTAGTACTCGCTGGCGAAGCGAATGTAGGCGACCTCGTCGGTGTCCTTGAGCTTAACCATGACGTGCTCGCCGATGGTTCGGCTCTCGACCTCGCGGTCATGGCGTCGGTGGAGGTCGTCCTCGATCTCGTCGATGATTTTCTGGAGTGTCTGGGCGGCGATTTTGCGTTTGCCGCAGGCGGAATGGATAGAGCCCGAGATCTTGTCGCGGTCGAAGGGCTCGCGGGCGCCGTCGCGTTTGACGACGAGGAGCTTGGTGGACTGCTCGACGCGCTCGTAGGTGGTGAAGCGTTTTTTGCAGGACAGGCACTCGCGGCGGCGGCGGATGACCCGGCCGGCCTCGCTGGCGCGGGAGTCGATGACCTTGTCCTCGTTGGCGTCGCAGTAGGGGCAGATCACGCGTTAGGGCTCCTCCCGGGGGCGGCTGACCCGGGAGGATAGTGCCCCGCGCGCGGTTCTGCTGGTCAGTCGGTGGCACCCGGCATGGCGGCGAGTTCGGCTTCATTCACAGCGATCGTGCTCTCGTACTGGCCGATGCTGTCCCGCAGCCGTGCGAGACGAGAGGTGAGGTCGGCGAGTCTCTCGCCGGTCACATCGATCTCGTCCTGGACGCGGGCTTGCTCCACCATGAGATCCACGACCTGGTCACCCGTGGCAGAAAGTTGCTCGTGGCTTAAACGGAACAGTCTTGCGCGGGCTTTGTCGCGTTCGGCTCGAACGAGATCGAGGTCGGCTTCGAATCGGGTAACGCCCCGTCGGAAGTTCTCTACCTCCGAGCGGCGGTACTTGATGCTGGCGGCCAGCTCCTGCCGTTTCTTCGCCTGTTTGTCGGCACGCTGCTGCTCGTAACGGGCCTCGATGCGGGCGAACAGATCTTCGATCTGGGCGTGGATGCGCGGGTGAGCGGAGACGATCATCGTGGTCGAGAGCACGCCCATGCGGGCACGCGGGCCGGCGATTTGCGGGATGCCCGTCCATGCATTTAGTTCAATGAGCGAAACGATTGTGTCGGCGAAGTGCGTCGGCTCGATGTACGAACCGGCGGGCGGGTAGAGCAGATCGCGTATGTCATACTCGATCAGCACGGCGTCGCGGCGGTCGAAGAAGCTCTGCGGCGCGAGCTCCAACGCGGTCTCCGTCGTGTTGAGGACGAAGGTGTCGCCCGGGCGTGCACCGAGGTCGGTGCCGACGAGATCGAGGCCCTGCTCGACTGTCAGCCCTGTGAAATCGAAGGGGCGGATCGTCATGCGGGGATCGAGGCGGCTGCCCTGCGATGCGATGCCCGCGTAGGGCACGATGACGCGCTGGCCCGTTGTCTCTTCGAGCAGCGTGATGAGGTCGCCGAGGGTCGCGGCGTCGCGGTCGTTGGCGACGAGGCCTCGGGCAAAGATAACCGGCTCTGCCGGCACCTCGGGTGGGGTTTGTATCGCGGCGGCCGCTTGAGAAGCTGCGGAGCCCGACGGGAGAGGCGGCGGCGCTGCCGGCTGTGTGAGCAGCACCGCGCTTGTGATCAACCCGGCGGACACGATGGCGGAAGCTGCGAGCATTGTGCGTCTCCTGTGTGGTTTGGCGGCGGTCTGGAACTGGCGGGCGAGCTCGGCGGTCTCGCCGAGTTCGGCGACGGCGAGGCGGACGGCTTCGGGCTCGGATTGGCCCGTCAGCATGAGGTCGTCGGCTCTCGCGCGGAGGTGGTCTTCGAGCTCGTCGCGGATGCGCTGGGCGTCGGCTTTGGGCACGCGGAGCAGGCGGACGAGGACGTCGAGCCACCGGTCGATGGGGTCGCGGGCCGACGAGGCGATGGGGTCGAGCTTCGGACGCGTATGTTCGTGGATGTCGGTCATGACGCGGCCCCCTGTTGCGCTTCGGTCGGGATGAAGGCGTCGATGAGGGCGGTGAAGCGGCGGTGGGCCTCGACGCGTTGGGCGAGGCGCTTTCGGCCCTTGGCGGAGAGCTTGTACCATTTGCGGCGGCGGCCGGGGGCGTCATCGTCGCTTGCGTCGGCCCTTGACTGCGAGCGGACCTCCTCCCATGAGGGGGCCACGAGGCCCTGCTTCTCAAGCCTCGTCATCAGCGGGTAGAGCTGGCTCGGCGGGAGCTTGAAGGCGTCGGCGGAGCGGGCGGTGATGTGTTTGGCGATGGCGTAGCCGTAGGACGGGGCCTCGGCGAGGACGCTGAGGACGAGCAGCTCGGAATGCTGTGGGGTGAGCTTTGGGCTGGATCGGTGGTGGGCGTCGGGCATGGGAAGCCTCCGAGCAGATGTACCGATGGAGAATATATCAATTTACGATATATTGCAAGTTGATTGCTTGAAGGGCTTTCTTGGCGTGTTCGGCGGCGCGGCTAGAGTCGGCTATGGGTGAGCGAAGGCCGATTCTGGTGCATCAGATGGGCAAGGTCGGGAGCCGATCGGTGGTGGATTCGCTTCACGCGAGCCTGCCGGGGGGTCGGATCGAGCACCTGCACACGGTGACGCCGGCGGGTTTGGCGGCGGCGCGTGAAGCGCACGAACGCCGCGATCAGCCGCCGCCGCCTCATGTCGAGGCGGGGGAGCGTGTTCGCCGGGAGATCCTGGATGCTGGGGAGGCGGCGGACGTCATCACGCTGGTGCGTGAGCCGGTCGGGCGCAATGTTTCGGCGTTCTTTCAGAATCGGGTAGGGCGGCTCCGGCGGGCATCTGACGCCGAGGTGGATGCGTTGTGCGAGCGATTTATTGAGGACTATCCGCACACGCAGCCTCTGCAGTGGTTCCGTCGCGAGTTCGATGATGTGTACGGGATGACGATGCATCAGCAGCCGTTCGATCCGGCGCGCGGCTGGAGGGTGTATGAGGCGGGGCGGTTCCGCGTGCTGCTGCTCAGGTGTGAGCTGGCGGACACGGAGAAGTCGGCGGCGATCGCTGGGTTTCTTGGTCTGCCATCGATGACGTGGGTGCGGTCGAACGAGACGAGCGACAAGATCCAGCGCGACATCTACGCCCGATTTAAGCAGCGGCTGAAGATGCCTGAGGCGGTTCTCGACCGTTTCTACGTGTCCCAGTACAGCCGACACTTTTACACAGCAGCGGAGATCGAGACGTTTCGCGCGAAGTGGTCGGGTGCGGCAAGCTCTCGGCCCGCGGTTTCGGGCTAGGATCGGCGGATGAAGACGACCGGAACGACGACTACGAGCTTTGAGCCTCTCGGGTAGCGGCCGGCGATCCGAGTCTGAAGAGTGAACGAGCCCGGCCGGTGAGCCGGGTTTTTTGATGATGTGAACAGGGGACGGGCATGCCTCGGGTGACGCTTCCGGACGGATCGGTGAAGGAGTTCGACGGGCCGGTGTCGGCGTTTGACGTCGCGATGTCGATCGGCGAGCGGCTGGCGAAGGCTGCGGTCGGCGCGAGGATCGATGGGGAGCTGGCTGACCTTTCGACGGTTATTGAGTCGGACGCCGAGCTGGCGCTCATCACCCCCACCACGCGGGACAAGGAGCCGGACGCGGATGCGCTTTTCCTGTGTCGGCACTCGGCGGCGCACGTGATGGCGGAGGCGATCCAGCGGGTGGTGCCGGGGGCGCAGCTGGTGTACGGGCCGCCGCTGGACAGCGGGTTTTATTACGACATCGCGTTCCCTGAGGATCGGCCGCTGCGTGAGGGCGACTTCGAGGCGATCGAGAAGGAGATGGACTCGATCATTAGGGCTGATCGGGGGTTTACGCGGTACGACATGCCGGTCGCTGAGGGCATGGAGAAGCTCAAGGCCGAGGGCAGCAAGTACAAGATCGACAACGCGGAGCGTGCGGTTGCTGCGGCAGATCCGAGTTCAGAGAACTCGGCCACGATGAAACTGAGCTGGTATGCGACGGGGACGCCGGGTGAGAGCTGGGAGGATCTGTGCCGCGGGCCGCACGTGCCGAGTACGGGGCGGATCGGCGCGATCAAGGTGATGAGCCTCGCGTCGAGCTACTGGCACGGCGATGAGAACTCGGACCGGCTGACGCGGGTGTACGGCACCGCGTTCTTCTCGAAGAAGGATCTAAACAAGCACCTGGAGCAGTTGGAGGAAGCGAAGAAGCGCGACCATCGGCTGCTGGGCAAGCAGTTGCAGCTGTTTCATATTGATGAGACGGTTGGGCAGGGGCTGGTGCTGTGGACGCCGCGAGGGAGCATCATCCGCAAGGAGCTTCAGGACTGGATCGGGACCGAGCTTCGCAAGATGGGGTACACGGATGTGTACTGCCCGCACATCGGTAAGCTGGAGCTTTACAAGACGTCGGGGCACTTTCCGTATTACAGCGAGAGCCAGTTCGCGCCGGTGATGGAGCGGCAGTTCCTGCGGGCGGTCGCGGACGAGGGCTGCTCGTGCGCTGAGCTCGGCAACATGATGGCCGAGGGCGATATCGATGGATATCTGCTCAAGCCCATGAACTGCCCGCACCACATCAAGATTTATTCGAGCCAGCCGCGGAGCTACCGAGAGCTGCCCGTAAGGCTGAGTGAGTTTGGGACGGTGTATCGCTGGGAGCAGAGTGGTGAGCTGAACGGTCTCACGCGCGTTCGATCGTTCACCGTTGATGATGCGCACTTGTTCTGTCGGCCCGATCAGGTCGAGGACGAAGTCGCGGGGTGTCTGAAGCTTGTGAAGCTGGCGTTCGACACGCTGGGGCTGACGGACTTCCGCGTGCGTGTTGGGTTGCGCGACCCGGACAGCGCGAAGTATGTGGGTAAGCCCGAGGTGTGGGACGCGGCGGAGGAGGCGTGCCGAAAGGCGGCGGCGGGTCTCGGCGCGAAGGTCAGCGAGGAGCCGGGCGAGGCGGCGTTTTACGGGCCGAAGATCGACTTCATCGTGAAGGACGTCATCGGCCGAGAGTGGCAGCTCGGCACGGTGCAGGTCGACTACAACCTGCCCGAGCGGTTTGGGCTTGAGTACATCGGGGACGACAACACGACGCACCGGCCTGTGATGATCCACCGCGCGCCGTTTGGGTCGATGGAGCGGTTTGTTGGCGTATTGATCGAGCACTTCGCGGGGGCGTTCCCGCTGTGGCTGAGCCCGGAGCAGGTGCGGGTGCTGCCGATCTCAGAGAAGTCTGCCGACTACGCGGCGAAGGTGAACGCGATGCTGGTTGAGGCGGGTGTTCGGTCATCGGTGGACGAGTCGAACGAGCGTGTGCAGGCGAAGATCAAGCACGGGTCGCAGTGGAAGGTGCCGTACTTGGCGGTGGTCGGGCCGCGTGATGCGGAGAACGGGAACGTGTCGGTTCGGGCGTTCGGCATCGAGAAGGATCTGGGCGCGATGAACGCGGAAGAGTTTGTTGCGGCTCTGGCCGAAGAAATCGGCACCAAGGGCGCGAGCAGCGTGCGGTCGCGGTTCGCGTGAGCGGGTAATCTGCGGGCACACTTTCCGAAGGAACTGCCCGAAGGAACTGCAATGCCGACACGCTACATTGTTCATACGAAGAACCCGCAGACGCTGGAGACGCACACGAAGGTCTTCGAGGCGTCGTCGGGCGATGAGGCCCGCGGGATGGCCGAGGCGATCGGACTGGAGGTGCTGGCGATCGAGGTGGATGCGCCGGCTTCTTCTCGGGGCGAGAAGGACGACGTGTTTGGTGCGCCCCCGCCGGCGGTTGATGATCCGCGTGACAAGCCCGAGCGAGAAGACTGGCAGGGGTCGCCCAGCCAGTGGACGAACTTCTGGTGGTACGTGCTGTGCGTGCTGGTGATCCCGATCCCGTGGGCTGTTTGGAAGCTGGCGGTGACGGCGACGACGGACTATGCCGTGACGACGCAGCGGCTGACGCTTCGAGAGGGCGTGTTCAACCGGACGCTTGAGGAGATCGAGTTGTACCGGATCAAGGACACGACGCTGACGAAGTCGTTCTGGCAGCGTGTGCTCGGCTTGGGCAGCGTTGTGGTCGAGAGCTCGGACACATCGATGCCGCGGCTGGTGATCCCGTGGGTGAAGGACGCGGAGCACGTTCGACAGACGATTCGGCAGAACGTTGAGGCTGTTCGCCGGGCGCGGGGTGTTCGCGAGCTTGATGTGAACTGAGTGTTCGCACGAAACCAGCCGCTCTGGTACGCTGGCGTTCGGATGTACCGCGATCTCGGTCGCACTGGAGTCACTCCGATGCCGAAATGCGCTCTCTGTGTCGCCGTCGCCCTCTTCTGCGCTGCAAGCCAGACAGGCTGCGTGGCGGATCACTCGGTCGATCCGGAGTCTGCAGACGCGCGATCGGCACCAAAGGCTGCGGCGTCATCCGGCATCCGAACGCTGCACCAAGGTGATAACGAGGAAGTCTTCAATATGTTCCTGCGTGAGCAGCAGATTCGTGCGGAGATCACCCCTGAAAACATGAACACGAAGATCGGTGAGTTGCTCGCGATCGACGCCGAGAATCGTGTTCGGCTCATCGAGATTGCCAACGCTGGCATGATTGTGAGCCCGTACGACTACTACCGCGCGTCGCTGATGTTTCTCCACCAGACCGAGGGCGATGCGATCGAGAACATGCAGATTGCGTTCGAGTATGCGATGACATCGATGCGCCTGGGGTGTCTGGACGCCCCGTACACCGTCGCCCGAACGTACGACCGAATGCTGCTGACGATGGGGCGAGGGCAGCGGTACGGCACACAGTTTGAGCGCCGAGGCGTACCCAAGCCCATGCATGAAGGAATTGTGCCGATGAGCGCAGCGGTGCGTGAGCAGTTGGACGTGCCCGCGGAGCCCACGCTTCCTTCACGTTAGCGACACTCGATCGTCTACGAACGCCCGCCGCGACGATCAGGTCGCGGCGGGCGAGGACAAGCCTTCGTGCTGCTCTAGCGGCGTCGGCAGGCGGCGAGACCGCCGAGGCCGAGCAGTGCTGCTGATGCCGGTGCGGGGATCAGCGGCGCGGCGAGGCTGAAGTTCGCAAAGGTTGAGCCGCGATCGAGGTCCATCGTTGCGATCGGCGTGTTGGACTGCATGAAGACGCTGATGGTCGGGTTGCCGCCGGTGACGGTCGAGCCGTCGATGGTGTAGGTGCCGGTGCCGGCGTCCCAGTCCCAGCCCGGGGTGTTGTTGGGTGCGATCGGTGCACCGCCGGGGCCTGAACCGGTCATGCTGATGGGCTCGTTCAGCCAGGGTGTCGTGATGACGGCGCCGCCGGCATCGAAGGCGACGAGCGTGAAGATCTCGTTTGTGACCGAGCCGCCATCGACGTCGCCGAATCGGAAGAACGTGTTGACGGGGAGCTGGCCGGTAGGCAGTGCGGTGAAGTCGTACCGGGTTGAGCCGATGGTGGTCATGCCGGAGGGGACCGGGCCGGTGGCGGTGAAGCTGCCGATCCAGTCGGGCTGGGCGGGGGCGGTCCAGGTGCCTGTCCAGCCGCCGGTGCCCGTCGTCACAGCGCGGGGCTGCTGCGGGGGCGGCGGGTTGTTGGGCGAAGGGATGGGCAGGTTCGGGCCCGAGCCGGTGAGCGGCTGCGCGACGGCAGCCGAGGCGAGTGCGATTGAGCTGAGTGTTGCGAGGGTCTTCATCATGTCTCTCCCTATGTGTTGTGTCTTGGACGCCGATGCGTCGTGACGTCATGCGGAGAGCGTGTCGGCGAGGCGACACGATGGATGAATTTTTCTTTGGTGCAGATGTCAGCGTGCCAGGATCTCGGCGAACCACTCGGGGAGATCAGACTCGCCGTAGGCCTTGTCCCACGAGTTGTGGTTGACGCCCGGGTAGAGCTCGAGCACAGCGCTGGAGCCTCGCTCTTGCAGGGCTTTGTGCAGCTTGATGCTTTCTTCGGGAAGGATGACGTCGTCGGCTTCGCCGTGATAGAGGCGCACGGGTGTATTCGCGAGTTTGTCTGCGACCTCGGCGACGATTGCGGCGTCTTCTGACTCGGGCTCCGTGTGAAAGAAGCGAGGGAAGCCGCAAACGGGGACGACGGCGCGGAAGCGTTCGGCGAACACTGCGCCGATCCGCATCGCGCCGTTGCCGCCTTGGCTGAGGCCAGTCAATGCAACGCGGTTGTTGTCGAGGTTGTGATCACTGATCGCTGCATCGACGTGCGACATGACGGCTTTCTCGTAGTGGTGCCAGGGCAGCAATTCGTCGGGCTTTTGCGGAATGATGACTGCGAACGGCCAGCGGTGCGGCTCGAGCATGAGCCATCTCGGGAGGCCGACGAGGAGCGAGCGTGTGCCGTCGGTCCCGCATTCGCCTCGGCCGTGGAGGAAGAGGATCGTACCGATGGGCTTGGTGTCGCGCGGCAGGTAGACCGTGCACGGGACGCCTTCGGGTTTACGGAACAGGAAGCCTGTGGTGTCGTTCATGGTGTGATGATCCGTTGGGTGATGAACCAGCCCGCGGCCGCGAGTGCCGTACCTCCAATGACTGATGCCGCGACATTCGCGAGCGCGAGCCCGACGGCGTTCGCTTTGAGGAGTTCGAACGTATCGAGCCCGAACGCGCTGAACGTTGTGAACGATCCGAGGAAGCCGGTGATCAGCAGGAAGCGGAGGCGGTCTTCGGTGGGGCGATCGATGAAGGCCGCTGCGAGGATGCCGACGGCGAGGCAGCCGAGCAGGTTGACAGCCAGCACGCCCCACGGGAAGCGCGGGTGCTCGGCGTCGGTGAACATCTTGCCGATGAAGTGACCCGCGAGGGCATAGCGGCAGACCGCGCCGGCGGCGCCGCCGAGAGCGACCATCGAGAGCTGGAGCATCAGAGCCATGGCTTGAGGGTATCGCGGCTACTCGCGAAGCCACCAGAACGGCGACTTCACTCGCTTGAATCGCTCGGCGTGATCGTTGCCGATGTACTCAGCGTTTGGCGAGCGGGTGGGTACGATGTGGCAACAGGGCCCGTGGCGGAATTGGCAGACGCGACGGACTTAAAATCCGTTTGAGGGAAACCTCAGTGTGGGTTCAAGTCCCACCGGGCCCATTGGGGCGAGTTGCAGAGCTTGGTACCCCTTGGAATATAGTCGTGCTCGCTCTCGCGGCAGAGACAGCGCCTCGATGTTTGTGCCCGTTGGTCACGCCCCACCCGATACAGAGGCCGTTGCTAGCTCGCATCACGGATTTCGGTACTCTTCGCTTCCCCACTTAGTCCACACAGCTTCGTGTGCAAATGTCACAGTCAGCGTCCGCAAATCAATCTGCTGCTCGCATTGCGATTTACGTCCTGGTCGTACTACTACGTCGGCACTGAACGTCGATGGCCACCACATACGCTTCCTAGACTATGCTGTGTAGCAATGATCCCTTTAAATCTCTCAAGTTGATGCATACGCAATTTAATATATTAACGTGTCAACCGTACCAGCGCCTTCACAACCTCGAACCATTCAGCCGCGGACTCAGTCAATGCCTATTCCTATTTGATGACATATCCCACCGACTGGAAGGTAGACTGTGGCGGAGGTGGACGCCATTACAGGCTACTTCGTTTGGTATACACATACTCTTTTTTGCATCATATTTAGAAATTTACGTTGTGCGCAGAACACCTCCCTTGCAGGTCGGCGTCAATCCGGTCAAATGACGCATGGAGTTTGGATTCCGCTCGTAGCGGAGCAAACCGCAGCATGACGGAATACACGGGGACAGACCCGCCTCGCCTGTTGAGCAAAGACGCCGGCGCAATGGACGGGCAGCGGAGGGAGAGTGATCGGCTTACGAATGCGACACTTGTTGGTGTGCCGAAGCCTGATACTTGATACGACTACCGGTCGCTTTCCGATGGATTCTGTCGCGTTCGGCGGCATCGCGTTCTCAGCATAAGTGCCATCGACGATTGTGCTAGCTGCTCTACCGGCCACTCGAACTTATGAACTACAATCACTGGATATAAGCATATTCTATTTTTTGCAGTCGGCATTTAATAGTTTTGCGGCCCCATGCTGCGTCGGTGTGGTCCATGGAGCGTTGGTCCGCGAGTAGGACAGCTAGATTCTGATTAGTCGCGGTGCGACGGAAGACCCACCGTCTTCACCGGGTGAGTGGTCCGTCGCTTGCGGTGCTCGGGTTTGCTCGCGACTCCCAATGTGCAGAGCGATGGTCGTGCGACTTATCTGGCTGTGCCGTGTGCCATGCCGAGTAGATCCGAGCGACAAGCGCGGCAGCACCCGTTGTACGGGGGTGTGCCGTTCCGAAGGCTGCTTCCATCATGCCGTGGCTTTCTTCGGCTCTCGCGACGGCCTCCGCGAAGCGGTTCATGTCGAGAAGCGTGCTTGCATGCTGGCCGAGGAATGCACCGATGAGCCAGTGATCCGCAGGGAATGCATCCCGTGCCGCGGCGACCGCATCAGCGCCAATGGTTTCGGCGTCGGCTAGCTTGCCCTGATCGCGCAGCGCCGCACCCAGGTTGCTCATGCCGATCACCGTCTCGGGGTGATCGTCGCCCAGCGTCGCGCGGTAGAGCTCGAGCGACTCGGCGTACACGCGCTCGGCGTCGGCGGATCGCTCCATCGCGCGGTACAGCCCGCCCATGTTGTTCAGCGATCGGATCGTCCGCGGGTGCTCGTTGCCGAGCGTGCGGCGTCGGCCCGCGAGCACTTCCTCGTACAGCGGGGAGGCCTCGTCGAGCTTGTCCTGCCGCTTGAGGTTCACACCCAGGTTGCTGATGGACGCGAGCGTACGAGGGTGGTCGTCGCCCAGGATCCGCCGGCTGCCGTCGAGCACTCGGCGGAAGTAGGGCTCGGCCTCTTCGAACCGGGCGGTTGTATCAAGCAGGCCCGCAAGGTTGTTGAACGCCGCAAGCGTCCGACGGTCCTCCTCACCGAAGGTGCGAAGATGAGCTTCGACGGACTCAAGGTGCATCGCCTCGGCCTTGTCGAAGCGACCGAGCTCCGCGAACAAGAGAGCCGTGTTGTCAAGCGTGACCAGCGTCTCTTCGTGCTCGTCGCCCAGGGTGTCGCGGCTCGCGGCGAGTGTCTCCGTCAGCAGCCGCTCGGCTTCCTCGAGCTTGCCCGTGTACATCAGCACAAGCCCGAGGTTGCTCTGGGCGCTCAGCGTCCGTGCGGCCGTCGGGCCCTCCGCGGCCGTGAAGAGCTCGACTGAATCGCGCAGCGCCGACTCGGACAGCGGCACAAGCCCGACGCGCTCGGCCGACTTCGCCAGCGATTGCAGCAGCCTCGCGCGGATGATCGGCTGATCAACAAACCGCGACTCGATCGCGCGGAGCGACGGCTGGAACAGCGACTCGTCGAGCGTCTGCATCGCCAGGCCCGTGAAGTCGACCGCGGCGAGCGTGTCGTCCGACTCAAGCTGCGCGGCCAGACCGCTCCGGATGCCGATGCCGATCGACGCCGCGTCGAGCTCGGCGAGCTGCTCGTCCTGAAAGGCCGCGACGGCTTCGAGCTGCTCGGTCCGTACTCGCTCGGCGTCGAGCGCGGTCTCCGCGCGTTGCTCGGCGTTTATTGCGTCCCGCCGCGCCGCATCGGCCCGGACCGCGAACACCGTTGTGCCCACCAGACCGGCCAGCAAGATCGCGAAGCTCGCGGCGACGCCTGTGACGAGCCCGCGGTTCCGCCGGCTGAACTTGCGGAGCTGGTACCACGTGCTCGCGGGCCGGGCGCGGATCGGCTGGTCGCCGAGATAGCTGTCGATATCGCTCGCGAGCGATGCCGGCGTGTCGTATCGCCGCGCCGGATCCTTCTCGAGCGCGGTCGCGATGATCGTCTCGACATCGCCCCGCAGTGCGCGGTCGATCGTGCTGAGGCGCGAGGGCTCGTCCTCGCGGATGATGCGCACCGCTTCGTGCAGCAGCCGTCCCGACAGGTCGTAGGGCGGCTTTCCCGTGAGCAGCTCGTACAGAAGAACACCGAGCGCGTAGACGTCGGACCGCGCATCGATCTGCGTCGGGTCGCCGCCGGCCTGCTCGGGCGACATGTACGCGAGCGTGCCGATGAGCTGGCCCACGTCGGTCTGGATCGTGGTGACCTGCACGTCGGACTCGGTGAGCTTGGCGACGCCGAAGTCGAGGATCTTGGGCGTGGGCTCGCCGCCGTCGTCGGGTTCGACCACGAGGATGTTGGCGGGCTTGAGGTCGCGGTGGATCACGCCCCGCTGGTGCGCGTGCTGCACGGCGGCTGCAATCGTGCGTACGAGCGACAGCGTCTGCGCGGTCGAGAGCCCTTTGCGCGCGGCGTAGTCGTTCAACGGCTCGCCGTCGACGAACTCCATCGCGAAGAACGGGCGTCCCTCGTGCACGCCGGCCTCGAAGATCTGCGCGATGCCGGGGTGTCGCAGCCTGCCGAGCGTCTCGGCCTCGACGTCGAAACGCTTGCGTGCGTTCTCGGAGGGCAGGCCGCTGCGTAGCACCTTGAGCGCGACGTGCCGCTCGGGGCTGCGCTGCGTCGCGAGATACACCGCGCCCATGCCGCCCTCACCCAGCGGGCGCTCGATCGTGTAACCCGCGATGGTCACGCCCGCGGCGTAGCGCGACTCGGACGATCCATCGCCACTCTCGATCTTCGCCCGCCGCGACGCGATCGCCCGATCGCTGAGCGGGTCGTCCGAGCTGCTCGGCGTGTCGGCCGCCGCGACAAGCCTCGACAGTTCGCGGCCAAGCGCCTCGTCGCCCTCGCACAGGGCGTCCATCACACGCTCGCGGTCGGCGCGGTCGGCCTCCATCACGCGGGCGAAGAGAGAGGGCAGGTCGTTCGGCTGGTCAGACATCACACACGGCTCGTTTCAGGGATCAAGATCAGCGCGGATCGAAGCGCGGGCGAACTGCCAGTCGACGCGGGCCGAGCTCTCGCTGACATTCACGATGCCTGCGATCTCGGCGAAGGTCAGCGTGCCGAACGCGCGAAGCTCGAAGACCTCGGCCTGCCGGGGGTGCTTGCTGCGCAGAGTTTCGAGCGATTCGTACACGTCGGCAAGATCGATAATCGCGTGCTCGGCGTCTCGCGCACCGTCGGCATCGTGCAGCGTGAACCGGTGGCGGTCGCCCCCGCGCTTGCCGCTCTTGCGCGCACGGGCCGCATCGACCATGACCTGCCGCATCGCGCGGGCGGCGAGCGCGAGAAAGTGCCGGCGGTCGGTCACGCTGCCAAGGTTGCCGCTCAGCTTGATCCACGCTTCGTGCACGAGCGCGGTGGCGTTGACCGTGTGCGCCTGCGGGTCGGCGATCGCGCCGGCGATGCGTCTCATTTCGTTGTACGCCAGCTCGACCACGCGTGCCTCCGCCTCGTGCGCGTTCTCGCCCCGCTGCGCGACGTGCAGCAGCTGCGTGAGCTCGCCCGTGTCTCCCGTGCTGGTCTGAGCCGCGTCATGGTCCATGGACGAAGTATAACGACGAGGCCCGTGCGCCCGACGCCGAGCAACGCACGCGGCGCGCTTTCATCGAATGACTCGGACCGAGAACGGAATCCCCCGCCGAGCCTCTCGACCCGGCGGGGTTGGGTGTGGTTTCTGTCTTGCCCGGTTTGACACGGCGGGCGTGTCAGCTGCCGCAGCCGGCGAGCGAGTTGAAGTTGAGGATCCAGGCATTGAAGTCGCCCGGCTCGCACACGCCGTTGCCGTTCTGATCGCACGTCACGCTCTGGGCGTTGAACGCCAGGATCCACGCGTTGAAGTCGGCGGGCGTGACGAAGCCGTCGAGGTTCACGTCGGCTCGGCAGGTGTACTCGCCGGATGTCAGGATATAGGGCGTGCCCGAGGCGACCCCGGCTTCTGCGAATGGGTTCGCGAGAACATTCACCGAGTGCTCGCCGGCTTCCAGAGCAAGACGGATGCTCCCGGTGGTGCCCGGCTCGGCGTCGAAGACGGGGCCGCCGGCGTTAAAGATCGGGCACGGGTCGCTGCCCAGCGGCGTTGTTGTCGTGATGCCCCTGATCCCCGCGGTCGAGATCAGTTGGTACTCGACGACCGTCGGGGCGGAGAGGCTGAACCTGTACGCGTCTTGATCTCCGAAGTTCCCCGGGCCCTCCGCGTGCGTGCCCGTTGTGCCGCAGACCGTATCGCCGAGGCTGATATCAACGAAGTCGCCGCCGCCGGTGTTGCAGGCGTTGTTGGTGCTTCCGCCGAGTGCAAGGAAGTCATCGAACGGCACGGGCTCGCTTTCCTGGATGCTGCCGGCCGGGCAGTCGGGGATCTGCGGGCGGAACGTCAGCGCGTACCCGCTGCCGCAGGGCGAAGGCCCGCCGCCGAATGCCGTTGATACGACGGCGTAGTAGGTCCCGGGTTCGAGCGTGCCCGAGAACCCATCCGGATCAAATGCCTGCGCGATACGCCCGCCGATCGACTGTTCCAGGTTGTCGCAGCCCGCAACGCCCGGGACCGTCTGCGACGCGAAGCCGAAGGCGGTGCCAGCCTCGGCCTCGAGCGACAGCGTGTACTGCGTCGTCTCCGTGATGACGATCTCGTAGTAGTCGCGGTCGTCGGGCGTGCCGTTGCCGCCGCCGAAGGTGCCAACAACCGTCTGCCCCAACGCAAGCGGCGTGGGTGTGCCGTTGGCGAAGCAGTTGTTGGTATCGGTAGAGCCCGTTCCGCAGTCGGCCTCGCCCTCGGCGAGCGCGCCGGCCGGCAACGCCAGCACATCGAACGTGTACCACTCCGCCTCGCCGCCCTCGCTGACGACATCGGCGAACGCGACGCCGTTGATGTCGCCCGCGGCGTTGCCCGAGTCGGCATCGAACGCGGTCTCGGCGGTGAAGCCGTCGCGGAAGAACGTCTGAAAGCCGCTGACCGACATCGCGTACCGGCCGGTCGGCAGACGCAGGTCGAGCACGCTGGTACCGCCGCTGACGCCCGCGCCGTCGTCGTCGCTGTCGATCAGCTCGCCGGTGTCAAGGTTCCACACGCCGATCTCGGTGTCGAAGTCGCTGCTGTTGGTGTTGATGCTGACAAAGCCATCGGTCGAGACGGTGCCGAGGTCGGTCGCTTCAAATACACCCGGCACGATGAAGCGGTAGTACTTCACCCCGCCGTTCACCGCGATGCCGTCGCCGGCCTGGATCGTGTCGGCGATGTCGAACGTCTCGAGCCCGTCCTCGACGTTGAGCTGCGCGACGACGCTGCCGCCCGCGGAGAACTCGTCGGTCGCGGCGACAAAGTCGTCACCGAAGATCGTGTCAAACCCCGAAACGCTGAAGTAGTACACGCCGGGCGGGAAGCGGAAGCTCGCAAAGCTCTGGAGCGAGCCAACGCAGGGGCCTTTGTCGGCGTCATCGTTCGACGCGTTGAGCTGTCCCCGGCGATCCCAGAAGCCGATCTCGGTGTCGAAGTCGCTGCCGCAGGTGTCGATGCTGAAGAACCCATCGGGCTCAAGGAAGTCGGACTTGGTGATCGCCCCGAAATCCTGCGCGGGCGTCGGCGGGACGACCTGCGCGGAGGCTGTGCCGGCCGCCAGGACAAGGCTCAGGGTCAGACAGGTTCGCGTGGTGCACGTCATGGTGAAATCTCCGGTCAGAGGTGTGTGGTTCGAAGGTGTGTTGCGCGGTCGCTGACCGGTGAAACGAGAAGGCGCACCCCGAGCGCAGCACGTTTGAGAAGTTTTTTGTTGTGATACTTCCGCGGCGAGCAGCAGGAGACCCGGACCGCGGTGGCCTGGGTCGTGGCGAATCGTTTCTCAGATCCGGGTACGCGGCGACCGCGAGCGACGCGAACCGGCCCGCCCGGGAGGCTCCGCCTGATCGGTTGTTGCCGGTGCGGATGTCATTCGGCGCGAGGTCGAGCCGGTGGCGTCCAGCTGGGGATCACCGGGCCAGGCCTGCCGACCGGTGATGGTTTGTCGCTAGCCGGCTTGCTTCCGAGGCATGATGCCGTCGAGTTCGGCGAGGAGCCTTCGGATCTTGTCTTCACGCCGGCTCTCGATGGCCTTCGAGAGCTTGCCGAGCTGATTGGAGATCTGGTTCGCCTTGCTGCCGCCGATGTAGCTTTTGTTGTGCGTCAGCCACTTGCTCAGGTTGATGACGACGCCTTCGGCATGATCGCAGAGATCGATCTGCTCGCGCCGCTGCTGCCGCGCGGTGCGGCGGTGCTCGCCTTCCGCGACGAGCCGATCTCGGTGGTCGGGGGCGAGACCGGAGCCGCCTTGGATGACGACTTCTTGCGACTTGCCGGTGTCGACGTCTGAGGCCTTCACGCTCAGGATGCCGTCGGCGTCGATGTCGAAGGTGACCTTGATCTGCGGCACGCCTCGCTTGGCCCTGCGGATGCCCTTGAGCCGGAAGAGGCCGAGCGTTCGGTTGTGCTGGGCGACGGCGTCGTCGCCCTCGAGAACGTTGATGGGCACCGACGTCTGGTTGTCGCTCGGTGTCGAGTAGACGCGGCTGGTCGAGTGGGGCAGTGGCGTGTTGCGCGGCACGATGGTCGACACCCCGCCGCCGGCGCTCTCGACGCCGAGCGACTGCGATGTGACATCCATGAGGTGGACGTTCTTCATCTGCCCGGCGAGGACCGAGGCGAGGATGCCCGCGCCGACGCCCACGACCTCGTCGGGGTTGACCGACTTGTTGAGCTTGTCCGTTCTGAACGCCTTGGCGACGATCTCTCGCACCGCCGGCATCCGGGTTGATCCGCCGACGAGGATGACCTCCATGTTCGGGCCCATCCCGATGCCGCCGTACTCTCGCAGCTCCTCGCAGCACGTCCGAAGGCTGTCGAAGAGATCGGCGCAGATGCCTTCGAAGGTCTCGCGTGTCAGCGTGTACTGCAGATGGACGGGGCCGTACTTGTTGAGCCCGACGTAGGGCAGGATGATTTCTGTCTGCTCGCGGCTCGAAAGCTCGGTCTTCGCGATCTGCGCGGCCTCTTTGAGGCGCTGCAGCGCCATGGCGTCTTCGCGGAGATCGATGCGCTCACGCCGGAGGAAGTCGTCTGCGACAACATCGATGATCCGCTGGTCGAAGTCGTCGCCGCCGAGGTGTGTGTTGCCGTGGACGGCGAGCACCTCGAAGCGGCCCTCGTGAATGTCCATCGCGGAGAGGTCGAGCGTGCCGCCGCCGAAATCGATGACAACGGCGCGTTTCGATCGGGCGTTCTCGAGGCCGTACGCGAGCGCAGCGGCCGTGGGCTCGTTGATGATCCGCCGCGCGTTCATGCCGGCGATCTCGGCTGCCTCTCTTGTCGCCTGTCGCTGGGCGTCGTTGAAGTAGGCGGGGACGGTGATGACCGATTCGGTGACGGGTTAGCCCGACGGCAGCCTCGGCGATGTCTTTGAGCTCTTCGAGAATCATCGCCGAGATTTCCTGCGGCGTGTGGAGACGCCTGCCCATCCGAACCTTGACGAGTTCGGAAGGCTTGCCGACCACGCTGTATGGGACGAGCTTCTCCTCGTGCGAGACTTCGGAGTGCCGCCGCCCCATGAAACGCTTGATGGAGTAGATCGAGCGGTCAGGGGACGTGACCTGCTGAGCCTTCGCGGCGTGGCCTACGAGGTGACCGCCGCTCTGCGGAAAGGTAATCACAGACGGGATCGTTCGCGTACCAGATGCATTTTCGAGCGGGACCACTCGCCCGTCGATGTATGCAGAAACCACCGAGTTCGTCGTCCCGAGATCGACACCGATCGCAATACCCATAGGATTGTCCCCCACCCTCGTTCTGCTATCTGTCGCTCGATCGCCCCGATTCGATTGTCGCCGCGAAGACCGGGCCGTCGGATGTCCACGTCGGGACGGTCTCGAAACGCACGGCGACCGATGTGGTCGCCGCGTTGCCGTTGCTAACGGTGTAGTCGTGCGTGAGCCCCGGGCGGAACTGCCACCACTCGAAGGCGGGAGTCACGCTCGATGGCGCTACCAGTCGCTGCTCGGGCGATCGCGCTGCGTCGGCCCTTTCGAGCACAGCGGACGATGCGGCCTGGATGGACAGCCACGCGGTTCCCGCCAACGCCGCTACGACGAGGAGTTGCAGGCACGTCCCCGCCAAGCCGGCCCAGTAGGCGATCGCGAGCGAGCGGGACGCCGCGAGCGTGGCGTCCTTCCTCAACGAGCGTCTGGCGATCGCTCGGAGGGCGAGCCCCAGAATCGGGGCCGCGGGTATGAGGACCAGGCACGAAACAACGGCGCTGAGCCTTGCGACGCGCGAGGGTCGTGTTGACACGCTGACCCGAACGCCCGTGCTTTTGCCGAAGGAGTCGGATCGGCCGAGCATGTCTCTGCTGAATGATGACATGTTGGAGGTATCGTTGGATTGCCTCGGCGGGGTGGAGCGTAAGACGCCTTGCGACCGTTCGTTGGGCGGTCTTGCCCCGCACAAACCCGAATCGCTCCACATTCCGCTCACGCGGTTGTGCTATCGGTCCCGGGCGAGGCGTCGATAATCGTGCGCGGACGGTACGAGGGCACGTGTGAGGGCGGATGTCGCCGACGAGATCATTTATACCGTGGAGGTGTATGCGAGACCGCGTGCGTTTACCTGCTGAAGGCTGCACGCTGATAGAGTTGATCTACTTATGATGTCAATCGGACGCCGCTCAGGTGTGGTGTGGCAGGTATCACTTCTGATGCAGTGACGCACAGAAGTGATTGGCTGTAAATGTGCTGACTTTATGCCGTTTTTGTTGTTCTACCAATCAATCGATAGCTGACACTGGTCGGCGGTTCTTCATTCGGCGTCTTCGGTCTGATTGCTGATCCCTAGGGCTTCAAGTAGATCGTGGATGTGCTTCGCGTATCGGTGCCCTCTATTGACAGAGGTTGTGTAGATCGGCTGGCGAACCTGATCGTTGCTTGCCGTCCGGGCCGCTCGGGTGTTGCTGTGGAACCGAAGTACATCGTCTGTCCACTCAAGACCTGCGAACGCGACGAGCCGCTTCGCTTCGCTCTCAAAGTCAGAGACGACGGTCTCGTAGTTCGCTTGTGTGATGTGAAGCTCCATGTCCGGTGCCATGGTCAGCCAGTGTTGGGCCATGCGATCGTGATCCTTGTGAAACCGGCCGAGGTGCGAGAGGCTGTGCGTGTGGGGGTGGTTGCCGACGAAGGTCTGGAAGTAGTTGCTCAGGCAGGTGTCCACCGGGTCGCGGGTGCAGCGGATGACCTTGGCGCCGGGAAACATCTTCGCGATCAGCGGGAGATAGAAGAAGTTGTAGGGCATCTTGTCGGTGACGTGCGTGGGCACTTCCGCTTTCATCGACTTCCGGACGGCCTCGAGGCGGGCGTCGTAGAACTGTGCGCCCTCGGTCAGGTTTGATTCGCGCAGCCACTCTGGGTGGTGCAGCAGGGCACGGTCGCCTGGCTGCGGTTTCTCGATCATCTCTGCCACCTGGCGGAGCTCGGTGCGTTCACCGGCCGCGAAGACGCCCGGGACGGAGGCGAGGATCTGCTCGATGAGGCTCGTTCCCGAACGCGGCATGCCGACGATGAAGATGTAGGTTGGCCGGCGCTCGGCGGCCGGGAGCTGCGGGATGTTCCAGGCGGCGTCGGGCGTCCACTTCGAGATGACCTCGTCGATCCGGCGGCTGAACGCGTCCGGGTCCCACGGCTCGCTCACCTGTGCGTGCGAGTTCGAGAACGCGGCGAACGCGTCGTCGTATCGGCCGAGCTTGTCGAGCAGCTCGCCGCGGCGGCGGTGCACGATGCGCTTGGCCATCGGCGGCAGGTTGCCGACTGTGAGTGCGCGGTCGAGCAGTCTGAGCGCTCGCTCGCGGTCGCCGCCTTTGACGGCGTGCCTGGCGTACACAAGCGCGGGGCCGTGGTCTTTGGCGGGTGACGCTTCGTAGCGGTCGGCGATCGGTTCGAGCAGGGCTCCCGCGTCGTCGTACTTGCCGAGGTCCATCAGCAGGGCGGCCTTTGAGCGCGCGGCGAGGTCGGACTTTGGCTCGGCGTCGAGCTGTTGCAGCGCTTCGTCGGTTCGGCCTTCGCGGCGGAGGAGCGTTGCGTAGTCCACACGGGTGCCCGCGTGCGCCGGGCGGGCTTCGATGGCGTACTTGAAGCAGAGCTCGGCCGGCTGGATCTGGCCCAGGTTCATCAGGCAGTGGCCGGCGAGGTGCTGGAGGTCGGCGTCCTTGGTTGCACCTTGGGGGTTCGCGCGGCGGATGAGTTCGAGCGTGTTGACTGCGTCCACGAACTTGCCCTGGCCGGCGAGCTGCTGAGCCTTTGCCAGCACGGCGTTGCGGTCGATGCGCTGGCTCACTCGCGCTCGTCCGTCGGGTTCGCCTCGGCGAGGGCCTCGCGCACGGCGTCGGCGTCGAAGTCGGCGATCCAGAGCTGGCTGGACGCTCGGCCGCCCCACTGCGTGTCGTCGCCGCGTTGGGCGGTCCACATCATCTCCGAGCCGTCGGGGTTGAAGACGGGCAGGCCGTCGAAGCCGTTGGCGTGCGTGACGCGGATGGGGGTGCTGGGGCCCGGGTTGTTGGTGTCGAGGCCGATCGCGAAGACCTCGTAGTTGCGGTGGCTGACCTCGCTGGAGGCGTAGACGAGGAAGTCGCCCGAGGGATGGAAGAACGGGGCCCAGTTGACGTGGCGGTTGTTGGTGAGCTGCACCTCGCGCTTGATGCCGGTGATGGCGCCGGACTCGTCGAACTCGAGCTCGGCGACGAAGAGCTGGAGGAGGTTGTTGCCCTGGCGGTCGGAGCGGTAGCAGATCCAGGTGCCGTCGGGGCTGAAGAAGGGGCCGCCGTCGTAGCCGTCGGCCTCGACGATCAGCGTGTGCTGCTGGGTTTCTGTGTCGAAGATCCAGAGGTCGGCGTCGGGCCGGCCCTGTTCGTTGGACTTCGCCTCGTCGACGTTGGCGTAGAGGATGTGCCTGCCGTCGGGGGAGTAAGAGCACTCGGCGGTGTAGCCGGGCTTTTCGAAGACGACTTCTTTCTTGCTTGCTTCGTAGTGACTGCCACCCGTGCGTTCGCGCTCACTTGTCTCCGTGTTGTCCATCCATCCAGTCCAAGAGATCTTTCCAACCCTGACCGAAACGACTTCCATTTCTGTTGGGAACGACCAGCTATATCGACCGGTGCCGCGCTGGTAACCGGGTACTTTGTCGGCACTCGGCGGGACGAGTGTCGAGCCGAAGAGCAGGTCGTAGGACCCGCGCGGAAGCTCAGCCGGATGGAACCACCCGCACGTGTTTGCCGATCCTGGTTCACTGACGAGGGACACGCGGTCGAGCGTCCGCTGGTGAATCGCCTGCGCGACATACATGCCGTAGTGCGGGCTCGGCTCGTCGCCCTCGTCCGGCACCGGCACGCCTTGAAAGACGATTAACTCTCCGTCGTGGGAGAAGTAGCTCTCACCGGCCTTCACGAAGTCCTCGGCGAAGGTCAGTTGAACGGGGTTCGTGAGGAACCGGGATTCGGCGGCCCGCAGTTCCGCTGGCGAAGGCTGGGGGGCCTGCTCCGAGCCCGGCTGGGCGATCGAGAGGGCGGCAAGGGAGAGGGCAGCGGCTGTCAGCATGAATCGCTCCTTGCGGCTGATTGCGACGGGATCGCAAGGATAGATGCCCTCGCGGCTTGCGACGAGGTTTCTGGTGGCGGTGAACGCCTACAGTTGGGGCCGCGAGTGGATTTGGACCCCTCGCACGCACGAACCCCGGCGCTCGACTGGCTCTGACCGGCCGCGGGCCCCGTCCTGGAGAATCTGTCATGGTCAAGCTCCGCTTTCAGCGGCACGGTCGCACGCACGCCCCCTTCTACCGCCTCGTGGCTGTCGACGCACGCTACAAGCGCAACGGCAAGTACCTCGAAGCGTTGGGTTGGTTCAACCCGCAGCCCGGTGAGGGCGAGCAGGACATCGAGCTTAAGGTCGATCGGATCAAGCACTGGCTGAGCGTTGGCGCACAGCCGAGCGACACAGTGCGTGACCTGCTGGGTCACCGCGAGCTGCTGACCGCTAAACAGAAGAAGGCCTGGGAGGCCGACCGCGAGTACGCGCGGAAGCGCGTTGAGGCGGCGAGTGCTGTCAAGTCGGCCGACGCGACGGTCGAGGCGCTCACGACCTTCGTTGATGACGCCGACGCCGATCTGGGTTCGTTCCTGAGCGATGCGAAGTCGGCGGCTGCTGATGCGAAGGCCGCGGCGAAGAAGGGCCAGATCGATGCGGCGCAGGCCGCGGCTTCGAAGGCCGGCGACATCAAGGCCGCCGCCGAGAAGGCCGAGGCCGAGCACAAGGCAAAAAAGGAAGCCGAGGAGAAGGCCGCTGCAGAGGCTGAGTCGTCCGATGAGGGCGGCGAGGACGCTTCGGCCGAGTAAGACCGGTCCGCGTGCTCACGCCCGCGGCTCTGCTTTGAGCGAGCGGCATGCGCTTCGACATCCTCACAACCTTTCCCGAGATGTTTCAGGTCGGCGGGCCCCTGGGCTCGTCGATCTGTTCACGTGCGCGTGAGGCGGGCCTGGTTGAGTGGCACGCGACGGATATCCGCGGGTTTGCGGACAACAAGCACGACCGGACGGACGATCGACCCTTTGGCGGCGGGCCGGGAATGGTCATGTCCTGCCAGCCGGTGTCGGAAGCGGTTCGGGCTGTCGAGGCGATGGACGATCGGCTCGCGACGCGTGTGCTGCTGACACCGCAGGGGGTGCCGTTGTCGCAGCCGCTGGTCGAAGATCTCGCGTCGAAGCCTCGGCTGCTTCTTCTGTGCGGGCACTACGAGGGGATCGACGAGCGGGTGATCGCGCGGCTTGAGCCGTTGGAGGTCTCGCTGGGCGATTACGTGCTCTCTGGGGGCGAGACGGCGGCGGTGGTGTTGATGGACGCGGTCATCCGGCTGGTGCCGGGGGTGCTGGGGGATGAGGCCTCGGCGGTGCAGGACAGCTTCGGGCGGGTGCCGACGACGACGCCGAACGGCGACCCGATCCCGCCCAAGACGCTGCGGACATGGTGCGATGAGCTAGGGATTTCGCCGGACGCTCGGCTGCTCGACTGCCCCCACTACACCCGGCCGCGGGACTGGGAGGGCGATGAGGTGCCGGCAGAGCTGCTGAGCGGGGACCATCTGGCCGTGGCCCGCTGGCGGCTGGAGCGGATGGTCGAGCGGACACGCGAGAGACGCCCGGACCTCTTGGAATAGACCTCAATCCGGCCGGCGGCCTATCCTTGCAGCCGCTCGGCAGGCGGGTGCCGCGGGCGTTTGTATCGGTTTCGACCCGAGTTGGAGTTCGTCATGAGCACGCAGACCCTGATCGAGAGCCTGAACGACGGTGCTCTGAAGACTGACATCCCCCGCTTCGACGTGGGCGACACGATCAACGTGCACGTGCGCATCGTCGAGGGGGAGAAGGAGCGGATCCAGGTCTTCCAGGGTGTGCTGATCTCGCGGAAGGGCCGGGGCATTGATGAGATGATCACGGTCCGCCGGATCGTGGACGACATCGGCGTCGAGCGGACGTGGCCCATCAACAGCCCGCTGATCTCAAAGTTCGAGGTCGTGCGCCGGGGCGACGCCCGCCGAGCCAAGCTCTACTTCCTACGCGAGCGCGTGGGCAAGAGCCGTCGTCTCCGCGACCGCCGCCGCGGCATGAAGCATGTGGCTGGGCAGAAGACGATCCAGTAGGAGCGTGCTAGCTCTCTTCGGTCGTTTGGTGCAATCGCTCGAACACCGCTTTGTCCCTCGGCTCCATCATCACAACGATGTTGTCGGACGGGCCATCCCATAATCGCTTGAACGCTTTGCCTATCGGATTGCTGAAATGGTCGCGTCCGACAAATGAGATGATCGGCCGATCGGGTGCGGCAAGGGGAAACCCGACTTCGCCTGCCCGGATCCACTCACATTCCATCGTCCGAACCATGGCTTCGCCGAGATAGCACCCTGCGGCATAGGCCGTGAGATCCATCTGCTCTCTGGTCGCCCTGAAGTACCGCAGCGCGGAGAGAATGCTGTCGGCGCGTTGAGCGCTCTCCAAGTCCCATTCCAATGTGATGCCGGCCTGCTGCGCTTGCACACGAAATTGTTCAGCAAGCTCAGGGCACCGATCGACCTGTCGCTGATTCTGTTGGAGATGTGTGTCAAACTGACAAATGACTGGCGCACGACGTCGTAAGCACCTTGGAAACCACTTGGGTTTGCCATCGGAAAAGTCTCGTTCGTTCGCAATCTCAAGAAGCTTCACAGCCTGCAGGTCGGATTGGCGGTTGAGGTCTGACACAGTCGAATTGTATCGATTTCCCACTCCAAGAGCTGTACGTACCATCTGGCTATGAATGCAGCAGTGATCACCAAGCAAGGAAACCTGGTCGCGCCGAACATCGAGTTCCGCGATGACCACACGATCGCGACCGAGATCCCCGTGGGCTCGGTCGTTGTGAAGACGCTCGCGAGCGCGCTGAACCATATGGACCTGTGGGTCGGGCGGGGCGTGCCGGGGCTGGAGCTGACCTATCCGCGGGTCTCGGGGTGCGACGCCTGCGGCATCGTCGAGTCGGTCGGCGATGGTGTTGATACCGCGTGGATCGGGCGGCGCGTGATCGTAAACGCGGCGGTCGAGACTGATCGGCCTGTCCGGCCCGACGACGGCACGCCCAGCACGCTTGCGCCGGCGTACGAACTCATCGGCGAGCATCACAACGGCATGCACGCCGAACAGTTTGTCATGCCCGCGGCGAACCTCGCGCCGGTGCCGGATGACGGCGACCCGTGCGAGGCGGCGGCGTTCGGTCTTACGGCACTCACCGCGTACAGCATGATGGTCACCAAGGGGGACCTTCGGCCCGGGCAGACCGTGCTCATCACGGGCATCGGGGGCGGCGTCGCCACGATCGCGATGAAGCTCGCGTTGCACTACGGCTGCCGGGTCATCGTGACGAGCCGGAGTGCGGAGAAGATTGCCGAGGCGATCAGGCTCGGTGCGCACGAGGGCATCGTCGACACAGGCGAAGACTGGTCGCGGCAGGTGCGGCAGATCACGAACAAACGCGGCGTCGACATGGCGGTCGACTCGGTGGGCAAGGCGACGCATTTGGCTTGCATCAAGAGCCTCGCGCGGGGCGGGGCGTACGTGACGCCGGGCTGCACGACGGGGCCCGATGCGCGGACCGATCTTGCTCGGATCTTCTGGAACCAGCTGCGTGTGCTGGGCTCGACGATGGGCACGAACGACGAGTTCCGCGAGGTGGCGGCGCTGTTTGCGAGCGGCAAGGTGACGCCGGTGGTCGACCGGGTGTTGAGGGCGTCCGATGCTCAAGCGGCGTGGGAGCGGCTGGAGGCCGGCGAGCAGATGGGCAAGATCGTGCTCGACTGGCGCTGATTCGACGGTTCAGGCAGTCAGCAGGCCGCGATCGATGCAATCTGGGTAGACGCAGGCGTTGTTGGGCAGGATGAGCCAGGCGGCGCGGGGGTTGGCGGCGCGTTCGGCGGCGAAGTCGGGGCCGAACGAGCAGGGCTCGACATCATCGAAGTGCATGATGGTGGCGTAGCGGGCGTTCTCGCGTTCGCGGAAGAAGTCCGGTTTGCCGCGGACGGTCTTCGCGGTGTCTCGTGCGAGCTGGCGGATGCGTCTGGGCGTGAGGTCTTCGTGCGACTCAACATCGGTCACGAGTGCGGTTGCGCGG
Organism: Planctomycetota bacterium; assembly: GCA_038525225.1. Lineage (GTDB taxonomy): Bacteria > Planctomycetota > Phycisphaerae > Phycisphaerales > UBA1924 > JANQQZ01. Next base: position 397,340 of record JBCBHW010000001.1, on the reverse strand, counting down.
ATAGGTCCTGACGACTGCTTGACGTAGAGGCGTTCGCCCGGGGAGACCCTGCCGTGGGGTGCGCCTCGCGTGCGTGTGAGGCGGAGCTCGGCGGTTTTCTTGCCGGCGAGGATCAGCTCGACGTATTCACGCTTGATGACCGCGATGTGGATCATGAGGATCGAAGCTTGTCGATGGTGCCGGTGGTGCTCTTGCCCTCGACTAGGTCGATAAGCGCGACTCGGCCGCCGTGGGCTTCGACGATCTCGTGGCCGACGACCGAGTCGCGTGTGTAGTCGCCGCCCTTGACGAGCACGCCGGGCTTGATGGCCTTGATAAGCTCGATGGGGGTGTCGTCGGCGAACGGGACGATGGCGTCGACGCAGCCGAGCGCGCCGAGGACTCGTGCGCGATCAGCGAGCGAGTTGACCGGGCGTTCCGGACCCTTGAGTCTTGCGATGGAGTCGTCTGTGTTGAGGCCGATGATGAGCATCGCGCCGAGGTCGGCGGCTTTCTCGAGCAGCGTGACGTGGCCGGTGTGGATGATGTCGAAGCAGCCGTTGGTGAAGACGACGGCGCCGCCGGTCTTGCGGACGGCCTCGGCCTCGACGAGCACCTGTTCGAGCGTGCGCAGCTTGCCCTGGAGCCGGCCTTCCTGCTTCATCACGGCGTGGCGGACGCGGGCCAGCGGGATGGGCTCGACGCCGAAGATCTCGACTTCGAGACCCGCGGCGATGTTGGCGATGCCGACGGCGCTTTGCCAGTCGAGGCCGCAGGCGACCGAGGCGGCGAGGCCGGCGAGGACCATATCGCCCGCGCCGGTGACGTCATAGACCTCCCGCGCGACGGTGGGGATGAGCCGCGGTTCGGCGTCGCGTTCGAGCAGGAGTGCGCCGTGGCGGTCGAGTGTCAGGACCACGGTGTCGAGGCTGAGCTCGTCAAGCAGTCGCCGCGCGATGTCGGCGTTTGCCTCGGGTGCATCGCCGTCGGTGGTTGAGGCTGTGGCTTTCTCGGCTTCGGTGCGGTTGGGGGTGATGCAGGTCGCGCCGCGGTACTTGGAATAGTCGTCGATCGCGGCGGGGTCGACGAGCACGGGCTTACCGGCGGCCTTGGCTCGCTCGATGACGGCCTGGCAGAGTTCTTCGGTGCAGACGCCCTTGTTGTAATCCTCGATGCAGACGACGTCGGCCGAGGCGAGTTCCCGGTCGAGCGCGGCGAGCATGTGGTTACGGATGTCGTCGCTGATTGGCTCGCGGGACTCGAAGTCGACGCGGAACATCTTCTGCGGGTGGCGGTGCTGGGCGAGGCCGACGAGGGAGCGTTTGACCGTGGTCGGGCGTGAGGCATCGATGATGAGGCCTTCGGTGCCGATGCCCTCAGTGGCGAGCGCGTCGCGCAGGTTGCCGGCTTCGGGGTCGGCGCCTGTAACGGTGACGAGAGACACGGTGCCGCCTAGCGCCGCGAGGTTGAGGCAGACATTTGCTGCGCCGCCCGGGCGGTGTTCTGACTTGCGGACGTGCAGCACTGGGACGGGCGCGTCGGGGCTGAGCCGGTCGGCGTCGCCCATGAGCAATTCGTCGAGCATGACGTCGCCGACGACGATGGCCTTGAAGGGGCCGAGCTTCGCGATGGACTCGGTCAGGCCGGCCATGGGTCGAGTGTATCCTCGGCGGTTTCCGCTGCTGCTGCAAGAACTAATCGGTCGAACGCGCCGGCGTGCGTGACCAGTTGCATCTCGAGCTTGGGGACGGCGACGGGGCAGGGCCACGCCGATGGGTCCTCGCCGCGGAGCTTGGCCCAGTCCTTCGCGGTGGTGACGATCGCGTCGGCGTGGGCCGCCTCGCGGATGATGCGGCGGACTGTTGCGGCCGCATACGGATCGTGATCGCGGAGGACGATCGGATCGAGCACTCGGCCGACCTGTGCGCGGACCGATTCGATGAACGCGTCTGGATTGCCGATCGCGCACACCGGGAGCACCGTCTTGCCGGCGAGCCACGACAGCAGGTGCTCGATGTCGGTGACGCCGACGCCCGTCCACGCGTGCCGGGACGTTGCGATCAGCAGGTCGGGGTTGGCGGCGAGCGATGCGCGGGTGATGTCGTTGACGACGACGTCGCTCGCGCGCTCGGTGTGGGTGATGACGGCGGCCTGCGCTCTGGCGAGCGAGTCCATCGGTTCGCGCAGCCGGCCCAGCGGGAGCAGGTTGTCTTCGAGCGGGCTGCGGGTGGCGTCGATGAGGACGATGTCGAGGTGACGGGCGATGCGGCGGTGCTGGAAGCCGTCGTCGAGGACGATGGTGTCGACGCGTTCGCCGCGTTCGGTGCCGAATAGGTTGATGAGGCCTTCCGTGCGGTTAGGCTGTGCGACGATGGGCAGGTCGTCGAAGATGGCGGCGTACTCGTCGGCCTCATCGGATCGGCCATCGTCGCGGCGGTTGGAGCCGTAGCCGCGCATGGCGATGCAGGGGTCGTGGCCGGTGTCACGAAGCAGCTTGATGATGCGGCGGACCATGGGCGTCTTGCCGGTGCCGCCGACGGACAGGTTGCCGACGCTGATGACGGGTCGGTCGAAGGTGACGACGCCCTCGCCGCGATCGAAGCGTGCGTTGCGTTTGCCGATCTGCGACGCGTAGACGCGGGAGAGCGGCTTTAGGATCGGTGCGAGCAGCGGGTTCACCGCGTGAGGTTATGCGTCGGTGCCGTCGCGGCGTTCGCCTTCGACGAGGCGGAGGCGTGGCTCGTCGGGTGCGTCGGCCGCGGTCTCGCGGCGGAGGCGTTCGATCTCGTCGCGCATCTTCTGGAAATCGGTGCGGTACTTGGCCCGCTGCTGGGCGGCGATCTTGGTGTTGTTGATCGCGTCCATGATGGCGAGGATGACCAGCAGCGCAACGAGGGCCAGCACGAGAGCCGCGGTGAACACGAAGGGCCTGGGCTGGTGCGCCCCGCCGATGCCGAAGAGGTACACCAGCAGCGGCTGGAGGACGATCATCACGAGGCTGGACGCGGTGCGGATGCGTCGGCGTGATTCCGAAACGTCGGCATCGCGGAGGGCCTGGATGTAGCCGGCGAGCACAAGCATCATGATCGTCGCGGGCGGGACGAGGACCCAGAGGGGGAGCACGCCGCCGGTCACGCCACGGACCCCGTTGGATCGAGCGGGCCGGCGAGCCACGCATCGAGCCGTGCGGGCAAGCGCTGCATCGGCAGGCCCATGACGGTGGTCGGGTCGCCGGCGCACTCGATGGGCCAGCCGTCGGCCTGGCGTTCGGCGAGGTTGTATGCCCCGGCCTTGTCTTGCCAGTCGCCCGACTCGATGTATCGATCGATCGCGGCTTCATCGAGCTGGCCCCAGGTGACGTCGGCGGCATCGACGATCAGCTCGCGGCGGCCGTCTGCGGTGACGATCGCGACGCCTGTGAGCACCTGGTGCGTGCCGCCGATGAACGAGCCGAGCATTGCGTGGGCGTCGGCGGCGTCGGCGGGCTTGCCGAGCAGGGTGCCGTCGGTCGCGCAGACGGTGTCGGCGCCGAGCACGACCGCGGACTCGTCGAGATCGCGCGCGACGGACCAGGCCTTGAGAAACGCGAGGGCGGCGACCCAGTGCTCGGCGTCCACGGTGCCGGGGAGCAGGCCTCCGTCGTCGACACCCTCGGCGACCTCGAACGCGATGCCCGCTTCGTTCAGCATCGCGCGTCGCCGCGGGCTGCGGCTCGCCAGGATCAGTCTCCGCTGGTCGGCGTCGTGCCTTTGCATGCCGAAAGTGTACATCGCCCGCTCGGCGATCTCGTCTAGGCTTGGCCATGAAGGCGCACATGTTTCAGCTCGATCTGGCCTGGGAGGACCGAGAAGCGAACTTTCGGCTCGTGGATCAGGCGGCGGACGCGGCGGGCATCGAGCCGGGCGACCTGATCGTGCTGCCCGAGCTGTTCGATTCTGGGTTTAGCCTGAACGTAGCGCACACCGCCGACGGCGATGGAGCGACGCTTGGCTTTCTGACCGATCTTGCGGTGCGTCTGGACGTGACCGTTCACGGCTCGCGAACGGTCAGCGCAGGGAACGGGCGAGCGACGAACCGGGCGACGATCGCTGGATCGAGCGGTGAGCTGCTGTGCGAGTACTCGAAGGTCCATCCGTTTACGTTTGGCAAGGAGCCGGAGGCGTTTGACGGTGGTAACTCGGTTGAGACATATGACTGGCACGGGCTGAGCGTGTGCCCGGCGGTGTGCTACGACCTGCGGTTCCCGGAGCTGTTCCGGCGCGGGCTCGCGAAGGGTGCTGAGGTGTTTGTGCTCGGCGCGAACTGGCCGGACGCTCGGCAGCACCACTGGCGCACGCTCGCGATTGCTCGTGCGATCGAGAACCAGGCGTTTGTGCTCGCGGTGAATCGCACGGGGCGGGACCCGCACCTGAACTACGCCGGTGGGACGATTGCGGTTGGTCCGATGGGTGAGGTGCTTGGCGAGCTTGGCGCTGAGCCGGGCGTGCTGAGCGTTGCGATCGATGCCGGTGCGGTGCGGTCGTGGCGGGATACGTTCCCGGCGTGGCGTGATATGAAGCTCTTGTAGTTTCCTGGTGGCGGAGGCTTCCAGCCTCCGTGTCTTGGATGTTCAATTAAGGACGGAGGCTGGAAGCCTCCGCCACCGAACGGCTATGTCGCGCCGGTGACGCGTTCGATCTCGCTGAGCGGGGTGACGCCCGAGGCGGCCATCTTCCAGCCGGACTGTTCGAGGGTGTGGAAGAGGCCCTGGGCGATGACGTCCTTGATGCCGTGGATCGTGGGGCCGCTGAGGATGACGTCGCGCAGCTCGTCGTTGACCTCGAGCAGCTCGTAGACCGCGCCCCGGCCCTGGTAGCCGGTCTTGAGGCAGCGTTGGCAACCAGTTGGCACGTACAGCTTCTTTGTGTCTCCGAGGAAACGGCCCATGCGGGTGGACTCGCCGGGCGAGACCGGGACGGACCGCTTGCACTTCGGACACAGCAGGCGGACGAGGCGCTGGGCGATGACGAGCTGGAGGCTGTTGGCGACGAGGTAGGGTTCGACGTCGAGGTCCATGAGCCGGAAGATGCTGCTGACGGTGTCCTTGGCGTGGACGGTGGAGAAGACGACGTGGCCGGTCATCGAGGCCTGCATGGCGACGCGTGCGGTGTCGGCGTCGCGGATCTCGCCGAGCAGGATGACGTCGGGGTCCTGCCTGAGCACGGAGCGCAGCAGTGACGAAAACGTGTGGCCCTTCGCATCGTCGATTGGCATCTGCGTGACGCCCTCGAGCTGGTACTCGACGGGGTCTTCGATGGTGATGACGTTGCGCGATTCGCGGTCGACCTCGCGCAGTGCGTTGTACAGCGTGGTCGTCTTGCCCGAGCCCGTGGGGCCGCAGCAGAGGATCATGCCGGCGTCGAGCTCGCAGGTCTTGCGGACACGGTCGAGCATGTAGTTGGGGAAGCCGAGCTCTTCGAGCGAGCGCGGCACGTTCTTCATGTCGAGGACGCGGATCACCATCTTCGCGCCGTGGACCGACGGCGTGAGGCTGACGCGGTACTCGACGCGGCGACTGAGCTCGGCCTCGGCGCGGAACTTTGCGGAGAAGTGGCCGTCGACGACGGCGTCCTTGGCCGAGTGCTTGGCCTGGGTGGCGGTCTTGATGAGGCCGACCGCGTTCTCGCCGACGTCGCTGGGGAGGTCGATGATCCAGATCATCTGGCCGTCGACACGCATGCGGACGGAGCAGATGTCGCGCTTGGGTTCGACGTGGATGTCGGTGGCGTTGGTCTCGCTGGCGATGAGCAGCAGCAGGCGGTTGGCGATGGAGCCGGTGCCCGAGCCCTGGAGGGCGTCGGAGTCGTTGCCGGCGGCGTCGATGAGTTTGATCTTGGTCTTATCGGTGCCGGGCTCGCCCGCGGCTTCGAGGGTGCGGAGCAGCTCGGCCGACCACGGGGCCGACTCGTTGGCGGCGGCTTCTTTGATCTCGACCAGGAACTCGAAGTTGCCGACTTTGACAATATCGCCTTCGTGCAGGCGGACCTTGTCGATCTTCTTTTTGTTGACCTTGGTGCCATTACGGCTGCCGAGGTCTCGGCAGATGATCCGGCCCTTGGGGTCGACCTCGATCACGCAGTGGAAGCGGCTGGCCTTCTCGTCCTTGAGCCGGAGCGTGTTATCGGGGTGGCGACCGACCGTGATCGGGTCTTCGCCGATGCGGATCGGCCGACCCCGGTCGGTCAACGGCTTGAGGCGGGCGTGGCTCAGAACGGTTTCCATGCTTTGTAATGTAGCGGCTTGGGTGTCCATTGGGCTTTGAGACGCCGAACGATTCGAACGGTTCCCGCGGATACGCCTTCGCTCCGTCCGCCCCACTACGATCCGCCCCATGATCGATCTCAAACGACTCCGCGACGACCCCGAGCTGTTCCAAGAAGGTGCGGCGGCGAAGCAGATGACGGTCGATATCGACCGCGTGCTGGAGCTTGACGCACGGCGGCGCGAGCTGCTCACCAAGCAGGAGACGCTGCGGGCCCAGCAGAAATCGCTGGCCAAAGAGAGCGGGCCGAAGATCGGGCAGCTCATGGGGCGGCTGAAGTCGGCCGGGGGCGATGAGCTTGCGGCGATCGAGGCCGAGGTCGAGCAGCTTCGGGCGAAGCCGGCGGCGCTGAAAGACGAGATCGCGTCGCTGGATGACGAGCTCGCGCGGGTCGGGCCTGAGCTGGATGGGCTCTTGCTTGAGATCCCGCAGCCGGCGGACGCGGACGTGCCGAGGGGTGCGTCGGCCGACGACAACGTGCAGAAGTCGGTCTGGGCACCGAGCTGGTGGGACCCGGCAAAGACGTTCGAGCAGAACAAGGGCTTTGCACCGAAGCCTCACACCGAACTGATTCAGTCGCTGGGGCTCGTCGACTTCGAGCGCGGCGTGAAGGTTGCGGGCGCGCGGAACTACGTGCTGACGGGCGACGGGATGCGGCTGCACCAGGCCGTGCTGCGGTTTGCGTTTGACTTCATGGCGAACGAGAACGGGTTTCAGCCGCGGTCGGTGCCGGTGCTGGTGCGCGAGGAGGCCATGGTCGGCACGGGGTTCTTCCCGTACGGGAAGGACCAGTCGTATCAGGTGAACGAGTCCGACCGCGGCGGCGGGCACGACATGTACCTGACCGGCACGGGCGAGGTGGGCCTCATGGGCCTGCACCAGGGCGAGATTCTTGACGAGGCGGACCTGCCGCTGTGCTATGTGACGGTGAGTCCGTGCTTCCGCCGCGAAGCGGGCGCGGCGGGCAAGGACACGGCGGGGTTCTACCGGGTTCATGCCTTTGACAAGGTCGAGCAGGTGGTGATCTGCAAGGCGGACGAGGCCGAGAGCCGGGCGTGGCACGCGAAGATGATCGGGTTTGTCGAGACGCTGCTGCAACGGCTGGAGCTGCCGTATCGATTGCTGCAGTGCTGCACGGGTGACCTTGGTGTAAAGAACGCAGACATGATCGACATCGAGTGCTGGATGCCCGGGCGAGGTGAGGTTGATGGTGACGGTGTGCCCGCTGGCGACTGGGGCGAGACGCACTCGGCGAGCCGGCTGTACGACTTCCAGTGCAGACGGCTGAACATGCGGTACCGCGAAGGCGGGGAGGCCGGCAAGGGCGTGACGGTGTTCTGCCACAGCCTGAACAACACGGTGCTGGCGAGCCCGCGGTTCCTGATCCCGCTGATCGAGATGTACCAGAACGCCGACGGGAGCGTGACGATCCCGGAGGCGCTTCGGCCGTACATGAACGGCGCGGAGCGGATCGGCTAGCGCGATGGACGCGACCGGGCGCATCGAGAAGCTGAGTGTGCTCATGCCGGTGCATAACGAGGCGCGGACGATCCGTGAGATCGTGCATCGCGTGCTGGCCGCGCCGATCGAGCCGGCGGTCGAGTTGACCATCGTCAACGACGGCTCGACCGATGGATCGCGTGACATCATCGATGATCTCGCGTCGGGTGATGAGCGCATCAACGCGGTCCATCACGAGCGGTCGCTCGGCAAGGGCAGCGCCATCCGCACTGCGATCGGGGCGATGACCGGCGATGTCGCGATCGTGCAGGACGCGGATCTGGAGTACGACCCGCGGGACTTTGCGGTGGTGCTCGACCCGATCCTCGCGGGTGAAGCGGACGCGGTGTACGGGTCTCGGTTCCTCAAGAGCCCGCGGAGGCAGGTGCACGGATTCTGGCACTCGCAGGGCAACCGCGTGCTGACGCTCGTGTGCAACATGGCGAGCAACCTCGCGCTCTCCGATATGGAAACGTGCTACAAGGCGGTGCGTGCGGATTTGCTGAAAGAGATGCCGCTGACGAGCACGCGGTTTGAGTTCGAGGTTGAGGTCACGATGCGACTGGCGCGGCGAGGAGCACGCATCTACGAGGTACCGATTTCGTATCACGGCCGGACTCGCGAGGAAGGAAAGCAGATCGGCGTGAGAGACGGGTTTCATGCGTTGTGGGCGATCTTGAAGTATGGCGTGCTGGATCGGCGTTAGCACTCACTCGAATCAAGACCAAAGCGAGCAAGCGGCACGCTGCCGTTGGCGAAGACGCGCTGCGGCTCGCACAATGCGCGGAGATGCCCGATGAGCGCCTGCATGTCGGGCGGTGGCGGCGAACAAAAGACCATCGTCTCGTTCGTTTTGGGGTGCTCGATCGCGAGCAACGCGGCGTGCAGGGCTTGGCGTGTGAACGTCGTTCCGTCGGGCAAATCGAATGCGCGGCCGCCGTACATGTCGTCGCCGACGATCGACCAGTAGTCGTCCGACAGGTGCACGCGGATCTGATGCGTTCGGCCGGTCTTCAGTTCCAGCTCCACCAGTGAGAAGTGCTGATCGCCCACGGGGCGGTCGTGCAGCGTGTACCGCTCGTGGACGCGGCAGATGGTGACGCTGGGCTTGCCGAGATCGTCGTAGCGGACGACCTGCTTCTCGCGGTAGCCCTTGACCTTCGAGGGGTGCGGGCCGATGGGCTTGTCGATCACGTGGGCCTCGGGCTCGACGTGGCCGTGCGTCACGGCGAGGTAGCGCTTGTCGGTCGTGCGCTTCTCGAACTGCGCGCCGAGCTTCCAGTGGGTCTCCTCGTCTTTGGCGAAGACGATGCAGCCGGTGGTGTCGCGGTCGAGGCGGTGGACGACGCCGGGGCGTGCGAGGTCTTTGCCGAGCGGCGAGAGACCTCCTTGCGAGACGTTCTCGAAGTGCCAGGCGAGGGCGTTGATGAGGGTGCCGTCGAGCTCGGCTCGCGCGGGGTGGACGATGATGCCGGCGCGTTTGTTGAGGACGATCAGGTGCTCGTCCTCGTAGAGCACGTCGATCGGGATCTCTTGCGGCACGACATCGGTCGGCGGCGGAGGCGGGATGGCGAGACGGACTTGGTCGTCCTTCCGCAGCTTGGTCGAGCTCTTGGCGGGCTTGCCCGAGACGGTTGCGCCGCCGGCGTCGATGATCTGCTGGAGCTGCGTCCGGCTGAGGAACCGGATGCGGCTGGTGAGGTATTTGTCGAGACGCGGCTCGTTGAGATCGCGCGAGAGCGTGAACTGCACGCGGGGCATGGCAGCGGCGGCGGAGCTGCTTCGGGCCTTCTCGACCGCGGCGCGGAGCAGGTCGGGGTCGAGCTTGCCGCCGGGCTGGGTGAGCTCGTCGGCGTCGATGATGGGGGCGTCGGACTCAGGACCGAGATTGAACGCCGACCGCACCGGTCACTCGCCGTCGGCGCCAGTTCCCGGCTGGTTGTCCGCATCGCCATTGGGCGCTTGGTCCGGGTCGATCACCTCGAGCTCGGTGCCGGCCGGCTCGCTTGGGGTGTCCGCCGGGAGCGTCGGTCCGACGGGCGCGTCGAGCACCGGCGCGGCGGGGCCGTCCGGCTCTGGGAGATCGGCCGTCTCGGGCTCTGGGATCTCGGGCAGATCGGACTGGCGAATGAGCGTGATATCGGCGAGGCCTTGCTCGATTGATGCGATCCGTTGGTCGGCCAGGGCGGCGTACATGGGGAACGCGGCAGTTTCTGCGGCTTGCTTTGCCGAGGCGTACGCGGCCTTGGCTGCGTCGTCGTCGCCGCGAGACTCGGCGACCGCGGCTTTGCCGAACCAGGCGCCGACGGTATGGATGGCGGGGCCGATCTCAAGAGACGCGGTCTCGATGACCTGGTCGTAGAGCGCGTCGGCCTTGCTGAGCATCTCGTCGCGTTCCGCGTCGGTGATGAGATCGGTCTCGGCGACCTGGTTGGTCTGCTGCTGCGTGTCCGGGTCGAGCTCGAAGGTTGAGCCGGGGCGCATGCCCGTCGCGACGGCTTGGAGGTAGACGTCGGCCTCGCGGAGGCGGGCCATGGCCCCGATGCCGCGGACGTCGCCGTACTGCTGGGCGAGGGCCGACAGCGACTCAGGGCGCGGGCTGGCCGTCTCGGTGATATCGACGTGCTGGGCGAACGCTTCGTTGACCTTGGTGTTGCCCCGCTGGTCGAGCCACTGCTTGCCGGCGTACAGGCCCACGATGACCGCGAGCCCGAGCAGCACGTGGCCCGAGTACTTGTTGATCAGCTCGAGCAGCTCGGTGTTGACCCGGCTCTCGTCGAGACCCGCGCCCTCGCGGATCTCGCGGCTTCTGTCGTCCATAGGTCGGCCCTTTGCGGAAGCGGGGCCCCCACCACAGGGGCCGAGGGCCATGGTAGAACGGGCGGGCCGCGTCAGGACCAGAATCGCCAGGGATCCGGCGAAGCGATGTCGGCGGGCGGCACGAGGCGGTCGCGGATGCCGGCGACGAGGTCGGCGAGGCCCGCGTGTGCTCGTTCGCCGCCCGCTTGCACCGAAACGGTGTGGTCGGCCGGCCAGTCGGGCCTGCCCAGATCGCTGCGTGCCGCCACGACGATATCGATGGGGTGGGTTGTCGCGGACCGCGGATCGCCGCTCGCCGCATCGCCGATGGCGATCAGCAGATGGGCGGCCTCGATCGCCTGCTCGGCGTTCTGCAAAGCCCTGGCTTCGACACCTGTTGCCGGCCGCCGGCCGGGTGTGTCCACCCAGTGGACCACGAGCCCGGCGAGCTCGACGGTCGCGCCGATGTGATCGCGCGTTGTGCCGGCTTCGTCGGCGACCAGCGCGGCCTGTCGGCCTACCAACGCGTTGAGCAGGGATGACTTTCCGACATTCGGCGGGCCGACGGCAGCGACGATCGGCGGATGGACGAGCCGGTTGAGGCGGCGGTCGCGATCGTTCGCCTCGCGGTCAGCGACGCCCGCCCACCGATCGGGTTGGCTGAGCAGCAGATCAACGGCCAGCGGGCTTGGTGCACTTGCCAGCGCGACGAGGACCTCGGCTTCCAGGGCGGAGCGCGACTCGGGGAACCGGTCTCGCGGCGACAGCATGGACTCGTTTCGAAAGCCAAACCCGATGAGCACGCGAGAGATCGAGTCGAGCACGGCCGGGCCGCCGTGGGGCATGAGCAGGGCGTGGGTGCCGCTCGGTCTCGCGACGATGCCGTGATCCACGCCGGCGATGCGGCGAAGGGTGACGCCGCCGACGGCCGTCGTGTTGCCGGTGATGACGCGCAGCGCGGCGTTCATCTCGCTCTCGACATGGGCCACGAGGTCAACGGTGGCGAGCGCCGCCGGCCTGCTTCGGGGCGTCGAGATGCGCCAGCGGACGGTCATCCCGGGTGTTCGGCGTCGTCACCGGCGGCATAACGCGCTCGTGCCGCGGCGATGCCGCGGAGCACGAGGTCAGGCACGGCGTGCTCGATGAGCTCGTCGCCCGCGAGGAGTGTTTGGGTGTCGCCGCCGGTGGCGATGATCTGCGGGTAGGCGTCGTAGTACTCAGCGTACCGCTCGGCGAGGTACCGAACGCTGCCCCTGACGGCCGCGCGGACGCCGAGGAACATTGCGTGCTCTGTCGAGGTGCCGAACGGTTCCAGGGGGTCGGGCATGTCGGAGAGCGCGAGGCTTGGGAGCGCCCCGGTGTTGGCGTGCAGCGAGTCGAGCATCATCTGGCCGCCTGGGATGATCGCGCCGCCGTGGAAGACACCGGTGCCGTCGACGAAGTCGACCGTCAGGGCGGTGCCTGCATCGACGACGATGCAGGCCTGCTGAACGGTGGCGAAGGCACCAAGGGCGGCGAGCAGCCGATCCTGGCCGACCTTGCCGGGCTCGGTGAGGCGGGTGGCGATCGGGACAGGCAGTGCTGCACCGAAGCGTTCGACGTGAAGGCCTGTGGCGTCGGCGATGGCGGCGGCGATGGCGGTAGCGTGGGATTCATTCACCGATGCGAGCAGGACGGCGTCCGGGATGGTCTCGGTGCCGCCGACGATGGCGGACGCCTCGGCAGCCGCCGCGACGGGGTCTTCGCTCGGCGACGCTGCCACGCGGGTGATCGAGAGCCCATCGACGAGGCCGATCGCCGTTGTGGTGTTGCCAACCGAGACCGCGAGGGCGTGCCCCGGGGGAGGGACGAGTTCGGGCGGTCCTGCGTCGGACGTGGGGTCGCTGGTCATGGCGGGGGATGCCCTCTCGGGGGTGCGTGGGCTGCGGCGTTCGACGCGGCACGGACGCAGACGATACGCTGAGCGATGCGATCTCGGTCCGGGGTCGCCTGGGGGTGTGCGTGATCGAAGCGGCCGAGCGATGTGAAAGCGACCCGTCAATCGAGCGGGTGGCGATCGATGAGATGACGTTCCCGCTCGGGGTGTACCCGATCGAGGCGATGGAGCCGCGGCAGGGGTACACGCTGGACTTTGAATCGGCCGACGGCGACGAAGAGCACGGTGAGTGGGAGGAATGGCCCGACCGCTACGTCTACGACATCGTCGTGTCTGCCGAGCGGCTGGGCCCGCTGGTGCAGAGCTTGCTGAGCCTGATGCCGCCACGCGTGTTCCCGATATTGGATGTGCTCGGCCGGGACGCCTACCGCGAGATTGACCCGTTTATCAGCTACGACCTGATGGGGCTCGATCAGCTCTACGACGGGCTGATCCGGTATCGCCCGTTCTTCTTTGAGGACGGCCTCGTCGGGTTCGGAGCGATGGCGGAATCGCCGTTCTTTTATGTCTTCGTTGACGAGCACAAGATCACGACCGTGCGGGCGGAGGCGGTGCTCAAGGAACGCATCGAACGGATTTTGTCGGCGTTCGATCTCGTCGAACGCGACAACCCGGCGGGCGCGGACGCGGTGGCTCACGAGCACCGCGGCGTGCTGCTGACACCGCCCGATGACACGTCGTATCTGTCGTTTGACGAGATTGTCGAGCGGCTCCGCGACGAGTGGCGTTTGCTGCTCAACGTCGATCCGGAGAGCAACATCGATGAGCGAGGCCGCGATCTCGGCGTCACGCCGTGGCGTTGCATTGTCCGGGTGGGTGATGGGTCGAAGCATGTTCGGTATTCGGAAGTGCTGCTGACGGCGGCGTCGATTCGTGATGCAGAAGATCTGGCGATCGACGCGGTGCTCACCGAGCTTTCGGAGATCGCATCGGGAGCTGAGCCGCTGGTGGTTGCCGCGGACCGGTTGACGGCGGAGGGATTCCGCCGCGAGGTCGGCGAAACGAGCGACGGGCTGCCCCGCAGCGCGCTGTCAACATCGCGGATCTTTGTGCGTCGCTGGCTCGACGAAGACCCCGGGTGACGCGACAGGGGGCTGGTGTCGCGTCGCTGAGGCCACAAGAAGTTGATGACGAAGTTCGATTCGCTGGGCTCTGACATTTGCAAGCCGGCGTCGGGAGGTGTATCTTCCGCATCGGTGAGGCGGGGCAGCGAGGCCCGGCCGCAGCCGGGCGGCGGGCTGGTGTGAGAGTCAGCGCTTGCGACTCTCGCTCGGCACACAGTTGGAGGGAAAGTCGGCGAGAGCCGGCGGGCCGTCTGCGCCGCGGACAGCGCGTACGTCTTGTGAGATCGAGGGACCGATCGCGGACGAGACCGTTGGGACTACCTCCCCGCGGAGCATCGGGGCCTCGGACGAGCGAGCACGCGCGGTGATCACGACTTCGCCGCAAGACCGGAGACATACATGAGCAGCAAGAGCATCCGTTCGGCCCTCGCGCTCGGGCAGCTGAGCACGTCGATCATCCTGGCCGCCGCTGGCGTGGCGATGTCCGCCGGCTCGGCATCGGGCGAGACGCGGGGCGGGCCACCCTCCGCACGCTCGGACGATACTTCGACTCGGTCGCTGCTGCTTCACGCAGAGGACCTGCTGAATCGCGGTCAGCTGATCCGCGCGGGCGGCGTGCTCGGCATGCTGGGTGACATCGAAGCGATGGCCGACGGCGACGCGACGCGGGCGCGGGATCTGATCGGCTCGCTTGAGAGGCGGCTCAAGACGGCGGATCCGGTCGAGCTCGGCATTCAGAAGGCGGAGGTCGCGTCGGCTCGGGGTGACCTCGCGGCGATGAACCGGCACCTTGACCGGGCCGAGCGTACCGGCGACATGGGCTTCGCCCAGGAGTCGCGTGTGGCGCAGCTTCGCGGCGAGGCCGAGGCGATCCGCGGTTCACTGGAAGCCGTCGCCGGCGATTTCGAGACGCAGGCGGCGGCGGACTTTGAGTCAGGCCGATTCGGTCGGGCCAAGAGCACGCTGATGATTCTGACCCGGGCGGGTGTCGGGCTCTCGCCCGAGGCGGACGCGATCCGGCGATCGATTTTCGACCTCGAGCTCAGCCGCGGGGCTCCGTTCACAGCGGCAGAGGCGGCCGGGCTGTTCGAGCCGGGCGTGCTCGAGCGAGTGGCGGCCGACGAGTTGGAGCTCCCCGCGATCGCGTTGTTCGGGGATGTGGCGTTCGACGATCAGCCCGGGGTCATCCGCCGCGAGGGTGATGATCGTCCCGCCGCGGAGCAGCCGGAGGACCAGGACCCGCCGGCGGACGACATCCTCGACCGCTCGCTGCGTGTTGCCGCGCAGGAGAAGCTGGTGACGGCCAACAGGGCGTACCAGAACGCGAACTACGCGACGGCGATCCAGCTGTACGACGAGCTTCTGGCGAGCGATCGGCCGTTCCTGACACCCGAGCAGATCAACACTGTCAACGAGCGTCTGCTCGCTTCCCGCGTCGCGCTCGATCAGCCGACGGACCCTGACCAGCCGCTCCGTGACTTTGAGGAGGAGCTGGCGATCCGGAGAGACCGGACGGACGCGGAGTTCAACAACTTCATCAACCAGGCCGAGCAGGCGTTGGCGGAAGACGAGACGCAGGAGGCGCGCGATGCTGTCGCGCAGGCGCGTCTGACGCTTGGCGCAAGCCGGGACATCTACGCCGAGAGCGAGTTCGAGACCCGGCAGGACCGCATGACGTCGATCTTGGAGCGGATCGCCTCCGAGGAGATCAGGATCCAGACGCAGGAGGCCGAGGAGCTCACGCGGCAGCTGCGCATCCAGCAGGAGGTCGCGGCCCGCGAAGAAGAGCAGTCGCGTCAGGCGAAGATCAACGAGCAGCTCGATCGGGCCCGGGCGCTCCAGCTCGATCTCAAGTATGACGAGGCGCTCCAGGTCCTGGATCAGGTCCTGTTCCTGGCACCGAACGACCCGGCGGCGCTGCTGATGCGTGACATCATCTACGACATCTCGCTGGTGCGGCGGTTCAGCGACATCCGCCGGCTGCGGGCGCGGGAGTTCACCGAGCTGCAGATCGACAACCTCGAGGCGTCGAAGCCGATCACCGACTTGATGACGTTTCCGAATGACTGGCCCCGTGTCAGCCTTAACCGCGGCGAGCCGGTGGCGGTTTCTGAGTCGCCCGAGAACCGTCGCGTGCTGGCTGAGCTCGAGACGCAGCGGATCCAGTCCGTGAACTTTGACAACCCGCTGTCCGACGTCGTGGGGTTCCTCGAAGCGGTGACGAGCCAGAACTTCGACGTTGACTGGCAGAGCCTCGAGCTGCTCTCGATCGACGAGCAGACGCCCGTGACGCTGCGGCTGAACAACGTTTCGGTCAAGACCGTCCTCGATCGGCTGGTGGACAAGATCAGCGACCCGCTGGCGCCGGCCGACTGGGCGATCCAGGACGGCATCGTGCAGATCGCCTCGGACGAGGAGCTCCGCAGAGACACCACGCTCGTGATCTACGACATCCGCGATCTGCTCATCGAGGTGCCCGACTACCAGGACGCGCCGGAGATCGATCTTCAGTCGGTGCTCCAGAGCCAGCAGGGCGGCGGCGGCGGGCAGAGCCCGTTCGGCGGTGACACCCAGGGCGGCGACGACGAAGAACGCGACCGCCAGGAGCGGATCGACCAGATCATCGACATCATCCAGAACAACGTGGACTTCGAGGGCTGGCAGGCGAACGGCGGCGACACCGGCTTCATCCAGGAGCTCAACGGCAGCCTGATCATCACCAACACGTCAAAGAACCACCGCGAGGTGCAGGGCCTGCTCGGCCAGATCCGCGCACAGCGCGCGATGCAGATCAACGTCGAGACCCGGTTCCTGCTGGTCAACCAGGACTTCTTCGAGGAGATCGGCTTCGACATCGACGTCTACCTCAACGCCAACAACAACCAGATCGGCGTTGCTCGCGGCAACGACCCGACGATCCAGGCGTCGGACTTCTTCGCGTTCGATCCGGGCCTGACCGCGCCCGACTCTGGGCAGGGCCTTCAGCGGACGGTCAGCGGCGCCTCGATCGGCGCGGACGGGACGACCGCTTCGGTGACGCAGGGTGTCGTCAACCCGGACGAGTTCAGCCCGATCGGTGTCGGCCAGAACTCGCTGGGCCTCGCCGAGAGCCTGGCGATCGGCGACTTCGCCACGTCGATCCTCGGGGCCGCACCGGCGCTCGGCGTTGCGGGGCAGTTCCTCAACGACATCCAGGTGGACTTCCTCGTGAAGGCGACGCAGGCGGACCGGCGGTCGGTGCAACTCACCGCGCCGAGGCTGACGTTCACCAACGGTCAGATCGCGAACATTGTTGTCGCGACGCAGACCGCGTTCGTGTCGCAGCTCAACCCGGTGGTCGCGACGTCGGCCGTCGGCTTCGATCCGACGATCTCGGTCGTGTCGGAGGGCGTGACGCTCGAGGTCGAGGGCACGGTGAGCTCCGACCGCCGGTACGTGACGCTGAACGTGCAGACGGGCGTTTCGCGGATCGACGGCTTCGCGCAGCAGCCCGTGACTGCTGTGGTGGGCGGTGACATCGTGGACTCGGCCGATACGCAGTCGTTTATTCAGCTGCCGACGGTCACGGTCACACGGATCCAAACGACGGTGACGGTGCCCGATCAGGGCACGGTGCTGCTCGGCGGCCAGCGGCTGGTCACGGAGTTCGAGGTCGAGACCGGGGTCCCGGTGGTCAGCAAGATCCCGGTCATCAACCGGTTCTTCACCAACCGCGTGGAGAGCAAGGAAGAGCAGACGCTGCTCGTGCTGATCAAGCCGACGATCCTCATCCAGTCGGAAGAGGAGGAGCGGAACTTCCCGGGTCTGACGGACACCATCCAGAACAGCTTCGGGGGCTGATCGGCGAGGGTTCTCATCGTTGACGCCCCGGTCGAGGCGTCATGCGGCTATCGTCTGTCTGATTTGTCGCCGCGACCGGCCGTCGCGACCTTCGATCGGGAGAGTCTTTCAATGCCCAGCGAGTCTCGGCTCCGGATGTCGGAAAGCGATGGCGTGACCACGGTCGAGTTTGTCGACCGCAACATTCTCGACGAGGCCAACATCCAGGCGATCGGCGAGGAGATCGCGACGGTGATCGAAAGGTCGAGCCCGCCGAAGCTGATCATCAGCTTCTCGAATGTCGATCACCTCTCGTCTGCGGCGCTGGGCCAGCTGATCACGATCAACAACAAGGTGCGGGACAAGGCCGGGCAGCTGCGGCTGGCCAACATCGATCCGCAGATCTACGAGGTCTTCGCGATCACCAAGCTCAACAAGATCTTCGAGATCCACGACACGACGGAAGACGCGGCGGGCAGCATCGGCTGAGATCAGACGCCCGACCGGGAGCCTGGCCGGGCACGAGGCGTGACTTTTGGGGGCCTTGCCGGTGGTTGCACCCGACCGTTCGAGCAGCACGAGAGGGGCGTCTTCGTCTGACGTTGCGCTCTCGGTGGTGAACGATCGGAAGGAGATCAGCGGGCTCGGCGAGCGGTTCGTTCGCGCCGCGGGGGAGGCCGGCTACTCGGAGGCCTCGTGCTTTGCTGTCCGGCTGGCGCTCGAAGAAGCGGTCATCAACGCGTTTCGGCACGGCCACAGGGATCTCGACGAATCGGTGCCGGTGCAGGTCCGCTATTCGATAGGCCCGGCGAGCATCGCGATCTCGATTGAGGACGCGGGCCCGGGGTTCAACCCTTCGGAGGTTCCCGATCCGACGGCGCCCGAGAACATCACCAAAACCAGCGGCCGGGGCCTGCTGCTGATCCGCTCGTACATGAGCGAGGTCCGGCACAACGACCGCGGGAACCGCATCGAGATGCGCTACGACAAGCCCGATTCGGCTGGCTGAGCCGCGAATACCGGCGAACGGGTCTCCATTGATGCCGGCTCGGCCGAGCCGCGGCCCGCGTAATCGAATCCGTGTTTCGGCTCGGACAGAACATAAAGCACGCCAAGAGCGATATACTTGTCGAGCAGCGCGAGCAGCCGTGACCCGCGCGAAAGGAGCACGACGTGACACCACCAGCCGAAACCCAGGCCCCTCCCGGTGTGATCATCACCGAGACTGCGGCCCGTGAGATCGACACGATCATCGACCAGCAGGAGCTTAACCGCGAGACCGTCGCGCTGCGTGTCGGCGTGAAAGGCGGCGGCTGCAGCGGCTTTAGCTACCTTCTCGACCTCACGGAAACGGTCAAGGACACCGACGAGGTGTTCGAGCAGCACGGCATCCGTGTCGTCTGCGACCCGAAGAGCCTTCTCTACCTCAACGGGACCACCGTTGACTTCAAGGACGAGCTCATGGGGCGAGGCTTTGTCTTCCAGAACCCGAACGCGACAAGCTCGTGTGGGTGCGGCTCCAGCTTCTCGGCCTGAACCGAAGCAGCACTGAAGCTTTCTGAGACAGCCCCAGCGGATGCCTGGGGCTGTTTTTGTATGCGGATGATGGTGTGCTTCCGTGCGCTTTGGTACACTTGCAGAACGCGAGGCGAGCGTCCCGGCGAGCGGGGCCGCACGTCGGCACACGGATCCGTGCATGAGTCAAACGCCGATGCCACCGCCAACTATGCAGGGGTATGCACCCCCTTCGGTGACTCAGTTCTCGGTATTTCTGGATAACAAAGTAGGCAAACTGCTGGATCTCGTCGAGGCGTTTGATGGCTCGACGTGCGAGATCTGTGCCGTGAGCGTGCACGAGGCATCGGACCACGCGGTGGTGCGGCTGATCACCAACGACAGCCGGCTCGCGCGCGACCTGCTCCGGGCTGAGGGTCTGCCGTTCAGCGAGCTGGATGTGCTTGTGGTCGAGCTGGGCGCGGGCCACAGCCTGAGCACGATGTGCCTGCATCTGCTTGCGGCAGAGCTCAATATCCGCTTTGCGTACCCGCTGATGCTCAAGCCGAACGGGAAGCCAACGATTGCGATCGCCGTGGACGATCTCACGCTCGCCGGTCAGATCCTCCGCCGCAAGGAATATCGCCTGCTGGGTGAGTTTGACCTGCCACGCACCGGGTAAGCTGTGATTGGGCGGTGTGTGCCGGCTGATGGGCTCCCAAAAGCCATCAGGGATCGGAACATTCGCCGGATTGGCTCGGTAGGACTTGCAAGAATCACTTGGGGCGTCCGAGGGGCAGAACGAATGCCGTCCGGGGGCCGTGGTACCAGCGGACAGGAGAATGCGATGCGGATGACTCGGACGGCAACGGCGGCTCTGGCGATGGTTCTGGCGGCTGGCGGCGTCAGCGGGACCGCGGCGGCGCAGTCGGCGGCGGAGATTGTGGCGCAGGAGCGTGCGAGCCTGGATGCACCGGCGGCCGCGCCGACGCTCATGCCGGGCGATGAGGCGCCCGCGCTCGCGGTGAAGCACTGGGTGAAGGGCGCGCCGATTTCGGAGTTCGAGGAGGGCACCGCCTACCTCGTTGACTTCTGGGCGACGTGGTGCGGGCCGTGCATCGCCTCGATCCCGAAGCTTACCGAGCTGCAATCGAAGTATGCCGGGGACAACTTCACGCTGCTCGCCGTTTCGGTGTGGGAGCGGCCCACCGGGGACGCGTTGATCGAGCACGTGACCCGCTTCGTCGATAAGCGCGGCGACCAGATGGGCTACACGATCGCGATCGACGACGGCCGAACCATGGCGGAGTCGTGGATCGAGGCTGCCGGGCAGCAGGGCATCCCGACTGCGATGATCGTTGATCGCTCGGGCAAGATCGCGTGGATCGGCTATGGCACCGACCCGGTGATGGGCGACGTGCTCGACCAGGTCGTCAACGACGAGTGGGACGTTGTCGAGGCCCGCGAGACACGCGAGAAGTCGATGCTGGAGGCATTGTGGTACGAGCGGATCAACGAGTTGCAGTCGAGCGACCGCGACCGGGCCGTGGATGTGACGCGGGCGCTCTACGCCGAGGGCGCGTTCGTGACGCCGGGGCTGATGAACGCGATCGCGTGGAGCATGGTGGAGGACGACTCGTGGGATGCGGGCGCCCACACCGTTGCGCGTGACCTCGCGCAGTCGGCGATCGACACGGGCGGTGACGACGCGTCCATCCTCGATACGCTCGCGTGGGCCCACTACAGGCTTGGCGATGTGGAGCGGGCCGTGGAGGTGCAGACGAAGGCCGTATCGCTCGCGGACAGCCGCATGCGAGCCGCGCTTGAGGCGTCGCTCGAGACGTTTAAGTCCGGCGGCTGAGCCGCCTGTGACAAGTCTCTGAACTACAAGCGCGACACTCGGTGTCGCGTTTTTTTTGTCGCGTTAGTTCAGGTCGTGCTCGCCGAGCCAGTGTTCCGCATCAAGGGCCGCCTGGCAGCCCATGCCGGCGGCGGTGACCGCCTGGCGGTACTTGGCGTCGGCAACATCGCCCGCGGCAAAGACCCCGGAGATGTTGGTTGCGCTGCTGCGGGTCTTAAGGCTGAGATAGCCGTCGTCTTCGAACTCCAGACCCGATTCCTTGATGAAGCTCGTCGCGGGCGTATGTCCGATGGCGACGAACATGCCCGCGACCTCGAGCTTCGACCGCTCGCCGGTGACGGTGTCTTCGAGCTCGACCGCCTCGATCGTCTTCTCGCCGAGCACATCGACGACGACCTTGTTCCACTCGACGGTGGCGTTGGGCTTGGATAGGAATCGCTCCTGCATGACCTTGCTCGCGCGGAGCTCGTCGCGGCGATGGATGACGTGCACCATGCTCGCGAACTTGGTGAGGTAGGTCGCTTCTTCCATGGCGGTGTCGCCGCCGCCGACGACGGCGAGAGGCTTATCGCGGAACTGGGGCATCGCGCCGTCGCACACCGCGCACGCGGAGACGCCCCCACCGCTTTGGGCGAGGCGCAGCTCGTTCTCGAGGCCCAGCCAG
This sequence comes from Planctomycetota bacterium, assembly GCA_038525225.1. Classification (GTDB taxonomy): domain Bacteria; phylum Planctomycetota; class Phycisphaerae; order Phycisphaerales; family UBA1924; genus JANQQZ01. The sequence continues at coordinate 375,923 of JBCBHW010000001.1, read as the reverse complement.
TTCGCGGTCGCGCCGGTGGAGACGATCACGGCGTGCGCACGGATGACGTCGCCCTTGTCGGTGACGAGCTCGTGCGGCGTGTGCGGGTCGTGGTTGAAGCGGACCTCGGCGATGTCGCGGCCGATGACCTCGGTGCCGAAGCGCTCTGCCTGCTTCCGGAACATGTCCATCATCTCGGGACCGGTCACGCCCTCTGGGAAGCCCGGGTAGTTCTCGACGTCGGTGGTGAGCATGAGCTGGCCGCCGGGCAGCACGGGGCCGGGGTTCTGCTTCGGAACGCCGACGTAGACGATCGGGTCGAGCTGTGCTCGGGCCGCGTAGATGGCGGCGGTCCAGCCGGCCGGGCCGGAGCCGATGATAACGAGCTTGTGAGCGGTGTCGGCCATGTGCTGGGGTCCTTCGCTGGGTCGCGGTGTGGCGTGTTTGGCGAGGAACAGGCCTCGTTGCCGCACTGTTCCTTCGTCCGTGTGGTTATTCCGACGCGCCGGTCTGTCGGAGGTGCTCGCGGGTGAGGCTGACGACCGGCGGCCAGACGAGGTAGTCCCCGATGGCGGCGGCGGGATTATCGGAGACATTCATTGCGCGGTCATCGGCACCGTTGCCGCCGGGCGAATACACGACAAAGTCGTCACGGGTCAGCGTGACACTGAAGTTCTGGCGCAGCCGGGGGACAACGTTCATCCTGTGCCGGTTCCCGTTGATGTCGTCGCGTTCGGGCACGAAGTAGAGGAACTCGGGGCGGTTGCCCAGATCGGTGTCCGGGTTGAAGGGGTCGACGCCCAGATCATCGATGTAGCGGGGCCGGAGCAGAGCGAGCGATGACGCCTGGGCACCGGTGGCGAGCGTCAGGGCCTGGGCCGCGAGCGCGACTCGGGTGCCGACGGTCTCGGCCTGGACACCCTTGCGGAGGTCGAGGAGCCGGCCGACATCGGGAACGGCCTGCGTGATGAGCGAGAAGTCATCGGACCGGTCCTCGAGCCGCTGGTATGTTGACGTCTCTCGCTGGATCGGGTCGTACGGATCAGAGTTCCAGCGGGTGTTCCAGTCGTTGTAGACGCCCTCGATGGCCTGGCGGGTCTGGCTCTGGCTGGCGTGCGATTCGACGCGTTCGGCCCAGCGCCCGGCCTCACCGAAGAGCCGCAGCGGGCGGCCCGTGGCGGCCATTTCTGCGAGCGCGGACGGGAAGATCGCGGGGTCGGGTCGTCCGCCGCGGTCGAAGACCCGTTCGGTGAGCTGCAAGGCCGACTGCTTGTCGCCCTGCGGCATGCGGAGTCGCTCGATGCGGTACAGGCCGCGATCGACGTCGATTGATTCGACCGTGTCGGTGAGGAAGCTCGCGCTGAGCGACCGCGGGCCTTTGACATCGACGTACACGGCGTCGCGGACGCGGCGCATCGTGCTGGCGATCGTCTCGTAGGCCCACTCGACTTCCTGGCTGAGCTGGCGTTCGGCCATCTGCCTGGCGAACGCCGCGAGATCGAGGTTCATGTTGATCGCGGCCGCCGCGTCGCCTGCCTCGACGAGACGGGTTGTCTCGATGTCAACCAGCAGCCGGACCCAGTCCAGCCGCACCATGTAGCCGAGCTGGGCCGCGGCGAGCGTCGGGGGATCGCCCAGTTCTGCGTGCAGCTCGGCGCGGATGAAGCTGGTCGGGATGCCGTTGATGCCGTAGGGCAGTGCAAACTGCATCGACCGTCTCGGGTTCGTTTCTTCCGTGATCGTCGAGAGGGCGGTTAGCACGGCCTGCTGGGTCTCGCCCGTCGCCCAGGCTTCAACGGTCGGCCACGCGGGGCTTGTGGGGAGCATGAGCGAGGCGCGGTCGGCGCGTTGGAGCAGAAGCGCCGGCGGCGGGTCCATCTCGATCAGCCTCGGGAGCAGGACAAGGTCGCTGCGGCGATCATCGGCGAGCCTCGCGTAGGCGGCGTTGACGGCATCGACGAAGCGATCGGCTGCCGCTTTCGCCGCTATCAGCGTGGCGACGGCCGCAATAATCACTGCTGTTGCACGTGCGCGTGTGGGCATGCTCCGGACCCTTCTCTAGCATCGCAGACGCGGCGGGCCGAACGGCTCGGCCTTGATCGCGATACTAGGGGTCGATCGACCCGCGGAAGGTCTCGTGCGGCGCCGCCTTGCGACTGATCAGGCGGTCGTAAGGCGCAGCGGCGACGGGCTCGTTTCGGCTGGCGTGTGGTCGCGGTCGCTCGTGTTGCCCTGGATCTGGCCGTGCAGCCTGGCCAGGGTTTCCTCGACGATCTGTCGGACCCGCTCGCGGCTCAGTCCGACCGCGGACGCGATCTCTTTGAGCGTCATGGGTTCTTGGCCGTCGAGGCCGAAGCGGAGCGACAGGATCTCGGCCTCGCGCTCGTCGATGGTCTCGAGCAGCTGCCGGAGGATTCCGATCTCTTCGGAGCGGAGGGTGGCATCGGCGGGCGAGCCAGCTCGGTGGTCCGAGATCATCTCGGCGAAGCTTGAGAGATCGCCGTCCTCGCCCATGGGCTGCTGGTTCGACGTCTGAAAGGCCTTGATCGCCCGCTTGATGATCTTGGCTTTCTTGATCGGCAGGTCCATCGCCTTGGCGAGGTCCTCGATGCCGGGCGGGTAGCCAAGCTCGGCCTCAAGCTTGCGGCTGTGGGCTTTCCACTTCGCGATCAGCTCGACCATGTAGGCCGGCACGTGGATGGGCTGCGTGGCGTTCATCAGCGCACGCTTGATGGCCTGCTTGATCCACCACGAGCCGTAGGTGCTGAACCGCGCGCCCTGTGAGGGATCGAAGCCCTCGACGGCTCGCATCAGGCCCACGTTGCCCTCTTCGATCAGGTCGGCGAGGGGCAATCCCCTGTTGGCGTAATTCTTTGCGATCGCAACGACGAGCCGGAGATTCGCGCGGACCATGTGGTCTCGGGCTTCCGGGCAGTTGTCGTTGATGATCCGCCAGCCGAGATCCCGCTCTTGCTCTGCAGTAAGCAGCGGCGTCTTTGCGATCGCCTTCAGATAGAGCTGCAGTTCCGATTGAACCGCACCGCGCCCCGCTCGGGCTGAACCTTGAGCTCGTTCCACTGATCCCACCTTCCGCCATGGACCCCTGCACGAGCCCCTGACCGTTCTCCCCCCGGGACGGATTCGCAGTCCGCCGGAGATGTCAGCCTCGACAACCCCCTATGCGCACCGCCCACTACAGAGGTTGCATCGACCCCTGAGTCGGGCGTGCTGAGCAGGAAGTCAGGCACCAATCCGCGTCGAGAGTTTAGCCGGCGGCATGATCTGTCTGCTACGAAAAGTCGGGTTTGAAGGCAAAGTTGATCGGCCGATAAGGTCCCCAACAGGTCCTATACGTCGGGAATGCGCAGCGGCACCGCCCGTGTTCACCTTGCGTACAGTGTCGAGGCGGAAAGGCGGCTGTTGTGTCGGCTCTGGAACGACGCCTCGCCGCCGCATCGGAGACGCTTCGGCCGCATGACGACGGATATCAGCCAACTCTTGGATGACTGGCCCTATGAGCCGGGGAAGATCAACGTCCGGCTCGTGGAACGGCCCGACGGCGAGCAGCGCATCCAGGTCCGCCTCGACCTCGGGGTGCTCCAGTTGCATCTCGACGGCCGTCCGGACGGGCAGCGGCCTGACGGCTTTGAGAGCCTGCTTGATCTTGTTGAAGCTCAAGTGGATGGCGGCCTCGACGCGGACGCCGACGGGCCTGCGGCTGACCTCGACGATGATACGGACGACACAGGCGACACCGACGCGGACCCTTCTGGCCCCTTGCCGCCGCCGCGTCGATCGGACGGTGAGGCCGGGGTCAGCCTGTCGAGCGAGCAGGTCGGGCTGCTTCGCGACGAGGCCGTCCAGTACTATCACCGCTACTTGGCGCTGCTGGCGCTCGAGGACTTCGAGCGGGTCGTCCGAGACACGACCCGGAACCTGCGGGTTCTGAACGTGATCGAGAAGTATGCGGCGTCGGAAGAGGACCGCCAGTCGGTCGCGCCGACGCGGGCGCATGTCACGATGATGCGGGCACGGGCGCTCGCGAGCCTTGCGCTGCGTGACAACGAGCCGAAGGCCGCGGTGGCGGCGATCGACGAGGGCATCGACGCGTTGCGGCGGCACTTCGAGACGATCGGCCACACCGACATGTTCGAGCGGTCTACAGAGGTGCACGTGCTCCAGGGCATGAAGCAGGCGCTGATGCCCAAGCTGCCGGTGAGCCAGAAGGCGGAGCTGCGCAAGCGGTTGGATGACGCGGTGAGCCAGGAGAACTACCGGCTGGCGGCGATCCTGCGCGACGAGCTCAACTCGATGCCGGACTAGATCGGCACGTCCAGCGGATCCAGGCTTTCTCTGGCTGGCTCGGTGAGCCGTTCTCGCTCTGACATGTCGAAGCACTGCAGGACCTGCTCTGCCATGGCCTCGGCGGTGGCAAGTTCTTCGACCGTTACATGGTTCGCGCCGAGTTCTCGCGCAAGGAATGCCTTGGAGAGGTAGTTTGTCCGGGCGGCGATGAAGGCCGACTTATTCATGTTTCGGATGACCTTGCAGGCTCGGAGCATCGCGTCGTCGTCTGGGATGGTGAGCACGATCGCGTCGGCGGTGGAGACGCCGGCGGATTCGAGGACTTCGGGATTGGTCGCGTCGCCGTAGACGATGCGTCTGCCCAGGCCCATCTGCTTCTCGACGGTTTTCCGGTTGAGCTCGATGACCGAGAGCTCGACGCCGCGCTTGAGGAACTTCTCGGCGAGCGAGCGGCCGACGGGGCCGAAGCCCGCGATGACGACGCGGCGCTGCTCGTCGCTCGCTGTAGTGTCTTGCGAGCTTCGCGCAAACGTGCCGCGCTTGAACCACGGGGCTTGGGGCCAGCCGACCGCCGACGAGCCGAGCTGGCGCGCCGTTGCCATCAGCGGCGGGGTTGTGAGCAGCGAGAGGAACACGACGGCGATCATCGCCGAGGGCACGATCTCAAGGCCGGTGAAGATCCCGGCTGCGGTCGCGAAGCCCATGATGACGAGCGTGAACTCGCCGGCCTGCGCGAGTGTGACACCCGTGGTGACCGCGACGGCGGGCGGTGCGCCGAGCAGCCAGGCGCTGCCGCCGATGGTGATGAACTTCAGGACCGCGACGAGCACGAAGGCGATCAGGATCACCCACCAGATGGGGCCGATCGCGCCCATGTTGAGCTGCAAGCCGACGGCGGTGAAGAACACGGCCATGAAGAGATCGCGCATCGGGCCGATCATGCCCGAGAGCTGAAAGCGGAAGGGTGTGCCCGCGAGCAGGAAGCCGGCGAGGAAGGCGCCGAGCTCTGGGCTGAGATTGAGGTACGCGGTCAGCACGGCGGCACCGAGTCCAAAGGCCGCAGACAGCACCAGCAGCAGCTCGTTGGTTGAGTCTCTCGCGGCCTCGGAAAGAAGCCTGGGCAGCAGCGTCACACCCGCAATGATCGTTGCGGCCATAACACCGATCGTGATAGCGGCTTTGGCGACCAGGGCGCCGATGCTCATCGCGTCGCCACCGGCCGCGACCTCTTCGCCGCGTGCGACCTGCGCCCATCCCGCGACGACCGGCATGCCGGCGAGGATGATGACAACGCCCATGTCCTGGACGATGAGCGCACCGAAGGAGATCCGGCCGTGGGCCTGACGCAGCTCACGCTTCTGCTGGAGCATGCGGAGCACGACGGCGGTCGAGCTCATGGCGACGGCTGTGGCGACGGTCAGCGCTGCCGGCCAGTGCATGCCGAAGAGCTTGGCGATGGGCGTGCCCATCGCTGTTGTGAGGATGGTCGAGAGCGCACCGATGGCGAGGATCGGCGCGAGGCCCGCCTTGAGGTCGGACCGGTCGAGGTGGAGCCCGATGCCGAACATGAGGAGGACGATCGCGATCTGGCTGATGCTGGCGACGCTTGCCGAGTCGTCGATCAGACCGAATGCGTTTGGCCCGAAGACGGCTCCCGCGATGAGGTAGCCGGCGATCGCGGCAATCTTCAAGCGGCGACAGATGAGACTGACGGTGGCGGCGGCCGAGAGGATGAGCAGCAGGTCGAGCATGACCTGCGAGTTGCCGGCCGCGGCCAGAGTGAGCATCATGCGGCCGATCCTTCGCCGGCGTCGCTGCCGGGCTTTCCATCGGATCGGCGTTTGGCGTGCACGGCGATCAGCGAAAGGTCGGCGGGCGTCACGCCCTCAAGCCGCCCCGCTTGGCCGAACGTCGCGGGCGTGAACTTGGTGAGCGCGAGTGCGGCCTCGGCTCGGAGGCCCTTGATGGAGCCGAAGTCGAGCCGTGGGAGCCGCTTGGTTTCCATCTGGCGCTGCCGCTTGATCTGGTTGTGCTGGCGGACAACGTAGTCGGCGTACCGGCGTTCGGCGTAAACAGTGCGGCGGGCGTCTGCAGAGAACTGTTCCCCTGCCGCTGCGGAGAAGTCGGCTTCGGTGAACTCGGGCCGCTTGAGCCAGCGTGAGAGAGGTTCACCTCTGTAAGTCTGTTCGTCGACAAGGCGGTCGAGTTCGGTGATCGCGTCGCGTCGCGTTCTGAAGAGGTCGGATCGCCTCGCGCCGAGGTCACCTGTGAGCAGGCCGAGGTCTTCGGCGACGGGCGTTAGACGGTCGGCCGCGTTGTCGGCGCGGAGCATAAGCCGGTGCTCGGCCCGGCTGGTGAACATGCGGTACGGCTCGACGGGCGTCTTCGTGACGAGGTCGTCCATCAGCACGCCGATGTACGCCTGGTCTCGGCCCAGCACCCACTCGCCCTGGCCCTCTGCGTAGCGGACGGCGTTGACCCCGGCGACGACGCCCTGCGCGGCGGCCTCTTCGTAGCCGCTGGTGCCGTTGATCTGACCGGCGAGGAACAGGCCTTGGACGCGCTTGGTCATGCTCGTCGCGAGGATCTGGTGGGGCATGACCGAGTCGTACTCGACGGCGTAGCCGAAGCGCAGGATCTCTGCTTTCTCGCAGCCCGGCATGTTACGGACGATCTGCGTCTGCACATCGCGCGGCAGCGAGCTGGAGATGCCGTTGCAGTAGACGGAGTTCAGGCGGTGGCTCTCCGGTTCAAGGAAGACGCCGTGCTGGTCGCGGTCGAAGCGGTGGACCTTGTCTTCGATGGATGGGCAGTAGCGCGGGCCGGTGCCGTCGACCTGGCCGCTGAAGATCGGCGCACGGTGGAGGTTGGCGCGGATGAGGTCGTGGATGAACGGCGTGGTGTGCGTCTGCCGGCAGCTGACCTGCTCGAGTTCGGGGAAGCGGGCGGGGTCGGTAAGATCGCTAAAGGGAATGGGCTCGGCGTCGCCGTGCTGCTGGGGGAGGCCCGCCCAGTCGATCGTGTTGATGTCGAGGCGGGGCGGCGTGCCGGTCTTGAGCCTGCCCAGTTCGAAGCCGAGATCGCTGAGTGTTTTCGAGATGCCGACTGCCGGCGCTTCGCCGTGTCGGCCGCCGGGCGTGCGGTCGTCGCCGGTGTGCATGAGGCCGCGCATGAAGGTGCCGGTGGTGAGCACGACGGCGGGCGCGCGGAGTTCGACGGGCTCGGCGGGAGTTTCGAACGCGTGGTCGCGGCCCGCGGCTTGCGCGGCGGCGGCGCAGATGCTCGACGCGCTCAGCGGCTTCTTGGTCTGGGGCGGGCTGACGTGGACGCCGGCGATTCGGCCCGACTCGATTACGAAGTCGTCGACTGCGCCGGCGATGACGTCGATCTCGGGTCGGCCGGCGATCAGGCGTTGCACGGCCTCGGCGTAGGCCTCTTTGTCGTTCTGGCAGCGCGGGCCGTGGACGGCGGGGCCTCGGCTGGTGTTGAGCACCTTGAACATGATGCCCGACGCGTCGGCGGCGAGGCCGATGATGCCGTTGAGCGCATCGACCTCGCGCGCGAGCTGGCCCTTCGCGAGGCCGCCGATCGCGGGGTTGCAGCTCATGACGCCGATGGTGCCGGGGTCGAGCGTGACAAGGGCGACGCTGCCGGGCTCGCCGAGCAGGTTGGCGGCGGCCCACGCGGCCTCGACGCCGGCGTGGCCTCCGCCGATCACGATGACGCGGTAGCTGGCCTTCACGCTCGGATCGTATGCGTGCCAATGAAAAACCGGCCCGTATTAGGCCGGTTCGTTTCGGTGCGTGGTGTCGGCCGATCAGCGTCGGCGACGGGCCGCGATCAGTCCGCCGGCGGCGAGCATCGCGGTCGTGCCGGGCGCGGGGATGGTGTCGAAAAGCCGGAGGTTCAGCTTCGTGCCCTCGCTCGGGTTGCTGCGTGTGAACGCGCCGAAGGCGACATCGCCGGTGAGCGACCAGTCGAAGGCGGTCAGGTTGGCGGCGTCGCCGAAGTAGAGGAATGACTCGGAGAACGTCGGGCCGCCGGGAGCGGTATCGACGCTCGGGAAGGCATCAACGAAGAACGAACCGCCGCTGAACTCGAACGCGGTCAGCGAGACGGCACCGCGCGAGCCGCTGGTCGACAGCGAAAGCGTGTTGAGCTGGTCGATGTCGGGTGCAGGCATGTTGATGGTGCTGGTCGTGGTGTCGGGCCTGGTGATGGTGAGGTCGAACGTCGCCGAGCCGGTCGTGTAGCTGAGGTCGAAGCCGAAGGTCTGATTCTCGTAGTTGGCCCGGCCGTTGCCCGTGTTGGCGGTGGTGTCCGACGGCGTCGGCGCGCCGTCGAACGCGAGGCGGGTGTTCCAGTTTGTCGTATCCGCGCGGAAGCGGGCCTCGACCTGATCCGACTCGCGGACGGTCAGGCCGGCGGCGGCCAGCGACGGGAAGAAATCCTGCGCCGAGGCCGAGCCGGCCAGGGCGAACACAGCGATCGCACAGACTCGCGTTTGCATCGATTTGTCCTCACTCTCTCGATTGAATTGAGGCCCCCCGGCCTCGCACTCCCGTAGTCAGTACGTTTCGTGATGCTGTGCGGGTAGCAACCTTCGTCGGTTTTGAGTCGAGAGTGAGGTATCCGGACGTTGCGAGCGTGGCTATCGGGCCCGCTAGTGTTCCGCATGCACCTTCGCCACGCGACGATCTTTGATGCCGAGGCGGTGACGGCGATCTTCAACCACGCCATCGAGCACACCGACGCGAGCCTGTGGTACGAGCCTCGGCCGGTCGCGGAGCTGCGGGCCGAGATCGAGGAGGCGAGCGAGGCCTACCCGTGGCTGGTCGCAGAGGACGGCGACGGTGACGTTGTCGGCTGGGCGATGGTCAAGCCCTGGAACAAGCGCGACGGGTATCGGCACACGGTGGAGACGACGATCTACCTGGCCGAGCACGCGCGGGGCAGGGGCGTCGGGCGGATGCTGTACGACGAGCTGTTCCGGCTCATCCGCGAGCAGGGGTACCGGCACGTCATCGCGGGCATCAGCCTGCCGAACCCGGCGAGCGAGCGGCTGCACGAGGCGATGGGGATGGAGCGGGTGGCGCTGTTTCCGGGGATCGGGGAGAAGTTTGGGCGGCGGGTGGATGTGGGGTATTGGCAGGTGAGCCTGACATGACTTTCACAGCAGACAAACCTCTCAGTCTTGGCTTTCGAATCAGCGTATCAATCGTCGTTTTTGTCGGGTTGGTGTTGATTATGCCAATTGGTCGACTCGGAGGCGATTCGGTTTCCTACCGCTTTCTGTTTCAAGTGGGAAGCAACTCCACTGGCGGCACCGTCCGGATTCAATTGTATGATCCCGCCGGTTTCGGGAGGACCCAAGACGTTTCAGTATGGGTAAATGGCGTTCGGTATGAGCTACGCCGTCCATCGGGTTCGGTGATTCGTCGATCATCCGCGTCGCAAGACGATGAACTTTCATCGTCCGAGAAATGGGATCAAGACGTGGCATCATCTGTAGTAGCGAGTGCACAGGTAAGCGACGACATCGCCTCGAGGGATGCAGTCGACGCGCTTGAGATATTCGTGAATCGAGTTCTAACGGATGGAGCAGAAGCGGATCCCGAGGTTAGCGCGTTCGGGGCTCGGGAGATCGAGATCTCGCGAACAAAGCGGATCTATGGGCCGCTGCCGTTTTTCGATGCAGCAGCTGGACTTGTGCTGGGGATCGCGTTCATCTCCGGATTCTGGCGAAAGCTTCGACCAGCACAGGCTGCACCGCGTGAGCCAACTCCGTAGATCGTCTCAGTGCGCATTCCGGTGCACGAACCCCTTGCCCAGGGTCATGATCAGGATGCGCAGGTCGAACAGCAGGCTCCAGTGGCGGACGTAGAAGAGGTCGTACTGGAGTCGTTTGCGCAGGCTGGTGTCGCCGCGGAGGCCGTTGACCTGGGCCCAGCCGGTCATGCCGGCCTTGACGTGCTGGCGGAGCATGTAGCCGCGCCAGTCTTCGCGGAAGCGTTCGATCAGCTCGGGGCGTTCGGGGCGCGGGCCGACGAGCGACATGTCGCCCAGCAGGACGTTCAGCAGCTGGGGCAGCTCATCCAGGCTCGTTCGGCGGAGCCACTTGCCGATGGCCGTGATGCGTGGGTCGTTGCGCTCGGTCCAGCCGGGGCTGTCTGCGTGCTCGTCCTCGGCGTGGTGCATGGTGCGGAACTTGTAGATGTCGAAGGTTTCGCCGCCGAGCGAGACGCGACGTTGCTTGAAGATGGCCGGGCCCGGGCCCGAGAGCTTGACGAGCGCGGCGATGAGCAACAGCAGCGGGCTAAACAGCACGAGACCCGCGAGCGCGCCGGCGACGTCGAGGCCTCGCTTGCTGATGCCGCCGAGGCCCTGCATGGGGCTCTCGCGGACGGAGAGGATGGGCATGCCGTCGAGCTCGTTGACGAGCATGTTGTGCGGCGTGTACCGCGGGCTGACGTCGGGGATCAGCCGGACGTCGACGGGGAACTTCTCGAGACGCTTGAGCAGATCGGGCACCTCGGCCGAGCGGGAGCCCGGGAGCGCGAGGTAGACGGCATCAACGCGGCGGCGTTCGAGCGCCGTTTCAAGGTCATCGAGCCCGCCGAGCACCGGGCGGTCGAGGCAGGTCTCGCGGCTGGTTTTGTCGTGATGGCCGACGAAGTAGGCGACATTGATACCGGTCCAGCTGTTGCGCTCGATGGTGCGGCAGGTGATCTGGCCGAGCCGGCCCACGCCCACGATGCAGGCGTGGCGGAGGTTCCAGCCCCGGCTCCGAAGGCCTCGGAGAAGCGTTCGGAAGGCGACGCGCTCGAGCGCGATCGTGATGAACAGGATCGGCGCGAGCAGCGTGAGCTGGAGGCGGGCGGCGTCGAGCTGGATGGTGCCGAGCACCGCGACGGGGTCGTCGGCGTCGACCGGGATGAGCCGGTTGTTGGTCAGCCAGAGCGCGACCACGACGGCGGCCATCGCGGCGAGCGTGGCCCGGCAGATGTCGAGCACTTCGCTGAGCAGCGTGCGGTCGCGGCGAGGGCGGTAGAGACGGAACGCCCACATCGCGTAGAGCGTCATCGGCACGACGACGTACGCGAGCGGCTCGCGGAAGATCGTATTGGCGTCGGTCGGCACGGGCTGGCCGAGTTTCCAGGTGCGGGTCAGCCAGGCGGCGTAGCACGCGAAGAGCGCGACGAGCCCGTCGGCTGCGCACAGAAGGATCACGAAGATCTGATGTCTTTGCTTGACCACGGTTGTGCGGCCCCTCGCCAGTCCGTTGGCCGGTCCATAGGTCTATCGGGCCCCGCTGCGGGCCGGAGTCAGTGTAGCCTGGCCGGTCGAGGGGTCTGTCAGTTGGCGTCGGTTGACGCCGAGGCGGGCCAGTGGCCGTCCGTCCGGACCCGCGTGAGGGCACCGAGGCGGTCGATGGCGGCCCGGTCGTCGTCGGTGATCGCGTCCGCCGGTGGCGGCTTGATCATCAGCACGGCGTACAGGTCGCCGGCGGGGGTGGTCTGACAGCCCTGGCCCCGCAAACGCAGCTTGCTGCCGCTGGATCCGCCCGCGGGCACGGCGATCGTCGCGGTGCCGGTGGGCGTTGGGACATCGACCTTCGCCCCGTTGATGGCCTCGGCGAAGGTGATCGGGAGGTCGAGGTAGAGGTCCTGAGGCCGTTCGCCGCGCGGGGCGTCGCCCCGCCTGAACAGGGGATGTGGCCTGATGTGCACGGTGAGGATCACATCACCCTGCCGACCGGCGGCGTGCGGATCGGCGTGGCCGACGCCGCGGACGCGGAGCTTGGCTCCGGGTTCTACTCCCGCGGGGATGGTGACGTCGACGCTCTGTGTCTTGTTGCCGCGCTTGATCTCGAGCGTGCGCTTGCCGCCGGTGGTGGCGACGAGGAAGTCGATCGTGATCTCGTGGCGGGTCTCGGCCGGGCGGGCGCGGCGTTGGGCGCGGTGCGCTCCCCCACCGCCGCCGCCTCCGAACGGGGAACGGTTGCGGCCGCCGAAGAAGGCATCGAACATCGAGCCGAGGTCCTCGGCGTCGAAATCGACCTTGTATCCGCCGGGGGGTGCGTTGACGCCCGAGTGTCCGTAGCGGTCGTACGCGGTCCGCTTCTCGGCGTCCGACAAGACCGCGTAGGCCTCCTGGATCTCGACGAAGCGTTCCTCTGCGCTTGCAGAGTCATTGACGTCGGGGTGGTACCTGCGCGCAAGCTCACGGAACGCCCGCTTGATGTCGTCTTCGGTTGCCGAGCGCTCGATGCCGAGCACCGCGTAGTAGTCGCGTTTAGCCATCGATCAATCGTAGAACTACTCGTCGCCCCGCGTCCCCCAGGCGGCGATGGCCGAGCCGTCGTTGGCGGAGAGGATGGAAACGCCGCTGCCGGCCGGGTCGGCGTAGGACTCGACGACGCTGCCGCCGTCGCGGTTGAGGACGTAGAGCGCGCCGCCGTCGGCGTCGATGAGCGAGGTCAGCCTCGGCTGGCCCTGCTGGTCGGCGAGGAGGCTCACCCCCCGGCCCAACCGGTTGGCGTAGGTGCTGGCGACGGTCGCGCCGAGGCTGTTGGCGACAAGGAACTGGCCGCCGTCCGGACCGGCGGTGATGGTGGCGGTGGCGATGCCGGAGTCGCCGCCGGTCGAGAACGCGCCGAAGCCCAGGCGGTTGACGAACGCGGATGCGACGGGCCTGCCCGTGTTGGCGTGGACGCTGAGCGAGCCGCCGAACTCGTTGGTCGAAAGGACTGTTCTGGGCTCGCCTGCATCGTTGTGGATGCGGAGGAAGCCGCCAGTTTCGGTGTGGCCGAGCCAGGCGAGGCGGGTGCCTTCGGCGTCGAATGTCTCGACGGCGCTCGACCCATCTGCGTCGGCTGACACGACAACGGCGCCGCCTTGTCTTGCTGAGACAGCGAGCAGGCCCGCGCCGTCGGCTGAGCCGAGCGTGAGGAGCGAGCCGCCGTCTTCGCCCGCGATGCGGAGCAGGCCGCGGTCGGCCTCGTCGGCGTAGGCCTCGACCACGGGCTGGCCCAGGGTGTTGCGGATGAACAGCGTGCCGCCGTGGGCGTCGGAGCCGAGCGTCATCATGGATCGGCCCGTCGCGTCGACGAGTTCGATGCGCTCGGCCTGGATGATCTGCGCGCCGACGAACGGTGCCCACGCGCGCTCGCCCGCGGCGGCGAGGACGGCGACTGTACCCAGCCCTACTGCTGCGCACCGCCACATGCGCATTCGGCGCTCAGCACGGGCGAGTCGTGATTCGAGTTGATCGAGCCGATGGGTGATCGTGTTCATGTGGGCGGTATCGACGCGAAACAGCCCGCGAACAAGAAAGACCCGCCGGAAGCGGGCCCTTGTGTGAAATCGGTTGGATCGCCGCACCCGGAACGGGGTGGGTTACTCGCCGCCGGCGGCGTCTTCGATGGCCTCGGCCTCGGCGGGGTTCTCGCCGGGCTCGTCGGCCCGCTCGATGAAGATCGCCTCGACATCGAACATGAGCGTGCTGTTGGCGGGGATCGACGGGTTGGCGCGCTCGCCATAGCCGAGCTCGGGCGGGAGCACGAGCCGGCGGACGCCGCCCTGGCGGATGTCCTCGGTGCCCATCAGCCAGCCCTCGATCAGGCGGCCTGGCACGCGGTAGCGGAAGGGCTCGCCGCGGTCGCGCGAGCTGTCGAACTTGCTGCCGTCGGTGAGGTAGCCCGAATAGTGCAGCGCGAGGAAGTCGCCGTCGCGTGGCGGGTCGCCCTCGCCCTCGGCGTAGCTGATCTGGATGTACTGGTGCGACCAGTCCTCGCGCTCCATGCGGATGACCTCGACCATGCCCTCGGCCCGTTCGAAGGTGACCGCGCCGTCGGGGCCGCCCCAGACGACCTCGCCGTTGGTGCCGAAGCCGGTGTCCTCGGTGATGATCTGATCGGGCGTGATGGTGATCACGCTGGTCATCTGCACGGCTCCGGCGGTTCGGGTCGGGTAGGCGTACGGCGTGGTGCCGCTGTAGCCGTTGCCGTCGGCGTTGAGATCGATGTCGAGCGTCGCGATCAGGTCATCGCCGGTGATGGTCTGGGGGAAGCGCTCGGGGATGTGCGACATGCCGGCGAGCATGGGGCCGGCCTCGCCCCGGAACTCGAGCGTGCGGAGGCGGAGGTCGCCGTTGAAGCGGTAGAGCCGCATGATGACCTGGCGGAACGGGTTGGCGAGGTCGTCGGACCGGCTGAGCTCGGCATAGAGCGTTCCCTCGACGCCGTCGAAGTCGACGGGCGCGACCGACATGACGATGGTCGCGCCGGTGTCATCGATCGGCGTCGCGCTCTGCCACAGGCCGGTGAGCATGTCGGCGATGGTGTGCGACTCTTCGTCGGGCCAGTTGACATCGACGCTCGGTGCGGCGGCGATGGTGGCCTCCGGCATCGGCATGGGCTCGGGCGAGGTTTCGTCTTGCGCGACAACTCCGCCCGCGAGAGCGAGCACGGCGGCGGTGGTCAGGAAACGGTTCATGGTGGTCACTCCGTGTGATCGTTCTGTTGCTTGTTTCGTGGGTGTTTCGTGGGGTGCTTCGGTCAGGCCAGCTCGGGGAACATCTTGGTGACGACGCCGACGAGCTCGCGGACGTGGCTTGCGGACTCGTCGAAGAGCTTCTGCTCGTCGTCGGTGAGCTTGAACTCGACGACCTTCTCGACGCCGCCCTTGCCGAGCAGCGCGGGGGTGCCGACGAAGAGGTCCTTCGCGCCGAACTCGCCGTTGAGATACACAGCGCTGGGGATGATGCGCTTCTTGTCCTTGACGATGGCCTCGACCATCTGGACGGTGCCGGAGGCCGGGGCGTACCACGCGCTGGTGCCCATGAGCTTGACGACCTCGCCGCCGCCCTTCTTGGCGCGCTCGACGCACTCTTCGATGGTTGCGTCGTCGAGCAGGTCGGTGACGGGGATGCCGTGGACGCTGGTCAGGCGGGGCAGCGGGACCATGTCGTCGCCGTGTCCGCCCAGCAGCAGGGCCTGGACGTCTTCGATGGAGCAGCCGATCTTCCACGCGATAAAGGTGCGGAAGCGTGCGACATCGAGCGCGCCGGCCTGACCCATGATGCGGTTCGTCGGGAAGCCGGTGGCCTTCCACGCGGTGTAGACCATTGCGTCGAGCGGGTTGGAGACGACGATGACGATCGAGTCGGGCGCGTACTCCTTGATGTTCTCGGAGACGCTCTTGACGATCTTGACGTTGGTCTCGATGAGGTCGTCGCGGCTCATGCCGGGCTTGCGGGGCAGGCCCGCGGTCACGACGACGACGTCGGAGCCGGCGATGTCCTTGTAGTCGCTGGTGCCGGAAAGCATGCCGTCGAAGCCCTCGATGGGTCCGCAGCAGGCGAGGTCGAGCATCTTGCCCTTGGCGACGCCCTCCTTGTCGGGGATATCGAGCAGGACGATGTCGCCGAGTTCTCTCTGCGCGGCCCAGTGCGCGCAGGTCGCGCCGACGTTGCCGGCTCCGATGATGCTGATTTTGGCTCGGCCGGTGGACATGCGGTCTCTCCTGAAGGTGTCTTTGGTGGGCCCGGCGGCCGGCGGCTCCGGCCTCGTTTTGGTCACGACTCTAGGCGTTGGCCGCGGGCGGTCCGAGTCGGCATTGCGGCCGGGGTTCGGGCGGGCTCAGGCGAATTCGACGGGCAGCTCGGCCTGCCGATCCGCCCCGGGGACGGGGAGCGTGACCGACTGCCGCTCGCCCGCGAGGATGGCCGGGACGAGGAGCGGCTGGCCCGCGGGCAGGTCGGACTCCATGGGGACGACGTAGTCGCGGACCGGGCCGCCTTTGGCGAAGTCGAACTGGCGGTAGACCTGGCGCGGTTCGGGGCGCTGCTCGGGCTCGGTGATCTCACCAGACACGGAGAGAAAGTCCGCGATGACGGCGGCGAGCTCGGGCTCGATGGGTGAGCCGCCCGGGTGACGGATGAACGCGCACGGGGCGGGCGCGAAGATCGGCACGCCGGGGGTGGGCAGGAACAGGTCGCCCGCGAAGCCTGCTTCGAGCAGGGCGTCGACGAGTTCCAAGGGGTGCGGGCAGACGATGCGGTCGTCGGCGACCTTCCACTCGAGCCCCCCACCTCTCGCGGCGGCGAGCGCGAGCATCGCGTCGTCGATCAGCTCGGACACACCTTCCGGCATGGGCTCGCCGCGGTAGATGGAGTTGATCGATGACGCGTGCTCGCGGATACCGATCTCAGCGCGGTCGAGGCCCAGGGCGCGCTCGTCGTGATCGAGGTCGTTGATCTCGCCGAGCGCGTGAGTGATGGACTGGAGCGCGATGATGTCGGGGACGGCCTTCTTCAGCAGGCCGCCGTCGCCGTCGTCGGGCAGGGCTACTGCGGAGCGGGCGAACTCGGCCCACTTGCCGAGCAAGGCGGCCCAGGTCATGGCTTTCTCGTGCGCCTTGTCGTGAGCCTTGTTGTGGGCGTTTTCGTGATCATCGTTTGGCATCGCCGATGCTAGACGGTCGGGGCGCGGTCACCCGCCCCGTGCAGGAGGCACCGCGCGATGATCGACTACGCATCACACTTCCGCCGACGGTTCATCCGCGAGCTGTGGCGTCGGCTCGGGCGCGACGCTGGGGAGCGGCCGATCGCGTTGTACGGCGCGGGTCGGCACACGGCGTGGCTGCTCGATACGGTGGCGGACGTGGAGCGTGGACCGACGATCGCCTTTGTGCTAGACGATGCTCCGGCGGCGGACCGGCTGAAGGGCGTTCCTGTCGTTCGGCCCTCGGATCAGCCTGCGGGCGATGTCGCGTTTGTGATCGTGTCGAGCGACGCTCGGGAGAGCGAGCTCGCGGCTCGCGCCCGGGCATGGTCCGGCGGTTCGGCGGATCGAGGCCGGGTCGAGGTGATCGAGCCGTACCGCGGGCTTCCTCCCGGGCCGTACACGGCGGACGCGTTGAGCGACGCGCCGGTGTTCGATGATCGGCTGATCCCGGGAGACGCCGAGGAGGCATCGCTGGATCGGGCCGGCACGCTGGGGCAGTCGCTCGCCGTGCCGGGCGACGGGAACCGAGCGGGCTACGCGCCGGACACGGACTCGACTTACATCCGCAGCGGCCGCGAGGACCGCGACGCGATCGCGCGGGTGCTCGCCGACGCGGGCGTGCGAGTCGAAGACGCGTCGGCGATCCTTGATTGGGGGTGCTCGACCGGTCGTGTGCTCCGGCACTTCACGGATCTGCCGCAGCGGCCTTCGCTCTGGGGCTGCGACATCGATGAGAACGCGATCGAGTGGGGCCAGCGGCATCTGGGCGAGCGGCTGCGGCTGTTCTCGTGCACGCTCGAGCCGCACCTGCCGCTGCCCGACGCGAGCATGGACGTTGTCTACGGCATCTCGATCTTCACGCACATCAGCCACGGGATTGATACGTGGCTCATGGAGCTCCGGCGGATCACAAAGCCGACCGGTGCGTTGATGGTGACCGTGCACGACGAGCACACGTGGGAGCGTTGTCGTGAGAAGCCAGACTCGTTCATCGCGCGGCACTGCCCGCGGCTGGACTTCAGCAAGCCGATCCCCGGCGACTTCGTTTCGCACGGCAGCGGGCCGAGGTCACAGACGTTCTGGCACAGCCGAGGCATCCGGCGGCGGTGGTCGGCGTTCTTTGACGTTGCGGCGATCGTTCCGCTGACCTTCAGCCACGGCACGCAGGCGGGCGTGGTGCTGAAGCCGAGGCCTTAGGTCGGCCGCCGGTGTTCACATCGCCAAAAGAGGCGACCCCCGGGCAACGGTGGCCTGCCCGGGGGTCTGAGGATTGAGCCGCGTCGTCGGCAGCGGGCGTTGCACCCGCCTTGGCGCGGCCCTGGTGGTGGGTCGCTGGCTGATGAGTGCCCGGTTAGCTGCAGCCGAGGCTGTTGCCGCAGTTGAGGCACTTGTAGCAGTGGCCGTTTCGGACGGTGATCTCGCCGCAGACGTCACAGGGCGGCGCATCGCCCATGTTCTCGCTCATGGCGGCCGAGAGGGCCGAGGTGTGCGCCTCGGGCTCGGCCTCGATCAGCGTCGCCTCGGCCGAAGCGGTCTCGGCGTGCGGTTCGGCTTGGACGCTCGGCTCGACAGGAACGACCCGCTCGGTCGCGCCGTCGGTCACGACCAAGACACCCGGCGTCGCGTCCTGGGCATTCGTGTCCCCGCCGATGCGGGCGATCGGCCCGCTGTCGGTCGGGGAGGATGACTGTGTGGTGCTCCAACGCTTCTCTCCTGACTTCGCTTCAGAAGCCGTCACTCGTCCGCCGGCCTTGACGGTTGTGCGTGAAGAGGCGTCCTTGCCCTCCTGCTTGCTTGTGTTCGTGGTGCTGTTCTCGCCCCGGTTGGGGAGGTTGGCCTCGCGGTAGCCCGGGATGAACTGCATGCCGAGCCAGCGGAAGATGTAGTCGACCAGGCTCTTGGCGAAGGGGATGTCCTTGTTCGCCGTCATGCCCGCGGGCTCGAAGCGCTGGTGGGTGAACTTGTTGACCAGCGACTGGACGGGCACGCCGTACTGCAGCGCGACCGAGACCGCTGTGCCGAGCGAGTCCATCAGGCCGCCGATGGTCGAGCCCTCCTTGGCCATGGTGATGAACAGCTCGCCCGGCAGGCCGTCTTCGTAGAGGCCGACCGTCAGATAGCCCTCGTGGCCCGCGACGTTGAACTTGTGGGTCATCGAGCTGCGCGTGTCGGGCAGCCGGCGGCGCATCGGGCGGTGGATGACCTTGACCGTTTCGGTCGAGACCTTGCTTGCGTCGCCGCCGGAGACCGCATCGGCAACACCCGCGACCGCGGCAGCGACCTCGTCCTTGGCCTCGTCGACCGCGTCGATGTCCTCGTCCTCTTCGATGTCGACGTCGGACTTGGTGGAGAGCGGCTGGCTGAGCTTGCAGCCGTCGCGGTAGAGAGCGTTGGCCTTGATGCCGAGCTCCCAGCTCAGGCGGTAGCAGTCCTTGATGTCATCGACCGAGGCCTCGTTGGGCAGGTTGATGGTCTTGCTGATCGCGCCGGAGATGAACGGCTGGGCGGCGGCCATCATGAAGATGTGGCCCTCGGGGCGGATGAACCGCTGGCCGGTCGGGCCGCACTTGTTGGCGCAGTCGAACACGGCCAGGTGCTGCTCGTCGAAGCCCGGCGCGCCCTCGATGGTCTGCGTGCCGCAGACGAGCCTGTTCAGCTCGGCGATCTGGCGGTTGTTGAGACCGAGGGCCTTGAGCAGGTTGAAACTCATGTCGGCCTTGGCGGCCTCGGCGTCGATGCCGCAGGCCTTAAGAACGTCGTCGCCCAGGCTCCACGCGCCGAACGCGAAGCCCAGCTCGAAGACGCCGGGCAGCGACGCCTCGATCGAGCGGAGCGTGTCGGGCGCGACGCCCTTCTTCATGAGCCACTCGGCGAGGGTTTCGCCGTCGGCGACGCCGGCGACGTCTTCTGGCATCGGCACGGCCAGGTTCAGCGTGCCGAGGATGTAGGTGGTGATGAGCGTAATCTGCTCCTCGCTGTAGCCGAGCGTGGCGAGGGCGGGCTCGAGCGAGTCGTTTGCGATCTTGAAGTAGCCGCCGCCAGCGAGCTTCTTGAACTTGACGAGCGCGAAGTCGGGCTCGACGCCCGTGGTGTCGCAGTCCATGAGCAGGCCGATGGTGCCGGTGGGCGCGATGACGGTGACCTGCGCGTTGCGGTAGCCGTAGTACTCGCCGAACTCGAGGGCTTCGTCCCAGGCGTCGACGGCGCGGTCGAGCAGGTCCTTGCCGTTGGCGAGCCGCAGCTTGCCGGCCTTGACCAGGTCGTGATCGATCGGCACGGGGCGGATCCGCAGGTCTTCCCACTCGCTGGCCTCGCGGTCGATGCCGTGGGCTGCCCGCTGGTGGTTGCGGATGACGCGGAGCATGTTCTCCTTGTCGGCCTCGTAGCCGGCGAACGCACCGTGCTCCTTTGCGAGCAGCGCGCTCTGGCGGTACGACCGGCCCGTAAGGATCGCGGTCAGCATCGAGCAGATCGCCCGGCCCTCGTCTGAGTCGTAGGGAATGCCCGCCTGCATGAGCATCGCGCCGAGGTTGGCGTAGCCAAGGCCCAGCGTGCGGTACCTGTAGCTCAGCTCCGCGATTTCCTTGCTGGGGAACGCGGCCATGAGCACGCTGATCTCGAGGACCATGGTCCACAGATCCGTCGCATGCTCGTAGCGTTCGATGTCGAAGGTCTGGGCCTCGGCGTCGAAGAACTTGAGCACGTTGAGCGACGCGAGGTTGCAGGCCGTGTTGTCGAGGAACATGTACTCGCTGCACGGGTTGCTGGCGTTGATCCGGCCCGCAGTCGGGCAGGTGTGCCACGCGTTGATCGTGCTGTCGTACTGCACGCCGGGATCGGCGCACCGCCACGCGGCGTAGCTGATGTCGTCCCACAGCCGGTTCGCATCGAGCGTCTTGGCTGGCGAGCCGTCGGTCCGCATGAAGGTCTGCCAGTCGGCGTTCTCATCGACGGCGTCGAAGAATTCGTCCGGGATGCGCACCGAGTTGTTGCTGTTCTGGCCCGAGACGGTCTGGTAGCTCTCGCCGTTGAAGTCATAGTCGAGTTCGAGACCCAAACGCTCGGCGGTCTCCTTGATGCTCTCGTCGTGCGTCTTGAGCGTCTTCAGACCCTCGACCAGCGCGGCGACCTTGACCTCTTCGCGCACCTTCCAGTTCACGAAGCTGTCGATATCGGGGTGGTCCATGTCGAGGCAGACCATCTTGGCGGCCCGGCGAGTCGTGCCGCCGCTCTTGATCGCGCCGGCGGCGCGGTCGCCGATCTTGAGCCACGACATCAGACCGCTGCTCTTGCCGCCGCCGCTGAGCGGCTCGTTCTCGGCGCGGAGGTTACTGAAGTTGGTGCCGGTGCCCGAGCCGTACTTGAAGAGGCGGGCCTCGCGAACCCAGAGGTCCATGATGCCGCCCTCTTCGACGAGCGAGTCACCCACGCTCTGGATGAAGCAGGCGTGCGGCTGCGGGTGGGTGTACGCGTCGTCCGCGAGACCGACTTCGCCGGTCTCGGGGTCGGCGACGTAGTGGCCCTGCGCGGGGCCGGTGATGCCGTAGGCGAAGTTCAGGCCCGTGTTGAACCACTGCGGGCTGTTGGGGGCCGCCATCTGGTGGATCATCATGTAGCACAGCTCGTCGTAGAACGCCTGGGCGTCCTCGGCCGAGTCGAAGTAGTTGTGGGTCTCGCCCCAGTGCCGCCAGCAGCCGGCAAGGCGGTGGATCACCTGCTTGGCCGACCGCTCGGGGCCGGTGACGATCTCGCCTTTGTCGTCGCGGATCCAGGCCTGCGTGCGCACAGCCTCGGCGACGTCCTTGCCCGGCAGGGTCTGGGGCACTCCGGCTTTGCGGAAGTACTTGCTGACCATGATGTCGGTCGCGAGCTGCGACCAGCCGGCCGGCACCTCCGCGTCGCTCATCTCGAAGACGATCGACCCGTCGGGGTTCGAGATCTTGCTGGCCCGCTTCGACCACTCGGCTGTGGCGAAGACGTCCTGGCCCTGCTTCGTGAACTTCCGTGTGACCTTCATGCCTTCGTATTCCCCGTCTTCAAGGTGCTAACTGCGATGTCCGTTCGCCAGCCGGTGATCCCATCACCGAACAGAGAAACCGTGATTTATCGCCGCGCTGCCGCGGCTTCGTGCGATGCCTTCGCGCCGATGCGCTTCATGAACCAAATTCGAGGCTGTCGGGCACCTGCTCCTCGATAAGCGTGCCGCCGACGTCCCATGTCTGCGTGAGGTCGTCCGAGGTATCAAACGCCCCGTCCTGTCCGGGCTCGATGAGCGTGAAGCTCGTGTCGCTGTTGCGGATGTACCGGACCTCGTCGGGCTCCCAGCCGAGCTCCGCAACGAACAGCGCCTGAGCGCCGGTCTCGTCGGGCAGGGTCGAGGTTTCCGCGTACTCGGCCCGCAGGACGGCCTGCGCCTGCGCGAGCTTGAGCTGCTGCCCGGCGACGACGGCGGCGAGCGTCGCCGCGGCACCGATGCCGAGCACCGCGAAGATCAATCCAAAGCCGAACAGCAGGAAGAACAGCACGCCCGGCAGGCCCAGCACAACGCCCGCGATCGCGAAGCCACGAGGTCGCTTGCCGAGCGCACACAGGCTCAGGATCAGCCCGACCGGACAGAGCGCGCCGCAGGTGATCCATCCCGCCAGCGAGACAATGAACCCCGCCAGCCCGAGCGAGTTGCTCTCCTGCTGCTGGACGACCACCGTCTGGTGTGCGACGCCGGGTTGTGGTTCGTGCTGCTGGTCCATCGTGCTTCCTGCGAAAGTTCAGCGTGAGTGAGCGGCCCGCTTCGACCACTCGGCGGTGGCGAAGACGTCCTGGCCCTGCGTTGTGAACTTCCGTGTTACCTTCATTACCGCGTATTCCCCAGTTTCTTGTTCACTGGCCGGGAACTGATGAATCGACACGTTCTCTGCCAGCTCACTCGCCTGCTTAGGCCTTCCTTGCCAAACCAATCACTGCGTACTCCGACGCGTACCGCTCGCACAACACAGCAACGAGATTGGGAACAGCCCCCTCGGTCTCACTCCGAAGTTCGTCTAACGCTGTGTTCATTTGCTCGATGAGAGCCAAACGCTGACTCTTGTATTGCTGTTCTGCATAGCGAAGAGCATGTGTCATGCGCGGGTTCGAGCCAAAATCGTCAGCGAAACTCTGATACTCCGCATAGCACTTGCCGATTCGAGACTCAGCCTTCGCACAAATCGCTACGAACCGCATCTCTGCCAAGACCATCTTCAGCACTGGCCCCTTCTTGGCAACGCGGTCCGCCTTGCGCCATGCAATTGCCATAGATGTCAGAATGACAACCGTGAGCACACTGAAACAAATTAATTCCCAAACGTCCAACGGCACCGTTGTTCCTTAGTCAACTCGCGGCAGCGTCAGCCCCGCCTGGTCCTGGTACTTCCCCCCCTTGTCCGCGTAGCTGATCGCGCAGACCTCCTCGGCCTTGAGGAAGATAAGCTGGGCGACGCCCTCGTTGGCGTAGACGCGGGCGGGCAGGGGGGTGGTGTTGCTGATCTCGAGCGTGACCTTGCCGCGCCACTCGGGCTCGAGGGGGGTCACGTTCACGATCAGGCCGCAGCGGGCGTAGGTGCTCTTGCCGACGCAGATGACCAGCACATCCCGCGGCACGGCGATCTCTTCGACCGTCTCACAGAGCGCGAAGCTGTTGGGCGGGATGATGACGTACTTGCTTCCCCCGTTGGGGCCTTCATCGGTGCCGCCCTTGTCGGTTTCGGCGACGTCGACCTCGACCATCATGTCGTCGCTGAACCGCTTGGGGTCGACGACGGCGATCTCGCCCGACTTGGTCGAGGGGGTGAAGATCTTGAACCGCGTGCCGACGCGGACGTCGTAGCCGTAGCTCGAGACGCCGAAGGAGATCTTGCCCGGCCGCTTCTCGGCGGCCGCGAAGGGCTTGATCTCGACGAGGTCTTTGATCTGGCTGTCGCAGAGGACACCCATTCGGCTCACCTCCGGGCGGGGGTTTGCAGTTCCGGCTGCCACGCCCCGATGTGCCCGTGCCCCGCCTCCGCGTGGGCTCGAGCGTGTGCTTGGTCGGGGATGACGGGCCGTCCGTTGGCCCGCTCGGCTGGCCTCTTTGCGAGACCGGCCGAACCCCGACGCCTCCTTGCACTCCCGGCCGCGTCCTCTCGCGGCCGTTGGTCTCTGCTCGGCTCCGCACACCACGCTGGAGCCAGACCGACGACATCCTCGTACAGCTTCACGGCGGCCCAATGTGCCGAGCCCGGGCTTCCGTACGAGCCTCTCTTGTTTGGGTAAGAGAGTTTCCTGTCCGCGACTGACCTTTGTTCTGATCCTCCCGCCCGGATCGGGCGAACCCCGCTTGGACACACACGAAGCAGGGCCGTGATGATACCACTACGACTCGTATATCGTCGGATGCGACACACTAAATCTAGGAATCTTCTGTCGCTAGACATCCGCTGATGCGCACAACTCGTGATGGAGACGGATGTTCCGAGCGTCCAAGATTTTTTCGGTGCTGGTTCCACTAGATATTGGGACGGAGAACACTATTTCCACGACACATAGGCATCATATGTGGGTTTCCTGTCATTTGGCTGTCATCTCCGTCCGTTCGCTGTCGGTGTACGGTGCAGAACATGTCAATGATCTATATTTGATAGGTTTTTGATCGAAACAGTTCGATGGTCCGGCTCGCCGACCATCGCAGGCTGTGCGGAGACCGGGCGTAAACTGATTACGAGCCGGTTGGGACGACGCCTCGGCGGCCGAAGCCGTTCGACGCGCCCGCCCGGCACCGAGCGCAGACCAAGCGGAACCATGGCATGAATCGCAGAGCGTTGTTGATGTCCCTTGTCGCGGCCTGGGCGGTATTTGTTGTTGGGGGCTGCGGCGACGCCCCGCGTGCCCGCACGGTTTCGCCGGCGGCTTCGGTCGGGGGCGGCGGCCCGACGGCGCTGCGTGGCACGATCGGCCGCGAGGCGATCTTGCGGAACGCCGACCGCGTCTTGGTTTCGGGGTACGGGCTCGTGGTTGGTCTCAACGACACCGGCGCGACGGACGTGCCGGCGCAGGTCGAGGCCACGATGGAGCGCGAGATCGAGACGATGATCGGCGGTATCGAGGGCGCCTTCGATCACACGGTCTACCGCGACCTTTCGGCCCGCGAGCTGCTGCGCCACCCCACGACCGCGGTTGTGCTTGTTGAGGGCGCCGTCGCGCCGGGCGGGCCCGAGGGCATGCGGTTCGATGTGCGGGTCCGCACGCTCAGCGGGTCGAGCGCGACGTCGCTTGAGGGCGGCCGGCTGTGGACCACGCGGCTTCAGATCGGTCGGCCGGTGACGCTCGGCGGGCCTCAGACGGAGATCATCGCCGAGGCTCGGGGCGAGGTGTTTATCAACCCGTTTGTGACGCCGGGCTCGGACCAGGTGCAGGGGCGGATCGGCCGGGTGCTGGGCGGCGGTCTGCTGACGGACCCCTTGCCGCTGGAGCTTGTGCTCGAGAATCCGCTGCACTCGCGGGCGAACTCGATCACGCGGGCGGTGAACCAGCGGTTCCCGGATGGGCCGCGCGGGCCGCGGACGACGGCGTACGGCCGGAACGATCAGATCGTGCAGGTGTTTGCGCCGACGGCGTACCAGCAGCGGTTCGACGAATTCATCAGCCTGCTGCTGGCGCTCCCGATCAATCAGTCGGCTCCGGAGCTGCTCGCGCGGCGGTATCGGCAGGCGATCGTGGACCAGCCCGAGCTGGCGGAGGAGCTGAGCTGGGCGTTGCGGGCGATCGGCGCGTCGGCGCTGCCCCACGTGCGCGACCTGTACGACTTTCCCGAGGTCGCGCCGCGGATGGCGGGGCTCGCGGTTGGGGCGCACCTGAACGACGCCCGGGCGGCGGACTTTCTGGAGCAGATCGCGCTCGAGGGCGAGTCGCGTGAGCGCATCGTCGCCCTTGAGCGGCTCGGTGCGGTGGATGGCAGGGCCTCGTCGGACGAGGTGCTGCGCCAGGTCGCGGGGTTCGGCGAGACGCTGACCGAGAGGTCGATGGCCTACGACTCGCTGATGCGGCGTGCGGAGCGCGGGCGGCTCGCGCAGCTGGCGGCGGCCGAGCGTCGGAAGCTCGCGGGCGTGGCCCCGGCGACCGAGACGCAGCTGCGGCTTGCGGCGGCGCGGCGCATCCCCGCGGGCAACGCGCAGGGTGTCGAGCGGATCGACGTCGGCGGGCGGTTCGCGATCGACGTGCTGCCGTTTGGGGAACCAATGGTGTTCGTGACGCTGCAGGGCTCGCCGCGGATCGCGATCTTTGGTCGAGACGCCGAGTTGGAGCGGCCGCTGACGGTCATCGCGTGGGACAGCCGGCTGATGATGCGCGCGGATGACCCAGCGGGCGAGGTGCTGCTGCGGTACGAGGACGCCCGGACCGAGCGCGTCGTCCAGCAGCGGGTGAGCCACGAGCTGGTGGACCTGGTGATGTTTCTTGCTCGTGGCGGCAGCGTGTCGGACTTCGGGCCTGGGCTCGGGTTTACTTACTCGGAGGTGGTCGGCGCACTCGCGGCGATCCGGGACAACGGTGCGACCGAAGCCGTGTTCGCAACCGAGGACGATCGGCTTCGGGGCATGCTGCTGATCGCCGAGGATCAGCGGGTGGCGGACAGGCCGGCGCTACTCAACGCCGCGGGCACTGAGATCGATCTGAGCGATCTTGATCCGGTCGACGCCGACGAGCGCCCCACGCCTGCTGAAGCCACGAGCGGGTGGGTGCAGCCCATTGAGCGTGAAGAAGAGGCCGCGGGCGACGGCTGAACTCGGAAACGTGGAGCTGGTGCGCGAGATCAACGTCCGGAAACAGGCGTCGGATGGGCGGATCGGCCGATAGACACGGGTGCGGAGGGTGCGGCTCGTACACTCCGCGACCGATCCGGGCGATTGCAGCAGGACGCTGAGCGTGCGGAACGGGTGACGTTGTTTGGACCCCCCACGGGCCGTGGCACGGAGGCGCCCCGACCGATGCGACTCAGCAAGCTCATCCTGCACGGCTTCAAGTCGTTCGCAGACCGCACCGAATTCACGTTTGACGACGACATCACTGGCGTTGTCGGGCCCAACGGCTGCGGCAAGTCGAACGTGGTCGATTCCATCAAGTGGGTGCTGGGCGAGCGTTCCAGCAAGTCGCTGCGTGGCAAGGAGATGATCGATGTCATCTTCGCCGGCTCGGCGGGCAGGTCGCCCGCGGGCATGGCAGCCGTCACGCTGGGGTTTGACAACCCGATCATCGATCCCGATGCGGAGCTGATCGAGCTCGATACGGCCGACCCGATCGAGGTCGATGAGGACGAGGACGCGGCCGAGGACACCGAGGCCAAGCGTGAGGCGCGTCGGACCGGTCGACGCAAGCGGGCGCTGCCGATCGACGCGGACGAGGTGAACGTCGAGCGGCGGCTCTACCGCGACGGCACGAGCCAGTACCTGATCAACGACAAGCGCGTGCGGCTGCGGGACATTCGCGAGTTGTTCATGGATACGGGTATCGGTGCCGACGCCTACTCGATCATCGAGCAGGGCAAGGTCGACGCGATGCTTCTTGCGAGCCCGCAGGAGCGGCGAACGATCTTTGAAGAGGCCGCGGGCATCGCGCGGTACAAGCAGCGCAGGATCGAGGCGACGCGGAAGCTCGACCGGACCGAGGTGAACCTGACCAAGGCGCGGGAGCAGCTGGAATCGACCGAGCGTCGGCTGCGGATCGTGAAGGGACAGGCCGCCAAGGCGCGGAAGTTCACCGAGCTGGACGCCGAGCTGAAGGCGATCCGAATGGCGCTTGCGTTTGACCTGTATCACGATCTGCGAGAGCGGCTCGACGGGCTGACGAGCGAGCTGAGCGAGCTAGCTGAGCGACGCGATTCGACGCTGGCGGGCGTGAACGCGCTGGAGCAGGAGAAGCAGAATGCGGACATCCACCGGCAGGAGCTGGGTGAACGGCTGCGGCAGCTAGAGTCTAATCGCCAGTCGGCCGAGCACGAGGCGGAGCAGGCCCGGCAGCGGGCGACGATGACGGCGAACTCGGTCCGCGAGGCGGAGCAGACGCTCGAGCGCGACGAGCGCGCGGTCGGCGAGCTTGGCGAACGCCTAGACGAGCTCGAACAGCTCGAAGGCGAGCAGCGGTCGGCTTTCGCCGAGCACGAGACGCGGCTGAAGTCGGCTGAAGATGAAATGGAGCGGGCGAGCGAGGCGCGGGCGGCGGTGCTTGAGAAGGCGGCCGAGACGCGGGCGGCGCTCGGCGAGAAGCAGGCCGCGGCGGCTGGCGTGGAGCGCGAGCGGTCGGCGATCGCGGCGACGATCGAAGCGGACAAGCGGCGAGCCGAGCAGCTGAGCGAGACGCTGGCGGCGCTCGAGCGAAAGCGGTCGGAGACCGAGGCCGAGGTGTCGCGGATTGAGGGCGAGCTGACCGAGGCAGCGGGCGAAGCGGACGCGCACGAGTCGGCGGCGTCAACGCTGACGGTGCGGCTGGCGGGGCTCGATGATGAGGCAAGCCGGCTAGCGAGCGGGCGGAGCGAGCTGGCCGAGCGCGTGAACGACCTTGAGCAGCAGCGCGTGCGGCTCGATTCGCGGAAGCAGACGCTGGAAGAGATGGCGGCGTCGCGGACGGGCTTCGGCGAAGCCGTGCGGCGCGTGCTCGACCTGCGGGACAGCGGCGAGGCCTTCACGGGTGTGATGGGCGCGCTTGCGGATCTGATCGATGCGGACCGCGGGTCGGCCGAGGCTGTCGAGGCGGCGCTTGGGTCGACGCTGCAGTCATTGGTCGTGCCAACGAGCGGGGATCTGCCGAGTTCGAACGAGTTGGAACAGCTCGAAGGTCGCGTGAGCTTCCTGCCGGTGTGTGCGGTGGGCGACTGCGACGGGTTCGCGCTCGAGCGCGATCCGATCGATGCGCTTGTTGCGTCTGGCCGAGTGCGGGCGCTCCGGCCCGAGGTTCGGCTGCGGGACGACGCTGGTGAGAGGCTCGGCGAGAAGGGTCAGCGGCTGCTGGATCGGCTACTCGGGCGGACGCTCCTCGTTGAGTCGATGGACGCGGCGGTAATGTTGTCGGCGGGTGTGCTGGGGCGCAACGCGCGGTTTGTTACCCCGGACGGCGCAGTGCTTGAGCCTGATGGCCGGGTGGTCGCCGGTCCGGCGAGCGATGAGACGGGCGGCGTGGGTGTGCTGCAGCGGCGGGCCGAGCTTGATGATCTGACGGCGAAGCTGGCGTCGGTTGATGCCTCGCTCGAACGGGTGCGCGTGGAGCTTGCGGGTGTTGACGAGCGGGCGGGCGAGCTGAGCACGCGGCGGTCGGAGACGCGGGCGGCGCTGGCGGACCGCGAGCGGAAGCTCGGGCAGCAGCGGTCGCGGCAGGAGAGGCTGGAGGCCGAGCGCCGGCGGGTGCGCGATGGGTTGGAAGCGATCGCGGCGGACCGGGATCAGTCGGCTTCGAAGCTGGAGGTCGTGCAGCGGGAAGCTCAGGATCGGGCAGCGAAGGCGGAGAGCCTGACGGCATTGCACCGGGAACTTGCCGCAGCGGCGGAGGCGCTTGATGCCGAGCTGTCGCGAGCGCAGGCGCAGGCGGATCAAGCGGCGGACCAGGTTTCGGCGGCTCGGGTCGAGGCGGGCACGCGGCGCGAGCAGCTTTCGGGCGCTCGCCGGGAGCTGACGCGGGTTGCGGAAGAAGTTGCGGAGGTCGAGCGGCGTCGGCGGGATGCGCAGTCGCACGCAGAGCGGGCGCGTGGGGCGATCGAGGAGCACCGGGCCGCGATCGCGCAGGCCGAGGCGGCCGTTGACGCGGCGACATCGCGGGCAGGAGCGCTCGGCGAGCAGGCGGGTGCGACGCGGGAGTCGTTCGAGTCGGCGTCGCAGCAGGCCGAGGAGGTCGGCGCTCGCGTTGTTGAGGCTCGTGACGAGGCGACGCGGGTCGAGCGGAACTGGCACGCGCTCGAGAGCTCGCGGCGGGAGATCGAGGTAAAGCGCGAGAACAGCGAGGAGCGGACGCTCGAGGATCTCGGTCTCGATCTCGCGGCCGAGTTTGATGAGTATCGCATGATGATCGCGCCGGGCGATGTGGATCTGCTGCACCGCGAGGATGCGCAGGCGGTCTCGAACGAGCTGGCGGCGGAGATCAAGAAGCTCGGCAACGTGAACCTTGACGCGATCGATGAGGAGTCGCAGCTTGAGGGCCGCAACGAGGACCTGATCGCGCAGGTCGCGGACCTGGACGAGGCCCGTGCGCGGCTGATCGAGCTGATCGAGCGGCTGAACGTCGCAAGCCGGGAGCGGTTCGAGCAGACGTTTACGACGGTGCGTGAGAACTTCGCGGGGCCCAACGGCATGTTCCGCAAGCTGTTTGGTGGCGGCAAGGCGGAGGTGCGCTTGATGCCGCTCGTCAAGGAGATCGACGGGGAGAAGGTGCAGACCGACGAGACGGACTGGCTCGAGTCGGGCGTCGAGGTCATCGCGCGGCCTCCGGGCAAGGAGCCTCGCTCGATCAACCAGCTGTCGGGCGGTGAGAAGACGATGACGGCCGTGGCTTTGCTGCTGTCGATCTTTCAGAGCAAGCCGAGCTGCTTCTGCGTGCTCGACGAAGTCGACGCTGCGCTCGATGACGCGAACGTCGAGCGGTACACGAATGTCGTGCGCGGCTTCACGGATCGGTCGCACTTCATCGTCATCACGCACAACAAGCGGACAATGCAGGCGGCGGACCGGCTCTACGGTATCACGATGCAAGAGCGCGGCGTGTCGAAGCGTGTGACCGTGAAGGTCGACGACGTCATGGCCGACGGCGGGATCAAGAAGGCGGCGGTCGAGCGGCCGGAAACCCCGGCGGACGAAGCACTTTCGATGAAGGGCGCGCTCGCGGCGATGCGGAGCGAGAGACAGCCGGTCGAGGCGTAGTCGTCGGCCGGCCCGCGCGGGTTCTGATTGCCTGTCGGTGGGGCTTACGGTGCAATCCGCTCGATCATCGCAAGGATCGCCTCGTTGGTTGACCGCTGGGCCTCGGGCGTCGCTGCGTTGGTCGCGGCGACCAGCGAGAGATCCTTGTCGGGCGCGATCCACGCGACGGCGAACCACATGGTGTTGCTGCCGGCGTGGGTGAGGGCGGGGGAATCGCCGGCCCATGGCTGCTGGGTCAGCGCCCAGCCGAGCGCATAGCCGTCGCCGTCGGGATCGGTCGCGATGAGGCGGTAGGTCTCGGGCCTCAAGAGCGCGCCCGTGCCGTCGAGGCCTTGTTGGAAGTCATCGACGAATCGGCCCCAGTCGACGACGCTCGCGTGGACGCGGCCCGCAGAGTTGAAGACTGGCGGGTTGTCGGCGACGACGCCGGGCGTGCTCGGGTCGATCGGCGTCCAGTCGGTTTGTTTGGAGTGTCCGAGTGGCTCGGTGACCCCGTTGGGTTCACCCGGGGGACCGAAGCCGGCGGTGCGCATGCCGAGGGGCTCGAAGATCCGCTCGGCGAGCAGCTCTTCGTACGACGATCCGGCGTGCGCCTCGATGATCGCGGCGGCGACGATGTAGGCGAAGTTTGAGTAGCCGAATTCTGTCGCCGGCTCGGCTGCCGGGTCGGCCGCGAGCGCCGTGCGGAGCAGTTCTCTGCGCTGCTCTGGAAGCGTCGCGTCCGCGAAGTCGCTGGTGATGGTCCAGCCGAGCTGGGTGAGTGACGGGTCGCGGCTTTCGATGAGGCCCGAGCGGTGGCCCAGCAGGTCGCGGATGTTTGCATTGGCGTAGGCGGCGTTGATGAACTCGGCGTCGTCGGGGAGGGCTTTGGGCAGCGTTGTGTCCCAGTCGAGGTCGTTTGTTTCTTCGATGACTGTGCCGAGCAGGACGGCGGTCATGGCCTTGCTGCACGAACCGATGTGATAGCGGCTCGTCGGCGCGACCGGCGTCGGGTGCTCGGTGCTGTATTCGCCGGCGGCACCCACACCGACGAGAGTGCCATTGCGGTATGCGGCGGTAGCCAGCGAGGGGACATCGAGCGATGCTCGGATTTCTTCCAAGGCGGCGGAGAGATCACGCGTGTCGGGCACGAGCTGGGCGGGGTGCGATGCGCCGGGCTGCTGGGGTGCCACGCCTTGAGCGAACGCGGGGGCGGGCAGGAGCGTGAGCATCAGGACGGCGCTTGGTCTCCGCTTCATGGCTGCGGTCTCCCGGTTCGAGCTGCGGCTATGAAGGCAGCCGGACGCTTCCTCTGAGGGCTGCGATTGAGTCTGCGCTCTGGGCGTCGAGCCACCGCGACAGCTTGCGGAGCAGCCGCTTCGGCCGGCGCGGATCGACGAAGAGAGCGGTGCCGACGCCGATGGCGGTCGCGCCGGCGAGGACGAACTCGGCGGCATCGTCCCAGTCCATGACGCCGCCGAGGCCGACGACGGGCGTGTTTGGCAGAGCTGTGTGCACATCGTGGACGAGCTTTACGGCGATCGGGTGCACGGCCGGGCCGCTGAGCCCGCCGGTGATGTTGCTGAGCACAGGCTCACGGGTGTTCACGTTGATGCCCATGGCGGGGACGGTGTTGGCGATGGTCAGTGCGTCGGCTCCGGCCTCGACGGCGGCGGTCGCGACCTCGACGATGCCGGGCCGGCCGACGGCGATCGGGCTGAGCTTGACGACGAGCTTGGTTGTCTTCAGCTCGGCTCGGCAGGCGCGAACAAGATCAGACAAGGCTTGCGGATCGACGCCGAATTCGGTGCCGCCGTGGACATTGGGGCAGGAGACGTTGAGCTCGACCGCGGGCAGGGCGGCGATCGGGTCCATGCGTGCGCACACGGCGGCGTAGTCCTCGATCGCGTTGCCGGCGACGGAGCCGATGACGGTGGTCGGAACGGTTTCGAGCCTTGGGACGATGTCATCGGCGAAGCGGTCGATGCCGGGGTTGGCGAGACCGATGGCGTTGAGCATGCCGGCCTTGCTGGCAACGATCCGCCACGTTGGATTGCCGTCGCGGGGCTCTTTGGTGATCGACTTTGTCGTCACGGCGCCGAGGATCGAGAGGTCGAAGGCGTCGGCAAGCTCGTCGGCGTAGCCAGCGGTGCCGGCGGCGAGGATGAGGGGCGAGGCCAGCTTCAGGCCGGCGAAGTCGATCGCGAGGCGTGGGTCCGGGGTCGGCATCGCGTGCAGGATAGGAATGGGGCCACCTATCGTTGCACTCGACACGAAAGGACGGCACTCATGGACCTCGAAACCCGCATTGCTCAGTTCGAGAAGATGGCGAGCGACGACCCGACGAACGACATGGCCCACTTCTCGCTCGGCGGGGCGTATCAGCAGGCGGGGCGGTTCGACGACGCAGCCGAGTGCTATCTCAAGTGCGTCGAGCTCAACCCGACAATGAGCAAGGCCTACCAGCTCGCGGGGGCGGCGCTGATCGCGACCGACCAGACCCAGCGGGCGGGCGACGTGCTGCTCAAGGGCTATCAGACGGCCGGCGAGCGGGGCGACCTGATGCCCAAGAAAGCGATAGGCGACATGCTCGATCAGCTGGGCATCGCGAAGCCCGAGGTCGAGAAGAAGCCTACGGGGCCGGCCGCGGACGGGTCGTTTGTTGATCGGCGCACGGGCAACGCCGGGACGCAGATGGCCCGGCCGCCGTTCAAGGGGCCGATCGGCGAGTGGATCTTTGCGAACATCAGCAAGGAGTCGTTCGACGAGTGGATCGGCCAGGGGACGAAGGTCATCAACGAGCTGCGGCTCGATCTCTCGCGTGATCAGGACAGCGAAACCTACGACGCGCACATGCGCGAGTTTCTTGGCATCGATGACGCGATGTACGAGGAGCTGACCGGTGAGAAGCCCAAGGCTCAAGCCACAGGGTTCTGAGTCCTGGAACACGCAATACTGAAGGTGCATGAAGCGCATCGAAGCACCCGGCATCCAGGGATTGCATCGAGCGGCAGAAAGTGTATGCTATTGTTCAGATTTCATTGGGAGTATGGACATGAAGACGATATTCACGGTCGCTTTAGCCTGCATGGCATGCACAGCGAATGGCCAACTTAATTTTACGTCAGGCTCGGCCGCCCCTACGGCCGGTGTTTCTCCTGCAGGATCATGCATGGGCTGCGGAACGGCAGGCTCTGATTCATCGGGTAGCTACAACTTGGGTCTGGAACGCAAAGCACGGGCTTGGTCAGAAATCGCCGACCCAGTCAACGGTTGTGGCCCAGTACCTGAAGCACTTGGCTTGAGCCAGATCGACGGATCAACGAACTCATATTCTATGGAGACGCAGACGACCGTGCTTTATCCTCAATGCTTCGGCGAGTCCAGTGCAACCGCGAATGCCGTCGCCACATTCACCGTCGGATGCCGCGGCCGACTGCGACTCATCGTGACTGCATTTTCGGACAATAATGATATTCCAGCGAGTATGAATTGCACACGATGCCAAAAATCCGGGAGCGTGTCGTACACCATATCAATTAATGGATCGGTTGTTTCTTCATCGAGTACTGAGGGATCAGGAATATTATTCTTTGATGAGGATGTGAACGCTACCGATGTAGTCGAAATATCCCACTCTTGTTCACAAACGTACAACTTTAACGGGCCGCAGCCTGGACAGGCGTGCGGAGCTTGCGATGACACTGCTACTGGTGCTAGCTGTGACATCGATATAGACTTTACTCAAGCTTGCCTTGCAGATATCAACGGTGACGGCATACTCGGCCCTGGCGATTTCAACGCCTGGGTCGACGCGTTCAACAATGGAGACCCGATTGCAGACCAGAACTGTGACGGAGTGGTAGCCCCGAACGACTTCAACGCGTGGCTAATGAACTTTAACACTGGCTGCTAGCGATTCCGCTCGTTGTTGCCCTAAAGCAGCGGCGAGCGATTTATTGACCGATGACACCCAGCCTCCGCAGGTTGCGGAGCAGCACCTGCTCGGGTGGCTTATTGGTGGTAACGAGCGTGTGCTTCATGTCGCGGCGGCGGCAGAACGTGGACAGATCGTCGCAGTACGTCTGGACGCGGCGTTTGTAGCTCTCGATCAGCTCCGCGGTGACGGTGACCTCGGCCTCGATGCCGGACTCGGCGTCGCTGAGGCGCAGGTCGCCGAGCACGCGGTCGCCGTCGGCTGCCGGGTCGAGCTCGCCGGGCGACATGACCTGCACGACGGTGGTGTCGAAGCCGCCCCGGCTGGTTGAGGCGAGCACGCCCAGGCCGGCCTCGTAGCCCTCGCGGATGAGGCAGTCGGAGACGACGACGAAGACGCCCTTGCCGGTCCGCTCGCGGGAGGCGCGCTGGAGGGCTTCGTTGAAGCCGACCTTGCTCGCATTCGGCTGGTCTGCGACGAGGCGGAGGTTCTCGAGCAGGAACTCCCCCACCGCCTGGACCCGCCTTCGACCACGGCCGGCGGGGAAGCGTCGGTAGCCGGCCGTCGAACCGAATGTCACGACGCTGACGCGGTTGTTGGCGACCAGGCCCACATACGCCAGGCCCATGGCCAGCCGATGCGAGTAGACGAGCTTGTTCGGCTTGCCGGCGTCCATGGAGGCGCTGGTATCGAGCAGGACGGTGACGGCGAGGTCTTCTTCCTCGCGGAAGAGCTTGATGAAGAGCCGATCCATGCGGGCGTAGACGTTCCAGTCGATATGGCGGAGGTCGTCGCCCGCGACGTAGGTGCGGTAGTCGTCGAACTCGACGCTTGAGCCGCGTTTCTTGCTGCGGCGTTCGCCGGGCAGGGCACCGGGAAACATCTTGCGGCTGGTGACGTCGAGGCGGTCGAGCCGGGCGGCGAGCTCGGGGGGGATCAGCTCGTCGCGGGACTGGGGTCTGGGCTCGTTGGATCCGGCGATCATCGTCGCTGGTAGAGTAGTCTGGTAGAGGCCAGTCACGGGAGGCAGCGGTGAAGCAGGCGAGCCGGAACACGTTGGTATCAGCGATCATCTGCGGGTGGGTTGTGCTCGGAGCTCGGGCTCAGCCGACGGTCAGCCCCCGCGACCTGCTCGTGGACAACGAGCGGTTGGTCGAGGAGGTGCGGGCGGAGCGGGCACGCGTCGAGCGGCTGGCGAGCGAGCTCGCGGTGCTCCGGAACGAGCGGCGGGGGTTGCTGGCAAGGGTGAGGGATGCGGAGCAGGTGCTGAGCGCCCTCCGGCTCGAACTCGAGGCGGCGGACACGAATTCGGAGGCGCTCGGCGTCACGCGCACGGCGGCGACGCCGGCAGACCCGCTCGCATCGCCCGCGTCGCTGCTCCGAGAGCTTCGCAACCGGTATTTCGAGACAATGCGGGACGTGCCGGACGCGACGCTCGCCGAGCGGGACGAGTACAAACAGCAGGCGGCGCTGTGGTGCAGGCTGACGAACCGCGAGCTGCGGGGTCGGCGGACGTGGCTGGTCGAGCTGAACGATCTGATCCCGCTGCGGGGCGGCCGCGCGGTCGGTCGGCTGCGCGTGATCGACGAGGCCTCGGGGCTGCCGATCGCGGAGGCGGTGGATGTAGAGGTGCCGAGGTTGTTTATTGATCGCATCGAGAACGATCCGCGGTACGACCGGTGGCTGCTGACGGCGGTGGTGATCGCAGCACCGCGGTACAACGCTGGGCGTGCAACGCGGGGGGTGTTTGAGTATCCGCCGTTTGTCGGGCCGCATGTGGACTTTGACTTTGAGCTGGACTGGATCTCGCTGCGCGGATGGCGGGAGGGCCAGGCCGAGCCGGCGGAGGCGACCGCCAACGACGAAGCCGCGGCGGAACCAGCGGCCGGCGGCGGCGGCGGCGGTTCTCCGGACTGACAGGTTGGCAGTTGCGGCGACCGGATCGCCGGGTCTTCTTCGTTGAGAGGCACCAGGAGGCGTCGCGGCACGCGGTCGAATCCGGCACCGCGTTTGCCCACGAACCTGGAGACACCCTTCGGAGTAGTGATTGCCATGACTCGATTCGTCAACAACACAAAGACCGTGTTCCTGCTCGGCGGCATGATGGCGCTCTTCGTCGCCATCGGCGGCATCCTCGGGCAGGGGTACTTGATCCCGTTCCTGATCATGGGCATCGCGACGAACTTCGTTGCGTTCTTCTTTAGCGACAAGATCGCGATCAAGGCAATGCGTGGCCAGGAGGTCGGTGAGGGCGATCCGCTGTACGAGATGGTCGACGAGCTTCGGCAGAAGGCGAACCTGCCGATGCCGCGGGTGTATGTTTGCCCGCAGCAGGCGCCGAACGCGTTCGCGACCGGGCGCAGCCCGAAGAAGGCGGCGGTCGCGGCGACCATGGGCGCCATGCAGCTGCTCACCGAAGAAGAGATGCGCGGCGTGATGGCACACGAGCTGGCGCACATCAAGAACCGCGACACGCTGACGAGCACGATCGCGGCGACGCTTGCGGGTGTCTTGGCGTTCCTCGCCCAGTGGGGCTTCCTGTTCATGGGCGGGCGGAACGAGAACAGCAACCCGTTTGTGATGATCGCGGTGGTGATCATCGGCGCGATCGGAGCGGCGGTGATCAAGGCGATGATCAGCCGGAGCCGGGAGTTTGTGGCCGATGCCGACGCGGCGGCGCTGGTTGGCTCGCCCGACGGTTTGATCGCGGCGCTGACCAAGCTCGAGAACCTGAACCGCCGGATCCCGATGGCGAACCCGAACCCGGCTCAGAACAATCTGTTTATTGTCGAGCCGTTCGCGGGTGAGTCCTTGGCGAAGCTGTTTGCGACGCATCCGCCGACGGAAAAGCGGATCGAGGCGTTGCGTAGCGCTGGCTGAGCTACTTGACGAACTTTGAATTCTGACGAGCCCCTTGCGTGAGCGAGGGGTTTCGTTTTGCGCCGCGTCTCTCGGGTCTCCTTGCTTGCGCAAGAGGCTCGTTTGGGGTGAGTCACTCGGGGTGCAGTGGTTCGTCGGCGTTGCCTGGGGGTGGGAATTTGCCCTTGGTATCGCGGCGCATGTGGTCGCGGAGGGCGAGGCGCATGGTGTCGATGGTGCGTTCGAGGAGTTCGTTGCCATCGTCGGCTCGCGCTTGCTCGGGGGAGATGGGCTCGCCGTATTCGATCGCGAGTCGGCAGCCGAAGAGCCGGGGGAGCTTTCGGTTGCGGGGCCAGGTTTCGTACGCGCCCTCGATCGCGATTGGCACGACCGGGCACTTGGCTCTTCGGATGATGAGCCGGGCGCCGTCGCGGAAGGGCTGGAGCTTGCCGTCGTAGGAGCGTGCGCCCTCGGGGAAGATGAGGACAGGCTCGCCCTCGCCGAGGCGTTCGAGGACCTGGCGGATGGCCTTGACGTCGCCCGCGTTGTCGTCGAGCGGGATGGAGTTGAGCCGGCGAATGAGCCAGCCGAGCGGGCCTTTGAAGAGGCTGCGACGCGCGAGGAAGTTGGTGTTGCGAACGCGCAGCGTGCCGCCGACGAGCTGCGGGTCGATGAACGAGCCGTGGTTGGCGACGAGCAGGACGGGGCCCTCGCGTGGGACGCGGTCCTCGCCGATGATCCTAACGCGGTAGAGCAGCCGGAACGCCATGCGGGCGGTGAAGCGGGCGAGGCTGTAGATGCGGGGGCTCTTGATCGGCTTGACGTCGCTCATCGATCGCTCAGGCGTCGATGCGCGCCCGGCACTCGGCCTCGAGCAGGTCGACGACGCCTTCGAGCGACAGCGCGCCCGTGTCGACGGTCAGCGCGTCGTCGGGGCATACGAGCGGGCCGACGTCCCGCGTCATGTCGCGTTCGTCTCGTTCGCGGATGTCCTTGCGGAGCTGCTCGGGCTCGGGCACGGGCTGATTCGCTTCCGCGATCTGCTCGGCGCGGCGTTTGGCGCGGACATCGACGTCGGCGTCGAGGTAGAACTTGACGTTGGCGTCGGGGAAGACGACCGAGCCCTGGTCGCGGCCCTCGGAGACGAGCCTTGGGTGCTGCTGCGCGATGAGCCGCTGCTTGCGGACCATGTGCTCGCGGAGCTCGCCGAGGGCGGCCAGCGGGGAGACGAGCTTGGTGACGTCGGCGTGGCGGATGCGGTCGTTCAGCGGCTTGAGCCAGGCGAGGATCGCGGGCGGGTCGGTTTGCCAGTCGAAGTGCAGGTCGGCGTCGGCGACTTTGGCGACGACGGCAGTGACATCGGCGGGGTCGAGGCCGTGGTCGATGACGATGGCAGCCGCGGCTCGGTACATGGCGCCGGTGTCGAGGAAGTCGAGGCCCAGCCTTGCGGCGAGCAGGCGGGCGACGGTGGACTTGCCGGTGCCCGCCGGGCCGTCGATGGTGATGATGAGGTCGCGTTTGATCGGCACGGCCGTGCGTCCTCGCGTCGGGGTGGCTTGCTTGGGCTTGAGCGTCTTCGTGGATGCCACGTGCTTACCCCGACTTGTGCTCGACCGCGTGCTCGAGTGCCCACCGGCTCAGATCCGTGCCGGCGACGCAGTCTTCCTTGCCAGAATACCGCACGGCGAGCGATCCGTCGAAGCCGACGGCTGCGATCGCGTCGATCAGCGGCTGGAGCGGGTAGGGCTCATGGCTCGGCGGCTCCTGCTCCTCCTCGAAGTCTTCTTCGTTGAGGACGGCCTGGATCAGGCCCTCTAGCCCTCCGCCGGGGCCTCCGGGCGGGGCGTCGATGTCTTCTTCGGAGGCCTCGGCCTCTTCTGCGAGCTCGGCATCGGTGGGCTCGGCGTCCTGCGGCGGCGTCTCAGCGGCTGGCTTCTTGGGCTTCTCGTCTTCCTCGGCCGGCTCTTTGTCGGGCATCGTCTCCGGAGCGGTCAGCGACACCGTCGTCGCACAGACGACGCTGGCGTAGGGCACGAGCTTGCGAAGGTACGCCGACGGATCGTCCGCCTGCATCGCGGACTCGAAGTCGGGGAAGGTGCCGACTCGGAACCCGCCGACTTTTTTGATCAGCTCGGTTACCCGTTCGGGCTTGTGGGTCAGCCCCTCGCGGGGCGCCACGAGGATGTTCATATCGAGCTTGTCGGCGGTCTCGACGATCTGCCGGAATCGGTCGGCGGCGAAGTCAACGAAGTCGTCCTCGTCGGGGCTGTCGACGCTGATCGCCGCGGCGTTGCAGCCGAGGATGCTCGCCGCGTTCAGCACGCGTTTGGCTCTCTCGACGCCGGCGCCGCCGACTTTGTCGGATTCGTCGGCGAGCTTGAGCGGCTCGGGCTCGATGAGCAGGAGGCAGGCGCAGCGTTCTTTGTCCGCGCGTTCGCGGAGGTCCTCGAGAACCTTGCGGGTCGCGCCCTTGAGGAGGTCGGTGGTGAGGTTGAGCCCGTGCATATCGAGATCCTGCCGGGCGAACCGGGGGAGATCGGTGAGCGCGAGCTTGGGCTTGCCGCGCGACGGCGCGAGCATCGGCCGGAGCGAGGCGGCGTGGAGGGTGAGCAGCATCGCGGGCAGCATATCCGCCGCGTGACGGGCCGTCCGCCCGACGCCGGGTGTGGCCGCTAGCATGGGCGGATCGCCAGCGATGCATGTTTTCGCGACTGGAGAACCGACGATGGGTGTGCCGACCGACCGCCGCTACAGCGAAAGCCACGAGTGGCACCTGCCAGACGGGGAGCTGATCGTGATCGGCATCACGCAGTTCGCGGTCGATCAGCTGACCGACGTGACGTTCGCGGAGATGAAGCCCGAGGGCACCGAGGTCGCGGCGGGCGAAGAGATCGGCGAGGTCGAGAGCGTGAAGACCTCGAGCGACATTTACTCGGGTGTCGCCGGCGAGATCGTCGAGGTGAACCCCAAGATCGACGAAGACCCCGGCATCCTGAACTCGGACCCGTTCAACGAGGGCTGGCTGGTGAAGATCCGCCCCGAAGATCCCTCGGCGATTGAATCGCTCATGGATGCCGCGACGTACGACGGCAAGACGGGCTGACGGCATCACACGGCCAGGAACGCACTACCAGGACCTTCGATCAACGGCATGATCCGCTGCGCTGGTGTTACAAAGTCGTACGACCTCGGCAGCCGCAGCGTCCAGGCGTTGCGCGGAGTTGACTTGACGATCGATCGGCCTGGCTTCTTCGCGATCATGGGTCGGTCGGGATCGGGAAAGAGCACGCTGCTGCACCTGCTCGCGGCGCTCGACAGGCCCGATGAGGGCACGATCGAGGTCTCGGGGCAGTCGATCCACGACCTGGACGAGCGGGCGGCGACGGCGTTCCGCGGCCGGGCGATCGGGATCGTGTTCCAGCAGTTCAACCTCATCGCGACGCTCTCGGCCCGCGAGAACGTTGAGCTCCCGGGCGAGCTCCTGGGCGAGGACCTCTCCAAGCTTCGGTCGCGGAGCGAGGAGCTGCTCGACCGGCTGGGGCTCGCCGATCGGATGGGGCACCGTCCGCAGGCGTTGTCGGGCGGCGAGCAGCAGCGGGTCGCGATCGCGCGGGCGCTCCTGTTTGGGCCGCCGGTGATCTTTGCCGACGAGCCCACGGGCAACCTCGACTCGGCGAGCAGCGAGAAGCTCTGGTCGCTTTTGGAAGAAATCGCCCGGGATGAGCGGATCACAGTGGTAATGGTGACACACGAGCCCTCGGCGGCGGTGCACTGCGAGCGCGTGATCGTGCTCGCGGACGGCAAGGTCGTGGGCGGATTTGATGTGGAGGATGCCGATGCGGCCGGCGTGGCGGCTCGCTATTCGGAACT
This sequence comes from Planctomycetota bacterium, assembly GCA_038525225.1. Taxonomy (GTDB): domain Bacteria; phylum Planctomycetota; class Phycisphaerae; order Phycisphaerales; family UBA1924; genus JANQQZ01. The sequence continues at coordinate 334,579 of JBCBHW010000001.1, read as the reverse complement.
TGCGGGCTAGGCCGAGGCGCACCGCGCTTCTCGTGTCCGCGGTCGCGCTATCGGCGCTGCTCATCGCGGCGGTGTCAACGGCGATGGCATCGATCCAGGGATCGCTGAGCAACCGCATTCTCGCGCAGATCGGGGACGCGGACATCATCGTCCAGGGGCGTGGCTCCGGGCTGACGATCGATGAATCGTGGCTGAGCCGCGCAGCCGAGTGGGACGGCGTCGAGATCGCCGTGGGACGGACCGAGGCGTCGATGCCGCTGCGGGCGTCGGTCGAGCTCGCGCGCCCGATCGACGAAGACGAACCGGAAGGCCCTCACCGTGTTCGCCGGACACAGACCCTTGTCAACGCTGTCGGCAACGGCATCGATCCGGTCGGCGAGCTTCTGCTCAGGCCGCTGCCGGTGCTGCAGGGACGTCTGCCGACGGGGCCGGGCGAGATCGCGATCGATGAGCTGCTGGCGGATCGGCTCGCGGGTCGGCAGGGCAACGCGGGCGCGCTGGGCGGTGCGATTCAGGTCCGCGACGTGCTGCTGGACGACGAAGAGACGGGCGAGGGCGAACGCGTCACACCGGCCGAAGCCGAGGCGATCAACGACGCCGTCACCATCGGTGTCGGCGACACGGTCGAGTTTCTGAGCGGGTTCCTGCTCCGGCGAGAAACCCCGCTGACGGTCGTTGGCGTTGTGGCTTCGCCGCCGCTCGGCGGGCGTCCGCTCGCGTACATGGAACGCTCGGCGCTGGCGGATCTTTCGGGCAAACCCGGCCGGATCGCGCAGGTTGACGTCGTGCTCGCCGGGGGTGTGGAGGCTGAGGCGTTCGCGGACGCGCGGCGGGCCGAGCTGACTCCGGAGGAGGCGCTCACCGTGCTCATCCAGACCACGGCGAAGGTCACGGCGGGCTTCGATCAGAACATGCAGTCGGGTCGGATCGGCATGATCTTCGGATCGATGCTCTCGTTCCTGGCCGCGTCGTTCATCATCATGACGGGCCTGACGGTCGACGTAGCGGAGCGGCAGCGCGACCTCGCGGTCGTGCGGTGCATCGGCGGCGCGCGTGGGCAGCTGGCGGCGAGCCAGCTCGCGGTGGGCGTGCTGATCGGCGCCGTCGGGGCGTTGATCGGCGTGCCGCTCGGGCTCGCGGGGTGCGCGGGGCTGTTCTGGTTCTTCGATGATGTGCTGCAGAGCGAGTTGCAGCTCGCGTGGTGGCCGGTGTCGCTCGCCGCGGGCGGCTCGGTCGTGAGTGGGCTGCTGGGCGCTGTTTGGCCGGCGTGGAAGGCTTCGGCGACCAGCCCGCTGCGCGCCTTGGCGTCGCGGGCGTCGCCAACGACAGGACGGTCGATCTTGATCGCCGTAGTGCTGGGCGTGGCCGGGCTGGTCACCCAATGGCTGACGATCGATTCCCCGGACGACGGCGAGACGATCTTCTGGGCGTACTTCCTGCTGGGTCTGCCGGCGATGTTCCTCGGCTACTTCGTGCTCGGTGTGCCGATGGTGCTCGCGGTGGTGCGGACGCTCGGACCGGCAATCGGGCGTGCCCTGGGTCTTCCGAAGCGGCTGCTTGAGCGCACGGTGCAGCAGACACCGTTCAGGTTCGGCTTCACCGCGGGCGCGATGATGACCGGGCTCTCGCTCATGGTGGCGATCTGGTCGCACGGCGGCGCGGTCATGCGCGACTTCCTCGGCGCGTTCGAGTTCCCCGACGCCTTTGTATCGGGGGTTGCGCTCACCCCCGAGGCCCAGGAAAAGCTGGAGTCGCTCGACTTTGTGACAGGGACCACCGCGATCACGCTGGTGCCGATCGAGCATTCGACGTTCGGCGTCAGCGGCGTGACGAAGTATCAGTCGACCTTCATCGCGTTCGAGCCCGAGCCGTTCTTCGAGCTCGCGGAGCTCCAGTGGGTCGAGGGCTCGGAAGAGACCGCGTTGCCCCGGTTGCTCGCGGGGGACTCGATCATCGTTGCTCGCGAGTTCCGCACCGCCAAGGGGCTCGGGGTCGGCGACACATTCACGTGCAGCAAGGACGACATCGAGCACACGTTCGAGATTGTGGGCGTTGTGACGAGCCCGGGGCTCGACATCGTGAGCAAGTTCTTTAACATCGGCGAGGAGTACACGCAGCAGGCGATCCACGCGGTGTTCGGCTCGCGCGACGACATGAAGGCAAAGTTTGGCACCGACGCGATCAACCTGATCCAGGCTGAGCTGGCCGACGACGTCGACGACGAATTCGCCATTGATACTATCCGGCGGGAGCTGTTCCCGTACGGCATCCTCGACGCCGGCAGCGGGCGCGCGATCCAGCAGGAACTGCTCACCGTCTTCGGCGGTGCGCTGGGTGCGTTCAGCGTTGTCGCGGTCTGTGCGATGATTGTCGCGTGCTTCGGCGTTGCGAATCTGATCTACGCGGGCATCGATGCTCGGCGGTTTGAGTTCGGCGTGCTCCGTGCCGTCGGTGCACGCCAGGGCCTGCTGCTTCGTCTTGTCATCGGGGAGGCGCTGGTGATCGCGTTGGCCGCGGTCGTGCTCGGCACGTGCATGGGCCTTCAGGCCGCGTGGGCGGGGCGAAAAATCAACGAGACGCTGATCGGGCTTGAGCTGAACCTTCTGATCCCGGTGGGAGGCCTCGCGATCGGGTGGTCGTCGGTCGTGGTCATCACGCTGCTGGCCGCGTTGCCGGCGGGGCTGGCGATCATGCGGGCCCGGACGCGGGAGCTGCTCGCGACGCGCTGATACGCTTTGGTCATGGAAGAGCCCGCGCTGCTGCGTTCGGTCAAGCGATCGCCGACGGCCTATGCCGTCGATGACGCCGGGACGCGGCTCCGCGAGGTGCGGCTGGGAGATCTTCCGGTTGCGGAGGGCGACGCGGGGGCCGCGATGCGCCGCTTTGTGAAGCAGCTCAGGCGTGCGGCTTCCAACGAGGGCAGCGCGAGCGCACGGGGCCAGCTCGTCGTCGCCGGGCTCACGATCGGCACGCTCGTTGCGTGGAGCCTCTTGCAGTCGCGTGTGCCGATGGGCACGGGGACGATCTTCGCGGTGATGGGGTTGCTGCTCGTGCTCTCGTGGGAAATCACGCGCCGTGTCGGGCTCGGGATTCAGCGGGAGGGCATCGCACGAACGATTGTCTCGCGCGGCTATTGCGGCGGGTGCGGCTACGACCTTCGGGCCACGATTGGAACGCGGTCGCGGTTCGCGGAGTGCTCCGAGTGTGGCGCACGATGGTCACCCGGATTGGTGGGCAGTGTCCCGTTCGGGGCGACCGAATGGGATCAGCTCGGCACGGGCTCGGGGCGGGCACCCGTGTCCGTCCCGCTCGCCAGCGACGACCGAGGTGTGCTTGTGCGGCGGATCCGGAGCGTGTCATGGCGGGTGCCGCGGTCGGCACGGCGCTCGTGGACTTCTGCGCAGCGGAAGTCGGTGCGGCTCGCGCGGCGACGCAACGGTCTGGTTGTTCGGAGCATCGTGGTCCTGATCGGCGTCCTGCTGCTTGCCGGACTCGGATTGCTGCTGGTCCCCGCGCTGCTGGATGTCGGGATTGCTCCGGCGACCGGCTTGCTGCCGCTCGTTGTGCTGCCGATCGTTGTTGTCATCGTGACGGCGGTGATCGGTGAGACGGGCGTGGTGAGCCGTCGGTTCGCGCGGGCGGTCCGGGATTCGGGCATCTGCCCGTGCTGCAGCCTCGGCCTCGACAATGCTCGCTCGGATGAGGCGGGCCTGCGTGTGTGCCAGCGCTGCGGAGCTGGCTGGCGGGCAGAGGCGGACAGCTAACCGAAGACCCTGGGCATGCCCAAATGGCGGCGGATCACTGAAATCTGCCCGCTATGGAAGCCCTCGTGCCAGGCGATCGACGTCATGAGCTTGGCCCGCGTATCGCCGAACTGCGCGAGCGGGCCTTCGACGGGTGCGATGATCTCGGCGGGCGAGAGGCCTTTGAAGTACTCGACGAGCTTGGCGCGCACGGCGTGCATCTTCTCGACGAGCTCGGATTGTGGCGGGTAGTCGGCGAGGGTCTCGGAGATCGTTGCACCCCCACCGAAGAGCTTCTGCTCGGGCTCCGAAAGCGTGTGCGGTTCGCCCGCGAGCATGTTGAGTGTGGTGTCGTCGGTGAAGGTGATGTGGCCGACGATGTAGGCCGCGTGGCTGCCATCGGCGGCGAACCGCTTGACGAACGCGCCGCTCTCGATCCCGGCGAGGCAGCCGATGGTTGCCTGACGAGAGAAATCCATGAGGAACAGGCCTGTGTCAAGAAGGGTGCGATCGGACATGGTGGGCCTCCGGGGTTTCCCGCAGCGTACCACACGCTCGCCTTGGATTGGTCCGCCGTAGAATCGCCTCGGGGAGGATCTGGAAATGGCCGGGACGGCGAAGAAGGCGGGCACGGTAAGCGTCGGTGCCGTTGTTGTCGTGATCGTGATCGTTGGCATGAAGCTGCTTGGCGGTCCCGACCTGACGGGGCTGCTCACCGGCGACGGCGATGACCGGCAGACGACGCAGACGGCGTCGATACCGGATGCCGAGCGTGAAGCACCACGCGAGATGCCGCGCGTCGAGACCGATATCGCGATCGGTACAACGACAGTTGACGAGTCGGTGATCCGGGCGCTGATCGATAGCCGAACGTCGGGCGAGATGGTTGAGCTTGAGGCCGAGGTGGTGAAGCTGCTGCCGGACGACAACGAGGGCTCGCGGCACCAGCTTTTCCTGCTTGCGCTCGAGACCGGAGGCACCGTGCTGGTGTCGCACAACATCGACCTTGCGCCGTACGTGCCGGTTGACGAGGGCGATCGCGTCTTGGTCTACGGCCAGTACGAGTGGAATGATAAGGGCGGCGTGCTGCACTGGACGCACCACGACCCGAAGAAGTGGCGCGAGGGCGGCTGGATCGAGCACGAGGGCGTGAAGTACGAATGAGCCGGTTCAGTGTCGAGAGCCCGTTTGTGCCCATGGGCGATCAGCCGGCGGCGATCGACCAGCTCGAGGCGCGCATCCGGTCGGGCGAGCGGTACTCGTGCCTGCTCGGCGCGACCGGCACGGGCAAGACATTCACGATGGCGCACCTCATCCAGCGGGTGCAGAAGCCGACCCTGATCATCAGCCACAACAAGACACTGGCGGCGCAGCTCTTCGAGGAGTTCCGCGACCTGTTCCCCGGGTCGAGCGTGAACTACTTCGTGAGCTACTACGACTACTACCAGCCCGAGGCGTACATCCCGCAGCGGGACATTTATATCGAGAAGGACGCGAGCCGTAACGATGATCTGGATCAGCTGAGGCTGGCGGCGACGAGCAACCTGCTGAGCCGTCGCGATACCGTTGTCGTCGCGAGTGTGTCGTGCATCTTTGGTCTCGGCTCGCCCGAGGCGTACGCGCACAAGGTGCTGACGGTCACGCGTGGCTCGCGGATCGAGCGGCGGGAGTTTCTGCTCGCGCTCAATGACATGCAGTACCAGCGGTCGGACATCGAGTTTAAGCGCGGGCAGTACCGCGTGCGGGGCGATGTCGTTGAGATCTGGCCGGCGTACGAGAAGTTCGCGGTGCGGGTCGAGCTGTTTGGCGACGAGATCGAGCGGGTGGAGCTAATTAATCCGACGTCCGGCGAGCTGCTCGCGGAGGAGTCGCAGTTCTTCATCTTCCCGGCGGTGCACTACGTGATGCCCGAGGACCAGATGCAGTCTGCGCTCGATGGGATCCGGGCCGAGCTCGACGAGCGGGTGATGGCGATGCGGCACGAGGGCAAGCTGCTTGAGGCGCAGCGGCTTCTTGCCCGCACGAAGTACGACCTGGAGATGCTCGAGGAGGTCGGCTTCTGCAACGGCGTTGAGAACTACAGCCGATGGATGGATGGGCGGCGGCCGGGCGAGCGGCCGTTTACGCTGCTGGACTTCTTTGACTACGCGCCGCCGGCGGGAACGGATGACATCTCGACCGATGATGTCTCGACCGATCTCGGCGAAGAACGGCCGACGTCTGAGGCCGCACGTGCGTTGCGTCGGAACTTCCGCGATTGGCTGATCATCATTGATGAGAGCCACGTGACGCTGCCGCAGATCCGCGCAATGTATAACGGTGATCGAGCACGCAAGGAGATTCTGGTCGAGCACGGATTCCGGTTGCCGAGTGCGCTGGACAACCGGCCGCTGCGGTTTGAAGAGTTCGAGGCGATGATCCCGCAGATGGTGTTCGTCTCGGCGACGCCCGCGCCGTACGAGCTTGAAAAGTGCGGCGGCGAGGTGGCCGAGCAGGTGATCCGGCCGACGGGGCTGGTTGACCCGGACATCGAGGTGAGGCCCGCGACGGGGCAGGTGCCGGATCTGCTCGATCGCTGCCGAGAGCGTGTCGAGAAGGGCGAGCGTGTGCTGGTGACGGCGCTGACAAAGCGGCTGTGCGAGGATCTGACGAACTACCTGCACCAGCAGGGCATCGCGGTGCGGTACCTGCACAGCGACATCGACACGCTCGAACGCGTCGAGATCCTGACCGACCTTCGCAAGGGCGAGTTCAACGTGCTCGTCGGTGTGAACCTGCTTCGCGAGGGCCTTGACCTGCCCGAGGTCTCGCTCGTGTGCATCCTCGATGCGGACAAGGAGGGCTTCTTGCGGAGCCCGACGAGCCTGATCCAGCAGATGGGCCGGGCGGCGCGGAACGTGAACGCCAAGGTTGTGATGTACGCCGACAAGATGACGCCGGCGATGCAGGCGGCGATCGACGAGACCGAGCGCCGGCGTGCGAAGCAGATCGCGTTCAACGAAGAGAACGACATCACGCCGCGGTCGGTTGAGAAGGCGATCCGCAGCGGGATCGAGATGGAGCTGCGTGCCCGCAAGACGGCGCGCGAGGCGGTGAACGCGGACGACGAGGCGTTCGATTCGGAGGAGCTCGTCCGGCAACTCGAAGAGGAGATGCTCGCGGCCGCGGAGGCGACGGAGTTCGAGAAGGCGGCCAAGCTGCGGGACCAGATCAAGGCGATCCGGGCGGGCAAAGTGGGATCCGGAGGCAAGGTTCGGCGGAGCGAACTGGATTCGAAGTCGAAGAAGGCGGACAAGGGGAAGGCGGGCATGCCGGGCACGCGGGCCGGCAAGAAGCGTAAGAAGCGGGGCTGAGAGGGGAGCAAGTCGCTGCCGTGAAGATCGATCGCAAGTTCATCGGGCGGGTGGCGACGTACCTCTTGGGTGTTGCTATTGGCTTCGTGCTGCTGGGATTCATCCAGATGCAGCGGTCGCAGGCCCGGCAGCCGCAACAGCAGCAAGGGCAGCAGTCGGCACCTTCGCCGACCAAGGAGACGCCGGACTCACGGTAGCTCGGCCGGCTTTGATGCTCTGACCCACCACCACGCGACACCCTGGCCGGGGTGGCTCTCGAAAAGATCGTCGTATTCGAGCTGATCGACGCGGAGCCCCGCGTCTTCGATCAGCGCGCATGCCTGGGCGGCGGTGTAGCCGAGCGACTGTTCGCCGTGCGTTGCGCACACATCGTCGTCGCCCGACCCGACGAACAGCTGGAGCACCAAGCGCCCGCCCGGGCGCAGCACTCTCGCGGCCTCTCGCGCGTTGGACAGCGCGATGCTCCGCGACATGTGCTGGAACACCGTGAACGCGTAGGCGGCATCGACCGACGCGTCGGCGATCGGCGCGAGCGAGCGGCCGTCGCCGAGATGCAGTTCGACGTCGCCCCGGCCTGCGAGCACGCGGCGGGCCTCTTCGAGTGGTTCCGGCGAGAGCTCGACACCGAGTGCTCGGCTGACCTGCGGCGCGAGGTGCCACAAGAGTCGGCCGTAGCCGCAGCCGATCTCGAGAAGCACATCGGACTGGGCGGATTTGAGCAGGCGGGAGATGCGGTCGAGACCGAACGGTCGCAAGCGGTCGGTGTACTTCTGGTGCTGATCGAAGTAGGCGTTGTCTTGATGGAGCTCGCGTTAGTAGGCGACGCACTCGTCCGGTGTAGCGTGGCGGTTGGCGGCCGGCGCTTCGTCCATGCCGGGCAGTCGGAACGTTACAGGCATACTCAGATATCGGCGACGACCGTTTGCGGGCGTGAAAGCCAACACGCAGAGCCGGTTTCGGCACGACCGCGCGGCCGCGCGTCCCCCTACGATCCCGGCTGCATGCCTGACACAACGACCCCTCCGAAGAAGAAGCGATCTGTGAGCAAGAAACCGGCCTCGAAGAAGGCCGCCCGGAAGAAGGTGAGCCGGAAGAGAGCGGGAGGGACGGCGTCCGCTGCGCGATCTTCAGAGGCCGTGGAAGCCAAGCCGGGGTCGCCCGCCATGGGCGGGGCGTACTCCGAGCGGCTGATCCGTGTTCGCGGCGCGAAGGAGCACAACCTCAAGGGCGTCGATCTCGACCTGCCGCGCGATCAGCTGATCGTGATGACGGGGCTCTCTGGCTCGGGCAAGAGCTCGCTCGCGTTCGACACGATCTTCGCCGAGGGGCAGCGGAAGTACATGGAGTCGCTGTCGGCGTACGCCCGGCAGTTCCTCGACCAGCTCAAGAAGCCGGACGTCGAAGAGGTCGAGGGCATCCCCCCCACCATCGCGATCGAGCAGCGGTCGAGCGCGCACAACCCGCGCTCGACCGTCGCGACGACGACGGAGATCTACGACTACCTGCGGTTGCTGTTCGCGCGGTGTGGCTCGCCTCGGTCGTGGGCCGTCACGAAGGCGAAGAAAGACGGCACGGTGCAGGCTCGCTCGGGCCGGCTGATCACGGCAACGCCCAGCACGCAGATCGTTGATTCGGTGATGGAACTCGCCGAGGGCACGCGGCTGATGGTGCTCGCGCCGGTTGTGCGTGAGAAGAAGGGCTATCACAAGGACGTGCTCGAGGAGCTTCAGCAGCAGGGCTGGGGCCGGGCGCGCGTAAACGGCGATGTGATTGAGATCCGTGATGTGCTCGCCAAGGGCGGCGAGAATCCGCTCGAGCTCGGGCGCTACCACAAGAGCACGGTGGAGGCCGTTGTTGATCGGATCGTGATCCGCGACGATGTTCGGCAGCGGTTGGCCGAGTCGATCGAGAGCGCGCTCAAGCTGTCGGGCGGGACGGTGTTTGTTGCGATCAACGACGCCGACGATCGTGACAAGTGGACGGACCGGACGTATTCGACGAGCTACGCCGACCCGGATCATCCGGAGATCGCGCTCGAAGAGCTGTCGCCCCGGCTGTTCTCGTTTAACTCGCCGTTCGGCGCGTGCCCGACCTGCCATGGTCTCGGGGCGATCCTTGAGTTTGATGAAGACTTGGTCGTACCCGACATGGACAAGTCGCTGCGTCGCGGCGGCATCGCGCCGTGGAAGAAGAACGGGCCGGGGGGGATGGTGTACCCGCGGTACCTGCGGCGGTTCTGCCGGGACTGGGGCGTCGACCAGAACGCGCCGATCAGCAGCATGGACGAGGTGATTTTCTCCGTGCTGCTCTACGGCGACGAGGAGGGCCACTGGCAGGGCGTCATCCCAATGCTGCACGACTGGTTCCACAAGACCGAGAGCCAGTGGGTAAAGGACCACCTGCACACGTTCCAGACCGAGAAGCAGTGCCCGGATTGCCACGGCGATCGGCTGCGCGTTGAAGCGCTGCACGTGCACGTTGAGAGTTCGCACAAGGCCGACACCAAGAAGGCGTTCAGTGACAGCGTGATCGGCCGCGAGAAGAACGATGGCAGCGTGCTCAACATCGCCGAGATCGGGCGGCTGAACATCAACGACGCGATCGCGTTTGTTGAAGGATTGAAGCTCAGCAAGGAGCAGGAGCAGATCGCCGAGCCGATCATCCGCGAGGTGGGCAACCGGCTGCGCTTCCTGACGAGCGTCGGGCTCGAGTATCTGTCGCTCGACCGGCGGACCGCGACGCTCTCGGGCGGCGAGGCCCAGCGGATCAGGCTGGCGACGCAGGTCGGGTCGGGGCTGGTCGGTGCGTGCTATGTGCTCGACGAGCCAACGATCGGCCTGCACCAACGCGACAACGGTCGGCTGATCCGCACGCTCCGGCATCTTGCTGATATTGGGAACACCGTGCTGGTGGTCGAGCACGACGAGGAGATGATCCGTGCGGCGGACCATCTCGTGGACATCGGCCCCGGGCCGGGCGTGCACGGGGGGACGGTCGTCGCGCAGGGGGCGGTCGCCGAAATCGAAAGCCACCCGACGTCGCTTACAGGCAAGTACTTGTCGGGTGAGCGTTCGATCGAGGTGCCGAAGCAGCGGCGGAAGCTGTCACCGAAGAAGGCCGTGACGGTTAAGGGCGCGAAGGCGAACAACCTCAAAAACGTTGACGCTGTGTTTCCGTTGGGCGGGTTCGTGTGCGTGACGGGTGTATCGGGGTCCGGCAAGTCGACGCTCGTGAACGAGATCTTGCTCAAGGCGGTGCGTCAGGAGCTCGGAGGTACGCGCGACAAGCCGGGTGCGCACATGCGTATCAATGGGCTTGGGCAGATTGATCGGATCATCGAGGTGGATCAGTCGCCGATCGGGCGAACGCCGCGTTCGAACCCGGCGACGTACACGGGCATCTTCGATGAGATCCGCAAGATCTTTACCGCGACCAAAGAGGCCAAGATCCGCGGCTACAAGCCGGGCCGGTTCAGCTTCAATGTTTCGGCACAGGCCGGCGGCGGGCGTTGCGAGGCGTGCCAGGGGCAGGGCACGAAGAAGATCGAGATGCACTTCCTGCCGGATGTGTACGTCGAGTGTGAGGTCTGCAAGGGTGCGCGGTACAACCGCGAAACGCTGGAGGTGACCTACCGCGACAAGTCGATCGCGGATGTGCTCGGGATGACGGTCGAGGACGCGTGCTCGTTCTTTGAGAACCACCCGAAGGTGCTGCGGTTCACCGAGTGCCTGCGGGATGTCGGGCTGGGGTACATCACGCTTGGGCAGCCGTCAACGACGCTCTCGGGCGGCGAGGCGCAGCGCGTCAAGCTCGCGACCGAGTTGGGGAAGGGCGTGCGGTACGACGGGACGCCGAGTACGGAGCACACGCTGTACATCCTCGATGAGCCGACGACGGGGCTGCACTTCGAAGACATCCGCAAGCTGGTGGCGGTGCTCGACAAGCTGACCGACGCGGGGAACACGCTCGTGGTGATCGAGCACAACTTGGACGTCATCAAGTGCGCCGACTGGCTGCTGGATCTGGGCCCCGAGGGCGGCGACGGCGGCGGCACGATAGTGGCGAGCGGGATGCCGGAGGATGTGGCGAAGGTGGAGGCGAGTCATACCGGGCGGTACCTGCTCGACATGCTGAGCTAGTCAAGCTCTCGATACAGTACGGTCACTTCCGGTATGAACTGAGCTGAGCGCCTGACGATTGTGAGCGGCAAATCGATATCAATATTCAAATTGTATTGAGCAAAGCCTGTGAACCCACTACCGGCGTTTACAGAATTGGCTCGCAAGATGTCCACTACGGTGCCGTTTGCATCTTGCACCTCAATGTCACCGTTCGGCACGATGATTGAGACGAGCCGTGCAGTCGCGTTCGATCCACCTATGAAAACTGAACCAGTACCGTTTGGAATGTTGAGCCGTCCCGTCGAGACGAGGTTGGCCGGATCTCCTGCTGCTACGCCTCCAATCAACGAATCCAGCTTCGCGTCGATCTCAGCCAAGCTTGGCGACGTATCGCTCACCGGCCCCGCCGGCGGTTCAAGGCCCGGCTGAAACGTGGCGGCCCCGAGCAGCGCGCCCACGGCCGCCGACGCAATCGCACCAGTCACAAACCATCTCACCTGCATCTTCATCGAGCTTCTCCTGATTTATCCCACGGACGGGCAGCATACAGCGCGCGCACGTTCTCGCCGTTGTCCACAGTGCGATTCACACAGACCACAGGATTGGGGCGAGAGCTCAGATATCAAACTTAGATATGTGCGGTCCATCGTCGAGCTGTTGCTGCATCGAACCGCTCCGGCAGCGGCTTGGGAGCGTTCTCGATCTCGCCCGAGATCAGCCGCTCGACCAACTCGGCCGCGACTTGGCTCGGCGGCCGCGTGCCCCGGCAGAGCAGCTCGTAGTCCTGGAAGCTCATGGCCAGCTCGTGCGTGGTCGTGCCGGCTCGGCGGGAGGTGATCTCGACCGCGAACTGCCAGCCGACGGGGGTGTCGGTCTCTTGGGTGATCGTTACGCGTGGCACGGGGCATGATTGCGCGCGGGCACGCCGCGTTACACCCGGCGGCGGCGGGTGATACCGATGCCCAGCGCGGCGACCGTCAACGCAGAGGAGGGCGCGGGGATCTGCGTCGCGAAGGCGATCTCGCCCAGGCCAAAGTTATCGAAGTCGGCGCTGACGAACTCCAGCCGCACGAAGCGGCCGAGCGTATTGGTCACGTCAAGCACCTCGGCGGGGTACTCGAGGCCGACGGGATTGCTGGCCGGTGCGAAGCTACCAATCTCCGTGAGATCCGAGAAGCTCGAGTCCGACGCGACGCTGACCCGGAGATCACCGACGCCGTTGTCGCCCTCTTCGTTCCAGATCGCGAGCCTTGTGATCAGCAGGGTTGCCCCGAGGTCCAGGTCAACGGAGCCCGGCCCGCGGCTGAACCACTCGGCCCCCTCGAACAGATTCGTGTGCAGCGGATTGAGAGCGAGATAATCATCGAAATCCGTCACGCCGCTCTCGAACGTCGGCGTCAGCCCCGACCCATTAAACGCGTCCTCGACCTGGGTGCTGCTGAAGGAACCGGCCGTGTTGGCGAGGATCGCGGCGGGGCTCGTGATGACATCGGCGTGCGCCGAGGACACTGCGAGAGAGGCACCCGCGACGAACAGAGAATTCCGCATGACGTTCTCCTGCCGAGCAGCGCGGCACGTCCGCCGACGCTGGGCACTGGTATCTCAGATACCGTACGGCATTCCGATCAATCCGCCAAGCCTCTCGGCAGAACAGCGGAGAGCGGCTCGCGTGCGACCGCTGGCGTGAGATCCGGTAGAGTCTCAGGATGACGTTCCTGCTCGAAACCATGCGGCTGGGTCTGAACAACCTGCGGCTGCACCTGCTGAGGTCGTTCCTGACGGCGCTGGGCATCATTATCGGCGTGTCGGCGGTGATCGCGATGGTCTCGATCGGCGAGGGATCGAAGCACCAGGCGCTCATGCAGATCGAGCGGCTGGGGGCTCGGAACATCATTGTGCGGAGCCAGAAGCCTCCGACAGGCAACCAGCAGCAGGGCCAGGATCAGGGCTGGGTGGCGAAGTATGGCATCACCCGGGACGATCTCGCGGTGATCGAGGCGTCGTTCCCCGAGGCTGAGCAGATCGTGCCGCTCAAGCGGTTCGGCTCCCAGCTCTTGAGGGGTACGAAGCGCAAGGTCAGCCAGTCGTTCGGTACGACGCCGGAGATGCTGAGTGTCGCGAACCTCACGCTCAGCCGGGGCCGATACCTCACGCAGGCGGATATGGAAAGCCGGGCGATGGTGTGCGTCATCGGCACCGAGATCGCCAAGGAGCTCTACGACCTCGAAGACCCGCTCTCCGGGACACTGCGGATTGACGACAAGATTTTCCGTGTCGTGGGCGTGCTGGCGCCGGTGGGGCTTTCGGGCGGGGCCGGCGCGGCGCTCGTCGGGCGTGACCTGAACCTCGATGTGCACGTCCCGATCACGACGGCACGCGCGACGTTTGGTGACACGGTCCGGCAGATCGAGGCGGGCTCGTTCAGCGCGGCCGAGGTGCAGGTCGCCGAGGTGTATCTCCAGAGCCCGTCGCGTGACCGCGTGCTGGATGACGCGAGAGTGCTGCAGAGGACCATGGAGGTGCGTCACCCCGGGCTGGCAGACGTCGGGCTGATCGTCCCGTACGAGCTGCTCGAAGAGGCTGAACGCCAGGCGCTGACCTGGACGGTGACGCTCAGCGCGATCGCCGGGATCAGCCTGCTTGTCGGCGGCATCGGCATCATGAACATCATGCTGGCGAACGTGACCGAGCGGACGCGGGAGATCGGTATCCGGCGGTCGCTCGGCGCGACGCGTCGGCACATCATCTGGCAGTTCCTCGTCGAGACCGGTGTGCTCAGCGCGATCGGCGGCCTTGTGGGCGTGGGCGTGGGCGTGCTCATCAGTCTGGGCATCCCGCCGCTCGTCGAGGGGGTGCTGCCGAGCCTGCCCGTCCTGGGATCAATCATCCCGCCCGAGGTGACCGCGCCGACCCGGCTGACGCCCTGGTCCATGCTTGTGGCGTTCGGCGTCGCGGCAACCACCGGACTTGTGTTCGGCCTGTACCCGGCGATGAAGGCGGCGAAGCAGGACCCGATCCAGGCGCTCCGGCACGATTGACCGCGCATGACAACGCCCCCGCCGTGCGGGCGTAGGCGTTGAATCAAGCGTTGGGTCGGGTCGGGCTACTCGCCCAGCAGCTCGGCGATCTCGTCGTCCACCGGGTTGCTGGCGCGGTTGTCCTTGCCCTTGCCGGTGTTGGAGCGCTCGGATTTTTTCTTGCCGTCCTGCTGCTCGCCTTTGGTCTCGACCGAGTCATCGTGATCGTCGTCATCGGCCTCCGCCGCCTCTCGGGCGTCCAGCTCGGCGATCTTCTGCTCCAGCTCGGCTTCTTTGGCCTTCTGTTCCTCGGCCTCTTCCCGCTTCATCTTGGCTTTCATGGCCTCGATGCGCGGCTTGTCGGGCGCGAGGAGCATGTTGAACTGCCGGCCGAAGGGGCGCGGCGTCTGCTCGACCTTGCAGATATCTTCGAGCGACTCGAAAAACGTGCGAAGGTTATCGAGGCCCAGGTCCTTGTGGGCCATCTCGCGGCCTCGGAAGCGCTGGATGACCTGGACCTTGTGGCCCTCCATGAGGAATCGCCGGGCCTGGGCGGAGCGGATCTCGATGTCGTGCGGGTCGATCTTGATGGATCGGCCGAGCCGGATTTCCTTGAGCTCGTTGCCCTTAGTCGATGGCTGCTTGCGCTTCGAGAGGTCGTATTTGTGCTTGCCGTAGTCCATGATCTTGCAGACCGGGGGCCGGCTGTCGGACACGACCTCGACGAGATCGAGCCCGGCCTCCTCGGCCATGCGGATCGCCTCGTGCGTGTCGATCACGCCGATCTGCTCGTTGTCCTTCCCGATCAGGCGGATCGGGCTGATACGGATCATGTGGTTGACCCGCGTCCGCTGGACGGGGCCGGTGTCTCTGAAGAATCGTCCGCGAGCGATGCCTGAACCTCCGATACGACGCTGGCGTCTGATCAACGTGTCCCGCGGCCGGCGTCGAGCGGCGAAGGGACGGGTTCTGCATGCCCTTATCGAGCCGATCGGCGGGCTTCGCCAGTCGGCTCGTTGGGCTCGTGCGATTCACACGACCGGGACCGACCCGGCCGAGTTTGCTGCGAGGGTGAGGCGGACCGTGTGCATCAGGAGAGCGTTGGGAGGAGCGAGCGGTGCCCGCGGATTCGGAGGGGTGATGCACCAAATGCCATGAACGCTAGTTTAGCGGCTGGGGGCCCCGGAGCAAGGGTTATGGGCCGGGCTGGACCCACTCCTCCCACCCTGTAGGTCGGCCTCCCTGCTCAGCGGATGAATTGGACGAGGTTGAGGAGCAGGCTGATGCCGAGCATCACGGCGAACGTGATCACGAGCCAGGGCCTGGCGCTGGCGGCGCCGGACTGATCCACCGGGATCTCGTCCGTCTCGATCGCGGCCTCGGCGGCCGATACAGCGCTCAGATCGGCCTCGTCGAAGACGTCTCTGTGGGCGATGGTCGGGGTGTCGCCCTTCAGGACGGCACGCAGGTCGACCAGCAGGTCCTTGCAGGTCTTGTACCGCGAGGAGGGAGACTTGGCCATCATCATCTCGATGACTTCGCTGACGCCGGCCGAGAGCTTGGGGTTCACGTGGTCCGGCGGCACCAGGTCGGCCTTGAGGTGCTTGTGCATGACCGCCGAGGGGTTCTTGCCCTCGAAGGGGACGCTGCCGGTGACCATGTGGTAGAACGTCGCGCCGAGGGAGTAGATGTCCGCCGGCGGGCCGATTTCACGCTCGCCACGGATCTGCTCCGGACTGATGTAGTAGGGCGTGCCGAAGGCCTTGCCGGCCTCGGCCTCGGCGGCTTCCTTGTCGCTGACCGCGCGGGCGAGGCCCATGTCGGCCAGCTTGACGACGCCCTCTTTCGTGATCATCACGTTCTTGGGCTTCACATCGCGGTGGATCAGACCCTTCTCGTGCGCGTGCAGCAACGCCTCGGAGACCTGAATCATCACCTCGACGGCGTCCTTCTCCGGATACCGCTTCTGCTTGACGATGTCGTCGTAGACCGTGCGGCCGTCAACGAACTCCATCACGAAGTAGTGGAACTCGCCGGCCTTGCCGACGTCGAAGGCCTGCACGATGTTTGGGTGGTTCAGGGCCGCGGCCGATCGGCCCTCGGCGTAGAACCGCTCGATGAACTGCGGGTTCGAGCTGAACTTGCGGGGCAGGACCTTGATCGCGACGTCTCTGTCCAGGCTGAGCTGGACGGCGCGGAAGACCGTCGCCATCGCGCCCGCTCCGAGCTTGCCGAGGATCTTGAAGCCCGGGATCTTCTGGCCCGACCGCTCGGCCTCGATGATGGCCCTGAGCCTCGCGATCTGGCGCTTGGTGACATACTCGTGCTCGACGAGGATCTGGACGAGGCTCGCCGAGTTGTCCTCCTCCCGGACACTCTTGGCCTGCTCCAGGGCGTGCTGGACCTCTTCCTGGGTTGCAAGGCCGTTGTCGACGACGAGCCGGCCGACGAGGGTGTCGATATTGGTCCCGCCCTTGGCGGCCTGCTCGAGGGCTGACTGGGTCTCGTTGAGGTCGGGGGCGGGGGTGCCCGAGCGTGAGCCGGCGCCTGACGCGGACTGGCCCTTGAGGGGGGTGGTGTCTTCGAGTTGGCGCTTCGGGGCGTCGGCCATGCCGGGTAGGGCTCCGGTTGTCCTACGAGGTGAGTCACGGTTCGGGTCGCATAGTAGCGTCGGTCTCGAGGATGATAACTCACCGCTCGCGCCGCGCTTCACTCACGACCCGTGTTTCTTAGTGTGTTCATGTGCCGGAAGGGTCTAGTTCTTGAATCCCACCCGCAGAATCTGCAATGAGGCGTGGCACGCGAGTCTGCCGGATCGTGGCGGGAACACGGGCGGATGTCACGCGGGCTTACGCAAGTGTCTTGACATCGCAAGTCAATGCGGTGAATCCTGGGGTGCGGTTGCGCGAAAGCTGGGGGGCATTCGTTGATCGGTTTGCGTTCGCCATCGTTCCGGCGGCGATAAATAAGAGGAGATGCCGAGCCCGAGAGAGGTGCGATCACTCGATGACTGGTCGGGCTACGGTCTTGGAATGAACCACACCGTCGGCGGAGCCGGCCCGAACCAATCCGCATCAGCTCTGCTTCAGGGTCTCACGCCGGCACAGCTCGAGGCGACGACCTCGCTCGAGGGTCCTGTGCTCGTGCTCGCGGCGGCGGGCTCTGGTAAGACGCGTGTGATCACGCGCCGGATCGGGTACTTGCTTGAGCAGGGCGTGCCGCCGTGGTCGATCCTGGCGCTGACGTTCACGAACAAGGCCGCGAAGGAGATGCGGGAGCGTGTGGCGACGCTCACGGGCGGCGAGGGGTCGCGGCAGGCACGTGGGCTGATCGTGACGACGTTCCACAGCCTGTGCGCGCGGCTGCTGCGTCGGTACGCGGACGCGGCGGGGCTGCCGAGCGACTACTCGATCTATGACTCTGCGGACCAGATCGCGCTGGTGAAGCGTGTGATCGCCGGGCTTGATTTGAGCACGAGCAACTTCCCGCCGAGGTCGGTGCTCGGTGTGATCAGCAACGCGAAGAACGAACTGATTGACGCCGAGGCGTACGCGGCGCAGGCGGGAGACTTCTCGACGCGGAATATCGCGAAGATCTACGCGGGCTACGAGGCCGGCAAGCGGAAGGCGGGCGCGGTCGACTTCGACGACCTGCTGCTGCACACCGCCAAGGTCTTGGCGAACGACGAGAGCGTCCGGCGCGAGTGCCAGAACCGCTGGCAGTGGCTGATGGTCGACGAGTATCAGGATACCAACCGCGCGCAGTTTGTCATCGCGAGTCTGCTCGCGGGGACGAAGGCGGAGCGGGGGGCGGAGCCCAACATCTTCGTGGTGGGCGACCCGGACCAGTCGATCTACGGCTGGCGCGGAGCGGACATCACGAACATCCTCGACTTTGAGGAGAAGTTCCCGGGCACGCGGGTGATCCCGCTGGGCGAGAACTTCCGATCGACCGAGCCGATCTTGTCCGTGGCCGACACGCTGATCCGCAACAACAAGCAGCGGAAGCACAAGGATCTGTTTACGTCGACGCCGGGCGGCGAGCATGTCGAGGTGACGCTCTGCCGGGACGAGCGGCACGAGGCGGAACTCGTCGTTGACTGGTTCAAGTCTCTGAGCGAGGACGGCGACCACACGTGGCGCGATATGGCGGTGTTCTATCGAACGAACGCGCTGAGCCGAGCGATCGAGGACGAACTCAGACGCGAGTCGATACCGTATGTTGTCGTGCGCGGCACGGCGTTCTATCAACGCGAGGAAGTCAAGAACGCGATCGCGTACCTGCGGGTTGTTGCGAATACGGCCGATGACGTATCGCTGCTTCGGATCGTGAACACGCCGGCACGGGGCATCGGCAAAGCTGGTTTGGCGGCGACACAGGTGTACGCGGGCGACCGGGGGGTGCCGGTGTTCGAGGGGATTCGGCGGGCGAACGAGGTGCCGGCGCTGAGCGGGCGGGCGCGCAACGCGATGGGTGAGTTTGTGTCGCTGATCGATGGATGGAACGGCGCGGGCTCGTTTATGGGCAGCGATGTGCCGGGGAGCCTGCGGGATCTGGCTGAACGTGTGATCGTCGAGAGCGGTCTGGAAGCGTACTACCAGAAACTGGCTGCAAAGAACGAGGACGACGCCGATCGGCTCGACAACCTGGAAGAACTGGTCTCGTCGGCGGCGGAGTTCGAAGAGAACTACGACCCGGCGGACGACCCGATGCAGTTTGATGCGGCGGTGACAGGCGAATCGACCGAGCCGGGGCTGCTGAGCGTGCTGCGCGCGTACCTGGAATCGGTTTCGCTCGTTGCCGATGCGGACGCGGTTGATTCGGAGACCGGCGCGGTGACGCTCATGACGCTGCACGCCGCGAAGGGCCTTGAATTCCCGGCGGTCGCCATGATCGGTCTCGAAGAGAACGTGCTCCCCCACTCGCGTGCGCACTCGTCGGACTCGGAACTGGAAGAAGAGCGGCGGCTGTGCTTTGTTGGCATCACGCGGGCGATGAAGCAGCTGCGGATGTCGGCGGCGAAGTACCGCACGCAGCGCGGCATCAGCGAGCGGGCGATCCCGAGCCGGTTTATCGAGGAACTCGGCTCGGAGCACGTGAAGCTGAGCGATCAGAGCGACCCGTTTGGCGAGTCGCCGCGGACGGGGTCGATCGGGCCGGGCTGGGAGCGGGATGTCTCGATCGCGAAGCTGCGCGAGTACTCGGCGGCGGAAGAGGTTGAGCGGGCGGCGCGCGGGAACAAGCTGGCGAGCGGGCTCGCGAAGGGCGCGAAGGTCCGGCATCCGAGGTTCGGCACCGGCGTGATCGAGTCGATCCAGGGCGGCGCGAACGCCCGGGCGAAGATCAACTTTCACGGCATCGGGCTGAAGACTTTGGTGCTTGAGTATGCCAGGCTTGAGCCTTTATGATCCATCGGAAAGATCGTCCAGCATGTCGTGCATTTCTTGCAGCAGTTCGTTCTCTGGCGGATAGAGATTTTCACGGTCCCAATGCTGTAGATACCGACTGACTTGACGACCAAATTTACCTCCCTGACGGTTCAAGGGAGGCTCGCAGGCATGAATCAAAATTGCTTCGATATGGTCTAAGATTAACTTGCGATTTCCAAATACACCCGCGGCTTCGTTTGCAAGTTTTCCACTTTTGTTTACAGCCCGCAAGCCAAACCAGCTAAAGCGATCCCACCGTTCTGCTAAATCGTCTTTGCAATGTTGTCGGAGTCGGATAAATAGCTTCTGATTGCCACTCCCTGCCTGTCCAATATAAACAATTTTGTAATCAGAGTACAACACGTAGACACCGGTTTGCTCTCGGAAATCAACTTGTCTAGATACACCTTCAGAGCGAACACCCAAAAGCGTACCGGCTTTTCCTTGATAACCCCAGTTAACACCGTCGCGACGCCAGAATAGGCCAACTGTCTTAATCATTCTGCGATCCCAGTCGTAACCAATTAATTGTATAACACGATTTTTTAATACATCTCGCCACAGAGCATACCAAGGGCGTCAGCAAGTCGCTGAGTTGCATCCGAGGACTGCAAAAGAAACAGCGATGGTTCGATGAGTTCGAGTTCGCTGATGAGCAGCGAGCCGTTGGTGCTGCGCATGGTGTCGAGGCGGGCGTAAAGCAGGCCCTCGCCGACGATATCGAGGCATGTCTCGAGCATGTCGCGTTCCGCGTCGGTCACGGGCTTGGCGTCGGAGACGGATTCGTCGTCGGTGTCGAAACGGGGCTGCTTGACGATGGCGTGTGTGGCTTCGCCGGCGATCCAGATGGCGGAGCGTTCGCCGCCGTCTTCGACGCTGGGAATGAACGGTTGGATCATGGCGTCGTCGGTCGCCGTGATCGATGCAAGGGAGTCGGCGGCCTCGGGCGTGGTGCCGTCGCGGAAGCGGCGGGTGCGTGCGCTGCCGGCGGAGACGCAGGGCTTGATGACGATGTCGGACCACTTTCTGTCTTCGAGGATCGATGCGAGTTCGGCGGGCTGTTCGGCGTCGACGAAGGCGGTCGGCACGATCGGTAGGCCGGCTTGGTCGAGCTCGCGGAGATAGCCCTTGTGCAGGTTCCAACGGACGATCGGTGCGGGATTGATGAGAAGCGTCGACTCGCTGGTGCGATCGAGCCACTCTTTGAATGCGCCCAGATGCTGGTGGTAGTTCCACGTCGAGCGGATCACGGCGAGGTCGAAGCTTGACCAATCGACGGAGTCGTCATCCCACGCCGCGAGCTCGGCTTCGAGGTCTGCACCGTTTAGAGCATCGAGCATGAGATCCTGATCCGGATCGGGCTCGGGGAGTGTGACGCACGTGGCGATCGCGACGCGTGGAGGCATCAGGCGGGGCCGATGCCGCGGTAGAGCGACTGCACACGCTCGGCCTGGCGCTTGCGGACCGCATCAAGCACGAGCCGGGGGACTCGGAACTGCTGCTGGTCGGCGGTCACGTTCTGGCAGTGCTCGTTGAGGCAGGCGTAGATGAACTTGAACGCGTCGCGCGGCTGGTGCATCTGCTCCAGAGCATCGACGAGGTCCTGCCGCGTGACGTCCTCGGCGAACATGTCGAGCAGGGACATGGGCTCGGCCCCCTCGATCCGGCACGCGCGGAGGCGGGCCTCGCACAGGTCGAAGAGCATCGCGCCCGACCAGCTGAGCCGATCGACCATGTTCTGCTTGTCGAGGCGTGCCTCCTGGAAGAACTGGCTCGACTCCTTGTAGATCGCATGACGCAGCTCGATGGGCAGCAGCATCTTGACCCCGAGCGAGTCTTGCTGGAGGAACTTGTTGTTGAGCATGGGCCAGACAACGGCGCGCATGCGCTCGGCGTCGCCGTTGACCAGGCTCGGCTCGTCGATGCGATCGATCACGACGATCATGGCGGTGTAGCCGAACGCGGCGAGGACCTGGCGCAGGCGGTCGATGAGCGCGTAGCGCGTATCGGGGGCGTCGCTGAGCGGGAGCACGCCCTCGTGGCGGTGCTTGGGATCGATCGAGGCGATCGACGCGGCGAAGCTCTGCTCGAGCCGCTTGCACACGCGGATCTGCCGGCGCAGCTTGCGGGCGGTGCGGCGCATGGTCGCGGCGTCGAAGACGAACTTCTTGACGAGCAGCGCGACCCAAGCTGCGAGGCCGAGGAAGAACGCCGTGTTCCACAGCACGTTAGTCTCGCCGTTGCCGATCGTGAAGAACGCGATGATGACGCCGACGGGGATGAGCCAGCCCGCGTACGCACCGATCGTCCAGCCCGCCGCGCCGAGCGGTCGGCGGACACGGATCGCCTTGCGCAGCTTGGCCGTGCGGTCGTCGGCTCGCTCGGGTCGGTCGTAGAGCGACTGCAGGATGACCAGGTCGTTTCGGCTCGTGGGATCGAGCGAGCGGGCGCGCCGGCGGACGCCCTCGCCGAGATCGATCGATCGGCCTGATGCGGTCTCGCCGATGATCGTGTCGACCATGCCGGGAACGGCGGCCATGAGGATGCCGTCGATGTGGTCCTGGAGCCGGAGTTTGCGGAGGACTTCGAGAGGTTCGCCGCCGCCGGCACGCTCGTAGAAACGGTCGAGCACCGTGTTCAGTTCGTCGTAGGCGATGAGCAGGGCCTTGCCATCGGGATTCGCCTTGTTGTGGGCGGCGACTGCGGCGGCAATCTGCAAGCGGATAGCCGTCTTTCCGCTGCCTTTCTCGCCGAAGACGATCGATGTGGAGGGGCGATCGAGCTGACCCAGGATCTTCTCGAAGTCGGAGTGGGCAGCGGTCTGGAGGCGCCCCTCGCCCGCTTCTTCGCCGAGCTTCTGGAAGACGGCGTCCTGCCTCGCTTCCTCGCCGCGGAATGGGTTCTCGCGGATCGACCAATGATCAAAGAAGTGTTGCAGATTCATTGTCGCTCCCGGCCGAAGCTTGGTGGGTTGGAACCGTTCTCTTGAGTGTATCGAGCGTCAATGGGCGACGCGTGTGCCGAGCATCGGTGCGATGCGCTCGACGGCGTGCCGCAGGGTGGCGTCGTCCTTGGCTTCGAGGTTCAACCGGAGCAGCGGCTCGGTGTTGCTCTTTCGGACGTTGCACCACCAGCCTTTTTTGTCGAAGCAGTCGATGGTGATGCCGTCGAGTTCTTCGACGTCGCCGTCGTCGTCGGAGCCCGGGCCGAACTCTTCGACGATGGCTTCGAGGGCCTCATCCTTCTCTTCGTTCTCGAAGTTGATCTCGCCGGACTGGACGTAGCGGTTGACGACGGGCGCGACGAGCTCGCTCATGGTCTTGTCCTGGCCCGTCAGAACAGTGAGGACGGTGGCCATGGCGATCGCGCCGGAGTCGGCGTTGAAGTTGTCGCGGAAGTAGAAGTGGCCCGAGAGCTCGCCGCCGAAGATGCCGCCGGTGTCGGCGAGGGCCTGTTTCATGAAGACATGGCCCACGCGGCCCATGAGCGGCTTGCCGCCGGCCTTCTTGATCTCTTCCGCGACGCCCTTGCTTGAGCGTAGGTCGTAGACCACGGTCGATCCCGGGGCCTGTGCGAGGAAGTGCGGCGCGAGCACGGCCGTGAGGTGGTCGCACGCGACGGCGTTGCCCTTCTCGTCGATGACGACGCAGCGGTCGGCATCGCCATCGAAGCAGAAGCCGAGGTCCGCGCCCTCGGCGATGACGGCTTCCTGCGTCTGCCGCAGGTTCTCGGCGACGAGCGGGTTGGGCTCGTGCACGAACTCGCCCTTGGTGATGTCGTAGTTGATCTCGGTGATCTCGAGGCCTTCGACGTTGGCGCCCTTCTTGCCGAAGATCTTGGGAAGCATCGCGCCGGCCATGCCGTTGGAGGCATCGATGACGATCTTGAGTTGCTTGCCGTTCATGTTTAGGAACTGCATGACGTGCTGTGCGTAGGCGTCCCACAGGTCGCGCTTCTCGGCGCGGCCGGCGTGCGGGGGCTTCTCGGTGTTGTTTGCTCCGGAGCGATCGACCATCGCAGCGTGCTTGCGGATCTCGCCGAGGCCCGTGTCCTCGCCCGCGGGTTTGGCTTTGCGCTTGCAGATTTTGAACCCGTTGTACTGCGGCGGGTTGTGGCTTGCGGTGGTCATGATGCCGCCGGCGCAGTCGTAGTAGTTGACGGCGAAGTAGATGAGCGGCGTGTCGCAGAGGCCGACGTCGATGACGTTGCCGCCCTGGTCGGTGATGCCCTTGATCAATCGTTCGACGAGCGTCGGGCTTGACTGCCGCATGTCGCGCCCGACGACAATGTTTCGCATCATCGGCGTGGTGTCGCCGTCGTCGGCCGCGGTCTGGATGAGATACTGGCTCGCGCCGTAGCCGATCTGCCAGGCCATCTGATCGGTGAGGAGGTCGGGGTAGGTTCCGCGGACGTCGTACGCCTTGAAGACTCGGCCGAGCATGGTGGCTCCTTGGTGATTCGGAATCTGAATTGCGAGAACGACGAGCGTAGCCCGTCGCCTCGCAGAATTGCAGTTTGTTCGGGTTTTAGAAGAACGAATCGTCGTCGTGGTACCGATCGGCGGTTTGTCGTTCGACCTCGACTCCGGCTGGCAGCGCCGCGAGGAACTTTCGGCCGTAGCCGGCTGAGACGATGCGCGGATCGAGCACGGCGACCTGGCCTCGGTCGTCTCGGCTGCGGATCAGCCGGCCGAAGCCCTGCTTGAAGCGGATGATTGCGCGCGGCAGGCTCTCATCGCGGAACGGGTCGCCGCCGCGTTCCTTGATGCGTTCGAGCCGGGCCTCGGTGAGCGGGCGGTCGGGCGGGTCGAAGGGCAGGCGAGTGATGACCACGTTGCGCAGGCCCTCGCCGCGGACGTCGACGCCCTGCCAGAAGCTTGCTGCGCCGAGCAGGACGCTGCGCGGGTCTTCGCGGAAGCGCTCGAGGATGAGCGATCGGCTGCCGTCCTTGCCTTGGACGAGCATGGGCATGCCCTGTTCGAGCAGGTCGTGGCGTATGCGGTCGGCGACGGCGTAGAGCGCACTGAAGCTGGTGAAGAGCACGAACGCGCCGCCGTCGGTTGCTTCGACCTGCGCGAGCACACGCTGGGCGAGCAGGTCGTAGTATTGCGCGCCGCCGCCCTTGGGGCTCGCCATGTTGAGGTCAACGACGAGGCGGACCTGCTTCGTGTATTCGAACGGGCTGCCGAGTTGGAGCACGCTCGCGTTCTCGCAGCCCAGGCGGTCCATGGCGTGGGCGAAGGCCGTCTCTTTGTGCTCGGTTGCTTCGTCGTCGGTCGTGCTGCGTGTGGTCAGCGTCGCGCTGGTGAGCGTGACCGATTTCGGCAGCGGCGACTGCTCGGGGTCGTCGCCGGGATCGAACAGGTGTTGCCGGAGGATCGGCGCGATCTCGACCGGCGAGCAGGCGATAGTGACGCGCGCCGGCCTGCCGGTGTGGCCGCCACCGGTGGACTCGATCCAGTACGCGCAGCCTTCGAGGGTTTGATCGACGAGTACATCGGCGGAGTCGGCGATGTCGCTCGCGCGCTCGGCATAGGCGTTGAGCTCGAATTTATCCGCCTCCTGCTGGGCGAACTCGCGGATGTTGCGGAGCTGGGTTGCCAGCTCTCGGAACGGATGAGAGAGAAGGTTGTCGACAACGCCTGCTTCGCGGACGCGGCCCGCGCCCTGTGAGTGCTGCTGCCGCCAGAGCATGAGGGACTCGAAGAACGCACCGGACGCGTCGCGCGCTTCGCGGACGTGGCGGATCGCTCTCTCGACGGGCGCAGTCTCGGTTGCGGCGGTCGCGAGATTGGGCAGGTAGCCCTTCGCGCCGCGCTCGACGAAGAGGGCCGACAGCAGATGGTTGACCCTGCCCTCGGCGAGCGAGATGCCGAAGTGTTCGCTGGCGACGTCTTCGACCGAGTGCGCCTCGTCGAGGATGACGTGGTCGTAGCGAGGCAGATAGCCGAAACCTCGCGACCGCAGTGCGAGGTCGCTGAAGAAGACGGCGTGGTTGCAGATCAGCAGGTTCGCGCGCTCCATCTTGCGGCGGCTGCGCTGGTAGAAACAGATGTCGAAGTTGCGGCACTTGCGGCCCATGCAGTTGCCGGAGTCGGATTGGACACGGTCCCAGATGCCGGGGCGTTCGAGCTGCGGGAGCGTGGTCAGCGAGCCGTCTTGTGTTTCGGTCGCCCAGTCCTCGATCGCGTGCAGCGTGCGTCGCATGGCGGGGTCTGCGAAGAGCTTGTCCTGGCGTTTGCTCGCGAGTTCGAGCCTGCGGAGACTGACGTAGTTGCCCCGGCCTTTGACGAGCGCGGGGCGGAGCGGCGCGTCGGGATTGTCAGCCGCCGTCGGGCTTTCAGCATCGATCGGATCGAGGCCCAATGCGCGCTGGAGCATCGGGATGTCCTTGCGGACGAGCTGCTCCTGCAACGCGATTGTGTTGGTCGCGATGACAACCGTCTCGTTGTGATGGATCGCCCGGTGGATCGCCGGCACGAGGTAGGCGAACGACTTGCCGACGCCCGTGCCCGCCTCGGCGAGCAGCCGGCCGCCCGAGTCCATCGCCTCGTGCACGGCCCTCGCCATCGCCAGCTGCTCGGGCCTTGCCTCGTAGCCCGCGCCCAGCATCGACGCGATCGGGCCGGTGTCGTTCAGGATGGCTTCGACGGCGTCCGGCACTGGCAATGCTACGAGCGCGGGGCGGGCACACCGATGGGGGCGCGTTTGGGCTCGCCGTCGCGGCGGGGGTATTTGTTGGGCGTTCGCCGGAGCTTCTCGAGCACCACAATCCGGCCCGTGGGTGTGCCGACCGTGCCAGCGTGGCCGGCGTGCAACTCGTGCAACGCCTGCCGCGCCTCGGTGAGCTCTTGCTCGGCGGCCTGGCCCTTGATCAGCAGCACGAGGCCTCGCTCCCGGGCGATCGGCACGCACAGCTCGCTCGCGACGGCGATCTTGCCGAGGGCCCTTGCGGTGACGACGTCGAACCGGTCGCGCAGCGCGCCGCTCGGGAAGGCGCCGACGCGTTCGGAGCGGTCGTTGACGACGGTCGCGTTGGTCATGCCCAGCTCGGCGATCGCGGATCGCAGGAACTCGCACTTTCGCCCCGTTGCCTCGAGCAGCGTGACGTCGGCTTCGGGCATCGCGAGGGCAACGACAAGCGCGGGGATGCCGCCGCCCGAGCCGACATCGCAGATCGAGAGCCGATCGCCGGCGCGTTCGGCGTCGGCAAGGATCGGCAGCAGCGTGAGCGCATCGAGAATGTGCTTGAGCCAGCCCTCGGCTGGGTCGCGAATGGCGGTGAGGTTGGTTGTGGCGTTGGCTGCGTACAAGATGCGCAGGAACGCCACGAACCGGTCGGTATCGCCCGGCTCAAGTTCGATGCCGAACTCGGCGCATGCACGAAGAAACGCATCGGTGGGCGGGGGAACGCCTTGCGGGCCAACTGTGGTCATACCAATTCGTCCCACGCACCGCGGACCATGGGCGCTTCGCGTCGGCGGAGGCCGACGTTGAGGATCAGTCCGGTCATGAGCCAGCTGGTGAGCATGCTTGAGCCACCATAGCTCACGAATGGCATCGTGACGCCGATGATCGGCAGCAGGCCCACGGTCATGCCGATGTTGATCACCGCCTGCACGCCGATGAACAGCGTCAGCCCGACGACGAGAACGCGGCCGAACGGGTCTCTGCACGACGCGGCGGTCGCGAGGGCCCCCACTGTCCAGAGCATGTAGAGCAGGAGCGTGACCACCCCGCCGAGCAGGCCGAATCGGAGCGTGATCACCGCGAAGATCATGTCGTTGTGCGCCTCTGGGAGGCGGTTCGCGCGGACGAGGGCGCGGGCCTTGCTATCGCTGACACCGGCGGCGCCGCCCGCGCCGACGAGACGCTGCGCGGTGAAGCTCTGGAAGTTGATGTCCTGGGCTCCGTCGTCTGAGCCGCGGATCTGCTCGAAGATCGCGATGAAACGTCGCTGCTGGTGGGGCTGGAGGATGGGCCACATCGCGGGCGCAGCGAGCGTGGCGACGAGCACGATCAGCACGAGGTGCCGAATGCGCCCCCCCGCGGCGAGCAGCATCGCGAACAGGCTGGGCACGAACAGCGACGCCGACCCGAGGTCGGGCTGGATCGTGATGAGCCCGACCGGGACCGCGGCGATCAGGCCCGGCGCGATCAGGCCCTTGAACTCTCGGTGCTCGCGGCGATAGCGCAAGTAGCCTGCGACCGTCAGGACAAAGGCGATCTTCGTGACCTCCGCGGGCTGGAAGTCGGCGACGCCCAGGTTGATCCAGCCGCGGGCGCCGTTGCGTGGTTTGACGATCGCCTCCGGGACAAACGGGATGAGCAGGAACATCAGAAGCCCGACGCACGCGATATAGCCCGGCCAGGCGACGTAGCGGAACAGCCGGTAGTGCGGCACGAGCACCACGCACATAGCGATCAGACCGACGACAAGAAAGACGGTTTGGCGGATGGCAGTGCCGGACACGCCTCGGCTGACAAACGGACGCTCGGCGATATCGATGGTGTAGATGCCCAGCAACGAGAGCGCGAGCGACGCCGCGACAGCGAGCCAGGCCGCATTGACAACCGAGAAGGATTGGCGAAGCGTGCCGAAGCCGCCGAAGCTGCCGCGGACGATCGACTCAAGCAGGCTGAGGTTCACCGTTGACGGCTCACAGGTAGCCCTCGGCGACCAGGGCGTGGACGACCTGGTTGGCGATCGGGCCCGACACACGCCCGCCCGAGCCGCCGTACTCGACAACCACGGCGACGGCGTACTGCGGCTTTGACCGCCCCGCGAGAAGCACGAACCATGAGTGGTCGCCCCGTCGGACAACGGCATCGTCGATGACCAGAGGGGGTGCGGTGGCGGTGCCCGTCTTGCCCCAGACCCTGACGCCCGGGACATCGAAGATCGTGAAGCGTTCCTGGGTGTTGTGGTCGTATTCGATCGAGTGAGCGGTGCCGCGGGGATCGTTCACTGCGAGGTCCAGGCCGCGGAGCGTTGCCTGGACGATGGCGGGATCAAGACCGAGGTCGCTGGCGATCGGCTCCTGATCGGCGAGCAGCCTCGGCTTGATGCGCACGCCGCCGCGAGCGATCGTCGCGAACGTATCCGCGGCGTGGACCGGGGTCCAGGCGACGGTGCCCTGTCCGATGCCCATCTGAATCGCGTCGCCCTCGGAGATCGCGTCACTCCGCCCAAAGGGACCGAGCCAGCCGCGGACGGACGCGAGCGGAAGGCCGAGATCCTCTCCGACGCCGAACGCGCGGTACGCGGCCGCGATGCCCTCGGGTCCCAGCCGCTGTCCGAGCGTGTAGAAAAAGATGTTGCACGACACCTTGAGCGCCTCGGCCGCATCCGGCGCGTGGCCGAGGTCCATATCGTGCGTCACCCCGTTGAAGTGCTTGAAGATCCAGCAACGGAGCATGCCGGGCCTGCCGGGATGAAAGTGGCCCGTGCAGCTGATGCGCTCGCCGGTCTCGAGCGCACCGGCGCGGTGTGCGCCGCACAGAACGAGTGACTTCGCGATCGACCCGGGCGGGATCGGGAAGCTCAGAGCGCGGTTGATGTGCGGGCGATGGAGCTCGAGATGCTCGCGGCGCTTGTCCTGGTTCGTCGGCAGGCCTGACCCATCCCGCGCGAGCGTCGGCGTTGAAACGAGAGCGAGCAGATCGCCTGTTTCGATATCGATGACAACAGCGGCCGCGTCCATCGCGGTGCCGACCGGCATGAGCAGCTCGCTCCGCGGGTCTTCCGGTTCGACGAGCTCCGAGTTGTCGTGCCACTTCTGAACGGAGGTCAGCCCCGCCTCCGGCTCCAGCAGGGCCTGGATTCGGGCCTGCAGCATGACATCGAGCGTGAGCGTCACGTCGCGGCCAGGCTCCGGCGGGAGCACCAGCGGCGTTTCGTCGTCGAGCCTAGCAACGCGCAGGCCCCGGAGCCCACGCAGCGTGTCTTCGAGCGACTTCTCGAGGCCCGTGCTGCCGACGGTGTCGCCCGCGAAGTACCGCCCGCGATCTCGCGGCGTGCCGACGGCCGACATGGAGCGGTCGCGCAGATCGGGCTGGGCCTCGATCGCTTCGGCCCGGCGGGTCACATCCTCCGCGAAGATCCCTCGCCGCACCGTGCCCAGCACGTGCCTTGCGACACCCCGGACGGTCACGCTCTGCGTCGTGTCGCGCCGCAGCGGCTGGGGGAACAGCGATCGATCAAGCGGTACCTCGATCGTGTCCAGGGGGTACGCCCGATCGCCGGAATCGAGCACGCGCAGGCCGGGGTACATCGGCAGGCGGTCGAACTCGGGGTCCCGCTCGCTCTGCGCGCGGCGGAGCCGGAAGCCGACTTCATCGGCGACCGCGGGCTCGATGACGTGCGCGATGGTCTCCTCGCGCAGCGGGCGGCTGACGCTGTCTTCGATATCGTCTTCCGCCTCGCGGGTGATCTCTTCGGCGAGGATGAAACGCAGACGGTCCGCATCGCTCAAGAGATCCGGCCGATCGAGCTTCTGGGCGCGGCGGTCGAGTTCTGCACGCCGGTACCCGAGCGTGCCCGCATAGTCGTACAGCGCCCCTCGTTCGCGGATCGAACGGACCGTGGCCGCCATCCGCCGGACCTGGTCCTGGATATCCAGCCTGCGCCCATCGACCTCGGAGAGCGTCTTGCCGGTCGCCTCCGCGATCAGCGACCATGTCCGGTTTTCGCGGGCCTTGAACTGCGGCACGAGCGACTCGATAACACGCCGGCGCTGCGTGTTGTCGAGCTGCGACCAGCTTTCGGTGATGCGCCGCGCGTGCGCGGCGGCCTGCCGCTGCGACCATTCCCCGGTGATGACGTCGTACTCGACCGCGATGTCGAACGCGGGCCGATCGAAGGCCAGGACACGGCCCGCGCGGTCGCGGATCCGGCCCCGCACCGTCGGGGTCCAAGTCTCACGCACGAGCTTGGCTTCGGCATCGGCGAGGTGGGCGTCGCCGCTGAGCAGCGTCAGACGCGCGGATTGCGCTGCGAGCGCGGCGAGGCCGATCGCGACGGCTGACAGAACCAGCAGCAGCCGGCGGAGAAAGACCGACCGCGTGTCAAAGACGAATCCCATGCCGGCGCTCCATCGCCTCGCGTCGCTGTGCAGGCCCCGATCCTCGGGGCGTAAGTCCATGGTACTCGCATCACAGGGCGAATGAAAAACCCCTCGCTCTCGCGAGGGGCTCGGTCGGAACAGCATGCAGCGGTGGCGGGATTACCGCTTGTCGCGGGTGATCTGGGCATAGGCGTTGTGGCTGTGGATCGACTCGAAGTTCTCGCTGTCGATCTCGTACCAGGTGATGCGGCTGTCGTCGTCGAGAGCGAGGGCGAGATCGCGGATGATGTCCTCGACAAATTTGGGGTTGTCGTAGGCGGCCTCGGTGACGTA
Source organism: Planctomycetota bacterium (assembly GCA_038525225.1). GTDB lineage: Bacteria > Planctomycetota > Phycisphaerae > Phycisphaerales > UBA1924 > JANQQZ01. The sequence goes on along the minus strand of JBCBHW010000001.1, from coordinate 303,518 downwards.
CTTCTCATCGGGCCGCTTGAGGACGGCGTAGACGGGGCTGCTTGCCGCACCCTCGAGTGTTTGGACGATGTCCTCGATCCAGACGGGGCCCTTGGTGCGCACACGCGCGGCGATGCGGCAGCGCTGGTTGTGCGCGCCGTACTCGCTGATCTCCTTCGAGCACGGGCAGAGGCTGGTGGCCGGGGCGGCGACGCCGATGATGAAATCACTGGTCTCGGGCGAGCCGTTGGCTTCGCAGGTGAAGGTGACCTCGTAGTCCATGAGCCCCTCCATCTGCGTGACGGGGGCGGGCTTTTTCATGAAGTAGGTGAAGGTTGCCTCGAGGTGGGCCGTCTTTGCCTCGAGCCGGTCGCGGATTTTCGCGGTGATCTCGGGGATCTGGTCCGGGGTGATCGGTTCTGACTGGTGGTCGTTCAGGACCTCCAGGAACCGGCTCATGTGGGTGCCCTTCTGGTGATGGGGCAGGGCGACATACATGTTGATCTTGGCGATCGTGTGCTGCGTGCCGCCGTCGCGGGTGCGGAGCAGCATGGGATAGGTGACTTCTTTGACTCCGACTTTGTCGATGGCGACCTGCCGCTGGTCGGCGGTGCCCTGGACGTCGGGGATTTCTGAGGGGGAGCTGGACGGGCCGGTGGTTGGCATCGTGGTCATGTCTTTCCTTGATCCGTGGCTTTGACAACCGGCCTTCTCGCCGATCTCAAACTCCAACTGCTTTCGCCCGCAACGTCGGAGTAGATTCTCCGATTTTAAGCGGCTCCGCACACACACGTTAGGCACGCCCGGCGTCTCGGCGATCGAGAGCTATGAAACGGCAGCCGTATTGCTCCGCGGCTCGGGGTCTGTGTCTGCGATGGAATCGGTCCAGGCGAGGCCGAGCGGGATGCCGATCAGCCCCCCTGCGAGCCAGTCGAGCGGCGTGATGACCGCGAGCCTGAACAGCGAGCCTTCGAACGATTCTTGCACAACGTCGCCGGTCGTTGCGACGGCCGCGAGCGGCGAGAGGATGCCGAGCACGACGGGGATGACGGCAATGATCCGCGGCGGGATCGATACAAGCATCATGCGCGACAGCGCTGCACCCATGATGCCGGCGGCGATCGCGGCGGCGATCGTTTGGCCCTTGGCGGCGTCGGCGGCGACGAGCCACGCGGTGAACGCCGCGCCCAAGACACCGACACCGAGTGCGCGGGCAGAGAGCAGCAGCGGCGGCTCGGGGGGTGTGTGCCGGCGGAACCGGCGGATGGTCTCGATAAGCTGCAACGCGACGAGCGCGACGAGCAGGCCCTCGAGAACGAATCTGGCGAAAGGTGACGTTCGCGAGACGGCGATGATCTCGTCGACGCGGCCCGAGCGTGCCGAGGCCCAGCAGAGGACGATGCCGGCCGAGAAGAGGCCGACGTTGGGCGTGCCGATGCGGACGCCGAGCAGGCCGGCGGTCGCGGCGATGAGCGCGACGCCGATCGCGCACGCTGCGCCGAGTACCGGGGTCTGCGTCACGAGCAGCGTGGCGTGCGGGCCGCCGGCGGCGTCTGTGAGCTGCGCCGCGAGCAGGCCCGCGACCGGTCCGAGAACGAACGCCGCGGTGAGGGCCGGGATCCAGGCGATGACCAGTTTCCGGAGCGGTCGAAGCACGCGGGACTCCAGCGGGCGTCAGCGGGTGAGCGCGATCAGCTTTGCGACGCGATCGGCAACGGGCGGGTGCGAACTGAAGAGCGAGGACTGTTCGTGGCGGGACTTCTTCTTGCGGAGCGGGTTCATGATGAACATGTGGGCCATGCCGCGGTTGGCGGTCTCGACGAGCGGCTCCTTGTCCTCGGCGAGCTTCTTGAGGGCGGAGGCGAGGCCCTCTGGGTTGCGGGTCAGCTCGGCGGCGCCGGCGTCTGCGAGATACTCGCGGCGGCGGCTGTAGGTCATCTGGATAACCTTGGCGAGGAAGGGCGCGACGACCGCGAGGATCAATGCCAGGATCATGAAGATGATGACGATCGCGCCACCGCCTTTCTTGTCTCCGCCGCTGCGTCGGCCGGAGCTCGCCCAGCCGCCGTACCACGCGACGCGGAGCAGGGCGTCGCACGCGAGCACGATGAGGCCGACCATCATCGCCATGAGCATGGAGAAGCGGATGTCGTAGTGACGGATGTGAGCGATCTCGTGGGCCATGACGCCCTGGAGCTCGTCGCGGGTGAGCTTGGCGCGAAGGCCTGTGGTGATGGCGACGATGCCGTGCTCGGGGTCCCGGCCCGTGGCGAAGGCGTTGAGCGCTGACTCGGGGATCAGATAGACGCGGGGCATGGGGATGCCGGCGGCGATGCGCATCTCGTCGACGACGTTGAAAAGCTCGGGGTCGAGCTCTTTGGTGATCTCTTTGGCGTGAACGCGGTTGAGCAGGAATCGGCCGCCGCCGAACCAGGCTTCGAGGGCGAGGGCGAGGGTGACGAGGGTCATGATCGCAACGCCGATGAGCGCGTAGAGCGTCACCCGGCCTGTGTTTCGGAAGACTCCCGCGTCAACACCGAGAATCCGTGACGGCACCTGCATGGCATCGGCGGCCATGCCGTCGAAGTCGGCGTTCATCGGGTCCTGGCTCAGGGTGTCGGCGTAGGAGACCATCGTGGAACCGGCGGACTCGAATCCGGCAAAGAGCGGGATGACAGCACCGCCGATCGCGGCTCCGACGAGCGCGTTGAGCACGAACATGGCGACGATCAGCAGCACGCTGTCGCGTTTGTTCTTGCGGATCAGGTCGAGGTAGGTCAGCGAGCCGGGCAGGGCCTTGACCTTGTCGCGCACGACGCGGTCGAGTTCGCTCGGCTCACGCTTTGGTGCGGGTCGGTTGCGCGTCGCATCCGACCCCGAACCTTTGCTCGGACGTGGATGAGGTCTCGGGTGTGGTCTGGGTCCGTCGGTTGGCATGCTCTGTCTTGACGAGCCCCCCGCGTGAGCGGGGGGACAGGATCCGTGACCCCCCGCTCACGCGGGGGGCTCGCAAGAGCCGAAGGTCGATCGAATCAGAAGCTGACCTTGGGTGCGTTCTTGGCCTCGGGCTCTTCGATCTCGAAGTACTCGCGCTCCTTGAAGCTGAACATGCCGGCGATGATGTTGCTCGGCACGCTCTGCCGGCTCGTCTCGTAGCGGGCGACGACGTCGTTGTAGTGCTGGCGGGCGAAGCCGATCTTGTTTTCGGTGCTGGTCAGCTCTTCCTGCAGCGATAGGAAGTTCTGGTTGGCCTTGAGATCCGGATAGGCCTCGGCAACTGCCATCAGCCGGCCCAACGCTTGCGTGAGTTCGCCCTCGGCTTGGCCCATGGCCTTCGCGCCTTGGTCGGACGCATCGTGCGTCTGGACAGCCTTCGCGCGTGCGCTGATGACGGCGTCGAGGGTTTCTTTCTCGTGGCTCGCGTAGCCCTTCACGGTCTCGACAAGGTTGGGAATCAGGTCGTAGCGCCGCTTAAGCTGGACATCGATCTGTGACCAGCCGTTGTCGCAATCCACGCGGAGGCGGACGAGCTTGTTGTACAGCCCGATGACGATGAAGACCAGGACGACGACCACGAGAAGGAAGACGCCGCCGAAGATGAGGAAGGCCAGTATGCCCATCGATGCTGCTCCTGCCGTGCGCGGCGCAGGCCCCCTCGGCCGGCGCGTGGACGCATGGTACCGCAATGACGCGGAAGCCCCCGGCTCGTTCGGATCAGGTCGGATCAGGTCGGACAGATCGGTGTCGGAGCGGCCCCCGCCTTCGCGGGGTTGTTCGGAATCCGGAGGCTCGGGTTTCGCGGGGCCATAGCATGGCGGCATGACCGATGAATTCATGCGCAGGCCGCCGACTGATGACCCGTCGCTGCCGTTCCGGCTGACGGCGGACGATCTGATCAGCGACCTGGCATGGCCGGCGCTGCTTCGCGCCCCCCGGCTCGCGTTTCGTCCGGGGCGAGTTGGGCTCGCCGTCGTGCTCGTACTGGCGCTCTCGCTCGTTGATCAGCTGATGGCGCGTGCCGTCGGCGGATCGACCATCGCCGAGAGCGTCGCCTCTGCGTTTCTCGCGGCCGGACGTTCAGCCTCGGAGATGCTTCTCTCACTCGACGTCGGCGGCGCGATCCGGGCACTGGTTGTAGGGCTCGGAAACGGCGTTCGCTCGGCGTGGGATGACGCGCCGCTGCGCGCCTCGGTGCTTCTCCCGGTGTCGGTGTTTGGTTTCGCCTTCGGGATCGTGGCCATCGGGCGGCTCTCGGCCGAGGAGTTCTGCCGCGGCCGGTCCGGTGCCTGGCACGACGGGCTCCACTGGGCGGCGCATTGCGTTGGGGGCATCGCGGTGGCGTACGCCCTGCCGCTGGTAATCGCGGGGATCATGATCGGTGTGCTAGCCGCGGGGGGCTGGGTGCTGCTGAGCGTCCCCTTCGTCAACATCGTGGGTGCGGCGCTCGGTGTCGTTGGCCTCGTGATCGCCGCGGGGTTTGTCGTGATTCTGGGCGGGACGTTCGTCGGGGCTCCGGTGTTTGCTGCGGCGATGGCCGTCGAGGGATCGGACGGCGTCGACGCGATGCACCGAACCTACGCCTATCTGTTCGCGCGCCCGCTGCGGTACGCGGTGTACAGCGTCGTGCTTGTTCTCCAGGGCGTTGTTGTCGTCTCGGTGCTGGGCACGCTGGCCACGCTCACCGTTGGGACAGCGATCTGGGCGGAGTCGCTCTTCCTGGGCGAGCGTGGGAGTCTGGTTGCGTCGGGCGTTGCGAGCGATCGCCTGACCGCGGGCGGGAGGGCCGCCGCGAGCGTGATGAACACAGTGCTGCAGCTGCCGGCGCTGCTCGTGACGGGGTACGCCGTTGCTTATGTCGCGTCGGCGGGGACGGTGCTCTATCTCGCGCTGCGGCGTCTCGTCGATGGGCAGGACATGATCGACCTCTACGTGCCGGGGGAGATCGACGCCAAGCTCGATGAGATACTCGACCGGCGATCGACGTCTATGAAACAGGCCGGAGATGATCCGCTCTGAGCTCGCCCGGCAGATCATCGAGCGAGACCGCGTGATCGAGCGTCCAGGGCCCGACACGGGTGCGGCGCAGCGCCCGCAGCATGCCCCCTGTCCCGAGCGCCCGGCCCAGGTCCCTCGCGAGCGAGCGGATGTAGGTGCCCTTGCCGCAGGCGATGTCGAGTGTCAGGACGGGCCAGTCGAACGCCGCGATTTCGATCGAGTCGATAGTCACGGGGCGCGGCTTGAGCTCGGGCAGGTCGTCATCGGTCTCGGCCTGTCGTGCGAGGGCGTAAGCGCGTCGGCCGTTGATCTTCATGGCGCTGTAGGCGGGCGGTCGCTGCTGGATCGTGCCGGTAAACGTGGGGAGCACCGCTTCGATGGCCGCGCGGTCGATCGAATTGCAATCGACGGGCTCGATCGGGCCCTCCATGTCGTCGGTTCGCGAAACGCTGGCGAGATCGACCTCGGCGAGATAACCCTTCGCGCCGGCCATGTAGCGGTCCTGAAGCTTGGTCGCTTTGCCGATGAGCACAACGAGCACACCGGTGGCGAGCGGGTCGAGCGTCCCGGCGTGACCGACCTTGACCCGCTTGGGTGCCCCGCCGGCCCGGAGCTTGGCTCGCACCGCGGCGCACACCTGCATCGACGTCTTTCGCAGAGGCTTGTCGATGACCAGAAGGCCCATGGGTGTCGGCGTCGACTCTGTCACTCCGGATTCCTGACGATGTCAACTGTCACGAGATCCGACGAAGCGAACTGGAAACCAACCAGAGAATCGATGGTGACGTACGTGTCATCAAGACCGACCTGTTCTCGGTAGAGCCGGCGTGCCAGCAGCACGCCCTCTGGGTTGCGTGCGAGCCAGCCGACCGAATCGGTGTGCACGATTCGCTGAATCCGGCCCCGTGACAGGAAGATGAGGCTGTCTTCGTGGTAGCCCATGGCAGCGATGGGCCGTTCTGCGATGCCGAGCGCTTGGATCCGGGCGATGAGCCGCGGCGAGAACCCGGTGAGCGACGGGATGACCCCGGCGTGCACGATCCACACCAGCGGGGCCATGCTGACCACCGCGAGAGATAGTGCGCGGCGGCGGCCCCCCGTCCAGGCCTGCCTCGCGGCGATAACCACGAGAAGCGCCATGACGAGCGACACCGGTACAACAAACCAAGCCGTTGGCCTGACAAGCTCGAAGCTCGCCGCCAGCACGATGCCGAAGCCCGCGGCGACGAGACCGACCACCGCGAACGCGACGGCACCGATCCGTTCGAGCCGTTGCCTTGGCTTCGCGGCCAGCGCCGCACGCGCGCTCAGCAACGCGAGCGCCGGATAAGTCGGAAGCACATAGTGCGGCAGCTTGGTCGCGTACAGCTCGAAGAACACCCACGTGGGTACGACCCAGCACGCGAGAAAGAGCACCCGGACATCACCGGCTGTCCTCCGCCGCCACCGTTCACCCCGGCCGCCCCACCGGATCGCACGCTTGGCGGCGTAGGCGATCCCGAGCAGCACGGCGATCGATCCGGGCCAGAACACGGCCCAGATGAACGCCGAGTGGTAGCCGGGCGGCCCGACGTGACCCTCCTTCGCTTGGCTGCCGCGTGAGACAGTCTCGTCGAAGAGGATGTCGGCGTAGGTCTCGAAGCCGACCCGTTGGGCGACGGCGAACGCCCAGGGGAGCACGACCGCGGCAATCACGGCCGAACCGAGGATGGGCTTCGCAGCACGCCACGCGAACCAGGACCGGCCAACGAAGCCCATAGCAAGCAGTGTGAGAAGGACGACCACCGGTGACACGCCCTTGACCAGCACGCCCAGGCCGACGACAAGCCAGAGCGATGCCCAGCGGGCCACGCCGACCCGCCGGCCGTGCCGCGCTCGTCGGACGATCGACCAGAGCAGACCCATGGAGAGCGTCGTCAACCCGAGCAGCACCTGATCGGCGCGGGCCTGGTGTGCATCGAACACAACGACCGCGCACACCGCGAGCAGCGAGGCGGCGGCGAGGGCAACCGGCGGCGCGAACATGCGCTGGCCGATCCAGTAGGTTGCCAGGACCGCCAGCGTGGAGCCGAGGACACCGGGGACCCGGTACATCCAGATTGCGTCGCGCATCGGGTCGCCGCCGGTGAAGAGCCACGCGCTGCCCGCCTGCAGCCAGTAGATCAGCGGCGGCTTGTTGAGCCGCGGGGCGCCCTGAACCATCGGCACGACGAGGCCGCCGGCATGGAAGCCCCCGGTCACGCCCTGTTCGTCGATCGCCAGCGGCCGATCGTCGCGCTCCTCCGCCGGCAACGCCGCCGACTCGAGCATCTGACGGCTCGCCTGCGCGAACCGCGCTTCATCGCGATCGATCGGCGGGGTCGAGATCAGCCCGGGCAGGTAGACTGCGCAGCAGAGCACGACGAGTAGGACGGCGTCGCGGACGGTCCGGAGCAACGGCGTGGCGTGGCGTGTGTCGATCGATGCACCCGGGCGAGGAGGGGGAAATGGGCGGCGAGGTTCGGCGGTCGATCGATCATAACCGTGGACTGGCGCCGCCTGTCGCCGTGCTGCACATCGTTGCGACGCCGATCGCCCTGGTCGTCCGGTATCTCAGGCGGCCGCGGCATCGACACACCCTGCTGCCGCTCACGGCTGGCGTCTTCGCCGTTCTGATCCTCTACCCGTTCGACGCTTGGCTCGGCGGGCTGATCAACTCGCTTGACGAGCGGTCAGAGGACGGATCGCGGCTGCTCGGGGGCGACGTTGTCCGCGAGCTCGACGCGCTCCAGCAGTTCGGCGGCATCAGCTCGATCGCCCTCGTGGCGCTCGGCGTATGGCTTCTTGACCCCGCGCGCGTTCGGAGGCTGTGGGATCTGGCGGCGGCGACGATCGCGACGTCGCTGGTCGTCCTGGCCGCGAAGGCGCTGATCGGGCGGCCCCGCCCGAAGTTCGACGAGCCCGGGCTGATCCTCGGCCCATTCGCCGCCTATCCGCTCGGCGAGAGCCGCGGCGTGCACTTCGCCTGGCAGGTGTGGGAAGACATCTCGAGCGACCTTTGGTCGATGCCCTCCAGCCACACGTCGGGCGCGGCAGCGCTCGCCGTTTTCCTGGCGCTCACGTACCCCAGGCTGAAATGGGTCGTCATCGGCTGGGTCGTGATTGTGGGGTTCAGCCGGGTGCTCTTCGGGGCGCACTGGCCGTCAGACATCGCGCTGGGGGCGGCCGTCGGGTACGCGGTGTCGCACGCGGCGGTATCGGGCGGATGGGGAACCAGACTGGCCGACCGCGCGTCGCGTCTGCGCTCGACGCCCCGGTCTTTGGCCGGCTGACTAGTATGCGGCTCGCTTGACACGGAGCGGTGGCCGAGCGGTTGAAGGCGCACGATTGGAATTCGTGTGGGGGTGCAAGCCCCTCGTGGGTTCGAATCCCACCCGCTCCGCTTTCCGATCGTTGCGTGTTTGAGCCTTCCGATGAGTAGCCGCGGACGCTCGACAGAGAGTGTCGCTTGCCACGGCGCGCACCGCTGCATGCGCTGCGGCATGAGGCGTACGATGGTGCGTGGCAACGGTTGAGAGCCCAACTCATTCGTACAGATTGCTTGGGGTGCCTCGCCGGCCGGGCGTGCTCGCGTCAGCAGCCGCACTCTCAGTCTTCACACTCGCGGCGGGCGGCGCTCTGACGGCTGCCGGGATCGGGCCCTGGTACAGATCGCTGGAAATACCTCCCTTCCAGCCGCCCGCGTGGGTGTTCACTCCGGCGTGGACGATCATCTTTGTGCTGGTGGCGTTCTCGGGGTGGCGTGTATCGCTCCACGGCAAGCTTTCTAATGCGGTCGTGTCGCTGTACGCCGTGCAGCTCGTCCTCAACGTGCTGTGGTCTCTGTTCTTCTTTGTGATGGAGCGTCCCGACCTCGCGCTCGTCGATGCGATCGCGCTCGACGCGGTCGTGATCGCGATGGTCTTTGTCTACGGCCGAGCAGACAAGCTCGCCGGATGGTTCCTCGTCCCGTATGCGGGGTGGATGCTGTTCGCGACCGCGATCAACGCCTGGATCGTTGCCAACAACTGAGCATCGGGCACGATCTCGCTCACATGGATTGCATGGGGTCGCTCTGCCAGGTGCCGGGCAGGCTCAGTAGGCCGTGACGATCTCGTCCATCACGGGCCTCGCTCTGTCGTCCCTCGATTCGCTCGGCGTGCCGATATGAATGAAGCCGGCGAGCTGCTCGTCCGGCGACAGCCCGAGCTCGTCAAGCACGACGCGGTCGTACGCGTACCACTCGGAGAGCCAGAGGCCGGCGAAGCCGAGCGAATTCGCGGCGTGGAGCAGATTCATGCACACCGCACCCGCGGTGAGCATCTGCTCCCATTCGGGGATCTTCGCGTGCGGCTTTGGTTGAAAGACCACGGCGACCACCAGCGGGGCCTTGCACACGCGCTGGTTCATGAAGTCAACGCGTTCGGCCGGGGCATCGGGGTTGATGTCTACGAACCTCCGAGCGATGACCTCGCCCAGTTCGCCGCGCCGATGACCGGCGATGATCACGAAGCGCCACGGGACGAGCTTGCCGTGGTCGGGGGTGCGGGACGCGATCTCCAGCATGCCACGCAGCTGGTCGTCGCTCGGGGCGGGCTCCTCCAGCACCGAGAGCTTTGGAGACCTTCGCACGCGAAGATAGCGGAGGAGTTCGTTGTTCATAATCGCCTTCTGTGCTGCTGCACCGCACCAAGCAGTGCTGAGGCCAGACGCCCCCCTCCGGACCTGCGCACGCCGCACACGGTAGACCCCGCGTTGAGACTAATTCTCAATCGGCCTACACTTTTGGCCCCGCCGCGTGAGCGGCTGCCGCTGCCTCGGATACGCACTGACAACGGAGGATCCGTCATGGCCCGCATCACCGACACCGTCGCCATCGCGTCTCTCGCCCTCAGCGGCCTCGCCGCCGCCCCCGTCGCGGCCCAGACGCTCCTTATCGACATCAGCGGCCGCATCACGTCTGCCGATCTCGACATGCCCGAGCAGTACGCCGATCTGAACGCGACGTTCGATTCGATCCCCACCAACGGCGACTTCAGGCTCCACATCTACGTGCCGGATTTCGACAAGTACGCCAGCGGCACACACAAGGTGCAGCTCAACCTCGGCAACAGCCTGAACTATGGGCCCACGAAGGACGCACCACCCAAGATCGTCACGCCCGGGCTGTCGGTGTTCTTCGAGAGCACGCTGCTCGGTGCGCTGGAGGGCATCCCGACGCGAGTCGCGGATAAAGGCTGGACGTTCCTTCCCGATGAAACCCAGTTCGCCGATGTCGGTGAGATCACGATCACCGACGGGCAGGTCACCGATGTGACCTTCGGCTGGGTCGGAGAAGACAACGCGGGCCTGGACAGCATCAACAGCTACATCGCCGACCGTCGGGGCTTCCCGATCAAAGTCTCTTCGATTCAGATTGATGCCGATGCGTTCTCAACGATCGTTCGGATCGGAGATATCGCCTTCACGCGGGCGGTGAAGCCCGCGGCAGCGGTCGATGTTGAACCCGGCGGCGAAAGCTAGCAGGTCGTAAGCGATCGGTACGCCGCGGCAGACGTCCGGCATCGCCTTTCATAGTCCCGTATTGAGTTGTTCTCTCGGATGGAGAAGTTTCAATGGCACTGAACAGACTTGTCCGCGGCTTTGTGGCACTCGTGTGCTCGGCGGTCGCATCGGGTATCGCCGCGCAGGGTGTCGTCAACGTGTACTCAGCCCGGCACTATCCCAGCGACGATGCGCTGTATGAAAGGTTTACCGAGCAGACCGGCATCGAGGTCAGGCTGCTCGAGGCGAAGTCAGACGAGCTGCTGACGCGCATCCGGAACGAGGGCGATGCGAGCCCCGCTGACGTGTTCATCGCCGTGGATGCGGCGAGGCTGCAGCGTGCGGAGGACCAGGGGGTTTTCCAGTCCGTGTCGTCGAGCGAGATCGACGCCGACGTGCCAGAGTCCCTCCGGCACCCGGACGGTCTGTGGTTCGGTCTGACGACGCGGGCCCGCGTGATCTTCGCGTCGCGCGACCGCGTCGGTGACGATGTGACGCTTGATTACGAGGACCTCGCCACGCCGGCGTGGGACGGGCGGGTGCTGATCCGCAGCTCGACGAACGTCTACAACCAGTCGCTTGTCGCGTCGATGATCGAGACCGTTGGTGCGGAGCAGGCCGAGGCGTGGTGCCGGGGGATCGTGGCGAACATGTCGCGTCGGCCGCAGGGCGGCGACACCGACCAGATCCGTGCGCTCGCCGCCGGCGAGGGCGACGTCGCGGTCGCGAATCACTACTACTACATGCGGATGCTTGTCGGGTCGGAGGCCGACCAGGCGGCGGCCGCGAAGGTGCGTGTCATCTTCCCCAACCAGGACAACCGCGGGACACACGTGAACATCTGCGGGGCGGGCGTGGTGGCGAACGCCCCGAACCGAGAGAACGCGGTCCGTTTCATCGAGTTCTTGCTGAGCGATGAGGCCCAGCGTGCCTTCGCCGCCGGGAACCGGGAATACCCGGTGGCCAACGATGTAGAGCCGAGTCAGGCGTTGCAGGATCTCGGAGAGTTCAAGGCCGACGCGGTCAATGTGTCGGCCCTGGGCCGCAACAACACCGAGGCCGTCAAGATGATGGACCGCGCCGGCTGGCGCTAGTCACCGGCTGAGTGTCGGACAACGCACCCGCCGGTGTGGGCGAGATGACACGCTTCACGCGCTGTATCCTTCGCTATGAGCAGGCTCGTGTGCGTCGTTCTGTTGGCTGCGATCGTGTCGGCGGTTGGCTGCGCTGGTCCGCAGCGATGGTCGAGGACCGATCCGGGGGCGCTCGATACGCCCCAGCTGCCGCGAGAGATGCGGGGCGTCTGGGTCGCGACTGTCGCGAACATCGACTGGCCGAGCGCGCCGGGCCTGTCCCAGGAGATCCAGCAGGCGGAGGCCACGCGGATCCTGGATGAGGCGGTGGACCTCGGTCTCAACGCGATCGTGCTGCAGGTCCGGCCGCATGCCGATGCGCTGTACGCAGACGCGATCGAGCCGTGGTCCGGCTACCTGACCGGCACGCAGGGGGCCGACCCCGGCTACGACCCGCTCGGATTCTGGCTCGATGGGGCGAGAGCGCGCGGGCTCGAGCTCCACGCGTGGATCAATCCGTTCCGCGCCGGGCATCCGGCTGAAACGTCGGAGAGCTCGGACGAACACGTCAGCGTCACCGACCCTGAGCTGGTCGTCCGGTACGGGAACTATCTGTGGCTGGATCCGTCGCACCCGCGGGCCCGCGAGCACTCGCTGGCGGTCGTTGAAGACCTGCTCAGCCGCTACGACCTCGACGGCCTTCATCTTGACGACTACTTCTACCCGTACCCGATCGACGACACGCCGTTCCCCGACGCGGATCGGTACGCCGCCTACGCCGAGCGGGGCGGCACGCTCGACCTCGCAGGCTGGCGACGGTCGCACATCGACGGCTTCGTTCAGGACCTCGGCGCGGTCGTCAGGCGGACACGGCCTGATGCGCTCTTCGGGATCAGCCCCTTTGGCATCTGGCGGCCGGGCCATCCTTCGGGCATCGTCGGATTCGACGCGTACGACCAGCTCGCCGCCGACGCCCGCCTCTGGCTGCGGGCCGGCTGGCTCGACTACGCATCGCCGCAGCTGTACTGGAAACGCGACAGCGAGGGTCAGCCCTTCGAGCCGCTGCTGCGGTGGTGGCAGGGCGAGAACCCTCGCCAGCGGGCCGTCTGGCCCGGCATCTATCTCACCAGGATCCAAGCCGACGGCACCGGGTGGGAACCGGAGGAGATCGTGGGCCAGCTCGAGCTCGTCGCCCAACGTGCCGCCGGCGGGTGGGTGCTGTTTTCGATGATCGGCCTGCTCGAGGATCGCCAGGGCGTGGCGCAGGAGCTCCGGGAGCTGCTGGCCCCTTCACCATCGCTCGTGCCACCAGCGTGGAACGCCGCCCAGCCCGACCGCGTCAAGCTGCGGGCGGACGTTGTCGGCGACGGCACGCGGGTCGTCGCGCGGTGGCGCGTATTGGACGGTCGGCGGCCGAGGCTGTGGGCGGTGCACGCCCGGACCGGCGAGGGCTGGACGCTCAGCATCCAGCCGGGCGATTCAGATTCGCTCGTATTCAATGCGTCTTCGCCGCTGGCCGCGCCAGACGCGATCGTGCTGACGCCCATCGCGGCGAACCGGCGAGCACTCGCGAGCGTCGCCTGGACCCGCCCGTAGACGGCGGCAGAAACCGAGTCCAAACGCGAGGCCAAGAGCGAGCCCAAGAGCGAGACCGTTGGAAATAGCAAAGACGCCGGTCGATCATGAGACCGGCCGGCGCGAAGGTTCGCATGGCTATCCGACCGGATGCCTGATTACGGGGTGCAGGTCGGCCCGGCCGCGCCCTGGTTGAACGCCAGAATCCAGCCGTTGAAGTCGCCCGGCTCCAGCACGCCGTTCTGGTTGGTGTCGGCCCGCAGGTCGCCGCCGTTGAAGTTGAGCACCCAGGCGTTGAAGTCGTTGGGCAGCACCTGATCATCGCCGTTCTGATCGGCGCACAGCCTGTCGCCGGTCGCGGGCTGCGGCTGGAAGAAGTGGATGATGTGCGTGCCGGCATCGAGCAGCGCCAGCGTCTGCGTCGGCTCGTGCCACGAGAAGTCGTAGAGGCCAAGGCCGTCGGGCAGTGACAGCGGATCGCCGTTCTCATCGAAAAGCGAGTATGTGAGCTGGTTGCCGGCCGTATCGAACAGCTCGACGTTACCCAGCAGCGACTGCCCCGCGGCGGTGGTGAGCCGCTTGTTGAGCATGATGAAGTCCTGGCCGTCGTAGTTGTCAACAAACGTGGACTGCTGGCCGACGATGAACGGCGCATCGCCCGGGCTGCCCGGGGCGCTCTCGACAACGATGCGGCTGGTGACGTTGTTCATCAGGTCGCGCTCGGCGATGACGAGGTCGGCGTCGGCGACCGCCACGATGAATCGGCCGTCGGGGCTGAAGTCGAACCCGCGCCAGAACGTGCCGCCGAGGCCGTCGCGGTCGGTTGTGCCGGGCGCGAACTCGAGGATGGGTCCCTGCACCTCGGGGGCGACGGGGTCGGGGGCGTAGATGCCGTCACCGAGCGCGGTCGACAGGCCTGGACGCACGACGCCGATCGGGCCGCGCGGATCAACGGGCTGGAGCAGCAGGGACGCGATCGGACCGTCGCTGATGCCGTCGCCGTCCTGGTCGTAGCCGGTGCCGTCGGGACCCGGGTCCCAGGCGACCGCGCCGAGGCCTCGGTCGGCCTGGCTCACGCCGGTGATGATGGGGGTCTGCTGGGTCTCGGTGTCGTAAGTCACGACGGCGCCGGGCCCGCCAGAGCCGCCGTCCCACACGGCGATCAGACCCGCACCGGGAGCCCAGTCGATGCCGGTGTAGCCGCGGAACTGCGGCGTGTTGCGGCGCGACGAGGTGTTCACATTGAACGGGTCGGTGAAGTCGATCAGCCCGCTTCGGTTGGGGCCGGTATCGGTGAAGTCGATGATCTGGCCGATCTGATTCCACGGGTCGTTGAAGTTGTTGAACCCGGCGATGTACACATCTTCGCCGTCGAACGCCATCGAGAAGATGAGGCTTCCGACGAGCAGCGGGTTTGTGCCGGTCGTGTCCCGGAAGTCGTTGATGTCATCCGTGGCGACGCGGTAGAACTCGACCTGGCCGCACGCCGTGCCGGCGAGTGTTCCGGCCGCGAACGCAATTACAAGGGCCTTTTTCATCTCTGGATTCCTCCGGGGTGTCCGACCGCAACGCCGGCAGGGCGTCGTGGCTGTGCTGCATGCAACCGCACACAGCGGCGACATCTCTCCCAAGATTCTATAACAATCGCCGCGTACCGCAAGCACAGAGTCTGCGATCGAATACTTACAAAATCCTACTTTACGACGCGCTTGCCGCAAGTCTGGCGGCTCCGCGGGCGGCGTGATAATCGTCATCGCCGCACGCCAGGGTCCAGCCCGGTCGCGCGACGCAAGTGAGCTGCGCCCGGACGGCCTCTTCCAGCGACTCGGCGCACGAAAGCCTCACCCCGATGCCGCCGAGCAGGACGACGGTGTCCGGCCTGATCATCGCGTGGACGATGCGGATTGCTCGCGACAGCGCCTCGAGCGCGGGGCTGCCAACCGCAAAGGCTTTCTCTACGCCGCCCGCGGCACGAACGGCGTGCTGGCCGACATAGGCCTCCAGCCCCCCCCGGCCGCCGTCCGGGCCCAGCGGGGCCGATGCGGGGTCGCCGACGGTGACATCGATCTGTCCCAGGTGCCCGGCACCGCCGTCCGTCCATGCGACGGGCCCGCTTTCATCAAGCACGCTCAGGCCGACGCCGGTGCCGATCGCGATGCCGGCGACACGCCCGGACACACCGTGGGACTCCACCCAGTCCACCGTCGCAGCAGCGGCGTCGTTCGTGCGATGGATTTCGGCAGGCGCACCGATCGCGTCGCGCACAAGCTCATCAAACGGCCATCCTTCGAGGCCGGGCACGTTGACAGCAGTCGCGATCCTCGAGTCGTCCTCGCTCGGGATTCCGGGCAGGCAGAGCCCCACCGCGCTCGCCGTTCCGTCAACACCGGCGCGACCAACAGCATCGCGGATCGCCGATTGCAGCGAGCTGCGATCGGGCCGACTGTATCGATCGCTTGTGCCGACACGCCAGCCCCGATCGTCCCGAACCGCGACCTTCACGGCGGTGCCGCCGATGTCGATGCCGAGCAAACGCTCGCTCACAGCCCGTCCGCCGCGTCCTGCAGTCGGTAGGTCTCGATCAGCAGCGTCGTATCCGCCTGCGTGATGAGACCGTCTCGATCGACATCGATCGGCGACCGCGACTGATCGTGGCAATCCTCGATATCGAACACGCCGTCACGGTTGGCGTCGAGATCGAGCCCGACGTCCTCGGTCAGCAGCGTGTGGAAGATCAGCTGATCGTCGTAGTCGACGTCGCCGTCGGCGTCGAGGTCGTGCAGGTTGATGATCGCGCCGACCGGGTCCCCACTACCGGGCCCGGTGAACGAGGCGAGGAACGCATCGAGGTCGCGCTGGTCCACAACGCCGTCAACGCCGTAGCGTGCACGGGTAAAGAGACTGAGCAGCTCGGTCTCGTCATCGGCATCGATCACGCCGCTGCCGTCGAGGTCGTACTGGGCGGTCCGGCCCGTCGCGGGCCTGGGATCGCCGGTGAAGAACGCACGGAAGTCGGCGATGTCTCTGCCGTCGATCAGCCCATCGAAATCGACATCACCAGGCTGGAACGGCGCGTTCGCGTCGAGCCAACTCCGCAAAGATGCCAGCTCGGCGGGCGTCTGCGCGAGGTAGCCGCCCTCGAAGAACACAAACCCGTCAAGGTTGGCCTGTGCAACAGCATCAAGCTGTGTCGCCACCGGCGGGTGTGGTGCTGTGCCGGTCAGCGCGAGGCCTGCGACGATCGGCGTGGTCGCCGCGAGCCCCTGCGCGAGGTTCAGATCGTTGCGGATCGAGCTCTGCGTCGGCCCGTACGCCATCGGGATGATGACCTCCATGTATCCGCCGTTGGTCCAGGCGGGCCAGTCCTGCATCTTCGAGAGCTGGCTGGAGCTGGTCGTCGCTGAGGCAAAGATCGCCGCCGAGAACACCTGGCCGGGCGCAACCGCGTTGATCGCGTCGTGCATCACCTGCACCGCGCTCGAGTTACCGTCGCGTCGGAACTGCACCCAGGCGTCCCAGTCCGGATCGCCGGGCTGCGTCGCCGTAAACAGCGGAAAGCCGAAGCCGGCGTTGGTGAACTGCTGCATGGTGAACGCGTCGTAGCTGTACGGCGCGGGCGAGCTGGGCGTCGTCGAATTGTCCACCGGGTAGCGGTGGTAGTCGATATGGATGCCCTCGAGCCCCGGGACTGCGGCAAGTTCGGCGACGTAGTCGGCGAGCATCTGCTGCACGCCCGGGTGCGCGAGGTTGACGAACTTCTGCGAGGGGTTGTCGCCAACGGGCGAGTCGCCGTTGACGTCGATCAGCAGCCACTCGGGGTTGTCGTCGAGGATGTAGTCGGCGCTGCTGCCGAAGCCCCAGTAGCCGGTCTCGATCCAGGCGTGCACACGCATGCCATACTTGTGCGCCGCGACGATGGTGTCTGCGAGCTCGTCGTGGGCGAAGCGGTCGCGGAACACATCGCTGTCGTTGGTCGCCAGCCCGTGGTAGAACGTCTCCAGGAAGAGGTCGGTGATACCCGCCTCGGCGAGGTTGCTGAGCCATTGATCGAGAAGCACATCGCTGGAGATCGGCCGCAACCACACGCCGCGGATGGGGCGGGGGCCGTACGAGACACCCGCACCGCTCGGCAGATCCTCGAACCGGAAGCCGAGGTGATTGGCGACCGGCCGGAACGGTCCGTCGCTCGGGCTATTGGTGGTCGTCACGCCCGAGGCGTCGGTGTAGACAAACGAGCTCGAGCCGCCGCCGTCGAGCGCGACCGCGTCCCACGCGCCCTCGCCGATCAGGAAATCGGCGAGCTGCGGGAGCGTGATGCCCTGCGAGTAGCCGGGCTGGCGTCCATCAACGACGGCGATGAACATGCGCGTGCCATCCTGCGACACACCCACCGCGGTGCGCGGCTCGCGCGTGTTCGGGCTCACGCGCGCCGATGCGCCGAGGTTGATGCCGTCGTCAACGAGCAGCGTGCCGGCGAGCGAGTCGCCCGAGCCGGGGCCGATGCCCGCGATCCCGGTGCGCAGCGTGGCGGCGGTCGCGGGGTCGATGTAGCCGGCAAACGCGGTGCCGTCTTGCCGGATGCCGAGCGCCGGATCGAAGCTGCCGCTGACCTGCCTCGGGTTCGAGATCAAGACGCCGTCGGTCACGCTGAGCCCGAGCAGCTGGCCCTGGCCCCCGCCGATCGACGCGAAGAAGTTCGCGTTGATCGCGAGATCGACGTCGTTCTGGGCGGCCCAGGTGTTGACCGGGATCAGCGGCACGAAGCAGGCGTTGCCGCAGAACGTGCCGGGTGTCGAGACGACCTCGACGCCGGGGTCGGTGATGTCGATCTCGGCGAAGAAGCCTCGCGCGGGCCCGCCCGGGAAGCTCAGGTCGATCGGCTCGACCGTGACCGGCTGCGCGGACGCGGTGACAGCAAGCAGACCGAACGCGGCGAGATAGGGTGCGTGATACATGGCTCGGATCCGGTCGTTCATTGCGGGCTCTTCATGTCGGGTCGGCGGTCGATCAGCAGCTCGACCGCATCGGTATCGGGATTCTCGACGGTGAGGGTCAGGCGATCGCGGCCGGCGGACGTCACCAAACCGACCACGCTCCAGGCGCCGTTGGCCTTGCCGATCACGCGGTACGTGCCGCGGGGCACATACGTTGCGACCCATTCGCTATCGGACGCTTTCTGGGCAACGATCGGCGCGGGCCGCCAGTCCATGGGCCGCCGCGGGTGCGGGGCGTGGCCGTTGGATGCGACGTCGTAGTACGCCGTGATCTCGCTCGGGTATTCGTCGAGCACGCCCCGGCTGAACCACCACACGTGCCCCCCGCCACCGGTGGCGCGGACGTAGTCGATTGTCTTCTCGAGGTCGGACCAAGGCACCGGGTCGGGCCGGCTACCTGTGGTCAACACGCCCGCGAGCATGATGTCGACCGCATCGGCCGCGCCTCGCTCGGTGAGCATGGCGATCTGCTGGTCCCACGTGCCGACAAACGCGTTGTAGTCGTAGCGGTAGCACTGCGGGATGTACTCGTCCCACAGGCCGTCGGCGGCCCACTGGATCCAGTCGAGGCAGTAATTCTCGTAGACCCACGGGTAGGGCGCGGGGCTGACCGAGACGATCAGGCCCGGCCTCGCCGCGCGCACCTCGGCGACGAACTGCTCGGCGTACTCATCGATCTTCTTCGAGCGCCAGGCGATCCAGTCGGGGTCCGTGTGATCCTCGGGCGGCTGCGCACCGCCGTGCTCATTCGCATAGACCGCTCGCGTGTATTCGTCGTAGCCCATGGTCACGTGCGGCCAGACGATGCGGTCGTCGAGCTGCACGCCGTCCATGTCGTAGCGGTCGATCGATTCGAGGACAACATCGAGCAAGAAGCGCCGGGCCTGCGGGTGCAGCGGGTTGAGCCAGACGAAGCCGTTTGGCGCGACGGTCTCGCCCTCGATGTTCCGGCTCAGCCAGTCGGGCTTGATGGTGCGGAGCTCATTCATGGTCGACTGGTGGGCGGCCATGAAGCCGTACTCGAACCAGCCGATGTAGAGCAGTTCGTTGCGGTGTGCCTCGATGAGCGTTTCTTGCAGCAGATCGCGCGCGGGCACGCCCCCATCAACAGTTGGGTCCGGGTCGCTGGGGTCTTGCTTGGCGAGGTCGGGTCGGCGGTCAACGCCGATCAGGCGCTCGAGGGCCTGGGACGGGTACTGCGTGTAGCCGTTCTTCCAGGTCTCGACGTAGACGGTGTTCAGTCCAATGGCGCGGAGCCGTCGCATGGACTCGGCGGTATCGGCCGGGCTCGCGATGTGAGTGTTCGCGGTCGTTGTCAGCCATGTCCCCCTCACCTCGGAGCGGACTTCTGGCTCCGGTTGCGCGGCGGCGCAGCCGAGGCTCAGGCACGCGAGCACGGCTATAGATCCATCGACCAGCCTCCGGACGAACCTACGATCGGCGATTGCGTTCACACACACCTCCGGCGGGCACGCCCGCGATGACTTGGACTCTGAGATGACTATGGCTGAAGCGACGAAGACGGTCAATCTGGGCATCGTTGGCGCGGGCGGCATGGGCAAGACGCACTCGGCGGCGGCCGCGTCGCTGGGCGGCAGGGCGCGCGTCGCGGCGATCGTTGACTCCAACGCCGACGCCGCGACCAAGCTCGCGGGCGAGACCGGGGCGGACTCGTTCGGCAGCGTGACCGACATGATCGGCGCGCTCAAGGGTGACCTCGATGCCGTGGTTCTCTGCACACCGCCGAGCGTGCGGGAGGACGTCGTCGCGGCCGCGCTCGAGAACGGGACGGCCGTGCTCGTCGAGAAGCCGCTCGCTGAGAACCGCGATCATGCGCAGCGGCTCGTCGATCTCGCCGCGAAGTTCCCGGGCGTTGTGACCGCGTCGGCGTACTGCCACCGCTTCACGCCCGCCGTCCGCGAGATGATGCGGCTCGCC
Source organism: Planctomycetota bacterium (assembly GCA_038525225.1). Taxonomy (GTDB): domain Bacteria; phylum Planctomycetota; class Phycisphaerae; order Phycisphaerales; family UBA1924; genus JANQQZ01. The sequence goes on along the minus strand of JBCBHW010000001.1, from coordinate 283,402 downwards.
GACGCGGGCGACATCGGGCGCGTGGTTCGGTGGGAGAACGTCTTCGCCTGCTCGATCCCGGACATGGGCGGCAAGTGGATGTCCGACCCGGCCGTGTCCGGCGGCGGATCGCTGATCGACACGGGCTGCCACAGCCTCGACCTCTTCCACTACATGCAGGGCGGGCTCGAAGCCGTCGCGTCGGTCTTCGACCGCAAGTGGGACGGCCGGGGCGAGAGCGGCGCGAGCAGTCTCGTCCGCTCGCCGAAGACCGGTGTCGCCGGCGTGATCATGAACGGCTGGCTGGAGCCCGCGCGGTTCCTGGTCACGCTCGTTGGCGAAGAGGGCATCCTGACCTACGACTACGAGCAGCCCGAGTCGCTTTTCCGGACCTCGGTCACGGGCGAGAAGTCGGCGATCGCGGTCGAGACCCACGATGTGCGGTTCGCGAGGCAGATGGAGGCGTTCATCGACGCCGCGGCGGGAGCGACGCGGGACCCGAATCTGGCGACGTTTGCCGACGGGCTGGCGGTGGCCGAAGCGGTCGAATCGCTGACGGCGACCGCAAGGTAGCGAGGACGCTCGCCGGAGGTCGGGCCGGCCCATCGGCGGCCGCGGGGACTCGGGCTGTTCCGACGCTTGAACCACTGGCGATGATTATATAATCTCGTCGCAGGCGACGCCAGGGCCGCCCCCCGGATGCGGGCGGCCCCGACAGCATCGCCCGGGAGCGACAGCCGATGACATCTCATCGTTCAACGGATCGCCGCGACGCGATGTCCGCACCCGAGGTCGAGAATGTGCCCACGTCGGTGTACCGATCGAGCGGCGAAGCGAGCCGCGCGGTCGCGGGTGAGATCGCGGAGCTCATCCGAACGAAGGCCGAGGCCGGCGAACACGCGGTGCTGGGCCTCGCCACGGGCTCGACGCCTCAGGGCGTCTATGAAGAGCTCGTGCGGCTGCACCGCGATGAAGGGTTGAGCTTTGCGAATGTCGTGACGTTCAACCTCGATGAGTATTTCCCCATGCAGCCCGGCAGCCTGCAGAGCTACGTGCGGTTCATGCGCGAGCACCTGTTCGATCACGTCGATGTCGCGCCTGAGAACGTCAACATCCCCGACGGGACAATTGCGCGTGACAGCGTGGCCGACTACTGCCGCGAGTACGAAGACACGATCGCCGGCGCGGGCGGCATCGACCTGCAGCTGCTCGGCATCGGCCGAACGGGGCACATCGGCTTCAACGAACCGGGTTCAAGCGTCGATTGCCCCACGAGGCTGATCACGCTCGACAGGGTGACGCGGATGGATGCCGCGAGCGACTTCTTCGGCGAGTGGAACGTGCCCCGCACCGCGATCACGATGGGTGTGGGCACGATCATGGGCGCTCGCCGCGTGATCCTGATGGCCTACGGCGAGCACAAGGCGCCGATCGTCCGCCGCGCCGTCGAGGGCGAGATCAACACGCACGTTTCCGCGTCGTACCTCCAGAACCATCCAGACGCGCGATTCGTGCTCGACCCCGCGGCGGCGGCCGAGCTGACACGGTTCAAGACGCCCTGGCTGCTCGGCTCGATCGACCGCTTCGGCATGGAGTGGGACGAGCCGACCGTCAAGCGTGCGGTGCTCTGGCTCGCGGAGTCGCTCGAGAAGCCCATCCTCAAGCTCACCGATCAGGACTACAACGAGCACGGCCTGCAGGACCTGGTCGCCCGGACGGGCGGCGCGTACGAGATCAACATCCGCGTCTTCAAGAGTGTCCAGAAAACGATCACCGGCTGGCCGGGCGGCAAGCCGGGGAGGCCGAGGTTCATACCAGGCAAAGGCGTGGACTCGTCGAACGGCGACGACATCGTCCCGAAGCGGGCCGTCGTCTTCAGCCCCCACCCCGACGATGATGTCATCTCCATGGGCGGAACGCTGATCCGTCTGTGCGATCAGGGGCATGACGTGCACGTCGCGTACCAGACCTCTGGGAACATCGCGGTCTTCGACGATCATGTCGAGATGCTCGCGGACTTTGTCCAAGAGATCAGCCGGGAGCTGAGCTTCGGAGACGGAGCGACGAGGGCGGAGAAGGTCTTTCAAGACGTGGTGCGGTTCATCCACACGAAGCAGCCAGGCGACGTGGATACCGCCGAGATCCAGGCGATGAAGAGCCTGATCCGACGCACCGAGGCCCGGGCGGGGGCAAAGTTCTCGGGAGTGCCGACGGAGAACTGTCACTTCCTGGAGCTGCCGTTTTACGAGACGGGAACCGTGAAGAAGGCGCCGATCGGAGAGCGGGACATCGCGATCACGGTGGACCTGCTTCGCGGCATCAAGCCGCACATGATCTTTGCGGCGGGCGACCTGTCCGACCCGCACGGGACGCACCGCACGTGCCTCGCGGTCATCACGACGGCGTTGCACCGGCTCGCAGATGAGCCTTGGATGGATGACTGCGACGTCTGGCTGTACCGCGGCGCGTGGCAGGAGTGGGCACCGCACGAGATCGACATGGCGGTGCCGCTGAGCCCGAGCGAGGTGGAGCGCAAGCGGATGGCGATCTTCAAGCATCAGAGCCAGAAAGACCGCGCGTTGTTTCCAGGTCCGTATGACACGCGCGAGTTCTGGCAGCGTGCCGAGGCGCGCAACGCGAACTCGGCGAAGCTCTACGATGCACTGGGGTTGCCCGAGTATCAGGCGATCGAGGGGTTTGTGCACTGGACGCCGAGTGACGCGGACCAAGCGATGGTTGAGGCGAAACCGGCGGCGTCAGAAAGGGTGGTCGAGGCGTAAAGATGGTTGCAAAGCTTGCTGGCCTGTTGGGTGTGTGCAGTTGGTCGCTTCGGCCGACGTCTCCGGCGGATCTGGTTAAGCGCGTGCGAGCCTGCGGGCTGCGCGCGGTGCAGCTCGGGCTCGAACCCATCCGCTCTGGCTTGTGGGACCTGCACGAGACAAGCGAAGCGCTTGCGGAAGCGCGGATCGACATCCTCAGCGGGATGCTCGAAACCCAGGGCGAGGACTACAGCTCGCTTGCGTCTATCAGGACCACCGGGGGGCTCCGGCCCGACAGCCGGTGGGACGCCAATCGTGCCCGAGCCGAGCGGGTTGCTTGGATCGCGGAAGCACTCGGCATGGAACTCGTGACGTTTCACGCCGGCTTCATTTCGCACGACCCGAACGATCCCGAGCGAGCGACGATGATCGAGCGGCTGCGTGTGGTGGCGGACATCTTCGCAGATCGCGGCGTCCGGCTAGCGCTTGAAACGGGGCAGGAGACCGCGGAGACGCTGGCCGATCTGCTCGACGACCTCGACCGCGAGTCCGTCGGCGTGAACTTCGACCCCGCGAACATGATCCTCTACGGTATGGGTGAGCCTGTTGATGCGTTCCGGTTGCTCCTGCCGCGGGTCGTGCAGGTGCATCTCAAAGACGCGACGCGAGCGATGAGCGAGGGCGAATGGGGCGATGAGGTTGCGGTCGGCAGGGGTGAGGTCGGATGGCAGGCCTTCGGCGAGGTGCTCGCTTCGGCAGGCCGACCCATCGACGCGCTGTTCGAGCGTGAAGCCGGCGAACAGCGAGAGAGCGACATCCGGCACGGCATTGCTGTGATCGAATCGGTCGAGTCGTTCCGGGGCTACGTGCGTGGGTGATCTCGTACGAGTTGGCATCGTCGGGTTCGGCTTCATGGGCCGAACGCACGCTCAGGCGTACCGCTGGGCGGCCGAGCACGCGGGCTTGCCTGTAAAGGTCACCGCCATCGCGGACGGCCGAGGAGACGCGGCGCTGAATGACGACGGCGGGAACCTTCGCACGGGCGAGGCGGCGTTCGATCTCTCCGGCGTGCGCATCGTGAGTGACCCCGGCGAGCTGTTCGGCTTCGACGACATCGATCTCGTGAGCATCTGCACACCGACCAACACGCATGTGAGCCTTGCAATCGCGGCCCTGGACGCGGGCAAGCACGTTCTGGTTGAGAAGCCGGTCGCGACGAGCTGCGAGGAGGTTGAGGAGCTCAGGCGAGTCGCATCGCACGCCCGCGTGAAAAGCGGGCGTGTGTGCTCGCCGGCGATGTGCATGCGGTTCTGGCCGGAATGGGCGTGGCTCAAGGACACCGTCGGCACCGGGCGGTTCGGGCCCGTGCGATGCGCGGCGTTTACCCGACTCGGGTCGGCCCCGACGTGGGCGGGCTTCTATGCGGACGAGGTGGTCTCCGGCGGGGCGATCCTGGATCTGCATGTGCACGACGTGGACTTTGTGCTCAGCTGCTTTGGAGCGCCCGCCGCGGTGACGAGCCGGGGTGACACTTCGCATGTCTCCACGCTGTACGAGATCAGCGACGGACCCGGGCATGTGCTGGCGCGGGGCGGGTGGCTCCGATCGCCGAGCTTTCCCTTCACGATGCGCTATCTCGTCGAGTTCGAGGACTGTGTCGCTGACTTCGACCTGTCGCGCGAGCAGACGCTTCTGCTCCATGGCAGCGACGGAACTCGTGCTATCGAGACAGAGCACGGTTCCGGATATGACCATCAGGCTGCCGCCATCGTTCGCGCTGTCATCGACGAGACAGAGGGACCAGTGAGCCTGGATGACGCGTTGGCGGGTCTGCGGGTCATCGAGGCCGAGCGGGCCTCGCTCGCGTCGGGTGCGGCCGCCCGGGTCACCTACTGACGGCGGCCTAGCATCGGCCTCGGCGCGAGAGAACGGGACTCCAACTGGGACAAGAGCATGATACGGATCGGTGCGATCGGCGTGGATACGAGCCACCTGCCCGAGTTCAGCCGGAGGCTGCGTGAGATGTACGACGCCGGCACGTTCGGCGGGCGCGTGACGGCGATGCTCGACGTCGGCGATCATGGCTGGCCCGACGCGGACCAGGTTTCTGAGTGGGTCTCAACGGCGGCCGACCTCGGCGTCGAGCGTGTCGGTTCGATGGACGACCTGCTCGGGACTGTCGATGCGGTCATGGTCCTCGCGATCGACGGTAATCGGCATCTCGAGCTCGCGACGGCGGCGCTCGAGCGCGGGCTGCCGACGTACGTCGACAAGCCGCTGACGTGCGATGTCGAACAGGCGAAGCAGATCCTGAAGCTGAGCCGTGCGAACGATGCGCGGTGCTACTCGGCGTCCAGCCTTCGGTTCGCGACCGAGCTGGAATCGATCCCGAGCGACCTGGGGGCGATGGTCGCAATCGATGCGTTCGGGCCGGGGGAGCTGAACGAGGCCATGCCGGGCGTCTTTCACTACGGCGTGCACACCATCGAGATGGTCGACGCGATCTGGGGGCCGGGCGTGGCGCGGGTCAGCGCCGTCGGTATGCGCGACCGGCATCTCGTCGATCTCCAGTATCGAGACGGCCGGTATGCACGGCTGCGGCTGGACCGGAAGGCGGCGTACGACTTTGGGGCGACGATCCAGGGCGACGCCAAGTCTCACCAGTTCCTCGTGGATTTCGGCCCGGTCTACACCAGGCTTGTCGCGGGAATGGCGGGGTTCTTTGAGGGCAAGCCAGCGCCCGCCGAGCTGCGTGACATCGTTGAGAACGTCGCTGTGATGGCGGCGGCGAACGAGTCCATCGCCCGAGAGGGCGCCTGGGTCGATGTCGCGGAGATTCAATAACCCTGCCTTAAGACGAACAAGCCGCCAAGTCGTCGAATCATCTGGTTTGCACTTGCAATTGTCGGCCGGTCTCGGCAAGCTTATAGAAGACCTGAACCGGTCGCCCGAGAGACTGAGACCGAATCGTGAGCCGTTCGCACACCCAACTCTTCGTGTCGATCCGTGCCTTGTGTGCGGGTGTATGCGCGGCGTGCGCAGCCACGGGCCCGGCCGACGGGCAGATCGCAGCGGAAGCCATCACGCTGCAGACGGCCGAAGGGATGGCACGCGGCTGGGTCGCGGAGGTCGACCTGACGCACCCGGCTGTATCGGTCGAGGCGCTTGTGGTTCCCACGGGCAGTGAAGGAGTTGTTGAGCTGATCACGCCGGACGCGTGGTTCAGCGACGATGAGAGCCTCCGCTTGGTGGTGAACGCGAATTACTTCGGCACGCGGGGCGACGGCACCGCGAAGATCGTCGGGATGTGCGTCGCTGCGCGCGAGTCCATCAGCCGTGAGCGCGTCTTTGACGGTGTGCCGGACCCGGCGATCGTGATCACGCAAGACGGCTTTGCGTCGGCTGCGCCGTCGGGCGCCGGCATGCACGCCATGCGGACAGATGGCGACAAGGCTCGGGCCGCTCGGTCGGCATTTGCCGGCGTCGGCGGGTCGACCAGCTCCGACGTGAAGGGCACACTGCTGGTTGCATCGGGGCTGAACACCGGCGAGACCGCGCGCGTCCAGCCCATGGTGCGGCACCCGCGGACCGCGCTCGGTGTGAGCGAAGATGGGCGGACGCTGATCGTCGCGGTGATCGACGGCCGTCAAGACGGCTGGAGCGTCGGGCTGACGCTGCCAGAGCTCGCCGGGGTCATGCTCCGGCGGGGGGCGTGGGACGCGGTGAACCTCGACGGCGGCGGTTCGAGCGCGTTCCTGTGGCGAGACGGCGATGCGATCCGCGGCAACAGACCGAGCGACGGCGGCTACCGCCCGGTCGCGGTGTCGCTGGGTGTTCGCGTTGAAGAAGGTGTGTCGGCTTCGCAGGCCGACGGAGAGTGACACGTGTGTGCCCCGTTTCGTTTCGGGGCGTGGATCCATTGGATAGGGAGAGACAAGAGATGATGAAGACACTTGCAATCGCGTTGATCGCGGGTTCGGCGGCGACGGCTTCGGGTCAGCTGACGCTGAACCTCGTCAATCAGATCGACCTTGTGGACACGCAGGACCCCGCGTCGGCGTCGTTCATCGGCTCGAACCCGAGCGCGGTCGGCTGGGACGGGAACACGATGTACGTTGCGGGATGGAACAACGGCCGCGGCGCGGGCACCGACCACGGCCTGGTCGGCATCGCCAACGCCGCCAGCAGCGATGCGCTCGGTACCGCGTTCGGCCAGATCCCGACGCCCGACTTCCGCGGGTACAACAGCGTTGATGTCCAGAACGGCCGGGTGCTCGCGGGGTACGACGGCGGCTCGGCCAACCCCCAGGGGCTGGCGATCTACAACGGTGCGACGGGGGCGCTTGAGGACAGCCGCAACGAGCGTGTCGCGTTCGCGAACTTCGACCCGTCGAACGGTGGTGATGTCGCGTGGTCGGTGTTCGGTTCCGGACGCCTGCGTGTCGTTGACCAGAACAACCTGCCCGGCCCGACGACGTTCGATGGCACGAACGGCCCGGTCATCTTCGCCGGCAGCACGATCCAGCGGGGCCAGGACATCGACGACAACGGCAACATCACGCTGAACGACGCCAACGGCAACCTGACGCACTTCACGCGGACGGGGGCGGGCTCGACCGGGACGCAGCTGCTGCTCGCCAGCGGTCTGGGCGTCGGCAACGGCAACAACAACGCGATCCTCAATACCGGCTTCGGTGACTTCGTGCTGTTCAACGATCGAGGCGGCAATACCTACGGCAGCTCGATCGCCGCCGTCGATACCTCGGGCAACAGCGTCTCGCTCAACGTCAACGGCGTTGACCTCTCCACCGCGACCAGCACCGGCTGGTGGGACTTCGACTACGACAGCGCCACGGGCACGCTGGCGGCGGTGGAGTTCTCGACGCGTCAGGCGTTCGTGTTCCAGGTCGTGCCGGCCCCGGCTTCGGCCGCGTTGCTCGGCCTCGGCGGACTCGCCGCGGCACGCCGCCGCCGCTGAAACTGATCCGATCACCGCACCCCGGCCGAGAGGCTCGGGTGCGGCTTTGACTCCTCTGAACGAGCTCAAACCGATCACCGCTGAGCAGGGCACGCCGCTGTACGTGCTCGCGCGGAACGCGATCAAGGACGCGGTTGACACCGGGCGGCTCGGTCCGGGAGCGCAGCTGCCGAGCACGAAGGCCCTCGGCGATCAGCTCGGCGTCTCGCTGGTGACCGTGCACCGGGCGCTGCAGGAACTGGTGGCCTCGGGCGTGCTTCAGCGCGGGCAGGGGCGCGGCACGTTCGTTCACGAGCGGTACGACGAGCGGCGCGACTCTGCCACAGGGATCCGCTTGGGCATCGTGCTGCACGGCGAATGCTCGCTCGCCGACTCGTTCCACGGGCAGCTCTTCGAGGGCGTTCGACAGGAGGCGACCGATCGAGGGGTCGATCTCGTCCTGCTTCGCTTCGGCGAAGACTGGCGGCGAGAGTGCGGCGGGTATCTGTACGTCAACCCGCTGCCCGATCAGCTCGAGCGGCCGCCGCGGTTTATGACACAGGGTCGCGCGTCGGCGGGGCCTCAGGAGCCGATCGTCGTGCTCGGCGCGCGGTACGACCGCCCGGGTGTGGGCTGGATCGATACGGACAACGTCGAGATCGGCCGGATCGCGGCCCGGCATCTCGCTTCGACGACGACGGGCTCGCTGATTTATCTGGGCGACGGCTCAGCGCTCAGCAACAGCCGCGATCGGTGGACCGGGTTCACCTCCGCGTGCCGCGCCGAAGGCCTGCAGTTCGACGCAGCGTGTGATGCGATCCGGGTGCAGGACTGGCGGCTGAACGCCGAAGCTGAACGGCTGCTGCGGCATCGGCTCCGTACCGACGCTCAAGTCGCGGTCTTCGCGGCCGGGTACTACTTCGCCCTGGGGGCGTACAAGGTGGCGGCGGACCTCGGGCTGCGGGTCGGCGAGGACATCGCGGTGCTGGGCGTCGATGATCCGCCGAGCGCGGCGTACCTCTCGCCCGGTCTCAGCACGGTGGCTCAGCCGCTGATCGAGGTCGGCAGGGCGGCGGTCCGCGAGATCATGGGTGTGATCGAGAGTGGGAGCGAGCCCTCGCGCCGGACGCTGGCGCCGGAGCTGCTCGTCCGCGAATCAACGACCGGGCCGGTGCTCGCCGGGGAGAGGGCGCGGTAATGGCGGGAACGGCGACAGGTTATTGGGATGGCATTCCGCTGATTGAGGAGTTGCAGCCATGAGGACGGCAGCGTCAGAGCAGGGCCAGGACAGGCGTCGGTTCGGCAGAAGAGCGACGGATCGGCGAGGGTTCACGCTGATCGAGCTCCTTGTTGTCATCGCGATCATCGCGCTGCTGATCGGCATTCTCCTCCCCGCCCTCGGCAGGGCGAGGCAGAGCGCTCAGACACTGCAATGCCTGAGCAACATCCGACAGCTTTCAATCTCGTTGAACCAGTACGCCAACGACTTCAAATCGAAGTTCCCGCCGAACGACAACGATCTGCAGGACGAATTCGGGAACACGGGCGTCTACTGGTACGAGCTGCCGCGGATCGGCCAGTATCTTCCCCAGCAGAACAGCAACGACGCGGGCGCGACCCTGACTGAAACGGTTGGCGGCGGAATCATGACCTGCCCGAACCACCCCGAGGCCGGGCGTTCGTACACGATGAACTTCTTCGCCAGTTCGGGCGTTGAAGGCGGCACGCGTCCACGCCGGGCCGTGCCGGGCAGCAACACGCCGATGCGTGGTTTCGATGCGACCGCGACGTTCTCGTCAAAGATGTTCGTCATCGCCGAGGCGTGGGGACGATCGTACGTAGAGCCGGACGAGAACAAGGACGACGACGGCGCTTGGTTCACGACGTCCACCATCGGTGCCGAAACGTCTTCGCCGTTCGAACGGTTCGGCGGCGGCGATGGGATCAGCGACGTCGGTGGCGCTTGGACGGGCGGCGGTCGGACCGGGGCTCCCACTTCACCGGAGTTCCCCGGGGTGGGCGAGGCGAAGAGCTACATCCCCTACTACCGCCATCCGAAAGACCTAAGCGATACGGGGACGTTCGAGGGCCGCGCGACCTTTGGTTTCGTTGACGGTCACGCGTCGGACATCGGATTCTCCGACCTCGTGAACGAATCGACGCGGAAGAGCGCCTACAGAGCGATGTGGAGCGCCGAGGACCAGAAAGTGGAGCGAGACCCAACGCCGTGACGCACGCGGCGGGCCTCTGGACACGTCGGCGGGTGATCAAAGCCGGGGTGGCGCTGCCGCTCGCGGGCTGCGCGGGTCGTTCGGCTTCGCCGCCGAGAAACCTCGAGTTCTGGACACTGTCGCTCAAACCATTTGAGTCGTACATCCGAAGGACGATCGCGCAGTTCGAAGCCGAGCATCCCGGCGTCGAAGTGGAATGGGTCGACGTGCCCTTTGAGGCGATCGAGCGCAAGCTCGTCGCGGCAACCGCGGCGGGGCGGTCTCCTGACGTGGTCAACATGTCGGATCTAACGTTCGCGAGATTCGCGTCGCTCGGAGCCTTTGCCGATCACGACGCGTTGCTGACGCGGCCTGCAGACGAAACCTACTTGCCGGGAGCGTTGAACGTGTGCCGCATCGGCGGCTCGCTTCGGGCGTTGCCGTGGTACCTGACAACGCAGTCGGTGCTGGCGAACCGCGATGTGCTCGATCGCGCCGGCCTCACAACCGGTGATGTACCGACGCGGTGGGCGGATCTGCTCGCGACGGCTCATCGGACGAGGTTGGGCAGCGGTTCGTTCTTGTTCTCGCACCCGCTGGGCCGCGAGTCGCAGCTTCCGGCGATGCTGCTCGCGGACGGCATCGAGTTGTTTCGGCTCGATAGCGAGGGGCGTCTGACGGCAACGATCGCGACTCCGGACGTCTCGGCGATGCTCTCCGGCTGGATTGCTGCGTTCGAGGCGGGTGTTGTTCCCCGCGAATCAGCGACCAAGGGGCACGCGCACCTCGTGGAGGGCTTCCAGAGCGGGCGGCTGGGAATCATCAACACGGGGCCGAACTTTCTGGGGCGGATCCGCGACGTCGCGCCGAGTGTGTTCGACGCGACTGATGTGCGGCCGGCGATCACCGGCTCGCTCGGCCGATCCCACATCTCGGTCATGGTGCTTGGCGTGATGGCGCGGTCGAAGAACGCCCGCCTCGCGGCACAGTTTGCGTCGCACGTCACCGGTGCATCCGCGCAGCTGGAGTTCTGCCGCGTCGTGAACATTCTGCCGAGCACCCCGGCGAGCCTCGACGATCCACTCTTCGATCCACCGTCGGCCGCCGGGGGAGCCGAAGCCAAGATCGCGATGGCGCGGGCATCCGCGGCGGCCGCGCTGCCTCACGCGGTCGCCTTCACGCCCTCGCTCGCCGCGTGGCCCGACATGCGGAACGCTTTCGAGGACCAGATCACACGCGTGCTGCTGGGCACGTCGGACCTCGATGCCGCGCTGGTCAACGTCGAGCGGCTGTGGAACAAGCATCTGGCCGCGACAGGCGGGGGCCCGCTCGACGCGATCCCGACCCCTGCCCCGCTCGGCGCGCGAGCGTGAGCCGCTCGCTGCAACACAGCCGGATCGCTCCGTTCGCGTATCTGCTGCCCGCTCTCTGCGTGCTCACGGTTTTCTTTGTCATCCCCACGGTGCAGGTCGCCTACTTCTCGTTCACGCGGTACACGGTATTTACAGACCCGGAGTGGGTTGGCATCGACAATTACAGGCAGCTTGCGGCTTCAGACTGGTTCTGGCTGACGCTCGGGAACAGCCTGCTCTATCTGCTGGTGACCCCCGCCCTGATCTTCGTGTCGCTGCTCGCGGCGTGCGCGGTGCACGCGCGGCTCAAGGGGGAGCGGGCTCTGCGGCTGCTGTTCTTCCTGCCGGTGATCACTCCCACGATTGTCGCGGCGATTGCGTGGCGTTCACTGCTTCGGGAGCAGGGCGGCCTGCTGAATGCGGGTCTCGAATCGCTCTCACTTCCCGCGGTGGCGTGGCTCACCGAGAAGCCGTGGACGCTGGTCAGCCCGATGCTTGTCACACTGTGGAAGGGCTTCGGTTTTTACATGATGATCCTGCTCGCCGGGCTCCTGAGCGTGCCGAGCGAGCTCCGAGAGGCGGCGGCGCTCGACGGCGCGGGACGCGTCGCGGTCGCGCGGCACGTGGTGCTCCCGAGCATCGCTCCTCTGCTGATCCTTGTGTCGATCGTCTCGTCGATCTCGGCGCTCAAGGTCTTCGATGAGATCTTTGTAACAGTGCGGGGCGTGCCGGTCGATCATCAGACCGCCGTGCCGATGGTGTACGAGCGTGCGTTCGTTGAGGGCAACTTCGGTACCGCGAGCGCTCTCGGCATGGTGCTCTTCGTCGTCATTCTCGCCTTCAGCCTGCTGAATCTGTGGGTCACAAGGAGCCGCGACGCATGATGAAATCTCGCGGCGACACCGCGGTGCGTGTGCTGCTGTACTCGACCGCGCTCGTGCTCGTGGTGCTCAGCGTCGGCCCCGCGCTGTGGCTGCTCTTCGGCGCGTTCGGGCCGGCGACGGACGATCTCGGCGGTGTGCCCAGCCGGTTCACGCTCGACAACATGGAACAGATCTGGAATGACGAGGGTCTTCGCCGGGCGCTGCTTAACAGCATCGTGGTGACGCTGGGACGGGCGGCGCTGAACGTCGCGCTCGCGGCGCTTGCGGCGTACCCGCTCGCTCGGATGCGGTTCCGCGGGCGGGGCACTCTGTTCGTTCTCATTCTCGCCACCATGATGGTTCCGGAGCAGGTGATCGTGGTACCGATGTTTACCATCGTCGTCGGCATGGGGCTTTACGACACGCTGCTCGCGCTCATCGTCCCCGGCTCGGTCTCTGCATTCGGGATTTATCTCTGTCGGCAGGCGTTCCTCGCGATCCCTGCCGATATGGAGGAGGCCGCCCGTATCGACGGTGCATCCTCATTTAGGATCTGGCTGAACGTGATGCTGCCGCTCGCGGCACCGACACTCGCGACGCTCGCCGTCTTCAGTGTCATCGGCGCGTGGTCGGACCTGCTCTGGCCCTTGGTCGTGCTGAAGAGCGAATCAAACTTCACACTACCGATCAAGATCAACGAGCTGCTCGGGCAGTTCTCGACAAACGTCCGCCTGGCCTACGCGGCGTCGGTGCTCGCACTGGTCCCGATTGTCGTGTTCTTTGTCGTCGCGCAGCGGTTCCTGAAGCCCAACATGTTCGCCGGTGCGGTGAAAGGGTGAGCGGCGAGATCTCGACAGATGTCGTGATCGTTGGCGGCGGTGTCGGCGGCACGGCGGCCGCGATCGCGCTGGGCGAGGCCGGCGTGCGATGCGTCGTCCTCGAGCCCAGCCCGTGGATCGGAGGCCAGCTCACGAGCCAGGGTGTTCCGCCCGATGAGAACCGATGGGTCGAATCGTTCGGCTCGACGCGTCGGTACCGTCGCTTCCGCTCCCTGGTGCGCGAGCAGTACCGCCTGCATGAATCGTTGACTGATGATGCCCTTTCGGCCCAGCACCTGAACCCCGGAGGCGGCTGGGTCAGCCGGTTGTGCTGCTCGCCGCGGATCGCCCATCGTGTGCTCAGGGCGATGATCGGCGAGGCGGGGTCGGGCGGATGCGTCGATGTCTTCGACGGCTTTGAACTTGTTGGGGTCGAAACCGACGGCGACCGGATCTCTGCGGTGCGAGGCGTGGACTCGGAAGGCGCGGAGCGGGTCGTTGCGGGCTCGCTGTTTCTCGAAGCGAGCGAGTCGGGTGATCTGCTGGAATTGGGCGCAATCGAGCACCGCGTCGGCGCGGAGAGCGCCGAGCGGCATGACGAGGCTCATGGTTTGGCGGAGGCCGACGAGCGGTGCCAGCAGCCGCCAACATGGTGCTTCGCGGTGGAGCATCGTCCCAGGGTGCATTCGGTCATCGAGAAGCCGGACAGCTACGACACGGTTCGCGGCTGGGTTCCACAGATGAACGACAGGGCCTGGACCGGGCCGCTGCTTTCATGGACCATTCCCACGCACGGCGACGCGGTGTCGCGGGAGCTGGCGATGGTGCCCGCGCCCGACGAACCCGGGCAAGGGGCACTGGAGCTGTGGCGGTACAGGCGCATCGTTGACGCGTCGCTTCACACGGACGGACGGCCCGATGTGAGTCTCTTCAACGTCGTGCAGATGGACGACTGGAGGACCCCGATCCTCTCGCTTGAGCGTGGGCAACGTGAGGCTGCGATGCGCGAGGCGAAGGAGCTTGCAGCCAGCTTTCTTTATTGGATGCAGACCGAGGCACCACGGCACGACGGTGGCGTCGGCTACCCGGGGCTGACGCTTGCGGGGCGCCACCTCGGAACAGGTGACGGCTTCGCCATGACGCCGTACATCCGCGAGCCGAGAAGGCTCGAGGCGCGCCGGATGCTCGCGGAGGGAGATGTTGGCGCGACGCAGCGCCGCCACCTCGACGCGGGCAGCAACGGCGCACCCCCAGAAGGCCGGTGCGAGCCGTTTCATGACTCCGTCGCGATCGGGCACTACCACATCGATCTTCACCCGACACCCACGGGTCGCAACAGCATCTATGTCGAATCATCGCCGTTCCAGATCCCGCTTCGGTCGCTTGTGCCGGTGCGAGTGTCGAACGTGCTGTCGGCGGGTAAATGTCTGGGCGTCACCCACATCGTCAACGGCGCGACCCGCACGCACGCGGTCGAATGGTCGATCGGCGAGGCGGCGGGGATCGCTGCGGCCGAGTGCATCCGGACCGGGACGAAACCGAGCGAGCTGTGTGAGTCGCCCGGGGCCCGTACCGCCCTCCGCGAGAGGCTCGGCCGCGAGGGCGCACCGACGCGGTGGCCCTGGGACCCTTCCTAGGCGTCGAAGGTGATGCGGAGCGTCGTGATGGACCCCGGCCCGATCGGCAGCGTCTCCGCGGGCTCCTGCGGCTGATCCGCTGAGCGGCCGAGGCCGTCGAGCGGCGTGATCGCTCGGATGGCCCGCGGGCTGCGCAGGCGCAAGCCGCCTGCGCCGCCGCACACTTCAACAAACCGCACGACGACGCTCGCCTCGTGCTCGGGGCACGGGTACATCGCGGAGAGCTCGACGCAGGCCTCGCCGACGACCTCCCACCGGAGCGGCCGCGGGGGCTCGCAGCTAGCGAGACAGCGCAGCGGGCGGGCGAACTGCTCCGCAACGCGCGTCACGTTCTCGCGCCGCCAGTCGCCTCCGTGCGGGTACAGGCCGAAGATGAATCGGTGGCTGCCGCGATCGGCCTCCGGGTCTGGATGCTCCGGGCTGCGAAGGAGCGACGCGCCGATCGTTCCGGATTCGGCGCTCCAGCCGTACACGTCGGGTGCGAGAACAGCGAGCCCAAGGCCCGGGCTGCCGAGGCTCACAAAGCGATGAGCCGGGAACTCGAAGCGGGCTTGCTCCCAGCTCGTGTTTCGGTGAGTCGGTCGCTCGCACGTTCCGAACTGCGTCCCGGCGATCGCCGTCGGGCTCAGGACCCGGGTCGGATACTCAACGCGCAGCAATCGGTGCGACTCGTGCCAGTCGATATCGATCTCGACGCGGAGCACAGGCGAGTCCGCGTCGAGGACGTAGCGTGTTGCGATGCTCGAAGCCGCACCGATCGTGCTGCGCAGCTCAATCGAGCATCTCATTGGGTCGTCGCCGGACACAGTGACGCTGGTTGTGCTCTCGCGTGCGATCTCGTCCCGCTCGTAGCACGGGTCGATCTCCCATGCGTCCCACATGTGCGGTCGGTCGCGGAAAAGGCGGTACCGGTGCATCGGCGATGCTGCCAGCTCGGCACCACCCGCTCGGCGGAGCGAGCGGATCTCGCCTGCATCATCAAACTCGGCCGAGATGACTCCGTTCTCTAGGCGCGACGGCGTCACGCGCACCGGTGCGGTTGGGTCATGGGGGGTAACCACGGACATCGCCGCGGGAGGCACATTGCGCACGAGCACGAGATCCCCGCCGGCGTCGATAACTCCGGTCGCTGGACCGCTCGACGGGTTCCACACCCGCGGGGAACCGTCCTCGGTCTCAAGGTTTCGCTCCGCGAGCTTGCCGGCTTGCACCACCACACCGGACAGCTCGCGTCCGGCTTGCTCGT
Organism: Planctomycetota bacterium; assembly: GCA_038525225.1. Taxonomy (GTDB): domain Bacteria; phylum Planctomycetota; class Phycisphaerae; order Phycisphaerales; family UBA1924; genus JANQQZ01. The sequence continues at coordinate 267,581 of JBCBHW010000001.1, read as the reverse complement.
TGACCTCCGTGATCGATGATCCCGGCAGGATGTCGTGGAACTGATTGGTGAGCACATCGCTCCAGAGCACGTGCAGCTGCTTGCCGTGGTTCTTGCAGAAGAGGCTCGAGAACATCTCGGCCTCGCGGAGGGCTTCTTCTGCGGCGAAATTCAGTTGCTTCAGGCGGCGTTGTGTGGTGAAGGTGCCGCGGTGCAGTTCGAGGTAGAGGTCGCCGCGCCATGCAGGCCAGGGTTCTCCCCGCTCCCCGGCTTGTTCGTGCTCGCGGTGGAGATCACTGACGAACGACGATGCGGACGAGAGCAACATTCTGGGCAGCGACGGGCAGTCGCCGGCGAGCCGGGCGTTCTCGATCTGGCGGTCGGTCGGCCCGCCGCCGCCGTCGCCAAACCCGAAGGGCTGCAACCAGCAATCCGCCGGCGGGGCGGCAAGCCCAACTCGCTCGCCCTTGATCAGCTCCGCGGGCGAGTTCGTCGCGTTGTAGTCACCGCCGGGCGTGAGGTGGGAGAGCACACGCGAACCGTCCGGCCCGACCCACTCGAAGCTCGTGTGAGGCATGGCGTTGCTCTGGTTCCACGAGAGCTTGTTGGTGATGAAGGTGTGAACGCCGCACACGCTGAGAATCGTGGGGAGTGTCGCGGGGAAACCGAAGGTATCGGGGAGGTAGCAGACGCCGTGGCCCGCTCCGTCGCCGAAGCGGCCGGACCAGTAGTGGCATCCGTGCGCAATCTGGCGGATGAGCGACTCGCCCGAGGGGATGTTGCAGTCGGGCTCGACCCACATCGAACCGAACGGCTCCCACCGGCCCTCGGCGACTCTGGCCGCGATCTCCCGGAACATCGTCGGTGCATCGGTCTCGACCATCGCGTACTGCGCGGCCTGCGAGCACACAAACGATACATCGTCGAAGCGTTCCATGAGCCGGAGCATGTTCGACCACGACCGCTGGCACTTCCGGCGGGTGTGGTCAAGCGTCCACAGCCACGCCGTGTCGATGTGAGCGTGGCCGACCGCGGCGACCCTGCTCGCACCCGCGTGGGCCCCGGCACGGAACACGGCATCGAGTTCCGCACGTGCGGCGCCTGCAGTCGATGCGACATCCTGGTCGTCGATCAGCCGCGCGCATCGCTCCAGTGATTGTCGTAGCAGTCTGCCTGTAGCCGTGCGCAAGCCGACCTCGGCGAGCAACTCGCGTGCGAAGCGGAACGCCGATTCCAATCGCCAGACATCGGCGTCGAATTGCGCGAGCTCGGCGAGCGTCAGATGGCCCGGGTGTGCGCTCCCCCAGCGGCGATGCGTCTCCGATGTGTCCCATTGGAACGCCCGCACGCCCCAAGGGTGCATGCACTCGGCCTCGATGTACAGCTCGATGGCGTCGTCACTTGCGGCGCTCGGTGGCAGCGGCGACCAGTTACGGTTGGCATCGAAGCCCTGCCATGGGGCGTCCGCATCGAAGAGAAGCGCCTCGGTGCCGCAATCGAAGCGGACCACTGACGTTGGTGCATCTTTCGTTCGCCCACGCAGGCGGAACCACCCGCGTGCCCAGGCGGGGCCCCAACGGAAGTCCGGCTCGACGGGTGCGAAGGCGAGCGAGTGGGCCTCGCTCGGGCGGAGGTCGCGATCAACCGGGCACCATTCGATACCGAGCGGCGTCTGACCCGAGAAGACGGCGGGTGAGATGACATCGCGTTCGAACGTCTCAAATTTCTGAAGCAGGAAGCTGTGCTCGCGGTCACTCACCGGGAGGTCTCGCTTCCGCTCGCCGCCCGAGCGTTGATCAGAACGCGGTCCCAGTCAAAGGCCGGTCCCGGATCGACCTTGTTAGCCTGCACATGGAAATGACCGAGCACGCCTTGGAATGACTCGAAGTCCTGATCACTCAGCACGTCGCCGGCGACCCGGCCGGCGCTGTCTCGCGGGGCATCGATCGCCAGCCGGGGAAACACAGTGCCGAGCGTTGCGATCAGCTTCGTGAGCGAGTCGTACTGCTCGGGTGTGAGGTCATACATGGACAGCTGCCGGCCGTTGATGACGCCGGAGACCGGCTCGGGCCGTCGGGGCCTGGCGATGAACCCGGCTGTCCGGATGCCACCGTCGCCGAAACGCTGAGGCAGCGTCATGCGCGTGCCTGTCTCATCGGTCGTGTACCACTCATCGAGAACGCGCGTGTTGTCCGGTTCGTAGGCACCGATGTTCGCGATCTCGATTCCGATCGACCGGGTGTTCGACTTCGTGGCGTGCCATGCGCGTTCCTTGATATCGAGCGTCTGATAAATGGTGCCGTCGACGTCGAGCAAGAAATGAACGCTGAGCCCTCGGAGGTCGTGCAGCACGCGGAAGCACGTCCGGCTTGTGCCGCACACATCGTAGTGAATTACGAACTGGTCGATGACCTCTTGAAGCTCTTCGACCGTCCAGTTTCCCGAGCGTCGGGCTGCGAACCGGTCCTCATCGCCGGGGAGACGCCGCGTGTTGAAGCGGGGCTTGCCGTCGAGTTCGTGGCCCGCCTGAAGGTCGGCGTTGCTCGGGAATCGCTGCACCACGCGGTACGCGTCGTAGCCGCCGGGGTCGCTCCACAGCACAACCGGGGCGCCGGTGTGGAATCGTCTGCCCGCGACAACGATCTCATCGCCGCTGCGGGATGCCTCACGACCGGGCGAGGCTCCCGGTGCGGCCGGCGGCGGTGCTGACGATGTGCAGCCGAGCACACCGCACGCGAGCAGCACAAGCAGCAGAATCTTCGTTCGCACATCGGTCTCCGAGAGGGCGGCGTCGGTCGTGATCGTGTAGCTTATAGAATTCTGCGGCTTCATTCTCGCCACGAAAGAGCCCGACGTGCCGATTGGGACCCTCGCGACATTCTTCGTTCTGGATTGGGCGGTGCTGGCGGGCTACTTCGTGCTGCTCGCGGCGACCGGCTACGTCTTTAGCCGCCGCGAGCAGCGGACGACCGACGACTACTTCCTCGGCGGCCGCCGGATGCCGATATGGGCAGTCGCTGTGTCCATCGTCGCGACCAGCATGTCGGCGGCGTCGTTCGTGGGTGTCCCCCAGCAGGGGTACGCCGGCGATCTGACCTACCTCTCCACCAATCTTGGCATGATCATTGCGGCTGTAGTGGTCGCGCTCGTGTTCATCCCGGCGTTCTACAGGGCTGGCGTCAGCTCGATCTACGGTCTGCTGGCGGATCGCTTCAGCCCTGCGGCGATGCGGGCCGCGAGCCTCGCCTTCCTCGCGGGCCGCGTCATGGCGAGCGGGGCGAGGATCTACATCGGGGCGATCCCGCTCTCCCTCGTGCTCTTCGGCATTGAGGACGGGATGGACCCGGCGAACCTGCTGACGGCAATCGGTGTCCTGACGGCGGTTGGCATCACGTACACCTTTATCGGCGGCATCGCGAGTGTCATCTGGACCGACGTCATTCAGATGGTCGTCCTGCTCTCGGCCGCCCTGCTCGCCATCGTCGTCATCGTGTCGCGGGTCGAGGCGCCGTGGTCGGAGGTTGCCGCGGCACTCAGGTACGGGGGTGATGGTCTTCAGAGCAAGCTCACGCTGATCAACACCGACCCCGACCCGCGTGTGACGTTCGGCCTGCTGACCGCAACCGTCGGCTTCGCCGTCCTGGGAATCGGCTCGTACGGCACCGATCAGGACCTCGTGCAACGAATGCTCACCTGCAAGGACGCGAAGGCCGGGTCGAGATCGGTCATGCTCGGGATCTTTCTGGGCATCCCGTCTGTCCTGGTCTTCCTCGTCGTCGGGTTGCTGCTGTTCGTGTACTACCAGCGGCCCGAACTCATGGGTGCCGCCGCCCCGGCAGGGCCGCCCACCGACGAGCGGCAGGTGTTTCTTGAGTTCATCCTCGAAGAGCTTCCCGCCGGTATCCCGGGTCTCATGATGGCGGGGCTGTTCGCCGCCGGACTCAGCAGCCTGAACAGCGCGATCAACGCGATGAGCAGCTCGCTCGTGAGCGACTTTTACCGGCATGCGGTGCCGGACCGGGAGCCAGAGCACTATGTACGCGTCGGTCGGATCTGCGTCGTCGGATTCGGTGTGCTGCTCGGGGTGTTTGCTGTCGTCTGCGTCTTCTGGCAGTCGGCTTCCGCGGAGAGCGGGGACACGCTGCTGACCTTTGCGCTCCGCGTGATGACCTTCGCGTACTCCGGGCTTGTCGGCGTCTTCTTCGCTGCGCTGCTGACAACACGGGGATCGACCCGGTCCGTGATCGCATCGCTGGTGATCGGCTTCGTCCTCGTGCTGTCGATGGAAGAAGCCGTCTGGACGGCCGCGCTCGGCGACGATGGGGCGATGCCGGAGTGGCTCCGGTACGTTGTGTCGCTCGCGTTCGCGTGGAAGCTCACCGCGGCGGCCGCTGTCTCGTTCACAGTCGCCGTCCTTCCCAAGGGCCGCTCGGCATGACGCCGATCGATCGGGTCTACCCGGAGTTTCGCGAGGTCCACCCCTTGGGCGTCGGCGGAAGAATCCCGCGTGATGTCACGCGGACACCCATCGACCGCGTCGCGACCGAGCACGCCGGCGGCTATTCGATACGGTTCGACGGTCGGCAGCTTCGCGCGACCGCGGGTGACGATGACGGCGAGGCCTCGGCCCGATCGGTGCTCCGTCAGCTTGCGGCGTGCGAGGGCGAGCCGTGCCCCGCCTTTGAGTCGAAAGACTGGCCCCGATTCGCGACGCGCGGGTTCATGCTCGATATCTCGCGGAACCGCGTGCCGACGCGGGAGACGCTGTTCGAACTGGTTCGTGTGCTGTCGTCGCTCCGCATGAACCACCTCCAGCTCTACACGGAGCACACCTTTGCATACGAGGGGCACGAGTCGATCTGGCGCGACGCGTCGCCGACGACGCCGGGCGATATCCGGGAGCTCGAGTCGTACTGCCGCGGATTCGGCATCGAACTCGCTGCCAATCAGAACTGTTTCGGTCACCTCTCGGAATGGCTCCGCGACCCGGCATATTCGCACCTGGCAGAGACCCACGGTCTTTACGATTTCTACGGCATCACGCGGGAGGGCCCGTTCTCGCTCTGCCCGATCGATGCACGCTGCCTGGACCTCGTCCGCGACTGGATCGGCCAGCTCCGCGGCTGCTTCGCCACGGCACAGCTCAACATCGGCTGCGATGAGACAGCCGACGTCGGCGCGGGCAGATCAAAGCGTGCGATCGAGCATCGCGGCCGATCAGCCGTGTACGCCGAATTCGTGTCAAGCATCGCCGCGATCGCCGAGGACCACGGTTTCAGCCCGATGTTCTGGGCCGATATTGCTCTGGAGTCCCCGGAGGTTCTCGAACAGCTGCCCCGCGGGCTGAAGCCGCTCGCGTGGGGGTACGAGCCGGACTCTCCGTTCGATGCGTGGGCTGAGACGTTGGTCGCCGCGGAGCGGCGCGGCTGGGTCTGCCCGGGCACGTCGTGCTGGCGGAGCTTCGGCGGGCGAACAACGGAACGCCGCGCGACGCTGGATGCCGCTGCCAGATCAACGGACGCTTTCGACGGGATGCTGCTGACGGCATGGGGGGATGTCGGTCATCAGCAGCAGTGGCCGGTCACGCTGCACGCGCTCGCCGATGGAGCCCACGCCGCCTGGCACGGAGCGGCAAACACCGATCCCGCGCGGGCATCGCGTGCTGTTTTTGGATCCCCGGAGCTCGGCCCGTGGCTCGACCAACTCGGGGACGCCGATGGAGACCTGCGGTCTCCCTCAGCAAAGCGACACGACGCCGACGAGGAACCGAAGCTCCGTAACGCATCAGCTCTGTTCAATGAGGTGTATCCAGCGAACACGTCGCTGCCCCGGCGCGGCACCTCTGCTCAATGGCGGGACTGTCTCGATCGGTTCGTTTCGCTGGCGGGCTCGCGGCCGTGTGTCGATACGATCCTCGACGACGAGCTGCGATGGACTGTTCGTATGTCCGAGCTCGCCTGTCGCATCGCGTTGTGCCGACGATCCGGAGTCGCCGATGACGCGATTCCGATCGATCTCGCGCGGTCCCGCGATGACTTCTCTCGTCTTTGGACCCAGCGTTCGCGCCCGGGCGGCCTTGATCGGACCATCGGTCTTTTCAACGGTCTGATCGAAAGTCTGACGGGTGACGCATCATGAACCGGAACCGGCTTGTCGTCGGCTGTATGTCCGGCACCAGCATGGACGGCATCGACGCCGCGCTCGTCCGCATCGCCGGGTCTGGGCTTTCGATGCGAGCGGAGCTGATCCGGGGCGCGAGCGTCCCGCTCGATGATGCCGACACGCTCCGCGCGTTCGCCGGCGGAGCCGCACTGTCAGCGCGGCAGATCCGCTCGCTTGCCCTCGGCATGGGCGAGCAGCACCGTGACCTCGTGGCCAATGTCCTCGGCGATGTCACACCAGACCTGATCGTTGTGCACGGCCAGACGGTGCTGCACGAGCCGCCCCTGTCGTGGCAGGTCGTCGATCCGTGGCCTCTCGCGGTGTCGATGGCGTGCCCGGTCGTTTCCGACCTGCGCTCGCGATCGATCGCGTCGGGCGGCGAGGGCGCCCCGCTCACACCGCTCGCCGACTGGGTGATGTTCCGTGACACGGAAAGGCCGCGGGCTGTCGTGAACCTGGGGGGCTTTGCGAACCTTACACACCTCCCGGCCGGGCACGGAGACTCTGCGACCGCGGTGCAACGAATCACGGGCGGGGATGTGTGCCCCTGCAACATCGTGCTGGATCGCCTCGCGAGATCTCGGCTCGGCACGCCCTTCGACGACACAGGGCGCGAAGCCTCATCGGGCACCGTCTCGCACGAGGCATCGCGAGAGATCGTGCGCGGGCTTGGACGTCCGAGCGGAACATCGTTGGGCACCCGCGATGAGGCCGCATGGATCGACGATGAGCTGGCGTCGCTCAGGACGCCGGCCGCGCTTGCCACCGCGTGCGACGCGATCGGTCAGGTCATCGCGGGTCAGATCCCCTCAGATGCATCGGTTGTCGTCGCCGGCGGCGGGGCGAAGAATCAGGCTTTGGTAAGAGCCATCGGCGTGCACCACGGGAGTCAGCCCATGCTCTCCGACAACTTCGGCGTTCCGGTACAGTTCCGGGAAGCCATGGGCTTTGCCGTGCTCGGATCGCTCGCCCAAGACGGGGAATCCGTCTCGCTGCCTCGGATCACGGGGCCAACAACGGCAGGCCGAGACGGTCAGTGGATCCTCGCATGACGCTACCACCCGATCGATCGCACATCGGCACCGAGCGGCGCAGGGACGCCACCCGTGACATCCACGGCGCGTCGGTCGAGGAGTGCGTGCGGCTGATCAACGATGCCGACCGCGAAGTGGCCGACGCTGTTCGGCATGCGTCGCCTCGCATCGTGGCCTTTCTCGAAGACGCTGCACCCAGGTTTTCCGCGGGCGGCCGACTGATCTACGTCGGCGCCGGCACATCGGGCAGGCTCGGCGTGCTCGACGCGTCCGAAGCGCCGCCGACGTTTCAGCTCGATACCGGAAGAATCGTCGGCCTGATCGCCGGCCGAGACCGTGCGCTGCGGCTCTCGAGCGAGGGGCTGGAGGACGATCCCGACGGCGCGGTGCCCGAGCTTCGAGAGTTAACGCTTTGCGGCCGAGACACCGTGCTCGGGATCGCGGCGGGCGGCACGACACCCTACGTGCTCGGTGCGCTCAGCTACGCCGCATCGCTCGACGACGCGCCGCTGACCGCGATGCTGTCGTGCAGCCCGATCGAGCACCCCGAGTCATGCCGGCACGTCATCACTGTGGCGACGGGGCCCGAGGTCATCACCGGCTCGACTCGCATGAAGGCCGGCACAGCGACGAAGATGGTACTCAACACGATTTCCACCACGCTGATGATCCGAGACAACCGCGTGTTCGAGAATCTGATGGTCGATCTGCGCGCGACCAATGACAAGCTGGTCGACCGCGCGATCCGGATCATCGGCTTTCTCACCGGGCTCGACCGCGCGGCCTCGCTGGCCGTGCTCCATTCAGCGAACGGCGGCGTCAAGGCGGCGCTCGTCATGCACCGCCACGACCTCGATCTTGAAACTGCGCAGCGGCTGCTCGACAAGCACGGGGGCGCGTTGCACCGCGCCTTCGCCGATGGTGCGCCGTGAACGACAACCGACCTCCCGAAGCCGAGGCGGCCATCGAAGCCTCCGGGCAGGCGGCGGACGGCGCGGCGACGCCGGCTCGGCTGCTCTCGCTGGATGTGTTCCGCGGCCTGACTATCGCGGCGATGATCCTCGTCAACATGACCTGGGACCGCGAGATGCTGCCGGCGCAGATGTTCCACGTCGGCTGGAACCGCGGCGAGCAGGGGGCCACATTCACCGACTTGGTCTTCCCGTGGTTCATCTTCATCGCGGGGGTTGCTATCCCGTTTTCGATGGGCGGCGGCCGAGGAAGGGCGCTCTCACGCCCGCAGCGACTGCTCGTCGCGGGCCGGCGTGCCGTCGTTATCTACACGCTCGGGCTGCTGCTCGATGCCGCGACATCGGGCCAGCTTGTGTTCTTGAAGTGGAACATCCTGCAGATGATCGCGGGCGCCTATCTGATCGGCACGTGCCTCAGCCTGTTGCCGTTCGCTGCGCAAGCTGTCTTTGTCGGGTGCACACTCGCCGCGAAGTGGTACGTCCTGAGCGTGATGCCGCACCCCGACTACGGCTCAAGCGTGTGGCACTTCGCCGTGGATGGGGGCGTTGTTCCGGATCGCTATGCGGAGGGCTCGGTCCCCGTGAACGGCGAGCAGGTGTTCAAATCGAGGCTGCTCGCATCCGAGGCATCGCTGCCATTGTCCGACGCGATCAACTTCTCGCCTCTGCTCAACTGGCTGTGCAATCTGTTCAATCTGCTTCCCGCCGCAGCTGTCTGTGTGCTGGGCATGTGGGCCGGACGCTTTATCCGATCCGACCGCGAGCGTCGCCCGCGGACGGGTTGGGTGCTGGTGATCGCCGGTTGCACCGCGTGGCTCGCGAGCTGGGCATGGAACCTGCACCTCCCGTGGAGCAAGGACTTCTTCACGGCTTCCTACGCCCTGCTCGCGGCGGGCACCGCGGCAGGGTTGCTCGGCACGCTCTTCTTGCTGCTCGACAGCGCCGCACAGGTCAGGACACGGTGGCTCGGGATCATCGCGCCCTTGGGCGTTCTCGCCGGCGCGATCGGCGCGCTGTTGGATGCGCCGGCATGGGCGCAAAGCTGGTCATACGGCGTCGGCGTCGGCGGTGCTGTCCTGTGGTTTGTAGGCTCTCTTCCGGTGGCATTGCGGTTCTTCCGGGTCTTCGGGCTCAACGCCATTGCCGTGTACTTTGTGAACGAGATGCTCTTCAAACTCGTGTTCACGGCCTGGTCGCTCCCGGCGCTTGATCCCGACGCCAGCATCATTGGTGCTGTGTACCGCTGGCTCCGGGCGGACCGGTTCGCCCACTCCCAAGCCGAAACACTCCTCGGCAGCTGGGCCTTCGCGTTGCTCTGGCTGCTCGGGTGCTGGCTGTTCGTACGCTGGCTCGACCGCCGCGGTGTCTACATCCGGGTCTAGCCCGTGGTTCACTCGTCCCTCGGGAGCAGCACGTACGCGGTGCCGCGCGCTCGGCGGAGCCATACCTCGCTCAGGTCACGTGCTGGATACACGCGTCGCGCTTCGTCCGCCGTCGCGTACGCGGGATCAAGCACCACAGCATCGCCCGAATCGGTGAGCCCGGCGAGCACGAGCAGATGGCCCTGCGATGCGTCGTAACTCATGCCGCGCACCTCGCCCGCCGCGGCACGGAGACTGATCGCGATCGGCCCGACGCGAGCGAGATGATCCCGCACCTCGTGCCAGTCGCCGAAGCGATGGAGCCGGCCGGGCACGCCGTACGTGAACGCGGTCTGGATCGCGCGGGGCCAGATGCCGTAGAGGTCGTGATCGGCATCGTGAACGCGGCCGATCATCTCCTCAAAGTCTGGACGCACACCGCGATGGTTCATGAGCATCTCCACCGATCTGGGGCTGCACAGGCGTGATGCAAGCTCCGGGTTGTGATCCGCCGCCGCAGCGGTGAATGTCGCTCCGGTATCGATCGACCCGCCGGCGCTCGCATCGAGACTACGACTAGGCGAACGGGCGCTCGTCACGACATCGATCCGCTGAAGAACGGGAAGCGCGCCGAATTCATCCGGGGAAGCAACGACGCGCACGCGGAGGCGATCGGTCGGCTCTTCAGCGATCAGCTCATCGATCGCGATGCTGCCGCCTGACCACCGCTTCGGCATCGCTTCGGCGTGCGGACGTTCCCCCCAGCTGGCGATCGGCATCCACGCTGACCAACCCTCGCCGACCGGCACGGCGACATCTGCTCGCACGCCCCGACCGGCGTTGACCGAGGCGTTGAAGCTCAGCACCGCGTTCGTGAAGGGGGTCGCAGGATCAACGTCCCACTCGCCGAGTGTGGTCCCCTGGGGCGGCGAGATGTCCAGCGAGGTCGCCCGGTGATCCCAGCCGTCGGCGTTGAGCAGGAGTCGTCGGGCCAGTGTTTCGCCGAGCGCACGCCAGAAGGGCATCGCCCTTTCATCGTACTCGTAGACGTTGTCGTTCAGAGTCCCGTTCTGATTGGTGTACAACGTACCGGCGAGGAAGAACGATCTGCCAGATCGGGTGTCCTCGATGCACGCGGTCTCGGTGGTGAAGCCGTAGGCAAGGCCGATCTTGTTTCTGTAGCGGATCGATTCGGCGGGGATGACCTCTCGCACACCTTCCAGCATGAACTTCGCCCAGTCGTCGGGATAGCTCTCCTCGCTGTACTTTGGGTTGGGACACTCCCTCGGCAACCAGGTCATCGAGTCTCTCAGCAACGCCCGATCGTCGGACGCCAGCGCATAGCCGATTGAATCACCGGCCAGATCAGGCCTGAGTATCGACACGAGGGCGTTCTGCAGGTCGACCAGCTCCGCGCGATTCGATTGCGTGAAGTCCTTTGGCCTTTCTAGGCGCTCCCCGCCGACCAGCTCGGCCACCCCAACCCGCAGACCGGGCACGCCGGCGTTGTCGATCTTCAGAGCACTCACTCTCTGGTTCATCACGACGCGGCCGGCGTCTCGGCTTCCCACCTCGACCCGCGGCGACGTTCTGTTCTCCTGTGGCGTCCGAGCGACGGCCAGGCGGTGGTTGATCACGACGCCTGGAAAGCCCGCGCTCTGTGTCGCCGTGTTGAGTCTCTTGTGCCCGATGAGATCGTAAAGGCGATTGAACGCGCGGTTGTCGGACACGACGAACAGCTTGCGGATCTCGTGGGCGGCCGTGATGCGTCCGCCCTCGGTGTTCGAATCGTCCAACTCTTCGGGGCCATTGGCGGTCTCATTGCTCGGCCAGAGAGCAAGGGGCGACGTCGCATCGACGGCTTCAAACTCACCGAGCACCTCCAGTGCCGCCGCAGCGGCGAAGAGCTTGATCGTGCTCGCGGGGTAGAAGTACGCCGAGCCGAGCCTGTACCCGCTCTGCCGCAGTACATCGCCGTCAGGAGTTTCGACGACGTCGCCCAGCAGCAGTTGCAGCCGGTGGGTCTCCGGGTCGTCGATGACCGCTCGGCACGCCGGGTCGTGCTGCATCGTCGGATGGCGCAGCACCTCCGCGATCGTTCCGGGCTGGATCACACCTTGAGACTGGGCTCGCACTCCCGTGACGATCAGGAGCAGGACCGCCGCACAGCGTCGCCACATCGTCGCTCCTCCTTCACGAGAGCCAATCGGGAACCTGATCATGCCTGACGAGATCGTCATAGGTCTGCCTCGCTCGCACGACCGCCCAGCGATCGCCGTCGACGAGCACCTCGGCGGGCTTCGGATGCTCATTGTAGTTGGACGCCATCGACATGCCGTACGCCCCGGCGTCGAAGACCGCGATCGAGTCGCCCGCTCGAACGGGCGGGAGACACCGCTCTCGCGCCAGAAAGTCACTCGATTCGCACAGCGGACCCGCGATGTCGATCGGGTGCGCCGCCCCCTCGCGGTTCTTCACTGCCTCGACGCGGTGCGCCGCCTGATACAACGCCGGCCTTGCGAACGCGTTCATCCCGGCATCGCACAACGCGAACGAGCGATGCTTCGTGTGCTTCACGTGCGTGACACCCACGACAAGAAGGCCCGCACCCGCCGCGATCACCCGGCCCGGCTCGATCAGCAGACGAGTGCCGCGTGCGATTTCATCGGACAAGGCCTCACGCAGCGCGGCCGCGTAGGCCGACACCGGCTCCGCCGCGCACGCTGGGGACGCATGGGCAAAGCCTCCGCCGCAGTTCAATACCGTGACAGCGCCGCCCCGGCGTCGTATCTCGTTGGCAACGCCGGCGAGCCTGCACGCCGCCGCGGCGTACCGATCGGGCTCGCGGATGGGCGAGCCGATGTGCGCGTGAAGCCCGAGCAGTCTGACCCGGGAGAATCGAGCCGCGTCCTCGAAGATCGAGATCGCCCGAGCAGCCTCGACTCCGAACTTTGAGTCGGCGAGACCGGTCGTGGTGTACTGGTGCGTCTGTGCGTCAACTTCGGGGTTGACACGGACGAGTGCATCCGCGACGACGCCCGCCACTGCCGCGACGCGATCGAGCAGCCGGAGCTCGCCCTCTGACTCTACATTGATCATCCCGACAGGCTCGCCCTGGCGTCCCGCGCCGAGGGCCAGACGGAGCTCGCGTTCCGACTTGCTCACCCCAGCGAAGCAGATGCTTGACCCGGGGCAGCCCGAGAGCAGAGCGCGCCGGAGCTCACCCTCGGAGACAACATCCATCCCGCAGCCTTCGGCGAGAAGCAGCCGGAGGACGGCAAGATTCGGATTGGCCTTCACCGCGTAACGGACCCGGGCACCGAGAGGGTCGAACGCCCCACGCACCGCGCGGACACGTTCGCGGAGGACCGACGCCGAGTACACGAAGAACGGCGTCCCGACCTGTTCGACGATCGCTCTGACAGCGACATCTTCGACCCAGAGGTCATCGTCTTTCCGATCGAACGCCATGCCGCCTCCATAGGGTGCTAGCCGATAGTCCCCGGGGAACCGTGAGCCTCAGCGTCCGCCAGCACCGCCACGGCGAGAGCCTGCTTGATCGCGCGATCCTCGATCTCCGACGCGACCACGCTCATCCGGTCGAACACATGCTCGAGCATTCGAGGCCGCGCGGCGTTCTTTGAGGGCGCGACAAAGAGCTCGGGGTGCGCGGCGGCGATCGTTCCGAGCACAACGACATCGGGCTCCAGCACATTGGCCAGAATCGCGATCAGCTCGCCGAGGCGTTCGTTCGTCGCCGCGATCACCCGCATCGCTGCGGGATCGCCGGCGGCCGCCAGCTCACACAGCAGCGGCACGGTGATGCTCTCAGCATCGACAAGTCGCGATGCCTCGCCGCGTTGCGTACACAACAGCCTCTCTGCGCACGCCACCTGCACGAGGCCCGGACCGCTCAGAAATCCTTCCACGGTTCCACGCGAGCCGAACCCGACGGGCCCCTCGTCGGCAAGCTGGATCCTCCCGACCTCCGCGGCGAAGCCCCTCGTTCCTTCAATGACGCGGCCTCCGGCGACGATGCCGCCACCCATGCCGGTGGACATGGTGAGGAACACGAGCGTCTCGATGTCTCCGTGCGATCCCCACAGCCATTCGGCGTAGGCGCCGGCGTTCGCATCGTTCATGATGCGTGACGGGCGGTGGGCGTGCCCATCGAACCACTCGCCGATGGGGAAACCGTGCCACCCCGGCATGTTGGGCGGGTCGATCAAGACGCGATCGCGGCGGTCATACGGGCCCGGGCACGCCACGCCGACCGTGCGGATCGATTCGGCACCGTCTCTGGAGTCGATCCACTCCAGGCATCGAGCGAGATCGTGCCCGGGATCATGCGAGGTCGGGAATGTGATGGAGCCGGCGGTAGCGCCGTCCGGCGTGCCGATCGCGGCGACCATCTTGGTGCCGCCGATATCGATCGCCGCGTGCAGAGCTTGCGGTGTCGTCATGTGTCAGACCCCGTCCGCTTCGTACCGCGGGCGGCGCACAGGTGTCGGCTTTGTCACGGGCACCCCGCGTTGAAATTGAGCACCCACGCGTTGAAGTCGCTCGGCGCGCACAGGCCATCACCGTTCTGATCACACGCTACGCTCTGCGAATTGAAGGCGAGGACCCACGCGTTGAAGTCCGCGGGTGTGAGTTCGCCGTCGTCGTTGGTATCAGCCGGGCAGGGCGAGATCACCTCCAGCCCGATGGCTTGGAACAGCCCCGACATCACGGACGCGCGGACGGACGCCGTTTCAATCGTCTCGAACGGCACGGTGAGCAGCACCGCGTCACCCGCGCCCCCCGACCCGGGGTTGACGACGCACGCGCTGCCCGCGACACCGGCGACGAAAGCAACCCGTGACGATGAATCGCCGAGCGGCCCAATCACGTCCGGGCTGTTCACGCTGTAGGTCTCAACGCTGAGCCCGCGATCGAACTCGATCGGCAGCCCCTCGAACTCGGTCCCGGCCTCGCCGAAGGCCACATCGGTCGCCGCGTCATCCGCGACGAACAGCGCGCCGAGGGTGTTGAGCAGAAAGAGGAAGCCGGTGTTCAGGACGTTGAGGTCGTAGGCGACCTCGGAGCCGGTTACAATCAGGTCGCCCCCGCCTTCGATGTAGGCCGCCGCGAGCGTCTGCTCGGCTGATTCAAAGGTGCTCCCGAAGCTCTCCTGCCCGAGCGTCCAGACGACGGCGTCGTAGTCGGCGAGCGTCACCCCGCCAGCGATCACCGCGTCGTTATCCGCGGAATCGATGCGGACATCGGCGTCAAACGCATCGATCGCGACCGCCGCGCGGACCGCGCCGTTTCGAGGATTCTGGTTCCGCACACGCGAGCGGTCGGTTTCACCGCTGAAATACGGCTGGCGAACGTTCATGAGGCGATCGAGCCGGTCGTAGCCGTCGACGATCAGCACGGGAGTCGTGCCCCGCGCGGCGGCAACCACAGCCGAGGGCGGCGACCACCCGCCCGCGTTGGTCGCGACGACTCGCACGAAGACCGGAGATCCGTCGATCGGCGTCTCGATCGTCGCCGACGTCAGCGTTGTTTCAACGCCGGCGTCGAAGCCGAGCCCGTTGCTCGAGAGCTGCACGCGATACGCGAGGGCCGGGTCGCCGAGCGCGGGCCCGCTCGCCGGAGGCTCCCATGCAACGGTCGCTGTGCCGGCAGGGTCGGTGGTCACACGGACACCCTCCACACGGACCGGCGCGAACGCGACCGGTGTCTGGCCGCCGTCGATCTGGCTGAAGAAGCGGACGAGCCCCTGCGTCGTCGAGCGGGCGATCGCCTCGGCCACGAGCGGGTCGCGCAGGAGTTCCGCGTCGAGCTGGTTATCGTGGAAGCCCCGCTCGATGATCGTCGCGTCGAACTCGTCGTTGATCACCGTGTTGGTGATCTCACCGAACTCGAAATCAGTGCGGTCGAGCGTGATCGTTGTCCGCTTGAACCACGGGTGCTCGAATTCCGAGTCGAGCAGCGGCATGTCCTCGTTGATCTCGCCCGCGGTCAGGAAGGCCAGCAAGAACTGGTTCGGGGTCTCGGACGCGGGATTATTGTTGCCGTTGTAGAGCGAAATCACCCCCCGCGCAACGGTGTTCGCGGCGTTGGAGTGATGGCTGATGAACACGCGATCGGACAGCGAGCCGGACGCCTCCCGGTTCATCTGCTCCGCCCATCTCGGCGGCGCAGAGACCGTCGCGCTGCCGTCGCTGCTGCTGACGCGGTACTCGCTGTCGGGGATGCCGACGCCGCGGTGCGCCTGGATCCAGTACAGCCCGGCCTCGTCTTCGCGGAGCTGCCCGCTGACACCGCCGCCGCGATCGATATCGCCCATGCCGTTGCCGAAGCGGATCATGTCGGCGATAACGACGCCCGTCTGGTCCGACCGGTTGCTGATCTCCACCCCGTGCCCTACGCCGACTTCGAAGCGGTACGTGCCGAGATATACGAGCCCGTTCCCGACCTTGGTGTGATCGATGGTCACCTCGGTCGCTCCGCCCGCGTGGAGCACCCGGTAGAGCTGCTCGACGCGGTCGCCTCCCGCGCGCGTCCACGCGTAGACCGGGTAGAAGCCCGACGCAGAGAACGCGGGTACGTACCGTGCGACGGCGGTCTCGACCGGCGATGCCGCCGCGAAGCGGTACGGGAGATCACCCGGATCGCCGAAGTAGACCGGGCTCACGCTGTCGCTCCACGCACCGCTGAAGGTCACGCCCGAGTCGTCGTTGTCGAGCACGACCTCGAGCGGCTGATGGTCCACCGGCCGCAGAGGGACGATCGTCGCGCCGGCGTTCCACAGGCTCTCGGCCTGCATCGTGTGCATGTCTTGGTTCAGCAGGTCTTCGACGATTTCGAACGTCTCGCCGCGCTGCGTCGTCCAGCTGCCCGAGCCGAGGTTGTTTGCCGTCCACCCGTGCCCGGCGTGGAGATACACGACCTTGCCGTCGAGCGCCCCGGTGGGCCTCTCGAGAGCCGGCTGGGCCGCCCCGCCCGAGGTGCAGATGAGCACCGCCGGTGCTGCCCAAAGACAACGGTGTGTCACGGTGTGGAATCCCATGGAACGACGCACTCCGGGCGGCCGCCGAACGAAGACGTACAGGTTATATAATTATCTGCGAGAAGAGCCCCGACGCAAGCACATCGGTGGCGATTCGAGTGGACTCTATCCAAACACAACACATACAAAACCGAGTTTGCCGGCTAGCCCTGCTTCGAATTGATTCTGAGCCATTCCAGGAGCTGTTGGGCGGAGCGCTGCCCGCGGAGCTCCGCGATGCGTTCGCCGTTCCGGAAGAGATACGTCATCGGGATCGCCCGGCCGCCGAGCCAGCGGTCCGCGGCCTCGGCCTGCCGATCCACCTCGATGTGCGACACGACCAGCCCGGAGCGACCAAGGGCCGCCAGCACCACCGGATCGTTCAGCGTGGACTTCTTGAATTGCTGGCACGGGGCGCACCGGTCGGCCGTGGCAAAGACGACGACATCACGGGACTCAGCACGCCCCGCCGCGATCGCGTCGGCGAGCGGCGGCCCATCTGCGATAATCGGCGGGAGGTCGATGACCTCCTTGGCCACGATGAACCCGGTTTCGGCGTCGTACGCGTGTGCGACGGTCAGCGAGTCCATCCATGCTTGGATCTGCGGCGGCGGGACTGAGCTGGGGACCTCGGGCCGAGGCCCCTCGTCAGCGCCACGCCGGCCCGACTCCACGACTGCTGAAGACGGCGAACAGGCCATCGCCTGCGGCAATCCGGCGCCCAGCAGAACCAGCAGCACGAGCCGCGCCATGGCCGACGAAGTTTGGGTGCGACACGTCATGCCCGGATTGTTGGCGGCGTCGGCGGGCCTTGTCCCGCACGGGCGTATCGTGTGCTTCCGATGAAGTTCAGCACCTCACAGGTCCTCGTCTTCTTCCAAGAGCGCCGGACGCAGCGCAACATCAGGTCGCTGGTCCGATTCGGCCTCGTGCTGGTCGGCCTGATCGTCACATACAGCATCGTCTTCCAGTTCATCATGAAGGGAGAGGACCAGGAGCACTCGTGGATCACGGGGTTCTACTGGACGCTGACCGTGATGTCGACGCTCGGGTTCGGCGATATCACGTTCACGAGCGATCTGGGCCGAGCGTTCTCCATGCTGGTGCTGGCGACCGGCATCATCTTCCTTCTGGTTTTGTTGCCGTTCACGGTTATTCAATTCTTGTACGCGCCGTGGGTTGAGGCCGTCGCCGCGGCCCGAACGCCGCGCAAAGTGAGCGACGAGACGTCTGGGCACGTTGTCTTCACACGCCACGACGCGGTCACCGCGGATCTGATCGGCAAGCTCAAACAGTTTAACATGGGTTACGTGTTGCTCGTTCCCGACTTCGACGAGGCCTCGAGGCTGCACGACATGGGCTTCCGGGTCGTCTTCGGACCGCTCGACAACGTCTCCACGTATTCGGCGGCGCGAGCCGAGGCCGCGGCGATGATCGCGACAACCAGCGACGACGTGACCAACACCAACGTTGCCTTCCTCGCCCGGCAGGTCACCCAGATGGTGCCCATCGTCGCGACGTCAACGAACCCGACTGCGACGGCAATCCTCAAGCACGCGGGTGCGACGGGTGTCTTCCAGCTCGGGCAGATGATGGGCCGCGCCCTGGCCCGCTGCATGGTCGGAGGCGACGCGGTCACGCATGTCGTCGGGAATGTAGACGAGTTGCTGATTGCGGAGGCCAATGCTCACCGCACGCCGCTCGTCGGCAAGACGGTCCGGGAGAACCGTCTGGCTGACCTCGGGGTGAGCATCGTGGGGCTGTGGGATCGGGGCGAATTCGAGCCGGCAACGCCCGACACCGTCATCGCCGAGCACGCGATCCTGCTGCTCACCGGGTCGCGCGAGCAGCTCACTAACTATGACGAGGCGTTCGTGATCTACAACGTCTCCGTCAAACCGGTGCTCATCATCGGCTACGGCAGTGTCGGGGCCGCGGCGGGCGCGGCGCTGTCTGAACGAGGCGTGGAGTGGACCGCGATCGATCTCGATGCAGACCCCGAGAACGAGCCCGTGGCCAAGGGTGGCACGCTGATCCGCGGGGACGCGACCGACCCTGCCACACTCGAACGCGCCGGGCTCGAAGAGACGCCCGCGGTGCTCGTGACGACCCATGACGACAGCCTCAACATCTATCTGACCATCTACTGCCGCTCGGTCCGCGCGGATGTGCAGATCATCAGCCGCGCCACGCTGAAGCAGAACACAGAGACCCTGCACAAAGCCGGCGCCGACTTCGTGCATTCGTACGCGTCGATGGGCTCGACCAGCATCTTCAACCTGCTCCAGGGCGACAGAGTCGCCACCGTGACCGACGGCCTCGACATCTTCAAGCGAGATGTGCCCGCGTCGCTTGACGGCAAGCGGCTTTCCGAGTGTGGCGTGCGGCAGCGAACGGGTTGCACGATCATTGCGCTCCGCGATTCTGAAGGCCGTCTCATCCCAAACCCCCCGGCCTCGGCCGTTCTCAGCCAGGGTCAGGAGATGGTGCTGGCGGGCGGCAACGACGCCGAAAGTTCGTTCATCGCCGCCTTCAAGGGCGTCTGACACACGAGAATGCCAATCTTTTTCTGTCGCACGTCTTGACTCACCGGCCACCCGCTTTCTAGCTTTCACGGATGCACCGCCGTGATCATCATCGCAGCCATCACACAGACCCGCTGACGGGTGCCGGCGTGATCGCGGACTGATCGGGCGTCTTTCGAAACGCATTTCAGTTCTTTGACGAACACGCCGGCCGTGAGCTGGTGGTGTTGCTCGGAGCGCACACCGGCACGGGCCAGGGAGCCTGACCGTGACACCCGCAACGACCACGACGAGCGTTCGCCTGGCGCTGCCGAAGGGCCGCATGCAGGACGAGGTGCTGCGTCTGCTCAAGCAGGCCGGCATCGGCGTGGCGGCGTCCGCGAGGGACTACCGCCCCACGATCTCTCTGGATGGATTCGAGCTCAAGGTGCTCAAACCCCGAGCGATCGTTGAGATGCTCGCGTGCGGGGCCCGCGACTGCGGCTTCGCGGGCGCCGACTGGGTCGCCGAGGCGGACGCCGAGCTCGTCGAGCTGCTCGACACCGGGCTGAACCCCGTCCGCCTCATCGCCGCGGCACCGGAAGAACTGCTCGAGCACGGCGAGCTGCCGAACCGGCCTCTCATCGTGGCTTCGGAATACGTGGGCCTCACCCAGAGATGGATCGAGCGTCGGGGTCTCGATGCGACGCTGCTCCGCTCGTACGGCGCGACGGAGGTCCTCCCTCCCGAAGACGCCGACTGCATCATCGACAACACAGCGACCGGCGCGACTCTGGAAGCCAACAACCTCGCGGTGATCGACGAGCTGATGCGGTCCTCGACGCGGCTGTACGCGTCGCGGCGGGCCATGGAAGACCCATCGAAGCGGAAGCAGATCGAGCAGCTCGCGCTGATCACCTCGGCCGTGCTCGAAGCACGCCGGCGGGTGATGATCGAGATGAACGTTTCTGCCGACGCGCTCGACCGCGTTGTCGATCTCTTGCCCTGCATGCGCGAGCCGACTGTGTCTCAGCTGCGCTCGCACGAGGGCTTCGCCGTGAAGGCCGCTGTCTTGCGGAGCGAGTTCGCCAGCGTCGTCCCGCGGATCAAAGCCGCGGGCGGGACGGACATCATCGTCACCTCTCCGGAACAGATCGTGCCATGAGCAGCGCGAGAGCCGATGCCGTTGAACCGGCCGACGGTGCGACGCAGCCGCGGGCCACCGAGCCGGCCGCGCGCGTGCTCGGACTCCGGCCGTACACCCCGGAAGCCGCGGCGGATCACATCGACCTGAGACTCGACGCGAACGAGGGGCTGCCGCCGACCGATGAGGTCCTCAGCACGCTCCGGACCATCACCCCCGAACAGCTCCGCCGCTACCCGGACACGAGCGCTCTCGAAGCTCGGATCGCGCAACACTCCGGCGTTCACGCGGATCGAGTGATTGTCACAAACGGCGGCGACGACGCGATCGATCGCGTCTGCCGGGCGGTGCTCGAGCCGGGAAAGATGCTGCTGACCCACGAGCCGGGCTTCGTGATGATCCCACGCGGTGCGCGGCTCGCAGGCGGCGGCGTTCGCACCGTCGCGTGGTACGAAGGCCCGTTCCCGACCGACCGGCTCACCGCACTGATCGGCGAAGACACCAAGCTGCTCGCGCTTGTAACACCGAACAACCCAACCGGCGGGGTCATTGATACCGATTCGCTCGTACGCATCGCGAGGGCGGCTTCTGCGATTGGCGCGGTGGTTCTTGTTGATCTCGCCTACGTCGAGTTCGCCGACGAGGATCCGACTCCTCGGCTGGTTGGGGAGCGCAACGTTGTGATCGTACGGACCTTGTCCAAGGCGGCGGGCCTCGCCGGGGCCCGCGTTGGCTTCGCGATCGCGCCGCCCGACATCGCCGATTGGATGCGGACTGTCGGCGCCCCGTTCCCCGTCTCCTCGGCGTCCCTCGCCCTCGCGGCAGCAGCGCTCGAGCGTCGCACATCGAGAGATGAGTACATCGAGTCGGTGCGTCGCCAGCGCGAAAGTCTCATCACGCTGCTCGCTCAAGTGGGCGGCCGGCCGATCGCGTCCCAAGCCAACTTCGTGATGGCGGCGTTTGATGACGCGGGTTCCGTACACCGCGGGCTCGCGGACGAAGGCATCCTCGTACGCTCGCTCTCAACCGGCGGTGGCGAGACAGACGCGTTGCGGATCACGCTCCCGGGAACTGACGCCGAGTTCGATCGCTTGTGCGCCTCGCTGCGGTCGGTGTGCGGGCAGGCCGGAAAGGAAGCGCTCTGATGACACAGCGGATCGGAGAAGTTGAGCGTTCGACACGGGAGACCGAGATCTCCGCAAGGCTTGTGCTCGATGGGACGGGCGAGGCCTCGGTCGCCACCGGGATCGGCTTCCTCGACCACATGCTGTCGGCGTTGGCGCTGCACGCGAGCTTCGACCTGACGCTGTCGTGCCGGGGTGACCTCGACATCGACGACCATCACACCGCCGAGGACTGCGCCATTGTCTTGGGCGAAGCTCTCCGGCAAGCCGTCGGCGACAAGAATGGAATCACTCGTTTCGCATCTGCCTATGCGCCGCTCGATGAAGCGTTGGCCCGCGTCGTCATCGATCTTTCGGGCCGTCCCTTCGCACACGCCGACCTCGGTCTCACCCGCGAGGCGATCGGCGCGCTTTCGTGCGAGAACATACCGCACTTTTTCCGGTCCTTTGCGCACGCCGCGGCGCTCACGCTGCACGCGGACGTGCTGCGATCGGAGAACGATCATCACGCGGCAGAGGCGGCCTTCAAGGCGCTGGCGCTCGCCCTGCGTCAAGCGGTCGAAATCCGCCGAGCCGGGGCGGGTGTGCCCTCGACAAAGGGCGTGCTGTGACGCGCGACGTGGCCATCATCGCGACCGGCACCGCCAACACGGCCTCGGTGTCAGCGGCGTTCCGCCGGTGTGGCTGCACCAGCCGCATTACAACCGACCGGGCAGAAGTACGCGAGACCGGCCGGGTCGTGCTGCCGGGTGTCGGCTCATTCGAAGCGGGAATGGCTGCGCTCCGGTCGCTCGGACTCGAAGAGACGCTCCGCAAACGAATCGATCGCGGCGGCCCGGTGCTCGCGATCTGCTTGGGGATGCAGCTGCTGTGCTCCGGTTCCGACGAGTCGCCGGGTGTCGAGGGCCTGGGCGTCATCGACGCGGACGTTCGCCGCCTCGATGCCGACGTTCGCGTTCCGCAGTTCGGCTGGAACATGGTCCACCGCGGCAATACGAGCCTGCCCGACGATGGCTACGCGTACTACGCGAACTCGTTCTGCTTGGCTAACGCGCCCGAGGGCTGGAAGCACGCAACGACGACGTACGGCTCGCCGTTCGTCGCCGCCATCGAGCGAGGATCGCTGCTCGCGTGCCAGTTCCATCCCGAGCTCTCGGGCTCGTGGGGTGCCCGGCTCCTCGAGGGCTGGCTAAGCCGCAGCGAGGCGGGAATCCCATGCTGACCCGAAGAGTCATCCCGTGCCTGGACATCCGCGACGGCCGTGTCGTCAAGGGCGTGCGGTTCTCGGGCCTCCGCGACGCCGGCGATCCGGTCGAGCAGGCGAGTCGGTACGAGCGCGCCGGGGCCGATGAGATCGTCATTCTCGATGTTTCAGCAACGCCGCAAGGCCGAGATACGGCGACCGAAACAGTCGCCGCTGTCCGTGAGGTGCTGTCCATCCCGCTGACCGTCGGCGGCGGCGTCCGATCGCTCGACGACGCACAGCGCCTGCTCTCGGCGGGCGCGGACAAGGTCGGTGTGAACTCGGCGGCGATCTCGCGGCCGTCGCTGCTCGCGGACCTGGCTCGGCGTGTCGGGACACAGTGCGTGGTTGTCGCGATAGACGCCGCTCGCCGGCCGGACAGCGAAGGCTGGGAAGTTGTCACGCGTTCGGGCACCACACGGACGGGCATCGATGCGATCGCGTGGGCGGCGGACGCCGAGCGGCTCGGAGCGGGCGAGGTCCTGCTCACAAGCTGGGACCGCGACGGGACGGGCGAGGGTTACGACCTCGACCTCTTGCGCGCAACATCGGCTGCTACGCGGCTGCCCATCATCGCATCCGGCGGTGCGTCGGGCGCTCCGCACATGCTCGACGCGTTCAATGCCGGCGCCGACGCCGTGCTCGCGGCATCAATCTTTCACGATGCTGTCACCTCGGTCGCGGACATTAAGGCGCAGCTCGCGCGCGCCGGCACGGAGGTACGGCTGTGATCGTTCCGTCGATCGATATCATGGACGGAAACGCGGTGCAGCTCATCGGCGGCGAGAAGAAAGCGATCGACGCGGGCGATCCGCGTCCGATCGCGGACCGGTTCGGGCTGGTCGGCGAGGTCGCGGTCATCGACCTCGACGCCGCTCTTGGTCGCGGGTCGAACGAGTCTGTGATTACAGACCTGCTCGCCCGCGCCCCATGCCGCGTCGGTGGCGGCATCCGCGACGCACGTGCCGCAATCCGCTGGCTCGACGCCGGGGCTCGCAAGGTCATCCTCGGCACCGCCGCGACACCCGATGTCCTCCGAGAGCTTCCCCGCGACCGCGTGATCGCCGCGCTCGATGCCCGCGACGGCGAGGTGGTGACCGAAGGCTGGACGAAGAACACGGGCGCGAGGGTCGAAGACCGCATCGACGAGCTCCGCGACCTCGTCGGCGGGTTTCTGATCACCTTTGTCGAACGAGAAGGCCGGATGACCGGGCTCCCGATGCAACGCATCGAGCAGATCGTCGGCCGCGCCGCCGATGTCCGGGTCACGATCGCCGGCGGAATCAGGTCGGCGAGCGACATCGCGGACGCCGACGCCCGTGGGGCCGACGCGCAGGTCGGGATGGCGCTGTACAGCGGCGTGTTCGATCTCGCCGAGGGTTTGTGCGCGCCCTTGCGGAGCGATCGCCCCGACGGCCTCTGGCCGACCGTGGTGTGCGACCCCGCGGGCCGATGCCTCGGGCTCGCCTATTCGAACATCGAATCGGTGCGCCGGGCGCTCGGGGATCGCAGGGGGGTGTACCACTCCCGGTCGCGGGGCTCGCTGTGGATCAAAGGCGAGACCTCGGGCGACACGCAGGATCTGATCGCCGTCGCCGCCGACTGCGACCGCGACACGCTGCGTTTCACCGTCCGCCAGCACGGCGGGTTCTGTCACCTCGGCACCCGCACATGCTTCGGTCATGCGAATGGGGTGTCGGCTCTCGATGCCACGGTGACCGAGCGGATCGCCTCGCCGCCGGCAGGGTCGTACACCGCTCGGCTTCTCGCTGATGCGGGCCTGCTCGGGAGCAAGCTGCGCGAAGAGGCCAACGAGCTCGCCGAGGCGTCCGGTGCCGAGCACGCTGCAGAGGAGGCCGCGGACCTGCTGTACTTCGCGCTCGTCGCTGCGCGTTCGAAGGGGGCCTCCCTTGACGACATCGAACGCGTGCTCGATGACAGGGCCCGCCGCGTGACGCGACGGCCGGGCGACGCCAAGCCAGACACGCACCCTTCCGGATGAGCCACATGGACGCAACAAGAACCGAGAGTCTGCTCCGCCGCGTTCCCATCGAGAATCTCAGCCGCGCGGTTCGTCCGCCGGTTGACGAGCGGACGCTCGACGCGGCTCGCCGAATTGTGCATCGCGTGCGCGACCACGGCGAAGACGCCGTGCGCTCGCTGGCCGAACAGTTCAGTGAGCGCCAGACCGGCGAACCGCTTGTCCTCGGAACCGACGAGATGGCGGCGGCCCTCGCGGCGTTTCCGCGGGAGACGCGCGAACTGCTCGAACGGTCTGCTCAGCGCATCGGCGCGTTCGCTCAGGCACAGCTCGAAGCGATTCGGCCCATCGATGTCCCGGTCCCGGGCGGCAGAGCGGGGCACACCGTTGAGCCCGTTTCGTCGGCGGGCTGCTACGCACCGGCCGGGCGGTATCCGCTGCCGTCCTCCGTCCTGATGACGGCGGTCACGGCA
The DNA here is from genome assembly GCA_038525225.1 of Planctomycetota bacterium. GTDB lineage: Bacteria > Planctomycetota > Phycisphaerae > Phycisphaerales > UBA1924 > JANQQZ01. The sequence goes on along the minus strand of JBCBHW010000001.1, from coordinate 242,566 downwards.
AGGGCAGCGGGCTGCGATCGCGTCGTCGTCGCGTCGCCGGGCGCACACCCGCTGTCGGTCGCAGCCGCGGCCGTCGCGGGCGCGGACCAGTTTCTTGCCGTCGGCGGCGCTCACGCGGTGGCCGCGATGGCGTACGGCATCGACGGCCTCGCGGCGTGCGACGTTATCGCGGGCCCGGGCAACCGCTGGGTGACCGCTGCAAAGCAGATCGTGAGCGGCGTCGCGGGCATCGATATGCTTGCCGGCCCATCCGAGCTGTTGGTCATCGCCGATGATTCTGCCGATCCCGCCGTCGTCGCGGCGGACCTGCTTGGTCAGGCCGAGCACGATGCAGACGCAGTGCCGATGCTGGTCACCACGAGCGACAACCTCGCGACCGAGGTCTGCTCGGAGCTTGCGCGTCAGGTCGATTCGCTCTCAACGAACGCGACCGCCCGCGAGGCGTTGCAGAACGGGTTCGTCTGCGTTGTAGGCACAGCCGATCAGGCGCGGGCCGCAGCAGATACGATCGCCGCTGAACACGTCGAGATCATGACGCGAGACGCGGACCGGTTCGCGCACTCGCTCCGAAACGCTGGTGCGCTGTTCATCGGCCCGGCGAGCGCCGAGGTCATCGGCGACTACGGTGCCGGCCCGAACCACACGCTCCCCACCGGCGGCACGGCTCGCTTCCGCGCGGGGCTCTCGGTCGCGAGTTTCCTCCGTCTGCGGACGTGGATTCGCATCGAGGATGTGCGGGGAGCCGACGAACTCATCGGCGACACCATCCGACTGGCAGAGCTTGAGGGTCTCGCCGCACACGCCGCCTCCGCCGCCAGACGACGAAAGCAGTAGCCCGCGAGCTCCCGCAGTCAGAGCCGGACGGCGTCGTAAGACCGGTGCACGGCACCGAGCGCGGTGGTCCCGTCACGCCCATTCATCGGATGGAGCACGTTCGGGACCGCAGGACGGCGCGGCTGGATCGCCGGCTCGCGGCACCTCGATCAGCACAAAGCGCATCGCATTGTGCCGGGGTCATCGAAACCCGACCCGCGACGTACCCTATAAGGCGTGAGGTCTTGGCAGAGGGGGCCGGCATGAGGCGGTTTATCTTCGGTGCGCTCGGCGGCATTCTTGTCACAGTGGTCATTTTGGCATCGGTCGCCCCCCTGCTGCTGGGCTCGGTCGCGGGCGACTTCCTCTCCAAAAACGATGAGAAGACGATGGCCGTCCGCCTCGCGGATGTCACGGACGGGACGCTCACGCGATCCATCAATGCCCCCGGCGAGATCGACGCACGATCGCGCGTCGAGATCAGCGCCCAGGTGTCCGCCCGGGTCGTCGAGCTCCCGTTCGAAGAAGGCGACGCGGTGCGTAGCGGCGACATCGTTGTGCGGCTGGACGACCGAGACCTTTCGGCCGCCCTGGACGCCGCCCGAGCGCAGATGCTCGCCGATGAGGCACGGCTCTCAGGCGCCGAGGCGGACCTAACCGAAGCCCGCGCCGATGCCGCCCGGCAGGAGGGCCTGTTCGAGACCAAGGACGCGTCGCAGGCCACGCTCGATACCGCGCGCACCCGACTCAAGCGAGCGGAAAGCAGCGTCGCCCAGATCCGGCACTCCATCGCGATCTCCCAGGCACGGATTCGCCAGGCCGAACGCGATCTCGACAACACGATCATCAGGAGCCCGATCGACGGCGTGGTGACGGTGCTCTCGGCTGATGTCGGCGAGCTCGTCGTCGTCGGCACGCTCAACAACGCCGGGTCGATCATCATGGAGATCGCCGACCTCTCGCAGATGCTTGTCACCACCCGCGTCGACGAATCGAACATCGCGCTGGTGCAGTCCGGACAACCCGCGACCGTCTACGTAAACGCCTACCCCGACGCCGAATTCCCGGGAGAGGTCACGTTCGTCGGACTCGCCCGCAAGCTGTGGCGCGACAACTCTGGCTACATCGAAGCGGAGGTGCTGCTCAGCGATCCGGGGACGCTGCGGCTGCAGACGGGGCTGACTGCGAACGTCGATATTCTCGTGGAAACCCTCGAAGGGGTCCTCAAGGTCCCGAGCCAGGCGGTCCTTGATCGCCGCGTCGAGGAGCTGCCGTCCTCGGCGACCGAGGGAAGCGACCTGATCGATAGGACACGGACGTTCGCGTCGGTCGTCTACATTTATGACGCGGCAGAAGAAGTCGCCCGAGTGCGACCCGTGCGCATCGGACCGAGCGATCTGACCGATACGGTGATCCGCGACGGCCTCACCGAAGACGACCGCGTGATCGTCGGTCCTTTCAAGGCGCTGCGGGACCTCGGCGACGGCACAGCCGTGACGCCCCAGGGCGACGATGCCGCGGCCGATACGGACGACACCGAAGCCGATGACTCGCCGCGGAGCGAGGCATGATCTCGATCAGAGGCCTCCGCAAGGTCTACAAGCTCGGCACAGAAACGGTGAACGCCCTCGCAGGCGTCGACCTGGACATTCATGACAACGAGTTTGTCGCGATCATGGGACCGTCGGGCTCTGGCAAGTCCACGATGATGAACATCCTCGGCTGCCTCGATCGACCGACATCGGGCGAGTACACGCTGAACGGCAGGAAGACCCACAAGCTGGGATCGAACAGGCTCGCCCGCGTCCGCAACGAGGAGATCGGTTTCATCTTCCAGAGCTTCGAGCTGCTCCCGAAGCAGACCGCGCTCAAGAACGTCACGCTGCCGATGATCTACTCGCGGCAGTACTGGCTGGGCGCGACCAAGCGCGCACGCCGGGCGCTCGAACGCGTTGGTCTGGCGGATCGAATGGGTCATCGGCCGAACCAGCTCTCGGGCGGCCAGCGGCAGCGTGTAGCGGTCGCCCGCGCGCTCGTGAACCAGCCGAGCATCCTGCTCGCGGACGAGCCGACGGGCAACCTCGACTCTGCGACCACCCGCGAGATCATCGACCTGTTCCGAGAGCTCCACGCCGAGGGCCAGACGATCGTCATCGTCACGCACGAGGAGGACGTCGCCGGCTTCGCGGATCGCATCGTCCGGCTGCGCGACGGCACCATCGTCAGCGATCACGAGACGGGCGAAGACCCCGTGCACCGCGAGTTTCTGCGAGCGAGCGCGGCCGCAGCGGTCGAGGCCGGCACAGGGGCGCTCGCGTGATGCTCCGCAAGATCGCGAGCCCGGCACTGATCGTTCTCCGCGTGCTCTCGCAGACAATCTGGCTCGCGCTCGTCCACGTCCTCGCGAATAAGTTCCGCACGTTCCTCACGACACTCGGCATCATCATCGCGGTCGCCTCGATCACCATCGTTGTTGCCGGCCTGCAGGGCATGAAAAGCTTCGTTCTCGCGGAGTTCGAGACCGTGGGCGTCAAGCGCATCTTCGTCGATGGCACTCGGCCGCCGTCCATGCGGGGCAAACTCTCATGGCGGGATGTGCAGCTCTCGCGCGCGGAGGTCGACGCTATCCGCGACCGGGTCAGCACGCTGGAACACTTTGTGCCGATGTTTCTCGGCGGCTACGCGGTCCAATTCGAAGAGCAGTCTCTCGACGGCGCCAGCGTCACCGGCATCGAGCCGGAATGGCACGACGTCGAGAACCGCGAGATCATCACGGGACGCAGGTTTGCTCCGATCGACCTTCGAGAAAGCCGGAACGTCTGCGTGATCAACGAAGCCGCGATCTCGGAGCTCAATCTGCCGAGAGATCCGAGCGGCACGTTCATCTTGCTCTCGGGCCGCCGATTCCTGATTGTCGGCGTTGTAGAGACCCTGGACCAAAACGCGATGTTCGGAGGCGGGGATTCTCGCACCGAGATCTACATCCCCTTCACGACGGCCGCGGCGCTCAACCCGGACGGCTGGATCAGCTACGCGCAGGGCCAGCTGACGCGTGCCGAGGTCGCCGACGAGGCGATCGCGCAGATCGGCGCCATCCTCAGGCAGATGCGGGGACTGGACCCGAGCGAACCCGATACCTTCGAGGTGGAGGTTGTTCAGCAGTTCATCGATCAGTTCAATCAGATCGCACGCGTCATCACCCTTATCGCAGGGGGCATTGTCGCGATCAGCCTGCTCGTCGGCGGCATCGGCATCATGAACATCATGCTGGTCTCCGTGAGCGAGCGCACCCGCGAGATCGGTCTCCGCAAGGCCATGGGCGCGCACCCGATGATCATCCTCACGCAGTTCCTCATCGAGGCGGTCGTTCTCTGTCTCGCCGGCGCCATGGTCGGGCTCTCCATCGGACAGATGTCCGTGCTTGGCATCACCGCGATACCGAACTTTCCGCTCGATTCGCTCTCTGTCCCGATGTGGGCGGTCCTGCTCAGCGTCGGGTTCAGCACGCTTATCGGCGTGCTCTTCGGCATCTTCCCAGCGATCAAGGCCGCCCGGCTTGATCCGATCCAGGCCCTTCATCATGAATAGCCCGCGGCAGTCTCAGTCCGTTGTTCTCGCGGTGCTGGTCGCTGCGGTCGCCGGGTGCTCAAGCCCGTTCCACATCAGCACCGGCGACTTCGCGCAGACCGACGAACAGCGGCTCAGAACCATCCCGTCGCTCGACGTGCGAAGCTTCCGTATCGAAGATGAGACCTCGGCGGTGGACGCGGGCTTCCGGTCCCGGCTCTCGACCAGCGATCGCGTCGAGCTCGACCTCGCCGATGTGCGTGCGGCGGCCATCACGAACAACCTCGACATCCGCGTCGCGCGGCTCGATCCGGCGATCGCGGACGAGACGGTCAACGAGGAGGCGGCCCGCTTCGACTCGGTCTTCCGCATCGACGCGAGCTACGACGAGTCGGACGCACCCGCCGCGACAACGCTCAACGCAACCGAGGCGAACGTTCAATCGGTCACGCCGACGCTGACCAAGCCCCTTCTCACGGGCGGCACGGTCGATCTCTCGCTCCCGACGTCGCGTGTCAGCAACGACAACACGTTCACGACCCTCAATCCGTCGTTCCAGAGCGATTTCGTTGTGCGCCTGACGCAGCCGCTGCTCCGCGGCGCGGGGCGGGCCGCAACGACCGCGCAGCTCCGCCTCGCCGGCATCAGCCGGTCTGTCACAACGATTCGAGCACGGGCATCGATCGCGGCCACGCTGATCGGCGTCGACCGGTCGTACTGGGAGCTGTGGGCGGCGCGCGAGCAGCTTGAGCTGCGGACGGAAGAGTTCGATGTCGCGAGAGAAGTGCTCGCGCAGGCCCGCCGGCTCGTCGCGGCCGGCGCCGCCGCCGAGATCGAAATCACACGCGCCGAGTCGGGTGTTGCCGACCGTGTCAGCCTGCTCCTCGCTCTGGAGCAGCAGGTGCTCCGCCGTCAGCGCGAGCTCAAGCGAGCCATGAACACAGGCGATCTGCTTGAGACCGACGACTCGGTGCTGATCCCGCTTTCAGAACCCGAGCCGCTCCCGTACCGGCTCGAGACGACATCGCTTGTCGGCGTGGCGATGCAGACACGCCCCGAGCTGCTCGAGCTTGAGCTCGAGCTTCTCGCCGACACGACACGGGTCGCTCTTGCAAAGAACGATGCGCTGCCGCAGCTCGACGCGAGCTTCACCTACCGCCGAAACGGCCTGGGCGCTGAGCTCGAGGGCGCGCTCAACCAGATCTACCAGGACGAATTCGAGGACTACAGCTTCGGGCTGAGCGCATCGATACCCATCGGCAACAACGCCGCCGAGGCCCGCGTCCAGCGAGCGTTGCTCAACCGGATGAGCCGCGTGCTCACCAAGCAGGCCCGAGCTCAGACCGTGACCCAGGACGTCCTCGACGCCGCCGAGCGGCTGCGGTCCGACTGGCAGCGCATCCTTGCATCCCGGCAATCCGTCGCGCTCAACGCACGCACGCTCGACGCCGAGCAGCGGCAGTTCACCCAGGGTCTCTCGACCTCGGTCGATGTGCTGGAGGCCGCCGGCCGGCTTGCCGCCGCCCGGGCCGAAGAGATCCGCGCTGTTGCGGATTACGAGCTCGCGCAGCTCGCCCTGGCCGAGGCGACCGGCACGGTGCTCGGCCGCGCGGCGATCGAGCTCGGCGACGCCGACGCCCCGTAGGGGTAATCAGCCCCCCTCGGCGATCGACCGCACCGCCTCGACGTTCGACCGCATGACGCTCAGCCAGTCTCCTTCGTCGGGCCGGTTCCCGCACGGGTCGAAGACCACGCTGCGAACGCCGACGTTCTCCAGCGCCGCGATCGCGTCCGCGGCCGGGTCGCCCTCCCAGACCATCCAGCCGGCGGCGTGGTTCTCGCGCAGCTCCGCGAGCTCGGCGAGATTCTCACTCGTGATTGTCATCTCCGGCTCCCAGTGCAGCGCCTCGAGCGACAGGCCGTAGCGTCGCGAAAGATACTGGTAGACCGGGTGAGACCCGACCAGCGGCGTGCCGGCGAGCGACTCCCCCACTGCAGCCAAGGCGGCGTCCAGCGCATCGATATCGGACAGCAGCGCCTCCGCGTTCACGCGGAAGTCGTCCGAGTGCTCGGCGTGCCGCTCGATCAGCGCATTCCGCACCGCTTCCGCCTGTGCGCGTGCCTGTGTCATGTCGAGCCATGTCGTAAACGCAGTGCCGCCATGGGAGTGTTCGCCACCGACGCCGTGGCTGTGGACGATGCTGTCCTCGGTCTCGATGTACGCCGAGGCAAAGGACGCCGAGGTGTCGACGATCTTCGAGGTCGGCAGGCTCACGCCGCCCATCCACTTCGCGTAGCTGGCACCGTTCGCAAGGATCAGGTCTGCGGACTGGAGCTGCACGATGCTGTCGCGGTCCGGCATCCAGAACGCCGGGTCGCCCTCGGCGGGCGCGAGGAATCTGACATCGCAGTGCCCGCCAGAAATCCGCTCGGCAAAGTACGCCAGCGGGTAGTTCACCGTCTGGACGACAAATCCGTCGCTCGCCGACGACGCCGGGGCCTGAGTGCTTGCTGACTCGGCCTCACCCCCGCGGTCACACCCCGAGGCGAAGGCGATCGGGCTCCCAACGACGCCCAGAACGCAGACCCGCAGCACCCGTCCGGTGGAATCCGTCTTCATGCCGTAACCCTCCTTCAACGCAGCAGCCCCGATCACGCCGACCACGCGGTTCGGCGAGAAAATCGTAGTGATGCCGATTCGGTTCGTGCCACACCGTGAGGTCGTTCGACGCTCAACCCGAAAACTCGAACAGCGTCGTCTCGCGAGCTCGGCCGCAGACCGCACGAGGCGTGCAGCAATCGCGCGACGAAGCTCTTGCCGACGCATGGCAGGCGAAGACACCACCGAAACAAGGCCCAACCCGCCGCGGATTCGCCCGCAAACTGTTTGTGTATACTAATGTCACGCCGAGCGCGCTCGACGGGGGCATCGATGCAGCAACGCAACCCGACATCCACGCAACGCACGACGGCCGTCGCGATTGCGCTCGCGACGCTGCTCCTCGTCGCGGTCACCGGGTGCGGCTCGACGCTGTACGAAGCCCAGGCCGCGTTCAAAGCCGGTGACATGCGGGCCGCCGAGACTCTCATTACGGGCTACGCGAAGCGGAATCGGCGGTCGGAACACCGTGTCATCGCCCACATCGAGCTCGGCTCCATCATGTTCGAAGCCGGCCGCTATTCCGACAGTGCCCGGGCGTTTCAATACGCAGAGGACGAGCTGCTTGCGATCGATCGAGCCCCGCCGCCGTCGCTGACCGAGGCCCTGGAGACGACGCTCAAGAACCCCGCGGAGGCGACGTACCTCGGGACGCCGGCCGAGCGTGTGATGTCGGCCACGATGCTCGGGCTGGCCTACTGCATGCTGGGAGACTTTGACGCCGCCCGGCCAAGCTTCCGCAGCGCGGGCTTCTGGCAAGAAGACGGGATCGTCCGCCACCGCAACCGTATCGACGAGGCGCAGCGGCTCGCGGAGTCAGACGCTCAGGGCAGCGCACTGCTCGAAAGCGTCGAGTCGGCGTCTCGCCGGTACGAAGACTCGTTCTTTGTCGGCTACGAGTCGGTTTCGAATTCGTTCTCCGATGTCGTGCAAGGGGCGTTCTTGCTCGGCCAGCTGGCCGGTTCATCTGACGCGACCGACGCCGAGTTTCTGTTCGGCCGCGCGTCCGCCGTTCATCCCGCGAACGAGTACGCCGCGGCCGACGCCGCGATCGCCGCGAGCATCGGCTCCTCGCCGCCCGATCGGACCTACGTGCTGTACGCCGCCGGCTTCTCGCCCTTCATCATCGAGTCGCTGTTCGCCCTGCCCGTGCCGGGCGTGGGCATCGTCACCGCGGCGTTCCCTCTGCTTGTTCCAGACCGGACGCGGTCGCCGGGGCCGCTCACGGTCGAAGCGGACGGCGTGGCGTTCACCACCGAGCTCGTCGCCGACATGGACCGCATCGTCGGCGCGGACTTCAACGCCGATCTGCCCGTGATCACGCGTCGGCACGTCGCGGCGATTCTCGCGCGAAACAGCATCGCCGTTGGCACGCGGGTCGCGGGCCGCAGGATCGAGGGGATCGGGGGCGCGCTGCTGCAGCTCGCGGGCCTGGCGTACAACATCTGGCAGAACAAGGCCGATCTCCGCTCCTGGCGTTCGCTGCCCAAGCGATTCATGTACGCGAGCTTCCCGACGCCGCCGTCCGGCGTCATCACGATCGCCTCGCCGCCGCTCGGCGCAGAGCGCATCGAGGTCTCGCCGACCGGCGTCAACATGGTGTACATCCGCGCCCTGCGGCCGGGAGTGCCGCCGACGGTGGCGTCGTTCCGCGTCGGAAGAGCCGGCGCAGAAGCAACCGCATCAGCGGTCGGCATCGACCCCGGCCCACTCGATACTCGAAAGGGATCAGACAGATGAAAGCCGTGCAGATCATCGTCGCCGCTGCGTTCGCCGCCACGCTGTCGGCGTGCGGCACCGCCGGGCGGACCAACGCCGTGACCGAAGCGCAGCAGCGTGCAACGCCGACCTTTGTTGTCTATGAACGGTTTGTCAGCGATGCAGAGCTTGCCGAACGCATCCGGCTGGTCAGCCTGATTGAGGCAGAAACCCCCGCAGGCGGCCGCCAGATCCAGGCCGAGTTCTTCAACACAACGGGCCGATTTGCACAGCTTCAGTACGCGTTCCGCTGGTACCGTCAGGATGGGTTCGAGATCGACTCCAACCTCTCGCAATGGCGGACCGTTGGAATCCAGCCTGCGGACTCGGCACGCGTCACGGGCACCGCCCCGTCAGCCGACGCCGTCGATTTCAGACTCGTGATTCGTCGCAGCCGTTAGCACCGCGGTGCCCTTAATGAGCCAGACACACACGCTTCCGGAGCCATCCCTGATGAACCGATCGAACACCCGCGTCTCCCCCCGCCTCGCACTGGCGACTGTCGCGATGGCGGCGACGCTCGCCTCGTGCACCGCGCCGACGACTGTGCGCCAGCGGAACCGGGACGCGAACGTTGTCACCCAGCAGCTCGACGTGAACGACTTCGAAGAGACCGCCGCGGTGCTCACGCAATCACTGGTCAGCCAGGGCGTGTTCGCCAAGTTCCAAGAGGAACGCGGGCGTGTGCCGGCCATCGGCCTCGACCGCTTTGTCAACGACACCCGGTACCGCATCAGCCTGCCGCTGCTGACCACCAAGGTCGAGCAGACCCTGCTCAACAGCGGCGCAGCACAGCCCATCGACCTCAACTCGGCGGCGTTCGACGAGCTTGAGTTCCGCCTCGACCAGGAGGGGCGGAGCCTGGGCGACGTGCTCGACTTCACGCTGAAATCCGAGATCATCCAGACACGGGGGCAGTCGGCCAATCGCCGCGTCATCGAGGATGCATACACCATCCAGATGACGCTGCTGGACTACAGCACCGCGGCGAAGGCATGGATCGGCGAGGAGCTCGTTGTGAAGCAAACGATCCGCTAGCGCTGGGACGGGAATGCAAGCCGGGACCGGGGCCGGATCGGAGTCGGCACCGAGCGTGGCGGCGTCCGGCTGCTATCCTTTGCAGTTGTTTCGGAACGTTTCTGCATTGATTCAGGAGCATCCATGGCATCAGTGCGAACGATCGCAACGGAGGCCGGCGTCTCGCCAGCCACCGTGTCGCGGGTGCTGAACAACGACTCCGACGTCGAACAGGCAACGCGCGAGAAGGTCCTCAAAACGGCGAACAGCCTCGGCTACTCGCCCCGGATCGGCCGACGCGTCAAGACCATCGTCGGGCTTGCCCTGCCGTCGGATGTACCACGCGATCTCGGGACGTTCAACGCCGCGCTCGTCGCCGGGGCATCACGCGGATGCCGCGACGAGGGATTCAACCTCGCCGTCGTCGACGTGCTGACAGAACGCAAGCCCGGCGAGGCCCTGACGCAGCTCTTCGCCAGGCTGGGCATCCGCGGCGTCATCCTGCGACGCCTTCCGGCGCTCGACGCGCTTCTCGCCGAGCTGACGAACGAGAACTACCCGCACATCGTGGTCGCCGACCGCTCCGACGATCCGCGTGTTTCGTTCATCGATACCGACTCACGGACGCCGAGCCATGAGGCCGTCCGCCACCTGATCGAGTTCGGGCACACCCGCATCATGCTGGGCCGATACAGCCAAGGGGGCTGCGACACGCTCGACCGGTACGAGGGATACCTCGACGCCCACAAAGCCGCCGGCCTTGATGTTGACCCTCGCCTCGTCGTGGACTGCGGCGACGGGTTCGACGACGGCGCTCGGGCGATCGACGCCGCGTTCAGCCAGCCCTCGCCGCCGACGGCCGTGTACATGACCCACTCGATGTCATCGCTCGGGGCGCTGCGTCGCCTGCAGGAACGAGGGCTGCGAGTGCCGCACGACGTCTCTCTCGTCGGCCTCGACGACTGCGAGTCCCGCATGCTGACGCACCCGCGGATGACCGCGGTGCGGCAGGACTCATTCGACATGGCCTACCGGGCGGCGCGCTGGCTGGTGCGCGCCATGGAGTCACCGGCCGAGCCGTGCCGGGAGATCGTCACCGGTCTCTTCGAGGTCAACCAGACCACGACGATCGCGCCAGACATGGCGACGCGCGTCCTCCCGGACGGCCGGCTCATGGCGCGGTAAACGCCGTGCCGATGCAGTGCGGGTGCAGTGCGGGTACCGCAGACCCAAGCATGAGTCACGCCGCGATGCTGCGCCTCAGGACAGAGTGAGAATGCACTCGCACACTCATCGCGGCTCAGATCCGCGAGATATCCACAACGCTATTCAGGACCTACAATATATGGTATACTTCGACTTGAATATCTAGTTCGTCAGGAGTGATCGGTGTTACGAATCCAGCGATCCGTCGGACAAGGCTTCACGATTGGTGGCCTTGCGCGGATCGAAATAACGGGCATACGCGACAGCAACCGCGTCAAGGTCGCGATCGATGCGCCGCGCCAGGTCCCGGTCCTCCGGGACGAACTGCTGGAGCGAGAGGATGTAGGCGAGTCGCCGTACGGCGGCGTAGGCATTCTTTCCATCGAGGATGATCACCAGTTCGCCGATCTGCTCGACTCCGCGTTCCGTTTCATCGGCGTTGGTTCGTCCACGCGGTGCAGCAGCGTTGACGACGCGCTCAAGGAACTGAATGCCCGCGACTCACAGCCTGAGCGGCCCTCGGCCGTCCTCGTCGATTACCACCTGCTCGGTGCCACGGGAGACCGCGTGGTGTCGTGGATCCGTGATTGGCCCGAGTGGCGTCGGACACCCATTGTCATGCTCAGCGGATCCGACGATCCCAAGATCGCGGATGACTGCCTCTCTCTCGGTGCGAACGCGTTTCTGCGAAAGCCCGATACGTTCACCGAGCTGGTCAGCGTGATCGATAAGCTGCTCTCATTCTGGATGTCGCCGGCCCATCGCGTGTAGCGGGTGTCGGTTGGCAATCACAAGACAGCGCGATCGCGGACTTGCGTTCGCGGACATCGCTGATCTACTCTCTACACATTGCTCGTTAATCAACGATGACCTGAGAGGCTGACCCCCCGCATGGCGCAGACAAGTGAACTGATCGCGATCGGCGCATCCGCGGGCGGCCTCGACCCGCTGCAGGCGTTCTTCGATGCCACGCCCGATGACAGCGGGTTCGCGTTCGTCGTTGTGCAGCATCTCTCGCCCGATCATCCGTCCCTCATGGACGAGCTCCTGAGCAGGCACACAACGATGCCGGTCCGCCGTATCGAGGACGGCATGCTCATCGAGGCGAACACGGTCTACGTCATCCCGCCCAAGACGCTCATGCGTGTCAAGGGCGGCCACCTGACCCTGACCGAGCAAGAGCGCAAACGCGAAAAGCCGCCGACGCCGATCGATGTCTTTTTCGAGTCGGTCGCGCTGGAGTTTGGGAATCGTGGCGCCGCGGTCGTGCTCAGCGGCACCGGTTCCGACGGATCACGCGGCATCCAGGCCGTGCACGCGGCGGGCGGGCGGACGGTCGCCCAAGACACGACCGCGAAGTTCGACGGCATGCCGAGGGCCGCGATTGACACCTCGGTGATCGACATGATCCTGCCGCCGGGTGAGATGCCCGGCTACCTGCTCGGCGACGAGGACACCGAGACGGGCCGTCCGACGCTGGTCATCTCCGATCCGCCTCTTGCAGACGTTATGGAGACGCTGAACCAGCGGTTCGGTCTCGATTTCTCGCGGTACAAGATCACAACGGTCGCCCGGCGGATCGAGCGCCGCGTGCAGCTCCTTGGGCTCCGCAGCATCACCGACTACGTCGACCGGCTGCGCGATGACGGCGAGGAGCAAGACCGCGTTTACCGTGACCTGCTGATCGGCGTCACACGGTTTTTCCGGGACACCGAGGCGTTCGAGGTTCTTCGCAGTCAGGTCATCCCGAGGCTTGTCCGCCGCCGACAGGAGACCGACGAGCCGATCCGGGTCTGGATCGCCGCGTGCGCGTCCGGCGAAGAGGCCTACTCGATCGCGATGCTCCTCGATGACGCGGCGAGAAGGGCCAACGCGCCGTCCGACGCCCGGATCTTCGCGACCGACGCCCACCGCGGCTCGATCGATGCCGCGAGCACGGGCCGCTTTTCGCAAGAGGCGATGGAGGCCGTCTCGCCGGAATTCCGCGAGCGGTACTTCAGGTACGCAGGCGACGACATGCAGGTCACTCCCGAGCTGCGGTCGATGATCACGTTCGCGCCGCACAACCTGCTCTCGGACGCCCCGTTCACTCGAATCGACCTGTGCGTGTGCCGCAACATGCTGATCTACCTCAAGCCCGCGGCGCAGGAGCGCGTCATCGGTCTGCTGCACTTTGCGCTGCGTGTTGACGGCGTGCTGATGCTCGGCTCGAGCGAGAGCCCCGGGCGTTTCCACGCCGAGTTCACGAATATTGACACGCACTGGCGGATGTACGCCAAGCGTCGGCACACCCGCCTGCTCACCGATTCCGACATCGCCAAGCTCGCTCCCCGTTCGGATCGCAGCGCCATCTCGACCACGGTGCTCCCCAAGCCGACGGTTGTGCTCGATGATCGGATCCAGCGGGCTTATGACGTCATCCTCGCCGACGTGCTGCCGGCGGGCATGCTGCTGAATGATCGGCGAGAGATCGTCCATGTCTTCGGCCGGGCTCGGGAGCTGCTGAGCCCGCCGGAGGGCCGCATGTCGCTCGACGTGCTCGAAATGGTCCCCGCCGATCTGCGGACGCCGATCGGCTCGGCGATCGTTCGGGCGACACGCGAGCAGCGCGAGTTCTCGTACGGCGGGATCAGCCTTCCGGACGACGACACGTCGAGGCATGTGCTCACGGCGACGCCGATCCTTGTCAGCGGCGACGGGCCGCCGTACGTGCTCATCACGATCAGACCCGACGCAGTTGCGACGGTCCCCGGCGGGCCGCACACCCCGTCCAGCGACGCCCAGGACTACGCGGGCGACGAGCTGAGCATCCAGAAGATCGCGGCCCTTGAGCACGAGCTCGGCTACACGAAGGAGAATCTCCAGGCCACCGTCGAGGAGATGGAGACGACCAACGAAGAGCTCAACGCGACGAACGAGGAGCTCATCGCGTCCAACGAGGAGCTGCAGTCCACGAACGAGGAGCTGCAATCGGTCAACGAGGAACTGCACACCGTAAACGCGGAGCACCAGCAGAAGATCACGCAGCTCGTCAAGCTGTCCGACGACATGCAGAACCTGATGAGCAGCTCGAACATCGGGACGCTTTTCCTCGACCCTGATCTGGCGATCCGGTTCTTCACGCCGGCCGTGTGCCAGCACTTCCGCATCCGCGAGCAGGACCTCGGGCGGCCGCTCGAAGAAATCACCAGCCATCTGAAGATGGAGGACCTGCTCGAGCGTGCCCGGAGGGTGTACGAGACCGGGGAGGCGGAAGAGTTCGAGACAACGGGCGCGAAGTCGGCCCAGCTGCTTATCGCGGTGAGGCCGTACACAACCGGCAAGGGCGTCGTTGACGGTGTTGTGATCTCCGTCGTCGATCTGACGACGCTCAAGAGCGCGGAGCGCCGGGCCACGGTGCTTGCGGAGCAGAACCAGCTCATCCTCGATCACATCCCGGCGATGGTCTGGTACAAGGACCGCGATTGCCGGGTCGTCCGCACGAACCAGGCGGCGGCGGCCGCGACGGGGCTGAGCATCGAAGAGATCGAGGGCAAGCACACCCGCGAGCTTCACCCCGAAGAGGCGTCGCGATACATCGCCGACGACCTCGAAGTGCTCGGCAGCGGCAAGCCCAAGCTCGGCATCATGGAGCCCTTCCAGGGCCGCGATGGGATCATGAAGTGGATCCGCACCGACAAAGTCCCCCTGCACAACGACAGCGGCGAGACCACGGGCCTGCTGACGGTGACGACGGACATCTCGGAGCTCAAGCAGGCCGAGTCGAGACTGCAGAGCATCAAGCAACGGCTCGAGATGTCGCTCGAGGCGGCCGGCCAGGGCACGTGGGACTGGGACATCGCGAGCGATGCGGCGACGGTTGACAGCGCGTGGCTCGGCGTGCTCGGCTACGCGCCCGGCGAGCTCAGCGTCACATCCGGTGCCGAGTGGGCGGAGCTGATCCACCCGGAGGACCGGAGCGGGGTGTGGGGCTCGCTGGAGCGAGCCAGCAAGCGGGCGGGCGGGAAGTTCGACTCGCTGTACCGCATACGGGCCAAAGACGGCGCGTGGCTGTGGGTGCAGAGCATCGGGGCGGTCGTCGAAGAACACGATGGCAAGCCCGTTCGAATGAGCGGCACGATCGCCGACGTCCACGCGCTAACGACCTCTCGTATCGAGCTCGAACGCATCAACCGCGAGCTCGAATCGCTCGTCGCAGAGCGAACCCGCGAGCTCAACGACTATCGCATGAGGCTCGAGCGCGCGATCGAGGGGTCGAACAAGGGCATCTGGGAGTGGGAAGTCGACTCGGAAGAGTGCTGGTTCGCCGACCACTTCTGGGCGTTGCTCGGCTACGAGAACGGCGATCGGCCGCCGGACCGCCTCGAGTCCATCAATGAACGCATCCACCCCGATGACCTTGAGCCAACGTGGGACGATGTGCGCGTGTGCCTCGACGGCGGCCGACCGCTCGATCGGAACTACCGGCTCCAGAGCAGGAAAGGCGACTACCGCTGGTTCCGCGTGATCGGCAATACCAGCACAGACCCCGCCACCGGTCGGTCGCTGCTCTCGGGCTCGATCATCGATATCCACGAGGAGGTCGTCGCCAAGGACGAGCTCGAGGCAACCAAGCGTGAGCTCGAGGCACGGGTCGCCTCCCGCACTAACGAGCTCTCGCAGAACGTGACCGCCCTCGCCGATCGAAACGAGCAGCTCGACCAGTTCGCGCACGTCGCGTCTCATGACCTTCGCGCGCCGCTGCGGTCGATCGCGGGGAACGCGGAGCTCGCGATGCTCGCGGACGACCCCGACGGCGCGACGGGCTACATCGACAAGGTCCTCTCCGGCGCACGACGCATGAGCGACCTGATCGATTCGCTGGCGGCGTATTCGCAGGTCGGCAGAGCGGAAATCCGGTTCGCAGACGTGGACCTTGACGATGTCATCGGCGGAATCCGGGCCGACCTCGACTCTGACCTGCGCCGACGCAACGGTTCGATCGAAGCCGAGCCGCTCGGATCCGTGTACGCGGACAAGCGGCTCATCGGGCAGGTCCTGCTGAACATCATCGGCAACGGCCTGAAGTTCACGCGGGACGAGCGGCCCAGAGTCGTGGTGTCCAGGATCGAACGAGACGGCGAGGCGGTCATCCGGATCGCGGACAACGGGATCGGACTCGATCCGGGCTACGCCTCCGAGGTCTTCGAGCCGTTCAAGCGGCTGAGCGACAGCCGCGAGTTCGCGGGCTCGGGCGTTGGTCTTTCCGTGTGCAAGCGCATCGTTGAGCGGCACGGCGGTGAAATCTGGTACGAAGCCGGCGACAACGGCGGCGCGGTGTTCTGTTTCTCTCTTCCAAACCGCAACGATGAGCCCGGGACATGACAGCAGCTCGACAAGCCACCATTCTGATCGTCGATGACAGCTACGACGACCTTGAACTCGTCTCGGCCGCGTTGCGGCGAATCCCCGGGTTCCAGTTCGAGCTTCAGACGGCTTCCGACGGGCTCCGCGCGTTGGAACTCCTCAAGAACGCGGCCGTCGAAGAATCGATGCCAGACCTGGCGCTTGTCGATCTCAAAATGCCGCGGATGGACGGGAGGATGTTCGCGCAGCACATGAAGGCGACACCGGAACTCGTCGGTGTGCCCGTGCTGATTCTGTCAACATCGTCTCGCGCCCAAGACGTCCAGTCGTGCTATGAGGCGGGCTGCAACGCCTACTACCAGAAACCCCTCGAGTTCCACGAACTTGTCAGGCTTCTGCACGCGATCGTTGAGCACTGGTGCTCGCAGGTCTTGCTGCTTCACGCCAGCGGCGAAACGTCGTATGCGGATCGCATCGCAACAAAGCTGTCGTAAGGATGGGGGTGACCCGCCTCGTCAGCAGATTCGCACGCGCGGCGATCGCCGCTAGATCCCCAACTGAACCGTGACCACCGCGTTCGCCGGCACGCGCACCGGCGCGACCGCCCCAGCGATCTCAAGGTCGAGCTCGATCGCGGTCCCCGTGGTGTTGAGCAGCTGGACGCTGATCTGGCCCCGATCATTCTTCGTGGCACAGGCGTGGAGTGCATCATCGGCGAGTCCGTCTCGCTCGAGCGTCGCCGCAACCCCGACATCGCCGGGCCGGATCGTGCGGCTGAACTGCGACAGCACGTGGTAGATGGGCGTGTAATACACATCGCCCGTGGCGGTATCAATCATGATCGGCGCGCCGCAGAAGTTGTTCGCGTGGTTCGGTCCGCCGCGAGCGTCGAGCACGACGTTCCAATCGACCCATCCGGTCATCCAGTGATCGAGGCTGACGATGATGTTGCGGGCGTAGCGATGCACCGGCACGTACTTTGGATGGTCCGCCGCCCTTTCGCCCGCCCACTCGGCCTCGTACGCCCAATCGGTTGCGGTCTTCGTCCACCAGAACTCGTCGTTCTGAAACCAGTTCTCTTCCTGGAAGCCCGCTGGGTCGCGGATCCCGTTCGGAGCCGGGTTGCCGAGGTTGTCGATGCAGCCCTCCGTGTGCACGACCGCGAAGCCCGGAAACTCCGATCGCACCGACGCGAGCGCCTCTTCGAAGACATCGACGGTACTGGCGTACCAGTGCACCGCGACGCCGTACACGTAGGGTGCCGTTTCCAGATCGCCCAGCATCACGCGTGCCCAGTGCTCGAGTTCATCTCGGTTCTGGTCGTAGATCAGCAGCCTGGTGTCTGCGTGGCGGCTCTCGGCGAGGCGCGGACCGAGATGACGCTTCACAAAGTCGTTCTGCGACTCCGCGCTGAAGTGCATGCTCTCCCAGAATCCGCCGTTGCCGTTCGGCTCGTTCACAGGCGTGATCGCCCAGAGGTCAACGCCCTCGGCCTTGTACGCGTCGAGGAACCTGATGAGATAGCGGGCGTACGTCGCGTGGTGCTCCGGCTTGAGCCACCCGCCCGTTCCCTGCCAGTTGTTCGACTCCGAGCCCGGGATGAACCACTCGCCGGTGTCCTTCATCCAGGGCGGAGCCGTCCACGCCGAGCCGATGATGCGAAGCTCGCTGTCGGCCTGCCCCGCTTTGATGTCCTGCGCTTCGAGGATCATGGGAAGCAGGTCGTAGCCGCTGTCCCTGATCCCCGGGTACCGCGCAGGATCGAACCCCTCACGATCTGGCGCGATCGAGAACGACGAGAGATCGGCATCGTCCCACTCGTCCGCGTACGAGTACTTGCCCTCGACCGAGAAATCACACGACCCGATGTGCATGCGGGTCAGGGTGAAGTTGGCTCCGTCTTCGGCGAAGATGCGACGCATGACCTCGCGGCGGCGGGTTCGCTCCAGATGGGCAAGCACGAACGCCGAGGATTCCGTAAATGATGAACCGATCCCGTCGATCGTCTGCTTCGTCACACCAGGATCGAGCCGGAGCACAACACCCGAAGCGTCACGCTCCACAAACGCCGTCGTCGGGGCGTCTGCGATCTGGCGCCCGTCGGCCGCGGTCACGAGCACGCGTGTCATCACGGGCTGTGACAACGCCGCGGCTGTCAGATGCCAAAGCACACACCCCAGGATGCAGATCCGTTTCAGCATGGTCATTGCGTTGGCCTTTCGTGGGGCAATCCTGGGCGGCAGTGCTGGATGAAGCCTAACCGCTCGCCGGCTTCGGTGATCATGCCCCGCGTGGCTCCGCCGCTAGTCGCACCGCGGCGGACGCGTCGGGAACGAACCGATGCCGTCGAAGATCGGATCAAGCCGATCCCTCGCCGCACCGCCGTTGCCGCGCGAGTTAAACAGCACGGCGTACGTCACGCCGCTGCCGAGCTGACGCACCGTCGTCCCGGTGCCCTCGAGAATCCCGCCGTGGTTCCATCGCCACGAACCTCGGAGCCTCGGCTCCTTTTTCTTCCCGATGTTCGGCCCGTTCACCCAGTAGTGCGCTGCGAACCGCGCGAGCACCGCGGCCGTCGTCACCTGGCCGCCGTGCCCCACGCGCGCTTCGTGGTCCCACCCGCCGTAGGGCCGCTCGACCGGCTCACCCCGCGGGTCGAACACATCGGTCGCCATCTGATCCGCGGAGTACCACGGCTCGCGGGGATCCTGGTCGTCGCGCTTCGTTCGGCCCGCGATGTGATCGTCATCGTCGACGCGGATCGGGTGCAGCACCAGCCGTTGAATGACCTCTTCGACCGGTCGCTTCGTCCCCGCTTCGATGATGAGCGCAAGAACCGTCGCGCCGATGTTCGAGTAGATCTTGGTCTCGCCCGGATCAGTCTGCAACGGCTGCCCGAGGATCCAAGCGATCGTGCGCTCACGACCCGGCGGTGAATCGACGCCCATATCCGCGGCGATCTCGATCTCCTTGAACGTCAGATCGCCAGCGATGTCTCGGTTCCAGCCGGCTGTGTGCTTGATCAGGTGCTCCACCCGGATCTCAGCGAGCCTTGGGTCCCCCAGCGAAGGGAACGGCTCGATGCGCAGCAGCCCGCGCGGCCGCTGGCCGAGGTCGAACGCGAAGTCATCAAGATCAAACGTGCCAAACTCGATCAGCCGACGCGCGGCCGCCACTGTCAGCGGTTTCGAAATGCTCGCGATCCGCATCATCGCGTCGGGCTGCATCGGCACAGTGCGATCGCGATCCGACCAGCCGTAGCCCCGCTCGTAGACCACGACGCCGTTGTACGCCACCGCGAGTGTCGCCCCCGGGATGTCGTTCTCGCACATGAGATCGAGCATCGCCTGGTCGGCCTCTGCAAACACCGCCGACGCGCAGCCTGTGGTGGGTCGGCACTGCGACAACGCGGAAAGGCCCGCGAAGAGCGTCACGAGAACAGCCGCTACACATCTGCACAACACAACCGGCCTCCAGTGCGTCTACCAAGCCCCGTCGCTGCTACACCGACGCGAAGGAACACATGGTAAACACAAACGTAAACCAGACGATCGCGTGAAGAGTCGATTCGGCAGGCTCGAGCCGACAACGAGTCTCCCACGCCGACGAGCCCGCGAGAGCCGATCCAGATCATGCAAGACCTGCCAACAAATCAAAAACGACACAAGCCCGGGCGTTGCCGGGCTTGCGGAAGTACCCCCCTCAGGACTCGAACCTGAAACCCGCTGATTAAGAGTCAGCTGCTCTACCGATTGAGCTAGGGAGGCATGCGGCTACAAATGCTGTGAAGAAATCGTAGGCCGGAGACTGGGATTGTCCATCGGTGACAGCGAGGCTGCGTCGGTGCTGCGATTGACCGGTAGACACCGGCGAACCTACCCTTGTCGCCTGATCTGCCGACGCGGGTAGGACTGTGTTCGGACATTCGGATCATTTGTCTTTGTCAGGAGCGACGACCGTGCTTCCAGCCCAACGACAGTCTTATGGCCGCACCCGTCGCCGTCGCACGCATGATGCTTTGACGATGGTCAAGCCCGGCATCTGCCCGGTGAGCGGCATGCCCAAGCGCCACCACCGCGTGTGCTCCGAGTCTGGGTACGTCCGCGCTGGCCTGACCATCCGGGTGCCCAAGCTCGGCATCGGCAACAAGGGCTGACCCGCGTGCGGCTTGCCGTCGACGTCATGGGCGGCGATCACGCGCCCGATGCGATCATCAAGGGCTGCGCCCAGGGTCTCCGGTTCCTTGGAGACGACGATCGTCTCGTGCTTGTGGGCCGCGAGCGGGATGTCACCGAGGTCTTGACCGAGCTCGGCGTCAGCGACCCTCGCATAGAGGTCCACCACTGCGACGATGTGATCGAGATGGCCGAGTCGCCCGCGAAAGCGGTTCGCGGCAAGCCCGATTCGTCGATCGTTCAGATGGCACGCCTTGGCTCGCCGAAAACTGCCGGTGACCTGCACTGCGACGCGGTGCTCAGTGCCGGCAATACCGGCGCGTGCGTCTCTGCGGGCATCATGCACATGAAGCGGCTCAAGGGCATCCACCGTCCGGGCATCGCGGTCACCATGCCCGCACTGCACGGCACCGTGGTCCTCTGCGACGCCGGTGCGAACCCCGAACCGACCGCGCATCACCTCTGGCAGTACGCCGTCATGAGCGATGTGCTCGCCAAGCAGGTGCTCAAGATCGAAAGCCCACGCGTCGCGATCATGAACATCGGCTCCGAAGAGGGCAAGGGCACCGACACAATCAAGACCGCCCGCGATCTGATCAAATTAACGCCCGGCATCAATTACATCGGCTTCATCGAGGGCCGAGACTTCTTCGATGACGTTGCCGACGTCGTCGTGACCGACGGTCTGATGGGCAACACGATGCTTAAGACTGCAGAGGGCATGGCCAAGAGCCTCTTCCAGGCGATCGTGCAGGAAATCATCGAGATCGACCCGGATCTGCTGACCCGCTTCGAGCCGGTCGCCCGGTCGATCAAGACCAAAAATGACTACCACGAGTACGGCGGGGCCCCGCTGGTCGGCGTCAACGGCTGCCTGTTCATCGCTCACGGTTCGAGCGAGCCGCGTACCATCGCCAACGCGATCCGCAGCTGCCGGGACTACGTGTCGGCGGGTGTCAACGAGGCCATCGTGAGCCGGATCGCCGAGGTCGAGTCTGCCGTTCTCGCGACACCTTCGACCGCCTGAGATGCCGGTCCCCGCGGATCCGTGGGCCGGCGAGCCCAACGGGATCGACGCCGATCCTTGCACGGAAGGGGCCGCTGCGTGACCGAGTACATGACCGGGCCTGTGGGCGTTGAGATCGTCGGGGTCGGAACGGCCGTGCCCGACGACGTCGTCACCAACACAGACCTCGAGAAGGTCATGGACACGTCGGACGAGTGGATCCGCCAGCGAACGGGTATCGAGCAGCGGTACCGGATCAAGGCCGATCAGGGCGAGAGCGTCAAGCACCTGGCGAAGGACGCGGTCATCCGCGCGCTCGAAGCCGCGAACATGGACGCCGCCGAACTCGACCTGATCGTACTCAGCACCATGTCGAGCGAGATGACCTGCCCCCCCACCGCCTGCCGGCTGGCGGCGGAGATCGGCACGAAGAACGCCGGCGCGTTCGATCTCTCCGCGGCGTGCTGCGGGTTCGTCTTCGGCCTCAACACCGCGTACGGCCTGATGCAAACCGGCCAGTATCGCAACGTCGCGCTGATCGGCGCCGACACGCTGACCAACATCGTCGAATACTCGACCAAAGGCCGAAACGGCGCGATCCTGTTCGGTGACGCCGCGGGCGCGATTATCCTGCGCAAGACCAACGACTCGGGCAAGGGGATCATCGCGCAGGCCATGCACTCCGACGGCGAGCGGTGGGCCGATCTGTCCATCCCTCAAACAAAGTTTGACCTCGAAGATGGCGTCGAGTTCGACGAGTGGCAGCTCGGCAAGCTGCACATGAACGGGCAGTCCGTCTTCAAGTTCGCCGTCGGCACGTTCCCGCAGGTCATCGAGCAGACGCTGGATCGCGCGGGAATGACCGCGGGCGATGTCGATCACTTCATCTGCCACCAGTCGAACCGCCGGATCCTCGAGGCCGCCCGCAAGCGGTTCGGGCTCGCGAAGGAAAAGTTCCACATCAACATCGACCGCTTCGCAAACACCGTGGCCGCGAGCGTGCCGCTGGCGCTGAACGACCTCGTCAGCGCGGGCCGGGTCAAGCCCGGCCAGCGAGTGATGTTCGTGGGCTTCGGCGGCGGTCTGACCTGGGGCACCAGCCTCTGGCAACTCTGATATGTCGCGGTCGGGGTGGATGGCGGGGCCGGTTCGGCCGGAAGACGGCTCCTTCGCCGACCCGTTCGACCCGCTCCGGCTGGGTCTTCTGACGTTTCGGCAGCGCTGGCCCAGAACCGCACGGCTCTTGGCGACCGAGTTCAAGCTCTCGAAGAAGCAATCGTGGTCCGTGGCCTGGCGCGTCCGGCGGCACGCGTCGCTCCGCCGAGCCCGTGCGATCGTGCTCATCGCGGCGCTCGCAACCGGGATCGTTACTTCACCTGTGCTCGCCGTGTTCGCGGTGCTGCCGCTCTGGGAGGCGTTCCTGTCGTCCACCGCGCGCGGCACGGGTGAGGCGATGGTCCCGATCTGGGCTGTCGGCATCGGCGTTGTCGTAGCGGTCGTTTCGATAGTCGCCTGGGTGCTCTACGAGTGCATCGCGATTGACCGGCTGATGGATCGATCGATCCGCGACCGCTGGCGCGATCAGATCTGCCTCTGGTGCGCCCACGACATGGACGAGACCCCCGCCCACGGCGACCGCTGGGCCGTCTGCTCCGAGTGCGGCATGCGGTCGCCCGTCGCCGTGCGGTCGCCGTAGGATCCAGCCATGTCCGACACACCGCAACTCGTCGTCATCTGCCCGGGCCAGGGCGCGCAAGCCATCGGCATGGGCCGCGCTTGGGCCGAGGCATCGCCCGAAGCCCGAGCCGTCTTCGACGAGGCCGACGCCGTGCTGGGCAGCGATCTCGGCGCGAAGATCACCGCGCTCTGCTTTGAAGGACCCGAAGAGACCCTCGGCCGAACCGATGTCAGCCAGCCGGCGCTCTACGCCGCGGGCATCGCATGCTGGCGCGGGCTCTCGGCATCGCTCGGGTTCGCAGAAGGCGAGGCACCGCTCGCCGCCACCGCGGGCCTGAGCCTGGGCGAGTACACCGCGCTGCACATCGCCGGCGCGATCTCGTTCGAAGACGGTCTCCGGCTCGTCGCCCTCCGCGGCAGGGCTATGCAGAACGCCGCGACCGCCGCACCCAGCGGCATGGTCGCGCTCATCGGTGTCGATGAACAGCAAGCACACTCGGTTGTCGATGAAGCCCGCGAGGACGGCGTTCTCGTATGCGCAAACTTCAACGCCCCGGGTCAGGTCGTCATCTCGGGCGACGCCGACGCGTGCGACCGCGCGGAAGGCGTTGCCAAGGCAAACAAGGTCCGCGCGACACGGCTCGCCGTGGCCGGCGCGTTCCACTCGCCGCTGATGCAGCCCGCGGCCGACAGACTCGGTGAGGCGCTCGAAGCAACGACGATCAACGACGCGCGATGCCCGGTGTGGTCCAATGTCACCGCGAAAGCTCACGAGACAGACGCCGGCGCGATCCGAGCCCGCCTCGCCGAGCAGCTCACCAGCCCGGTCCGCTGGGCCGACTGCTTCGCTGCGATGGCATCGCAGTTCGGAGACGCACAGTTCCACGAGGTCGCGCCGGGCAAGACGCTCGCCGGCATGGCGCGACGCATCGACAAGTCCATCGCCGTGACAAGCCACGACGGCCCGGAGTTGTAACGCATGAAGACACGCATCATCACGCTGATCGGCGTTCTCGCCGCGGGCGCGGCCGGGCTGCCGGGCTGCAAAGAAGAGCCACCACCCCCGCCGCCTCCGCCGCCACCGCCGCCTCCCCCGCCGCCGGAGCCCGAGCCCGTCGAGGTCAGCGGTCTTCTCGAATCGCTCGAGGCCGACCCGCGGCTGCAGTTCCCGCAGGACAACGCGCCGATCAGCGAGCCGCTCGCGTCCGCGGTCATCCGCTTCGGCGATGCGCTGGTGCAGGGCGACGACGACGCGCTTCGGCCCATGCTCGACGTCACCGCACGGGCTACGCTCGAGCGCCTGCTCGTCACCGGCGGCTGGTACGACGCGACGGATCAGCTCGAGGCCGTGCGCGTCATCGACCTAACGGAGAACGGCGACACCGGCAGCGTGACCTACGCCCTCCAGCAGCCGGGCGAGGCCTACACCATGACATGGGATGTCATCGAAGCACCCGACGGCGGCCTGGCGTTCAGCGCGGTGTGGACGCCGGAGGATGTGCGCTCGCGCGCGGTTGAGTTTGACGGCGGCGCACCGCCCGCGGCTGAACCAGACTCCGGTAACCCCGAGTCGAGCCCTCTCGCAACGTTCTACTTTGTCGAGTTGAACAAGGCGATCCAGCGTGATCTGGGCGTGCCCGAAGCGCCGGACGATGCGGTGATCGGGCTCATCGCTCAGCAGTCGGGCGAGCCGGCCGACGAGATCCGCTCCAGCATCGAAGAAGGACGAGAAGCTCACGATGCCGGCGAACAGCTCGACGCGATCGAGGCGCAGCAGATTGTTCAACTCTTCGAGACGATCACGACCGCGCAGGGCCTCGACGTCTCGCGCGATCGCATCATCGAGCTCTTTGCCGAGGTTGCCGGCATGAGCCAGGACGACATGGCTGCACTTATCGGCGGCTGATCGACAGGAGCAGGTAATGTCCGACGACAAACGAATCGCATTCGTGACCGGCGCGAGCCGGGGCATCGGCAAGGCCATCGCCCTGCGACTCGCCGCCGACGGTCGGCACGTTGTGCTCGCCAGTCGGAGCGAGGGCCCTCTCTCTGAGGTCAAGTCGCTCATCGACGATGCCGGCGGCAGCGCGAGCGTCTGCGCTGTCGATGTCTCCGACCGCGACGCCCTCGCCGACGCAGTCACGACCACCGCGAAGGACCACGGACGGTTCGACATCCTGGTCAACAACGCCGGCATCACGCGCGACAACCTGCTCATGCGCATGTCGCTCGACGAGTGGGACGCGGTCATCGCGACCAATCTCACCAGCGCGTTCGTCGCCATGAAGGCCGCCGCCCGCCCGATGATGAAGGGCAAGTTCGGCCGGATCGTCAACATCGCCTCGACCAGCGGACTCGTCGGCAACGCGGGCCAGGCGAACTACGCCGCGTCGAAGTCGGGTCTGGTCGGGATGACGCGGTCCGTGGCCCGCGAGCTCGGCGGCAAGGGTGTGACCGCCAATGTCGTCGCGCCGGGCTTCATCGCCACCGACATGACCGGCGACCTGCCCGAAGATGTCATGGACTCGATCAAGGGAATGGTCCAGGTCGGCCGGCTCGGCGAGCCCGAGGACATCGCCGCGGCGGTTGCGTTTGCCACCGCCGACGACGCCGGTTTCCTCACCGGGCAGGTCATCACCGTTGACGGCGGCATGACGATGAGCTGACGCTTTGCACGCTCAGGCTCAGCCTCGGCGACGCCTTGCCAGCACAACTCCTGCGACTCCGAGCACGGCGGCGCCGCCCGGTGCAGGGATGACCGTGTGCACAACGTTGTCGAGCGTCGCCAGCCCGCCCTGCGTGCCGCCCACGGCGTTGTATTCGCCATCGAAGAACGCGACCGCGTCGTACTGCGCCGCTGCGGGCGACCAGTCATCAAACGTTCTGCCGACCTCGCCGAGCGTCTGTCCTGAGACCGGGTCCGAAACAGACGCGACGACACTGCCGGCCGCGGCATCCATCGCGATGTCGATCGTGACCCACGAGTCGAGCGTAACCGCTGCACCGGGGATCGCGAAATCGAACGAGTTGCCATCGTTCATCACGAAGACACGGTACTCGGGCGCACCGACGGCGGCGTACACCACAGCCTGCGGCCCGGTGTTAAAGTCATCCGAGCCCGTGTCCTGCAAGAAGCCCACGGCCGCCGACCAGGTCGCGCCTCGGCGCACGTTCGTGAACTGATCGATGCGCACGTCAGCGGTGACCCGGCTCGCATTCACCGGAGAAAACCCCGAGAGCACGCCGGAGCTCGTCCCGATCGAATCCACGGTCTGGATCGCTCGCGTCGGCAAGCCGAACGCATCGGTCGTCTCGATCACGGCCGCGGTCGGCGATGCGACAGTCGGCGAAACGATCCGCGACGAAACGTCGCCCCAGGGCCCGCCGGGGAGACTGCCGACGCCGTACGCCTCGAACGGATCCTCCAGCAGAACGGGCTGGCCCCAGACGCCGCCAACGACCGTGACGATTGCAGCACCACCGACGAGTCTGATCGACATTCCCGAGCTCCCCTTACTCCGTGCCGCCTCGATCCCGGCACCGTACTCGTTTCAGAGGAAACCTACCGACGAACCGCGAGGCCGCACCGAAATTCGTGCTTCGGCATCCACAATCTCTGACACGACA
Organism: Planctomycetota bacterium; assembly: GCA_038525225.1. Lineage (GTDB taxonomy): Bacteria > Planctomycetota > Phycisphaerae > Phycisphaerales > UBA1924 > JANQQZ01. Next base: position 215,715 of record JBCBHW010000001.1, on the reverse strand, counting down.
CGCGGAGAATGGGCGGAGCGTGGTCCGAAAGAAAACAGGCCCCACTCGATGAGCGGGGCCTGTTCGATCAGACTGTGTGCGATAGGTCAGGCGTTCGCCGCGGCCTTCTCGGCCTTCGCCCGCGCGTCGTCCAGCGTGCCGACGTACATGAACGCCGACTCGGGCAGATCGTCGCCCTCGCCCGCGACCAGACGCTCGAACGAATCGATCGTGTCCTCGAGGCTCGTGTAGATGCCCGGGAAGCCCGTGAAGACCTCGGCCACGTAGAACGGCTGCGACAAGAACCGCTCGATGCGGCGCGCCCGCGCCACGATCTGCTTGTCGTCCTCGCTCAGCTCGTCCACACCAAGGATCGCGATGATGTCTTGCAGGTCCTTGTACCGCTGGAGGATCCGCTGAACTTGACTAGCCACGGCGTAGTGCCGCTCGCCCAGCACGCTCGGGTCGAGAATCGTCGATGTCGATGCCAGCGGGTCGACCGCGGGAAAGATGCCCTTCTCGGCGATGCCACGCGCGAGAACGACGAACGCGTCGAGGTGGGCAAACGCCGTCGCGGGTGCCGGGTCGGTCAGGTCGTCCGCGGGGACGTAGATGGCCTGCACCGACGTGATGGCACCCTTGGCCGTCGAGGTGATCCGTTCCTGCAGCTCGCCCATCTCGGTGGACAAGGTCGGCTGGTAGCCCACCGCGGAGGGCATACGACCCAGCAGCGCCGACACTTCCGAGCCCGCCTGGGTGAAGCGGAAGATGTTGTCGACGAAGATCATCGTTTCCTTACCCGATGCGTCGCGGAACTCCTCGGCCATCGTCAGGCCCGACAGAGCAACACGCAGACGCGAGCCCGGGGGCTCGTTCATCTGGCCGAAGACCATCGCGACCTTGTCGATGACGTGCGCGGTCTGGCCGTTCTCGTCGGTGTACTCGGCCTCCTGCATTTCCAGCCAGAGGTCGTTGCCCTCGCGCGTCCGCTCGCCCACTCCGCAGAACACGGAGTAGCCGCCGAACTCGCGGGCAACACGGGCGATCATCTCCTGGATGATGACGGTCTTGCCGACACCCGCACCGCCGAACAGGCCGATCTTGCCACCACGCACGAACGGGCAGAGCAGATCGACGACCTTGATGCCCGTCACCAGGATCTCGGTCTTGGGGTTCAGCTGGTCAAACTCGGGCGGCGCCCGGTGGATCGGCATCTTCTTGGTGTCATCGAGCCGCGGCTTGTTGTCGATCGGATCACCCAGCAGGTTGAAGACGCGGCCGAGCACTTCCTCGCCCACCGGGACCGAGACCGGGCCACCCTGGTCGACGGTCTCCATTCCCCGCTTCATGCCGTCGGTCGAGCCGAGCGCGACCGCCCGTACGACGCCCCCGCCGAGGTGCTGCTGCACCTCGCCGACCAGCTTCTTTGTTCCGTTCTCGTCGGTCAGCTCGGTGACGATGGCGCTGTAGATATCGGGGAGCTGGTCCTCGGGAAACTGCGCGTCGAACGTCGAGCCGATGACCTGGGTGATGGTGCCCTTGGTGCCCTGCGCCATGGGTTGAAATCCTCGTCTTGGAGCTGTCTGGACCGAGCCGCCCGTCGCCACCGGCGGGGAGTGCAGGGTAGGCCCGAGCCCGCTTCTCGGCGAGCCCCAGGGCCTCTCCCGACACCGCTCACCGGGTCTGATCAGAGCCCGTCGGCCCGCCTCCAGGCACGCTCGTCCTCGTGCTTGCGGGGCTGCATGTAGACCGTCGCGTTCGGACCTACGGCCGAGCCTTCGAGATCCTCGTTCCGCACCGAGCCGTCGGCAAAGGCGAACGGTGTCGTCTCCTCGCCGAACCAGAAGCCCTGGCCTAGCCAGAACTCGTTGCGAAGGAACGAGCCTTCGCCCTCGCGTTCCTCTGCGGTGTACCGGGCCGCGTCGATCCAGCCCGCGCCGCCCATGAGGACCTGCTCGCTCGTCGCCACGCTCGACCGGTTCAGGTTCTGCCTCGGGCGGAAGCTGTTGCGGGCGCGGTTGTCGAACGTCAGGAACCCAGACGTTGCCCCGGGCTCGCAGTACAGCCACTCGTTCGCGAAGTAGCTGGTCCCGGCAACCTCGTACACCGGCTGGCCGTCAATGACCTTGCTCCGCTCGCGGCCCAAACCGAAGATCTGCCACGGCGCGAAGTCATCCGGATCGACGATCTCAAACCCGTCATCGCCCGGCGAGCGCGTGATCTCGGCGATCAGGCTGTTCGCGCCGTCACCGTCCGCGTCATAGCCCGCCTCATTGCCGGTGGCGTTCGGATCGATGTAGCTGTTCAGCGGTCTGGTGACGTCTCGGGCCTCAGCCGGAGAGCCCTCCCCCGCTTGCACTCCGGCGAAGGCCCACCGGACCTTGCGATACGCCTGCCGGTTGTCGCCCTCGTCCTGAACAATCGGGAAGAACCGCTCGGCGTCTGTGTACATCGCCCACGCGAGGTTCAGCTGACGCAGGTTGCTCTGGCACGACATGCTCCGGGCGGCGTCCCGCGCGCTCGCCGTGGCGGGCACGACGATGGCCACGATGACCCCGATGATGGCGATGGTGACGAGGAGTTCGATGAGCGTGAAGCCCGAGGCGAGCCGCCCCGAAGCCGCCACCCTCGCCGAGCCCCCACCCGGACGGCGGTTGTTGCTGTTCATACCCCCGCTTTCGGCGGGAACCGGCTCGCCTTAAAGCGGTGCGACACGCGGTAAGCAGATTCACGCCGGCCGCGCTCCGCCCCGCCTGCGCAGCCCGCGCAGCACGGGCCGGAGACCGCTTTTTGTCACCAGATCGCTTGCACGCTCAATCGCCCACGCCGCGCGGCGGAACCAACTCGCCGGCCGCCTCGGCAAGTTCTCGGGCCAGCCGAGCCGCGTCGGCGTCGCCAAAGCTGACCAGCACGGGCCAGAAGCTCCGGCGCGCATCTTCGAGACGGACGAACACCCGCTCATCGACCAACGGTCGGCCGTCGGCCGTCCGCCCGCTGTAGCGTGGCATCACCGCCAGTTCGAGTTCCCCCGGCTCGAACGCGATCGCACTGTCGGCATCGGGCGTGTACGGCAGCATCGCCAGCTTCAGCGTCGTTCCGTCCTGCTCGCCGGGCGGGTCGCCGGAATCGCGGAGCGAAGAGATCGAACGCGCGGCGATCTCGGCTGCTACCCGGTTCAGCGAGATCTCGGCGCGCACTTGGCCGGCTGATGTGAACCCCAGCACGATGGCACCCTCAACAGTGCGGACCTCGATTCCAGGATCTTCAAGTGTTGCAAGCCTGTATTCGTTCATCTCGAGCCCGGCGACACGCATCACCGCCGACACCTCGGGCTGTCGATCGCGGAAGAGCTCCGACTCGATCTCTGCCGCGAGCTCATGAGCCCGCCGCCGCGTGTTCGTCAGCACGATGACGCAGGCGTCTTCGTCCGGGTAGCGTCGGAACGAGGCGGTGAAGCCGCGAGTCGACCCGCCGTGGGAGATCATCGCCGAGCCGTGCGAAGCCGGCGATGTGAACCACGCGAGCCCGCACGCCGCGCGCCGCGGCTCGTGCATCCCCGCCAGCGTACCGGCGTCGATGATTGCACCCGATCGCAGAGCATCGTCAAGCCGCAGCAGATCGCGAGCCGACGTCAGCAGACCGCCCGCGCCCCGCAGGCCCCACCCGTACCCGTCTTCGAGCAGCCCGCGACGCAGCGCTGGTGCGCCGGGCGACTCGATCCGCCGGGCCGTAAACCGACCGGGGTCGAGCGGCCGACCGAGCGCATCCGCGCCGTCAAGAAATCCGGATCCGACCATGCCCGCCGGCACGAGCACGCGCTCGCGCGCAACCCGTTCGTACGGCTCGCCCGTCGCGTGCTCGATGACCGCCGCGAGCACCACGAAGCCGGCGTTCGAGTACCGCCAGCCGCCGCCGGGCTCGAACAAGCGGGGCGCCGCCAGAGCCCGCCGCACAGCCTCATCGCGATCGGGGAAATCCAGCCGCTGCATCGCGCGCTGATCGTCGAGGCCCGCGGTGTGCGAGAGCAGCTGCTCCAGCGTCACCGCAGCCGCCTCAGCCGGCACGCTCGGGGCATAGTCCCGGACACGACCACCGAGCGAGAGCACCCCGTCCTCAACGAGCGACATCACGGTGAGCGCTGTGATGACCTTGGTGATGCTGCCGACATCGAACAGGTGGTCCCCGTCGATCCGATCAAGCGACGCCGCATCGCGCAGGCCGAAGCCCATGACGCTCTTCGCGTCGCCCCGACGGACAGCCGCCGCGCCCCACGCCTGTCCGAGATGCTCGCCGAGCACCGCGGCCTCGACCCCATCAACCAGCCGCTCAGGCTGAGCCGGGCTCGCCGCCGCGACGCACAGCAGCAACCCTGACACCATCGCTCTCAGCCCGTCGAGCATGGGCGATTACCTCGCGAGCCGACGACCGTCGGCACCGGTTACTATGCCAGCGTTCTACACGTCCACAGCGTAACGCGGAGATCATCATGAAGGTCCACGAATACCAGGCCCGCGAGCTCCTCGCCGAAGCCGGCGTCCCCGTCCCCGCAGGGCGGCTTGTCGAGTCTATCGAAGCGGCCGCCGGGGTGTACAAAGAAGTTACATCCGAGGCCGGGACCGACCTCGCTGTCGTCAAGGCCCAGGTCCACGCCGGCGGCCGGGGCAAGGCCGGCTTCGTCAAGCTCGTCAAGACCGCCGACGACGCCACCGACGCCGCCCGCTTCATGCTCAGCAACAAGATGGTCTCGCCCCAGACGGGCGAGGATGGACTCGAGGTCAAGAAGCTGCTGGTCGCCGCCGGCGTCGACATCGCCAAGGAGTACTACCTCGCGATCACGACCGACCGCCAGACCCGCCGCAACGTGCTGATCGCCTCGGCCGAGGGCGGCGTCGAGATCGAGGCCGTTGCCGCCAAGACCCCAGAAGCCATCATCACCGAGCCCATCCACCCGACGCTGGGCCTCCAGCCGCACCAGGCCCGGACCATCGCCTTCAAGCTGGGCTTCAGGGGCAAGCAGGTGGGCCAGGCCGTCAAGGTCATGCTCAACCTCGCCAAGCTCTTCGAGGCCAAGGACTGCACGATCGCCGAGATCAACCCGCTGATCGTCACGCCGCCCACCGACGCGCACCCCGACGGCGAGGTCCTTGCGATCGATGCCAAGTTTAACTTCGACGACAACGGACTCTTCCGCCACAAGGACATCCAGGCGCTCTTCGACCCCACCGAAGAGAACCCGCTCGAGATGCGGGCCGCCCGCATGGACCTGAGCTATATCGCCCTCGACGGCCAGATCGGCTGCCTCGTCAACGGCGCGGGCCTCGCGATGGCGACCATGGACACCATCAAGCTCCACGGCGGCGACCCGGCCAACTTCCTCGACGTCGGCGGCGGCGCGAGCGAAGAAGCCGTCACCGAGGCCTTCCGCATCATCCTGAGCGACGACAAGGTCAAGGGCGTGCTCGTCAACATCTTCGGCGGCATCATGGACTGCGCCGTCATCGCCCAGGGCATCGTCAACGCCGCCAAGGAAATCGGCTTCACCGTCCCGCTGGTCGTCCGGCTTGAGGGCACCAACGTCGAAGCGGGTCGAGCAATCCTCGAGAAGGCCGCGGGCGAGTTGCCGACGCTTCAGACCGGAACCGACCTGAAAGACGCCGCTGAGAAAGTCGTCAAGGCCGTTGGCTAAGAAGGTGCTGCAATGACGAACGCCGCAAACGACACCAACAAGCTCCTGCTGATCATCATCGCGATCCTGCTCCCGCCGTTGGCGGTCGGGCTCAAGGCGGGCATCGGCGGGCACCTGATCCTCAGCATCATCCTTACAATCTTGTTTTATCTGCCTGGGCTTCTGCACGCGCTTTGGGTCATCCTGAACTGACGCGTCGCGGCACGCCGCTTCAGCACCCCGTATTGAAGTTCAGCACCCAGGCGTTGAAGTCTGCCGGCGTGACGAACGTGTCGAGGTTCTGGTCCGCTTCGATCGCGCCGTTGTTGAACGCCAGCACCCATGCGTTGAAGTCCGCAGGAGTCAGCCGGCCGTCATCGTTCACGTCCGCGCGGCACCGCTCTCTCTCGTAAGGCCCAAGATCAACAATCGGTGCCACGCCAAGCCCGATATCGGGCGCAAACTCGTCGTCGAGCCGCCGAGGCTGGCCGAGCAGGTCTTGCGAATCGTTGTTTGTCAGCAGCGCGTTGTTGCCGCTGTCGACCGCCGGCGAGTTGGAGCCGAAACGCAGGTCCTCGTCGCCGGTCCACACAACGCCGTCTGGGCCGAGCGTGTCGCGGAACAGCGGATCATCCTCACGCACGCGCTCGACGTTGAACGCCGCGACCGGCTCCTCGCTAAACCGCTCGATAATCGTGTCGCGGATGTCGAAGTTCGCGTTCTGCGATTCCATCTGCTCGTTGACAAACGTGCCGGGCGTCGCGCTGCGGTTGCCCCACACGATCGAGTTGGTCACGAGGCACCGGTCCGCGACCTCGGAGAAGTCGTAGATGCCCGCCGCCCGCGAGCCGCTCGTGTTGCCAACGATCGCCGTGTTCGCGATCCGCACATCGCTGATGTTGTCGGCAAAGACGCCGCCGCCGAAGCCCGTGGCATCGTTCGCAAGAATCAAGCAGTTGCGATACTGCCCGAGGCTGAAGATGTAGCTGATCGCGCCGCCGTCGCCCGTCGCGGGGCCGTCGCCGGCAGCGCGGTTGCCGATGAACACGCCACGCGACACAAGCAGCCCCGTCCCGGCGAAGAAGTCAGCCGAGGCGTCGTGCAACGCGCCGCCGAACGAGATGTCAAAGAACCCCTCGAGCCCCACACGGTTGCGGAAAAACGAGCACGCCTCGAACACCGCGGCCGACCGCGTGACCGACACCGCTCCGCCCGTGCGGTTGGCCGTGTTGCTGACAAACATGCACCGCTCGAACCGCGGCGCCCCCTGCGAGATCAGCACCGCGCCGCCGCCGGCCTCGGCATCCGCGAACGGACCGGTGCCCGTATCGATCAGCACGCTCGCGTTCGCCTGCGCGTGATTCCCGACAAATGTCACATCGCGGAAAACAGCATCCGAGCCGGCCAGCACCGCGCCCCCGCCGCTGTCGTCGCGACGCAGCGGGAACCACCCATCTGAGATATCCCGGTCCGCCCAGCCGCCTGTGACGGTCACTCCATCGACGACAGTCTCGGCCGAACTGCCCCAGCTCTCGATGACGTGGTACGCGTTGTCGCCCTTGACGTCATCACCGTCGGTGTTCATATCGTCCTGCGCGAGATCGCCCGAGAGCACCGTCGGGAAGGCATCGAGAGCGCGGAGATCCGGCTTGGCGGGATCCGCGAGGCCGGCAAAGCCCCCGAGCACGGACACGCCGTCAACGAGCACGAACGCCGCCGTGCGATCACCCGTGCCACCGGGCGACGCCGAGGAACGGTCCGGCAGGTAGGTGCCCCCGGCGATACGGATCTGGGCGGGCGTCTCTGTCGCGTCATCGCCCGGGTCGAGCGCATCCTGAAGAAATCTGTACGCGGAGGCCCAGCTCGAGCCGTTGCCCCCCAGTGGCGCATCGTCATCAACGAAGACAATCGTTCCGGGCTGCGCTCCGGAGACGGAGGTAGCGAACAGGGCACCGCACGCGATCAATCGACCGGACCAGGACTTCATCGCCGCCTCCTTATGTCGCTTCGATTCCCCCGAACTCAATGCTTTGAAGCGTACAAGATAACAACGCCCAGCGGTAGCGAACAGCGTGCGACCTCGCACGAATTCCACGCATGAGATCGATCACGCCGCCGGTCTAGCAGCCCGCATTAAAGTTCAGGATCCAGGCGTTGAAGTCACTCGGCGAACAGAGCGAGTCACCGTTCTGGTCGCACGCCGGCGACTGCGCGTTGAACGCGATCACCCAGGCATTGAGGTCTGCGGGGCTGAGCTCGCCGTCGCCGTTCGTGTCGGCGAGGCACGAGGCATCGCAGCCGCCGGTGCCGCAGAAGATGGTCGCCTCAGCCGTGCGGGACCTCGCACCCGTGCTGGGCACGAACCACTGGAAGTACATCGGCACGCCGTCGAGCGACGCATCGTTGGGAACGGGCCAGAACGCCGTGGCGACCGGCGCCACGCCGGCGCCCGACGCCGCGGTGAACGGGCCGAGCGTCTCATCGGGCGAGAGCGCCCCGGCCACCGGGGGCGAGGCCGAGACCAGCAGCGACACCGATGCGCCCTCGGCGATGTTGGTCACGCCGAACTTGAACTCGGACGATCCGGCGAGCGGCGGCGTGTGGCTCACCATCTGCGGGGTCGCGCCCATCGGGTCAGGCGTCCCCGTGCCGACGAGAACAGGATTCGCCGGCAGCTCGCTCCGAAGCGTCGGACGATCAAACGGGAACGACTCGGCGGCGACCCGAGGATCCGTGAGCGCGTTGGTGATGAAGTCGTCCACCGCCACCCGCTGATTCCCGGGCAGCGGCACGGGCATCAGCGGATCAAGATTGGGCACGCCGGGCCCCGGCGGCAGCGCGTAGAACGCGAGCACCTGCTGCATGGTGAAGAAGTCGCCGGTGTGCATGAAACTGAATTTCAGCCCAGAGTTGCGGAGGGTCGGCGTCTTGAACCTCCCGTTGTCGGCCGCCAGCCCGGTGATCGCGCCGCGGCCGAGATCCTGCGCATTGGGACGCACACCGATGTTGCGAAACGTGTTGTCGGTGAAAAGCGGGGGAATATGGCACACGGCGCACCGCGACGCTTGGAACGCGTTCCAGCCCTGGACCTGCTGCGCCGTCATCGCCGAGTTGTCCCCCTGAATCCACTGATCCCAGGGCGACTGGTCGCTGATCAGCGTCCGCTGGTATGTCGCGATCGCGAAGGCGATACGGGTCGAGTTGATCTCTGGGGTTCCGAAGGCGGCCTCGAACAGCTCGGGATAGGACGGATCGGCGTCGAGCGCCGAAACCATGTCGGCGGGAAGATCAGACGCGAGCGCGAGAGGCCGCGCCGCCTCAAGCTTCACGCTGATCGCGTTCCAGTCGCGATCGCCGTGCGCCATTTCCACGTCGGACAGCGGCGGCCCCACCGCCTGACTCTCCAGCGCGCCGCCGCCGGCGATCTCGATGATCCCGGTCTGCGGATCGGTGAACTGGCTCGTCGCGCGTCCGTCCCAGAAAAGGTCGGTCGCGTACGCGGCGTTCACGACAACGTTCGCGGCCCGGCCCGTCACCTGCACGTCGGTGCCGAAGCTCGCGTCGGCGACGTAGCGGCCGGACGCGTCGGTCCTGGGCACCCCGGGCGATCCGAACACGTCGTCGGGCGTGGAGAACGCGAGGTCGCCGCCCGGGTGGGCCCCGAATCGAGGGTCACCGCCCCCGGACCCTGGAATGTGGCACGTCCCGCACGCTGTCAGGTTGTCGCTCGACAGCTGCTCGTCCCAGAACAGGATCTTGCCCAAGACACGCTTGGGCTCGGTGATCGGGTTCTCTGACGGCACCGGCACCGTCGGCAGCGTCTGGCTTTGCGCAGACAGGCACGCGAGAGCCATACACCCGATCAGATTTCGTACACAGATACCCCTGATCGCCATGACAACCGCATCCCCGTCGTCTTCCGCCGAAGCCCCTCAACGGCATCTCAGAGTTTAACGCACCTCCGTGTAGACTGTTGCCGCTTTGTCGACAATTCTCGACGATGCTCTCCAGAAGAATCGCCGTCTCAGGCTCTGGGTCGAGACGCGCGGCGTTGCCCAACGGTCAAGCTCAGCGGGCACGTGGCCCGATAACGCATCTGGAGGGCGCGCCGATCATGAAGCTCGATCTGGTGATCTCGTGGATGGTTCTCGTCACCGTCGGAATGTCGGGCTGCGCAGCCAGCGGCCCGACCACGGCCGCAAAGGACGCGGCGGCCGCCGAATCCGTCGATGCTGAGGCGGTTGAGTTGCATCGCGACGGCCGGTTCATCGTTTCCGCCCAGCCCGATCGGCGGACACTCGAAAACCTCGCCGGCGAGGGCGTGACCACCGTCATCAGCTGCCGGAGCGACAATGAGATGGCCAAGCTCGGCTTCGATCAGCGGGCGGCGGCGGCCGATCTCGGGCTCCGCTACGTGCACATCCCCATGGGGGGCGACCATGGCTACGACCCCGGGCAGATCGCCGCGTTCGCAGACTCCGTCCGCTCGATCGAAGGCCCGGTGTATGTCCACTGCGCCAGCGGCGGCCGAGCCCGCTATGCCATCATGGGCTACCTCATCCGCGAGCAGGGCTTCAGCGCCGACGAGGCCATGGCGGCGTCACGACGGCTCGGCTCCCGCGAGCCGATCTTGGACCAGTTGCTGGGCGAGACCGTCCGGTACGGTCTCACGGAACGCGACCTCCAATCGAGCGACTGAACCACCCGATGCCATCGGACTTTATCGCGCTGCTCGCCGCCGGCGGGGCCATCGCACACGGTCCCGCCGGCGTGCTCCACGCGCGGTCGCTGATCCGCTTGGCTGCGAGTTCGAAGCACGGGATCCCGTCCGAGACACCTGTCCGAGGAACGGATATCGAGTACGCCGACGATCTGTGCGCCACCACCGAATCGATCGAACGACTCGCGGCAACCATCCGAGACACAGCAGCCGAAGCGGGCTGCGTGGGTGTTGTGGTCACCCACAGCCTCGAGACTCTCGAACCGGTCGCCTTCGCCTGCGATCTGCTCATCGGCGCAATCGATAAGCCTGTGATCTTCACCGGTGCGTTCACCCCGCCGCACGCCAAACGCTCGGACGCTCACGCCAACCTCTCCGCGGCCGTCCGGGCCGCGGGATCGCGGACCACGCCCCGACTCTCGGGCGTCTTCATCGTTGTGAACGACCGGATCCACGCCGCGATCGAAGCAACGCGCATCCGTGCGCACTCCTCGGAGACCTTCGCGTCGCCCGCCGTCGGACCCGTCGGCATCTGCACCGAAGGACGGGTCCAGGTGCTCCGAGCTGCTGCCCGCATCGAGATCGATACGCACGCGATGGATCCCCGCGTGGAACTCATCGACTGTCGCGGCATCGAGTGCGACGACGCGATCCGCGCCGCGTCGTCGCGGGCCCGCGGCATCGTGCTCCAGACAGCAGGCAGCGGCACGATGCGGCTCGGCGACGGTCACGCGCTGCATGAAGCGATCGCCGCCGGCGTTCTCGTGATGATGTCCCACGAGTCCTGCCTGCGCGGGGCGGACACCGGAACAGGCGGCATCAGCGAATGCGTCGTGCCGGCGGTTTATGACCCCGACGGGCCCCGACCAACCACAATCGACGGCCGAAAGGCCGCCACGCTGCTCATGGCCGCGATCGGCGCGGGTCTCGATCGAGCCCGTCTGCGCCGAGTGCTCCGGCAGAGGCCGGATGAACCCGGGTAGGCAAGCTCGATTCCGCGACAGAAGCGACCGACAATGCCCGCGGGCAGCCGGGAGTGATCTATGCGGGGCAAGTACGACAGCAGACTCAGACACACCGCCGCTCGGCTGCGACGCGTCCCCATGAACGCCATGCTGCGGGACAAGGTCACCTGGGAGCCGATGCGCGAGCCGCACACCGGCTACACCCCGGTGATCGGCTGCATGGCGTCGATCCCGGAGGTCGCGCTCGCCAACGTGCGTCTCATCAGCCGAATGGATCTGACCAACGCGAAGGAAGTCATCCTCGTCTTCGACCGCCCGCCCGCGCTGATGCCCGAGGGCTTCGCCGAACAGCTCGAGGCCGTCCGGGGCGGTGTGCCTATCCGTCTGCTGCACTACACCGAGAGGCAGCACGCGGCGGCCGATCGCATCCGCTGGGGATGGGTCTACGCGTGGATGAGCTGGACAACGGGAATCGCCCACGCGACCACGCGGCACGTGATCCTTCACGACCTCGATGCCATGCCCATCAACCCGGCGTTCTTCGAGGAGCGCTACAAGACGGCTGTCGAGCTGGACGCCACGTTCTTCGGGATCCGGTGGTACCACGGCAACGGCTTCCGCGACAGCGACCGGCTCACGACCACGTTCGAGATGGTGATGGACGCGTCCCGCGTCCGCGCGGAGTCTGAACCGCACGAGGCGTTCAATCGCATCGATACGCTCGGTGGGCGCAGTGTCGAGTACGACACATTCCTCTACACGCAGCACCGCCTCGGTAACGCCGCGGAATCGCCCATCTCTCAGGACGACGTCGTGCACCCGTCCCAGATGATCTGCCAGTACACCGACCTGCTCGCGGGGCGGAACACACACGCCATGCCGGACACCACGCTGCCGCTCATGCCCGCGTTCATGTCGATCGGCGGACGCGACGACCTGCTGGCGGCGATCACCCGTCATCTCGAATCCGGCGGCGATCACCGCTTGCCGTTCTTTGGCGCGCACCTCGACGTCTCGGCGGTCACGCGCGTGCACCTCGATTGGCTCGAGGATCAGGCCCGGCGACTCGAACAGGCCGCGACCGGCACGGTTCGACCGGAGGTCGATCGCTATCTCACCCTCCTTCGCGAGCGGGTGGTTCTGGGCTGATCACCCACATCTGAAATCGCGACGGTCGGAATCGGAAATGATTCGGCGCCACCCGGCGTCCGCTCGGCTCCCCGGGGCGGCGACGCAATTCATTCCACTCAGGCCGAGCACGGGGGACGACTAAATGAATCGGCACGCACTCGCGGCGGCTCTCTCCGGCTCGGCTCTGGTCCTCGGGGGATGTGTGCTCGTTGTCGCCAAGGACTCTGGCACCACCAGCGTCATCGCGGGCGAGCAGTTCGTGCACAGCTGGTCGATCGAGCTCGACGACGCTGACCTTGCATCCCACCCCTCGCTCGGCGTGATCAACCCGAGCGGCGACGTGACGGTGGTGCGGACGGATGGCGCGCCGCGTATTCGGATCGACACGTACAGCCGGGACCGAGACCGGGCCAGGGGCATGACCATCACGCCACGCGTGATGTCGGACGCGACACTCGCGATCGAGCCGCATTGGCCCGGCGGGATCAGGACGAACGAGAGCTGCGATATCGCCGTGTACGTTCCTGTTCGGACGGGCGTCAGCATCGAGGTTGGTGCCGGCGAGGTCGAAGTTTCCGGCATGGCGGGCCAGCTCACCGTTGATACCGGTGCCGGCGATATCGAGATCACCTCACACGACGGCACCGCGACGCTGACGACCAACGCGGGAGATATCGAGGCGACAGGCGTCGCCGGCGCTACCGACGCCAAGACGAACGCCGGCGACATCGAGGTCACCCTCTGGCATGGCTTCGCCGGCACGCTGCGTGGCGAGACGCGAGCCGGCTCGATCGACCTGCCGGGATCAGGCTCGCGAACAACAGCGAACGGTGTTCAGACCGCGACGCACAGGATCGGAGACCCAGACGTCGCGCACACCGCGGTGTTTCGGACGTCTGCGGGCGACATCGACGTTCGCGTTCTGGCCCCCGAGGGCTGACCGCCAGCGTCTGAGGCCGCACAACCGGAAAACACGGCACACACGGACGCATGACAGCCATGCCGCGGCCGACCACGCTTGCACACCGGGCGATCCGTGGCATCGTTCACACACTATGAAAAGAGGACACAGAGACATCATGGCGGTGTGCATGCTCAACGCACCGGTCGAAGAACGAGGCGAGTGCGACCGCCGGCACGGCCGGGTACGGATCGAAGAGACGAACGTCTCGCTCGGCAAGGTGCTGGATCTGTCGCGGTCAGGCATGCGCGTCCGCACGAGCAGGCCGATCAAAGAGACCGACCCGCCCATGCTCGTCGGCATTGATGCCGACGGAGAACGCTTCCAGGTGCAGTGCAAGGTGGCCTGGGTCGAGAAGCGAGGCATGTTTAAGCGCTTTGTCGGCCTTGAGTTCCAGGGGCTGGACCAGGACACGGAGCAGCGGCTGGCCTTCCTCGCCCGCTCCGCCGCGAGCAACTCGCCGATGCAGAGCTCGATGCTCGGCCGAGCAAGCTAGCCCGGATCAGCGGCACCGAACACCAACTCCACACGCATACGCTTGCTGCGAGCGGGACCATGCCGGCCTCGCATCGGAGCTTGCGTCATGCCCACGGTCGTCGTCGTCTATCACAGCGGGTTCGGTCATACCAAGGCCGTCGCCGAACACATCCACAAGGGAGCGGCCTCCGTTGAGGGCGTCGATGCGTCGATCATCTCCGCGGACGAGCTGCCCGACGCCGGCGAAGACAAATCGCTCGGCGGCCGCTGGAGCGAATTGCACAGCGCCGACGCGATCGTTTTCGGCGGGCCCACGTACATGGGATCGGTCTCAGCGGGTCTGAAGCGCGTTTTCGAGGTCGCGAGCGCCGTCTGGTTCGAACAGGGCTGGAAGGACAAGCTCGCCGCCGGCTTCACCAACGGCGGCAGCTACTCGGGCGACAAGGTCAACGCCCTCCAGGACATCTGGCACAACTGCATGCAGCACAGCATGATCTGGGTCGGCGCCGGCGACATGATGACCGGCAGCGACCCCGAGAGCATCAACCGCATGGGCAGCTTCGCGGGCATGATGGCCCAGTCGGGCAACGCCTCACCCGAGGAAACCCCGCCCATCGGCGACCGCAAGACGGCCGAGAATTTCGGTGCGCGCGTCGCCCAGGCCGCGGTACGCTGGCGGGCATGAAACAAGCCCTTGCGATCCTCGCCGCCGCCCTGTTCGCGTTCACCGCTCTCACTCAGGCGGAGAAAGATGTCGATGTACTGCTCAGCCGGATGCACGAGGCGTCGAAAGCTGCCGACGTCACGTACTTCGATCTGTTCGCGGACGACGCCGTGTTCTTCGGCACCGACCTCTGGGAACGCTGGACGAAAGATGAGTTTGCCGCGCTGTACAAGCCGTACATGGAGAGCGGCCGCGGCTGGGAGTTCAAGATGCGCGACCGCCGCGTCGCCCTCCAGCCCTGCGGCACGATCGCATTGTTCGATGAAACACTCTTCAGCGAAAGCTACGGGCCGTGCAGAGGGTCAGGGGCGGCAAGGCTCGACGATGGCGAATGGACGATCGTGCGATATCACCTTGATATCACGATTCCAAACGAAGTCGTCGACCAAGTGATACCGATCACGTCAGCCTGGCATCGCACCGCGATTCGCTACTTGCATATCGATGCATCAGGGCATGCGCTCGACGAAGTCGCAGCAGCCATCCGAGCGACCAAGCCAGATCTGATCAGCGTCGTCGGGCTCGAGTTCCCGGCATACCACGATCTGCAAGAGATCCTGCTCCCCGAGTTTGAGCATTGCGCGTTCTCCGACGCGCCCGAACTCCTCTTGCTGCTCAGAATGAGCGGGTTTGTCGGCATCGACGGGACAACATTCACCGGCGAGGGCAACAAGCTCACCTGGATCACCACTGAAACGGACGAGCCCGCCTTCCTGATCGCGGACGCTGGCAATGGCGATTCGGCCGGGGCGAAAGCAGAGATGGACCGCATCATCTCGGAGATCAAGCCCGAGCTTGTGTTCCGAAACGGCGTCGTCGAAGGCGGCTACGAGGGCGTGCAGATCGAAATCGAGCCAGCCGATGTCGTCGGTATCCGAGCGATACGCGGCGGGATCCGCTGGCATCGCGAGCACGAAGTTCTGTTCAAGCCTGGGCGATAGCCGCCCCCGCCCGCTCGATCACCGCGTCATCGATGTGCAGATGCGTCACGGCCCGCACGCTCTGCGGGCCCTCGTCGAGCATCAGGACATCATCCTTCACGCGATCGCAGAACTCACCGGCGGTGCCGAGCGACGGGTCGACATCGAAGTAGACCATGTTCGTCTGCACACGGGCGCGGTCAACCGCAATGCCGGGGGCGTCTGCGATCAGATCGCAGAGCTTCTGCGCACGGGTGTGGTCATCGGTCATCCGTTCGCGGTGGTGGTCGAGGGCGTAGATTGCCGCGGCGGCCAACCCGCCGGCCTGCCGCATCGCGCCGCCGAGCATCTTGCGGAGGTGCCGGGCCTTCTTGATAGTAGATGTATCCCCCGCCAACGCCGAGCCCACAGGGCAACCAAGGCCCTTCGAAAAGCAAACCGAGACCGTGTCCGAGTACTTCGTGTAGTCGCTCGGCTCACAGTTCATCGCCGCGCACGCGTTCCACAAGCGAGCGCCGTCGATGTGCACGCGCAGCCCGCGCTCGTGCGCACGATCCGCAACGTGCGCAAGCCGATCGACGGGCCAGGGGATGCCCCCGCCGCGGTTGTGTGTGTTCTCGATCGCCAGCAGTCTGGGCCGCGGGAAGTGCGGGTCGTCCCACATCCGGATGAGGGGCTCGAAGTCCTCGGCACGGAACAGCCCACGCTCGCCCCGGGTGTACCGCACGCTCAGCCCGGCGATCGCGGCGTATCCGCCCGTCTCGTAGTACACGATGTGGCACTGCTCGTCGCAGATCATCTCGTCGCCCGGCTGGGTCTGGCTGCGTAGCGCGAGCAGGTTGGCCATCGTGCCCGAAGGAACGAAGATCGCGTCGTCCATGCTCAGCAGCCCGGCGGTCTTGGCTTCGAGCTCACGCACCGTCGGGTCGCCCTCGAGCACATCATCGCCGAGAGGCGCGGCCGCCATGGCCTCTCGCATCGCGGGCGTCGGCTGCGTGACAGTGTCAGAACGGAGATCGACGGGCGTTGGCATGCCCGGATGATGTCACCGCCGGCGGCGAAGGGCAAGCAGGGCGATCGGCGCGACCGCGAATGTCGCGGGAGCCGGCACCGCTGTGACACTCAGATCCCAGAACGTGTTGATGCTGCGCAGCCCGGGACTCGATGTGCCGAGCCCTGACGTCGCCGAATCGATATCGATCCGGTAGAACCCGGGCGCGAGCACCACGGTCTCGTCAAGATCGACCGCTGCGGGAAGTCCGTCGATCGGACCGACTCTGGCCTCGAGGAAGACTTCGGGATCAACGCCGAACGCGCTGAGCGAGAACTCCGTCGCATTGAACGCGTTGATCGAGCCCGGTCCGACGAGCGGGTCGTGCTCAAGCCGGCCCGCGACGCGCACCGGTGTCGGCGTGGTGATCTCGAAGGCAACCTCGCCGGAGATGCCGAACCGCGCGTCGTAGAAGAATGGCTGGTCCTGCTCGGACGCGAAGACTGATCCGAAAACCCTGAAACCGCTCTCGATCCGCTGCCCCTCGAACCCGCCGTTGAACGTGGCCGATCGAGTGCCCGCTTCGTCGGTCAGCGTCGCCTCGGGGATCGGCACGCTGTAGCCCTCGGCAACCTGTGATACCGTGAAGTCTCCCGAGTCTGATCCCTCGAACGCATTCACGAAGTATGCGCCACCGAGGCTGAAATCGTGCACCGCAAGCTGGCCCGATGCCGACGGGGTGAAGGCAACCACAGCGATCAACACACATCCTCGCACAGCGTAAATCTAGCACGGGTTCGCCGGTTCCCCAGCGAAGCATGCCGATGATCTGACCGGTTCAGCTATCGGCTCTCGACACCGGCGCCGCCCCGAGTGTCTTGGAATCCGCGGGCAGGCGGTCATCGACCGGCGTGAGGTCCATCTTCGCGTTCATCCACGTGAAGCCGATTGCGCTGATGAGCACGAACAGCAGGCACACCCCGAGGACAACCGTGCCCAGGCCGGGGCTGATATCCGTGAGAGCCGTGTACAGGCCGACGGCAAGAACGGGGCCGACGATGCCGCGCACACCCGTGAGCGTGACGTGCACGCCCATGTACTCACTCGCACGGCTCGCGGGCGCAAAGTCGTGATGCCCGAGCTGCCACGCGAGCACACCGCCCGCCATCGTGACACCCTTGATGGTGACGCACGCGTACAGCAAGCCCCTGATCTCGAAGCCGACCGCGAACATCAGGAGCACGAAGTTGATCACAAACAACCAGCTGTGGAACGCGCGGAACCGCACGATGTGAACGCCGTCGAGCAGCTTCGCCCAGATCGGCAGCGCCAGCGGCGTGACCACCAGCCCGAGCGAGCCCGACAGCAGAATGATCGTGTCATAGCCCGCATCGAACCGCTCACGCAGCAGGATCGGCATGAGCGGGAACAGCATTAGGTTGCCGAGGCCAAGCAGGAACTGGTTGACCTGGTACAGCCCGTACCGCTTATCCTCGAGCAGCAGCGAGATCACGCCGATGGGGTTGATCGTGGGGCCGGTGTTGTCGGCCGACGCCTCGCGCTCGGCGCGGAGCAGCCGCTTGTGCTGCCTCACCCGGATGCCGGACATCACGCCGACGCTGAGCGCCGCGAACACAGCGCACAGGAGCAGATATACCCGGAACACAGTTGTCGGCTCGATACTTAGCTTGGCGAGCACATCAATGCTCATCACCCAGCCGACGAGGATCCCTGCGCCGCCGATCAGCAGGGTCTGGATCGCGGCGAACTTCGATGCGATGCTCGCCCGCACATCACGCGGATAGTTCGCGCGCCACACGGTGGTCCGCACCGCGGTGAAGCCCGACCAGCACGTCCAGGCGATGAAGACGAACACGATCGTGCCGACGAGCCCCGCAGGGGAAACGGGCATCGCCGCGAGCCCGATGATGCACGCGACGACGGCAGACTGGACAGCCGCCAGGAACACCGTCTTGTTGAGGCCATGAGCCAGCCGGACCCACAGGAAGTTCAAGATGTTTGCCGCCGCCGGCGCCGCAGCGATCGCCGCAACGGCGAAGTTCAGGAGCTTGTCCTCGACCCGGCCCTCGTAGGCGACCCGCGCGACGCCCGCGATGACCGAGCCCTCGAACGCCGCCCGGCCGAGCGCAAGCAGCGCGGACGCCGGCAGCTCCCGCGTGTAGTTCCGACGCACCACGGCCGGCATCGTGCTCGGCCGAAACGAACCGGCCGCCCGGGCGATCGGATTGTTCGCAGCAGCTCGCGGGGAGTTGACGGACGGGCTTTGCACAGACATCCGTAGCGGCGCCGAACGCCTCGAACCAGCCTCGCGCCGAAGGTTGGCACAACAAGACCTGCTCGCGGCACGCGTAGAATCCCGCGATGACAACCCATCGCGACTATGTACTCGGGACAGACGCGTCCGAAGCCGAGCGGCTGGGCATCCAGCACAGGCTCTGGTCGGACACCGCGTTCGCCGCCTGGCACCGCGCGGGCGTCAGGCTCGGCTCGAGCGTGCTCGACCTCGGCAGCGGCCCGGGCTGGACCTCGATCGATCTCGCCCAGCTCGTGGGCCCGGCCGGTCGGGTCGTGGGCGTAGAAGGCAGCCCGCCGTACGCCGCCGAGCACCGGGACCGTGCCGCTGCGATGGGCCTCAAGAACACCACCATCATCGAGGGCGACCTGCACGAGCTGTCATCGCTGCTGGGTGACCACGCGAACGATGCGTTCGACGTCGTGTACACGCGATGGGTGCCCTGCTTCTTACGGGACGCAGAGTCGGTCATTGCCCAGGCCGCCCGGGCACTGAAGCCTGGCGGGCGGATCGCGATCCAGGACTATTTCGGTTACGAGACCATGCGGATCGTGCCCCGCTCGCCGGCATTCGAACTGATCGCCCGCGCCGCCGGTGAGTCGATCGACGAGACGGGCGACACCCAGGTCATGGGCAAGATGCCCGGCTATCTGCGGGCCGCCGGCCTCGAGGTCGAGCGCTACGAGCCGATCCAGAAAGCCGCCCAGCCCTCTGAGCCGATCTGGGACTGGCCCGCGATCTTCTGGCCCAACTTTGTTCCGCGGCTCGTCGAGGCGGGCCGAATCACCCAGGCGACCGCCGACGAATTCGCCGAGGATTGGCGGCGGGCGACCGAGAACCCCGACGCCGTCATGATGCTCCCACCCGTATTCGAAGCCATCGCCCGCAAACCGATCGACACACCAACCGCATGAACATCCGCAACTTTTCTATCATCGCCCATATCGATCACGGCAAGAGCACCCTCGCCGATCGGCTGCTCCAGGCCACCAAGGCCGTCTCCGACCGCGAAGCGAAAGAACAGCTGCTCGACTCGATGGACCTCGAACGCGAGCGCGGCATCACCATCAAGGCGTCGGCCGTCACCGTGGGCCACGAGCACACCTTCGAGGATGGCCGGGTCGAGCCGGTCATGCTCAACTTCATCGACACGCCGGGCCACGTCGACTTCGGCTACGAGGTCAGCCGGGCGCTCAAGGCCTGTGAGGGCGCGCTGCTCGTCGTCGATGCCTCGCAGGGAGTCGAGGCGCAGACCGTGGTCAACGCCTACCTGGCTGTGGAACAAGACCTCGAGATCATCCCGGTCCTCAACAAGATCGACCTGCCCGGCGCCCGTCCCGACGAGATCGCCATGGAAGTCGAGCAGGTGCTGGGACTGCCCGCCGAGGACTGCATCCCCGTCTCGGCCAAGACCGGCCAGGGCATCCCCGAGTTGCTCGCGGCGATCTGCGACCGCTTCCCGGGCCCGCGGGAGCAGACAACGAAGAAGACCCGCGCGCTCATCTTCGACGCCGTCTACGACGACTACCGCGGCGTCATCATCTACGCCCGTGTCTTCGACGGCACGCTCAAGGTCGGCGACAAGATCCGCATGATGGGACTCGGCCGAACCTTCAATGTCACCGAGCTCGGCAAGTACACGCCCAAGCCGCAGAAAGTGAAGTCGGTCTCGGCCGGCGAGACCTGCTACGTCGTCGCCTCGATCAAAACCCTCGGCGATGTCCGCGTGGGCGACACCATCACCATCGAGCACGACCAGGCCGAGGAGGCGCTCTCGGGCTACGAGCCGCCGCGCCAGATGGTCTTCTGCGACTTCTACCCCGCGACCAACTCCGACAAGAAGGGCAACGACTTCGAAGCACTCCGCGAGGCCATGGAGAAGCTCAGCCTCAACGACTCGAGCTTCACGTTTCAGACCGTGCACAGCGAGGCCCTCGGTTTCGGCTACCGCTGCGGCTTCCTGGGCCTGCTCCACATGGACATCGTGCAAGAGCGCCTCGAACGCGAGGGCGGCGTCGAGATCGTCCAGACCGCACCGACCGTGTCCTACAAAGTCGACATCCGGGGCAAAGAAGGCGAGATCGAGGAAATCGAGGTCCACAACCCGGCCGACCTGCCCGACATGTCAATCGTCACCGAGATCAAGGAACCAATCGCCAAGGTCGAGGTGATGGTGCCCAAGGAGTACGTCGGCGAGGTCATGAAGCTCGCGATGGACCGACGCGGCATCTTCAAGAATCA
Source organism: Planctomycetota bacterium (assembly GCA_038525225.1). Taxonomy (GTDB): domain Bacteria; phylum Planctomycetota; class Phycisphaerae; order Phycisphaerales; family UBA1924; genus JANQQZ01. The sequence continues at coordinate 194,627 of JBCBHW010000001.1, read as the reverse complement.
GATGTACGTCAGCGACACCCGTGAGATGCTCACCTACGAGATCCCCCTCGCCGAGCTGATCTATGACTTCTACGACAAGCTCAAGGGCATGACCGCCGGCTACGGCACCATGGACTACGAGATCAGCGAGTACCGGCCCGACCGCCTCAGCAAGGTCGATGTGCTCATCAACGGCGACCCGGTCGAGGCCCTCAGCATCATCGTGCACAAAGAGAAGGCCGAGAGCCGCGGCCGATCGCTGCTCGTCCGCCTCAAGAAGCAGATCCCACGCCACAACTTCGAGATCCCACTCCAGTGCGCCATCGGCGGCAAGATCATCGCCCGCGAGACCATCAAGGGCTTCCGCAAGAACGTCACCGCGAAGTGCTACGGCGGCGACGTCACCCGCAAGCGCAAGCTGCTCGAGAAGCAGAAGAAGGGCAAGGAACGCATGAAGTCCATCGGATCGGTCACGATCCCGCAGGAAGCGTTCATGGCGGTGCTGGAGCAGGGGGAGGAGTGAGCGACGAGGCTCGGTTCAACGCCCGCGATATCGAGTCAGCACTTGCACGCGCGGCTCGGCATGCCGAGCGTGTTCGTTTGGTTCACGAGTTGAGTGACTCGGAGATTGTTTCTTTGCGAGGACGAGACACCACCGCACAGCAATCAGTCAAAGACGCTCGATCGCGTTCTCAAGAATCTGCTTCGTCCGACGACGCTTGATCGCGGGATCCTCGTGTTGCAGGTACTCGACCGCTGCGAGATCATCACCACGTTTCCGGTTCTGCCGCGGCTCCACGGCTTCGATCAGCATGGCTTCGAGCGCCGGAATCATGGCATCACCGGCGTATCCCGTCGGCAAGTCACCAAGTTCGCCGCTGTCTGACACAGGTCGTAGGCCGAACCACGAGAAGCGACCCCAACGAGTCGAGAGTCGATCGACAGTGTGTTCGTAGAGGCGTTTACCAAGCGGACGTTCTTTCGAACGACCTACGTACACGACTTCACGACCGTCGTAGAGCAAATACACGACGAGTTGGCCATAGAAATCAACCGGCGTTGCTCCAATCTGCTGCATTCCCAGCACCTGCGTGGTCGCAGACCATTCAACCAGACTTCGTCGCCAGAACATACCGAACGACGTGATCAGGTCATACTGACTTTCATCAGTGGTTTCTGGTTTGTCGACTGACGCTTGCGCGGCGGATGCGGATTGCTGTTTCGCAGGCGTGAAGGTTCCCGCGGCGACGCGGGAGTATCGGACTCCGTCTCCTTCGTGTTTGATCGAACCTGAAATCTGGGCGTTCACCGTCGCCGCGGGCGTCGCGCCCATTGTTCTGCGCAAACCTCTAGCGATGATCTCTTCCGCGATTTCCTTGTAGTGCATCGGTTCCGAAGAGTCCGCGAGCACGATGTCAATCGCCTGCTTCCAAGTCATCTCATCAGCCATGAGCAAACCTCCCGGACCAACTCCAAACAAAGGGCAAATCCGGAGAGCATACCGCGGTCATGCTGACTTCATTCGTCTCAACCCGTCGGCATGACGCAACACCAGCAACCCCACCCTCGCCGCAAATGGACTTATCCAGATCGAACGCACGGGTAGTCCTCACTCCGCCGTCGTGATCCAGATCGCCTCCTCGTACGCCCCGGCCCCCGCGTTGTTGAACCACCGCGGCACGATGTAGTCCGTGCGGGGCTCGAAGCCGATCTCGGTGCTCGGCAGGCGGACGATGTCGCCGTCTTTGGCGGTGTAGCCGAACCGGCGGAGCACCCGGTTGTCGGACTGGCGGGTGACGACGATGGTGTACTCGCCGTCCTTGAGCCACTCGTCTTTGAGCAGCATCGGGGCGTTGGCCTCGTCCTTGACCTCGTGCGGCACGCGGATGCCGTAGCCCGTCTTCTTGCCGAAGCGCGAGCCGTTGACCGAGTAGCTGCCGCCGGTCGTGATCGTGTGGCCGATCAGCTCGTCGCCGCGGAAGACCTGGATGTACAGCGACGACGTGCGTTTGCCTTCTTCGACGTCCTGGTTGGTGGTCCACAGGTGCACGAGGAACGTCGAGTCGTTGGTGCCGAGCCGGTTGTCGATGTTGAACTCGTCCTCGGCGAGGTACGCCAGGAAGTTCCACGGGCCGGTGAACTTGTAGGTCTTCTCGGGGTTGAAGGCGTCGTCACCCCCGCTGAGCAGATCGACCCTGATCGGCAGCCGGGTCGCGGGCTCGCCGTCGATCATGTAGACGATGTTGTACAGCCCCTCGCCGGGCAGGTCGGCCACGTGCGGGCCGTACTTGACCTTGGCGGCACCGAAGACGCCTTCCTTCTCGGTGTACGTATCCCAGAACGGGTGCCGCGCGAGGACCGTGCCCTCGGCATCGACGATGAGCACCTCGGCGTTCAGCGGCGACTCGGGCGCAAACGCGAAGACCGCGCCGTCGAACATCACGCGCGCTGACTCGGGGTAGAACGTGCCGTTGAGCAGCCGCTCATACACGACGGTCGGCTTCGGCTGCGCGGCGGCAGCAGCGCACACGAGCGAAACAAAGAAGGCAAGGATGCTCGGCATATGTAGTCTCCTCTTCCAGACAGATAAGTGATATCCGCTGTGAACTCTATCCTGTGAATGCCAAGCGTCGTGCGACCGAGGGCACTGGCAGCACAACGCCCGCGTCCCACCCGGCTTTGGATGCTGCCTCGGCGTCGGCTTCATCGCTTTGAGGGGCGACGACGGAACTGCAGGCAGAGGCTCACCTGCGGCCCGCGACTCTGTTGTTCGAACAGCTACGAAAGTTCGTCAAAGTGAGCCGTTCCTGCTTGACCTGGTCGTGCAGCCGAAGTCTACTTTGGTGGGGCTGCGTTCGCGGTGTTCTCGGTCCCGGCAGTTTGTGGGAAGGAACGATCATGAGACTTTCACAGTGGATCGGCGCTGTCGCATGCGCGGCGGCCGCGACTCATGCGGTCGCGGATGTCGTCGGCACCCGTGCCGCGTTCGATGCGGCGTTTCCGACGGCGGCGTTCGAGGACTTCGAAGAGGCTCGCGTGGCCGACGGCGGGTTCGCTCTGATTGACAACGTCCTCGACTCGACAACGTCGAACGATGTCTTTTTCGCCAACGAGATCGAAGACGGCCTGAGGCTGACGGTTGGGCTGTCGTCAACAGAGCCGCAGAACCTGTTCGTCTCGTCTCCCGGTTTCGCGAACTACGTCTCGCATGCGATCTCGTTCAACGGAGCAAACACGGCGACTCCGCAGATCACGATCGACTTCACGAACAGCGACGTCATTGCCTTCGGCTTCGATGTGACGGGCAATCCCGACGGTACACCCGTGACGGTCGATATCTTTTCCGGCGCGGACCTGCTCGACACGGTTGACGTAAACGGCACCGGAGTGGGCACGTTCGTCGGCTTTGATGCGGGCAGCGACATCATCACGAGCGTCACGCTCTCAAGCGGCTCGGTCTTTTTCGGCGTTGACAACGTCGCCTTCGCGGTGCCGACTCCGGGCTCGGCCGCCGTGCTCGGGCTCGGTGCGCTCGCAGCCGCCCGTCGGCGCCGCTAGCCACTTCCTTGTAGGAGTGCGCGTTGCGTTAAGAACGAACAACGCCACCCGACCGGTTGCGCACCGGTCGGGTGGCGTTTATAACAATCACGGTTCTCTTTCCGCAGCGGAAACCAAGACCGTGGAACCTCTGAGAATCGATCCGGTCGTCTCCTGACCGTCGCTCAGTCCGCGAGCCGCGGAGACCGCATGGGCACCGCGTAGTTGTTCATCGGCGGCAGATCCGCGTCGAGCTCTTCGAGCGTCTCGCCGAGCGTGACGAGCACAACCGCGTCCTGGAAGTCGGCGGCCGAAGAGTTCACATCGTCCGTGCCGAGCTCGAACAGGTAGAGCACCTGGTTCTCGTGCAACCAGACCCGCGATCCGTCGGGAGTGAGGTACGGCCTTAAGAAGTACTCGACGTCCTCCTGCCCGTTGGCTCCCGCGATATCCGGCGTGAGATCCCCGTTTCGCAGGACCTTCACGAACGTTGCCTGCTCGTGAGAGTTGTACTGGTGGAGAGCGGTGCCGCCGTCCCATGATGTTGCGGTGATGGTCACATATGTGTCGGCATCTTGCATCTCAGGGATGACATGCTTTGTGACCGCCAGCGCGTGCTGGTTGATGTCGCCCGCTGTGGAGTCAGCGTCTCCAAACGGATCGGCCGCGGTATCGCCCGTATGAACGCGCAGTGTGATCGGCAAGGCCGGACCGCTTGAGCCCGAGGTCAACGCAGCGCCGATCACATCGACCCGCACGGCGTATCCAACCCCCGGCTGCACTCGTCCCTCTGTCAGCACGAAGCTCATCGATGAGGCACTGCTGCCGCTCGTAAAGCCGCCGGCGACCCCGGCGAGCGTTGCTGCGATGCCCGCGGCGCTCAGTCGGCGGAACCGTGATCGACAGTGTGCGTTCATCTCTCTTACTCCTTCGGTCTTCGGCAACGGGTCGCGTGTCGGAGATCCCGGCCGCGCCGTCGCCAGGCAGGAACGTTGAGATTCCCCGCGCTGACTTCAACCGAAGAGATCGGATTGGCACCGCCGTCGCTCGGGACATCCGGGGTGTATCGGTTGTGCGGCTCGCCGTTGTTCGGGCTCAGACGTCCGAATCACGCTTGATGACAAAGGTCATCTGGTGATCGACCTCGCCGTTGCCATTGAAGGTCGTCCAGATCTGATGCACGGTGTCGCTATCAACGAACACCAGCTTCAGGCCGCCCATGTAGTGGTCCTGGCCTTCGACGTAGTTGCTCACGCTATCAACATGGAAGTCGATCGCCGGGCCGTCGTCGGACTGCTCGATGCCCTTCTTGGCGATCATCCGCGGCTGGTTGCCCACGGCGCAGTAGTGGGTGCAGACGACCGCGTCGCCGTCCATGTGGTAGAGGTTTGTCATCTCGTGCGGCTCGCCGACCATCATGATCTCGCGCACCACCGCGCCGGCGCTCGACCGCTTGAAGACCGAGGTCTCCTTGCTGAGCGAGCCGTCCTCCTGCACGAGCCGCCACGTGCCCTCGAGGCCGCCGAGCAGCTTCATGACCTTGGCCTTGTGCTCGGCGTCCTGCGCGACGGGCTGGATCGGCTCGGCGGCGGGCTGGCCCTGCTGCGGAGCGGGGGCGAGCGCGATCAGCGGCCCGGCGGCGGCGATGGAGACGAGGACGGCGAGCTTCGTGCGTGTCATGGGGACCTCCAGAGATCTGCGGCCCGCATTCCGGACCGGGAAATCAGTGTATCAGGAAACGGGCCGCGTCCCTACGCTCGCGCATGAACAACGACTTCTCGCTCGCGGGCATCTCGGTCGGCCTCGGCGAACGCCGCGACATCGACGTCCCCGTCGGCGAGTCGGCGACGGGCCGGGACCATGTCGTGCCCGCCCGCGTCTGGCGGGGTGCCGAGCCGGGCCCGGTCGTGGCGATCACGGCGGCGGTCCACGGCGACGAGATCAACGGCATGGGCATCGTCCGCCAGCTCTTGATCGACCCGCCTTTCGACCTGCTCCGCGGCACGCTGATCCTGGTCCCGGTCGTCAACATCCTGGGCTTCGAGCGGCAGACGCGGTACATGCCCGATCGCCGCGACCTGAACCGCAGCTTTCCCGGATCGGATTCCGGCAGCCTCACGGCCCGCTATGCGCACGCCATCTTTGTGCAGCTCGTCCATCCTGCCGACTGGCTGATCGACCTGCACGCGGCCGCGGCGAAGCGTACGAACTACCCGAATGTGCGCGCCGACCTCGATCACGAGGGATGTGCCCAGCTCGCGTCGCACTTCGGCGGCAACCTCACGGTGCACGGCTCGGGCCCCGATGGCTCGCTGCGGAACGCGGCGGTCCGGGCCGGGGTGCCGTGCATCATCCTTGAGGCCGGCGAGATCTGGAAGTTCGAGCCGACCGTCGCCGAGGTGGGCGTGCGCGGCATCGTCAACGCCCTCCATCAGCTTGGCATGATCGACGGCCCGCCCGCCAAGCCCGTGTACTCCGCGATCTGCCGGAAGACGACATGGCTCCGCGCGGACCACGGCGGCATCCTGCGCTTTCATGTCGCCCCGGGCGATGATGTCAGCCGGAGCCAGCCCCTCGCGACGGTCACCACGCTGCTCGGAAGAGAACTCGGCGTTATCGAGGCATCGAGCGACGGCGTCGTGCTCGGCATGACGACGATGCCCTCCGTAGTTCCGGGCGACCCGGTGTGTCACCTGGCCACCATCGAAGGCGGCATCGAGCACATTCGCAACGCGCGGAGACGAGCCCGGGACGGGACGCTCGACGCCAGAGTTCGTGATGATCTGGCAACCAATCTTTCCCTCGAAGACCACTCCGGCACGTAGGCGGCGCGAGCGATCGCCGCGGCACGCACCTCGCCGCGGAGATCACTTCGCCAGCGTTTACGCAACCTGTATCAGCGTCGGCGGCGGACGGCCGCGAGCGAGCCGAGGGCCAGCAGACCCACGGACGCCGGTGTCGGCACCGTTACGCCCAGTGCTCCGACAAACAGGCCCGCGTAGGGGCTGTCGTTGCGCTGAACGAACGCCAGCCCCCAAACAGGCGACGGTAGGTCTGCCGAGGCATAGTTGATCTCGGCGACGGTGTTGCTGCCCTGCAGATCGCCGTTCTCGATCGCGATGTTGGAGCCGGGGATGAAGTCGCCGTTGATGTCGAGGGCCCAGACAACACCATCGGCGGCGTCGAATTCCGGTGAGCCGCCCGCAAAGGGGAAGATGCCGTTGGGGCCGGCGGTGTCGCCCTTCTCTGTGCCGCGCACGGCGAGCGAGATTGTGTCCACGCTCGTGGTGAACAGGATGTCCGCCCGACCCTCGCCGGCGAACGCCCAGCTGTTGGGGTTGGCGATGTAGTACGGGCCGTTCTGAATGAACGCGACACGGCCCACGTCGCCGAAGTCCGCGATCGAGCCGATCGGGTTCTGCTCGAACGTCGGCGCGTACGCCTGGCCTCCAACGGCGTTGCTGCCGGTGTCGTTGAACCTGGTAAAGAACTGCTCGTCCTGGATGTCGGCGAGCGTGACGCCCTGGGCGGCCGTAAGACCGGGGAGAGCGCAGACAGACAGCGTGATCACGCGAAGCATGGTCCATTCCTTTCGAGTGTGAGCGGAGCGCCGCCCGCCTCGGCGGCGGTGCGGTCATCTCCAAAGGTCCGCTCGCCGGGCGGCGTTGCGGAGCTTCGAAAGAAACGTGCGATTGTTCGGGCTAGCGGAGATCGGCGCCCTTGCGCGTGTAATACGGACCGAGATGCGTGCGCTTTGGCTCGGCGTAGGCCTGCGCCCGCTGCGCACTCCACGCCACGGGCTCGACGACGCCTCGTTGCCGGAGGTACTCGAGATAGCTCGTGTCATACTCGGCGAGCTGATCGAGCACTGTTTGATCGTCCGGATACCGCTCCTCAAACAGCACAGCATCCAGCGGAAGCCTGGGCCGCTTGCTCGGCGCTTCGTCGGGCACCCCCACGCACAGCCCGAAGAGCGGATACACACCCGCGGGCAGCCCGAGCAGGCCGTCCAGCCGATCGATGTCATTCCGCAGACCACCGATGTAGCAGATGCCGTAGCCCATGGATTCGAACGCGATCACCATCTTCTCGGCGAACAGACTGGCGTCGATCGCCGCGACCAGAAAGGACTCGAGCCGCTGGTCGTACGCGTTCCCGTCGCGCTTCGCGGCGATGCGGTGACGCCGGGTATCGCCAAATACAACGAAGAACGCTCCGCACGCCGCGATCTTTGGCTGGGGCCCGGCGAGGTCGGCGATCGCCTCACGGGTCGCGGTGTCACGCACGCGGATGAGGCCGTACGCCTGCACCGCTGAACTGGTCGACGCCATCTGGCCCGCCTCGACGGCGAGCCGGACGTGCTCCTCGGGTACCGGGTCGGGCTTGAAACGCCGGATGGTGCGGTGTTGCAGCAAGAGATCCATGACAGCGTCTTTGGCGTCGTTCATCGTTGAAGCGTAAACACGTCCGAGCCTTGGTGGCTCCCTCGGCGAACAATGCGGCGTGCCGCCCGACCGCACTAGCTCCGCTATCGATCTCCCCGCTCTTCCGATGCACGCCCGGACAGCGGCGGTCCTCGTTGCCGGTGCTGTCGTCTTCCTGACGCTCAAACCGTTCGTGGTTCGGATCCCCACATCCGCCGACGTGCTCATCCAGATGGCGCTGTCGTACGATCGGGAGACACTCCAGCACGTTGTGCCCGCGGCGGCGTTGGTCGCGCTCGCCCGCGCGGGCTGGGGCATCGGCCGGGTCCGTGCGGCCGTGTTCGTGCTCGCCGGGCTGTGCGTGCTTGAAGGTGCGCAAGCGGCCATGGAGTATCGCCACGCGCGGGTTGGGGACGTGCTCGCGCAGACGCTCGGCATCGTGATCGGTGCAAGGCTGCCAAATCGTGCCCTGTCGATCCGCGCGTGGCGCGTCGTATGGATCGCGGTCCTGGGTGCGTGGGTCGCCTTGGCGATCGGCGTCGGCGTGCGCGGACAGCTCGGGCATTCGATCGGGCCGATGAGTGCCGGCTACCGGCTGCTGGTCGGAGACGAGTACGGCGGCGGTCGGCCCTGGCTGGGCGAGGTGCACGCCTTCTCGATCGGCACGGGTGCGGCGGGCGGGACGCTCGTCGAATTCGGTGAGCGACCGCCGGCCGGCCCATGGATCAGCCGGGCGGGGTTGGCGATCGAGCTCGAAGACCATCACGGGGGTTGGTCTTCGGCCGAGCCGGTGGTGACTCTCTGCCGCGCACTCGATGGTGCCGACGAGATCGAGCTCTGCATCGACGCGACTCCCGCCGCCGCACGGCAGCTCGGCCCGGCGAGGCTCGTCTCGATCTCCGACGGTCCGTCCCACCGCAACGTCACGGTCGGCCATGAAGGAAACTCGCTGATCCTGCGCGTTCGGACGGAGCGGTCGGGATTGAACGCGGCTCGGCCTCAGTTTGTCTTTCCTGACGCCTTCCACACAGGCGTGCGCACGCGTTTCCGCGTCAAGACCGATGGCGGCTCGGCGGAGCTCTGGGCGAACGGCGAGCCGATCGCAACGCGGCTAGCGCACGTCACGGCTCGGGATTGGCTTCGTCTGGCGCCAGGCTTCGGCGATGCCGCCGGGGTGGCCGCGTTGTTCGCGCCGCTGGGCCTCTCGCTCCTTTCGATCGGGGCCGCGAGCCACGGCGGCGGAGCTCATCGGATTCGACCTCGCGTCTGGATCGGGGCCGCGTTGCTGCCGATACCCATCGTCGCCGTGATTTGGTCGATTTCGCTGCTGCTCGGACGACCCGTTTCGCTCCCGCTCATGCCGGGTGCTGTGGCGGCGTCGCTGTTTGGTGCCGCGATCGCCGCCGTCATGGGGAGCCGTTGCTGATGCCGTCGCCGATCGCGCACGCGTCCATCGCGCTGATTGCGGATTCTGCCATCGGGGATCGACCGCGGGCGGAAGCCCTGTGGCGCCGCGCCGCGTTCGGGCTTGCCGTCGTGTTCGCCTGCGGCGCTCCGGACCTAGACATCATCGCAGGCTGGGTGCTGATCGGCGACGGATTCACGCACCACGGCGCCTACTCGCACTCGTTTGCGTGTGCTGTCATCTTCGGGCTTGTGTTCGCGCCGATCTTCCGTTGGCTTCGGCCAACGATCCGCATCGGGAGAGCGATCGTGCTGGGCTGGGGCCTGTACGCTGCGCACATCGTCATGGACACGCTCATTTATGACACGCGTGGGGTCGGCCTGCTGTGGCCGCTGCTGCCCGACCGCTTCGCGTCGCCGATCGTTCTGTTCGTGGGGGTTGAGTACGGCCAGTGGTGGCGCTGGGATCTGCACCTGCTCACCGTGCTCAATGAGGGAGCATTCGCCGTGCTGGTACTCTGGTTGTCGAAAGCCGCGACCGCTGCACGTCGGCGAAAGGCAGGCCCGACCCATGCAGAACGCTGAACGATCCGAAGGCGCGTCCGTCACCCTGGTCGATGGCCATGTGCACCTGCGATCGCGGTTCAACGTCTCCGAGATCCTCTCGGCGGCGGTCGAGAACTTCGACGCGATCGCCGCCCGAACGGCCGACGTCCACGCGGTGCTGCTGCTCGCTGAAGCGGTCGGCGAAGAGTCGTTCGCGAGGCTCGCGGCCCACGACAGGCCCGTTGGTCGCTGGAGGTTCGACGAGTCGGACGAACGATGCGTGCTCGACGCCGAACGCGACGACGGCCGACGTCTCGCGATCGTGAACGGTCGCCAGTGGACCTGCGATAACAAGCTCGAGGTGCTCACGATGGGCGGCGATCTCAGGCTCCGCGACGGGATGCCGCTCGAAGCCTGCATCGAAGCCGGGCTCGGCGAGGGGGCTCTGGTCGTGCTGCCTTGGGGCTTCGGAAAGTGGACGGGCGAGCGCCGCCGGCGTGTGATCGCGGCAATCGATCGGTTCGGCAGCAGCCTTGTGATCGGCGACAGCGCGGCGCGGCCCGGTCGATCCGACGCGGTGCTCGAGCACGCTCGTGGTGGAGGCTTGCCCGTACTCCCGGGCACGGATCCACTCCCGATAAGCCCGCACCGCCGGAGAATCGGACGCTACGGACTGCAACTCGCCGGCAGCCCCCCTCGAACAGGGCGCCGGGCGTGGCTTGAATCGCAGATCCGGTCAAGTCAGCCGGGCACGCGGACGATCGGCTCTCGAGACAGCCTGCCCGCCGCGATTGCGACGCAGTTGCGGCTTCGCTTGGGGTGAGCCGCCTGGAGGAGGAGCGAGAACACCGCATGCGGGTTCTGGTTATCGCAAGCCGACCGACCGACTCCGCGCGCGGCGACCTCGCGCCCGTGGGCCTTGTCCTGCGTGCGCTCACGGAGCACGGGCACGAGGTCCACGCGGTGTGCGACGCCGCCGACCCGATGCGGTCGTTCGAGTCGCTCACGGTCTGGCCGGTCCATGCGAGCCGATCGCACGGCACGCCCGCGATGACATCCCGGGCTCTCGCGGCCGGGCGGTCGATCGCCCCAGATGTCATCTTGGCGGAGGAGCGATGTCTCGCCTCTGGCTCGCTGGTCGCGAAGCGGTGCGGCGGGTCGCTGGTCCCGATGTTCGTCGGCGTCCACGGGCCGCGGCGCGCCGGCAGACTGCTCGGGCCGATCGAGACGCGGGCCGTGCGTCAGGCACCGTTGTGCATCGGCTTCGGTCCGTATCAGACCGATGCCGCGCTGCGTCGAGGCGCGAAGCGGACGCTCGAACTGCCTGGCGTGGCACGCATCCCGCCGGTGCCGCGCACCGCGTCGGGCTGGCTGCGGAGGCATCTCGGGCTTGATCACGGCGTGCTCGCGGTGGCCTGGGGTGATCTCAGCCCCGAAGACGGGACCGACATTCTGATCGAAGGTGTCAAGGTCGCGGCGGATGCGGACCACGACCTGCACGCGGCGATCTTTGGCGGCGATGAGGCCACGATCGATCGGTACGAGGCGAAGGCCGAGCGGCTCGGCGTGCACGACCGCGTCCACCTGCTGGGCGGGTGGCACGCGTCGAAGCTCGACGCGTTGCTGCCAGAAGCCGACATCGTGATCGAGCCGAGCATCGTGCCCCACCGCACCCCGCCGGCGTTGTACACCCTGCTCGCCGCGCACCGCCCGATGATCCTCGCGCAGGCCGCGGGCCGATCTCGCCTCGTCGGGCCGAAGGCATGCGTCATCGCGCCGGCCGACCGGCTGGGAATCGGCCATGCGCTTTCGCAGCTCGCCGCCAACGAGTCCGCTCGGTTGCACTACGCCGAGGCGGGTCGGCAGTTCGTCGCGGCGCACCACACCTACGACGTCTTCGCTTCGACGCTTGCGTGCCTTGAGGATCGTGTCCGCGTCGGCCCTGGGTCAGACCCGTCCGCAGCGAGCGATCAGACAGAAGAAACCGGCAGCCCGGCGAGCATCGGAGCCTAGGGACGCGAGGGGCCATCCCCCCTGTTCGAGCGTTTGGTTCCCCCGACACGGCCAACCGGGCACGAGGCCCGTCGCGAAGGACACCGGAGTCGATTGCCTGGACCGGCACGCCGATGTCGCTGGAGGCGATGAGACTTCAAGAACAGACCTATGCGACGCGGAGGTGGCTCCGTCCGGTGCTGATCGGCGGCGTGCTCGCGGCGCAGTCGGCGGTCATCGGCCTTGCGTGGTGGGCCGGCGTTCATCGCTTCGCGAGCGATGTCGAGCTCAGCTCTGCCGAACAGGTCACGCTCGCGACTGAGGGAACAGCCGCCGGCGTCGCCGTCGCACTCTCGCGCGCGGGCGTTACAACGCTCCGCGAGGGATCGGAGGGATGGTCCCGCGCCCAGAGCATCATCGAGCAGCTCGACCTTCCGGGGAACGCCCGCGCAAGCATCATCGATGCAGACGGAACGGTCGTCTGCCACCCGAGGCTCCGCAGCACGGGCGAGGGGCGAAAGCTTCTGACGCCCAGCGCCTCGATCGTGGGTACCGCGCCGCTGCCCCGGCTTGGAGCGACGGTCGTGGTGACGGCGCCGTCCTCTGCAACGTCGCTGGCGCGCGCCGACGCAGCCGACAGGGCAGCGCTCCGCGTCGCGCTCTTCGGCGTGCTCCTGCTCTCGCTGACCGGTGTTGGTGTGCTCGCCCTCGTCTCGCACCACGGCGCACGGCTTGAGTCGGCGAACCGCGCGCTCGCCAGACGCATGACCGAGCACAGCGAGGCCGTCCTCCGCACACGCACGGGCATGATCTACGGGCTCGCGAAGCTCGCCGACTACCGCGATTCCGACACGGGCCATCATCTCGACCGCATCTGCACGTTCGCGACAATGCTGGCGCGCGTGCTCCGCGAGACCAGGCCGAGCGAGTATCCGGAGCTGACCGATGAGTTCATCACCAATCTGCGCGTAGCGGCATCGCTGCACGACATCGGCAAGGTCGGCGTGCCCGACCGCGTGCTGCTCAAGCCCGGTGCGCTCACGGCCGACGAGCGAGCGATGATCGAACGCCACACCGTCATCGGCGCGTCCACCCTGGAGGGCATCCGCCGACGAACCGGCGCCGACCCTCTCCTGAATATGTCGATCGACATCGCACTCATGCACCACGAGCGATGGGACGGGCGCGGCTACCCGACGTGCATCGGCGGCGCAGAGATTCCCCTCGCAGCGCGGCTGGTCGCCGTGGCCGATGTCTACGACGCGTTGACCTCGGCTCGCGTGTACAAGCGGGCGCTGTCCCACGACCGGGCCTGCGGGATCATCATCGAAGGCCGCGGCACACAGTTCGATCCCGCGGTCGTTGATGCGTTCGACGCGATCCACGAAGAGTTCGACGAGACTCGAACGCTCATGCAGCCCATCGCGCGCGAAGCCGCCGCGGCGGCGGCGGCGTAGGACCGGCGCTGCCCGCGCCCGGAGACGCTCGGCTACAATCACCGGAGATATCGATCGGTTTCTGATCGAATCGCAGGGCCGGCCCGGTTGTCCCGGTGGCCGCCGACGATCTGTCGGCTCTGCGTCCACCGCGGCGTGACTCTGGCTCTGCGATCCGCTCCGGGCGGGACGCGCACGTTCAAAGGCTGTCAATGGTTCGAGACAACGCTATGCACGGGCCCGCGGGCCGGAATCGACACGACAACCGCTACCGCGCGGTCACGCGGAGCAACATCGATCGCCGCCCCCAGTGGGAGAAGCTCGACCCGGAACTCAGAGACGCTGTGATGACGGTGTCCGCGGTGCTGCCGTTTCGAACAAACACCTATGTCATGGACGAGCTGATCAACTGGGACAACGTGCCCGACGACCCGATCTTTCGGCTGACGTTCCCGATGTCGGAGATGCTCGAGCAACACGACATCGCGCAGATGGCTGATCTCGTTCGCCGCGGCGCGTCCAAAGCCCAGCTGGAAGCAGCGGCCAATCCGATCAGAATGAAGCTCAACCCGCACCCGGCGGGCCAGATGTCGCACAACGTGCCGCGCGTCGGCGGCGAAGCCATCCCCGGGATGCAGCACAAATACCGCGAAACCGTGCTCTTCTTCCCCAGCCACGGGCAGACGTGCCACGCATACTGCACGTTCTGCTTCCGATGGGCGCAGTTCGTCGGCGGCGACGATCTGAAGTTCGCCAACAAGCAGGCGGGCCAGCTCCGCCGCTACCTTGAGCAGCACCCCGAGGTCACCGATGTGCTGTTCACCGGCGGCGACCCGATGATCATGCGGTCGAGCGTCTTCGCGAACTACGTTGAAGAGGTTGTAAAGGTCCCCACCGTCCGCACCGTGCGGATCGGTACAAAGAGTGTCGCCTACTGGCCGCAGCGGTACGTGACCGACGCCGACGCCGACGAGTTGCTGCGCGTATTCGAGCGCATTGTCGGGGCCGGCAAGCATCTCGCGATCATGGGGCACTACAACAACGCGGTCGAACTCTCGACGCCCGTGTCGCGCGAAGCCGTCCGACGAATCCGCGCGACCGGTGCCAACATCCGCATGCAGAGCCCGCTCATCCGGCGGATCAACGACTCGTCCGAGGCGTGGGCGGAACTGTGGACCACGGGCACGCAGCTCGGCTGCATCCCCTACTACATGTTCGTCGAGCGCGACACGGGGGCCAAGAGCTACTTCGAGCTGCCGCTCGCCGAGTGCTGGGAGATCTTTCAGGGGGCGTACCAGCGGGTGCCGGGCACCGCGCGAACGGTGCGAGGGCCCTCGATGAGCTGCTTCCCTGGCAAGTGCCATGTGCTGGGCGTTTCCGAGATCGCTGGGCAGAAGGTCTTTGTTCTTGAGTTCCTGCAAGCACGAGATCCGACGTTGGTTCGGCGTCCGTTCTTTGCTCGGTTTGATCCCGCCGCGTGCTGGTATGACGATCTCAAACCGTTCTCAGCGAGCGACGAGCGGTTCTTCATTCGCCCGGAGATCGAAACGACGCCACTGACAGTGCAAGCCGACTCGCAGCCACGCCCGCATCACGCGGAGCCGAGCGTCAACTGATCTTGAGGACGACGAGCGTCCGGTCGTCGTCGGCTGGGCGGCCCGCGGTGAACTCCTCGACGCTGCTCAGCACGCTTGAGATCAGAGCACGAGCGTCGATGCCGCAGTTGGCGAGCACCGCGTCCAGCCTGCGCACGTCGTACACGTCGTCGCTGTCGTTGAACGCTTCGGTGATGCCGTCGGTGTACAACACCACCTGATCACCTGCGATCAGCTCGGCCCGGGCCTCGGTGAATTCGACGCCTTCCATGATCCCGAGCGGCACGGCCTGAGCCTGATTGAGCACGAACATCGATCCGTCCGAGCAACGCTTGACGCGCGGCGGGTTGTGCCCCGCGGACGAGTACACGAACGAGCGGTCAGCGGGATCAAAGACGCCGTAGAACGCGGTCACGAACGTGCCGTTGTCGGTGTACCGCTTCGAGAGCCGGTCGTTGACGTAGGCCAGCAGGTTCGCCGGCGACATGCACTCGTCGGGCGCGGTGTGCGCGAGCGCGTGGGTGATGGCCATGAGGACGGCCGCGGGCGTGCCGTGGCCGCACACGTCGGCGATCAGAAAGCCCCACCGATTGCCCGCGAGCGGGAACACGTCGTAATAGTCACCCCCGGCCCGTTCGGACGTCTCGTAGTGCGCGGCGATATCGAGCCGATCGATGTTCGGCAGCTCGGCCGGCAGGAGCGACCGCTGGATCGCGGCGACGGTCTGCAGCTCGCGGTCGACGCGTTCGTACGCCTTGTCGAGCTCGCGCTTGAGCACGAGCGTGTTGGTCGCCCGGCCGAAGAGATTGGTGCGCCAGACCATGTCGGGCAGCTCCTCGGGGTCGAACGCGCCGGGCTCTTCGCGGCCCATGACGACCATGTTCTTGGCGATGCCGTCGTCGTACGCGGGGATGGCCACGAACGATCGCATGCCGCCGAGGTACTTGGCGGCCGGATCGTCCGGGTCGATGGCGACGTCCGGCAGGTGCGCGGGTTCGCCCGCGTAGAGCAGATCATGGAGCATGCCGCGGTCGTAGATCGGCAGCGACGCCTTCTCTTCCCACGGGTTCACTTCGCGGTCCCAGACCGACGCACGCGTGACGCGGAATCGCGGGGCGTCGAGGTCTCTCCTGCTGATCGCGACGAAGGAGCTCGCCGGGTAGAGGTTGCGGATCCGGTTTCGGTACGCGCTTACCATGAGCTGAGGCTCGGTCTGCTCGCTCAGCTCCTTCATCATCAGCGTGACCTCGCTGAGCCGGTCCTGCCACCGGTCGGCCGCGACGTCTTCGGGCGAGCTCGCCCGCGTGCCGATTCCGCCGGTCTTCGATGCGTCTGGTTGCCCGTCGCTCACCATCAGGACTCCTTCCGCGGCGTTGGTCCCGCCTCGGGTTGCAAGCCGGGGCCGGCCGGGGGATAGTACTCGCATGCAGAACCACACCAACGCGCCCGTTTGTTTCCTCCCGCGTCTTCGCGCTGCCGCGGCGCTCCTGGCGGCGGCCGCCCTCGTTTCAGGCGGCTGCGGGTCGAGCGGCGACCGGAGCGGCTCGCCATCGGACCGCCGCAGCGGTGAGCCGATCGTTCTGCTCGACGCGCCGATCATGAGCGTCGCGGTCGATGGGGACATCGACGACTGGCCCTCGACGGCGTCGGCCGTCGCGGATCAGCACTACCTCTACATCCGCTTCAAGACCGACCGGCTGGTGACGATTCAGGCGGACCGAGAGACCGTCCAGGTCCAGCTGGATCTCGATTCCGATCGCTCCACCGGGCAGGCGGACGCGCGTGCCGAACTCGGCGTCGACCTGGCGATTACGTTCTCACCCCTGGATGCCGAGGGGCAGCCATCGTTCGGCACGCGGATCGAGACCTTCACGACCGGGGGCGAGGTCGTGCAGATTTCGGCGGCGGCGCTCGACATCATGTCCGCGCCCACGCACGCGTCGGAGTGGTTCGAGCTGCGGGTCGGCCGGCATGTGATCGACGAGTTCGCCAAGGACCTCGCTCTGCCGAGACAGGGGCTGCTCAGCGAGGGCAGCGTGCGAGGACGGGTCGCGCTGTTCGGGGCCGGCGGGCAACTGCTGGCCAGCGCGGACCCGTTCGAGGTCGATCTTGCGCCGGCCGCCGACGGGCCGAGGCGCGTGCGCGCCGGCGTTCCCGAGAAGTCGCTCGGCTCGGTGAGGCTGGTGGCATACAACGTCGAGAACTCGTCGCCGGTCAGCGACCCCGAGCCGTTCACGCGCATGCTCCGCGCGATCGAGCCCGACATCGTGTGCGTGCAGGAGTGGTACGACCAGACGCCCGCGTCGCTCGAGGCATGGTTTAACCAGCAGCTGCCGATCGCTGGCACATGGCGTGCGTTTACAAGCGAGGGCCGCGGCGTCGCGGTCATCACGCGGTTCGACGCGTCCCGGTTCGGTCCGGATGGCGTTACCGTCACGCCGGAAGGCGAAGATCGCACCGTACGGGTGGCCTCGGCAGCCGTGGACACGCCGGCTGGCCCGGTCGTTGTGTCGAGTGTGCACCTCAAGTGCTGCGGCTCTTTGGGCGGACGCGAAGACATGCTGCGTTCCGCAGAGGCAGCGGGTATCTCGGCGATGCTGCAGCAAGAAATCGCCGATCCTGCGGGCACCGCGGTCGTCATCGCGGGTGACTACAACCTCGTCGGCGGTGTTGCGCCGCTCGAGACCATGATCGCCGGCCTCGACAGCGACGGGAGCGACCTGAGCGTGCTCGAACCGCGAGGGCTGGGCGACCCGACCATGTACACCTGGACACAGCCAAGAAGCTCGTTCCTGCCCGGGCGTCTCGACTACGTTGCGTTCTCGGACGCGCGGCTCGGCGTCGAGCGGTCGTTCGTGTTCGACCCCGCCCGGCTCGATGCCGAGTCCCGCAGCGCGCTCAACCTGGGCGAGCTTGATGCCCGTGCGAGCGATCACCTTCCGATCGTCGTTGACTTCCGTCCGCGCTGAGCCAGTTCAGCCGGCGTCGATGGTCGCGGTGGATGTGCGCTGCCGGACGATGCGGATATCTCCGTCGCCGACGTGCTCGACCAGTTCCAGAGCATCGAGCGCGTTGAGAGCAGCCCGCTGCTCCGCCTGCTTCTTGCTGGGCCCCTCTGCCGGTTCGTAGTCGTGGTCACCGATCTGAACAGCAATCGTGAAGGTCTTCGCGTGGTCCGGCCCGTGCTGAGCGAGGACGCGGTAGCTCGGCGTGCAGTTGAACTCGCGCTGCACGTGCTGCTGCAGCACGCTCTTGAAGTTCTGCTGGTGCCCGCTCTCCGCGGCGTTGGTGATGAACGGCTCGATCAGCGGCGTGAGCCACCGCTTGACCGCTTGCAGCCCTCCGTCGAGATAGATCGCGGCGATCGCCGACTCAAGGGTTGCCGCAGCGAGCGAATGCGGGAGCGTGCCGTGCTGATCACGGATGCCCTTGCCGAGCCGAATGAGCTCTTCGAGTCCGATCTGCCTGGCGATCTTTGCGCACGTCTTGCGGCTCACGGCGACCGACTTGATCTTGGTCATCTCGCCTTCGAGCAGGTCGGGGTAGATGGTGAAGATGATCTCACAGGCGACCATGCCGAGGACGGCATCGCCGAGGAACTCGAGCCGCTCGTTCGACTCCAGCCGCCCGTGAGAGACCGATGCGTGCGTGAGTGCCCGCACGATCAGGCCGGTATCTTCGAACGAATAGCCGAGCACGCGTTCCGCCTGCTCGATCAGTCCTTGCTGCGTATCCATCGGTGCACACCCAACCTGTGGGCCTCAGCTGCGCGGCGTGCGTCCGCGCGGGGTGATCGGGATCGTCGGGGCGCTGCCCGTCAACTCCCGGCACACTCGCCTTGCCGCCCCACTCGCGGCCGAGGGAGCAAAAGGGCGAAGATGCCGTCCTGCCGGTGTATCCGCACGTGATCCCAGCGCCTCGGTTGTATCGGTTTCAGCCGGCCATCGCCAGAGCTGGGGCGAAGAAATAGTAGAATGTTTGGTGTCTCGGCGCACCTTCGGACCTTGGTGCGCTGGACGGCCATTGACCGCGAGCATACAACTCACCCCGCGGCCTGCGGCACAGGGCGCGACCTCGGAGCGACCCCATGGCGATGCACTACCCGCGGCGGATCAGCCGGATCAAGAAGAAGCGATCCCAGGGCTTCCGTGCTCGCATGAAGACCAAGAGCGGGCGGAAGATCATCAACGGCCGCCGCAAGATCGGCCGTCACCTCAAGTTCGCCTGATCGATCTGACATTCCGAGCGCCCATGTGCCCCGCATGATCTCGGAACATGCGACTTTCTGTAGTGTTCCGCTTCAATAGATAACCGACTAAGTTATACTGATACCCGACGGAATTCTGACCCGTTCTGGTGGGGTATCTCATGGCAACGACGGACACCAAGCTGCGTCTGTGTGCATACTGCGGCCACGACTGCTCCGGGCAGCCCAGGCTAAAGGACCGCAAGGGTCGATACATGCACCGTTCGTGCTACGAGAAGGCGCGGCCTGCAAAGGCCTCAAAGCCCAAGAGCCAGATGGAGGCCCTGCTCGACGACGTGGCAGCCCCCGCTGCGCCCGAGACCAAGCCCTGTGTGAACTGCGGCATGCCGAAGGCGATCGACGCTGTTGCCTGCACGGCGTGCAGGTTCGACGAGTCGCTGGGCCGGGTGCCGAAAGAGCCCAAGGCACCAAAGGCCAAGAAGCAGAAGACGCTCGCGTCCGCGGGCAGCATCAGCGGAGCGATCGTTGAGCCCGAAAAGGAAGGTCTCGCGGCGACCGCCTGGGCGCGTGCGGCCGTCGGGGCGTCGATCGCCGGAGCTGTGTGCGCACTCATCTGGGGCGGCTTCACGTATTGGACGGGCTGGGAGTTGCCGATCGCGGCGCTCGGCGTCGGATTCGTGGTCGGCTGCGGCTCCGTGATCGGCGTCCGCTCGCACGCGGGATTCATGAGCGGGCTGATCGCGGGCGTCGTCACGCTCGCGTCGGTCTTCGGGGGCAAGTTCCTCGCGGCGTCGTGGTACGTGGGCGACTTTCTCGAGGCAATGAGCCCCGCGATGAACTCGGTCTACATGCAGCCGCTCGATCACACGCGCGGGTGGATGACCGACGAGCAGGCGGTGGCGTGGATGGTGAACCACGAGGTCATCAAGAAGGAATACATGGGCGTTGACCTTGCGTGGCCCGATGCCGTCGATGACGAGGCGAACGCGACAGAGCTCGACTGGTACCCGCAGGACATCGTCGAGCGGGTGCGCCGCGACTGGGCGGAGAAGACCGCGGAAGAGCGCACGCTGGCCAAGATCGAGCTCGCCAACGAGATCGGGATGGGCATGACAGCCAACGACGCGGTGCCCGCGTTCGAGGGCCGCGGCGTGACGCTCGAGTACCCCCGGCAGCACACGTACGAGACCGCGTACTTCGTGAAGGACTACCCGATGGAGGTGCAGTCGGCCGCCGAGATGCGGTGGTTCAACATGACACCTGAGAAGCAGTGCGAGTACGTCAACGACCGCATCGCGATCGCGAGCTTCGATAGCGGCGACCAGGCGCAGGCCGCGTGGCAGATGATGATCGACAGCGAGCGCCCCGAGAACTACGACACCGTCGCGAACCTCACAGGCGTCGAGAGCTCCGCCATGCGGGGCATGAAGGGCTGGGTCTGGGGGATGATCTGGCTCGGCGGCTCGTTCTTCGTCGCCTGGGGCGTCGGCTGCGGTGGGAAGAACTGAGAGACTGGGCTTCAGTTTTGTGAGATCAGCTCGGCAGGCCCAGGCCCACCGGCTGGGCCTTGGGCTGGTGGCTGGGCTGGATCGCGATGCCGAGACCGACGCGCTCGCCGTCGGGGCCGCTCGGCGGGATGCCGTCCTCGTCGACGATCCGCTGGATCGCCATGCAGCCCTCGAGCAACTGCTCGGGCCTGGGCGGGCAGCCGGGAACGTAGACGTCTACCGGGATGAACTGGTCGATGCCCTGCACGGTGGCGTAGGTATCAAAGACACCGCCCGTGCTCGCGCACGCACCCATGGAGATAACCCATCGCGGCTCGTTCATCTGCTGGTAGATCCGCTGCAGCACGGGCATCATTTTGATGCCGATCCGGCCGGCGACGATCATCAGGTCGGCCTGGCGGGGGCTGAACGACATCTTCTCCATGCCGAAGCGGGCGATGTCGTACCGGCTCGATGCCGTCGCCATGAGCTCGATGCCGCAGCAGGCGGTCGCGAACGGCATGGGCCACATTGAGCTCCGGCGGGCCCAGTTGATGACACGCTTGAGCTGCGTGGTCAGCACCATGTCGGTCGGCAAGGCGGCTTCGATGCCCATGGAACGGATCTCCTTCGCCCATGATATTCGGCTGATCGAGGGGGGTCGATTCGGGGCGATCGGCGACACAGCTACCGAACGCCGCTGGTGCTCCGCTTCTCGCGTTCGGTGGTCGTGGTCAGCAGATCTCGGAGCACGGGCTCCCGTTCTTTCTGTTCTCGGAGCTTCTGGCTGTCGCCGCCGAGGCCGCGGGAATCGACCACCCGCTTGTAGCAGCCCGGCAGCGCGAGCAGCAGTGCCCCGGCAGCGGCGATCGTCACGATGCGTCGGCTTCGATCCGTCTGGCGGTCCATGGCAAATGCTACGTGCCGCCCCGGCTCTCGGTGCGGCGGCGGGCGGCTTCGGATAGGAGGTCCTTGAGCGTCACGCCCTCAAGCGCCTCGCGCTCTGCCTTCCGGAGCCGGCTGAGGGCGTCGCCGAAGCTCTGCTCGCCGCCGGACTGGGTGCGGACAAGCCGCTGCGCCTCGGCGAGCACGCCGGCGATCTCAATGTCGCCCGGCGGCTTGGCCAGGGTGTAGCGGTCGTCGCCGCCGTCGAGCTTGTGGACCACGCCCGCCGAGGCGAGCTGCTCGACGATCGAGTCCGCGGTCACGGCGGGGATGCCGACCTCGTCGGCGAGATCACCAACCTCGGTGTGCTTGCAGCGGGCGAAGTTCTCGCCCATGACCACGAGCAGCGGGATGACGGCGGCGGGCTCGGTGAGCACCTCCTCGGCCTCGTCCTGCTCGGCCAGCTCGCGGGCGGCGCCGATGTGCTGCAAGCCGAAGCTCACCTGCAATCCGAACAGCACGATGAGCCACGAGAGGTAGATCCACAGCATGAACAGCGGCAGAATGCCGAGCGAGCCGTAGAGCTTCGAATAGCTGACCGAGTACGACACGTACTCGCGGAAGCCCCACTTCGCGCCCTCCCACAGCACGGCCGCGACGAGCCCCCCCACCACCGCCGCGCGAACGTGCACGCGGGTGTTGGGCAGCGTCATGTACGCGAGCAGGAAGAACAGCGCACCGATCGCGATGCTGAAGATGTACCCCAGCGCGGGCCCGCCCGCGCCGAGACCCTTGAACTGCCCCGAGATGTAGAACGTGCCGAAAATGATCAACGCGCCGAGCGTGAGCGTCGTCCAGTACTGTGTGATGCGCCGCACCCACGACCGGCCGGCCTTGGCGCGGTACACATGGTTGAACGCCCGCTCGATCTCGGTGAGCATGCTGAACGCGGCGTAGATCAGCGTGAGAAAGCCGACCGCGCCGATCGCCTTGAACTGGATCGCGAGCAGGTTCTCGATGAGGCGGTTCAGGATGTCCTTGATGCTCTGCTGCGCCGGCTCATCATGGGCTGTGACCGCTTCGTCGGCGCCGGGCGGCGGTTGCCACTGGGGCGGCTGCCATGCTTTGGACTGCGCTAGCGTGTCCGCTTCTTCATCGGTGGCGTTCGGCTCGGTGATCGTGATGTCGAGGTTCAGCTCGACAAGCGCGGAGTCCAGAAAGTCCTCGACGTTCTCGCGGTCGGCAAACGCGCCGATGATCGCGACCGAGAGAAACAGAATCGGGATCAGCGCGAACAGCGTGCGGAACGCGAGGGCCGCGGCCATCTGCGGCAGGCGCGAGCGGTAGATCCCCCGCACAGCGACGCGAACGACGCGGATCGTGTCGCGCAGGCCTGTTTTCCGCTCGGTCGCGCCTTCGTCGCTCATCGCTCGCCTCTGTCGCGCCGGGGCCGACGCTCGGCGCGTTCGCCTTCGGAGCCGGTGCGCACGATCGCACTCCGCAGCCGCTCGGCGTCGATGGTTGCCGGGCCGGCCGAAGCTGATTCGGGGCGTGGCCTCCGCCGTTTCGAGGCGACATCGCCTTTTGCGCCGGGCTTGCCCCGCCTGACCGCGCGGCGGAGCGATTCGACCTCGCTGCGCGACAGCTCCCGCCACGCGCCGCGCGGCAGGCCCGTCAGCCGGACCGGGCCCATCGCGACGCGTTCGAGTTTCTTCACCGGATGCCCCACCGCCGCGAGCATCCGGCGGACCTGCCGGTTGCGGCCCTCGGTCAGCTTGAGTTCCAGAACCGTCCGGTCGCGGTCGCGTTTGAACACGCTGACATCGACGCGTGCGGTCCGTGTCGCGCCGAGCGTCTTGCCGGCCTTGCGCTCGGCGAGATAGATCCCGTGCGCGATCGTGCGAGCGTCGTCGTCGGTGAGCTTGCCCTTGACCACGGCGTGATAGGTCTTGGTCACGCCGAACCGCGGGTGCGTGAGCTTGTTGGCGAGGTCGCCGTCGTTGGTGAGCAGCAAGAGCCCGGTGGTATCGAAGTCGAGCCGACCGACGGGGAAGAGGCGATCGGCCGCCGGGTGGTCGACGAGCTGGAGCACGGTTCGTCGATCGAACTCGGGCTCGTCGGCGCTCGTCGTGATCGTGTTCGTCGGCTTGTTGAGCATGACGTAGAGCTTGCGGCTCTTGCGTTTGATGGGCCGCCCGTCGACGGTGATGCGGTCCGCCTCGGGGTCGGCAAACGCCGGCAGAAAGTCGATGATCGCGCCGTTCACCTCGACCCGGCCCTCTTCGATCAGCTGCTCGCACGCCCGGCGGGCGGCGACGCCGGCGTCGGCAAGGATGCGTTGCAGCCGCGGGCCCCGCGACTTGTCGCGGCAGAGCTCGCGCGGATCGGCGTTCGGATGGGTCGGTCGGCGGGTCACAGGGGGAGTGTAGCGATGCGGCCGAGTGCTCCACGAGCCGCCAATTGTGGGCAGATCCGGCGGTTTCGGCCGACGTTCCGAGTGAGACCGCGCCGATCGAACGCCCTGGGCGGAGCCGGGCGATCGGGGCGAGCTGGGAGCACCGCGTGCCGGAGGCCGCACGACAACCCGAGCGACTCGCCGAGCCGAAGCGTCGGCTCGACGCGGCATCGCGGGACATCGTGCTGTCTCCGCGCGTCGTCGACCGCGTCGCGTTCGACGAGTACGTGACGATGCTGCGAGCGGATATCGAGCGCGCGACGCACGAGAGCGAACTGCTCGCCCGGCGTGCAGAGGCAGGGGCGATCATCCTCGAGCAGCTTGAGCGCTTCATGGCGTCCAACGGCGACACCATCGAGCGCGCCGCGGATGTGCTGTCGGGGATCGACGAGAGGCTCCAAGCCTCCCGTCGGCTGCTTGACGAGGCGGAGAAGCGATCCGCTGACCTGGAGCGCGCAAGCCGGGACGCGGAACAGGCCATCGAAGCGCGGGCGGAAGCGTTCCAAGAGCGGCTGCGCGCGATCGTCGACCGAGCGATGGATCGCTTCGAAGAAACGGAGGACCAGCTCACGGCCCGGGCGGCATCGTCGCGGCGTGAGCTCCTCGACCGGCTCGAGCAGATGCGGTCACGCGGTGAGGCGACGCTCGCACGCCTCGATTCGCGGGCAACGGAGCTTGCAGGCGAAGCGGAGGAAACGATCGCGCGGGCAGAGTCGAGGCTCGACTCGCTTCGAGAGCCCATCCGAGAGCTCCTGGGCTCGGTCGAGACCAAGTCGGCATCGCTCGCCGGCATCGCCGAGGAGCACGCGGCCCGCCTGGCGGGAGTCGCCGAAGACGGCGCGGAACAGATCAATACAGCCGCGGCCGCGGCGGCGGTCAAGGCGGACGCGCTGTCGGGCGCGGTCGCAGCCGCCGAGACCCAGCGCGAGACCATCCGTGACGCCGCCGAGGCGGCAGAGCTTCATATCCAAGGGTGCGTCGGCAGCGCGGCCTCGGCACTCAGCGACGAAGCCGCGGCGATCGTCGATCGAACCGCGGCGTGCTTGGCAGAAGCAGCCTCGCTTCATCAGGAATCAATTCGACAGACGATCGAAAGCGTCGGCTCGGCTGAGCAATCACTCCGCTCGGCCTCGGACGAACTCTCGCGTGCCGCCGAGTCAGACCGGGTTCGGCGTGCGATCGAGGTCTGCGAGCGCATCGACTCGGTCGCCGCGTCGGCAACGCAGGAGATCACAGCGTCGGCGTCTCAGGCGGAAGCGGCTCGAACGCTGCTCGCAGAGGCGATTCTTGACGGGGCGAAGCGCATCGACACGCTCGCCGGACAGAGCCACGATCTCGGCACAACGATCCGCGTGGAGGCCGATCGACTGGAAGGCCTGCTGAAGGCGGCGGGCGCTGTGTCGGAAGACGCAATGATCGACAGGATCGCAGACCGTGTGCGAGCCAGCCTGACGCAGGAGTCGGGCGTCGAGCTTGAAATGGCGACCGCGTCACTGGCAGCGCTCGCAGACCGCGTGCGCGTCTTGGAGTCGGCGCGAGATGAAGAACCGCCGTCGCAACCGCAAGCGGCGCGAACGGCACCGGCAAAGCCTCCGAAAGCGGCAGCGAGCGGAACGGGTGCTGCAAAGAAGTCCAGAGCAGCGGGTGGAAAGACGGCTTCCAAGGCCGCCTCGACAAAGCGGCGCGCCTCTGCGGCATCACCCAAGACAACGGAAGCAAGGACCACTCCAGCCAAAGGCACCGCTGCCAAGAACAGCAGGGCGAAGAACAGCGGGACCCAGAACAACGGGGCCAAGGCGACCGAGGCCAAGCCCGCAAAGTCCCGTACAACGACGCCGGCACGGGGGCGGGCCCCAGAGCCTGAGGTCAAGCCGACCGCCATCGACGATCCATCATCGAAACCCGCTGGGTGAACTCGATCGAATTTGAGGGCGCAAGAAAGCACCGCTCGTCGAGCGGTGCGATCTGCTGGTCTGGTTTGGGGTCCGGGGCTAGTCGAGGTAGAGCGACAGCAGCCCGACGGCGTTCTGGTCGCCGATGAAGAAGCCGGTGTCGTTGATCCCAAAGAGCCCATCGATCTGGTTGACGAGCTCTCGGCTCTGCGTCGGCAGCTCGAACGTGGTCGTGGTGAGCGGGTCGCCCGGCTCAACGAACGGGAACGCGATGGACTCCTCGTTGAGCACGTCGATCGGTCCGCCGGCTTCCGACTCCAGGTTGGCCTGTGTCAGCCGCAGACCGACCAGCTCGCCGACGCGTCGCGCGACGCCGTTGGTGAGCGAGTCGATGAAGTCGTCCAGATCGTCCGGCGTCGGGCTGTAGCCGAGGGTCGAGTAGACCGGCGTGAACACGATGGCCTCGTCCTCCGGATCCGAGTTGAACGGGTCGGACCGCTCGCTGACGCCGTAGTCCGACGCGAGGATCAGATCGGTCGTATCGAAGTCGCTCGAGATGAAGACAGTGGAGAACTCCTCGAACTCGAAGTCCGCCGGGTCGAGCGAGAAGCTGATGTCGAGTCCTGCCTGATCGCGGAAGAGCGTCTGCAGATTCGCGAGGACCTCCGTGAGGATGAACTCGTCGATGGTGACGTTGTCCGCGAGGCCCGAGAAGCCAAGCGCGTCGGCGTCGAAGCCGCCGAACGAGATCGGTGCGCCGTTGACCGCGAGCCAGTCGACCGTGCCGCCCTGAGACTCGATGAGCACGTTCTGCGGCCCGCTCTGGACCACACCCGTGCCCTGGGTGACGACCTCGATCTGATAGTCGCCGCGGAAGACGCCCTGCAGGTACACGGCGTAGGAACCGTCGCCGCCGTTGATCGACGGCGGGACCACGAAGCTGATGAAGAAATCGCCGTTGGCATCGAACCCGTACTGGTTCGGGCCGTTCTGTGCGATCAGCGTGTTGGGCACACCGGCGCGGGAACCGAAATCGGTCGGGCTGAAGACAAGATCGGCGTTCTGCTGCGTCGTCGATTGTGTGGTCTCGAAGAGCGCGAATTGCACCGCCTGGCTCGGGTCGCGCCCGACCTCGGTGATGTCGATCCTCTCGTCGCCGACGAAGGCCTCGGTGATCGAGCCGAGGTCGGTCCCCGACTCGGCGAGCTTGACCGTGAGCGTGACAAACGTGCCGGCGCTGATGGGCTGGAAGTTGTTGAGGTGGAACACATCAACATCCGAGAAGATCTCGCCCGGCCTGCCCGAGGACGCCGCGGGACCAAGCGAGGCGCTGACCGTGCTCACAAGCTGGCTGCCGGACCGCGTCGAGACGATCGCGCCGTCCGACGTCTGCCCGAAGACCTGGTCGTCGCCGTTGCCGAACACGCCGTCGGCGCCGGCCAGCCTCTGGAAGCTGAAGTCACCGATAACAACACGCTCGGTCGGATCGGTCGTCGAGAACAGCGAGAGCGACGGAGCGTTCACGATGTTGGTACCGTTGCCGGAGTCGGCACCGGCGTTGAAGCCCGAATCGCCGTCGTCGAAGATCTCGAACGTGAAGGCGTAGTTTCCGGTCTGGTTGGCCTGCGGATCCAGGTTCGGCACGAGACCAGGGATGAACGGCGACTGGAAGAACGCGGCGACATCGCCCGCCTCGACGACGAGGTAGTACGTGCCGGTTTCCTGGACCAGCACGGCGCCGTCGGTGACGAGGTCGCCGTCGACCTCGAAGGCGCTGTTGCTGGGCAGCGTGATCGTCTGCTGCGTCTCCAGCGCGACCTCCGAGATGCCCGTGCTCGAGTACTGGAGGATCGGGTCGGAGCCGTCGGTCGGCTGGAAGAAGAGCGAGCGGACAATCTGGTTCGCCGGCCCGTTGACCTCGCCCAGCCGCAGGATCTGGCCGGCTTGGAGCGTGAACGCGTAGACGTCTTTGTCGCCGCCGAACCCGAAGAGGTCGAGGTCCCTGTCCGGGTGATCCGCGAGAGCGCCGCGGATCGTGAACTCGGTGTTGGTCTCGGGCAGGCCGTCCGGCGTTGTGTTGGAATCGAGCACGATGTTCAGGTCGATCGCATCGTAGAAGTCGATGATCTCGGTGTTGTT
Source organism: Planctomycetota bacterium (assembly GCA_038525225.1). Taxonomy (GTDB): domain Bacteria; phylum Planctomycetota; class Phycisphaerae; order Phycisphaerales; family UBA1924; genus JANQQZ01. The sequence continues at coordinate 166,649 of JBCBHW010000001.1, read as the reverse complement.
GTTGAGGCCCGTCAGCACGACGCGTTCGAGGCCTCGCGGCCCCGCGACGTCGCCCGCGTCGCCCACGATGTCGTCGAAGTTGAAGTTCTCGCCGGGCAGCGCGAAGCCGTCACCGTCGCCGTCGAGCCTCGCCTGGGCGTTCTGCGCCCGCAGAACGTCGGAAAGGATCTCGAACCGGTAGATACCGGGCGACGCGACGTTGTCGCGAGCGCCGATGAACACCGCGTCCGTCACCGCGGGATCGATGACCGGGAGCAGATCGCGGTCCGTGATCTCGCGGTCGAACGTGACGGCGAAGGTGAACAGCTCCTCGTCGTACGCGATCGTGTAATCGCCGCTGCCGCGGATGCCCGGGGTGGGCGCTTCGAGGCTCAGCGGGTCGTTCGGATCGAAAGGCTGCAGGGCCGATGTCTCGTCGCGGATCTCGCGGATACGCAGGGCCTGCAGGAACGACGTCTCGTCGATGTTCTGGTTGAATGTTATAAACGCGGTGTAGACGCGTGAGTCCTGGACAACCTCGAAGTTGCTGACCTGGATCGGGACCGGCTCGCCGATGATCTGGCCGACGGTGAAGTTGCCCGAGGACGCCGCGTCCTGGCCGCCGATGCTCGCGCTGACGATGCCGCCGGCGGAGATCAGGCCGAACGACTCGGAGTTGACGTTCGAGCCGACCACCGACCCGCCGATGTCAACGGTGCCGATCGACGAGTTGCCCGCGGCGCCGTCGTCATCGGCGGTGGCGAAGAACCCGTCGCCGCCCCGCAGGAAGCCGGCGATGATGTCCGACTCGCCGAAATCGCCGCCGATATCAACGGAGTTGATGGTGCCGGAGGTCGCGCGATCGATCGCGCTCGAGACCGAGCCGTTGCCGTCGAGCGCATCGCTGCCGAGGTCGCCGCCCGCAATGAACGACGAGTCGAACACGTCGCCCTCGACCTCGATCGAGTCGATGACGTTCGATACGCTGAGCCTCGAACGCTCGACCTCGCCGGCGGCGAAGCTGTTCAGGCTGCCGCCGGCACGGAACAAGAAGCGGTCCGCTCTGCCGGCGATGTCGATCGACCCGATCGAGCGGTCGATGTTGACCGTCGCGGTCGCGTTCTGTCCGACGTTGAAGCTTCCGGCCCCGATGTAGTCGAATCTCGGCACGTTGCCGTTCAGGGCGAACAGGCTCAGGTTGATGTTGGTGGTCTGCACGAAGCCGGCGCTGAACGTTCCGCCGGTGACTCGGTCCGCCGTGAGCGTCTCGATGTCCTCGCCGACGGCGATGATGCCGGTGCCTTCGTAGTCGTCGAACTCGAGCGACCGCACGAAGTTGTCGACGACGATGTTGCTGTTGCCGATCAGCCGCGATCGGCCGTTCTCTCCCTGAACGCGAAGCGTGCCGACCGAGGCCTCATCGTTCGAACGGATGTTGAAGTCGATGAGCGACGGCAGCGCGGTGCCCGCGTTGTCATCGTTGTCGAGCACCGTCACGATGACCTCGTGGTCGATGCGGGTGTTGGCGAGGATGAGCGTGCCGTTGCCGTCCCAGATGACACCCTGGCCGTCGTCTTCGTTCAGCGAGCCGTCCGGCGCCGGCGCGTTCCACTCGACGCGGAAGGTCGCGCCGTTCCACGCGAACTCGGCCGACCCGTTGCGCGGCACCTCGGTTCCGAGCAGGCTGAGATCGATCGGGCCGTTGACGAACGCGTCGGTAAGCGACGCGAGCTGGCCGCCGGCATTCGGCGACGTCGCGCCGGGGTTGGAACTACGGACGTTCACGCCGTTGACGAAGATCGCGCCGCGATCCGCGTTGAACGTGACATCGGTCTGTGTGCCGCCGATCTGGATCTCGTCGATGATGCTCAGGCCGAGCACGTTCTGCTCGGTGCCGTCGAACTCGGTGTAGTCGCCGTCGTCGCCGGCGGTGATGCCCGCGTTGAACGCGACGTTGCTCGCGTCGCCGCCGATGGTCACCGACCGGATCGTGCCCGACTTGAGCGTGTCTACGCCGTCGCCGACGCCGCCGTTGGTGTCGTTGCCGGGGAGCGTGGTCGGCGTGACGGGGTTGCCCGCGATGTCGTCGTACAGCGGGTCGCCGATCAGGAAGATCGACTCGTCGCCGAAGCTCGTCACACCGGCGAGGAACAGCGTGCTGCGCACGTTGCCCGAGACGTTGACCTCTCCGATCAGGTCGCCCGCGGCGATCACGTTCGCCTGGCTGAGGTTGACGTTGTCGTTCAGCGTGATGTTGCCGGACTGCACGTCGATCAAGCCGATAAACGTCCGGGCGTAGATGAACGACTCGTAGATGTCGCCCGAGGTGACGACGATCGAGTTGATGGACCGGCCGGACGCGATGGTCGGCCCATCGACGTTGAGGGTCGCCACGACGTTGGGCGGCAGCTGGTTCCGGTTCGGGTCGTTGGTGTTCGTTCCGACGCCCGCCGACAGGTTCGGGTTGATGCCGATGTCACCGAAAGCGGTGCCCTGGCCGTCCACGATGATCTGGTTGATCGTCAGCTCGGCGAAGACCGTGCCGAAGAGGTGGCCCCGGATGATCGACAGCGTCCCGATGCCGCCGTCGTTCGCGATCACGCCACCGCTCGCGAGCAGCGAGCCGTCGGTGATCGTCACGAGACCGATGCCCGCGGACTCGCTTGTGATCAGCCCGTCGTAGTCGCCCGTGATGGCGACCTCTTCGATCCGTCCGAAGACAACGATGTCGCCGTCTTCCGGCTTCTCCTGCGTCGGCAGGTTGACGACGCCGCCGATCGTGATCTGGTTTGTCAGCGTGCCGCCGACGCGCAGATCGCTGAACAGCCGGCCGTCCTCGACGTCGAGCTCTGTGAGGTTGCCGCGAACGAGGATGACACCCGGATCGTTCGCGTCGCCGATGTTCCGGCCCGCCTGGATCTGGGCGAGGTTGCCGCCGATGTCGGTCGTCGAGAGCACGTCGATCGCCGCGTCGATGAGCACGATGTCGGCGTCTTCGTTGGTGGTGACGATCGATCCGTCGATCGAGCCCATGGTGGACCTGAGCGTGCCGATACGACCCGAGCTCGAGATCTGCGCGTCGAGGTCGTTGACGGCCTCCAGCGTGTCGATCCTGCCGTCCGGGCCCGTGACGCTGATCTCCGATCGGTCGATCTCGTCCTGCACCCGCAGGTTCTCGAGCGGGCCCGACACCGAGATGGAACTCACGCGGATGCTGTCGAGCACCGTCATGGCGATGATCCGGCCTGTGACAAGCTCGCTCGCGAGCAGATCGCCGTTGATCGTGAACGCGCGGAGCGTGTTGGCGACCTCGATCGCCGAACGGACCACGCTGCCCGTGGTGATGCTGCCGCGGACCTCGCCGATGACACTCAGCTGCGTGTCGGCGAACTGGCCGTTGTTGTTCGTCGAGAGCCGCTCAAGGTCCTGTGCGATCTCGATGGTGCTCTCGGCGAATTCGAGCAGGCCGCCGTCCAGTGTCGAGTTCCGGAACTCGTCAGCACTGATCTCACCCGAGACCTCGCCCGTGACTTCGAGCAGCGTCGCGTCGTAGGCGCCGCCGGTGATTCGGAAGTCCTGCAGGATGAACGCGCCGATCCGCGAGCGGAAGACGTCGCCGTTCGTGACCGTGATCTCTCGGAACGTATCGCTGAAGACGACTTCGTCGTTGTCGAGCAGCTCGCCGTTCCACCACGTATCGAGCTGCGACGTGAGAAGGTCGGAATCGACGATCCCGCCGCCGTTGGAGTTGACGATGATCTGATCGATCCCGCTCGTGGGCGTGTTGCCGTCCGCGACGAACGCCGCCGACGCCGAGATGATGCCGTTGATGAAGGAACCGTCGATCGTCGCCTCGACGCGGCCGATGTTGTTCTGTGCGAAGATGCCGCCTTCGGCGAACGGCGTGCCGGTGCCGGTCTCGCTGCTCACCAGCCCGTCGCCAACATCCACGAACTCGATGTTGCCGGGCGAGAAGATCGTCCCGACGATGCCGTTGAACTCGCCCGTATCGGTCTGGCGGTTGAAGTTCGCCCGCACCGTGACGATGTCGCCGCCCTGAAGGATGACGTCACCGATCGACCCGCTCGTCTCGGCAAGTGTGAGGCCCCCGTTTCGGACGACCAAGCCGTTGAGCGTGTCGTCGAGGGGGAAGCCGATGTCTTCAAGGAACGCGTCAAACTCGGCGACGAGCCCGACGTTTGTCGGGCGGAAGACGTCGCCATCCGCGCTCGTATCGAGGATCCCGCCGGAGTCGCCGGCCTGATCAACGCCCAGCGCGCCGAACACATCGTTGTCAACACCGAGCTGGACTCCGAGCCGCGGGCCGATCAGCCGCGGGCCGAACTCGACCACCTCGGTCCGGCCAAGATCGCCGTCGAGGATCCGGAGCGTGTCGAGCGTGTCGGTATCGATCGCGATGATGTCGCCGCCGGGCGTCTGGTTCTCGATCCTGCCGAGACCGTTCGGCGCGTCGATCCGATAGACGTCGATCTGAGCGCTGCCCGTGATGAGGATCTGGCTCCCGATATCCGAGTCGCCGACGACGATCCTGCCGATCGAGATGACATCGTCTTCGCTCTGGCCGGGAAGACCGTCGATGTTGAGCGTCACGCCGCCGACGGCGGTGCCGTTCCCCGGCAGGTTGATGTTGATCCTGGCGATCGCGACGCCTTCTGCGCCGTCCACGGGGACGACGATGACCTCGCCGAACTGGACCGGGAACGGCGTGGCCGCGGACACACTGATCCGCACCCGACCGCCCGCGTCGTCGACAAACTCGACCGGCTGACCCGAGATGATCGGGATCGAGTTGCCCTGCGCCTCTCGGAGGTCGATGTTCGGCGTGTCAACAAAGCGGATATCGCTGCCCGCGCCAAGATTGAGCAGCACTCCTTCGTCGCCGTCGAAGAACCCGACGTCGTTGAGCGGGTCTGTCACGCCGGCGACACCGATCCGCTGGCTGACGAGCAGCCCGCCGACGACCGAGCCGGGCGTCGCGCTCGTGTCAATGACCAGCTCGTCTCCGACGACAGAGCCGCCGACGATGATCAGGCCGATATCGCCGCTCTGCAGGTCGTCCAGGCCCGTTCTGATGACGAAGGGCTCGCCCACGATCCGTTCGATCGTCGCGTCGGACACCGAGGCGTCTCGGTCGCCGTTCACCCAGCCGTTGATATCGATCGTGCCGATACGGCCGCCGGTCTCGATGATGACGTTGCCCACATCGCCGCCGCCGACCACCTGCGACCGCCCGGTGTAGAACTGACCGAGGTCGCCCCCGATCGAGAGGATGATCGGCGTCGACGGGTCCTGCGTGTTCGCGTTGATATCGCCGCCGGCGTTGAACGAGAAGAGGCTGCCGGGCGTTGACAGCGAGAGACCCGACGTGGTGAAGAGCGAATCGAGCGACGAATTCGAGTTAAAGATCTCGGTCGGGCTGACCTCTTCACCGCTCGAGTCAACGATGCCCGTCGCGGTTCGCACGATGCCGACGTCGCCCGAGAGCAGCGTCAGCGTCGCGATGTCGTCATCGCCTTCGCCGAGCGGATCGAACGGCGCGATCGGGTCCTCGTCGTTGCCCGCGTTGCCCAGTCCCGTCCGGTACGAGCCGAAGCTCGTCGGCGCCATGCCCGAGATGAGGAACGAGTAGAAGCGTGGCGTGATGGGTGACGGTTCGCCGTCGTTGGAGTCGAGAACGGAGATGTAGTACGCGCCCGGTGCGTCCGGCGTGAAGCGGATCTGCGTGCCGCCGCCCGTCTCGCCGCTAAACTCGCTCGCGGCGAGCGTGCGGCCGTCGGCGTCGAGAATCCGCACGACCGATGGTGCGCGGATGATCTGCTCGATGACGATCTCGGAGGTGCCGTCGGCGACAAACGCGTAGACGTCGCCTTCGTCGTCGTTGTCGTTGAAGAAGTCGGCCGCGCCGAGCACACCCCGGACCACCGCGGTCGACGACGCGCCGCCGATGAACTCGGCGTTCAGGATGGTGTCGTTTCTAAAGTTTGATTCGCCGTACAGCGAGGGAAGAACAACGGCGGGTTCGATCCTGGCAACGTCGGAGCTGACCACGACCTCTGGCAGCACGTTGGCGCCAATCGCACGGAACTGCTGGAGGAACGACTGGAACTCAGCATCGGGCGCGCCGGGATCGATCGCGAGCGTGACCTCGCGTTCGTTGTACACGAGCACGTCTTCGGCCGGGGACACCGCCGGCACGCTGAGGTCACCGTCAACCGTGATATCGACGAAGCTCCGGCCGCCCGCCGCGTACTCGCCGAGCGTTCGGCCGACAGAGATCTGCGACCCGACCGTGAACAGGTTGACATCGAACCCGTCCGGGGTGTTCTCGAACACCGGGATCCACGCGCCCGCGTCGCCAGCGTTGTAGAACGTGCCGAGATCTCCCGCGACGTTGACGGCACCCATGAAGTACCCGGTTGAGATGTGCCCGACCGAGCCGCTGAAGTTGCTAAGACCAAACAGCGCAGCGCTGAGAGAAAGCTGGCCGAACGAGACCGGGTTCCCGTCCGTGTCCGCGTTAACGAAGATGCCCTGGTCGGCACGCTGGAAATCGAAGTCGTTCGGCGCGGTGCCGTACGGGTCGTAGTTCCCGAGCGGGCGGATGAACGGCGAACCGATGATGACCGAGCCCGCACCGGGCGGCAGCCCGACCACAGAAACGTCGTCGTCGCTCGCATCGACCGCGAACCCGAAGCCCACTTCCGCAAAGTCGCTGAACAGGTTCAAGTCGTCCGGATAGACACCGACGAACTCGCCCTCGAACTCGACGAAGTTTGCGGGCGGCTGGCCCGTGCCGAAGTCTTCGATCTCCAGACCGATGAAGCTCAGCCTCGAATCGGCGTCGGCCCCGGTGATCACCACGCTGCCGATGCCGTCGTTGAACCCGGGCTGCCCGTCATCGTTCAGGTCGCCAAGTGCAACGTTGAGATCGGTCGCGCTGCCGATGCCGAGCGTATCGACGATCGGTCGGCCGTACAGGTCGAAGAACGAGATTGTCGCCCCGACGGGCGCGGTGAAAATCGTCTCGACGCCGAACACCCGGTCGTCGATCAGCTCGATGTTGTTGCCGGGCGGCTGGATGAAGATCAGGTCATCGATGAAGAAATCGGCGTTGAGCGGCAGATCCCCGTCCGGCACACTGACGACAAACTGCAGCTCGTCGAAGGCGTTCTCGAATTCCGGGTTTCTGTTCACCAGCGTGATGGTCGAGTCCGTCGCGACGTTGCCGCCGGCGAGCGCGAGAAGCTCGGCGTTGGTGTACGTGTCGACCACCTCGCCGCGGAGAAGCAGCTGCGCCTGAACCTGACCGTTGAAGAGACCCGGGACCTGGCCGAACCCGCCTGTGCCCGTCCGAAACGTGACCTGGTTGTTGACGAGGAAGCCGAGACCCACGTTGTCTGTGTCGCGAAGAACGCCGAACGACAGGAACGATTCATCGCCGAAGAACGACTGAATATCGAGAACCTGGAGTTCTTCAATCGGGTTCCCGTCGAGATCGAACGGCGCAGCGATGCTCGCGGTCGCGCCCTCCGATTCAAACCGGACGTCACTTCCGTCGAACGTCGTGTCGAAGACAGGGCCGATGTCTTCGTCGTTGAAATCCTCTCGGACTTCGATTTCCTCGGCTTCGCCGGGGTCGAGGTCGGTCGCGAGGTAGGGGATGAAGTACGCAAAGGCGTTGCTGACGGTGCCCATGCCGTCGCCGTCAGGATCGGATGCATCGTCGATCGTGAGCGTGAACAGCAGCTTCCGCGGCTCGAGCGGCTCGAGGTGGGCACGCTCGATGGGTGTCGCCCGCCCCGCGGCGTTGGCGAGCCCCTCGGCCGCGCGTCGCACGATCGATCGGGTGGAGCGGACATAGGGACGACGCGCGTCTGATGAACGACTCATGGTGCTTCCTGTCCCGCGTGTTCTCGCAGAGCAACGACGAACGTCCATGCCGTCATCGCCCGCTGCCTCGGTCCTGCCGAACCCTCGTGGGAACGGCGATCCGCCCGCCGCACGGCCGCGCCGCCCGAACGGGACCTCCTCTGGACCGGCTGGCCCGTGACTGCGACGCGCGTATCCGTCACGCACGCCCCTCCACGGGTGCCGCGGAGGCTACCGGCTTCGGTCCCGACTCTCAAGCCTGACCGAACACCTGTTCGCCTCGCGAGGGCATCCCAAAGCACGCTGCCCCGGACACCCGACCCCGCCGCCTCGCCGTCGCCGGCGCTGCCGCGGACATTATCCACGATGTGCGCTAAACCCGCCACCCGCTGATCCGCCTCAGCCGAACGCCGAGCACGATTTCCCTGCAATCAGGGGTCTCGCCAGCCGGATTCAGAGCAATCGGCTTGACCGCGGGTAGCTGCCAAGCACCGTCAGGTCTTTGCAGTGGTCGCCCGCTTCACGGATGGCTGCCGACAAAACGCGGTCGTCGCGATGCCCCTCAGCATCGACGAAAAACGTGTATTGCCAGTTCTCCCGTCCGCTGGGCCGCTTGTCAATGTGAGTGAGATTCACCCCGGCGGCGTTGAACACCTGGAGCACATCGACGAGCGCGCCAGGCTTGTCCTGCGTGTTGAACATGAGCGATGTCTTGTCGTCGGCCGACTTGCGAGCCCTTTGACGGCTCAGCACGAGAAATCGAGTGACGTTTCCCGGCCGATCTTCGATGTTCTCAAACAGCGTTCCGAGACCGTAAATCTTTCCCGCCAAAGGGTTTCCGATCGCGGCCGCCACCGGAACCGTGCCGATGGCTTCCGCAGTTGCCGCCTCTTCCGCGGCTGTCGCGGCAGCCCGGCTGCTGCTGGCGGCCGGAATCAACTCCGCTTCGGGATACTGGGTCGCCAGCCAGGTTCTGCACTGGGCGAAGATCTCGGGCTTCGAGTGGATCCGCTTCACGTCGGATGGTTTGCAATTCGCCAGAAGTGCATGATGGATCTCGATTTGCGCCTCCGCGTAGATCGTGACCTTGCCGGCGTGCTCGGCGAAAGCGTCGAGCGTTTCCACGATGCCTCCGCCGATTGAGTTCTCGATCGGCACCAGCCCGTAGTCCACGTGACGCCGGCGGATTTCTGTGAACACTCCGTCGATCGTCCGCAGGTCCTCGAAATCAACGCTGGTCCCGAAGTGCTTCACCGACGCGAGGTGGCTGAAGCTGCCCTGCGGGCCGAGGTAGCCGATCCGCAGGGGCCGCTCGATCGCGAAGCTGCCGGACATCAGCTCCTTGTACACACCCTCGACGCTGCGATCCGGGAGCGGTCCCTTGTTGTGGCCCAGCACGCGCGACAGGACCTCCGCCTCGCGGTGCGGGGCGTAAATCGGGATGCCGGAGCCCTGCTTGACCTTGCCGACCTGGACAACGGTCTTCGCCCGATCGTTGAGCAGCTTCACGAGCTGATGGTCGATCTCATCGATCTTCGCTCGCAGCCGTTCGAGCCTGGCGCGCTTGCGCGGGTCGGATGAGGATTCGGTCCCGGAATCGGTGCCGGCCGATGCCGACGGCCGGTCGATGGAGGCGCTGCGTGGGGTCTGCTTGTTTGTGGGACGTCGGCTCATGCGTGCAGACTATCGGTCCGCCGCGGGGCCCGTTCCACGCACGCTGACAGCGATCCGATGAAAATCCAAAGGAACGGGCGGCGGTCTGACGTATCGTGAAGCCGCGACGCCCGCCCATCCGCAGAACCTCCCCGTGAGCCCCATCGATGAACCCGGACCAGCTCGAACAGGTCAACGAACTTATCGCCGCCCTGCGTGAGCACCCGTACTGGGCGCACACCGGGCTCTTCGTCGCCATCGTGACTGGTGTGCTGCTCTGGGCGACAGGCCGACGGGTGCTCAAGCCGGCGTTCGCCGTCATCGGGGCGCTGCTCGGGGGCTTCGTGGGTCACGCGACGGTGCCAGCGGTTGGCTTCGATGAGCTCTTCGGCCTTCGCGGCGACATCGCCGGTGCCGTCGGCGGCGGCATGCTGGGCGGGCTGGCGGCGCTGCTGATCTTCCGTCTCGCGATCGGCGTCCTCGCGTCGGGGGTGCTGGCGGGGCTCGGCATCCTCGCGGCCGCGGTGCTCATCCAGATGAACCCCGCCCCACCGGCGGAGAGCATCGATAGCGAGGCGTCGCCCTTCGTCGAGGTTCGGCCGACAACCCCGGACGAAGACGCAGCAAACCGGCGTGCGAGCCTCAGCGACATGACGCTCGAAGACGCGCAGGACGCCGCAGCCGACCCCGGCGCGTTCGCGAGGGACCTGTTCGTTGGACTGAAAGCCGAGACGTGGGACCCGCTCACCACGCAGCAGCGCGCGCTGCTCGCCGGCGGCGGCTTCGTGGGCCTCTTGCTCGGCCTCGGCTTCAGCGTCTTCTTCCCTAAGAAGTCCACCGCGATGGTCACGGCGTTTGCCGGTGCCGGCATCTGGCTGCCTTCGGTGTACCTGATCTTTCAGGCGCTCGAGGTGCCGGGGCGGGCGATTCTCGAGCGGTCGGCCGTGCAGTGGACCGCTATCTGGATCGGCGTTGCGCTCACGGGCCTGCTCATTCAGACCGTCGGCCTCAAGGAGCGCGGCGACAAGCGAGACCGCGACGACGATGACTGGGACGACGATCAGCGAAAGCGCCGCAAGGCGACCCGCGAGCGCCGTCGCAGGCGTCGCGATGATGATGAAGACGATGACGACTGGGATTAGGTTCGCGCTTTGCTCACGAGACTAAAGGGTAAGCAAGGGATTTGGATACCCATCCCTCGCTTGCGCATCGGGCTCGTCCAAGTGAGACGCCCGTTTCGGTTCAGTCCGCCGACGCGGTTTGCTCGACGATCGGTGTAGTCTCGTTGGGCACGATCGCCGAGGTTTTGACCGTGGCGTCGAATGCCGCATCCATCAGCGGGCTGGCGAAGATCGTGAGTACCAGCACGCCGCCGGCGGAGATGACCCCTGCGAGACGACGGCCTTGGTTGGGAGACTCGACGTACGCCTGGGCCTCGTCGCCCGGGTGCTCGAACAGCGGCAGCGCGACGAGGCGGAGGTAGTAGAACGCTGCGATCGCGGAGTTAATGCCAAGAACAATGACGAGCGGGATCTCGCCGGCGTCGATGCCCGCTGTAAACAACGGCAGCTTGCCGAAGAAGCCGAGGGTCAGAGGGAACCCGAGCAGGCTCAGCGCGCACAGCACCATCGACCAGCCCAGCACCGGGTTGTGCCGGCACAGCCCGCGGAACGCTTCAAGATTGTCGGCCTCGTCGTGCACCAACTCGCCCGTGTCGGTGCGGGCCGCCCGCCGGGTTTCCAGCGCGCTGATCACGGCAAAGCCGCCGGTGTTCATGATGCCGTACGCCAGAAGATAAAACAGCACCGCGGCGATGCCGCTCTCCGTGAACGCGCCGCCTGGGCCGGCGATCACGCCGACGAGCATGTACCCCGAGTGCGCGACCGATGAGTACGCAAGCATGCGCTTGACCGAGCTCTGCAACAGCGCGAGCACGTTGCCGACGAGCATGGTGAGCGATGCCATCACCCAGAGCGTGACCCGGACGATCTCGGGCAGCTGCGTGCCCGATTCGCCGTAGCTCCAGCCGAGCGCCGCGCACAAGAGGATGATCGCGATGAAGCCCGCGGTCTTTGGCACGAACGCGAGCATCGCAGAGACGGGCGACGCGGCGCCCTGGTACACATCGGCGGTGTAGAAATGCATCGGAACCGCGGCGATCTTGAAGCCGATGCCCAAGAGCGCGATGACCATGCCCGCGAGGGCGATCGGGTTGATCCCACCGGCCGCCGCCTGCGCCGCGATCGTGGACTGGATCTCGCCGAAGTGCACCGAGCCAGTGCCGCCGTAGATCAGCGCGAAACCGTACAAGAAAACCGCCGCACCGAGCGCACCGAGGAAGAAGTACTTGACGCCGGCTTCCTTGGCCTTCTGCCTGGGCGAGCTCATCGCGACCATGACGTACGTCGGCAGGCTGGTCAGCTCGAGCGCGAGGAACAGCCAGATCAGGCTGTCCGCCGAGACGCACAGCATCAGCCCGGTCATGGAGAACAGGAAGAACGCAAAGAACTCGCCGCGCGTGGCGCGCAGCGGGTCGAACCCGGCCTTGCCCTGCGCGATCGCTTCTTCCTCAAAGCGGTCAACGACGCCGAGCAGCAGGAGCGTCAGCAGCACGCCCACCGCCGCGATCACGGCCTTCGCGTAGGGCAGCATCGCGGGCATCAGCCCGTCTGCCTCGTCGGCGGTGACCACGGCGAGCACGCCCGATAACGCGAGTGCGCCGCCCGCGATCGCGCCGCACGACCGCCGGACCGCGGCGCTCGGCGACAAACCCACCACCATCACGATGCACGTCGCAATGAAGAGTGTGATCTCGGGCCAGAGCGAGGCGAGCTTCTCAGCCATCAGCGGGAGCCCTCATCGCGAGCGATCGATTCATCTCGGACCGCCGTCATCATGCCGGCCTCAGCGTCGAGCATCTCAACTGCTGCGCCTTCGACGTACGCCACGGTCTGGTTCACCGGCGCTTCGATCGCGTTCAGCAGAGGCTTGGGATACAAACCAAACAGCAGACAGCCCGCGGCGAGCGGAATCAACAGACCGATCTCGCGGCCGTTGAGGTCCGTCGGCAGCTCGTCGTGCTCGTGATGACCCTCGGGCTCGCGGTATGTGCCCCAGACCATCTTGCCGGTCATGATCAGCAGGTACATCGCGGCGACGATCATGCCCGTGCCGGCGAAGAAGGCGAACCACGGGCCGAGCGTGCCGGGCGTGCCGCCAGGGGCCGCGCCGCCTTCGCCCGTCCAGCCGAAGCTCATGAACGTGCCCATGAGGCACATGATCTCGCTGATGAAGCCGTTCAGCCCCGGCAGACCGACCGACGCCATCACGAAGAACACCATGAACGCGGACCAGACCGGCATCTTCGAGCTGAGGCCGCCGACTTCCTTCATCGAGCGCGTGTGGTACCGCTCGTACATCATCCCGATCATGAGGAAGAGCGCCCCGGTCGAGAAGCCGTGGCTGATCATGTACATCACGCTGCCGGCGACGCCGACCGAGTTGATCGCGAACAGCCCGAGCACGCAGAACCCAAGATGGCTCACCGACGAGTAGGCGACGAGCTTTTTCACATCGTTCTGCACCCAGCAGATCAGGCCGGCGTAGACGATGCCGACGACCGAGAGCACGCCGATGAGCGGCGCGTACTCGACGACCGCGACGGGCGCGTAGGGCAGGGCGAACTTGTAGATGCCGTAGGTGCCGAGCTTGAGCAGCACACCCGCGAGGATGACCGAGCCGGCTGTCGGCGCCTCGGTGTGCGCCAGCGGCAGCCAGGTGTGCACCGGGAACAGCGGGACCTTGACCGCGAAGCCGGCCAGCAACGCGAAGAGAACCCAGGTCTGCTGCGTGGGCGACATCAGCCGGGCCGACTCGCCGAGCGTTGCGAGATCGAACGACCAGTCGTTGCCGACGACCGACGCGTTGAACCACACGACGTAGACAAAGCCCGCGAGCGCGATGACCGAGCCGGTGAAGGTGTACAGGAAGAACTTGGTCGCCGCCTTCTTGCGGTTGGCAGACCCGTAGAGGCTGATCAGGATGTACATCGGGATGAGCGTGAACTCGAAGCAGATGTAGAAGAGCACGAGGTCGCGGGCCGCGAACACGCCGATCATCGCCGACTGCAGGATCAGCAGCCAGGCGTAGTACGTCTTGATGTCTTCCTTCACTGCCGTGAACGACCCGATGACACAGATCGGCCCGAGCAGGATCGTCAGCGCGATCAGTAGCAGTGAGACCGAGTCGGCGGCCAGCGAGAGCTCGAGCCCGAGCGCCGGCACCCACGACACGCTCATCGCGAGCTGATCGGTCGCCGACTGCGAGAAATCGAACATCAGCAGCGCGACGACGCCCAGCACCACCGACACCAGCGACGCCGCAGCCGCGATGTACTTTGCCTGCTCGCGCGGGTTGAACACGATCAGGCCAGCGAAGGCCAGCGGCAGCAGGATGAGGATCAGCAGCAGCATCAGCCCGTGACCACCATAACAATCAGAAGGATCACCGCCACGCCGCCGGCCATGGACAACGCGTAGCCGTGCAGGATGCCCGACTGGCCCGGCCGGGCGAGCTTGCCCAAGAACCTTGGCAGCGCCCCGAGCGTGTTCACAAGACCATCAACCAACAGCTTGTCGATCGCCCAGAAAATCAGGCTCAGCACCCAGAGCGGGGCGCGAAACAGGGCGTGGTAGAACTCGTCGACGTACCACTTGTTCTCGGCCCACTTCGGGATCGGGCCGAACCGTCGCGCAACGCCGTCCATGCGGCACACCCCAGCCTCGGTCCGACCGCCGATGAACGCGCTCACCTTCCCCCGGGGCCCGTGCGCCCAGGCCGCGAACCCGATGCCGAACGTGCCGACGACCGCCGAGACGTAATACATGACCTTGTGCGGGTCGAAGCCCAGGAAGGTGCCGTGCGCCGCATGATCGCCGTGGCCACCGTGCGCGCCGTGGTCGTCGTCTTTGCCGTGTGCATCGGCAGCGTGATCTTCGGATGAGTGATCATCATCATCGTCGGAGTGCTCGCTGGCGTGATCCTCAGCGTGTTCGACGTGATGGTCGCCGTTGTGGTCCTTGTGATCATCGATCAGGAACAGGCCAGCGCGCGACGGGTGGTCGCCGCCGCCCTTGAAGTAGACCTGCGCCGCGGTCGAGTCCTTCAGCATCGAGCCGACCCAGCCCTTGTCCTTCTTGTTGACGAAATACAGGCTGGCCGCGAGCACGGCGAGCACGCTCAGCGTGACAAGAACACCGTTGATCGCCAGCCGCGGCGCGTGCGGGTGGAACCCGTGCCCGTGGTCATCATCGTGATGGTCGCCGTGACCATGACCATGATCGTCGGCGTGGTCGTGTTCGTCGTCGTGGTCCGCACCGTGATCGTCGTCGCCCGGCTCATACTGCACGGGCCCCACGAACACGCGGAAGAACACGCGGAACGTGTAGTACGCCGTCATCCCCGCCGTCAGCAGCAGCAACCATCCGATGGCCTGGTACCCGGGCCCGGGGGTCACGAACGCCTCGGCGAGGATCATGTCCTTGCTGAAATAGCCGGCCGTGAACGGCACGCCCGCGAGGTTCAGGCAGCCGATCAGCATGCCCACCGAAACGATCCGCCAGCCCGGCATGTGCCAGAGCCCGCTGAGCTTGCGCAGGTCGAGCTGGCCCGCGAAGCCGTGCATCACCGCGCCGCAGCACAGGAACAGCAGCGCCTTGAAGAACGCGTGCGTCAGCACGTGGTACACGCCGCCCGTCGACGTCAGCACCGCGAGGCCCGCGAACATGTAGCCCAGCTGCGACACCGTCGAATACGCCATGATGCGTTTGATGTCGAACTGCGCCATGCCGATCGTCGCCGCGAGGAACGCGGTGATCGTGCCGACCCACGCCACCGTCGGCAGGGCCCACTCGCTGAGCAAAAAGACCGGGTAGAACCGCGAGATGAGGTACAGCCCCGCGGTCACCATCGTCGCGGCGTGGATCAGCGCCGACACGGGCGTCGGGCCCTCCATCGCGTCGGGCAGCCAGACGTACAGCGGGAACTGAGCGCTTTTGCCGAACGCCCCGATCATCAGGAACACCGGGATCAGCTGCGCCATCAGCGGCACGTCGGACGCGTTGCCCGCCTTCACCGCGTCGATGTAGCCCGCCAGCTGCTCGTTCGAGAACAGCTCGGCGTACTCGACCGTCCCGAAGTGCACAAACGTCAGGAACACGCCGATCGCGAGGCCCAGGTCACCGATGCGGTTGACGATAAACGCTTTCTTGGCGGCCGCGACCGCCTCGGGCTTCTTGTAGTAGTAGCCGATGAGCAGATACGAGCAGAGACCCACGCCCTCCCAGCCCAGGTAGAGCATCAGCAGGTTATCGCCCAGCACCAGGCACGACATGCTGAACACGAACAACCCGAACGCGAAGAAGAACCGGTTGTACCCCTGCCCGACGTCGTGCTCCATGTACTCGCTGGCGTACGTCGCGATCAGCGTCGCCAGGCCCGTCACAAAGAGCATCCACAGCAGCGACAGGTTGTCGATATAGAAACCGAAGTCGGCGATGAACGACTGCCCGGGCCCGTCGCCCCAGCTCAGATCAAACCACGACCAGCCCGTCACGACAGACGTGCCGCCCTTGAGCGTCAGAAAGGCGGCCGCGGTCAGCAGGAACGAGCCCGCCAGCGAGCCGATCGTGATCTTCGCCGGCAGCTTGGTCTTGACGCCCGCGACGGCGCAACACCCGTTGGCGATCGCGGCGAACAGCGGCAGCAGCGGGATCAGCAGCACCCACGCGGGCCCCTTCTCCCACGACTCGATCAGCGGGCCGCTCCCCTTCACCGTATCGGCGGCGAGGGTGAGCATCGGCATGTTGATCAAATCCGTCAGCACGCCCGCTCCTTCAGCCCTTCAGGACGGCCCACGCCGTCCCGTCCAGCGATTCCTTCCGCCTGAACAGCAGCACGACCAAGGCCAGCGCGAGCGCCGCCTCCGCCGCCGCCACCGTCAGCACAAAGATCACGAACACCTGGCCCGTGTAATCCAGATAGAACCGGCCGAAGGCGATCATCGCGATCCCCGCCGCCTGGAACATCATCTCGGTGCACAGGAACATCATGATCAGGTTCCGCCGCGTCACAAAGCCGATCAGCCCGAGGCAGAACATCACGGCCGACACCAACAAATAGTGATACAGCGTGATCGCGTGCATCGGCTGCGGGAAGTCGGCCTGGCCGAGCATCACGCCGGCCATGTCTGCCATAAAGGAGACCATCACTCCCCCCCCTCCCCGGCGGCGCCGTCACCGCCGCCGGCCCAATTCGAACCGCCGTCGGCCCGGCGTTGCGAGCGCGCCATCGCCATCTCGCGTTTGGCGTCCTCGTCAAGCTGGATCTGCTTGCGGGCAAGGACGGTCGCCCCGAGCATCGCCATGAGCAGGATCACACCGGCAATCTCGATCGCACCCGGGTGCGCCTTGATCAGCTCCCAGCCGACGCCCTCGGGGTTCGTGATCGCGAGATCGGCGGGCCAGTCAACGGTGCGGCGGGCACCATCGCCCCCGGCACGCACGACCTCAACGACAACGGTTCTGGCCGCGTCATCGACCAGAAACGGACCGTCCGGGCCCGTCGCGGTGACTTCGCGGGCGATCCGCTCGTTCGGACGGATGCCGACGCCCTCGTCGAGCGCGTGCTCCTCTCTCAGCGACCGCTCGATCCGCGTCGGCAGCTGAGCGAGAAGCCGATCGCCCGAGTACGCCGACGGGTCCATCGTGAGCACCGGCACCCCGCGGCCGAGCATCGTGGTCAGCGTCGCCAGCAGGACAAAGCCGGCGGCGGTGGCGAAGACAGGCTCGCGGGCCAGGCGGTCGTACGCGGGCTGCTCCTCGACAAGCTCCTCGGTCTGCGACTGCGTCGCGAGCATGATCACGAACAGGTACGTGATGAGGATCGCTCCCGCATAGATGATGATCAGCGCGAAGGCCATGAACTCGGCCGACAGAATCAGAAACAGCCCGCTCGTCGAGAGAATCGTGAGGATGAAGTAGAGAGCGGAATACACGGGCTTCGGATGGGTGATGACACGCATCGCTGCCGCTAGACCCAAGAGCGCAAAGGCGTAAAAGTACGGGTTGGGGATGACTCCCAGCGGAGACTCTGCCACCTCGGGCCCGGCGAACGCCGCGGGGTCCGGGTTCTGCGACGCGAAGAAGAGAAACAGCAGAATCCCGCCGCCCGCGGCCGACCCGAGAATGTAACCCGGCAGCGCCAGGCTGATCCGCTCCCGCGGCAGCGCCAGCAGCACACCGACGCCCCCGAGCGCGATCATGCCATACAAGATGAACGGGCTGATCACCGAGTCCAACTGCAACCCCGCTCCGCGGCCCCTCGGCCTGCCCCGAGCTTCGCTCTATCCACCGATGACTGCTGCTCGGGACGGCCGCTCGCCATCGATTACGACGCCGCGTCCCGCGAGCGGCAGGATAGCTGCGGCTCCAAGGGCCTTCCACACGGCTGAACGCCGGCCGGAGGTACTATCGCCGCGTGATGCACCCGCCCGCACCAGCCCGAGCCACCGGATGGAAGCTGCACACGCCGAACGCGCTCGTCTGGTTGAGACTCGTTCTCGCCGGCGCGTTCTTCGCCATGCTCAGCCTGTGGTCGCCGGACCCTCAGTCCGACGCCGACCCGATGCTGCTTGCGGCGGCCGGTCTGTTTATCATCGCTGCCTTCACCGACGCCGCCGACGGCTATCTCGCGCGGCGGTGGAACGCCATCACACGCTTCGGGCGGGTCATGGATCCGTTCGCCGACAAGATCCTCGTCCTCGGCGCACTGGTTCTGCTCGCCGGGCCGGGCTTCGACGACGCCGGCACGCCCCTCGCCGGCTTCACCGGCTGGATGGTCGTCGTGATCATCGCTCGTGAGCTCTTGGTCACCAGTCTTCGGGGGCTCGCCGAAGGCTCAGGCATCGACGCCTCCGCCAACTGGTCCGGCAAGGCAAAAATGATCCTGCAATCCGTCGCGGTTCCGGCCGTGCTGCTCTCGATTGCACTCCTCGATCCGCCGATGGACCAGCGGATCAACGCCGGCCTTGCGTGGGCGACCACGATCGTCACCGCACTGAGCGCCTGGCCCTACGTCACCCGAGCAATCGCCCAAGGAAAGACCGCCTGATGGACACCCCAAGACTCCCGCTGCTCACCGTGTTCGGCCTCGGCCGGCTCCGCCCCGCGCCGGGCACCTGGGGCTCGCTTCCGCCGGTCGTGCTCGCTGGCGCGCTGATGGCCGTCGGCATCGCACCCGGCTCGGGCGTGTTCGAGGCCGCGATGATCGCCGTCATGCTGTTCTTCTCAGCCGCGTGCGTCGCGCAGGGCGACCTCGCCGAGTCGGTCTTCGGCAAGAAAGACCACGGCAACATCGTCGCAGACGAAACCGCGGGCCAGTGCGTCACGCTCGTGTTTTTGTCGTTCTTGCCCACGGCCGCGCTCGCGACGCCGCTCGCCGCCGCGTTCACGCTCTGGCTGTGCTTCATCGCGTTCCGGGCGATGGACATCGTCAAGCCCTGGCCCGCCGACGCGACGCAGAAGTTCCCGGCAGGCTGGGGCGTACTGATCGACGATCTCTTCGCCGGCTTCTACGGCTTCCTGATCGTCCTCGGCGCATCCCTGATAGTGCTCTGATGCCACAGTCTTGACGAGCCCGAGGCGCAAGCGAGGGACTCAGTCCATCACCGCCTCCGGCTCCGACGCCTCCTCATCGGAAGCTTCCGCATCCCACATGTTGTCCTCTCGATCGATATCGGGCAGCATCTCGTCCGGATCGATCATCGCGCGCGCGATCGAGCGGCCTTCCGCCGGCCACGACACCGCAAACGTCGACCCGTTGGTCCACGCCTGCACCGGTACGCGCTTGCGCTCCGTCGAACCGTCGGTGTACTCGATCGCCAGATCGATCGGCATCACCATCCGCTCGTAGTTCGCGACCGTCACGCTTAGGTTGCCACGGCGCGGCTCCGGCTCGATGTCGTACACGCCCTGATCAAGCTTCGCCGCCTCGTAGAACCAGCCCCGCCAGAACCAGCTCAGATCGGCACCCGCCGCGTCTTCCATCGTGCGGAAGAAGTCCTCGGGCTGAGGGCCCTTGAACGCCCACCGCCGGAAGTACTCGCGGAATGCCTCGTCGAAGCGGTCTTCGCCGAGCACATACTCGCGCAGCACGCGGAACGCGTACGCCGGCTTGCCGTACGCCAGATACCCGAGATCGCCCGATCGCACGCGATCCGGGAACGTCATGATCGGCTGCGGCGTCTCGCTGCGCTCCTTCTCGACGATGAAGTCCGCGCTCCCGATCCGCCGCGGCTCGCCCCAGTACTCGCTGAAGCTGTAGTGATTGATGAACGAGTCGATGCCCTCGTCCATCCAGGCGTGCCTTCGCTCGTCGGTGTTGACGATCATCGGGAACCACATGTGCCCGAACTCGTGGTCGGTCACGCCGAAGAGGCTGCGCGGGCTGCGGTCGATCGAGCAGAACACGATCTGCGGGTACTCCATGCCCCCCACCACGCCGCCGACGTTGGTCGCGGTCGGGTACGGGTACTCGCTCAGCCACTCGCTGTAATAGTTGATCGAGTACTGCCCGTACTCGACCGCGGCGTTCCACTTCGGGTCGTCCTCAGTGCCGTCGCCCTCATTCGGGTAGAACGCCTGGCACAAGACCGGTCGGTCGTCTGCGGCGATCGCCGCGTCCCACCGGAACGCCCGGCTCGACGCCCATGCAACGGTGCGCACGTCCTTTGCCTCGAACCGCCACGTTTTCATATCACGCGCCGGCTCGGCTGGGATCTCGTCGAAGTCGCGGATGATGACCGTATCTGTCGTCGTGTACGCCTGCGCCAGACGCTCGCGCTGCACAGCGGTCAGGACTTCCTCTTGATTCACGAGCTCGCCCGAACACGCCACGATGTGATCTGCGGGCACCGTGAGCTCAATCGTGTAGTCGCCGAAGTCGGTGTAGAACTCGCCGTCGCCCTCGTGCGGCAGCACGTTCCACCCGTGGATGTCGTCGTACTTCGCGATGTTCGGGAACCAGTGCGCGAGCTGGAAGACCTCGCCGTCTTCACCCTCGTAGACACCCAGCCTGCCGCGCGGCGGGATCATCATCGCGAACTCGAGCTCGAGCGTCAGCGACTCCCCCGGCAAGAGCGGTGTCGGCAGCGTAATGCGACCGAGCGTGTCGTACACGTCAACCTCGACCAGCATGCCGTTGACCGCGGCGTCACCCAGCCGGAACCCGCCCTCGAAGTCTGGCGGCACGCGCCACCACATCCCCGGCGCAAGCGCGCGGTTGCCGATCGAGTCGGGCGTAAACGCGTTCTGCTCCAGATTCAGCCACAGGTACGCCAGCTCGTGCGGCGAGTTGTTCTCGTATTCGCACACCAGACTGCCAGCGACCTCGCGCGACTCTGTTCCGAGCGTCACACTGATGTCATAGCTCGCCCGGTTCTGCCAGTACGCCGGCCCGGGCGCACCCGACGCCAGACGCACCGGGTCGCGGTGCGGCCAATCGATCGGCTCGAAGATGCTCTCCGGCTGCGCGACCACGCACGCCGACATGATGACCGAGACCAGCAGAGCGATCGCACGCATCGGTGCTCCTTTCACACGGGCACGCGAGCCTAGCTCCGAATCCATCACACCGTCGCCCGACCCAGCAGCCGATACCCGATCGCCTCGGCGATGTGCGGCACCGCAACCTGCGGATCACGATCCAGGTCCGCGATCGTCCGCGCGATCCGGCGGATCTTGTCATACGCCCGCGCGGACAGCCCGAGCTCGGTCAGCGCCCGCCGGAGCAATGTCGACGCCTCCTCCGACATCGGCGCGTGCTCGTCGAGCGCCTTGCCGCTGAGCCTCGCGTTGGCGACGGCCTGTCGGCCCTGCTGGTACTGCCGAGCCCCGGCGACGGCGTCGCGCATCTGGGCCGTGCCCGTGCCGGTCGGGGCGGCGGCCAGCTCATCAAACGGCACCCGCGGGGCCTCGACATGCAGATCGATCCGGTCGAGCAGCGGCCCAGAAAGCCTCGACAAATACCGATCCATCTCACGCTGGCCGACCTCGCCAGCGGCAACATCGCCACGCGGCGTCGGATTCATCGCAGCCACCAGCATGAAGTCGGCCGGGAACCGCAGCGACCCGTGCGCCCGGCTGATGGTCACGACGTGGTCCTCAAGCGGCTGCCGGAGCGTTTCGAGCACGGCACGCGAGAACTCGGGTAGTTCGTCCAAGAACAACACGCCTCGGTGCGCGAGCGAGATCTCGCCGGGCCTCGGGATCGCGCCGCCGCCGACGATCGCCGGGGCCGACGCCGTGTGGTGCGGCGTCCGCACGGGCCTGACGCGCACGAGCCCCTCGTCGTGCGCCAGCTCGCCCGCCGCCGAGTAGACCCGCGTCACCTCGATCGCCTCGGCCGGCGACATCGCGGGCAGAATGCCCGGCAGGGCCCGCGCGACCATGGTCTTGCCTGTGCCGGCGGGCCCGAGCATCAACAGGTTGTGCCCTCCCGCCGCCGCGATCACCGCGGCCCGTTTCACGGACTCCTGTCCCTTGATCTCGGCGAAGTCGATCGGTGCAGACGCCCGCGACAGCACGCCTTCGACGTCCACCGGCGGCACCGGGTCGGGCTCCATCGCACCCGTCAGCAGACACGCCACCTCGGTCAGCGTCCGCGCCCCGATGATCGTCAGCGGCTCGCCGTCGCCGACGCCGGCGACCACCGCCGCCTCCCGCGCGTTGTCGGCGGGCAAAACCAGCCCCTCGAAGCCCTGCTGCCGAGCGAGCGAGGCCAACGCGATCGCGCCGCGGATCGGCCGGAGCCGGCCGTCGAGCGCTAACTCGCCTGCGAACAGATACTTGCGGTGATCCAGGCCCGTCGAAGCCGGCGGCACCATGCCCTGGCACAGCATCAGCCCCACCGCGATCGGCAGGTCGTAGACCGGGCCTTCTTTCCGCATGACCGCCGGTGCGAGGTTGATCAGCGTCTTGCCGTTCGGGAAGCCGTAGCCGGAGTTGCCGAGGGCCGACCGCACCCGATCGATCGACTCCCGCACGGCCGCGTCGGGCAAGCCCACGATCGCCGCCGAGTCGAGCCCGACATCATCGACATCGACCTCAACCTCGCACGAAAGGGCATCGATACCCTGAAGGAGCGCTGACTGAACCCGAGCAAGCATCCGAACACGATACAGACATAATGCTCAAAAAGCGAGTCGGCCATCTCAATCTTGTGCGGATAGCGCCGTCCCGATCGCGCGATACACACCGGTGAGCGTCCGCTCGAACGCCGCCCGGCTGTGCTTCTGCTCGACCAGCTTCGCCCCGGCCCGGCCCAGACGCCGGCGGCGTGGGTCCTCGTCGATCAGCCGCGTCAGGCCCTCGGCCAGCGCGTTCGGGTTTGGCTCGACCAGCTCGGCGTGCGAGTCGCTTAGCACCTGTGTGTGCGACAGGATGCTCGTCGCCAGCACGGGCTTGCCCGATGCGAGGTAGCCGTAGAGCTTCATGGGTGTGTTCGTGCCGACCTTGCGTGGCGAGAGCAGGATGTCGGACGAGTGCAGGACCTCGCCGAGCCGGCTGACGGGGATCGAGCCGCAGAACTCGACGACGCCCGCATCGGCCAGGTCGGCGTACTCCCGCCGCATCGCGTCCATCGCGTCGGCCGGGCCGCCGTAGATATGGAGGCGAACACGCTCGGCCGCGTCGCTCTGCCCATCGAGGAGCAGCCTGGCCGCGTCGAGCATGTCGCCGACACCCTGGTAGGGCTCGAGATTGCCAACGTAGGCCGCGACCAATCGGCCGTCATCGTGCGCACGCTGCACGCGCTCGGCGACGTCGCCTTTCGCGGGCATCGGGTCAACGAGCGGGAAGTCGGTCAGGACAGTCAAGTGCTCGTCGGGCGCGTCCGGCACGTCTCGCTTGGCAACTTCTTTCAGGTGCGGGCAGACGCACAGGCAGTGGATCGCATTGCGGACAGCCGCCGTCTCGAGCACGGCGAACAGCGCCGCCGCAGCTTTGCCCACGCCAGGCTTCTCGGCGACCTGCTCGCTCATCAGTGAGTCCATGTCGTACACGAACGGCAGCCCGTGCTTGGACTTGAGCCTGAGCGCGACGAACACACCATCCTCGACCGCGTGCACGAGGTCGTAGTCGTCCTGCTTGACCAGCTTCTTCGCCGCCCTGTAAAAGCCGACGAGGCATCGCAGTTTGGATACCGTGGGCCCGGGACGCATCCGCTTGACGCCCAGAACCTTGGGGATGCGGACGAGCCGCACATTGTTGGGCAGGTCGATGTCATCGCCCAGGTGGTAGACGAGCAGGTCGATCTGGTGGCCGGCCTTGGCGAGTGTCTCGGCTGCGGCGCGCACGGCGATCGGTGTGCCGCGTTCAATAAAGAACGGCTGCGGCGCGAGCATCAGGACTCTGAGCGATCGGTCGGGCACGAGTTAGGCTATCGGCGATTCAGCTGCGCATCGCGAGCGTGAGCACCGGAGAACCGAAGCACCGCGTCAGTCCCAACCCCCGAGCGACAGATTCGATCGCCCCGGTCGCCGCGGGCAGGTGCGCCATGCGGTGCAGGACCAGCGGCATGAAGCACTCGCCGTAGCTCGCCTTCTGCTCGAAGCCGCCGGCAAGAAACGCCTCGCGGACCTCCCGCGGCCAGAAAAGCTGGTACTCGCGCGTGCTGCCGCCCTCGATCCACCGCTTGAGGTCGAAGAGCATCGGCTCGAAAATGTTGCTGCTCCGCCAACTCGGGAAGTCGATCAGGACTGCCCGACCCGACGCACAGCACATTGACCGAACAAATCCTCGCCAGTCGGGCATGTGCATCACGATCCGCAGGGCCATGACCAGGTCGTACGAGCCCGGATCGACCGGCGGGGCGTCGAGCGGGCCGCTAAGGAACTCGATGTCCTCGCCGGCGCACTCGCGGCGCGACCGCAGCTCGTACTCGGCGGCGCTATTCAAAATGGTCACGTGGTGCCCGGCCCTGGCCAGCGGCAGGGCAGACTGGGCGTGCCCACCCCCGATATCGAGGATGCGGAGCTCCTGACCCAGCGGCTCGATGAGCTTAAGCAGGCCGCGGGTCTGGACACTCAACAGGTAGTGGCCGGCCCGGCCCCGGAACCTGCGGTGATAGTCATCGCTCGACGAAACGCCATCGGGTGCGCGCTCAAATCCTGGAACTGCATCAGGTAGGGGAGCTGGGTAGGCCATGATCTTCCGTGATCCTTGTCCTAGGGACGGCCAAGTTGTGAATACGACCCCGGGAGAATATCGCCAAGGACGACCGCCGCATCCGATGAAAGCCCTGGTATGAGCAAAAAAACTGCAAAGCGTGGCCGCATGCGCACGACCCACGGCGCCGACGCAACAGAGCCGATCCAGATCACTACCTGGCTCACGCTCGTTGCGCTCTCCGCGGTCTGGGTGTTCGCCGCAGCCAGCGTGTTCGACTACAACGCCGCGGATGCGCCGTCGCACACGGTCTGGCCGACCAACGACCCGGCCGCGAACTGGTGCGGGCCGGCGGGCGCGGCCGTCGCGCACTGGTCGTACCGGCTGTTCGGCTGGGCGGTCTGGGCGGGGATGCTCGGCGCGCTCGCGCTGCTCGCGATCCGGTACGCCGGGCATCGGCTCGAACACCCGATTGTCCGCTGCGTCGGGCTCGTGTTTGCCATGTCCGGCCTTGCGGGGCTTCAGGCGCACGCGGTGCCCGGCAGCGGCCCCATGGCGGGCATCCCCGGCGGCACGGTGGGGCTGACACTCGCGACCGAGATCGGCGCGCGCTTCGGCGGCCTGGGCACAACGTTTGCCCTCGCGCTCACGACCGCGATCGGCCTCATCGTCTGCTTCGACAAGTGGCTCGTCGTCGCACCGCTCTGGGTCTCGGCCCGCACGGGCGTCATCCGCGAACGCTCGGGCCTTGTCGGCAAGGCAGCGGCCTGGGTGCTCGACTCGGTCCGCGCCAAGGCCGATCAACTGCGCCAGCCGCGCGTCCGGCTCGATGACCTCGACGCAGATCCCGACGAGGAATTCACCGAGGCCAAGCGCAAGAAGCGGGCCGCCGAGCGGAAGCGCCGCGAGAAGTCGAAGCGGATCAAGGAAACCGCAGGCGGCCTCGGCGCGACCGAGGACCTCGAAGACGACGATGTCTACGACGCCGACGACGCGGCTGCGGCGGAGTACGACGAAGACGGCTACGAGTACGAAGACGAAGAGGGCGAGTACGAGGAAGGCGAGTACGACGAGGAAGAGGAGTACGAAGACGAGGACGCCGAGGTCGTCGCCGATGACGACGAGTATGAGGACGAAGAGGAGGACGACGAGACGCCCGGCGCGCCGCAGGTCTTCAGCGAGGACTCCATCCGCGACAAGGTCGCCAAGCTGCCGCTGCGGTTCGCCGGGGCGAACAAGTCGACGGCAACCGAAGAGGACCTGCGCGACCTGCAGAATGTCGCCGAGCTCGAGGGCTACCGCTACCCGAGCATCGAACTGCTGGAAGACCCGGACGAGAGCTTCAGCGAGACGCTGGAAGAGCTGGTCCGCGAGCAGGCCGAGGCACTGGAGTCGGCGCTCCAGCAGTACAAGATCGACGGCGAGGTCGTGGGCATCGAGTCTGGCCCGGTCATCACGCTCTACGACGTGAAGCTCGCGCCGGGTACCAAGGTCAGCAAGCTGACGAGCATCCAGAGCGACCTGGCGCGTTCGCTCAAGGCTGTAAACATCCGCATCGTCGCGAACCAGGCGGGGCGCGATACGGTGGGCGTCGAAGTGCCGAACCCGACGAAGGAGAAGGTGCGTCTGAAAGAACTCATGTCGAGCCGCGAACGGTTCCAGAAGATGAAGCTCCCGATGTTCCTCGGCAAGGACGCCTCGGGCGAGCCCTTGATCGAAGACCTGACCAAGATGCCGCACATGCTGATCGCGGGCACGACGGGCTCGGGTAAGTCCGTGTGCATGAACACGATCATCATGAGCTTCCTGTACACCAAGAAGCCCAACGAACTCAAGATGGTTCTGGTCGACCCCAAGATGGTCGAGATGAGCCAGTTCAAGGACATCCCGCACCTGATGTGCCCGGTGGTGACCGAGATGGGCAAGGCGGCGGCGATCCTCGAGTGGGCCGTCAAGAAGATGGACGAGCGGTACGAGCTCTTGGTCGAGGCCGGCTGCCGGGACATCACGGGCTACAACGACCTCGACTTCGATGAGCTGTGCGAGCGCATGGGCGTGCAGTCGGACGACGAGAAGGCCCGCATCCCGCAGCGGCTGCCGTACATGGTCTTCATCATCGACGAGCTGGCCGACCTGATGATGACCAACAAGGAGGTCGAGGGCTCGATCATCCGCATCGCGCAGAAGGCGCGTGCGGTCGGCATCCACCTGATCCTTGCGACGCAGCGGCCGCAGGCGAACGTCGTGACAGGCCTGATCAAGGGCAACATGCCGTGCCGGGTGGCGTTCAAGGTCGCGTCGGGCCTCGACAGCCGGATCGTGCTCGACCAGAAGGGCGGAGAGCTGCTGCTGGGTCAGGGCGACATGCTCTACCTCAGCCCGCGATCGCACAAGCTGCACCGCGCGCAGGGCACGCTCGTCGATGACATGGAGATCCGCAAGGTCGTCAAGTTCATGCGCGAGGTCGCCGGGCCGACGTACGAGCGGCAGCTCGTGCAGCTGCGCTCGGGTGACTCGGACGAAGAGCGGATCATCGAGAGCGAGAACAATTCTTCCGCAAGCCTCGCGGCTGCGCAAGAAGACCCGATGTTCGACCGCGCCGTCGAGATCGTGCTCGAGACCAAGCGAGGCTCGGTGAGTCTCTTGCAGCGTCGTCTCGCCATCGGCTACACCCGCGCGAGCCGGCTGATCGATCTCATGGGCATCGCCGGCATCATCGGCGAGCACAAGGGCTCGGTCGCGCGCGAGGTCGCTATCTCCATCGAGGAATGGGAGGCGATGAAGGCGTACAACGAGCAGCAGATGCGGGCCGCCGACGGCGACAACCGCAGCGACGACGAATATGCCGCTGACCAGGAACGGGCAAAGGCGAACTACAAGACCGCACAGGGCACGCTGACCAAGCCCGCGCCCGAGGCGGACGAGGCTGAAGCCGCGATCGAGGAGCCGCCCTTCGAGACCGATGACGCCGAGATCGACGACGCCGAAGAACTCGACGAGGGCGAGGCCAATGAGCCTGAGGCCCCCGAAGAGGAACTCGAAGACGCCGAGGCAGATGACGACCCCGAGGCCGAGTACGAAGACGAAGACGCCGAGTATGAAGAAGGCGACGAGGGTGAAGACGAGGCGGCCGAGGACGACGAGGAATACGACTACGTGCTCGTCGACGAAGACGGCAATGAGATCGACCCCGAAGACGCCGAGGATTACGAAGAGATCGATGAGTACGAAGAGGACGAGGAAGAGATAGAAGAAGAGCCCCGAGCCGCCGCGAGCTGACGGCCAGCCGATCGGTCCGTCCGAAAACAAATGCTCTCGACCCCCTGAACAGACGCAAAACTGCTGCTGCGGGCCCTATCCTGCGTGCAACCCGGCGGTCGCAACCCCTAACAGGTGAGGAGAGGGGACCGCAAGCCCGCGGCGCTATCGCTGTGCATCGGGCCGACACCGATCATGACCGACCGGCAGCGAAAAGACCGGTCACGAAAGGACACATCCATGTTCATCACGACCCGTTCGCTCGCTCTGACTCTCGCCGCCGGCATGCCGTGCCTGGTCGCCACCGCTCAGCACGAGGCCGTGCTCGACCGCGTGCCGACCGACGCGGCGATGGTCATCTCGATTTCGAACATCTCGACCGTGCTCGAAGGCGCGCAGGCGTTCGCGCAGACCGCCAAGCTGCCCGAGATGAGCATGGGCGTCGGCATGGCGATCGGCATGACCGGCATGCCGGGCGTCAACGCCCAGGGCTCCGCCGCCGTTGTTGTCTCAAGCCTCGAGAACCTCGGCATGGGCCCGGACGACATCGTCCTGCTCGTGCCCGTCACCGATTACAACGAGTTCGCGACCGGCTTCGGCGGCACCGGCAACGGGCTCGAGTCGGTCAACTTCCAGGGCGAGAACGTCTCGATGAAGGACGTGGGCGGCGGCTTCGCCGCGGTCGGCCCGATGGAGAAGAGCGTCGGCGCTTTCGAGGCCGCCGACGGTGCCCTCGCGCAGCATCAGGCGGCGATGGGCGACGTGGGCAACGCGATGTCGGCCGATCAGAGCATTGTCGTGAGCGTCGCGGTCGAGGCGTTCGCCGAGCAGATGCTGGGCGCCTGGACCCAGGGCTCGCAGCAGATGCAGCAGATGGCCCAGTTCGGCGGCGCCCAGGCCGACCAGATCGAGGGTCAGATCGAGATGATCGACCAGCTCGTGAAGAACTTCGCCCGCGACGGCGAGCGGGGGCTCGTGGGTGTGACGCTGGACGGGCGCGGCGTGAGCGTTGACCTGGCCGCGAACTTCAAGCAGGGCTCAGAGCTCGCGGCGTTCTTCGCCGAGTCGAGCAGCACCGCCGACACACTGGCCCTGCTTCCGGGCGGCGAGTACATCGGCGCGTGGGCGATCGACTTCAGCGGCGCGGGCATCCGCGAGCTGATGAGCAACATGAACGCCGCCAACGAGCAGATGGGCCAGGGCTTCCCCGGCATGGACTTCGGCGCGTTCACCGACAACGCGACCTCGATGGCGCAGGTCATCGGCGCGAACCCGGCAGGGCTCATGGGCGGCATCTTCCCCAACACCATCATGGTCATCGAGACCACCGACGCCGACGCGCTCATCCAGAGCTACGGCGACACCGTCTCGGCCCTGAACGATCAGGAAGCCAACGGCATGCTGATCACCTCGAGCTTTGACGACGCCCCGACCGACGTCGGCGGCGTGCAGGCGTTCGGCTGGTCGATGGGCATGCTCCCCGACATGAACAACGAGAACGCCATGCAGATGCAGATGATGATGAACGTGCTCTTCGGAGGCGGCGCGAACGGCCCGACGGGCTACGTCGCGGCGGCCGACGGCGACAGCGTCGTCATGACCTACACCCGCACCGGCGACGCCCTGAGCCGGGCGGTGTCCGCCGCACGCGACGGCGGCGACCTCGTCACCAACGAGCTGCTGGCCGCCCAGGCCGACCGGCTCCAGTCCGACGCGTTCATGGTCGGCTACCTCGACATCGGCACCGTCGCCCGCGCGGCGCTGCCCATGGCGGGCATGTTCGCCCCCGAGCTCGCGGCCATCAACGTCCCGGCGGCCCTGAGCCCGATCGCCGTCGGCGCCTCGGCCCAGGGCGGCAGCATGTCGTTCCGCACCGTTGTCCCCATGGACCTGATCTCGACCTCGATCGAGATCGGCAAGTCGTTCCAGGACGCGAACGGCGGCGGCAACGGCGGCGGCGATCCGGAGTTCTGATTCTTGCCGACAACTGATACAGTCCTCAGCGGGCCGATCCTTCCGGGTCGGCCCGCTGTCGTTTGAGGAGCGAGCATGAACTCTGATATGAGCACTACGTGGCGCATCGGCGGCGATCGCGTGCTCGATCTGCGGACGCCGGCGGTCATGGCCATCCTCAACGTCACGCCCGACAGCTTCAGCGACGGCGGCGAGCTGTCAACCATCGATGCGGTCGTCCGGCGAGCAACAGCTGCGATCGATGACGGCGCACACATCCTCGACATCGGCGGCGAGTCGACACGCCCCGGGGCAGGACGAGTTGATGCCGAGGAGCAGATCCGACGCGTTGTGCCGGCAGTCGAGGCGATCTTGGGCAAGCGATGCGATGCCATCATCAGCGTCGATACCACGCTCGCTCAGGTCGCAGCTGCCGCGATCGATGCCGGCGCGGCGATCGTCAACGACGTCTCAATGGCTCAGGATGATCTAGCGCTGATGGATGTCGTCGCACAGCACCAAGTCGGATACGTGCTGATGCATCGCGTACTGCCGCCGAATAAGGACAAGTACTCCGATCAGTATGACGCCCCGATCGTGGAGGCCGACATCCTCAACGAGGTTTCGATTGATCTCGTCGCGACCTGCAAAGTGCTAGAGCATGTCGGGATCAATCGAGAGCGGATCGTGTTTGACCCCGGCCTTGGATTTGGCAAGACGGTCGAGCAGAATCTCGAGCTCATTCGGCGGACCCCCGAGTTGACCGAGCTAGGCGGCCGACCCGTCCTCAGCGGGCTGAGCCGCAAGAGCTTCGTGGGCCGGGTGTCGCTCGAGCGCGACAGCCAGCCGACCGAGCGATCGGCGGGGACAACCGCGCTGACCGCGCTGCACCGCGCCGCGGGGGCGTCGGTCTTCCGGGTGCACGACGTCGCCCCGGCCGTGCAGGCCCTCCGATCAGCCGACGCGCTCGCCCGAACAGATCTCTGATCCGATAAGCCGTGATCGGGCGTCGCGGGCCGCACCGTGACGGCGGCACGAGTAGACTTCCGGACGCGGGGCGGAGCCCCGGCAGGCCCGAGGAGGACCGCACTATGGCGGACGGATCGCTGCACAAGCTCAACGACGAGACGTTCGCGTCCGCGATCGAATCGCAGGGCGTGATCGCGGTTGCCGAGTTCTGGGCGTCGTGGTGCATGCCGTGCCGGATGGTCGAGCCCGTGGTTCGACAGCTCGCGGGAGAGTTCGAGGGTCGTGTCATCGTGGCCCAGATCGACACGGATCAGAACCGTGACCTTGCGCACCGCTTCGAGATCAGCGCGGTGCCGACGATCGTGATCTTCAAGGACGGCGAGCCCGTGTCGCGCTTTGTGGGCCTGACCGGGTACGACAAGCTGGCGTCGGCGCTCGAAGACGCGATCGAGGGCCGCGCGGCGAGCGAAGCGGCCACGGGCTGATTCGGACAGACGGAACCAACACACACGCGGCATCGGCCTTCGCCGGATGGTCGCAGAGCGAGCACCATGCAGACCAACGACGCACAAATGGTGGAGGTCAAGCCGATGAACGGGAAGAAGCTCCGCTGCGCAGCGCTCGGGGTGGGCCGGATGGGCCAGCACCACGCGCGCGTCTACGCCGAGATGGACGGAATCGAGATGGTCGGCGTCTACGACGCCAACACAGAGCGTGCCCGCGAGATCGCGGAACGCCACGGCTGCCCGGTGCTCGAGACCATCGACGACGTTGTCGCCGCGAAGCCCGATGCCGTGAGCATCGCGGTGCCCACGATCTACCACCGAGAGACGGCCGAGCCTCTGCTGCGGGCCGGCATCGCGTGCCTGATCGAAAAGCCACTGGCGCAGGACCCCGAGGAGGCCGAGGCCATCAAGCGGGTCGCCGACGAATCGGGATCGCTGCTGATGGTGGGCCACATCGAGCGGTTCAACCCGATCATGCGTGCGCTGACCCGCGCGACGGCAGAAGGCCTTGACCTGACGCCCCGGTTCATCGAGGTGCACCGCGTCAGCCCGATGACGTTCCGCTCGGTTGACATCGGCGTCGTGATGGACATGGGCATCCACGACCTGGATGTGGTCATCATGCTGATGGGTGGCCGAGAGCCCGACCGGGTCGAGGCCTCGGGCGTGCCGGTGGTGACCGAGCACGAGGACCTGTGCAACGCCCGTCTGACGTGGGACATGCCCGCCGAGCAGGGCGGGGGCGTGTGCGTCGCCAACATGACGTTCAGCCGGCTCGCGCTCAAGACCGAGCGGCTGACGCGGATCACGGCCGAGGACGCGTATATCAAGATCGACTACGGAAAGAAGACGGGCACGCTCATCCGCCGGCTCGCCAACGAGGCCCAGATGGGCGAGGTCCGAGAGCAGCTCCGCGAGGGCGCCGACCTGACCAACCTCAAGTGGGACGAATTGGTCAACGTCGAGCCACTCGAGGTCGACGACGGCGAGCCGCTGCTCTCAGAGATCGAGGCGTTCCTCTCATGCGTGCGGTCAGGCAACAAGCCCGAGATCGACGCCCGCGCGGGCCTCGCCAATGTGCGGACCGCGCAGCGGATCGTCGAGGCCATCCGCGAGAGCATGCCCCAGCACGCCAGCACCTGAGATCGCCTGTTCAGTGCCCGAAATCTGACGACGCCGTCCGTGCATCCCGCAGCGAGCGGGGTTAGACTCGCCTCCTGCCGGGAGGAACTGCACCGGGGCGCGGTGGTGGCGTCCAGACTCCCGGCGACACGATCCGAGATCACAGACCGAGACTCACCGACCATGTCAGACACGCAGCCAGCCGGCGCAGGCCCGACGGATCCCTCCAAGCCCGAGGCGACGGCCCCCGATGCGCCGCCCTCGCCCGAGACGCCGGTCGACGCCGAGGCCGAGATCAAGCAAGAACTCGACCAGGCGATGGCTGAGCTTGATGCGATGAAGACCGGTGATTCGCCGACGCAGCACCCGCACGACGCCGCCGAGGTGGAGGCCGCGAAGAAGGCCGCCGAGACCGCACCGAAGAAAGGCCTTCGCGGCCCACGTGTTGTCCAGGCCGGCCGCGAGCACCGCACCGGCACGGTCGTCAGCGTCGGGCCGAGCGATCTGTTCGTCGAGTTCGGCCCGAAAGAGCTGGGCGTGTGCGACCGCACGCAGTGGCCCGACGATGAGCTGCCAAAGCCCGGCGAGCCGCTCGAAGTCGTGATCGATCGGTACGAGGCGACCGAGAGCCTGTACGTCTGCTCGAGGCCCGGCGCGGTCAAGAAGGCTGACTGGGAGATGCTCGAGGCCGGCGAGATCGTCGAGGCCAAGGTCACGGGCTCGAACAAGGGCGGCCTCGAGATGGAAGTCGCGGGCCACCGCGCGTTCATGCCAGCCAGCCAGGTCTCGCTCGACCGCATCCCCGACCTGTCGGTGTTCCACGGCGAGAAGCTGGCTTGCAAAGTGCAGCGGATCGACCGCCGGGGCGCGGGCAACATCGTGCTCAGCCGGCGCGACATCCTGCAGGCCGAGCGCGAGAAGCTCGCCAAGGAACTCAAAGACAGCCTGCAGGAAGGCCAGACCGTCCGCGGCAAGGTCAAGAAGATCATGCCCTTCGGCGCGTTCGTCGACATCGGCGGCGTCGACGGCCTCGTGCACGTGGGCGACCTCTCCCACGAGCGCGTCAACATGGGCGAGAAGAACGTCGCCAAGTACGTGCAGGAGGGCCAGGAGGTCTCGGTTCAGGTCCTCAAGCTCGACTGGGAGTCCAACCGCATCAGCCTGGGCATGAAGCAGCTGCAGGACGATCCGTTCGCGGCCGCGATGGAGGAGATCGTCGAGGGCGCGATCGTCACGGGCAAGGTCAAGAACATCGCCGACTTCGGCGCGTTCGTTGAGCTCCAGGGCGGACTCGAGGGCCTCGTGCACATCTCGGAGATCGACTACAAACGGGTCGCGAACGTCGCGGACGTCCTCAAGCCCGACGAGGTGGTCTCGGTGAAGGTGCTCAAGGTCGACGCCGACAGCCGGAAGATCTCGCTCTCGATCAAGCAGACCAAGGAAGCGCCCAAGCGCGACGGGCCCCAGCGCGGCTCGGGCGGCGGAAAGGGCCGGGGCCGAGGCCGGGGCGAGCGCGACGACCGGTCGCCCGACGAGATCCTTAAGGAAACCCCCCAGCTCCGCCGGATGCGCGAGAAGGCCAAGGCTGAGAAGGGCAAGGGCGGGCTCGACCTCGACAAGTTCGGCGGCGGCATGGGTCTGGGCGATCTGAAGCTCTAAAGCCCCTCGCTGCCGCTTTCTGACTACACTCGGCAAACTTCGTGGGCGTGTCTCGCGCGAGCGTTGCTGCGCACCCGCATCGACGGGAACCAAGCATGATCGACATCCGCAAGCTGAAAGAGCTCGTCAAGCTCATGGTCGAGAACGACCTGACCGAGCTCGACCTTCAGGATCAGGAAGAGACCGTCAGCCTCAAGCGGGGTGTCGGCGGCGCGGTGATGCCCGCGTACGCGGCCCCGGCCGCGCCGGCACCGGTTGCCGCCCCCGCTCCCGCCGCATCGGATGCCGCACCTGCTCCGGCTTCGGGCGGTTCGGACGACGGCTTGGTCGCGATCGAGTCGCCCATGGTCGGCACGTTCTACTCGGCCGCCAACCCGGACAGCCCGCCGTTCGTTTCGGTTGGGGAGAGCGTCAACGGCGACACGGTGGTGTGCATCGTTGAGGCGATGAAGGTCTTCAACGAAATCAAGGCCGAGGCATCGGGCACGATCGAGAAGTGCCTGGTCGAAAACGGTCAGGCGGTCGAGTTCGGCCAGCCGCTGTTCATGATCAAACCCAACTAACGCACTCCGCGCCGGCCCGGCTTCCCGGCTGTCGCGCACCAACGACCAGGGAGCCGGTCTGATGTTCCGACGAGTTCTCATTGCCAACCGCGGCGAGATTGCCCTCCGCATCATGCGAGCCTGCCACGAGCTCGGCGTCGAGGTCGTCTGCGTCTACTCCGAGGCCGACAAGGACGCGCCGTACCTCAAGCTCGCCGACCGCGCCATCTGCATCGGCGCGGGCCCGGCCAAGGACAGCTACCTCAACATCCCACGGCTGATCGCCGCGGCCGAGATCGCCGACGTCGACGCCATCCACCCCGGCTACGGCTTTCTTGCCGAGCGAGCCGACTTCGCCGAGATCTGCCGAGACTGCAAGATCGAGTTCATCGGCCCCTCGCCCGAGGCCATGGGCAAGCTGGGCGACAAGGTCGAGGCCAAGCGGTACGCCAAGGCGGCGAAGGTGCCCGTCTTCCCGGGCAGCGAGGGCGAGGTCCAGGAGGAGGACGAAGCCGTCGTGATCGCCGACGAGATCGGCTACCCGGTCATCATCAAGGCGGCCGCGGGCGGCGGCGGGCGCGGCATGCGCGTGTGCCACAACGAGGCGACGCTCCGGGCCAACATCAAGAAGGCGAGGCAGGAGGCGCAGGCGGCGTTCGGAAACGGAGCCGTCTTCATCGAGAAGTTTCTCGAGCGTGCCCGGCACGTTGAGGTCCAGGTCGTCGGCGACAAGCACGGCCACGCCGTCCATCTCTTCGAGCGCGACTGCTCCATGCAGCGTCGGCACCAGAAGATCATCGAAGAGGCCCCCGGCCCAGGGATCGAGCGGAAGAAGATCGCCGCCGTCGCCGAGAGCGCTGCGAAGCTGGTCAAATCAGCTGACTACTCGGGGGCCGCGACCGTCGAGTTCCTGATGGACGACGAGCAGAACTTTTACATGCTCGAGGTCAACACCCGCGTGCAGGTCGAGCACCCGGTGACCGAGATGATCACCGGCATCGATATCGTGAAGACGTCGATCCTGGTCGCATCCGGCGAGCCGCTGCCCTTCAAGCAGAAGGACGTGAAGGTGTCGGGCCACGCGATGGAGTGCCGGATCAACGCGGAGAACCCGGACAGAGACTTCATGCCGAGCGCCGGCGTGATCGACACGCTTCACCTGCCCGGCGGCCCGGGCGTTCGCATGGACACCCACGTCGTCCCGGGCTACCGCGTCCCTCCGAACTACGACAGCATGATCGGCAAGCTTATCGTGCACGCCGAGGACAGAGACGCGTGCATCGTCCGCATGAAGCGGGCGCTCAACGAGCTGATCGTCGAGCCGATCCACACCACGACGCCGCTGCACTTACGATTGATGGAGAACGCCGACTTCGCCAGAGGCGGGGTCGACATCCACTATCTCGAACGGCTTCTCAAGTAGACCGGGGCTCAGTCGTGCCACGCCGCGAGGCGCACCTTCTGTGCCAGATCCTTAATGCGCTGCTGGTTGTCGCGTGACCGGATGTAGTCCCGTGCGACGCTCAGCAGCTGGCTGAGATTCGTCTTGGTCGCGTTGTCCATGTCGTCCATGCCTCTATCCAGCCGCGTGTCGAACCGGAAGAACTGCTGCTCACCGACGATCTGCTTCGCGATGTACGTGGCGGTGTCCTGGTCGCCGTCCATCATGACGCTGATAAGCGGAATGATCCACTCCGACTTGCCCCACTCCTTCACGCTGTCGTAGGGAAGCGACCGCGTGTGTCTCCCGTTGCCGAACGAAGCGACAACGAAGTCGCTCGTGTTGAATCGTTCTTCTTCCGGACGCTGGTTGTTGATCCGCAGCGCCTCGGCGACCGCGCAGGCCGACGGGTTGTTGGCGAACACACCGCCGTCCACGAGGCACTTGTCCTCCCTCGAGCACACACCGGGCTCGACATCTCCGGGGATGGTCAGCGGATGCGGCGCGAAGTACGTGGGCGCGGAGCTCGACGCCTTCACGAGCTCCCACACCGGCAGGTCCTTGTACTTGTCGCGGTCGTTCTTGAACACCTTCGCCTGCCGGCAGTGGGTCTCGTATGCCGTGATCATCACGAGCGGCTTGAGATCACCGAAGCGGACCTCCTCGCCGCCGTCGGTGAACTGACGCTGCAATTCCTCGCCGAGGTTCTCCTCGTTGTACTCCGGACGGCTGACACCCTCGGTGAACGTCCGCCCGAAAAAATCGAGCACGGACTTCTTGAAAATGTGCGAGCCGCGGTTCCAGTACAGTTCCTGGATCGCGTCGGCCTTCAGCCCCATCGCGACCGCCGCAGCGAGGATCGACCCCGTCGATGTGCCGGCGATGATGTCGAAGTGGTCGCGGAGGTCGCCGCCGAGTTCTCGCTCCAACTCCGCGAGGTACACGGTCGTCATGATGCCCAGCATCCCGCCGCCGTCGATCGAGAGTATCCGCATCCCCGGCGCTGCATCAGTCGGCATGGTGGTCCCCCTGTCTTCGGTCGCGCTCGTTGCACGCGCCGCTTTCTTCGTCGTTTTCTTCGCTGACTTCTTTGCCATGATCATCCCCGCAGGCGTGCCCCAGCGGCACCCCGGGCGCAACACGCCCGGCCGCGTCGGCCGACGTCTCGCGTGAGCACACTACAGCAAACCACGAAGCCCTGCGAGATGCCTGTTGAGACAACAGCTGCGTTTGAGAGCTCGCCTCAGCGCCCCGGCATGTGCTGTTCGAGCCAGTCATCTTGCCGCAGCACACTGGCGCGGCTCCGCCGATCGCGGGACTCACTCCTGCGCTGAGCAAGCTGCAACGCTGATGCGGCGAGGCGATCGCCGCTTCGCTCGGCCGGCCCGCTCCGGCGAGACGCCAACGCCGCTAGGTTCGGGGCGAACCGAGACGGCAGGTCATCGTCGAGACTCGCAAAGATCTCGGCGCTGCCCGGGTCGCCCTGCCGACCCGCGCGACCGATGAACTGACGGTCCACACGCCTCGCGGTGTGCATCTCCGAAAGTATGACGTGGAGCCCGCCTCGCTCGCGTGCGGCGGTTGTGAGCTTGATGTCCGTGCCCCGGCCGGCCATGTTCGTCGCAACAGTAATGCGGCCGACCTCCCCGGCGTGCGCGATGGTCGCGGCCTCCTCGGCATGGTTGTGAGCGTTGAGCACCGCGTGCGGCAAGCCCCGGTCCTCGAGCAACTCGGACAGATGCAGCGAAGCCTCGACGGATCTCGTGCCCACGAGAACCGGCCGGCCTTGGGCATGCTCGCGTTCGATCGAGGAGACGATCGCGGACCATTTGTCATGGACGTTGCGGAAGATCCGCGTCGGGCGTTGCTCCCGGGCGACCGGCCGATGCGTGGGCAGCACGGTGACGGGCCTGCCGTACACGCGTTCCATCTCGCCGGCGGCGTCCGCGGCGGTCCCGGTCATCCCCGCAAGAAACCTGTAGCTGCGGAAGAACCGCTGAAAGCTGACGCGCGCAAGCGTCTCGCGGTCCGCCGTGATCTCGACGCGTTCTTTCGCTTCCACCGCCTGGTGCAAGCCGTGCTCCCACGACCTGTCCGGCAAGAACCGTCCGGTGTATTCGTCGACGATCACAACGCGGCCGTCCACGATCTCGTACTGCTGGCCGCGTGTGTAGCAGTGCTCGGCGAGCAGCGCCTGGCGGATGAGCTCGAGCCCGCGCCGCTCGATGCGCCACGCTCGGTCGGATTCGCGAGCGAACGCTTCTCGCATCGACGCCATCCCAGAAGGTGTGAACCTGATCTTCTTTCTGAGCAGGTCAATGCCGTAGTCCGCATGCTGGTTGAGCGAGGCGGCGATCGAGCACGCCCTCTCGTACACGGGCGCGAGGCCGTCCATCTCCCGCGGCCTGGCGATGATCAGCGGTGTGACCCCCTCATCGATCAGCACGGCGTCGGCCTCATCGACGAGACAGGCCTGGAGGCCCGGCACGATCGGGCCGCGTCCGCCCAGCGTCTGCCAGCCCGACCACGACGAATCGATGGCGCCCATGCGGATCTGATCGCGCAGGTAGTCCGCGGCGATCTCTTTCGGCGTGCCGTAGACGATCGGACCCGCGTAGAGCCTGGCGCGGTCCGCCGGCGTTTGATCCTGCTGGATGGCGCCGACGCCCAGCCCGCACCGTTTGTACAGCGATCCGCGGCTCTCGGCGTCACGCTCGGCCAGATAATCGTTGACTGTGAGCACATGCACGTGCCGATACCGCCACGCCAGCAGCGGCACCGCGAGCGAACCGGTCAGCGTCTTGCCCTCGCCCGTGACCATCTCGGCGATCCGGCCGTGGAGCAGCGCGAGCGCGCCGGCGATCTGCACCGGGTAGGCTTCTTCGCCTGACTCACGCGATCCGGCCTCCCGCACGAGGGCGACGGCGCGGATCAGCACATCATCCGACACCCGGCCCAGCATGAACGACGCCCGCATCTGCTCGAGCTCCGAATCGAGCCGCACGTCGGCATACGTGCGAATCTCGGGAGCCAGCGAGCAGACCTCGTCGGCGTGCCGAAGCAGAACATCCAGACGCCTGCGCCGCTGCCGGAGCTTGAGCGCCCCGGTCGCCACGAGCTGGTCCGCGCCCCTATGAACGGGCTTCGCGCGCTTCCGCGACGTCACCGACTCCGCCAGTGCGTCGTAGGCCGTCAGGCCGCCGACGCTCACAGCTGCACCCGTCCCTGCATCAGCTTGTGCAGCCTGTCGGCCCACTGAACCACGAGCGGCTTGGCCGAGAGACGGAAGCGGAGGTGCACCCGCTCGCCCGGTGTCGGGACCCACCGATCGCTCGGCTTCGGCTCGACATACACGACGAACTGCGCACGCTCAGTCAGCCTGCCGGTGCGGTCCTGCTGATCAACCGCGACCGTCCCGCCGCCCGCCACGCCGAGCCCCGCGTGCGGCAGCACCTGCTGACCCGCATCGACCGCCACCGCGTTCTCGCCTGGGACAACGACGCTGGGCAGCGACACCGGCCGGATGGCCACGCGGTACGGCTCGTCGTCGTCGAACAACCACGCCGACTCGAGCTGCGGCAGGCTGGCCGCGACGCGCACACGCTCGACGTCAACAATCTCTCCGAGCGCATCGCCCTCACTGATCAGCCCGCCGACCATGCCGCCGAGCTCCGGGCCGACGAGCACGCCCGCGTGCGGCGCCCGCACCGTGAGCCTCTCGACCTGCGACTCGAGAAACGCCACAGCATCCCGCTGCGCCTCGACACGGTCCCGGGCGATCAGCACCGAGCTCGGGCTCGTCGCGGTCATCTCGCGCTCGACACTCTCGAACTCGATGAGCATCGCCCTCGCCATCCGCAGCCGGTGCTCCAGCTCGTCGTTCCGCAGCACAACAATCGGATCACCTTCGGAAACCCGTGTGCCCGGCCGAACTGTCACGCGATCCAGAAACCCGCCCTGGAGCGCATAGACGCCGGTCCGCGCCGAACTCTCGACGACGCCGACGCCACGCCGAGAGTCCTGGACCGGGATCAACCCGAGCAGCACCACGCCAACCGCCAGCATGCCGAGTGTCACCGCGACGGCTCGGACGCGGTGCTCAGCCAGCTTCGGGCTGGTGCTCAGCCAGCGCAGGAACTTTCCGACAGGCATGAGAAACCACGCGGCCGCCGTCCACACGGCCAGCAGCAGACCGACCGCGAACAGCTGGCCCATGACAAACAGCGTGATGGAGATGAACAGGAACACCCTGTAGACGGTCGCACCGATGCCGTACAGCGTGAGCGTCAGCCCCTCGCTCGGATCGGACGTCGGCGCCGTGGCATCGTCGAGCCGATAGACAACCTTCTGCAGCTGGAACTGCAGCATCTTGAACGAGCGGTTCATCAGGTTCGGGATCTCGAGCAGGTCGCTCAGGATGTAGTACCCGTCGAAGCGCATGAGCGGGTTCGCGTTGAAGATCAGCGTCGAGATGCCGGCCGTCAGGATCGCGTTGTACGCGAGCTGGTGAGGCAGCTCGCCCGGCGAGGTGCCAAGCCACACGTGAACGGCGATCGCGGCGAGAAACAGCTCAAAGATCATCCCGCCGGTGCCCACGGCCATCCGCTGCCACTTGCTCGCGAACGCCCACGATGCCGAAGCATCGACGTACGGGCTGGGCACCAGCACGAGCAGCAGCGCGCCGAACTCAGGGACCTGCCCGCCGAATCGCTTGCAGATCACGCCGTGGCCCAGCTCGTGCAGCGCTTTGGCCACAACGAAGACGGCGATGATCCAGAGCCAGTTGCTCGGCGCGATCGCATCGCGGAAGCCCTGCGCGAACGAGCCGAGCTCCGGAACCAGCTTGTACAGCGCAAAGCCCACAAACGCGACCCACCCCACAAAGCCCCATCGGTTGAGGACGGGCCTGAGCACCGGCTCGACGTTGCTCAGGATGCCATCCGGGTTGAACAGCCTCATGCGGAAATACATGATGCCGATTGCCTGGCCCTGGATTTTTTTCTTGAGCCGGTCGCGGCCGCGCTTCAGCAGCTGCTCGGTCTCGGGGGTGGCATCGACGCTCAAGAGATTCGAGGTGTACAGCTGGGAGATGAGCTCGATGACCTCGGGCTGTGTCGGGGCCTCAGCGCCGCGCCGCTCGGCCACGATCGTCCACGCGTCTTCGACCGTGCGTTTGCCGTCGAGCAAGCCAACGAGCTCATTCGCCACGGGGCTCATGCGGTAGAACTTGTTCGACGCGGGGTCGTGCGCAACATGCCACCGCCGCCCGCGGTACCGCTGGCGGGTGACCTGCACGTGCGGCCGAAGCCTCGGGGTTGTCACCCGGACGCGGTGCCAGTGCGGGCTGAATGTCGGGCGTTCGCTCATCAGGGTCTCTTTAGCGTCTCACGCTCACCACCACAGCCACATGCGGAGCGTGTCGCTGATCCGCCGCGTCGCGATCCAGATCAGCCGGCGATCGCCGACCTCCAGCTTGGCGAGCCCCTCCATCCCGGGGCGCATCCAGGGGGCCGACTCCTCGAGGGTCGCGTAGACGTCGTAGGTGTTGCGGCCTTCGCCGGCCATCGCAAGGGGCACGACGCGTTCGACGGTCAACGGGAAGCGCCGGTCGGGGTAGGCCCTGGTCGCGACGCTGCCGAGCATGCCGCCGCCGCGCACCGTCTCGTTGACCAGCCCGATGTCGCGGTCGTCGACCTTGGCGATGACGCGCATCGAGTCGAGGGGCGCGATCTCGAAGAGCGCCTCGCCCTGGCCGAGCAGCGCGCCCACGCGGTCGCTCAGGTCGCCCGCGATGATGGTGCCGTCCATCGGCGCACGGATCACCGCATCGCGGATCCGTTTTTCGAAGAGATCGAGCCGCGCTCTCGCCTGCTCGGCCTGCGCCTCGGCCTGCTGGCGCTCGGCACCCTCGCCGCGCCGGATCGCCTCGTTCGCCCGCGCCTCCGCCTGACGCACCGACCCCCGCGCTTCGATCGCGTTCAGCTCCAGCTCGCTCGTGTCGAGCACCGCGAGCACATCGCCCTGCGAGACCCGCTCGCCCGCCTTCGCCGACGGCATCACCTCGCGGACCGTGCCATCGAAAGGCACGGCGATCACCCGCTTCTCGATCGGCCGCAGCGAGACCGACGCCTCGATGCGGTACGGCACGCTCACCAAAACCGACGCGAGCATCACGACGATCACCGCGACGCCGGCAAGCTTCCAGAGCGTGTGCTTGGGGCCGACGGCCCATGCCGCGGTCTCGCGTAACAGATCCCCGCCGCGCTGCGGGATCGTCCGGTCGTCACTCCGGCGGAGCCGCAGCACCGGCCCGACGAGGTCGAGGGTGGCTTGCAGCAGCTCGACCGTGCCGAGCTCGATCGTCTGCCCCGGCGAGGCCGACTCGATCGTGACCACGCCGAGCGTCTCGCCCCCGTCCCGAACCGGCAGCGAAGCGAGTTTCAGATTGGCGTCGCTCGCCGCGAGCTCGCGGTGCGCCCGTGTGACCGCACGGCTGAGCACCTCGTCGGCCCCGCGGCCGGGCGCAGGCTCGGGCACCGGGTACACCACGGGCTGCTCCTGATCGACGCACTCATCCATCGCCGCGGCGATCTTGCGGACCATCGCCATGCGGCGGTCGACGTTCTCGGTGTCGCTCAACGCAACGACCCGCACCGGGCTGCTGTCACGGTCTGACACAACGCTGTCATCCGAGCCCGTCACAACGCCGGCCCGCCCGCCCCGCCAGCCCAAGGCGACCCGGTCGGCCTTGAGATGGCGCGAAAGGTCATTGACGAACTGAAGCGCAGCGCCCTTGAAGCTCGTCGAGCCGTTGATCGTCGCGATCAGCCTCGTCGCGAGATCAAGGGCAGCGCTCGCCGAGCGGGTACGCCCGAGCTGCTGGCGGGCCGCCGCGAGGTGCGCGTACCCGGCGAGGAGCTCGACGACCGCGAGCGTCGTCTGCAGAGCTTCGGTGCTCCGCCCGTCGAGCAACAACGCGACGGCCAGCGATGGAGCACCGTCGGCCCCGCCGCCGATCGGTGTGCACATCACATACCCGGCATCGGCCTGGCCCGAGTAGAGCCCTTCGCTCGCTCGCAGCCCGAAGACCTGCGTGCCGCCGGCCTCGATCGTTGCCCGCGCGCAGCCCCGCATCACATCGGGCTCGCTGAGCGCGTCGTCAGCCGGCCCCCGGACCGTCGGCCACACAAGCTGGGCACGCGGTTCGTCGTCCCCGCCGGCCTGCGTCGTCAGGAGCGCGGCCTGCTTCGCACCCGACACTTGGCCCAGCGAGGCCAGGAGCGTCGGCAGAAACGCTCGATCGTCATCGGCCGCCCGCGCAAGGTCCGCGACCACCCGCTGCCACCCGGCTGACTTCACCGTTTTCGAATCGATCACGCGGTCGTGTCCTCGCTCAGACCATCACTCAACGCGTTCATGGCCCGTCCGTGGGGGACGCCGATGTCACTCGCCCTCGCCGTCCACCGATTCATCGGCCGGCGGCTCCTCGAAACGGACGAACGCGGTCAGCCCTGCGGGCAGCCCGTCGGGGTTCGGCGCCTCCACGCGAACCCGCCTCGCTCCGGTCACCGAGTCGGCGACGGGGCTGATCCCCACGATCGTAGCCGGCAGCACCCTCGGCTCGTCGCCGATACGCACGCGGACCCAGGCCGGGTCCCCGGGTTCGAGATTGAGCGTCTGCTCCGTGGGCGTGGCCACATCCACCCAAAGCGGATCCACGGCGACCACGCGCACGGCAGGATCGGTATCCCGCACCGAATCGCCAACATCAACAAACACGATGTCCACGATGCCATCGAACGGCGCCATGACGTGATGATCGTTCACCCGCGCCTCGAGCTGGATGAGCGAGTTATCGGCCTCGATATCGCGCTGCCGGGCCGCTTCCAGCTGCACACGCGTCTGATCACGCGTGAGTCGCGCGCGGTCGAGCTCGATGGTCGAGCCGCCGCCGCCCTCAAACGCCGCCTGCGTCGCCTTGAGCTCCGCCTCGGCGAGCTGCAGCGTCAGCTCCTGGATCTCGATGTCCAGCGTGCTCTCGGCGCGGATCTGCGCGATCGCGAAGGCCGCGACCGCCTCAGCGTCGTCCGCCCTGACCAGCATCTGGTTGCGCTTCACGGGCAGGCCATCGCGGACAAGCACCTCCGCGACCGACGTCGGAAAGGGAAAGCCCATCGTCGCGTCCCGGCTGGGTCGGGTCACGGCTTTGACGCCCCAGCCGTCGTCGCGCGCCAGCCGATCGGTCGCCCACGTGTACCGCTCGGGCTGCGTCTCTAT
This sequence comes from Planctomycetota bacterium, assembly GCA_038525225.1. GTDB lineage: Bacteria > Planctomycetota > Phycisphaerae > Phycisphaerales > UBA1924 > JANQQZ01. The sequence continues at coordinate 122,179 of JBCBHW010000001.1, read as the reverse complement.
CACGGCACCCAGCACGAGACCGATGCACACCGTCGCAATGCCCATATCAAACCTCCGGAGTGCCGCTCCGACCGCTCCTAGCATCCACGATACGGCGGCACGAGGCCGACCGTTCACCTCGAGCGACACGCACGGAGGATCCAGAGCCATGCCGACCACCACGCAGCAGCTCGCCGCCAACGGCGGCACGCCCGTCTTCGACGCCAACGTCCCCTTCATGGCCCCCAAGCTGCACCGCGAGGACATCGACGCGGCGACCGCGGTGCTCGAATCCGGCATGCTCCGCGCCGCCGGCCAGTGCGCGGAACTCGAAACACAGTTCGCGACCAAGTCCGACGCTGAGCACGGCCTCACCTGCGCCAACGGCACGTGCGCCCTCCAGCTCGCTTACGAGGCCCTCCTCCAGCCCGGCGACGAGGTCATCGTCCCCGCGTGGACCTATGTCGCGACGGCATCCATGCTCGTCGCGCGCGGCTGCAAAGTTGTGTTCTGCGATTCGCTCGAGGACACCATGCAGGTCGACCCCGAGGACGTCCGCAAGCGCATCACGCCGAACACGAAGGCTCTGGCCGTCACGCACATCTACGGCATCCCCGTCGACATCGACGCCATCCAGGCGATCGCCGACGAGCACGGCCTCAAGGTCATCTACGACTGCGCTCAGTCGCACCTCGCGACGTACAACGGCAAGGGCATCGGCGCGTACGGCGACGCGTGCACCTACTCGTTCTACGCCACTAAGAACCTCGGCACCGGCGAGGGCGGCATCATCACCGTCAACGACGAAACGCTCGCCACCGAGATCGGCCTGATCCGCAGCCACGGCGAGCCGGAGAAGTACCTGCACACCCGCATCGGCTACAACTATCGCATGAACGACATCACGGGCGCGATCGGCCTCTCACGGCTTCAGCGGTTGCAGGCAGAGACCAATCGCCGGCGTGAGGTCGCCAAGCTCTACGACGAGCTGCTCTCAAGCGTGCCGGGCGTGACGCCCCCCACCGTCACGACGGGCGCCGAGCCCGCGTGGCACCTGTACTCGGTCAAGATCGACATCGATCGCCTGAGCTGCACGCGGGACGAGTTCAGCGAGGCCCTCAAGCACGAGGGCGTGCCGAGCGCCGTGCACTACCCCAAGAGCCTGACCGACCAGCCCGCGTTTGCCGACCACGTGACCGATCACCCGCCGGTGGCCCGCTGGCTCGCGGACCGCGTGCTGAGCATCCCGATGCACCACGAGCTGACCGACGAGCAGGTTCGGGGCGTGGCGGAGGCTGTTGCGAAGGTCGCGGCGGCGTTCGGCTAAGCAAGTTCGGCAACCAGGCACACGGTCGCGGGCCCGGCCCGCAGCACAACATTTGTCGCGCAGCCCGCCGGCACAACCATCGTCGAGCCCGGCCGGCCCTGCACCTCGTCGAAGGTGTCCGTCTTCGAGGCGATCGATGCGCCCATACCGCTAACGATCGTTACCACAGCGCAGCCCGTGAGCCCGAGGCCGACCGCTTCGGAGTGACCTTTCACCTCGCGAACGCGGAAGAACTCGTTCGCGCAGAGCACTCCGTCCGCCGCCGTGCGAGCGGCCGGTGCCGGGCCGAAGTCGATGCACGCCATCGCCTGCTCGATGTGCAGCTCACGATCGGTTCGGCCCCAGTCGAAGACCCGGAAGGTCGTGTCGCTCGGCGTCTGCACCTCGGCGACCAGCACGCCCGCACCGAGCGCGTGCACCGTGCCGCTGGGCAGCTCGTGCATCTCGCCGACGACCGCGGGAACGCTCTCGAGCAGGTCGGCGACGCTCCCGTTCTCGATCGCTGCGCGGAACTCGGCCGCGGTCACGCCTGGCCGGACGCCCTTGTAGATCAGGCTTCCCTCCTCGGCGTCGAGCACGTACCAGCACTCGGTCTTGAGGTGCGCCTCGGGGTGAGACGCCGCGTAGCCGGGCGACGGGTGGACCTGCACGCTCAGGTCCTCCCGCGCATCGAGCAGCTTGACCAGCAGCGGGAAGCCGCCCTCGGCGTTGGCGGTCGGATCGCCGAGCATTCGCAATGCATCGCCGATCGCCGCGTCCGCCAGCGGACCGTTGGCCACGATCGACCGCCGGGCACCGCCACCCGCGCCGGACGCAGAGGTTGCCGCGAGATCCGCGACCTCCCAGCTCTCGCCGATCATGACACCCGCCGGCAGTGCCTTGCCGAACCGCTCGAGCCGCCGACCGCCCCAGACTTTCTCCAGCAGGATCGGTTCGAGCAGCAGCGGATAGGGTTCAGGGCTGGGCATCGTGCGTTCCTGTGCGAGCCGTCGGCTTCGTTGCTGCGAGCGACCGCGCGGAGGCCCACACGCGTTCGGCCCAGGCGTCCTCGGCCTGAGCAGCGTCAAGCGATTGTTCGCCCACTTTGCGGACAAGCGTTGGCCCGCCGCGCCTCGGGCGGATGATCTCTCGCGCGAGCACGCCGGCGATCGCCGGGCTCTGCCCATCTGGCATCGGTCGCGCGAGCATTTCTCGGACGGCATCCATGCTGTCTGACTCGCTGACGTCGAGCTCGCCGAGCCGGCACCACGCCGTCCGTGCGACGCGGAGCAGCCCGACGCGTGTGCCACGGCGTGGTGGGACCACCGCAACGCAATCGAGGTTGTCCATCGGTCCGACAGCCGCGGCCGCGCGATCGTCGGCGTCGGGCAGCGACGAAAGCCGATCGCGCATCGCCGCCGCCCGCTCGAAGTCCGCCGACGCGGCCGCCTCCTTCATCTGCTGTTCGAGTTCTCGCTTGATCGCAGCAAGCCGAGCCGAGTCGAGCATGACCGCCTCACGGAGCCGCTCGCCGTACGCCGCCATCGGCTCGCTCCCGTCGCACGGCGCCGGGCACCGGCCCATCTCGTGGTACGCGCAGGCCGTGCCCGCTGGAGCCTTCCGCAGCTCCGCGGCGTACCGGCAGAGCTCGAACAGATCGTCGAGCATGTCCGCCCACCGCCGAGCCGAGGTCCGATCGAGGAACGGGCCAACGACCGAGACCCCTTCGCCCGTGATCGGTTCATCGGTGATCGTCCAGCCTCCGCCGGGGGAACGCTGGTCGACGGCGATCCACCACACGGTCAGCCTCGCGGCGGCCTGCCTCGCCAATTCGGGTGCGAGCGCGGCCGCGACATCGAGGAACAGCAGGTCAGCCTCGAACGATGAGCCCGCGTTCCAGCAGCGCACGAGATCGCAGCCTCCGCGGAGATCGTGCTCCTGGGACGCGTCCGGCCCTACGCGATCAAGAACATGCCCACGAACGTCTGCCGAAGCAACCAGCGCGATGCATGCATCCGCGTGGAACATGCACAGCACGCCGTGGGAGCGGTGCAGCTTGGAGCACTGGTCGTCATCGAGACCGGCCGAGGGCACATCGATCGCGATGTCCGGCTCGGCCAGCACGCGTGTCAGCCGCCGGCCATTTTGTCCATCATGACGATGCCCGAGAGCTGCGCATCGAACGCGACCTTGCCGTTCACCCAGCCCTGCACGTCGCCCTGGAAGCGCCGACCGCCGAACTTCCGCTCGTTCACGAGGATGTACAGGTCATCGCCGACCGTCACGCTCTGGCGGAACGCGCAGTTCTCGATGCGGGTGAAGATCCCGGTGATCTGCTTGCCGCCCTTGATGTTGTACTGGGTGGACATCAGCTGGGCAGCGGCCTCAATCATCAGCACACCGGGCAGCAGCGGCTTGTGCGGGAAGTGCCCCGGTACCCAGAACTCGTCGGACCGGTTGTGCTTGATCCCGACGATCTGGCTCTTGTCGTCGCTCAGCCAGACCACCCCGTCCAAAAGCGACATCGCACCGCGGTGCGGGATCCACTCTTCGATGGCCGCCTTGTCCATGATCCGTGCGTCCGGATCGATACCAGTCGGATCGAACAGCGCTTGATCGCGACCGATCAGCTCTTCGGCGGGTTGTGGCTCGACGACCTCGCTCATGACCTCTGCTTTCGCACTCGCCGCACAGCCGCGACACGCAAGGGCGATCAGCCCTCCTTGTCGCGGAGCTCGAGGATCTCCTTGCGGATGTCCTGAGCGAGATTCCTCACGTCTTGCAGCGACTTGCGGGCGCGGGTCCCGGCCGCCTTGTTGCCGCCCTCGGCCTTGGCGATGTCGTCTTCCGCTTCGTTGATGATCGCCTTCAGACGCTCGTACGACTCCATGGCAGCCGCTCCTGATAGATGCTTGTCAAGAACCCCGTCGGGTCACGCCCCGCGACCCGTCACCCGTGATCATTCCAGATCCCAAGGCCCAGGCAAGCGCCGGTGCTCGAATCATCGCGACTTCCGTACAAAAACTTATCATAGAGCTGGTGCTACGGAAGGGCCTGCAGAAGCCGCTCGAGGCGTTCGAGCGACGCGGCGAGATACGCGTCGTCGCCGCCTTCGCCGGCCACTCTCGCCGGCACGCACGCGGCCGTGAGAACCCGCTTGATGTTCGCGAGCGTTCCGTCACGCTCCCGAACCCGCAGCCCCCGCCGCTTTCGCTCGGCCCGCATCGCCCGCACCGGCTCGACGCCGGCCAGCTTGGCCTCATGACCCCAGAACACGCGCTCGAGGTAGACCGCGTCCTCGACCCAGTGGCCACGGTGCACGAGGCCGAGGTCGATCAGAACGCACCGATCCGGGCGGAGCCCGTCGCCGGGCATGTGCAGAGCGTTCCCGGGGTGCAGGTCTCCGTGGCACCAGTCGGCCATGGGCCGGAGCGACCACTGCTCGAGCAGCCCGGGGAGCATCCTCTGCGTGTGCTTAATCGCCTCGTTCCAGCGCTGCTCCAGCGGCAGACCGTTGTCTCGCACCGCCTGGCGGGACATCGCGATCAGCGAAGGCCAATCGCGATCATCCGTGCGCACGAGCGTGCCCGTCTCCGCGCGGCGATCGTCCGCACGCACCTGAAACTCCACTGCGGCGCGGATGAGGCCCATGAGCGACGTCTCGGACAGATCAGTCCCGACCGCGCGGCCCTCGAGCCTTTCGAGCACGATCCAACCGAGGTCGTACCCCCCGAGCTCGCTGCCGGCCTCCAGCACGCGCGGCGTGGGATGCGGGATCTCTCCCGCCACGACATCGCGGTCGCTGCCGTGATCGCCGAGTTGCGTCGTCCACCAGAGCTCGGCCGCGCCCACGGGGAGCTTGATCACAACAGGCAGCTCGGATTCGCCGTCGCCTCGCCACACGGCGTTGCCGGTCGCCGCGCCGCCCCGCTGCCATGTCGCGGTGAACCACTCGATATCGCCGACGATCCGGTCGCCGCACACCGACCGCAACGCCGGCTCCAGCGACCGCGCGAGCGCCGCCGGGTCATCGTGCTCTTCCGGGTTCTGGCGTCCCTGCTGCACCACCTCGCACAGCCTACCCGGCCTCGCACGACCGGTACAGACCCGCGACCGTGGCAACATCCAATCGCTCCGCCCGCTCGGTCGGCGGCACGCCGATCGGCAACGCGATTCCCGGTAACACCTTGGCGAGCTGCTTGCGGCGGTTGGCGAACACACGCTGGCAGAACGCCGCGAAAGCCCTCCGATCCCCAATCCCCGCGGCCTCAGCCGGCACGAGCGACACCATCGCGCTGGTCACATCGGGCCGGGGCCAAAAACATTCGGGCGGAAGCACCGCGATGCGTTCAACGCTGGCCAGCGTCTGCGCGATCACCGAAATCGAGCCGTAGGCCTTGGATCCAGGTCCTGCCAGCATGCGATCGGCAACCTCACGCTGAATCGTCACAAACTGCCCCAGGCAGCGGTCGTCGCAGAGGAGCGCCAGCATCAACGGCGTCGCCGCGCCGTAGGGCAGATTCGCAACCAAACGGAAGCGTCTGCTTCCCAGAGCGGCCTCGATCTCCTGGCTCAGGCCACGCTTGCCGGCCAGGCAATCGCCCTCGACAAGCCTCAGCCGCCCAGAACGGATCTGCGCACCGTGGCGTTCGCGAAGCAGTTCGGCGAGGCCCGCGTCCAGCTCGCACGCGATCACGTCGCAGCCGCGATCCAGCAGTTCGTCCGTCAGAGCCCCCGTCCCGGGGCCCACCTCAAGAACAAGGTCGCCCTTGCCGACCTGCGAGGCGGCGACCAGCTTGCGGATGAGGTTGTGATCAACAAGGAAGTTCTGTCCCAGCCGCTTCCGCGGCGCCAGCCCGCGAGCGTCTAGCAGAGCTCTGATCTCGGCGAGCGTCTGCACCGTTTACCACTCGCCGGCGAGCAGGCGATCGATCGCCGTCGCGACGCCGTGCTCGTCGTTGGTCCCGGTCTGCGCTGCTGCGAGGGACTTGATCGGGCTGACGGCGTTCCCCATCGCGATGCCGAGTCCGGCGCGTTCGATCATGGTCGTGTCATTGATCTGGTCGCCGATCGCAGCGGTCCGCCGGGGATCAATCCCGAACCGCTCGCACAGCCACTCGATCCCCGACCATTTATGGGCGTCGCGGTCAAAGGCCTCAACCACGTGGTACGTGCCGCCGCTGCCGTCGTTCTTCACGTGCTCGGGGGCGACGACGGCGGGGAACGATTGGAACAGCACCCGCTCGCCGTAGCGCTCCAACAGATCGTCGCGGATCGGCACGGTCCTCGAACTCGGGGCGCACGCTCCCACGCGGACGGTCCACTCCGGGTGCTCGTCCTCGTCGAGCGACGCGATCTCCGCAAACGAGACGCCGAGCGTCTCGAACCACCACGTCGTCACCGGGTCGATGCTTGCACCGTTCTGCGTCACCACCAAGTAGTCCGTCTCGCTGACGGTGCCGTCTTTGAGCACCAGCGCGGCGTGCCCCTCGGCCGTCAGCAAATCTACCACACCCCGCACGATGGGCTCGTGCATCGGGAAGCGGTGCAGCGTCTCGCCCGTGGCGGGGTCCACCACCATCGACCCGCCGGCCGAGACCATCGCCCGAGTCGGGCCGATCGCATCGATGGCGAACCCGCTCTCCGCGCGGCTCCGGCCCGTACACAGCACGACTTCCATCCCCGCAGCCTTGGCCCGTTGAACCGCATCGATATTCTCAGGCGAAACACGGCCCGCTGAATCGGCGAGCGTGCCATCGATATCGATCGCGAGAAGGTCGTATTTCAGAGTCACGCGAGGAGCGTACGCGCCCTCGACGCCCGCTAGTGCGGGCCGCCGTCACGCGGACCGAGCGTGATCTGGTTTTTCCCCGCTGCCTTGCTCGCGAGCGCGAGCTCGTCCGCACGACGCAGCAGCTCCTCTGGCGTCTGGCCGTCCCACGGGAAGGTCGCGAGCCCGCCGGAAATCGACAGCTCGCCCGGGGCCTCGATCCCGAGCTTCGGGAACCGCTGCTCCTGGACCGCCTTCTGGAACCGCTCCGACACCATCTCGAACTGGTGCGGATGATCGGAATGCAGATCACGCGGGCCGTCCGGCTCGTAGAACACGACCGCGAACTCGTCGCCGCCGATTCGGCAGATCCGGTCGGTGGGCCTCGTCATCGAGCGGAGCAGCCGGACCGTCTCCGACAGAATCATGTCGCCCGCGTGATGCCCGAACCGGTCGTTGAAGCTCTTGAAGTTGTCGAGATCGAACACCAGCACGGTCAGCTTGTGCCGGCGACGCCGCGCGTGCGGCAGCGCGGCCTCCAGGAATCGTTCGAAGTACCGCCGGTTCCACGCGCCGCTCACCGGGTCGGTGTACGCCTCGAGCCGCAGCCGGCGGTGCTGCTCGGCGAGCGCAAGCCACGTCCCCAGCCACCGCGCGGAATGCGCAAGCCGGCGTGATGTATCGTCGGCGGGCCCGTCGCTGGGCCCGTGGCCGGGCCCGTGGCTGGGCGTTGTGCTCAGCCCGGGGTCGGCGCTCTCGACCCGGAGCGAGCCGTAGCGCCGTCCCGACCACGCGACCTCCGCGCCCGCGGAACCATCACCGCTCTCGCCGTCGGTGTGCGGCACGAACTCGACGTCGCTCCGTCCGACGCGGGCCCGGATGAGCCCCATCGCCGGTTCGAGGATGTCCCGCCCGCCCAACGCCGCGGCGACGAGCACATCGTCGCCGTCCCCGCCGGCCTGCGGAGGCTCGGGCGTCTCGGGCGACGGGGCCGCCTGCAAACCGGCACCTGCCGTGGCCGGTCCCTCGGGCTCGTTCGACAGCGTCGGCTCGGGCTCGCGGAGCAGGGCGAGCTCCTCTTCGTCGAGCCCTTCGGTCTCGGCCTCCGACTTCAGGTCGAGGTCGGGACGCCCCAGGCTCGGCACTTCGGCCGCGACGCTCCCGTTGACGCTCTCGCCATCCGCGCTGTCGTGGATCAGCGTCCCGTTTGTCGAGCCGGGTGCCGGAGTCGCTCTTTCAAGGGCTTCGCGCGTGGCACCCGCTAAGGCATTCGGCGAGCCGCTCGTGTTGGCATCGCCGCCGGCATCTTGATCGGCCCGCTCGGCCGCCCGTTCGGAGGCCATGTCTCCCGCATCGGGAGACACCCAGATCTCCGGACCATTCCGCGGCGGCCCGGCAGTTTCGGGCTCAGGCTCTGGCTGGGGATGCGCATCCAGCGGCGGATCGGACTCAGATCGGCCGTGGACCATCTCGCGGACGTTGTCAGAAGACGCGGAAGAGGGCACGACACCGTCATACGCATCCGCGGCGGCGGGGTTCGCAACGGATTCCGCGGTACGCAGCACGACGGCGTCCGGGGCGACCATCCTGGCCGCCGAAACGAACGCATCGTCACCACCGTTCCGCTTGTCGATGTCCGAACCCGATCCCACGATGACCACGGTGCGTCCGGGAACATCACCGAGCGGATTGGCGAGCTCTCCGACCGCGTCGAAGCCCGTCCGGACCCTGATCAGTTCAACCGTCGGATCGAGCCGCAGCGCGGCGTCCTGTCCCGTCCGCCCGACGAGCACGACACGGGCATCGAACGCGTCGCCCCCGATGCGGAGAGGTGCTGGCTGCTCGTTGCTGCTGGCGTCTGACATGGCGAAGGCGATGTTCCTCGGTTGAGATGCGGGCCGGGCGACAGCCGCCGGTCCTAGGCCGGCGAGCAGGCCCGCTGAGCTATCTTCTACCGCTTCTTGCGGTCGTCTGGGTCGTCGGCGAGGAGCATCGCCAATTCTTCGTCGGTGAGCAGGCCCGAGGGGCGGTACCCCGACGGGTTATCGGAGGCTCGTGCCGCGGCGCTGGCGCCCGGCAGCGAATCCTGGTTCCGCCACGCCTGGACGCGGGACTCTCCGTTCTGGGACTCGCCGGAGAGATGCGCCGCCCGGATGCCCGGGCGACGCTTGGGCCTCGGGGGCGTCTGCGACTCGACAAGCCGCAGCGTCGGCCGGGGTTCAGGACCGTTCTGCGCCGGGTCGCCGCCGAAGGTATGGTCGGCCTCCACGGTCTTCGGCTCGGGGACGAGGCTCGCGAGCTCGAGCGGGCGGAGCTGCATCGACGCCTTGGCCTGGTACACCCAGACGCGGAGCTTCGGCGCATACCGCCGGCAGCTCGTGAGCATCGCACGCTTGCCGCGGAGCTCCGAAGGCTCAACAAGCACCAGGATCGACTTGGCCTTGGCGAGCGAGCCGCCCCGGACGACCTCCGCCATCGCGCGGAACGCGTCGGGAGTCACCCGCGGCTCAACGCCCTTTCTCCGCATCGCGCCCATCAGCGCGGCAGGGGGCTCGCTCTTGGCCCACACCACACATCGGGCCTTCGACGAACCCGTCTCGTTCGGCTTTCCGTCCCGCTCCATGGGGCCATCATATCGGACGCCGTCGGTGTGCTCCTGCCCGCCCGCCTGTCGCCTGACAGTTAGCCGCGGAGCACGCGATCGGCGACCTGCCTCGCGCCGTCGGCCGGGCCCAGCGAGGCCATCGCGGAGGCCATGGCGGCTCGGCGAGCGTCGTCCAGCAGCAGGCCCAGCGACTCGGCGTGCGCACGCGTGTTCCGCGCGGGATCGACCAGGTCATCGGCGATGATCACGCCACCGGCCGACCGCAGCGGCTCGGCGTTGCGGGCCTGATGCCGGTCCCGGTGATACGGATACGGCAGGACCACGGCGGGCCGACGCGAGGCCCAGAGATCGGCGATCGTGCCGGCCCCTCCCCGGCACACCACGGCGTCCGCCGCCGCGAACGCACGCTCCATGCCGTCGATGTACGGCGCGACGAATGCACTCACACCAAGGTCGGACCACGCGGCGGCGCAGGCTTCGTGCTCACCGTCGCCCGTCTGATGCACCACCTGCCAGGATGACCGCCCCGCGAGATCGCGGAACGCAGCGAGCACGAAGCGGTTGACCGAGCGGGCGCCCTGGCTGCCTCCTGTCACGAGCAGTGTGCGGGTCGATGGATCAAGGCCGAACGACCGCCGTGCGTCCTGGGGCGTCGGCGGGTCGCTCCATGCCGCGCCGACGATCGGGCGGAGCCCATCGCCAACACTCAGCGTTTCCGTCGCGAAGCGAGACGCGAGGCGGTTCGCCTTGCCGGGAACGGCATCGAGGTTGATCACGATCCGGCCGACGCGTTCCGCCCTCGCGCCCATCACGGCCGGCGCGGATACGAAGCCGCCCGTCGCAACCATGACCACGCGGCCGCACTCCCGACGCAGCGCGCGGGCCGCGTCGCGCCCTGCGCGGACCCCGCCGCCCCATCGCAATGCAAACCGGGCGGCCCTCAGCGGGTTGGCCGCGAGAGGGTTCGCCGGGGAGATGATCGCCCGGACCGGCTCACCCGCGATCGACGCCCCCTCGATCACGCGGCGATCGATCGGACGGTCCGAAACCACAAAGACAAACCGGCACGCCCCGGGCCGGAGCCGCTCGAGCGCGCTCGCGATCGCGAGATTCGGCTGGATGTGCCCGCCTGTGCCGCCGCCGGCGAGCACCACACCGATAGCTGCGTTCTCGCTCACGCGAACAGCGTCTCGGCGGGGAGTTCTCGCGGCCCATCGTCGCACGTCGCTGGCGATCCCTCGGCTTCGTTCTTTCGGTCGATAGCGCAGACCGCCCCGAGCGCGAAGCACGTCAGGATCCACCCGGTCCCGCCCTTTGAGATGAGCGGCAAGGCGATGCCCTTCGTCGGCGCGAGACCCGTCACGACCAGCAGGTTGATCGATGCCTGGAGGCCGATGGTCGCCATCACGCCAAGGACGAACAGCCTGTGGACCGGGTGGTGCGAAGCTCGAACAACACACAGCAAGAGACCGATCAGCAGCGCGTACAGCGCGATGACCAGGACCGCGCCCATGATGCCGAGCTCTTCGCAGATGATCGCGAAGATGAAGTCGGTGGTGTCCTCTGGCAGGTAGCCGAACTTCTGAAGCCCGTGACCCAATCCCCGGCCCGCGCCCTCGCCGCCCGCGACCGCGCCGAGCGACTGGAGCATGTGGTACCCGTCACCCGCGGGGTCGGCGTAGGGATCGAGAAAGGCCGTGACGCGCCTCACGCGGTAGTCCTGTGTCAGAAGCCCCGCGGCGACGACGCCGAAACCGATCGGCGCTATCGCCGCGAAATGCCACAGCCGAGCACCCGCCCCGAGCAGGACGACGCACGCGACGGCCGCGATCAGGGCAGCGGTCCCGAGGTCTTCTTTCATCACAACGACGGTGATGATGCCGACGCCCGCCAGCGCCGGAGCCAGACCGGTCCAGAACCGTTCGAGCCGGGCACCGGCCGAGGCAGCGCACCAGGCCGTGAGCCCGATCATCGCCCACTTGACGACCTCGCTCGGCTGCACGCTCACGGTGCCCATACCCGGGACCGGCAGATGCAGCCACCGGTACGAAGCGTTGATCTCTCGGCTGAGCCCGGGCACGTACACGAGCAGCAAGAGCCCGCTCAGCGCGGCCACACCGGTGGCAGCGACCCGAACAAGCCGATCCGGCCCGGGCGTTGCCAGCCCGTCGATCAGCCGCGGCGGCATCAGCCAGCCAGCCGCCATCGCGGCGAGCGCGAACGCGGCAAACAGCCCGTCCCGCCCGCCAAGGATCCCAGTGATCGTCAGCCCTTCGGTCGAGGCGACCGGGCTCTCGACCGTCGCCGGCTCGATCGACATGCCCGCCGAGTGCACCATGACCACGCCCAGCGTGAGCAGGGCGAGCGCACAGAGCAAGATGCCTTGGCGCACCGAGGGCATGCAAGAGTTATCGGCGAGCCGGCGAAGCCGGGTGCAGAAGCGTGGCGCCCACCCCCGTTCTCACCAGCTACCAGGGGGGGGCGGCGTCTCGCCGCCCTTCGACAGATCCTCGCGATCACGGCCGGCGAGACGCCGCCCCCCCTGTTGCGAGAGGTGGTGCTGGGCCTCGGCTCTCCAGAAAACCAGTACCTACTTCAGAACGGTCAGGCTCGTCCGGCGTTCGAGCTCGGCCACGGGCCGCACGATCAGGTCGTAGCCGTCGGCCGCGACGACCGTGCAGCGGACCAGCTCGCCCGGAGCGAGCCGATCCCGCGTCTGGACGTAGGTCACGCTGTCGACCTGCGGGGCCTGATGGTACGCCCGGCCCTGGTAGAGCCGCCCGCCCGCGGACACGCCGGGCGTCGGTTCGACCTCCTGCCCGGTGTCCTTGTCGATCAGGATGTCGAGCTGCACGCCCGAGTCCGTCGGCTGCGACCTGTCCCACTGCTCCGCGAGGAACTCGTTCTGCTCGAACGCGATCGACTGCTGGAGCTCCATGATCTCGGCCTTGCGGCGGGCCTTGGTCTCCGCGGGCACCGCGAGCGACGGGTCCTCTTCCATCCGCCCCGCGGGCGTGCCGGGCTCGGCGGAGTACTCGAACACGCCCACCGCGTCGAAGCCGACCTCGTCGATGAATTCCATGAGCTGCTCGTGATCGGCCTCGGTCTCTCCCGGGAAGCCAGAGATAAACGTGGTCCGGATCGCGAGGCCCGGGATTTGCTCACGAAGCTTGTGCATCAGCTCGGTCTGCTGGGTCGCTCGGACGTTCCGCCGCATCAGCTCGAGCATGCGGTCGGAGCCGTGCTGCAGCGGGATGTCGATGTATGGCAGAAGATGGCCGTTCTGCGTGAGATCGGCGAACGCCTCGATGAACTCGTCGCGGAAGTTGCTCGGGTAGGCGTACATGAGCCGCACCCAGCCCGACGCCGTCGTATCTCGGACGGTGTCGCTCAGGCTCCGCAGCAGATCGGGCAGGCCGCCGGAGCGTGACGACTCATCCCAGCCCCGGCCGATGTCGTCGCCGTAGCTGGTCGTGTCCTGACCGATGAGATTGAGCTCGAAGACGCCGTCGGCGAGCAGCTCGCGGGCCTCGGCGGCGACGCGGTCGACGGGCTTCGAGCGCATCTTGCCGCGTATCGACGGGATGGTGCAAAACGCGCACCGCTGGTTGCAGCCCTCGCTCATCCGGAGGTAGGCGTAGTGCCTCGGCGTGAGCCTGAGCCGGGCCGAGTCGTCCTCGAAGTAGCCGATGCCGTCGCCGCGCTTGCCGCGGATGGTCAGGCCCGCGGTCTGCATGCCGCGTACCTCGGCGGCCTGGAGCGCGTTGCCCGCGATCCAGTACTTGGGCTGATCGCTGGCCTCGGCGAGCGAGTCGCGCGAGGGCCTAACGCCGCGGACGGCCTCGACGACCTTGTCCCGGTCGAAGACGCCGATCATCGCATCGATGCCGGGCTCCCACTCGAGCATCTTCGCGCGGTGCCGCTGCACCAGACAGCCGGCGACGATGACACGCTTCACGCGACCCGCCCGCTTCGCGCGGACCGCGTCCTTGATCACGCTCATCGATTCGTCTTTGGATGCTTCCAGGAACCCGCACGTGTTCACGACCACCGCGTCGGCGGGATCGACGCCCTCGTCAACCGCGACGGCGGAGCCGGTGACCGACTTGTTCTCGGTATGGCCTGAGTCGTCCCAGCGCTCGTCGGTGCTCGGGTTGTAGCTGACCGGCATCAGCCCGTCCTCGGCGAGCAGGCCGAGCATCTTCTCGGAGTCGACCAGGTTCTTCGGGCAGCCGAGGCTCACGAAGCTCACGGTGCGGACGCTCGCGTCTCGCTCAACGCCGACCGTCGGCACCTCGACCGGTGCAGCGGGCAGCGGGACGCCCGCCGGTGCCGGCTGCGATCGCGCGGCCTTGTTGGTTGTTGTCTGCGTCGGAGACATGGGCCCAAATGATAGGCCCGGACCCAAATCGTGCCGACAGGTCGGTTTACATCGACGGGCCAAACAGCCGAAGGCCCCTTACCGCGGGCGTTATGCGGCCCTGGGCGTCAGCTTCGGGGCGGGCTGGAGCAGCGTCTCCGGACCGAGCCCGGGCATCGGGTAGAGCCGCTGGAGCACCTCGGCCATCGGCCCGGTCTCGGCCACGACGAAGAAGCACGACTCGGCGAGCTGTGTCGCGGCGAACCGCAGAGCCCGCGGCAGGTTCTCGCGCGGCGTGCAGAGCATCAGCTCGCCGTGCTCGAACCGCAGCGGCAGCACCTTGAACTGCCACGCCTGCCGCGCGGTCACGCAGTTCGACGCGTCCGGATCGATGTCCATCGCGGTCGGATCGACGACGCCCGCGAGCGACTCGTACTGCGTCGCCCAGGCCTGCTCGATCGCGCCGGGGTCGATGCCGAACATCCGCTCGGCCAGCTCGCCCAGCGGCCTCGTCACCAGACGCTGCTCCTCAACGACCTGGTCGCGCTGCTCGGCAGTCAGCACGCCCGAATTCACCAGCACATCCCCGAAACGTAGCGGCATCGTTTGTCTCCCCCTCCGCGGGCATCATCGACGCCGGTTGAGTGACGCTTGTCACACAGATGCGGAGCGAGGCACACAAAGAGGCCGGCTGTACGGGGTGTGCACGCTGGGAAAACACCGCCACCGCATGCAAGACCTTCTACACGAGCTTCTATTTGCCGACGCAGAACGACGCGAAGACACGCCCGAGAACCGCGTCGGGGTCAACCCGGCCGGTGATCGCGCCCAGTTCGTCCAGGGCGAGACGCAGCCGATCGGCGATCAGCTCGGCGTCGCCGTGGGCCATCGCGTTCGCATCGGTGACCGCGTCCACGCACCCGCGCAGGCGGGCGGCGACGGACGTCGGCAAGGAGCCGTCGTCGCCGGCGAGCGATCGGCAGGCTGATGCGATGGCTCGCTTGACATCGGCGAGACCTTCGCCGGACAAACCGCAGACGGGCAGCGCGTTGCCTGTCTCGACTGTGGAGGCGCGGTCCGCCTTTGTGCGCACGCGGATGGTTCGATCGTCGCTGTGCGGGTCGAATGTGCCGAACTCGTCGCACGCCAGGACGACATCAGCGGACTCGATACGTTCCTGCGCGAGCCGAGCGCCGGCCGAGCCGTCGAGGCCGGGCAGGTCGACGAGCTCGATCTCGATGCCGCCGGGCAGCGTCAGCGGCTCGGCCAGCGCGTCGCGGGTCGTCCCCGGCTCGGCGTGCGTGATCGCCCGGCGTCTGCCCAGCAGCGCGTTGAAGAGCGTGCTCTTGCCGGCGCTCGCGGGGCCGACGAGCACGACCATTGGGACGCCGGCGCGTCGCTCGCTGCCGCGATCTGCGCCCAGTTCAGAAGCGATCTCAGCTCGCAAAGACCCCAGTTCGCCGGCAAGGGCATCGGACTCGATCGCGGTCACGTCTTCCTGATCGGTGAAGTCGATACCGGCCTCGACCAGCGCGAGCAGGTGCGTGATGCGCTCGGCCCACCTGCGGGCGGCTCTGCCCAGTTCACCGGAGAGCAATCGGTCCGCGGCCACGAGTTGGGCCTGATTCGACGCGGCGATGGTCGCCTCGACGCCGCGGGCCTCGTCGAGCGTGAGCTTGCCGGCGACGTAGGCGCGTGCCGAGAACTCGCCGGGCTCGGCGGGCCGGACGCCCTCGCACGCGAGCAACGTCTGCATGACGCGGTCGATGATCGCCGGGCCGCCTGGGATAAGCAGTTCAAGGCCGTCTTCGCCGGTGTACGACTTTGGCGCGACGAATCGAAGCGCAACGCAGGGCAGCCGGACACGGCCGAGATCCAGCATCGTGCGCACGACGCCGCGTGACGCGGGCATCGGGGCAAAGAGATGTTCGATGGTGTCGAGCGAGCCTGAGAGTCGAATAACGGCGCGGTCACCAGTGCCGACGGACGATGCACGGGCCGCGATCGTGCCCCCGTTCATGTCGCTAGCCGCCGTTCTTGTCGCGGCTTTTGCGGATCGCCCGCTGCGCAGCCGACTCGCCCTTGCCGCCCTTGCTGACGGGCACGCCGCCCGACCGGGCCTGCTTCTGCTGCTCGCGCAGGGCCTGCTGCTGCTCGGCGATCTGCTGGAGCCGGTCCATGAAGCCGCCCTTCTTGCGGGCCTTCTTGGGCTTCTTCTTGACCTCGAGCAGGTCGTGCTTCTTGACGTGAGCGCGGATCCACGTGTTCTCCAGGATCGCGAGCGTTGAGTTGCTGATGAAGTAGAGCGCCAGGCCGCTGGGCGCGTTGTACATGATGACCGGGAACAGGATCACCGTCATGTACTTGGCGATCTTCTGCGTCTGCTCCTGCTCGGGGCTGAGCGTCGTGCTCGTCGGCGGGGTCATGAACTTCATGTGGATGAAATACACCACGCCCAGCACGATCGGCAGGATGTTGAAGCCCTGGATCTCGCCCATGAGCGGGATGCTGAAGCGGATCGCCTGCGGCAGCGTGATGAACGTATCCGGCTCGGCAAGGTCTGCCAGGAACAGCCAATTGCCGCCGGTGACCGTTTGGATCGCGCCGAAGAACGCGGGCTCGTGACGAAGGTCGTAGAAGTAGAACAGGCTCGCGTAGAGCGCGATCCAGATCGGCGATTGCAAGAGCATCGGCAGGCAGCCCAGCATGCCCGAGGGGTTCACGCCCTCTTCGCGCCAGAGCTTGGCCATCTCCTGCTGCATGCGCTGGCGGTCGTCCCTGTACTTCTCCTGGATCTTCTTCTGCTTGGGCGCGAGGTCCTGCATCTGCTTGCCGAAGCGCTGGACGCGGATCTGGCTCCAGCGGTTGACCGGGTGCAGGATGCCGCGGACGAGCAGCACGAGCATGACGATCGCGATGGACCAGTCGGGCACGATCCCGTGGAAGAAGCGGAGTGCGCCGAGCAGCGGGCCGGTGAGCCACGTGAAGGTGCACGCGGCGCAGGGCCCGCCGAAGTTGTACGCGACGACGCTCTCGATGCCGGCCTTCTCGGCGTCGGGCTGCTCGGCGATCGTCGGCTCGTGCTTCGGGCCCGCGTAGAAGCGGTAGCTCGCGTCGTTTGTTGCGGCGTTGCCCGCCAGCTCGATCACGGGCGAGGCGAGCCGCAGGATGAGCGTGCTTTCCTTCTCGGCGACTCTGTTCTGAAGAACCACACGCTCGACGCGTTCGACGGCGGTGAACGTGCGGTCGGTGGTGGTTTCGGGCGTCTGGCCGTGAACGACGACCGAGTAGTACCGGTTGGTCATGCCCGCCCAGACGAGCGAGAGCTGGGCGCTGATGCTGTCCTCGTTTGGCCAGACCTCGCGGGCGGGGACGTACCAGCCCGACTCGTCGCGCGGGCCGAGGAAGTTGGTCCGCGGGCTCAGGAACTTCTCGGCGAGCACAACGTTGCGGGCCGGGTCGAGCTGCGGGCTCTTGAGGTAGCCGAAGCGGATGCGCCGGCGATCGCCTCCGTAGGTGACCTCGCCCTTGGGCAGGTCGATCGGGCCGAAGGTGACCAGCCGCACGCGGCGGGGCGTGTCGGTGAGGTTTTGGATCCGCTGCGAAACGAGCACATCGAGCGAGCCGTCGGGGACGACGTACGACCGTGTGACGCGCAGCTGCTCGCTGCCGTCGGCATCCTCGATGACCGCCTCGAACGTGCCCGGCGCGGTCTCGCGCCAGACGTTGCCGGTCAGGCCCACGATCAGCCCGTCGACCTCGGCCCACAGCGCGGCGAAGGGCGTGACCACGCTGCCGGCCTGAGTCTGCTCGGCCTGGAGCTCGACGTGGTCCTCGAGCTTGACATCGCCCGTGGCCTTCCACTCGGTGCGCTGCTCGACCTGCTGGAACTCGCTGGCGAGTCGGAGGCTGGCGACGCCTGCGCCGATGCGGCTGAACTCGAGTCGGAGAGCGGCGGGTCCATCGGGGTCGATGCCGCCGATGGGCGTGAACGCGGCCGTGCTGTCGAGCGTGCGGGCCCGGAGAACCACGACCGGTTCGGGATCGGCTGCTGGTGGTTCGGTCTCGGCGACTCCGGTTTCGTCCTCGACATCGGCCGCGGGCTCGGCTTGCGGCTCCGGCTCGGCGGGTGTCTCGGGCTGAGCTTCAGCGATGGTCTCGTCTGATGCCGCCGGGGTTTCTATCTGAGCCGACTCGTCAGTCGCCGCTGCTTTAGAAGGCGTCGTCGCTGTCTGCGGGTTCGACGGGGCCGAGCTTGTGGTCAGCACCGCCCACGCCGCGCCGATTGCGACAAGCAACAAGACAACCGGGACACCGAGACGCAGGGCCGTGTTGGGCTTCTTCGGGGGCATCGGTGGTCAACGGCCCTCGTACAACCGCTCGCCGAGCCAGTTGCTCAGCTCATCGATCGCGATGATCTTTTTCGCTGCGGCCTCGACATCATATTCGACTCGGAAGAAGTCGATCCGGTCGGGGTGGAGCACCGCGTAGCTCGCCCGCGGGTCGCCGTCGCGGGGCTGACCGACCGAGCCGACGTTGATCACCGCTTTCTCGCCGGTTGTGAATTCGAAGCTGGCGTCGCTGAGCTCGCCGGGCGGGTAGAAATCAGGCTCATCGGTGAACACGCCCGGCACGTGGGTGTGGCCGACCGCCGCGACGTCTTCGATCCGGCGGAAGATCGACGAGAGCTTGTCCGGGTCGCCGATCACATCGTCGGGAAAGATGTACTCGTTGATCGGCCGGCGGGGTGAGCCGTGCACATACAGCAGAGCCCGCTCGCTGTCGGGGGCCGCTTCGACCACACGCACACGCAGCCGGCCCAGGAAGTCGTACCGCGAGGCCCGCAGGTCGTCGTCGGGCTCTGCGTCGAACTGCTCGCGGGTCCAGTAGGCCGCGGCCTGAGCACCGGGGTTGAAGTTGGTCGGCTCGTAGAGCACGCCGAAGTCGTGGTTGCCCATGAGCGACCAGGCACACCGCTCGCGGACCATGTCGACGCAGGCCAGCGGCTCGGGGCCATAGCCGATGATGTCGCCCAGGCAGATGACGCGATCGATGGACTTGGCGTCGATATCGGCGAGGACGGCCTTGAGGGCGTCGGCGTTGGCGTGGATGTCGCTGATGATCGCGGTGGGCACGTCGTGTGGCTCTTTGGCGGGGAAAGGGACGCGAACGCCGATCTCGGCACGCTTGATTGGGGATCCGTGCGGCAATCGATCGCCCGGGACCGCGATAGTAGGACGAGGCTCTTCCGCACGCCACCGCAGCATCCGCAGCTAACCGACAGGGCTAGATCGCCTCATCTGCCGCGAGCAGACCGGACTCGGAACGGGATCTAAGCTGCGCAGGCCGATCAGCCGACACTGTCTGAACGGCGACGGGCGGCACGCCGCCCGGACGAGACCCGATCGAAATGCCGCCCGTGCAGAGACCACGGACGGAGGAGAAGCTTCCCATGCCCGCAGCCGGCGTCAGCTACCAGCGCACCCGCGAGATGACCATCGACGAGCTGTTGCTCGAGAACCGGATCGTCTTCCTCATCGGCGACATCAACCATGCCTCGGCCGCCCGGGTCATGATGCAGATGCTCTACCTCGAGAACCAGAAGCGGGGGCAGGAGATCAACTTCTACATCAACAGCCCGGGCGGCGTCGTCGACGACACGCTCGCGCTCTACGACACGATGCGGTTCCTCTCGAGCCCGGTCAGCACGTACTGCATCGGCCGGGCGTACTCGGGCGCCGCCGTGCTGCTCGCGGCGGGCACCAAGGGCAAGCGGTACATCCTGCCGCACGCCAAGGTGATGATCCACCAGCCCTACGGCGGCGTGACGGGTCAGGCCGCGGACATCAAGATCCAGGCCGAGCAGATCATCAAGATGAAGAGCACGCTCAACCAGATCCTCGCGGACTGCACGGGCCAGCCCTACGACCAGGTCGCCAAAGACGGCGAGCGGGACAAGTTCTTCAGCGCCGAGGAAGCAGCTGCCTACGGCCTCGTCGACGAGGTCCTGCAGGAAGCACCGCCCGAGGCGAACAAAGGTTTTAGTTGAGCGGCTTTAGCTAACACGACGCCAGGTCAACACACCACGCGAGACCAACGGTTCCGAACACCCAAATGAACACACACGAGACACACCCCATGTCCTACCTGGTTCCCATCGTCATCGAGCAGTCCGGCAAGGGCGAGCGGTCGTACGACATCTATTCCCGCCTGCTCAAAGATCGCATCATCTTCGTCGGCGGCGGCGTCTCCGACGAGATGGCCAACCTCGTCGTCGCGCAGCTGCTCTTCCTGCAGAACGAGTCGCCCGAGAACGACGTGCACATGTACATCAACTCGCCGGGCGGCAGCGTCACGGCCGGCATGGCCATGATCGACACGATGAAGTACATCAAGCCCGATGTCTGCACATACATCATCGGCCAGGCCGCAAGCATGGGCAGTTTGCTCGCGTGCAGCGGCACCAGGGGCAAGCGGTACGCGCTCAAGAACAGCCGGAACCTGATGCACCAGCCGCTGCTCTCGGGCGTGATGGAAGGCCAGGCGACAGACCTTGAGATCGAAGCCAAGGAGATGCTGCGGCTCCGTGATCGGCTGTACACGATCTACAGCGACGCGACGGGCAAGCCGACCGACGAGATCGAGAAGATCTGCGACCGGAACACGTGGCTCGACGACAACGAGATGCTCGAGTACGGGCTGATCGACAAGGTGCTTGATTCGATGCCCGACCAGTGAGCGACGATCGGACCCCCGGCTTGTGCGTGATCTATCGGTTCCGCCTCAAGCCGGGCGCCGAGCAGCAGTTCGTAGATGGATGGAAAGCCGTCACCCTGGGTCTGCGCGACCAGCGCGGCGGGCTCGGGTCGCGGCTGCACCGCGGACCGGACGGCATCTGGTACGCGTACGCCCAATGGCCGTCGGCCGAGGCTCGCCAGAGGGCCTTTGCGGGTGACCCGGTCGACGCCGATGCGAGCCAGAGCATGCGCGACGCGATAGAAGAGCACTTGCCGGAGATCGTTCTCGATCCGGTGGTCGATCTGCTCGTACACTGATCCATGCGAATCGCCGTGCTCTGCCTCCTGTCGTCGCTTTCGGTGGGCTGTAGCTCCGGCGCCCGGATCGCGACAGCGAACGATGGTCTGCGACTGGAACGCGAGTCGCAGCGCGAGCGGATCGAAAGCCTCGAAGCCGAGAACGCCGAACTGCGTGCGAAGCTCTCGGAGGCGAACGCGCGCGCCGAGTCGTCGCTGCCGGACGACATCCTCGCCGCGCTGCCGCGTGTCGCGCAGATAGAGCTGACGCGGTTCTGCTCGATCGACGACGGCGAGGTGACGTGGGTCATCAAGCCCACCGATGGCCGGGGGCGGTTTGTGCAGGTGGTCGGGACGCTCGAGCTGCGTGCGGTGACGAGCGATGATGAGCCGCGTGTGCTTGCCGAGGTCGTGCTCTCGCCGACCGAGGTCCGCGACGCCTACGCGAGTGGTATTGCAGGCACCGGCTATCGCGTCTCGAGGCCGTTCGATGGCGAGAGCGACTCACCGATCACGCTGACCGCGTCGCTGCACGATCACGTGACGGGCACGGCCCACGAGGCGGCACGCGTTGTCGAACCGCGCTAGAGCTCGAGCGTGATGCCCGCGTAGATCTCGGTGGTGAACAGCCGGTACTCGTCGAGATCGCTCATCGAGTCGAGGTTCGGGATGTACAGGAAGCGCACGCCGGTATCGAGCCAGACGTGCGGGACGAGCTGGGTCTCGAACCCGATGGGCAGCTGGATCGCGAAGCCCGAGTCGGAGTCGGAGACGCCGTTGACGTCCGCCTCGACGTCGGCGTACCCGAACCCGAGCCCGCTGTAGCCACGCAGATCGCCCACGGTGATGTCGAAGAGCACGTTGCCCATGATCGTGGTGACCTCGAGGTCGCCGTCGAGGTCGCGGACCTGGACATCGTCGCGGAAGAGGCCGTCCGTGCTGAAGAACCGCTGAGCGACCTCGGCCTCGAGACGAAAGCCCACGCCCTCGCTCCAGGGCTTGGGCCCCGGGCCGAGCCGTAGGCCGGCTGCCGCGTACCAGCCCCCACCAACGTTGCTGCGCAGCTCGACGTCGTCGGCCCCGCCCACGGTGCGGTTCTCGTTCTCGGTGTCGATCGGGAACGTGATCATGCCCCCGCCCTTGATGTAGACGTGCGGGTGTACGCCGCTGAAGATGCCGCGGCCGCCGGCGCCCTCGTAGGTGTCGTCCGAATACGTTGCGATGCCGTCCTGCGGGATGGTGAGCAGGCTGGTGCGGCCTTCGGCGTGCACTCCCTGCGCGACCACAACACACGCGAGCAAGAAAAGTCGTGGATGCTGCATGGCTCGGGTCTTTCCCTTCTCAGAGTTCGAACGAGACGCCCACCGTCAGGTCGCCGGCCAGGGTGCTGGCCTCCTCGACATCGGTGTTGTAGCCGACCTCGGCCGCACCCAGCACGCGGGCGCCGAACGTGAGCCACAGATAGTCGGTCAGCCTGAACTCGGCGGTCGCGAGGGCCTGCGCCGCGAACGCCGCGCCGTCGCCTGATTCGCCGTTGGCGTCGAGATCGCTGAAGAGCACCCCCGCGCCGCCGCCGAAGCCGAACCGCCAGTACGGACTCGGCTGCCACTCCGCGATGATGTTGCCCATGACCGCGTGGCTTGTCACCCGCCCGGTGATGTCGGCCTCGGGCCGGACGCCGAACTCCTCGTCGTAGATCACCTCGTCGAGGGTGTAGGTGCGGAACGTGTACTCGGCCTCCAGCCTGGTCGCGCCGCCGATCGAGCTGCCGGGCCGCCACGGGATCCGCACGCCGACCGCGCCGCCGGCGACGAAGCCGATGTCGGACTGCACGAACTCGGGCCCGAGCACGCCCAGCGGCGGCGTGAACACCGAGACGTCGGGGTAGGCGGTGGAATCGAAATCGCCGTAGTGCTGCGCCGAGACAAAGCCGCCGTTCACGCGGAGGTACACGCTCGTCCGCGACCCGCGCGGCGGGACATGATCGAACGAGTCCGCACCCGGGACGGGGGCAACCCAAGCAGTCTCGACGCCACTAGACGGGGCAAGGTCGGACGCGGCGTGCGCCCACCCGCCCGAGAGCATGCCCGCGGCACGCTCGCTCGCCCACGAGGGGAGCGCGAAGAACGCAGCAGCAAACAGGACGCCGGCACGAAGGAACTGATACTCCATGCCGTAAGCGTACACTAAATTATCCGGCGATCACACCCCCCGCTTCACCATGCGGGAGCGGGAACCTGCCGCAGAGGTCGCGGACCTCGTTCCGGACCTGTTGCGTCACGCCGGCGAGTTCGTCTTCGCCCTCGAGGCCGGCGGTGAGCACGCGATCGATGAACCCGGCGATGGCCCGCATCTCGGGTTCTTTGAAGCCGCGGGTGGTTGTGGCGGGCGTGCCGAGGCGGATGCCGCTGGTAATGAACGGCTTGCGGGGGTCCTCGGGGATCCCGTTCTTGTTGCAGACGATGCCGGCGTCCTCGAGCCATTTCTCGGCGGCCTTGCCGGTGAGGTCGCCCTCGAACCCCTTGGGGTCCTTCGCGGAAAGATCGACGAGCATGACGTGGTTGTCGGTGCCGCCGCTGGTGATGCGGAAGCCCCGCTCGATGAGCGCGTTGGCGAGCGCGTCGGCGTTGACGACGACCTGCCGCATGTAGTCCTTGTACTCGGGGCGGAGCGCTTCGCCGAATGCGA
This sequence comes from Planctomycetota bacterium, assembly GCA_038525225.1. Classification (GTDB taxonomy): domain Bacteria; phylum Planctomycetota; class Phycisphaerae; order Phycisphaerales; family UBA1924; genus JANQQZ01. The sequence continues at coordinate 98,437 of JBCBHW010000001.1, read as the reverse complement.
CGGCTTTGGCGGCGATGACGTGCATGAGCGGGCCGCCCTGCATGCCGGGGAAGAGCGCGCGGTTGGTCTTCTTGTAGATCTCTTCGTCGTTGGTAAGGATCAGCCCGCCGCGCGGGCCGCGGAGGCTTTTGTGGGTTGTGGTCGTCACGACGTGCGCATGCGGGAACGGGCTCGGGTGCTGGCCGCCGGCGAGCAGGCCCGAGATGTGCGCGACGTCGGCCATCAGCAACGCGCCGACCTCGTCCGCGATTTCACGGAACTTCGCGAAGTCGATCTGCCTCGGGTACGCGCTGTAGCCGGTGAGCAGCATCTTGGGCTTGTGCTCGAGGCACACGGCTCGGACGGCGTCGTAGTCGATACGCTCGAAGTCGGCGTGGCCGCGGTCGCGCACCAGCGGGTAGTGCACCGGGTTGTAGTAGTGGCCCGAGAAGTTGATCGGCAGCCCGTGGCTCAGGTGCCCGCCGTCGGCGAGGACCAGGCTCGCGTAGGTATCGCCCGGCTCCATGAGCGCCATGAAGACGGCCGCGTTGGCCTGCGCGCCCGAGTGCGGCTGAACGTTGGCGAAGTCGCAGCCGAACATCTGCCTGGCGCGCTCCTGGGCGAGCGTCTCGATGCGGTCGTGGTGCTCGCAGCCGCCGTAGTACCGCCGGCCGGGGTAGCCCTCGGCGTACTTGTTGGTCATGCAGGTGCCCGCGGCGTGCATGACGGCCGGGCTGGCGTGGTTCTCGCTGGCGATCAGCTCGATCGTGGATTCCTGCCGCTCGGCCTCGGCGTCCAGAATGGCAGCAGCCTCGGGGTCCTGGCTGCGGATCAGGGCGGTGATGTCGTCGTGGATGGTCATGAAGAATGCTATGCGATCGGCGGTCAGCTCAGGTGGCGAAGCCCGGGCGTCACACCCATCGCCACATCGCTGCCCGCAAAGAGAAAAACCAGAACAAACGATGCCGTAAATCCCGCCAATAACCCCGCAAGAACCAATGGCGCTGCGAAGCCGAAAGCTCGCTCGATCCGGAGGTACCGCCGCGTCGCGGACCACCACCAAACCAGACTCCACGCGGCAACGAGACCGACCGGGACCGTCGGCCCGAGCCAGTACCACACATCGGATCGCACGCTCCACCCCCTTGGATCCGACCACGTCGCATACATCACACCCACGAACGCGATCAAGATCGTGCCGGCCGCGCCGTAGATGCCGATGCGTGCGATGTGCCATGCACGGATGCGGTACTTCTTACGGGTCGATGCTGGCAGCAGAAAGAGAATCGGCGTGCATACACCGGCGGCAAGCGGAGGCATCGCGATCGCTGCCGGCTTGAGTTGAAGTAGCTCGCTCGTGTCTTTCGGCCGTGGCGTGGTCACGCCGGTACGCCATGAGAGATAAAACAGCTTCGTGAGGTAGCTCCGGACAGAGTACTCCCTCAACGAGAGCGGGTTGATCAGCCCGCCAGCGACACGCTTCGTCGCCGCGGCATCTGTGCCGGCTGGCCATGCGTTGAGGTACCACCTCGGTGGATCCCGAAGCGCGAGGTACGCTTCGGTGCCGAGCGAAGCCGAAGCGAGCAGCCCACAGATGACATATACAGCCACCGGAACAAGCGCCGCCCTATGCAACCGTCGCGGATCTTCCATCGCCACACGCCGCCAGAAGCGAAGGGGACGCAACATCATCGCAAGCGTGGGCACAAGCGTTCGCAACAGCCCGTATCGGTCTTGCTCGACGAACCACCTCGGCGGAGGTGAGTCGCTCGTGAGTCGCGACCATCTGATTGCACATCCGCACTCGCTGCACATGTCTTCGATTGGGCACGACTCTCGGTAGCTCTCCAGTTTGCCGCTCAGGTCGTAGCCGCAGCGGGGGCATTCAGGCGGTCGCATGTGGACCAGCCTACCCGATCAGCAGCCGCTCCCGCGCAGATCCATCCGTCATCAACTCGGGAATCTGCTGACCGCACCCCACCAGAAACGAGAACGCCTCGGCGAGCTCCAAGCCCCGGCGGTTGAAGTGCTGTTCACCGTCGACGAGCGCGACGCGGCCTCCAGGTTTTGGCTGCGCATCAAGCCGTGATGCCCTCGTGGATTGCATGATGCGTGGCAGTCCGAGTGTCCATTAAAACAGGTTGCCGCCGGGAACGTAGTCGAGAGCCAGAGCACTGTTCATCACCGCGAAGGCGAGCACGAACTGTGCCGTAAGCCCGGCGAGCACGCCCGTAGCGACCAGGGGCCAGGCAAAGGATCGGTAGCGTTCGATCCGCAGGTAGTGCCGCGCCGCGGCCGACCACCACACGCCGCCCCACACGCACGCGAGCAGCAGGGGCACGATCGGCAGAAGGTACGCCGACGGGCCCCAACGCCAGATCGGCGTGTACTGAAAGATAATCACGCTTCCGACATTGGTGAGAAACGCGAGCGCGACCGCGCCGGCGACCCCGTACACGCCAACACGAGCGATGTGGGCCGCGCGGATCTTGTATCGCTCCCGCGTCACGACGGGCACGAGAAACATCAGCGGCGTGACCACTGAGGCAACCAGGATCGGCGTGTTGTGCACTGCGGGCAGCACGCCGAGATGATCGATCATCGTGAGTTCTTCGTTGTAGTGGCCGTACGGCAGATTGAAGTAGTAGTTCGGATCGACGTACCGCTCGGCCAGCGGAAAGATCACGCCGCCGATGATCCGGGCCGTCATGGTCTCGGGCACCTTGCTGACCTGAAATGCCACGCCGCCAAGCAAGCGGTTCGCCTGCCATGCCTCGACGCCAAGCGCGGCCGAGGTCACGAGGCCGGCCGCGAGATACAAGACGAGCAAGAAGACCGCGGCACGCCCGAGCCTCGGCTCCAACTCCATGAACACCGCACGCCACCACGCGTACGGCCTGCACAACATCAGCGCTGTGAGCGGTGCCGTCTTGATCAGCGATGCCTGATCGCGCTCGACGAACCACGCCGGGCAGGCCCGCTTGCCGGTCACGCTTCGCCATGCAAAGTCGCACCCGCACTCGCTGCACATGTCTTCGACCGGGCACGACTCGCGGTAGCTCTCAAGCTTGCCGCTCAGGTCGTAGCCGCAGCGGGGGCATTCGGGCGGTCGCATGAACCCCAGCCTACCCGATCGGCAGCGGCTCCCACGGGAAATCGGCCGGGATCACCTCGGGCCGCTGCTGGATGAACCCCACCAGAAACGCGAACGCCTCGGCAAGCCTGGGCCCCGGGCGGTTGAAGTGCTGGTTGCCGTCGACGAGCGCGACGCGGCCCGACTGCACCGCGGGCAGCGACTCGAACCAGTCCTGCCCGCGAAGCTCCTTCACAGCGGCGCGGGTCTGCGCGAGATCGAAGCCGCAGGGTGAGATCACGAGAACCTCGGGCCTGGTTGCGGCGAACGCCTCGTTTGGCACACGGATGGACTTGCCCGCGATGCGCTCGGCCTGCTGGGGCCCCGCAGCCGCGCCCGAGCCGGGCTTGGGCACGGCCTCGTTCAGCGGGTGCCGACCGCCCGCGCGCTCGATCATCTGCACCGTCCAGTGCCCGGCGATGAAGATCGGGTCGGTCCATTCCATGAACCCCACGACGACGCCCTGCTCGTACTGATTGACGTGGTCCTGCACGGAGTGGAACCGGTCGCGGAGTTCGACGATCGCGTCGATCGCAGCCCGCTCTCTGCCGATCGCTTTGCCGACTGCCAGCATGTCGTCGAAAACGTCCTCAACGGTCTCGGGGTCGAGGCTCACGATCTCGGGCCGGTAGCCCGTGCGGTCGGCGATCGTGTCGGCCGCGGCCCGAACGGTGTTCAGATCGATCGAGCAGACATCGCACAGGTCCTGGGTCACAATGACATCGGGACGCAGATCGGCGAGCGCGTCGGTATCGAGCGTGTAGAGCGATTGGCCGGACTCGAGTGACGACCGGACCTCGGCATCGATCGCGGCGGGCGTCTGGGCCGACGTCCGCTGGGCGGTCAGCACTGGGAGGTGGCGAAGCCCGGCTGGGAAGTCGCACTCGTGGCTTCGGCCGACGAGCTGATCGGCCGCGCCGAGCAGATCGATGATCTCCGTGGCCGAGGGGAGCAGGCTGACGATCCGCACGCGGCGTGTCCTTTCTTTGGGCGGGGTGAAACCCGGCGGCTGCAACCCGCTTGCAGCCCTCAGATCGGCCCGGCCCGTCGTCGCCGGCGGCTCTACCCTGTAGGCCGATCCAGGGAGGGTACCCGTGCAGCTCGGAAACCAGTCAAGCCGTGAACCGTTGCCGATCGTGGCCGCCCTGCTCCTGCTGGCGGGGACCGCCTTCCCGGCGATCGCGCAGGTCGAAGACCAGCCCGTCGTGCGCGAGGGCGATGACGCCGTGCAGGTCGAAGCTGTCGAGCAGCCCGAGGGCGAGAACGCGGGCGACTCCGCTGGCGAGCTGGACGAGGAGTTCGAGATCGGCCCGTTCGCCGAGGCGATCGACATCAACACGTTCGTCGACCTCGTCGCCGAGGCGCTTGAGATCAACGTCACCAAGGACGCCTCGCTCGGCGGGCAGATCGCGTTCAACTCGACGATGACGATCACCAAGCGCGACCTCCTGCCGCTGCTGGATCTGCGCCTCGAAGAGCTTGGCTTCACGATCGTGCCCGACCCGCTGGGCTTCTACACCATCCGGCGGGCGGACCAGATCGTGGTCAACCCGGGCGACACGCCCGACGCGACGACTCGGTTCATCGCAACCCCGGGCCTTCGGCCGACGGCGCTGAGCACGCTCATCGGCACGCAGCTGACGCTGAGCCGGATCTCGTACGAAGACGAGCTCGGCGTGATCGTGGTCACCGACACGCCGCGGCGGATCGCGCAGCTCGAGTCGCTGGTCGAGGCGCTCATCGAGCAGCGGCAGCGCATGGTGACCGAGGCGATCCCGCTGAGGTTCATCAGCGCGCCGGTGGCGCTCGAGCGGGCGATCGAGAGACTCGGCGGCAGCGGCGGCACCGCGATCGGCGGCCGACAGCTCACACCCCAGCAACAGCAGCAGCAAGCCCAGCAGGGCATCGCGGGCCTCGGCGGCGGGTCGGGGCTGACCAACCTCGCGCAGCGCCTCACGACCGACCCGGCGGGCAACGCTCTCATCTTCCTGGGCCTGCCCGAGGAGCTCGAAGGGGTGAAGGCGATCATCGCCGCCGTCGACAAGCAGAACGACCTGATCAGCGAGAAGTACTTCACGGGCTCGGCCACGCGGGTGATCGCCGACCTCGCCGAGCGCCAGGGCTTCGGCCGGGTGATCGAGGCCCCGCAAGAAAACCGCGGCGGGAACCTCTTCAACGTCAACCGCTTCCAGGAGCAGGTCAATAACCAGTTCACGCAGCAATCGGATGCGGGCGAATCGGGCGGTTCGCAGCTGCTCGTCGATCAGCAGGAGGGGACCGTCACCTACTTCGGCACGCCCGAGCAGCAGGCGTCGTTCGCCGACCTGATCGAGGGCTTCGACACCGAGGACGAGATCATCGTCGTCGAGCCGTACAAGCTGCAGTATTCCGATGCAGCGGACGTCGCCGAGATTCTTCAGTCGCTCATCAGCCGCTCGAGCCCGCAGGGAGACGACAACCCGTTCCTGCCGCAGAACCAGCAGGCGGCGGCCCGGCAGTTCCAGCAGCTCTTCGACCCCGAGAGCACCCAGTCGCTCGAGGACAACCAGACAAGCATCCTCGGGAATGACTCCTTCGTCTTCGCCGATGAGGCAAACAACCAGGTGCTCGTGCAGGCGCCGCGTTCGCAGCAGGAAGCCTTCGAGAAGCTGATCCGCCAGATCGATTTGCGCAGGCCGCAGGTCTACCTCGAGGCGACGATCATCTCCGTGACGGATGTCGATGACTTCCGGCTGGCGATCGAGGGCGCGTTCACCGACCTCGACGGCAACGGCAACGGCGGCGGCGTGCAGACAAGCTTTGGGCTCAGCAGCGTCGCGGAGGGCGCGCTCTTTACTGATCCTCGTGCTGTGGCAACGGGACTCGGCGGCATCACGGCTTCGATTATCCGCAGCGACTTCGTCCCGGTGATCATCACGGCAACGAAGACAGACACGTCGAGCCGTGTCGTCGCGACGCCGCAGCTGCTGGTTGACGATAACGCGGAGGCCACCGTGTTGACGTCGCAGGAGGTGCCGTTCCAAACCACGACGGCCAACGAGGTCACGACACTCACCTCGTTCGAGTTTGCGACGGCCCAGACCAGCCTCGTCGTCACGCCCCAGATCTCGGTCGGGGGCACCGTCCGGCTCGAGTACGACGTCGATCTTGAGAGCTTCACCGGGCCGGCTGTCGGAGACGCACCGCCGCCCCGGCAGACCAACGAGATCTCCGGCGAGTCGGTTACCGTGCCCAACGGCGGCACGGTGGTCATCGGCGGCATCGGTTTGAGCAACGACAGCGAGACGATTATCAAGGTGCCGCTGCTGGGCGACATCCCGGTGCTTGGGAACCTGTTCCGCGACACAAACCGAGACGCGAACAGCTCGAAGCTGTACGTGTTCATCACGCCGCGCGTGCTGCGCGACCCCGACCTGAACGTCTACCGGCTGATCTCGAAGGGGCCGTTCGCCGAGGTCGAGTTCCCCGACTACATCCCCGAGCTTCCGCCGGCGATGATCAAGTCGACCCTCGCGCTCGCGGATGATGAGCCCGAAGAAGAGCCGGGATTCGTCCTGCCGAGCGACCGAAACCCTTCGCTGAACCAGCGCGAGCTCCGGCCCGCTGACGAAGACGAGAACTGACCGTGGACGCCCTCGCACCCAGCAACGGACGCCCGGAAGAGAACGGCACGCCTTCGGCGCGGTCGCTCGTCAAGGCCGCCGGCAGCTTCGGCCCGCTGAAGCTCGGGCCCGAGCAGCTCGCCGCCTTCGCCGCCGCGCCCGGCTCGGACGAGGAGCCGTGGGACGCGATGCTCGCGCTGCTCGCGACCGACGAACAGCGCGCGCTCGAGCTGATGAGCGAGCGGACGGGTTTGCCGTTCGTTGCCGAACCGCGTCTTGAAGAGTCGGCAAGCAGGTTCTACGAGCTTGTCCCGCCGGACATCGCGCGGACGCACCACCTCGCGGGCCTCGAGCAGCTCGGCGAAGCGAGCAGCCCGGTCATGGTCGTCGCGACCGCGCAGCCCATGCAGCCCAGCGTGTTCAGCACGCTGGAAGAACGTCTCGACATGCCGATCCGCCTCGTGCTCGCGCCGCGCGGCGCTGTCGCGGGTGTGATCAACCGCGGCTACGAGCAGCGGCAGGACCTGGTCACCGAGATCGTCGACGAGATGCCGTTCGATGAGTCGGCGATCGCCACCGCAGCCGGCGCGATCGGCCAGGGCAACGATCTGCTCGCGCTCGCGCGGCAGACGCCGGTCATCCGACTGGTCAACATGATCCTGTTCGAAGCGCTGCGCCGCCGTGCGTCGGATGTGCACGTGCACCCGGAGGAAGATCGCCTGGTCATCCGCTTCCGCATCGACGGCATGCTCGTCGACGCCTTCAGCCCGCCGCAGTCGCTCGCCAGCGCGATCTCCAGCCGGCTCAAGGTCATGACCGAGCTCGACATCGCGAACCGGCACAGCCCGCAAGACGGCTACACCTCTGTGCGCGTCGGCAACAAGAAGATCGACATCCGCCTCTCGGTCGTGCCGACCGTCTACGGCGAACGCATCGTCCTCCGCCTGCTCGACCAGTCGCAGACCGAGCTGGGCCTCGACCAGATCGGCATGTCGCACGAGATGCAGCGCGACCTGATGGACCTCGTCGACCGGCCCAACGGCATGGTGCTCGTCACGGGCCCCACCGGCTCGGGCAAGACGACCACGCTGTACGCTGCCCTCCAGAAAATCGACCGCGACGCGCGGAACGTCATGACCATCGAGGACCCGGTCGAGTATCACCTCGACGGCATCAGCCAGATCCAGGTCAACCCCAAGCGCGGCGTCACCTTTGCCTCGGGCCTCCGCGCACTTCTTCGCCAAGACCCCGACGTCATTCTTGTTGGTGAGATCCGCGACGCTGAGACCGCGCAGCTCGCGATCCAGGCATCGCTCACCGGCCACTTCGTGCTCGCGACGCTGCACACCAACGATGCGCCCGGCGCGATTCCCCGGCTGATCGACATCGGGCTCGAGCCGTTCCTGATCACCAGCTCGCTGCTCGGCGTGCTCGCGCAGCGGCTCGTCCGCCGGACCTGCCCGGTCTGCGGGGGCACGGGCTACGTCACGGACGCCAACGGCGAACGCAGACGGTGCGAGCAATGCTTCGGAACCGGCTACCGAGGGCGTGTCGCGGTCTACGAGCTGATGAAAATGAACGACCAGCTCCGCAAGCTGACGGCCGAGAACGTCGATGGCATTTCGCTGTACGAGGCCGCCATCGACGCGGGGTTCCGGCCGATGCGCGAAGACGCCGACGCCAAAATCGCCCAGGGCATCACCGATCAGGCCGAGGCCTACCGCGTCCTGCACTGACCGACGTGTGCATCTGAATCGACCGTCCCCCCACCACCCACGGACAGGGGGGGCGGCGTCTCGCCGCCCATCGCAACTGCGACTGCGCGCCGGTCGATAACGCCGATATGACCAAGCCACGCATCGCTGCTCTCGCCGTGTGCTCCGCCTTTGCTCTGGGCCTCGGCACGACCCGCACCGAGTCCATCGACACCGCGCTGTTCGCGACATCTGGAGCTTCGGCACGCTCGCTCGAGTTCGACCGCATCATCAACGCGCCGCCCGAGCTCGTCTGGCAGCAGATCTCGACCGAGGCCGGCGTGTCGCGGTGGTTGGGCGTCGAGTCGAGCGTCAACCTCGCGATCGGCGGGGCGTACGAGCTCTACTTCGACGAGAACCGCAGCCGGGGCAACAGGGGCACCGAGGGCTCGCAGGTCTTGAGCTACGCGCCGGGCCGGATGCTGAGCATCGCGTGGAACGTGCCGACGAACCTCGCGCAGGTTCGCGGCCAGCGCTCGTGGGTTACGTTCCTCGTCGAGCCGACGCCGCAGGGCTCGCGCGTGCGGGTCGTGCACGCGGGCTTCGGCGACACGCCGGGCTGGGACAAGGCATACGACTTCTACGAGACCGGCTGGCCCACGGTGCTCGGCATGCTCAAGCGATCGCTCGAGGGCGTGTCGGACTGATTCCTGCCCCCTCTCCCCTGTGGGGGAGAGGGCTGGGGTGAGGGGGATTCGGTGCCGTCCTCCCCTCACCCGACCTCGCTGCGCTCGGCCACCCTCTCCCCGCATGGGAGAGGGGGCAAAGGCGGGCTTGCTCGCTCGTGCGGCCCGGCTCGTACGCTTTCAGCGTGACTTCGGCAATTGAACCGTTCTCGCTCGCCGGCACGCACGTCCGGCTCGAACCCGCTTCGCCCGATCATGCCGAGAGTATGTGCGCTGCGGCCGACCCAGAGACCTTCCGCCTGTTCACCAAGCAGCCGACGCCGTGGAGCGTCGAGAGCTGCCGCGAGTACATCGAGTACCTGATCGACGAGCCGAAGACGCTGCCCTTCTCGCTGTTCGACGCGAGCACGAACGAGCTGATCGGCGGCACGAGCTACTGCGACATCAGACCCCAGCACCGCAACGTCGAGATCGGCTGGACCTGGATCACCCCGACCCGCCGGGGCTCGGCCGTCAACCCCGAGATGAAGCTGCTGCTCCTGCAGCACGCGTTCGAAACAGACCTGTTCGAAACCGGCCCCGCCATACGCATCATGCTCAAGACGCACCACGCGAACAAGCACAGCCGGGCCGCGATCAGCAAGCTCGGCGCGACCTACGAGGGCACGCTCCGCCAGCACGTGATCATGCCGGACGGCTCGTTCAGGGACACGGTGGTGTATTCGATTCTCGATTCAGAGTGGGCGAGAGTGAAGGCGGGGCTGGAGGCTCGGTTGAGGCAATAAGATGAGCTAGATGCCAAAGGCAATTCTGCATCATCACCCAGGAGATCCAAGATGCTGTGCCATGTGCGGCAGTACCAATCTGACCTTTGAGCACATCCCGCCTAAATCCTGCCTGAACAGTGAACCAGTTCAGGATTGGGACTGGCCAGGCGTCATGAGCAAGTTTCGAGGAACTGTCAAGTACCGGCGGGCACTCGGACGGAGTTCACTGTGTAAGAGTTGTAACAACAACCTTGGGTCGAGGTCCATCCCCGAGCAGAAGCGGTTCACGCTTCGAGCACACGAACTGATTAGTCGTTCGTCCGGCCACCCGGAGATAGAGGCGACGATCGAGCTACAGCCAGGTCAACTGGTGCGCCAACTCGCCACCATGGCCGTCGCCATGGGAAGTTTCGAGTATCACAAACACCAGTGGTTTCAGCATCTGATTGAGATTGCAAAGGGATCTCGTCGTCAACCAGGCGACGTTGGGTTCTGGATCTACCTAAACCCGACAAGCCACGTGCGCCTTGTTTCGGGACCGACACACGAGACGACCTTTGGCAATGGCTGGCGTCCAACTGTCGTTTGCGAGATTTCTCGATATCCACTTGGGTACGTCATGATGTGGGACAGTGATGCCACCAAGGCCTACGCCCGCGCGCTGGGCCTGACACCTTTCACTTGGTGTCTCGATCCCAACCTTCCACCCGTCGTAAATCGTCAAGTCCGTCTGAGAAAGCTCGCGCCTGCTAGCTTCGCGCCGCTGGAGTACGAGGGCTTCAACGCACAACTCCGCGACTGGGCGTAGCTGTTCACGCCATCACCGTCTCCGGCGGGTCCAGCGGCAGCAGCCTCGCGTTCGCCATGAACCGCTCGAAGTTGTCCTTGAACTCGGTCATCGTGTCGCCGCCGAATTTGGTCAGGGCCGCCCGCGCGACCTCGAACGCGACCGCGTTCTCCATCACCACGCTCGCCGCGCTGATCGCGCACACATCGGACCGTTCGTACTGGCTCTGCTCCGGTTCCTTGGTGTTGAGGTCAACGCTCGGCAGGCCCTTGCGGATGGTGGCGATGGGCTTCATCGTGCCGGTGACGACGACGGGCATGCCGTTGGTCATGCCGCCCTCGGTGCCGCCGGCGTTGTTGCTGGTGCGCACGAAGCCGAGATGGTTCTCGTTCGACTTCGATGCGTCGAAGTGGATCGGGTCGTGAACTTCGCTTCCACGTCGGGCTCCCGCTTCTCGGCCCAGCCCGATCTCGCACGCCTTGAACGCCTGGATGCCGAGCACGGCGTAGGCGATGCGCGCATCGAGCTTGTCGCGCCAGTCCATGCACGAGCCGATTCCAGGCGGCAGCCCGAACACGTGCGCCTCGACCAGCCCCCCCACCGTGTCGCGGTCGACCTTGGCCTGGGTGATGATCTCCTTCTGCCGGGTGCTCGCCTCGGCATCGGGGCAGTAGACCTCGCTGGCATCTCGGGCGGCGAGCATGTCGCGCCAGTTGTCGGCCGTGACCTCGACGTCGGTCCCCGCGTCGAGGATCTGACGCACGAAGCCGAAGACCTCGACGCCGATGGATCTGAGCAGGCACTTGGCGACCGCGCCGCCGACGGTGCGGGCGGCGGTCTCTCGGGCGCTCGCGCGCTCGAGCGTCTCGCGGCAATCGGTCGTAAGCCACTTGATGCTGCCGGGCAGGTCGGCGTGGCCCGGCCTCGGCCGATGCACGGGCGGCGTGCGCTTGAGGTCATCAAGGCGGCTGTCCTTGTTCTTGACGAGCGCGGTGACGGGCGCGCCGGTGGTCTTGCCGAGCCGGACGCCAGTGACGAAGTCGGCGACGTCGGTCTCGAGGCTCTGCCGGCCGCCGCGGCCCCAGCCTCCCTGACGCCGGCGCAGCTCGCCGTTGATCAGGTCCATGTCGAGCGAAAGGCCCGCGGGCAGGCCGGTGATGGTGCAGACAAGCGTCGGGCCGTGGCTCTCGCCGGCGGTCTGGTATTCGAGTGTTGGCATAGTGAAGCGTAGGTGTCTTGCCCCCTCCCCCCGGCGGGGAGAGGGCTGGGGAGGGGGGAGGACGAGTATCGAAACAACTCGTGCCTCCCCTCACCCGACCTCGCTTCGCTCGCCCACCCTCTCCCCGCGGGGGAGAGGGGGCAGACAAGCCCTACCCTCGCCCGTGACCGATCACCGCTTACCATCCCGTCAGTCTGCACGACGTTTCGACGCCGTCATCTGCGACATCGACGGCTGTCTGAATGACGAGGACGGGAACCCGCTCGATCTCGAGCCGCTCGCGCAGATCGCCGCGTGGAACCGCGCCGCCGAGACCGATAAGGACAGGCCGGTCGTTGTCCCGTGTTCGGGGCGGCCCATCTCGTACGTCGAAGCGATCGGTCGGCACATCGCGTGCACGACGCTGCCGCTGATCGGCGAGATGGGCGCGTGGCTTTTCTTTCCGGACATCAACCGCCACGAGCTCGACCCTGCAATCACGGGAGAGCATCTCGATGCCGTGCACGAGCTGCAAGCGTTCGGCCGACAGGCGCTCGCCACAGAAGGCGTCACCATGCAGCCCGGCAAGCACGCGAGCGTGACGTTCTGGCACGCCGACACCGAGCATTTGCGCAGTGACATCTTCCCTCGCGTCAAGCGACTTATCGACGACCGCGGCTGGCCCTTCCGCGTCAGCATGACCTGGCTCTACATCAACTGCGACCTCGCCTTCGTCTCGAAGGGCTCGGCGATCGATCGCTTCTGCGCGCACACGGGCATCGAGCCGTCGCGCCTCGCCGGCATCGGCGACACCACCAGCGACCTCGCCATCCGCGAGAAGGTCGCTTGGTTCGGCTGCCCGGCGAACGCGCAGGACGAGATCAAGGCGCACGCCGACGCGGTGGCCGAGCTCCCCGAAGCACGGGGTGTGCTCCAGCTTCTTGATCAGGTACGCTGACCGCATGAACCCCGACGACGAGGTCTGCCTGTGCTTCCATGTGTCGCTGCGGAAGATCCGTACGTTTCTCAAGCGCGAAGACCCGCCCGTCGCGTCGCTGATCAGCGAGTGCCTCGGCGCGGGCACGGGCTGCCAGTGGTGCGTGCCGTTCTTGAAGCGGCTGCACCAGTTCCACAAGGAAGGCAAGCCGGTCGATCTGCGCATCTCGCCGGAGGTGTACGCGAAGAGCCGGAAGAGCTTTCACAAAACGGGCGAGCGGGATACTGAGCTCGACGACACGCGCACGGCCGAGGGCCAATGAAAGACCGCCCGGTCACCCGGGCGGCTCGTAGAGAACAGGGTCAATCGCTCGCTCAGGTGTCGAGCGTGCGGAGACTCAGGCCGAACTCGGTCAGGCGGATCTTGACCTCGTCCAGACTCGTCTGGCCGAAGTTCTTGACGCCCATCAGCTCGGCCTCGGTGCGGCTCGCCAGGTCGCCGATGGTCTCGATCGCCAGAAGCTGAAGGGCCTTTCTCGCCCGGACCGAGAGCTGAAGGTCGCCGACGGGCTTGCTGAGCACGCCCTCCTGCCCCGTGCCCTTGAGCCGGTCCATGAGCGCACGCCTCGCAGCGCGGTGCGCGTCTTCGAGACCCTGGCCCAGCTTCAGACCCTTGGCCGAGAGCATCGTCTTGATCTCGACGAGGCTCGACTCGCCGAAGTTCTTCGAGCTCATCAGCTCGGCCTCGGTGATCCGCAGCAGGTCGCCCAGCGTGCGGATGTTCATCTTCTTGAGGCACGTCCGGGTGCGGACGCTGAGCTCGAAGTCCGTCACCGGCGTGTCGAGCAGCGCGTTGCGCTTGAGCACGTCGCGCGTCTGCTCCTCTTCGATGTACATCTCCCGGCTCGCCTGCACGTCCTTCATGTACAGCTTGGCACGCGGGTGATTGGGCTGGGTGTCGAGCACCTGCCGCAGGCACCGCTCGGCGCGCGAATAGTCGCCCTGGTCCTCGTACAGCACCGCGAGGTTCAGCAGCGCATTCACAGGCGCCGGCTGCTCTTCGATAATCCGCTCGTAGAGCTCCACCGCGTCGTCTTCCTCGCCGACCAAGTCGAGCTGGAACGCGAGCCGGAAGGCAAGATCGATGTTGCCAGGGTCGGCGGCGACAGCCTGGCGCAGCTCGTGGATCGCGAGCTCGCGGTCGCCGTCCGCCTCGGCGGTCGTGGCCGCGCTGGCGTGCTGCAACGCCTGTTCGGCCTCGCGCTGGGCTTCACCGGCACCGATGACGATGTCGAGGGGATCGCCTGTCATCCGTTTCGTACCTCTCTATGTATGCACTACGGCTCACGGGCTCAGCCACCAATGCCGGTAAGCGTGCGGATCGTTTCGGGGCCCGGGTCCGTCAGGGCGAGAGAGATACTAGGACATCCCGAACACCATCGGCGACCCTCTTTCGCGCTGGGATCACCCGATCAGTTCCCTGGTTTTGCGCCCGCGAGAGGCTCAGGCGGGACGGTCAGCTTCTCGCCGGGCAGGGTCTGCGACAGGTGCGGATCGCGGCTGCCCTTTGGGCCCGATTCGACGAGCTCGATTGTCTTCCACTTGCCGCCCAGGAACCTCGCGAGCATGGCAAGACCGAGAGCCGTGATGAACATTGCTGCGGCGATCCATGGGCCGATCGAGCCGAGCTGCGGCAGGAACTCGACGGCCAGCCAGCCCGCGCCGACAATGAAGATCCAGCTGAGCGCGATGTTGACGAGGCTGGGCCAGGTTGTATCGCCCGCGCCGCGGAGCGCGCCGATCAGCATGATGCCGAGCGCATCGCCGAGCTGGAACGCCGCGGCCGCGATCATCACGCCCGCGCCGACCTCGAGCAGCATCGCCCGCTGCTCGGGGCTTGCCTCTTCGTCGATGAACAACCCGATCATGGGCTCCTTGAACACGACGAACGCGATCGCGCACAGGCCCATGTAGCCGATGGCGAGTTTCAGCCCCAACCACGTGCGCGCAGCGGCAAGGTCGGGCCGGCCCGCACCCATGCACCTTCCGACGATGGCGGTGACAGCGATGGAGAGCCCCACCGTCGGCATGAACGCCGCGTGCATGTACCGCAGCGCGATCCAGCCCGCCGCGTTGTTCACCTCCCGCGCCTGCTCGATGATCACGGGGTCGGTCACGCCGTCGTGCACCGCTTTCGCGGCACCGCCTGCGCCGAGCAGGAACGCCGTGAGGATCCACCAGCAGGCGGTCTCGTTGACAAACTGCCCGCCGGCGGGCCAGCCGAGGCGCACGACATCCTTCGCCTTGCCCCCGCTGAATCGCCAGGCCGATCGTGTCTTGAACTGCCGATCAAACGAAGGCCCGACGAAGACGCCGAGCTGGATCACCATCTCGACGACGTAGCCGATGACCGTGCCGTAGGCGGCGCCGAGCACGCCCATCGCGGGCAGAGAATCGTCGAGGGGTGCGAGAGCCTCGTTGAGTGCGACCATGCCGGGGATCACGCCTTCGAGCTGCGGCACCGATACCCGCCCGAAGATCAGCACGTAGTTCGCGACGACGTTCACAAGGTTTCCGGCGATGACGGACACTGTGACCACGATCGGTTTGTGGATGCCGAAGAAGAACTCGCCCGTCCCCTTGCTGATGAGCTTGAAGAGTGAGCCGACCAGCATGATCTGGGCGTAGGCGATCTCGTTCTTGAGCAACTCGCCCTCGTGATCGAGCAGACCGAAGACGAGGGGCATCGCCGCGGCTGCGAGCAGCATGACAGGCCAGTAGCCTACGGCGAGCCAGACGCCCGTCCAGCCGTAGCCCGCACCGCGCTCGGGCCTGCCCGCACCGAGGTTCTGCGAGACAAACGTGTTGATCACGCTCGTCGCGCCGAAGAAGAGCGAGAGCGCCACCCAGTTGGCCATCCCCCCGTTGCCCTGCGCCGCGACGTAGTGCGACTCCGGGCCGATCCGGCTGACCATCAGCGAATCGACGAACTGCATCACGGTGAAGCTCGACATCGTGACGATCGTCGGCAGCGCGACCGTGAGCATCTCCGCGAGCGGCGAACGCTCGCGTTCGGGTTGGAGCTGCGGTTCTGTCATCGATCCTTCTGGCCCGGCTTGGTGCGGCGGGGATGCTAGCGCAAAGCCGCCTGCTGATTCACGAGGAATCGGCCGCTTAGCCCGCGTTTCGTGCGAGCTTCACGCAGAGATCGATCGCCGCGGCCGTTGATCCGGGGTCGGCCCTGTCTTTGCCGGCGATGTCGAACGCGGTGCCGTGATCCGGGCTGGTGCGCGGCACGGGCAGGCCGCAGGTCACGTTCACCGCCCGGTCCCAGGCCAGCAGCTTGATGGGGATGAGACCTTGGTCGTGGTACATCGCTACAACGAGGTCGAACTTGCCGCCGGCGGCTCTGTTGAAGATCGTGTCGCCCGGGAAGGGCCCCTCGGCGTGGATCCCCGAGCGGACGGCGTGTTCGATGGCGGGTTCGATGATGCGTTTCTCCTCGTCGCCGAGCAGCCCGTCCTCGCCGGCGTGGGGGTTGAGGCCGCACACCGCGATGCGGGGCCGCTCGATGCCGAGCCGTATGCACGCGTCATTGCCCAGATCGATGGCGTCGAACACGCAGCCGATCGTGAGCACGTGACGCACGTCCATGAGGGGAAGGTGCACGGTCGCGAGAATCACGCGGAGCTTCGGGCTGTCGAAGAGCATGCCGAAGCGTTTGGCTCGGAATCGATCGGCCAGCAGCTCGGTGTGCCCTGGGAATCGCTTATAGCCCGCGGCATGCCAGGCGCTCTTGGCGATCGGGCCGGTGACCATCCCGTGCGCAGCGCCGGTCGTACAGGCCTCGATCGCGCGTTCGACCCAGCCGAAGCTCAGCCTGCCGCCCTCGCGCGACGAACCGCGACGAAACCGCTCACCTCCCGAGTCGATCAGCACGACATCGTGCGCATCCGCCGTGTGCACGTCACTGCCGGCGGGCACGCTCCACCAGTCGTGACCGAGGCCGGCGGCGTCCGCCGCGTCGCGCAGCGGCTGGGCGGAGCCATAGATCACGAACCGTGCCGACCGGCGGCGGTCCCTGTCCGCCAACGCTTTGATCAGGCACTCCGCCCCGATTCCACCGGGGTCGCCCATGGACACCGCGATCGTCGGTCGCTCGGGCATGTCAGGCACGGAAGATCGAGCCCAGCTTCTTGCCCATCAGGACGCTCGCGCCGACCAGCGTGACGGCGAGCAGCCCCATGCCCCACACGCCCATCGCGCTCGCGACATACGCGCCGTCGCCCAGCCGGTTCCAGAACTCGAAGATCGCCTTGGTGATCGGGTAGTGCTTGGTCTGCTGCGCGAGAATGAGCGAGTCGGAGACCTCAAGCATGCTGAAGCTGAAGACGAGCAGGCCGCCTGCGATGACATTGGCGAGCACGAGCGGAAGCACAACCTTGCGGATCGCCTTGAGACGGGTCGCGCCGAGATTCACCGCGGCCTCTTCGAGCTCCTCGGACGTCTGCTCGAGACCCGCCGAGGCCGACCTCACGATGTACGGCAGCCGCCGCACGCTGTAGGCGATCGCGAGGATGAGAAACGGGTTCGGATCAGTGCCGACGACCTGCAGGTACCGCGCGGCGCTGCCCAGACCAGACTCCTCGAGCCACTGCGCCAGCCAGGGCAGCGGGCCCGTGAGCGTCATGGCAAAGTAGCCGAACGCCATCACAAGCCCCGGCACAGCGAGCGGCAGCATGCACAGAGCATCCAGCAGGTTTCGGCCGCGTATCTTCGTGCGGACAACCAGGTACGCAACGACAACGCCCGCCACGACATTCACGAGCATCGCGGCGACGCTCAGGATGAGCGAGTTGCGGATCGAGCCGGCGGCGACGGGGTCTGACAACGCCGTCTCGAAGTGGCTGGATGTGTAGTGGGCGGGCAGAAGCGTTCCGTACCACTGGCCCGGCTGGGTGATGCTCGTCAGCACCACGCCGATGTGCGGCAGCACGGCCGCGAGCGTGACGCCGGCGAACAGAAGCGTGCCGACGACTCTGCCCCACACCGGTAGATCCTTCTCGCTGCCGGCCCGCGACGCCTTGGAATACATCGCGTGCCCTCGCCTGCCAAAGACAAGCTTGCCCACGATGTAAATCGCGACGGCCGCCGCGAGCAGAATCGCGGTCAGCGCGTAGGGCTCTGCCGAGGCCTCGATCTCCTTAAGCCCAAGGAAGATCTGCACGGGCGTGACTCGGGTGTACTCGAACATCAGCGGCGTGCCGAGCTCGGTGAAGCTCCAGATGAAGACGATGGTCGAGCCCGCGAACAGGCCCGGCCTGATCAGCGGAAGCGTGATCCGGAAGAACCGCCTCCAAGGCCCGGCGCCCAGATTCTCGGCGGCCTCGTCGAGTGCCGGATCCAGATTGGCGAGCGCAGCCACAGCGTTCAGGTAGATGATCGGATACAGGTGCAACGCCTCGACGATGACCACCCCGATCACCCTGCTCTGTCCAAGAACATCGAAGTCAGTGCCGAACAGCGTGTTCAGCATGCCCTCGCGGCCCATGACCGCCCGCATGCCGATCGCGCCGACAAACGGCGGCAGGATGAGCGGGATCAGCACCAAGGCGTTCCACAGCCTCTTGCCCGGGAGCCGATAGCGGGCGGAGAACACCGCCAGCGGCAGCGAGATGATGATCGAGAGCAGCGTCGTCCACACCGCGATCATGAATGTGTTGAACAGACCCTCTCGGAAGAGCGGGTCGGCGAGCACGAGCGCGAAGTGCCGGAGCGTGTAGCTCGTCTCACCGGCATCGTTGGTGCCAACGAAGCCGCCGCGCACCGTCAGCGCGATCGGCAGCAGCAGAAACATCGCGAGCAAAAGCAGGCTCAGGCCCAGAAGCCCGTATTGCCAGAGCAGGCGGCTCGTTCGGTAAGACATCGCCATCGCGGGGAGTCTACCCGCCGGCGGTCCTCAGTACCCCGCGGGCGGCGTCAGTTCCTTCGGGCCCAGCGTCTGCAGCGTCGCGGCTCCCAGCGGCGTGCTCGCGAGGTACTCGTTGAGACTGTCGAGCGTGACCGCGTCGATCGCCGCTGTCATTTCGTCCAGCGTGCGCGCCCGGCCCAGCTTCCGGAAGTCGGCAACGAGCGCCGACGATCGCGCCGCGGTCGATTCGCCGTGGAAGACAATGTTCGCTCGCATGCCGGTCCGCGCCCGCTCAAACTCGTCGGCGGTCACGGCCCCATCTGGTGTGCGGATCCGGCGCAGCTCGGCGGTGAGCACATCCAGCGACTCCTGAGCCCGCTCGGGCGTCGTGCCGACGTACGCAGAAACAGCCCCAAATCGGTCGTCGCCCCTGTACCCGGCGCTGACGGCGTAGCACAGCCCCCGCTTCTCGCGGACCTCCGTGAAGAGCCGGCCCGACATGCCGCCCGAGAGCACGCTGGCGGCGAGCTTCTCTCGGATCGCCGCGTGCTCGTCCCGCTCGTTGGGCGCATCGAACATCGCCAGGACCTGCACCTGGTTCGAATCATCGTCGATGTGTCCCGGGCCGCGTTGCGCTTGCGCCGTGGGCTCGAGGTCTCCCGCTGAGCCCTGCCACCCACTCAAGGCGGCATTGACCCGCTCGGCGACCTCGGCCGGATCGACAACGCCCGCGACGCCGATAACCGTGCCTTCCGGAACCGCGCGGCCGCGCCACCATTTCGAGATGCCATCAACGGTCAGCGATTCAATCCCGTCCTTCGAGCCGTAGATCGACCGGTTATACGGCGCGGGCATGTGGCGGCCGCGGAGCGCGATCGACGCCCGCTCGCGCGGGTCATCGGACAGCGACTCCAGGGCTTGGGTCGAGAGCGATTTCGACGGCTCGAGCGTCTCACGCGTGATGCGTGGCTCCAGGACGACAGAAGCGAACAGCGTCAGGGCTTCGCTCAGCCGATCGCCGATCGTCGTCCCTCGCAGCGACATGACCCGTGCATCGGGCGAGATCGCGCGCGTACACCCCGCGAGGTCGAAGGCGTCGGCGAGATCCCGAGAGCCCCTCGCGCCGGCACCACGCATCAGCACCTCACTCATCACGCTCGCCGCGCCAAGATGCTCCTCGGGCTCGCTGGCGAGCCCGGCGGGCACGGTCAGAGATACCGCAGCCGAACGCACGGATGGCATGTCCTGGACGAGCAGGACGACGCCCGACTCAAGGCGTTCGGTGTGGACACTGGCCATTCAGGGTCTCCAGTCTGGGCTCGCTGACACCAGCACGTCCCGCGAGTGTGCGACTCTAGTCGGCACAGCCCGCACGACCCGAGCACATTTGCACGCTTGCGGGTCCGGTATTGAAGCGCCCCCTACACAGCGTTGCCCATCAGGCCGACGCTGTATGACGAGAGAAAGCGTCTAGTCGCGAGGGGCGGGTGTGCGTCGAATCGTTGACATCATGGCCGTGCTGACCATCGTGGCGATCGCCGCGGCGTGGTACGTGACGCGAGACACGGGCGAGCTGCAGTCTTCGTCTGAGCAAGCGCGTCTAGAGGTCGATCGGCTCCGCGCGGCGATGCTGCTCCGTTCGCAATCCGATCGGCACCTTCTCAACAAGCACGGCTGGCCGCTGGCAATCGATCCGGCGTGGTTCAGCGCGGACGACCTGCCGATAAACCCGCTCGTTGACGCCGATCGTCCCTGGCTCGAGCTCGCGGGGCCGGAACAGAGCGGATGGCGCCATCCGCGCCCGATCTTTGTGGTTGATCATTCGACAGCGATGTTTTGGTACAACCCTGCGCTCGGGATTGTGCGCGCCCGTGTCGACCTCCAGGGCACCGATAGCGAAACGCTCGCGACCTACAACACGACCAACAACGCCGCCTTGACATCGATCAATCCGACGACCTTCGGCGACGATGACACGATCGATCTGACATCGATCGATCTCTCCGACGACATCGCAAACGACTGACATCACACGCGATCATGCGGCGAACGTGCGCGAACGTGCGGGTTCAAGCATGAATCTGGATCGGTCCGCCGAGACACGGCGCACGGCGATGCGCGCGTATCATCCGTGCTTATCGCGCCGATGACACGTGATGAAGAAGCACACGAGCAGCATGGCGCTCACGCGCTACTGCGCCGCGCGCGTCTTTGCTGTGAAGGGTGATGCAGCGCGCGGCGTGTCGTCTATGTCGTTGTGCAAAGTTGACAAACGGTCATTGATCGCGCAAGGTCTTGTGCATCGTGCTGGTGATGTTCGTTCAAGACACGGCTGAACCACGCCCGATACATCACGTGACGTCGTAGTGCATGAATGCAGAACGCCCCGACACGCACACGTCACCGACGAAATCGAATCTGAACCAGGGGCACGACGGAGACTCGCAGATGGCAAAGAAAGCTGCACGGAAGAAGGCCTCCAAGAAACGCGCGACTCGCAAGAAGACTGCGAAGAAGGCGACCAAGAAGAAGGCCACTCGCAAGAAGGTCGCCAAGAAGGCGACCCGCAAGAAGGCATCCAAGAAGAAGGCGACTCGCAAGAAGACCGCCAAGAAGGCGACCCGCAAGAAAGCCGCGCGTCGCCGGTAGACCGGCGAGCGCACATCTCGATTCGACCCGTCCACGGAGCCGCACGTCGGCTCCGTGTTTTTTGTACCCACTTGCCCGCTTTCGGCCCAGGTGAGAGAATCAGCCATGCCGACACCAGCCTCCGACCTCGAGTTTGCCCTGCGGGCCGATCGGCGCGCCGTGCTGCTGATCGACGGGACCCCGTACGAACGTCGAACCGTACTCGACAACCAGATTTCCCGGTTCGTGCTGCCCGTGCCCGCGGTCGCACTCGACGCGGACGAGGTTGTGATCCATATCCCCGAGGAGCGCGAGGACTCGCTGCAGGTGCTGGTCTCGCCGTTTGAAATCGATGGCAACACGGAAGCGGCCGCGGATCGGTGGCGCATCTACCACGGCGATGAGCCGGACACGCACTGGGTCGCGGCCGAACCGATCGGCGTTCGACTCGGGCCGATGGTGGCGGGCGGAGACGAGATTGATCTGACCAACAGGCTTGCCGGCGACGAGCCGCGGCTATGCAAGCGGTTCAATGCCGATCCGTCTGGAGTTGGCAAGCTCGCGCACAGCTTTGACGTCCGCGCCCACGGCGTGTGCACTCTGGTCGGCGTTGACCAGCTGGGCCTCGACATCCGCAGCCGGTGGGACATCATCCGCGTGCCCTTCGGCGAGGCCATCACAGATCCGAACGAAGCGGAGGGCCGCATCGCCGACCTGCTCGAGACCCACGACGGTGACGCGGCGTGAGACCGAACAACCTCCGCGAGGCGCACATCCATCTTGCCTGGCACGCACGGTCGATGCTGACTGCCGGCGGCTCGCTCTCCTCGTGCACCGACCTCGCGAGCGTCCTGCAGTTGGCGCGTGAGGCGGCGAGAGCCGATCAGGGCCTCCGCGTGCTTTCGGACGCCAGGCCGGACGGCTGGACCGAAGCGCGCTGGCCGACGCTGGTCGAGCTCGACGAGGCAACCGGCGACATCCCCATCGTGCTGCGGCACTTCGATCACCATTCGATGATGGTCAATTCCGCGGCGTTGCGGACAGCCAAGATCGATCAATGGACGCCGTCCCCCGAGGGTGGCCGGATCGAGTACGACAGCGAGGGTCTGCCGACGGGCGTGCTGCTCGAGTCGGCATGCCGACTGATCAACGACGCGATCGGCTTCGATACCGTCCGCCTCGGCGATCTCTTTGACCTTGTCGTCTCGGAGCCCTTCGCCGAGTACCACGAGATGCTCGCGCAGCCGCAACTCGGCGGTAGGCTGCACGAGCTCGAGGGCTACGCGGCAGCGAACGGATACCCCAGTTCGGCTCTCCCCCGATTCAGGCTGTACGCGCCGCTCGATCGCCTCGCGGACGACGTCATCTCGGCCCGGCGGTGGCAGACCGAACGCGTCAGGCTCGACGGCGGGAAGATTTTCGTTGACGGCACGCTCAACTCGCGCACCGCGTGGATGCTCGAGCCGTATGCCGATGGCCCGCCCGATCACCCGGCCGGCATGGCATTGATGACGCCGCCCGCGATCGACCACGCCATCAACGAGTGCGCATCGCACGGCCTGCGGCTCGCATGTCACGCGATCGGCGACGCGGCCGTGCGGGCCGTGCTCGACGCCGTCGAGCGCGTCCGCCCGCCTCGCTGGACGGTCCGCATCGAGCACGCCGAGTTCGTCGCGCCCGACGATCTGCCGCGTTTCGCAGGGCTCGGCGTCATCGCGAGCGTGCAACCCTGCCACCTGCTGACCGACATCGAGGCCCTCCAGCGCGCGACACCGGAGATGCTGACGCGTGTGCTGCCGCTGCGTGCGCTGATCGACGCGGGTCTCGAGCCCGGCTCATCGCTGCTCTTCGGGTCCGACGCGCCGGTGGTGCGCACGCACCCGGAAGACTCGATCCGGGCGGCCGTGCACCGTTCGCGCGCGGCCCCTGGCTCGACCGCGATCGCGGGCGAGCAGGCCATCACCGAGGCCGAAGCATGGGCGTGCTTCGATGCGAACCGCCGCATGCCGGCCATCGGTGACGGCTGCTAACAACGTGCCGCGTTGACGACTGGCTAGCGCCGGCGACGGCCCGCGATCAGGCCCAGTCCGGCGAGCGTTGCCGCCGCCGAGGGCGCCGGAACGTTCGAGAAGTACAGGTTGTCAATTCCCCAAGAGTCGTTGCCGGAGATCGAACCGATCCGCGCGGACGTGAACGACGAATCGCTCACCACGCCAAAGAACGAGTTCGGCAACGAAAGCGGCGACGACGAATCGAACACGCCAAGCGATCCTGAATCATCGAACAGCTCGATCCGGAAGTTGTCGAGCGGTCCCCCATCGGCAACGAAGAAGCCGAGGGCGAACGCGGGCTGCTCGAACACGATGGTGATCTTGCCGGTCGCGAACGTCGCCGAATCCAGATCGTTGCTCAGGAAGTTGCTGCCGCTGGGCAGCGTTCCGGCGGTGAACATCGGGAACGGCAGGTCGGCGTCCGAGGTCACGAAGACATCGACCGGCTGGCCGTCGTCCTCGCCCTTGAGCGCGAGAATGCCGGGGATCGACGGCTGCAACTCGCCGGACGCGAAGCCTTCGAAGTCCTCCAGCACAGGGGCGGTGACGTTGGCCAGGAAGGCTGCCTCGTTCTCGAAGCTCTGGGCGGAGGCAAGCCCAGCCGCGCACAGCGGGACCGACAGACCGATCAATCCGAACATAATACTATTGCTCATAACGATTCTCCACTAACACACTCGCCGTTCCCGGGACCGCCCCCGGGAGCGACATTCGCAAGTGCAGCGTAACCGAAATCTGGTCCTCTCGAAGCGATACTTGATGAAATACCAGGCCGCGAGGCCGAACGATCTGCCGGGTGAAGGCTGACCGGAGCGCCCGAGTCTTGATACTGTCTCATATTGGGCCCCGCCAACTTGCCATCCCAGAACGCCGAGAGCCGGTCCGATGATTCGACGCAGGCGGCGTCAGCGGCGAGCGCCGGCGATCGAGGCGTCGAGGCGCGGTACCGGCCCAAGCGGTGGCTCTTCATCGCACTCGGCTCGGTGTGCTTCGCGATCGCGGCGGCCGGGGTCGTTCTGCCGGTTGTCCCAACGACCTTTCCCCTGATGCTCTCGCTTATGTTCTTCGCGCGATCAAGCCTGACGCTCGAGCGTAAGGTCCGCCGGTTCCCGCTGTTCAAGCCCTACATCAAGTACATCGACGGCTCGACGCCGATGCCGCTGCGGGCCAAGCTTCTGTCCTGCCTGATGATGTGGACGCCCGTCCTCATCACCGCGTGGCTTCTGGCGACGAAGACGGATGCGCCGGCCGCCGCGTGGATCGGCACGATCATGCTCGCAGTCATCGGAACGCCGGTGATCTTCCTGTGGCGGCCCAAGCTCGTCGGCTGAGTTGATTTCGGAGACGCCGAGCTCTGTATACAATTGAGCACGACCCGTTCAGGAGCACGACCATGCGAGCGGACATCAACTATTCGGACATCATCGATAGCGACGAGGCCCGGATCGCCCAGGCGGCGGCCGACCTGGCGCCGAGCCAGCACTCGTCGGAGATCGATCCGTACAAATTCTTCGTCAGCCAGGACGAGAGCAAGTACACCGCTGAGAACCAGGAGGTCTGGCAGACGCTCTTCGATAAGCGGATGGAGAGCCTCGATGCCCAGGCGTCCGACGTCTTCCTCGACGGCATGCGCGCGATCGGTCTGACACGTGAAAAGGTCCCGCAGGTCACGAGCATCAACGGGCGGCTCGCGTCGCTGACAGGTTGGGAGTCTCATCCGGTTCCGGGCTACCTGCCGGCCAAGGCCTTCTTCGCGTGCCTCGCGCACCGCAAGTTCCCAACGACCATCACGGTTCGGCCCAAGGCGCTGATGGACTACCTGCCCGAGCCCGACATCTTCCACGACATCTTCGGCCATGTGCCGCTGCACGCCGACCCGGTGTTCGCTGACTTCCTGCAGACCTACGGCCAGGCCGCCCTGCACGCCGAGACCGAGCACCACGTCGAACGCCTCGCGCGGCTCTTCTGGTTCACGGTCGAGTTCGGCCTGATCGCCGAGGACGGCCGAACCAAGCTCTACGGCTCGGGCCTGATCTCGAGCCTCGGGGAGAGCGAGTTCTCGATGAACAGCCCGCACGTGGACCGTCGGCCGTTTGATATGGATCTGGTGTGCGACACGCCGTTCGAGATCGATCACTACCAGCCGATTCTGTACGTGCTGGAGAGCTTCGAGCAGCTTCGCGACGCGATGACGAGCTACGCGGAGCGGGTGCTGGAGGAGGCGGGGGTGGAGCCGGTGGGAGTATGAGCCGGAAGCAGACTCGTCCGGCGATTGATCACAAAGCCAAGAGACGAGCAGGGCAGGGTCTTCGCGAAGCACTCACCGATGAATTCTACTTCGCCTTCTACACCATCGGAGGTGGTGTAGGGTTTGTTCTAGCGGGAACAATCGCATTCATCGCAACAGTGGGTTTCGGCGACCGTCCGACGCGTATGGCGTCAGTGCTGATAGTCATCGGCATGCTGATGTTTGCTTGGAGCATCTGGCGTGTTCGGCGGAGAGCCGGCCGGATTGCCACAGGGTTGTCGGGTGAGGAGGCGATGGGTGATGCTCTGTCAGCGCTGGAGGCCGTCGGTTTCCATGTGCTCCATGACCTGCCGAGTGGGCGACGGAGCGGAGCCAATGTCGATCACGTGGTGATTGGACCGACGGGTGTCTTTGCGATCGAAACCAAGGCACGATCGAAGCCGGCCTCAGTTACTCCACGAGCGGTTTTCGATGGCCACGGAATCTCGTTTGCTGACGGGCCGTTCGATTCACGACCGATCGAGCAGGCAACGGCGTGCGCGAGCGATGTATCCGCAACGCTTTCGGAACTCGGTTTCCCGTCAACTGTCCGTCCCGTCGTCTCGATTCCGGAGTGGTTCGTTGAGACAACGAACGGGCATCCTTGGGAGCACGAGGTGATCGTTGGCATGGAGAAGAACCTGCTGACGTTCTTGAGCTATCAGGCTCAACCTAAGCCTGTTATAAGCAACAAGGAGATCGCCCAGATTTCGAAGCTGCTCGCGACTTGGGCGGAGACCAAGCGGACGTAGACCTGGTGCCTGCCCGCGTGCTCACGCCCGAGGCTCTTTCCTATCCTTTGATGTGACTACGTTCGACACCCCCACAGCCGAAACCGCCTTCAACGCCTGGACTCCCGCCGACGCCGCAGATCTCTACGGGCTCGACGCCTGGGGTCAGGGCAGCTTCGGCGTGTCCGATCGCGGCACGGTGCACGTCATGCCGACGCGCGACCCGACGTCGGCCGTGGATCTGCACGACTTGGTCGAGGGGCTGGCCGAGCGAGGGATCGAGGCGCCGGTGCTCATCCGGTTTAGCGACATGGTCCGCCAGCGGCTGACCGACATCCGCGACGCCTTCCGCGTAGCGATCGACGAATCAAACTACACCGGGTCGTACTGCTGCGTGTACCCGATCAAAGTGAATCAGCAGCGGCAGGTCGTTGAGGAGATCCGCGATCTCTCGCGCGAGCTCGGGTTCGGGCTGGAGGCCGGCAGCAAGCCCGAGCTGCTCGCGGTGCTGGGCCTGACCGCCGAGGACGAGTCGCTCGCAGGCATGCCGATCGTGTGCAACGGGTTCAAGGACGATGAGTACGTCGAGACCGTGATCCTGGCGGCCAAGCTCGGGCGGAACATCATCCCTGTGGTCGAGCAGCCCGGCGAGCTGTCGCGGATCATCCGGCACGCCGAGCGGTACGGGGTGAAGCCCTCCATCGGTGTGCGCATCAAGCCCGCGACCACCGGCACCGGGCGCTGGGCGACCAGCGGCGGCAACCGAAGCAAGTTTGGCCTGAGCGCGACGGACCTGCTCGATGCCGTCGAGCTGCTGCGACGGCACAACATGCTCGACTGCCTGAACCTCCTGCACTTCCACATCGGCAGCCAGATCAACGACGTGCGACAGGTCACGACGGCCGTCGGCGAGCTCGCGCACGTCTACTGCGAGCTGGTCAAGCTCGGGGCGGGCCTGACGATGATCGACATCGGCGGGGGCATGGGCGTCGACTACGATGGCTCGGCCTCGGCCCGCGACGGCAGCGTGAACTACGGCTTGGTCGAGTACGCCGCCAGCGTCGTCCACCGCGTGCAGACGATCTGCGAGGACAACGGCGTGGCGCACCCGATGATCCTCAGCGAGTCGGGCCGAGCGATGACGGCGTTCTCATCGGTGCTCGTCATGAACGCCATCGGCATGATACGGTTCGATGTGGATCCGCGCATCGACGAGGCCCGGGCGATGCTGGAGGCCGACGCCGAGACGCCGCAGCCGATATGGGACTTGGTCGAGACGTTCGACAGCCTGGGCGAGCGCGACCCGGTCGAGATGTATCACGACGCGGCGCAGGCTCGATCGGAAGCGATGGCGCTCTTTGGCATGGGCTATCTGAGCTTGCCGCAGCGCGCCGTGGCCGAGCGGCTGTATTGGGCGATCGGTCATCGGGTAATGACGCTCGCGAAGGAGCGTGGCCTGGACGAGCGCGAGGAGATTGCCGAGCTGCCCGAGCTGCTCAGCGACATCTGCTACGTGAACTTCAGCATGTTCCAGAGCCTGCCCGACCACTGGGCGATCGATCAGGTCTTCCCGATGATGCCGATCCATCGGCTGAACGAGAAGCCCGATCGGCTGGCTGTGCTGGCCGACGTGACCTGCGACAGCGACGGCGAGATCAGCCTGTTCAGCGATCACGAGTCGCCGGGGCCCAAGCGTCGGCTCGAGCTGCACTCGCTGCGCGGGCCGGCAGACGAGCCGGAGCCCTACTACATCGGCGCGTTTCTTGTCGGCGCATACCAGGAAGTGCTCGGTGATCTGCACAACCTGTTCGGCGACACGCACGCGGTGCACGTGTCGGTCGACGACACGGGCCGGTGGCGGATCGACGAGATCGTCGAGGGCGACACGGTGCGTGAAGTCCTGGGCTATGTGCAGTACGACGTAGACCGGCTGCGTCGCGACATGCACAAACAGATCGAGCGGGCGGTGCACGCGGGTAGGCTCACGGTTGTCGAAGGGCGGGATCTGAAGCGCTTCTACGACCACGGTCTTGAGGGCTACACCTACCTCGAATCCGGTGAATCAGACGAATCCGATACGGGTCCGGCGGAGCCAGCGATATGACGAACGACACGACATGGACCCGCGAAACGCTACTCTCGAATCCCATCAGACACGTTGATCCGACGGTCTTCGACGCGAGGCCGGTGATCGACGCGTACCGGAGCATGGCGTATTCGAGCCGGACGCTCGCGCGGGCGACGGACATCACCAACGCGATGCTCGCCGACACGAGCTGCGCGGTGATCCTGACGCTCGCCGGCTCGCTCATCTCGGCCGGCCTCAAGAAGACGATCCTGACGATGGTCGAGCACGACATGGTTGATGCGATCGTGTCGACCGGTGCGAACATCGTCGATCAGGACTTTTTCGAGGGCCAGGGGCACACGCACTACATCGCGCCGGGCTCGCCCGAGGCGCCGCCGGTGGATGACCTGACGCTGCGTGATCTGATGATCGACCGGATCTACGACACGTACATCGACGAGGAAGAGCTGCGCGTAACGGACGATACGACGCAGCGGATCTTCGACGAATTGCCGGGCGGGGCGTACTCGTCGCGTGAGCTGATCGCGAGGATGGGGTCGTACCTCGCGGAGCACCACCCGCAGAACGAGTCGGTCGTGAAATCGTGCTACGAAAAGGGCGTGCCGATTTTCTGCCCCGCGTTCAGCGACTGCTCGGCGGGGTTCGGCATCGTGCTGCACCGCACGGAAAGGCTCGCGCATGGCGAGGAGCCGATCGCGTTCGACTCGGGCAAGGACTTCGACGAGCTAACACGCGTGAAGCTTGAGGCGGCCGGCTGGGGCGGCGATACAGGCCTGCTCATGCTCGGCGGCGGTGTGCCGAAGAACTTCGCGCAGGACATCGTGGTTGCTGCCGAGCTCTTGGACGAGCGCGCCGGCGGCAAGGCACGCGGCAACGTGAGCATGCACAAGTACGCCGTGCAGATGACCGTCGCCGATTCGCGCGACGGTGCGCTCTCGGGCAGCACGCTTCGCGAGGCGTGCAGCTGGGGCAAGGTCGATGTTGTGCACGAGCAGATGGTCTTCGGCGAGATCTCGTCGCTGCTGCCGCTTCTCGTGAGCGACGCGTACCACCGCGGCAAGTGGAAGCCCCGCGTCGAGCGACGATTCAACGACGTGCTCGACGCGACGCCGGCGACCGCGTGATGCGCGAGCAAGACCTGCTCGACGCGATCCGTCTCCGGTCGTCCGGCATCTCGCTCGACGGAGCGGATCTGGTCGCGGGGCCGGGTGACGACTGCGCCGTCGTGCGCCTCGGCGGCGAGACGCTGCTGATCACCGTCGACCAGCTCGTCGAGGGTCGGCACTACGAGCCAGGGACCGAGCTCGATGGCGTCGCTCGAAAGTCGATCGCCCGATCGATCAGCGACATCGCGGCGATGGCGGGCGAGCCGGTGTTCGCGACGGCGACCGGCCTGCTGCCCGACGGGTTCGATCGCGGCGATGAGCTTTTCGATGCGATGAAGCGGTGGGCCGAGCACTGGGGCGCGCCGCTGATCGGGGGGGACATCGCGTCCGGGCCCGGTCCGATGGTGCTCACGACCACAGTGATCGGCAGGTGCAAGGGTGCCCCGTTGCTGCGGTCGGGCGCTCGCATCGGAGACGGCGTGTATGTGTCGGGTCCGATCGGCGGTTCGTTCGCATCGGGTCGGCACCTGACCTTCGAGCCGAGGCTCGATGCGGGACGAGCCGCGCGGGAGGCCGGCGTGACGGCGCTCATCGATATCTCCGACGGGCTCGGCATCGACGCGCACCGGATCGGTGCGATGTCGGGCGTTCGGCTTCGGATCGACGCGGACGCGGTGCCGCTAAATCAAGACGGCGGCAACTGGCGTGACGCCTTCGCCGCTGGTGAGGACTACGAACTGCTCGCGTGCGGGCCCGACTGCCCGGCGGGGTTTACACGGATCGGCAACGTGATCGACGGGCCGCCCGGCGCGGTGGTTGTCGCGGCCGGCACCGAGCACCACGCGAGCTCGCTCGGCTGGGATCACGGCGCAGCCAACGGCTGACGCCTACAGATTGTCAATGCAGATCGTCCGCCGATGCGACTCACTGAATGCGACCGTCGCGCTTGGTGCGCAGCTCGCGGGCCTGCTGAGGCCCGGCGATGTCGTCGCTCTCGAGGGCGAGTTGGGCTCGGGCAAGACCACGCTCGTTCGCGCCGTTGTCACCGGGCTGGGGCTCGATGCCTCGATCGTTTCGAGCCCGACTTACGTTGTGGCGCACGACTACCCGGGCTCGGCCGATGTGCCGCCGGTTGTGCACGTCGACGCCTACCGCCTCAGCGGCGCCGATGAGATCGACACGATCGGATGGGATCGCATCGTCGATGGCTCGGCCATCGTGTTCGTCGAATGGCCCGACAGGATCGAAGGGGCTCTGCCCAAAGTCAGAGCGACAATCAAGATCAGCCCGGTCGGACCAGAGTCTCGCAGGTTCGATATTGCGATTCCTGGCGAGTGGCTCGATCGGCCGGGCCTGCTCCAGCTCGCGCAGCCTCCGGAGGGGAGGCACGCCACCCAGTGCCCGGTGACAGGTGAGCGGGTCAGCGCCGATAGCCCATCGTGGCCCTTCGCCGATGACAGGGCGAGGCTCGCGGACCTGTACCGCTGGATGCACGAGAGCTACACGATCAGACGAGAGATAAAAGACGCCGACCTCGAGCAGGGCGAGTAGCTTTCAGTCGCCCGGCTCGTCGGTCGCAGTCTCTACTGCTCGGCCTTGGTCGCGAAGATCTGGAAGTTGTGGGCCGTAGCAACCAGCCCGCGGGCCGCACAGATGCGTTCGCAGATCGCATCGAGCTCCGGAACATCAATAGCAATCGACTCGTCGGTGTCGATTCTTACGATGAGGTCCGAGGGTCGCGACCCGTAGATGAGCTGGTATTTCGGCAAATCGCCGCCGGCGAGGACGCGCTGGACTATTCCCGCGTCCTGCATGAGCTTGACCGTGCGGTACACCGTCGCCTTGCTCACCCGGAAATCGGCCTGCCGCAGCTTCGCGACGAGTTCGTCTGCCTCGAAGAGGCCGTTCATCTCGATCACCGCGTCGAGCACCCTCGCCCGCTCGGGAGTGTACTTCTGGTTCTCCGCCTTGAGGTGGCGACGGAAGACCGAGCACAGCGGCTTCATCTTCTCGGCATCGACTGCTGACTGCGGCACAGGTTCAAGGTCCATTGCAAATGATATACCCCGACGCGGGGCGGCTTACACTCGGCTTGTGGACCACGCAGCGCCGACATCGCAGGAGCCCGCCGGGGGCGCGTGGCCTCGATCTGCGCTTCTCGGCTCGCTCGCGGTTGTCGTTTGCGCGTGTCTCGCGGCATCGATCGGCCAGCCGGGCCCGGTTTCCGGGTCGGCTTCGGTGCTGTATCTGTTGCTGACGCAGGGGCTGCTCGCCAGCCTCTACCTTCTTGGCGCGTTCGGACTCGGTCTCGGGCTGATCAGGCTGCTCGGTTCGGCCGGGGAAAGTGATTCGCACCCGATACTCGAGAGCCCGTACGCGGCGGCCGCAGGCCTCGGGCTCGCCGCGATGCTCACCATCACGCACGCGCTCGGCGTGTTCGGCGGACTGTCGAACCGGATCGTCGCGGTCGTTCCTGTCGCTGTCGGCGTCGCGCTGGTCGCGAGATCGCTCCCGGTGCTGCTCGCTTCGCTCCGCGCGGCCCTGCCCCCGACCCCGATGTGGCTCGCGGCCGCACCGGGCGCGGGCGTGCTGCTCGCCGCCGCGTGCAGCCCGCCGGGTTGGCTCTGGTCGAGCGAGTTCGGCGGCTACGACACCTTGGTGTACCACCTCCAGCTCCCAAGGGAGTGGTACGCGATGGGCCGGGTGGTGCCTCTGGAGCACAACGTCTACTCGTATCTTCCGAGCTATGTCGAATCAGCCTTTGTTCATCTGGCGGCGCTCGCGGGCACGCCCCGTGACGCCTTTGTCACCGACGACGGCGGGCTGCTCATCGCGTGCAAGCTGCTGCACGCGGCGATGACGCTCATCGCGGGCTGGTGTGCCGCGGGCGCCGCTCGGTCCCTTCTGTTCGGGGTGACACGCGAGCCGGCGATCGCCGGTGCCATCGCGGGGGGGATTGTCATCGCCACACCCTGGTCAGTTGTGACGGGATCGATGGCCTACAACGAGATGGCGATGCTGGCGCTGCTCTTCTCGGCGGTCCACTTCGCCTCGGCGTCGGGACTCCGGGCGTGGCGGTGTGGCCTGCTGGCGGGAGCGCTGGTAGGGGTTGCCTGCGGCTGCAAGCCGACGGCACTGCTGCTCGGTGCACCGGTCGTCGGGATTGTTCTGATTCGTACGGTGCCCGCGCGGCTGCTTGTTCCGGCGTGTGTCGCGGGGGCGGCCGCCGGCGTGGTCATGCTTGCCCCCTGGTTGATCCGAAACGCCGCCGCGAGCGGAAACCCGGTCTTCCCGCAGCTCTCGTCGGTTTTCGGCTCGGCGCACTGGTCTGCCGAGCAGATCGCGCGCTACGGCCGAGCGCACACCTTTGCCGGAAGCTTTCTCGATGCGCTCCGCCTGCTCGTGCTACCGGACGCGACTGATCCCGCCGCCGATGCGGGCCGGCCGGTCCATCGAGGGATTCTGCACGCGCAATGGGCCTTCGCGGGCCCCATCGCCGTCGCCGCCTGTGTGATCGGCACGCTCGCCGCTCAAACGCGGACGCTGACGGCGCTGCTGCTCGGCGTCATCGTCGTTCAGGTGTGCGTGTGGGCGCTGACAACCCACGTTCAGAGCCGGTTCCTCATGCCGCTGCTCGTCCCGATCGCGATGCTCTCGGCGACGGCGAGCTCCGCGTTGCTTGATTGGGCTTCTCGCGCAGCCGGGCCGCGCCGTGCGGTGGTGCTCTCGCTGGCCGCCGTTGTCCTGGCGACCTCAGCGATAACGGCGGGCATATTTGCCGGCGAGTACAGGGGATCGTTCGGTCCAAACCAGCTCATCAATTCCGGGAGCAGCTTCTTCACGAACTACCGCATGCACGCCGAGGACCCGTCGCTTGCCCCGCCCGGCCCGTATCTGCGGGCCGCGCTGCCGACGGAAGCCCGAGTGCTCATCATCGGAGCCGCCACGGCGCTCTACAAACCCAACGGATCGCGATACGCGACAACGTACGACGAGTCCCCGTTGGCGGCGGCGCTGCGCGCGAGCCCCAGCGACCCGCGGCGGATCTTTGACTCCCTCGACGCGACTCATATCTACGTCGATTGGGTCGAACTGAACAGGCTGTGGGAGACCGGCTGGGCCGACCCTCTCCTCGAGCCGGAGCGAATTCAGAGTCTCCTTGCGTCGTACGCGCTTCTCGAGCACGAGTTCATCTACGATGCGCCGGGCGGCGAGCGCGTTGTGGCCCAAGAACTCTACCGACTCCCGGAGCCACCTCGATGACCGCCCCTCCCAACACGCAGCACTCACCGCCGACCGAGGAACACGCCGAAACGCCCCCGGCAGCCGAAGCAGGCGGTCGGAAGATCACGACGACCATCGTTCAGCTGCTCGGCTTTCTCATCGGTCTGGGCATGCTTGCGTGGGCCGTGAGCTCGGCGTTCAGCCCCGAGAACAGGGACGGGCTGCGGCGGCTCGGCGAGGCCTCGCCTGGCGAGATCGCCGCGCTGCTGTCGGTCACGGTCGTCGGCTTCGTTGTCAGCGGTCTCATGTTCTGGCTGACGCTCAGGCCTGTGCGGCGGCTGCGCGCGACTGACGTCGTCGCGACCAACTTCGTGGCGATCCTGCTCAGCTATCTGCCGTTCAAGCTGAGCGCGCTCTTCCGCATCGCGGTGCATCGCCAGCGGGACGGCGTTCCTTTCGCCGTCATCGGCCCGTGGTTCGGCGCGGTGGGCATGGTCCTGATCCTGCCGACCGTGCCGATGGTCGGCTTCTCTGTGATCCGACCCGATATCGACCTCGTGTGGCTCCTGGTCACGGTCGCGGGGACGCTGTTTCTCGCGGGCATCGTTTCGGTCATCGCGCGGTACCTGGGCGGCGGCCGCGGTCTCAAAGCAGCCCGGTCCATCGCGGGCCGGCTCGACATGAGCCTCGTCAGCCGAGCGGTCAACTCGCAGGCGATCGAGCACATCGACGAATCGCTCGGCATGTTCGCCGGCTACGGGCATGTGCTCCGCTGCATGGGCCTACGCGTCATCGACATCGCCGCCTTCTGCGGCCGGTTTTATGTCGCCTCTCGCATTCTTGGAACACCGCTCGGTTTCGAGGACGCGCTCCTGGCCTCGGTCATCTACTTCTTCATCGGCGTCTTCTTCCCCTTCGGCGCGCTCGGCGCCCGCGAGGCCGGGACCACCGCGCTGCTCTCTGCGGTGAACTCGGCGGTGGATATGAAGCAGCTGGTGCTGATCACGGTCGTGGTGACCGGGGCCGAGGTCATCGTCAGCCTCGCCGCCGGTGCGCTCGGCATCGCGTGGCTCCGGCCCGATCGCCTGCTCCGGCAGTTCCGGTCGAACCGCCGTGAGGCCGACGAGTCGCCGAAAACCAGATCGCCGTCACACGGCGTCGGCCCCGATGCGGAGGGCCGCGAGGCATGAAAGCCGCCCTCGTTCCGCTCAACCCGACAGTCGGCGACGTCGAGGGCAATAGCGCGCTGATCGAGAGCGCCGTGATGGCGCACCGTGACGCAGGCCTGGTCGTGCTGCCAGAGCTCTGCATCTCTGGCTACCCGCCGCGTGACCTTCTGCTGCACGGCGCGTTCATCGATCGGTGCGAGCACGCCGCCGACCGGCTCGCTTCCGGCTTGCCGAAGGGACCGGCGGTCGTGATCGGTGCGCCGCTGCGGCATGCCGAACGCGCCGATGCGATCACGAACAGTCTGATCGTGCTCAGTAACGGTCGCCGGGCGGCGCGCTACGACAAGCGGCTCCTCCCGAACTATGACGTCTTCGACGAGGTCCGCTACTTTGAGCAGGGCTCACAGCCGGTCGTCGTCGAGGTGGCGGGCGAGCGTATCGGGCTCAGCGTGTGCGAGGACCTCTGGGGCGGCGTGGATGCCGGGGCCCAGAACCGCTACGCGGGCCGGGCCGACCCGATCGGCGAGCTGGTCGCCGCGGGCGCGACGACGATCGTCAATCCTTCGGCGAGCCCGTTTGTCGCCGGGAAGTACGGACACCATCGGTCGATCGTCGCCTCGTACGCATCGCGGCACGGCGTCGCCGTCCTCAGCGTCAACCAGCGCGGCGCCAACGACGACCTTATCTTTGATGGCGCAGCGCTGGCCAACCGCGGCGGGTCACCGATCGCGGAGAACACACGCTGGTCGGGCGAGGCTCTCGTTCTCGACACCTCGGCGGCGAGTGAGACCGAGCAGGTGCCCCCGCACGAAACACGCGAGCTGATCGAGGCGCTCACCCTCGGCGTTCGCGACTACGCGAGGAAGTCTGGTTTCGCTTCGGCCTGCCTCGGCCTGTCGGGCGGCATCGACTCGGCGGTGACGGCGGCTATCGCGGCCCGAGCGCTCGGCGGTTCGCACGTGC
This sequence comes from Planctomycetota bacterium, assembly GCA_038525225.1. Lineage (GTDB taxonomy): Bacteria > Planctomycetota > Phycisphaerae > Phycisphaerales > UBA1924 > JANQQZ01. The sequence continues at coordinate 62,496 of JBCBHW010000001.1, read as the reverse complement.
TTGGCGTCGCGATGCCGAGCAAGTACTCCAGCCAGCACTCGATCGACGACGCCCATGACCTCGCGCGTCGTCTCGGTTGCTCGTGCCAGGACGCGCCGATCGGCGGGCCGTTCGAGGGCTTCCGGGGCACGATCGATCCGCTCTTCGAGCGCATGGGGCAGCGGCCGCTCGCACAGTCGAGGCCCGACCTGACCGAAGAGAACCTGCAATCACGCGTCCGCGGCACGATGATGATGGCCGTGAGCAACCGCACGGGTGCCCTCTTGCTGACAACCGGCAACAAGAGCGAGATCGCCGTGGGCTACAGCACGCTGTACGGCGACATGAACGGCGGCCTCGCGGTTCTCAGCGATCTGTACAAGCGCGACGTCTATGCAATCGCGAAGCTGATGAACGATCAGTTCGCGGAGCTGGGGTTCAGCACACCCCCCATCCCCGAATCAACGATCGACAAGCCGCCCAGCGCGGAGCTCGCCCCCGACCAGAAGGACGAAGACTCGCTCCCGCCGTACGACACGCTCGACGAGATCGTTCGGCGGCAGATCGAGGGCCGCGAGTCGGCATCGGAGATTGTCCGGAGTACGGGCTTCGACGCGGCACTTGTCCGGCGGATCTGCAGGCTCATCGACATCAACGAGTACAAGCGCAAGCAGCTCGCGGTCGGCCTGAAGGTGTCGCGCGTGGCGTTCGGCCGAGGCAGACGCATGCCGCTGGTCATGGCGCCGCGGGACGATGTCGCCGGCTGACCGATCCGGATCGGCATCGCAATCAGACCACCAAGACCAAACTTGCCTGGTTTCACATTCCGCCCGCGCCCTTCGAAGAAACTGAGACTCATTCGCAACTCGCCTAGCATTTGTCGCACCGAGACCGGCATGGGACCGCGTCTCGAAACCAAGGTTGGGAGAGACAAGTGATGAAAGCGACCAAAGCCGCCCTTTTCGGCGGGACACTGCTCAGCGCGGGACTGGCGAGCGGACAGCAGCTCGAGTTCGCCGACAACGGGTTCGCCCCGTCGAGCTACAGCTTCGCCTACGCGTATGTGTCAGACACCGATTACGTGTACGCGCGTGACGGCTCGTACGACCCGTCCGTGCTGCCGGCCGATCAGTCAGCCATCGCTGGCGGATGGTCGGCGAGCGGTGAAGTCAGCGCGACGACCATGCTCGCGCAGGCCGATGCCGGTGCTGAGACCGGGGCCTACGTTGCCGCGAACGGCCGCGCGTACGCGTACGTGACCCAGTCGCAGGACACGGACGTTATCCTGTTCTGGGACTTCTCCGATGAGCAGCCGGGGCTCGCGCCGGAAAACTCGTTTATCACGATCTTTGATTTCGCCGCCGGCGATGTTATCTTCGAAATTAATACGGGATCCGTCGCGACGGGGCCTGTCTCAGGGTTCGACACCGTCACGCTTCTGGCCGGTGTCCCATACGGCATCACGCTGTCCGCCGACATCTTCGGTCCTGCGGGCGTAAACGGCTCGGCGTCCGCGGGGCTGCAAGTCGTACCAGCACCCGCAACTGCAATCATGGCCCTCGCGGGCCTCGGCACCGCCGTTCGCCGCAGACGCTAGATCCCGTACACGCGGCAGCTGGTACCTGATCGAACATGCTGGCGCGCCCGGGGCCCTCCATTTCGCGCCGTTGTCAAGCTCGGTTGGGCGCCGAGTCCGAAACCGAAGCGGTTCAGCTGCTGCCTTCTCGCATGCGAGCGAGCCCTTCCGGGAATGGATATGTCGGGAACACACCGACGTCGCCGCGGCCCCACATGCTCAGCGACGGGTAGATGTCTCCCCGGTAGCCGGAATTGTACATCGTTCTGAGCACGGTCTCGAAGCTCGGCTCGCTGCCCGAGTCATCGATGAGCCGGTTCGAGCGGGCACCGAGGAACGACACCGAAGCCACCGGCTTGCGGTCGGCACGCTCCTTGAGCATCTTCGCGACAGTGCTGAAGCCGCGTCCTAGGTCCGCGATGGTGAAATGGTCCTTGCCCTTTGGTCTCAGCAGCGCGAGGATCAGCACGGAATCGAGATCATACTTGAGCACATAGGGCTCTTGATCAGACGCCGCCTGCAACCGAGTGCGAGACTCTTGGAACACCTTGGCGTAACCCGTGACGGTCGCCTCGGTCCACTGGCTGCTGTGCACGAGGTTGACGAGCTGCGCGACGATGCCGTGCGCGTTGTCCGCATCGTTGACTCCACAGATGACAGTGCGGTATCGGCCGTCGAGCATGTCGCGGAGCATGTCCTGGCCCCACATGACACGGATGCGCTCGCTCGCGGCGAACCCGCCGGCTTCGCCCGGTAGAAGCGTGACCTTGTCGGCCTGGTCGGCGGACACGAGCCCGTCGGCATCGCCGTCGTACAGGCGGACGTGATCAGTGGTGGTTGTCATGGGAAGCCTCCTTGAAGCGAGTATACGACGCGGCAAAGAGAACATCGGTTCGTCGGCGAATGCGGAGAACCGCAAAACGAGAAAGGGCTCCCTCGGTTTGACCCAAGGGAGCCCAAATACGGCGACTACCTACTTTCCCGCAAGGCAGTATCATCGGCGGTACGGGCTTAACTGCTGTGTTCGGGATGGGAACAGGTGTTGCCCCGCACCTCTGGTCACCGAAACGACGGCACCCGCTCTCGCGGGAGGCGACGCTGGCAAGCCAGCATACGGACGGCATGCGGAGCTTGGCGGGCCGGTGCTTGCGGGTTTCACAAGCGACCAGAACCCAGTAGATCAAGAGCCCATCTAAATCAAAGAGAAAGCCGAGCCATCGCTCGAACCACAAACGTGATGCGTTGGCCTGGCCGGGCTGGTGATGGGGTCCATCACGGTGCCCGGTTGGTGTGATCATGCGTTCGACCGTTAGTACCGCTCGGCTGAGGGCCTCTCAACCCTTACACCCGCGGCCTATCAAGGTGGTCGTCTTCCACCGGTCTTCCGCACCGAAGTGCTAGCAAACCTCATCTCGAGGGGGGCTTCCCGCTTAGATGCTTTCAGCGGTTATCCCTGCCCGATGTAGCTACCCTGCGGTGGGCCTAGCGGCCCAACAGGATCACAAGGGATCGGTCCAACCCAGTCCTCTCGTACTAAGGTTGACTCCTCTCAAGTTTGCAACGCTCACAGCAGATAGGGACCGACCTGGCTCACGCCGGTCTGAACCCAGCTCGCGTACCGCTTTAATAGGCGAACAGCCTAACCCTTGGGACCGCCTTCAGCCCCAGGATGCGATGAGCCGACATCGAGGTGCCAAACCGCTCCGCCGCTATGGACGCTCGGGAGCGATAAGCCTGTTATCCCCGGAGTACCTTTTATCCGATGAGCTACGACCCTTCCACACGGGATCGCAGGATCACTAGAACCTCGTTTCCGAACTGCTCGTCCTGTCGGACTCGCAGTAAAGCCAGCTTGTGCTCTTACACTCGACGCGCGGTTTCCATCCGCGCTGAACTGACCTTTGTGCTCCTCCGTTACTCTTTGGGAGGAGACCGCCCCAGTCAAACTGCCCAGCACTCACTGTCCCCCGCCCGGCTTCACGGGAATCGGGGTTAGGCCGCACACGTAAACAGGGTGGTATTTCACCGACGGCTCGACGATCCCCAAGAGGACCGCGTCAACACCTCCCACCTATCCTACGCAATTTATGTACACGACCAATGAAAGCCTACAGTAAAGGTTCACGGGGTCTTTCCGTCTTGCTGCGAGTAGGCGGCATCTTCACCGCCACTACTATTTCACCGAGTTGGTTGAGGAGACAGTGCTCCAGTCATTACGCTATTCATGCGCGTCGGAACTTACCCGACAAGGAACTTCGCTACCTTAGGACCGTCATAGTTACGGCCGCCATTGACCCGTGCTTAGGTTGTGAGCGTGAACCCACTTCCGTGACATTCGGGCATTGGGCAAGCGTCACACTGTATACGGCGTCTTGCGACTTAGCACAGTGCTGTGTTTTTGATAAACAGTTGCCAGAGCCTTTTCTCTGCGCCCCGAAGGGCCCCCTTCTTGCGAACGTACGGGGTTAATTTGCCTAATTCCTTCTCAACCATTATCTCGAGCGCCTGAGGCTATTCGCCTCACCCACCTGTGTCAGTTTTGGTACGGGCTCTATCAGAGGAGCTTTTCCAGGAACTCCCTCCCCCAGCATCGGCCCGAAGGCCTGGGCACCACTGGTCGCCCCGCTGAGCTTGGGAATCCGCACTTCCTCAGAGGTTCCGGAATATTAACCGGATGTCCATCGACTACGCCTTTCGGCCTCGCCTTAGGTCCCGACTAACCCTGGGCGGATGTACCTTCCCCAGGAAACCTTGGGTTTACGGCGTGCAGGATTCTCACCTGCATTATCGTTACTCAAGCCCACATATTCACTTCCTGACGCTCCACGGACCCTTCCGGGACCGCTTCACCGCCGACAGGAACGCTCTCCTACCACTCACAATGTGAGTCCGCGGCTTCGGCTCTACGCTTATTCCCGATCATTATCGGCGCTGGATTCCTCGATCAGTGAGCTGTTACGCACTCTTTAAATGATGGCTGCTTCTAAGCCAACATCCTGATTGTCACAGCAATCCAACTTCCTTAAGAACTGAGCGTAGATTTGGGGCCTTAGCCGGCGATCTGGATTTTTCTCCTTTTGTCCGCGGATATTGTCACTCGCGGACTATCTCCCGACACTCGGCTGCTGGTATTCGGAGTTTGGTTGGATGGGGTACCCTGGGTAGGGCCCGCCATCCATCCAGTAGCTCTACCCCCAGCAGTTGCACGTCGAGGCTAACCCTAAAGTTATTTCGGAGAGAACGAGCTATCTCCCGGTTTGATTAGACTTTTACTCCTCCCCACAGCTCATCCCAACTCTTTTCAACGAGTACGGGTTCGGGCCTCCATGGGGCTTTACCCCCACTTCACCCTGGCCATGGGTAGATCACACGGGTTTCGCGTCTAGCCCCTGCAACTGAGCGCCCTATTCAGACTCGGTTTCCCTTCGCCTCCGACCCGGTAGGTCTTAGGCTCGCTGCAGAGACTAACTCGTGGGCTCATTATGCAAAAAGCACGCGGTCACCCCGGGGGGCTCCCACCGCTTGGAGGCACATGGTTTCAGGTACTCTTTCACCCCGCTCATCGCGGTACTTGTCATCATTCAGTCACCTTACTGATGCGCTATCGGTCGTCAGGGAGTACTTAGCCTTGGAGGGTGGACCCCCCACGTTCAACCCGGGTTTCACGAGCCCGAGCCTACTTGAAGGCTGTAACGGTCGGCTACAGGGTTTTCACCTTCTACGACGCTCCATTCCAGGAGCTTCGCCTGACCTTGATCCGCTTTCGCTCGCCGCTACTTACGGAGTCGCTGTTGCTTTCCTTTCCTCCGGGTACTTAGATGTTTCAGTTCCCCGGGTTTGCTTCTCATACCTATGCATTCAGCATGAGATGACCCATACGGGCCGGGTTGCCCCATTCGGAAATCCAGAGATCCCAGCCTGTTTACCGGCTCCCTCTGGCTTATCGCAGGTTACCACGTCCTTCATCGCCTCCTGACGCCAAGACATCCGCCATGTGCCCGTACTCGCTTGATCACACCAACCCGACACCGTGACCCAAAGCCTTGCGACTCCCAATCCCGGTCCGGCCAGATGTGCCAATGCTTCGCCGTTTGCACTCGAGCGAATACGACCCATCCAATGGCCCTCCCCAACTCGCGGGAAGGCAGGTCGCACTCGGCTATCTCTTGCTTTCGTATATCTACTTGCTTCCGCAACGCTCACTCGTTGATCTCAAGCACCAGTCGAAACCGGACCCGTGATCGCAAGTGATCGTTGCCGTACGTATGCGGTTGCCACAGAACGTGACGACTCGTCGAATCATCGATTTGCCGTCTGACCGGCCCCCACCAGGGCCGCCCAATACCGCAGAGTTTCCCATACGGCGAGGGCGATACTAGGCTGAAGGCAAAGGGGGTCAAGGCGGTTGCAGGTCCGCCGGCGACAAAATCTTTGCAATTCGCTCCGCGGACGCGCACGTCTTGCCGACGGCCCGGCAGATAGCTCGAAAACGAGGCGTTATCCGCCTCCCGCACCTCCGCCGCCTCCGCCACCGCCGCTTCTGTCGCGGTCACGCGGCCTCGGAACAAAGTCTCTGCCGCGGCCGTCGCCGTCCGGGCGCTCGAACGCGTCCTGACGCGGCCTCTCGCGGCGACCCGCGCCCGGGATGCTGGGGATCTGGTCTTCGCCGGCTCGGGCCGAACCCGAGATCCGCTGATAAAGCGGGTTTGCGCGTTCCCTGTCGGGAGAGCGCCGCGAGACCAGCCCATCCGGGCCGCGGATGACAGCATCGAACCGGACCGAGTTCGCGCCCGCGAGCCCGCTGTCCGCGGCGAAGGGCGAGGGCACGACGTCGAGAAGCCACGCGTTCGCCGAGACCGGCATGCTGGCCGGGAGAAGCTCGATCTCTTCGGGCTGCTCGGCGTTCTCACCGGCGTTCCACGCCTGTTGCGTCGCGGGCACTTCGGTGTCCCAGATCTGGAGCCCCTCGGGAAGATCGACCTCGGCGACAAACCGGTCGCCCGGCTCGAGCGACACGACTGCCTTCCGCCAGTAGCCATAGTGGAACCGGAACAGCTCGCCGCGTGCCGTCGGCTGAGCCCGGCCTCCAAGCCCCGCGCCGGCCGAGGCCCGCTCAACAAAGAAGTACTCGGGCCAGCCCGTCTCGACTGGCTCGCTCCACTCGCTCCAAGGCGAGCGGACAAACGCCGATGCCGCGGCCTCCTTCTGCTCGTCTGACAACGAAGCGGCCCGCCCGAACAGCGGGTTCGCCATCACCAGCCTCGCCCTGTAGCGATACACGCCGCCCTGATCGACCCTCAGATCGTGCGCCCACGCGGGGGTCGCGTCACCGGCTTCGCGTGCGTCGGACAGCCATGTCTCCAGATCGAACGCCTCGCCCTCGAAGCCGTCTTCCGACCATCCGAGCGATTCAAGCTCAGCAATGATGTCGGCCTCCTGAGTTTCGAGCCGCTCAAGCTGAGCCTCGATGCGTTGACGCCGACGATCCGTCTCGGGCTCATCGTTTCGATCCTCGGGCTGGTTCCTCGCACCGCCCCGTCTGCCTTCGCGGCCGCCGGAACGATCGTCATCGCCATCGCGGCCCCCGCCATCGAGTGACGAGCGTTGACGCTCGATCTGCGATCGTGTGCTCGCCAGCTGCCGCTCGAGCCGTCGGATGTCGTCCTCGCCGCGCTCGGCCTCCTCGAACGAAGGCACCGCGCTCGGGGGCCGCCAGGTCTCGCCCTCGAGAATCGAGTAGAACGCGGGCCGAAGCACAACGTCCTCGTTCTGCCCAGCCGCGCGCGAAAGCTCGTCGAGCTCACGCCAGTTCGCAGGGGCCGCCGCCAGGTCGATCGCAGGCTCGAAGCCGGGCAAAGGCTCCACGATCGTCGCGGAGCCCCACGACCCATCCGCCTGGCGCTGCTCGCGCTCGTACTCGACGGTGACGACCGACTGCTTCGAACGCCACCACTCGCTGGGCAGGGGCAGCGCCTCACCCCCCGGGCCGTCGGGATCCGCGGCAAATGCGGCCGCGATCGCCTCGCTGTCTACGCCGACCTCGACCGAGATCCACGGCACATCGAAGGGCTGCTCGGGGGGCAGCAGCTCCGCGAGCCCATCGATCTCCGCGATCTCGTAGGGGTTGAGAGCCGCTCTGTACGTCACAACAACAGGAGCCGCGGGAGTCGGGGGGCTAAACAACGCGAACGTCGTACCGAGCAGCACGTCGCTGCTGCCGAGCTGATTGAGGTCTGGAAGGCCTCGTCCGAACGGCTCGATGGGCGTCTCGGCGCTCGCGATGGGTCCCAGCCGATCCGTGTACCGGCCCGCGAAGTCCTCCGACGACTCAAACTCAGGCAACGGCGGGGACTCGTTCTGCATCGCGGCGATCGCGCGGTTCGCCGCGTCCTCCGCCGGCGTAAACGCGTTGCCGAGCGTCAGCTCCTGGCCGCCGACCTCGACCTTGTTCGAGACCACGACAAACTGCAGCACCAGCACCGCCAGGCACACCAGCAGCATGACCCCGACGATCAGCTTCTCGAAATTCGCCTCGATCCACGACACACCCTTGAGCTTCATCGCACCACTTCTCCCAACCAAGCCGCCGCGCGTGAACGCGGGCTTTGTGTCCGGACCTCATTCATCTTCGTCGAACGAACCTGTGCTGATGCCGAGCGCTTCTTTGACGCCATCTGGCATGAAGGGCGTGGTCCACTCGCGCAGGTACAGGACCTCGAGCTCCAGCTCCGCCCTGACAACGGGCTCGTCGCCGACGTAGTAGCCCTGATCGAGCTCGTCCCAGGGATCGATCTCTTCGAGATCGATGTCGAGCAGCGTGATGAAGTTGCTCGACCCGAGCGAATCGATCAGCGCCGGCAGCTTGGCGGACGAGACCAGCAGCGAAAGGCTGGCATTGCGAACGTCGTAGACATCGCTCGAGAGCGGCGCGCGGCCCGTGAGCGTCGCGGGCCCATCCGCGGACTGACCATCGAACCCGCCGCGATCGGAGGACGCACCCGCCCCCCCGCCGGCCGCGAACGGCAGGCTATCGACGCCAATCGAGTACACACGCTTGACGACACCCGTCACGGCGTCACCGCCGACCCCCGTGCCGTCCAGCCTCGCGTTCGCGTCTGCGAGCGCACGCAGCAAATCCTCGACCAGCCAGTAATCCGCCTGCCACGCAAAGCACTCTTCGAGGAACGGCGGCGAGGACGGCGTCTGCCTTGGCAGGCTCGTCGGAAGCACGTCGAGCGACCCGTAGAACACCGTGTCCATCGCGTGCGTGCGGTACCTCGTGATCCGAAGGTCGAGCATCTCCGCGTTGACCTGCTCGAGCTGCTCTGGCGTCAGCGCCGAGTCGCCCTGGTCGCCGCTCATCTCGCCGACCTTCCGCTCACGCTGCACGCTGATCAGGGATGCCAGCTCCGCGTTGTTGACCGGGGGGCGGATCCGCAGCTCATCGAACAGCGCGGCGAGAGCCGACTCGGGGGTATCCGCCGCGACGGCACGGCGGGCCATCTCGTTCCGTTTCAGCTGGCTCTCGCCGGTGGGCTCGGGGAACAGACCCTCGACCAGCACGCCGCGCCCGCGTCGGTTGTACTCGACGGCTGACTGCTTGACGGTCTCGACCTGAGCGAGGCGCTTGTCGAGCTCCGCCTTGTAGTGCTGCGTCATCGCCGAGTTCGGCGCAGCACTCTCGCTGATCGCCTGCTGATCCGGCGCGAAGGCCGGCACCTCGTAGTTCACGTTCACGCCCTGCACGTTTCGCAGCGCGTCCTGCCCGTCACGCTGGCGACCCTCCCGCAGCGTCTGGTTCATGCCACCGGAAAAGAACCACGCCACGGGAAGAGGCACCACTATCAGCAAGCCCAGGATGACGATCACGATGTTCGACTTGAGCCAGCCCAGAACGCCCTTCATTCGTCACCCCCCTCGTCGTCGGCCCCATCGTCCCCGCCCTGATCCTGCCGCGCGTCCTCCGGTACCAGCGCGAGCCTGTACTTGACCCGGAACATCGATGCCTGCGCGTCCGCTGCGTCGTCGGGCCGAGGAATCGCTGGCAGATCGCCGCTCACCCGCACGCCGCGGCTCGGGCGACCTCCGCGGTCGTCGGCCTCGAAGTCGCCGATGTCATCGACGGTTAGACCCCTTCCCCCGCTGCCATCGTCCGGCTCCGAGAACGGCTGCCGGCTTCCTCGGCCTGTTGTCCGCCCGCCGGCGTCGAGACTGGCGTAGTCGAGCTCCTGCTGCTCGACGATCACGTACGGGATCCCCGCTCGCTCGCTGTTCGCCGTGAGCCATGGCATCACCGCTGCGATGAGGAAGTCCTGCGGCCGCGCCTCCGTCACGCGGACATCGAGCTCGACATCGATCTTCGGGAAGTCCGGGTACGGGTCGGGCATGGCGACCTGAGTCGAGCCGAACCGGCCGCGGCGTCCGGGCTGCTGGCGGTCGCGGCCGCCGCCCGAGCCGCTCTCTCCGCCGGCGCCCGCGGGGACGAACCTCGGATCGAACCGGACCATCTGCATCGCCGAGCCGCTTGAGCCCCGCGCGTTCGCTGTTGCGAGCAGGTCGGAGAGGTCCCGCACAACGTGGCCATACAACTCGCGGCCCTCGGGAAGCTGAAGCAGCTCCTGCACGGCAGGGTCGATCTGCGCCGCCCCCAGCACGCCCGCCTCCTCCGCCTCGGCCCGCAGCGTCGACGCGGTCCGTACCGCGGTGTCGATCACGCGCGGCTGCTGGCTCGTCGCCGTCACCTCCGCGTTGTCGAGCGTCCAGCGGATGAACATCGCGCCCGAGGCGATCAGCCCCAGCGCCGCCGCCGTCGCGAACCACTTAGTTTTCTTTTGCCAGACGCCTTCGCGAACCAGCGTTACCGGCATCAGGTTGGCATCGATCGTCTGCATGCCCAGGCCCTGCAAGGCGAGGCCGTAGGCGATGGACATCTCGACGTTCACCGCGCCGAACTCGCCGGCGCGAGGACCATCAAGCGTCAGCCGCTTGAACTCGTCCATGCGATAGACGTCCATCTGAAGCTGCTGCTTGAGGAACCGCCGAAGGCCCGGCAGCCGGAACGTCGAGCCCACGCCGATCACCCGCTTCAGATCGCTGTCGGCGTGCAGGCTCTTGTGGTAGCCGATCGACCGCTGCGTCTCCTGCGCGAGATCAGCGAACACGCCCTTCATCGCCTGGAACACGTGCCGGCTGTGCTTGCTCCGCTCAGCCTCGCGCTTCAGCCGCTCGGCCTTGGCGTAGCTGAGGTTGAACTTCTCGACCAGGGCCTCGGTGAAGTGGTGCCCGCCGATCGGGAACGTGCGGATCCACACCCGGCCCTTGTCGGCCACGATCAGGTCTGTCGAGTTGGTGCCCACATCCATGATCACCGTGCCGGGCGTGGTCTCGGTGAACTGCAGGTCGTACGCCATCGCGTTGTACGCCGCGACCGGCGCGACCGTGATCGTGTCGGGGTTCAGCCCGACGTCACGCAGCAGCCGCAGCTCGCGGTCGATCCGCTGCTTGGTGATCGCGAAGATGCCGACTTCGACCTCGGGCGAGTCCGGGCTGACAAACGTCTGGTAGTCCCACTCGACCTCTTCGAGATCGAACGGGATCTGCTGGCCGGCCTCGAACTTGACGACACCCGCGACCTGCTTGGGCTCGACCGGCGGCAGCTTGGCGAAGCGAGCGAACGACTGCCCGCCCGGCACGCTCACCGCGATCGGCGCGCCGCTGAGGTCGTACTGGCTCGCGAGTTGACCAACCGCGACGCGCATCGCGTCGTCCGGGTCGATGTCCGGCGTCGAGAGCGACTTCTTGTGCGGGATCACGATGAAGTCGAGGACCTCGACATCGCCCCCCGAGGTCACCCCGAGCTTCAGGGCCTTGATCGCCCCCGAACCGAGCTCGATGCCCCAGCATTCGCTGTCTGCCGCCATGCGTGCCGTCCTTCTCCAGCCCGGCGGTGGCCGCCGAGCGAGCGGGTGTCTGTCGTCTGAGCGAACGGCGGGCGAGGCCTCATGCGGAGACACCCCGCCGGTCCGTTCCGTCCTCCGTGAGCCGCGTCGGGCGTGAGGACTGACCCATCCGTGGTCGATCCGGTTCGCGCTGCTGCCGGTGGCCCCCGTGCCGCCGGTCCCGTTTGCAACAACGTGCGAACGGATCGGCATGGTACACGCAGACCGCCGGCCGGGTCGCGGCATATCTGCTCCCGGTACGACGCCGAGCCGATCCCGGTTGCGGGGCTTCTAGACCGGCCCGAAATCGTCGGCCGGCTCCTCCCGCTCGTCGCCGGCGTCGCCGAGCGCCCGATCCGTCGCGATGCACGCCGCGACCGCCGCGCTGCCGGCAACAAAGACGAGCCACGCCAGATCAATCGGCACCCGGAACGTCACCCACCCGGGCGGTCCGAGATACGCGACGACGTGGTACCCCGCGAACACCAGCGCGATGCCCGCCGCGGTTTCCGTCGCCTTGCTCACCCGTCCAACTGCGGGCCATGACCGCGGCCCGCCGTCGAGCCGGCGCGCGACCGCGAGCAGGACAAATCCGATCACAAACAGAACAACACCGAGCGTCACACCAACCGCCTGTGTCGCGGTCATCGCGACATCACGCCCGATCGGCTCACGGCAGCACCATGGCCGGGGCGGTAATCATCGCCGCGCCCTGGCCGTCCATGACCGCGCCGAGGTTGTAAAGCTTGGGCGACTCGCTCTTGCAGATCATCGAGGTTGCCGCGATCGCGCCCGTCGAGCTCCACCGGCTCGCGTTCTGCTGCCAGGCGATCGACGAAATCAGATCCGCCGGCCTGTTCTCGGTGATGTGCTTGACCAGCTGGCTGTCCTGCTCCAAGACCTTCCGCCGGTTCTGGTCGGCCTCGGGGGAGTCGCCCGCCAGCTGGACCTGGTCGCCGTAGCTCGGGCCGACGTGGCTCAGCTCGGCCGAACCGATGACCAGCGTCGGCCCATCCAGCTCGCCGATCGCCTTTACCACAGCATCGACAAATGGTTGGAACGACACGCCGGTCCCGTCGTAGCTCTCGCCGTCCTTCACACTCGGGTCGTGGACGAGGGCGGCGAACACGGGCGGGCTGGTGCCGTCGGCGCCGAACACCTTCTGGATCCAGCCGCACTGGAGCTCGATCGAGTGCTCCCGCTCGTGGTCGTAGCGGTGCTCGAACAGCGCATCGCCGAGCTCGGCCCGCAGGCGATCAGCCATCTCGGTATCCAGCGGCGTCTCGCCCAGCGGCGTACGGAAGCCCTTGTCGCACCCCACCACGCCAGTCCCGTTGCCGAAGTGGTTGGTGCCCAGGATCAGGATCTGCTTGGGCGGGTCGACCACGCGCATCCGGCCGTACAAAACGGCATATGCCCGGTGCCCGTTTGCGTACGGCAGGCTGGGCGCGATGATGCCCTTGGGCAGGGCGTCAAAGCTCGGATCTTCGGCGTCGCTCAGGGCCTCATTCATCCAGATGTCGAACTGCTCGCTGAGCCTCGCCGCCCCGTGCTCGGCCTTTTCTTCGTCGGTCGCGGGCCGGCTCTCGTCCTTCTGCGTGTGCATCTCGACGAGCATGTCGGCAAACGCCGCCGTCTGAGCCGGCGGGAGCATGTCCGACGAGTCGTAGTCAGACTTCATCTTCTCCCACATCGCGTCGAAGCTCGGGCCCTCGATCAGGCCCGCCTCGTCCAGCTGCGAGACGAACTGCTCGAGCATGGGCCGCTCGAGGCCCCGGCCAACCTGGGCGACGACGTCGTCGAGGCCGTTCTCGCCGTTGAACAGCGGCAGCACCGCCTGCATCGCGGGCTGGGTAAACACAACCTTGGGCGAGATCTGCCTGGCGTCCGCCAAGCCGAGCAGCTGGACCTGCTGGCCATCGGGCCCCTGCGCGGGCGCACCAAAGCCGCGGATGGGCCTGAGCTTGGGCCGCTGCTGGTGCGCAGCGTCGGGGTCGAAGGGCGGCGGCGGCGTCTGGCTCGGCTGCGATGGGGGCTGGTCGGTCATAGGAGATGACTGTAGCCAACCCCGGCACAACCGCCTAGAGTTGAGGCCGCTGAAACGGGCGCTGGTGGGCGTTCGATCGGCTCACGTTGATCTGCTTTCCGAGGAATCTGTGATGTCCGCGACCACTGCCTACGCCCCCGGCGCCGAGCTGACCTGCACGGTCACCAAGCTGCCCAACAACAAGGCCGCCCGCGACACCATCGCCCGCCTCATGCGGCAGGACCCGGCCAACGCCAAGGCCCTGAAGCGCTCGCAGAAGGCCCGCGAAGAGAAGAACAACTTCTACATCCGCGGCAACCGCATTTGGGGGGCCCGCGCCAAGTGCGGCAAGATCGTCCGCGTCGTTGAAGACGCCACGTGGACCATGGCATTCGTCCCCCAGATCGGGAGCGACCTTGCCAGCGTCAGCCAGTACCTCGACGTCAAGTCGAAGTAAACCGGCATCCAACACGTATCGATCGGTGGCGGAGGCTTCCAGCCTCCGCTTTCGTTGCGCACATGGCCAGAAAGGCCCGGAAGCTGGAAGCCTCCGCCACCGATGTCAATCCAGTCCACGGCGTTTCAGCACTCAACAGAACGAACGGAGATATTGACAGCGAGCCCGCCCAGGCTCGTTTCCTTGTAGCGGTCGTTCATCTGCTGCGCCGTCTCCCACATCGTGGCGACGACCTCATCGAAACTCACCCTGGCGTGCGCCGGATCGGAGTTCAGCGCGAGCACGGCCGAGCTGATCGCCTTGAGCGCCCCCATCGCGTTGCGCTCGATGCACGGCACCTGCACAAGCCCGCCGACCGGGTCGCAGGTCATGCCGAGGTGGTGCTCCATCGCGATCTCGGCCGCCATCAGGCACTGCGCGGGCGAGCCGCCCATCAGCTCCGTCAGGCCCCCCGCCGCCATCGCGGATGACACGCCGATCTCGGCCTGGCACCCCCCCATCGCCGCGCTAATCGTCGCGTTCTGCTTGAACAGCGCGCCGATCTGGCCTGAGACGAGAATGAACCGCAGCGCATCGTCATCGCTCATCGGCTGCTCGCCGAACGACGCGCGGTACATCATCACCGCCGGGATCACGCCCGCCGCGCCGTTGGTCGGTGCCGTCACGACCCGGCCCAGCGCGGCGTTTTCTTCGTTCACCGCGAGCGCAAAGCAAGACACGAGCCGCAGCATGGTCTCGAACGGGATGGACAGCCCGCGCAGCGTCGCGACCAGCGATTCGTCGCACTCCTGCGGGTACTCGGGCACGAGCTCGTGGATCAGATCGGGTGCGCGCCGCTGGACATCGAGGCCTCCAGGCAGCGTGCCGCGGGTTCGGCAGCCCCGCCGGATGCACTGACGCATGACATTCCAGATCGCGAGCGCCTGCGTCCTGATCTCGTCCTCGCTCCACCAGCTCAGCTCGTTCTCGTAGACAACCTTCGAGATCGGCAGACCCGTCGATGCGCAGTGCTCGAGCAGGTCCTCCCCGAACCGCACAGGGTGCTTCGGCATCGCGCGGCCGCCGAGCGTGTCCTCAAGCTCGTCGGGCGACGCGACAAAGCCGCCGCCGACAGAGAAGTATGTCGCCGTCAGCTCGCGTCCGTCGGCGAGCAGCGCGAAGCAGCGGATCGCGTTGGCATGGTACGGGTGACGCTCGTCCTTGAGAAACGCGATATCGCCCGCAGGGTCGAACAGCACGGGCTGGCCCGCGAACACGGCCTCGTTGTCGGCCGCGAGCCGATCGAGCTTCGACTCGATCTCATCCACCGGCACGGTCTCGGGCTGCTCGCCCAGCATCGCGAGGCACACGGCCTTGTCCGTCGCGTGCCCGACGCCCGTCAGCGCGAGTGAGCCCAGCAGCTCGAACCGGACGCGCGCGACCGCCACGCCCGGCGCTTCGTTCTGAACGCGCTCGTCGAACCGCTGGACGATCCGCCACGGGCCGAGCGTGTGACTGCTGGAAGGCCCGACACCGATCTTGAACATGTCGTAGACACTGACCGTGGGCATGACGTAATTGTATACAGGATCGGGGCTTCTACCCCTCTCGCTGGAGTTTCACCGCGACGGAATTGATGCAGTACCGCAGGCCGGTGGGCGGCGGGCCGTCCGGGAACACGTGGCCCAGGTGGCTGCCGCAGTTGGTGCAGGTCACCTCGGTGCGAACCATGCCGTGGCTGGTGTCCTCGATCTCGTCGACCGAGGGCTTGCCTTCAGGGTCTCGCTTCGCGGCCGAGTAGCTGGGCCAGCCGCAGCCCGAGTGAAACTTCTCGCCCGACTCGAACAGCGGGAAGTCGCAGGCGGCGCACCGATAGACACCGGGGTCCGTTGTATCGGTGTACTCGCCCGTGAAGGCCCGCTCGGTGCCCTGCTGGCGGAGGACGCGGTACTGCTCGGGGGTGAGCCTGGCTTTCCACTCGGCTTCGGAGAGGCCGAGCTTGTTTCTGGGGTCGGTCATGCGTCGCCTCGCTTCTGCTCCGGTGTCACGCCAATGATTGAAGCGTGGCTGCTTTCGAGCCCCATCCCGATCCCGATGCCGTGATCCGTCAGGCGGCCGACCTCGTCGATGCCATCCTCGCCGCCGAGCGGGCCGAGCCGGTAAAGCCGACGCCTAACCCGGCCGACGCGATCCGCGAGTTGAAGCTCGCTATCCCCGAGCGGGGCCTGGGCGACGACGGCGCGATCGCGGCGCTCCGCCGGGTCATGCTCGCCACGCCCCCCACCGCCGGGCCCGCGTTCTTCAACCAGCTCTTCGGCGGGCGCGAGCCGGTGGCAACCGTCGCCGAGATCGCCAAGGCGGTCGTGAACAGCTCGATGTACACCTACAAGGCCGCGGGCGTGCAGGTGCTGCTCGAGCAGCAGCTCATCGACCACATGCTGGGCTTCGCTGGCTGGGAAGGCGGTGATGGCCTCTTCACCCCCGGCGGCTCGCTCAGCAACATGGCGGGCATGATCATCGGCCGGAACGAGATGCTCGACGACGCCCGCGAGCGGGGCCTCTCGGTCGCCGGCGGCGGCGATCGGCTGACGCTGTATGTCTCCGAAGAGTCGCACTACTCGGTGCGAAAGTGCGCCGGCATGATCGGGCTGGGCCGCGACTCGGTGCGGTTCGTCGAGGCCGACGCCGCGGGGCGGATGATCCCCGCGAAGCTCAACGACGCCATCGAGCGCGATATCGAGGACGGTGCTCGCCCGGTCATGATCGTCGCGACAAGCGGCACAACGGTCATGGGCGCGTTCGACCCGATCGATGCGATCACTGACGTCGCCGAGCGGCACGGGCTCTGGCTGCACGTCGACGGCGCGTTCGGCGGCACATCGCTGCTCTCGCCAGACCACCGCCACCTGATGGCCGGACTCGACCGAGCCGACTCGTTCACATGGGACGCCCACAAGATGATGGGCGTGCCGCTGGTGAGTTCGGTGTGCCTCACGCGCGAGCCGGGCTTGACCACCAAGCACTTCGACGAGTCGGCGAGCTACCTGTTCCAGCAGGACTCCGACGACCTCAACCCGGGCACCCGCTCGATCCAGTGCGGCAGGCCCAACGAAGCGCTCAAGCTCTGGGCGCTCTGGCAGGCGCTCGGTGACGAGGGCTACGCCGCCCGCACCAATCGGCAGATCGACTTGGCAAGATACGTCGCGGACCGTGTGCGCACGGACGATGACTTTGTGCTCTCGGTCGAGCCCGAGTGGGCGACGGTCTGCTTCGAGCTCGTCGGCAAGCCCTCGGACGCGATCTGCGAGGCGCTCGACGACCAGCAGCTCGCCAAGCTGGGCTTCGGCATCGTCAAGGGCCGACGCGTCATCCGGCTTGTCACCGTCAACCCGCACCTGACCGAGGGCGACTTCGATCGGCTGCTCGCGGAGATCAAGCACGTGGGCGCCGATCTGCCGGAGGCCGACAACGCGCTGACCGAGCCGGCCGTCGGCTAGCCGGGCGGGCCTGCTCCTACATTTCTGCGTGGGCGACCCGAAGCAAACCCCGGCGATGAAGCAGTATTTCCGCTTCAAAGAGCAGCACCCCGACTGCGTGCTGCTGTTCCGGATGGGCGATTTCTACGAGCTGTTCTTCGAGGACGCCGAGACTGTCGCGGGACCGCTGGGCCTGACGCTGACGCAGCGGACCGGAGGCGTGCCGCTCGCTGGTGTGCCGCACCATCAGCTGGATAACTATCTCCGCAAGCTCGTCGCGCTGGGCTATCGCGTCGCGATCGCGGATCAGATCCAGGACCCGAAGGACGCCAAGGGCGTGGTCGACCGCGCGGTGACGCAGGTGGTCACGCCCGGCACACTTGTTGACGACGGGCTGCTCGATGGGTCGGCGGTGAACCGGTTGGCCGCGCTGCACTTCACCGAACACGGCGATGCCTCGCCCGCGTCGGTCGCGGTTGTTGAAGCGAGCACGGGCGACCTCGTGCTCTTCGATGCGTCGGCCGAGTCGCTGACGGATGAGCTGGCAAGCCGGCGCGTGAAGGAGATCCTGTACGCCGAGACCGCGACGGGTGAGGCCCCGCCGCGCGTGTTGCGAGTGCTCGATGCGCTTGGTATCTCGGGCACCGGCAGGCCGGCGTGGCAGTTCCGCAGAGACGAAGCGCTGGAAGCCGTGCTCACGCAGTTCGACGTGAGCACGCTGGAAGGCTTCGGGCTCGCGGCCGATGACCCCGCCGT
Organism: Planctomycetota bacterium; assembly: GCA_038525225.1. Classification (GTDB taxonomy): domain Bacteria; phylum Planctomycetota; class Phycisphaerae; order Phycisphaerales; family UBA1924; genus JANQQZ01. Next base: position 44,309 of record JBCBHW010000001.1, on the reverse strand, counting down.
GTACGCGGCGGGCGCTGTCATCCGTTACCTCCGCGAAACCAAGGCGGTCGGCGACGAGGCCGCGAACAACCGGCCCGGCTCTTTCGCCGCGGCCACGCTCGCGCACCTCCGGTCGCCGAGACGGGAGCACGCCGGCGGGCGGTGCGTGATCGACTCGGTCAGCCTGCGCTCGCTCGAGATCGAGCAGACGATCCGCGAGGGCGCGGCGGCGGGCTCGTTGGTGGGCCTGTTCCTGACGTCGTCGGGCGGCGGCGGCTGCCGGACCGCGATGGGCAAAAGGCTCGTCCGCGACTGGCTGTGCAGGCCTTCGGGCGAGCTGGCGACGATCGAGTCGCGGCACGCACGCGTCGCGGCGCTTGTTGAAGATCGACGACTCGCGCGCGAGATCGGCGAGACGCTTGCGCCCGTGCAGGACATCGCGCGGATCGCCGGGCGCGTCGCGCTCGGGCGGTGCTCGCCAAGGGACATCGCCGGGCTGGGGCAGTCGATCGGCCGCGTGCGCGGCGTCGCGGGGCTGCTCGACGGCACCCCTGCGTTCGACGCCCAGCGTGCCTCGCTGCTTGCGCTCGCCGAGACGCTCGAGCCCGTGGCAGAGCGGATCACTCGCGAGTGCACCGATGACCCACCCGCCCATCTTCGCGACGGCGGCGTCTTCCGCACCGGCATCGATCCCGAGCTCGACGAGGCGAGATCGCTGCAGTCAGATGCCTCGGCGTGGCTCGCCCGCTACCAGGCGACCGTCGCGACCGAGCTGGGCCTGCCGGGCATCAAGGTCGCGTTCAACAAGGTGTTTGGCTACTACGTTGAGCTGTCGGCCGCCCAAGCACGCGACGCGAAGGACAAGATCGACGCGGCATCGATGACGCGGAAGCAGACGCTCAAGAACGCCGAGCGGTTCATCACGCCCGAGCTCAAGACGTTCGAAGAGAAGGTGTTGCGGGCCGAAGGTCGGGCACTCGAACGCGAGCGGGAGCTGTTCGCCTTGCTGGTGGCGTCGGTCGCAGCGGCGCTCGACACTCTGCTGTCGTACGCCGACGCGATCGCGGAGCTCGATGCGGTGCTCGCATTCGCCGACCGCGCGGCCAAGCTCGGCTGGACCAGGCCCTCGATAACCGACGAACGCGTGCTGGTGATCGAAGAGGGCAGGCACCCGGTGCTGGAAGATTCGCTGGGCGGCGGCTTTGTGCCGAACTCTGTCTCGATCGGCGGCTCGGTGGCGGGGCTGTCGCTGATCACCGGGCCCAACATGGCGGGCAAGAGCACGTTTATCCGGCAGGTCGCGCTGATCACCGTGCTCGCGCACGCGGGCAGCTTCGTGCCGGCCGCGAGCGCGACGATCGGCCTGTGCGACCGGGTGTTCACGCGCGTGGGCGCCGACGACGCGCTGCACCGCGGCCAGTCGACCTTCATGGTTGAGATGATCGAGACGGCCAACATCTTGAACAACGCGACGCCGCGATCTCTTGTCATTCTCGACGAGATCGGTCGAGGCACGAGCACGCTTGACGGGCTGAGCCTGGCGTGGGCGATCGTCGAGGCGCTCGCGGGCGACGCGGCTTCACCCGGACCCCGGACGCTGTTTGCCACGCACTACCACGAGCTGACTGATCTTGAGCAGCGGCACGACAGGCGGGTCGCGAACCTGCACGTCGCGGTGCGCGAGTGGACCCCGGCCGGCGGCGAGAGCGAGATCGTGTTCCTGCACACCGTCAAGCCCGGCAGGGCAGATCAGTCCTACGGGGTTCAGGTCGCCAGACTGGCCGGCGTGCCGCGGGCGGTGACGGACCGAGCCAGGCACGTTCTGGATTCGCTGGCGGTGCAGCACGGGCCCGCGATGGAGACGGCAGAGGCCAATGCCGCATCGGAGCGGTCCGCACCGCAGCTGTCGCTGTTCACTGAAATAGCACCCCACCCAGCGGTTGACCGCTTGCGCGAGGTCAACCTCGAGGAGTGCTCACCAATGATTGCGTTTGACCTGCTCCGCGAGCTGCGCGGGATGGTCGAGACCGGCGACGCCGGCTAGCCGCGTTGCGACGCGTTCATCTCGTCCCGGCTTCGCGCAACCGCTGCCGCGAGCACCGGCGAAGCCGCGAGCAGACATCCGAGCACGAGGACGGACGCCACCGCGGCACCGTAGACGCCCATCACCCCGTACCCGACCGCGCCGGCGGCCACGCCGAGAAACGCGACGCCCATCACGACCGAGAGCCCGCGGTACCGCCGGATGCCAGCTGAAGGAGGGAGCCCCTCTACCGATTCGACCGCAATCTTCTTGCGGAGGGCAGCGTCTTCCGTGTCAGTCAGTCCTGTGTAGTTCAATTCAGGCATGCAAATGCGTTCGATCTCGGTCTGCTCCAGATGCGGATTTGTCGCCTTAATCCTAGCATATACCTATCAAAAATGCCTTTTGTTAGTTTTGTGATTGGTTTTCTTGCTGAAAGGCTGTCAGCGACGAGTTCACGAAGGCGGCGACTTCGGGCGCGTGCGTGAGCACGACGAGGTGCCTCGCACTGCGGACAACCGTATCCGCTTCGTTCCGCACATCGGGAATGATCGAGTCGTGCTCGCCGTGGAGATGCCGGATGGGGACATCGAGTCCCGGCGGCGATCCGGGCCAGGTTGCGCACGCGTGCGAAGACCACCTGAGAAACGCCGGGTCGATATCGCGGGCCATGGCGACGAGTCGCTCGGTGCCAAGCGCGTCCAGCCGATCGCTGCGCGCAAAGCGTCGCGCGACAGGGACGTACAGGCGGCGCGCGATCGCGGCGGGAATCACGGCCCCGAGCCTCTGCTGTCGTCGGAACGCGGCGGCGATCTGGTGCGTCCCGCGAACGCCGCAGATCAAGACGATCCCGCGCGGCTTCGGCCGGAGTACTGCTGCGAGCTCGGTCGCGAGCTGGCCGCCGAAGCTGAACCCGCCGACGGCGTAGGTGCCGTCCGGCGGCAGCTGGGGTCCGAATTGCTCGGCGTACCGGGCCGCGTAGCTACGAAGCGACTCATTCCAGCGGGGCTCAATGAAAGGTGGGACGGTGATCGATGGTGCATGATCGATCAGCGGCGAAAAAAGCCGATGGTCCGCCGCGAGCCCGGGCCAGAGCAGCAGCGGCATGCTTCGGGATTCATTGTGCGGGCGGCGTCGCTCCATCGCCGCGATGCTAGTGTCGAGTCTGACGCGAAACACGGCAAAGCAGGAGCGCACGATGGCGGCAACCACAGCCCTCAACGACTACATCACACTGGGCCGGAGCGGGCTGCGGGTCAGCCCTCTCTGCCTGGGCACCATGACTTTCGGCCTCGATTGGGGCTGGGGCTCAACGCCCGAGGACTCCGCCGCGATCATGGACGCCTACATCGATCGCGGAGGCAACTTCATCGACACCGCCAACATCTACACCAAGGGCCACAGCGAGCACATCATCGGCGAGCACCTGGACAAGAGCCCCGGCAAGCGCGACCGGCTCCTCATCGCGACCAAGTGCACCGGCAACATGTTCCCCGGCGATCCGAACGCGGGAGGCGGCGGGCGAAAGAGCCTGATCAACGCGGTAGACGAGTCGCTGCGTCGTCTCAAAACAGACTACATCGATCTGCTGTGGTCGCACTTCTACGACAAGCACACGCCGATCGAGGAGATGCTGCGGACGTTCGACGATCTCGTGCGCCAGGGCAAGGTCAGGCACGTCGGGCTCAGCGACCACCCCGCGTGGGTATGCAGCCACGCGCAGCACCTCTGCGGGTCGAACGGCTGGGAGCCGCTCATCGCTCTGCAGATCGAGTACTCGCTCATCGAGCGATCTGTCGAGGGTGAATTGCTCCCGATGGCGGCCGAGATGGGCATGGGCGTGACGCCCTGGAGCCCGCTTAAGGGCGGCATCCTGACCGGGAAGTACACGCGGGATTCGATCAAGCAGGACGAGGGACGCGGCGCGGCGTGGGAGCGGCAGATCGACGACCGAGGCTTCTCGATCATCGAGACGCTCGTCGAGGTCGCCGAGGACGCGGGATGCACGCCGGCGCAGGCCGCGCTGAAGTGGGTGCAGGACCGCGCGGGGGTCACGAGCACCATCATCGGGGCCCGCACCATGGACCAGCTTACGGCGAATCTCGACGCACTGGGCGTCACACTCTCGGCCGATCAAACCGAGAAGCTGGACAAGGCGAGCGCGATGGCCCAGGCGTTCCCGCACGCGTTCCTCCAGAATATCCCGACGGTCATCCAGGGCGGGACCAGCGTCAACGGAGACGCGCGGCAGCCGTGGGACATGGCACCAGCGAACGACGACGAACGGTGGTAGAGGACTATCGAGGCACCGAGCGGCGTACGCTCACGCATGCTGACACCCGACGCCTTGCGGAACACTTTCGAAGCCGGCCACCCCTACGACGCCTACGTGGCGACGGGCAGCGCACCAAATCAGGAGGCGTGGCGCGCGTTTCGCGCAGGCGTGTCGCTCACGCCGACACAGGCCGAGGTCGTCGGTGCGTTCGAGCGGCAGCTCTTTGCGATCGTGTCCAGCGGCACATGGTGCGGCGACTGCGTGCAGCAGGTCCCAATGATCGACGCGATCGCTGGTGGCTCCGACGGCAAGGTCAGTGTGCGATACGTCGATCGCGACGAGCACGCGGAGCTGGCAGAGCGACTCAAGCTCTGCGGCGGGCTGCGGGTGCCGGTGGTCCTGATCCTGAACGAAGACTTCGACCTGCTTGCACTTGAGGGGGACCGCACGCTGGCGCGTTATCGGGCCATGGCTGCCCGGCAGCTCGGCCCCAGTTGCCCGCTGCCGGGTGCGCCTGTGCCGGCAGAGGAGGTCGCGGCAACGCTGCAGGACTGGGTGGACGCGTTCGAGCGTGCCCACATCATGGCCCGGCTGAGCACCAAGCTCCGCCAGCGTCACAGCGATTGATCACGCTGGGCAAGCTGTAGGTTCTAAGGACCTTTCAAAATCCAAATATATGGTCTCGCAAGCGAATTGGGACGGTTTCTTGTTGACACGGGCCCTCGTTTCGGGCATGCTGCAGAAGCCGACGTAAGACACCGGCCCGCGGTCGCCATGCGGACGTTCGTCCGACCAGCGACGCGATAGGACGCATCGGGGTCGCAGCCCGATTGTCGAGCCACAGGAAGCGTCGCGACAGCGCGACGTCGAGAGAGACACGAGTGTTCTGGCATCGTGCTGGGGCCGAGAGAGAGACAGGAGACAGACATGAAGACTGTTGTTGTGGCGATGCTTGCCGTCGCCGGATCGGCTGCCGCCGACATCGATCGTTCTGGCTACACCATTTACTCCGCGACGGGTTCGGCCATCGATGGCGGCGTCGTCTCGGAGCGTGGGATCGCCGGACCGGTGTACTCGAACCAGACCAGCGACGTCGCTGGCTTCTTCAGCATCGGCTCCGGTCCCGCCGACGGCGACGGTGACGTGCAGGTCATCAACTTCGATGATTACACGTCGATCGCCCCGGGCGGCGGCTTCCTTGATGAGTTCGGGTTCATCGGCGGTGTTGACGTCGATGGCGGTGTGGTCTTCTTTGACATCTTCGATACCGGCGGCGTCTTCGTCGACGGCTTTGGCGTTTCGCTCGCGAGCGCCGGCAACTTCATCTACACGATCAACATCACGAACAACGACGTCGCGTTCCCGGAGAGCGGAATCGTCCAGATGTCCGTCGATGACGACGGGGCGTTCGGACCGGCCGCGAACGGCACGTGGTTCCTGACGGCCGACGCCGCCACGATCGGTGACAACGGCGCCGGCGCCGGCTTCACCGGGCCGGGTGGCGAGGACCTGCATCACACGTTCGAGCTCGTTGCCATCCCGGCACCGGCCTCGGCCATGCTGCTCGGCCTCGGCGGCCTCGCGGCTGTGCGTCGCCGTCGCTGATCCTTACACGACGCGCAGTTTAATGATGTCCCGCGAAGGCAGCCCCGTCAGCGTTGACGGGGCTTTTTTTACTTTCTTGCTTGGAGCGGACGCTGGCCGCGGGCAGATCTCGCCTCGTTGAGTGCCGCGAGCGCGGGTGTGTCTTTGGCGATCAGCTTGGTCAGCTGGCTGGGCGTGCACTCGAGCCGCAGCGCCGCGCGCTTGACGTCGAGCCCGCTTGAATAGACAACGTCGAGCGCCTCGGCCAGCATCGACGGGAAGTCGCGGTGCCGCTCGTTCAGCGCGATGGTCCCGCCTCGCACACGCCCTCGCCACATGTCCGACCCGATCTCTCCGATCGGCACCGGCGCTCTGCAAGCGACGGCCAGCGCAAGCCGCAGCCGACGGATCGCCGCGCGTTTGTTCACCTCCGGGCTGCGACGCTCGCCGGCCTGCCCAGACACACCGGTGGCGTCGTGGGTGACGGTCACATGCGTTTCGACCTTGTTGCGGTGCTGGCCCCCCGGGCCCGTCGCTCGGTTGCGAGTGATCGAGCACTGTTCGAGCAGCGACACGCTGTCGAGGGACGCGGGGTGCGGGGCGGGCACAAACAGCGGCTGGATGAGCTCGCGGCGGTTCAGCATGCAGTCGTGGGCATGGCTCGCAGCGTGAGGCCGTCCGCCCCCCGCCGGGCAAGCAGCTCGGCGCCGAGCCCGGCGATCATGGCGGCGTTGTCAACGCAGAATCGCATCTCGGGGAGCACGAGGCGCAGGCCGTGCGTTTCGGCCAGCCCGCGGAGCTCGTGGCGCAGCCGCGAGTTCGCGGTCACTCCGCCGCCGACGATCAGCGATGCTGGCCCATCATCATCGGGCCACAGCGACAGCGCCCGCTCGAGCTTGAGCGTCACCGCGCGGCACGCGGCACGCTGGAACGATGCGGCGAGGTCGCGCTTGCGATCGGCCGAAACATCGGCATCGCGGTTGGGGAACACGCCGTCGCGTCCGGGCACGCCGCGTACGGCGTACAGCAGCGCCGTCTTGAGCCCGCTAAAGCTGAAGTCGAGCGAGTCCTTCCCCAGCCTGCTCACCGGCAGCTCAACCGCCCGGTCGTCCGCGGCAGGATCCGAAGCGAGCGCATCGATGCTCGGGCCGCCCGGGTGCGGCAAGCCGAGGATCGCCGCCGCCTTGTCGAAAGCTTCCCCGACCGCGTCGTCGATGGTCGCGCCGAGCCGCACGAGATCAGCCGGCCCGTTCACGCGATACATCGAGCTGTGACCGCCGCTCACAACAAGCCCGAGCGCAGGAAAGCCGGGCTCGGCGTCTGGCTCCGCATCGAGCATGCCCGCCCACAGATGCGCGTGGACGTGGTCTACACCGATCAACGGCTTGCCCAAGGCCCACGCGAGGGCCTTGGCGGCCGAGACGCCGACGAGCAAGGCACCGATCAGCCCCGGGCGGTGCCCGACCGCGATCGCATCGATCTCGGCGAGCGGCACGCCCGCGTCGCCGGCCGCCCGATCGACGATCGGGGTAATCCGCTCGGCGTGGGCGCGGCTCGCGAGCTCGGGCACGACACCGCCGTACTCGGCGTGGATCTCGTGCTGGCTCGCGACGACCGAGCTCAAGACGCGTCGCCCGCTCTCCACGACGGCGGCGGCGGTTTCGTCGCAGCTGCTCTCGATGCCGAGGACTCGCATGGACAATGGTACGCGGCTGCTACGATTTCGCGGTACGCACGATGCTGCAGGAGACGGGCTTGGCGGAACGCGAGCAGCTGAAGATCGAGTCCGAGCGGGCGGTGCTCGCGGCGGTGCGCCTGCCGGGAGACACGTACGACGAGCGTGATCCCTTCGGTGAGCTCGCCAGCCTCGCGGAGCAAGCGGGCGCGGTCGTGGTCGGCACGCTCGATCAGCACCGCCAGAAGCCTGAGGCCGGGACCTACATCGGGTCCGGCAAGCTGGAAGAGCTCAAGAACCTCTGCGAGATGGCGGACGCCTCGACGGTGATCTTCGACCACGAGCTCAGCCCGAAGCAGATCGCCGCGATCGAGCGGCACGTCGAGCGCAAGGTCCTCGACCGCAGCGAGGTGATCCTCGATATCTTCGCGAGCAGGGCGACGACGCACGAGGCCAAGCTCCAGGTCGAGATCGCTCAGCTCGAGTACACGTACCCGAGGCTACGGGCGATGTGGTCGCACCTCGAACGCATCGTCGGCGGCGCACCGGGCGGCGTGGGCACGCGCGGCCCAGGCGAGCAGCAGCTCGAGATCGACCGGCGACTCGTGCAGCGCCGCAAGTCGATGCTCGCCCGCGAGCTGAGAGAGATCCAGGACCGCAAGCGCCGCAGCGTCATGTCTCGCAACGAGTCGCACCTGACCGTCGGGCTCGTCGGCTACACGAACGCTGGGAAGAGCACGCTGTTCAACACGCTGACCCGCGGCGGTGCGTACGCAGACGATCGTGTCTTCGCGACGCTGATGACGCGGACGCGCGAGTGGGATCTCGGCGGCGGGTCGGTCGCGATGCTCAGCGACACCGTCGGCTTCGTTCGCGATCTGCCACACAACCTCGTCGCGTCCTTCCGGGCAACACTCGAGGAAGCAACGCACGCGGATGTGCTGCTCGTTGTTCTCGACGTGAGCGACGCGTCGGCTGATCTTCAATACCGCGAGGTGATGAGGACGCTCGACGAGCTCTTCGAGGAGGTTCAGGCTTCCGAAGAACGCGAGTCGAAACGCGGCGCGGGCCGGCGGGGCGAGACGTTCTCTCAACCAGAACGTCTGGTGCTGCTCAACAAGGTCGATCAGCTCAAGGACAACCGCGAGCTTCTGGTCTGGCGGCGGCGTCTCCCGGACGCGCTCGCCGTTTCGGCCATCGGTGGCCCCGACAGCGGCCTCGACGCGCTGGGCGACCGTCTACGCCGAGCCGTGCTCGGGCAGCCGCGTGACGTCACGCTCAGCATCCCTCTGCGCGAGTCGAGAGCGATCAGCGTGTTGGAATCGCGCGGCGAGGTGCTCGAGCGTGAGTACACCGAAACCGGCGAAGCCGTCCTCCGCCTCCGAATCGGTGCGCGTCTGCTCGAGCAGGTTCGCGCATCAGCGCCCGGTCTCCGTGTTCTGTCCCGAGAGTCAGTTTCGCCGGGCACGATGGGCTGGAAGAACGAGGGCGGTTCCGGACCCGCCTCGTGGGCATAAAAAAACCCAGCGTTCAGCACCGTGCCGAACGCCAGGTCTCGTGGGGGTCTTCATTGGTGTCGCTCAGGATCGGCAACACTTTCAGGTTCGCACGGCCGCCCCGCGGGTTGCGTCGGCGTTCGACAAAATCCCGCGAACGCACACACGCGATGAGCGAATGACCCCTGCAGCGTTGCGACAACTGGATCAGCGCGCCGTGGGCAGGCCGAGCCGCTCGATCACCATCTGGAGATCGCTCCAGACCTTCCCACGGTTCTCCGCGGTGTACGAGCGAAGCAGATATGCCGGGTGATATGTCGGCATCACTGGGATGCACGTCCCGTCCGGCAGATGGAGGTCGTGGAATCGTGCTCGCAGCTTCGCCATCGAGTCGTTGACACCGAGCAAGCACTTCGCGGCCGGAAGCCCAAGCGCGACGATCACCTCGGGGCGAACGATCTGAATCTGTTCGATCAGAAACGGCTTGCTCGCCTCGATCTCGTCCGGCGTGGGTGTTGCGTTGTTCGGGGGCCGAACCTTGAGCACGTTTGCGATGTACACCGTCTCCCGAGAGAGCTCCATCGCCGAGATCATCTTATTGAGCAGCTGACCCGCCCTGCCGACGAACGGCACGCCCTGCTTGTCCTCGTCCGCCCCCGGGGCCTCGCCGACGAACATGAGCTTGGCGTTGGGGTCACCGTCGTCGAAGACGATGCTTGTGAATTCCGAGATGAACGGGGCGTGCGGGGCTTCCGCTTCGTACCGCTGGCGAAGCTCCGCGAGGCGCGCAGCCCGTTCGCCGTCGGGCGTCCGACCGCCGCCCGACGATTCCGATGCGGGGTTCTCGACCTGTATGGCTGCAGACTGCGACACCGGCACGACGTCTGCACCGAGCAGGGCGGCGGTTTCCATGTGCTGTCGGACCAGCCGCTTCGCGTGTTCGAGGTCGAAGGTCACACCAATCAGCCGTCGCCGGCCGGTACGGTGCTCTCGCGTTCGGTCTGCTCCGCGGTGTCTTCAACAGTCTCCGCAGCATCATCGGTCGGGCCCTCGATGGTGTCAGCGGTATCGGCGGCGTTCGTCTCGGGATCTACGAGAGCTCCATCACGCGGCTGGCGGTCGCCGGACGTCGCTGTTGCGGTGCCGCCGCCGGATAGCTTTCCGACATCGCCGCCCGTGGCCGTGATGACAACGCCGACGAGGGCCCCGACGACAAATCCAACGATCAGGCCCGGGATAAACGCCTTGGCGAAATTTGTCGAGGGCTCAGCCATTCCGTTGTGTCCTTGTGTGCGTCGCTGATCGGCCGCGTGAGGCCGATGGTTCCACCAGTGCGGGGCGTAGCGTTCTACGTCCGCGGACGGGGTGGATAGTACCGCTTTTTCGAGCCGGGACGAGGGCCGTGCTGACCGGGTGCGAACGAAGCCCGTCCGAGCCGCCGCATCCGCCGCGTCCACGCGCCGTACTCCAGCAAGGCCGAGAGCATCGTGCGGGGCGTTGGCCGACCGGCGCCGAAAGCCGTCTCGTTTCTCCACGACCAGTACCGGCCCCGCATGCGGAAGCGCGTCGCTCGGCCGACGCGCCACAGGCCGACTACGCCGTGGAACATCGTCGCGAGGCCAGTCATGGCCTTCGCTCTTCCGCCGGGGCGTGCGTCTGAACGAACCAGTCGCACGTCTGATCGAGACCCTCATCGAGACCGACAATCGGCTGGTACCCGAGCAGCGACGCGGCCCGTTCGATCGATGCAAGGCTGTCTCGCACATCGCCCGTCCGAGGATCGCGGTGCTCCGCGGGCGGCGCACCGGGCGCGAGCCTGGCTGCCATGCGCGCGGCGAGCTCGTTCACGGTACAGGACGAGCCGGTGCCGACGTTGATCGCCTGGCCGTCGAGCTTGGTGTCGCTGAAGGCCGCGAGGCAGGTCGCGTACACCGCATTCGCGACGAACGTGAAGTCTCGGCTCTGTTCGCCGTCGCCGAAGATCATCGGGTGCTTGCCGGCGAGCAGCCGTCCCGCGAACGCGGCGACCACGGCGGCGTACGCCGAGTCGGCTCGCTGTCTCGGCCCGAACACATTGAAGTACCGCAGGCACACGGTGCTCAGGCCGTACGACGCGGACCAGGCCCTGCAGAACTCTTCGGCCGCGAGTTTGCTGGCGGCGTACGGGCTCAGCGGCTGCGTCGCGAACATCTCATCGCATGGGAGCCGCTCCGGATTGCCGTACGCGCTGCTGGAGCCCGCGAAGACGACCCGCCGAACGCCGTGACGCCGCGCCGCTTCGAGGACGCGCAGGGTGCCGGTTGTATTGACCGCCGCGGCCCGCTCGGGCTCCTCCAGCGAGCGCGGCACGGAGCCCATCGCGGCGAGATGGATCACGGTCTCGGCACCCGCGATGGACTCGTCGAGCGCCCGCTCGTCGAGGATCGAGCCGTAGACGAAACGCAGTCGATCGGTATGAAGCTCGATGTCGTCCGCGATCGCATCGAGCGAGCTGTTCGAGAGATCGTCGATGACGCGGACGGACGCGCCTGCCGCGATCAGCGTGTTGACGACATGCCCCCCGATGAAGCCCGCGCCGCCGGTCACACACGTCACGCCGCCCCCGGCCATGGCCTTGATCGCGTCGAATGGAGCCGCTGGGAACTTCATGAACATTGAGTGTACACCACGGCACGCAACAACAAAGCGGACCCCAAGCGGCTTGCCCGGGGCCCGACTCAATCACGATCTCTGCCGCTCGGCCTTACGGGCAGCCGGCGTTGAAGTTCAGCACCCAGGCGTTGAAGTCGCCCGGGTTGCACAGCCCGTCGCCGTTCTGATCGCACTCGGGGGCCTGGTTGTTGAACGCGAGGACCCATGCGTTGAAGTCGCCCGGGTCGGCGACGCCGTTGCCGTTGACGTCGGCGAGGCAGTCGCTGGTCGCCGGGTTTACGGTGAGCGTGGCGGCCGAGGAGACGACGGTGTCGCAGTCGTTGGTGACCGCGACTGTGTAGACGCCGTCGTCGGCGGGCGTGGCGCTGGCGATCGAGAAGGTGCTCGAAGTCGCGCCGCTGATCGGCGAGCCGTTGCGCCGCCACTGGAAGCTGATCGCGTCGGTCGCCGAGACCGAGAAGCTCACCGGGTCGCCCTCGTCAACAGTCTGCGAGTTCGGCTGGTCGGTGATCGCGGGGTCGGGGTTGACCAGCAGCAGCGCGAGATCGCTATCGACCGTGCCGCCGTCGCCGGTGACTTCGCAGAAGTAGAAGTTGAACGTGTCGGCGGTGGTGAGGTTGTTGAGCGTCAGCGTCGGCGAGGTGCCACCGGCAACCGGGGTGAACGACAGGCCGTCGCCGAAGAACCACTGGAAGCTGAGGTTCTCGCCGGTCGCGCCGACGGTGAAGACCGCGGTCTCGCCCTCGCACACGGTCTGGTTCACCGGCTGCTGCGTGACGATTGTTGGATCAACACTCGAAACGTCGTAGCCGATCGCGTCGAACAGGTCGATGTCGGCCTGCGAGAAGTAGCCGCGGGAGAGGAAGGTCTGGCCGCCGCTGAACGCGGGGTCCATGATGCCGATGTTCGCGCCCTGCTCGCGGAAGTGGCTGGACTGGAACGGCGTGCCGTCGGACATGCGGTACTCAACGGAGATGAGGTCGCTGTTGGCATTGTCAGTGTTGAACTGGTCCGCGGTGCGCGGGGTCGTCTGGAACTCCGCCAGCGTGTCCGGGTTGAAGTCGTTGGCGCCGTCGAGGCGGGTGAAGCGCCAGATATCGAGCACCTCGATATCGTTGTTCCGGAAGTCGGTCCCCGAAACGAAGCCCAGGGCGTGCCCGACTTCATGGATCAGGACATCATTGAAACTGAACGCACCGCCGGAAATGCCGTTGCTCGGATCGAAGTCGAACGTGAAGTTCGTGCTGATCACGATGTTGGCATCAGTCCCGGTGAGCGAGCCGATGGTCGCCTTGAAGTTCGACCGCGAGAAGAAGACTCGGGTCTCGTTCGTGACGCTGCTTGACCCCTCGTTGTACCGGACCGGGATCGTCGTGCCAGACGGAAGGAAGGCGAGTGTGTCGTCGTCGCCGTCGTTATCGGCCTGAAGCCCGTTGCGGGCGTCGGGCCAGTTGACGTTGACGTAGTTCACGCTCGCGCCGCCCAAGATGCCCGGTCCGAGCGACTGGAACGACAGGCTGATGACGCATGTCGATGGGTCGGTGAACTGAGACTCGATGGCCTGCTCGACTTCAGCGATTGCCGCCGCGGCCCCCGACGGGATGTTGCCCGACACGTTGAAGATCACGTTGAAACCGCCGCGGGCGAAGCCCGTGTCGATCACGGTGTACGGCAGCTCGTTCGCCTGCGCCGCGGCGACGATCACCTCGTGGTCCAGCATCATCTGGCGGAGATCGTCTTGCGTCAGACCCCACGTGCTCGAGCCGTGGATGTAGCTCCACCGCGTCTCCGCCTCGAGGACCATCTGCTCGCCGGTCGCATAGACCTCGGCGACAGCGTCCGGGTTCTGAACGGTAATGTGGAGGTGATCGGGGTGCGCGTTGGCAGAGCCGCAAAGCAATGCCACGCACGCTGCGAGTGCGCGCTTCTTCATCGTCTTCTCCTGGTGCTGCACCCGCCGAGACTCATCGGAACAGCAGAGCGTGTAAACAATTACCAACCAAGTCGCGGCTAGACCGCAAGACTCGGTTGATACGAGTGTACACGACGCGCGGTTGGATGCGATTCTCAATTATCTCGATGCCCTCCCGATTCGAGCCAATTCTCACGTGTGCGGATTCGCAGCGCGCCAGAAACCATCGCGGGATCGACATCGATCATGGGCATCCCGAATTAAAGTTCAGGACCCAAGCGTTGAAGTCTGCGGGTCTGCAGGCACCGTCGCCGTTCTGGTCACACGCCGCCGAGTTCGCGTTGAACGCGATCACCCACGCGTTGAAGTCGGCCGGTGTCAGCTCACCGTCGCCGTTGGTGTCGGCGAGGCATGGGACGGTGTCAACGGTGAAGAGGTACGCCGCCCCGGTGAGAGCGCCGCGATCCGCGTCGCCCTCCGCGCCGACAAGCACGCGGCGACCGGAAACAGCGACGGCGTTGCCGAACACGTCACCAGCCGCGCCGTCGCTCGGCAGCACCACGGCAATCTGATTCCCGGTCACGCGGTCGAAGGCGTAGACCTTGCCCGACGCGGAGCCCTGCGGGTCGGCCGTGCGCGACGCGACAACGATCAGATCGCCATCGATCGCGACCGCGCGCCCGAACTGATCGCCGGGTGCGATGTCGTCTGGGCGGAGCGTGCCGATCTGTGCGCCGGACTGCAGGTCGAACAGATACACCGCGCCGGCCGACGTTCCGTCGCCGTCTGCGAAGGGCGCACCGGCAACGATCGTCTCGCCATCCGCCGCGATCGCGAGGCCGAACTGGTCGCGAGAGACAACATCATCGGGAACGATCTTCGTGATCTCCTGACCCGTCGCCGCATCGAACAGATACACGGCACCCGCGTCCGTGCCGTTGTCGTCATCAAACGGCGAGCTCGCGAGCACACGCCCGCTCGCGGTCGCGACGCGTCGGCCCATGTTGTCTGCGAAGCCCGCGTCGCTCGCGAAGAACTTGCCGACCCGCGTGCGCGTCGTTTCGTTGTAGATATAAACCGCCCCGCCTCCGCCGTTTGCACCCTCAACATCGCCGGGGGAGCCCACGGCGATGAAGCCGTCGGCCGCGTCGACCGACCAACCGAATGCGGCCCCGACCGGATCTTCGCCGACGAAGACAATGCGCTCGGGATCGAGCACGTCGATTTGCGCGTTCGAGCCGCTCTGGAAGATGTATGTTCGACCGGACTGTCTGCCGTTCGCTTCATTCTCCGGCGCGCCGACGTAGATCAGACCGTTCGAGATCGCGATGCCGTCGCTGAAGCCGTCGTCGCTCGCGGTGTCGTTGCCGAGGATCCGGCTGACCAGCACGCCGGTGTTCGCGTCGTAGACGAACGCCGACCCGGACTCGTCGCCGCGGGCGTTGTCGAACAGCGAGCCGACCACAGCCACATCGCCCTCGATCGCGACGTTGTGCCCGAACTGCTCGCCCCCCGTGATGCCAGCCGGCAGCGGCAGCTTCACGTCTTCATTGAGAATCTGCGCGCTTGCGTGCCCCGCAAGGCACGCGACCGCCACCCAGCCGCCCACGCGGCGTACAGAAACAAGAATGTCCATCCCCATAGCTCCTCGCATCGGCGGCGGCAGGACGCGTCACGAGACCACGCGCGCACGATCACCGATGGTGCACGATCAACCACGCTGCGGCAGTCGCTATTTGTGTTCGATGACGAAAACACGGGCGTCTACCGCCGGTGCAAGCACACGCATTACGGGCAGCCTGCGTTGTAATTCAGGACCCATGCGTTGAAGTCGCCCGGGGTGCAATCGCCGTCGCCGTTCTGGTCACACGCGGGGAGCTGACCGTTGAAGGCCGCGACCCACGCGTTGAAGTCGGCGGGCGTCGCCGCACCGTCGCCGTTGACGTCCGCGCGGCACAAGGGCGTCATCGCGATGTCGAGCGTCGCCGGCTGGGATGCCGACACGACCGCCGTCGCATCGACAGGTTCGAATCCGTGCGCGGTGAACCGGAAGATGTACGAGCCTTCGGGCGGGAACGCGTGGTATAGGCCGTGACGCGGGGCGGAGCGATGACGCTCGCCGTGCGCAAACGGCACCGCCAGCAGCTCGATCTCGGCCTCGACGGGTGCGCCCGTCGACGCGTTCGAAACCCTGCCCGACACAGGAACGGGCATATCGATCAATCCGATCAGCCCGTTCCAGATGTCGTCGGCCTCCGCGTCCGCGCTCGCAAAGCTCGGGTGAAAGCCCGTTCCGATCTCCCAGAGCATCGCGAGCGCGCCGTTCGTGCTCATGTGGTTGTGGATGTCCCCTCCGAGGCAGCACGAGAACCGCGTGTCGCCCTCATAACCCGACAGGTCGCTCAGATTCGCGGCGACCGCTTGAAAGGCGTCGTCCCACGGGTGATCCCAGCAGCCGTAGCCGTAGACAACCTCGGTGCCGAAGCTGTGAATATCGGCGACGCGCGCAAACCGGCGATCCTCCGTGAACGCGAGCATCGTCTGCGTCTCCGGCTCCGAGCCCGCGGTCAGCCCCTCGTAGACCTGCGACCCCGTGACCTGACTCCCGTTGCACAGCCCCCATCCGATTGGGTAGTTCCGGTTGAGGTCAACGCCGAACGTGCCGTCGCCGTTGTCGCGGCGGTTCTTGCGCCAGAAGTCATCCACGTTGTACACATGCTCGTAGCCGTCCGGGTTCCAGACCGGGGCGATCCAGATCTCCGTGCTGTCGATCGCTTGCGTGATGCGGCTGTCGACACCGTACCCATCGACCAGGTTGTCGATCGCGCGGAGCGCGGCGACAGGCGTGCCGATCTCGCGGGAATGGTGCGCGCTCACGATCAGTACCGCCGGCTCTTCCTCATCGACGCTCACGTTATCGCTGATCCGCACCGCGACGATGTGGCGGCCCTCGTGCGTCGGCGGCGTGCCGTAGCGGGCGGTGAGGTCGACAACCTCGCACACCGCGGGGTTGCGGGTCGCGGCGGCGTGCATGGCTTGAAGAACACCGGCCCAGTCGCTGTAGCCGTTCGGGATCTCGCCGTTGAGTTCCGCGAGTCGGCTCCGCAGCGGTCGGCCCGTGCGCACAAGCCGGGCGTCGAGGCCGCCGCTTCGCAGCGCGCGATGCTCCTCGGCGGACACAACGATCTCAACGCCTCGCCCGGTCTCGTCGTCGTAGGTGTGGCCGTGGTCGGCGTCGAGGCCCTTGGCTCGCAGCGCGGCGGACACAGCCAGCGGCCGATCCGTCTCAATCCGCACGAGGCGCAGGGGCTCGGCCGCGGCGGGCGCGGCACACCCGATAACCACAATGACCCAGATCAGAGCCTGCATGTCAATCCTCCGGCGCTCAAGCACCGAGGCTACAGACAAGCAGACCAAACTGTCAATATTCAGCCCGCGAACATCAGCGTGCGATCGCGACCGATCAGGCCGGCTTCCAGCCGCTCTTGAATTCGTTGAGCGCCTTCTCCAGCTGGCCGACCAGCTCGTCGTCGAGCGCCTTCTTCTCGGCGATGGCGTCACGCACCGGCTTGCCGACCGTCTGGAAGTACGCCAGCATGTCGGTCTCGAACTGCGGCACGTCCTTGATCGCGACCTGATCGAGGAAGCCCTTCGTGCCCGCGTAGATCGAGATCACCTGATCCACGACCTCCTGCGGCACGTACTGCGGCTGCTTGAGCAGCTCGACCATGCGGGCACCGCGGTCCAGCTGGGCCTGGGTGGCCTTGTCGAGCTCGGTACCGAGCTGGGCGAAGGCCTCGAGCTCGCGGTAGGCGGCAAGGTCGAGACGCAGCGAGCCGGCGATCTTCTTCATCGCCTTGATCTGCGCGTTGCCGCCCACGCGGCTGACCGAGATACCGACGTTAATGGCGGGACGAACACCCGAGAAGAAGAGCTCGGGCTCGAGGTAGATCTGTCCGTCGGTGATCGAGATCACGTTGGTCGGGATGTACGCCGAGACGTCGCCTTCCTGGGTCTCGATGACCGGCAGGGCCGTCAGCGAGCCACCGCCGTTGTCATCGCTGAGCTTGGTCGCACGCTCAAGCAGGCGGCTGTGGAGGTAGAACACGTC
This sequence comes from Planctomycetota bacterium, assembly GCA_038525225.1. Classification (GTDB taxonomy): domain Bacteria; phylum Planctomycetota; class Phycisphaerae; order Phycisphaerales; family UBA1924; genus JANQQZ01. Next base: position 26,602 of record JBCBHW010000001.1, on the reverse strand, counting down.
GCCCGGGTACGCCTCGCGGCCCGGCGGGCGGCGGAGCAGCAGTGAGAGCTGGCGGTACGCCACGGCCTGCTTGCTCAGGTCGTCGTACACAAGCAGCGCGTGCTTGGGCATGGGCTTGCCGTCGGCGAGCGTCTTGCCGGCTTCCTTGCCAGACCACATGAAGTACTCGCCCATCGCGCAGCCCGAGTACGGCGCGACGTACTGCATCGGGGCCGGGTCCGAACTCGCGGCGTTGACGACGATGGTGTAGTCCATCGCGCCGTTCTCTTTCAGCGTCTCGACGACGCCCGCTACGGTCGATTCCTTCTGGCCCACCGCGACGTAGATGCAGACCACGGCCTCATCCGTGCCCCAGTACTGCTTCTGGTTGATGATCGCGTCTACGGCGACGGCGGTCTTGCCCGTCTTCCGGTCGCCGATGATCAGCTCGCGCTGGCCGCGGCCGATCGGGATCATCGCGTCGATTGCCTTGATGCCCGTCTGCAGGGGCTCGGTGACGGGCTGACGCTCGGCGATGCCCGGCGCGATGATGTCGACCTTGCGGGTGACGTCGTTGTTGATCGCGGCGCCGTCGTCAAGTGGCTTGCCGAGCGGGTCAACAACGCGGCCCAGCATCTGCTCACCGACCGGGACCTCCAGCAGGCGGCTCGTGCTCTTGACCAGGTCGCCTTCCTTCACCGCGAGGTAGTCGCCGTAGATGACCGCGCCGACCGTGTCGGTCTCGAGGTTCATGACCTGGCCCATGACCGAGCCTTCGGAGGTCTCAAACTCGACGAGCTCGCCGGCCATGGCGTTGGAGAGGCCGTAGACACGGGCGATACCGTCGCCGACCTCGACGACGCGTCCGACCTCGGACACCTCGAGATCAGCGGAGTACTGCTCGATTTCCTGCTTGATGATGCTGGCGATCTCGTCGGTCTTGATCTTCACGAGTCGGGCTCCGTTTGGATAGCTGAAGGTCCGGCCTCTGGACGCCACCGCCGTCGAACGACCGGGAGAGAAAGGTAGGACGACAACCGGGCCCTGGCGAGTCCGCTGCCGGACGCGTCACTCAATCTGGTGGTCGTCGGGCATACCCGCTTCTGGCTATCAGCGGTCTGGCGGCGTGTCTCCTTCCCGCTCATGTAACGCTTCCACCCGCCGATAGCGGTGAGGCAGCGGAGACACCGGGGAGATGATGGTGAGTCAAGGTCAGGACATCGGCACCAAGCCCGAATCGCAGGCGGAGGTGCGGCCTATCTGGGGTGGCTTCATGGGCCCCCCCGCTGAGACGCAGAACCGCTCGGCGCGTGAGCCCGTCCGAATCGGCCGGCCCTTGCCGTCGCAAAGCCCGGAACCGGGCCGTCAAGCGCCGTTGCAGCGGGTCGGCACGCTGGACAGCCCGCAGCCACCTCAGGCTCAGCCGGGAACCGTTGTCCTCGGGCTGAACAGCCGGGCGGCAGCAACGTTCGTCGGGTTTGCCGCGGTCGCGGCCTTCGTGCTCGTGGTCTTTCTCGGCAGCACGATCGGGATCAGCCCTTCTGCGGCATCCGCGACGCACACGCCGCACGCCCCGCACGATCGCACGCCGGCTTCGCACGGTGACGCCGTCACCTGGTCCGGTGGTCAGGCACTGACCTCGCTCTCTGTGGCGGAATACGGCGAACAGGTCGCGATCGCGACGCTCACGTCAAGCCTCCATCAGGTCAGCACCGAGGCGGTGACGTTCTACGCCGACCCGGATCGATCGGGAAATGCGCTCCAGCAATTCTCGGAAGTGTTCGGCGAGGCGATCGCCACAGGCCGCAACCCTCTCCACGGTGATCAGGGCCCGCGGCCCGCTGCCGCGCAGGTGCACGGGCCGACACCGGAGACGCGGCCAGGCCTCGTTCATGATTCAACCGCAGGCACGCGCAGCGATGAGGGATCCGAGCGATGATGCCCGCCGAGACGACAGCCCGACACGCCGTGCTCTACGTCGATGATTTCGAGCCCGAGCGGCTGCTGCTCACGCACCGTCTGCGCGAGACGAGCATCGGTCTCACGACCGTGCCGAGCGTCGACGAGGCGATCGACGCGTTGAACCGGAGGCGCTACGACGTTGTGATCTCCGACCTGCACCTCGACGGCTCCCGATCCGGCGAAGACCTGCTGCGGGTCATCCGGACCGGCGACCTGCACGACGGACCGGTCGTGATCCTGACCGGCGAGTCGGACGTCAACCGCCTCGCACCGCTTCTTGCGCTCGGCGCTTCGGCAGTGCTCAATAAGCCCGTCGAGGCGAGCGTGCTCCCCGATGTGGTCGGCTCCCTGGTCTCCGGGCGGCCTGTCGAGACCGGGCCGGCCTTTGACATCGGGCACCTGTTCCGCACGCTGCCGATCTGCATGGAAGACCTGATCCGCGCGGCCGAGCGTCGGGACAGCGAGACGGCGCAGCGCGTCTGCCGTGACCTCGCCAGCACGGCCTCGGGCTACGGGCTCACCGCCATCGCCCGCCAGGCCGAGCAGGCGGTCGGGCTCATCGGCGCGGGCATGACGACGCCCGCTTCGCGCGACGCGATCGAGCGGGTGATCTCTTCCATCCGCGGGGTGCTCCAGGCCGCGTGACAGCACGGAGCAGGCACGCGCCGGCTCCGAGCGATCAGTTGCAGGCCCGGTTGCGGTTCAGAACCCAGGCGTTGAAATCTGACGCGGTCACGACGCCATCGAAGTTCTGATCAGCGCGGGAGTCGCCGGCGCGGAAGGCCGCCACCCACGCGTTCAGATCGTCGGCGTCGCGGTCGCCGTCGCCATCAAGATCGGCCGGGTCGTCGGCCGCGACTCGGAGCGTCGGCATCAGCCGGACCTCGCGACCATCGAGCTCAGCGGTCAGCGTGAACCGCGCCTCGCCCCGGTCGCCCCTGCCGAGCAGTGTCACCTCGAACCGGCCCGGCGCGACCTGGGCGATCGATCCGACGCCGAGCGGGGCGTCCGCGGCCAGCGGCTCAACGGTCAGACCCGCCGCCGACGCCGGGAGCCCATCGCGATCGCGCAGCTCGACCCGCAGCGTCGTCGGGCACCCGGCGACAGAAGACGCGAACGGGGCATCGAGCAACGCCGACGAGCGCACCGCATCCGGCACGCCCTGCAGGTCGGCGGACCACGCGGCGAAGAGGCCCTCGAGCTGATCAACCGGATCGGGGTCCTGGCGGTTGCTGAACGCGATGTTGAATTCCATGAAGAAATCGCCGTCGCCGCAGCCCCGCGTCAGCGGGAACCCGCCCGCGACATTGTCGATGAAGCGCACCGATCGGCCGACCTGTGCGAGCACGGCGAGGTCGGCGTCGCCGTCGCCGTCGAGATCGCGAGGGAGCGCTCGCACCGGCTGTTGAAACAGTGCGAGCTCCTCGCCGTAGAGCAGCGGACCGCCCGGGAACAGCGGCTGCAGCACCACCGACCCTGTCACGCCGAGTACGAAGGCCCGCGGGCCCGAGCCGCCGAGGTCGATCACCGACAGATCACGCACGTTGCTCGGCATCGGCAGCAGCGTCTCGCTCACACCCGCCGCCGGGTCGATGACTTGCAGGGTGGCTGAACCGAGACCGGCGGCGAGCAGCTCGACCGAGCCGTCTGAGTCGATATCGGCGAGCTCGACGACCGAGGGGAACGGCACACCGAGCGGGATCGGATCTCGTGCTTCGAACACGCGACCCGGTTGCTGCCGGAGCACCCACGCGCTCGAATCACCCCGGCACACCGCGGCGACCTCTTGCAATCCATCACCATTCACATCGGCAATCGCAACCATGTCGGGCGTCTCACCAATCTCGATCGGCGCATCAGCGATGAACCCCGCACCGGTGTTCCACACGACGATCACGGCGTCGCCCACCGAGTCGGCGACGACGATGTCCCGCCGACCGTCAGTGTCAAGGTCGGCGATAGCCACATCGTGCCCGGTGTCGAGCAGCTGCACGGGCGCTCGGAACCCGCTCGGCTCCGACGGGTCCGCCTCGATAAGCCACGTGCCGTCGTTCAGCGGCGAGCATCCAACGATGTCCGCGAGCCCATCGCCCGTGACGTCGCCGGTCGCGATCTCGTCAACATCTACACCGGGCCCAAGCGATTGCACATCGCCCAGCGTCGGCGGTGAGGCGATCCGGCCCGGCCGAATGATCGAAAGCGTGTCTCCGCCCTGACGAAAGCTCACAACAAAGCGTTCGTCGTCGAGCGGCTCGATGTCGAGCGGCGAGCTGCCGAGGCGGTGGATCGGCGCACAGCCCTCGCGATCGCCCGCCCGCGCGACGAGCATGTACGCGATGTCGCTCGACTTCTGACCCATCGGCACGTCGTCGATGCAGGCGTCCGCGTCGTTCGGCAGGCACGAGCATCGACCGTCGCCGCCGGCGTCGCGCGCGGCCTGCATGCCCGCGAGCAGCTTGTCCGGCAGATCACCGGGCGCGTCGCGCACCGCGCCGACCGCGTCATCAACAACGCCCGGCCCCCACAGCACGTTCCCCTGGATGGCGTAGAGCACATCGCCGCCGGTGATGCCAGCGCCCGAGAGCACGCCCGTCCTGCCGCCCGCCCACTGGCCCGCGCCGGTGCCGGTGAAGGTCGCGGCGTTGCCCATGGCATTAACCATGCCGTACTGCCGCGTTTCGTGCCCGCCGTCGAACACGGCGAGCTCGTCAAGGATCAGTTCGGGCGGCACACCCTCGTGCAGACGATCGCGGATCAGCGAACGGTTGATCCCGTTCGCATCAACGAACGACTGCGCGGTGATCGCGCCGACACCCGGGATGAGCACGGGCGTGTTGGCCTGCAGATCAAACCCGGTCAGGCAGGTCGCGGAGCCGACCGCGATCTCGCCGGTTGAGAGATCAACGAGCAGGATCGACCACGTCGCCGACGCCTGCGAGGCAAACAACGCGGCCGCCCCGGCCGTCAACACACGAAAAGCTTTCCGCATCGGTCTGTTCCTCTCGTGCAAACCCCAGACCGCAATGATCGGGCGGACCGCCCGCCAACGCAAGGGTTCGGCCCGGGATGCGGCCCGGATGCCGGGTCGTACAGGCTACTGCAGCCCGACAACTTCGAGAAGCGTCTCTTCCGACGTGGTTGCCCGCACGCGGTCGGTGAGCACCAGAGCAACGCCGGCGGCGAACCCGGCGAGCGTGCCGGAAATGTGCGCGATCACGCCCACGCCGCTGGCGAAGCTCGTTGTCTGTTCGAGGACGTGATACAGAACATCCTTCGCGAAGTACAGCCCGATCACAACAATCGCGGGCACGCTCCACGTCCCGACGGCCCGATAGAACCAGTAGAAAACGCTCACGGTTTTCTTCGGGAAGAAGACGATGAACATCCCCGTGATGCCCGCGATCGCGCCGCTCGCGCCGAGCCCGGGAACGTCGCTGAACACCGCTGAGGCGATCGACGCGACCGCGCCGAATGTGAAATAGAGCGCGATGTACATCGAATGCCCGACCTTCGCGTTCACCGCGTTGCCGAACACAAAGAGAAAGACCATGTTGCCGATGAGGTGCCACATGTCGGCGTGCGTCATCACCGAACCCAGGACGCCCACCTCGGCGTCCCAGGGTGCGGCGCCGTAGAGCATCCAGCTCTCGATCGGCGCAACGCCCGACATCGCCGGGAACGCCAGAAAGCTCGCAGCGCAGGTCACGCCCATGATGCACCAGTTCGCGACCGGCCACCGTTCCATGGGGACATCGACGGAGTACGGAACGATCATGTGGATGCACCGCCTTCGGCGTCATCGCCGTCGTGGGTCTCGTCGTCGTCGGGGTTCGACCGGCCGAAGGCGAACGCCGCGATGCCGGCGATGGCGAGCCAGGCCGTGCCCGCGACCACAGCCTCGTCCTCGCCCGTCACCCGGACCATCGACAGTCCATCGCTCAACGGATCGGGAAACGGCTCGGTCGGCTCCGGCGCAAACAGGGCGAGCCCCGCGCCGGCGGCGACAAGGCCCGGCCCGGTCGCGATCAGACCGCTCGCCGGCCGCCCCGCGCCGCGGACCGAGCTGACCATCCCAACACCAGCCAGCACGCCGACCACGGCGGCCATCACGTACCAGGGCCTGCCCGTGCCAACAGCGACCGCCGCCCACAGCGCGAGCCCGATCGCGGCACCGGCGCACGAGAGCCCAGCGCCGGCAGTCAGTCGAAGGGTCGAAGGCGGGCCGATCGGCCCCCGCACGCGACGCTCTTTCACGCGTGTCGAAGCCTCCGAGCCGGTCTCGATGTTGAAGCCGCAATCGAGACAGATGACGGCGCCCGGCTTGGTCGGCATGCCGCAGCCCGGACAGGGCCCGCCGCTGGATGCCTGCGCGGCGGGAAGGTCATCCAGAACAGCTCCCGCGCCAACCCCAACTCCAACGTCACGCTCCGCGAGGCCGATCGCATCGTCCGCAAGCGGTATCGGCGCGTCCGCCGCGGGCCTCGGGTGGGCACGCGGCGGACGGGCCCCACCCGCACGATGCCGCCGCCTCGCTTCAACGCACGATCGGCACGCATACCGCCCGTTCGCGTCCTTGACCCGCGGCTTCGCGGAACAGTCCTGCTTGCAGATCAGGCAGACTTTTTCAGGCCCCGAGTTCATAACTTCATAAGGATATATGAATTTGACAAGCGTGGCTACCGCACCGCTACACTTGCCGAGCCAAGCCCTCGTAGCTCAGCTGGATAGAGCGGCGGTTTCCTAAACCGCAGGTCGCAGGTTCGAGCCCTGCCGGGGGTGCTTTTGCTGCAACGGCTGTGCCTCCGCTCGACGGATCCGGCCGGAAGCTCCGCACATTTAGATCGGTCGTTCCCGGACCCGAGATTCGAAATCTGCGGCTGCCAGCGTCCGAGAGCGCACTTATCTGCGCCGGATTGATTGAGCCCACGCCCGACCCGTGGCAAGCTGGGCGCAGTATCATGGCGGAACAGACTCACAATCATCGGAGCAATCACGCTGGGCTTGAGCCGATCGGTCCGCGTCGGGCGTGGGTGCTGTGCCATCTGCTCAGGGGGCTGCGCGTTGGCGGCGTGGTGGCGGCGTGTCTCTGGCTCGGTGGGTGCGGCTCGCGGGTGATCGCCCGCGAAAGGCCGGCCGTCATCGCCGATGCCGGGCAGGGCTGGCAGCTCGTGCTCGAATCAGGAGCCGCCGGCAGCTACGCGATGGCCGACCGCCCGGAGCTCAGGCGCCGCAATGACAACCTCAACCTCGTCACGACACAGGACCGCCTCGACGCGCAGCGGTTCGACACGCTGACTCGCCCCACGCTCGAACGATCTCGCCGACTCTTCCTCGACGACGACCCCCGCAGGCCGACGTATTTCCTGACGCCGCGGCGGTCGTACCGGCGCTAGCCCGTTCCTAACCCAACGCCGTTGCGAGCCGCCCGCGTGAGCGGGCGGTTGGAGTTCCGTTCGCCCGCTGCCCGCCCGCTCACGCGGGCGCCTCGCCGGTCTGAGCACGCATCCGTACAGACAACGAGCCCGCGGCCGAAACCGCGGGCCCGTCGTGCATCGGCGGCCAGGGCCAGAGTCCCCGGCCGGCCTCAGGGGGCGAGGCAAGCATGCAGCCTCGCATTCCTGCTCCGGGCCGCCAACGATCGACGATGGAAGACCGGGCGAGCGGTGCCGGCTGAGACGGCGCTGCCGGTCGTACCCGTCGTTTCGGCGGGCGGGTCCGCAGCAGGGAGGCACACCATGGACGCGTTTCAGATCGAGGGCGGACGCCGGCTGTCCGGCGCCGTCGGCATCAGCGGCTCAAAGAACGCCGCGCTTCCCTTGCTCGCCGCCCCGCTGCTGACCACCGAGCCCGTGACGCTCTCGGACGTCCCTGATCTCTCGGACATCCGCAACATGCGTCGCCTGCTCGACACGCTGGGCTGCACCGCCGAGACCACCGGCCCAAACACAGTCAGCCTGCACACGATCGATCAGACCGAGAGCCACGCGGTGTACGACATCGTCAAGACGATGCGGGCGTCGATCTGCGTGCTGGGCCCGCTGCTGGCCGCGCGAGGCCAGGCCCGCATCGCGCTGCCCGGCGGCTGCGCGATCGGCCAGCGGCCCATCGACCTGCACCTGCGGGGCATGGAAGCGCTGGGAGCCCAGTTCGAGCTGAACGCCGGCGATGTCATCGGCCGCGTGCCGGGCGGAAGGCTCGTCGGAGCGCACGTCTTCCTCGGCGGGCCGTTCGGATCAACGGTGCTCGGCACCGCCAACGTCATGTCCGCGGCAACACTCGCCGAGGGCACGACCGTCATCGAGTCGGCCGCCTGCGAGCCCGAGATCGTCGACCTCGCCAACCTGCTCAACGCGATGGGCGCCCGCATCACCGGGGCCGGCTCGCCACGCATCACGATTGACGGCGTGGAGCAGCTCGGCGGCACCGACTACCGCGTCATGCCCGACCGGATCGAGGCCGGCACGATGATGGTCGCCGCCGCGATCACAGCGGGCGAGCTGACGATCGAGAACTGCCCGCTTGATGCGTTGCGTGCCGCGGTCGATCGTTTGGAAGCCATCGGCGTCGATGTGCATCACGAATCGGGCGATGCGTACCGCGCGACGGTGACGGTCGGCGCGGGGCGGGTGCTTCAGCCGTGCCACATCACGACCCAGCCGCACCCGGGCTTCCCGACTGATCTTCAGGCCCAGTTCATGGCGCTGCTCACGCTCGCCGACGGGCACAGCGTGATCACGGAGAAGATCTTCCCCGAGCGGTTCTTGCACGTGGCTGAGATGACGCGGATGGGCGCGCAGCTGTTCAGGCAGGGGCCCACCGTGATCGCCAGCGGCGTGCGCACGCTCGTGGGCGCGCCGGTCATGGCGAGCGACCTGCGGGCCTCAGCGGGATTGGTGCTGGCAGCGCTCGCCGCCGAGGGCACGAGCACGATCCACCGGGTCTACCACCTCGACCGCGGCTACGAGAAGCTGGAAGAACGCCTCGCGAGCGTGGGCGCACGCATCACGCGGATCGATGCGGACGGAGATTAAAGATCTTGCTCCCTCTCCCCGCCGGGGAGAGGGTGGCCGAGCACAGCGAGGTCGGGTGGGGGGAGGACACGGCTCGCAAACGATCCGCCCCTCTCCCTGATCGCCTCACCCTGCGGGCGAGCCGATCTGTCCCCCTCCCCGTTCGGGGCGAGGGAGGCAGAATCACATGCAGCAGGCGCAGCCGGTGGCGGGGGTGTCCTCGGTCGCGGTGCAGCCGGGGTTGGTCTCAGCGGGGGCCGGGGCCAGCGAGGCGGAGAAGGTTGCGAAGAAAGCGATCAGAGCGATGCGGAGCAGCATGGGAATCCCTCACGGCGTTCGGCCGAGCTCCCCGCTCGGTTCATACGGATGATAACCAATTCTTGGTTTCTGGTCAAGCCAATGGATCGGCAGCTCTGGCATCTGACTCAAGCCCGATGCCGGAGACTGGCCGGGTCTTTGGTCATGGATTTCTGGCCGCATTCGGGGCAACGGATGAACAGGTGGCCGGCCTTCAAGGCCTCGCTCGACCCAAGGTCGTAACCACACGCCCAACATCCGCCGCCATCGAGTCGCCTTTGTTCTCGCTTGCCACGCCGAGCCGCCACGAGAATCCCCGTAAAGAGCAGAGGCACCGTCACAAGTGGAACGCCTTGGACGACCACTCGCGGGGTGCCATCAGCGAAGACCTCTGCACCAACAAGGTAGTGGACCAGCATCGCACTTATGCAGGTCAAGAGCAGAATCAGCCCTGCGAGCAGCACGGCAAACGGGAGGATCACCTGAACGGGTGAATTGCATCGCAGTTGACGCGTTGCGGGACGAAACAGCCTGCGCGTGCTTGAGGTCGAGCCCCGCACCCGCCGGCTCATTCCTCATCAAACCCGGACGCCACGAGCTTCCGGAGCTCCTCGAGCGCGGCGTCCGCATCGTCGCCGTCGGCGGTGATCAGAAGCTCCGTCCCGCGCGTCGCGGCGAGCATCATGACTTCCATGATGCTCTTGCCGTCGACCTCGGTGTCGCCGTTGCGGACGCGGATGGCGCTGCCGAAGGCGCTGGCGGTATCGACGAACGACATCGCGGGCCTCGCGTGGAGACCCAGCCGATTGACGATCGTGACCCGGCATTCCTTCACTGGCATGGGTTCCGTCTGCGAGCCGCTCGCGTGAGCGGGCGGACAGGGCGTGCGTGACCCCCCGCTCACGCGGGGGGCTCGTTGGGGTCGCAACCCCACAAGACATCAACCTCCGAGCGTCTGGTTGTCCGCGTCGCTCAGCAGCGTGCGGACCTCCTCGACCGAGCCCGCCTGCCGCAGGAATCGGCGGAAGATCTCCTTGCTGAGCTGCTTGAAGATCGCTTCCATCGCCTGCAGGTGCTCCTCGGGCCGATCCTCGGGGCTGAGCAGGAGGAACACCGAATAGACCGGCTGGCGGTCGAGCGCGTTGAAGTCGATGCCGGTCGGGCTCAGGCCCACGGCGGCGGTCATCTTCTCGACGCCCGTGTGCTTGACGTGGGGCACCGCAACGCCCCGGCCGAAGCCGGTCGAGCCCTTCTGCTCACGGTCGAGCACGCGCTTGATCAGGTCGTCGCGCGATGACGCTTCGGCTGCGCCAGAGGCGATCAGCAGGTCGACCATCTCGGCGATGACATCATCGCGCTGGGTCGAGGTCAGGGCCGTCGAGATCGCGGCCTCGTGTACGAGTTCACTCAGCTTCATCGTCATGCGTGGCTCCGAACGGAGGCTCTTGTGCTGCTGCGCCCACGAACGGGCCTAGGCCTTCGGGTGATGCCCGTTGATCTTGAGCTTCTCTTTGAAGTCGGTCAGCTGGCGGGCGACCTTCTGGACGGCGCCGTCGATGGCGAGGTACAGGTCGTCGCCCGTCGCGGTGCCGACGAAGTCGTCGTGCTTCTCGGCGTCGGCGGTCAGCTCGACTTCGTAGGTCGGGTGGTTGCTGTGGTGGTCGGGCTTGCGGAGGCGGACGGTGATCTGCTGGACGCCGTCGTAGTAGCGGGTGAGCTTGCCGGCCTTGTCCTCGGCGTGCTCACGGATGGGGTCGGTGACTTCCACATCCAATCCCACAACATCTACGCGCATTGCATGCCCTTTCGAAACCCCGACCAGCCGAACGGAATGCTCGGCGTCTGCCACCGCCGCACTCTAGGTCGGCTCTCGCGGGGCCCCCGTGTCGGGCTCTCGTGCCGCTTGTTCGCCCGCTTTGCCGCCGTCGGCGGCAGCCGTTGCATCCTCGATCTCGCCGTTTGGCACGTGCAGCTGGGGCACGCCGCTGGCTGCCGGCATCTGGTGCTTCTCGGGCACGAGCACGCCCGCCGTGATCACGAACCGCAGCGCCTGATCGATGGTCATGTCGACGTCGACGCAGTCGGCGGCCGGCATGTTGATCGTGAACCCGGTGAACGGCGTCGGGCTGGTCGGGATGAACACGCTCAGGACCTCGCTCCTGGCCTGGTCGGCGACCGGCTTGAGCGAGCTCGATGTCACGAGCCCGACGGTCCAGATGCCCTTGCGCGGGTACTCGACCAGCACGACGCGGCTGAACGCCATCTTCGAGTCGCCCATGATCAGATCGACGACCTGCTTGACGTGCGGGTAGACCTGCTTGAAGCCCGGGATCGCGCGGAGCAGGCCCTCGAGCCGGGCGTAGACCCATTTACCGACGAAGGAGCCGAGCAGCCGGCCGGCGAGATAGAGCAGCACGATCGCGACGATGAGACCGGTGAGGTCGAGGACGCCGAAACCCCAGTTCTGCCAGATCTCGCGGAGCTTCTGACGCCGGAGCTCGCGCGAGACGGCCGCATCGCTCGCCTCGCGCATGAGCAGGTTGTCGGAGGTCGCGCGGAACGTCGCGCGGTCTTCATCGGTGATGACGAGCCAGCCGGGCTGGAACCGCTCGGGCGTGACGCGCGGCGCGATCTCGACGATGCCGAGGCGGATGCCCCGGTTGATCGGCTCGGCGACATTGGCGAACAGGAACGTGAACGCCTGAAACAGCAGCCAGAGCGTGACGATCGAGGGCAGAAGGACCGCTAGGCCTCGGACGAAGAACGTCCTGAAGTCGCCCCAGAATGTGTGCTGGTCGCGTGCCATGGATCAGCGAGCCCCGATCGCAGGGGCGATGACGCCCGGGTTCTCAGACGTCTGGTGTTCGCGTGGCAACCGAACGCTATCCTAAAGGATTTGCCGCATGTGCGGTCGGGCGGGTCGAAAAGTGGGCCCGGCTGGATTCGAACCAGCGACCTCACCCTTATCAGGGGTGCGCTCTAACCAACTGAGCTACGAGCCCGGGCAGAGGCGAGTTTAGGCGGTCGCGACTCACGGTCAATCCCGCCGGCCGTCACGTCGTGGTTCACCGGCGGCCCCTCGGTGTGAGGATCTAGCAAATCCTGGTTGAGTGCGGAAACTTCCGTGCAACGTCTAGGAATAACCCGGCGAATCTGCATACTAATGATGAGAGAGCGTTCTCCATGACACGCACGCTGCAGGCCGCAGACGCAGTGCTCATTGGAGAGCGATGGATTGCGGGAGAGAGGCACAGATCATCGGCTTCCTGCGGCCAAACGGTCGCGGTGATATCGCGTCAGTGCTGTGCGGCGTGACAACGCCCCGCTCCGCTTTCGAGACACGACCGTTGGACTTTCATAAGAGGAGATAGACATGACCCGTATTGCAAGCATCGCGGCTGTTCTTGCCTTCGCCGGCTCAGCCTCGGCCCAGTTCGCCCCGGGCAGCCTCCTGTTCATTTCAGATGATCGCGATGGCGGTGCCGACAGCGTCAACGCCCTGGATTACAACAGCCTGAGCGTCACCAACCTGTTCAACTTCGCCGCGGGCGGGCAGGACGTCGCACGGCACGGCGGCCTCGCGCAGGGCCCCGACGGCGAGTTCTACGTCGGCAACAGCCCACTGCCCAACCTCGACCCATCGACCGCATCGCTGGAGCGCCTCGACGGCCTCTTCAGCGGCGCACCGGTCCAGTCGACCGCGGTCTCCGCGCCGTCGCTGCAGAACACCACGGGCGTCATCTACGACTCGTTCACGGACAGCCTGCTCGTTCTGAACAACCCGGGCTCGGCGTTCCCCGTCCCGCGTGAGTTCGAAGGCCTTCAGTCGTACGACCGCGCGACCGGCGCCTACGACGGCCTCGTTGTGCCTGAGGACTTCGCCATGCCTGGCATCGGTGCGGTCGGCGGCGGCCTCGTCGCGGCCGGCTCGAACCCGGGCGAGTACTTCTTCGGATCCATCAACGGCGGCGTGGGCTTCGACCCGACGCTGCCCGGCGACGGCTCCCGCACCGCCTCGGTGATCGCACGCACGCAGCTCAACGACCCGGCCAACCCCCTCGATGACACCACTGAGGTGCTCGTCGATCTCACGCCGGCGGACTCTGGCGCGGACGAGTTCTTGGGCCTGCTCCGCGGGCTGGCGGTCCTGCCGAACGGCAACATCGCGTTCCTCGAGGGCAACAGCTCGAGGATCTGGGAAGTCGTGCTCGACGGCAACGGCGACTTCGATAGCCTCAACATCATCTTCGATGGCGACGGCATCGCGGGCGATGACCGCGCCCTCGGGTCCGGCATCATCTACAACCAGTTCACCGACAAGCTGAACTACATCGAGAACACCGACACGCTCGGTGTGTTCAACATCGTCGAGATCAACACCGACGGCACCGGGCGCACCATCCTCGCCTCGGGTCTCACCAACGTGAACTCGCTGGTGGCCATCCCGGCCCCGGCGAGCGCCGCGCTCCTGGGCCTGGGCGGGCTCGCCGCGGCACGCCGCCGCCGCTGATCCCAGCGGATCGGATCGAATTTCGACCCAGGGGCCCCTTGAGAGAGGGGCCCCTGCCTTTGCGCCCATAGCATCCGCCATGAATCAAGCACCGCCGGCCGTTCAGGAACCCGCCAGTGTGAGCGACATGATGAAGGCCGGCTGCTGGGACCTTCACCAGACCGCCGAGAACGGAGCGATCGCCCGGGGGCTGATGTCGGGGGAGCTCAGCAAGGCCCATTACGCCGTGCTCGTCGGCCAGATGTACCTTTTCAACGCCCGGCTCGACGCGGCCCTCCGCGACCATCGGCCGACCGAGCCGCTGCTCGACGCGGTCATCGACGACGAGCAGTTCCAGTCGGCCAGGTACGAGGCCGACCTGGCGGACCTCGGGGTTGATCGGGGGGCGCTCCGCGCGACGCCCGGGACGCGAACGGCGATCGAGCTTGTCGATCGGACGGAGGACACTCGGCCGGCGGACCTTCTCGCGTTGCACTACGTGCGGGAGGGAGCCAACAACGGCAACCACTACGTCGCGAAGAAACTGGCGCATGTCTGGGGGCAGACCGGCCGCGCCGGCCTGTCGCACCTCGATCCGTACGGGAAGGACCAGCGACGGCGATGGAACGCGTTCAAGGCGCAGCTCGACGGATTCGCGATGAGCGAGGACCAGAAGCGTTCGCTCGTTCGCACGGGGCGCGAGATGTTCCAGGCGGTGATGGCGATCCACCGCGATGTCGAGAGCGACGCGGCCAGCAAGACCGGCGCCCTCTGACGAACGGAAGTGCCCCTGCTCTTGCCGCGTCGATTGAATCCGCCCGCTGGCTTTTCTAGAATGATTCTAAAGAAGCTACGAGCAGACAGCAGACGCAGGGGGACCACGGCATGGACCAGAAGCAGCTTGTTGACGCGTTAAACAATGATCTCGCCCTTGAATACACGGCGGTGCTCCAGTACCTGACCTACGCGGCCAAGGTCAGCGGGCCCTCCCGACTCGAACTCAAGGAGTATTTCGAGGACGAGGTACCAGACGAGACACAGCACGCCCAGTTTCTCGCGGCCAAGATCGTGGCGCTTGGTGGCGATCCAACCACGACCCCGAAGCCCGTGCCCGCGGCCGAAACGGCGAAGGAGATGCTCGAAGCCGTGCTCGCGGCGGAGACCGATGCGCACGACCGGTACGCGGAGCGCGCCGCGCAGGCCGAGGCCCTCGGGCTCAAGGGCCTGCAGGTCCAGCTCGAGGACATGGCCCGGGACGAGAGCGAGCACCGCGACGAGACCAAGCGCATCCTGCGGCGCTGGGACGGCTGAGCCCCGCTCAGCTCCGCGCTTGCTCCAGATCGTCCTCTTCGGGCGGGTGCTCGTCGAGGGGCGTCTCGGCGAATTTCGCCTCGACCTCGGCCTCGGTCAGCAGCTCGTTCTCGCTGGCCGCAACAACCGACGCCACCATGCAGTCGCCGGTGACGTTGCAGCTGGTCCGGCACATATCGAGGATGCGATCGACACCCAGAATGACAGCGATGCCGGTGGTCATCACCTCGGCCGGCATCTCGACGGCGTTGAGCACGATGATGAGCATGACAATGCCGACGCCCGGCACGGCCGCGGTGCCGATGCTCGCGAGCGTTGCGGTCAGCACGATCAGCAGCTGATCGCCGACGCCCAGCGGCACGCCGAACATCTGCGCGATGAATACGGCGGCCACGCCCTGGTACAGCGCCGTCCCGTCCATGTTGATGGTCGCGCCGATCGGGATGACAAAGCTGTTGACGTCTTCCGAGACGCCCAGCCGGCGCTCGACGCAGTCCATCGTCACCGGCATTGTCGCGCCCGAGCTCGATGAGCTGAACGCCAGAAGCTGCGCGGGGCTGATGGCGCGGAAGAATCTGCCGTAGGTTACGGGCGTGAAGATCCGCAGCAGCGTCGGGTAGACCACGAACATCATGAGCGCGAGGCTGCCGATGACGGTGAGGCAGTACGCGAGCTGCGCGAGCAGGACATCGATGCCGAGGTCGGCGACGGTCTTCACGATCAGCGCAAAGACCGCATACGGCGCGACGATCAGCACCATCTCGACGATCTTGATCACAACGTCGGTCATGGTGTCGAAGATCTCGACGACCGGGCCCGCGCGTGCGGCGGGCAGCAGCGTGAGCGCGACGCCCACGAGCAGGCCGACGACAACGACCTGCAGCGTCTTGCCTTGGGCCATCGCCTCGAACGGGTTCCGCGGCACGATGTCGAGCAGGATGTCCCACGTCGTCCGCGAACGCTGGGCCTCCGCACGCTCGATCCGGTCGCCGGCGTTCTCGGCCTGCTGCTCGGCGAACTGCTGCCGGAGTTCTTCCGGGAAGCCCCGGCCCGGTCCGACGACGTTGGCCGCGACCAGCCCAACCGTGATCGCAACCGCCGTCGTTGCTAAATAGATGGTGATTGTCTTGCCGCCGATCCGTCCGAGCTTGGTCGTGTCGTTCAGGCTCGCGACACCCGCCGCGAGCGAGAACAGCACGATCGGCACCGCGATGAACCGCAGGCCGTTCATGAACGCGTCGCCGATGAACGTCACCAGATCTCTGCAGAAGAGTGCGGCGGTAGCGCCGAAGCCGGCGTCCGCGTTGGCGTCGCTTTCGGCGTGCTTCACGAACGCCGAGGCATCGCCGACGCCCAGCGACGACCACGTCGCGTCGGTCCACGCGAGGTTGACGATCAGCCCCACCACCACGCCCAGCACGAGGCCGATCAGGATCTTCCAGTGCAGCGCCAGCTTCTTCCGTTTCGCCACGGCTCGTCTCCAGACGTTCGGGTGCGGTGTGGCCTCAGCCTACGCTCTCTCAGTGAGTGATGCGGATCAAGGACACGGCGGGCGAGCCAGCGGCGATCGGTACCGGGCGTATCTCGAACGCAGGCGCGAGCGGACCCGCACGAACCAGCTCCACATCCCCGACCGCGGCGAGGAGGGGCCCGACCGCGGCGGCAGCCCTCGCTACACCCACCTGGGCCACAAGCGGTCGCGGGGCGTCCGTCAGATCCTCGGCGCGTTCTGGGATCTCAGCAAGGGGCACCACGGAACGCTGGCCGCGGCGCTCGCGACCCTCAGCGTCTCGACGCTCATCGGCATGGTCATGCCGGTCTCGACCAAGATCGTGATGGACTTCATCTGGGCGGACACGCCCGGGCCCGAAGCGCTCGCCGAGTACGTGCCGATCCCCCGCAACGCGGACGGTTCGGCGGACCGCATCGCGATGCTCTGGATCATCGGCGGCGGCATGGTCGTGCTGACATCGCTCGCGGTGGTCATCTCGATGTGGGGGCGATGGCAGGCGACGCGCATCACCAAGCGGTTGCAGGTGTCGTTCAGGCGCAAGCTATTCGAGCACGCCGTGCACCTGCCGCTGAACCGCGTGCAGGCGATCAAGTCCGGCGGCGTCGCTTCGATCCTGCGCGAAGACGCGGGCGGCGTCGGCGAGCTCGTGTTCAGCCTGATCTACAACCCGTGGCGCGCGGTGACACAGGTGCTCATCACGCTGGTGATCCTCGCCGCTGTCGAATGGACGATGCTGATCGGCGCGTTCCTCGCGGTGCCGGTCATTTGGGTGACGCACCGCACGTGGATCGGTCGGATTCGTCCAATCTATAGAGACGTCAGGGGCTCTCGAACCGCGATCGACGGGCACTCGACCGAGGTCTTCGGCGGCATGCGCATCGTCCGCGGCTTCAACCGCTGGCAGGGCGAATCGCAGCGGTTCGTCGGCGAAAACCACTACATGGTCCGGCAGGAGATCCTGGCGTGGTGGTGGTCGCGGTCGGTCGAGATCGCGTGGGCGCTGCTCATCCCGATCGCGACGACCGGCGTGCTTGTCTACGGCGGCTGGCGTGTGATCAACAACGAGCTGACGCCGGGCGACGTGATCATGTTCGTCACCTACGTCGTGATGCTGCTCGGCCCTCTGGAAGCGCTTGCCAGCAGCGCGACGCAGGTGCAGAACAACCTCGCGGCCCTCGACAAGACGCTCGACCTGCTCGACGAGCCGCGCGAGTTCGAGCAGGTCAACGCCGATGCAGAACACGACCCGATCGTGCTCGACCGCGCCGCGGTGCGAGGCCGAATCACACTTGAAGGCGTGACGTTCACGTACCCGTCAAAGTCAGAGGACACCGAGCCCGTGATCGTCGATCTCTCTCTCGACATCGAGCCCGGCGAGACAATCGCGCTGGTTGGGCCGTCGGGCGCTGGCAAGACCACGCTGTGCAACCTGATCGCGCGGTTCTACGACCCCGACATCGGCGTTGTCCGCTTCGACGGCCGCGACCTTCGGGACATCGACGTCGATTCGTACCGCAGGCTGCTCGGAATCGTCGAGCAGGACGTGTTTCTGTTCGACGGCACCATCGCGCAGAACATCGCCTACGCCAGCCGAGACGCGACGATCGAGCAGGTGCACGAGGCGGCCCGACGCGCCAACGCCCACGGGTTCATCACCGAGACCGAACGCGGCTACGACACGCTCATCGGCGAGCGCGGGGTTCGACTGTCGGGAGGGCAGAAGCAGCGGCTCGCCATCGCGCGGGCGATCCTGGCCGACCCGGCGTTGCTCATCCTCGATGAGGCCACGAGCAACCTCGACTCGCGCTCCGAGGCCCTGATCCAGAAATCGCTCGGCGAGCTCATGCAGGATCGCACGAGCATCGTGATCGCGCACCGGCTGAGCACGATCCGCCACGCCGACCGGATCGCCGTGCTCGAGAAGGGCCGGCTCATCGAACTCGGCACGCACGCCGAGCTGCTCGAGCGCGACGGGCTGTACGCGGCCTACCTCCGCATGCAGCTCGACCCAGACAACGCCTCGGGCGTCGAGCTTCTAAGCTAGCTCGATCAGCCGCAGCCGTTGTTAAAGTTGATCGTCCACGCGTTGAAGTCCGCGGGCGTCAGGAAGCCGTCCTGGTTCTGATCCGCAAACCGATCGCCCGCGTTGTACGCAAGAATCCACGCGTTAAAGTCGCCGGGCGACAGTCGGCCCTCTTCGTTCATATCGGCGAGGCAGCTTCGCCCCTGGAACTCGTACGCCCCGATGTCAACCGGAGCCGGGCCGATCTGCGCATCGGGGACCCCGCCGTCGTTTCGGCTTCGGCTCGCTCCGAGGAGATCTTCTTCCCGAAAGAAACCGGCATCGATGCCAACGCCGAAGCCGATATCGATCAGCCGGGAACGAGCACGGAGGCTGTAGTCGTTGTCGCTCCATGCCGACCAATCGCCGTCGGGACCGAGCGGGTCAGCGAAGCCGGGCTCGCCGCCGAAGACCTCGCCGAGCAGATCGACACGCTGCGGGTCAGCTTCGATACCGTCCGCGCCGTTGGTGATGTACGACTGGATAAAGACGCCGTCCGAGTTGTTGAGCAGCACGACCGGCCGCTCCGCCGCGACCGCGGTCGATTCGAGCACGACGAATGATGGCGAGTCGGCGAGCAGCGCCGGCAGCGCTGAGCCGGGCTCCGCGACAAACGTGCAGCCCCGCGCATCGAGCAACCCGCGATCGATCTTCAGCTGACCGCCGACAAGCGACTCGACCATGAGCACCGAGGCGTCGAGCCTGAGCGTGAGGGCCCCGGCCGTGCCGGGCCGGCCGCTGGCGATGAGGCAACGGTCGATCGTCCCCTCGCCGCCATCAACAACGACCTGCTCGCCGGCTTCATTCGGAGAGACACCGTCGATCGTGTTGTGAATGATCGTTGAACGGCGGAGCTCGAAGTCATCTTCGACTCGGATCCCGCCGCCGCCGGCCCCCGCGGTGTTGCCCTCAACGTGCAGCCGATCGCCGAAGCGCACGTCATAGATCGCCCCGCCTCGAAGCGTCGCGGAGTTATCGGTAAACGTCGACCCGACGATTGTGTTCGCCCCGAACACCGCGCCGCCGAGTGAGAGCGCCCTGTTGGTTGTGAACGTGCCGTTGTCAACGACATCAGGGCCGTGCAGCGCCCCACCCTGGCTCGTGGCCGAGTTCCTGTCGAATACCGACGATCTCACCACAACGGGCCCAAAGATGGCACCACCTCTGTCAGCGAAGTTTTCGAGGAATGCTCCGACATTCACCAGCCCGCCGCCCGAGGCAACGATGCCGCCGCCGTCGAACACAGCGATATTCGAATCAAACGTTGAGAGCGCCGACGTGACAAACTGTGTGTAGATCGCTGCGCCGTCGCTCGCCTGATTGCCGATGTAGTCGCTATCCGTGTCTCTCACATCGGACGCGAACACCGCACCGCCCCGATCGAACGCAAAGTTCCCCGAAACCATGCAGTTGGAGAGGCGGACCACGCCTTGCCCGATTCCCGGCCGGACGTACGCGGCTCCGCCGTCCTCTGCGGCGAAGTTCGATACAAGCTCGCAGGAGGCAAGCGAGACAGCATCTATCCCGCCGTCGATGAACATCGCTCCGCCGTTGCTCGCGGAGTTGTCATCAAACAACGTGTTACGAACAGACCGCGTGCCCCCGCCGCTCGATGCGTTGTACACAGCACCGCCCTCTGCGGATGCATCGTTGCGGACGAATGTTGAACCATCGATATCGAAGCGTTCACCGTCGATATAGACGGCACCGCCTCGCCCTGCCGAGTTTCTTTCGAAATCACAATGCGCGAAGCGGCGGATGCCGTCTCCCAGTACCACGATTGCCCCGCCGTCACCGTTCTGTCCGGTTGTTAGATTGTTGATGAATGTACTGTCATCAACACGCAGCGCGGTCGCGGTTGACCAGACAGCACCACCAGAACCCGCGCCGTTGCCGTCGAATAGACAGTCCTCAATCACCATCGCACTGAATTGGTGACTGATCGCCCCACCCTTGTTCGACCGGCTATTGAGAAATTGCGATCGCTCAATGAGAAACGATGCACCCCCTGCACCAATCGCCCCGCCACCCTCGGCCGTTCCCCATCCCGTGCCGCCGTCGATAAACTCGCAGTCGCGAACGACAACCGCCACATTGTTGTCGGTTAAAAAGAAGGTTGACACGAAAATGCCCTGTTGCCCTTGGAACCGCAATCCATCGAACACCGTCGCACGTGCGAGGTTGATGCCGCTGAGCGCCCCAAACGGACCCGGCCCGAGTTCTCGCGGACCCGTCAGGACGGCCGCCGAATTGATCTGCACGATCGGCGCGTTCCCTCCTCCCCACAGCGTCGTGATAAACGCGCTGAGGTTCCGCGTGTCTGCTGCCCCCGGCATCGCAAGCCCAGCGAAGCCACCCCGCAGCACGATGCCCGAGAGCTGCCCGCCGTAGCGTTCGATCTCGAGCGGCTCGGCGAGGTCGCCCAGGTAGTCGCCGCCCGCGATGCGGATCTCGCCCCGGAATTCGCCGAGGTCCTCGGCGAGCTGCACGGCCTCGCGGAGATCATTAAGAGCACTTTCCCAGCTCAACCCGTTGCCGCCGTCCGGGGCGTCGTCGTCGACAAAGACATGGATCTGGGCCGCAGTGTTGAACGCGGTGATCGCTGCGAGGGCGGTGCCGAGTTGGGGGATCGCCATGCGGGTTGCTCCTGCGCGTCGATGGAGAATTTCCAACGCGGCAGCAAGCATCGGCACGCGGTTGTTTGCGTGATGACTGGAACGCGTGCAAAGTGCGAACGCGCAATCGCTGCGGCCACCCGCTTTGTGTGCCGCGTCAGGCCTGGTCGAGCATCTGCCGTACCGCCTCGTGCGCGGTCACCACGCCCAACGACATGCCGTGGCCCGTGAACCCGCCGCAGAACCAGACGCGGCCCACATCGATTCCATCAACATCGATCGGCTCGACGATCGGCAATCCGTCGGCCGTGAAGCCCATCGTGCCCGCCCACCGCGCGACGACCGTGCCGCGTGTTCCAACCGCGCGCTCGGCGAAGTCCTCGAGCGCAGCCTGCACCTCGGCGGTCGGCTCATCGCTCGAAGTTCGCTCCGCGGCCTCGAAGTGCTTGCGCATGCCGCCGACGACGATGGTGCCGTCGCGCGCCTGGCGAATGTACTCGCTGCCGCCGTCGACGTAGTAGCTCGCATCCAGCCGAACGTCCGGTGCATGGATCGCGAGCATCTGTCCACGGTTTGGTACGACCCGCTCGGCAAGGCTTGGCAGCAGCGAACCGGCGTAGGCGTTCGTGCACACCAGAACTCGTTCCGCTTCCACCTCGCCACGCGACGTGCGCACGCGGACACCATTTCCGGCATGATCGAGACCGAAGACCTCGGTACTCTCGAAGATCGACGCTCGCTCACCGACTGTCTCGTTGACGCAACTGATCAGTTCCGCGGGGTTGACAGCTGCATCGCCGGGATTCGTCAGCGAAGCGAGCGGCTTGAGCGACCGATGCAACGCGTCGTCGCCGGCTTCGCTGCCGTAGCTGATCGGGGCATCGAAGCCGTCTTCGTCGAGCATCTCCGAAGAGCGGCCTAGCAGATCGAAGTCGCGCTCGCTGAGCGCGATCAGTTCGGAGTTGACCCGTTGATAGCTGGAGAGAGTGTCGGCACCGAAGCGTTCGCGAAGCAGCGCGTGGTTCCGCTCGCTGTCAGCCCAGACGCGCCGGGCGATGTCCCGCCCCAGCGTGTCGGTGATCTCGGCGTAGCTCTCGGCCGTGCCGCGCATGATGTAGCCCGCGTTCCGCGAGCTCGCGCCCCAGCCGATACCGTGCTGCTCGACAACGACGACGCTCTTGCCGCGCTGAGCGAGTTCGTCCGCGGCCGACAGCCCGGCGATACCCGCGCCGACGACGCACACATCGACGGTCGCCAGCCGCTCCTTCGCCAGCGATCGCTTCCAGTAGCTGACGCTCATCGCCGCATCCTCAGCACCTACCGGCCAACCCGACCCGTGAGCCCGCTCGCCTTGATCGTCACGCCCTTGAGCTGGCTCGCCAGCTGCTCGCGGTTCGGCGAATACTCGAGCGCGGTGTGCATATCGACGGCTTCGGTCTCAACCAGTTCGGCCAGCGAGTCGTTAAACGTGCGCATGCCATCGGCCTTGCTCGACCGCACGATCTGTGGCAGGTCCGAGTCGCGGTTCTCGCGGATCAGTTCTTTGACAGGGGGCGTGACCCGCAGGACCTCGGTCGCGGGGACGACCGGCGTCGCGTAGCCGTCAACCGACGGCAGCAGACGCTGCGCGCACACGGCGCGCAGGCTGCTCGAAAGGCTGTTGCGGATGAAGTCGCGCTCCTCGGGCGGGAAGAACTCGAGAATCCGGCCGAAGGCCTGCTGCGTGTCGGCGGTGTGCAGCGTTGCGAACACGAGGTGCCCGGTCTCGGCGGCCTGGATGCCGGACAGCAGCGTCTCACGATCCCGCATCTCGCCGATGAAGATCACGTCCGGGTCCTGCCGAACGACGTAGCGCATCGCGGTCGGGAAGTCCTTGACGTCGATGCCGATCTCGCGCTGGCTGATGATGCACTTGGCGGGTGTGAAGCGGAACTCGACCGGGTCCTCGATCGTGATGATGTTCGATGACCGCGTCTGGTTGACGTGCTCGATCATGGCGGCGAGTGTTGTCGACTTCCCGGACCCCGTAACGCCGCAGACGATGACGAGGCCCTCGTGGCTCTGCTCGACGATATCGGAGTACACCGGCGGCAGGTGCAGGCTCTGGTAGCTGGGGATGTCAGCCTTTACACGCCGGATCGCCGCGTGCGTATGGCCCCCGGACCGGAACATGTTCACGCGGAAGCGATCGCCGTCGGGCAGATGCGTCGCGAAGTCGAGGTTGCCACCGACCTCGAACGTCTCGCGCATCGCCTCGGGCACGATCGGATCGAGCAGGTGGTCGGCTTCTTGTTCCGAGAGCGGGTCGCCCTCGATGTGCTTGAGCCTTCCGCCGACGCGGTAGGTCGGCTGCAGACCGACCTTGATGTGCAGGTCGCTTGCATCGAGCTTCTTCATCGCGCCGATGAGACGATGGATCGAGTACGCGGTCATCGCGACCTCCTGTTCTCGCGGCGGCCCCCGCGTCGCAACTTTACGCCCGCCAGCGGATGCCGATCAGCACGTCGTTCAGGTTGGTTCCGGTCGGCCCACCCTTCAAGATCGCCCCCGCGTCCGCAAGCACAGGGAAGCTGTTGTGCGATCGCAACGCGGCCTCGCATCGCTGCGCGTCGGGAACAGACTCGGGCGTGAGCACGGCCCCGGCTGCGCCGGTCGGCCCATCCACACCGTCCGTTGCATAGCCGATGACCAGCCAGCCCGGCGTGTCGTGGAGCGCGTGCCCGGCGGCGAGCACGGCCTCCTGCATCGGGCCGCCGCCGCTGTTGCGGGGCACACCGGAGACCACAGGCTCGCCGCCGAGGACGATCGCGCCGACACCGGTCTTGAGCCGCTCGGCGACCATCCCGCCCCACTCCGCAGCCTGCCCTGCCTGCGCTGCATGAACCTCCACGGGCGTGATGCCGCGCTCGATCTCGAGCGCGGCCGCCTTTGCAACGATCGTGTTGCTCGCCAGCACCTCGTGACGAATGCCCGAGAGCCGAAGATCGCCAGGCTTCGGGGTTTCCTCTACGGCGCCTTCGCGGCCGCGGCCGATCACGCCGTCTACCGCCGCCACTCTGACACCCCAGCGGTCGAGCACGCGTCTCGCATCCGCGAACACCGACGCATCGCCCACGAACGGCCCCGACGAGATGACATCCAGCCGGTCGCCGAGCACATCGCTGATCACGCCCACCATCACCGGCCGACCGTTCGTCGCGACGCCGACATGCCCGCCCTTGGCCAGGTCGAGATGCTTGCGGACGCAGTTCAGTTCATCGATCGTCGCGCCGGCACGCATCAGCCCGTCGGCGACGGACCGAAGATCATCAATCGATACGCCGTCGGCCGGATTCGTAACCATCGCCGATCCGCCGCCGGAGAGCAGCACGACCAGCGGCTCATCGCCATCCCCGACAAACGAAAGCATTGCCTCGGCCGCCGCCACGCTGCGCTCGGTCGGCAGCGGGTGATCCGACGGCGCATAGCGAACCCGAGCATCCGGGCTGTGGATCACACACTGCTCTTCCGGCGCGATCGCGAGACCGGCAGACACCCGATCATCGAACACATCGAGCCCGGCCTGCATCATCGTGACGCCAGCCTTGCCGACCGACAACACGCGCACGTGGTCGTGAAGCAGAAAGATCCGTTCACAGAACGATCGCGTCACCGCCGAGGGATCGGCGGCCTGCCGCATCGCATCGAGAATGCGCGGCACGACATCGGTCTTCACGCCAATCGCTCCAGCCGGCGCACGGCTTCCTCGAGCGTCGCCCGCTGCTTGCAGAATGCGAACCTGAGATAGTCCGATGCCAGTTCGGCACGATCGCAGAACACGCTCGGAGGGATCGTCGCGACGCCGAAGTCGGACGTGAGTTTCTTCGCGAGCTCGATATCACCTGACACGCCGAGCTTCTCGCTGATCGCGCGATGATCGGCCATGATGAAGTACGTCCCTTCCGGCACGATGACATCGAACCCGAGTCGTGACAGGTGCTCGCCGAGGTAATCGCGCGACTCGAGGTACTGCTCGACCAGCTCCTCGATGTACCCCTGCCCACCTGTTATCGCAGCGGCCGCCGCATGCTGCATGGGCGTAGAGACTGCGAAGGTGAGGAACTGGTGCGCGTTGCGGATGCCCGCCGTCAGTTCGGCCGGCGCCATCGCCCAGCCGATCTTCCAGCCGGTCATGCTGAAGGTTTTGCCGAAGCTCGAAAGCACGACCGTCCGCTCGCGCATGCGGGGCAGCGACGCGATCGAGACGTGCCGGCCCTCAAACACCAGATGCTCGTACACCTCGTCGGAGATGACAAGCGCGTCATGCTCCTTTGCGAGATCAGCGATCTCCGTGAGTTCCTCGCGTGTCAGCACGGCACCGGTCGGGTTGTGAGGCGTGTTGACCAGGATCGCTCGCGTCGAGTCTGTAACCGCTGCACGCAGCTCGTCTCGATCGAACGTTAACCGACCCTCTTGCTCCCGCATCGCGACAAAGCGTGGAATGCCGCCCGCGAGCGCAACGCTCGCGCGGTAGCTGTCGTAGTACGGCTCGAACAGCACGACTTCATCGCCGGGATTGATCAGCCCGAGCATCGTCGCGGGGACGGCTTCCGTGCAGCCGCAGGTGATAGTGATCTCGGCGAGCGGGTCGTACGACACCCCGAGACGATCTTCGACATCGGCGGCGATCGCCTCGACCAGCGGGATCTCGCCGGAGGGTCTGGCGTACTGGTTCCGCCCCGCGTCGATCGCCACCTGCGCGGCCTGCTTGACAAAGAGCGGACCGTCAAAGTCGGGAAAGCCCTGCGAGAGGTTGACCGCCTTGTGGTCGAGCGCGAGCTTGGTCATCTCGGCAAAGATCGTCGTTCCGAACGGCCTTAGTCTCTCCGCGGTCTGGGTCTGCATGCCGAGAGCGTACCGCGCGCCTACGACTGGGAATGCTCAAACCCGGTGAGACCGCCCCAGACTTCTCGCTTCCAGACGCTTCCGGCGAGCTGGTGTCGCTCGCTTCGCTCATCGAGCGCGGGCCGGCGGTGCTGTATTTCTATCCGGCCGACTTCACGCCGGGGTGCACGGCACAGGCGTGCATGGTCCGCGACCTGCACGGCGAGCTGACCGCAGCGGGCCTGCGCGTCGTCGGCATCAGCCCACAGAAACCGGCATCGCACGCGAAGTTCGCCGAGAAGTTCGGCCTGCCCTTCACGCTTCTGTGCGACACCGACAAGTCGGTTGCGAAGCGGTACGGGGCGGTCTGGCCACTCGGCATCGCGTTCCGGCGTGTGACCTGTCTGGTCGATCAGGATCGCCGGATCATCGATGCGGTGACCGCCGATCTGAATATTGGCAAGCACAAGAGCTTCGTCCGGCGCGCGATCGAGCGAAACG